>OZ241848.1:0-2489761 GCA_965202795.1 Bdellovibrionales bacterium | reverse complement strand
ATTAATACAGTCTTTTATCAATTAGAAAATGATTATAGGGAGAATGAGCCAAAGAAAACCAGATTTGAGCTTCAGACAAAAGATCCAGAGAACCTTTATAATATGATTTTCGGATTGGAATATCTTGAGCCAAAATATTTTTTGCGGCTGAATGGAAAAAATATTTCTCAGCTGTCGCCTGGAGAAAGAGGGACACTGCTATTGATTTTTTATTTAATGATTGATAAAGATGACAGACCTTTAATTTTAGATCAGCCTGAGGAGAATCTTGACAACCAAACAATATTTAAAGTTTTAGTCCCATGCATTAAAGAAGCAAAAAAAAGCAGACAGGTATTTTTAGTTACACATAATCCAAACTTGGCCGTGGTATGTGATGCTGAACAAATAATTACAGCTTCAATCGATAAAACAAACAATAATAATGCTGTCCATTATCACTCTGGAGCAATTGAAAATCCTGAGACAAATAAAAAAGTTTTAGATATACTGGAAGGCACGCAGCCGGCATTTGAAAACAGAGAAAATAAATATCAAAATTTAAAATCTTAATTTTTCTACATTCATACAGAAGTTCATAAATATTCCGACATTGAATAACATTTGTTAAAGAAGGCTTTATTAGAGAATTCCAATAATTCTGTCAGAATATTTATGGACTCCTTAATATGATGCCAGCCGAACGAAAATAACACCTTTGGTCTGGACATGCCTGCTTATGCGTAATAATGCCTATGAACTTTAATTTTTCTCCAACGGATATTATCCGGTTTTTTGAGTCAGAGTTTGCATCCTATATGGATCATTTTGAAAAAGCTGTTTCAAAAGAAACACTTAAAAATCATGGCGCTCATCGTGATCCGAGAGATCCTCTGAATGAGATCATAGCTCAAATGGGAAAAGAGCATGAAACAGCTGTTATCGTGAATCTTGAAGAGCAGGGAGCAATCACAAAAATTGAAAAAAGCAAGTTTAACAAGAACAGTTGCGCTGAACAGACATCTTCCGCGATGAAAAGCGGAGCTGATAAAATCTATCAGGCAGCTATCCAAAAAAAAGATGGAATGTTTGGATACGCAGATCTTCTGGAGAAAACTACAGGACAATCTCTTTTGGGAGATTACCATTATATTCCTTGTGATATAAAAATAGCCTCTCATCCCACCCCATCAGCTATTATGCAGCTCTGCTGTTATTGCGATATATTGGAAGAAGTTCAGGGAGCGCTCCCTGAAACTATAAAAATAATTACAAAAAACAAAACCGCCCACACTTTTCAGACAAGACAGTTTTTTTATTTTTATCAAGCTTTAAAAAAGAAATTTTTGGATTATCACTCTTCTTTTACTCCAGAAAACATGCCTCTGCCAAAAAAACACCAGGATCACAGGGGCTGGAATATTTTTGCTGAAAAAAGGCTGCATGCGCTGGATGATATTTCTCTGGCTGCGGGCATCAGGCAGGCTCATTGTGAAAATTTAAAGCAGCAAAACATAAATACAATGGATGAGCTGTCAAAATGCAATAAAGAAAAAATAAAAGGCATGCCTGGATCAACTTTCAGAAATATCAAAGATCAGGCGTTTTTACAAGTGTCTTCAAGAAAAAATGCCAAGCTTGCTTTTAAAGTGTTATCTCATACAGGGGAAAGGCTGGGGCTGGAGATGCTTCCGCCTCCTAATGAGGCGGATGTGTTTTTTGATATGGAAGGGTATCCTTTTTTAGCGGAAGAGGGGCTGGAATATCTATACGGCAATGCTGTCAATGAAGAGCCAAAATATCGTTGTTTCTGGGCGGAAAACAAAAACAAGGAAGCAGCTGCTTTTAAAGCTTGGATTGAGTGGGTTTATAATCGATGGAAGAAAAATCCAAGTATGCGCATATATCATTATGGGCATTATGAGACATCCACAATAAAAAGACTTATGGGAAAGTATGGAATTGGCGAATTAGAAGTTGACAATCTTTTAAGAAATCATGTGTTTGTTGATTTATACAGGATTACTGTCCAGGGGCTGAGAATAGGAGCTTTTTCTTACTCTCTTAAAGAAGTGGAGGGGCTTTATGATCAGGAAAGAGACGCTAAAATTAAATCAGGAGGCGAATCCGCTGTTCAGTTCTTTCATTTTCTCAATTCAAAAGAGACATTGGAAAGATCCCCCTTTTTAAAAAAAATTGAGCAGTATAATAAAGATGACTGCTTTTCAACAAGGAATTTGTGTCAGTTCCTTCGGAGACAGCAAAAAGCGCATGGCATTGAATATATCCCTCATCATAACGAAACTCCTGGAGAGCAGACAGAAAGAAGAGGCGCGCAAGGAGAGTGTGAGAGAAAAGCCCGTCAGCTGCTTGCTACTGTTCCTCTGGAAAAAAGAGGATGGCCTCTTTCAACAGCCGGCCCCGAATTTTATATTTCTGAGCTGTTGGCCTTTTTGCTGGAGTTTCATATTAGAGAAGATAAACCGGGCTGGTGGGATTACTTTTCCCGATTTGACAAGAATGATGAAGAAAAGCTTGAAGACAGGCATGCCATTGCCTCATGTCAATTTCTCGAAAGCGCTCAGATGAGCTGTCAAATAAAATTTGAGAAGGAGCAGGAAATAGGCTTTGGCATTGAGGATGAGGTTATTGTATTGGAAAATAACAATCCGCGGGAGTCCTATAAGATTGTGGAATTAGATCTTATTAAAGGCATTCTCTCTTTGAAACCGCTGCAAGGCGGATCTGTTCCAAAACAAAATAAGTTTACTTTGGCCAAGGCAGCAAATGACTTTTATAAAAACAATCTTTTTAAGTCGCTGTTGAAGACAGCCAATGAATTTTCCCTCAGATGCAATAAATTTGGTCTAAAAAAATGCATTCATGATTTGCTTTTAAGAAATCCTCCAGACTTGTCATCAGGCCATAAAGGCCCTCTCATATTACAGAAAAAAAATTTGATAGCAGAGGCTTCTGCTCATGCCTTAAACTTAAATCACTCTGTTTTATGTATCCAGGGGCCTCCCGGATCAGGGAAAACCTATACAGCTGCTCACATTATTTTAAATTTAATACAAAAAGGAAAGAGGGTGGGAGTAACTTCCAACTCTCATAAAGCTGTCCTGAATGTTTTAAAAATGATATTTAGGCAAAATGCAGATAATATCAGGATTGAGTGTCAGAAAGTATATAAGAAAGGAGACATAGAGGGTGAAAAATCCTTCATGGGAAACTGTCCAGTGGAATTTGTTGAGTCCAGGGGTGTCTTTAAGATGGCAAATGTTGTGGGCGGAACAGTTTTTTTCTTTTCCAGAGAAGATCAGGAAAACAGTTATGATTATTTATTTGTGGACGAAGCTTCCCAAGTTAGTTTAGCAAATATTGTGGCTTCCGCAAGATCAGCTGAAAATATCATACTGCTCGGAGATCAAAATCAGCTGGAGCAGCCTATTCAGGGGGCGCATCCAGGAGAATCAGGAAAATCCGCTTTAACATATTATACGGAAGGCCAAACCACAGCGTCTGAAGACAAGGTGATTTTTCTTCCAATTTCCTATAGAATGCATCCAAAAATTTGTCAATTTATTTCAGATAATTTTTATGATGGAAAACTTTTTCCTGATACAAAAAATGAAACTCAGAAAATTCTCCTTCCCTCTTCCTTAAAAGAGGATTTGCCGGATTCAGGCGTTCATTTCATTCCGGTTGAGCATTTAGGGAACAGCAGCGCCTCACAGGAAGAGGCGGAAATAATATCCAGCCTGTATAAAAAACTTCTGAAAGCCAAATGGATTGACAGATCTGGAAACAAATCTCTTATTACAGAAAAAGACATTTTAATTGTTGCCCCCTATAATCTTCAGGCAGCTTATTTAAAAAGAGCGATAAATCAGGAAAATATGCGGATTGCCTCCGTGGATAAGTTCCAAGGGCAGGAGGCTCCCATTTCCATTCTTTCAATGGCGGCTTCAACTGTTCAGGACGCGCCCAGAGGCGCGAGCTTTTTGCTGAACAAGCACAGATTAAATGTAGCCATATCCCGCGCAAAGTGTCTTTCAATTATTGTCGGCTCAAAAAACCTGCTGGAAACAAATATGTCATTAATCCAGAATATGAAACTTATGAATATCTGGTGCCGGATTATTAAATATGGGAATTGTTTTCCGGGGGAAAATGGAGAGAGCCGGTTGCTGGGGGTAGCGTAATGGCGGCTCTGGGGCTGGAGAAAAGCCGCGGTTCGGCATTGGGATCTGGGGGAAAATGAAGGGGGCGCAGGTGCTGAGGGGGGCATAGGTAGCTGGGACCGGGGAAAGCAAGTTCGGCGTTGGGATCTAGGGGAAAGCGGCGGAGAGGTGGCTTCCTTTTCTCCCTGTCGGCGCCTGAGGGCTGGCCTCGCGGCCGTTCCCACAGGCAGATTTAGCTCTGGGGGGCCGGGGGGAGTGGAGTTCTGGCGGCAGGGAGCCTCCCTGTCAGGAGGCTCGGGCGGGCCGGCGAAGCGCTGTCAAGGAGGCAGGTGGCCTCCCTGTCAGGGGGCAATCCAGGGGCTGGCTGAGTTTTTGCCGCGGCCCGGAGCTGCCCGCCTGCTTTTTTAGGGGATTTAGCTGATTTTCTGTGGGGGGGGAAAGCCCTCTATCCCCCCCTTTTTTCTTGAAAATCCAGCTCGCGCTCCCCCGGCCGGGGAGGTTTTGCGCAAAATTCTCAGTTTTTGAGACATTTTTCCCTGGCGGGAACCAAAAAATCTTTGAATTTTGAGAAAAGCCTGGTTTTAATTTAGAAAATCTGGCAAAAGGAGGTATGTTATGAGAAAAGCCCTTGTTTTTTTCCTAATTTTCTTTTGACAGTGGCAGGAAGGTCATCCTTCCAATTGTATTGTGCGTTGCGGCATAAAGGGGCATAAGGGGGGAGGGGCTTTTATTTTTTTGCTTTTTCGCTTGTTTTTCTGCCCAAGGGCTGTTTTTATGGATATGGTTTTTCAAATCTCAACGGACTTGCAGATAATTTTCTGGGATGGAGCCCTAATATCAAGAAAAAATATAATCCAATGTGAATGAAGTCTCCCTTTGGCAAGCCGCGGGGAATGAAATCCGAAGAGATTAAAGGTGGAAAAAATAGAGGAAACAAGCCTTTAGGCCAAACCCTAAAATGGAGATTTTTAGACAAAAAATCGTTTTATGATGCAGGGCAGAAAAGACAAAACCGCCGAGGTTGGGAAACATTTGCTCGATCCCAGGAAGCCCTGCCTTCCGCAGCCCTTTAAAATGGAGGGAGGGGAAAAATTATTAGAATAATAGATCGGGCATTGGCCGGTTTTTTCCAGATGGAAAAGAGAAAAACAGGACTTAAGGCTTAAAATAAGGGTTGCTGCTGGCGCTTTCTGTCAAAAATCTTTTGACTTTTTTCCCATGCCCCAGTTTATACTTTTTTTGTTTGAGCTTGTCTTAAAGACGGTTTTGCCGCCGGCCCCGGCGAAGCCCCCTGATGATGGGCAGGAAAATTTGTGTTTATTGCTTCTAAAACTGATCAGAAATAACCCTCAATAAAAAAAGGATTAGATCAATTTTTTTTACTGGCTAAAGGGAGGGGGAAAAATGGAAAAAAACAGCCGTTATGACACGCATATAAGAAAATTGAAAAATAAAGAGCTTTGCACTGAAAACATAGAAGATACCGTAACAAAAACATTGAAAAGTCTGCAAAACAGCAAGTCCTTCATTATTTACGGGGAGCCGCAAAGCGGCAAAACAGAGATGATGATTGCCCTTACAGCCAAGCTGTTAGATGAAGGGCGCAAAATAATCATTATTTTGCTCAATGACAGCATTAGCCTTTTAAACCAAAATCTGGAGCGGTTCAGCCGATCCGGCCTTTCTCCAACCCCCAAAAACTTTACTGAAATTTTAAAGCCGGAAATAAAAATTGGAGATAAAAAATGGGTCATATTTTCCAAAAAAAACTCCAATGATTTAAGAAAATTAAAAGACAAGCTAAGAAATAAAAATCCATTTGTGATTATTGACGATGAAGCTGATTATGCAACGCCGAATGCAAAAATAAACAAACAAGAAATGTCAAAAATCAATAATCTGATACAGGCTTTTCTTGGAAAAGACGGCATCTATATTGGAGTAACCGCAACTCCCGCCAGACTGGACTTAAACAACACTTTTGACAATGACAAAGACAAATGGGTTTGTTTTGAGCCTCACCCTTCTTATAAGGGGCATCAGGTGTTTTTTCCCATACAGCAGTCAGTGAAATCTTTGACTAAAGGGCAGGGGGACTTTCTCTTGAGAGTGATACAGGAAGCCGGCGACGATCCAAAATTCCTAAGAAAAGCTTTATTCTCTTTTTTAGTGAATGCCGCTCATTTAAATTTGAGCGAAAAAACCGGCCCTCAAGATTTAGATGAAAAAAACTGCTCTTTTCTTATTCACACAAGCGGGCGAAAATCAGATCATGAAAGAGATGAAAGAATTATAAACAAAATATTTGATATTTTAACAGAAACCCATTCTTCAGAAACAAGAGAGAAATACTATAATGAAATATATCAGATAGCTGAAAGCCGGTTTCCTCTCGAGAAAGTTAGGATTGCTCAATATATTGAAGATAACTCAGCTAAATATAGAGTGATAGTGATGAACAGCGATCAGGAAAGAAATTTTAGAAATAATAAAATGGCTACAAGCCCTGTCACGCTTTTTACAATAATTATTGGGGGCAATATAGTTTCAAGAGGCGTTACATTTGAAAACTTATTGTCTATGTTTTTTACCAGAGGAGTCAAGCATAAAATGCAGCAGGACACATATATTCAGAGAGCGAGAATGTTTGGTAATCGAGAGAAATATTTAAAATATTTTGAGCTTACCATTCCTGAGCAGTTATATATAGACTGGCACAGGTGTTTTCAGTTTCATACCCTGGCTTTGGAATCAATCAAAGCCGGCTATGGAGCGCCTATTTGGATCGAAAGCAAAAGAACACGCCCTGTAGCGCCAGCCAGCATAGACAAAGCTAATTTGAGATTTAATGCTGGAGAGATGGGTTTTGCTATTTTTCCATATACTGAAAGAATAGAGGAGATAATAAAAAAGACAGGACAGGGTTCTTGGGAAAAACTGGATAAATTAAAAAATTTGATAGGGGATAAAGGTTTGCCTCCGTATTTAATAAATTTTATCAAGAGACGCTCCCTGCCAGAGGAAACTCTTATTCATCGTTCATTGTCGATTGAAGGCTGGAAAGATGTTGATCAGGAGGCTATAGATCGGCCAAAAGGTTTTATTGGAAAAAGGGATATGCAAAAGGATAAATACCCTCATGCAAAACACCATGTAAAAATCTATTTTTCTAACGGGCAGGCCAGACTGTATTATAAATACGCATCTCCAGAAAAAATTAGATTGTTATCTGTTTGGAGTTAAAAAACATGAACAAGGACATTGAAAAATATCATGGGCTTGTTGTTCTGAAGATTGTCAGATCGGCGCAGTCTTCAATTTCTTTTGCTAAAAAGAATTCCAACTCATACATTATAAATAAAAATGCCGGCTTATATATTAAATACTCGTCAAAAAGGCTGTCTCCCTGGACTTTCACTTTTAGAAAAGAGCATCAAGATGAAATTCTATCCTTGAAAAAAGAATATGAAAGAGTCTTTATCTGTTTAGTGTGCCATAATGATGGCGTTGTATGCTTGGATTTTAGCGATCTGAAATTTATATTGGACCATAATCATTCGGATGAGTGGGTAAGAGTTTCAAGAAGGCCTGGAATGAAATATTCTATATCCGGATCAGACGGAAAGCTTAAAAATAAAAAAGGGATCAGTGAATTTCCAAAAATCATTTTAGACGCTGTAAAGCAAACCTCTTAAGGAGGGAAAAAATGAATCATATCAAAAATTATAAAGATCTGAACTTAAGAAACATTAAATTAGACAAGTCCTGGAATTTTGAAGATAGAGGAAAAAAGGAGCTTTTGATGCACAAGATACATGCTTATCCCGCTAAATTCCCTTACTTCTTCTTAGACAAGGCTATAAACTATTATCGCAAAACAGCCCGCAACAAACAAAATATAAAAATAGCTGATATATTTTGCGGCTGCGGGACTTTGTCTTTGGAGGCAAAAAAAAAGAATTTAGATTTTTGGGGGTTTGATATAAATCCTGTCGCCGCTTTAATTGCAAAAGTTAAAAGTAAAACATATCAGACTGAAACATTAAAAAAATATTATAAAGGCATTATTAGCGAGTATACTGACAGCAAGTCATCATCAAATGACGCTGACAGGTTTTTAAAAAACCCTCAAATCATTTATTGGTTTCATAAAGAGAAAATAAAAGAATTAGCCAAATTAAAGCATTCAATAGAAAAAATAACTCCAAAAGGGAAATACAGAGATTTTTTTCTTTGCGCGTTTTCTAACATACTGAAGCAAACTTCAAAATGGTTCTCCAAATCAATTAAGCCTCAAATAGATCATGGCAAAACCCCCGCTTGCGCTGCCTCGGCCTTTTCAAGCCAGTATAAATTGATGCTTAAAGCAAATGAGGAAAGTGTTAAACTTAAAACAACATCAAAAACCAAAATTGTTAAAACAAATATTATTAAAAACAAAATTCGTGAAAAATTTATTGACTTAATTGTTTCAAGCCCTCCTTATGCGATTTCATACGAATATGCGGACATACACCAGCTTTCCGCTTTGTGGCTCGAATATGCAAAAGACTACAGGGAATTAAGAAAAGGAACTATAGGAAGCATATATCAATATGAGAAAAACATCTCACATAAGAGCCTTCCGGATTTTGCTGTAAATATAAACAAAAAATTATCTGTGAAAGACACAGCTAAAGCAAAATCTGTCGCTAAGTATTTTTTAGATATTGACAAAGCGATTTCTCAAGCGAAAAAGATGCTTCAAAAAGGTGGAATGGCAATATTTATAATAGGCAACCCAAAATATAAAGGGATTTTAATAAACAATTTAAAATTTTTTATGTTCTCCATGCAAAAAAACGGCTTTCAAGACATCCAAGTTGCAAAAAGAAAAATCAGCTGCAAGAATCTTACTCCGTATAGAGACAAAAAAGGCCGTTTTACAAAGCGGGCCGGCTTGAAAAAAGTATATAATTATGAATTTATTATTACAGGCCGGAATCTTTAACTGGATTGGCCTTTACAGGCGTTTTAGGGCAAAAAAAACAGCGCTTTGGCTTTTTTTCTTTTTGATAGAAGATGACAGCTGTTTTATAGAAATAGGACTAAAGCCTGCAAATCGGCAGGCCGATAAGACAGGCAAAGAGGGATAAAATGGAGGTTGTTCGTATTTCCGTTAGGGTTTGAAAAGGGGACTCCCCCAGGGTAGACTGAGTCTAAACCTTGGGTTTAAGCAAACAAAACAAAGGAGTCCCTTATGAAAAAAAATAACAAACATTTTTGGAGGCCGCAAGGCCTGTCTGTCCAGCAGCAAATGAGGCGGCCAGCCATAGGAATCATCTTCTAATCCCTTTATCGGCATGCCCTGGCTTGAGCATTATCCAGAGTCCCAAAGTTTTTTGAGGGCCTTGCGAGCGATGGGCGCCCCCGTCGCCATCTCTCGGATCAACCCATTAGTCCAGGCCGCCGGGGCGGTTTTTTTTGGCCTAGTGAAAAACCCAAAAAGAGGCTAAATCTCCTTTTTTTCTATTGTGGCCACGATCACCACGGAAAACCTGACAAAACAGGACACAGAAGACACAGTTAAACTCTCTTTTGGGCACCGGTTTTCCTTATTAAATTTTGGCTTTTCTCTAAAGGGACTTCCCAAGCCGGGGGCTTGCAGTCCTCCAATGAGATTCCCTAAAGCGAGGGATGACTGCTCTTTAAAAGAACTTCCCAAGCCTGATTTTGGCTTTTCTCTAAAGGGACTTCCCAAGCCGGGGGCTTGCAGTCCTTCAATGAGATTCCCTAAAGCGAGGGATGACTGCCCTTTAAAAGAGCTTCCCAAGCCTGATTTTGGCTTTTCTCTAAAGGGACTTCCCAAGCCGGGGGCTTGCAGTCCTCCAATGAGATTCCCTAAAGCGGGGGATGACTGCCCTTTAAAAGAACTTCCCAAGCCTGATTTTGGCTTTTCTCTAAAGGGACTTCCCAAAGCGGTTTTTGTTTTTTCTCTAAGCATGATTTCCTCCTTCATGTTTTTAAAATAGCCACAGGAACCAATTCCTTTGGCATCTCTAATAATAGGGGATGGCCGGCCATTAGTCCAGACTTTCTAAAATTATATCAGGCCGGCGCGGCCACGATCCCCCAGGCAAACAGGCCAAAACAGGCCATAAAAAAATTCTTTTTACTATGTATATTCAGCTTTTGGCCGCCGGTCCTGGGGCCGCCAAATACAGCAAAAGCAACAAAAAAGATTTCATGACCTGATCAGGGCGCCCCGGCCAGGCAAACAAGCCTCGGCCTGGATTTCCAGGCCCGGCGGGGGGGCAAAGTGTCTCATTGCTTGAGAATTTTTCAGGACCTGAATCATCCCCGCTCGCGCGGGGAACATGCCTGAAACATAACCGCCCAGGCCAGGCAGATCAAGCCCCAAAAATGAGAAAAACCGAAAATAAGCCGGCTTTATGGCTAGATTTTTGACGCAAAGCGGCAAATAAGCAAAATTTATAAAAAACTGGACTTCAGCCCTGGCCTTAAGGGGGGGCGGCCTCGGCAAATATTGCTGTTTTTGGCTAAAAACCAAGGCCCCCGCTTGATTAGGGCGGGGGCGCTCCTTGCAATCATACCAATGGCGCGCAAAGCTGGCTTTATTAAGGAGTTCACAAATATTCCGACAAAATTATTGAAACTTTCTAATAAAGCCTTCTTTAAAAAATGCTATTCAATGTCAGAATATTTATAAACTCCTGTATAACAAGCCGCCGGCGCCTTATAAGCTCCTTCAAAATTCTGAAAAACCGCGCGGGGCGGGATCAGGCGGCGCTTTGCTTTCAGAGGCTTTAGAGGTTTTTTTTCGCGGATTTTGTTCAGCCTAAAGTTTCTTCATAGCGATCAAGGACTTTTTTTAAAAAATCCCTTTCGTCTTCATAACTTTCTTTAAGATGCTCTTTGCAGCAGTCTTCTAATGAGGAAAAAACAGGCCCATCTTTAAAGACATCGTCTTCCAGGCATTCCTCTATTTCAGCGAGCCTGTTTTCTAAAAGCTCCCTAAGGGTCTTTTTTCTAAAAATATTTTTGATTGCCTGGTTGATTGCCTGGAGCATGTTTTTTCCTTTGCCCTGTCCGGCATTCATGCGGCCGGTCATTCAAACAGAACGCCGATGGGCATGGTTTTGCGAATCCAGTCAAAGCCGGCAGCCTCTGAATCATCATATACCGCCTGTTTTGTTATAAATTAAAGCTCAAAGCCCCGGAGCATAAAAGCAAGCCGAGTCTCTGCCACTTTGTCCCGGCAGTCCGCTGAATAGCGCTCGATCGCCTGTTGCCCGCGCGGCTCCGCCCTCCCCAGATAATGCTTTACCCCCGCTCTAAAAAAAAGGGGAGAGGGGAAGGCGATAGCCGATGAATGGTTATTATGCGCAATTTTGGGAGCGCCCATACTCGGACGGTAGGAAGGGGGAGCGTCTGAGAAATGTTTGAGCTGGATTCGTTGCGCCCGCGCGCTGGGAGCGGGAAAAAGCAGAGAGCGCGCGCGGCGGCTGGGCGGCGTTTTGGCTGGAGCGGGGAGAGGTCTTTTGCCGCGGTAATAGGCGAAGCAGGGGGGTTGTTAGGGGAGGGAGAGCAGAGAGAGGCAGGGGCAGGGGGAAGCGCTGGCTCCGGCGCTGAGAGCGGGGAAAACAGGGGTTCAGGCTGGGAGCGGGAAAAAACAGAGGTTCGGCGTTGGGACCAAGACGAAATGGAGATTTGGCGCTGGGAGCGGGGGAAAATGGAGGTTCAGCGTTGGGATCTGGGGGAAAGCGGAGAGAGTGGGCGGGCGGCTGGGCAGAGCTTTGGCTTGAGCGGGGCAGTGCTTTTTGGCACGGTAATGGGCGAAAGGGGTTTTGTCAGGTGGGAGAGCAGAGAGAGGCGGGGGCTGGGGGGAAGAGCTGGTTCCGGCACTGAGAGCAGGGAAAACGGAGGTTCAGCGTTGAGATCTGGAAAAAGCAGAAGTTCAGCGCTGGGACCAAGACGAAATGGAGGTTCAGCGTTGGAACTGGGGAGCTTTTTTCCGATGGACGGCCTTGTGCTGTTCCCCCCTGTCGGCGCTTGAGGGCTGGCCTCGCGGCCGTTCCCACAGGCAGATTTAGCTCTGGGGGCCGGGGGGAGTGGAGTTCTGGCGGCAGGTGGCCTCCCTGTCAGGGGGGAGGCTCAGGGGCTGGCTGAGTTTTTGCTGTGGCCTGGGGCCGCCCGCCCCCTTTGTTAGGGGCTTCAGGTGATTTTCTGTGGGGGGAAAGCCATCATTCCCCTCCTTTTATTGCGCAGCGCGTCGCCTGGGGGATAAGGGGGGAGGCTTTTATTTTTTTCGCTTTTTTTTGTTGACTCCCTTTAGGCTGTGTTTTATGAATGGAAGTCCTTAAATTTTAATGGATTTAAGGGCAAGCCTTGGACAGGAAGGGAGGGAGGAGATATAAGGTAAGGTTTAGCCGTATGATGCTTGAGATTGAGCCGGTTTTTATAATAAAGAGAGCAGTTTAAAAAAGATACAGAAGGCATGGGGCCAATATTTTCAACAAAACTAAGCATCGCGAAGATGCTTTTAGAGGAGCAAGATGGATCAAATACCTAAATTAACTGTTGGCGCTATAGAGACTGTTTCCCACTTGCTGGGGGAATGCGCGACAGGAACAAAGATCACAAATTTTTTAAAAGCTAAAAATATTCCTGACAATTCTGGAGAATCCACCAAGTGGAAGCGCCTTAATTCGATATTTAATGAACTTCAAGAAAAAAATGGGTTTGCAAATAAAGTGTTGGATATTTGCGCAACAATTCTTGACCCTTCCCGGTTTATTGGCAGGGCAGGCGAATTTGAAGAATACAGACAAGAATTTAACAAGATTTTAGCTTTTTCAGGTTTAAAATATGGAAAAAACGGGAGGTTTAAAAAATGCGAGCAGGCGCAGTCTTTGGATGAGGCGGAGAGGAGAGTTCAAACAATTCAATCAAAGTTTAGAGGAAGAAATATTCATCCAGAAGTATTGAAGTATTGCAAAGCGGAGCTTATGCGGGACAATTTGTTTCATGCTGTTTTTGAGGCCACTAAGGGCTTGGCGGAGCGCATAAGAGATGAGTCAGGAATAAGAGATAAAGATGGTTCTGCTCTTGTGGACAAAGTCTTTTCAATAAATCAGCCCCTTCTTGCATTCAACAAATTGCAAACTGAAACTGAAAGGAGCGAACACAAGGGGTTTTCATCTTTATTGAAGGGATGTTTTTCAGCTGTCAGGAATCCATTGGCCCATCAGCCGAAGATACTTTGGAAAGGAGAGGATGATATAATAGATTATTTCTCCCTTATTTCTTTCCTTCATAGAAAATTGGATAATTGCCTCCAACACATCTAAAGGGCGCAAAAAAGCAGTAACCTGAGATAACCAAAAGAGTTTTAAATGACAAGGAAAAGTCTTATCCAAAATATAAAAATTCAGATTATACTATAAAAGGAAATAAAAAAATGAACTATCTTACAAAAGGATCTGTTTGGAGGAAATGGGATTTGCAGGTTCATGCTCCTGGAGCAAAACATGCTGATCAATATACACCTGAGAACAATACAGATACAGATATTTGGGATACATTTCTTGGTTATTTAAAGGATTCAGATGTAGAGGTTTTTGGTATTACTGATTATTTTTCCATTGAAAATTATGAAAAGATACTTGAGAAAACGCAAAACAAGCCAGAATTTAAAGATAAAGTGTTTTTTCCAAATATTGAGCTTAGGTTAAATATAAGCGCAAACAAAGCAGGCGAGGAGATCCACATCCACTTAATTTTTGACAATTATTGTCCCCTGAAAAAAATTAAAACTTTTTTATCTAATCTAAAAACAACTCAAACAAAAGCAGAAGGAAATAATTTTTCTTGCAAACCAGAAGATCTTGATATCATAGGATATGATACTGTTTCTGTTGATTTAAAAGAAATAAGATCTTCTTTAGACTCTACCTTTGGAAAAGACAAGCCATATTTAATTGCCGGCGCATATAGAGGACAAGGTGGATTTATATATGGACAAGAGCAAGGGGAATCAAAAAGAAAAAAAGTTTTATCAGATGAAGTAGATAAATTTTGTGATTTTATCTTTGGAAAAGAAAGAGATAAAGAATGGTTTTTAAGATCTGATCGTTATGAAAATAAAGATATAAGAGCACCTGAAAAATCGGTTATCTCCACTTCTGACTGTCATTCTTTTGAAGATTGCCGAAAGCGCTTGGGACAAGAATCTTATATGGCTTGGATAAAAGCAGACAAAACATTTGAAGGATTAAAACAAATATTATTTGAGCCAGCGGACAGAGTCTATCTTGGATATAGCGCTCCAGAAAACAAAAAACCTTATTATGTAATTGATAAAGTTCGCTTTATTGACAATTCTCAGGGAACGAATTTTCTGCCAGACATTATTGAGCTGAACCAAAATTTAACCACAATTATTGGAGGAAAATCTACAGGGAAATCTTTATTATTGTATTATATCGCTAAAACAATAGATCATGATGAGGTCAGCCATAGATTTTCAAGCCAGCCTTTAAATGAAAAATATGATCAGCTTTCAGATTTTAATTTTGAGGTTGTATGGGCGGATGGCGGGAAAACTTATCTTCAAAGCTCTGGAGGCAGCCAGGCAAAAACCCGAAAAATTATATATATTCCGCAAAATTATCTCAACAAGCTTTCAGAAATGGATATTAAAAGCAAGGCGGCATTAAACAAATTTGTTAAAGATGTTTTGCTGCAAGATGAAAATATAAAAACAAATTATGATAAAAGCAATTCTGAAGTCAAAAAACTGCTTCAAACAATCCAGTCAAATATTACGATTATATTTCAGCTCAGACAGGAAATTTTAGAAATTCAGGAAAACATAAAAAAATATGGAGAAGAAACAGGAATTAATAAATACATTGAACAACTGAAAAAAACATCCAATGAAATTCAAAATAAATCCGGTTTGAAAGAAATAGAAAGGCAGCAATATGAATCTTTGCTCAAAACAGGAAAAAGGCTGAAAACTGAGCTGTCTATTTTAGATGAAGACAAAAAAATTATTCTTCTGCTTAATTCTGAAGTTATAAAAAATATAGATAATGTTAAAAAACTATGCGCAGATCAATTATCATCTTTAGGGGATATAGAAGTAAAAAATCAATTTGAAAAAATGAATGAAATTTTCAAAAACACTAAAAATGAGATAGAGGCTTTAATAAAAAATGCTGTTTCATTTACAGATAATAAAATCAGATCAAAAACAAAAGACATTGAAAACACAAGAGAAAACTTTAAACCTCTAATGGGCAGAGTTCAGCTGCAGAGCGAGTTAAAAAAGAAATACGAAGAAATACAAAAAGAGCAATATAAATTGAATCAGATTGCAATTCTCAAAAAACAATTTGAGGCGAAAAGGAAGTCTTATAATTCAAAAAAAGAAGAAATAATTTCTGCATACAGAAAAGTCTTTGAAGTTTATAACTCTATGAGAAATGAATTTAAAAAATATGAAAATCAACTCCAAGATATTTCTCTGAAAATTCTTATTGGCTTTAATGAGCAGAAATTCAATGATGAGGTTATCAATAGCTGTTTGAATAAAAGAGACATAAAGAAAAAGGCTTCTAATGATTCAGCAAAATGGAAAGATGAATATCAATACCAGTATGAACAAGCCAAGCATCTTAATTTTATTGAGTCTGTTTTTAATTCAGTGATTAGAGGAGAAATTAAAACCATAAGAAACAAAGATGCAAAAGATGCAATTGTTAAACTGTTAGAAAATTATTTTGATTTAGATTTTAAAATTTCTTATAAAAATGATTTTTTGGATAAAATGTCTCCAGGAAAAAAAGGATTGGTTTTGCTGAGATTATTGATTGATCTGAGCAGTGAGGAATGGCCTATACTTCTGGATCAGCCAGAAGATGATTTAGATAACAGATCTGTTTATCATGATCTGGTGTCTTTTATCAAAAGAAAGAAAAAGGAGCGGCAGATCATTATTGTCACACACAATCCGAATTTGACTGTTGGGGCAGACTCTGAAGAGGTAATTGTTGCAAATCAGGAAGGGCAGGAACAAGGAAGAGAAAATGAAAAATATAAGTTTGAATATGTTTCTGGAGCGTTGGAAAATAATTTTGTAAATTCTAAACAACAATCTATATTGTTAAAGAAAGGAATCCGGCAGCATGCCTGTGAAATTTTAGAAGGAGGAGAAGAGGCATTTCTCAAGAGAGAGCAAAAATATAATTTTAAACAACGATAGCAAAATTTCCTGTTAATGAAAAAAGGGATTGGAGTCATGACAGAAACATCAACACTTACAAGCTTGGCAATACTGAAGGTCACGATTGATCAAGGCGGGGATTATCTTAACCATTTAAAGCCTTTTATTTTAGATATTCTTGTAACTGAAAAACCGGACATTGTGAAGGCTCAGCAAATCCATGATTCCATTCTAAAAAAATATGGTTTGGATATTCCAGATCGCTCTATACAATTAGTTTTAAAACGAATTACGCGAGATCATCCAATTAAAAAAGATGAAGGAGTTTATAAAATTACAGGCTCCCTGCCGGCCTCAAATATAGCAGCAAAAAAGAGTGAGGCAAAAAGACATATTCAAGCGATTATATCAGGGTTAATTGACTTTTCTAAATCCACTGTATCTCCCATTGACTCTAATGAAAGAGCAGAAAAAGCATTGCTGTTTTTTCTTTCAAAGTTTAATATTCCATGCCTAAAAGCGTATTTAAGAGGGACAGCTATCCCTGATATTCAAGAAAGCTATACAGGCGATATTGTTCTTGTGAGCAAATATGTCATTAAATTACAAAAAACAAGTCCAGAAAGATTTGAAAGCTTTATGATTTTAATGCAGGGGCATATGTTTGCCAATGCTTTGACTTGTCCGGATCTTGAGCAAACTCCTGAAACATATAAAGGGGTGACTTTTTATTTTGATACCCCTCTTCTTTTGCAATTACTGGGCTTAGATATTGAGCATAAAAGAGATGCTGTAAAAAGGTTGATAGATTTATTGCTCAAGCTTAATGGCAAAGTGGCTGTTTTTTCACATTTGAAAGATGAGCTTAAAGGTGTAATAGAAACAGCGGCTGAATATCTGGAGCATCCAAGAGGAGCGGGAAGCATTATCAGGGAAGCTCGTTATAGCGGCCGCACAAAGTCTGACCTTCTTCTTATAGCTCAACAAATTGATGACAAGCTGTCAGAGTTTCACATTAAAATAGAGCAAACCCCTCAATATGAGCGCAGTTTTCAAATTGATGAAACTGCATTTGACAGTGTTCTTGAAGATGAAATGCCGCAGCATAAACAGCGGGCAAAAGAGAATGACATCAATTCAGTTCGCAGCATATATATTTTGAGAAAGGGGATTGCTCCAGATACTGTTGAAAGATCTAAGGCTGTTCTTGTAAGCAGCAATTCAGCATTTGCGAAGGCAGCTCATAGATATGGAAGAAAACATGAAGAGCTGCGGCAAGTGTCAAGTGTCATCACCAGTTTTAGTTTAGCGAATATGGCATGGCTAAAGACTCCAATGGGAGCTATTGATCTTCCAAAAATGGAAGTTTTGGCTTTTTCTTATGCAGCTCTTCGTCCATCTACAGAAATTTTGAATAAATGTCTAAATGAAATTGAACGGCTTGAAAAAGAAGGCAAGATTACAGCAAAAGATCATCAGCTTCTTCGGAGCAAACTAGCAAATGATGAGCTGATGAATCTCACTCATGGAGATGTATCGGCGTTAGATAAAGAGACTGTTACAGAAACCTTAACAAGGATAACAAGAGAGATTAAAAAAGAAGAATTTGAAAAATTAAAAGCAGAACAAAAGGCTCATGAAACAACTCAAAAGAGACTTGATAAATTACAAAAACAAAATGACGACATAAAAAACAAACTATATTGGAGTTGTAAGAAAAAAGCGAATCGCTGTTTTTGGGCTTTAACTGTTTTCTTTATCTTGCTTCAGGCGGCTGGGGTGACTTTTTTTCGCTTATGGAGTTCCTCTTCATGGGTTATCACCTATATTCTTGCAGTCCTTTTTGTAACCCTTGATATATTTGTATTAAAGAATCCTAAAATCCAGAAAAAAATTAAAGGATATTTGTTTAAAATATATTTAACCCGCGCCCGCGGTATTTTTGAAGATAACAACAAGTGATATCAATAATTCAGCACCCTCTCAGGCATAAGGAAGAGAGCCGCTTGGCCATAGGCTTTTTCGGCAGCTGTGGGCGGCTATCAGGATAGCTTTTTAAGGCTTTTTGCTATGGAAAATGAGCAAAGCGGTTTTTTTTGTCAGGGAGGGAGAGCAGAGAGAGGCAGGGGCAGGGGGAAGCGCTGGCTCCGGCGCTGAGAGCGGGGAAAACAGGGGTTCAGGCTGGGAGCGGGAAAAAACAGAGGTTCGGCGCTGGGACCAAGACGAAATGACGATTTGGCGCTGAGAGAGGGGAAAATGGAGGTTCAGCGTTGGAACTGGGGAGCTTGTTTCCGATGGACGGCCTTGTGCCATCCCTCCCTGTCGGCGGCGGAGGACTGGCTTCGTGGCTGTTTCCGCAGGCGGGTTCGGCCCCGCTGGGGGCCGGGGGGGGGGGAGTGGAGATCTGGCGGCGGGGAGCCTCCCTGCCAGGAGGCTCGGGCGGGCCGGCGAAGCGCTGCCAAGGAGGCGGGGAGCCTCCCTGCCAAGAGGGGGCCCAGGGATGGCTGAGTTTTTGCCGCGGCCCGGAGCCGTCCGCCCCCTTATGTTAGGGGTTTCAGCTGATTTTCTGTGGGGGGAAAGCCATCATTCCCCTCCTTTTATTGCGCGGCGCGTCGCCTGGGGGATAAGGGGGGAGGCTTTTATTTTCTTGTTTTTTTGCTTGACTTTTTGCCTAAACTGTGCTTTATGAATAAAAGAACCCTTAAAAAATATCCTAAACGGATTTGCGGACAAGCTCTCTTTTTGGCAGTGTTCAGCCAGGGAGGGAAGGAGAGGACTGCTGGAAAAGCCTGAATCATAACGAAAGCCCCCCTGATAGGCCGCTAAGCCGCTGCCGGAAAGCCCGTTCCTGGGGAAAAAGCTTAAATTATGACGAGGGTTCTGTGTCTATGCTTGCCGTGTCTTCCCGAAACCTTGGCAATGACGGGCTTTTTCGGCTCATGGAGCGGCTTCAGGCTGGAGAATGGACCTTGTTTACTATAGAAATCAGATCAAAAAATCAATACGGATATTCATCTAACAAATATTCATCTAATGGTTACTCCTGATTGGAATATTTTTAAAGCCAAGTTCAGCGGCAAAGAGCAAAAAATCTTTGAATGGTTTTGTTATCTGCTGTTCTGCGAGGAATTTAATCGTCTTAAAGGAATTATGCGTTACATTAACCAAGCAGGAATTGAAACAAATCCTATTGATGTAAATGGACAAAATATTGGCTGGCAGGCAAAATTTTTTGAAACAAGGTTATCAGAGCATACAAAAGATTTTATGAAATCTATAGATGTCACAAAAAAGAAATATCCCAAAATTAATAAAATACTCTTTTATACAAATCAAGATTTTGGACAGGGAAAAACCAATTCAAAATCAAAATATGAAATAGAAATTGAAAACCATGCGAGGGATAAAAGGATAGAAATAGAATGGAGAACAGGAAGTTTTTTTGAATCTCCTTTTGTATGCGAGGAAAATAAAATTATTGCTCAACATTTTTTCACACAAGGAAAAAGCTCTTTTGATCTTATCAACGAGCTGTCTCGGCACACACAAAGCATTTTAAACCAGATACATTCAGAAATAAAATTTAACAACCAAGAAATAAAAATAAACAGATCAGACATTTTAGAAAAATTAACAGCTTCTTCAAGCTGTTCACGGCCAATTATCTTAAACGGAGAAGCTGGAGTGGGCAAAACCGCAGTCATAAAAGATTTTTATGAAGCAAACAAAAATAAATATCCATTTTTTATTTTCAAGGCTGTTGAGTTCAATAAACCTCATATCAATCAGCTATTTAAAGATTATGGGGATTTTTCTTTGTCAGATTTTATAGAATTTCATCAAAAAGTTGAAAAAAAATATATCATTATTGATTCGGCAGAAAAATTGTCTGATATAGAAAATACAGAGCCTTTTCAAGAATTTTTATCTTCTTTGATTGAAGCTCAATGGCGCATTATCTTTACAACAAGATATAGTTATTTTGATGATCTTGTTTATCAGCTTGAAAAAATATACAAGATTGAATGCTCTCATTTGAATATTCAAAAACTTACAGATAAAGAAATATCTGAGCTTTCCGGAAAATATAATTTTAATCTTCCGCAGAATACAAAATGGTTAAATCTTTTAAAAACGCCCTTTTATCTTAATGAATATCTTGGAAATTACTCTGAAATGGAAGCTGCAAGTTACTCAAAGTTCAAAAAAATTATATGGGATAAAAAAATATTAAATTCTTCTTTTAAAAGAAATAATATTCACAGGAAGCGAGAGAGGTATTTTTTAAGTATAGCTAAAAAAAGAGCAACTACTGGCAATTTTTTCATAGAAACCTCCCACTTAGATCAAAATATATTACAAAAATTAGAGGCTGATGAGATTATTAACTATAATCAAAAAAGAGGAGGTCATTTCATAACCCATGATATTTATGAAGAGTGGGCATTAGATACAATTATTGAAAGAGCTTTTTGCAATAAAGAAGATTATAAAAGTTTTTTCAACAGCATGGGAGATTCTTTGCCTGTCCGCAGAGCTTTCAGGGGCTGGCTTTCTGAAAAATTAGGCGCTGAAAATCAAGAAATTAAGGCATTCATTGAAGGCAACATTCAAGATCAGGATATAAAAAAACACTGGAGGGATGAAATTTTAGTGTCTGTTTTGCTTTCCAGCTACTGCTCTCATTTTTTTAAAATTTTTGAAACAGAATTATTAGAAAAGCCAAAACAAAGCGCCGATAATAAACTTCAAAACAGGCTTCAGCCGCATTATGAGCAGAGGTTGCTGTATAAATTACTTTTTCTGTTAAGAATTGCCTGCAAAGAAGCTGATGAAAGCATATTTAAAGCTTATAGGCTTCCCGAAACAGATAAAAACAAAGAAGCATTTGAAACTATATTTATAAAACCCAAAGGAGAGGGCTGGATCTGTTTAATAGATTTTTTAAATAAGCATAAAGAAAACTTTGATTTATCTTTTATAAATTTGATTCTGCCGGTCATTGAAGATTGGAATATAAAAAACAAAAAAGGCAAAACAACAAAAAATGCAAGTCAGTTAGCCTTATTTTATTATGAAAAAATTATGGATGAAGAATATAGCTTCAAATACAAAGATATTAAAAAACAGCTTATAAAAACAATATTCAATGGCTCTTTTGAAGTTAAAGAAGAGTTGAAAAAAATCTTTCAACCAGTCATTTCTAAAAGGGAAACTAAGCATAACAGCAGATATTATCAATTAGCTCACTCTGTTTTATCAGAGCCAATGGAAAGCATAGAGGCAATAAAAAATGTTCCTGAACAAGTGATGCAGCTAGCTGATCTTTTTTGGGCTTATCAACCTAAGAAAGAAAAATTAACTTTAGGAAAAATCCCAATTCCAGATCGAGGACTTAATCTTGAAAAGTGTTTTTCTATAACAAACCATTATAAATTTAAATATTTTCCTCCAAGTCCTTTCAACACACCTATACTTCCACTTCTTATCTTCTCATATAAGAGAACTGTTGATTTCATTTTATCTTTTACAAATAAATCTATTGAGAATCTTGCAAGCTCAAAATTTGCAAGAGAGCTAGAAGAAGTAGAAGTTTTTATTGATGATCAGGTCTCTGTTAAACAGTATTTCAACCCTATGCTGTGGAATATGTATAGAGGAAATCAAGCAGCTCCACATCTTCTAGAATCAATGCACATGGCTTTGGAAAGATATTTTCTTGAAAATTGTAAAGACATGGATTCCAGCGCATTGGAAGAGCGGTTATTATATTTGCTTAAAAATTCAAAATCCTCATCCATTTCAGCTGTTGTGGGAAGTATTGTTTTGGCATATCCTGAGAAAACCTTTAATGTCGCAAAAATACTCTTCAAAACAAAAGAGTTTATTATTTGTGATAAACTTCGAGCAATGTCAGATCAGAGACCTATAAATTTTATTTTATCTAATGAAGAGCCTCTTTTTAACAATGAGAGAATGAAATTTCATAAATTAGAACATAGAAAAAACTCACTTGAGCTTTTAGCTCTTCAATATCAATTTTATTCTTTTAATAAGATAACTAAACAAGAAAAAAACAATAGACAACAAACTTTATGGAAAATATTTGATAATTATTATCAACATCTTCCTAAGCAAAATGATGAAATAGAAAAAGATAGAAAATGGAAGTTATGTTTAGCCAGAATGGATTATCGGAAGATGAAACTAACTGTTGAAAAAATAAACGGACAAAAATTGATAAAATTTAATCCAGAGGTTGAACCATATTTAAAAAAACATAGTGAAGATATTTTAAAGAAGCTCAATAAGGAAAATAAATATTTCCTGTTGAAATTATGGGCAGAATATAAGTTTGAAAACAGAGCAGAGCATAAAAATAAAGATTATCTAAAATATGAAAACAATCCAAAATTGGTCATCAAAGAAACGAAAGATATAATCCAAAAATTAGAAAATATACCAGGAGATTTTACTTTCCCATTTTTTTCAAAACAAGCGCCTTCATTTGCAGCTCATCAAAGAATAATGCTGGAGAGAGAACAAGAAAATGAAAACGGTTTCCGCACAGCAAATCATTCTATTCCTTTATATGCTTGCGCTGTTTTAATACGAGATCATCTTGATCAACTCAATCAGGAAGATAAAATATTTTGCTGGGAAATAATTGTAAAATGCGCTTCTTATCTAATTCAAGATGATAATCCATGGTCTGTTTCTGACGCTGATGTGGTGATTAAAACCCTCTCTTTTGCAATTAACGCGCTTCCTGAAAAAAAATCTCAAATAAAATCAATGCTGTTTAAGCTTCTTATTAAAGAAGGGGATTTAAACAAGCATATTATAAGCGCAATTTCTGGTATGTGGGAGGAAGAAAATTTTGAAGACGCTCATTCATTATTTTTGGGATATTTGCTGTTAAAACAAAAATTTGACAGTTTAAGAATGGAAAATCAGCCATCTATGAGCAGAATTTCTGATAACAGAAAATTTAAATCAGCAAGCCAAATATTAGAAGAATTTTTTAAAAGCCATAAAAAAGATATGGAAGATATCATTGGATGCAGCCTAACATATAAAGCAGTGTCTGAAACATCCAATTTAAAAGAATTTCGTTTAGATAATTTAATAACAGCTTTTGAAATGTTGCCTTTAAAAATAGAAAATGAAGAGCATAAAGAGTTTATAAAAAATATAACCGCCGCATGTCTGGAAAAGCTTTTTATATCCAATGGGCTGTCAAACAGCTATGAGCTGAAATTTAGGTTTATGAAAAAATTTGCGGACTTTATTTTAACTTTAAAGACGGAAGAGATTGGAGCTTATTTAAAGCCTTTTCTTGATAATTTTGAAAAAATAAGAGCGCCAGGATATCAAGAGCTTTTTTTCAGCTCATTTGTTTCTGCAGAGGATAAACTGAGCCAATATGAGAATTTTTGGACTGTATGGAATCTATTTTATCCAAAAATAAAAGAAATATGTCAAAAAAATATATCTAACTTTGATACTGTTATCTATAACTATTTGTTGGCTGGCCCTTTGTGGAAAAAAGACGCAAGAGACTGGCATTCATTAAAAGAAAGAGAAAAAATGTTTTTTAAAGAGGTTTCCAAGGATATCGGGCATCATCCTGTAGTTTTGGATTCTATTTTAATATTTTTGAATGGCATTGGAAGCTCTTTTAAAAATAATGGGATATTTTGGATAAGCGATATTATCAAGAGTAATCCAAATTTATCTAAAATAGGGTTGGAAACAAATACTGTTTTTTACATGGAGAACCTTATAAGAGGCTATATTTTTGAGAATCGCCAAATAATCAAAACAGACTTTCAGAAAAGGCAGCAAATTCTTATCGTTTTAAATTTTTTAATTGAAAAAGGCTCAGCGGCGGCTTATCGTCTGAGAGAACACATACTGTAATTAATGTTCAAAAACAAGCTCTCTTTTTAATATGGCCTTTGATGTTATTTATCAAAGAGGCGTTGTTGCAAGTAAGACGGCCATTTCTGGACTAAAGCCCAGTGTTATCGGCGTTTTACTGGCGCTATGATTGGACATATAACCCCTGAGGAGGTGTCCAATGGCAACAAAAAAGAGAAAGATAAATTGGAGAGTTTATAATCAGGAGCTGATCAACAGAGCGCCATAATTTTTTTGATTTCCAAGGATCTGGCTGCGTCCTAGTTATGTTGTGGTGGACAGCACAGGGCTTAAGTTTTTTGGCGAGGGGGAGTGGAAGGTTCGTCAGCATGGCTATTCAAAGAGGCGGACTTGGAGAAAGCTGCATCTTTGTGTAGATGAGAGCGACAGTGAGATATTGTCTGTTTCTCTGACGGACAACTCTTTTAAGGATAATGAGCTGCTGCCGGAGATGCTGAGGGGTTATGAGGGTCAGGTGTCTTGTGTCAGCGGCGATGGGGCATATGATGCGTCAAATTGCTGGGATTTTTGCCGTTCGGCAGGCATTCATGGGATCTTTCCCCCGCGGCGCGGGGCAAAGATTCAAAGGCATGGGAACAGGGCTGAGGCTCCTTTGGACAGGGATGAGCATATCAGGATGATCCGCCGGAAAGGGAGGAAGAGGTGGAGGAAGAAGAGCGGCTACAGCCGGAGGTCTTTGGCTGAAACAGCTATGTTTCGGTTTAAGGCGCTTTTAAAGTGTAAGCTGATGAATATGATGACCTGCCCAAAGGCCCAGCAATGAAATATCTGGCAAGAAACTGTGTCTCTTAAACCCCATATACAACAACGCCTATCAAAGACAAAAAACGGATAAAAAATGGATAATATACAAAATAAAAACAAACATGCGGAAGCTCTGATTTTATCCAGAGAGATACTAAGAAATTTTGAACTGTCTGAAATCCCACTTTCCAACATAGCTTTAAAAACAGCTAGGTTAGCCCATCTCCTTGGTGAATTTGATTATAAAAAGGCTTTTCTGTTTGAGGTATCTGGATATTATTCATTTTCTGATGGGATGCCTCCAGATGTTTCTAAAATTGCCCAGTTAGCCAACAGAAGTTCTACAAACAGTCAAGGTAAGGGAAAAGCATATGCTCGTTCTATTGATCAAATGATTTCGGAAAAGAGAGCTTATATAGAAGCTCTTAGAGTGTCTGTTGATCCAGATGTCAGCTTGTCATCTGCAAATCGATTTCAACAGATTTCTGCTCCTGTTGGAAATAGACAAGAGAGGAAAAATATTCTATTAGCTCTGCGTGTATTGGAACAGCAATTATCTGAGAGAAAAGCATTTATATATAATTATATAATGGAAAAAAATGTTGAGTTAGAATTTGGAGAAAATTTATATGATGTATTTCTTTCTAATTTAGAACTTGTTAGGATCAGAATTTCACAAATTGCCCCTGATGGAGTTAAGAAGTTAAATTCTATAATAGAAAATTTAAAATCTTCAAACGAGGAAGATTGGTCAAATGCCGCGCACACCTGCCGCAGACTGTTGAAATCCATTGCAGATGTTGTTTTTCCTCCTCAAAAGGAAAATATAAAAGCAAATGGAAAAAGCATAAAAGCTGGAGAAGAACAATATATAAACAGGCTTATTGCTTTTGTGGAAAAAAACAAATCCTCATCCACATATTCTAAGGTTGTCGGCTCTCAATTAAAATTTCTAGGAGACAGATTAGACGCTATTTCAAATGCTGCGCAGAAAGGATCACACCATGTTTTGAAAGATAAATCAGAAGCGGAAAATTATTTTGTCTATACATCATTAATTTTAAGTGATATATTATCTTTACAGGAAAATCAGCCTGATTTTTCCAAAAAAACAGCTCTTGACAACAAGAGCCTGGGGGGATTATAAATAATACGTAACAAGCGCTTACTTCTCAGATCCGATCTAGAGCGTGTTTAATGAAGTCTCCCCACAGGAAGCTACAGGGTATCAAGCTGGTTTTGCCGGCATAGGCCGCCGCAAAATTGACACATTGTGTTTTTTATGGATATGCTTGTTTATAAGATATGAGGCTTGCGCCTCATTAGGAGCGAGGAAAACGCCTTGTGGAGGATTAAATTCTCAGGGGAGGTTTGGAAGGCGATAGCTAACGGAGGTTGTTATTATGCGCAATTTTGAGAGCGCCCGTACTCGGACGGTAGGTAAGGGGAAGCGTCTGAGAAATGTTTGAGCCGGAGTTGCGCCCGCGCGCGGGCGGGAGGAAGTTTTAAAACCCTCAAATTTTGAGATATAGCTAAGCCTGCAGGGCAGGGAGGATTGAGGAGGGAAGAGATTTAAAGGGAGCGAGAGTATAACTCTGCTTGTCAGTTGCATGGCGCTGCGAAAGTTGGAGCTTTGTTATAAGTGCCTGAAGGAAGACCATCATCGTTACAGAGAGATGTTTTACAATACTTTTTATAGTCATCATCTTCGTCAAAGTTGGAAGTAGTGGAATCAGCTTCAACTAATTCCCGTACGAGATCCCCAAAATCTCCATTGACATCCATAATTTTCTTTCTATATGTAGTTTTTATGGGATTACCAATATAGCAATACCTTCCAAGTGTGCACTTATCAGGATCACTGCCGCCGCATTCTGAGAGTTTATCCCCGCCAGACTCCAAGTATCCATGGATCCATTCCAGGACAATATCGAAATCCTCATCCTCCCGGATGGCAATCTCTATGAGGGTTCCTCGATCAATGTTGCTTTTAAGGCCATCCAAAGGCTTGCCGGTCTTCATATTATCCAAAAGATTTTCCAGCATTGTGTAGTCACTGTCCAATTCAATAAGAAACTCTGTGGTTTGCAGATCTTCCAAAACCCAGGCGAGGAATTCCCTAGTTTCCCTGTTGGAGTAGTTTTCAATTTCATCCTCCAGAGGGGCGGTGCTGATTTGCATTAACTCGTCAAAATCGTCAAAGGTGATGTCCCGCAGATCAGAGGTTTTAGGCTTTTCAAGAGCCTCAAACACAGCAAACAGGCGCTCCACTGCTCCGACAGAAAGGTCTTCGCATTTTCCGCGGGCGCGGGAGCTTCGGAAGATCTCTTTGCACATGTTTTCGCATTTTCGGTCGCCCTCGCAGTCGCTGCCGCGGCTGCTCCGGCTGCTTCGGCTGCTCCGGCGGTCATCATCGCGGGAGCCCCTCTCATCGCGGGAGTCCCTTGCATCGCGATCGCGATCGCGGCTGTCGTCTGTCCGCTCCCTGGAAGGCTGGCCGTAAGGCTGCTGATAAGGATACCTTTGTTGCTGGCCGTAAGGCCCCGGCTGGCCGTAAGGCCCCTGCTGGCCGGCAAGAGGCGCATAGCCGCAGCCGCTGATCAGCAGACTCAGAGAAACAAAAAAAAGCGGGGCGGGGCAGCTGGGCATAGGGGGGGTCCTCTCAATACCCTTTATCGGCAGGGCCTCGCGGAAGACTTTATTTTTTTTGTGTTATTTGCCAAAGGGCAGGACCTTAGCCCAGCTGGCGCCCTTTAATCAGGCATTGAAGAGGGCTATAATCGGGCTGTGCCGCTCCAGAGATGTTTGGCTGTTTTTTTGATTGGCTGCGCCTGGGCGGCAGCCGCCCCCCCCGCCGGAGCGGTCAAGATCCGATTCCCCAGGGAGGAGCTGGCGCGGGAGTCTGTCCTCCCCCTTTTTAAAGACCCCAAAATGGTCTTAGACCGCCGCGTGACCCTGAAAAACCGGATTGAGCTGGGACTGAGCGGAAGCTACGGCCTGGACGAGCCGTATTACTTCCCATGGTATGCGACCGGGCTTCTGGCCTTTTATTTTGCGGAGCATCACGGGGTCAGCCTCATGGGGTCTTACTTTCCGCCCTACGCCAGCCGCTACGAGGAAACAACCAAAAACATAGAGGCGACAAAGTCCGCCGCCGCAGGCAAGTCCTTTCATCCGCGCGCCGCCCCGCACCCCCTGATGATGGCCTTTGTGAATTACCAATACACCCCCTATTACGGGAAAATCAGCCTGGCCAAAAGGTTTGTCCTGAATCTATCCATTTATGGCTTTGGAGGGCCTGGACTGATGGTCTTTAACGACAACGGCAAAACCCCCGCCCTGAATATAGGCTTTGGACAAAAACTCTACCTCGCCAGATGGCTGGCTGTCCGCGGGGATTTTATCATGTATGGCTATTACGGCCCGGCCCCGGCCAAAATGAAGGAGCTTTATGTTGCGCCGAACGAGACGGCGCCCCCCGTTCCCTCACAAAACCTGAAGCCGGAGCATAAACGGGTGATTTTTAATTTGATGGCCAATGTGGGGCTGATTTTTTTGATTTGATAAGGGATTTGATTGGGGGTTTTGCGGGGCTGCGGGCAAGGTTTTGATCGGGGATTTGGATTTGCCTGGGGGTTTGATTGGAGGTTTGTCTGTGGAATTTTTTGGGGATTTTTTTGGGGATTTTTTGGGCCTGGCTGGGCGGAGGATTTGATTTGGCTTTGCGCTTGAAGTGTTTGAAACTGAGGAGGCCGCGCCGCGGGGCGCGGAAGGTTTGTATCCCGCAGAGAGAACCCTCTCAAGAAGCCTCTCCAGGAGCGGCAGGGGGGATGATGTGCCGGAGGGCCGGTGTTTTTTCCGGGCTTTCTGCCAGCCTGCGCGCTCTGGCTTTTTTTGCGGTTTCGGCCAATGCCTGGCCAAAAGCCCAGGGAAAAATCCAGGCCAAAGCGCTGGCAAAAAAGCCGTCTGCTGCCGCTCAGCAGGCCGCGCCGCAGGCTGAGGGGGAGGCCGGCCCGGCCAAAGGGCTTTTCGGGGCTTCAGGCTTTATGAAGCGGGAGCCGGCGGCCTCGCGCGAGGAAAAGCTGAAAAAACTAAAGGTCAAAAGCCTCTCCGACCTTAAAGCCCTGACCCCCTTTGAGTCTGTGTCTGTCATCCAAAAAAGATATTTGCAAAAAACCTCCAGAGGCGAGCTGAATCTGTCGCTCTCCTACCTGCTGAACAACTCCTTTTTTTATCAAATGGGCGGCAAAGGGCATGTGGGATTTTTTTTCAGGGAAAAACATGGCTTTGGCCTGGAAGGGCTTGGGCTTTTCCGGTTCAACCGCCCCGTGTCCTCAGAGCTGGAGGCCAATAACATCAAAGCCACAAACCCCGTCTGGACAGAGTTTTACGGGGGCGCTTATTATAAATGGAGTCCGGTTTTTGGGAAATTCGCCGTCTTAAACAAAAAAATCATCTACTTTGACATGTTCTTTAAGCTGGGCGCCGGCGCGGCAAAAATCAAGGGGCTGCCCAAAGACCTTCTGGAAGAGCTTCCCCAGGGGCAGGCCAGGCAAATCGCAAGGACCATTGTCGCCTCCGGCTCTTTTGGCTTTGGGCAAACCTTCGCCCTAAACAAAAGCTGGGGCTTTGCCTGGGAGTTTCAGTGGCTGCCCTTTTTCTACCAATACACTGTTTATGGGACTGAAGGCGCCGGCAAAAACGCCATTCATCATGACCTGCTGCTGTCGTTTGGGCTGAATTATTATTTTCCGGGAGCTTCGGACAGGTAATCAAATCATGATAAAAAAGAGTTTGCGGATAAAAAGCCCCCTCCCGCTGGCTGCCCTGTGTCTGGCGGCCGGCGTTTTGCTGCCCGCCGCGCCGGGCGCGGCAGCCCAGCAGGCCCGGAAAGCCCCGCGCGGGCTGTTTTCCGGCGGCGGAGGCGGGACGGCCGCCCCGGCAGCGGGAGCGTCAGCCCCGGCAGGGAAGGCCGCGCCACGCAAAAAAACCCGCGGTTTGCTTTCCGGCGGCGCCGGGGGAGAGGCGGCCCGCCAGCCCGCCCGCGCCTCCCGAAGATCCCGCCGCAGCATCCGCTCGCTTTCGCCCCGAAACCAGCTCCGCCATGCGCTGAACATTGTTGAAAAAGGGGACTATGTCAATGGCTCAAATGAGCTTTACCGGCTGAGCAAGCTCCGCGCCTTTAAAGGCAAAAGAATCCAAATCAAATATGTCCTGGGCATCGCCTTTGCGGAAATGAATCTGTATCATCTGGCCGCGCCGCAGTTTCTTTATGTGATCAGCAATGCCCGCGGCGAATACAAATACAAGGCGCTGGAAAAGCTTGTGGGCATCACCGAGTTTATGGGCGACGAAAGCTTTCTGGAGTATGTCTTCTCCAATGTCAGGGAGCGGGAGTTCCCCGCCCTTCAAAGGGAAAAGCTGTATTTTCACTTCGGGGACTATCACTTTAAAAAGAAAAAATACAAAAAAGCCCGCAGCTATTTCAGCCGGGTCAGGCCGGGGACCTTGTTCTACAGCCGGGCCATGTACCGGCTGGCGCTCTCCTACGCCGAGGAGGGAAAGCCCCTTCAGGCCGCCCTGGTTTTTGGAGACCTGGCGGCCCCCCGAAAAACCCTCACAGACGAAACCCGGGTGGCCGCCCTCATGGGCCAGGCGCGCGCCCTCTATCAGGCCGAAAAATTTGAAAAATCCATAGAGGTCTACCGCTCCATCCCCAGAGACACAAAATACTGGCCCGACTCCTTAATGGAAAACAGCTGGAATTACCTGCGGGCGGGCAGGTTTCGCTCCGCCCTGAGCAACTTTCAAACCCTGCACTCGCGGTTTTATCAGGACCGCTATCAGCCGGAATCCCTGATTCTAAGGGGCTATGTCTACCTGTATATATGCCGGCACCAGGAGCTGGAAAAGGTCCTGGATTTGTTTCGCGCCCTGTATCTGCCAACCCTAAAAGAGGTCCGCCAGGCCCTGAAATGGGGCCGGCTTTACCGATCTTATTTTCAGGCCGCAAACCCCGCAAGGCAGAGCCGGCCGTCCGCGCTGTCTCCGGTGATTTTGGATCAGGCGCAAAAAAACGCCCGCTTTCGCCGGTATCTGGACTACCTGAAAAACCTGGACGAAGAGCTGGCCCGCTGGCGCGCGCTGCCGGAAAGCTGGAGGCGGGGCCGCGCGGGCCGGTACGCCGGCGCCCTCCTGAGGGCGCGAATCGCCTCCACAAAAAAACGGGCGGGGCGGCTGGTCAGAACCATCCTGGCCGGCATTAAAGCCGATCTGGAAAAGCTCTTCACCTCAGAGGAATACCTGAGGTATGATATGCTGAGAGGCAAAAGAGAGCAGCTGAAAAAGAAAATCGCCCGAAAATACAGCGGCGCTGTCAAAATTGACGAAAAATTCAGCCGGGATTATTTTGTGCAAAACGGGTATGAATACTGGCCCTTTGAGGGCGAAAGCTGGCTGGACGAATTAGGAAACTATCATTATGTGGGAAGGCACAACTGCCGCTGAGCGCGGCTGCGGCGGAGGGCTTTGAAGAGGGCTTTGAAGGGGGCTTTTTTGAGAGCGCCGGTTTTTTTTTGCAGGCTTTGAAGGGCGCTTGAATGCTTTTTTGAGGCGGGTTTTTTTTTGCGGGCTTCAATAACAATCAGGAGGAGGCTATGAGGAAACTGCGCATAAGAGGCTGGGGCGGGCTGGCTGCCTGCCTGGTTTTTGCGCTTCCGGCGGAGAGCTTTGCCGAAGCTGCCGCAGAAGGCGCGGCTGGATCTGCAGGCGCGGCTGCGGAGCAAAGCAGAGCGGCCCCGAAAGGGGGGCCACAGAGCGAAGGCGCCGGGCCGCTTTCTCAGGAAAAAGGCAAAGCCGCCCAAAATTTTTCCCTTGAAAGCGCGCTTGAAGGCGCCGCCGGGGCCGAAAGCCCCGAAATCACCGTAGACATCAGCAGCGGCAAAATCAATCTGATCCCAGGCTTAAGCCGCGGCGCGGGCGAACGGACCCCCGCCGCCAAAAAAACCCGCCGGACGCGGATCCAAAGAGGCAAAAAACAAAGGATCCCCGTCAGGGCCGGCCGCAAAAGGCGCCGCCGCGGGATCAATCTCCGCGAAATTCAGCCCCCCTCAAGCTATCAAAAATATTATGTCTCCGGCACCGACGAGGCTGAGCTGGAGGAGATCCAAAACCAGGAGATCGCCCACCTCTTCCGCCTCTTAAAAAAGCGGCGGGACCCGGAGCTGATCCTGCGCCTGGGAAGCATTTACAAGGAAAAAGCCCAGTTTATCTCCCACAAGCTGCATGCGGATTTTGACAAAAAAATGGAGGAGCATAGCCGCGGGGCCAGAAAGCCCCGGCCCCGGCTGAACCTGCGGGCGGCGGAGGTTTACAACCGGAAAGCCCTTAAGCTTTTTCGGGGCTTTAAACGAGACTACCCCCGCCACAGGCGCATGGACGAGGTCCTGCATCACTTGGGCTTTCACGCCTACCAGCTGGGCATTGAGGGCCAGGGATCGGTTTATTTTGCGGAGCTGGAAAGGCGCTTTCCGAAAAGCCCGCATCTTTATGACGCGCGGTTTCAGCTGGGGGAGCATTTTTTCTCCCAAAAAAAATGGAAAGAGTCCTTTGGCTATTACAGCAAAACAGCCGCCCGCAAAGGGGGCCGGTTTTATTTCTTTTCGCTCTATAAAATGGCCTGGGCCAGCTACAAAATGGGCCAGGCAAAAAGAGGGCTGGCCCTTTTGGAGCGGATCATCCGGGAGGGCCGGCGGGCAGAGGGCGGGGCGGCCTCCAAGTTTGCCTTTGCGTCCGACGCGGCCGACGACCTGGTGCTGTTTTACACTTATTCCGGCCGGCCGCTTTCAAAAGCCAAAGATTACTTTTTAGATATTTTGGGCGCGCGGGCCTGGCCGCAAATCAAAAAGCTCGCCTATGTCTGCCTGGACACAGGCAAAACCCGCGGGGCGATCGCGCTGCTTAAAAGCCTGATCCGGCATGACTCAGCAGCCCCGGAAGCCTCCGACTATCAATACCATATTGTGGACGCGGTTTATGTTTCCGGCCCGCCGGCGGCGATTTTAAGAGAGGCGGCGGTTTGGGCGCGCGCCTACGGCCGGGGCAGCGCATGGGCCAGAGCCAACAGGCGGGACCCTTACCTGATTCAAAAAACCTCTGACAGAATTGAAGTGACCTTGAGAAAATACGCCCTGGAAAACCATCAAAGCTTCCGCCGGTCGCGCAGCCAAAGGGCCAAAACCCTGGCCCTGAGTTTTTACAAGATTTATTTTTCCGGCTTCAAAGACTCAAAATGGAGCGATCAGGTCAGGTTTTTTCACGGCGAGCTGCTTTTTGACCTGGGCGAGTTTCAGGCCGCGGCCAGGGCTTATGATCATGTGATCGTCAGGCATCAGAGAAGCAAATACGCGGCCCCGGCTTACACAAACCAGCTTCTGGCGCTTGAAAAAGCGCTCCCCAGCCAAAAAAAGCTCAAAGCCATAACCGCCGCCGCCGAAAAAGGCCCGGTCCGGTTTCCGCCGGCGGTCAAGCATTTTGCCGCCGCCTCGCTCCGCTATCTGAAGCGATTCCCCAATGAGAAAAACAGCTCGGCCATCCTCTACCGGGTGGCGGCCTTTTATTACAACTTTGGGCATCTGTCCGCCGCGGCGGGGCATTTTCAGGCCTTTTCGGAAAAATACCCGCGCTCGCCCCTGATAAGCAATGTGGGCGGCATCCTGCTGGACATTTACAACAAAAACAAAAACTACGAGGCCCTGGAAAAGCTGGCCGCGCAGTTTGCCCGCAGCCGGCATGCCGACAAATCCCTTGTCAAAGAGGCGCGGATGATTTTAGAGCAGCTGTCCTTTAAAAAAGCCCAGGACCTGGCGCTTGCGAAAAAATACGGGGACAGCGCGCGGCATTATGAAAAGTTCGCCAGAGACATCCCCGGCGCCGCCCTGACCGCTGTGGCCTGGTATAACGCCGGCCTGAATTACGAAAAAGCCAAAGACATAAAAAAGGCCGCCGCCATGTATGCCGAGGTCCTGCGCCATGATCCCAAAAAATACGCCTCCATTCAAAAAAAAGCCAGAGAGTTTATCCCCGCGCTCCAGGAAAAACTTGGGTTTTATAAAAAAGCCGCCGAGGGCTATGCCTTTTACGCGGAGCAATACCCGGGAAGCCCCAAAGCCGCTGACTACTGGTATAACGCCGGGGTGATTTTTGACGCCCTGAATCATGCGCCCCGCGCTGTTCATGCCTACACCCAATACCGCGCGCTTAAGCGGGGGGGCGAAAAGCACAAAGCCCTTTACCTGATAGGGCTTCTGTATGAGAGGCGGCGGCAGTGGCAGCGCGCCATTGATCATTACGGCTTTTACCTGAAGTCAAACACGCCCGACAGGCTGAGCCTGGTTCAGGCCTCGTTTCGGACCGCTGAAATTTACAGCCGGCTGGGGAATCGGGCCAAGGCGGATTTTTGGCGGCGGCGGACGATGACTCTGCATGGGAAGCTCCGGGCGGGGGTCTCCTACGCGGCCCGCAGCCACTTTGTTTTTGCGAGCCGGCATTATGGCGCTTTTCAGCAGGCCCGCATTCCCCGAAACCCCAGGCTGCAGGCGGCGGCCATAGCAAAAAAAATCAAGCTTTTGAGGCAGTTAGAGGAGCGGCTGAAGCCGGTCATCCGCTATAACGACGGCGAGCAGATTATCGCCGCGCTGTCCCTGACCGGAAAAGCCAACAGGGAAATGGCGCAGGCGCTGTTTAATGTCCCCCTGCCGAAAGGGCTGGGCAAAGAGGGGCTGAGACAATACAAAGAGGGGGTCAAAAAACTGGTCTCCCCTTATGTCAGGGACGCTTTGAGAAACTACCGCCTAGCCATTGAAAAAGCCCGAAAGCTGAGGATTTACAGCGAGGGCCTGGGCGAGGCGCATGCCGGGCTGGCCGCCATCAAAATCACTGAGGGGAAGTTTGAGGGCTTTGCCGCGGAGCCGGCCCTGAAAGAGATTTTGCCTCTGGAGGCGCTGGACAAAAAAGGGGTTGTCTCAAGAAGCATTTTGAGCCGCCTGGAGCCAGGCTCCGGGAACAGCGGGATTTCCGGCGCGGAGTTTCGGACCATTGCCTCGGCTGTCAAAAGCCAGCAGGAAAAGAAAATGCTGGACGCGGTGTCCGGCATTTTAAACAAAGATCCGGACAATTTGACGGCGATAAAGTCTCTGGCTGTTTTTTATTTTGACAGCAAAAGGCCGCAGCTGGGGGCTTTGATTTTAAACCGGCTGCTTTCAAAGCGCCGCGGAGAGCCTTCGCTGCTGAACAATTTGGGCGTGGCGGCCTGGAGGCGCGGAGAGGTCAGGGAGGCGGTGTCCCTGTTTAAGAAGGCGCTGATGCGAAGGTCTTCGTATTATCCGGCCCGGATCAACCTGGCCACGATTTTTGCCTCTTCCCATGACTATTACAACAGCTATCTGCTTTACCGAAGCTCCTACAAGAAATTTTTGGCTGCGGGCGGCGCGGGCAAGCGGGAGAAAACAGCCCTTTTAAACAACTACGGCGCGGCTTTGGCCGGGGCAAAAAAATGGCGGCTTTCTGTGAATCTGTTTAAAAAGCTTTCATCAGAGCCATCGCCGAAGCCGGAAATCCTTTTAAATTACGGGATTGCGCTGACAGAGGCGCCGGAGGATAATTTTGACAGGGGGGATTATGTGAAAGCCAGAGGGCTTGTGGATGAGCTGAAGCTTTACTCCAACTCCCCCCGGCTGAAAAGAAAGCTGGCCAAGCTTTCCAGAAGAGTCAGCTTTGGCCTGAAACAGGCGCCAAGGAAGCCGGCTGCCGGCCGGGACCGCAACTGAGCTTTCAGACGCAGCATAGACAGCTCCAGAAATTCTGCCGGAATATTTGTGGATGTCTTAATAATTATATGGGAGGGTTAGTTATGATGAAAAACAGCCAAACGGAAAAATTTGAGTCGCTGCTTGAAGGGGCGCGCCCTAAGGCGGCAGTCTGGAGCTTTAAAAAAGCCGCCGGGCCGGCGGGCCTGGCCGCGGCCTTGATTTCTCTTGGCGGGATGGCGCCAGAGCCGGCTTCGGCTGTGGCGGCGGCGCATGTTTCAGAGCCGGCTTCGGCTGTGGCGGCAGTGGCGGCGAAAAAAAGAAGAAGATCCAAAAGATCCGGAAGAGGCAAAAACCGCCAGGTGCATATTGATTTTGACGACGAGCTTCATATCAAGGGCAAGCTCTTAAGCCCCAGCATTTTTACCCTGATACAAAAGAAAAACATGAATTACGGCAAGCTGATCAGGCTGCGAAGAAACTTTCTCCCTGAGATGAGAGAGACAAAAGAGGATATACAGTAGCCGCAGGCAAAAGCGGAGGTTCGGCGCTGGGATCCGGCTGATTTTTTGCGCAAAAGCAACAGCAAAAAAATCAGCCGCCGGTTTTTTTGCTGTTTTTCAGCCTGCGGACTTCCTTTTCAGGCAGGCCAGTTGCCCTGGAAATAGCGGAAATATCAAACTTTTCCTGGAGCATGTTGAAAATGACCTCTCGCTCCCTTGTCTGTCGGCCCTCCTGCCTGCCTTCCTGCCGGCCTTCCTGGCGGCCTTCCTGGCGGCCTTCTTGGCGGCCTTCCTGCCAGTTTTTTTTGCCAACCTCTTCCATTGTGTCTATAAACTGCATAAAGTTTTTCCCTCCTGTGGCTTTTTGATCGATCTCCTTTAAAACCTCCCAGTTAAACCGCTCCGGATGAGCGCTGTGTGGGGCCAAGACAAAAGCTCTTTTAATTGCCGGGCCGGCCTCGCCCGGGCCAGGCCTAAGCCGCGGCTCATTCAGCCTTGCCGTTTTGAGCGCCCGCTTTCGGCTGGCTTTTGAGCTTGCCGTTTTTGAACTTGATAATTTCAGCTTCAGGCAGGCCAGTCACTTTGGCTATCAGGGAAGCGTCCAGCTTTTCCTGGAGCATGTTGAAAATGACCTCTCGCTCCCTTGTCTGCCGGCCCTCCTGCCTGCCTTCCTGGCGGCCCTCCTGCCAGTTTTTTTTGCCAACCTCTTCCATTGTGTCTATAAACTGCATAAAGTTTTTCCCTCCTGTGGCTTTTTGATCGATCTCCTTTAAAACCTCCCAGTTAAACCGCCTCGGATGAGCGCTGCAAATGTAATCAACAGCCTTGTTTATTAAAACCTTCCAGTCCTCAAGGCTTAAAGCGGCCCCCATGCGAAACAGCTTTTTAATAATCCGCTCAGCCCGCTCCCAGTCCCCCTTCAAATCCCATATATGTTTCAGGATAAACAATGCCGGATGAGAAGTCAAGCCCCTGGATTTTCCCTCATCTAAATCCCTCAAATTCAGCAGAAAATAGCGAAAGTTCAGAACATGCCCCTTTATTGCATCCCAAACCTCCGCTGCGGCCCTGGACTGGGCCGGCGAAAGCTGACTCTTAAAATCCCGCAGCAGCGAGCCATGAAAATCCAGGGGCTGGGTCCACTTTGGCCTTTTTCCGCTGTAGGGAACAATTGGGATGATGGGCATTTTCAAGGCCCGGTAAGCCGGAGTCTGATACTCCAGAAGAATCTGGTGGATGTCCTTTCCCTGGTGGCTTCGGTGCTCCAAAAGAAACAGCAGGCCCAGCCGTCCGCCGCCGTTTTTAATTTTCACAGAGCAGAGGATGTCGGTCCGCCTTTCTCTCATTTCCTCGCTTAGAAAGGTTTTCATTTCGACCTCCAGGGAGCTCCAGTCCAGCAGATTGTAGAGTTTTTCAGGGAGCGCAAGCTTAAAGATGTTGGGGGTGTATCTTTTTTTGGAAAAAACCTTGCGGAAGTAAGAGTCATGGGCTGAGGGCCCCCCGCGGGCTTGTTTGCCGGGGCGGCCTAGCGGCCGTTCCCGCGGCTCTGCGGGATGGCGGGCTTGTCCAGAGGATGACTGTTTACTGGGACGGCCTAGCGGCCGTTCCCGATCCGCCGGGGAGTGGCGAGCTTGTCCAGAGGGCCGCCCTGTCAGCGTCTGTTTACTGGGACGGCCTTTCGGCCGTTCCCGGTCCTCCGCGGCCTGGCGGGCTTGTCCAGAGGATGACTGTTTACTGGGACGGCCTAGCGGCCGTTCCCGGTCCTCCGCGGCCTGGCGGGCTTGTCCAGAGGGCCGCCCTGTCAGCGTCTGTTTGCTGGGACGGCCTTTCGGCCGTTCCCGGTCCTCCGCGGCCTGGCGGGCTTGTCCAGAGGGCTGGCTTTTTGCTGTCCCAGCGGGGCGGCCTGCCCGGCCTCCGCCAGCTTTCCCCCCTGATTTGTCTTTTTTTCTATTTTTTCCCTTGCCGAAAATGTTTGCTTTCATGGCTGTCCCTCCTGTTTGGTTTTTGTCCGCTGCCTGCCCGCCCCCGCTAAAGCCTCTGCTTGGAGCTTTCGCGCGCAGACTTTACGAAACACCATGCAAAAACGATGTAAAATCTAGTTTTTTTGCAATTTTTTTTAAAAAATCTGAAAAAAACCTCCAAAAAACCTTAAAAAGCGCCTAAAAATCCCGAAAATCCCCAAATCTGAAAAAAAATCTCAAAAAGCGCCCAAATTTTAAGCAAATCTCTAAAAAATCTGTTTAAGCTCAGACGCAATCAAAAAACATCATGCAAAAAACGATCCAGCCAAAATGCCCTCAAAACCCCGGTTTTTGGGGGTTTTGAGAAAAAAACATTCCATTTTGGCGCGGCCTGTTTGTCTGGACAGCCTGGCGGCTGTTCCCGATCTGCCGGGGAGCGGCAGGCCCCTCCAGAGGGCCGCCCTCTTTTTTTCAGGGATTTGTTGACTGCCAGCCCGCAGATTGTATGTTTATGGACAGGGCCGTCAAAACCTGAGGGATTTGCGGAAAGCTCCGGCCGGAAAACCGCGTTTTTTTGGGGCCAAGGTCTTGATTTGAGGGCTTTTGCTGCCGCTGTTTTGATTTTTGGCAATAATTTGCTTGCATGCGGGGTTATTTTTGTCTAACATAAAAAAAGCGGGGGCATAAGCCGCTGAAATCAAAGAGAGGGCGGGGGCATGAAACAAATATTGTTTGTTTTCACTGCCGGCCCCGCGGCCGCGGCTGGCCTTTGCATACAAGGAAATGAATCAGAGGGGGTGAGCTGTGAAGCCTGTTAAAGTTTTTGCTGCGGCTGCGGCCGGCGCCGCGCTTTTGTTTTTCGCAGACGGCAGCTATGGCCGGCCGACGCAGGAGTTTCAAGAAAAGCGGGAGTGGCTGGAAATGGAAATAACCCTCCATGAATCCCTTGCCAGAAGGTGGGATGTGGTTCTCAGCGCAGTCAGAGGCATAGAGTCGGAATACAAAAAGCTGGCTGTTAAAGCGGCCTCCTCCCAGCATTTTAAAACAGTTTATAGCAATCATGCGAAAAAGTGGCGCCAAACAGCCAAAAAATGGGAGGCCAAGCCGGCCCTTCATAAAAGGCAGGCCGCTCAGGCCAGGGAGGCGCTGAAACACTGCAGCTCCCTCAGGTGTGATTACAGCCCGTAACCCGGGCCGGGGAGAGGAAATCATGAAGGCTTTTTTCATTGTTCTGGCATTTGCCCTGTTTTGCGCCGGGGCGCGGGCCAGGACTGGCAGCGCGGGCGAAATCACAAAGCAGCAGTATGAGGAGCGGATGATGGAGCTGTCGCTTCAAATTGAGGAGGCTGATCTCCTGTCTTCAAGGTATGATTACATCTCTCAGCTTTTTAAGGCCATGGCGGGGGACTTTTCAAGAGCTGCAAGGGCTGCCAGCCGCTGGAAAACAATAAAAACAGACTTTTACAAAAAAGGCGCGGCCTCTTACTCAAAATACTCAGAACATTTTAAAAACAAGGCTGAGGACCAAAAGGCCAAGACGCGCGCCTTCAAGGCTGACAAAAGCGCTTTTCGTGACTTTCATGGCCATAAATTCAAATAACTCACATGGCCCGCGGGCGGGGAATATTTAATATCTGAAGCCCCTCATCAAGCGCGCGGCGGACTCCGTCCACAAGAAGCAAAAGCTCCCCCTCCCTTTCTGTTCCAAGAATTTTGCCCGCGCCGTAAAACCTGTTAAAGGAGGCCGCCAGGTCCAGCAAATACCGGGCCAGAATATGAGGCTTCAGCGCCTTAAAGGAATGGGAAAGCGCGTCTTCAAAGCAGAGCAGCCTCCAGGCCAGATCCAGCTCATCCCCCTCCCGCAAACAGGAAAACCCCCCTGACATGAGTCTTTGCTTCAGCCATTCAGGGGCCCTGCCGGACTTTCTTAAAAGGCTTAGGCAGCGGACATGGCTGTATTGGACAAAAGGCCCCGAGCGCCCCTCAAAATCCAAAACCCTGTCCCAGTCAAAATCCACATCTTTTATCCGGTCATTCATCAAATCATTAAAGATCAGCGCGCCAATTCCCACCTGCTCCGCGATTTGCCTCTTGCCTGGCCCCTCTGTTTTTTGATCCGCTTGATTTTTTGCCTGATCCGCCCGGCCCTCTGCCGGGCGGGCGGAGATGATTTTTTCCACCCTCTCCGCAGCCTGGCTTAAAAGATCCTTTAAATAAACAGCCTGCCCGCGCCGGGAGGACATTTTGCCCAGGCCCTTAAAGCGGTACATTCCAAAACTCAGGTGCAGAGACCGGCCCCTCCAGGCGGGCGAAAGCTTTTCCAGCACTTCAAAAATTTGCCGAAAATGAAGCTTTTGATCTGAGCCGGCAATGTAAATCAGCTGATCCGCGCCCAGTTTTTCAAAGCGGTAAATGGCGCTGCAGAGATCCCTCGCGCCGTAAGTTGAGGCGCCATCGCTTTTGGTCACAAGGCAGGGGGGGCCGCTTTTCAGAAAAACAACCTCCGCGCCATCGCTTTTTTTCAGCAGGCCCTTTGCCCTCAGGCGGGATTTTAAGCCGCTTAAAAAATCCGTGTAAAAAGACTCGCCAATGACTTTGTCATGCCTGATGTTGAGGATTTTCCAATAGCGGCCATAGTCCTCAAGGGAAAGATCCGCAAAGCGCCGCCAGATTTTTTTCAGATCCGGGTCGCCGGCCTCCAGCTTTTGAAACAGGCTGACCGCCTGTTTAAGCTTTTCGGGGTTGGATTCCGCCTCCCTGTAAAAGCGGGTATACAGGCTGGCCAGAGATTCAAAAGGCTCTTTTTCAAAATCATACTCATGGCCCCAGGCTTTCCAGGCCCAGAGCAGCTTGCCAACCTGGCTCCCCCAGTCGCCCAAGTGGTTGAGAGCCGTCACATGGCAGCCAAAGCGCCGCGCCAGATTGACCAAAGCCTGCCCCTGCGCCGCCGCCCGCAAATGCCCGGCATTGATGCGCTTGGCCACATTGGGCGAGGCGAAATCCATCACATAATGTTTCGCCGGGCGGGCGCCCTCAAAACAGCCCAGCTTTTTTTTGGAGAGCAGCCGCGCAAGCCGGGAGCTGAGAAAATTTTCTGTGAAAATGAAATTGACAAAGCCCCCCTCCGCCCGGGCGCTTTTTAAAAAATGCGGCAGCCCGGATGATGATGTGATTTTTTTCTCAAAGGCTTTTGCCAGAGACTGAGGGGACTCTCCCGGCGGCCGGGGAAGGCGGAAAACCGGCAGGGCCAGGTGGCCAAAGGCCCCGGCGCGGGGCTGCTCCAGCAGGCTTTTCAGCGGGATGCCGTTTGAAGGCGGCAGAGGGCTTTGGGCTTTGTCTGAGGGGGCGTTTTTTTTTTCAGCGCCTGAATACAAATGATCTTTCAAAAAATCCGCCAGATGGGCCTTGATCTCCGCCAGAGAGCCCTGCTCTTCCGCCCCTTGGGCTTCAGGCTTTTGGGCGGCGCGTTTTGAGTCTTTATTTTCTGCGGGCGGCATAAGCGGGAATTCGGGTTGTTTAATAAGGGCCGGCTTTGTCTGGCCGGCCTGGCGGCCGTTCGGCTCCAGGCGCGGCAGATGCCAGGGCAGATGCCATGCCGGCCTTGATTCCTCCCCCGACATTATACAGCTTTTTTTGCTTTTGGCAATTTCCGCCCGTCCGCCGGCGGCCTTCAAAACAGCAGCTTCCAGAAAGGCCAAAGCGGCGCCAGCGGGCATAAAAAGCTTGACATGCGCGCCGGCAGGGGGCGAAATCTTAAAAAGATGAAGAAATGGCTGCTGCTGGCTTTTTTGCCTGTTTTGCTTTCCGTTATTGCCCACATTTACCTTGCCCAAAGGCATTACCGGCTGGCGGCGGGGGAGCTTCAGGAAAGCGCCATTTGCCAGATCAGCGAAAGCCTGAACTGCGACCAGGCCCTGCTCTCTCCTTACGGAAAATTTTTAGGCATTTCGGTTTCCAGCTTTGGCGCGGGCCTTAACCTCGCGCTTTGCCTGATTTTGCTTCTGTTTTTGATCAAAGCGCCCCGCCCCGGCGAAAGCCTTTTCTGGAAGGCCGCGGGTTTTTACCTCTCCTTTGCGGCAGCGGCCGCCTCAATCATTATGCTAATTGTTTCGCTCGCCATGGACTTGCGCTGCCCGGTCTGCATGGCGCTTTACCTTTTGTCTTTTATTCCCCCGGCGGCGCTTTGGCCCGCCCTTGCCGGGGATGTTTTTTCTTTTTCGCCTCTGGCTTTTGCCAAATGGCTGTTTCTGGGAATCCCATGCCAGGGGCTTGAAACTCCCGGCCCCGGCAGATCAAAACAGGCCAAAGCCGTCCGCGGCCCCCAGGGCGGAGAGGCGGAGCATGGCAAAGCGGCCCCGGCGCCCAGAGACAAGTCTGGACTTTTTATGCTTGGCGGCATTATGGCCGGCTCCCTTTTTTTGCACATGGCTTTTGTCAACGCTTTTGGCATCCAAAGCCTCTCTGAATCAGTCAGCGCGGCTTTTTCCGACTGGCGGGGCGGGGAGGCGATTGAGTTTTCAGAGCCGGCGCTGCTGATTATGGGGGCCTCTTCAAAAAAAAAGCCCAAAATCCTGATCGCGGAGTTTGCTGATTTCCTCTGCCCCAAGTGCAAAGATATTCAGCCCGCCTTAAAAAAATTTCTTCAGGCGAGGAAAGCCGCCGCGCTTCATTTTTATATTTTCCCTCTTGATAAAACCTGCAGCCCCAGCGCTGAGCATTTTGGATCGGGAGCCTCCTGCTCCATAGCCCTGGCGCTTATCTGCGGGGCCGAGCAGGGCCGGGGCGCCCGGGTTCATGATCTGATTTTTGAAAGGCAGGCCGGCTTTGGGACTCATTACGCCGACAGGGAAAAAACCTCAGAGCTTCTGGAGGAGCTTGCCAAAGACGCCTCTTTGGACAGGGACAAGTTTTCGCTTTGCATGCGCTCTCCGGCTGCGGCTGAAAAGCTCAGGCGCTCAGCCAAAGCGGGAGCTGACGCGGGGGTTGAGGGCACTCCTTTTATTTATGTAAACGGCAAAAGGCTTAGGGCGGGGGGAAAGACTCTGCTCCCTCTGCTGATCCGCATCGCCGAGCATTTGAGATAAGGCAGAAGCCTGGGGCGGCTCAATGGCGCCGGGAGGCTCAAGGCCCGCCGCAGCAGGCCAAAATCCTGTCAGGGCCGGCCAGCTTGAGAGTCTTCATCCCCTGAGCCGGCCTCCTCCCATAAGCCGCCCTCCGCCATCAGCCGGCCAATAGAATCAAGGCTTTTGATTTTTTGCCGAAAGCCTTTTAAAGAGAAGCTTTGGAAGCGGATCTCCAAGCCGCATTGATCGCCCGCGCGGATGAGACGGCCGCTCATCCCCCGCGGCCAGGGCAGCTTTTTTAAGCTCTCCTCTTTTTGCCTCTCCCTAAGCGAGGCCTCCGGCTGCCTGAGGGCGCGAAGGCCGGCCAAAAGAGCTTTGGGAGAATTCTCCTTTTGAAGCAGCGGCCTGACAGGCCGCCCCATTAACAGCAGCTCGCAGGCCAGATCTAAAATCCCCGCGCCATGGGAATGGCTTGGCTGCCGTCGGGCAATCCAGCCCAAAACATCCGCCGGCCCCTCCTGTTTTTTTGCCGGCGCCGGCTGCCGGGAAAAGCTTTCCGGCGGAAACTCTGTCAGTATGTCCAGCTCCCCTGAGCTGAGGCGCCGGGCCTCCGCCCAAGCCTTAAAATCAGGGAAGCGGCTCAAAATCTCCCGCAAATCCATCAGGCTTTATTCGGCTTTAGAGCTTTCTGCAGGGGGCGTTTCAGCGGCGGGAGGGTCAGCGGAAGGCTCCGCTTTTGCTGAAGATGGGGCGGCGGCCTCGTCCGCCGCTGAGCCGGCGCCTGTCTCAGCAGCTGGCTCAGCCATCAGCCGGCTGTCCTTCTGAACACTCATAAAAGTCAGATAAAAAGATGTGCAGGCAAAAATAATGGCCAGCCATTTTGTCCCCTTGACCAAAAAATCAGAGGCCCCCCCCCCTCCAAAAAGAGACCGGCTGGCCGCCCCCCCGCCAAGAGAGCCTAAAACCCCGCCTTTTGGATCTTGAAGCAGGATAAAAATCACAATAAAAATGCAGGTCAGGGCATGGACTAAAGAGATCAAATAAACCATAGCCTTCATATCTAAACAAAAAATCAGCCCCCGGCAAGAAAAAAAAACAGGCCAAAAGCCCTGCAAGCGCCCCTCTTTTCGCCGCTGCTGCGGCTTTTTATTGAAAATCCCCCTGTTAAAGGCTTAATCTCAGGGGAGGGGCAGGGCGCAAAAGCGCCTGCCCAGCCAAAGGAGAGTTTATGCCGCTTTTGCCAAATCCTGTTCAGCCCCTCAGCTCCCGCATCTGGCGCCTGCTTTTGCTGCCGGCGCTGGCCATTCTTGTCTCCTGCCCTCCAAAAGACGGGGATCTTGCAGCGGGCGGCAGAGGGGGGAAGCGCGACATAAAGAAAATTTTAAGGGAGAGGGCGCAAAAAGGCGATGGCGGCGAAGGGGAGAGCGGCCGGTCAGAAGGGGATGGGCGCGGCGGCAGCGCCTCCTGCAGCTCTTACGGCGATGACGATGATCTCAGTGTCCGCGAATTCGAGTATGTGGATTCCTCCAATGTGGGGGAATACCGGCTGAGGGGCCGCTGCAGGGATATTGACCGGATTGTCTCCATTGAGGTCAATGGCTATCCCATCAACGATAACCCCTACTGCCACAGAAAGCGCTGGGAGGTTTTTCTGGACCTGACGCCTATTGCGGATGAAGGGGACACAGTGTCTTTTCGCATCAGCCACGCCGGGAGCGCGATCTGCCGGGATGCGCGGGTGGCTTTCACCGGGCCTAAAAACTATGTTCCGATCTCCTCCCGCGCTGACAGCTTTGAGACCAGCTTTTATGTGATGAAATACGAGGCCAGGCTGGAAAAGGCCGGCGCCAATTCCAAAGCTGTTTCCCAGCCGGAGGGCCGCCCCATCACAAGGGTTTCGCATGCCGAAGCTGTCCGCCTGTGCCAAAACAGCGGCAGCCGCTATGATTTGATAACCAACGCGCAGTGGCAGAACATCGCGCGGGCCATTGAGGATATTGACGAAAACTGGTCCCTGGGAAGGGCGCGGGCCATGGAGGGCAATATGCTGAATTGCGGAGTCACTTCGGGGCTGAAAGAGGCCTCCTCCAATGATGACAATGACTGCGCGGGGGCGCGGTGCGGCTCCGGCTGGCATTTTAACCGCAGAACCCATTATCTGGAAAAAGGCCACAGAATATGGGACATGTGCGGCAACGCGGCGGAAATCATGAAAGACAAAAACACGCGCCGGTTTAACTTTGACGGCGCGGTTTATCTTATGACAGGCGATCTGAAAAAATTATTTGGCCCCAAAAAGAAATACAATATTTTGCAGGGCAGCCGGTCTTCAAGAAGACACTCCCACTGGGGCATGGGCTATGCCAAAACAAGAGGCAGCGGAGACATGATCATTCGCGGCGGCCAGGTTAACCGCCGCTATATGGGGATATTTTCTGCTGATCTGACAAAAAAGCAGAGCGGCCGCGTGTCCGCCGCCGGCAGCATCGGCTTCCGCTGCGTGTTCAACCCCTGACTTTTGCCGCCCTCAAAACCCGCGCGGCGCCAGATGAAGGGGCTGCTTGAAATTGTCTTAAAAACGGGACAAGCTGGTTTTTAAAACAGCGGCGCTTTTAGAGCTTGCCCGCTTTCAGGAGCGGGGAATGATGAGTCTGCCAATGGAAAAGCTGTTTGAGAGGGTTTTTATTGAGGAGCCCGCGCGGGGCAGCCTCGCCGCTCAAAGGGCGCTGGAGATTTTTCCCCAGCAGAGGATTCAATTTGTCCGGGAGGGCGGGTTTCCCAAAATGCCGCAGCTTTCCCGGATTTCAGGGGATGGGCCTTCCAGGGATGGGCCTCTTGGAGGCGGGCCTTTCAGGCCGGGAAGGCTTTCCGCGGAGGCTGTTTCCGCCGCCAAAAAAACGCTTCTTCTTAAAGAATTCAAGGGGGCTTTTTTTAAAAGATGCCCCGGCGCCTCGCCCAAGCTGATGTGCTGCAATTATTATGTTTTGAACTTGGGGCAAAACTGCGAAATGGACTGCTCCTACTGCTACCTTCAGTCTTTCATCAACTTTCCCGCTGTTGTGGTTTACACCAATATTGAGAAGGCCCTCAGCGAGCTGGAGGCGCTGCGGCGGGCGCATGGCCGCCGGCCCATCCGCGTGGGGACAGGGGAGCAGGCGGACAGCCTGAGCCTTGACAGCCTCAGCCTGCACTCCCGCCGGCTTGTCAGATTCTTTAAGAGCTGCCCCAGCTGGCTTCTGGAGTTTAAGACAAAGTCCCACAACATTCAGAATTTTGAGAATGAAAGCCATGCGGGCAATGTGATTGTCAGCTGGTCGCTTAACCCGGAGTTTGTGATTCAAAAAGAGGAGCATGGGACAAGCTCTTTAAAGCAGCGCCTCGCCGCGGCCCGCCGCGCGCGGGACAAAGGCTTTAAAGTGTCGTTTCATATTGATCCGCTGATTTTTCATCAGGGCTGGAGGGAGAGCTGCAGCGGCCTTGTCAGGCAAATTGCCGGGATGTTTGCGCCGGGGGAGATTTTTCGCCTGTCTCTGGGCGCCCTGCGGTTTCAGCCGGAGCAGAGGGCCTTGATGAGAAAGCGGTTTGGCATGGAGAGCCTTGTCTGCCGGGGGGAGTTTTTCCGCGGACGGGACGGCAAGCTCCGCTATGACAGCCAGCTCCGCCGGGACATGTTTCAGTTTCTGATCCGGGAGTTTAAGCGCCGGGGCCATGATGAGGGCAATCTTTTCCTCTGCATGGAGACTCCGGAAAACTGGCTCGGCGCGCTCTCCGCGCCGCCAAAAAAAATCCCCCGGCTGAAGGGCGAGTTTGATCTGCGCCTCATCCGGCAAATTGAGTCTGGCAAATCCAGCCAATGATTCCCTGGCAGGCGGGTTCAGAGCCTGCCCCGGCCGCCGCTGGCAGGCTATCCTGTTTCAGAGGTTTTGGGCGCGGGCGGCTGGGCAGGGGATGTTTCCGCTTGAGGCAGCGATTCAGGGGCTGATTTCAGAGCCGCGCCCGCCGGGGGGGCATCAGTTGAAGGCGCGGGAGCTGTTTGCTCATGAGAGGCTGCCGGCGGAGCTGAATGGCCTGAAGCTGCCGGCGCCCGCGCCCCAGGCGGCGCTGGATCTGGCTCAGGCGCTGCCTGCTCCGGCCCGCGGCGGGCCGCCTTTGCCTGCTTTGCCTGGACAAGCGGAGCGAAAATCGCAAACAGGGCGCGCCTTTCCATTGTGGCCGGGGTTTCCACAGAGGCCGCGTCCGAGAGTCTTTTTTCCACATCCTGGAGGAGGCTGAAGCCCAGCTCCTTGTGAGCCAGCTCCCGGCCAAAAAACCGGAGGTTGATTTTGACCTTATGCCCCTGGCTCAAAAAATTTCTGGCTTTTTGCAGCTTTATTTTTATGTCCCCCTCATCTGTCCGCATTCTCAGCTGAATCTCTTTAAGGAGGACTTTTGTCTGGCTTTTCCGGTTTTGCCTTTGCTTTTTTTTGGTTTCAAACTTCCATTTCCCATAATCCATAATTTTGCAGACCGGCGGCTCGGACTGCGCGGAAATTTCAACCAAGTCAAGGCCTTTTTCCCTCGCGCGCCTCAGCGCCTCAAAGGAAGGCATAATCCCCGCCATGCCGCCATCGCTTTCAATCAGCCGGACAGATGGCGCGCGGATCCTCTCATTGACCCGGAGCCTTTCCTCCCGCCGCCAGCGGCCTCGAAAATTCTTTTTGACTCTAATGGCTGGGAACCTTTTCGGTGGATGAGACAAACAGGGATTTCAGCAGGCGGCGGCTGATTTCTTCCGCCAGGCGGTCTCTGAGAGACTCCAGAGACAAATCATGAAAAACCGCGCCCTCCCTCAGGCGGAGGGAAAGCCGCCCCGATTCCCTTTCCTTTTTGCCGATGATCAGCATATAGGGGATTTGCGCCAGCTGCGCCTCTCTGATCTTATAGGAAAGCTTTTCATTCCTTAAATCTGTTTCGCAAATAATTCCCGCCGGCGCAAGCTCTTTTTGTATTTTTTTGGAAAAATCCCGCTCCCTGTCTGTCAAAGGCAGGACAATGGCTTGGACGGGGCAGAGCCAAAGCGGGAGCCGGGCGCGGCGGCTCTCCAGATAAATCCCAAGAAACCGCTCCAGGGAGCCTAAAAGCGCGCGGTGAATCATCACGGGGCGCTCTTCCCTGTCCTTTTCGTTTATATAGCTCAGGCCAAAAGCCAGGGGCAGGTTGAAGTCGCACTGAAAAGTCCCCAGCTGCCACGAGCGGGAAAAAGCGTCACGGACATGAACATCCAGCTTCGGGCCGTAAAAGGCGCCCCCCCCGGCGTCTTCCTCAAAAGGCAGGCTTTGGGCCTGAAGCGCGGCCCGCAGAGCCTCCTCCGCCTGATCCCAAAGGCTTTCCCCCCCCATGCGGGACTCGGGGCGGGTGGCCAGCCGCATCACATAGTCCCTGAGGCCAAGAGCCTGGTAAACCTCCTCCAGCATTTTCAGGCTGCTTTGAATCTCATCTGCCAGCTGATCCCGCCGGCAAAAAACATGCCCGTCATCCTGGCAAAAGCTTTTGACCCTTGTCAGGCCATGGGCCGATCCGCCGGACTCGTTTCGGTGAAGGCGGCCAAAATCCGCAACCCGCCAGGGAAGCTCCTTGTAGGATCGCCTCTCTTTTTTATACAGAAGGCAGTGGGCGGGGCAGTTCATGGGCTTTAAAAAGGAGGCTGGCCCCGCAGGCGGAGAATCTGCCGGGGGCGCGGCCCGGCCCAGCTGATCCCCTCCAAGCGCGGCATACATGTCCTCTGAAAAATGCTTTAAATGGCCCGAAGTTTTAAACAGCTCAGCATGAAAAATCTGAGGGGTGATAACCTCCTCATAGCCGTATTTTGCATATTTCTCCCTCAGAAAATCCTGAAGCCGGCGGCAAACGCGCGCGCCTTTGGCGGTCCAAAAGGGGTGCCCCGGCGCCAGCGGGCTGAACCAGAAGAGATCCAGCTGGCTCCCCAGCCGGCGGTGGTCGTTTTTTTTTGCCTCCTCTCTTTTGGCGAGGAAGGCGCGGAGCGCTTTTTTTGTGTGAAAGGCTGTTCCGTAAATCCTCTGGAGCTGCTTGTTTTTGGAATCCCCCCGCCAGTAAGCCCCCGAAACCGACAAAACCTTTGCGGCGCCAATCTGGCCCAGGCGCTTCACATGGGGGCCGCGGCACAGATCCAGCCAGGGGCCTTGGCGGTAGATGCTTATTTTCTCCGAGGAGTCCAGGCCCTGAATGATCTCCCGCTTTAGGGTTTCGCCGCGATCGCCAAAGTGTTTGAGGGCTTTGGCTTTGGGCCAGACCTCCCTGATGACCTCCAGATCCTGGCTGATCAGGGCGCTCATCTCTTTGTCAATGGCTTCCAGGTCTTCCAGGGTGAATTTTCTGTCTGTGTCAAAGTCATAGTAAAAGCCATTCTCAATGACGGGGCCTATGGTCACTTTTGTCTGCGGCCAGAGGTTTTGGACGGCCTGCGCCATCACATGCGCCGCTGAATGGCGGACAACCTCCAGCGCCTGCTCTGAGGGGATGGCCACGATTTCCGCCTGATCCCCGTCCTTCAGAGTCTGGCGGATGTCGCTGATCTGGCGGCTGCCATTGATTTTGAGGCCCGCCGCCCGGCGGGCCAGATCCGGGCTCATGCTTTCGGCCAGCTCCAGCCCCGCCGGCGGCCGGGGAAAGCTTTTTTCGCTCCCATCGGGAAGTTTGATTTTGCAGGCCATGCGAGCCTTCACTTTAACCGAAAGCCGCGGATCTGGCAAACATATAAAAAAAAAGCCGCCCTTTTGGAGCGGCTTTTTTTTGACCCGCGCTTATAAGCTTTTAAGCGGGGGGAAGAGTGTTTTTTTATGCTGTGTCATGCAGGATTTTTTAAGCGCCTGGCGCGCTCCCCCCGCCCTCTCGCAGAGTTTTTGGCGCTTTTATCAAAATCAGAGTTTTCAGGCAGACAAGGCCAAAAGGCAGGGCGGGGGCCTTCTCCTGGAAGCGCCCCCGCCTTTAAAAAACAGGTTTTTGCTCTTTAGCCGTTAGCCGCTGTAGCCGGCTGGAAGCTGTCCGGGAATGCATTGTTTTGCCCCGTTAAAGCTGCACACCCCCTCCCACCACTGGTCATCGTCTGTCGCGTCCAGCATGTCATCAAGGTCTTCAAAAGGAACACATATTGGCACATTGCCGCTTGTTTTTTTTGAGCTGCCCGCGCAATGATCGGCGTGGCCAGTTGCGCCTCCCATTACATTTCTGCTGGGCCCACTGTCGTCGTCACCGACTGTTCTATGCCCGATAGTCCAGCATTTTCCGTTGACCCCCTCTTCAATAATGGACTCTATGTATTTTTCAAAGTATTCAAAATCCAGCAGGTCTTTGGCATAGTCCTTTGTCATCTTGCTGGCTATTTTGCAGTATTTTCTCAGGCAGGGGGCGCTGTCAACGCCGCCGCTTTTGCAGGCCTCGCTGTCCATAAAATCATGGAGCCATTCGCCGGCCTCCTCGTTTCCGGCCTCAACCATCAGCTCCATAAAATTGTCGCTGCTGTCAATGGAGGCGCTCAGGGCCTCAATATCATCGTTTTTGATTTCGCCAAGGAGTTTTTTGAAAATTTTAAACTCATCGTCCTCTTTGGCAAATATGGCGGCGGCCTCCTCATCACTGGCAATCCAGGCAAGCATGGATTTGGATTCGCTGCGGGTGTATTTGTTTACAAGGTCGTCCAGAGGCTCAATGCTGATGTTGATCAGCGCCTCAAAAGCGTCCTTGTCAAGCCCTTCAAGCGTATCCTCATCCGGATCTTCCAGAAGCTCATGGATTTCAGCCAGAATCTCAACCTGCCTGGTGCTTAGATCCTCGCAGTCGTCTCTGTCTCTTTTGCGGTCGTAGATCTCGTCGCAAAGCTCCTTGCAGTCCTTGTCGCCCTCGCAGGCTGAGCCGCCCGTCACCTTCTTTTTAAAGTCGCTGATGACTTGGTCTCTGTCCTTGTCCCTGTTTCTTCTTTCCTCGTATTCTCTGTCTGAGCGCTCAATCCGCTCCCTTGGGGCCTCCCGGCTGCTGTCATCGTCTCTTGCCTTTGCAGAGGGGCTGTTTGAGGGGCAGCCTGTCAGAACAAACATTAAAAAAGCCAAAAAACTTGCGGGTATAAAAAAAAGGTGTTTCATGCGGGCCTCCTTTATAAATGTTTCTGTTTCTAAAACCCTTATCGGAGGCCTGAAAACCAGCCTTTAAATTTTTTTTGCCCCCCTGAAAGCCGCGGCAAAAGGCCCCGAAGGCCAGCCTCATTTAAGCTGTTTAAACTTCCAAAAAGTCTGGTTTTTGTGAGATTATGGCTTGAAACTTCCAAAATCATCATTTAAGCTGTTTGAACTTCCAAAAAGTCTGGTTTTTGTGAGATTGTGGCTTGAAACTTCCAAAATCATCATTTGAGCTGTTTGAACTTCCAAAAAGTCTGGTTTTTGTGAGATTATGGCTTGAAACTTCCAAAATCATCATTTGAGCTGTTTGAACTTCCAAAAAGTCTGGTTTTTGTGAGATTATGGCTTGAAACTTCCAAAATCATCATTTGAGCTGTTTGAACTTCCAAAAAGTCTGATTTTTGTGAGATTGTGGCTTGAAACTTCCAAAATCATCATTTGAGCTGTTTGAACTTCCAAAAAGTCTGATTTTTAGAAGATTGGATAGAAAATCAGGGGGCAGCCATGGACAGAGTTAAAAGACAGACAGGCCGGTTTGCCGAAAAATCTTCCCATGGGGAGGCCTATAAATGCTATATCCCCCAAAAGCTTCCCCCCGTCCCGCCCATTCATATAGAGAGGTTTTACGGCCTGCTGGACCAGGCCAATGTTGCGCTGGGGGAGCTGAACGGGATAAAGGTCAATCTTCCTGACGCGTCTTTGCTCTTGAGCGCGTTCAGCAAAAAAGAGGCGGTTTTGTCCTCGCAAATTGAGGGGACTCAGTCTTCGCTCTCTGACTATCTTCTTTCTGAAAGCCGGGGGGAAGACTCTAAAGCCGGAGATGACGAAAGGGAAGTGGCCAATTATATGTCCGCCATGGAGCATGGCCTGCAAAGAATTCAAAGCCTGCCTCTGTCCCGAAGGCTGCTTTGCGAAATTCATGAAAAGCTGCTCGCAGGCAGCCGCGGCGGGGAAAAATGCCCCGGGGAGTTTAGATCTTCGCAAAACTGGATTGGCGGCGCGCGCCCCGGAAACGCTGTTTATGTCCCGCCGCCGCCAGAAAATCTTTCTGAATGTTTTGGAGACTTTGAAAAATTTTTGCATGACAAAGAAACACCTTTGCCTGTTTTAATTAAAATAGCCCTGGCCCATGTCCAGTTTGAGTCCATCCATCCGTTTTTGGACGGCAACGGCCGCCTTGGCCGCCTGCTGATCACTTTCATGCTCTGCCTGAGCGGCCTTTTAAAGGAGCCTCTGCTTTATTTGAGCCTGTATTTCAAGACCCGCAGGCCGGACTATTACCGCCTGCTTCAATCTGTCCGGGAGACAGGGGACTGGGAGGCCTGGATTGATTTTTTTTTGCGGGCCGTCCATGAAACAGCCGGGCAGGCTTTTCAGGCCGCTCAGGATATTGTCTCCCTGTTTGCGCGGGATGAGGACAAAATAAAGCGCCTGGGAAAAGACACCGCGGGGGTTTTAAAAACTTACAGCTGTTTAAAAAGGCGCCCCATTGCCAGCGTAAAAAATATTGTCCGGGAGGCAAAATCCTCCCATCAAACTGTTTTAAGATCTCTGAGAGCTTTGGAGGAGATCAGCCTGGCGCGGGAGCTTACAGGCCGCTACAGAAACAAAATTTTTGTCTATAAGAGCTATATTGACATTATTGACAGGGGAACGGAGCTGCCGGCTAAGAGGGGGCTGCGGTTTTAGCTGTTTGAAAAGCCATAAACGCATAAAAATCATTTTACCTGGCCGGCCCTTGGCGGCCGTTCCCGGTCCGCCGGGGAGCGGCGGGCTTTGTCCAGAGGAGGTTTGGCCTGTTTGCCAGGCCGGCCTTTCGGCCATTTTGGCAAAAAAACTCAGCCGCCGTTTTTTCTGCTGTTTTTCAGCCTGCGGACTTCCTTTTCAGGCAGACCAGTCACTTTAACAATAAAGGCTATATCTGCCTTGGCATGAAGCATGTTTAAAGCGACTTCTTTATGGCCTTCCTGCCGGCCCTCCTGCCGGCCCTCTTGGCGGCCTTCCTGGCGGCCCTCCTGCCGGCCTTTCTGCAGGCCTTTTTGCAGGTTTTTTTTGCCAACCTCTTCCATTGTGTCTATAAACTGCATAAAGTTTTTCCCTCCTGTGGCTTTTTTATCGATCTCCTTTAAAACCTCCCAGTTAAACCGCTCCGAATGAGCGCTGCAAATGTAATCAACAGCCTTGTTTATTAAAACCTTCCAGTCCTCAAGGCTTAAAGCGGCCCCCATGCGAAACAGCTTTTTAATAATCCGCTCAGCCCGCTCCCAGTCCCCCTTCAAATCCCATATATGTTTCAGGATAAACAATGCCGGATGAGAAGTCAAGCCCCTGGATTTTCCCTCATCTAAATCCCTCAAATTCAGCAGAAAATAGCGAAAGTTCAGAACATGCCCCTTTATTGCATCCCAAACCTCCGCCGCGGCCCTGGACTGGGCCGGCGAAAGCTGGCTCTTAAAATCGCGCAGCAGCGAGCCATGAAAATCCAGGGGCTGGGTCCACTTTGGCCTTTTTCCGCTGTAGGGAACAATTGGGATGATGGGCATCTTCAAGGCCCGGTAAGCCGGAGTCTGATACTCCAGAAGAATCTGGTGGATGTCCTTTCCCTGGTGGCTTCGGTGCTCCAAAAGAAACAGCAGGCCCAGCCGTCCGCCGCCGTTTTTAATTTTCACAGAGCAGAGGATGTCGGTCCGCCTTTCTCTCATTTCCTCGCTTAGAAAGGTTTTCATTTCGACCTCCAGGGAGCTCCAGTCCAGCAGATTGTAGAGTTTTTCAGGGAGCGCAAGCTTAAAGATGTTGGGGGTGTATCTTTTTTTGGAAAAAACCTTGCGGAAGTAAGAGTCATGGGCTGAGGGCCCCCCGCGGGCTTGTTTGCCGGGGCGGCCTGGCGGCCGTTCCCGATCCACCAGGGAGTGGCGAGTTTGTCCAGAGGGCTGCCCTGTCAGCGTCTGTTTGCCGGGGCGGCCTGGCGGCCGTTCCCGAGTCGCCGGGGAGTGGCGAGCTTGTCCGGAGGGCCGGCTTTTTGCTGTCCCAGCGGGGCGGCCTGCCCGGCCTCCGCCAGCTTTGCCCCCTGATTTGTCTTTTTTTCTATTTTTTCCTTTGCCGAAAATGTTTGCTTTCATGGCTGTCCCTCCTGTTTGGTTTTTGTCCACTGCCTGCCCGCCGCCGCTAAAGCCTCTGCTTGGAGCTTTTGCCGCAGACTTTGTGAAACAACATGCAAAAACGATGTAAAATCTAGTTTTTTTTCAATTTTTTTTAAAAAATCTGAAAAAAACCTCAAAAAGCGCCAAAAAATCCCAAAAATCCCCAAATCTGAAAAAAAATCTCAAAAAGCGCTCAAATTTTAAGCAAATCTCTAAAAAAATCTGTTTAAGCTCAGGCGCAATCAAAGAACATCATGCAAAAAACGATCCAGCCAAAATGCCCTCAAAACCCCGGTTTTTGGGGGTTTTGAGAAAAAAACATTCCATTTTGGCGCGGCCTGTTTGTCTGGACAGCCTGGCGGCTGTTCCCGCGCTTCCGGGGAGCGGCAAGCCCCTCCAGAGGGCCGCCCTGTCAGCGCCTGTTTGTCTGGACAGCCTGGCGGCTGTTCCCGCGCCTCCGGGGAGCGGCGGGCTTTGTCCAGAGGAGGCTTGGCCTGTTTGTCTGGGGCTCCGGCGGCTGTTCCCGGTCCTCTGGCAGAGTCACGGGCTTTTCCAGAGGCAGCTTGGCGGCCTTGGCTGTTTCGATGGACGGCCCGGCGGCCGTTCCCGGTCCTCTGCGGAGTGGCGGGTTTGTCCAGAGGGCTGGCTCCAGCCCGGATCTTTTTGTTTTTGCTCTGTTTTTTGCCATGGCTTCCGCTGCCGCTGGGGCTTTCTGGTTTGCCGGAGCGGCCTCGGCTGTTCCCGCGCCTCCGGGGAGCGGCGGGGTTTTCCAGAGGGGGAGTTATCATGTGAGAGAAAAAATGGCGGGGAGAGCAGGATTTGAACCTGCGCAGGCCGAAGCCAGCGATTTTACAGGCCGCCCCCTTTAACCGCTCGGGAGCCTCCCTTTGGATATCATGAAAAAATGGCGGGGAGAGCAGGATTTGAACCTGCGCAGGCCGAAGCCAGCGATTTTACAGACCGCCCCCTTTAACCGCTCGGGAGCCTCCCTTTGGATATCATGAAAAAATGGCGGGGAGAGCAGGATTTGAACCTGCGCAGGCCGAAGCCAGCGATTTTACAGACCGCCCCCTTTAACCGCTCGGGAGCCTCCCTTTGGATATCATGAAAAAATGGCGGGGAGAGCAGGATTTGAACCTGCGCAGGCCGAAGCCAGCGATTTTACAGACCGCCCCCTTTAACCGCTCGGGAGCCTCCCTTTGGATATCATGAAAAAATGGCGGGGAGAGCAGGATTTGAACCTGCGCAGGCCGAAGCCAGCGATTTTACAGACCGCCCCCTTTAACCGCTCGGGAGCCTCCCTTTGGATATCATGAAAAAATGGCGGGGAGAGCAGGATTTGAACCTGCGTAGGCCGAAGCCAGCGATTTTACAGACCGCCCCCTTTAACCGCTCGGGCATCTCCCCTGGGATATTAATGGCGGATATCATGGCGCCGGGTGAGGGAGTCGAACCCCCAGCCTGCTGATTACAAATCAGCTGCTCTGCCAGTTGAGCTAACCCGGCGGCGAAAATCCCGCGGCAAAACAGCTTCCGCAAAAATCAAATATAATATGGCTTTGTCTCAAAATTCAAGCTTTTTTTCGGCAGGGCCCCCGGCCCCGGCGGCATTTTTGGCAGTTTTTTTGTTTCCAAAAAAAAGAAAACAGCTTTATGCTAAAAAAAATGGGGCAGAAAAAAAAGCCATCGTTCATTGTCAAATCAGAGCTTGCCGGCGAGCTGGCCGGGTCGGCCCCTCTTCAGGCTTCAGAGGCCGCTTTGGCTGTGGAGACAGTGTTCAAGGAGATCACAAAAGCTCTTCTTAAGGGCCAAAATGTTCAAATCAGGGGGTTTGGCTCTTTTGAGGCCAGAAAATACAAAGGCTATAAAGGGAGGAGCCCAAGAAACGGCCAGCTCTTTTATGTCAAGGCAAAAAAGATTCCCTTTTTTAAGCCGGCCGGATCTTTCAAAAAAGAGCTTAACAAAAAAAAGCCATCCCCTTCCAGAGCCAAAGCCTGAAAGGCCCGGCATGCGCGCGCCTCCCCGAAAAAGCCGCTTATTCGCATACCGCGGTTGCTGTATTGCAGGCCCCCATGGCCCCGGTTATGCATGTTCTTTTTGAGGCTGATGTCTTGTGGGATGGAGGGTTTGGGCAGTCAGAGTCGCTGCTGCATTCTATATTCAGAACTTTGCAGTAGCCGCTGGAGGCGCCCGCCGCGCATCCGCAGGAGGCGCAGGATTTAGGCCCCGTGTAATGGCAAAAGCCGCGGCTGACTTTGCTGCCCGCGTATATAAGGTGTTTGCGCGCATGGCGCAGGGTGCTGGTGTTCACGGAGACACAGCTTTTGTATGTTCTGCCGGCGGAAGCTCTTTCAAATTGAAAACATATATTGGGGTTGTTTTGGGCTTTGACCGCAAGCCCCTCAATGCTGGACAGGCCAAGGCTGTTAACATCGTCGCACACATCAAAAGGGGCGCCTGACACGCAGGATCTAATGGCTTTGATGATGCTGTTTGCCGTCAGAAAACTGTCAGCCGCCATGGCTTTTTTTTTATGCCTGTTGTAGGCCGGAATGGAAATCCCGGCCAAAAGAGCTACAATGGCAACGCTGACAACCAGCTCAACCAGAGAAAAGCCCCGGCGGGATATGATTTCATTTGATTTTCGCATTTGCCCTCTCCGCTCAGCTTTCCAGCCCCCGTCCCCGCCATGTTTTTGTTTTAACGGCTGTTTTGCCCCCTTAAGCTCTTTTTTTGCCAGGGCCGGGCGCGCGGCTTAAAGCATCCCTTTTGCGCCCGGCGCGGGCGGCTTCAAAACAAAGGCGCGCCTGAGAGCCTGGTTTTTTTTACGAGCATTCCGCCATGGCATTGCAGGTTCCTGTATGGCCTGTCAGGCATTTTCTTGTTATTGCCTTGCTGCCTGGGAGAGGGCACCAGTTGTCTGCCTGGCATGTGAGAGCTGTCGGGATGCAAAGCCCCATGGAGGCCATGGCCGCGCAGCCCCCGTTTGTTTCGCGGTGGCAAAGGCCGGCGTTAAATGTTCGGATGGCCTTTCCTGTCTCTGTATTGACCATCAGACAGGTCTTATACACAGCGCCGCCAGCTCTCCGCTCAAGCTGCAGGCAGACTCTTGGATCCGATGTTTTTTCCACTGTAAGCCCTTCAATTTGATCGGCTCCAATTTGCTCTAAGGTTTTGCAGGAGTCAAAATGCGCGTTTGCGGGGGGCGGCTCATTTGCGGCGGCGCAGGACAAAAGCGATTTTGTGAGGCCGTTTGTAATGGTTATCATGGACATCCTGGCGGTTTTTTTTATGTGGCCCATATAAGGGGGAATGGAAATCCCGGCCAGAGCGGCCACAATAAACAGCGTCACAAGAAGCTCAACCATGGAAAACCCCCCAAAGCCGGGCTTTTCAGCCGCTGCCGGCCGCTTTTTAAGGCGCTCAGGCTTCCCCTCATATATCTCCATGTATACAGGCTGTCTTAATTTTAGAAAAAAATCAAAAATTTTTTTGACGGCATGCTCAGGAATGAGATACATTTAAACGATCGCGCCCGGGATCTAAGGATTTTGCCGCCGGACAGGCTGGAGATCAGAGAGGGGAGGGGGGAATGAAAGCGCCCCCCGCGCTCAGGGGGAATTTCAGGAGCGGGCGCTGATAAAGCCCGCGGGAAAGCGCCGGAAAACCATAAAAAACAGGGAAAATCCAGGAAAAATGGGCAAAAAGCTGTTGCTGAAAGCCGTTTGGGCTTTTATTCTGTTTGTCATGCCGGCTCAGGGGGCGGATCAGGAAGCGGCAGAGCGGAAAAAGCCGCTGCGGGGGGCGGATCAGCGGGAGGAGGCTTCTTTTAACCCCCCCCGTTTTGGCAGCCAAAACAGGAATTATCAGCATCACAGCGCAAAGCGTCAAATGGCTCAGCTGGCAGATCAGAAAAAAAATCAAGAGGGCGGCTCTCAGGCTCCAAAGCCAGGCCAGAGCGCGGGCCTGGCTGAAGGCCGCCAAGAGCCTTTTTCCTCCCGCTTCCGCATGCCGGTCGAAAAATACCAGCTCAAAAACGGCCTTCGGGTTCTTTTGAATCCCGACAGCAGCTCCAACACGGCAAGCATTGCCATGGGAATCTCTGTCGGAAGCCGCCATGAGAGGGAGGGCTTGACCGGCATTTCCCACATGTTTGAGCATCTGATGTTCAAGGGGACAAAAAAATATCCTGACTTTGACAAAACTTATGCCGCCGCCGGCGCGCTCAATATCAACGCTTACACTTCAAGGGACCTGACAGCCTATTATGTCTCCTTCCCGCCGGACAGGCTGGACTTGATTTTGGATGTCGAGGCTGACCGGCTTATAAACTTGATTTTGGAGCGGGATCCTCTTGAAAAGGAAAGGCAGGTTGTTTTAGAAGAGCGCCGCCTTCGGGTGGACAATGATCCCAGAGGGGCGCTTTTTGAGGCTTTTTTTGGCGAGGTTTTTAAAAAACACCCTTACCGGTTTCCCGTGATCGGCTATGAAAGCGATATTTCCGGCTACACTCTTGAAAAGCTGAAATCATGGCATAAAACATACTACTCTCCAAACAATGTGGTCCTGGCTTTGTCCGGCAGGTTTTCCGCCCCCCTGGCCAAACAGCTGATTGAAAAGCGCTTTGGCGCCCTTGAGAGAAAAAACATTCCCGAAGAGGCGCTTTTTGATGAGCCGGAGCCGGCCGGCCCCCGCCGCCGCGAAGTCCGAAAGGAAATCCAGGCCCCTCCAACCGGCCTGATGGGCTATGCGCTGCCCGGCGGGGGGACAAAAGAGGCGCTGGCCCTGGATCTGATTGGCAGCATTCTTGGATCAGGGGAGTCCAGCCGCCTGCACAAAGAGCTTGTGAGGGGAAAAAGGCTGGCTTCCGGCATCTGGGCGGGAAACCTGGACTTCCTTCATTACGGCGTGTTTTATGTTTTTTATACCCTGGCGGAGGAGGGCATGGAGGACAAAGCCAGAGCGCTTATCACTGAGGAAATCAGAAAAATCACAGAAAAGCCTCTGTCCCGCCGGGAGCTTGAAAAAGCGCGAAACCTCAAGCTGAACTCTCTGGTGGGCCGGCTGAAGGGAGGTCTCAGCCGCGCGCTGATGATCATGGAAAGCGAGGTCAAATTTGGGGATTACCGCAAAGCCATCTCTCAAATTGATGACATTCAGACTCTTTCACCGGAGTTTGTTCAGGCGGCGGCAAAAAAATATCTCGCGCCGCGGCGGATGGCTTACCTGGCCCTGAAGCCAAAAAAACCCTCCAAAAAGCCGGGGCGGAAATAAAATATCCAGATGGGAGGGGCGCTTTTATTGGGCGGGGGGCGGCATAGCGGCGCAGCCGGATTCAGAGGGTTTTGTTTGTAAAGGCGGGGCGAAATGGAGGCCGGAAAAAAAACAGCGCTGAGGCTTTTCGCCCTTTTGCTGGCGGCAGCGGCGGCTGGGATATTGATTTATCAAAGCGGGATCACCGGAAGAGCAAAAATGAGCGGTCAAAGCTTTTTTCTCAAGGGCCTTGAGGAGATATCCACAGCCTCCGGGCTGAAAGCGGTTTTTGCCCATGACAAAAGGCTGCCCTATATCAGCTTCAGCCTTTATTTTCCCCGCGCCGGCGCGGACTATGATTTTCCCGATCGGAGCGGCCTGGCTTTTTTGACCGCTGAGCTTCTGGCCCAGGGCGCGGGCAGGCTCAGCTCTGAGGAGATTCAGGAGCAGCTGAATTATTACGGAACCGCCCTGGGGACATACCCCCAGCGCCAATGGACGGAAATTTCGCTCAGCGGGCTCAGCTGGCACGCCGAAGAGCTTTGGGATCTGTTTGAAAAAATCATTTCCCAGCCGAATATGGACGCGGGCGAGCTGGAGCTGCTGCGGGCCAACGCGCTGAAGGACCGGCTCCACAGCCTGGATGATCCGGATTTTGCGGCATGGGAGGCCTGGAGGCGGAGGGTTTTCAATGGATATGGCTCTGCCGCGGAGCCTTTGGAGGGGACATCCGCCAGCCTGAAAAACATCAGCATGGAGGACATCAGGCGCTTCCACAATGACCGCTATAACAATGGCGCGCCTGTTTTGGCGGTCGCCGGCCAGTTTGATAAATCTCTGAAGCGGCGGGCGCTTTCCTTTTTGGAGGAGGGCTTTAAAGGCCCCAATGCAAAAAAGCCTGCGCCCCTGGCCTTAAATCCTGAGCCGGCTTTTGTTTTTCTCTCCAAAGCGGATCAAGTTCAGTCGCAGGTTATTGCCGGCTGGCCCCTGTTCCCCTTCCCATCGGAAAATCCAGAGGAGCTTCAAGCCATGAATCTGGCCAATGTCATTCTTGGCGGCGGCGAGCTTATGGAGACCCGCCTGATGAAAAAACTAAGGGAGGAGATGGGCCTGACTTATGGAGTTTACTCCAGCCTGAGCTTGGGCCCGGCTTACGGCATGTTTACCGCCTCCGGCGCCACAAAAGCCAGCTCCACAGGGGCTTTTTTGGAGGCGGCTTTAAAGGTTTTGATGGAATACCGGGAAAAAGGCGCAAGCCCCCGGGAGCTTGCCATGGCAAAAGCCAGCCTCAAAAGCCGATACCTGAAGCAAACCGAAACTCCAGAGGGCCGTCTGGAAAAATTCATCCGCTATGCGCATTATCTGGGAGCGGAGCCTTCCTTTTTAGAGAATTACATCAAAACCCTGGAGTCTGTTTCCCTTGAAGATATCAATCGGGCGGTTAAAAAAATTATTCGCCTGAAAAGCCCTCTAAAAGAGGCGGGGGGGCTTCAAATCCTAATCTATGGGAATCCCAAAGTTAAGCCTCAGCTGGAGGCTGTTCAAAAAAAGCTGGGGCTGCCGGAAGTCCGGGAAACAGGGTTTAAGGAGTATTTTTCTGAAAAATAGATTTTGCGCCGGATATCATGACCCGCTGACATCTTGAATCCAAAATGCGCCGCAGCGGCTTACCGGCGCTCTGTGCCTTTTTTTCGGGTGAGATAGGCGCCGGAGACGATTTTTCGGATCAGGCGGTCTCCGTTTTTGTCTCTTCCCTCTTTTGGCGCGCGAATCACCGCGCCTTCGCGAATTTGATCTGAGCCGGGAATGAGCGTTTTTCCGCTGGCCAGCTCCTCAGCCCGATCAATCTCTGAGGGGCCGGGGCAGGCGGCTTCTCCAATAAGCGGGACAGTTTTAAGATTTGTCTTTTCCGCAAAGGACTGGATATCCGCAAAATCGCTGTATTCCCATGGCTTTTCCTCAGCCGGCTTGAAGATCAGCTCAAAAAGAAAAAACTCCGGAGCGCTCAGGCCGTAATTTAAGTCTTGCACTCCGGGGCCGGAAATTTCCCCTATAATCCCCGCCGCAAAGGCCCCGGGATATTTGGCCTCCAGGGCGGCCTTAACCGCTGGAAGCAGGGGTGTCAGGATCCGGTGATACAGGTTTTTTTCGCTGGGCTTCAGGGCCAGGTCTTTGGAGGCCATGCCCTTGGAGGATATGAGCGCATCCCCTTTATAAAGCGCGGCGAGGCATAAGGTGCCATGCAGCTTTTCCGTTATCAAAATTTTTGAGCCGGGGGGAATGGCCTCCGGGTCAGACTTCCAGTTCTCCACATCATAGCGGGGAAGGCGGATGGGGCTGGCAAAAGCCTCGCCCTGCATATGGACAGGAACGGGAGGCTCGTATTTTGTGATTCCCAAAAACTCCCGCGCGTCATCGCCCAGCTCAAAGCGCTTTTTTTCTCCGGTTTCCGGATGAATCAAACAGCCATCTTTTAGAGGATAAATCAGGCCCTGGGAGAGCTGGCCCCGAAGCCGGACCGCCTTGACCCGGTTCTTTTTTGAGCCGGCCAGCCGGCCCTCAACCCCAAGGGCTTTTTGCAGAGCCTCCGGGACAAGAGACTGCTCAGGGATATAAGCGGCAAGCTCCCCCGCCTTATGCTGGTCTTTTGCAATCACGATTTGCCAGCCGCCCACCCGGGCCACATCCAGGCGGTCCGCATTGGGATGAGAGGACACCTCGTCCAGGCGGCTTACAATTGCCTTAAATTCAGCCATTTTGCTGTTCTCTTAACAGAGCTTCTGTTGTGACTGCGCCGCGCAGTCAGGTTTTCGCCCCGGATGACAGTCTGCTTTTGATTTCCATTGGCCTCCGCTGCAGGCTCATTCTGCCGCCGGGGCGGGCGGAGAGCTTTCATCCCCTGTCCCCGCTGTATCCGCGCTGCTGGCGGCTTGCGCTTCGGATAGGCCATCAGCCCGGCCGGCAAGGCTCGCAGAAGGATTTTTCTCCTCCGCATTGAGGGCGCCTTCCCCGGCCTCTTCCTCTGAGCTTTCCCCCTCTGAGGCAATGATTTCCAGCAGCAGGAGGCAAAATTCTGTCAAGCCCTCCGCTGAAAGCTCCGCGCCAGGCTCCCCGCCAGGGGCTTTCGCCTCTCCGCTCAAAGCAGGCGCCGCATCATCGGCAGCCTCTGTTGAAACAGCCTCCGCATCAGGATTTTCGCTGCCTGGAGCAGCAGCTTTCGCTTCAGCCGGGTTGTCATCCAAAGTTTCTGCAGGAAGGGGAGAGAGCGGGGCAGCCCCTTCCGCGCCGCCGTTTTTCGCCTCCTCGCCAGGCTCTTTGGGAAATCCCACAGCAAAAACTCCGCTGGCGGCCGGCTGAGCCGCGCTTTTCTCCGCGCCCGCAGCCCTCTTTTTCAGCCCTTCGTCTGGCAGCGGGGGGGGGGCATCGGCGAGCTTCGCCCCGGCGGCGGCATTTTCAAGCGGGGCGCCGCTTTCCTTCTCCAGAAGCAAAGCGCACTTGTCAATCAAATAGAGATGATCTTCGGACAAAACATCTCCGTCCAGAAGAGCATCCAGCCCAAGGCCAAGCCTCAGATCTCCTAAAAGCGCCTCAAGCTTTGCCGCCTCCTGTTCGGATTTTTGCCTGTTTAGAGAAATGGATTCAGCCTCCTCTTTGATTTTTTTGTATACGGCAATGATTTTTCGGTAATATTTTTTCGCGCTTTCCTGCAGCAAAATTTGAAAGCTGATCTGCCTGGCCTCCCTTAAAATGCTGTTGAGGCGGGCGTCCAATTCCTCTTGGGCGCGAAGCTCCTCCTCCGAGGGGCCGGGATAGCACCCGACAGAAGACTGAAGCAAAAAACAGGCTGAAAAAGCTAATATTATTTTTTTCATAACTCCCTCCCGGCGCGGTTTTTTTTGATTTTGCCCGCGACCTTTAGAGCAAACCTCCGCCATTATGATTGTCTTCATCCTGGGGAAAAAATCAAATAATTTTTGCCGGATTCTGCCCCATGGTCTGGGCGCCCCGGCGGCTTCTCTGGCAAAGCTCTGGGGGCAAAGCTCTGGGGCCTGATAAATCCTGAAAGCAGGGCTATTTCGCTTTTTCATTCAGCTCTTGAGCCTGATTTCCCCCCGCGCCGTCTTTTTCAGCGGAAAGCTGAACATTCACAGGCCCTTTTACATGGAGGTCTCTTTGGGGGAAGGCTATGACAATGCCGGCCTCCCGGAACAGATGATCAATATGAAAGCGGAGATCGCTTGCAACCCTTTTCAGGTCAAGAGGGGTGTTTACAGCCATCCAGAAGCTTAGCCGAAAGGTCAGGGCATTGTCGCCAAAATCAGAGAAAAACACCAATGGCTTTTGGTTTTTGTAAGACAAAACCTCTTTGTGCTCTTCGGCGGCTTTCAGCAGAAGCTCCCTGACCTTGGCTGTCGGGGAGCCGTAGATCACGCCCACAACAACCTCTGAGCGGATCAATTTATTGGAGAGAGTCCAGTTCAGGACATTTTTTTCCAAAATGGCGCTGTTGGGCACCAAATAATGGGTGTTGTTGAGAGATCTTATGGAGGAGGCCCGGAACCCTATATGCTCCACAACGCCGGCCAGCTGATCGATCTCAATCAGGTCGCCGGGCCTGATGGGATGCTCCACAACAATCACCATCCCGCTGATAAAATTGTTCATGATGTTGCGGGCGCCAAAACCAATCCCAAGGGCCAGCGCCCCTCCAATCACTGTAAAGACAGTCAGGGGAACCTCAATCAGGTAGAGAGTGAACAAAAACAGAAGCGAGATCAGAAAATAAAAAAGAAAAATCTTTATTGTGTAGCGCTTTGGGACCTCTATATCGAGGCGCGATAAAATCCTGCGCTCAAAATAAGAGACAATCAGGCGGATGGATATATAGCCGGCGACGATGAAGCTGATGCCGATGACAAGCTTCCCCACAGTGATGGGGTTTTTGTCCACAGTGAAGAGGGCAAAATTCCAGAAGGTGGGAAAAATCTCCACAAAGCTTTCTATAAAGGCCCTGAGAAGCTCAAAAAACTCCTCTTTGTCCCAGGACATGTTGCCGGCAAATTTTTCAAAACTGTCCATTTTATTCCAGGGTCCGCGGCGGCTTTATTTGAAAACTCCCGCTGTCTCTGCCCTGTTTTAACCGGAAAGCTCAAATGCGCGGGGGCGCGGCCGGCCGCGCCTGATTCTTCAGGCTTTTGGCTTAGATGAATTTCCCCTTTATTAAAATTAACTTCAAATTCATGGGGAGTCAAACACTCCGGCGGGGCGCGGGCAGCCCTGTTTCAGCCTGTTTTCAGCTTGCCGGCATCTGATGGAATCCCCTCTGACAAAAACAGGGGGGATTTTAGACGCGCCATTTTCCGCCCATGAGGCTCGTTTTGCCGCCGCAGCCGCCTGGATCCGGCTGCTGGACAAGCTGCGGCAGGCCTGGCATGATGATTCTTGCCGGGGAGGCTCAGTTTGGCGCCCGCCCCGGGGGCGGCCTTCGCGGGCGGGGGGCGCGGACGGCTTGAGTCCGCGCGGGCTTTTAAGCTATGAAAATCATGAATTTTCTTTTTGGATCGAAATACCCCATCTTCAACAAGGGCGGGGAGATCAGCCACAGGCGGCCAAAGAGCTTTGAGGAATGGAAAAGCCGCTACAAAAACAGCGCGGAGCATGACTGGAGGAATCACTCAGGCCAGACCTTTCAGCCGGAAAAGCCGCGGGCGCCGCCTTCGGATCCTCAGATTCAGCCGGAAAAGCCGCCCGGCTGAGCAAGCCTCCCGGCAAGCCAAGTCTCCAGATCCGAAAACGGGACGGAAAACTGCTCCCCTGAATCTAAGTCTTTTATTGTGGCGGCGCCTTTGCGCGCCTCGTCTTTCCCGCAAAACAGCGCCAGGCGGCAGTTTTTTTGGACCGCCCGCCGCAGCTGTTTCGCAAAATTCCCGGAAAACCGGAAATAAACGCTGAAGCCGGCCCCCCGAAGCTGATGCGCCAGCTCAAAAGCCTTTTCCTCCTCCCCCGCGGAGACGATTCCAATGTCTGTCCCCCCTTTTGGAAAAGCCCCGCAGAGCATGGCCAGCCGCTCCAGGCCCGCGGCCCAGCCCGCGCCGGCGGCGGGCGGCCCGCCCAAAGCCTCTGAAAGGCTGTCATAGCGGCCCCCGGCCAGGACTCCAGACTGCGCCCCCAGCTCAGGGCTGGTCCATTCAAAAACCAGGTCATTATAATAATCCAGGCCCCTGACCAGGAGGGGGTTTTCCCTGAAGGGAATGTTTAGATCAAAGAGGATTTTTTTTGTGTTTTTGTATTTTGCCAGGCTCTCCGGGGCCAAATGATCCCGCAAAAGGGGGGGGCTGGACAGAATCTCCCGGTCTTTTGAGTCTTTGGAGTCCAGAATGCGGAGCGGGTTTTTATCCAGCCGGGCCTGGCTTTCCGCGCTCAAATCCCCGGAAAACGGCCGCAAAAACTCCTTCAGCCGGGCGGCGTATTTCCTCCGCTCAGCGGGGCTTCCGATGGTGTTGATCTCCAGGGCGGCTTTTTTGTGGAGATTGAGCGTTTTCATCAGCGTCCAGGTCAGAGACAGAAGCTCCGCGTCAGCCCGCTCCCCAGACTCGCCGATCATCTCAGCCCCGATTTGATAAAACTGGCGGAACCGGCCTTTTTGGGGCCGCTCGCGGCGAAACATCGGCCCGTGGTAAAAAAATCTCAAAGGAGTCTCCCGGCGCAGCTTTTCGGTGATAAAGAGCCTCATCACAGAGGCTGTCCCCTCGGGCCGCAGGGTCAGGCTCTCCCCCCCTTTTTTAAAGGTATACATTTCTTTGGCTGCAATATCTGAGCTTTCGCCCAAAGCGCGGGAAAAAACCTTTGTAAACTCCACAACCGGCGGATCAATCCGCTGAAAGCCAAAAGCTTTTAAAACTTTGGCCGCGCGCAAAAGGATTGCATCAAAGCGGGCGGTTTCGCCGGGCAGGCGGTCGGGGAATCCCCGAACTCTTTGGGGTTTTTCCGGCATGTCAGATCACAGCTGAGTTTTGAGGGATCTTTATAAGGGAAAAAGCCGGGAAAACTCAAATCAGGGGCGCCTCTCCGCGCGGGGAGCTGCCTGAGGGCCGCCGCTTATGAGTCTAAGTTTTTGCCGGCCATGCGCCAGTTAATGACATGCCAAAAGGCCTCAATATATTTGTTTCGGGCGTTTCGGTAGTCTATGTAATAAGCATGCTCCCACACATCGCAGGTTAAAAGGGGCTTTTGGCCGGGGTTTGCCAGCGGGGTTTCCGCGTTGGAGGTGGCGGTTACTTTCAGGCTCCCGCCCTCCTCCACAAGCCAGGCCCAGCCGGATCCAAACTGGCGCAGCGCCGCCGCCGCAAAGCGCTCTTTAAATTTTTCCACTGAGCCAAAGCTTTTTTCAATGGCGGATGCCAGGGAGCCAAAAGGCTCTCCGCCCCCGTCAGGAGAAAGGCTGCTCCAGTAAAAGCTGTGATTCCAGGCCTGGGCCGCGCTGTTGAACACAGCCTGGTTTTTGCCTTTGGAGGACTTGATGATTTCCTCCAGACTGGCTTTTTCCCATTCTGTCCCCTGAATCAGGCTGTTCAGCTTATCCACATAAGACTTGTGGTGCTTTCCGTAATGAAAGCTCAGGGTTTCTTCAGAAATATGAGGGGCCAGGGCTTTTTGGGAGTAGGGGAGATCAGGCAGAGAAACAGACATTTTTTTTTCCTCCTTTTGGATTTTTCCCGGAGCGGGACTCAGTATAACCGGGGGGTTTTCGGAGAATCAAGAGGAATCAAGAAAAAAAATTCGCCCGGCTGGATTTTTCCCGGAGCGGGACTCAGTATAACCGGGGGGGGTTCAGAGAATCAAGAGGAATCAAGAAAAAAAAATCGCCCGGCAATTTGGCCCGCAATATATGAGGTTTTGCCGGCGCGGGGGAGCAGCCCCCAGGCCAGGCAAACAGGCCTGCGGCTTTGCGGCGGTTCGGGAGCGGCCGCGGAGGCGATCCCTCTGGGCAAGCCGGTCACTCTGCGGAGGTTCGGGAGCGGCCGCGAGGCCGCCCCAATAAACAGCCAAATGTTGTCAAACAAACCCCGGGGATTTGTGATATTTTGGGGGCGGGGGCGCGGGATCAAGGGGATTTTCATCGGGACTTTCATCATGGGGTTGGGGTTAAAAGCCGGCTTGGGCATGAGGCAGGGGCAGTCTCAAAGCCTCGCCATGACAGCGGAGCTTCATCAATACATCAGGCTGCTGTCCCTTTCGCATCATGAGCTTCAGGCAGCCTTTCAAGACGAGCTTTTAAAGAATCCCCTTTTAGAGGAGGTTATCCCTGAGGGGGGGGGCCTGCCGGCAGAGGGTTTTTCCGAAGCTTCTGGATCTGAGGGCCGCGGCCTTCAGGAAAGCCATGGGGAGGCCGGGATCTTGGATCGCTTTCAAGGGGAGCCGCCTCAAAGAGAATTTGATCAGAGGGAGGCCTTAGACTCCTTAAAAAGCGCGGAGGCCCTTGGCTATGAAAATTCTCCGCCCGCCGCCGCCGCCGAAAGCTTTGCCCCTCAGCCAGTCACTTTCCAGAGCCGCCTTCTGTGGCAGGCTCAGGTGAGCAGCGTGACTGATCAGGAAAAGTTTATTCTCGCTGTTTTGATCTCTCATCTGGATGAGAGGGGGTATTTGGCGGCGCCCCTTGAGGAGCTGGCGGAAAATGAGAAAATTCCCCTGGCCCGCATGGAGGAGGCCCTGCTTTTTCTTTTGTCTCTGGACCCTCCCGGATCAGGCGCCCGGAGCCTTGAGGAATGCCTGCTGGCGCAGGCGCGCCTCATAAAAGATCCGCCCCCAAGCCTGGTTCCCGTCATCAGGGATCATTTAAAGAATCTGCAAAAAAGAAATTATCAAATCATCGCGCGCTCTCTGCAGATATCTGAAGGGGAGGTCAAGGCCTGCTGCCGCGCGATTCAGGCCATGGAGCCGGAGCCGGCCAGAAACTTCTCCCCCCAGCCAGTGGTCTATGCCGCGCCGGACATTTATATTGTCAGAGACGGATCTGGCTATAAGGCCGCCCTTAACGAGGAGGGGATTCCGAGGCTCCGCTTTTCCTCTTCTTACCTGGAGCTTTTAAGGAGCCGCTTCCGCTGCTCGGAGGAGGCCAAACAGTTTCTTCAGGGCAAAAAGCGGGAGGGGGCGGGCTTTTTGCAGGCGGCGCGGCTGCGGGGGGAAACCATACTGAAGATGGGGCAGAGCCTGATCAAATTTCAGGCGGCTTTTTTTGACCGCGGGATTTTTGCCCTGAAGCCCCTGACTATGGACGAGCTTGCCAGAGACATAAGCGCCAGCGTCTCAACAGTCAGCCGGATAGCGGCAAACAAATACGCCCAAACCCCTCAGGGCCTGATTCTCATGAAAAACTTTTTCAGCCAGGGGATTTTGAGCGAAACGGGGGAGGATGTCTCCCTGACCGTGATCAAGGCATGCATTCAAGACTGGATTAACAGGGAGGGAGGGGAGCTTCGCCCCATGTCTGACAAGGTTTTGGCCAGGCAATTGTCCGAGAGGTTTTCCATCAGCCTGAGCCGGCGGACAGCGGCCGCTTACAGAGCCTCCCTGGGGATACCGCCTCTCGCCGTCCGCCAGAGGGAAAACGCCGCCCGGCCCAGCTGGAAAAACGGCCTCCGCGGCAGATTTTTTTGATCCGCGCGGGCCGCGCGGCCAAATCACAATGGATTTCAGGCGGCTTTTTTTGGCCCCCGCGAATTTTGCGGCGCGGCAAAAAGGCTTCTCGGAAAGCGATAGCCGTTGTCCTCTATCTCCTCCATAAACGAGGGGAGCCGGCCCGTGGCCTGCAGCCGGCCCTGGAGCTTGCCGTCAGGCTTTTTCACAAGGCGGCTCAGGGCAAAAATCTGAGACACATTGTATTGGCCATCCTCCACCCCAAGCACTTCAGAGACCTCGCCCACCCTGCGGGAGCCGTCTGAATAGCGGGAGACCTGCACAATCAAGTCCACAGCGGAGGAGATCTGATGCTGAAGAGCCTTTTCGCTGAGCTGGGAGTCGGCCCCCTGCGCCAGGGCCTCCAGACGGACAATGGCGTCGTGGGAGCTGTTGGCATGGACTGTCCCAAGGCATCCCTTGTGGCCGGTGTTCATGGCATTGACAAGCTCCAGGGCCTCCCCGCCGCGGACCTCGCCCACAATGATGCGATCGGGCCGGAGCCGAAGGCTGCTCTTCACCAAATCCCTTATTGAGACCTCCCCCCTGCCCTGCTCATTCGCCATTTTTGTCTCAAAAAAAACCACATGCTCGTAGGAAACCTGCAGCTCGCTGGAGTCCTCAATCACAATCACTCTCTGGCCTTTGGGAATGTAGGAGCACATGGCGCCCAGCAGGGTGGTTTTCCCTGAGCCGGTCCCCCCGCTGATGAGCATGTTTTTCCCCAGCGCGCTGGCGATCTTTAAAAACTCGGCCACGGTCCCTGTGAGGGTTCCAAAGCGGATATAGTCCTGAAAGGTAAACTGGGTTGTGGAGAATTTTCGGATGGCCACAGTGGTTCCCTTGCGGGAGCAGGGCGGGATGACAGCGTGAATCCGATAGCCGTTGGGGAGCCGGGCGTCAAGGCGGGGGCTGTCCCCGTCAATCCGGCGGCCCACGCTTTGGGCAATGTTTGTGACGGCGGCGCGCAGGGCGTCCTCGTCGCTGAAAGCCGCCTCTGTTTTTTTGATTTTTCCGCCAATCTCAACCCATATCTCGCTCCCGCCGTTGATCATGACCTCTGTGACGCTTTCATCCTTTAAAAGGCTCCAGATGGGCTGCAGAAAGCCCTTGATTGAAGCCTCAAAAACACTGGCTTTTTGATCGTCCGCGCCCATACTGCTTTTGTCGGCAAAACCGCCCGCCGGCTAAAGCCTGTTTTTGCGCCGCGGCTTGACTTCCCCCTCCAGCTGCTGGAATCTGCAAACTGCCGCTCCGGCGCTTTTAAAAAAGCCCCTGCCAGGCAGGCCTCAAGTCCAGACATGAGCCTCTTAACAAAAGCGCAGGCTGCCCCGCCGGGGCTTTTTTTGCGGGGCGCCATTCCCCCCTATAAAAGCCTTGCCTGTCTGGCGGCCGCGCTTACAGGCTTTGCCTCTCTTGCGGCGCAGCTGGCATGGCAAAAGCATCTGTCTGTTCTTGTGGGCAGCGAGGCCCGCTCCATAAACCTGGCGGTGGCTGTGTTTTTGGCCGGGCTGGCTGCCGGCTGCTATGTCTTTGGCAAAATCACGGCTTTGCCGGCGGGCTGGGGCCGAAAGCCTCTGATGAGGCTTTACGGGCTTGTGGAGCTGGCCACCGCGCTTTATATCCTGGCCTTCCCCTTTTATTTTGAGGGGGTTTTAAAGCCTCTGAGCTTTTTGGCCCCGCCGGAGAGCCTCATGGCGGATATCGCCATCTCCTGCCTGACCCTGCTTCTGCCGACTTTTTTGATGGGCGCCTCCATCCCTGTTTTGACAGCCGCGCTGCCGGAAACGCCTGAGGATGTCAGCCCTCTTCATGTCAAAATTTACGGCTGGAACACTTTTGGCGCTTTTTTGGGCGCGGCGGCGGCCGGGTTTTTTCTCCTCCCTCTTTTTGGCCTCAGCGCGGTTTTAGGGATCGCCGGCGCGCTGAATGCCCTGGCCGCGCTGGTGTTTTTAAGCTGCCGGCTCAAAGGGCATGTCCAAAAGCTGAAGAGCCTGCCGGCTTTCTCCAGCCGGCTCCCCAACTCCCTGCTTTTGATTTTCGCTTTTTTGGCCGGAGCCATCGCCATCTCCTTTGAAATCCTGTTCATCCGCCTCTTGAATCTGAGCGCCGGCGCGGGGGTTTTCAACTTCCCCATGATACTTTCCATTTTTGTCGGGGGCCTGGCGCTTGGGAGCCTTTCGATCAAGCCCCGCAAAATCTCCTCCGGATTTTTTGCCAGCCAGATTTTTGCCGCTGTTTTGCTTCTTGGCGCCTCGTATCTGGCCGCGCCTTATTTGTCAATATGGATCAGCCATATCCGTGTCAGCCTAAGCTCCATTGGCCCGGTTTATTATTTGTTTAAGGCTGCGGTTTATATCTCTCAGATTCTGCTTGTATTTCCCTCTGTGTTTTTTATGGGGCGGCTGCTGCCTCTGATTTACGCGCTGATGAAAAAAGGCCGGCGGGAATACGGCGCCAGCTGCGGCCAGCTGTTTTTTCTCAACACAGCGGGGACGGCCGCCGGGGCCATTGGAATCGGCTATCTCGCCTTTTACGCCTTCAGTCTGGATGAATTGTTTAAAATCAATATAGCTGTTTTGGCCGCTATGGCGGGGGCCGCGGCGCTTTGGGAAAAGCGCTTTTTGCAGGCCGGCCTGGCTTTGGCCCTTTGCGCGGCGGCGGCTTTGCTGCCGAAGTGGGATCGAACGGGGCATCATCTTGGATACTTTCGCCAGAGGGCGGCGGGGAGCGGGCATTTTCAAGGCCTTTTTCATCTGCCAAAAATGTATTCAAAAGAAAAAAGCGGGATCATTTATTTTGAGGACGGGCCCAATGTCTCGGCGACTCTGATTGGCTACAAAGACACGGGCCTAAGCGCCCGGGCCAGAGAGATTTTTCCCTCTGAAAAGCATGACTATGCCTCTTTTGTCGTCAATGGAAAGGCCATTGGACAGACTGTGGGATCGGATTTTTCGACAATGTTTCTGCTGTCCGGCCTGGGGTATCTTTTCGCTCCGGAAAGGGAGGGCGGAATCTCCTCCGCGGTGATTGGCCTCGGGATGGGGATCTCGGCGGGGGTTTTGGCCCGCCAAAGGGAGGTCTCTGAAGTGACTGTCATGGAAATCGCCCCTGAGGTCATCGAAATGGCCCGGCGGGAGCCGGCCTTTAATTTCAGCCCCATGAAAAACCCCAAAGTCAAGGCGCTTGCCGCGGACGGCTTCAAGCATTTCAGCAGAACAAAAAAGAAATATGACTTGATTGTGTCCCAGACCTCCAACCCATGGGTTGCCGGGGTGGAGAATGTGTTTTCCCTTGAGTTTTACGAAATGGCAAAAAAAGCTCTGGCTGAAGACGGGGTTTTGATTCAATGGGCGCAGCTTTACAGCATCGATCAGGACACTTTGAAAATCATGTTCCACACTCTGAAAAAAGTCTTTCCCCATGCAAGGCTCTATCAAATTGGATCGGTGGATGTGGCGATTGCCGCAAGCCCCAGGCCTTTGCGGGAGGCGTTTCCGGCGGAGAGGTTTTTTGAGCCGGGCTTGAAGCCTTATTACCGGGCCATGGGCTTTGACGGGCCGGAGGACATCCATTTGATTGAGGTTTTTTCGGAATCCGAGCTTTCATATCTGGCGGACTCCAACAAGCTTGGCCTCCACACTTTAACCTTTCCCAAGCTCGCTTACCGGGGGGACAAGACATTTTTTACAGGGACAAACATTGATCCGATGAGTCTGGCCCCAGACTATATGCCGCGCTCCCCGGGGGCGGAGGCGCGCAAAACCAGGGCGTTTAAAAAACACAGCGCGCTCTCCCATGGGGAGCTGGCCAAAAAATGCGTCAAAGAGATTGCCTTCCTCTGCGGCATTATTGCTGAGGCCGCCCGGAGAAAAAGAATTTTTGAGCGGGCGGAAAACCCCCTTTTGGCCCGGCTGAGAAGCTATGCTTACCTGAGGCGGCGGGGGCTTATGGCTGAAAATGATGGCTTTTTGCGCTCGGCCCGCCGGCAAATCACAGAGCGGGGGATCAAAAACAAAAGCCTGCTGTTTTTGTATTTGGGCCAGCTGTTAAGGCCAGGCTCTAAAGGCCAGGCTCTTGCGGAAAGCGGGCTGGCCCTGCTTCGCTCAAAAGGCCTGCTTTCGGAAAAAGACGCCGGCGAGTTTAAAAAGCTGATCAAAAAATCCTCCGCGGAGGCGCTATGAGCATCCGGCAGTCAAAAAGAGGCGGCGGCTTATTTGATGATTTTGCAGCTTCCGGAAATGATGGATTTTCCCAGGGAGGCGCAGTTTCTTTTGGCCGCAGCCAGAGCTTTCTCTTCGCTTTCTTTTTTTGAGCTGATGTAGCGCTCCCCGCACCGGCAGAGCGCTGTTGCCGCTGCGCTCCCTCCGCGCGGGGATTCCCCGCGGCGCCCTCTTTTTTGCCGGCGGCCGCTGCCGCTTCGCGCCCTGCCGCCGTCATGCGCCCTATTGCTGTCATGCCTCCAGCCGCCCCTTCGCCCCTCTCTGTCATTCCCGCCCTCAGGGGCGGCAGCGCAGGCGGTTATAAAAAAAGCCAAAAACAAGAGCCTGAAAAGCTGTTTCAAAACTTCCCCTTCAAAACTTTTGCTCAGCTTGCCCGCGGGCCCGGCCGGCTTTCAGCCCGCTTTTGATTTGCGGGCGGCTGATTTAAGATCACGGGCTGCTGCGGGAAGACGGCCCCTCCAGCTTGCAGGATTCAGAAAAAATCCTGTATGTCCTGGATTTGTCCGCGGATATGGCCTCGCATGTCTCTTCCGCGTTTCTCTCCGCCGCCCCGCGGCTTCGCCCAAAGCCATAAACAGAGTAAAGCGTGAAGCATGTATACATGCCTGATTCAGAGGCCGGCTCAACATAATGGCCGCTGTCCTCCTCTCCCGGCAGGGCAATCACTCTCTCCCAGCAGACGGTGTCCGCGTCTCTTGAATTGTTTGATGTGACTTCGCCTGCATTATGCCGGCACTCGCACTCTATTTTATAGGAGCTGGCAGCTCTGGCGTCTCTGGATGACTGGGAAAATCCGGGCAGAGGCGCGGCTGCTAAAACCGCCAGAGTCAGCAAACGCTTCATAGTTATTTCCCCGCTTTGCCGCTTGCGCCGCCGCCTGCCGGACGCCTGCTGAGGGCATTTGATCCTCCGCCAAGGCTCCAGAAGCTCTCTTTGTTTAGAAAAGCGCGGGTTTTCAAAAAAATCCAGCAAAAAACAAGATCGCGCCCGCAAAAGCTGCAAAGCTCTGGACTTTCGCCCTGGATGGCCCTGAAAAGCGGCCGTTTTTTTTTCCTGTCTGCCTTGCGGCGGCAAAAGCCCTCAGCCAGCATGTCCTAGAGCCTATAGGAGATTAACCTTCTCAAGCTGCGCCCGCTCGCCCAGCTCTATGATTTCCTCCATATAATTTTCCATGCGCAAAAATGTTTCTCTGCTTTCATAATGCTGTCTGAGGACAGGCAGCTGAAGCTCAGCTGACAGCGAATACAGAAACAAAAGAGCGATTGAATTGCCGTTTATGGCTTCGCCCCCGAGGGAGTGGATCTCAAGCAAAGCCGCGTTTTGGTTTTTGATGAGCGCTCTGGCTGTTCCGCGCATGGCCCCTGGAAAGCCTGCCGGATGGCTGTTTTTTTTTCTTATTTTTTGGCTCATCCGCTGGGTTATCCGCGCTCTTTCCTCTTTAAGGCCAAGCAAAATATCCGTCTCAGCTGCGGGCGAGCTTTTTTTTAAATCCTCCGCTATGTCTTGTATGGCGGCGGGAAGCTCAGTTTCATCCGGCCATGCGCCCTCCATAGGGGGAAGGGCTTTTCCCTCTGGTCCGCCGCCAAGATTTTTCAGCCTCTGCCTTTGCTCTTTCAGCATGTCTTTTTTTATTTTTTTCAGAATCAGTCCAAAAACAGCATATCTTGAAATGTCAAGGGCTTCAATGGCCGCTATGGCTCCAGCGGCCAAAAGCCTGTCCCGCGCCGCAGCCTGCTGGTTTTCGGCGGCCAGGGCCTGTTTTTCCCGCTCCCGCTCCGCCCTGGCGGCCTCTCCCGCCTCTTTGCGCTCCCGCTTTCTCTGCTGTCTGCCCAGCCTCTTCCGCTCCTCCCTCTCAGCGGAAGCTTTTGCCATGGCCTCCCGCTCCCTTTGCGCCGCCTCCTCTTTTTGGAGCAGCCGGGCTTGCTCTTCCGGGTCAGGGGGCGCCGGGGCGCTGCTCTGCAAATTCTTTTTGCGGGATTCGTCCGCCGCCTCATTCAGCAGGCGGATAATTTTTGGATCCCGGACAGCTGTTTCATGATGCCGGATGAGCGGCTGCCCTGAGCGATCCTTCAGCTTCCAGCTGGCTCCATGGGACAAAAGGGTTTTCGCCAGCCCGGCGGATCGCGCATAATGCAGCGGGGCAAGGCCTTTTTTGTCCTGCAGGTCGGGATCGGCCCCCCGGCTCAGCAGAAAGGCCGCCATTTCCGGCTCCAAAGCATGATGCAGCGGGCCTTCGCCGCGGCTGTTTTCTGAATGAATGAGCGCCGGATCCGCCTTTAAAAAAGCCTCCGCTGCCGGCAGCTGCCCTGTCAAAACAGCGATAAAAAACGGCGGGCTGCCGAGAAGGCTGCCCTCTTGAACAGCCTCAGGGGAGTGTTCCGCCAGCCGCGCCGCCATCTCCGGCTGATTGAGAATCAAGCCAAACAGGGGGCTGGAAGATTCCGGGGAGATCAGCCCCTCAGCCATAAGCCGGCTCAAAATCTCTTTCGCTGAGAGCTTTTTTTGGAGAAGCTCGTTTAAGCGGGACTGAAAAGCCCGGCGCTCCCGCTTTTTTTTATGGATTGGCTCATAAGAGCGAATCAGGGTTTCCCGCAGCTGCCGTCTGATTTCAGAGCCTGATGATTTTGCGCCGCCTCCGCTCAAGACAGCTTTGCGGCAGGCGGCCGCCCCCGCCGCGGCAGCGCTGGCTGCCTGAGGCGCTTGAGCCGCAAAAAGCGCGCAAAGCGCGAAAGCGGGCAGGAATTTTTTGCCGCAGTTTCCGGTCATTTCGGCGGATTATGGCGCAAAAACCAAAAAAAAGCAAGAGCTTTGCTGCCGGCCGGGGGCAAGCCGGAGAGCGCGGCCGGCGCCGCCGCAAGCCCGCCAGGCTGATTGAGAATCAAGCCCAGCAGAAAAATTAAACCCCAAAAGAGAATCCGCAGCCGCAGGTTTCTTTGGCGTTGGGGTTGGAGAATACAAAGCCCTTGCCGTTCAGCCCGCCGTCAAAATCCAGGACCATGCCCATCAAATAGAGCAGGCTCCGCCCCTCAATAACCAGGGAAACCCCGTTGGACTGGAAGGTTTTGTCTGTTTTAGAGGCCTGGCCGCTTTCAAAATCCAGCTTGTAGGAGAATCCTGAGCAGCCCCCCTCTTTTACGGAGACCCGCAAAGGCATGTCCGGGGCGACTTTGTCCCTCTGCTTCAGGTAGCGGATATGCTCGGCGGCGGCCGGGGAAACCTGTATCATAAGCTGATTTTAAGGGGATTTTTCGGGCCGCGCAAGCGTTTTTTGGCGAAAAAATTCGGAAAGCGCCAGGGCGGCGCTTACAGAGACATTATAGCTGGCCGTTTGGGCAGGGCTATGTTTTTTTTTGGGGGGTTTTTTTGGGGTTTTTTGGGGGATGGCGAGGAGCTTATCGCATTTTGCTTTGACAAGGGGCTTTAGGCCGGAGCTTTCCCCTCCAAGGGCAAAGGCCGCCCGGCAGGGAAAGCTCTCTTTATAAAGCGAGTCCCCGGCTGTTTGATCAAGGCCATAGACTGTGAATCCATTTTGTTTGAGAAGCTTTATAGAGCGCGTGAGGCTGGCAAACTCCACAGGCAGGTATTCCGCTCCGCCGCAGGCGGCTTTCATTGCTGAGGGGGTGAGGCCGGCAGAGCGATGCCGGGAGGCAAAAATCCCCTCCGCCCCCATAAGCCAGGCTGTTCGGATGATGGCGCCAAGGTTTTTGGGGTCTTCCAGGCCGTCCAGGATCAAGACGGCGGCGCGGGGCGAAAATGAGCTGAGGCTCATCTCCGGGCCGCCCGCGGCAAAAACCGCCGCGCCCTGGTGGTTTTTCGCCAGCCGGCTCAGCTTTCCGGGGGACACAGTTTTCGGCAAAATGCCTTTTTTTTTGGCCAGATCCGCAAGCTCCCTCAAGGCGGCGCTTTTTTGCCAGCCGGCCTGGAGGCAAATGTCCCGGAGGTCTTTTGGAGATCGCGCTCTTAGAGCCTCGCGGCAGGCGTGAATGCCGACAGCCGCCCTCATTTTGCCGCCCGCCCTCCAGGAGCTTCCGCGCCAGCCGCGGGAGAGCCTGAAAACCCGCGCCTTGCCGGGCTGTCAAGCGGATGCGGCATTTCAGGGGCTTGCAGAGCATTCATCTTGATTTAGCGCTTTCATATTATAGCTGGGCGCATGCTGTTTTCTGAAATTTTTTTAAGCTTGGGATTAAACAGCTGTCCAAAGCGCTGACCGCCTTTTCCTTCGCTGCTGAAAGGCTTAGCGAGAAATAGGATTCTTCGCAGGATCTCCAGGCTTTTCCGGCGCCGCTGGCTGCAAGCTGCTCCTGGATTTTGTTTTGCTGCCCCTCTGGAAGCGAATCTAAAAAATCTGACACCCTGCGATAAGTCTGGCGGCAGGATTTTTCCTTTTCTCTGAGAGCGGGGCTCCTAAAGATCTCCGCCGCCGAAACAGCTGATTTCAGCTCCCTATAACAGTTAATGAAAGCATTAAAGAGGCTGCCGCATTGTCTGGCGGGGGAGCTTTCAGCGCCGCTATCGCCTGTCTGGGAAGATGAGCCGCCGCTGTCGGCGCAGCCCGCGGCCAGAAGCGCAAGCGCCGCAAAAGCCATAAATACTGGTTTTTTCATCGGTTTGTCTCCCCCTGATTTTGTTTAGCGCTGCGGGGTTTAAATCTTTTCAAGCCTTCCTGCTGTCCAGCAAACAGGCATTTAGGCCAGCCAAAGGTCTGGAAGCTTGAAAGCCCTGTCCATAAAAATAAGAGCTTTTGAACAGAAAAACAAGCAAAAAAGCTTTGAAATTAGAGGGATAATGCCGGCCCTTTATCCAGCTTTCTAAAGAGAATCTATGGCCGTCCCGCCGTCCAGATAAACTGGCCCAAGGCCCAGTTATCAGATCGCATGCCGGTTTTCGCTGGACTTTTCGGCCCGGCTTTTTTAAATAAATAAAATAAGGCGGAAGAGGGGGGCTTTTTGCCTGAAGCTCCTGTTTTTATGGAATGAAAATCATAAAAGCGCGCCCGCGGGGGCGGCATGGCGGGGCGGCATGGCCGGCAAATCAGCAGGCAAATTCACAAAGCAGTTAAATCGTTTTGGGTTTAATCACGGGAAAATTACAGAAAAACTAACGGGGGGTTTTAACAATGAAGGCAAAAATTTTTGGGGCAAAGCGCCTTGCGGCCTTGTTTTTTGCGGGGGCGGTTTTTTCCGGCTGCTTCCCCATAACGATTCACCCGCCGGGCGGGCAGGGGGGCCGGCAGGAATCAGCCGGCGAAGATGAAGCGCCGGGCATCTTGCTGGATCCGGGCGAGCCATACCCTGTGGCCTCTGCGGCTTTCAAATGCGATGCGGAGGGGCTTGGCCAGCTTCTGAAAATCAAGGATTTTGACATTAACACGCGGGATGAAGGCGGCCGGAGCGCTTTGATGCATGCCGCCGGACAGGGCTGTCCGGAGGGCATTGCCAAACTTCTTCTGGACGCCGGGGCCGACCCAAACTTGAGCGATCGGCTTGGCCGGACGGCCCTGATCTGGGCTGCGGAGAGCAGGGCAGGGGGGGCGGCCTTTGCCGGCGCCCTGCTGAAGGCGGGGGCTGATCCCAACGCGAAAACAGAAAAAACTCAGGCCGGCGCCTTGGTTTTCGCCGCCAGAAAAAACAAGCCCCAGCTCATTTCCGCCCTTTTGGCCGCCGACGGCATAGAGGTCAATGCTTTGGATAAAAACGAGAAAACCGCTTTGATTCATGCGGCCGGCAAAGGGAGCGGGCGGGCAATTGAGCTGCTTTTGCCGGCGGGGGCCGATCCGAATCTTAAGGATTACAGGGGCCGGACCGCGCTGATGTTTGCGGCAAAGAAGGGCCGGACCGCGCCTGTCCAGGCGCTTTTAGCCGCCGACGGCATAGACGCCGGCGCGCATGACAAAAACGGCTGGACGGCGCTTTTTTACGCTGTGGAAAAAGGGCATTCAGAGCTTATTCCCATGCTTGCCGGGGAGGGGGGGGCCGGCGCGGCCCATAAGGATTTTAACGAGAGGACAGCCCTGATGACGGGAGCGGCAAGCGGCGAGCCTGATTCTGTCAGGGAGCTTTTAAAGCTTCAGGCAGCCAGAGACTCAATCAATGAAGCGGACAGCGATGGAAAGACCGCTTTTGCTCTGGCGGAAGAGGAGGGCTATCAGACAATTGCCGGGATTCTCCGGGACGCCGGCGCTGACACCAGCATTGGCAGAGGCGCTTTTTTGGGGCTGAAGGGCATCTTCAAAAAACTCTTTAAAAAGCGGGGGCCGGCTGACCGCCGGGTTGCGGCTGACGGGGCGGGCTGGGAAGGCAAAGCTCAGGCCGGGCCGGGACAGCGCGGCGGCGCGGAAGAGGTCCAGCCGGAGGGCGAAAAAAAGTCTTTTTTCCAAAAAGCCGCTGATTTTTTTAAAAGCCTGTTTTAAGGAGCCGGCTGAGAGGCTGCTCCCCCTTCCTGGCTGTTTGCTTTCCCCCGGCCCCGGCAAATTAGGCATCCTCTGGACAAGCCTGTCACTCCGCGGAGATTCGGGAACAGCCGCCAGGCTGTCCCATCAAACAGGCGCGGCAGGGCGGATATGGCCAATATGAAAAAAACTGGTTTTGACTTCCCGCCCAAACACTGTATGTTTAGAATTGAAGCGGCTGACAGTCCAGCCGTTATGAAACAGAAGCAGCTATATTTTGGAAATTGAAAATCCAGGGAGGCTTTGCATGGGACAAATTAACCGCATTTATCAGGGCAGGGTCACAAAAGCGGAAATTTTGCCGCCAGGCGGCGCGGAATCTTCAGCAAAGCAAAAAAACAAAAAATCCCGTCCGGCGGATGGCTCTTGGAGAGACTGCCCTGAATGGAAAGACATGCTTTTGCGGCATCACATTCTTTTTCAGGATGCGGTGAATTATTATTTGACAGCCTTTGCCGCTTTGGCGGCAAATCCCAATCGGCCATCTGATCAAAATGACTGCCCTATACACAAACTGAGGGGGCAGATGAAAGAGAAATGGGATGATTTTAACCATAAGGGAGTTTTAAGGAAAGGAATGCGAAAATCTGCGGCAAAATATTTATGCTCTGGCTCTGATAAAAAACCGCTGTCTTTTGAAAACTGTATGGAAAAAATCCTTGAAGGGAATCATGCGCCGCCGGAGGCTCTGCATAAAGCTTTAACCTCACTGCTGAAACATTGCTCCGGCAGCAGCTCTATTCAGAAGCAGGGCAGGGCATTTGCGCCTGCCTTTTTTCGGAAGGGGTATGCCGGACAGGGAGCTTATAAAGAGGGGGAAAGAGGCCGGGAAAAGGCATGGCTGTTTAAAGCATTCGCAAAAAACCTTTGGGACAGCAATATCTCTGATGAAAAACTGGCAAAAGAAGCCTGTCCTGAAGCCCTGTTAAACTTATCAGAAAAAGAGCCATACAAAGGGGAAAAGCTGCGAAAAAAACTAACAAAAGCTCTTGAATCTCTTAAAAAAACCTTGAAGGATAAAGGTGGCGGCGCCAATCAAGAAAAAATAAAGACATTGGAGGCTTTGATTGAAAAGAAAACTCAAGAGGGTTTGGAAATTCCCTCTTATAGAGGCGGCGGAGGAAAAACAGGGCTGCGATCGAATGCTTTTATTCTCTTTAAATATATTGAGCCGGGCGTTATTGCAAGAGAATTTTTAAGAAAGGCAATAAGCCGGCCAAAAGATGAAAGCTCTCACCAGGCTTTGAATGCCAAAAACTCAAAGCAGCCTGAAAAGAGAGGCAGTAAAGGCGCCTCTGCAAAAGCGCAAAAAGCAGATCTTTCGGTTAATGGAAAAGATCCAATCAAAATTTCCAGAGGAAAAAGAGGCTATGTGTTCCCCGCCTTTACCGCTTTGCTGAAAGCCGGCAAAAGCGATCTTGGGGATCCTTTATGGAATGATTTTGATATTTCCGCTTTTAAAGAGGCTTTGACTGTTATCCATCAAATCGATCACAAGACAAAAGAGAGAGAGGCGGAAAAAGCAAAAAAGCAAAAAGCCCTGGAATGGATGGAAAAGCGCCAATGGACAAAAAAAGACGCAGATGGAAAGGGGCAGATAATTAAAAAATGGCAGCGCGCAGAGGGAGAGGATGAGCTGCCTTTTATCGGCCGGTTTAAAGAGAGCAAAGAGAGGGAAATATTTGAGGATGCAAATCCAGATGATCCGGGCGATCCAAGAGTCAGGCGCTTAAGGGGGCTGTTGGAGTTTGATCTGGCCGACGAGTATTTTGGAGAGGATGATGGAGTCGGAAAAATCCCTTACGGCCTTCGCCGCCGGACATTAAGGGGGTTTGGGGAGATACAAAAAAAATGGCGGCGGATATTAAACAAAAAAGCAGGCGCGGCAGAGGCAGACAAAAGCCTGTTGGAAAACAAGCTGAAAAAGGAGCTGGACAGTTTTCAGCAAAAAAACAAATACAGCATAGGGAGCGCCCCCTTGTTTAACGAGCTTTTAAAGCCTGAAAACTGGCTTGTATGGAAAGAGCCTTCAAAGGATAAGCGAAAAGAGCATGAGGAAAAAGGCTTTGCTGAAAATCCCCTGGACGCCCTCTGTGAATATTATGAGCTGAAAGAGGACATTGAAAAGCTGGAGGCTCCTGTTAAATTCACTCCAGCGGATCCGGAGCATTCCCGCCGCCTGTTTCGGTTTGGAGACGCATGCTCATGGCCCAAAATCCAAAAAGGCAAAAAAACAAATACAGCGGGGGAGCATGGCCATGATGAAAACTCTTTAAGCTTTCGCGCCCCTATAATGGCAAAAACCGAAAAAGGCTGGGAAAAGCGGACAGTTAAGCTGCATTACGCCGCGCCGCGGCTTTTTCGCGATGAGCTTAGAAAAGAGTCCAATGAGGCTTTGGAAAGGGCCCCCTGGATCCAGCCCATGATGAAAGCGCTTGATCAAAAAGAGCCTTCAGAGCAGGATTTTTGGTCATGCAATGTCCAGCTGATGCCGGATAAAGCCAGGTCTGGGAAATGGCGGCATTTGCTTAATTTTCCCATGAAGATAGATATAAAGCTTTCAAGCAGATCTGCCCTCTGGGAAAAAAACTGCAAAGCCGGCGGAAATAAATATCTGAAATGGCCTCAAACTTCAAAATGGGCGGGCGATAAAAAAATGAGCCAGGCGGACTGGTTTCAAAAAACAGATTCTTTTTGCTGCTTAAGCATTGACTTGGGGCAGAGAACAGCGGGGGCCTTTGCTGTAATCTCTGCGGGGGCCGGCCAAAAAAACGGACGAATCATAGGCGAAGCCGGCGGCAAAAAATGGCGCGCGGCTTTTAAGGCTGCCGGGGTTTTCCGGCTCCCTGGCGAGGGCATGAAGCTCTTCCAGAAAGGGGAGCTGAAGACAGAGCCTTCCGGCTCCAAAGGCAGGCCAGCCTCTGAAAAGGAGCTGAAAGAGGCGGAAGATATAATCGCTGAATTATGCGGAGGGCCGGCTGTTAATGAATTGCTTGGCGGGGCCGGCGGCAGCGGGAAGAGCGGGAGAGAAAACCTGTCCTTTCCTGAGCTGAACGACAAGCTGCTTTTGGCCGCCCGGCGGGGCCAGGGCCAGCTGTCACAGCATTTCCGCTGGGCCTGGATGCTTGGAGACAGATCAAAACCTGAAAAAAAGAAAAAAGCCTTGGAGGAGATCAAAAAACAGGAGGAAAAAAAGATCTGGAGCGATCTGGCGAAAAAAGGGGAGATCAAGGCCCAGCATCTTCAGAAGCTGATAGAGGGGGAGATTCCCCGCCTTCAAAAAATCATTGCAAAAAATCTTTTGCTTATTGCGGGCCGCATTCTTCCTTTGAGGGACAGAAAATGGGAATGGATTGAGCATCCGCAGAAAAAAGACTGTCATTTGCTTCGCCAGGCGGATTTTAAATCTGGCGCGGAGGGCAAAAAAATTAAAGGGCAGCGCGGCCTTTCTATGAGGCGGATCGAGCAGATTGAGGAGCTTCGCCGGCGGTTTCAGTCGCTGAATCAGACTCAAAGAAGAAAAATAGCCTCTCCGCCTTTAAAATTATCAGAAATGAGAAAAAACCCCATCCCTGATCCCTGTCCTGATTTGCTGAAAAAATTGGAAGAGATAAAAAAACAAAGGATAAATCAAACCGCTCATTTGATTTTGGCTGAGGCTCTTGGAGTCAGGCTGAAGCCCCCCTCCCTGCCTGAAGGGGAGCGGCGGAAAAAGGACATTCATGGGGAATACAAAAAAATCCGCGAGCCTGTGGATTTTATTGTCATAGAAGATCTGTCCCGCTATAAAATGAGGCAGGATCGGCCTCCAAGAGAAAACAGCCGGCTGATGCAATGGTCTCACCGGGCGGTCACAGACAAACTGAAAGAGCTTTGCGAGCCTTGCGGCATCCCTGTATTGAAGGCTGTTGCGGCTTACTCCTCAAGATTTTGCTCCCGGAGCGGCGCTCCCGGCTTCCGGGCGGCGGAAGTGACATACAAAGACAAATGCCGCTGGCCATATAAAGACTGGCTCAAAAAAGAGGAAAAAGAAGATTCTGAGGAGAAAAACCGGCGGGAGTTTTTGGAAGAGCTTTTTCAGAAGTTGAAGGGAGATGGGAAACAAACAGGGCTTGTTCCAAAAACCGGAGGCCCCATTTTTGTCCCTATAAAAGATTTGCCCCCTGAAAGCGGCCGGCCGGCGCGGAATTTGGGAGTCATCCAGGCTGACATCAATGCGGCAGTCAATATCGGCCTGCGGGCGATTGCCTCCCCTTTGGCGGAGAAAATACATCATCGCGTCCGATCTGAGAGAAAAGGGGATAAAATCATAGTTAAAAGCTCTGGAAGCATTGAGAAGCGGAGATACACAGGGGAAACAGAGATATGCTGCCGGGATAAAGACAAAGTCAGTAAAAACTCGGACTTTTTTATTGATTTGGCCGGCGCCGCTAATTTTGAAAAAGCTGAAATCCAGGGCGTTAAATACGCTTCTGGAAAGGGAATATGGACAGCAGTCAGGGAGAGCCAGCGGGATCGCTGCAGAGAGTTTAATAACAAACGGCTCAATCAAAAAAAATGAGGCTATTTTGAGTTCAAAACAGCTTGACCCTTTTTTGCCGGTTCGGGCTTTAAGCAATTATGCTTATTGCCCAAGGCTTTTTTATTACCAGCATGTGGAAAAAATTTTTGTTGAAAACCCGGATACGGCTGAAGGCTCTTTTGTCCATAGAAATATTGACAGGCCAACTCACTGGAAGGAGGACATGGCTTTGTCTTCCCGATCCAAAATAAGGAGCCTTTTTCTGGAAAGCGAAAAGCTGAGGCTGCGCGGGGTGGCGGATCTGATAGAGAGCGCGGAATCAGGGATTGAGCTGACAGATTATAAGAAAGGCGCCCCCCGCCGGGACAAAACAGGCTCTCCCATCCCTAAAGAGGCGGACGCCATTCAAATCGCGGCTTATGCTTTGCTTCTAAAGGAAAATAATATTCATGTCAAAAAGGCATCTGTCTATTATGCGGCGGAGAAAAAGCGGGTCACTGTCCCCTTAAACCAGGCTTTGTTTGACAGCTGTTTAAAATATCTTGACAAATGCAGGCAGACAGCCAGATCAAGCGCATGCCCGGAGCCTTTAATTGATGATCCCCGCTGTCTGTATTGCTCCGCTTACCCGGTTTGCCTTCCCAATGAATCTGCTTTCTGGTCAGGAAAGCTGGACAAGCCGCCAAAGGGCAGGGCGCCTCCCCGCCCTCTTTCTGAAGACAAGGATATCCTTGTTATTCAAAACCCCAAAGCGAGATTAAAAAGAAGATCTGGAAGAATTGTGGCTGATATAGAGGGAAAAACTGTGTCACAGCATCCCATAGAGCAGCTTCAGGGGGTTTTTCTTTATGGCCCCGCGCAGATCAGCGCTCAGACTTCCCAGGCTCTTTTGGAGCGCGCTGTCCCTGTGGCTTATTTTTCTCCCGCCGGCCGGTTTTTAGGCTTGACTCAGGGCCTGCCCGCTTCAGGAGTTGATGCGAGAAAAGGCCAGTACAGCTTGTTTGAAAATCAGCCGGTCCGGCTCAAACTGGCGCGGGAAATCATCCGCGCGAAAATCCATAACCAGAGAGTGATGCTTATGCGGAATGGCCAGGCTCCGGAAAGCGCCTTAAAAAAACTGGCTTTTCTGCGGGACAGCGCGCAATCCGCAAAAAACATAGAAAGTTTAAGAGGCCTTGAGGGCGCCGGAGCGGCGCTTTATTTTCAGTTTTTCAACACAATGATAAAGCCCTCTTTAGACAGAAAGTTTGATTTTGCGGGCAGAAACCGCAGGCCCCCAAAGGATCCGGTCAATGCCCTTCTTTCTCAGGGATACAGCATTTTAGCCAAAGAGCTGGCAGGCATTTGCCATGCTGTGGGGCTGGACCCTTTTTTGGGCTTCTTTCATCAGCCCCGCTATGGCCGCCCGGCTCTGGCTTTGGATTTAATGGAGGAGTTTCGCCCTCTTATTGCCGACAGCGCGGCCATTTCCCTTTTGAATCGGAGAGAGATTGGCATGTCAAGCTTTGAACTGACTTCTAAGGGGGTTTTTTTGAAGGCGGCGGGAAGGAGGCAGTTTTGGAAGGCATGGTTTCGGAGAATGGACACAGAGGTCAGGCATCCTCAATTTAAATATAAAATGAGCTATCGCCGCATGCTGATTGTCCAAGTCCGCCAGATGTGGCGGTTTTTAAGGGGAGAGGCGAAGACTTATTATGGATTTACAACCAGATAGCTGGAGCGCATGGCAAAAACCCGCTATATTGTATGTTATGACATCTCTGATCCAAAAAGGCTGAGGGCTGTTGCCCGCGCCTGCGAAAGTTTTGGCTTCAGGCGGCAATATTCTGTTTTTGAGTGTTTTTTGAATGGCGTCCAGATCCAGGATTTGAAAACAGCTTTGCAGGCCGTTATACACCATGAAGAGGATCAAGTTCTGTTTATTCCCCTGGGGCTGGAGGCTGCCCGCCGCCCCGTAAAAATCGAATATCTTGGCCGGCCTTATGCCGAAAAGCCCAAAGTCACAATTATTTGAAAAAATAATGAAATTTTTTGAAAAAAATGCTTGACAGGGCCAAATATTGCATTTTATCCTAAAATCAGCCAATAATGGCTAAGCCCTCTGATACTCCGCCTTCGTATCAGACATTTTTTTTAAAACTTTAACCGCGCGAGAGCGGAGGCGCCCCTGCCGGGCCGCTGCAGGCGCTCGCGGGCATATTTAAAAGGAGGTGATAAAGGACAGCGCGCTGTTTTTGCGGAAAAAGAGGAAAAGGCCGCCGCCGCGCTCGCAAAACCTTCAAAAATATGAGAAATTTCGGCATTTTATGTGGCCGGGGCCACAGCCCTTAAGGTTTTAAAGAGAATGCGGCGGTCATAAATCCCATTTTTGAACCCTCCTGTTTTTTTGCCACAGCCCTTAAGGTTTTAAAGAGAATGCGGCGGGCCGGAGTATCCGTCAAGCCTGTAAAGCTGGATGAGCCACAGCCCTTAAGGTTTTAAAGAGAATGCGGCGGGTCCAGTTTGCGAAGGGCATTTTTTTCGGAAAACGCCACAGCCCTTAAGGTTTTAAAGAGAATGCGGCGGTTATTTTGCAGGGAAAATTGAATCGTTGTTTCCTGGCCACAGCCCTTAAGGTTTTAAAGAGAATGCGGCGGTGCAAAATTGCCCCGCAGTGCCTGCACTTCTTTTCGCCACAGCCCTTAAGGTTTTAAAGAGAATGCGGCGGGATCAGCTTGCCTCCAGTCAAATAGGCGCCAATAGGCCACAGCCCTTAAGGTTTTAAAGAGAATGCGGCGGCGCTTTCTTTCTGAATAAGAAAAGCGCGTGGTCCGCCACAGCCCTTAAGGTTTTAAAGAGAATGCGGCGGATATATGTTGCTTTTATAAAAACCTCCCGGTATTGCCACAGCCCTTAAGGTTTTAAAGAGAATGCGGCGGGTGGTTAAAGAGGATGAAAAAACCTTAGTTAAAAAGCCACAGCCCTTAAGGTTTTAAAGAGAATGCGGCGGCCCCATATTTATATTTACTGCCCCTTTTGACTGTTGCCACAGCCCTTAAGGTTTTAAAGAGAATGCGGCGGCCTGACATTATAGACCTTATACCAATGAACCTCCAGCCACAGCCCTTAAGGTTTTAAAGAGAATGCGGCGGACCCCATTTGTAGGCATAACCGCTGATTTTAAGAGGCCACAGCCCTTAAGGTTTTAAAGAGAATGCGGCGGAGCCGGCCTATATTAACAGATCGCATATTTGTTAAGCCACAGCCCTTAAGGTTTTAAAGAGAATGCGGCGGATGGGCATGATTTTAACTAAGCCCGGCGGGCGGCGCCACAGCCCTTAAGGTTTTAAAGAGAATGCGGCGGTGAGGAGGCGGCGATCCAGTTTGCAGAATTTTTGAAGCCACAGCCCTTAAGGTTTTAAAGAGAATGCGGCGGTTCTTAAATTTCAGCAAGCTGTTTAGCCGGCAGCGCCACAGCCCTTAAGGTTTTAAAGAGAATGCGGCGGTTGTCTCTCTCCATAATCTCATCCTCAATGTCTAGCCACAGCCCTTAAGGTTTTAAAGAGAATGCGGCGGTTTGACCTCCCAAAGGCAGTCCGCAAGCTCTTTTGCCACAGCCCTTAAGGTTTTAAAGAGAATGCGGCGGTCCGAACGGGCCTCCTGAGCCTCCCAGGCAGCATGGGCCACAGCCCTTAAGGTTTTAAAGAGAATGCGGCGGATGTGGTGGGATGGATTTTGGGCCGCGGAGGCCTGCCACAGCCCTTAAGGTTTTAAAGAGAATGCGGCGGTCTGCAAATATGGATATGACCGCCCCCGTGGTCGGCCACAGCCCTTAAGGTTTTAAAGAGAATGCGGCGGCCCCTGACTTATCCACAATTCTTATAAAAAGTCTGCCACAGCCCTTAAGGTTTTAAAGAGAATGCGGCGGCTCTCAAATTTGGTAATATGAGGGCAGAATTGACGGCCACAGCCCTTAAGGTTTTAAAGAGAATGCGGCGGCTGACACCCCCGGGCTTATCCATAAATTTTTAGCCTCTTTAAAAGAATCTGTGGGTTACTTTTGGGGGATCCGGGAGGTTTCCAAGGTTATGATACAAGGCAATTTCCATAGCTTCCAATCCTTTAAAACTATAAGGTTTTCTTGTCACAAGAAATATCAGGCAAAATCAGGGGGCCGGCCGGGAGCTGCAAGCCGCCTGGATGCGGGAAATGTCTGCCGCGCCCGAAACCGGTTATGGCCGGCGCATAACAATCTCATGTTTTCTTTTGTGGACAAGCCCCCCAGGGAATATGGCTTAATATGATCCATTTGAATCATATACCGGGAGCCGCATCTCCGCCCGGTTTTGGGATTGACATAAGAGCAGCGGCCCTGATCTCTTGCCCATACAAGCCTTTTAACTTCCGCGGGGATATATCTGCTTCCCCCCGGCGGCCCCGGCGCTCGCTTGCGCTGCGGAGCAGCGCGCTCCCTCCCAAAAGATCCCAGCGCCGAACCTCCGATTTTGCCCGATCCCGGCGCCGAGCCTGCTGGCTTTCCCTTAGATCCCAGCGCCGAACCTCCGCTTTTCTCTGGCCCTGGCGCTGAATTTTTGCTATTCCCAGGGCCTGGCGCTGAGCCTGACTGCGGGCGCAGCAGCGAAGCCTGCGCGGGCGCTTTTATTTTTGCCCCCAAGCTCCTGCCTGAATGCGCGCTTTCGCTCCTGTTTGGGCGCTCGCTTGCGCTCCTGTCTGACTGCTCGCTTGCGCTCAGCTTTTGAGAAGGCTTTTTGCCGCGCAGGCTGGGATCATGCTTTTTTAAGCCTAAATCCAATAAATTCCCCAGCAACTCCCCATAACCCATAGAAGGATTCTTATGGGAAAGCAAAAACTTTAACCGCTCCAGCTTCCCGCGCGTTTCCCCGTCAATCACAGCTTTCAGCTCAAACCGGCCCTCTCCCAAAAAACGGACCTGATCTTTTTGCAAAAGCCTCTTTGAATCCGGCGCCTCCTCCAAAAGCAGCCTCTCCGTCTCGCGGGATGAGCAGCCCTCCGCCTTCTCAATCAGCGCCAGCTTTTTCTCCCTCTCCAGAGCTGGACTTTTGTCCGCCTCAAAGGCTGGCCCCCGCCAAGCCTCCTCAGCCATAAACTGCTTTTGCATGGCGGCGTCAGGGCCTGGCGCGCGATTGCTCTGCGGAGCGGCGCGCTCCCCCCAAAAAGATCCCGGCGCCGAACCTCCGCTTTTCTCTGGCCCCGGCGCTGAGCCTGACTGCAAGCATCCCTGTTCTGGCGCAAGGGTTTTGTTTTTTTCCCGCAGCGCAGAGCCGGCGGCGCCTTTCAATTCAAGCTCCCCCCGCTGCTTTATAGACTGAACAGCCAGCCCAGACTCAGAAGCTTTTTTTAAATCATTTTTTAAACGGACAACCTCTTTTTTTTGCTTTTCAAAAAAACTCTGAAGCTGGCTTGCGGCGCAAAGGCTCAGCCTGCCGGATTTAATTTTCTCCAGAGTTTCCGGCTCATCCCGGCAAAGCCTCATGGCCTTGATGCGGCGGAAGGCCGCCCCTTTGCTGTATCCAAGGCCCCTGACAGCATAGTCAAACAAGCTGGCATAGCCTTCGGAAAAATACAGCTGCCGGGCCTCAATCTCCCGCAAATGGCGCAAAATCTGAACATGAAGGCTCCGCTCTTTTTGAACCAAAAGCCTTGTCTGGGAGAGCAGCGCCTGATCGCTAAGCTCTGTGATTTCCGGCATTGTTAATTTATTGCAGGCTTTGCCCAAATGCCCGGCGCCTGCGCGCGCCCGCTGAAAACTCTCGTTTTGATTTTGCATAAACAGTGTCTCCTTTTTTGTTATTATTGTTTTTTTGCGCAGCCCAAAAACTTTTCAAAAGCGCAAAAATTATTTGTTTGAATCTTAACAAGTTTTTCTATATTTTTTCAATCTTTATTTTGCTTTTTTTTCTGAAATTTACGCGCCGCATTATAACCTTTATGCGGGAGGGCTGAAAAAAGGCTCCGCCCTCTGGAAAAAGCTTTGATGAGGGACTTTGTCTCCGCGAGTGTTTGAGCGCCCGGATCGGCTGCGGCTTGTCTCTGCAGGGCAAAAAGGCTTTGGCCGGGATTTTTGATTATTTTGTTTTTGCGCAAAAGCCCGCGCTTCCCTCTCTTTATAGAAGGTTTGGAAACAAGGCGCGCTGTTTTTGATGGAGCGGGGGCGCGCGCCAGCCCTCCCTTTTTATAACCTTAAAAATATTGTGTTTTTTCAGCTGATCTTCCATCATTTTAACCCACAGATTCTTCCGAAGAGCCAATTTTTATAAGCCACAGCCCTTAAGGTTTTATTAAGGATTCCGCAAGCATTCCGAAAGCCTTGCTTATGAGCTTTTTTTTAAAACCCTCTTTGAATTGACAGAAAACAAAACAGAGAAAACGAGAGGGGGGGCTTTCAAAATATTTTGAAAAAAAACCACAGGGAGGAAAAATCCATGGATATCACAAACCGCCAGTCAGATTCGCCTAAGCTTAAAGCTTTCCGGCAGAATGCCCCGCCCGCGGCAGACTCTGCGCCCGGCCGGCTGATCCCGGCGGACGAGACAAGCTTGTCCAACCACATATTTTATCTTGCGGCCCGCAAAATCCCTCCAAAAGGCGATCCCGCTCCAAAAAAACGCGCGGCAAAAAATCCCCGCCGGGGCAAAGTCCCCTTTCACAGCCACGATCTGTTGTTTCGGGAGATTTTCTCAAAAAAAAGGTTTGCCCCTGATATGCTGCTTCTGTCCCTCAGCCGGGAAAGGCTTGAGTTTTTGGACCTAAAAACCCTCAAGCCCCAGCCCCCTGTTTTGTTTACAAGCGAAGGGCGGGAGAGGCGGGCCGACCTGATATTCTCCATCTCCACAAAACCCTTCCCTCAATCCGAGGAGTCTGCCGGGAAATCATCCAGGAAAGCGCCTCTGAGGCTGCAAAGATATCCGGCTGGCGGCCGGGCCGGAAAAAAGGCGCTGTCAGGGAGAGTCCCAGGGCGGGCATCTGTCCGCCAAGCCCTCCGCCGGGGGGCGCGGGCAAAGAGAGCTGAGATGCTGCTGGTTTTTGAGCATAAGAGCCTGCCGCGGGACGAGCATTTTCTGCAGTTTCTGGATTATTTGTCTTCCGCCCGCCAGACATGGAGGGAAAAAGGCCTGATGCTGCCTGTTCTCATATCCACGGGGCAGGCATGGAGGGGGCCATTGGATTTTCAGGGGAGCTTGCGGGGGCTTGCTCCAAAACAGCTGGAGCTGTTTGGGGAGGCGGATGTAAACTTTCGCCCAGTGATTTTGAATTTGCGGGATATTGATTTGAAAAAAAAGCAAAGGGGCTTGAAAGCTTTGCCCATTTGGTTTATATTTCAGAAGGTCCGCGCTATTGGCGGGCGGGATGTGGCGGAGTTTTTTCGCCTCTGCCAAGCTGTCCGCGCGCGGGACCGCAGGTTTTTAGCCCCGCGGGGTTTGGCGTATTTGCAGCATCATAACCCCCGCTGGACGAAAAAAGCATTGATGGAGGTTGAAAGAAAAACCGTCAAAAAAAGGGAGGGAAGAGTTATGGCAATGTCATGTTATCAGGAAGTTTTGTATAAAGAGCGTCAGGAAGGCCGTCAGGAAGGCCGGCAGGAAGGCTGGCAAAAAGGCCGGCAGGCAAGGAACCGTGAGGTCATTTTAAACATGCTCAAGGAAAAATTTGATATTTCCGTTATTTCCAAAGCGACCGGCCTGCCGAAAGCAAAAATTCTCAAGCTGAAAAACGGCAAAGCGGAATAGCTTCATCAGTTTTTCCGCTTTTGCGGGGATTTGAGCGGGAGGGGCCTCCGATTTCTGGCCCCCCGCGGATTGGCGTATTCGGTGTCTTGCGCTTTGAAGGCTCAGCTGGACAGCGCGGGCTTAAGCTGGAGCATTGAGAGGATCAGGGAGGTTTTGAAAGAGGATCAGCGCAGCGTTTTAGAGGACGGGAAGACAGGGAAGAAGGTTTTCAGCCCCATAACCCCTGAGATTGAGGCGGTTTACAGGGCTTTTCAGTTAAAGAGAGTGTCTCGGACAGAGCCTTTGGCTCGGGCGGCGCCGCTGCGCGGGTTATCGGAAAGCCTTAGAGCTTATTGCTGAAATATGGAGCAGGCCAGCTCCTTAAATTTTTCGGCATTTGGAATGAGGCAGTCATAAACAGATCTGATTATTGTCTGCCGTTTAGAGCCGAATGTTGAATTTGATCCCAAGCCAGGCCGCTCGCAGCTGCGCAAAGCGTCTAAAACATTCAAAGCCTCTTTATTGGCGGCGCTTTGTTTTATCTGGCTGGCCCGCTCGTTTGAAAGCAGCCTGCCGGCATTGCGGGAAAGATCTATTGCGCTGTCAATATGCTGCTCGCAGGAGTCAATTTTTCTTAAGATTACAGCCAGATGCTGATTTGTCCTTGCGGCGTCGTTTATCAGAGGCTTTATTTTCTCAATGCAGTTAATGTGGGCGTTTATATGCTCGCTGCAGAGCCTGGCAAAGTTCTCAGCAAAGCCTGGCGCGCCGCCAGTCTGGGGAGAGCTGCCAGTCTGGGGAGAGCTGCCGTTATCGCCGCAGCTGCCCGCAAACAGCGCAAGCGCCGCAAAAGCCGCAAATATTGATTTTTTCATTGGTTTTCAGCGCATTTATGGCTGGGAGCAGAAGATTTTCCGCGCTTTTTCAGCGCTTGAAGCGCCGCAGATGTTAATAATGGCAGCCGCCATTTCCATTGTCAATCCTTTGTAAACACGAAGGGAGCGGTTTTTCTGGCGATCCGGAGCGGTGTCAGAAGCCGCTTCTTCCTCTATTTTGATTATTTTGCTGGTCACGGGGGGCGGCGAAACCATAAGGCAGCGCTGGAATTTTTGTGTGTCTTCGCTGCGATTAAGCTGCTCCCGCTTTTTATTTTGCTGCTCCTCTGTAAGAAGAGCTTCAAGAGAATGTATTTGACTTCTCATAGTTTGATAGCAGGATATTAATTTTTTAATAGGGGCCTCGTCAGATAATTTCAGCCCCTTCAAGCATTTAATAACGCCGTTTAGATGCTGATCGCATTGTTTTGAATAGGGGCTGTTTCCAGATGAGCCGCCCTCATCGCTGCAGCCCGCGGCCAGAAGCGCAAGCGCCGCAAAAGCTGCAAATATTGCTGGTTTTTTCATCTTCGCTGCTGCCGCTCTGTCTGTTGTTTTTGGCGGGGGCGGCATCAGTTCAGCGTTTTTCTTTCAGCGCGGAGCGCTATGGCTTGGCGCAGAGGGTTGATTTCATTTTTTTGAGACTGGGAATGACACAATCCAAAAACTTGGCTGGGTTTTCTGGAATTTCGGCTCCCTTCAGTGGAGCCAGGCAGGCTGAAAAGGCGTCCAAATCGCCGCTTTTTTGCAGCTGGCCCCGCTTTTTGTTTTGCAGCTCTTGTGAAAGCCGCTCCACAGCATCTAGCGCGCTGTTCATGCTCTTAGCGCAAGCAAACATGTTTACAGCCAAGAGCGCTCCCTCTGCGGGAGATGTTTTCTGCTCCTCAAAGCATTTAATGCTGGCATTTATATGCTGATTGCATTCTTTGGTGAAGGGGTCCATGGGGGCCTGGGAGGATGAGCCGTCCTCATCGCTGCAGCCCGCGGCCAGAAGCGCAGGCGCCGCAAAAGCCATAATGAATATTGCGTTTTTTTTCATATCTTTTTTTTCCTCTTATTGGTTTATTGTATTGGTTTATTGGGACAAAGCCTGTTCCAATAGACGGCCTCGCGGCTGAGCCTGTTTGCCGGGCCGGCCTCGCGGCCGTTCCTGTTTGCCGGGCCGGCCTCGCGGCCGCCGATATTATCATCAATTCAAAACATTCCCGGCAATTATCAATAGAAAAGAGAAATCCGCTGTTTTGGAAATCGCGCGGCTTATTAGTGCGGACAAGCTGAACATATTGCTATGCTTGCGCGCTCCGCCTATCAACCTCCTGATCTCGAAGGGGCCTTCAGGGGCCTTGCGGCCCCGGGAAAACTTATCTTAAGGCTGGCTTCCCGCTTAGATGCTTTCAGCGGTTATCCATTCCGAACATAGCTGCCCTGCGGTGCCGCTGGCGCGACAACAGGTTCACCAGAGGTTTCGTCCACCCCGGTCCTCTCGTACTAGGGGCAGCTCCTTTCAATTTTCCTGCGCCCGCGGAAGATAAAAACCAAACTGTCTCACGACGTTCTGAACCCAGCTCGCGTACCTCTTTAATTGGCGAACAGCCAAACCCTTGGGACCTGCTTCAGCCCCAGGATGAGATGAGCCGACATCGAGGTGCCAGACACCCCCGTCGATGTGAACTCTTGGGGGGTATAAGCCTGTTATCCCCGGAGTACCTTTTATCCGTTGAGCGATGGCCCTTCCACTCGGAACCACCGGATCACTTTGGCCTGCTTTCGCATCTGCTCGACTTGCGGGTCTCGCAGTTAAGCTCCCTTATGCCAATACGCTCAGCGCCTGGTTTCCAATCAGGTTGAGGGAACCTTCGCGCGCCTCCGTTACTTTTTGGGAGGCGGCCACCCCAGCCAAACTCCCCGCCTGACAATGTCTCCCGCCCCGATCAGGGGCGCGGGTTAGAATTCAAAATCAATAAGGGCGGTATCTCAAGGGCGGCTCCCCCCAAGCCGAAGCCTGAGGATCACAGCCTCCCGCCTATCCTGCGCATATCCATTCTAAATTCACTGCCAGGTTAGAGTAAAGGTTCACGGGGTCTTTTCGTCTTTCCGCGGGTACTCAGCATTTTCACTGAGAGTTCAATTTCACTGGGGATTTGGTTGAGACACTGAAGAAGTCGTTACGCCATTCATGCAGGTCGGAATTTACCCGACAAGGAGTTTCGCTACCTTAGGACCGTTATAGTTACGGCCGCCGTTTACTGGGGCTTCGATTTTCCGCTTTGCCGCCGAAGCGGCTGACAGATCCTCTTAACCTTCCAGCACCGGGCAGGCGTCAGGCTGCATACTTCATCTTGCGATTTTGCGCAGCCTTGTGTTTTTGGTAAACAGTCGCTACTTCCTGGTCACTGCGGCCTTCCAAAGCTCCGCCCGCCCAAAAGGGGGGCTTCACCTCAAAAGGCGCGCCTTCTTCCGAAGTTACGGCGCCAATTTGGCGAGTTCCTTAACCAAACTTATCCCAATCGCCTTAGAATGCTCATCCCACTCACCTGAGTCGGTTTACGGTACGGGCGGCTTTCACAGCGCAGCGAAGCTTTTCTTGGAACCATAGCTCATTCCACTTCAGGAGGCGAGGCCTCCGCGCGTTTGCTCCTGGGGGTTGCGCGCCGCGGATTTCCCTGCGGCGCCCCTTGCAAGCTTGCGCCTGAATCCAATTACAGGCTGGAACTGCTTAGTCCGTCACTCCTCTGCTGGAACATGAAAGCCGGTAACGGAATATTAACCGTTTGTCCATCGGCTGCGCCTTTCGGCCTCGCCTTAGGCCCCGACTAACCCTGGGAGGATTATCCTGGCCCAGGAATCCTTGAGTTTTCGGCGCAGAGGTTTTGCGCCTCTGTTAAACGTTACTTATGCCAGCATGATCTCTTGCGGCTCGTCCAGCCGGCCTCACGGCCTGCCTTCAGCCTAAACCGCAACGCTCCTCTACCGCCGCCCCCTCCCGTTAAGGAAGGGGCGGCCCATAGCTTCGGCGCCATGCTTAGCCCCGTTAAATTTTCCGCGCAAAGGCGCTGGACCAGTGAGCTATTACGCTTTCTTTAAAGGATTGCTGCTTCTAAGCCAACCTCCTGGCTGTCCGGGCATCTTCACATCGTTTCACACTTAGCATGAACTTGGGGGCCTTAGCTGATGGTCTGGGCTCTTTCCCTTTCGTCACAGAATCTTGTCACCCCATGACTGACTCCCGAAATAATTATCTCCGGCATTCGCAGTTTGGCTGGGTTTGGTAATCCGGTAAGACCCCTAGCCCAATCAGAGCTCTACCTCCGGGATAAAATGTTTCGAGGCTATACCTAAATATATTTCGAGGAGAACCAGCTATCACCCGGTTTGATTAGCCTTTCACTCCTATTCACAGCTCGTCCAAGAAGGTTGCAGTCTTCACTGGTTCGGGCCTCCACGCGGGGTTAGCCGCGCTTCACCCTGGCCATAAATAGATCACCGGGTTTCGGGTCTAATGCCGCAAACTAAGCGCCCTGTTCAGACTCGCTTTCGCTTCGGCTCCGCCTTAATGGCTTAACCTTGCTTGCGACAGTAACTCGCTGGCTCATTATGCAAAAGGTACGCGGTCACGGCCCCTCGCCTTTCGGCGCGGCATCCGCTCCCGCTGCTTGTGGGCTTGCGGTTTCAGGTTCTGTTTCACTCCCCTCCCGGGGTTCTTTTCACCTTTCCCTCACGGTACTTGGTTCGCTATCAGTCGCCAAAGAATATTTAGCCTTAGAGAGTGGTCTCCCCAGATTCCCAGCGAATTTCACGTGCTCGCTGGTACTTGGGATCCTTTCTGAAGATCAAATTTTTTCGCGGACAGGGCTTTCACCTTCTCTGGCATGGCTTTCCAGCCATTTCCGCTAAAATTTAATTTTTTGACTTCATGGAGCTTTTCCGGAAGCTCCTGAAAGTCCCGCAACCCCCCCTGCGCAAGGACCGGAATCTTTAACAGGCAGAGGGTTTAGGCTCTTCCCCTTTCGCTCGCCGCTACTGAGGGAATCTCTTTGATTTCTTTTCCTAAGGGTACTGAGATGTTTCACTTCCCCTTGTTCGCCCGATGGGAGCTATGAATTCACTCCCATCGCGCCGGACTTGCCGGCGGGTTTTCCCATTCGGACATCTCCGGATCAAAGCGTGTGTGCCGCTCCCCGAAGCTTATCGCAGCTTGCCACGTCCTTCATCGCTTTTTGGCGCGTAGGCATCCCCCGCAAGCCTTTGCATATTTCCAATATAACGTTTTCTCTTTTGTGATAATTGAGCCGATCAGCCGTTTCGGGCCGATCAGCCATTCCAGGAATGTTTTGAATTGAGCGGCTGAGCTGTTAAAGCCGCGGCCTGTCTGGGGCCGCCTTCAGCCGATATCCAAAATTCCCAAAAATGTCTTTCTTAATGCTTTTCCCGTTTAACGCTCAAAAGCCTTTGCGGCCGCTTTTTGAAGCCGCGGCTGGCTTTTGGCGCCAACAAAAAAATAGATTGATGATACTGTATTCGGTTGTCAAAGAGCTGTCCCCGCCATCCTCCAGGGGGCCTGCGCTTTTGCCGGCCCGGCCAGCCGCTAAAACAGCTGAAGCGGAGGGGGGCCGCCTCTGATTCTTGGGAGAATCCAGGCGGACTTAAAGGCTTACACCCCCCGAAAACAGCCTGTCAAGGTTTTTTTTAGGTTTTTTTTTGAGTTTTTTTGAGTTGTTTGGCGGATGGCCTGCCGGGGGGGATTTTGCCGGGGCTTTGCCGGGGCTTTGCCGGGAGGATTTTGCCGGGGGGATTTTGCCGGGAGGATTTTGCCGGGGCTTTGCCGGGGGGATTCTGCCGGGGGGGCTTCTGCCGGGAGGATTTTGCCGGGGCTTTGCCGCGGCGCGGCAGCCTCCGCTTTCCTGTGGAGTCTCTGGGGGAGGTTTTTGGGGAGCCGGCTTTTCCGTCCCTTGGAGTCCCTGGGGGAGATTTTGGCCGCTTTGGAGATGGGGGGATCCCGCTTGGGGCGGCGATTTCTCTGGAAACAGGCCTCCCGCTCCGCTTTGCGCGAAAAAAGCCCAAACCTTGCGTGGTCAAGAGGCTTTGCATCAAAGCCTCCGCCCCGCCAGGCTGAAGGAGTCAGGGAGAATTGCCGCCCGCGCCGTCCAAAATCAGACTCCTCAGGATGCTCTTGTTTTGTTTGGGTTTGAGCGCATAAAAGAGCAAATGAAAGGGAGTCTGCTGAGCCTTATTCAGGGCGCTTGGATTGGCTCCATAATCCGCCAGAAGCTGAATCATATCCGATCCCTCCAATCCCTTCCTGGCGGCGAAGTGAAGAGCTGTGTCCTCATTAACTGTATCCTTGATGTTTGGATCAGCGCCATGCTCTAAAAGAATCTCCGCAGCCTCTATATGCCCCTCCCGCGCGGCATAGTGAAGGGCTGTCCGGCCTTTTGCATTATCCTGGAAGTTTGGATCAACCCCTTGCTGGATGAAGTCTTTGAGCGCCTCTATATGTCCAATATTTGCGGCCAGCAAAAACAAACGGCCCCTTTGCTCCTCTGGCAAGCTTTCAAGAATGGCGCCTCCCTTTTCCGGAAGGGCCAGCATTTCCTTTAAAGCAGGCCTAAGGAGCGGCGCCTCTGCCTCCTTTTTGCCAGCCCTCAAAGCCTCAGCCGCATTGTCTATCCGGCCTTTTCTTAAAAAAACCGCCGTCTCGTATATGCCGGCCTCAGAAATTTCATCCGGCAAAGCGCTGCCGGGAGCTTTGTCCCCGCCGCTGTCTGAAAAATTATGGGTCATGCCCAGATTATGAGCGGCAGCCCAAGCCTGCGCATTCTCCGGCAAGTCCGCCCGCGCATTCTCCGCCGCTCCCGCAAACCCTGGCCCCGCCAAAGCAAAAGCCGCAGCAAACAGGAACATTTCCCGGCAAAACCGGATTTTTTTTGAAAACAGCGTGAACAGCCGCAAGGCCGGCCCTCTAAACAGTAAATTTTTCATCTTCTATACCTCCTTGTATATTGTTTGACTGATCTTGGGCAATGTAATAGCGCCTTTTATGCGGCCTGTCAAGCAAAAAATCATAAAAACCCTCCCCCGGCCCCGGCAGCCGCCTAAAAATTTTGCAAAATTTGCATTTTCTAACAAAAACTCTAACAAAAGGGGTTTTTTAAGGCTTTTTCGCTTGTTTTCCCGCCCAGAAGCTCCTAATTTTTAGGACAGGGGGCGGCCCCCGCTGCAGGCTGCCGGCATTATGGAAAAATCCCTTTTGGCCGAAAGCATATTTAAAGCCTGCTATCTCAAGGGGAGCTTCACCCTGAGGTCGGGCCAGACATCCAGCGAGTATTTTGACAAATACGCCATGGAGGCCGATCCCCGGCTGTTGAAGGCGGCGGCGGCCCGCATGGCCCCGCTTGTTCCGGGGGGGACAGAGATTTTGGCCGCTTTGGAGATGGGGGGGATCCCGCTTGGGACAGCCATTTCTCTGGAAACAGGCCTCCCGCTCCGCTTTGCGCGAAAAAAGCCCAAGCCTTACGGGACCAAGAGGCTTTGCGAAGGGGGGGAGATCCGGGGCAAAAGGCTTTGCGTCATAGAGGATGTGGTCACCACAGGCGGGCAGGCTTTGGAATCCGTCAGGGAGCTGCGGGCGCGCGGCGCCCTCATCAGCTCTGTTTTGTGTTTGATTTACCGCGGGGATAAAGCCAGCCCTTTTGAAAAAGAGGGCTTAAAGCTTATCCGGCTTTTTGACAAAGGGGAGATCAAAGCCGCCGGGAGCGGCCGCTAGGCCGTCCAGATAAACCCTGTAAACAAGCCATCCCTAAAAACCGGAACGCCTGCGGAATGGCCCCTAGGCCGTCCAGACAAACAGGCTAAAAACAATAATTCATGGACAGAGGCTCGGCCTTGGAGGGAGGCTGCTCGCGGCGGGAGTGCGCGCTGTCCATCCAGAAAAGCCTGACTTTTGGCAAAGCCCCGGCCACGGCGTTTAAAATCACCGGCTCATTTTCAAAAAACAAAACAGCCGGGAATTTTTTCGCGATTCGCCTCAGCTCGCCGGTTTTGTATTCCGCGTCTGATTCTTCATGGTCAGGCTTTAAAATCAGGCGCTCCTTTTGAGGCAGGGGAAAGCCATGGCGCTTCAGAGACTGGAGCGTCCCCTCCCACATATCCCGCTTTTGCCGCGCCGTGAGGTAAAAAACCCCGCCGCCGCTTTTCTGAACAGTTTTAATAAACTCCGCGCATCCTTTATATGGCTGGTCTAAATGGAGGTATTTGTTTGTAAAAAAAGCCGCCCTCCAAAAGCGGGAGACAGCCTTCACCACAGGCGCCTCTGGATCGGGAAAGCCGCTTTTCGCCAAAATCTCCTCCACAGACCAGTCCCTCTCGGTGACATGAATCCCATGGATTTTATCCGCATCCTTCGGGAAGGCCTTGCGGAAGGACTTGTTTAGCGCGCAGTCTTTGATGATGGCCCCGGTCCGGTATTTCATGCAAAAAATTGTGGAGTCCACATCAAAAACCGCCGCCGCCGGAGGCTCCCTCTGGATTATGCTGATGGCTTTTTGAAGGCTTGTCCGGCTCATAAGATCCCCTATTTAAGATACCCTGGATTTAATTAGGCTCCTATGAATAACCGCCTTGTCAAGCGGAAATTTCAGGTTTTGGGCTTTTTTTATAGAAGGCGGTTTTTTTTTTTGCGGGCGCGCGGCTCCGGGCGCTATAATCACTGAGGAAAGGGGCCGGCCCCCGCGCGATTGTTTATAAAAATGAGAGCCTTATCTGTTTTGCTGTTTTTTGCGGCCGCCGGCTGCGGGAAGGCGCCCCCGGCCGCTGATGTTTCCGGCGGCTCAAAAAAATCTCTGGACAGCTTTTGGCGTGTCCTGGAATCATCCTTTTCTGATATAGAGAAGGGCTGCCGAAACAAATCAAAATGTCTTAAGGACAAGGCCATTGACTATATCGAGCATGAGGCTTGCCGCTCTGGAGATTTCCCGCATGCCTTTGACTCTGTCCATGACTGCGGCAAAGAGGCGCTTAAATTTTTGGATGGCTTTTTAGAGGGGGCGCCAAAAAAGAGAATCACCAGGTCTGGGAGGAGCAGGCGCCGCCGCTCCCGCTCCCGCCGATCATCCGGGGGCGGCTCTTCGCCTCCCCCCCCGCCTCCCTTCTCAGTCACTCCGGCTCCACAGCCAGCCCAGGCCCCGTCGATCATTGCCGGATTTTGTGACCGGTCGCCAGGGATCGCAGACTCAATCATAGCCGCGCTAAGCCTAACTCCGGCGCCAACATGCAGGACAGTCGCGCCAGACCAGCTGGGCGCAATAATAACCCTTGTTGTGACCACAACCCCGCGGCCAGCCAGCGGCAGCGGGAGCTGCGGCAATGACTACTCTTCTTTAAGGGCCGGAGACTTTGCCAGCCTGCCAAACTTAAAAAAGATTGTCTTCGGGGGGGAATCCTCCGGCGGCTATGGCTGCATAAACTCTGTCCATGAGGACACCTTTTCAGGGCTAAGCAAGCTTGAAGAGATTAACTGGGGGCAGCAGCCAATAGCCAGTTTTCCGGCAGACACCTTCAGAAATCTGCCAAAACTCAAAAAAATATCACTCCCAGAATGCCATGATGAATCAGTCGATCCATCACTGCAAAACCTGCCGCAGTCACCCATGGAGATTGTGGCTGACTGCTAAAAAGCCATAACCGCGATGGCCTTCCTGATCAGCTGCCCCGGCGCGGCTGATCAGGGGGCTTTAGGAAAAGTCTTTGTTCAGGCTGCGGAGAGATGACTTGAGGGCGCGCATTTCGCTGCCCCGCCCCTCAAAAAAGCCCTGGCGGCCTGGGAGGGCTGGCTGAGCCTGCCTGCCCTTCGCGGAAGAGGCGGCGGAGGCATGGGGATCAGAGAAAGACGGCGCTTCTGGGGGTCTGGCTGCCGGGCCGGGGCCTGCGCGCTGGACCGGTCTGGCGGCCAGATCCCGGCCGCGCCTGTTTGATTGGCCGGCCTCGCGGCCGTTCCGGTTTGATTGGCCGGCCTCGCGGCCGTTCCGGTTTGATTGGCCGGCCTCTCGGCGCCTGTTTTGATGAAGGGCCTCCCCGCCGCGGCCGCTCTTTTGAGCGGGGCTTTGAAATATGTCCTGAAATCCCGGCTCCGCCCCCGGCGCCGCAGCAGCAGGGGCGGCAGCAGGCTCCGGCTCAGCGGAAAATTCAGACAAGGCGCGGCGCCCCCTTTTAGAGGCTGAAGACGGGGCCTCCACAAACGAGGCGCCGAGAGACCCTGACTGAGCCTCTGGCCATTTCCAGAGTTTTTTGCCAGATGGCTCTTCAGATTCTTTATGGCCAAATGCCTCTCCGGGAAATTCCCCGCCGGGGCTTTTTCGGCCCGCCGCCGGCCCTTCGGGCTTCGCCCCCAAAGCTTCTGGCGCCCCCTCTGGCTCTAAAGCGGATCCTTCCAGGCCAGCCTCTTCCGGCTGAAAGCTTTGCCCAGGCCCAAAATTTTGCCCGGGAGGCTCTGCCAGCCCCCCCTCGGGAGCGGGGCCGCCATAGCCGCCGGCGCCTTCTTGGGAGCCTTGAGACAGCCCGCCTTCCGAAGGCTCCTCTGAAACCGATTCATCAAAGGGCAGGGGGGTTGTAAAAAGAGGGCCCTGCTCCAGCAGCTCCATCTGCGCCTGAAGCGAAGCCCTGAGGCTGGTCTTAAACTGCAGGTAAAGCCGCTTTAAGTCAGCGATGTCATTATAAACAGTCTGAAGAGAGTGGCGGGCGTCCTGAATCATGGCCTCTGACTTGCCGCCCGCGCCGTCCAAAATCAGCTGGGCGCGCTTTTCGGCGTCTTTTCGGATTTTGTCAGCCACCTCCTGGGCCGAAGCTATGGACTGCCTTAAAATATGCTCTCTGTCCCGGTAATCCTTTATCAGCTCCTCCTTTTCCGCCAGCTTTTTTCCCTGATTGATGTTCAGCTGCCTCAGGTGCCGAATCTCCTCAGCCAGAACATGCAGAAAATCGCGAACCTCAAATTCGCTGATTCCGCCCATGACTTTTTTGGAAAAGCGGCGGGAGACGATGCTTTCTTTTGACCACTCCATTTCTTATAGCTCTTATAGCCGGCATTCATGAAAAAGGGAAACAATAAAAAGAGTTTTTTTTGCTCTGCGTCATTTTTCGCCCGCCGGGCCAGAGGCCGGCCCTCTAATCAGCTCAGAGGCTCAGGTCTTTTTCCCAGGGGCTGTAATATTCTCTGGACATCTCCTGAAAAGACATTCTGCTTTCGCGCAAAACCAGATCAGAGGTTTCTGTTGTTTCGCCCAAAAAAACCGCCTCCAGCCCCAGCCGCTCCGCTTTTTGCCGAAAACCTTTCTCTTTTGAGGGGGGCAGGCAGACGATGGCCTCATAAAGCCGCTCCTCCCAAAGGGGAAGGGGGAATTTTGGATCCAGGCGAAAGCCCGCCCCTTTTTCCAAAACCATTTGGGCCAGGGCAAAGGGAAGGCCGAACTTTCCCACAGCGCGCGCGGCGGACAGCCCTCCGCTGAGCGCCCTCAGGCTGTCAAAAAACAGCCGGCAAAGCTTTGGACTCAAAGCGCCAAAACAGCGGCCGCTAGGCCGTCCCAACAAACCAGCGCTGCGGGGCTGGCTCTCTGAAAAGGCTTGCGCCTCTGCGGCGGTTCGGGAACGGCCGCTAGGCCGTCCCAACAAACCAGCGCCGCGGGGCTGGCTCTCTGAAAAGGCTTGCGCCTCTGCAGCGGTTCGGGAACGGCCGCTAGGCCGTCCCAACAAACCAGCGCCGCGGGGCTGGCTCTCTGAAAAGGCTTGCGCCTCTGCGGCGGTTCGGGAACGGCCGCTAGGCCGTCCCAACAAACCAGCGCCGCGGGGCTGGCTCTCTGAAAAGGCTTGCGCCTCTGCGGCGGTTCGGGAACGGCCGCTAGGCCGTCCATCTAAACAGGCGCTGCGGGGCTGGCTCTCTGAAAAGGCTTGCGCCTCTGCGGCGGTTCGGGAACGGCCGCTAGGCCGTCCCAACAAACCAGCGCCGCGGGGCTGGCTCTCTGAAAAGGCTTGCGCCTCTGCGGCGGTTCGGGAACGGCCGCTAGGCCGTCCATCTAAACAGGCGCCGCGAGGCCGGCCATCGAAACATGGAAGCCAAAATTGATGCGAGCAGAGCAGCCACACCCGCTCTCCGCGCCGCGCAAACCCGGGCGGCGCGAGCGGCAGGGGCTTTTCCTTCAGGCCAATCATAGCCACAGCGGGGCTGGGGCTGATCCCCCGTCCGGCGCTTTCGTTATAAAAACTCACATTTCCGCTGATGACTGGCGCGTCCAGGGCCGCGCAGGCCTTGCTCAGGCTTTCCACGCACAGCGCAAACTCCCCCATGACTGAGGGCTTTTCCGGGGAGCCAAAATTCAGGCAGTCAGTGACGGCCCAGGGCGAAAACCCCCTCAGGGAGAGCTGAAGCGCGGGGCGAAGGGCGGCGTCCAGCGCGCCCTGCTCCACATCGGCCTCCATGATATGGTTTCGGCCCCCAAGGGCAAAGGCCAGCTCTCTCTGGCTCTCTGGAAGCCTCAGGACTCCAATGGGCCGGGAGCTGTCCCAAACCGTGTTCGCCCCCACCCTTTGATCATACTGCCTGTAGATAAAGGACCGGCTCCGCCCCTCCGCGCTGCCGAGAATATTCAAAAGGTTTTTTTTATGGCCGCCGCCCCCCTGATCTCTCAAGGCGGCTTTTTGGCGAAAATTTTGAGGCAGGGTTCGCGGCGCCGGCTTTGGCCGCCGCAAAGGCCGCCGCTCCACAGGCGCCTGATCTGTAAACAGGGAGGGGTCAGCTTTTAAAATCCGGCGCCCGCGCCAAAAAAGCTCCATGTCTTTTTCGGGGAGGATTTTGCCCAAAATCTCAAGCTCCAGATCCCGCCGGCTAAAAATTTTTTTGAGAGGCTCCCAGTCTGCGGGCCGGCAGATGAAAAGCATCCGCTCCTGGCTTTCCGAAAGCAAAATCTCCTCCGGACTCATTGAGGGGTCTCTCAAAGGCGTCCGGTCCAGATGCAGGCGGAAGCCCCGCCCGCCCTTTGAGGCCATCTCAAAGCTGGAGCAGCTAAGCCCCGCGGCGCCCATGTCCTGGCAGGCGGCAATAAGCCCAGCCTCCATGGCCTCAAGCGAGGCCTCCATAAGCTGCTTGCCAAAAAAAGGGTCTCCAATTTGAACTGCGGGCCTTGCCGAGGCCTCTTCAGAGGCCGGGTTTCCAGAAGCTCCCCCCTTCGGCAAAGGAGAGGCGGAGAGGTTTTTCCGCGCCGGTTTTTTAGAGGGGGATTCCCCGCTGCGGGGGGGCTGCCTGTTAGAGGGGTTTTGCCCCTTGGAGGGGGAATGGCCAAAAGAGGCGCTGGCCATTGAGGCCCCCAGTATGCCGTCTCTTCCTGTGGCGGCCCCGCCATAGACGACATAATTCCCCGGCTGATTCCCAGGGCCTTCGGCTTTTGAGCTTATGGCGCTGCCGGATTTGAGCAGCCCCAGGGCCATGGCATTGACCAAAATGTTCCCCTCATAACAGGCCGCAAACTCTGTATGGCCTGTAATTGTGGGAACGCCTATGCAGTTTCCATAGCCTCCAATGCCCCGGACAACCCCATCGACCCGGGCGCGGCCCTCCGGCATGCCGGGCGGGCCGAAGCAGAGGTAATCGGCCAGGGCCACAGGCCGCGCCCCCATGGCAAAAATGTCCCTTAATATGCCGCCAACTCCGGTGGCCGCCCCGTGATAAGGCATGATGTGAGAGGGATGGTTGTGGCTCTCCATCTTGAAAGCCGCCGCCTCGCCGCGGCCCAGATCAACCACGCCCGCGTTTTCCCCGGCTGCGGAGACTTTTTTGGAGGTGGGAAACTGAAGGGTTTTCAGATGAATGCGGGAGCTTCTGTAGGAGCAGTGCTCATTCCAGAGCGCCATGGCCAGGGCGGTCTCGATGGCCCCCGGCTCCCGCCCCAAAAGCCTCTGGAGCCTTTTGCGGTCCTCAGGCTTTAAAGGGTATTTTTCAAACAGAGGGTTTTGACGGCTGGAGCTCATGCCTGAAAATCATGCCGGGGCAGCGGGTTTTTGTGCGGCGCGTTAAAAAGACTGGCTGTATGCTTTTGGCTCATGCATGGCTTAGCGGGCTTTTTGCGCGGGCGCCGCTTTCCGGCTGCAATAAATAAGGGAACTCTCCGCTGTGATTATATTAAGCTCAAACCGCCGGCTTTGTCTTTAAAAAAGCTTTCCCCAATTATTTTGCCAGCGCTATAGCTTTTGTTTTTCCGCATCCGACAGGCCGCCCGAACACCCTCCTCTGGACAAGCTTGTGACTCCTTAGCGGGGTCTGGGAACAGCCGACAGGCGCCCGAACACCCTCCTCTGGACAAGCTTGTGACTCCTTAGCGGTCCGGGAACAGCCGACAGGCGCCCGAACACCCTCCTCTGGACAAGCTTGTGACTCCTTAGCGGTCCGGGAACAGCCGACAGGCGCCCGAACACCCTCCTCTGGACAAGCTTGTGACTCCTTAGCGGTCCGGGAACAGCCGACAGGCTGTCCCAATAAAAAAAGCCCTCCGGCATAATGGATTTTTTTTTGGCCAGGCGGTAAAGTCATGCATGGCGCTTTTTTTTTAGGGGCCGCAGCTGGCTCCCAGCCCGCGCCTTCGGAGGTCCAGGCTTTGAGTCCAATCATTCCGCCGCATTTAAAAAAATACGCCGCCCCCCAGCGCAAATACACATCCCAGGATCAGGCGGTGTGGCGCTATATTCTGCGGGGCATAAGGGGCAGTCTTTCCCGCTTTGGGGCCGCGGGCGGCCTGAAGGGGCTGGAGCAAACCGGCATAACCCTCAGCCAGATCCCCAAAATTTCAGACATCAGCCGAAAGCTCCAAAAATTCGGCTGGCGGGCGGTCCCTGTGAGCGGCTTCATCCCGCCAAAGGCTTTTATGGAGTTTCAGCTTAACGGGGTTTTGCCTGTGGCTTCGGAAATCCGCTCCATAGATCATGTCTCCTACACGCCGGCCCCGGACATTGTCCATGAGGCGGCGGGCCATGTTCCCTTCCTGCCCCACCCTGTTTTTTCAGATTTTTTAAAAAAATACGCGGAAACTGTTTTAAAGGCCATCTCCAGCCATGAGGACCAAAAACAATACCTCGCCATAAGGGAGCTTAGCGATCTAAAAGAAAACCCCCGGTCCTCAAAGCGGCAAGTTCAGGCCGCCGCCCGCCGCCTGAGGCAAATCTCAAAAAGCATGAGTTTTGCGAGCGAGGCCGCGCGGCTTTCCCGGTTTATCTGGTGGACTTCGGAATACGGCCTTATGGGAAGCCTCAAAAACCCAAAAATTTACGGCGCGGGGCTTATATCCTCCATTCAGGAGGCGCGGCAGATCAGCCGGGCCAAAAAGCTGCGCCTGAGCGCGCGCTGCCTTGACTTCCCCTATGACATCACAAGCTTTCAGCCCCAGCTGTTTGTGGCGGAGGATTTTTCCCACCTGACAGATCTTTTGGCTCAAATCGCCGGAAAGCTGTCCTTTAAAAGGGGCGGGCTTTATGGGGCGCGGCAGGCCCTCAAATCAAAAACCATCAACACTCTGGCCCTGGACTCCGGCCTGCAAATCTCCGGCCGGGTGGAAAGCCTTGTCAAAGCGGAAAACGATCTGGCCTTTGTCCGGTTGGGCGGCTCCTGCCAGCTCTCTTTTGAGGGGCGCCAGCTGCCGGGCCATGGAGCGGACTTTCATCATCATGGATACAGCTCCCCGCTGAAGCCCCTTATAAAGGGCAAAAAGCCTCTCTTTCTGCGAAGCGATGCGGAGCTTGCGGGACTGGGGCTGCGGCTGGGGCGGCCGGTCCGCATGCAGTTCCCCTCGCGGATTGTTTTAGAGGGCGCGCCCTCCCGTTTTTTGAGGCGAAAGGGCCGGCTTTTGCTCATCTCCTTTAAAAGCTGCCAGATTCAAAAAGAGGGGCGGACGCTGTATGATCCCTCTTGGGGCGCTTTTGACCTGGCCATAGGGGGCGCTGTCCGCTCGGTATTTTCCGGCCCGGCGGATCCGGGGGCTTTTGGAGCGGAGGATGATTTTCAGCCGCCAAAAATTCCTCCCAGAAAATTCTCTCAAAAGCAAAAAAGCGATATCGCGGTTTTCAGCGCCATAGAGGCATTAAAGGCCAGCCCGGCAAACAGGCGCCTGAGCGGGGCCCGCCGCCTTCTGGGCCGCCTGAAAAGGCGGAAAGGCTGCTGCTGGCTGGAGGCGCTGGAGCTTTTGGACGCGGCGCCGGAAATGCGGGGGCAAATCCTGGCCTATCTAAAAAAATCCGGCCAAAGCCAGCCCGAAAAGCTCAAGCTGGCCCGCGAGGGGCTTTCTTTTTGAATTATTTTAAAGTGGCTCTCCAAAGGGCTTTGTTTGAGCCTTTGACATACAGCTCAAACAAGGCCATCCCTTTGGGCCAGAGGGTTCAGGCGCCCCTGGGGTCAAACAACATCTCCGCCAGAGGGGTTGTCTTAGGGCATGATCCCCAGGGGCATAAAGTCCCAAACCTCAAAGCCATCCAAAAAATTGAAAGCGGCTTTCCGCCTCTGGGCCCGCAGCGCGCCGAATGGATCCAGTGGCTCGGCCATTACTACCATTACCCTGTGGGGCTTGTGGCGGCCATGTGCTTTCCGCCGCTTCCCTTTAAAAAAGCCAAAAGCCCTCAAAACGGCGCCTCAGCCGGGCAGGCGCTCAGCAAAGAGGAGGATTTTCAAGGCGGGGCCGGCCCCGCGGCGCCGGCGGCTGCCCTGACCCCTGATCAAAGCCGCTCTGCGGAGGCTGTCCTCAAAAGCTCTGGATTTCAGGTTTTTCTGCTCTGCGGAGTCACCGGAAGCGGCAAAACCGAGGTCTATAAAAAAATCGCCGGGGAGGTTTTGCGCCGCGGGGATCAGGCCCTGCTGCTGCTTCCGGAGATTTTTCTGACCCCGCAAATGCTGAGGCGCTTTTCGGAGTCTTTTCCCGGCCAGACCGCTGTGATGCACTCCGGCCTCACTCCGCGGCAGAAAACCTCAGCCTGGCAGCAGATGATCCAGAGGAAAAAAAGCCTTCTCATCGGAACCCGCTCGGCGCTGTTTTGCCCCATGCCGCGGCTTCAGCTGATTGTGGTCGACGAAGAGCACGAGGGGAGCTTCAAACAGGAGGACAAGCTTGTCTATCATGCCAGAGACAGCGCCATCATGCTGGCCAGGCTTCTGGACATTCCCATCATCCTCGGCTCGGGAACGCCGAGCCTCACCTCCCTTTATCAGGCAAAGCTGGGAAAATACAAACTTCTCCGCCTCACAAAAAGGGCGCTGAATCAGCCCATGCCAAAAACAAGCCTCGCGGATTTAAAAATCCCCCCATCTGAGGGCCAGCCCTTTTGGATGAGCGATAAGCTCCGCGCGCAGATCAATGATGTCTTAAGCCGGGGCCGGCAGGCGGCGCTTTTTTTAAACCGAAGGGGCCGGGCCTCCGCCATCATCTGCTCAGCCTGCGGGCATATCCAAAAATGCGCCAACTGCGATATCAGCCTCACTCTTCACGGGGAGAGCCATCTTCTCTGCCACTACTGCTCTTACCTGGAAAAAAAGCCTGAGATTTGCCCCTCCTGCCGGCGCTCCCGGCTTCTGGAAAAGGGCCTGGGGACAGAGGGGGTTGAGCGCGGGCTGAAAAATCTTTTTCCCAAAGCGCAAATCATCCGCGCCGACCGGGACGCCATCGATTCAAAAGAGGAAATGGAGGAGTTTATTAAAATTGTGGAAAGCGGCCGGCCGGGAATCATTATTGGGACACAGATGATTGCCAAGGGGCTGGACTTTCCCTCCATTGATCTTGTGGGGCTTCTTTTGGCCGACTTGAGCTTTCATTTCCCCGACTTTCGCGCGTCTGAGAGGGCTATGCAGATTTTGCTTCAAATGACAGGCCGGGCGGGGCGCAAATCCGCCGGGAGCGCCCTGATTCAGACATTCAATCCTGATCACCAAAGCCTTGCGTTTGCCGCGCGCCAGGACTATCTGGGCTTTGCCGAAGAGGAGCTGAAATCCAGGGAAAAGTTTTTTTACCCGCCGTTTTCGCGCCTCTGCCTGTTTCGCGTGGAAAGCTCAAAAGAGGCGGCTGCCAGGGAGGACGCCGGCAGACTGGGCCAGACGGCCCGGCGGCTGGCCGGGCGCGGCCTCACAGTCCTTGGCCCCAGCCCCGCGCCGGTTTTTAAGATCAAAAACCGGTTCAGGATTCATATTCTGATAAAGGCGGCGGGCCATGCGCGGCTTCAGAGCTTTCTGGATGTGTTTTTAAAATCCTTTAAGGCCAGGCGGTTTGTTCAGGTGAAGATGAACAGGGATCCGGTCTCTATGATGTGAATTGCAATATAGCGGAGATAAAACCAGCTTAATTTGCAGGGTAATGGGGAGTCGCCGAGCAAGTTCCTGATGAGCATGCGGCGCTGACATGCATGTTTTGCGCTCCCGCGGGTTTGGTCAATTCACAGCGGCAGTTTCCGTGTATGTTATGCCATGTGTGAATATCGCCGCCAACTATGGCGTTTTGGAAAACCCAGGCCTCAATGCCGGCATTTCCCCGGACATGGGCGTTTCCGCCCGCGCCGTGTTTTATGACTTGGGCGTTTCCATAAACATGGGCGTTTTTAAAGGCCCGGCCAAGATCTTTTATTCGGGCGTTCCCGTAAACCTGGGCGTTTCCGAAGACTGCGCCGCTGTCAAACACTTGGGCGTTCCCGCGGACATGCGCTGCGGAGCCGGACACTTTGCCTCCGTCATAAACCTTGGCATTCCCAGAAACCTTGGCTGAGCCATAAACCTGCGCATTGCCATAAACCTGCGCTGAGCCGTAAATCTTTGCAGAGTCGCTAACTTCCGCTGACCCCCGAACCCGGGCTTTTCCATAGATTTGGGCGCTCCCGGAAACAATGGCCTGGCCAAAAACTTTCGCCCCGTTCGGCGCTGTCCCATAAACCCGCGCGTCATCTTTGACTTCCGCCATCCCATAGACTTTTGCCTGGCCTTTGACTTCCGCTCTTCCTGAAACCTTGGCGCTGTCATAGACTTTTGCATGGCCCTTGACTTTCGCATTCCCCGAAACCTTGGCGCCATCATAGACTTTGGCATCGCCGGAAATTTCCGCATCTCCCGATACTTGCGCGTTCCCATAGACCAGAGCCCTGTCCTTGACTATAGCTCTGTCTTTCACCAAAGCGCCTCCAAAAACCCTGGCATTCGCTTCAATTTTGGCATTTCCGCAGACCACAGACTTGCTGTCCACAAAAGCGCTGGAGTTTACATTGGCGCTGTTTTCCACAAAGCCTCCGCCATTGCTGTGCGGGCTGCCTGTGACGGCTGAGCCGCAGAGAATCTTCAAAGGCTCAGCCTCCGAGCAGGACTGGACCTGATCGCCAAGGTCCGTCCCATCGCCATCGGTATCCGCCCCGTCCGGATCTCCTATTGTCAGGCCGGAGAGATGCCAGACAAGCTCTCTGTTTTGCCTATTGTGAAGGCTCCCGATGCTGGTTTTGGATTTTAAGACAACTTTTCCGAGGCTTGGCTGGGATTTGCTGTGGATGAACTCCATTTTTTCAAAGCGGTCAATCCCCAGATCGGAAAGCCGGCTTTTGCTTGCCTGATGGGTGAGATTGCCAGAGGCGTCTTTGGAAAAGTCAAGAATCGTCCCTCCATTGGCGTCTTTGAGGATTTTGATCTCAAACTTTCGCTCCTGGCCGGCATGGGGCGCGAGGTTTTTGTCCGCTTTCGCGGCGCCAGAGTCCAGCTGTGATGAGAGCGTGTTTTGGCAGGAGGCTGAGTTGTTGAGGGCGGCTTTGATGAATGTCTGCATGTCCTGCCTGAGGTGGCGCTTTTCCATGATTTGGCGGTTAAGGGCGGTTTGGATCATGTTGTGGGAGATTCCCATAACAACCATCAGCCCCAGAGCGCTGGAGACCAAAACACTGACCAGCGAAAACCCCTTTGGGCTCATGCCGCCGCTCAAAACAGCCCTCCCTCCCCGCCAAAAGCCGGGGGGGGGGGGGCCAAAGGCTGGTTTTTTTTAAAGATATCATCACAAAAGCTTATCGGCGCTTCTGGCCCCGCGCTTTAGCTCTTCCAAGCGGCGCGCGGCCGGCCCGCCCGGCGCCGCGGCCATAAAAAAAGCCGGAAGAGGATATCCGCCCCCTTCCGGCCATGAAAACAGCAAAAAAAATCCTTCTGGCAGGGCAGCCTGTATAAACCCTCTGCTTTAGAAATCAAAATAATGGGCAAAGCCCAGCTTGATGCCCACATTGTGATACAGCCCTTGAAAATTCGTAAAGCCGGGAATGCCAAGCGCGTAGCTCAAAGATGTCAAAAAAGCCGTCCGCTTGGAGACAAAAGACTTGAGAGTGAAGACAGGCTCAACATTCCCGCTGAGAGGGTAAACGACTTCGCCATCATCTCTGTTTTTGGCTTTTGCGCCCAGTTTTATCCCAAGGGCGGGGATGAGCTTTCTCTTCCCCCGGTTTTTGATAAAGTTATATTCAATCCCAAGCCCGGCTGACCATCCGGAAATGGCAAAACTCGGGGGGACAGTGACACCCAGGGAAAAATAAGGCCCGGTTTCTATCAGGCCCTTCCAGTTCCAGGCATAAGCCCCGCTTAGACTCAAATTGCCATCGCCGCCAAACATAATGTCGTAGCCCCCGTGAAGCAGCTTGACTCCATGAGCCCGCTTGATGTAGCGGTATTTCTTTTTGGCCTCGGAAATTTCAGGCAGGCCGGCCAAAGAGACAGCTGCCAAGCTTAAAAACAATAGCGCTTTTTTCATAATTCAACTCCTTTTAGTGTTTGCAGCCCCGGCTTTTTGCGGCCATCCCGCTTTTTTCAGCCATTATCAACAGACGAGCCTTTTTTGCGCAAAAGCCTCAGGCTGTTATAACGATGCTTTTTTGCCGGCAGAGCTGGTGTTTCGCCAATCCGCTTTCGCGGCCCCCTGATTTTTTTATGTCTTTAACTTTCATTTCCGCGCAGAGCGCAAGATTTTGCAAGCTAAATTTCCGCCTTTAGTCCAGGTTTTGGCTGTTTTTTTGGCTTTTGCCTGTTTGCTGCGGCTTTTTTTCAGCGGCAGACAGCTGATTTTCAGAAAAAAAGCCTGTTTCCGGCTGTTTCCAGGGCGGGGAGGCGCCGCGCCGCCGGAGAGCTTTGCCTTCCGCCCGCAGGGGGGGGAGAGCCGGCTTGGTTTTTCAGAAATTGCCTGCTTCCGTCTGCGGGGGAGGGAAGGGGGGAGACTTTGCCTCCGCGAATCCCGCGCCGCTGCTTCCGTCTGCGGGGGAGGCAGGGGGGCGGCTCCCGCCTGACAGGGGGAAACAGCCGCCCCCGCCCCCCGCGCTGCCGGGATCTTGGGAGGCCTGGCCCCGCCGCCAAGACTCCCGGCAAAATGCCGGGCAAAGGCAGATGTCCAAAAAAAACAGGCGCCCCGGCAGCATGTCCCCGGCAGCATGTCTCCAGAAAAATTTCGGCGGAGGCTCCGGCGGCGAAGGCCCCTTGGAAAACTAAAGCCTGGACATTAAAAATTCAGGCCCAGAAAAAACATGCCCGTCACAATGTCTCCGTAAAACCGGCGGCCGCTCAGCGCCGGGGCCTCAGGATACTGCAGGCGGCTGATCGGGCTTCTGGCAGCGGCATGGCTGACTTTTTTGACATCTATGCTGCTCAGGTCCGCCCCCTCAAACTGCAAATCCACATACAGGTAGGCTATCTCAATGCCGATATAGCTTTTTTTGATCAGGGGGATTTCAAGCCCCAGGCCCGCCTTGACTCCAAAGGCGGTGAATGTCTCTGCCTGCCGCCTTTCCTCCTGACTGAGGGGCAGCGGCGAGGGGGCGGGCTGGGCTGTGTCTGTCGGCCCGGGAATCACGCCGGCAAACTCCGCCTGCTGAATATCCTCCAGCCCCCCGCTGCTTCTGAAATAAAAAGGGCCAAAGATAATATAAGGGCTTAAAAAACTGACCCCTTTGACCAGCCTCTGCTTGTTAAAGTAATACTTCAGGTCCATTCCATAATGGGAAAAGCTGACGGACGAGCTTCTCAGGCTGAAGTAATGCTTGTGGGGGAAAAACCCGCTGATTTGAAGCGCAAGGTTCAAGTCAAAAAAGAAGCCGGCCCCAATCCCAAAAACAAACGGGGCGTCCCCAAAAATCTGCCTCATGTTAAAGGTGATGGCCTCGTATCCCCCTATGGCTGCGATTGTGAGCGCCCGCCCGCGCTGAAAAAAATCTATGCTTTCCTGCTCGGCCACATTTTCCTGAAACTCCCCAAAATCAATAAACGGGTTAAAGGCGCCCAGGTCATCGCTTTGGGCCAAAAGAATGCCCCGCCCCCCGCCGGCGCCCGGCGCCCCGCTTTTGATGGAGTCAAGGCCTTCAGCGCCAAAACAAAAAAAAGCGGCAAAAAAAATCTTAAGGCGCGTCATGGCTCAATCATCAAAGGCGAACTGTGGAAAACTCCGCCGCCCCCCCGGCGGCCCCGCCCCCTTTTTCATGCCCATTCCCCCTAATCTTTGTCGGAAAACAGCGGAAGGCCGATAAGCCAAAAGAGGCCGTTTTGGCTCTTTACAGACTTTGGTCTTAAGGGCTTTGGCCGCCGCCGCATGCCCGCCTTTTTTTTTGCGCCTTGCGGGCAGCCCCGGCGGAGCTTATACTCTGGATCAGCTTTGTCCGCAGAGGATGCTTTCAGGCCGAGGCCCCGGCGGAGCCATATCCGGCGGATATTTTGCTGAATCAGCCCGGCCCGCCTGGGAGCGGCTTTGGGGCTGCATGGGGGGGTTATGTATTTCAGCGGAAAAATCACCAACTCTTTTTGTGTTTTTTTGAATCGGTTTATCGGGCTTGACGACAGCCAGCTGTTTGGCATGACCAGTCTGGAGACTGAGTTTATCAAAGACCCAAATTCCTGGATGCGCGCCGCTTATGTGGAGAATTTTTTGCGAAACATCCGCAGCGCCCACCAGGACAAGTTTCCAGACAAGGATCTTATTGCCACCGTGGGGCACAGCTTTCATGATCTGGACAGCTGGGGCGGCCTGGACAAGTTTCTGAAAATGTTCAAAACCTCAAGGGACATTTACAAAAAGCTTGATGTGGTTTTTCGCTATTTTTTGTCTGACTTTAAGCTGATGGGAACCCATGAGGAGGAAACCGGCCTTACCTTTAAAACCAGCTTCCAAAGCGAAAAATATCCCGCCGCGGCGGATTATCTGAAGGCGGTTTTGGAGCAGTTTTCCGTGTTTCTCGGAGAGAGCATGACAGAGGCGAAATGGGAGCGCTGCGAGCTGAAGGTTTATTACCCCTCTGAGGAAAACCTGATTCTTCCCTTAAAAGAGCTGAAAAAACCGCCAGCCCCCGTAAGCAAAAGCCTTTTGATAAAAAAAATCTCCGCCTGCGAGAGACTCCTGCGCGGCATGGGGAAAACAGCTCGGCAGCCGGCTCTGGAGAGGCAGGCGCTGACAATTCTTTCTGATATGAAGGCCATGCTCAGGGATGAGGAGGGTTTTCCGCCCGCCGGCCGGAAGCCGCAAAGCGCCTCAAGGAAAAAAAAGCCTGCGGCGCCTAAAGCCGCAAAGCCTGTCTCCAGGCAATAGGGTTTGCGCGCGCGGAGCGGAGGCCATGTGAGTTTTGAGATTTCTCATTTTAAAGGGCGGGAGCTGATTGACAGCCGCGGCGCTCCGGCCCTTGAGGCGGAGGTTTTTTTAAAGGGCGGGGTTTCTGCGAGAAGCATGGTTCCCAGCGGCGCCTCCACCGGAAGCCAGGAGGCCCTGGAGCTGCGGGACGGCGAGGCCGGGCGGTTTTTCGGCAGAGGCCTTCTGAAAGCCGCTCAAGCCGCTGAGGCTTTGTCCGGCGCCTTTTGCGGGATGGACGCGAGCAGGCAAAAAGCCATTGACGCGAAGCTTTTGGAGCTGGACGGCTCGCCCGCAAAAAGCCGCCTGGGCGCCAACACAATTCTGGCCATATCGCTTGCCTGCATGAGGGCGGCGGCCCGCGCCGCCGGGCGGGAGCTTTTTGAGCAGGCGCGGCTTGCTGATGAGGATCTGCGGCTTCCTGTCCCCCTGATGAACATCATCAACGGGGGCGCGCACGGCGGAAGCCGGCTGGACATTCAGGAGTTTATGATTGCCCCCTTTGGCTTTGAGAGCTTTAAAGAGGCCCTGAGGGCGGGCTGTGAGATTTTTCATCAGCTGAAAAGCCGCCTGAAGTCCAGAGGGCTTTCCGCTGCCGTGGGCGACGAGGGGGGCTGCGCCCCGGAGCTTTCCTCCCACTCAGAGGCCATTGAGATGATTTTGTCGGCCATTGAGGCCAGCGGATACTCCCGGCAGACCGCCCTGGCCCTGGACTGCGCGGCTTCAGAGTTTTATCAAAACGGCTTTTATTTGTTTGAGGGGCGCCCAAGGCCGGCTGAGGAAATGATTTCCCTTTATGAGGGGCTGGCGCGCCAATACCCCATCATCAGCATAGAGGACGGCCTTGGCGAGGAGGACTGGGAGGGCTGGAGCCGGCTGAGAGCCAGCCTGGGGGGCCGGCTTCAAATTGTGGGGGACGATCTGCTGGTGACGCAAAAAGCCCTCGTCAAAAAAGCCATTAAGGAAAGGGCGGCAAACGCTCTTCTTGTCAAATGCAATCAGGTCGGGACCCTGACGGAGGCTTTGGAGGCCGCGCGGGCAGCCAGGCAGGCCGGCTGGACAAGGATCATGTCTCACCGGAGCGGGGAAACCGAAGACACAAGCATTGCGGATCTGTCTGTGGCCTGGGGGGCGGAGCAAATCAAAGCAGGAAGCCCCTGCCGCGGCGAAAGGACCGCCAAATACAACCGCCTGCTCAGGATTGAGGAGACTCTGAGGGCGGCGGGCGGCGCGGAGGGCCTGTTCAGAGGGCGGGCCGCTTTCCCCAAAACCAGCCTTCAGGCGTTTTTTGGGCGCTTTCCCGGCGGCCGGCAGCCTTAAGCAGGGGCGCCGCCCCCAAGCGCTGCAAAAAAACAGAAAAAAAGATTTGCTTTTTAGGAGCTTTCGCTTTTATGCTGATCTTGTTTGATCCCCGTTTGCTGGCTAAAAAGGCTTTTTTGATTCAGCGGGGGTTTTGAGGCTCTGTCAAAAAGCTCTGTTAAAAACCTGTCAACAACCAAAAAAAAAGGAGGATCTGATGATGAGAAAAAAAATCTTTTTTCTGTGTTTGCCGGCCTGCATGGCCCTTTTTTTGGCCGGGTGCCACTCTTTCAAGCGCGGGCGCCATAAAGGAAAATGCTGCGGTCACAGCCAGGCCTTTTCCGGAAGGGCCGAAATCAAGCCTGTCAAAAGAGGCGGCCCTTATGGGACAGCGCATTTCAAGAATGCGGGAAGGCATAAGATTGAGGTCGCCGCTGAAATCAAAGGACTCCCGCCCGGCGGGCAGTTTGGATTCCATGTTCATGAATGGGGCGCCTGCGGGAACAAGGCCCTGATGGCCGGGGGCCACTTTAACCCTCATAAAAGCCGGCACGGGGGGGCTGAGGGCCAGCCGAGGCACTTGGGCGACCTGGGCAATCTCTCATCGGACGAAAAGGGCCGGGCCGTTTACAGGGCCGAAATTCATGGGAAGGCTCAAAAGTTTTTTGGCCGCGCGCTTGTGATTCACGCCGGAAGGGATGATCTAAAGACACAGCCCTCTGGCGACTCTAAAGGGCGGATCGCCTGCGGGGTGATCGCCGCCGCGCCGGCAGCCATTCCCGCGAAAAAAGCAGTCCAAAATGCAGAGGATTCTCCGCCGGCCAGCCGTCATCAGGCCGGAAGCCATAAACCGCAAAGCGCCTCTAAGGAAAAAATCCCGCCGGCGCCTGAGCAGGCAGCCTCCGGCAAAGCCAAAAAGCCTGCAGCTCCAGAGGCTGCGGAGGAGCCTGCAGCTCCAGAGGCTGCGGAGAAGCCTGCGGCTCCAGAGGCTGCGGAGAAGCCTGCGGCTCCAGAGGCTGCGGAGAAGCCTGCGGCTCCAGAGGCTGCGGAGAAGCCTGCAGCTCCAGAGGCTGCGGAGAAGCCTGCAGCTCCGAAGGCTGTGGAGGAGCCTGCGGCTCCAGAGGCTGCCGAGAAGCCTGGAGACAAAACCGGCTCATGAAGAGTCTCCAGCGGGGCTGAACTGGCTTTTCAGCTGGCGGGCTGGCGGATTTTGACAAGCTCCCCGCTGCGCCCGCTGCGGGGCATGGGGGGCTTGTCTGGCGGCAGCGCGGGAATGGCCGCCAGGCTGTCCCAGCAAACAAGCGCAAAAAAAGCTTGACAAAGCTGGCGCGCCTGATCCAGATTTGTCTGATATAAAGCGATAGCCTTGGAGGCATAAAAAAGATTTATAAAAGGATTTGTTGGCGCCGATAGCTGCGGGGCAACACCTGTTCCCGTTCCGAACACAGAAGTTAAGTCCGCAAACGGCGATGGTACTCCAGATTTCCCTGGGGGAGAGTAGCAAGGCGCCAGCATTTTATTTAGGCCCGGCGGGGTTTCCCTCTCCGGGCTTTTTTTCTATTTGCTTTAGTGATAAAGATTTATGGTGATGGATTTGCATGATCTGATTTCCAAAATTTTTTTGTTCTATCTGCCTCTGCTGTTTTCCCTCTGTGTCCATGAATGCGCCCATGCATGGACAGCCTGGAAGCTTGGGGACCCGACCGCCGCCAGCATGGGGCGGCTGACGCTTAACCCCGCAGCCCATGTGGATATTCTGGGAACGCTCATCCTCCCTTTTGCCTTTTTGATTACAAGCTCCCCGTTTTTTTTTGGCTGGGCAAAGCCCGTCCCTGTGGATGAGAGGGCCTTTCAAAACCCGCGAAAAGACATGTTTTGGGTGGCTTTTGCCGGACCTTTGTCTAATTTTTTGCTTGCGCTGTGCGGCGCGCTTATTCTTCCGGTTTTTTACATGGCAAAACTGAAGGGGATGATTTCCGGGGAGGCCGCTTTCATGGCGCTGGAAAAATTTATTTATGTCAATCTGCTTTTGGGCGTTTTTAACCTTCTGCCGCTGCATCCCCTTGATGGAAGCAAGGTCCTGGCGCGGTTTTTGCCCGTCCGCTGGAACATATTTTTGGAAAAACATCAGAAATACAGCTATTATCTTTTAATCTTTATAATATTTGGAGGGGTTTTTATTGCCAGGCCGGTTTTTGAAGGCAGCCAGGCCCTTATTGATCTGTCCCAAAAGGTGTTTCTCTGGATTGCGGGGGGCTGAAAGCCGCGCGCGCCCCAAAAAAACCCCGCCGCTGAGGCGGGATCAGCTCATGGAGGAGCTTGTTTATGAAAGACAGCCAGACTTTGCCCCCCGGCCGTTTTGAGACTGAGCCTTTGACGGCGGCTGGCGGAGAGCCTGCCTCTGAGCTTGTTTCTGAGCCTGAGCGCGCGGCCGCTGAAAGCTCCGCCGCTGCGGCTGAGGCTGGTCATGTTCAGCTGAAGTCTTACTCCGGCCCCCTGGATATGCTGCTCCAGCTGATTCGCCGCCGCGAGATGGATGTTTTTCATATCAATATCCGCGAGATCACAGATCAATATGCCCTTTGTCTGAAACAGGCCTCCCGGCCGGATCTGGAAAAAGCCGGGGACTTTATTCGCATGGCTGCCATTTTGATCTACATAAAGTCCAGAACACTTCTGCAAGAGGAGGATTCTGAAAGCGGCTCAGAGGAGGAAAATGACCGGGAGCTAAAGCAAAATCTCATCCGCCTTTTGGCCAAATGCCAAAAGTTTCAGGCTGCGGGCCGGCTGCTTTATCAGAGAGAGCTTTTGGGCAGGGATGTCTGGGCCGCTCCGCGGCGGGAGGCTTTTCCCGCCCGCGCTGACAGCCCGCTTTTGATAGACCGGGAAAAAGCGCCTTTCCTTTTGATGCAAAGCTGGGGAAAGATCCTCGCCATCCAAGCGGGGCGCCGCCCTCATGCCCCCGCCGCGGCGCTGCCTTCCCTGATTGACAGGGCCATGGAGCTGGCCGGCTCGCTTATAAAGGGCGCCAGGCTGAAGTTCAGCCGGCTGGCAAAAATAAAAAAAAGCCCGCACAGCCGGCTTTTGACTTTTCTCTCTCTGCTGGAGCTGTGCCGCCTGGGCTTTGTCTCTCTGAGGCAAAAAGCGCCTTTCAGCGACTTGGATATCAAGATGAAAAAAACCCTTGACAGAGGGGATTTTTCCCTTCTAAATGAGGGGGCAGCCAGGCAAAAAGCTTTTTTCGGTGATGGAGAGCGCGTCCCGCGGCAGCGGGCGGAGAGGCCAGTCACAGAGGGGGTTTTCCGTTGAAAATCACTAAGCAAAAAGCTTTTTCGGTGATGGAGAGCGCTCTGTTCGCAAGCCCGGACCCTCTGCCGCTTTCCGCCTTTCAAACCCTGTTTGAGGGCGAGCTGTCTCTGAAGGACATCCAGCTCCTCATAAAAGAGCTTCGGGACAGCTATAAAAGCGAAGAGCGCGGCCTTTCTCTGGCGCCTGTCGGCCGCGGCTGGCAGCTGCGAAGCAAGCCGGAAAACAAAACCCATCTTCTGAGAATAAAAACCCGCCGGCCTTTCCGCCTTTCCGCCCCCGCGCTCGAAACCCTTGCCATAGTGGCGTATCAGCAGCCCTGCTCTAAAAGCCGGGTGGATGAGCTGCGCGGCGTGGAGTCAGGGCATCTTTTAAGAACTCTTATGGAAAAAGGCCTGATCTCCTTTGCCGGAAAAAGCTCTGAGCCTGGCCGCCCCTCCCTTTACAAAAGCTCGCCGAAATTTCTTGAGACTTTTGGCCTGAAAAGCTTAAAAGACCTGCCTTCCGAAGACGAGATGGCTGAGCTTTTGCCGTCCCCGGACTCCTCTAAGGAGCCGGACAGCCTTGCCGCCGCGGTCAGGGATTTTTCAGACAGCGCGCCGGCCATTGACGCCGCCCGCGACGAAAGGGAGGCGCGGGATCTGAAAGAGCGGCTGAAAAGCATCCCCGCTGAGATCAGCTTCTATAAAGAGGGGGAAAAGGGGCCTTAAAAAAATTGCCCGCGCTCCGCGGCGGCGAGCCTGCGGCAGGCCCGCGGCGCCTCTCGCGCCCGCGCCCTGCCGGTGAAGCCAGTATGCGCAAACAGCCTCATAAAGCCTTCAGCCTATATTGGAAATCTGAATTGAGCGGGTTTTTTGAAATTTTTTCAATTTCTCATTTTTTTCATTGCTTTTTCAGCTGCGGCGCTATAGGATACTGACGGCGAAAGGAGCCTCTTAACAATTATGGCTGTTTTGAGATAACATCCTCCGGCAAAGCCGGTTTGCATTGGGGAGGCCTTATTTTGAATTCATATCCAAAAAACAGCATGCGGGCGGCAAAAAAAGAAAGCGCTGCGGCCGCGCTTTTTCTCATGGCTTTGTTTTTTGCAGTTTGCGCGGCAAAAGCCGCGGAGGCTGCTGATCGGGCTTTCAATCTTTCCGCGGAAAGCCAGCCGCTAAAAAGCGCGCAGCGCCGGCAGGCTGCAAAGCCAGAGGGCGCGGCCTGCCGGCAGGCGGTCTTTCCAGACAATGCGGGCCATGCTGCCGCCCCTTATTTAAAGCCGGCTGGAGAATCGCCTGGAGAATCCTCTGGGGAGGCAGCGCCTGAGGAATTATCTGGAGAGCTGTCTGGAGAGGCGCCCGCAGAAGCGCCTGGGGAATGGCGCGCGGAGGCGCCTCTGGAGGAATCATCAAAAAATCAAAGCGCCTTTGCCTTTGTTTTCCGTTATTATCAGAGAAAATTCCCGGATGAATCCCCCTTTTTGATGTCTGCTGAAAGGCAAAGCGGGCTTATCGCTGAATACCAGAGGACAGGAGATCCAGAAACTCTTGACCGGATTATGGCCTCTCTTGTCAAATGGCTCCAGTCTTATGTGATTTCAGCCCTTAGGGACACGCCTTATTTCACTGATCCCGCCGCGCGGGATGATTTGCTGCAGCATGCGTTTGCCGAGGCGCTTAAGGCCATTGAAAGGCATGACATAAACAGGTCAGGGATCTTTTTTGTCTATATGAAGTCATACATTAAGGGCGAGCTGAAAAAAAAGCTGTATGAGCAGAAATCGCTCATAAAAATAAACAGCGCGGCCGCTGAAAGCTCCGCCGCCGTCTCCGGCAAAAGCTCTGATTATCCGGCGGGCGCCTCTGATTCAGAGGGCCTTTCCGCCGAAACATCCAATAGAGAAAAAGCCGGCCATTCTAAAGGCCGTCGGATTCAGCTTATTTATCTTGACAGGGCGGATCGGGCTGAAGAGGGAGCGGAGCCTTTTGCGGAGGCTTTAGAGGACTCGGGCATTCTCCTCATGGAAGATCAAATGTTTTATGAAAGGGACATCCATGCCCTGTTTGAATTGGCGCGAAAAACCCCGGGGCTTTCCGGTTTGGAGCTGGAGATTTTGCGGGGCTTTGAGAATGATTTTAGCCGGGAGGAATGGGACAGCTTTCGCGCGGAAAAATCCCTGGCTGCCAGCCATCTGAAAAGCAAAAAACAAAAGCTTTTCAGAAAAATCAGGGCTTTTGCCATTGAAAGCGGCGGCTCAAACGGGATTCTTGATTTTCTTTGAGATTTTTTTTGCGGGCGCTATAACTGAAGAAGAGGCTGGTTTTTTTATGAAAAAATCTTTCTTGGCTTCTTTGCTGATTTTTGGCTGCTCAGCCGCAGCGCTTCTCTCTCTCTCTCTCTCTCTCTCGGTTTGCCCGCAGTTTAGCCCTTCGCTTTAGAGTCTGCTTTGGGGCCTGCTTTGGCGCCTGCTTTAAACACCCGGCCAATCAGGGCGGCCCATTCCCCGCTCCGCAGTCTGGCTTTTCCCTTGCGGGGGTTTTGGCTGCAGCTGCCATAGGGCTGCTTGCGGTTTTGGCGATAATCCAAAGCTTTGCTCAGCGGAGGGCTATTTTGGCTTTTGAAAAGCGGCTGGCGCGGCTTGAAGCCGGCCGGCAAGCGGAGCGCTTGGCCGGCAGCGCTGAAAATAAGCTCCAGTCCAAGCCGGCCTATTCAGCTAAAGAGCCTTGCGGCCGCGGTGTCAAGGGCGGCCCGCATAAAAACGGCGGCGGCTTTGTGGCCAGCAGAGCCTCTGTGGCCAAGACAGCTTTTGTGGCCAAGACCGCGGCTGTCTGCGGCCAGGCCTCAGTCCATGACAATGCGCGGGTTTATGGCGAGGCGGGGATTTTTGACAATGCGCGGGTTCTTTATAATGCAGAGGTTTATGAAAAAGCGGCTGTTTATGATTCGGCCACAGTTTCCAGAGAGGCAAGGGTTTTTCGGCAGCGCGCGGGTTTATGGCGAGGCGTATGTTTCTTATAATACAAGGATTTTTGGCCATGCGGAAGTTTCAGGCCAGGCAAAGATTTTCGGCCATGCGGAAGTTTCAGGCCAGGCAAAAATTGCTGAAAGCGCAAAGGTTTCCGGCAGGGTTTTCGGCAGCGCATGGGTTTTAGGCAATGCAAAGGTTTTATGCAATGCGAGAGTTTACGGCGGCGCGCGGGTTTATGGCAATGCGCAGGTTTACGGCCATGCGCGGGTTTATGGCCAAGCGAAAATTTTCGAAAACGCGTCAGTTCGCGGCCATGCGCGGGGCTCCGGCAGCGCGGAGGTTTCCGGCAAGGCAGCAATCTCAAAAACCCATTTAAAAAGCGGCAGGCTTATTTCAGGAAAGCATTAAAAACAGCTGCTTTTTTGAGCGCGGCTTCGCCGCTGATTTTCGGGGCAAATTTTGCAAACACAGCAAACTGGTCCCAGCGCTGAACCGCTGGTTTTGTCCAGAGGCAGCGGCCTGTTCCAGGACCGGCCTCCTGCTTTCCTCCGGCGCCAGCCAGCTTGCCCTAGCGCTGAGCCGCTGTTTCCCTCGTCGCCAGCCAGCTTTCTCCAGAGGCCAGCCAGCTTGCCCCAGGGGCCGGTCCCCTTAGATCCTCCGCTGCGGCCTCAGCCGCCCGGCGGGGGGAGGGCCGCTCTTTTTTTTTCGTTTTTTTTGCGCTTTTTTAGTTGACTCCCCGCTCAAAAGCGATATCTTTAATAAGCAGGGGGGCAAAAAAACCCAGAGGGTTTGCCAGGCCACAGCCCCAGGAGGGTTTTTATGACAAAAACAACAGCCAGCAAGCTCAAACGGAACGGCCGCAAGGCCGGCCCAACAAGCAAGCCCTCCGGCGGGCATCACGATGTTTTTTTTAAAGCCTGCTATTCCATCCCCGATTTTGCCTTTGAGCTGTTTAAGATGGCTTTTTTCAAAAAAGAGCTGGATGCCTTTGACTGGAGCCGGCTCAGGGCTGAGAAAGACACTTTTAATGATCCAGGCGCTCATGGCGCAAGGGCGGATGTGGTTTTTTCCGTCCCGCTTAAAAGGAATCCCAAAAGAAAAGCCAAGATTTTTCTGCTTTTAGAGCATAAATCCCGCTTCAGCCACTGGGTTTATTATCAGATTCTCAAATACAAAACCCTTATTATAGGCGAGAGCCTGGAGAAGGGCGATAAGGACTGCCTTGTGATCGCTGTTTTGCTTTATAACGGTGAGGAGCCTTGGCGCTGGCCAAAATCCCTTAAAGAGGGCCTTTGGGGCCGGATTTTGCCTGAAATCCCTTCCTCTTTGGAAAAAGACGCGCTAAACTATGGGATAAGGGTGGTTGATGTCAGCTCTCCCGCCGCGAGGAAAGCGATTGCCGACAGGAGTTTTAAGAGCCGGGGATTTTTGAGCGCTCTGAAGGAGGCCAGGTCTTTAAAGCCGGAGGAGGGGGAGCTGAGGAAGGCGATTTCGCTGTTTGACAACTGGACTGGTGACCGGGATGATTTGGCTCTGAATGTGGGGAGTTATTTTTGGTCTTCTATTCCAGGGATGACGAAGGAGTTATGGGAGAAGCTGGAGCGGGATGCAGTCAGAAGGGGTATTTTTTCAAAAGGAGGTTTTATGAATGTAAGAGAATACATGAAAGAGGAAGCCCGGGGGGAAGTCCGAGAGGAAATCTGGAGGGAAGTCCGTGGGGAAGTCCGAGAGGAAATCCGGAGGGAAGTCCGGCAGGAAGTCCGTGGGGAAGTCCGGCAGGAAGAGCGCCAGGCGAGGGATCGAGAGGTCATTTTAAACATGCTTAAGGAAAAGTTTGAAATTTCCTCTATTTCCAAAGCGACTGGCCTGCCTGAAGCTGAGATCATCAAGTTCAAAAACGGCGAGGTCAAAAGCTCTCAGAACGGCCAGGCTGAATAAGCCGCGGCTGTTTGTCTGGACGGCCTTGCCTGTTTGCTGGGCCGGCCTCGCGGCCGCTCCCGGCAGTCTTCCACAAAAACGGATATTTTAAGGGGATAGCCTTGTTGCTGGGCCGCAGGTTCGGCGCTGGGATCTGTTTCGATGGCCGGCCTCTCAGTCGTTCCTGTTATGGCCGGCGCATGGCTGCCTGCCCGCTGAGCCAGCTTTCCCCCTGGTCCCAGCGCTGAACCCCCTGTTTTCCTCCAGCCCTGCCAGCTTGCCTCAGCGCCGAGCCTTTGCTTTCCCCTGGAGCCAGTCAGCTTTCCCCAGGGGCCGGCCCGCCTGATCCTCCGCTGCGGCCTCAGCCGCCCGGCGGGGGGCGCCGCTATTTTTTTTCTTTTTTGTTTGATTTCCCTCTCAAAAGCAGTATATTTTATGGAAAGGGGAGCAAAACCCCAGAGGGTTTGCCAGGCAGCCCCCCAGGAGGATTTTTATGACAAAAACAACAGCCAACAAGCTCAAACGGAACGGCCGCGAGGCCGGCCCTCTAAACAGGCTCCCTTAAATTTTAAGGGAGCCGCAGACAACCTCTTTTAGTGGGATTGGTTAGAGGGATCGGAAGGATGACCAGTATATGAAAACAAATATAGACTTTGCGAACATACGCTCTTACAAAGGCTCCCAGCATAATGCTTTTGAAGAGTTAGTCTGTCAACTTGCAAGGCTGTCTCCTCCAGACAATGCCAAATCTTTTATTAGAAAAGACGGCTCTTCTGGAGATGCTGGAGTTGAATGCTGCTGGATGCTTGAAGATGGCTCAGAGCATGCATGGCAGGCAAAATATTTTCTGCAAACAATAAAATCCAGTCAGTGGAGGCAAATATCTGATTCTTTTGAAACAGCTTTAAACAAACACCCCAAATTAAAAAAATACTGCATTTGCCTTCCTTTAAACAGAACAGATCAAAAGCAGGATAATAAAGAGAGCGCATTGGATAAATGGAATAAGAAAACAAAAGAATGGAAAGCTCTGGCAAAATCGAAAAATATGAATGTTGAATTTGAGTTTTGGGGAGAAAGTGAAATAGTATCCATGCTAAGCATGGATAATCCCCGCTTTTCCGGCCGGGCCTTATATTGGTTTAACTCTCCTGTTTTGCGAATTCAGCATCTTAAAGATATTGCGGAAAAATCTAAACAATCTCTTGGGGAGAGATTTTCTCCAGAATTTCATATTGATTTGCCCATAGCAAAGACATTTGACGGCATTGGCCTCACTCCTAATTGGCGTCAGAGATTTCATTCTGCTGCAGAGGAATGGCTGAAAGCGCTGAAAGATTTAAAAAAAGCCCTGGCAGATCTAAGAAGAGATATTATTTCTGAGGAAGATAAGCGTTTAATAGAAGGTTTAATAGAAGAAAGAGGGAATCCTGTTGAAGCGCATTCTATTAAGCTGGAGGCTCTTTTGAAACAGACTGTAAAAACATGCTCTTTATATGAAAACAGAAATCAATTAAAGGATATCATCATACATTTAAAACAAAACTCTAAAACAAAGATGGATTATACGAAAACAAAAACCGAGCAAAAAATTAACTGGCATTTTAATTTATTTAGTGATGCTGCGCTTGAGTTATCACAATTCTTTCTCAGCAAGGATATGAAGGTTTTTTCTATAAAATCCATGCTGCTGTCAGGAGACGCTGGAGCGGGAAAATCACATCTGCTGTGTGATATTGCTTTAAACCGCTTAAAAAATGATCTGCCAGCCTTGTTTCTTTTGGGGCAGCATTATGAGGGAGGCGATCCTCTCAAATTTATTTCTGCTTCGCTTGACTTAAAGAATATTTCTCATCAAGAAATCCTTGGGGCTTTAGACGCTTTGGGAGAAGCCCGCTCAACTAGAGCTTTAATCATTATTGACGCTATCAATGAAGGCCCGCATAAAGAACAATGGCAAAATTATATTGAAAATCTAATTTTAGAGTTGGCCAAATATCCGCATATAGCTTTGGTTTTCAGCTGCCGCTCCACCTATCTTCAGCATCTTCTTCCTCAAATCAACAATTCTGGCAAAAAACAAAACGAGGCAAAATTGACCGAGGTGGTGAAGCATCAAGGATTTTCTAATCTAAACGATATATACAAATATCTTGAGAAACAGGGTGTTTTTGCGCCTAACATGCCCATAATGGATCCAGAATTTTCCAGCCCTTTATTTTTAAAAATTTATTGCAAACTTCTTAAAGCAAAAGGAGAAAACAAGTTTTTTCAGGGTTCAAAAAGCATAGAAGAAATTTTTAATTTTTATGTGGATTCTGTTTCAGAGACTGTCAATAGAAACAAAAAATACAGACCAGGAGAAAAAGTAGTTTCAAAAGCTTTGCAGGCATTTGCTTTGCAATTGTTTCCTAATAATCTTTATGGCCTTCAAACAGGCAAAGCCAGAAAAATTATCCAGGAAGAGGATCCAAGTTCAGATACAGGAAACTTATTTAACGCGCTTTTAAACGAAGAGTTTTTATCTGAAGATATTGCGCTTGTCCCTCATAAAGTTTCAGAAGGCAGGCATGAACACAGAAAAGAGCATGTTGTTCGTTTTGCCTATGAGAGGTTTAGCGATTATTTTATAGCTAAAAGCCTGATTGAAAAAGAAATTCGCAAGAAGCCAAAGAAAGCAAAAAAAATTATCAGCCAGATCAAATGCTTTTTTTATAAAATGGCATCCAGGGAATGCTGTTTGAATAGCGAAAATCTCAAATCATATTTTAAAAAAGGCTCTGCTCTTGGCAGCATATTTTTTAGCAATCAACTTGGAGCTTTTAATGGGATTATAGAGGCGTTATTTATCAGAATAGGGGATGATTTTAAAGTGGAATTATATGATCTTGTGGAAATAGAGAATAAAGAGTATTTACTGGAAGAGACTTTGAAAAAATCTTTTTTATGGCGCTCTCCTGATTCTTTTACTCACAAAACTTTTAAATTATTATCACAGCTGTCTCCAATTTATTTTCATTCCCCTATGCTAGAGGTTCTTTTAAAATTATCTGTAAAGCCTGAGCATCCCTGGAATGCAGACTTTCTTCATAAAATACTGATTGATAAAACAATGCCTGAAAGAGACAGGTTTTGGTCCACTCATGTTTTTTTCTCTTATCATAATAAAGACCCAACAATAAAAAAATTAATTGACTGGCCTTATTCCAGTTATTTTGAAAATATAAGCTCTGAGCATGCAAGATTATATGCAATAGTTTTAATTTGGCTTACTGCGTCATCTCACAGGGAATTAAGAGACAGGGCGACAAAAGCAGCCATTATTATTTTGTCAAAATATCCAGAGCATTTGCTGGAGTTGATGAATCGGTTTTCAAAAGTGAATGACTTGTATGTAAGGGAAAGGCTGTATGCTGCTGCTTATGGGGCGGCGGTGAATATAGAAGATAAGAGTCTGATTAAAAAAATTGCGGAAAAAACTTATGAGCAGGTGTTTAAAGATGGAAAGCCCGCCCCTCATATATTATTAAGAGACTATGCCCGGTGTATTTTAGAATTTGCATATAAGCAAAAATTGCTCTCTAATGAAATAGATCCAGAAAGTTTTCGCCCTCCTTATAAAAGCGCCTGGCCTATTGAAAATCCGATGGATTCAGAAATAGATGCCTTGGCTGATAGCAAGAAATTTGGATCAGCGCATTATTCTCTAATGGGATTCTCTGGAGATTTTGGAATTTACACTATGAGCTGTGTTCATTATTTTTCACCGACTCCTTTAACTGAAAAGCGACCGGAAACAGGAGCAGAGCTTCAAAAAAAATTTAAAGAAAAAAACAGATTTGCGGAAACCCTTAATGAGAGGCAGAGAGAGAAAAAGAGATGGCTGTTTGATGATAGATTTATGGGCGGCAGCCCGGCCGCTTTCAGCCGCAAATGGGCTAAGAGATGGGTATGCAAACAGGTTTATGAAATGGGCTGGAGCGGGGAATTATTTGAAGAGTTTGATAAAAAGGCGCTTTCTTTAAGGCGTACAGGAGGGGAAAGTTTGTCTGTTGAAAGAATAGGGAAAAAATACCAATGGATTGCTTTTCACAAGCTGCTTGCTCATTTAGCGGACAATGTTCATTATACTGGCGGATATGATGGTGAAAGCAAGTATAAAGGCCCTTGGCAGCTGCGTCAAAGAGATATTGATCCAACCTGTTATTTGCGGAGAACTGGCGCCGGCCGCAATCTGAAAAACGCCTCAAATTGCTGGTGGCAGCCTTCTTATGCCTATAATTTTCCTGAAGAGAGCCTTGAAAAACAAAAGGAATGGCTCAAATCAAAAAATATAGATATTCCTTTTAAAAAGAGCATTCAAGCAGCAGATCCAACAGATGGCAGCTTATGGACAGCTCTTCATAGTTTTTCACTTAAAGAAAAAAAAATTTCCCCTTATAAAACAGGGGAAAGATTGTATGATCTGGAGATCTGGTTTAGGACAAGCGCCATAATTGTATCTAAAAAAGATCGTGATGTTCTTTGTGAGAAATTAAAAAACAAAGACCTTCGCAATTCTGATATCACAGCAGGATGGGGCATGGGAGACAGATTTCTTAAAGAATATCCAGTGTGTGATGAAAAATATGATGATAAGGGCTGGAAAGATGAATTGTCAGGAAATCATGCCATATTGGATATTAAACATTTGCGCCTCTATACAGAATATACTTGGGAGGCTGGAAACACAGATTATTCTATAGATGAGACCATTTCTTTTTATCTCCCATCAAAAACCCTGATTGATAAATTAAACTTAAAATGCCCTTCTGGACAATTTGAAAATTGGATAAATGATAATAATATGTCTGTTTTTAAAGACCCCGGCGTTAAATCTAAAGGCCCTTCCTGCCCTTTAGCAAAGACGGATATATTGGCTTCATGGCTAAATAAAGACAACTTATGTTTGGCCTGGCTTATTGGCGGTGAAAAACGGCTTTATAAAAACAGAGAGTCAGGAAAGCTGCATGGTTTTAGCGGAATTTATTTTGCCAATGGCGCTAAGATTGAAGGTGATATGTGGTTTCTTGGCATATCAGAATGGGGAGAAGATTTTTGAAAGGAATGCTGTCATCTGAACTTCAAGCTTTTCTTGTCCAATAAATGAGGCTCAGTCCAAGCCGTTTTTTTGAGGAAAAAGGCTTTGGATTTTGGGGAGAGGCTGATTTTGAGGGCTGGCCTGAGGGCTGCGGGAAAAAGCGGAGGCTGGCGGCGCGGGGGCTGGAGGCTGCGGGGCGATGGCGCGGGGTTAGAGGCCGGGGCCGGCAGCAGAGGCCCTGAAGGTTTGCCGCTCCGCGGCAGCGGACAGAAAAAATATATTGCTTTTTTGAAAAATCAGCCATAATATAATTTTAGAGGCATGTTGCCAAAAGGAGGCCTTAATCTGCGCTTTTGCCAGGAATCAAAGAACTGCCCAGAGTAGAGTGGATTTTGACTGGAGGGGCGGTTGGGCTGGCTTGCTTAGATTTCCCCGCCGCTGTGATTAGCGGCTGCAGGGCTGGTTTAGGGGGCTGGCCTGTCGGGCGCTTACGGCAGGCAGGCTCAGCGCCTGGAAAGAACACTGTTTGTCCGCGGAGGTTTTTTTTTCAAATGCTTGTGGATTTGCGCTATAATCACTGTATAATTGTTGTATAATCTCGGAAAAGCGGCAAAAAATCATAAATAAGGAGGCAGTAAAATGAGCAGAATAACAGATTCTGAGCAAAACTCTGGGAAAAGCCATGTCCCATCTCCCGATGAGATTTGGAAGATTTTAAAAGAAGTGTCTTTAAGCCAAAAGGAGGCAGACCGCCGGATGCGGGCGTCTGACCGCCAGCTGCGGGCCAGCCGGGAGGAGGCAGACCGCCGGATGCGGGCCAGCCGGGAGGAGGCAGACCGCCGGATGCGGGCCAGCCGGGAGGAGACAGACCGCCATCTGCGGGAGCTCAGCCGCATGATTAAAGAATCGAAGAGGGAGGCCGACCGGCGAATCCAGGAAACCTGGCGGCAGATCAATAAATTGGACGGCAAATACGGCAATTTATGGGGGGATTTGGTGGAGGCTCTGATACAGGGGAATTTAATCGAAGCTCTTAACAGAGCGGGCTTGGATCTTAAAAAAACAATTCCCAATTACACAGGGCGCTTAAACAGCCGCATAAGGGAGTATGATTTGATTGCTTTGAACGGTCGGGAGATTGTAGTTGTGGAGGCCAAGTCCACTTTGGAACAAAAAAAAGCTGACAAGTTTTTAGAGGTGATGGCCGAGTTTAAGGAGTATTGCCCTGAGTTCAGCCATTTGGTTGTATATGCGGGCATGGCCAGTTTGAGAGCATCGGCTGAGGCTGTCAAATATGTAATTGACAAGGGAATGTTTATGATTTTGGTCAAAGGGGAGAATGCGGTTTTGCTGAATCCTGAAGGCTCTAAGCCCCGGGTTTTTTGACAGCTGCCGTGAATAAAAAAGCGCGGTTTGTTTTGTTGGATGGCTTGGCGGCCATTCCGGTTCTGAGGGGATGATTTTGAGGGCTGGCCTGAGGGCGGCGGGAACAGCAGAGGCTGGCGGCGCCGGGGCTGGAGGCTGGCGGCGGGGGCGCGGGGTCAGAGGCCGGGGCCGGCAGCGGAGGCCCTGAAGGTTTGCCGCTCCGCGGCAGCGGACAGAAAAAATATATTGCTTTTTTGAAAAATCAGCCATAATCTAATTTTAGAGGCATATTGTCAGGAAGGATGTCTTATGAACTGCATTTTTGTCAATGGAGGCGCTGTTATGAATAGTTTTTTTGCGAGATTAAAAAATAATTATTTCAACTCTTATATTGGCGATCAACAAAATATCCCATCCCCGATAAAAAATCTTTTGATGCATGCTGACGCCGCGCTTGAGGACAGTTATTTTTACTGTGTTGAAAGGGATATTATTTTTATCTGGCCCTCAAAAGGAAACCACGATTTCTTAAGCGCCAGACTTTCCAGCATGATGGGCTTCCCAAAAGAGATTCCGCCTTTGGGGAAGCTGTATTCAAGCAGGGGTCCGGGCGCCCCCTTCCATGCGCTGCTTTGCTGGAGCCAGCCGCAGCTTCCTTATAATGATATATTGGCTATGATGTATTTGGCAAAAAAAGTCCAAGAGAGAAACGCCAGAGTTCGGGAGCTGCTTTGGCTTGCAGATAAAAGAGCGCTGAGCGCCGCTGAGATCCAGCGCCGGAAAGAGCTTGAAAGCTGTCTCGCGCAATGGACAGGAATCTCTGCTTTTCCTCAACCCTCCTGGCCCCCGCGCTGAACATGGCTGTTGTCAGTTAGATTTGAGGTGTTTGGCTAAAGTTTGGGCGGGGCAGTGTCTAAGGATTATCCAAAAAGTCTGGGAGAAGCGCTAAGAATGCTGAAGGCAATAAGAGAGAGGCTGAAGGCGCGTAGGCTAAAACAGCTAAAGGAGGCAAGATTATGATGAGTGATGATCAAATAAAAGGATATTTTATAGAATATTTGAAGGAATTCCGCCAGGAACCACGGGTGCGGTGGGCGTCTCTTGTATTCCCGAACCATAAGAATATTATGGAATTTTCCAAGGAGGAGATTAAAAGGATTTCCCCTATTATTTTGAGGACTCCTTCCGAGGTAAATCAGGTTAAGCGCCTTATTTCCGAAAAGGCGGCGCATGAAGACACAACAGAGGATGAAAAAAACCGCCTGAATACAGTCCTCAAAGACTTATAAGGAGGCAGACTTATGACAGTTTGTGAGCAAATGATGGCCGGCCTAATCATTTTGCGGGAAAATCGGAGACCCAGCGCCACAAACCCGCCTCTGTTTCTATGGAAAGCCCACAGACAGCCTATTTCAGTATAAATATAAATTCGCCGCTGCGCTTCAGCCGCTTTAAAACCCCTTCTCTCTCCAATTCCAGAAGCATGGCATGCAGGTTAAAAAGTTTAGGGGCATGTATTCTATTGATGTTAAGACAATCTTCCTCTGGAATGCCAAGCAAATTTCTTGTTTTTTCTGCGTCCATATATTTATTATGATTATTTATATAATGCCACTTAATTTTTTCCTTATATTTTTCCCTAAAGGCGTCTATTTTTATATACCTCATAATGTCCTCCTTTGTTAAAAACAGCCCCCTAGCCTGTTCCAGGGGCGCTTTTTTTAAGATGGGGGCTGGCAGGGGTTTTGTCAAGTCTTTAATGATGCGGAGCATAAAAGAATGCCTGGAGGGGAGCGGGTGAGGGGGGGCTGGTTTAGGGGGCGGGCCTGGCGGCCATTCCAACAGGCAGGCAGGTTCGGCGCTGGGGCTGGAGGGAGGGGCGCGCTCTGCGGCGCGCAATGGGAATAAAAGAGCTGGTCTGGAAGGGGAGGGGAGGGGGGAGGCGAGGTTAGCTTTTGCTGGCGCTGTGTTTGGGGGCTCTCTGCGGGAGAGGATTTTTGTTCCTGCGCATCAGCTCTGGGGCTGGAGGGCAGGCGGGTTGCAATAAAAAAGCCGCTCTGGAGTGGGGCGGGGGGACAGGTTTTGACTGGAGGGCGTTTGGTTTGTTGAGCCAAGCTTGGACTGGCGCTTTTTGGGGGCCGGCTTGTTTCCAGGAATTTTGCCTGTCAGGCAAATGAAGCGCTTTTAAAGTGTAAGCTGATGAATATGATGGCCTGCCCAAAGGTCCAGTAATGAAATATCTGGCAAGAAACTGTGTCTCTTAAACCCCATATACAACAACGCCGTTGAATGGAAGAAGAAACTGCCTCCATGCAGCAGTTATCTCTAAAACACTGACTCTCTTTCCCAAAGCCTGGCCCCCGCTCCCGCCAAGCCTCCTCAGCCATAAACTGCTTTTGCCTGGCGGCGGCCGGGCCAAGCGCTGAGCCTCCGCTTTTGTCTGGTTCCGGCGCCGAGCCTGCTGGTTTTCCCTTAGATCCCAGCGCTGAACCTATTTGCGGGGCCAGCCTCGCGGCTGTTTCTTGCGAGGCCAGCCCTTTCAATTCAAGATCCCCCCCGCTGCTTTATAAACTGGCAAGACAAATCAGACTCAGAAGCTTTTTTTAAATCATTTTTTAAACAAGAGTCTTTTCTTTTTTTCTTTTCAAAAAAACTCTGAATTTGGCTTGCGGCGCAAAGGCTCTGTTTTTCCATTCAATCAAGGGTTTTTGTTTCGAGCAAGGCCATTAAAAAGCCCAGCTCTCTAAGAATATAAAGAGAGCTATGCTTCTCTTCATTGAGCGCCTTTTTTATTTCTTTAAGTCGGTATTCCATCAATTCTAAGACTTTTGACTGAACCTCGCTTTCAGTTTTATATTTGACAGTTCTCATTAAATAATCTATTTTTTTGCTTCCTATCTTGTTGCGGATTACATTTATGTATTTTATCACATTTTCGCGTTCACATTTCTTTTTTTGCCGCTTTTCTTTTATCTGCTTATATATAATACGGAAAACCGCCGCTATAATGTTGCCTATTATAGATGCTATGATATCTTTGATATACCCCATATATTGCCTCCTTTAATTTAAAAACAGCCCCCCGGCCTATTCCAAGGGGCGGTTTTTTTAAGATGGGGGCGGGCAGAGCAATTGTCAAGCCTTCATGATGCAGAGCATAAAAGAATGCCTGGAGGGGGGCGGAGGGGGGGGCTGGCAGGCGTTTGGTTTGTTTAGCCAAGCTTGGGCGGGTGCTTTTTGTGGAGAGTGGCGGGTCTGGAGGGAGGGGGGGCGGTTATGGCGCTTGATTTTTTGCAATAGGGAGAAGCGCGGGCTCTGCGGCGCGCGATGAGGATAAAAGAGCTGGTCTGGAAGGGGAGGGGAGGGGGGGAGCGAGGTTAGCTTTTGCTGGCGCTGTGTTTGGGGGCTCTCTGCGGGAGAGGATTTTTGCGGCTGCGCATCAGCGCTGGGGCTGTGGACAGGCTGGCTGCAATAAAAAATCCGGTTTGGAGGGGGCGGTTATGGCGCTTGATTTTTTGCAATAGGGAGAAGCGCGGGCTCTGCGGCGCGCAATGGGGATAAAAGAGCTGGTCTGGAAGGGGAGGGGGGCAGGCGAGGTTAGCTTTTGCTGGCGCTGTGTTTGGGGGCTCTCTGCGGGAGAGGATTTTTGCGGCTGCCATCAGCTCTGGGGCTGTGGAAAGGCTGGCTGCAATAAAAAAGCCGGTCTGGAGGGGGGCGATGTTTGGTTTTTGGGCATTTGGTCTGGGCGCGGGCTGGCTGCAATAAAAAAGCCGGTCTGGAGGGGGGCGGTGGTTGGTTTTTGGGCATTTGGTCTGGGCGCGGGCTGGCTGCAATAAAAAAGCCGCCCCGGCGTGGGGCGGCTTTTGGCTGGAGGGCGTTTGGGCTGGCTTGCTTAGTTGCTCTGTTACTGTGATTATCAGCAAGATTCATCAGCACAATCGCTTCTGTCGCTAGCGCTGCATAGTTCTTCCCACCAGTTTTCATCCAGATCATCAAAATCAGGGTCATCATTACTATCGTCATGTTTTCTCTTAATATCGCTGCCACTCTTCCAATTAGCGTTATTCACTCCATCTTCAATGAGGCCCTCGAGATAATCCTCAAAATATGTAAAATCTGTCATATCTTCAGCGTCATTATCATTCATGTGCTCAGCTATTCCACAGTATGTTCTCAGACACTTTTCATCCTCAAGCCCGTTAGGGTAATTAAGCTCTTCATCACAAAGGTGGTCCATAAATTCATGAATCCATTCACCGGCCTCCTCGTTTCCATCTTCGACCATTATCTCCATAAAATTATCGCTTCCGTCAATGGAGCCATACAGAGCTTTCACGCGATCGTTATTAATTTCTTTAAGAAGCTTTTCAAAGATTTTAAAGTCATCGTCCTCTTTTTCAAATATGGTGGCCGCCTCAGAATCGCTGGCAATCCAAGCCAGCATGACTTTTGCCTCCCGGCGGCTGTAATCGCCAACCACATCGTCCAGAGGCTCAATGCTGATGTTGATAAGCGCCTCAAAAGCCTCCAGGTCCATGTCCTCCAGGGAGTCTTCATCAGGGTCCTCCAGAATTTCGTAAATCTCGGCCAGCAGCTCGACATTTCTGGCTGACAGCTCCTCGCAGTCGTCCTTGTCCCTTTTGCGGTCGTAAATGTCATCGCAAAGCTCCTCGCAGTCGTCATCGCCCGCGCAGTCCGCGCCGCGGCGGTCCCTCTCTTTATACCTGCTGATGACCCGGTCTCTGTCCTCGTCTTTATCTCTTCTCTCCCTGTATTCCCTGTCTGAGCGCTCAATTCGCTCTCTTGGGCGGTCCTCAGGCTGCCCTGCCGCGCCAGCGGGGCCGGTCGGGGTGCAGCTTGTCAGGCCTGTCAGAACAAGGCCAGTTAACAAAGAAAAAGCCAGAACAAGATTTAGGGGATGCTTAAAGCGTTTCATAGGGACCTCCTTAAAAAAGTTTTCCTAATGGCCTTATCGGAGGCCTGAGCCAGGTCCTTAAAAAAGTTTTTTCCGCGGGGGGAGGCCCCCTAAACCTCCAGAGAATCCCTGGGGGCATGGAGATCCCTGCCAGCCTTTAGTCCTGTTTGCGGGCTTGCCGCCGGCTGCCGGTTTTTTTTGGATTTTTGGCTCTTTTTTGGATTTTTTTGGGGGCTGTGTGGTTATTTGGGTTTTGCGGGGATTTTGAGGTTTTGCGGGGATTTTGGGGTTTTGCGGGGCATTCCCGCTTTGTTGGGATTTTTGAGGGCTGAGGGAGGGTTTTCACTCTGTTTGGCTTGGCTTGTTTGCAGGGCCCGGCCTATTGGCCGCTCCCGCAGGTTCGGCAGACCGGCAGGATTGTTTGTCTGGACGGCCTTGCCTGTTTGCCGGGCCGGCCTCGCGGCCGCTCCCGGCAGTCTTCCACAAAAACGGATATTTTAAGGGGATAGGCTTGCCGCTGGGCCGCAGGTTCGGCGCTGGGATCTGTTTCGATGGCCGGCCTCTCAGCCGTTCCCGGTCCTCTGTGGAGAGACAAGCTTGTCTTGTTTGTCTGGACAGCCTATCGGCTGTTCCCGCAGCTGCAAAATCTCCCGTGCTGTCCCAGAGGGGTTTGTTTCAATGGCCGGCCTATCAGTCGTTCCAGTTATGGCCGGCGCATGGCTTCTCAGGTTCTGGACATCTAAACAGCTTTAAATCAGAATCACCGCGAGGTTACCCCTCTAAAAGCTGGTTCCCGCGCCGAGCCTTTGCTTATCCCCGGCGCTGATCCTCGGCTTGCCCCGGCGCTGATCCCTGGCTTCCCCCCGGAGACAGCCAGCTTGCCCCAGGGGCTGGCCCGCCTGATCCGCCGCTGCGGCCTCAGCCGCCCGGCGGGGGGAGGGCCGCTCTTTTTTTTTCGCTTTTTTTTCGTTTTTTTAGTTGACTTCCCGCTCAAAAGCGATATTTTTATAGGCAGGGGGGGAAAAACTCCCGCGGATTTGCCAGGCAGCCCCCCAGGAGGGTTTTTATGACAAAAACAACAGCCAGCAAGCTCAAACGGAACGGCCGCGAGGCCGGCCCAACAAGCAAGCCCTCTGGCGGGCATCACGATGTTTTTTTTAAAGCCTGCTATTCCATCCCCGATTTTGCCTTTGAGCTGTTTAAGATGGCTTTTTCCAAAAAAGAGCTGGATGCCTTTGACTGGAGCCGGCTCAGGGCTGAGAAAGACACTTTTAATGATCCAGGCGCTCATGGCGCAAGGGCGGATGTGGTTTTTTCCGTTCCGCTTAAAAGGAATCCCAAAAGAAAAGCCAAGATTTTTTTGCTTTTAGAGCATAAATCCCGCTTCACCCGCTGGATTTATTGTCAGATTCTCAAATACAAAACCCTTATTATAAGCGAAAGCTTGGAAAAAGGCGATGAGGACTGCCTTGTGATCGCTGTTTTGCTTTATAACGGTGAGGAGCCTTGGCGCTGGCCAAAATCCCTTAAAGAGGGCCTTTGGGGCCGGATTTTGCCTGAAATCCCTTCCTCTTTGGAAAAAGACGCGCTAAACTATGGGATAAGGGTGGTTGATGTCAGCTCTCCCGCCGCGAGGAAAGCGATTGCCGACAGGAGTTTTAAGAGCCGGGGTTTTTTGAGCGCTCTGAAGGAGGCCAGGTCTTTAAAGCCGGAGGAGGGGGAGCTGAGGAAGGCGATTTCGCTGTTTGACAACTGGACTGGTGACCGGGATGATTTGGCTCTGAATGTGGGGAGTTATTTTTGGTCTTCTATTCCAGGGATGACGAAGGAGTTATGGGAGAAGCTGGAGCGGGATGCAGTCAGAAGGGGCATTTTTTCAAAAGGAGGTTTTATGAATGTAAGAGAGTACATGAAAGAGGAAGCCCGGGAGGAAGTCCGGCAGGAAGTCCGGGAGGAAGTCCGTGGGGAAGTCCGTGGGGAAGTCCGGCAGGAAGGCCGGCATGAAGGCCGGCAGGAAGAGCGCCAGGCAGTCATTTTAAATATGCTTAAGGAAAAGCTGGACGCTTCTCTGATAGCCAAAGTGACTGGCCTGCCTGAAGCTGAGATCATCAAGTTCAAAAACGGCGAGGTCAAAAGCTCTCAGAACGGCCAGGCTGAATAAGCCGCGCTTGTTTGCTGGGCCGGCCTCGCGGCCGCTCCCGGCAGTCTTCCACAAAAACGGATATTTTAAGGGGATAGCCTTGCCGCTGGGCCGCAGGTTCGGCGCTGGGATCTGTTTCGATGGCCGGCCTCTCAGCCGTTCCCTGTCCCCCACAGAGAGACAAGCTTGTCTTGTTTGTCTGGACAGCCTATCGGCTGTTCCCGCAGCTGCAAAATCTCCCGTGCTGTCCCAGAGGGGTTTGTTTCAATGGCCGGCTCAGGGCTGCTCCGGCTCTGGGCCTCTAAAAGCTGGTCCCCGCGCCGAGCCTTTGCTTATCCCCAGAGCCAGCCGGCTTCCTCCGGCGCTGATCCCCGGCTTGCCTTGGCGCTGAGCCAGCTTTCCCCCAGGCCCCGCCGCTGATCCCCGGCTTCCCCACGGAGCCAGCCGGCTTGCCCCAGGGGCTGGCTCCCCTCCCGGCGGCAGGCAATCAGGCGGTCTTCTCTATTTTTTTGCTTTTTTTCTTGTTTTCCTGTCCAAAGACTGATTGTATGAGCAAGGAATGGCTGCAGGCAAAGGCCGTCCATCAGAAACAGACCCTCAAGCCATACGGATTTGCGGGCAATTTTAGCCTCTCAGTCCATCCTTAGGCCAGTCAAACAAAACAAAGGAGGATTTATGACAAAAAAAGCAGACCCAGTTTCCGAGACAGCAAAAACATCAGGCATTCATGATAATTTTTTCAAGCGATGCTGCGAGCTGCCAGGGGCGGCTGCTGAGCTTTGCTGGCTGGCTCTTCCCCCAGAAGCGTTTGCCCTGTATGACTGGAAGCAATGCGATTTGGCAAAGGACAGCTTTCACGACAGCAAAAGAGCTGACCTGGTTGCGGCGGTCCCCCTTTTGTCGGATCCGGGGGTTTTGACTTACATCGTGATTGAGCATAAGTCGCAATATGAGCCTAAACAGACATTTGCCCAGTTTTACCGCTATCAGACGCAGTTTTCAAACAGCTATTTTGAAAAGCATGGCTTTCTGCCGGAGATTTTGTCTGTTTTTGTTCATCAGGGAAGGAGGCCATACAAAGGCCCTCTTACCCTTCGGGAGGCTCTTGGCCATCAAGTTTCCCTGAAAAACCGGATTGCGCGGCAAAATATGCTGGGATTTAAGCCGTATCTGCTGGACCTGCATGATCCCCGTTTGGAGGAGTTTTTTAAGGAATCAGGGGCTAAGATTATCAGGGGATGTCTGTATTTGCTGCGGCATGTTCGGGATCGCGGGGCGGATGTGGAGTTTGTTTTGAAGGTTTTGGGCATGTTCGGGGGGGATCTTTTAAAGAAATATCCAAATTTTGTGTTAAATATAGTTGACTATTTGCTTGAGGGTTATAAAATGAAGCCAGAGGTATGGATGGAGGCGGAGCGGGAGGCTGTCCGCCGGGGGTTATTGAAAAAAGGAGGCAATATGACAATACAAGAAGAAATTAAGGAAAGAGGCCGTCAGGAAGGCCGTCAGTCGAGGGATCGGGAGGTCATTTTAAACATGCTTAAGGAAAAGTTTGAGATTTCCTCTATTTCCAAAGTGACTGGCCTGCCTGAAGCTGAGATCATCAAGCTCAAAAACGGCGAGGTCAAAAGCTCTCAGAACGGCCAGGCTGAATAAGCCGCGGCTGTTTATCTGGGCCGGCCTTGCCTGATAAAATGGACCCAGCCTTTTAAAAGGATCGGCTTCTAAAAAGAGCCATGATAATGATGATGATTATCAAAATCAACAAAAAAAAGGAGGGTCCAAGATGAAAGTTACAACATTAGGCATAGATTTGTCAAAAAATATATTTCATGTCCACGGGGCGGACAAAAGGGGGGCGGCTGTGTTCAGCCAGGCCCTGCGCCGCGCCCGTTTCCCAGAGTTTATGGCCAAGCTTCCCCCCTGTTTGATAGGCATGGAGGCTTGCGGCGGGTCCCATTATTGGGCAAGGGAGCTGAAAAAGATGGGCCATGATGTGAGGATCATGGCGGCAAAGTTTATTAAGCCCTACATTAAGTCCAACAAGAGCGACAAAAATGACGCGGAGGGGATATGCGAGGCCGTTCAGCGGCCGGGCATGCGCTTTGTCCCTCAAAAATCTGTTTATCAGCAGGATATTCAGTCGCTCCACAGGATAAGGAGGAGGCAGGTTCGGCGCCGGACGGCTCTTGTGAATGAGATCAGGGGCTTGCTTGGAGAATATGGGATAGTTCTGCCCCGCAGCATACAGAATGTGAGGGGCCGGCTGATGCCCGTCATTGAGTCTGAGGAGGGCATGGAGAAGCTTTCCCCCCGCGCGCGGGACTTCTTCCGGGAGCTTTACAGCGAGCTTGTTGAGCTTGACAAGCGGATTGATGGCTTTGACAAGCGGATAGGGGCTGTTTTTCAAGAGTCGGAGGCTTGCCAGCGCCTCGCGAAAGTGGAGGGTGTCGGCCTTTTGACGGCGACGGCCTTTGTTTCGGCCTGCGGGGAGAATGCGGGGGTGTTTAAGAATGGCCGGGAATGCGCCGCCTGGCTGGGTTTGGTTCCCCGCCAGAGCAGCAGCGGGGGGAAGGTCCGGCTTTTGGGCATCAGCAAGAGGGGGGATTGTTATTTGCGGAGTCTTTTGATTCATGGGGCGCGGGCGGCTTTAAGGCCTGCTCTGCGGAAAAAGGACCCCCGCTCCCGGTGGGCTGCGGGGGTGGAGAAGAGGCGGGGGCACAACAAGGCGGTTGTGGCTTTGGCGAACAAGAACGCGCGGGTTATGTGGTCGCTCCTGCGCTTTGAAAAGAGCTATAAGAGCGGGAGGATTTTGAAAAGCGGCAGTTAAAGCGGTGATTAAAGGCATTGCATAAACCAAGGAGATTGCCATAGTTTGCATTATGACAAAACAGGTAAGACCGGCTTTTCCAGAGCCTGAGAGTAAACAGGGCGCATTAAGACGCCGATTGCCTGATAAGGCGGAAAAGCGCGGATTTCATAAGGGCCAGGGGCAAAAGCCCCATTAACAGGCCGGATATATGTTTGCAGTCTCATCCTGTTTTTTGGTTTGCGGGCTGTTTTGGCCTCCTTTGTTTAAGGCGATGCTTGTTTCAGGTGAGATTAAAAAAGCTGCTTTCCCTGGCGGCGCGGGGGTTTTTGTGGAAAACTCCACTCCACCGCTTTTTTTCTTTCGGCTGTGTCCATATATGTTTGCTGGGCCGGCCTCGCGGCCGCTCCCGGCGGAAAAGAGCCTTGGCGCTGGCCAAAATCCCTTAAAGAGGGCCTTTGGGGCCGGATTTTGCCTGAAATCCCTTCCTCTTTGGAAAAAGACGCGCTAAACTATGGGATAAGGGTGGTTGATGTCAGCTCTCCCGCCGCTTCGATGGCCGGCCTATTGGCCGCTCCCGCGCCTCTAAGCAGACTCTCTCAAAAAGCGGCAAAAAAAGCCGGCTTTAGGCGCCGCCTGAAAAAGCGGGGCCGGAAACAAGGCGGCTTGCCCTGATTTCCAGCCACTCCAGATAATTTTCAGCAAAATCCCTTATAGCTTTATGTTTATGGCTCTTTAGCTCTTCCACAGCCGCCCTGATTTGCGGGAAATAATCCGACCCCCGCCGGACCCATGAAAAATGCCCCAGGCCCGCATAAAGAGCCTCCGTCAAGTTTTCCCTGCCCCCATATTCCTCAAACAAAAACCGGGCAAAGCCGGACCAGGACATCCGGCCCATGCTTTTGTCATAAGAAAACAGACACAGGCTCTGGGCCAAAAAAGCGGGGATATGATCGGGAGCCTTTGCGCAAAAGCCTCTTAACATTTCCTCAGGAACAGCTGACAGAAGATGATGCTCTGGCGCCGCCTGGCTGGCAAGAGGGCCTTGCTCAAACAAAGAGTTCAGGAGGCCTCCGATCCAGTTTGAGTTTTCATTTCTAAAAAAAAAGCTGAGCTTTTGCCGGGCGGCTGCTTTTTCCTCCGGCGGACGCTTTCCAGAGTTTTCCCCTGTCCCTGAAAGAATTTTGGCTGTTTCGGATAAAGCGGCGGCGGGCTGCTTTTCCAGAATTTTTTTTAAGCATGCGCGAATTGTTTCATGCCCTATAGGCAAATCATAAGGGGAATCTTTGGAATAAAAAATCTGAGAGAAAAAATGCCTGGCAAATTTTTCTCCATGCTCATTGGATTCCAGGATCTCCCCGTTGTCTATAATGTTTTTAAAGGCCATCTGCCAGCGGCTGTATCCCGAAGGCGCGGCGGGCCGCTCAGAATACAATCCCTCCCTTGTCAAGAGGCCAAAAAGCGCGGGCAGCAGCTTCTTTTTTGCCTCTGGAGTCTGGCCATGCATATACGCCTCGGCTGCAAGCCCGCCGGCGCGGGCGCAAGCGGCGCTTTTTTCGCTCAATTTGCGGAGCAGCCGCGACATGGCCTCCGGGCTGGCTGAGCGGCATTTTGAGCCGCAGGCCAATGCCTCGCCCAGATCGTCTGCCGGCCAGTCCGCTCTGTCCAGGGCGGCAGTGAGCCGGTTAATATCCTCATCGTTTAAACTGATAAGGAAATAAGCGGCGGGGAGCAGGCTTCTTAAATCGCTGTCTCCGGCAATCTTGTCCAAAATAAGGGATTTATAACGGGCTGGCCCCGCGGCTGCGGGATTTTTGCCGGGGGCGGATGGCTTTGCGCTTTTTTCGCCCAAACCCTCAAGCCCCTCAATCAAGCCGCATAAAAAAGACGGATTAAAGTCTCTGTCTGCTTTCCATTGCTTTAAAATTTCCAAAAGATTCAAGCCAAAGCGCAGAGGGTTCTGTGACAAAGCCGGGAGCTTTCCGGCAAGCTCCCTCGCAAAGCGGGCTGTATTCCTCTGCTCCCCATGAAACAAAACATAAAGCGGGGAGCCGGGGGCCGCCAAAGCCTCCGCGCGCTTCAAATAACCGGCAAAATCCCCGATCAGGCGGCCAAAGAGATCCTCATACTCCCGCTCTGGCTGGTTTTTCCCGCCATACAAATAAATCCAGGGGCATTGGGAAATATAAAAGCGAAGGCGCCCGGCCAAGCCGCCCTTTGGCCGCAAAAAATCAACAAGAGCTTTCAGCTGATTTTTTTCCCCGGCTTTCAGCCTGTTTTCGTTTATATCCAAAAAATCCAGCAGGCTCTCAACCGCCAGAGGCCAGCCTCCGCCGCGGGCTTTGGCAATGGCTTTAACAGATTTTTCCCACTCCCCGTATAAGCCCTCCCAAAACATGCCGGGCAGATGATTGACAATGGCTTTTTGGGCCATTTCCTGGATCTCCGGCGCGGCTGGATTTTCCAGAGCAAACTGCGCCAAAAGCTCAAGAGCCTGGCGGTGATATTCCAAGACTTCCTTTTTTGTTTGAGGCTGCCAGTCTTTAACATTCTCCCCCAATTTATGTTCATTCATAAAGCCAGACCGGCTGAAATGCCGGTCTTTTAAAGCCTTCTCAAGAGCTGTTATGGCGATTTCCTTTTGCTTTAATGAGCCGGATTTTTTTATTTCCCCAATGATTTGAAATTTTTCCAGCGGCCCAGCCTCTGTCCCTGAAAGCAAAAGCTGAAAATGATCTGCAAATACAGCTGTGGCGCTGTCACAGCTGTTGTTTGGCCCCTCCCCCTCCGCAAACTTCAGCAGAAGGCGGGCGGCCTTCGGATAAAAATCTTTTTTGGCGGCCAGCTTCCGAAGCGCGGCAATCAGATTCATCGCGCCCTCATAAGGCAAAAGCCCCCTGCTGCCAAACAATGATATGCCGCGCATATAGGAAAAAGAGGGCGCCCCCGGACGGGCCTTTTTCTTTAAAAGCTCCGCGGCGGGCTTTCGGCTGTAAATCTGATGCAGAGTCTCCAGAGCGGTTTTTGGGCAAAGGGCCGCCAGCTCCAAAAAGCAGCGGGAGCCCCATTCTGTGTTGAGCGCGTCTTCTGTCCCAAAAAGGCCGCCCGCCCCGCACATCCGCTCCGCCAGCTTTCCCGCCTTCGCTGACGATGGCTTCAGCCAGCCCAGCTGCCGGCAAAACGAGTCGCGCAGGCCATGCAATATCAAAAAATCCTTCTGATATTGATCCAGAACCGCTTTTTCCTCTTTAGAAATATCTCCAATAAGCCTTTGCGCCAGGGCTGATTCTTCCCCTGGAGTTTTTTCAGGCTCTGCGGGAGGCTTCATATCCGAAAGCCATTGAAGCGCGGATTCCAGAGGGGTTTCCCAAAGAAGGTCTTTTGCCAGCCAGACAGCCAGAGGCTTTGGCCGGACCTGTATAAACCTCCCTGTCTGCTGGATGATTTTTCTTTTTTTGAAAAACTGAATATGCCTGTAAAACTCATCATAATCCATTTTGCAGATGGTTTTGGCAATAAACCGCGCCTCCTCAGGCCGTCTTGGCATGCCGGAAGAGGCGATCAGCCACCCCTTTCTCTCCAGCTCATCCCGCTCAAAGCATACACTCTCAAACAGCGCGCAGGCTTTTATGGCTTTTAAGGCCTGCTGGTCTGGCTCCCGCAGGCCAAAAAGCATTTTGTTTTTAATTGTTGAAATATCATTTTCCAGCAGGGCGCGCGGGCCGGCATCCCTGAGAAGTTTGGCCATTAAGGGAAAGCCCCGCATGATTTCCAGAACTGCTGGAGTGAAATATTTATTTGCAATGGCCTGATTCCCGCAGAGGATTTTCTTAGTGATTTCATTGTCAGGCTCCAGCTTGATTTTAAGAGTTTCGCCGGCTTGCAAAAGCTCTGACTCCAAAGCCCTGCTTTCATGCTCTATGGTCAGCAGGCTCAGCCGGGAGTCTTCCTGAAGGGCGATTTTGTGAAAGGCCTCCGCTTTTTCCAGCGGGCAGTCATCCGCAATCACAATGGCCCGCGAGGCTTTTAGCTCCCTTATGTCAGATTCTTTCAGATCGGCCGCGGAGGCGCAGAGAATTAAGGGGGACAAATCATCTTTTGCCGCGGGGCGCAAAGCCTCCAGAGCAAGGCGGGTTTTCCCCAGGCCGGAGGCCCCTATAAGCCGCGCAGTCTGCCGCGGCCGGGACAGCGCCTCATAAAGCTGATTTCTTTTGGCCTCCAGCCCCTTATGACACATAAACTGAGAGGAAAAATCCTCATCCTCCCGGCTCCACTCTGTCCAGGAGAGCCAAGGCCCAAGCGGCCTCCCGCAGACCTCTTTTAAAAGCCAGGCCGCCACAGAGGGATAACAGCTGGCCCAGCTGGCCAGCCGGTTTCCATCATAAAACTGGACCTCTATGGGAGCCTTCACAGATGCGGCCGAGCCTGGAGCAAATGTCTCTTCGGAAATCCTGGCCGGGGCCGGCTTCCTCAAACAGCGCGCCACAGCCCGCTTCAGAATTTCCTCCCTTTCATTGATCTGGATGCCGGAAACCCCATGAATTGAGAGCAAAATATAAGCGCCTTTGTTTTTTATGACTTCTTTTATGGCAGGCTTCAGCTCCCCCTTTAAGCTCAAAATTTCTTTTTCGCATTCAGATGGCCTGACCGGCTTTGCTTTCATTTGAAAACAATTATAGCGCCGCGGAAAATAATCCGTCCGCGGCGGCCCTTCGGTCCATTTTATCAGCCCATCCTGCCCGCCGTCAGGGGCGTTTATATTGCCAGAAACATGCGCGCCGCTTTGCGGAATCCCCCAATGCGCGCATTCAGCAAGGATCAGGCGCCTCAAAAGCTCCGCAAACTGCTCAGGGCTGCATTTTGCCAGATCCTCCGCGCGGACAGTCCAGGGCCCCAGGGCTGCCGCCGCCTGCAGTTTTGATCTGAGGGCGGATTCAGCCGCGAGCCTTTTGGCCTCGTTTATCTTAAACCCTGTCTGCCGCATTTTTTGCAAAGCGGCTTTGGGGCTTTTGGCATAAGGCTCTATTTGCCTCAGCGCGCGCCGCCCGCTGGTTTTGCCGCTTTCAATCCGGTGGACAGCTGAGGGGGAAATCTCAAACACATCGGCAAACTCTCTGATGGAGAGCTTGAGCCTGGCGCGAAACCTCTTTAAATCCCCGCCTGAAAACAGCGGCTTTTCCCAGACAGGCTCCAAAATAAAAGAGGAGGGCGCTCTCCTTCCCAAAGCGGCAAGCAAAATCATGGGATCGGTCTCCGCTGGGGATATGCCGGCCTCCCGGCAGTAGTCCCCATAGGCCGGGTTTTGCCTCATGGGGATCCGATCCGCAAAGGAGGGGAAAAGCCGCGGCGAGCTGAACTGTTTTTTATGAAGGGGAAGATCAGGGCCAAATGCCAGAGGGTTCAGGCTCAGCCTGTATTTTTCGCTGTATTCAAAAACAAACCTTTTGCCGATCCGGCTGAGCCGCCCAGCATAAGCTCTTGTCTTCCGCCTCTCCAAATAAACATCTATCGCTTTTGGCATGATGATTTCCCCCTTTAAAAGTTTGCCGCCCCCGCAGCTTATACTGGTTTTGCGGGAGTTTTCCCGGCTTTTTCCCTTAATAAATATCCTTGAAAATTCAAATGTGATCAGCGCGGCTTCAGCTGCCTCTCTTAAAAAACCCTTCAAGAGCCTTCAGCTGTTCTGCGCGCTGTATTTGCGGTACCGGCCATGGTAAAAAGTCGAGCGGGCCGCTCCAGCCCCCCGCAGCCGCGCTCTGTTAGGGCTTTCGGCGGGGTTTTCGGCAGAGCTGGGGCGGGGAGAGGGGGCTGAATTTTTAAGATCCCAGCCCTCAAAGCCTTTGAGACTGGGATCCTGAAACCAATCCCTATAACAGCCGCCGTGGAGGCCGTAAAAGCTGAAGCCGGCCAGCTCCCCCCGGCATTTGAGGCATTTTTTCATCATGCGCTCATTAAAGCGCAAAAACTTTTTGTGGTCAATAGCCTAAAAAAACTTTATTTTTGTTTGCTGGGACGGCCTTGCGGCCCTTCCCGGGCCGCTGCAGAGAAACAGGCATGGCCAGAGGGGGCCTCCTATGGCATCTATTTTATCCGGCCGGCCTTGCTGCCGCTCCCCCTCCTCCGCAGACTGGCAGCTTTGTCCAGAGGGGCTTGTTTGCTGTGGGCTGGCTTCTCAGCCGTTCCCGCGCTATTAAGTCAAGAAGACTTTGTTTTCAGGAGAGGCGCTTGAAATCCAGCGCCTTAAAATTATAAGGCGCTTTTATGGACTCGGAACAAAAACCGGAAATTCTTTTTAAGGAGCATAAAAAGCCGGACGGATCTTTTTTGGGCGAGATTCGGCTGTCCCGGCCGGAAAAGCTCAACGCCCTGAGCCTGAACATGATCCTCCGCCTTGGGGATCAGCTCAGAAAATGGCGGGATGACCCTTCTGTTTCGCTGGTTTTTCTGCATGGCGCGGGGCCGAAAGCCTTCTCCGCCGGAGGCGATGTCCGCAGCATGTGGGAAACAATCCAGGAGGCCCGCCGCCGCGGCGAAGATCCGGGCCTGGCTGTCCGGCCCTTTTTTGAAAATGAATACAAAACAAATTACCTGATGAGCCGGTATCCCAAGCCCATTGCGGTTTTTGGCCATGGGCTTGTGATGGGCGGCGGCATGGGGCTTTTTGCCGCGGCCTCCCATGCCCTGGCGGCGGAGAGCGCGTCCTTTGCCATGCCGGAAATCTCCATTGGCCTGTTCCCCGATGTGGGCGGAAGCTTTTTTTTGAGCCGCGCGCCAAAAGGCCTTGGCTGGTTTCTGGCGCTCACAGCCTGCCGCTTCAGCGCGGCGGAGGCGCGGCGTTTAAATTTTTGCCGCTATATTCTTAAAGACTCAGGCAAAGATGACCTGTTTCGGTTTTTGGTCTCTGTGTCCTTTGAGGGCGCGGAGGACTTTGGCCGCCAGCTGGAGGGCTTTTTAAAGACTCTTCAGGCGCCAGCCCCCCCGGCTGCGGGGGAAAGCTGGCTGGAATCCCATCAAGAGGAAATTTCCCGCCTCGTGGAGTCAAAAGACATCCAGGCCATACAAAGCGCGCTCAAAAACTCAAAAATTGAGGACAAAAAATGGCTGGCCTGCAAAAAGGCGTTTTTCAAAGGCTCCCCCACTTCGGCGGGTGTGATTTGCGGGCAGCTGAGGCGCGGGGAGGCCATGAGCCTCAAGGAGGCCTTTCAGATGGAGCTGATCCTGGCCTGCCAGTTTGCCCGCCGCCATGATTTTTCGGAAGGCGTCCGGGCCCTTTTGGTGGAAAAAACCGGCGCCCCCGCCTGGGACCCGCCCCGCATAGAGGATCTGACAGAGGACTTGATTCAGGGGCATTTTCAGCTCCCAGAGGGATATGCCCCTCTTGTTTTGTGAGCGAAGTTTTGCGCGCGAAGCCGAAGCCAGCATGGCCTGGGGATTTTTGCGGCCATGCGCGGCTTTGGCGGCGCAAACATTTTGCAGGCCATTGATTTTGCAGACATGATTATATATGCAGCGGCGCCGGTTTTTATTGTTGGAGCTTTTTAACCAGGAATGCTTGTGGACTCCTTAATGCCAGCCCCACTTTCAGAAAGACAGGCTGAAAAAGAAGGCGGCGGGGCCAGCCCGCCGGCGGGCGCCGGGATCGGGCACATTCCCGTCATGACTAAGGAGATTCTGTCTGCTTATCCAAAGGGCTTTTGCCCGCGGACTGTTTTTGACTGCTCATTTGGCAGAGGGGGGCACTCGCTGGCCCTTTTAAAAAAATTCCCAAAGGCCCGGATCACCGCCATTGACCGGGATCAGGAGGCGCTGGCATGCGGGAGCTTCCTCAAGCCGGTCAAAGACGGCCGCATCAAGCTGATTTACGGGAACTTTCATGATTTTGCCATCCAAGATCCAGCCGCGCCGCCGCTTTTGCAAAAGCCGCCGCCCGAAGACAAACCCGGCCCCGGGCTGGAGGGCGGCCCCCGCCGCGCGGCCAGTCTGCGGGGCTGTTCCGGCGGCCTGCTTATAAACGGCCGGCGGGAGGCATTTGACATCATCCTTATAGATCTGGGGCCCAGCTCGCCCCAGCTGGATGACGCGCGCCGCGGCTTCAGCTTTTATCAGGAAGGCCCTTTGGATATGCGCATGGACAGAAGCCAAAAACTGAGCGCCGCCGTTATAGTCAATCAGTTTTCCAGAGATGATTTGGCGCGGGTGTTTCGGGAATGCGGGGAGATCAAAAACCCCGCCCCCCTTGCCGGCGCCATTTGCCGGCAGAGGCGGAAAAAGCCGATCCAAAGCGCGGGCGAGCTGGCCTCCATTGCCAGCCGCAGCTCGCGCCGCCGGCGGGGCTTTCCCCGCCGCCATCCCGCCACAGCCTGCTTTCTGGCCCTGAGGATAAAGGTCAACAACGAGCTGGATGGGCTGCGCCAAAGCCTTCCCGCGCTTGCGGGCGGCCTGCGCCGGGAGGGGCATTTTCTTGTTGTTTCTTTTCACTCTTTAGAAGATCGCATAGTCAAAAAGGCCATGAAATCCTTTGAGCTTGCCGGCATGGGGAGAGTTTTGGGCAAAAAAGCCATCCGGCCATCCCTTGGGGAAATCAGGCAAAACCCCCGCAGCCGAAGCGCCAAACTGAGGGTTTTTGTCAAAGGCGGAAACGGGCCGGGACTTGCGGGTCTGTCTGCCAAAACCGGAGGCCGGGCGGAATGAGGCGGCAAAAATTTTTTAAAAAAGAAGATCTGAGGCCCTTTGCCAGCGTGCTGCTGATCATCGGCGCGCTGTTTTTGGCGGCCTTGTCAAAAATCACGCTCAGGCGCCTGAGCTATGCCCTTTATCATGAGAGCAAAAACCTGAGCGCGGCGCGGGACGAATATTACTTCCAGCTAAAAGAATACGGCCGTGTGACCCGGTCAGAAAGGCTGGAGCGGCTGGCCAAAACACAGGCTTTTGGCCGCAAAAAAAAAGGCCAGGTCATACAGGTCATTGACGGCAAGGCCATCGTGATTGACTAAGCGCCCGGATAAAGCCCGCGGAGCTTTTTCAGGATCAGCGCCCTTAAAAGCTCAATATTTTCCCCCTGCCCCTGATTCAGAGCGTCTTGGGGCTGCCGGGCTTCCGCCGGCGGAGGCGCAAAGCGCAGGATAAAGTCTTTTAAGGCGCCGGCCTCCTTTTTGGCCCGCCGGCTTTCCGCCTCTTCGGCAAACCGGTTCAAATACAGCAGGGCGCGGCGCTTAAAGTCCCCCAGGTCAGTTTCATGGGCTGAGCTGATCTGCTCCCTGAGGGCTGCGGCCAAGTCTTCCAGGCGGGGCATGGCTTTTTATTTTGCCGCAGGTTTTGTAAAATTTAAAGGGAAAAGCGCCGCCAGGCAGAGGAGCGCCCAAAGGGCCAGAAAGATATCATTGATGTAAAGCCCCCAGCCCATGAAAAGGGTTTTCGGAGGCTCTTTAAAATAGGGGATTTCATAGAGATGGCCCCAGGGCCTGTTTATGGGAGAGCGCTCCAGGACTGAGCCGTCAAAGCCAATCGCCGCGGAAATGCCTGTGTTGGTGGCCCTTATCAGGGGCCGCCGGGCCTCAATGCCGCGGGCAAGGCTCATGGCCAGGTGCTGCCAAGGCTCCTGCCAGGGGCCATACCAGGAATCGTTTGTGACATTGATCAAAATTTGGGGGTTTTTCGCAGCCAGATCCCTTGTGAGTTTGTCAAACAGGCTTTCGTAGCAGATCTGGAACCCCAGGGAGAGGCCCTCCAGACTGACTGTCAGCGGCCCCTCTCCCGGAACAAGGTTTGAGCCAAAATAAGGGAACATTTTGAGCAGAAAGGGAAACCGGCGAGAGCCGGGAAAATACTCTCCAAAAGCCAGAAGCCGGCTTTTGCTGTAGACCGGCCTCAAAAGCCGCCCCTCCCGATCCACAACAAACAGCGAGTTGCTGTAGCCTTTGGAGTCCCGCCCTATCGCCCCAGTGGCGATCGGCGCCCTGATTTTTTTTGCCAGCCTTGAGAGCATGGGAACATGATTTTTTGTCTTGTCAATGGGATAGGGGTAGGCGCCCTCCGGCCACAAGACCAAGTCAACATTTTTCCGGCTCTTGTATTTTCTGCGGGCCTTTAGGAGGTGTTTGTAAGTCAGCTCCTTTGTGATGAACAGGGCCTGCTTTTTCGGCCGGCCGGGGAACAGGCGGCGGACATTCTCCAAATAGGAGGAGCCGTTTTTTTGCCGGGGATCTTTTTCTCCGGCGGTTTTTGCTGAGGTTTTCGCGGAGGATTTTACAGAGCTTCCCCTGGGGTTTTTTGGGGCGTTTTTCGGGGCGTTTTTCGGGGCGCCCGCCGGCTTTTCGCTTTTGCTCTGGCTTTTGGACGGGTTTTTAGAGCGGCCCGCCAGCTGCAGTTTTCCCAGATGCTGGATGGAGCCTATGTTGGGCTGAATTACAAGAATATTGGCCCGGCTGTCAGGCTTGGGAATCCGCTTTTTTAGGTAAAGCCCCAGGCCGTTTAACAGGGCAAACAGGGCGAGCGCCGCCCCCAGGGCCGCTGCTGCCTGCCGGGGCGGCCAGGCTTGTTTGCCGGGCCAGCCTCGCGGCCGCTCCCGGCAGTCTTTCGCAGGGGGCGGGCTTGTTTGCCGGGCCGGCCTCGCGGCCGCTCCCGGTCCGCCGCGGAGTGACAGATCGGTTTGCCGGGGCGGCTTGCCGGCTGTTTTGGATCGGGCGCGCCAGCCCAGCCAGGCCAGCATGAGCAGAAAATTAAACACATAAAACATGGAGCTTAAAAAGCGAAAGCCCCACAGCTCGGCGGTTTGCGCGGCGGGCAGCCCGCCCCACAGCCAGGGGTATCCCATATTCCAGGGGAAAATAGAGGGGGTGAGGCTGTGAAACAGGGAGAAAATCAGCGGAAAAAGCAAAAGCTGATACGCTGCGGGGGCCGGGCCGCGGCGGCGTTTCCAAAAAATCCCCGCGGGATTTTTTTTTGCCAAAAAGCTCCAGGCCGCCGCCGCAAAAACAATATAAATATTGGCAAAGGAGCAAAACCCCATCAAAATGACAAAGCTGAGCGGCCAGCTCATCTGCCCAAAGGCATGCGCCGTGTAAATGATCCAGTTGAAGCCGGCAAGGGCGGAGGCAAACTGGCAAAGCCATGCGCCAAAAAGCCGCCGCTTTAGGCTTTTCTGCCTGTGGATAAACATCCAGAGCGGGATCTGGGCGAAAAACATGGCAAAAACCGGGAAGGGGATAAAGCTTGTCCCTGTCAGAATCCCTGAAATCAGGGGCGCCCTGTATAATTTCAAAAACCCGCCAGTTTTGCGGAGAAATTTGCTGAAAGCCCTGGTTTTCATTTTTTATGCCGTATCAAAATGAAGCTGGCCTTGTCAAAACAATTAGGGCCCCTGCCTGAACAATCACTGGCCCCGCTGAGAGCATCCGCTTTTCCTCAAAAAAAGACAAAAAAACCGCGAAAAACAAAAGGCATGTCTCAAAATGAGACACAATTTTCCTGCTGGAGGCGCCCCCCGGATCCTCTGGGGGGCCGCCCCGCGCGCCGGAGAAAAAAACTCCCGCCGCGCGAATTTTTTTTGCCGGCCCGGGGCCTGTTTTGTGGACAAAATCGCGCGGCCTGTTAAATGATTGATTTCTGCAAACAAAAAACCGCTTGGGAAAGGGACATCCTGAGTTTTGTCAATTTCATGGATCGACTAACAAATAAAGGAGATAATCATGTTTAAGCAAAAATCATCTTCAGATTTCAAATCAGGAGCGGCCGCGGGGCCGTCCCAGCAAACAGTTTTGGTGTTAAACAAACCCTCTCTGCTGACAGACAGTGACTTTTACGCCAGTGTCTTTCGGATTCCGGAGACTCTCAGCCGGCTGCGGCAGTACCGGGAGCTTTTGAGCCAGAACAATATAAATATTCCTGTCTGGGTTTACTGCCTGACACAGAATATCAGGTCTCTGGCAGGCAGCCCCCAGCCGGCTGTCTTGGATTTTCTGGCGCGCCTTGGCCTGTTTGACCGCTATGTCGCCCGCTGCGGATGGCCGGACTATATGATAGGCTCCGATCCGCTAATCGGGCTGATTGCCGGGGAGACAGCTTTTGAGGAGCAGGCCCTGCTTTTGACAAGGCGGCGCTGCGCGCCCAGCCGGGAATGGCTGCTTTACAAGGTCAACTCCTATTACAACAGGGACACTGGGTCTTTCTGCCTCACAAGCCTGAAGCAAAAGCAGCTGTCCTGCCGGCTGCGGGACATTTTGCGCTTTTTGAAAGATGATGGCGCCGAAGAGGAGCGGGTTTTTCAGTTTCTGGCGCCCCACGATGAGGGCCTTGAGGGGGATTTTCACTCCCTGGGGATCAGCCCCATGCATTTTTTGGAAAGCGATCGCAGTTTGAAATGGCTTTGGCCTCTCTGGCGGAAGGCAAAAATGAGCGGCAGGTCCGGCCGCCGCGGCCTGCCGGTCTGAGGGCGGCGGAGCATCCAGAGGGGGCTGTCTCAATGAACACCCCCCCTCTGGCCATGCTTGCCATGCCGCAGCGGTTCGGGAACGGCCGCCAGGCCGTCCCAACAAACAAGCCCCCCCCCTCTGGCCATGCTCGCCATGCCGCAGCGGTTCGGGAACGGCCGCCAGGCCGTCCCAACAAACAAGCCCTCCCCCCTCTGGCCATGTCCGCTTCTCCACAGCGGTTCGGGAACGGCCGCCAGGCCGTCCCAACAAACAAGCCTCCTCCTTTGGTCCATATTTTTTTTATTGGACTTGCCGCCGGCCTTTTTTTAGCTTTTAATCTTGTGGAGGGGGCGCGCGCCGCTTTTTGCGCCGGCCGCCCCGCATCAAACGCTTAACAAATTAAAAACAGGGGGAGGGTTTGCCATGCTTAGGATATTTTCAGGTTTTTTTATTGCGCTTTTCGCGGCGGCGCCTGCCGCCTTTGGCGATGGGCTGCGGAGCGGAGAGGGGGCTCCGAACAAGCAGGCGATTTTTCAAAAAGAAATGAGCAGAGCCATTGAGGAGGGGGATTTGGATCGGGTGATTTGGATTTCCGAGTTTTTTTCCGACATTGAGGCTAATCTGAGCATTCTCAAAGATGAAAAAGGCCAGAACCCCCTGCACAAGGCGGTTCTTGAAGGTCAAAAGCCCATCATCCACTATCTTTCAAGCGTCTCCCAAGCGGGATCCCGGGAAGGGCCCCAGAGGGGCCTTGTCAGTCAGCCGGACAAATCCGGCAGCTCGCCCCTGCATCTGGCTTTGGCGCATGACAAGCCGCCGGATGTGATTAGATTTTTGGTTGTGGAGGCGGGGGCCGACCTGACAGCCAAAACAGCGAATGGCTCAACCCCCCTGCACCTCTTAATTTCCTACAGAAGCCAGCTGGAGGACGGCGGCCTGGGCCTGGCCAGGCTGTTTGTCTCTGAAGGCGCTCCGGTCAATGAGCTGGACGGCGCGGGCGACACCGCCCTTCACAAAGCCATCAAGAGCGGCCGGGAGGCTCTCTCCCTGTTTTTTATTTCTGAGGCGGAGGCTGATCTGTCCATTTTGGACGCCCGCAGCTCAAGCCCTCTGCACCTGGCCATTTCCTATTATGAGGACGCCGGCGCGGCTTTAAGAGTTGCGGAGGCCCTTTTGGCCAGGGGCGCTCCGGCCAACGCGCTGGATGAAAGCGGGAACGCGCCCCTTCACCTGGCCTTGATAGAGGGAAGGGTTTTTATAGCCCGCCTTCTGGCCGATCACCCTGAGACAAATCTTTCCCTGCCGGGAAAAAAAGGCCTCACCCCCCTGCAAATGGCTATTGCGCATGGAGATGGCGGATGGGGGGAGGCGCAGTCCGCGGGAGACAGCATAATGAAAAAGGATGAGCCGTCCGGCGGGACAGAAGGCGGGGGCGGGGAGGCGCCGGAGAATCTGGATATGGCCCGGGTTCTTCTTGAAAAAGACATTTCTGTAAATGACCGGTCGGAGGATGGAAGCTCCGCCCTTCATTATGCTCTTCTCAACAGAAGGCATGATTTGGCAAAAGAGCTGATTTTAAATAAAGGATCTGATGTGACCTTAAAAGACAAGTCTGCGGAAAGAACGCCTCTGCACCTGGCCTGCATTTACGGCGCCCCTTTGGAGATTTTGGAGGCTTTGGTTTTAAAAGGCGCTTCGGTCAATAGAAAGGCTGAGGGCGGCTACACCTGCATGCATTTTGCTGTTCAGGAGGGGGATATTGAAACTGTTAAATGGCTGGATGAAAAAGGCGCGGGCCTTGCTGTCCCTGACAGCGGCGGGCTGACCCCCTTTGATTTGGCCGAGGACATCGATTTGATTGTGTATCTTGGCCGGCGCCTGAAAGCCGAGTATGAGGCTTTGAAGGCGGCCAAAAAGGCAAGGGAGGAGAAGGCCGCCGCCCCCGCGGCGGCGGCGGCAGCGGAGCCGGCAGATTCTCAGCCGGAGGGCGCTGCCAGGGAGCAGTGAGACTCCCGCCAACAGCCTGGAGCGGCGGAACAGCCGGGAGCCGGGCCTTTTCAGCCGGCCCTTTAAGCATGGAGGCTTTAGCGCCAGCGCCCTGAAAGGCTCTTTCTAAAGCCATGTCTCAGCGTCTTTCGCAGCCTGCCGCTTTGAAAAAAAAGAGGGCTGGGAGCCTCCGCCCCGCGCGGGAGCCTTCCGCCTATCAGTATCACAGCCGGCCCCCTGATTTTTTGGATTTTTTTTGCCTGGATTTTAACGAATACTATGGGGAAATTGCCCCCTCCACAGTTAGGGCCATTCAAAATCCCGAGCTGATGAGGCATTACCCCCTGATCCTGGAAGATGATCCCCTTTTAAGGGAAATGGCCGGCTTTTTAAAGGCGCCGGCTTCGCGCCTCGCTCTGGCCAATGGGGCGGATGACGCTTTGTTTCATCTTCTTTTTCTGGCAAAAAAAGAGTTTCCCCAAAAATCCGCCTGCGCCTTTTTCCGGCCGACTTATGATCACGCGCTTCATTTTTTGCGGCTTGCGGGCTTTGAGCCTTCGCTGTTTGGAGAGGCTTCCTCTTTTGAGGGGAGGCTCGTTTATCTTTCCCTGCCCAACAACCCCACAGGCGATGAGATCTCGCCAGATGGCCTGAAAGCCGCCCTGGCCGCGGAAAAAGACAGCTTCTGGATTTTGGACTTAACTTATTTGCTTTACAGCCGCTATAAGATGCGGGATTTTGCAAAAATCATCCTGTCCCGCAAAAACTGCGCGGGCGTTTTGTCTCTGGCCAAGTCCTTCCCTTTGGCGGGGCTTAGAATGGCCTGTGTTTTCAGCGCCAATCCATCTGTGATGAGGCATTTTCAAAGGGATTACAACAAAAAAACAGTCAACTCCCTGGCAAGGGCAGCGGCCCTGGACTGCTTTCAGAACATGGATTTTTATGAGGAGCAGAGGAGGCAGATTTTTGAAAACCGGAAGGTTATGGCCGGGATGTTTCAGGAGGCGGCTTCCAAAGGGGGCTTTCAGCTGAAAGCCAGATCCCTGAAGGACAGGGGCGGGAACTTTTTCCGCATGGAGGGCCAGGCCCGGGAGGTTTCCCGCTTTGTCCGCCATCTGCGGACAAAAAAAATTATCGCGAGGCAAAAAGACCAGTGGAATTTTGCGCGGATCTCCAGCGTGTCAGACGCTTTTCTTGAGCGGATTCAAAAGCGCCTCAAATGAAGCAAATTTCAAAAAAGCGGGCGGAGGCCAAAAGCTCCGAAAGCCAAAAGCCTGATGATGGCGCGCCGCGCAAAAATCCCGAAGAGGAAAAAATCCTGATTCAGAGCTGCATGATCCAGGATCTTTCTGAAAGCCAGAGGGAAAGGCTTGTTTTGTCATTTTGCGCTCTGGCCAGGGGCAGCCTGAAGGCCATTGCCGGGGAATACATATACAGAAGAATGTCCAAATACAAAATTCTCACTCTGATTCGCCGCGGCGCCGGCGGGGAGCTGGCGGGGTTTTCTTTTTCTGATGTTTACTTTGCGCGCTTTTTAGGCGCCCCTTTTCCGGTTTTTCACTGCGGGCTGATCCTGCTTGCGAGGGATTTCCGGGGCCGGGGGCTTTCCACAGAGGTTTGCGCCTCTCTTTATAAGCTGGTGACGGAGAGGAAAATGATCAAACGGCCCTTCATGCTTTTGTTTGGCCTGCTGTTTACGGCCAAGTGCAGCAGCCCGGTCAGTTTTCTAAAGATTAGAAAGCTCTCGCGCGGCTTCAGCTGGCCAAAGATTAAAGATGGGAGGGGGCTTTCCCGGCTGAGCCGGTCAGGGTGGTCCAGGGCGCTCAGCCGGTTTTTGTCCCGGCGCATGGGCGGCCCGGTTTCTGAGGATTTTATTCTCCGCGGAGTCAACAAAGAGAGCGGCTTTCAGCTGGATGAGGAGGATTATGTTTTTCACTCCAAAAAAGAAAAGGCGGCGGTGGATTTTTTTCGGAGCCGCATTTTGCCGGAGAGCGAGCTGATCACTGTGGCCTGGTTTCACCCTCTGTGGCTTTGGCTCCGCGAACAGCGGCGCCCGGCTGATAAAGCCGGAAGCTTTAAACAGGCTGATAAAGCCGGAAGCTTTAAAAAGCCAGAGTTTTAGCGGGGGGAGGCTTCCGGGGCCAGATTAAATGTAAAAAACTCCTTGACAAGGCGGCAAAAAAGCGCTATATTGCGGGCAAGATCAAAAAGCCGGAGGAGGGCAGCGGGATGAAAAAAAAATGGCTTTGCATGTTTTCCGGGCCGGCCCCGCTCCTGTTTAGAGAGCCTGTTTCGATGGGCGGCCTATTGGCCGCTCTCCTTTCTCAGCCTCTTCTGCTGTTTTTGGTTTTTGTTTTTGCGGGGCCGGCGGGATTTTCCGAAACAGCTTTTGGCGAAGAAAAAGCCTCCATGGCCGCGGCAACTGACAGGGAAAAACAATGCCTGAGCCATGCCCTAATGGAAATGAGGGGCCTTCTGGAGACAGCTTTTGATGACTCATGCCTTTCGCCTTCTCTGCGGGGCGCGCTGCTTTTGTCAGCGGCGCGGCATGGGCATGCGGAGGCGGCCAAAAATTATATCAAAACAGGGGCGGACCCAAACACTCAAGACGAATACAAACAGACACCTCTTCACCTGGCTGTGTGGACGGAGCATGCGAATGTGGCGGCGCTGCTTTTAGAGCATGGCGCGGATCCAAACATGAAGGATGCGGAAGGCCTGACAGCTTTGTTTTATGCTGCATGGCATGGTCACGCTGAGATGGCGGCGCTTTTGCTGAAAAACGGCGCTGATCCAAATATTCAGCTTGTGGATGGCGTCACAGCTCTTCACTGGGCTATGCGGCGGCGCAATGCTGCCGGGCGGGGCCATATAGCTGCTGCGGCGCTTTTTTTGGCGCATGGCGCGGATCCAAACATTCAGAGCGCAAATGGCGGGACAGCCCTCCATTGGGCTGTGATAGCTGGGTGGACGGAGGGGGCGGAGCTGCTTTTAAAAAATGGCGCCGGCCCGGACCTGCGGGCTGAAGATGGCGGGACAGCCCTTCATTTTGCCGCAAAAAATGGGCGGACAGAGGCGGCCGCGCTGCTTTTGAAATATAAGGCTGATCCCGGCATTCATGATAAAAAAGGCGCGGCAGCTGTGTTTTATGCCTTGCGGGATGGGCATGCGGAGCTGGCGGCGCTTCTTTCGGCGCATGGCGCGGATCCCGCCGGGCCCGCCGGCTTTTGATGCGGCCGGAGAAAACGCCCGCGGGGGGGGAATTTTAGGCTGGGCCGGCTTGTTTAAAGGCGCTTTGGGGAGCGGCCGCCCACTGTGAGCCGCGACACAAAAATCGGAGGCTGCCCCACAGTCACAGGGACCCAGCCGCTCACAGAGCCGCAGTGTCCGGGGGCCAGCTCCAGCTCCCGTCCGGTTTTTTCGATCCGGCCAAGGGTTTCAAGGCCGTTCCCTATAAGGCTTGCCCCTTTAAGAGGCCTGTCCAGCCGGCCGTTTTTGATCAGCCGGGCGGCGGACACGGCAAAGTTATAATCTCCGGTGGCCGGAGTCACTGAGCCGCCGCCAAGGGATTCGGCAAAAATGCCATAGCCAATGTCTTTGATCATTTCCTCCAGAGAGGATGAGCCGGGGGCGATAAAGGTGTTTCTCATTCTGGAGGCCGGAGGAAATTTATAGCTCTGCCGCCGCGCGCTTCCGGTTCTTTTATATCCTGTTTTTTGTGATCCAAGGCGGTCGGCCATATAGTTTTTTAAAACGCCTTTTTCAATCAAAACTGTTTTTTGGCTGGGGGCGCCCTCATCATCAAAATTTAAGAATCCGTAATCCCCTTTGCGGGTTCCGTCGTCAATGGCTGTCACACAGTCTTTTGCGATTTTTTTGCCCAGCTTGTCTGAAAAAACTGAAAGGTTTTCCGCCACGGCGGTGGTCTCCAGCCCATGGCCGCAGGCTTCGTGGAAAATCACCCCGCCAAACCCCTTGTTGATAATCACGGGGAAAACCCCGGCAGGCGCCGGAGCGGCCTCTATGTTTTGCAGAGCCTGCCTCGCTGACTTTAAAGCTGTTTCCCTAAGGCTCTCCTCTGAAAAAAACTCAGCCGCCCCCGCGCGCCCCAGACTGAGCGCGCCCTGCTCTTTTTCCCCCATGCTTTCAGCGACCGCCATGGCGCGGAACATTTGATAAGGGCGAAAATCCTGAATCAAAAGCCCTTCGGAGTTGGCTGTCAGAACAGTTTTGTCCAGCCCCTTAAACAGAAGAAAGCATTGTGAGATGCGGGAATCCATGGCCCGGAGCGACTTGTCCATCATTTGCAGAAGGGATTTTTGGGCTTTAAGGCTTTGGGCGGATTTTTCGGGGAACTCGCGGCGGAAAGGCTCCAGCGGAGGGTCCTCTCCAAACAGGCTCTTTTGCGCCCGGCCGGCTTTTTGCGGGAGGGCTTTTTGCGGCCGCCCGCCCCGCTGCGCCCTCTGAATTTTGGCAAGATCGCGGACCGCTTTGACAAGGCTGTTTTCATCCAGCCGGTTTGTGGAGCTGTAAAACTCTTTGCTCTCCCCCGATTCGCTTGTATAGATAAGCCGCAGCCCCGCGCCAGTGTCCTTTCCGCAAATATAGTCTGTTTGGGAGTCTTTAAGCTCCATTTGAAAGGCGAGCGATTCTTCGGCGTAGATTTCGCAGAAATCCGCGCCCTCATCAAGGCCCGCGCTGATGGCTTTTGACAAAACCGGCTCGGGAATCAGCATGTTTAAAGCCTTAGCGCGCTTTCCCCGCCAGCGCAAGCCCGCTGACAGGCCGCTTCCGCCAAGGCTTTGCCCTTGACATCCAGGCCGGCCGCGCGGCATGCTTGTGTTAAAGCCTCTTCCGCCTGTCAGATGGCGGCTTTCAGGCGCTGCCTGTCAATAAGGGGGCGGCGCGCGGGGTTTTTGCGGCGCGTCAAAACCGGCCTGGCGGGATGCGGGCCAGGCATATAAAGAGGGAGGATAATTACAATGAAGCAAACCACTTTTGTCTTAATCAAGCCCGGCGCCATGGGCAAACAGGCCGCCGGCGCCATCATTCAAAGATTTCAAAAAGAGGGGCTGGCGGTTTCTGGGATGAAAATGCTCCGCGCCTCCAAAAGCCTCTGCCGCGCTTTTTATCAGGAGCACAAAGAGCGGCCGTTTTTCCCGGAGCTGGTTGAGTTTGTCTCTTCCGCGCCTGTGATTGTTCTGGCCCTTTCGGGCGAAATGGCCATCCCGCGGGTTCGGGCGATTATGGGCGCGACGGATCCCAAAGAGGCCCGGCCGGGAACTCTCCGCCGTAAATACGGGGACAGCATCTCCGCAAACGCCATCCACGGAAGCGATTCCCCGGCCAGCGCGAAACGGGAGCTGGAATTGTTTTTTGCCCCTGATGAGCTGTTCCCCTAAAGCGCCGCCCATGGTGTCTTTGGAGGAGGCGGCGGAGCTTTTGCTGCGGGGAGAGCCTGTGGCCCTGCCCACAGAGACTGTGTATGGGCTGGCCGGCAGGATTGATTCGGAAAAGGCCTTGAGAAAAATTTTCGCTCTCAAGAGGCGGCCGCTTTTTGACCCTCTGATTGTCCATTGCCGCAGCCGATCTCAAATCAGGGAATATATTTTAGGCGGCTGCCCTTTGGCTGAGTCCCTGTGGGAGCGCTTTTCTCCGGGGCCTTTGACTGTTGTCGCCCCCAAAAACAAAAAAATTTCTGATTTGATTACCGCCCATCAGCCGTCTGCGGCCATTCGGATTCCCGCCCATCCCATAATGCAAAAGCTGCTGCGGCGCCTTCCGGCCCCTCTGGCGGCGCCCAGCGCCAATTTGTTTGGAAAGGCCAGCCCCTCAGCAGCTGCCCATGTGGCTGCGGCCTTTGAGGGGAAGGTCCCTGTCCTGGACGGCGGGGACTGCCAGTGGGGCCTGGAGTCAACCATTGCGGCCCCTGACATGCGGGGGAAAAAGCTGCTGATTTTAAGGCCCGGCGCGGTCACAAGGGAGGATCTGGAGCTGTTTTTGAAAGAAAAATTTCCTGATTTTTCTCTGATTGAAACCTCAGGGCCGCGGGGGGCCGGCTCGGAAACTGGCTTTCCGAAGGGGGCGGGCAAATATCCCGGAGGCTGGAAATCCCATTACGCCCCGGATATTCCCCTGATTATTGTGGAAAGCGGCAAAAGCGATCGGGAGATCAGGCGGTTTTTGCGGCGCGCCTTAAACAAGGCTCCAAAGGCCGCGGGCCGCAGCGCCCGGCTCAAAAGGCTTTCTCTTGGAGAGGATCCTCTGCCGGCCGCCCGCCGGCTTTATTCTGATCTGCGGGAGCTGTCTCAGCAGCTGGAGCCTGGCAGGGAATCCTTCATCTATGTCCAAAAAGCGGCGGCCCAAAACGGGGGGCTTTGGACGGCGGTATGGGACCGGCTGGAAAAAGCCGCCTCAAAAAAATTCAGCCTGCCGGCAAAAAAAATCTCTTGATGTTTTTGCAAAAATCCCTATAATTGCCTGAAATCATGAAAGCCCCTTCAGCCTTTTTTGCCTGTCTTTTTTGTTTCCCGCTGAGCGGCTTCAGCCCGGCGGCCTCTGCGGCGGCGCCAGAGGGAGCGCTGTTTGAAAGCTTCCGTCAGGCAAAGGCCGGGATTTTGCTTTCAGCCCCCGCTTTAAATTTGAGTCTGGCAAGCTTCGCCGCTCAGGCCTCTTTAGAAGAGTCTGGAGACTCTGACAGAAGCATGCAGGCATTGGATCAGGCGGCCCCTTTTGACAGGCGCCCGCCGGGGGCGGCGCCGGCTGTCTGGCCTCTTGCGCGAATTTTTTTGATTCATCCCCAAAGCGGGCAGAGAATCTTCAGGGGGACTGGCTTTCTGACAGCTCAAAACCTTGTGGTCACAAATTTTCATATTCTGTCAGAATCCAAAGGCTATGATTTTTTGATCCAGACAATATCCGGCGAGACTCTTCCCTTTCGGAGAATAAGGCATTTGTCCGCTTCGCATGATCTGGCGGTTTTGGAGGTTGAAAATTCCGGCTGGCCGTCCCTAACCCTTGCCGCGACTCATCAAAAAGCGCCTGGTGATGTTTATATGGCCGGGTTTCTTGAAAGCGGCTGGATGCGCGAATTAAAGGGAAGGGCGCTGTCCGGGCCTCATGCTGAAGACGATCTGTTTGCCCTGGAGTTTGACGGGGATCCTGGCAAAGGCTCTGAAAGGGGGGCTGAGGCTTTTCCGCCGGCCAAAAATCCCGGCCTGAAGGAGTATCTGATGTTCAGCCACCCGGAAGACATGGCCGGCTTCAGCGGCTCTCCCATAGTCAATGCCAGCGGGCAGGCGGAGGCGGTTTTCTCAGGCCATACCGGAGAGATTGCTTTTGGGATTCCGGCCTTCAAGATCCGGGAGCTGCTGAAAGCGCCCGCGCTGCCGGCTGAGAGATCAAAGGATGAGCTGATTGCGGAAGAGATGGCGAAGCTTTTTGCCATGGCCGCCGCCGGCGCCCCTGAAGCCTGTCAAGCGCTGGGGCTTAATTTTTTCCATGGCCTGGGGATGAAGAGAGACTTTCAGCTGGCCCGGCTCTGGTTTCAAAAAGCCGCTTTGCAGGGCTTTTCTGAAAGCCAGTACAGTCTGGGCCTGATGCTTTTTCAGGAGGACGATTTGAAAAGCGATGCGGAAGCCCTTGCATGGTTTTTGAGGGCGGCGCGCCAGGGGCATGCGAGGGCGCAGTATCAGATGGGGCTGATGCTCGCCGATGGCCTCGGAGCGGAGGCAGACAAAACGGCAGCCTTAAAATGGCTGGAGCTGGCCGCGCGGCAGGGCCTGCCAAGAGCGCAGGCGCTGGCCGGAGAAATGTATAATTCCGGTCTTGGCGCGCGCGAAAACCCCGAAAAAGCCTTCAGCTGGTTTTTGGCCGCGGCCAAAGCGGAGAATGCCGGGGGGCAGCTTCATGCGGGGGTTATGTATTTGCAGGGCCGGGGGACAGAGAAAAATCTTGAAAAAAGCCATTACTGGCTTCAGAAAGCGGCTGAAAGCGGAGAGCCTAAGGCCCAGTATTTGTTAGGCTTTATGCGGCTGCGGGGGATTTATCTGAAAAAGGACCTGGAGCTGGCCAGAGACTGGTTTTTGAAGGCGTCGGAGCGGGGTTTTGCTGAGGCGGACGAGGCTCTTAAAAGGCTTGAGGGCCAGATTGATTAGCGGGGATCTCTTTTTGCCTTTGCGCCTGGAGCTGACTCTGCAGCTGGAGCCTTTTCAGCTCGCGGCTGTGGCAGAGGGCAACCGCCAGGGCGTCTGTGGCGTCCAGCCCGGCGTTTCCCTCAGGCCCCTCAGGCAGGGAGAGTTTGTTGGCCACAAACCGGCGGACCAAATCCTTTGAGGCTCTTCCCGAGCAGGTGACAGTCTGCTTTACAAACCGGGAGGCGTATTCAAAAAACTCGCTTCCATGCCGCTCGCTTTCCAAAATGCAAAGGGCAAAAATATGCCCCAGGCGGAAAGCGGCCTCAGGGTTTTTGCCAAAAAAAACCTTTTCCGCGGCGGCATGGTCTGGCTGGAATTTTTTGAAAAGCTCCCGCAGCCCCTTGTGAATCAGCTGAACACGGGCTGGAAGAGCCAGCTTTGCCGGGGCGGAAAGCGCTCCGCAGCCCAGGCAGGAGATTTGATCCCCCTCAACAGAAATCGCGCCATACCCGGTATTTACAGTTCCCGGATCAATTCCCAAAATAACCAGGCCCATAGATCTGCCTCCGCCTGTCTGTTATCAATCAGGCCATAAATATTCTTTCTGGGGCAGCATGCGTAAAAAAAGGCCAAAAAAAAGAAGCTTCTGATGATGCCATTTGGAATATTTGCGGACTCCTTAATCAATCTAAACCCGCATCCTTTGAAATGCAAGAATGCGGAATGAAGCCCCTAAAGCTGGAGAGCGCTCCCGGGGTTTTTGGAGGATTTTTTTCGGCAGCTGGCTTAAAAAAATCCTTGTCCGGGAGAGATATTTGCTGTCATATACAGGATATGGATTTGTTTAACCCCCTTTTGGTTGAAAAATACGAGGAAATCCTGCGGGCCAGCCCAGGATCCAAGGTTTTCAGCTCTCTGGCCCAGATCTACAGGGCGCGGAAACAGCTGAAAAAAGCCGAAAAAATCTGCCTGCAGGGCATCAGCCACAACCCCTCTTATTCAGCGGGGTATGTGCTGCTGGCCAAGATCCACCGCGACAAGGGCGATTCCCGGCAGGCGCTGGCTATTTTAAACCAGGCCAGGGAGCTGGGGCCTGACAATTATCAGGTCTATCAGCTTTTAGGCGAAATTCACAGAGAGATGCGGGATCCGGCTGGGACGCTTTCGGCTTTCAAGATGGTTTTGTTTTTGAGGCCATGGGATCAGACGGCAAAAAAAACAGTGGAGCATCTGGAGGCCATGCTCCCGCCAGAGGACATTGAGGCTGCGCTGCCGCCGAAGGAGCAGCCGCAAGGCCAGCCCTCTGGGCAGGCCCCGCGCTCCGCGGCAGCCCGGGAGCGGCCGCAGGGCCAGCCCAACAGCCAGGCCGCGGGAACGGCTGCGGGGCCGGCTGCGGGGCCGGCCGGGCAAACATATATGGACACAGCCGAAAGAAAAAAAGCGGTGGAAGGGAGTTTTCCACAAAAAAACCCTCAGCCGCCAGGGCTGAAAAGCAGAAAGCGGCTGGAAAAAGTAAAAAAGCTGCAGAGGATTCTCTCGCGGATTGAGCGGGCCGCTGCCGCGAGGCCAGCCCTCTGAGCGGGAGGCGCAAAGCCAGCCAGACAAGCGAGGCTGTCCCTCTGGGAAGGCTTGTGATTCTGCGGAGGTTCGGGAACGGCCGCGAGGCCGTCCAGACAAACAGCCGCTGGGAGGCCAGCCCTCTGGGAAGGCTTGTGACTCTGCGGAGGTTCGGGAACGGCCGCGAGGCCGTCCCTCTGAGCGGGAGGCGCAAAGCCAGCCAGACAAGCGAGGCTGTCCCTCTGGGAAGGCTTGTGATTCTGCGGAGGTTCGGGAACGGCCGCTAGGCCGTCCCTCTGAGCGGGAGGCGCAAAGCCAGCCAGACAAGCGAGGCTGTCCCTCTGGGAAGGCTTGTGACTCTGCGGAGGTTCGGGAACGGCCGCGAGGCCGTCCCAACAAACAGGAGCAAAAAAATGCATGGAACCAGCGACTTTAAAAAAGGCCTGAAAATCCTCATTAAAGGCGAGCCTCATGTGATTTTGGATTTTCAGCATGTGAAGCCTGGCAAGGGAAACCAATTCACCAGAACCAAGCTGAAAAGCCTTGTGACGGGGGCGGGCCTTGAGATGACTGTCCGATCGGGGGAAAAATTCCCCATGCCCGACATCAATTACAAGACGCTTTCTTATGTGTATAAAGACGCCAGCTCCTTTTATTTTATAGACGGGCAGAGCTATGAGACTCTTGGCATTGGCGCGGACATTGTCGGGGAGGCCAAAAACTACCTGACAGAATCCCTTCAGGTGACGGCCTGTTATTTTAACGGCCGGCCCCTGTCCATTGAGCTGCCTAAAAGCCTGACCCTCAAAGTTCTCAAAACAGAGCCGGGGTTTAAGGGAAACACTGTGACGGGCGGGGCCAAGCCCGCCACGATGGAGACCGGCCTTGTGGTTCAGGTCCCGCTGCACATTAACGAGGGCGACACATTGAAACTCAACACAGGCGATGGCTCCTATATCGAAAGGGCCAGCGAAAAAACCCGCTGAAAAAAAAATCTTGACAAAGCGGCAAAAATTCCCATAATGCATAGAAACTGGCGCGCTCTTGATAAAATTATTGTTTTTGCTGAGGGCATTGTTTTCCCTTTATTGGGAGGGGCTGCTGCTTAAAAAGCTGAAACATCAGGCGGAGCTGGCAGAAAAGCATGAGATATTTGGAAAAATTAACGGAGAAATCAGCATGCGGCCTCCGCCGGCCTCCGCCGGCTTTTGCGGCAGCCGCCTCTTTTTTTTTTGCTTTGAGCCTAACTTGCGGGCTGGCTTGCGGGCTGGCTTGGGGGGCAGGCGAAGCTCCGTCTGCAAAGATCTTGGGCGCCGCGCGGAATCAGAGCGCCAGCCCCGGCCCGCGCTCTCTCCAAACTCCCGGCGGGCTGTCTCATGGGGGGCCTGGCGCATTGTGCAGGCTGTCTTTTGAATCCCCGCATGCCGCTCCGCCCCTCAATCCAGAGGCCTTTCTCTTTCCCAAACTGGCAGCCTGGGCGCCGGGCCTGTCCGCGCCGGCGCCCGCAGAGAGCCTGCTGGAAGGATCCCCCGGCGTCTACACCATAAGCTCTGGAGATTTTAGCTCCAGCCTTCACAGCCACGATCCCTTGTTTTCATATAAAGGGGAGGGGGCTTACGCCTTAAATAAAGCATATTATGCCCGTCTGCTTATGATTTTGGAGCTTGCCTTTTTTCGCCACCAAAAGGGACTCATTGTCACATCCAGTCTTGTGGAGGCCAGATCATTAAAAAACTTCCTGCTTAGGTTTTTGCCTGATCTGGAGGAATCTGTTAAGCTTGAAATTTTTCACAAAATGCTTCCGCCCATGGAGAGAAAAAAAATTCAGGAAAGCGCCAGAAGGGAGGGGGGGCATTATATTCTTTCTGTTCAAACCCTTCCAGACAGCATAGACATCCCCCCGGCGGGCATATATATTGATCTAAATGTAAACAAAACTGTTCAAAGCAGGATGCGGGCGGCGGCTGACCTTCCCCTGATTTTTTTCAGCAGCCCCGCGCCGGATATTTTGCTTTTGAATATTCCAGGAAGAAAAGGGTCTGTCCAGGGCCGGACAGTTAAAGAGTTTTTGGCAGCAGGCAGAGCGCCGCTCAAACCGCAAAAGGCGCCCGCTCAGGGAAAAGAGACAAAAATGAGCCTTGAAAAAGCCATGCGCATTGTCCGGCCTTTTAGGTTTTCCTCCGCTCATGAGTTTTACAGGTGGGCCAGATCTGCGGAGGCGCCGGAGACATTTCCAAGAGATCCTTATCAATACTACAGGAATAGGGGGCTGTGGCCGGGCTGGGCGGTGTTTTTAGGCCTGTTTGCATTTGAATAATCCGCTGACAGACATCTCATGGGCGGCTCGCCTTTGTTTCACAAAACTTTAAGGCTGCTCCGCAAAGGCGGCCTTGAGGGGGAAAAAATCCTTGTCGGGATTTCCGGCGGCCTGGATTCCATAACTCTTCTGGATGTTTTAAGCCAAGCCGCCCCCATTCAAAAACTGGAGCTGGCGGGGATTCATGCCGACCATGGGGATTCTCCTGATCCAGCTTTGGCCGCGCTCAGGAAACAGGCCAAAAAGCTGGCAAATGATTTTTGCGGCGAAAGATCCATCCCCTGCATTTTTCCGCCTCCGCCCAAAAAGATTTTGAAAAGCGAGGCGGAGTTCAGGGAGTTTCGCCGCGCCCTGTTTTTTCGGTTTCTAAAGGAGGAGGGGGCCAGCCGGATCGCTTTGGCCCACAACAGCCAGGATCTTTTGGAAACCCGCCTCATTCACTTGATTCGGGGCTGCGGGGCAAAGGGGCTCTCAGCCATGGAATCCGCGGAGCCTGTTTTTCTAAGGCCTTTTCTTCTGGCTTCCAGAGGGGAGATCAAAAGCCATGCCCAAAGCCGGGGCCTGAAATGGCTGGACGATCCCAGCAACTCTGACGAGAGTTTTTTGCGCAACTGGATTCGGCAAAGCTGGCTCCCCGCTTTGGAGGCGAAAAGGCCGGGGGCGGTTCAGACTCTGAGCCGGTCTTTGAGCCTTATAGCCTCTGACTTTAATGATTCCCATTCCAGCTGGTTTTCGGCCCCGCGGCCGCGGCCCGGCTTTTGGAGGCGCCTTCGGGAGCGGCTGCCCCGCAGCCGGCCGGCGGAGGAGAGCTTTGCCTCTCTTATAGGGAAGGGGGGGATAAATCTTGCTCTTTTTCGGGAGCTTTCCCTTTCAGAGCAAAAAAAAGCCCTGGCTTTTTATATGAGAAAAAAAAGCCTGCGCGGCTATGGGCAGTCTCATATAGAGGAAATCCTGAAGCGCCTTCAGAGGCGGGAGACAAGCTTTTCCTTTAGAATGCTGAAAAAAACCTGGAGGCTTTCGGATCAGCGCCTCAGGGCGGAGGATTAAAAAGCAAAGCCGAGCCAGATGGAAAATGTTGGGGCGATCCAGCCTTTTTTTTCCAAAAACCTGTTCAGGCGCTGTCTTTGCCTGCTGCTCAGCCGGCCCGGCGCCCTTGTGGTGGCGCGGATCTGGCTCGCCTCAGCCTTGAGGATTTTGAGCAGGCCAAGCTCCAGGTTGAGCCGAAGGCGCTCAAAGGGAATTTGATAGCCCAAGTGAAGCGAGCCGCTTAAGATGTTTGTTTTAGCTGAGTAAAGGCTTTCCTCATCCATGTCATCGCCAAACCCTCCGGCCTCGTTGAAAACAGAGCCGCGGACCTCGCCCTTTCCGTAAGAGGCATGAGAGAGGCCAAGCTCCAGATAAGGCCCTCCCCCCTCCTTAAAATAAGGCGCCCAGCCAAGGCGAATTTCGGCGCAGAGGGAGTTTTTCAGAATGTCTGAAATCAGCTGAATCTCCGCCTCCTCCAAATAGCCCGTGTAAGGCATGATTTTGGAAAAGCCGCTCAAAAAAAACTCCGCCATAAAGCCGGCGCCCGCGCGGATATGCCACTGATCGCTCAGCATGTATTTTCCATGCAGGCCAAAAGCCAGGGGATACTCCAGCCCCAGCTCCACAAACCGGCGCCGCGGCCGCGCGCTGGATTCAGCCTCTGCCGGCCCCCGCCCGCCGGACGCTTCGCCCGCCGGCTTTTTGAGATTCTGCGGCCGGCTCGCTGGCGGCTGATCCGGCTGATCCGCCGCGCTTAAAGCCTCTTTTTTTAGCGGGGGCCGGGCGGCGCCTTCCGCTTTAGGCGCCTCTATGCCGGCGCCGGCGGCAGCCGCCGCCGCAGCAAAAACAGCAGCAGCCGCCGCGGCAGCAAAACAACAAATCTTTTTCATAATTTTTTTCATGGCTTGATCCGCAAAAGCGCTTTTGGTTTTCCAGGCTTTCAGCCTGGTTTTTACAGAAAATATTTTTTTTGATGGATGTTTTTATTCCAGACTTTTGCCCGGCATGCCGGGGAGGTGTCTGGGGGCGCGCCTGCCTGCCTTATTGAACCTGATGTTAGGCTCAAATGCAAGAAAAATCTTTTTTTTGGCGGAAAATCTCACCAGAGCTTTTCGGTCCGGCTCAAAAACTGGTTGGACTTAAAATAGGGCCGGGTCCGCGCCCCATGAAGGCCGCCCGCAAAAGCTTTTTCCCCCTCTTTTTTAAAGGCTTTCAGGCAGCTCTGCAGGGGCAGGGCCTGAGGGGCAAAAATCTGAACTGCGCGGATTTTTTGAATCAGGCCCTTTGCGCTGACATAGCTCCCGTTTTTTTCAAATGATGTCCTGATGGGAATCTGCCAAAACCCCTTTTTTGGCGGCAAAAAGGGGTTTTCTCCGGGAGCGATCCAGATAAAGCGCCCCCATTTTGAAAAAGCTTTGGTTTTTTCCTCTAAATCAGGATAAAAGGCATGGTTTTCCGGCCCCAGGGCCAAAAGGGGCCTCTGCTTTTCAGGCTCCAGCTCTTCAAACTCTTTCCAGGGCTTGATTTTGGGGAAGCGCTTTTTCAGCCCCGCTGTGTTGGGGTTGCGGTCGCCCCGGAGCAGAAGGCCGTCAAAGTCATTTTCCTCTCCTTTGCGCCTCCAGTTTGTCCAGTGATAAAACAGCCCATGGGGGAAGGCAGCGGCCAGCTCCTGATACTCTTCGTTTGTGTATTGGCCGGTGAGGACAATAACCGGCGGCCGGCTTCTTCCGCCCTCAGCATGATGACTGGCTCCGTTTTGGCTTTGAGGGTTTTTTTGAGCCGCCTGCTCCGCCCGCCGGCGGGACGGCCCAGATTTTTCAGCCGCCTGCTCCGGCTGCGCCCGCGCGGCCGCGCGCGCCCCCCAAAACAATTCCCGCCCCATCTCTTTTAAAGCCTCAAGAGGCTTCAGAGTCTCCCAGCTTGCGCCTTGGCCGCGCATGGCCCGCCGCAGGCGGCCTGCCGGATTGGAGCTTTTAAACAAATCGCGGCCCTTGTCGCACATCCAATGCCCGTTGACTTCAGGGTTAAAGCGGGGCCTGACCCGCCAGACGCCCTCCTCGTTATAGTCCGCATGGATGGCGCAGCCTGTCGCGCAGCCGGAGCAGACAGAGTCGGCGGTTTTCAAATTCCAAACCCTCTGCTTAAAGCGGAAGTCTTTTGAGGTGAGCGCCCCCACGGGGCATATATCCACTGTGTTCATGGCATAAATGTTATCCAGGGGCTTGTCTTTAAAAACCCCAATTTCGCTTCTGTCGCCGCGGTCAAAAATCCCCAGCTCATGGGTTTTGGAAACCTCATCTGTGAAGCGGACGCAGCGGGAGCAGAGGATGCAGCGCTCTGTGTCCAGAACAATTTTTGGCCCCAGATTTACAGCTTTTCGCTTTTTGACTTTGGGCTGGGACATGGAGGGGCTGTAGGCGCCAAACCTCATGTATTGATCCTGAAGGGCGCACTCCCCCGCCTGATCGCATATCGGGCAGTCCAGGGGGTGATTGATTAAGTGGTATTCCAGGCCCCACTTGACGGCCTCTCTGACTGGCTCTGACTGGCTGCTGATGTCCATGCCATCCTGAATCTCAGTGTTGCAGGCAATCTGGAGCTTTTTTTGCCCCTTGATTTCAACCATGCAGAGGCGGCAGGCCCCGGCGGCGCTCAGCCCCGGATGCCAGCAGTAATGGGCCAGCTCCATGCCCAGTTTTTTGAAGGCCTGAATGATCAATGTCCCCTTGGAAAAAGAGGCCTCCCGCCCGTTAATCCTGCATTTGAGCGGACTGCCCGCCGGGGCGCTTTGAGGCGGTTTTTTGCCTGTGTTTTTTTTCATAGCCCTGCCATTCCCCCTCCGCAGCTGGTTTTTTTTCAGCCCGGCCCCTCTATTATAAGAGCTTGCGCAAAAAGCGCAAGCGGGCTGTTTGCCGGGCCGGCCTCTCGGCCGCTCCGCCCCCATGCGGGCGCCCGCGGGGAGCCTTCCGCCGGCTTTTCAGGCCGGCGGGCGGGAGCGCAAATTTTGCAAAATTATCATTTTTTTCCTTGACAGGCAGAAAAAAAGCCGCTACACTTCCCATGAAAAATTAGAAAACCAAAAAAGGAGGTTAAGAAGATGAAAAAAATATTTTTTATGTTTTTCCCGATGTTTATTTTGGCGGCGCCGGCGGTTTTTTCTGAAAAAGCGTTCAGCGGAGCCAAGGCTTAAGACAAAACAGAATCAGCTGATCCAAGCCGCAGCCAAAATCACTATGCTTATTTGGGGGGAAGCCCGGCCGGCGCGGCAGCTGTTGCTGCCGGAGCCGGGATACTGACGGCTGGAATTGTGGATATATCTAATATATCTAACTGGCATGACGCGGCTGTCGCTGCCGGTGTCTTTTTTGCGGGTTTGAGCATTTTGCCTGCATATATGGAAGCGCCGGTCCGCTATTTGTCGGAAAAATCCGCCGCTTTGGCCAGCCGCTGCAAAAAAGCTTTTTCAGATACAGGAGGATAATTCAGATGAAAAAAATATTTTTTATGTTTTTCCCGATTTTTGTGTTGGCGGGTCCGGCGGTTTTTTCCGAAAAAGCTGCTGCTGAGGCCGGAGATCGCGCTGCCGTTAAGGCCGCTATAGAGGCAGCTGCTTATTATAACCAGCTGAGGCAGAGAGCGCAGGAAAATCGCGCTGCCGTTAAGGCCGCTATAGAGGCAGCTGCCGGCTTTTTAAGCAAAGGCGAAATAGACAAGGCGGCCTGGGCTTTGGCGCGCAAACAGGAAGCTGCCGCAAACAAACAGAGGGCAGCTTCCGGCAAACGGGAAGCCGCTTTTGACAAAGAGGAGCAGTGTTTGATTTTTAATTTGCTGGAGATGGAGGGTTTTTTGAAAGAGGAGGATTTTGATGATTTGTCTAAAGAGCCGGCCTATCAGCGCCTGTTTGCCGGGCCGGCCCTGCGGCCCTTCTTTTGCCTTTCAGGGAAGCAGCGGGGCCATTTGTTTTTGCTGGCCGCGCGGCGGGGGAATATAGCGGCGGCCAAAGCTTATATCGACACGCCCAGCCTAAACATGCCTGGCTATGGGGGCCTGACAGCCCTTCACTATGCCGCGCGGGAGGGGCATGCGGCTGTGGCAGAGTTTCTTTTAAAAACCGGCGCGGATCCAGACATCAAGGATGAAGATGGCTGGACAGCCCTTTACTATGCCGCGCGGGAGGAGCATGCGGCTGTGGCAGAGTTTCTTTTAAAAACCGGCGCGGATCCGAACATTCAGGATCAAAGAGGCCGGACAGCTCTTCATACATCTGTGTTTTGGGGGCAGGATAAAACAGCAGCGCTTCTTTTGGAGCATGGCGCTGATCCAGACATTCAGGATGAAAATGGCTGGGCAGCCCTTCATACATCTGTGGTTTGGGGGCGGGATAAAACAGCAGCGCTTCTTTTGGAGCATGGCGCTGATCCAGGCATTCAGGATGAAAATGGCTGGACAGCTCTTTATATGTCCGTGTTTTGGGCGCGGGCCAAAACAGCAGCTCTTCTTTTGGAAATGGGGCTTGATCCAAACCTTCAGAGCAGCAAAAATGGCAAGACAGCCCTTCACCGGGCCGCGCGGCAGGGGGAAGCGGATATAGCCTCGCTGCTTTTAGAGCATGGCGCTGATCCGAACATTCAGGATCAAAGAGGCCAGACAGCCTTGTATGATGCTGCGTGGCATGGGCAGGCGGCTGTGGCGGCGCTTCTTTTGGAAAATGGCGCTGATATGGAAAAAGAAACCTCAACAGGCGCAAGGGCTTTTGATGCGGCCATGCTTTACGGACACAAAGATATCTTGCGGCTTTTAGCTGATCGGACAGAGGGCCTCGCGCTGAGAAAATGGCGCCAGTGGCGCTCTGATTGAAGCTCAGTCCAGGCGCCCTCCTCTCATTCGCCCGCGGCTGTTTTCAGCTGCTCCCGCATGCTCGGCGCCGGGCTCTCAAGGGAACACAGCAGGTTCAGCGGGGCCCCGCGGGGCTGATGCAGATTCAGCTCTGGGGCTGGGGAACATCGCGGATTCGGCGCCGGGCTTTTTTTTGGAGGGGCATTTTTTCCATCCAGGCGCGCTGATGGATGAGGGAAAAGCCTTCCGCGCGCTAAAGCCATGTCAGGGCGGCGGACAGGCTCTCCCGCCGCTGAATGTCTGCCGCCCTCCGCTGCCCCCCTGGATATTCGCGGCGGCAATATTGTTATTAAAGAGTTCATAAATATTCCAACATTGAATGGCATTTTTAAAGAAGGCTTGATTAGAGAGTTCCAGTAATTCTGTCGGAATATTTGCAGACTCCTTAATCATTTGGCGTCCCTATAAGGCCCGCAGCATGCCTTTCAAATTCAAAAGGATCAAGCCTCATTATTTGATCTTTTGAAAGGCTGCCTGGGGGAAAAACCTTGATTTTCAGGCGATGCCCCTTAGCCATCCTTTTTTCTAATAACAGAAATAGCGTCTTTTGAAATATCACAGCCCAGCCAGCGGCGCCCCAGATTTTGGGCAGAGCTGACACTTGTTCCGGAGCCGCAAATATTCCGATGATATTGTCAGAAGTTTCTTTTTATCCTTTTTTTTAAAGCATTTTCAGAATCTCATTGCAGCTGAGGGGCGCGCGGGGGGATGCCATCCCCGCAGCATGATTTTCCTGGAAAAAATCCAGGGATTCATTGCGCAGCCCTTCTCCCTGCAAGCGGGCTGTTATTTTGGCATTTGCGGGTTTGAGCCGTCTCTGCCTTTCAAAGGAGGGGAGTGAACTGGTTTAGCTTTGGATGATTTGTTGCGCTTGCGCCGCTGCCTTCCAGCTTTGGCGCTTTTAAAACAGTTTTCAGCTGGCGCGCTGCCGCAACTGGCGGGCATTGGAACAACTTTGAAAATAAGATGGAAGAGGGCGATTTTCCCTGGACTTTGGGACAGCTTCGGGGCTGTTTGCGCAACATAATTAAGCTTATCGGCGGCTTGCGCCTTTTGTCCAGCCCTAACAAAGTAAAAAGGCGAAAAAATGAGACATTTTTAAGCCAAAAGTCCAGCAGCTAAGAAGATTTCTTCCCCCGCGGCCCTGGGCGGAGGCTTCTTTTATCCCTCTAAAGCCTTTTTCGGCTTTTTGCCGCTAAATCTGTCTCATTTTTTCGTTTCGATGGCCGGCCTCGCCTGTTTATCTGGCCGGCCTTTCGGCCGCTCCCGGTCCTCCGCGGGGAGGCGAGCCTGTCCAGAGGATGCCTGTTTGCTGGGACGGCCTTTCGGCCGCTCCCGGTCCTCCACGGAGAGGCGAGCCTGTCCAGAGGATGCCTGTTTGCTGGGACAGGGGCCATCCCCTTGCCGCCGGGGAGTCACAGGCATATTTGTCTGGACGGCCGCTCCTGCGGGAAAATCAGGGGTTTGGCGCAGGGGGCTAAAGCAGGTTCAGCGCTGGGATATGCCTGATTTTTTTGGCAAAAGCAAAAGATGCCGGAGAGCGCGCGAAGGGCTCTGCCTTTTCAGGGGGAAATGAGTGCTGCGAGGGAAGGCGCCTTTCAGCGCGGCAAGGGGCCGCCTTTTATTGCCAGCTTGCCCGGGCCAGGCCTAAGCCGCGGCTCATTCAGCTTTGCCGTTTTGAGCGCCCGCTTTCGGCTGGCTTTTGAGCTTGCCGTTTTTGAACTTGATAATCTCAGTTTCTGGCAGGCCAGTCACTTTAACAATAAATGCAATATCCGCTTTGGCATGGAGCATGTTTAAAATGACCTCTCGCTCCCTTGCCTGCCGGCCCTCCTGGCGGCCCTCCTGCCGGCCTTTCTGCAGGCCTTTTTGCAGGTTTTTTTTGCCAACCTCTTCCATTGTGTCTATAAACTGCATAAAGTTTTTCCCTCCTGTGGCTTTTTGATCGATCTCCTTTAAAACCTCCCAGTTAAACCGCCCCGGATGAGCGCTGTGTGGGGCCAAGACAAAAGCTCTTTTAATTGCCGGGCCGGCCCCCGCCCGGGCCAGGCCTAAGCCGCGGCTTATTCAGCCTTGCCGTTTTGAGCGCCCGCTTTCGGCTGGCTTTTGAGCTTGCCGTTTTTGAACTTGATAATCTCAGTTTCTGGCAGGCCAGTTGCCCTGGAAATAGCGGAAATATCAAACTTTTCCTGGAGCATGTTGAAAATGACCGCCCGGCGCTCCTCCTGGCGGCCCTCTTGGCGGCCTTCCTGCCGGCCTTTTTGCAGGCCTTTTTGCAGGCCTTTCCGCAGGTTTTTTTTGCCAACCTCTTCCATTGTGTCTATAAACTGCATAAAGTTTTTCCCTCCTGTGGCTTTTTGATCGATCTCCTTTAAAACCTCCCAGTTAAACCGCCTCGGATGAGCGCTGCAAATGTAATCAACAGCCTTGTTTATTAGAGCCTTCCAGTCCTCAAGGCTTAAAGCGGCCCCCATGCGAAACAGCTTTTTAATAATCCGCTCAGCCCGCTCCCAATCCCCCTTCAAATCCCATATATACTGCAGAATAAACAATGCCGGATGAGAAGTCAAGCCCTCTGCCCTTCCCTCATCCAGCTCCCTCAAATTCAGCAGAAAATAACGAAAGTTCAGAACATGCCCCTTTATTGCATCCCAAACCTCCGCCGCGGCCCTGGACTGGGCCGGCGAAAGCTGGCTCTTAAAATCCCGCAGCAGCGAGCCATGGAAATCCAGGGGCTGGGTCCACTTTGGCCTTTTTCCGCTGTAGGGCACAATGGGGATGATGGGCATCTTCAAGGCCCGGTAAGCCGGAGTCTGATACTCCAGAAGAATCTGGTGGATGTCCTTTCCCTGGTGGCTCCGGTGCTCCAAAAGAAACAGCAGGCCCAGCCGTCCGCCGCCGTTTTTAATTTTCACAGAGCAGAGGATGTCGGTCCGCCTTTCTCTCATTTCCTCGCTTAGAAAGGTTTTCATTTCGACCTCCAGGGAGCTCCATTCCAGCAGATTGTAGAGTTTTTCAGGGAGCGCAAGCTTAAAGATGTTGGGGGTGTATCTTTTTTTGGAAAAAACCTTGCGGAAGTAAGAGTCATGGACTGAGGGCCCCCTGCGGATTCGTTTATTGGGCCGGCCTAGCGGCCGTTCCCTCGCCGCTGCGGAGAGGCAGGTCCTTCCAGAGGGGGCTTGTTTGCCGGGACGGCCTAGCGGCCGTTCCCGCGCCTCCGCGGCATGGCGGGCTTGTCCAGAGGGCCGCCCTGTCAGCGTCTGTTTGCTGGGACGGCCTTTCGGCCGTTCCCGAGTCGCCGGGGAGCGGCAGGTCCCTCCAGAGGGCCGCCCTGTCAGTGTCTGTTTGCCGGGACAGCCTTTCGGCCGTTCCCGATCCGCCGGGGAGTGGCGGGCTTGTCCAGAGGGCCGGCTTTTTGCTGTCCCGGCATCGCCTGCCCCGCCTCCGCTGTTTTTGCCCCGGCCTCCGCCAGCTTTGCCCCCTGATTTGTCCTTTTTTCTCTTTTTTCCCTTGCCGAAAATGTTTGCTTTCATGGCTGTCCCTCCTTTTTGGTTTTTGCCTGCCGCTTGCCCGCCGCCGCTAAAGCCTCTGTTTGGAGCTTTTGCCGCAGACTTTGTGAAACAACATGCAAAAACGATGTAAAAACGAGATTTTTTTGCATTTTTTTTAAAAAAAACCTCAAAAAGCGCCTAAAAATCCCGAAAATCCCCCAATCTGAAAAAAAACTCAAAAAGCGCTCAAATTTTAAGCAAATCTCTAAAAAATCTGTTTAAGCTCAGGCGCAATCAAAAAACATCATGCAAAAAACGATCCAGCCAAAATGCCCTCAAAACCCCGGTTTTGGGGGGTTTTGAGAAAAAAACATTCCATTTTGGCGCAAAAACATTCCATTTTGGAATATTTGCCGCATTGCGTCATGATTTTCTGGCAGCGCCAGATTCAGCAAAAACAGGAATTTTGATTCGGGAGATGCGGGGATTTGCAAGCTCCCCCGGCAGCGCCCCGCCGGCGGCGGACAGCCTGCCTGAAGGGCCTGATCTCAATTGCATTGATGACTCGCAAGCGCTTGCAAACACAAGCTTTTTTTTTCGAAAGCGCCGAAATCCAGAGAAAATCAGCTCGCTTATAGCGCCGAGTCCTGTCTGACTTTTCTCAGGCAAAAGCAGAGGTTTGGCATTGGCCCCGCCATGCGCCGGCCGGGGCGGGAACAGCCGACAAGACTCCTCTGGAAAATCCTGCTTCTCTGCAGCGGGCCGGGAACGACTGAGGCCGTTCCAAAAAATAGGCTCAGCGCTGGGACCTGTTTAAGCAGCTGGCTCTGAGGGCGCGCAAATGTCCTTATATAAAGGACAGCCGCAGGCCCAGATCCAGAATTTAAAGCCCGATTTTCCCCGCCTTTAGGCTGGGCAGCGCGGGCCGCCCTTTTTGGCCTGGCCCGGCCAAAGCCGCCGATAAGCTTCATTATGTTACATTTTTTTGCTTTGCCGGCTGCGGGCCAGGCGGGGATTGCCCTCCGATCCGGCTGCGCGGCGCATGGCTGAAACAGCCATGCAGATGGCGGCAAAAGGCTGTGGCAATTAACAGCGCCGGCGGCCCATCCCGCCGGCGGATTTTGGCGGGATTCTGGCGGCCAGGTCCGTTTTCAGCCTGCGCCGCTGTCCCCCGCCGCTTTATTGAGGCTGCCCGGCGGATTGTCTGCCGGGCAATGAAAACAACCCATTAAAAAAACCCATGGAGGGAATCCCATGAATATTCTCAAAGCGGTTTTTCAAGCTCTTTTCCAGAAAAAAAGAGCGCGGCAGGGGTCGGCTGGATTTTCACTGATCGAGCTTTTGGTTGTGATCGGCATCATAGCGGTTTTATCCGCTGTGGCCATCCCCGCATACAGATCTCACCAGGGGACAGCGGCAAAGGCATCTATAGGCGCTTCTTTAAGAACAGTCGCAAATTCTTTTGGCGCTTGCATTGCTACAAAAAGATTTTCTGCTTGCAATTCCTTAGCTGGAATTGAAGTGAACTGCACAGACTGCACAACAACAGTAATGGCACCCAGGCTATGTGTTTCTGTTGAAAAAGAGGCTGCTGGGCAAACTTTTAAAGGATGTGTCTCATCTTCTGGAGGCTTGGCCTCAACAACGAGGTCATGGGCAGGGCTTTGTTCTGACACTACCGCCACCTATGAATGCGCGACAAATAATACCTGGACACTCCAAACTGGACAAATGGCATGCTCTAGTGTTGGTTGCAGCGCAATAGCCCAAGTGTCCGCTTTTCCAGCCACTTGCGTGGCGAGCACCACCTCCCCCCCCAAACCATCCAACACATGCGCACAGTTGCAGAACAGCGGATTCAGGAGACACAGCAACATCAGGAAGTGATGGAGAATGCAACTCAACATCAGCTCTTTGTCAATAAGATATATTATTAAGCCCCCGGATTGTCCGGGGGCTTTTCCTAATGGGGGGCAAGTCATGACTTCAGAGCGCAAGCTGATTTTAGGGAATTTTCTCTTTCTCTCTTTCTTTATTGCCGCCACATGGGCCGGCTGGAAATTGTTTTATAATTTTCATGACTGCGAAAACAAGGCGCAGGATATTGCAGTCATAGCGAAGGGGCAGGATGTCTTGCTTTATTCTGTTTTTTTGCTTTCGGAAGTCATAAAGCCCGAAAAGCTGCAGCTCACAAAGCGGGTTTTGGAAAGCGGCGAGCGGCCCCTTCAGCAGGCTATAGAAGACTATGCGAAAAACTGCCGGCAAAAGCCGCAGCAGCTTCGCTTTGCTTTTATGCTCCGGGGCTATGAGCTTTACCTTATGACTAAGCAAAATGTTTATAAAACCACAGAGGCCGCCGGCCTGGACTGGGTCCACAAAACCCGGCCCATTGATGCCCTCCTTAGGGGGCAGGATGATTAAGAAAGGCTTTAAAATGACAAGGCCCAAAAAGTCGCGTTTTAAAAGGGCCATAAGCTTGGCCGCGGCGGCAGTCAAAGCCGCTATTCCTAAGAAAAAGCCCAAAAAAAAGAGGCAGCCATGACTAAAGCGGAAGTAATGGAAAAGCTTTTAGAGGGCTATCAAGCCCTTTATAAAGAGGATCAGGGCTATAAGGATGTCAAGGAAATGGCCGAATATATGAAGGAAAAAGGCTTAGGTGGCTTTCCTTATGAATATACATATAAAGACACTTTTGCAAGCCTTGAGAAAGTCGCTAAGGAATTAGAGGGAGAGGGCTATTTAGAGAGAGAGGTTGTCAATGATAATATAGCATTTAGATATAGAAAAGAGATTGAAAGCGAGCCAGAGAATACAAAAATGGAACTTAGGATAATAGAAATAAGGTTATTGACTGCCTTAAAAAATGTATTTAAGGATCCTAAGGATTGGCCCACTAATAACAAAAACCTTAATTCTCTGGCAGCCCTTTCTGATTCAATTAAAAATATCCAGGAAATCCGCAAAAACCTTGAGGGGGGCTAAACATGCTTAAAATAGAATTAATGGAAAAGCTTTTTAAGGGCTATAAAGATTTTCATGAAATGAAACCAGAAGAATACTTGTCCCCCACTGATCTTCACTCAAATATTTTAGAAGACAAAATAGAATTTTCAGTTGACTCTTTGGAAGTTATTGCTGAAGAACTAAAAGAGGCTGGCTATTTGGAACAGAGAACTGAAGGTAAAGCAGGATCTATTTTTGTGACTTATAAATATAAGAAAAATCCTAAAGGAAAGATAAATCGGATAAACCTTATGATTATTGAGCTTGAGGCTTTGGAAAAATTAAGGGAAGTGTTTAAAAAAAATAAGCTTTCAAACCTTGCAGAACTGTCACACTGTGCGGCCATAGTTAAAAACATTCATGACATCCGCTTAGCGGATAAGAATACAGAACTCCTTACGCTCATTGCTAAAAATATTCAAAATATCACAAGAAATAGGGGGTAAAGCCCCTATCTCAAGCCCTCATAAAGCGGCTTCTTTGGCCATAAAACAGGCGCTATAAGCGCCGAAAAGGGGGGGGTAACCGGGCCTTCTTTGGCCTGTTTTTGCCTGTTTTCCGGGGGGATCGTGGCCATAACAGACATCCAGAGTCCCTGTTTTCCTTCGGGGGTTGTGGAGCGGGTGGGCGCCCCGTCTTGTCTGTGTTTCTGGCCCTTAGGCTATTGCTGAAATTATCATTTGCCTGGCCGGGACTGTGGCCACGCCAGGCCCTGAAAAACCCTTGAATTTTAAGCAAAGCGGGGCGGGCCAGCGAGCGGCGGCGGGGCTTCGCATCAAAAAATTTCCCCCCTTAGTCCAGTCCCTAAGGGGGGAAATTGTCTGAAAAATCGGGCGCGTAAATTAAACCTGTTTTTTTTGGCGAGCTGAATCCCTGCAATTTTTTTACTGCCGGGGAAACAAAAAATTTTGCCAAATCACACCTCCGTCCCCAGAAAAATCCAGGCTAACAAGACACAGCGGGGCGCCCCCTCGCTCGCAAACCCCCGCCAAAACTTTGGGACTCTGGAAAATTCTCAAGCCTTGAGACAGCCGGCCCGCCGGGGAGCCGGGGCGGGGCTTGTTTTCCGGCCCGGGCCGCAGTATAAATAGGCTGTCTCCGGTGGATCGGGGGCTTTAACCAGACATGGAGGGTTTAATTATGAAAAAAGAAGATGTTGACCGACTCAAGCAAATAGAGGCGGATCTTAAGGCCATAGACACAGAGGGTCATGCAATCCAGGACCAAAAAACCGGCGGGATTATCAGAGGCCCTGAAAGAAAAAAGTTAAGAGCCAGCCTAGAGAAAGAGAAAAAAGGGATTATGGCCAAGTATCAGGCCCAGTCCCGCCCGGAAAATTCCTAATTTTCGGATCCCCCCGCGGAGGGCTTATGAGATTGTGTGTCAAGCTGCTTGACTTCCCATTGAAACCAGTTAAAACAGGGGGCGCATGAAAAGCCTTGCGTCAAAGCTTTCCCCCCCCCTCTTCATTTTTAAAAAAGCCTGCAGGCTGTTTTTTTGGAGGGCCGGCTTTTGCCGGCAAGCCGGAAATCCCCCCCTCAGACAGCGCGCTGAAAGGGGCCCTTTATGACGCTCCAGAAGGCCAGCCCCGCCGCGCCGGCCAAAGCGGCTGAAATGACAAGAAGGGCCTGCCATGGGGAAACATCCGCCGCGCCCAAAAAGCTGTGGCGGACGCCGTTTACAAAATAAAACAAAGGGTTAAAAAGAGAGGCCTTTTGCCAAAAGGGGGAGAGCTTGTTCAAATCAAAAAACACGCCGCCAAGATAAATAAGCGGCAAAATCACAAAGCTGCCGGCGGCGCTCACCTGATCAAAGCTTTTCGACCAGATCCCCACACACAGGCCGGCCATGGCAAAGGCCAGCCCTCCAAGGCACATAAAGGCCAGAAGCCATGGCAGGCTGGAAACAGGCATCCAATGCCCCTCGTAAACTCTGTGAAAGGCCTCTCCGGCCCCAAAGGTTAAAAATCCGACAATGACGCCTCTCAAAAGCCCTGAAGCCGCCGCTCCAAAAACAATCTGCCAGGCGCTTAGGGCTGAGCTTTTAAGGTCTATGATTTCGCCTGTAAACTTCATTCCAAAAATTGAGCTGGTTCCGTTTTGAAAGGGCTGGTTAATCAAAGTCATGGACACCAGGCCCGGAATGATAAACTGAAGGTAGGAGAACTGCTCGCTGATTTGAATCACACGCCCAAGGCTCACGCCGAATATCAGCAGATACAGGCTTTGGCTGATCAGGGGGGAAACCACAGTCTGCGCCTTCACTTTATAGCAGCGCCGGACATCCCTGAAAAGAAAAAACAAAAAGGGCGTCCAGTTAATATCCCTTTTGACAGCGCTTTGACTGATCATTTTTTGACCTCCCAGGCTGTTCCGGCTTTTGTGTCCCGCAACTCAATCCCCAAAGCCTCCAGGTCTTTTCGGATCTGATCCGCCGCCGCAAAGTCTTTTTTGGCCCGCGCCGCGGCGCGCTTTTCCGCCATTTGATCGATTTGCGCGCGCTCAAGGCCTTTTTGCCTTAAAAGCATGCTGTCCAGGCTCTGCAGAAACTCCCGGGCCGGCTCCTGAAAAAGCGAGAGGATGCGTCCGTATTTTTTAAAAAGCTCAAGCAGCCGGGCTGCCCGCCAGGCCCGCAGGCTTCCGGCGCCGCCCGCCGCCTCAAGAGACTTAAAACTCCTCAGAGCGGAAAACAGCGCGGCAAAGGCTTTTGGGGTTGCAAAATCATCGTTAAAGGCCTCTGTGATCTCCCGATCGGCCAGGGAAACCGCTTTCTGAAACTCCGGGCATGGCTCCGGCTGCCCCCCGCTGTCATAGGCGATGGCCCGCGCGCTGGCAAGGCAGGAGTAAATTCCCGCCAGAGACGACACCGCCTGCTGAACTGTTTTTTTGGAAAACTGAATGACAGAGCGGTAATGGGAGGAGAGAATCAAATATTTAAAAACCTCTCCCGGATAGTTTGTTAAAAACTCTCTCATGGTGATCATATTGCCGAGGGATTTTGACATTTTATCGCCCTCCATAAGAATCATATTGTTGTGGATCCAATAGCGGACGCATTTGCCGCCGCCGGCGCCGCCGCAGCCCGCGCCCTCTGACTGGGCGATCTCATTTTCATGGTGGGGGAAAATCAGATCTGAGCCTCCGCCGTGAATGTCAATCTCAGCGCCCAAAAACTTGCGGATCATGGCTGAGCACTCAATATGCCATCCCGGGCGGCCCGGGCCCCAGGGGCTGTTCCAAAAGGCCTCATGAATTTTTTTCGCGCCGGGGGATTCAGGGACATGCTTTTTCCAGAGGCTGAAGTCCAGAGGGTCTTTTTTTTTGGGGTCTGGCTCAATCCTCGCGCCGGAGAGCAGCTGCTCCGGGCTGCGCCCGCTCAGGCGGCCATAGCCTTTAAAGCTTCGCACGGAGTAAAAAACATCTCCGTCCGCCTCGTAAGCCCTGCCGGCCTGGATCAGGCTTTTGATGAGGCTGATGATCTCAGGGACAGCCTCTGTGGCCCTGGGATTGCCGTCGCAGGGCCTGAGCTTCAGGGCCTGATAATCCGCCTGAAACTCTTTGATGTATTTTTCGGAGATGTCCTCTGGCGGGCAGCCCTCTTTTTTGGCCCGGCTGAGGATTTTGTCGTCAATGTCGGTAAAATTGTAAATATACCGGGGCTTAAAGCCCAAAAACTCCAGCCAGCCGCGCAGAAAGTTAAAAAACACCGCTCCGCGAAAATTTCCGATATGCAAAAAGTCATAGACCGTGGGGCCGCAGCAGTAGATTTGCGCATGAGGGGGGCGAATGGGCGAGAAAACCTGCTTTTCCCCCGCCTCTGTGTTGTAAATTTTTAAGCTTCCCATTGTTTTTCCCCAGGGGGTTTTCCCCTCAGGGGCCTCCTCCGATTTTTTTCCATGGCCTTTGGCCCTCCCCGGCGGGTTTGCGCCAGCCTTTTAGGGGCATTAAGCTTGGCTTAGGGGGCGGAGAGAGGTCTTGGGCTGCCCCCTCCGCCCGCTCTTCAGCTTTTCAGCGGGCTTTTAGATTTTTATTATGCCAGCCGCGCCTGAAAATTCAAGCGGCGTTTTTTAGGCGCATGTTTTCAGCCCGCGGCGGAGAGGCAGGCTCTGCCCCCCGCCTTTATTTACAGGGGCTTAAAAAACCGGCTGCGGCCCCTCCTCTTTTGCGGCAGGCCGCTTAAAAAACCTTAAAAAAAAGGCCTTAAGGGGCGGCTCTGCAAAAAAAACTATGTTTTTTTGTTTGACAGGCCGGCCAGTCAGAGCTTAATGTTTGGGCAGACGGGGACATTTGTCAAACAAGCTTGCCAGCAGGCAGCAGGAGGTTAAGATGATGAAAAACCTGTTTTGTCTTTTTCAATGGGCGGCCCCGCGGCTGCTCCTTTTTTCAGTTTTTGTTTTGGCTGGTCCGGCTTTTTCTGAAAAAGATTCTTCCAAAGCCATGGAGAAAGCTGCCGGCTTTTTAAGCGCGGGCCAGATAGAGCTGGCGGCGCGGGCTTTGGAGGGCAGGAGAACTGCCTTCGCCGATGCCGGCGGGGAAAAGCGGCGCCTGATCTCCGCTTTAAAGAAATTAAGGGGCCTTGAAGAAGAGGGCGCTGATGACTCAAGCCTTTCAGCGGAGCAAATGGAATCACTTTTTTTGCTGGCTGCAAGGCTGGGGAATTTGGAGGCGGTCAGATATTACATCAAAACAGGGGCTGATCCAGACATTCAGGATAAAGAGGATGGCCTGACAGCTCTTCATTATGCCTTGCAGGGGGCGCGCCCGGAGACAGCAATTCAGGATAAAGGGGCTGGCCGGACAGCTTTTCATTATGCCCTGCCGGGGGCGCATGCGGAGACAGCGGGTTTTTTGCTGGAGAGCGGCGCTGATCCAGACATTCAGACTAAATATGGCTCGGCGGTTATTCACTGGGCCTCATGGCTGGGGGCTGCCTGGTGGACAGAGCGTCTTTTGGAAAACGGCGCCAATCCAGACATTCGGGATCAAGCTGGCGAAACAGCTCTTCACCTTGCCTATCATCATGCGCAAATAGCGGCGCTTTTGCTGGAGGGCGGCGCTGATCCAAACATTCGGAGCAAAACCGGCCAGACAGCTCTTTACTTGGCGGCGAGGGCGGGGAATGCTGAGACAGCGGCGCTTTTGCTGGAGGGCGGCGCTGATCCAAACATTCCTGATGATGAAAGCGGCTGGACCGCCCTTCACTCTGTCATGCGCATTGGTCATGAAAAAAAAACGGCGGAAACAGCGGCGCTTTTGCTGGAGGGCGGCGCTGATCCAAACATTCGGAGCAAAACCGGCCAGACAGCTCTTCACTTTGCCGCAGATTTATGGGATGCAGGGGAGACAGTTGAGCTTCTTCTGAAACATGGCGCTGATCCAAACATTCATGATAAATATGGCTGGACAGCTTTGCGCATTGCCTTGCAGGCGGGGCGGACAGAAACAGCGGCGCTTTTGCTGAAAAACGGCGCTGAACAGCTCAAACATCCTTGAGCTGGGGCCAAGCCAAACATTCATGGCTCTGATGGAGAGACAGCTCTTCATAAGGCCGTATGGGAGGGAGATTCAGAGACAGCGGCGCTGCTTTTGGAGAATGGAGCTGATCCAGACGCTCAGGACAATAATGGCAGGCCGGCCCTTCATTTAGCCGCGCAGCTCGGGCATGCTGTGGAGGTTTTGGCGCTTTTGCTGGAAAAAGCGGCGCCGATATGGAAATAGAAACATCCAATGGCAAAACAGCTTATAGCCTGGCCGGGAGCTGGGAGCAAAAAGATGTTCCAGAGCTTTTGGCCGCCAGGAAACAGGGGATAATATTAAAAAATTAAGTTTTGCCTGCCGGCGCGCTTAAAGCTTTGAGCCTCTGGCCTCCTCCCCCCGCCTTTAAGCGGCTCCCTCAAAACCGCGTCAGCCGCTTTAAATCTCTCCTCAATTACGCGAAACAGCGCGCCCCGGTTTTGGCCCGCGGCCAGGAGAGGGCTGGCCCCCAAGGTTTGAGGCTCGGCGCGGCATGATTTTTGACAGCGGGCCGGCCTGTTATACAAAAAACGCTTATGAAGCTTTTAGAGCCTTCCGCCCCATACCGGGTCATGCCGGACCGCATTGAGGCGCAGAGCTTCAGTCTCAGTTTGCGGCTCTTGTGACCCGCCTGCCGGGAGAATTCTCTCTGAAGGAAACAGTGTTTGAGAGCCGGCTCCGGCGCTTGGAGGAGCTGAAAAAAATGGAGCGCCTGGCGGCCATCCTCCTGGCGATTTCCGAGATAAAAGAAGGGACTGTGTTAGTGGATGAGCTGGAAAACGGGTTTCATCATTCCGCTGTGGATTCCAATCTGGAAGTCCGGTGAAAAAATATGAGCGAAAAGATTGAGGCAATAGAAAAGAGATGTTGTGAAATGCGCGGACTCTTTTATGGACTGCATAAAAGCGCTCCCCCTGGAAAGCGAAAGCTATAAAGCGCCAAAGCCGCTAGTCCCCGTCATCGCCAATGGCCTCCACAGGGCAGCATTCCATGGCCTCCTGGCAGGCGGCTTTTTCCTCTTCGGTTTCCGGCTGCCGGAAAACAAAGGCAAACCCCTCATCCTCGTTGATTTTAAAATGATTTTCAGCGGCCAGAATGCAGGCGTCGCAGTTGATGCACTCTTTGTCCACATAAAAAGGGCCGGGGGCATTGCCCGGGCATTTGTTGTTTTTATCCGCCATGCCTTTGCCGCTTTTTTTGCCAGCCCTGGCCAAACAAATCCTGAAAAACCTCTGAGGGTTTTTTTTGAAACTCAATCCACTGGATGCTTTTATCCTTTTTAAACCAGGTTTTCTGCTTTTTGGCAAGCGCCATGGAGCCGCGGACGATTTCTGAAAACAATTCCTCCCGATTGATCCTGCCCTTCAGATAAAGAACAGCCTCGCGGCATCCCAGACTCTGAAGGGGCCGCCATTCTGCAAAACCCCTTTCCAAAAGGCTTTCAGCCTCCTCTATCAGGCCGCCGCTGATCATTTTTTCTGTCCGGGCGCGGATCCGGCTTAAAAGATCGTCTCTGGAGATCTTAAGCCCGATTTTTTTGCAGATCGGCAGAGGCTTTGGGCAAAACTCTTTTTTGATTTGGGAAAGACTCCGCCCCTCGCTCTGCCTGACGGCCAGGGCGCGAAACAGGCGGAAGCGGTCGCTGGGGCCAATGCTTTCAGCCTCCTCAGGCTCCAGCCTTTTCAGCTCCCGGTAAAAAAAACCAGGCCCCTCCTCCCTTTCCCTCCGCTTAAGGGACTGCTCGATCTCCGCCGCGACAGGCTTTACAGGATACATCCCCTTTTCCAGAGCCTGAATGTAAAAGCCGCTTCCGCCTGAGATGAACATGGTTTGTCGCGGCCGCTCCCGCTCTATGATCTTGAGCGCCGCCCGGCGCCAGCTGCCGGCGGTCCAGACCCCCGGCGCGGAAACCTCGTTAAACAGAAAGCTCTCCACTCCGGGCCAGCGGCTGAAATCCGGCTTGGCCGAGCCAATATTCAAGTCCCGGTATATTTGAACGCTGTCGGCGTTGAGGACAGCGCCGCCGCTCATCCGCGCCAGCTCAAAGGACAAGTCAGTTTTTCCTGAGGCTGTGGGGCCGGCAATCAAAACAAGAGGCCGCATGCAGCCGCCCTCAAACGGTCCGGCAAAACTCTCTCTCCAGACGGGCAATGGGGTATTCCACAAACACCGGCCGTCCGTGGGGGCAAAAGCCTGAAAGCGGAAACTCGTCCATGCTTTTCAGCAGCTCCCGCATCCGGGCCTCGTCCAGAGCCTGCCCGGCCCTTATGGCGGAGTGGCAGGCCATTGTGGCTGAAAGATCAGAAACCGCCTTTTCAAAGGCAAACGAGCCGCCCTTTTCAGCGGCCTCTTTGGCCAGAAACAGCAGGCCCTCCTGCATGGCCTTTTCCTTTAAGATCGCCGGCGCGGCGGTGACGCCGGCGGATGAGGGCCCCAGCTGCTCCAAAGTCAGGCCCATGGACAGCAGGCTGTCCCTGAGGGAAAACAAAGCCTCAAACTGATCCTCCTCCAAGTCAAGCGCAAAGGGAATCAAAAGCTTTTGAACATCCACGGCGCCTTTTTTCCATGAGAAAAGCAGCCTTTCATACAGGACTCTTTCGTGGGCGGCGTGCTGATCAATAAACATTATGGCTTTGTCAGACTGGCAGACAAGGTAAGTCAAATGAGCCTGGGCCAAAACCTGAAGCGAGGCCCAGGAAAACCCCGCCCGGCTTTTGCCCGTCTTGGGGAGCTGCGGGTTTTGGGAAAAAACAAAGGGGGCGCTTTCGGGGCTGCTTTGGATCGCGCTCTGAGGGGGCGCCCCGGCAGCGCCGGCGGGGGCGGCCCCTTCGGGAGGCCATGAAAGGGGCTTGTAATCCTCAGCAGCCAGCCCCCCGCCATTATTTTTCAAAACCCGCTTTTGGAGTTGAAAGGCGGAGGATTTTAAGGGAGATTCCGGCCGGGGGAAGCGGGTTGTTTCAAGCTCCCCGCTTTGAAATTTCAGGTTTTCCTCATTGAAAGAGGGGCTTTTGGGCGCCGCCAGGCCCGCGGGTTTTTCCGCCTGGCCATCCGCCCCGGCCCAGGCTCTTGTCCATGGCGCCTGCTCTAAAAGCTGGCGGATGGGCCGCTCCACCAGCTTAAAAATCACAGACGAGTCTTTAAACCTCGCCTGTGATTTTGCGGGATGGACATTCACATCAATTTCCTCTCCCGGGCCATCCGCTTTCACAACGGCGAGAGGATATTCGCCATGCATCAGCAGCCCGCGGAAGGCTGACATCAAAGCCGCCTGCATCACCCGGCTTTCCACATAGCGCCCGCAGATAAACAGCCATACTGACTTTCTGTTTCTGAAGGTTTTGTTGGGCGCGGCGATCACAGCCTCCATGCGGTAGGCGCCAAGCCGGCCCTCTGTCCAGTAAAGCTCCTTTTCGCCGAGAATTTGCCGCGCCCTTTCTGCAAGGCTTTTGGCTGCCGGCCAGTAAAAAAGCAGCCGCCCCCCCTGCAAAATGCGAAAACTGACATCCGGGCGCGAAAGGCTCATGGCCTTTATGGCGGTTTTTATGGCCGCGCCTTCCGCCGCGGGGCTTTTTAAAAATTTCAGCCTTGCCGGGACATTTTCAAAAAGAGACTTGACGATGACTGTTGTGCCGGGGATCCCGCCGATTGTTTCCAGCCGGGCGGTTTTTCCAAACCGGCTTCGCAGCCGGCTTGAAGAGCTTTTGCCTTTTGTCTGGGAGATCAGGGAGATATCGCTCACAGAGGCGATGCTTGCCAGGGCCTCTCCGCGGAAGCCATAGCTTTTGAGCCTCCACAAATCCTCTGTTTTTTGAATTTTGCTTGTGGCGTGCCTTGTTAGGGCCAGAGACATTTGATCAGAGGGGATGCCGCGGCCGTTGTCCCGCGCCCTTACATAGCGCCCGCCATCGCTGAAATCCAGCTCAATTTCAGAGGCGCCGGCGTCAAAGCTGTTTTCAATCAGCTCCTTCACCAAATGGGCCGGCCGCTCCACCACCTCTCCGGCGGCAATTTGGCTTATGGTTTGCTCCGAAAGCGTCCTGATGAGTTCCATAGCGCCCGGCATGGCGCGGGCCCCGCGGACATCGCCGGACCCAGGCCCCTCCAGCCATAAAAGCGCAAAAGCTTTGCCCCGGCAAACAAAACCCATATTTTTTTGTTTGACGGGCCGCATGCAAACAGTCTATGCTTTGCGGTAGAATTCAGAAAACCAAACAGGCGCGACAGGCGCGGGGGGATAACTAGAATGAAAAATCTATTTTGCATGGCTTTTATTTTGGCGGGGGCGGGCGTTTCCGAAAAATCTTTTGGCGGCCCCTCCAGCTTCGCCGGGACAGCCCCGCCGGCGGCGGAGAGCGCGCTTTCCGGGGAGGCTTCCAGCGGAGCCAAAGATTACAGGGCTTATGCTTATGGGGGCTATGCAGCCGGCCTTGCGGCTGCGGGGTTTTTTTCCTGGCAGCTCGGGGCAAAAATGTCTGAGTATGTGGACATACAGGATGGATATGAAGTTATTGCCGCCGGCATCTGGCTAGCGGGGGCCAGCGCGATGCTCTCGCTCATGCCAGCGGCTGGCGGCTATTTGGGGGAGAAAACCGCCGCGTTGGCCAGCCGCTGCAGGAAAGCTTTTTCTGGAAATCAGCGCTGATCCAAAAATAGAAAACCGCGTTGGCCAGCCGCTTTGGATCTGGCCGGGAAATGAAAGAGAAAAAATATGGCCCGGCTTTTGACGGCCTTTTTTGCTTTGATATTTGCCGGCTCATGCTCGCTGCCCGGGCCGGGCCGCGCGCGGCGGCCCGCATATACAGGCTTTGGACAGGGAAGCCAGGCCGCGGACACCGCGCGCCAGGAGGCTTATGAGGATTTTTTAGATGAGCTGTATGCCAATCTGAAACAGATACTGGAATCCTGCGGCAGATACACAGACTGCTTTCTAAGAGAGGCCCGGCGGCATATTTTTGACCATGCCTGCGGCGCTTCGGTTCACCGGATGGACGGCTTTGAATCCCTTGCCGACTGTGACCGGATAAGCCTGGCATTTGCTGACGCTATGGCGGCGGATGAGGGGAAAGCCAGGACCCGGCTCCGCTCCGATGATTAAGCGCTGGTTTAGGGGCGGCGCCCCTCAAAACCGCAGCGCCCCGGCCGGCAGCTCCGTTCCCCTGTCAATTATGTCAATATAGCATTTATAGGCTTCCCCGCCGGAAGATTTTTCCTCAAACCGGCCTGTCTGTCTTTTGAGCTGGCTCATGACTGCCCCTGATTTTATATCTGATCTTCCAAAAATTGGGCTTTTTGGAATTTGAAATAGGCTAACTGATGATTTTGGAAGCTGCAAGCTCCGATCTTCCAAAAATCGGGCTTTTTAGAATGGCAAAGGCCCCGATTTGTCCAAAAAAAGGCTTTTTTTGCTTGCTTTCCTGTTCAAAAGCTGTATGTTTATGGACAGGGGCCTGCTAAAAGCCCTAACGGGATTGCGGGCAGCCTCGTTGCGGGCAATCTCGAAAACAATATTATTAGGAGGAATTGAAAATGAGCAAAACTCTAAAATCCGTTCGGCTGGCTATACTGCAAGGGGCTGGGCTTGCCTTGATTTTTTCCCTGTTATCCTGCGCCAGCTCGACAAAGATTGAAGTCTTAAACTCCAAAGGCGAAGCCGACGAAAGCGTAAAAATTTATGTTGAAAGCCAATACCTTGGGACGGGAAATATTTTATACAATGACAGCTCGCCAAGAAACGCATTTATGGGCGTCAAGGCTGTTCAATTAAGGAAGGCGGGGTGTCAGACAAGAAGGGAGGAGCTGAAGGTCCAAATGAATATTCCCAAGTTTATCGGCAGCTTGGTTTTAGCCATGGCCGGCGGAGGCTTGAGCGGGTATTGGAGCGTTAAGCCTGTTGTGGATTCTCCGATATTGAATTTAACGATTTCGGGAGCGGTCTTTATAGCCGCCCTCCTGCCCTCCCTTTGGGCAAATGATTATAAACCGCTTCACAGCTATGACTTCCACTGTGTCAAGACATAGCAGGCGCGGCCTCCTGGACAGAGCTTTCCGCCGGAAGGGGCAGCCTTTCAATGGAGGCTCCCAGGCTGCGGAGCTTTGGAACAAGGTTTTCATAGCCCCGGTCCAGATAGCGCGCGCCGGACACAAAAGAGCAGCCCTCCGCTGCAAGAGCGGCAAGAATCAGCCCCGCCCCGCCCCTTAAATCCCCGGCCTGGACACAGGCTCCCTTTAAAGCGGAGGGCCCTTTGATCCAGACAGTCTGGCCTGTTTTGCCCCAAACTTTGACGCCGGCGGCGGCGCCCATTTTTTTCAGCCCCTCCAAATGCCGGAACCGGCCCTCAAACACTGTCTCTTTCAGAGCAGACTCTCCCGGCAGGCGGGTCATAAGAGCCGCAAACTGGGGCTGAAGATCTGTCGGAAAGCCGGGGAAAGGGGCTGTTGCAATATGAGCCGCTTTTAAACTCCCGGCCCCGCCGGCGGCGGGGCTTCTTAAAAGGGCGCTGTCTTTGCCAGCCTCATAAAAAAAACCGCAGGCTCTCAGCTTTTCCAAAAGCGCGGCCAGATGCTGCGGGCGGCAGTTTTTTGCCAAAACCTCCCCCCCTGTGACAGCGGCGGCCAAAAGCCAGGTTCCCGCCTCAATGCGATCTGGCATGACTGTGTATGGGGCGGAAGGCTCTAAAAGCTTTCGCCCCTCAATGCTCAGCTCTCTGGCGCCTGTCTGGGAGATTTTTGCCCCCATGCTCCGCAAATAGCCCATCAGGTCAAAAATTTCCGGCTCAATGGCGGCATTTTGAATGATGGTTTTGCCTTTGGCCAAAACAGCCGCCATCAGCAGGTTTTCTGTCCCCCCCACAGAGGGCGCTGGAAAGCGGATTTTTGCCGCTTTCAGCCCCTTTGCCGCTTTGGCGAAAATCATGTTTTTTTTGATTTCTATGGAGGATCCCATGGCCCGCAGCCCTTTTAAATGGAGATCAATCGGCCGGGCGCCTATCACACAGCCTCCAGGCAGGGGAAGCGCCGCTCTGCCAAAGCGCGCAAGCAAAGGGCCAAGACACAGAATGCTGGCCCTCATCTCCTGAGCCGGCCCTTCGGGAAGTGAGGCGGGAGGCTCCGGCATGGGGTTTTGGACATAAATGATTGACTTCTCTTTTTTGACTTGGAGGCCAATGGCGCGCAGAAGGGTTAGAGCTGTGTCCACATCCGCAAGATCCGGCGCATTGCGCAGCTCATGCCGGCCCTCAGCCAAAATGGCAGAAAACAAAAGCGGGAGGACAGAGTTTTTGGCCCCGGAGATCTCAACCCCGCCTTTTAAGGCCGCGCCCCCTGTGATTTTGAAACGGCTGTCTTTCATGCCGGTTTTTTTTGCCGCCTCCGCGGCCTGTTTATTGGGACAGCCTTGCGGCTGTTCCGCGAAGCGGCGGGCTTGTCCAGAGGGCCGGCCCCGCGGCTGCTTCTTAAAGGCAGCTGATCTAAAATCTAAGGGGCAGGCCCCGAATTTGCAAGGCATTTGCAAGAGGCAGCCGCATGGCGCGGCGGCCAGTTGATCCCGCGCGGACTTTGGCTTAGGATCAAAAAAAGCGGCAGCAGGGCCGGGCGGCTGGGCCGGCCAGCCCCTTAGCCTGAAAAAGCGCCGCCTGGAGCCATGGCTTGCCGGACAGCGCGGCTTGCCGGCTTTTTAGATAAACGCTGGACTAAAAGCCATGCGCTTGCGCCGCGGGGCAAAATAAAAAAAGCCAGCCCGAAAAGCCTTCCGCCCCGCAGCAGCATCATTATTATAAGGGAGAAACAATTATGCTTCGCCTGATTTTTCTTTTTTTCGCTTTGCCCGCGCTTTCCTCGTGCAGCCACTTTATCAAGCGGCGGCCCGCGGCGCCGGCCGCGCCGCCGGTTTCCCATTTTGAGGAATCCACATCTGTCTCCTACAGGACTCTCAATGAGCCTTACAAAAGCTCTTACGGGGAGATCCCCATGGAGAACCATCCCAAAGTGGATATGTGGGTCTCTTATTTTACGGGCAAGGGCCGCGATTTGATGCGGCTTTATCTGGAAAGATCTTCCCGCTACCTGCCTATGATGAAAACCGTTATGAGAGAGGAAAAGCTGCCTGAAAACCTGGCCTATGTGGCCCTGATTGAGTCGGGCTTCAGCCCCAAGGCCCACAGCCGCGCCAATGCGGTGGGCTACTGGCAGTTTATTCACGGGACAGGCAAAAGCTACGGCCTCAGGATTGACGGCTTTGTGGATGAGAGGCGGGATCCGGTGCTTTCAACCCGCGCCGCGGCGGCCTATTTTAAAAGGCTTTACTCTTTGTTTGGGTCCTGGCATTTGGCGCTTTCCTCCTATAATGCCGGGGAATACCGTGTCAACCGCGCGATGATGAGGCATTACAGCCGGGACTTTTGGCATTTAAGCTCGGTCCGCGCGCTTCCAAGGGAGACCAGAAACTACGCGCCAAAACTTATCGCCGCCATCCGCATCGCCAAAGACCCGCAAAAATACGGCTTTCACAATGTGGCGTTTCAGGAGCCTTTGAGCTATGACATCATCTCTTTGAAAAAGCCCATCAGCATCAAAAAGCTGGCCGGGCATCTGGGCATTTCAGAGGAAAGCCTGAAAGCGCTGAACCCCATGTATAAAGGGGAGTATGTTCCCATATACGGGGATCAGACATTTTTCCGCCTGCCGCCCGGCTCAGCCTCCCTGGCCCAGGCCTTTTTGGAAAAAAGCTTTATGAAGGCGCCCCGGCGCGGCTATTATCATTATCAGTGGTATCGCGTCAGAAGGGGCGACTCGCTTTCGCGGATTGCCCGCCGCCACCGGACCACTGTGAGGCGGCTGAAGAGGGCCAACGGCCTCAGAGGCTCTTTTATCCGCGCGGGCCGGCGGCTGAAAATCCCCAGCCGGCGCCTGATTGCCCAGAGCCTGCCGGCAAAAAAAGCCGCCGCGCGGCGCTCATCAAAAGCTTTGCCTGAGGTTCATATTGTAAAAAGGGGCGAAAGCCTTTCCAAAATCGCCCGCCGCTACCGCCTGCCCGCCGGGGAGTTGCAATCTCTTAACAGGCTTTCTGGGAGATCTGTCATTCATCCCGGGCAAAAACTAAAAATTGCCGCGGATCGGGGGGGGGCCAAAGCCGCGCCGGCGGATTCCGCCGCGCCTCGGGAGCATATTGTCAAAAAAGGGGAGACCCTTATCGGCATCGCAAAAAAATACAAAATCGGCCTGCCGCAGCTGATGAAGGCAAACTCCATGACCTTTAAGTCTGTTCTTCTGACAGGGACGCGGCTTGTGATTCCCAAGTGATTTCCACAAATGATTTGCCAGGCGATTTCAGGCGCCCCTCAGAGGCGCGCCTGCCTGCCGCCAGAGGGCCGGCCGCTTTAGAGGGCATTTGAAAGCGCTTCGCCTTGCGCCTCTCAAGAGGAGGCTTTATTCAGAAGATCTGGCGTTTTGGCTGTCTGGCTGGTTGTCTGGCCACATCATCCTGGAAACAAAGCCGCCGCGGCTTGCGCCTTCGCGCCGCCGGGCCTCCATTTCGCTTTGCGCATGCCGCAGCTTTTTTTTGGCCAGCTGATCGGCGGCCTCCGCCGGGCTGATGCCGCGCTCCTCAGCTGTCTGAAAAATGCTCATAAGCGCGCCGTATATGCCCCGCGTTTTTTCCCTGGCCCAGACTGCCGGATCCTGGCCATCATCCAGCGGGGCTGTATATCTTGAAACGCTGATCAGGCCGCCGGAGTTGATGACATAGTCGGGGGCGTAAAGGATGCCTCTCTCTTTTAGGGCGGCGCCGTATTTTGGCTCCGCCAGCTGATTGTTGGCCGCTCCCGCTATGATTTTGCATTTAAAGATTTGGACAGTTTCGGCATTTACAATCCCGCCCCCGGCGCAGGGGACAAAAATATCATGCGGCTCGTTAAGCGCCTGCTGCCAGCTGATCATCCGCGCGCCGGTTTTTTTGGCCAGGCTTTGGAGCTTTGTTTCATCTGTGTCATAAACGCTGACCTTGGCGCCCGCATGGACAAGCTTTTCAGCGACTCGGCCCCCCACATTGCCGGCGCCCTGGATGGCGGCGCTTAAGCCCTGCAGGCTGGACGCTCCCGTGGCCTGGCGCGCGGAGGCTTTGATTCCGGCAAAAACCCCCTCGGCCGTCAGTATGGCGGGATCTTCTGATTTTTCTAAAAATCCCAGCAGATAGCCTCTGCCGGTCTGGCTGATGAGTCGCAGGTCTTCCTGAGTGAGGCCCATGTCCTCCCCCGTGGCAAAATAAGGCCGCCCCTCAAGGGTCTTATGCTGATTCAGCCCGTTTAAAACTGAAAGATACTCTCCATAGCTCCGAAGCAGCTGAATGGATTTGTCTGTCTTCGGGCTGGCAAAGATTACGGCCTTTCCGCCCCCCGCCGGGATATCAGCGGCGGCGGCTTTATAGCTCATTCCCTCTGAAAGCCGCAGAGCATCCATCACTCCCTCCGCCTCGCTGGCGTAATCCTGGACTCTTGTTCCGCCCATGGAGGCGCCCTGCCCCAAAGCGCTGCTGTAGATGGCGATTATCGCCTTCAGGCCGGCCGGCTCATAGAGAACGAAATGCAAAGCCTCATGCCCAAAGCGCCTTAAAGCCTCAAAAACGCTCAGGCTGTCATACTCGCCGGCAGGCTCCAGCCTCCACGAAATCCGCTCTTCATGGATTGTTCTGGAAATCCGCTCAGCCTGAAAGCCGGCTGAATGCCGCATTTCCGAGGTTTTTTTGATATAAACAGAGGGGCTGTTTTGGGGGAAAGGCCGAAGCGCCATGGCCTCTTTTGCAGGCTCCTCCCCAATGTTTGGGGGAGTTCTCAGGGACAGCTGGACATAGTGATCGCCGGAGGCTTGCATTTTTTGAAAAACCCCTTCTCCCGGCAAAAACGGCTCCCTGCAGGAGGAGGAGGCCAGAGCCTGAGGCGCCGGCAGAGCAGCCAGCAGCAGCGCGGCAAACAAAATCATTCTTAACTGCGCCATTTTTTTGGCCTCTCCAGCCGCAAGGGGCCTTCACAAGGCTATGCAAAAGCCAGATCTTCCGCAAGCCGAAAGCGGGTTTTTTAAGAAAATGTAAGATTTTTTCCGGAACCGCGCCGCTGAAACAATTTCAGCCGGTCCATGAACAGCATAAGGGGGGTGGCCACATAAATTGAGGAGTAAGTGCCAATCACAACCCCAAGGGCGAGGGTAAAGGCAAAGTCCCGGATAACCCCGTCCGCCAAAATCCACATGGACAAAACCGCCAAAAGAGTTGTGATGGAGGTGAGCAGCGTCCGGGAAAGAACCTCGTTCAGCGACTGATTGCAAATATCCCAGAGGGGCTTTTTGCCGCCAAAAAGCTGCTGATTTTCCCGTATTCTGTCAAAAGTGACAATGGTGTCGTTTAGAGAGTAGCCGATGATGGCCAAAATGGCGGCCAGAGTCTGGACATTGACCTCCAGCTGAAACACAGCAAAAACCCCAAGGGTCAGCATCGCGTCATGAAACAGGCAGAAAACCGCCGCCGGCGCGTATTTTGCGTCAAAGCGGAGTCCAAGATAAATCAAAATCATCAGCAGGCTGTAGATCAAAGCCAGCGCGCCTTTTCGCCGCAGCTCGCTTCCGATTTGCGGCCCGACAGAATCCATGCGGCGGATTTCGCCGCCCATGCCCTTTATGGCCTCGGAAAGCGTTTTTTGCCTCTGGGTGTTTTCCTCCTCTTTTTCAGCCATTTCGGCGCGGATCAAAAACTCATTCCCCTCGCCCAGTTTTTGAACTGCGGGGCTTTCTATGCCCTTGGATCTCAGAAGCGCCCTTAAATCCTCCGCCGCGGCAGGCTTTTGGAAGCGGGCCTGGATTTCGTTTCCGCCCGCAAAATCTATGCCATAGGAAAATCCCAGGGCCAGAATGACAAACAGCGCGGCAAAAGCCAAAACCGCGGAGGCCGGGGTCAAAAGCCGGCTCCCGCTCAAAAAGTCAATATGGCGGAAGTTAAATCCGAACCGTCTGTCCCTGGATCTTTCCTCCTGTTTTTGGAGGGAGTTTTTTTGATAAAACCTGTTTTTCATAATTTATCCTTTCCATGCCCCTTTCCAGCCCATGCGGACGGCCATAAAATCCAAAAGCGAGCGGGACACAAAAACAGCGGTAAACAAAGATGTCAAAATCCCGCAAAACAATGTGACGGCAAATCCGCGGACCGGGCCAGAGCCAAAATAGCTTAAAACAAAGCACACAATGGCCGTTGTGATATTGGCGTCCAGAATGGCTGAAAAGGCATGCCCGTAGCCATCCCTTATGGCGAGCTTCAGGCTGGCGCCCTTTTTCAGCTCCTCTTTGATCCTCTCAAAAATGATTACATTGGCGTCCACAGCCATTCCAATGGTTAAAATGACGCCGGCCACCCCCGGCAGGGTCAAAGTGGCGGAGAGCGATGAAAGCAGCGCCACAAGAAAATACATGTTTAAAACAAGGGAGATGTTGGCCACAGCCCCCATGGATCTGTAGCAGAGAAACATAAACGCTATAACCAGAAGCAGGCCGATAACCCCCGCCCTTTTGCCCTTGTCTATGGAGTCTTTGCCAAGGCTGGGGCCTACGGTTTTTTCCTCCAGCTGCCGAAGCGCCGCGGGGAGCGCGCCGGCCCTCAATGTGATGGCCAGCATTTTTGCCTCTTCGGCCAGCTCGCTATAATTGCCCGCCCCCAGGGTGATCTCTCCCGGGCCGTGTATTTTTGATTTCACATTGGGCGCGGATTTTACCACATTGTCCAAAATCACAGCCAGCCGCCGGCCGGGGTCTCCAGGGGCTTTGGGCATGGCCTTGCCCGTGAGGTCGGCAAAGGGCTTTCGCCCCTCCGGCTGGAACAAAAAGCTCACAATCGGCTGGTTGGTTTCGTTAAAAGCCATTTTGGCGTCCTCTAAAAGGCTCCCCTGGATGCTGAGATTCATGTCCACAATATAGGGGATTTTGCCCGCCTCCATGGAAACCGCCGAGGCCGCTTTTTCAAAAACAAGCTTTCTGTTTTCAGGAAGCCGGGGCTTCAGGTCTTGGTTGATTCGCCTGATGTAGGAGCGGTAGCTGAGGCCGCCCGCCGCCGCCCCAAAAAAATAGGAGCCTTTTTTTTCGGCCTCCTCAATCATGGGAAGAAGTTTTTCCGGCGGGAAGTCATCATCCACTATGGCCAGCTCCATTTTGGCGGTCTGCTGGATGAGCTTTTTGGCCCTTTCGGCGTCCTTGACTCCGGGCAGCTGAACTAGGATGCGGCTCCCCCCCTGCGCGCTGATCAAAGGCTCACTCACGCCGAACTCATCAATCCTCTGGCGGATGACCTCAATGGACTGCTCTATGGCTTGTTTTCTGATCTCCTTCAGCCGGGTCTCGTAATAGCTGACAGCCAGAGCGGGCCGGGATGTTTGCCCTGCCGGGGGAGGGCTTTTGGCGGAGCTTCCTCCGGCGGGGGCCTCTGAGGGGCTTCCCCGGCTGGCTGGCTGGCTGGCTGGCTGGCTGGCTGGCTGGCTGATTTCCTGTTTGATCTCCTGGACCTTTACAGTTCGGGAAAGCTCAGAGTCTTTGATCAAGGCTCTGGCCCGGCTCCTTTCTGATTCGGATTCAAAGGTTATTTGCAGGCGGTAGGGGGCGGTTTTGGCGAGGGAGACTCCAGAGACAGCGATTTTGGCTTTTTTCATGTCCTTTTTCAGGCGGTCGCTCAGGCGGAGAAGCTGGTCCTGGACAATATCGTCAACGCTGGCCTCTAAAACCAGATGAAGGCCGCCCTGAATATCCAGACCGTAAACCAGCTTGTTTTTGGCCGGCCACCAGGGGATGGCTTCTAAAGGGGCAAAATTGGGGACAAGATACATGAGGCCCAGGAACAGGGCCGCGCCGATGATGGCAAAGCGGGTTTTCAGGCTTTCAAACATTGGCAGGCCTCCGCTTTTTCCCCCGCCGGGCCTGTCCGGCCCGCCGCGCCCCGGCTTTTTGCGGGAGCGTTTTTTTTGCGGAGGATTTTTTTTGGCTTCCCCCGCCCTCCTCCTCTTTTTGCCTGGCAAAGGAGGAAATCTGGGACTTGAGGATCCGGATTCTCACATTGTCAGCGACTTCCAAGACGGCAAACTGATCGGTCAGCCCCTCAATCCGCCCAAAAATGCCGCTGCTTGTCAACACCTCATCCCCCCTTTTGATTTTGGAGAGAAAGTCCCCATGCTGCTTGAGCTTTCGCTGCTGGGGGCGGATCAGCAGAAAATAAAACAAAAGCCCTAGAATAATAAAGGGAAAAAACTGCTCCAGGGCTGTTGGGGATGGAGGAGGCTCCGCCTTGGCCTCAGAGGCCAGGGCCTGGCAGGCGGGCCGGCCGGCCGCTGCCGCTGCTGCAACTGCTCTCCAGGCGCAAAGCCCCGCTTTTCGCATGGTTTTTTTCATAAGCGCTTTTTTGCCCTGTTTGCCGGGCCGGCCTTTCGGCCGTTCCTTTGCTGGGCCGGCCTCGCGGCTGTCCAGCTTTCGCCTTTATGTATAACAAGCCGCGGCTGCTGTCAAAAATCATGCCGCGCCGCTCCAGCCGCTCTGGTTTTGCGTTTTTAACAGGGGGCTGATTTCCCCGCTGCCAAAAAGCTATGCCGCTCCGATCGCTGTCCTGAAACAGGACTAAGAGCTAGAATGCTCCTTAAGCTTTGACAGCGGGGCAGGGGGCAGTTTACAAGGGATTAAGGGGATGTGGGGAAGCGCAAGAAGCCTCTAATCATGCCATCGGAATATTTGCGGACTCCTTAAGCAAGGCTTTGCGCAAAGGACTGATGCTGTTTTTGCGGGGTGTCAGGCTGTTAAGGCTGAATGCGCTAATTGCCGGCTGTTTTTTTTATACTGTTAAAACTAGAGATCCAGGGAGGGATTTCCGGTGAGATTCGGCGGGCATCAGAGTTTTCATTTGCGGGAGCAGTGGCTTCATAAAGGGCTTCGCTGGATAGAGTCCGCCCCGGGGGGATTTTCAAGCTCCGGAAAGTCAGCTGAAAAGGCTATGGAGTATCTGGGGGTCGGAAAAAACATGGCAGCGTCCATACAGTACTGGCTGAAAGCGGCGCAGCTTGTCCGGCAAAACAGCTCCGGCGGCTTTGCTCTCTCAAAAACCGCCCGAAAGATCCTGCAAAAAGACCCTTGCTTTGAGCTGGACGGAACGCTTTTTCTCATCCATTATCTGCTGGCCTCCAATAAAAAGGAGGGGGCCGCATGGGGCTGGTTTTTCAACAATTTTTCCGCCATGGAGTTTGACAGAGAATCCCTTGCCAGCCAGTTTTCCGCTTATATGCGGGCGCGGACAGAGAAATCAGTAAAAGACAAAACCCTGGAAAAAGAGTTAAGCTGCCTTCTCAGAATGTATCAGGCAGCGGAATGGGGGGGCGGAAAAAACCCTGAAACTGAAAGCCCCTCGCCTTTCGCAAAATACGGCTGGATTAAAAAGCGGGGGGAGGGCTTTGTCAGAAACAAGCTGAATATTGCTGATATGAATCCGCATGTTTTTGCTTTTATCCTTTATATATTTTGGAGAGGCAGCCTGAGCCGGGCAAAATCCCTTCATCTGGAGGATTTTGCCCTCAAGGAAAACTCGCCGGGGCGGATTTTTTGCTTTTCTCTGGAGGAGGCGGGCGATCTCATAGACGCATGCTCAAAGCGGGGCTGTCTTGATTATTCCCGGACAGGCGGGTATTTTATTGTCCGCCCCAGAGAAAGCCGGCTGAAAAAATCCCTGGACAATTATTACAGCGAAATGAATGTTTAACCCTCCTCTTTAATCAGAGAGGCCGCCGTTTAATGAAGCCGTCCTGGGAAAAACTCATACAGCTGGCCGGCAGCTGCAGCCGGTCGGCAAACTTGGAGATGGATTTTGACGATCCCGGCCGGCTAAGCGATATTTATGTCTCCTCAAAGTTTCAAACAGGGCTGGGAGAGATTTTAGCCTCTGTTTTAGACGCCGGATCAAACGGCAGAGTCAGGGTTTTAAGCGGCTCTCCCGGCCTTGGAAAATCCACATTTGCCCTGTTTGCCTCTCAGGCTGTGTCCAAAAACCATCCAAAACTTATCAGAGGGAAGCTTGAGCGGTCAGGCAAAGCCCTCCGGGAGCAGTTTGAAACATTCCAAAAATCAAAAAAATCCAGGCTTCTGCCGGTGTTTGTCAATGGATACGAGGGGGATATTGAAGAGGCTTTTATCAAAAACCTGCGCCGCGCCCTTTTGCGGCAGGGGCTGCCCGCCGGCAGGCAAAATCAAAAAAGCGCCTTAAAATTTTATCGGGAATCCATCAGGCTTTTAAAAAAGCGGGGCTATGGGGGGGTTTTTGCCGTTTACGATGAGTTTGGGAAATATCTGGAAAGGGCCGTTTACAGCCCCGCGGGCCTGGATCTTCAGTTTTTGCAGAATTTTGCGGAGTTTTGCGGCCGATCCGGCGAAAATCAATGCCACCTGACCCTTATCACGCATCTTTCAATTTCCCAGTATGCCAGAAGGCTTCCACTTAATATCCAAAGGGAGTGGGCAAAAGTTGAGGGCCGCTTTCAGGAATTTGCCTTTTACGGCAGAAGCTTTGATCATTACAAAATGATTTCAGCGGCTTTTAAAAAAAACATCGCGCAAACCGCCCCCGCCCTGGCCAAAAAGCGCATGTCTTATATTAAAAAACACATATCCGGCTTCCGGGCGGACGCGCTGGATGGCTTTATGCGCTCAGAGGGGGCGGAAAAGATTTTTCTTAACTGCTATCCCCTGCATCCCATTGTTTTGTCTCTTTTGCCTTATTTGTCAGCGAAAACCGCCCAAAACGAGAGAACCCTTTTTGCTTTTTTAACCCGGGATGAAAGCGGCTCTCTGAAGAGGTTTCTGAATGAGCGCTTTCAGGACGGCGGGGCGCTTGTCATGCCTTATGATCTTTATCAATATTTCAGCCCTCTTATCGGAAGGGACACCGGCATTGGAGGCTCTTATAAAATCCAGCTGATGGCGGAGGAGGCGTTTGCGAAGATTAACAAAAAAGACGAGGCCTCAAAGCAGATCATCAGCCTTATGGCTGTGTGCTCTGTCATTAAAAACCCTCATTTTGCGCCTTTAACGGAGGAGTTTTTGTCCTCATGCCTCAATCAGGAGTTTCCCCGGGGGGAGATCAAAAAATCCCTTAAATTTTTAAGGGATGAGCAAATCCTTTTCTACAACAAGAGGGCGCGCCAATACCTGCTGAGGGAAGGCTCCCCTGTTGATATTGAGGGGGAAATGGCCAGGCTCAAATCCAAATCCCTGACAGGCAAAAAGCTTGTTCAGATATTAAAAAGGCATTTTGAGCCGGGCTTTATCGCTCCCAAAAAATACAATTTTGATCATGCGATAACCCGGTTTTTCAGAACAGAGATTGTCTCTGTTGAAGAGCTGAAAAAAGTCAGAAAAAGCGGAAAGGTTAACTTTTACAAAGAGGACGGCCGGCTTTTTTATGTTGTTCCCTTCAGCCATGATGAATGGGCTTATGCAAAAAGGGAAATTCAAAAAATCCAGCACCCTCTCGCTGTTTTTGTTCTGCCCAAACGGTTTATAGAATGCAAAAAAGACATTGAGGAATTGAATGCCCTTGACCGCCTGTCCGGCAATAAGGAGATTTTATCAGCCGGCCCCCTGGCAAAAAAAGAGCTGGACCGCCGCAGGGATGTTTTGCTGGCCGGGCTGCGCTCTTTATTGAAGCCTTTTATCGGCTGCATGGGGCTTTCAGCCGAGGCGGTTTATCCCGGGGAGTCTCTGCGGGCCGGCAAGCCGGCGCTTTTTCATGACATTTCCAGCTTTAAGGGGCTGCAGAGGTTTTTGGGCGAATTGTTTGAGAGGGCATACAGCAAACACATCAAATTTAACCTGGAGTATATGAACCGCCGGAGCGTTTCGGGGAGCGTCACTTTGGGGAGGAAAAAATTTATTGACCTGCTGACAGCCCGCAGGCTCTGTCCAGAAAAAACCATTGAATCTCTTATGGAGGGCCGGGGGCCGGATTATGCCATTTTCAAAGCCATGAAAAAGCTTTCCGGGTTTAAATTTAACAAAGGGGAAAACATTTATAAAATCTCTCCAGGCTCTGACTTCTTTCGGTTTTTTGTGGAATACAAAAAAATTCTCTCGGCCCATCCGCGGGGGCTTAAGGGCAGCCGGCTTTTGGATATGCTGACCGCCCCCCCCTGCGGCCTGAGGCTGGGGGTTGTCCCTGTGTTTGCCGCTTTGGCGGACTTGAGCCTCAGGCAGCCGGTCAGCCATTACTTTGACTCCGCTTATGTGAAAGACCCCGGCGGGGATCATTATGATCTTATGATGAAGTATCCGGCAAAAACAGTCATTCATTACACGCCCATAGATGGGGGCCGGCAGGATTTTCTTGACGGCTTGGGCAAAATATTTGGGGCCGGGGGCGGATCCATCCGCCTTGTTCTTGAGGCCATCCTCAAGTGGAGGAAAAGCGTCCCGGAGTCCACAAAGCAGGCCGCTGGCTTGTCTTCAGGGGGGCGGAGGCTTTTGATTCAAATTGACTCTTCCAGAGAGCCGGATCGGCTGCTTTTTAAAAAATTCCCGGAGTGTTTCAGGCGCCCCGCTGTCAGCGGCAGGTCATCCGCTGATCAAATAAGCGGGACATTGTCCCTTGTTAGGCAAACAAAAAAAGAGATTGACGGCGCCTACAGAAATCTTCTTTTGCAAATAAGCGGCGGGCTTGCGGATTTTATTGGATTTGTGGAAAAAGACTGCTTAAACATTAAAAAGCGCGCCTCCAGAAAAACCGCTCCGGCTCAAAACCTTCCTCAAGATTTTCAAGCCGCCCTTGCAAAGGTTAAGCGCCTCCCCTTCAGCGCCGGGACCCGGCGGTTTATTGGCCGGGCCTTGAATTTTGACGCCTCCAGCCATCATCAGTATTTTTTTGAGACAATGGCTGATGTTTTGACTGGCGCCTCCCCGCGGCATTGGGACAGCTCCGGCTGCTCAAAATTCAAGTTTGCCTTAAAAAAAATCAAAACGGAGATTGAGCTGGCCTGCGAGATTGCTCATCCCTCTTTTAAGGGCCAGTCTGTTTTGGCTTTTATAGACAGAGGCTCTGACAGGAGGGCTTTTTTGAGGCTGGGCGCTTTTCCCGGAAAAGGCAGCCGGCTTTTGCGGGCCGCGGAGGGGATAAAAGCCGCTCTGGATTCCTTTGATGAGGCGGACAAAAGAAAAATCATTTTGGCTGTTCTGGAATCTTTTGAGAGCCAGCCTCTTGCTGAAGGCGCCCATTTTGAAGATCCGCCCCTTTAGCTTTGCTGAGCTTGAGCTTTTTGCCTGCCCCCCTGAGCATGGCCAAAACAGGCTTAAAGTCCAGAAAACTTTCCCAAAGCTTTGACAGCGGGGCGGAAAGCGGCTTATAAAAGGATCAGGCGCGTCGCGCCTGGAGCTTGAAGAGCCAGTCAGGCGAAAATTTGAAGGGGCCGGGCCATTTTAACCAGCAGGGAGGTTTTTTTATGAAACAGGCTTATAAGACAAGTTTATCAGACAAGTTTTTTGCAGCGGCGGGGCTGTTAATGGGCGGGATGGCAGCTGCTGATCTGCCGGAAGTTTCCGGCTGTGATCTAAACCCGAATTCAAGCAGCGAGGTCACAATGCAGCATTACATGCAGTTTCGTGAATGCGTTAATGCCAGCTCGTCTTTGCCCCATGAGTGCAGGGTTCATGCTCTTCTTGCCACAGGAATAAGCTGCATTGAGCGAACAGAGAGCGAAGAGTGCGGCGGGATTTTCATGTTTGGCAGCGCGCTGGGAGACACATCGCCTGTCGGCCGGCTTCTTGACAGCCTGCTGCTGTGCTCTGTTGAAAGCTCTGAATGGAATGGCGCCTCTCAGGAAAAAAAGAGGAGGCTTTTAAATCAATACGCGCGGTGTTTGAAGCCAATAGTCAGGCGGTTTAAATCTGAAAACAGCTGCTGAGGGGGGGGGTTAGGCATGAAAACAGCATTTGCCCGGCGGCTGGCCTTAGCCAGAGGCTTCCTTTTTGCCGCAGCGGCGGGGGCTTTGGTTTCCTGCAGCGGGGGCGGCTCTGCTGAATGCGGGTATTTTAAAGCCGCCCGGAAAGGGAAAAACCCGCGGGCGGCGGAGGGCAATGCGAATATTCAGGAGCTGCGGTCAAGCCTCCGCCAATGCCAGAGGCAGGGCGGCTTTCTTATAGACTCATCCTGCAAAAACCAGTTCTTAGACGAATTTGGAAAGCGGCATGGCTGCCTTTCGGAATAACGCGCCTGTCCGCCGGCGAGGGGATCAATAGGGCGCCTTAATCTTTGATCTGCAAAAGGAGGGCGGATGAAAAACAATGTCAATGAAGAAACTGTGAGAGATATAATTGAGAGCATAGATCAAGGCCATCTGCTGCTGCCGGACTTTCAAAGGGATTTTGACTGGAGGCCTGAAGAGCAAAAAGCGCTAATTGCCTCTTTTTTATATAATGTGCCTATTGGAAGCATGCTGTTTTTAGAAAACAGGGCGGATATTTTGACTAAAAAAATCGGCTGTAAAACCCCTGATTCCAAGATTAATGATGAAAAAAAATCCTATTTAATGGATGGGCAGCAGAGATTAACCACTCTTAAAAGCGTTTTTGACGATTTTTTTAAACATGATTCTGACAGAGCGTTTAATGATTTGTATAACAATTTAAAATACAGATGGTTTTTAAAATTAAAAATTTTCAGCGAAGCAGATAAGATTGAAAAGTCAAGTCTAAGAATTATTTTAGATATTATAAACAAAGGGGAAATATCCTATGAAAGAAACCTGTCTGATGTGGAAGGCTTAATTGCTCATGTAAAAATTATCAAAACCAGACAAAAAAGAGGCTCTCCCTATCATCCTAAGGCTCTAACAGAAAATGTGTCGGATTTTAGGAATTATCTGGAAACAGAGCAGCGCCTGCCGCTGTTTTTATTTTTAACCACCACTGAAAAAGGCGCTCCATTAGCCCGCAAGTATAAAGAGCTGCTGATAGAGCCGGCAGCAAAAATATTTAAGGAAAAGTGGTTTGAAAAAATTAAAGAAGGCGCTCAGAAACAAGATTTTGCCGAAATTTTGAAGGAATATAACATCTCTGTCGATTTAAATAAGCCGAAGGAAATAGAGGAAATATCCAAACAATGGGCAGATGATCTTTATGATTCCTTAAGGGCTTTTCTCACTGAAAAAAGAAAGTTAATCACTATAACTTACAAAGATCTTTCCAAAGCTGTCGCGGCGTTTACCGCGATGAACAGCGGAGGCTTGGCTTTAAGCTCGTTTGATATTATTGCAGCCAGGTATGCGGCCTTGAAAAAAAGAGAGCTGTTAAAGGACCGCATAAAAGACAAATTTAAAGAAGTTTGCGCGGAGGATATTGATTTATTGCCTAAAATTGACACTGACAAATTATTCAGTCATTTTGCCAATGACAAAAGTGGGGAAGCGAAAAAATTTTATGATTTATATTTGAATATGCTGGGCATATTTTCCACATCCAATTCCAATAATTTGCAGCAAGACTGCATCAAAGACAAAAAGAAGCTGTCTTTGACAAAAGAGGATATTGACAGACACACTGGCAAAGCGGTCCGGTCTGCCGCTTTGGCTTTTAGATTTTTGTCCGGCTATTGCGGGGTTTCAAAAGTGACAGATGTTTCCTATCAGCTGATGATTCTGCCGATTGCAAAAAATTTATATGACAGGAAAGAAAATATTAAAAAGAAAGATATTTATAAAATTTTTTACTGGTATTGGAGTTCGCTTTTTGGAGGCCGGTACAGAGAAAAGCAGAACAGCCGGTCAATAGAGGATATAGGATTTTTACAGTCCGGCAATTTGAGAAAAATTAAATGCAGGGAGATATTTTCAGATGCGGGTTACAGTGATTTTGAATCATTAAAAAACAATGAAGCGCCATCATTGGAAGCTCCCGTTTTGCAGTTTATTTTCGCCAACAAAATTTTAAACAGCCGTTTGGATAATTTTCAGCAGGCGGCAGAAGCGCTGGCCAGCGGGCCTTTTGAAGTCTCTCATTTGATTTCTCTGGATGACTATAATAAAAAAACAGAGCCAAAACAGGGGATAAAAAGAAGCCAGAAGCATTATATTAACTCTCCTCTCAATTTGGCTTTGCTGCCAAAAGATCAAAATCAGTTTGATCGAAGCAAAAGCTGGCCTGAATGGAATCAGGACCGGCTTAAAGAGGCAAAAATTCTGATTCCTGAAAAAATTGAAGGGCTTGGCTGGGACAGTTTCAGCAAGAAATTCAAAAACGCCAATCCCAAAGAAATGGAGCGCCTGCGCGAAGATTTTGCGCAAAGCAGATTTGATGAAATTAAACAGGCTGTTTCAGACAGACTGGAAAGCGCTAAAAAACAATGGGAAAAATGATTTGCTTTGATCATAGCGCGGCGGCGCCAATTTTTAAGCCATGCCCTTAGTCTGGTTGATTTTTATTGGAGAGGCTTTTTTTGAAAAATAAGATAAGCTTTTTTTTAAGGGAGCCTGACAGAGGAGGGGGAGGCAGGCTCTGCGGGCCGCTGCTGGAGATGAAAATCAAATCTTTTGAGAGATATATTGGAGGATGGCGCAATGCCTGAATTTAAGCATGACAAGAAGAGGCGGCAGGTTTGCCCTTTGTCCGGCGGAAAGGACTCAACGGCGCTGGCGATTTTTCTTAAAGGCAAAATCCCCAGTCTGGAGTATGTTTTTTGCGACACAGGGAGCGAGCTGCCGGAGACATACCAGTATTTGGACAAGCTGGAGGCTTTTTTGGGCCGGGAGATTGTCCGCCTGGGGAGCGAAAAAAACTTTGATTACCTGCTGAAGCAGCGCTCGGATTATCTGCCCTCTCCGCGGGCCAGGTGGTGCACGCTGGAGATGAAGATCAAGTCTTTTGAGAGATATATCGGGGACAGCGCTGCAGAGAGCTATATTGGAATCCGGGCGGACGAGCAGAGGCAGGGGTATATTTCCAGGAAGGCCGGCATTTTGCCCCGGTATCCCTTTAAAGAGGAGGGGATTGATCTTGGCGGGGTGAATCAGATCCTGGAGGAATCCGGCATTGGGCTTCCGAAGTATTATGAGTGGCGCGCCCGCTCCGGCTGTTATTTTTGTTTTTTTCAGCGGAAAATTGAGTGGGTGGGCCTGCTGGAGAGGCATCCCCGGTTGTTTGAAAAGGCCAAACAGTATGAGAGGCAGAGCTACAAGGGGGATCAGACAGCCTTCACTTGGGTGGATGGAATGCCTTTGGAGGAGGTGGAAAGAAACAGGGAAAAAATCAAGCGGGATCACAGCGCGCGCATGGAAAAAGCCAGGCTCAGGCAGAAGGGGACAAGCATTACTGATGTTTTTAAGGGTGTTGTGAGCGGCGATGGGCAGGAGGACGCCTGTCTTATATGTGATCTGTAAAATTTGGCTGTGACCTGCAATAAGGAGGAGAACAAATGTCTGAAAAATTAAAAGTTCAGGTCCTGGAAGGGGCTGACAATAAACTGGATCTTGCAAAACTGGAAGATGTTTTAAAAAGAAAGCTTATCATTCCCTCTTATCAAAGGCCTTATGCCTGGCAGTCGGAGGATATAGAGGAGATTTTCCAGACTGTTTCAAATGCGCGGGAAAATAATGAAAGCATTTGTTTTTTTGGATCAATAATTCTCTCTAAAGCAAAAGACAAAGGCTATGGCCAAGAGAGTTATTACATTATTGACGGACAGCAGAGGCTGTCTTCATTTCTTCTTATTTTGCGAGTTTTTTTAGACACTTTGGAAGAGTTGCTTAAAAAATTAGAAAAGGCGTCAGGATTGAATGAAGGAGAAATTGAAAAAAAACTTAAACTGAAGGAGCAAAAAAATAAATTGTCTGAAATAATAAAAACTGTGGATTTGGAAAGAGATGGAAGAGACAATGAAACTGAGCAATCTATTCTTAATTTTATAAAAAAAAGCGGAGAGTATAAATTGCTGTCAAAGGATTTGAAAAAAATAATAGATGCAATATACAAGTACGAAGAACAAGAGACTGACAGCAGAAAGAATCCTCTGCGCAAAAAGGAAGACTGGCCGGAACCGGAAAACAAACAAGAATTTATGTCCTATGTTAGTGATCTGCTGGAATTTTTAGATATTGTTTTAAATAAAATCAAATTTTGCTTAATCTGCATTACAGGTGAAAACTCAGAATATTTTGCCATTAATTTGTTCAATACACTCAACACCACAGGCCAGCCTCTGACCGCTTTTGAAGTTTTAAAATCAGAATTGTATACAATAGACCAAAATCTGTCAAATAAAATTAATGATATCCAACATAAAATAATAGAAAAATATGCGCGCCAAAGAAAAAAAATCATTGTTCATACAGGGAAGCTTCTGCTTTATTTGCCTCTTTACAGAGGGGATTTTAAAGAGGGAAAGTATACTTTATCTGACCAAAAATTTAAAGATCAAAGAGGTTATTTAAAGTCAGTTTTAAATAATAATTCAGCTAAATCAATAGTTGAAGATATAGAGGTTATTGACAAATTTTATTCTGATTATTGGCGCAACACAGACAATCTGAAAAACCTGCTGAAAAAAGAGGATGAGCAAGTCTGTTTTCAGTTCCTTTCAGATCCTAAGCATGATCGTGTTTTGCCAATACTGATTCGCTTTTACAAAAACAACCAAGAATCATTGGGAAAATGCGTAAAAATATGCGCGGCTTTTTCCAGCCTCTGGAGAGCTTTTTCTGATGGAGGCGCTTCAGGCATTGACACTGCTTATAAAGGCATTTCATTGAGATTGAAAAGTCCTGAGATTGAACCTCTGAGACAAGAGATGAAAAGCCTTTTTTTTAAAAAGATTTCAGGGCAAAAATCAGAGCAAAAAATTGAAGAAATAAAAAGCAAATGGCTGCAAAAATTAAAAACAAGCCCCATTTATAAAAATCAAACACTTTGCAAGTTTTTATTGTTTCTGGCTTATAATCAAACAGTCTTTGATTCAAAAACAAAAAACCTAAAAAAAGGCAAAGGGATTGACATTTTTAATACTCGTTGTTGGTCCCATGAAGACTATAAAACTATAGAGCATATAATCCCTCAATCTGGTAAAACAATTATCGGTCATGTTCATACTTTAGGAAACCTGACTCTTCTCCCTATAGCATTAAACTCCTCTTTGGGAAACAAGCCTTTTACAGATAAAAAAAAGGAATACGAGCAGTTTTGCTCAACAGAGAATGCGGATAAATACCCTTATCTTCCTGTTATCAGGCATATCGCCAGTTATAATCAGTTTGGCAAGGAGCAAATAGAAGAGCGATCTGAAATTCTGTCTGCGCTTGTGTGGCAAAAGCTGGCTGAGGGCTGGCTGGGCTGGAAATGATTTACTTTGATTATAATGCGGCGGCGCCATACTCCCCCTCTGTAAGGGAGTATCTGCAAACACGCATGCCGGAGGACTGGGGCAACCCATCCTCCATGTATCCGCAGGCCCAGGCTTTAGAGCAGAGAATCAGAAAATGCAAACATCTTGCCGCTGAGCGGCTGAACTGCCCCCCCGGACATCTGTTCTGGACCAGCGGCGGAACAGAATCCATTAACACAGTTTTATCGCTGGAAGCGCTGAGGCTGAGCCGGCTCTCCGGCTTTATCACTTCATCCCTGGAGCATCACGCAAGCCTAAAAAAACTTGAATATTTGTCTCAATCTCAAACGGAGCGCGGCCCGCAAGCCAAAATTCTCATAGCGGAGCACAGCGGCCAGGGGGAGATTATGCTGGACAGCCTGGAGGAAGACTGCTCAAAAAACCCCCGCTCAATGCTCTCGTTTTTAAGCGCCAATAACGAAACCGGAGTCCGCGCGGATATAAAATCCATAAGCAAAATCGCCAGAAAATATAACTGCCTTGTTCATGCGGACGCGGTCCAGTCGCTTGGAAAAGAGCCTGTGGATCTGGAGGCCTGGGATGTGGATTTTGCAAGCTTCTCCGGCCACAAAATCGGCGCCCTGAAAGGCTCCGGCCTGCTGTATGCCAGAAAACCCTTTGCCCCCTTAATGTTTGGCGGCGGGCAGGAAAGGGGCCTGAGGCCGGGAACATACAACCTCCCCGCCATCTGGTCTTTTCAGCTCGCCCTCCAGGATATTGACTTACACAGGCAAAATTTTCATGTCCAAAGCTTAAGGGATTATTTTGAAAGCCGGCTGAAACAAATGTTTGCCCATGGAGCTGAAACCTCCAGAGATATTGATCTGTCAGGCGGCGCGCCGAAAATTCTCAGAAAAACAGACAGAAAAACAGAATCCCCCGTTTTTAAAGTGAACTGCGATCAGGCCCCGCGGCTTTCCAACACCTCCAATATTTATTGCGGCGATGGAGTCAGCGGCCAGGCCGTCCTGCTGCATCTGGCCAGAAAGGGAATCTGCGTTTCCACCGGCTCGGCCTGCCATGCCGGCTCCCCGGAGCCTTCCCATGTCATAGCAAATCTGAGGAGCGGAAGGAGGGCCCCGCAAAAGCCTTCCCATGTCATGGCAGAGCTGGCGCTGTTTAACAATTCAGGCTCTCACAGGGATTTCGCCAACTCCTGCCTGCGGGTTTCTTTTGGCCCCTCAAACACCAGGAGGGAAGTGGATTTTCTGCTCCAGTCCATAGAGGAGTTTTACAGCCCCGAAAAAGGCCCCCAGCTGTCCCCGGCGGCGGCGGGCCTTTAAAGGGAAGATTTTTTGCTTGACAGGCCGGAGCATTGACAGTCTGCCGGGCCTTGACAGGCCGGAGCATTGACAGGCCGCCGGGCCTTGACAGGCCGGAGCATTGACAGGCCGCCGGGCCTTGACAGCGCGGACATTTATTCAGAGCATGATATCTAACATGAGGCTTTTCAGTTTGCAATTTTCTGATTTGAAAGGGCCGCTCAAGGCCGCCAAAGCCAAAATCAGGGCGGTTTTTTTGTTTTGCGCGGCAAAGCTCAGCCAAAGCTCCGCCCGCATTCAGTCCTCCCGAATCGCCCTGAGGGCGGCGCTTTCGTTTTTTTCCCTGGCCGCTGTTTTTTCCGCTGCCTGGTTTTTTTGGCAAAAGCCCGAGGATTTGAATCCAGCCGCCAGCCCGCTCAGGCGAACCGCGCAAAGCGCGCCAGCCGGCAGCGCGGGCGCCTTTTCTCTTGAAGGAGCCGCCGGCTGCGCCAATCTCCCCCAGGCATTTGAGGCTTACCATGAGCTTATGCTGCTTTCCCGGATGGTTTCCGGCAGAGCGCTTTCGCAGGCGGCTGATTTTTTAAAAAAAGCTCAAAGCGGCGGGCTGGAGGCCCAAGAGATTGGCAAAATGATTCAGCAAATGGATGAGGCCGGGCTGGCCGCTCAAGACAATGCCGCCGCCCTGCGGGAAAGATTCAAAAGGGCCAGGTCATGCGCCGCCTCTTTTTCTGAAGGCGGGGGGGGATGCGAAAGCCTTCTCCAGGATATTGAGGCTTACCATGATCTGGCCAGCCAGCCCGCAAAAGATTTTGAACAGCTCCTCCCGCCGGCGCGGGGCTTTTTAAAATCCCTTCAGCGGCGAAGCGGCGCCGGCCCCCCGCAGCAGCCTGAAAGCCTGATCGGGCAAATGGATGAGGCCCGCTACGCCAGTCAGGACGGCGGAGCGGACCTGTGGGATCAGTTTGACACAATCATGGAATGCCTGGATCCATCGGACTAAGCGCGCAGGCCCCAAAATCATGAGCTTTTGAGAAAATGCTCTTTGATCCTTTTGGCCAGAGGGCGGGATATGGCTGGGGCTGAGGCCAGATCCTCTTCAGAGGCCTGGCTTAAGGCGGCCATCGATCCAAATTTTTTGAGCAGGGATTTTTTGCCCGCCGCGCCCAGCCCCTCAATCAAATCCAAATCTCCAAGAAGAAAGCTCTTGTTCCGCCTTTTGCGGTGAGCCTCAATGGCGAATCTGTGGGCCTCGTTGCGAAGATGAATCAAAAGGCGAAAAGCCTGCGCGGAGGGGGGCAGCAGCGCGGGGTTTTTCCGCCCGGGAAGATAAAACCGCTCCCCCGAAGAGGCCGGCTCTTTCCCATAAGGCGCTTTTTGCTTTTTATCGCTGATTCTGTCTTTTGCCAGAGAGGCAATGGGAATGTCCAGGCGGCCAATGTCCTCAAGAATTTTCCGCGCGGCCATAAGCTGCCCCCGGCCTCCGTCAATCAAAATCAGGTCGGGATCATCATACTCTGTATGCTTGAGCCGCCTCTTTAAAAGCTCCTGAAGGCCGGCATAGTCATCCTCAGGCGCGGCCTTTTTCAGGCCGTAAAGGCGGTATTCCTTTGGCGCCGGGGCGCCGTCCAGAAAAACCGCCTGAGAGCCAAAAGCGCCTTCGCCCCTCCAATGGGAAATGTCATAGCATTCCATGCGAAGCGGCGGCGCCGGCAAAAACAGCCGCCTCTGCAGCTCCGCCAGAGCCTCCCTCATATCCTCTTTCTGCCTGACCTGATCCTGGAAATGGCTTTCAGCGTTTCGGCCCGCCATCTGCAGCAAAAGAATGTCTTTTGACTCCGGCGCGAGGGTGACCCGGCAGCGGCTCCCCCTGCGGCGGGACAGCAGCCTCTCAAGAGTTTGCGCGGAGGATGGCTGAAGCGGAATCAGGCTCAGCAGCTCATCAGGGATTAAGTTTTCCGCATAATACTGATTAAAAAACGAGAGAAATGCCTCATCTCCGGGAGGAATGCCCTTAAAAAACAGCGAGCGGTTTCCAATCATCCGCCCCTGCCTCAGGTGAAGAATCTCAACCAAAGTCCCCCTTTCATCCCCGGCGGCGGCCGCGGCGTCCCGATCCAGGCCGTCCTGGCGCAGCATGACTGTCTGTTTTTTGGCCAGCATCTCAAGGGCGCTCAGCCGGTCCCTGAGGCGGCCGGCCTCCTCAAAGCGGAGCTTTTTTGAAAGCGCCCGCATTTTTGAGCGCATGCTTTTGATAAAGGGCGCCTGCCGGCCCTTTAAAAACTGAACCGCTTTTTGAAATGATTTTCGGCACTCCTTTTCAGAGATCAGGCTGACGCAGGGCGCCCCGCAAAAGCCCATCTGATGAGTCAGGCAGGGGCGCTTTCGGCTTTTAAAGTCAGAATCGGAGCAGTCCCTGATCTGAAAGCTCTGATTCAGAAAATCCACAAGAGTCCTGACCGCGCCGGGCGAAGTGTAAGGGCCAAAATAAAGCGACTGGGGGTCAAGGGCCTTCCGCTCAATATAAAGCCGGGGAAAGCGGCTGCTGATGGCGCAGCGGATATAAGGATAGGCTTTGTCATCAGTCAGGCGGACATTATATTTTGGCCTGTGTTTTTTGATTAAGGAGGCCTCCAGAAGAAACGCCTCCAGCTCGTTGTCCGTCACAATATAGTCAAGGCTTTTTGTTTTCTGAAGGAAAAACTGGTTTTTCAGGGAGAGATCTTTTGCGCTGAAGTGGGATCTGGCCCGCGCGCTGAGCGACTTGGCCTTCCCAATGTAAAGAATCCTCCCCTCTGCGCCTTTCATCATATAAACCCCCGGAGAGGCGGGGAAGCCCCTGACTCTGTCCTGAAGGGCTTTTAGCGGGGATTTTTTCTGTTTGGCTGGCTGTTTTTGGCCCTTGATCTGGTTTTTTGCGGTTTGTTTGTCTGCCCGGCCGGCTGGTTTTTGGGTTTTTGGCCGGGGCTTGTTTTTCGGCTGTCTCCTCTGTTTTTTTTGGGGGGCGGCGCTTTTGGCTTTTGGGGCGCTTTTGGCTTTTGCCGGGGGCTGGCTTTTCCCGGCGCCGCGGCGCCGGCCGCTTTGGGCGGCTGGCGGCTTGTTTTGGACAGGCTTTGGCCGGCTCATTAAACAGCCCCTTTTTTGCTGTATGCCGCGCGGTTTCGGGCTTTTTTTGCGATTCTCCCCCGCGCTCCATTATGCGCCATGCTGCCCCCCCCGCGCAAGCCGCGCCGCTCTGGCCAAAACACAGCCCCTCCCCCGGCGGCTCGCGCTTTTCCGGCCCGGCGAAAAGATCCTGAGACAGAAACAAGCTGCCGCAAGGCTTTAAAAAGCAAAAGCGGAGGCAGCCCCCGCCCGCCTGGAAGAGGGGGCCTGACTGTTCCCTGACTGTTCATTTTTTTAACAGCGCCCCCCAGCCGGGAGATAAATCCGCAAAAAAACGCGGAAAAACCTTGACAAGCTCAAGCTTTGCCGCTATGATTTCCCCAAAAACAAGCCGCAGGAGGATTAATTATGAGCCAAATGTTTATCAATTTTTTAAATTCCGCTTTTTTAGAATTTAAAGAGAAAATTAAAGCGGCCGCTTTTTTTTCGCTTCTTTTTTGCTTTTTGCCCCTTTGCGCCATCGGGCAGCTTGATCAGGAGGCGCTGGCAGACGCTCTGGCAGAGAAGGCTGTTCTCAGCTGCGAAAAAGAGCTGCTCAAAGAAAGGTTTAAGCTCCAAAAAGAGGCGGGGGAGGCTGCCGAAAGCGCCCTTCTGCCGGATTTATCTGGCTTGTCAGAGAGCCATCAGGCCAGCGGGGCTGCAATCAAAATCCTGGCAGTTAAGGCTTTAGCCCTGAATTATATCGGGGAAACCTATTTGGACGGCCTGGACACCGGGGACATGCTGGAGATTGTTGAAACAGGCTGCGCGCCTCTGATCAGACAGATGGTGTCAGATCCTTCAATCGAGCTGGGCGCGGTCAGCATGTTTTTGATTGATTTTAGCCGGCAAAACCAGGCGGCTTTTTTTGCTCTTGAAGAGCTTGGCATTGATCTTGAAGATATAATAGAAGAATTTGGCGAAGAGCCTGTTGAGAGCCTGCCCCCGTCCGGGGATGATGACGCGCCTCAGATTGATATCCCCCAAATAGGAGTTTGATTTAAGGGGTTTGAGGGGCAAAAAACAAAAACCGCTTGAGCTGCCGCGCCCCCGCCCGGGCTGGCATCATCCATGACAGCCCCGGCTCTTTTATGGTAAGGCTTGGAGCATGGCAAAAGAGTCAAAAGCCGGGGGGGGCAAAAGCCTCATCAGAAACATAGGCATTATGGCGCACATTGACGCCGGCAAAACCACTTTAAGCGAGAGGATTTTGTTCTATACAGGCCTCAGCCGGAAAATGGGGGAGGTCCATGAGGGAACAGCCTTTATGGACTGGATGGAGCAGGAGCAGGAGCGCGGCATCACCATCACCGCTGCCGGCGCCAGCTGCTTTTGGAAGGGCATTCATATCAATCTGATCGACACCCCCGGCCATGTCGATTTCACCATAGAGGTTGAGCGCTCTCTCAGGGTTTTAGACGGGGCCATTGCGGTTTTTGACTCGGTCCAGGGGGTTGAGCCTCAGTCAGAAACTGTCTGGCGCCAGGCGGACCGCTGCAGGGTTCCGCGGATCTGCTTTTTGAACAAGCTGGACCGGGCGGGCGCGGATTTTGAAAAAAGCCTGCAGTCCATTCAGAAAAAACTGAGTCTGCCGCCGCTCCCGCTTCAGCTGCCGGCAGGCTCTGAGGAAAACTTTCGCGGAGTGATTGATCTGATTGAGCAAAAAGCTCTTATATGGGATCAAGACGAGCTGGGAAAGGGGTTTTCTGTCACTGATATCCCCGAAGAGCTTAAAGCCGCCTCGCGCCAGGCCAGGGAAAAAATCATTGAGGCGGCCGCTGAGGGGGATGACCGGCTTGCGGAAAAATACCTTCAGGGCGAGCCGCTCTCTTTGGAGGAAATCCGCGGCTCCATCAGAAAACAAACCCTGCTTCGGCAAATCACTCCGGTTTTTTGCGGCGCGGCCTTTAAAAACAAAGGGGTTCAGCCGGTTTTGGACGCTGTCCGGGATTATCTTCCCTCGCCCCTGGACATCCCCCCCGCTGAGGCAAAAGATCTAAACGGCCGCCCTGTTTTTTGCGAAACCAATGATCAAAAGCCCCTTTCAGCTCTGGCTTTCAAGATCGCTTTTGACTCGTTTGCGGGGACCCTGACTTATGTCAGGGTCTACTCTGGAGTTTTGGAATCCGGGGATCGGGTTTACAATCCCAGGCTGGCCAAAACCGAGCGGATCCAAAAAATTTTTCGCATGCGGGCGGACGCCAAAATAGAGGTCAAATCCCTGCGGGCCGGAGACATTGCCGCCATTGCCGGCTTAAAATGGACTCAGACAGGGGACACCCTTTGCAGCAAATCCATGCCCCTCGCTCTGGAGAGCCTCTCCTTTCCAGAGCCTGTGATTTCAGCAGCCATTGAGCCAAAAGCCTCTGCTGATCAGGCGGTTTTAGAGGGCGCTTTGAAAAAAATCCAGAGGGAAGACCCCTCCTGCCGGGTCAAAAAAGATCCGGAAACCGGACAGACCCTGCTTATGGGCATGGGGGAGCTTCACCTTTCCATTCTTTTAGACCGCCTTTTGAAGGACTACAAAGCGCGGGCCCGAATGGGAAAGCCGCAGGTTTCCTTTCGCGAGACCCCCGCCGCCGCCTGGGAAGGCTCTGCGGAATTTCAAAGGGAAATTCAGGGGCAGAGGCATTTTGCGCGCCTAAATTTAAGGCTGGAGCCGGCGGCGCGCGGCGGGGCGGAGCCTCATATCATAGAGGACAAAAGCGGGCTGCGGCAGTCTCATCCAGAGCTTTTTGAGGCTGTTCAAAAGGGCCTGGAGCAGGGGCTTTCCTCCGGCCCTTTGATGGGCTATCCGATTCGGGACTTAAAGATTCAAATTTTGCGGGCTGAGGTCAGGGAGGGGGAGGCAGCCCCTCTGGCTTTTCAGTCCGCCGCGGCTCAGGCGCTCTCTCAGGGAATGCGCGCGGCGGGCGCCCATCTTTTGGAGCCGGTTTTCCGGCTTGAGGCGCATGGCCCGGAGGAGTTTGCCGGCGCCATTGCCGGGGACATCAGCGCGCGCGGCGGGAGGATAGAATCTGTGGAAAAATCCATTCCCAAAGCGCGCTCCGGCGGGGTCCTGCCCTCTGCCGGAAAAACCCGGAGCGGCTGGGCCCTCATTGCCGCAAAAGCTCCTTTGAGAAAGCTTTTTGGCTATGCCACAGACTTAAGGTCTTTAAGCCAGGGCCGGGCCTCCTTCAGCATGGAGATGGCCGGCTATGAGCTTTTGCCCGAAAAAGAAAAGCAAAAGCTTTTGCTTTAGCCCCTTTCATTTGCCCACAAGCTAACCCGCGGGGGCGGAGGCTTCGGCAGGCTCTTGAGGATCAGGCTGCCGCAGATCAACAGAGACAAGCTGGGATACGCCCGGCTCCCTCATGGTGACTCCATAGAGCTTTTGGCAGGCCTGCATGGAGCGCTTGTTGTGGGTCACTGTGATGATCTGGCTTTTGCGCGACATCTCATTTAAGACAGAAATCAGCCGCAGCGCGTTGGCGTCATCCAGAGGCGCGTCAATTTCATCAATGATGCAGAAAGGCGGCGGCTTGACCAAAAACAGCGCGTAAATCAGGCAGATGGAGGCCAGCGCCTTTTCGCCTTTGGAAAGCTGCGCGAGGCTCAGCGGCCGTTTGCCCGGCGGGCGGACCAGAATGTCCACGCCGGGGTCCCCCCCCTCATCTTCGCTCTCTAAAAGAATCAGCCGCGCCTCTGACCCCTCCCCCTCAAACAAAACCGGAAACACCCGCTCAAACCTTTTGTTCACTTCGTCCAAAATTTCCGCAAACCGTTTTTCGCAGATCCGGTCAATATGGGAAATCACTTTGCCAAGCTCTTTTTGGGAGCTGAGAAGATCGTCTTTTTGGCCGCTGAGGAAAAGGTTTTTCTCTGAAAGCTCTTCGTGCTCCTTCAGGGCGGCAAGATTGACTTCGCTGATTTTGTCCAGCTGGCGCCGGAGCCTTTGGACATCCCCTTCAAGCTGATCGATTGAAAGCGCTTCATGCCTGGGGACAAAGGCGCTTTCCCCAATTTGAAACTGATGGCTTTCAAAAAGCCTGTCCCGGAGGCTCCGCTTTTGGACTTCAGCTGTCTCCAGCCCGCCCGCAAGCCTGGCTTTTTCCGTCTCCGCGCGGCCCAGCTTTTCCCGAAGCCCCTCAAGCGAGTCTTGATGGCCGGCGCGAAGCGAGCGCTTCATCTCCCCCTCTTTTTGAAGGGCGGCCAGAGACGCCTCAATCTGATCTTTTTCCTCCAGAAACAAAGCCTTTTCCTTTTGAATTTCGCTGATAAGGGCTTTTTCCCTCTGAATTTTTTCCATAAGGGCTTTTTTGCCCTCGCCGGCTTTTTCGGTTTCCGGGCGGGACTGCTCAATCAGGCTGAAAAGCAGCCTGGATTTCTGATCCAGATTTTGCTGCTCTTTCAGGCTTTTAAAGATCTCCATTTCCATGTTTGATTTTTCCCGCGCCTTGATCCGCAGGTTTGCCTCCTGCCGCTGAAGGGCGCCCAGGCTGTCTGAGAGATCCCGCGCGGATGTTTCCAGCCCCCGCAGGCTTTTCCGCAGCGCGCTTTTTTGCTGAAGGAGGCTGGATTTTTCCCTCTCCAAATCCTCATGGCGCTTTTGGATGAGGGATTTTTCGCCTGTCAGGCGGAGAATGTCTTTTTTCAGCTGCTCGGAGTCTTTTGCCTGAAGGGCCAGGCTTTCCGAGCTTTTGAGGCTTCTGGCGCGCGCCATGGCGGAGGCTTTTTTCAGCGCCTTAAGCTGCCTGAGAGCCTGCTCCCACTCTGATTTTTTCAGCTCCCTCTCTGTCCGGGCCGCGCGCAAATCGCGCCGCCCGCTGCTGATTTTGTTTTTGATCTGAAACAAATTGATTTCTTTTTCAGCGGAGCCGCCGAAAACCATAGCCTCTCTTGTGATGATATCCCCATCTTTTGTGACAAACTGCAGGGAGGGGAGCCTGAGCTTCATCTCAAAGGCGGAGGGCAGATCTGAAACAACAGCGGTCTGGCTGGTCAGGGGCTTTAAGGCTTCGGTCTCTATGGTGAAGCGGATTTTTTCGTTCAGCCAGCAGATAAAGGCCGGGTATTTTTTCAGCTCTGAGGCTGGGATCGCCGGGCGGCTTTCCGCCGGCAGAGAGCTCAAAAATCCCGCCCGCCCGCTCTGGCTCTCTTTTAAGCGCTTTATGCCGCGCTCAATGGAGCCTTTGTCCGCGGGGATAAGCGCCTGCTGGAAGCGGCGCCCAAGGGCCGCGGCCAGGGCCGCCTCAAACCCAGGCTCCACCTGAAGGCTTTGAAAAAGCGGCTTAAACTCCTCCGGCCTCCAGGCCAAAAGCTGCGAGGCGCCCTCTTTCATTCCCATAAACTGGCTGATGAGCTTTTGCTGCCCGCTCAGGCTGTATTCCAAAATGACAATTTGCCGGTCCCAATCGCTCAGCTGCTTTTCCAGGGCGCGGACGCTGCCCTCAAGCGCCTTTTCGCCCGCCTCCAGATCAGCGCTTTCCTTTTGAAAGCTGAAATTCATCTGCCGGCTTTTTTCCAAAGCGGCCATGGCCCTGGCTTTGCTGCGGAGGGTTTTTTTCAGCTGCCTTTCCCGCTCCTTTCTGCCGGCAAGCAGCCTTTCCCGCTCCCTTTCCAGCATGTGAATCTGGCTTTCCGCCGCCTGAATGCGGGCGGATTTTTCCCGCAGGCTCTCCTGGAGCTTTTTGATTTGCCTTTCCAGGCCATCCCTTTGCCGGGTGATTTCCGCCTCGTTCCAGCCCTCTTTGAAAAAGGCCTCCAGCCCGCTCAGCTCCCTCCTTAAAGCCCGCTCCCGCTGCTGGAGCTTTTTTTTGCTTTCGCTGATTTCCGTGAGGCTCCGGGTCCAGGAATCAACTTTTGCCTGCGCGGCTTTTTGAAGGTCTTCCTGGCCCTCAAGGCTTTCTGTGTGAATCTCAATATTCCCCTCCCGCTTTTCAATCTCTTTTTTTCGCTCCAGGATTTTTCCGCTCAGCTCGGACAGATAAGCCTTTTCTGTCTCCAGCCGGCTGGCGGCTTTTTGGATTTCCTTTTCAGCGCCTTTTAAAAGATTTTGGCAGCGGAGGATTTCAGATTCCAGATCCCGCTTTTGCCTCTTTTGAAGCTCTTCGGCTTCGCGGATCTCTTTCTGCTCCCCGGAAAGCCGCTCAAAAAGGCGGCAGATCAGCTCGATCTCCCGGCTTTTTATGTCTTGTTTGAGCTGGCGGTATTTTTCAGCCTGCCGGGCCTGCGCGCTCAGGCTGTCCAGGCGGCGCTGCTGGATCTTTAAAATGTCATCAATCCGCCGGGTGTTTTGCCGCGCAAGCTCCAGCTTGCGGAGAGACTCTTCTTTTCTGGCCTTGAATTTTGTGACGCCGGCAGCCTCCTCAATCAAAAAGCGCCGCTCGCAGGGCCGGGCGGAAATGAGTTTTTCGATGGCCTCCTGCTCAATGACGCTGAAGCCGCGGCAGCCGGCCCCTGTGTTCATAAAGATCTCTTTTATGTCCCTTAAAAGCGCGCTTTGCCCGTTTATCAGACACTCTGTTTTGCCATCGCGGCCCGCGCGCCTTGTGATCATCAGCTCGGAAAGGTTTTTGTATGTTTCCGGAAAGCCGGACGCCCCCTTTGCCAGCGTCATGGAGACCTCGGCCGCGGGGCTTGGCTGCTCTCTCCCCGATCCGCTGAAAATCACATCAGCGGCAGCCCCGCCCCTGAGCCGCTTCGGCGCGCTCTCGCCCATAACCCATATAATGGCGTCCACAATATTTGACTTGCCGCAGCCGTTGGGGCCGACAATGCCGGTGACACAGCCCGGGCCGGCGGAAAACTCCAGAACAGTTTTGTTTCTGAAGGACTTAAAGCCAAAAATCTCAAGCTTTTTTATATGCATGAATGTTTTCCTCCTGAATGGCGGCCCGGGCCGCGGCCAGCCGCGCCGCCGGCAGGCGGTAAGGGGAGCAGCTGATATAGTCTAAGCCCGCCTGATGAAAAAACCGGAGGCTTTCAGGGTCGCCGCCCTGCTCGCCGCAAACCCCAAGCTTGAGGCCCGGCTTTGCCCGCCGCCCCCGGTCTGCGGCCATTTTTATCAGCTCGCCGGCTCCGCCCATGTCAAGGCGGCTGAAAGGGTCGGCCCCAAAAATCCCCTCATTAATATAAGAGGGGAGAAATTTCCCCGCGTCATCCCTTGATATCCCCAGCGCCATCTGTGTCAAATCATTGGTTCCAAAGCTGAAAAAATCCGCCTCCGCGGCGATTTTTTCGGCCTCCAGACAGGCTCTTGGAATCTCTATCATTGTTCCTATGGGGATGGGAAGCCGGATCTGAAAGGCTTTTTCGGCCCTTTCAATCTCCGCTTGAATCATGCGCCTTAGAAGCCTCATTTCCTCCGGGTGGCAGACAAAGGGGATCATGATTTCCGCCATGGGATTGAGCCTGCGCTTTTTCAGCTCAGCGGCAGCCTCCGCAAGGGCCCTGGCCTGCATCAGATAGATCTTGGGGCAGGCAATGGCCAGGCGGCAGCCCCTCCGCCCCAGCATGGGGTTGCTTTCCTGAAGAGACTTGATTTTTCGCCAGAGTTTCTCCGGATCCCACTCCATTTTTTTGGCCAGCCCGCGGGCCGCCCCCTCAGTTTGGGGCAAAAACTCATGGAGCGGCGGATCCAAAAGCCTGACAGTGACGGGCAGGGAGTTCATAATCTCCAGCATCTGGAGAAAATCCTCTTTCTGCATGGCAAAAAGCCTGTTTAAGTCTTCATCTCTTTCTTCGCCGCTTTCCGCCATAATGATTTTTCTCATAATGGCAATGCGGGCGGGCGCAAAAAACATGTGCTCTGTCCGGCAAAGCCCGATTCCCCTGGCCCCGAATTTTTTGGCTCTCCGGGCGTCCTGCGGGGTGTCGGCATTGGCGCGGGATTCAAGGCGCGCGTATTTGTCAGAGAGGCTCATCAGCCGCTCAAAGTTTTGATCCAAAGCCGGCGGCCGGGTTTTCATCAAGCCGAGGAAAACCTCTCCCGTGGCGCCGTCAATGCTGATCTCATCCCCCTCTTTGAGGGTTTTGCCGCCGATGCGGAGGCTCCGCGCGGATTCGTCAATGGACAGGGCCTCGCAGCCGGCCGCGCAGGGCTTGCCCATGCTTCTGGCGACCACGGCGGCGTGCGAGGTCATGCCTCCGCGCGCGGTTAAAATGCCCTTTGCGGCTATCATGCCGCTGATATCCTCTGGAGAGGTTTCCGTCCGGACAAGAATGGCCGGCTCCCCCTGCTTGCGGAATTTTGCCGCAGCAGCCCCGTCAAGGGCGATTTTCCCCGCCGCGCCTCCCGGGCTGGCCGGAAGCCCCCGCGCCAAAAAAGCCCTCTGGCAGGCTTTTTTGTCTGTTTTGTCCAAAAAGGGGTGCAGGATGGCGGTCAGCAAAGAGGGGTCAGCTTTTTCCAGCGCCTGTTTTTCTGTGAGAAGGCCCTCTTCAACAAGATCAAAAATGATTTTCAGCTGGGCCGCCGGCGCGCATTTGGCGCTTCGGGTCTGCAGCAGCCAGAGCTTGTTTTTTTCTATTGTAAACTCAATGTCCTGAACATAGCCAAAGCGCCTCTCCAGCTTTTTGCAGACATCCGACAGCTCGCGAAAGGCCTCAGGCATCAGGGATCCCAGGTCTTTTTTCCGGCTTTGCGGCGGGTTAATGATAAGGTTTGGAGTCCTTGCCCCGGCCACAACATCCTCGCCCTGAGCGTTCACCAGATACTCTCCAAAAAGGGATTTTTCCCCTGTGGAGGGGTTTCTGGTGAAAACAACCCCTGTGGCGGAGTCCGGCCCCCGGTTGCCGAAAACCATGGCCTGAATATTCAGGGCCGTCCCAGAGGCTTGAATGCTGCCGTTTTTCTGGCGGTAGACTATCGCCCTTGGGCTGTTCCAGCTCCTGAAGACAGCCGCCGAAGCCTGCCACAGCTGCTCCCAGGGGTCTTCGGGAAAGGCCCGGCCCGTGTCGCGCAGGATCATGTCCTTAAAATGGGCGGCAATGCCTTTCCAGCCCTCTGCGGAAATCTCCGAGTCCAGGAGGAGGCCATGCCGGCTTTTGTATTCATCCAGATAGACCTCCATAAGGGAGCCGTTCATCCCCATAGCCACAGTGGAGTGCATCTGGATAAAGCGGCGGCAGCTGTCATAGGCAAAGCGGGGGTCCCTGGAGGCGCGCGCCAGGCCCTCAGTGGTTTTTTGATTCAGCCCAAGGTTTAAAATGGTGTCCATCATGCCGGGCATGCTGGCCGGAGCGCCTGAGCGGACACTGAGCAGAAGGGGGTTTTCCGCGCCGCCAAAAGTTTTGCCAAGGCTGTCCTCCAGCCTGCGCAGGGATTTTTTGATAAGGCGTTTCAGGCTTTCAGGGAGATCCGGCTGGCGGCCGTTTCCTTCGGCCTCCATGGCGGCGGCATCGCTCTCCAAAAACTGGGCGCAGGCCTCAGCGGAGACAGTGAAGCCGGGCGGAACGGGCAGGCCAAGGCGGGACATTTCCGCCATGTTCGCGCCTTTGCCGCCCAGAATATGCCTCATTTGCGGGGAGCCATCAGCCCTCCCGGCGCCAAAATGATAGATCATTTTTGCCTCTTCGCTCATGTTTTACGGCAGGCTGTCTTTAAAGTATTGCGCCAGGCCCTCTGCCGGCAGCCGCTCCTGCCTCATGGTGTCGCGGTCTCTGACCGTGGCCATCCCGTCGCTGAGGCTCTCAAAGTCAATGGTGGCGCAATACGGCGTCCCGATCTCATCCTGACGGCGGTAGCGCCTGCCAATCCCTCCAGACTCATCATAGTCAACAAACCAGTTTTTTTGCAGATCTTCATGAATCTTGCGCGCCATGTCAATCAGCGGCTGTTTTTTGGACAGCGGCAAAACCGCAATCTGCGCCGGGGCCAGCTGCTTTTTGAGCCTGAGAACAAGGCGCCTCTCCCCCCTGACATCCTCCTCATGATAGGAGGAGCAGAGAATGGCCAGAAACAGCCGGTCGCAGCCAATGGAGGTTTCAATGACATGCGGAAGGATGGATTTGTTTTGCTCCGCGTCAAAAACCCTGAGTTTTTTTCCTGAAAATTTTTCATGGCGGGACAAATCAAAATCCCCGCGGTTATGGATCCCCTCCAGCTCGCGGCGCCCCATGGGGAAGTCATACTCTATGTCCGCGGCGGCCCTGGCGTAATGGGCCAGCTCCCCCGGCCCATGCTCATGAAAATGAAGCCGGCCGGCCGGGAGTCCCAGATTGAGGAGACTCTGCATGCGCCGCTCCCTCCAGCAGCTGAACCACTTGGGCCCCTCCTCCGGCGGGACAAAAAACTGCATCTCCATCTGCTCAAACTCCCTCATGCGGAAAATAAAATGCGAGGGCGTGATTTCGTTCCGAAAGGCCTTTCCGATTTGAGCGACTCCAAAGGGCAGGCTTTTTCTCATGGTCTTTTGGATGTTCAGGAAATTGACATAAATCCCCTGGGCGGTTTCGGGGCGGAGATAGATTTTTGCCTCTTCTCCCTCCACAGGCCCCATAAAGCTTTTAAACATAAGGTGAAACTGCCGGGTCTTTGTGAGGTTTTCCGAGCCGCATTCGGGGCAGCGGGAGTCTTCCGGCCCGCGGCGGAAGCGGGCCTTGCAGTCCCGGCAGTCAGACAGCGGATCGGAAAAGCTTTCAAGATGGCCGGAAGCCTTCCAAACCTCAGGGCGCATAAAGATGCTGGAATCCAGGCCGGAAATGTCGGGGCGGCGCGTCATTTCCTCCAGCCAGATCCTTTTGATGTTGAGCTTGAGCTGCGCGCCCAGGGGGCCGTAATCCCAGCAGGAGTTCAGCCCTCCATAAATTTCGCTGCTGGGGAACAAAAACCCCCGCCTTTTGCAGAGCGAGACAATTTGGCTGAGATCCGCCGGGCCGCTGCTTTCCCCAGAATTTTCCCCTGCGGCGGGCGCGGGGGGCGGGGCTTTTTTTGGATCTGTTTGAGGCGGCGGATTCATTTCGGAGGCTCCCAGATCATGTATAATATGCCGGTTCCCGGAGAGCGCAAGGGCAAAAAGAATTTTCTTTGCCTGGCCTGTTTGTCTGGACGGCCATTGAGGCCGTTCCTGTTTGCTGCGGAGCGGCAGCTTTGGCCAGAGGGGGCTCTCGCAGTGTTATTAGAAAAAGCTTGACAAAAGGGGGCGGGGCTGGTTTATTGGGGCGGCTTGGCGGCATCTGTTTATCTGGACGGCCATTGAGGCCGCTCCCGGACCGCCGGGGAGTCACAGGCTTTTCCAGAGGGATGGCCCCGCGGCTGCGGATGAGGGGCTTTTTCAGCGCCTGGCCATTGTAAAGGGATTGCAGCGCGTTTAAAGCCGGCCGGCTTTGCCGCCGGCCGGGGCTTCAGGCTGGCATACAATAAAGCGATGAAGCTGTTTTCCGTCTTTTTAAAAAAAAGCCTTTCGCCGAAGATGGCTTTTCGGCTGGGGGTTTTAGCTGCCGGGCTGGGTTTTTCCGCCCCCTCTCAGGGCGTTATTCTTGTCCATCATGTTTTTAATCAGTTAGGGGAAGCTTCGCTTTTTGGAAAGGCCGCGCCCTATCCCCATCCGCAAAAAAAAGTCCGGCGGCTGGCCGCCAAAGCGGAGGAGACAGAAAAAAAAGCCAGACTCCACTATGACATCCTGAGAGCCGCATACAGCATGGATTTAGAGCAGATGGCAAATGTTCTAAACAGCGGGCAAAGCCTCTTTGTTTTGAATGGCGTCTTTTATAGCGCGCCGCCGGGGGCGGCAGCCGGGGATCAGCCGTTTTGGCTTTCAGGCCCTCTGCCAGCTGAGGCGGGGGAAAAAGGCGTCCTGCCGGAGGATCTGAAAAAACTGCAAATCAATCCAGCCGCGCGCAAAATTATCCGCTTTATTGAGCGCCGCAGGCTCAGCCCCCCGCAGGCGGCCATCGTTTTGCTGCTTTTTTTGAGGGATAAAAGCCTGACAGACTCAGAGGCGCTTGCCCTTATTGATCCGGTTATGCTCCGGTTTGGCATTTCCCCTGGCGAGCCGCTGAGGGCCGGAGATCTTGCCCTTATGTTTCCGCCGGGTTTTTTTGAGGCGGGGGCCGGCAGCAGCTTAAAGCCTTCAGGCCTCATCGCCTCTTTTTCCCACTTCGCAGCCCTCAGCGGAAGAAAAAACCTTTTTGCCAGGCTGCTCAGCCGCGGGGATTTTGATCCCAATCTGCGGGACGCGGCGGGGCGCTCGCCGCTTCACTCGCTTTTTTTGATAAAGGCCAATACAGAGGGCTGGACCTCTAAAGACTGGGAGGAGACTGTCTCAGCCATTCAAGAGCATCCAAACTCAGATCTGAATTTGCAAGACATCCATGGACTGACTCCCATAGCCATGGCCGCTGTAAACGGGCATTATCACGCTGTGAGGCTTTTGTCAGAGGCGCCGGGCGCGGACCTGCAGGCCAGAGACAGCTATGGGCGGACTCTGGCCATTATAGCCGCCGGCTCCTCTGAGCCAAACAGAAAGGAGATGGCGGGGCTTATGCTCCGCAAAGGGGGGAGCGGGCTGGCAGCCATCAGCGGGCTTAATGAGTATCTCACAGAGGATTTTGAGCTTGTGACTCTCTCTGTCTCCCATCCCCTGGAGAGCGCGATATTTCAGGCCATTGTCTTTTTGAGCGGGAAAGAGAATGCGGATCCAAATGGCATCGCGCGGCTGAAAGCGAGCCAGGACCTGCTGAAAAAAGCGCTTGATGCCAGAGAATCCATAGCTGCCGGCCTGGATTCTGCGGCTGAGCATGGAATGGCGGCCGGCGCGGCGGCCGGCCCCGGCGGAGAGCCTTGGGACCCTCTTCTGCTGGAAAGGTCAGCCCTGCAAAAGGCTATAGAGGAAAACAACTTGAGCTTTATTGAAAACCATCAAAGGCGGCTGAAAGAAAGCAGCCCTGAGGGCCGGAATATTTTGTTTGAGCCGCTTTCGTCTTTGATTTTGCGGAGAGACGAGTTTAGACGCTCGGTCTGGATTTCCGCTTTAAGGGCCCGCCACTTTCTGCTGAGCGCCATTGAGATGAATCAGCCGGATATGGTTTCGTTTTTTTTGGAGAGGATGGGGCCGGCAGCCGGCTATGTTTTTCGCCCGCATTCCGGGAATGTCCCTGAGCTGCCGCTGGAGGAGGCAAAATCCCTGTTTTCCGCGCTGTCCTTTGGGAAGGATGCCTTTGACAAGCTGACTGAAAAAATCCCTGAGTATATTGTCTTCATGGATCCTCTCTCAGAAGCATTGCTTGTCTCAGCCGGGCTGCGCTCTGAGCTGCATATTGAAAACCGGGAGCTTGAGCAGCAAAACAGCCGCAAAATTTTAAGCGCTTTGATAAATCATAAAAACTCTGATTTGCTTTTCAAGAGCTTTCTGGGCTTGACCCCCATGGAAACTGCCATTTTGACAGGGCATTTGGATGTGGTCGTGGAGCTTCGGGAAAAAGATGTCCCGCTGCCGGCGGCTGCGGGCGGCCTTTTTGGCTCCGGCGCGCCCTTAAAGGAGGTGGCGCGCGGCCTGGGGTTTAAAAAAATGGCGCGGTATTTGGATGAGGAGGGCCAGGGCCTCCCGCCTGAGTCCGGCTGCCGCGATTCTTTCTTGCATTAAGCGGCTGGCCCTACAGGCAGTCAAAAAAGTCGCAGGCCTGGATGGCAAAGGAGCTCCCCAGCCGGCCGGAGACTCCATCAGATCTTTCAAAGCTCATCTGGCCGGTGAAGCGGCCGTTTTCATCAATCCGCCCCCTGAGAATGAGCTTCATGGTTTGCCTTTTGGTGATGAATGAAAGCTGAATGTTTTCATGGCCCCGGACAGATCCGCCTTTGATTTGAAACCCCACAGCTGGCATATACAGGCCGGAGGGGCTGGGGATGATTAGGGCCTCAAGAAATGATTTTTTGAGCGGGGTCAGGCTCTGCGCGGGATGGCTGAGGCTCAGCTTTGCGTTTTGAAAAAACACTTTTCCGCGAAAGTGCATCCTTGACTGCGTTTCGCTCTGGAGGCATCCAAAGCCCTGTATTCTGTTCAAATCCGCCTGATTGCATAAAATTGAAAGATAAGTCCGCGCCTGATCCTGAAAGGCCCGCCGCTCCTCATCGCTGTAGCAGCGGACCACCCCCCAGCCTCTCAGGTTGTATTGGTAGGGGTTTCTGAAGCATTTGCCGGTTCCCTGCCCAGATCCCGCCCCGCCATGATTCCAGGGGCGCTGGTAAGTCTGGTTCCAATGGGGATTGGCATTGCCGCCCTCTCCGCCGCCGAACAAGCCGCAGGAAGACATGGCCGCCAGAGCCAAAATCGCGGCGGAGAGCAAAAGCGCTGGCTTTATCAGCGGCCTCATGCCTTCAGCATAAAGCCATCCGGCCCTGAAAAGCGACTCTGAATATTATAAGTCCGGGCTAAAGTCTTAAAAAATCCCCGGAGGCCCTTAGGCCCTTTGAGCCAGGAGCTGGTCAAGCTTTGACTTGATTTCCTTCAGCTCGGCGTCAAAGCGGTCTTGGTTTTCCTTCAAGGGGGCGAGCTTGGCGTTTAAAAGCGCGTTAAACCCCACGAAGAGGAAAGAAAACACAGCGCAAATGGCTATAATGGTAATCAAGGCAGTATGCAAATCCATAATTGAATCATACTCCGCCGGGGGAGGCTTTGTCAAGCGCTGTTTTCATAGAAATTTCTGCCAGGGGGGGCTAAGCGGCGGCGGCCCCTTATTCAGGCTCTTCCTCAATGGCGCAGTTGATCAGCTTGCAGGCCGGGGCGATAAACGAGGAGCCGAGAACCCCTCCAAAAGGCCCATTGTTAATAACAGTTTTGAAGTTTTGGTAGATAAACCGGCCCTCAAAAATCCTGTCTTTTACCTTTCCGTTCAGCTCCACCCGGCCCTTGTCATCTTTAAAAGCCAGGGAAATATCCTGCCCCCTGACTGAAGTGTTTAACACATCTATGTCCAGCCTGAAATCAATTGTTCTGCCAGTCTTTGGATAGATATAAATCTCCAGGTAGGAATCATCAGCCGCCTCCAGAATTTGGCCGTCTGACTGAAGGTCAAACAGCCTGCCGCCGGCAAAAAACACCTTTCCGCGAAAAATCATCCGCCCGGGGTCATTGTCGCGGCAGCCAATAATGTCGGCGCTGGCTGGATTGATGGCGGAGCTTAGGAAGTTGCGGACTTCTAGCTGAAAGTTTTTCCAGCTTTTGCCCTCTTTGTCGGATTCGCAGCGGACAGTTCCCCAGCCTTTTTCCACCAGCCGGTCGACGGAGGTTGGCTCCTTTTTTTTCTGAAGATCCGCAATCCCGGAGCCTGATGGCAAAACAGCGGGCGGAGGCGGCGGGATTAGGAATGGCGCGGGATGATGGGGATCGCAGGCCGTCAAAAACCCGGCGCCTGCCGCAAGGCAGAGCGGAATAAGCCTGCGCAAGATATTCATGATTTTTCCTCAGCCGGGAGCCTTGTGTTTTTGCCTGCGGCCCTCTGCGGCCCCCCGCCCCCGCAAACAGCTTATCGGAAAGCCAGCGCCTTTGCATGAGATCTTTTTGCCGGGAGATGTCTAAAGTTTGCCGGCGCTTTGGCCGATTAAGCCATTGTGATGGATTTTTTTAAAGGCCCGGGAGACAAGCGCTCAAAGACCCTGTCCCAGCCCAGACCTTGGCCGGGGGGGGGGGGGGGGGCGGCCTTATCCTCCCAAAAAATGGGGGAGGCTTAATGAGGCGCCTTCCAGCCCATGCGCGATCCCCCCGGCTGCGGCAGGCTTCGGAGCCAAAAAAACGCGGATTCACTTTGGTCAGTGTTTTGGTCTCCAGCGTTCTGGGGCTGATGGTTGTTATGGGAATCTCCCACAACATGATCCAAACCACTCTTAACCGGCAAATCATGGAAAAGCGCCACCTCAGGCAGGACATGCAGACATTCATCAAAGCCGCCCTCAACAACTCAGCCTCCTGCCAAAACACGCTCTCATCACAGCTGGACTCTGGCGCCGCGAAAGCGGACAAAAACCTCGCGCCCCATGCCGGCCAGGAGCGAAAGTTTGAGATCAAAATCCTCAAAGACGCCAATGGAGGGACGATTCTTGACTTTTCCAAAGACGCCTCCGGGAATCTCACCCATCAGGCAAGCAAAATCCGGCTTTCCGATCTGGGGATTGACCGCTTTGAAAAAATGGAATTCATCCACAGCAAATCCCAGCCAAGCCTCGGAAAAGTTGTCTTAAAATCCAAAACCAGCATCGGAAGCCTTCACAATAGGCAAAACAGAGAGCTTGTCTGGCATCTTTCCGGCCTGACAATAGGAGATCCGGACGGGGCGGATACCGATGGCGATGGGACGGACCTTGGCGATCAGGTCCAGTCCTGCTCGGAGGCTGAGCCTTTGAAGATTCTCTGCGGGAGCAGCGTCACAGGCAGCTCGCATGAAAATGGCGGGGGCTTTGTGGAAAACAGCGCCAATGTAAACTCCAGCGCTTTTGTGGACAGCAAGTCTGTGGTCTGCGGAAATGCCAAAATTGAAGCGAATGCCAGGGTTTTTGGAGGCGCTTTGGTGAAAGACAATGCCAAAGTCAAGGACAGCGCCTTGGTCTATGGGAACGCGCAAATCTCAGGCCGCGCGGAAATTTCCGGAAATGCCAAAGTCTATGATGGCGCAAAAGTTTCAGGGACGGCGAAAATCAAGGGCCAGGCAAAAGTCTATGACAGCGCAAAAGTCTCTGAGACGGCGGAAATCTATGGCCAGGCAAGAGTTCATGGCAATGCGGAGGTTTCAGGGACGGCAAAAGTTTATGACAATGCTCTGGTGAAAGACAATGCCTCGGTTTCTGGAGGCGCGGAAGTTTTCGGCGATGCGAAAGTTTATAAAATGGCCAGCGTTTACGGCCCCGGCGCCAGAATATCTGAAAATGCCAAAGTCTACGGCGCGGCTGAAGTTTTCGGCTCAGCAAAGGTTAAAGGGCATGCCGAGGTTTTTGGCAATGCGAAAGTTTCGGGCGCGGCCGCGGAGGTCTATGGCAGCGCCAAGGTCTTTAACAGCGGCTCGGTTGGCGGATCCGCGCATGTGTATGAGCAGGCCCAGGTTTATAACTCCGGTTTTGTGACTGACAGCGCGCGGGTTTATGGGAATGCCCGCATCCGCCAACAATCAGGCGTTCAGGGCCAGGCCCATGTTTCTGGAAATGTTGATACTGTCAGATCAGGATGGGTCTTGGAAAACGCCCGCCTGTCCGGCCATCTGAAAGTGTATCATGTTATGAGGGGATCCTGCAGCTGCTCTCCCCCCGCGCCGCCGGCCAGAACAGTCTATGCGACCGGCGCGCATTGCAGCGGCGGCGGCTCATGCTCTTATGCGCCCGAAACATATTGAGAGACATCCAGCCTCAGCGCGGCTCCGCCCGGGAAATCCATGCCCTTGCGCGCGCGCGAAACTATATGGCGCCAGCCCCGCGCCTGGCAAAACAGCGCCAGGCTTGTCACAGGCCCAGATCTTTTAAAGGGGGGCAGTTTTTTTTCAGCTCTTCCGCTGCTGGAGGGCAGACCACATGGCCTCCGTAAACATTCAGCCCCTTTCTCAGGGCCTTGTCCTCTCTGACAGCGCGCTCCAGCCCCTTTTCGGCTATAGCCTCTATATAGGGGAAGCTTGCGGCTGTTAAGGCGAATGTGGAGGTTCGCGGGACCGCGCTGGGAATGTTTGGCACACAGTAATGAAGCGTTTGATGAGACGAATACACAGGGTTTTTGTGGGAGGTGGGGCGGCTTGTCTCCCCGCAGCCCCCCTGATCAATGGCTATATCCGCAAAAACAGATCCCTCCGGCATGGATTTGACCATGGATTCCGTGATTAGCCTGGGAGCCTTGCGGCCCTTCAGCATGGCGGAGCCAATCAGAAGGTCTGCCTGTTTAACCGCCGCGGCGAGGTTTTCGGGGCTGGAAAGGCGGGTCTGGACTTTTCCCTCCAAAAAACGGTCCAAAAATTTCAGCCGCCGGGGATCAATATCCAAAATCAAAACCCGCGCCTGAAGCCCCGCGCCCATCAGGGCAGCCTGAGCGCCGGCCTCCCCGCCGCCCAAAATCAAAACCCGCGCCTTTTCCGCGCCCGCCGCTCCGCCGGCCAAAACCCCGCGCCCGCCCAAATGCTTTTGCAGATAAAAGACGCCGTTTTGCAGGGCCAGCCGCCCGGCGACATGGCTCATGGGCTTTAGCAGGGGAAGCTCTCCGGCCGCGCTCTCTATTGATTCACAGGCCAGAGCTTTAACCCCTTTTGCGCAAAGCGCTTCGGCAAGATCCGGCTCAGCAGCCAGATGCAGGAAGGCAAACAAAATCTGCCCTGAGCGGAACAGGCTGTATTCTTCAGGCAGAGGCTCCTTGACTTTGACAATCAAGTCCGCTTTTTCATAGACCTCTTGAAGGCTCTCCGCTAAAACAGCGCCGGCTTGCTCATACTGCGAGTCGGAGATCAGGCTGCCGAGGCCGGCCCCCCGCTGGACAAGAATTTGATGCCTGCCCGCCGCCAGCCGCCGGACATTTTTCTCCGTCAGGCCGGCGCGGCATTCCGAGTCTTTGATCTCTTTGGGAATCCCTATGACCAAGGCAAAGCCCTCTTTTTTTTTGGCCCGGCAGCCCGGCAAAAAACAGCCGGCCCCCGAAGGGGGATGCTGGCCCGAAAAGCCAGCCGGTTTTTCAAGCTTTCCGGGGGGCGGAGGCGCGCGGGCGGACAGCCGCCCGGCCTTTTTCTGTCAAAATCCGGCCCCGCGGGGTTTTTTGCAAAAACCCCAGCCGCAGCAAATACGGCTCATAAAAATCCTCCAGAGTGTCGGCGCCCTCATTCAGTATGGCGGAAAGCGTGTCGATGCCCACAGGCCCGCCGGAAAAATCCTCTCCAATGATCCGAAGCAGCTCCATATCCAGGGGTCTGAGGCCATGCCGGCTCAGCCCCATTTCGTCAAGGGCAAAGCAGGCCAGATTCCGGTCAATCCGCCTTTGCCCCTGGACTTGAGCGTAGTCCCGTATTCTCCGCAAAAGCCTGTTAACGACGCGGGGGGTTCCGCGGCTTCGGCCGGCGATCTCCCGCGCTCCGTCTTTAGCCACTTGGATCTGCATCAGCGAGGCCGATCGCTCCACAATGGCGCAGAGCGCGGAGTCTTTGTAAAAATCCAGCCTCTCTATAATGCCGAAGCGATCCCGAAAAGGCGCCTTCAGCAGGCCCGTCCTTGTGGTGGCGCCGATCAGGGTAAAGGGGGAGAGCCGAAAGCGGATGGACTGGGCGCCGAGGCCGTCTCCCGTCACAATGTCAATAAAAAAATCCTCCATGGCGGAGTAAAGGTATTCCTCAATATCGGCGCCGAGGCGGTGAATCTCATCAATAAAAAAAACGCTGCCGGGCTTCAGGGTTGTGAGAAAGGCCGCCAGATCGCCTTTTCGGCGGATGGCCGGCCCTGAGGTCGAGCGAAACTCAACCCCCATTGTGTCGGCAATGATGCGGGCCAGGGTGGTTTTGCCAAGGCCCGGCGGCCCGTAAAGCAGGATGTGATCCAGAGGCTCGCCCCTCAAAGCCGCGGCCTGAACAAAAACCTGAAGCTTTTTTTTCAGGCCCTCCTGGCCGGGGAAATCCTCAAATTTTTTCGGCCGAAGCGATGGGGCTGATTCCCGCTCTTCAGCCGCTTCCCTTTCATCTGTCAAAGCCAATGCCTCTTCCATAATGCCTCCATGCCGCAAAAGCTTGTTTCAGGCCTCCCGCAAAGCGCTCATAAAGCCGGCGGGCCGCCGCTTTCTTTTTCCCTGTCTCCGCCTTTGTTAAACGAGCCAAGGATGGACAGCGCCTGCTTGATGTCCGCCTCCAGGTTTTGAGTCCATTTGATTTGGTCCAGGGCCTCTTTGATTTCCATCGCGCCAAAGCCCAAAGTTTCCAGCGCCCTGATCACCCGTCCGGTTTTTTGGCTGCCCTCTTGAAGGCCGGCAAAGCCTGCGGAAATTTCATCTTTTAAAGTGAGGGCCATCTGCTGGGCCATTTTTTTCCCCACTCCGGGGAGCGCGCTCAGCGCCTTTGTGTCCCCCTCCCTGATCATTTTGACAAACCGCTCCAGTTCGCAGCAGCCAAGAAGATTCATGGCCATTTTCGGGCCGATGCGATTGACTTTCAGCAGCGAGAGAAAGAGCTGCTTTTCCTCCTGGCGGGCGAAGCCAAAAAGCTCAAGGGAATCCTGTCTCAGAGCCGTCCAAATCCAAAAAGAGGCCGGGGACTCCAGCGAAAGACTCTCAGAGGCGGTTTTAGAAACCTGAACCTCATAGCCCACTCCGCCGGCCTCCAATACTATGCGGGTTCCCCGCCAGCTGATGATTTTTCCCCTCAAAAAGCCGATCAAAAGCTGTCCCTCCCCCCGCGCTCTGGCGCCGGCGCTTTGTTTGATCCTTGCCGGAAAAACCCCCGGCCGTCAATCAGGCCAGGACCTTAGTCTATAGCGGCTTTTCTGATGGCCTTATCTGATGGCCGCAGTTTTTTTTGTTGTGTTTTGCGGCGCCCCCGCTTATGCTGTGTTTTTCAGGGCCAATGGGCATCAATCAAAAATGACAAAACAAAACCGCAGCTATTTTTCCTACTGGGGCAAGGCCAGAGACGGCTCAGGGGAATGCCATCTTCTGCCCTATCATGCTCTGGATGCCGCGGCAGCCGGGAAAAAGCTGCTTGAAAAAAGGCCCTCCCTTTTAGAAACATTCTCAAAACTCACCGGACTGCCTCAAAAACAGTTTTCCCAGTGGTTTGTGTTTATGATGGCGCTGCATGATATAGGGAAATTTGCGGCAAGCTTTCAAAACCTCAAGCCGGATCTTCTCAAAAAACTGCAAAATAAATCCAGCTCTCAAACATACAGCTCCAGCTTTAAGCATGATTCTCTGGGACTTTTGCTTTGGGAAAAGCGCCTGAGAGAGAAGTTTCAGGGCCTTGGCCTGATTCCAGCAGCCTCATCCCGCTGGCGGCCCGCTGATTCAATGGATTTTTGGATTCGGGCTGTTGCGGGGCATCATGGCCAGCCTCCAAAGCCTTCCAACCGCTGTTTGCGCGATGACTTTGATGATGAAGATGGCGAAGCGGCCTCAGAGTTTCTTGAGGATTTAATCCCCATTTTGCTGCCTGATGGCCATGTTTTTCATGAAACCTGCGCGGACACAATCAAAAAAGCCTCTTTTTGGATCGCCGGCCTGGCGGTCGCAAGCGACTGGATAGGCTCTGACACAAGGTTTTTCAAGTATAAAGCGGAGATAGAGCCTTTGGGGGAATACTGGGAAAAAACAGCTTTAAAACAGGCTGAACAGGCTGTTTGCGCGGCGGGCATATTAGAAGGCCGCCCCTCGGAGGATTTAAAATGGGAGGATGTTTTTTTGGGAAAAGCCGCCAGGCCCCGTCCGATGCAGCAGCTTGTTTCTGATATAAAAATTCCCAAAACCCCCTGCATGTTTATTTTAGAGGACGCCACAGGCTCAGGGAAAACAGAGGCGGCTTTGTTTTTGGCTCACAGAATGATGAAGGGCGGCTTGGGCGGAGGGCTTTATTTTGCGCTGCCCACAATGGCCACCTCAAATGCCATGTATGGAAGGCTGAAGGGCCTGCATGGGAAGCTTTTTGAGCCAGGCGCCTCTTTGATTTTGGCGCATTCAGCAAGGGAGCTTGTAAAAGAGTTTAAAGATTCTGTTTTGCCTGAGGTTTTTGAAGCGGAGAGTGATTACGGGGATGAGACAAAGCCCGCCGGCTTTTACTGCAGCGCATGGCTTGCCGACAGCGGCAAAAAAGCTCTTTTGGCTTATTCCGGGGCCGGGACAGTTGATCAGGCTTTGCTGGCTGTTCTCCCCGCCCGCCATCAGTCGCTGCGGATGCTGGGCCTTTTGAATAAAATACTGATAATTGATGAGGTTCATGCCTATGACTCCTATACAAACAAGCTGTTGCGGATTTTGCTTGAGGCCCATGCCTTGTCCGGCGGCAGCGCCATTTTGCTTTCAGCGACTTTGCCGAAAAAGCAGAAGCAAGCTCTGATTAACTGTTACAATAAAGCGCCCGGCGGAGAGCTTCGGATTTTAAAAGAGGAGTCTTATCCCCTGCTTTCCTGTTTCAGCGGGCAGCGGCTGCGGGAGCTGCCCGCAGCCCCGCGAAAAACCCTCCAAAAACCAAAAGCCGTTCAGTTTGTTTCTGAAAAACATCTTGTTCACAGCGCTCTTGAGCGGGCTGTGGAAAAAAAGTCCTGCGCCTGCTGGATCCGCAACACAGTCCGGGACGCTGTCCAGTCTTTCAGAGACCTCAGAGAGCGCCATCCAGACTGGAAGATCACTTTGTTTCACTCCCGGTTTGCCTTGGGCGACAGGCTGGATATTGAAAAAGATGTTATGAGCTGGTTTGGCGGGGACAGCTCCCCGGAAGGCCGGTCCGGGCGGGTTTTGATTGCGACACAGGTTGTGGAGCAGTCGCTTGATTTGGACTTTGATGTTTTGATAAGCGATCTTGCCCCAATAGACCTTTTGATTCAAAGGGCGGGCCGGCTGCATAGGCGCAGGCGGGATCTTAAAGGCGGCATTGCGCGGGGGGAGGATCAAAGGGGGCCGGCAAAACTCCTTGTTTACTCTCCTGAATGGACAGAATCTCCTGATAAAAACTGGCTCAGCGGTTTTTTTAAAAGCGCGGGCAAAATTTATCCCGATCATGGAAAGCTTTGGCTGTCGGTTAAAGCGCTCAAAGAGCATGGGGGCATTCAAATTCCGGAAAACGCCCGCGCTTTAATTGAGGGGGTTTATGGGGAGGAGGCGCAAAAGCTAATCCCTGAAGGGCTGCTTGGCAGAGCCAATGAGGCGGAGGGATCTGAGCTGGCCGCCCTCAGTTTTGCCTCTGAAAGCGCTCTTTCTATTGGTTTGGGATACACGAATGAGCAGGAAGGCTGGAGGAGCGCGGCCAGAATTTCAACCCGCCTGGGCGAAGAGACAAAGAGCATTTGCCTCGCAAAATGGGAGGGCGGCAGGCTCCGGCCCTGGCGCGGCGATTCAAAATATGCCTGGCAATACAGCTCTGTCTCCATGCGGTCTTTTTTTATAAAAGAGGCGGCGGAAAATCCGCAGATCCCCAAAAATCTTCTTGAGGAATGCAGAAAAAGCCTGCCGGCGGAGGGCCGCTGGGGGGAGCTTCTTCCCCTTGTTAAAGAAAAAGCCGGGGATGGCTGGAAGGCCATGGCCATAAACGAAAAAGGGGAGCCTGTTCAGTTTGTTTACAGCCGGAGCGCCGGCTTGAACGCGCCTTCCCCCTAACATTGGGCCTGGATACGGCCTCTGGAGATTAGACGATCTTTTGCCTGCCGCAGGGGGGAGGGGGCCGGCCTCCGCCCGAGGCCATCCCCCGCAGAGCCGTTTCAGAGCGGCGGGCTGGGGGGAATCTGTGAAACAGCCGGCTGCCCCGAGGCAGAGCCTGCCAGCTGGCGCGGGGAGCCGCGAATTTTCCCGCAGCTTTTTTTGCTGAGAATTTTTTTGAGATTTTTGTTGTGTTTTGCGGCGCGCCCCGCTTATGCTGGTTTTTCAGGGAAAATGGCCATGGATTTTCCGCCCCCGCCCCAAAAAAAGCCCTGCTTTGCGGCGGGCCGGGGGAGGCGCCGCGCCTCGGCAGGCGCTTTTTCGGGGGCTTGTTTAGGGAATTTTGCGGATGAATTTGATTTATGACAATTTTTTGCCTGTCCGCCGGAAAAGCGGCAGAGAAGAGAGGATCGCCCCCTGGCGGATCACGGAAACAGAGGATCCGGCGCTGGCTTTAAGCGCCCCCCGCCCGGATTTTAACGGCGCCCTGCTGCAGTTTTTGATTGGCCTGCTTCAGACAGCGGCCATGCCTGAAAATGAGACTCAGTGGCTTGACTGGATGGAGAATCCTCCAAAGCCGGAAGATCTGAAAAACCGCTTTGGCAAATATGCGGAGGCTTTTGAGACAGAGGGCGCGCGGGGCGTTTTTATGCAGGATTTTGATCCTCTTGAGGATGAGGAAGAAGAGGAGATTTTTCATCTGCTTATTGACTCTCCCGGCGAAAAGACGATTAAAGAAAGCAAAGATCTTTTCATAAAGCGGGATCGGGCCGAAAAGCTTTGCGAGCCTTGCGCCATAACGGCCCTTTTCACTTTGCAGCTCAGCGCGCCTTCCGGCGGCCAGGGCCACAGAACATCCCTCCGCGGCGGCGGCCCCTTGACGGCTTTGGCTGTTTTGGACACAAAAAGCGATGGGCCGGATGAGCTTTTGTTTTGGCGAAACCTGTGGCTGAATGTTCTGGACAGGGGCTGGTTTGAGGGGAGTCATGATCAAAGCAAAAACCAGATTCATGATATTTTCCCCTGGATGGCGGAAACCCGAACCAGCGAAAAAAAGACCGGAAAAACAACCGCCCCGGCAAACGCCAGCCTTCTGCAAATGTATTGGGGCATGCCGCGGCGGATTCGGATTCAATGGGATTCCTCAGAATCCGGAGTCTGTGATTTATGCGGCAGCTCAGCCCCCCGCCTGATCAAAAGCTATAAAACAAAAAATTATGGAATAGACTATGAGGCCTGGAGGCATCATTTAAGCCCTTATTATTATAAAAAAGACAAAAAGAAGACAGAGCTATTGCCCCGGCATATCAAAGAAGGCGATGTCAGCTATCAGCATTGGCTGGATTGTGTGGAGGAAACAAAAAACGGGCGCCCGGCAAAAGTTATCAGCCGCTATCGCGGACTGGCAAAAAGATGGAAAGATCAATTTCGCCTGCGGGCTTTTGGCTACGAGATGGATAACATGAAAGCCCGCTGTTACTATGAAAAAACATTCCCTTTATTTATGACATCTGATGATATAAGAGAGTGTTTTTCCAAAAGGGTTTCAGATATGACAAAAGCCTCCAGCTTATTTGCCGGATATTTCAGCCAGGCCATAAAAGACGCCTGGTTTCGGGAAAAAAGCGATAAGAGAAAAAAAACCCCGCCCTCTTTAAAAAAAATGTTTTATCAGCGGACAGAAAAAGATTTTTTCGGCCTGCTCCAGGAGCTTCCCGGCAAAATCAAGGCCAAAGAGGGCAGAGAGATTTTGCATAAATGGCATGGCATTTTAAAAACAAGCGCTTTAAATTTGTTTGGCTATTGGGCTGAAAGGGGGGATATTGAGTTTTCAGACATAAAAAGGATTGTTCAGGCCAGGCGCAGGCTCAATAAAAATATTAATGGCAAAAAAATCAGGGACATTTTGCAGCTGCCCGCCCCTTCTAAAAAGAAAAAAAAGGCCGGCTGAAAGCAAAGGCGCGGGTTTATGCTGAGCGCGGCTGATCTTCGGTTAAGGCAAAAAAAGAAAGGGGAATTTTTAAACAAAATCAGCATAAAAGCTTTTTTGAAAAACATGCAAACAAAGCGGGAGGTTTAATGGGAGCAGTCAATTTTAAAAAAGACAGCCCTCTGGGCCGGGAGCTGGAAAAATGGCGCCGGGGGCTGCGGGAGCATAAGGGGGAGAGAGCGGCCTTTTGCCGGGCAAAGGGGGTTTCTGAGATTATCCTTTTGCCGGAGTTTCATTACGCCCTCCAAAGATTTAAAAGATTTTTTTCTGCAGAGAGGCATTGGGAGGGCCGGCTGGCGGCTGTTTTGGGCCTGGCCTCTCATGTTCGGGAAACAGCGGATGTGGGGCTGGCAGAGCAAATGGCCGGCGATGGGGAAAGCCCGCCTGTGAGCGAGCTTCGCTTTCGCCGCTTAATCCAAAAAGATCAGCGCGATGATTTATACGCCCCGCTGATCCGCGTCTTAAGGATGCTGGGAAAGCGGGCAAACCCGCATGATTTGGCGCGATCTGTTTATTATTGGGGGCCTAAAGTCAAAAAAGACTGGGCTTGCGGTTATTTTTCAAAAATAAAAAATTAAGGAGGAGATGATTATGTCCCGTTTTATTCAGCTTCATTTGTTAACGAGCTATCCGCCGTCCAATCTGAACCGCGACGATTTGGGCCGGCCAAAAACCGCCATGATGGGAGGGGAGCCGCGGCTCCGCATATCCTCTCAGAGCCTGAAAAGGGCCTGGCGGACTTCTGATATTTTTAAAACAGCTCTGGAAAATCATATTGGAACAAGAACAAAAAAGATGGGCCGGGAGATTTTTGAGCGCCTAAAAGCAAAAGGAGTTAAAGAGGAAGACGCAAAAGCATGGGCAAAGCTGATAGCCGGCTATGAAAAAGAAAAAAACAAGAAAGCAAAAGGAAGCAAGTTTGGAAAGCTGCAAAAGGAAGACAAAAATGACGCTGAGCAAGATCTTGAAATAGAGCAGCTGGCTCACTTCAGCCCTGAAGAAAAGCAAAAAATCAATGCTCTCGCAGACGCCATTGCTGAAAGAAACAGCCCGCCCACAGAAGAGGAGCTGGATGGCCTGCTGCTTAAGAATGAAAAGCATAAGGCGGCTGATATTGCCATGTTTGGCCGGATGCTGGCGTCCTCCCCGGATCACAATACAGAGGCGGCTGTCCAGGCGGCGCATGCCATCACCTCGCATTCTGTTGTTGTGGAGGATGATTTTTTTACAGCGGTTGATGATCTCAACAAAGGGGCTGAGGATGCCGGGGCCGGGCATCTTGGAGAGACAGAGTTTGCCGCCGGGCTGTTTTATCTCTATATTTGCATTGACAGAAAAACGCTGAATGAAAACTTATGCGGCGACAGGGCTTTGGCGGAAAAAGCGCTGGCCGCTTTGATTGAATGCGCGGCCAAGGTGGCGCCCACAGGAAAGCAAAACAGCTTTGCCTCCCGCGCCTGCGCGTCGTATATCCGCTGCGAGGCTGGCGATCAGCAGCCCCGCTCTTTGTCAGCCGCTTTTTTAAAGCCGGTCAAAAAAGGGGACATGCTGGGGGATTCCATTAAGGCTCTGGAGGAAACAGCGGCAAACATGGACAAAGTCTACGGCCGGCGCTTTACAGAGTCCCGCTCTATGAACGCCGCTGAGGGAAAGGGAAGCCTGGAGGAGATTATCAGTCTTGCTGTTCAGAAAAACAGTTAAGCTTTTATTTAGGATATGGATTTTCTTGTGTTTCAGCTTTACGGGCCTTTGGCCTCTTGGGGGGATATTGCGGTCGGCGAGATTCGCCCGACTCAAGCCCGCCCCGCGCAGTCAGCCATAGCCGGGCTTTTGGCCGCGGCTTTTGGCATAAAAAGAGGCGAAGAGGACAGGCATATTCAAATCAGCCGGCAGCATGGAATGGCTTTTTGCGTCCAATGGGCCGGAGAGGAAATGAGGGATTATCACACCATCCAAGCCCCCAAAGCCAAAAAAGGGGAGGGCTGCAGCAGCCGCAGAGAGGAGCTTTTAAGCTCGGAGCTTGGGACCATTCTCTCCTATCGCGATTACCGCGCGGACGCTTTGTATTTAACGGCGGTATGGGCAAAAAAAGAGGCTCAGGCCTCTTTTTCACTGGAAGAGATAAAACAGGCCCTGCAGCGGCCGGCATTTCCCCTTTATCTTGGCAGAAAGTCCTGCCCGCCGGGCCTGCCGCTGGCGCCGGAGATTTTTTCCAATGTCAGTTTAAAAGAGGCTTTTGACAAATACCCTCTTGACAAGGCGGCTCAATGGATTGGCAGACTGAAGCCGCCAGGAGAAAAGCCTCAGCTGATCCGCTATTTTTGGGAGGCGGGATCTTTAAGCGGCAGAGAGGCGGGGATGAAGCCTGACATGACATATCCCCGCAGCGACCGGCTGATCAGCCGCAGAAGATGGCAGTTTGCCAAAAGGGCGGAATGCTGTTATTCCAGGGAGGCGGAGAATCCTCAGAGGGGTTTTTCCGCAGACAAAAACTGACAGGGGCATAAAACTTTCACAGGGGGGCGCGCGCATGTATTTTACAAGGCTGAGTCTTAAGCCTCAGGCAGCGGGCCGCAGCCTGGCGCGGGCGCTTTTGCGGGACAGCTATCGCGGGCATCAGGCGCTGTGGCGGCTGTTTGATGAAGATCCAGAGGCAAAAAGGGATTTTTTGTATCGTCAAATTTTTGAGGGCGGGAGTTTAAAATATTATGTTCTGTCCAGCCGCAGGCCGCATGACAGGGCCGGGGTATGGAATATTGAGGGGCCGAGGGAATACAGCCCGCAGCTGCAAAAAGGCCAGCGGCTGCGCTTTATGCTTCGGGCAAATCCTGTGGTTTTTTCCTCCCCCGCCGGGCGAAAGCGGCATGATGTTGTGATGAATGAAAAAAAAATTATAGGATGCAAAAAAATGCCTTTCAGCCAAAGGCCTCCTCTGCAAAAGCTGGTTCAGGAGAGCTGCGCAAAATGGCTGGGAAAGCGCGCGGCCTCAGGCGGATTTTCTTTTAAAGCGGGTGAGATCATTGCTGAAGGATACCGGCAGCATAAGAGCCTGCGGGCGAAGGGCAGGGCCCCTGTTTGCTACAGCTCGGTTGATTTTCAGGGCATTTTGACAGTCTCTGATCCAGAGAGCTTTAGGCATATCCTGATGAGGGGCATTGGCAAAAGCAAAGCCTTTGGCTGCGGCCTGATGCTGATTAAAAGAGCCTGATTTTTTTTTTGCCCTCTCTATAAGAAAGCTATGGCGGATGCCCCTTATCTTCCCTTAAAGCCTCTTCCGATGAAGGATCGGGTGTCAATGATCTTTCTGGAATACGGGCTGATTGATGTAAAGGACGGGGCTTTTGTTTTGATTGACAAGACCGGCGTCCGAACCGCTGTGTCAGCGCGGCGACAGCCTGCCTTTATGGGATTACAGAGGCGGCGGCGCTGGCAGCGGGCTATGCTCCGGCGGTTGGGTTTATCCATTGGGGGAAGCCGCTTTCTTTTGTGTATGATATTGCCGATATTTTTAAGTTTAAAACAGTTTTGCCCGCCGCTTTTAAGGCGGCCCGGCGGAAGCCGGCTTTGCCGGAGAGGGAGGTTCGCCTCGCCTGCCGGGATGTTTTTCGCGAGCATAATGTTTTGGCAAAAATTATTCCAATGATTGATGAGGTTTTAAGGGCGGGGGGGATTGATCCTCCAAAGATGCCGAAGGAGTCCATTCCCCCGGCCATTCCAGAGGCAAAGGGCCTTGGGGAGGCTGGGCGCAGGGGAGGGTGACCATGGCTATGCTGATGGTTGTCACAGAGAATGTTCCTCCTCGGCTGCGGGGAAGGCTGGCCCTGTGGCTGCTGCAGGCGCGGGCGGGGGTTTATGTGGGCAGCGTTTCCCGGCGCGTTCGCGAGATGATTTGGCAGCATTGCGAGGCGCTTTGCGGCGGCGGCAATGTGGTTATGGCCTGGAGCGCCAATACAGAATCCGGCTTTGATTTTCAGACTATTGGGGAAAACAGGCGGATTCCTGTTGATATGGATGGCTTGAGGCTGGTTTCTTTTCTTCCAGAGCCGGGAGGGGGGGAGGGGGCTGAGAGGTCTGATCACGGATCAGCGCCAGCCGCGGCGGAGGTTCCGTTAAGCTTTTCCGCTGGAAAGTCCGCGGGCGGGGCCGGCAAAGCGAGATGATTCTGCTCTTTTGCGGAGCAAGGCCCGTTTGCGGGATGTGCCTGTTTGCGGGGCAGCTGTTCTTTGAAAACTGAAGAAAAAATGACACAGAATGCCGGTAAAACATTTGCGGTTGAAAATACTCCGTAAATTCAGTAAGTTGCAACTAGTCTGTTCCCCGCGCGAGCGGGGATGAACCGAGGCCATTTTAGAGACGGCGCCCTCCTTTAATCTGTTCCCCGCGCGAGCGGGGATGAACCGACAGAGAAAACCTGAAATTTGTAAATCCCTGGCTGTTCCCCGCGCGAGCGGGGATGAACCGACCGAATCCGCGCAGCCAAATTATGAAATATACTGTTCCCCGCGCGAGCGGGGATGAACCGTCCCGTGATAATTTTCCCAAACCAGACCATCGCTGTTCCCCGCGCGAGCGGGGATGAACCGAGAGCTGCCCGGCGTTGTGAAATTCACTGGACCTGTTCCCCGCGCGAGCGGGGATGAACCGAGAGCTGCCCGGCGTTGTGAAATTCACTGGACCTGTTCCCCGCGCGAGCGGGGATGAACCGCCATGAAAAAAAACAAAAACAAGCCTGAGGCTCTGTTCCCCGCGCGAGCGGGGATGAACCGTTAGAATTGACCGCGTGACGATGATGAAATCGCTGTTCCCCGCGCGAGCGGGGATGAACCGCCAATCGGCGTCACTGAACGGGTCTGAATAATCTGTTCCCCGCGCGAGCGGGGATGAACCGAGAGCCGGCCTCGATCGATGAGGCCCTGGGCCCTGTTCCCCGCGCGAGCGGGGATGAACCGGTGCCATTTGTTCCTGACAAAGGGCATATACCCTGTTCCCCGCGCGAGCGGGGATGAACCGGAAAGAAATTTATGGTGGTGAAATGATTTGGTCTGTTCCCCGCGCGAGCGGGGATGAACCGACATCCCGACTATTCCCGTTCGGACGACCATGCTGTTCCCCGCGCGAGCGGGGATGAACCGCGATCCAAATCGTGATGTCCAGCGCGATGGCCCTGTTCCCCGCGCGAGCGGGGATGAACCGGTTTTGGACGGCGCCGGCATAAAAAATGTGGCCTGTTCCCCGCGCGAGCGGGGATGAACCGGCCCAAATAATCCCAAAAAAATGACTGCGGCTCTGTTCCCCGCGCGAGCGGGGATGAACCGAAATAGAGCGGCTGAAAACAGCGTTTCTTGAACTGTTCCCCGTGCGAGCGGGGATGAACCGTTGGATTTGAGTCTGGCGGAAAAGTTAAAGTTCTGTTCCCCGCGCGAGCGGGGATGAACCGTCGCGGAATGGGCTTACTGGCGCGGCAAGCTTCTGTTCCCCGCGCGAGCGGGGATGAACCGCCGGTGCGACCGTTGTCCCCGGACTTGAGGGGCTGTTCCCCGCGCGAGCGGGGATGAACCGCCATGCTTGAGAGTCCCGCCGGCGCAACTCTACTGTTCCCCGCGCGAGCGGGGATGAACCGCCTGAGGCGCGGGCAGCCATGGTCAAATCATTCTGTTCCCCGCGCGAGCGGGGATGAACCGCTGCTTAGCTTGCCGTCTCTGTCCTCCTCCGGCTGTTCCCCGCGCGAGCGGGGATGAACCGATATATAGTGAAATTCTGGAGGAGAATCGAAACTGTTCCCCGCGCGAGCGGGGATGAACCGGCGTTGCATGTCCAAAACGCGGAGGCTAACAGCTGTTCCCCGCGCGAGCGGGGATGAACCGGCTTTACTTGGATATTGAGAAAGCCTGCTATGAGATGACGCGGCAGCGGCTCTGCGATGCGGCTAAAAAGAAGCTTGACGGCCAGAGAAAGGAGGGCTAAAAAGGATTTGCAGGGGGGAAATCGGGCGCGCGCCCCCTGCAAAGCTAGCTTGCGCGCTCATAATTTAGGAGGGAAGCTATGGCAAAATATTCTTTTGAAAAAGGCCAGGAATCTGGCGAAGACGCCGGCGCTGAAATTTATAAAAACCTGCCGGAAGATGTCCGAAAAAAAATTGACAAGTCAGCTTATGATTCTGGAGTTGTGTCCGCAAAGGCTGACGAAAAATGCATCTATCCTGATATTGATGCCTTATCGGACGACGGAGACGAATGGAAATACTTTGAAGGGGTTCGCCTTGGTATTTCAAGCGGCTTCGCGCAAGAAGTCATACAGAAATTCAGCGATGGATTTGATTCTGTCAAACAGAATAAAGCCGGCCCGCAATAAGCGGCATTCCCTGTAAACCGCAGGACGGGCTTAGGGCCAGCGGCATCATCCGCCGCTGGCCAGAGCCTCTGTTTTATAATGCGGCGCGTAAATTTCAGAAAAAAAAGCAAAATAAAGATTGAAAAATCTTATAGTTTTAAAGTCTGGGAGGCTGTGGCAATCGCCTTGTGTCATAATCAAGGAACGGCCGAGGCCGTCTATTGAAACAGATCCGGGCGCGGCAGAACAGGCCAGGCTCATTCTCACAGAGGAGAAGCTCAGAATCCAGAGTTAGAGGCCCAAAGCCTCCACGGCAGGCATTCATGGCCATATCTCGCGGCGCGCTCATTTCCCGCATAAATCAGCGCGGATTTCCTGTTCCCGGGATTGAGCTTTTTATAAAAATTCAGCCCCTTAAACATTTCCCGGCTGAGAGGCTGCCCCGCTTTTATTTCATAAGACATGACTTTTCCTCCGCTCTCCTCTAAAAGATCAACTTCGTTTCCGGCATTGTCCCTGAAATAATAAAGGGAAGGCTCCTCCGCTTTATTGAGGATCTGCTTGACTCTGTCAGCGACAATCAGGTTTTCAAACAGATGCCCTTTTAGGGGATGCGTTAAAACATGGCCTTTGTTTTTGATTCCCAGAAGATAAGAGGCCAGCCCCACATCATAAAAATACAGCTTGGGGCTTTTGACAAGCCGCTTTCTGAAGTTTTTGAAATGAGGCGGCAGCAGAAAAACAATATAGCTGGCCTGAAGGACAGAAAGCCAGGCGTCAATGGTTTTGCTGTCGGCTCCGATATCATTGGCCAGCCTGTTTTTATTTAATATCTGCCCGATGTTTCCCGCGCAAAGCTTTAAAAAAATTTCAAACTTCCTGAGGCTTTTTATTTCTTTTAAATCTCTCAAATCCTTTTGAAGATAAGTGCTTGTGTAAAAAGAAAGCGCCTGGGATGGATTGAGTTTTTTGTCTATAATTCTTGGATAAAAGCCGCGGCAGGCCAGGCTGGTCCAGGAGGCTTTGGCCCTCAAATCCTCTTTTTCCAGCTCCTTCATGGAAAAAGGGAGCAGTTTTATCAGGGCGGCCCTTCCGGCCAGTGACTGGGACACAATGTTTGTCAAATCAAACTGATGGCTTCCCGTGAGGATAAACTGCCCCGCCCTGTCTGTCTGATCCACAATGCCCTGAATATAGGAAATCAGGCCCGGCGCTTGTTGAATCTCATCAATCAGCATTTTGTCAGCCTGCCGGAGGAAGCCCCTCGGGTCGCTTTTCGCGCATTCCCGGACATCTAAATCCTCCAGAGAGCAATACAGCCGCCTGGGGAACAGCTTTTTGCAGAGGGTTGTTTTTCCTGACTGCCGCGGGCCTGTCACAGTGACGACAGGATACTGCCGGGCAAGGGAGAGAAGAGGCTTTTCCACGGACCGCTTGATCATCTTTTGCAATTTTGGAGCGCAATTCCTAAAATGTAAAGCCTTATAGGGGATTTTTTGCCAGACCTCTCCGCTGCCGCGGGGCGCTCTGGCTTTTAGCGGCAGCCTGATAAAAAAGCCCGCTCAGCTCATCCTGCCGGGGGCCGGTGACGGGCTTTGTATGGCTATGCTCTCTGACAAAGCATTTGCCATCCACATAGCTGAGTTTGGCCTGCGGCGGTATCTTCAGGCGAATGACTGACAAATCATGATAGCTGATGATGTCCATATTTTTTATAATGCTGGTTTTTAAAGGCTCCGAAAGCCGGGTCTTCTTAAACTCAGCGACAAAAAAATCCACATATTTTTCCAGCGTCTGGCCTTGAATTTTCGCCTCTCTGTCAACCCCCGCCGCCTGAAAGCCATTGATTTTTACTGGAGTCACAGAGTCCAGAGCCTTTATTTTTTTTGCATGCTCCGGGCGGTCCGCGACTCCTATATGAATGTATCCCTCCTTATACGGGGAAATATTGGCCATGCCGCAGGCGGTTTCCGCCAGCTTTTTTATCAGGCCTTTGTCAAAGCTCCTGGATTTATCCAGCTTTAAAAAGCCCTGCTTAAACTCATAATGGGCGGTTTCAATTTTAGACCGCCGAAAGGAGTTTTCCAGGTCAATGGCAAGCTCCGGGCCATGCAGCAGCTGCGCTGGCTCTTTTTTCACAAAATAATTTTGAATCAGGCCCTTGATCTGATCAATGTTTTTTTGCCTTTGCTCAGGCCTTGCGTCTTTTGCTGGTATCGTCAGTTTGCTGTGAGCGCCTTTCAGGGCATTCAAAATTGACCTTTCATTTTGGGGGTATTTGCCCTCCTTAACCGCAAGCTCATAAAAGGCCATAAACAGGGCGTGAAAATCCGCTTTAATGGACTCAGAGCTTTTTTTGCCGCTGCCCCAAAACTGGCGCTTTAGCCAGCCCTGCTTTTTGGAGCATTTTTTAACTGTTTGATCAATAAGGGAAAACATTTTTTTTATCTCCGACTTCAGTTTTTCGGCGCCGTGTTTTTTCAGCTTTGTCTCCATGGCCCCGGCCTCCTGCGGGCCGCTGTAGAGGCTGTCCAGGTTTTTTTTGCTCCGGGCAAAAGGCGCGCCCGACAAAATGCCCGCCGCGATGTCAGCGATTATCTCCTCATCATCGCTTCGCCGCAGCTGTTTTGTGGAGATAATTCCATGATGACACCAAAAAGTCTCCTCCGCGCTGATTTTATAGCCATGCTCCTCTTTTTTTGTGTCAATGCTGATGACCGGCATGTTAAACAGCTCCAAAACGCCGGAGGAAACATCCCCGCGGATTTCTGACGAAAGATCCCTGACCAGATCGGAGAATCCGGAGGTCACCCCCGCCTGCCGCCTCTCCTGCCCGCTGAGATGCCGCCCGCTGGAGTTAATGCGGGAAAACACCTCATTGATTTTGTTTTCATCTTCAGCGGGAAAGCTGGTGACAGCCAGCTGATAGCCTAAAAACTTTATGCAGCTGCTGCGGGGGATGGTTTCAAAAGGGGGCTTTTTTGGCTGAAACAAGCCATTGGATTTCGCTAAATTGGCGGCGGGACACTCTTTTATGTCAAAATACCTGCCGTCCTTTATGGGATAGGCGGTTTCGATAAATGAAACTATGGCGTTCAGCCTTTGCAGGCCATCAATGATTTCATATTTCCCCTCGCTGCCGGCGGAGCGGCGCCTGATTTCAGCCAAAAAAATCAGAGGAAGGGGATAGCCCAAAAGAATGCTGTCAATCAGTTTTTGCTTTTCCTCCACTGTCCAGACAAGCTTCCTCTGGTACCGGCGGTTCACAAGCAGCCGGCCCCCCCTGTGCCAGTCATAGACTTCCAGAATATTGATTCCCCTTGGCGTTATGCTCATGCTTTCCCCCCCCCCCGCGAAAAATCCCCGCCGGCGGGCCGCAGCTCCCTGCCTTTAGCCCCTTTGGCCGCGCCATATAGGGCTGAATGAAGCCCTCTTTTTTATGCTCAGGCCTCAGCCTAAGCCAGCTAAAACGGGGAGTCAAGCCCATAGAGGCCGCGTTTTGGCGCGCAAACAATAAAAAGCTTGACAAAAAGCGGGTTTTGACCTATATTTTGCCTGAAACAAACCAAAAAAGGAGGAAAATTATTATGAAAACAGCCATGTTTTTCGGATTGATTTTGGTTTTTGCCGCCCCGGCCTTTGGCGGCTCTGATGCCGCGGGCGGGGAATCAGCTCTCGCCAAAACCAGCGGCAATGGCGGCAATGGCGATAACAGCCGTGGCAGCAATGGCGGCAGCGGGGGGAAGGCGCCAAAACCTCAAACCGGCCCGACATGGGGGGAGTATGGAATGATGGCGGGCGGCGCTGCTGGCGGGATTTTCGCCCTGGCTCAGGGCGCCGGATTCATGGAGACAGCTCTTTTCGCCGCCGGCGGAGCGATAGCGCTGGGCCTGCCGCTCAGTCTCGTGGACACCTGCCGTTACGCTTTCAGGGAGTTTTCCAGAGCAAAAAGAGATTCAAAAAGCCGGGAATGACCAGCTATCCCTTTTTGACAGGGCTTAATGGCGGATTTGTCTGGGGGCCGGCTGAAAACTCATGAATGTCTGGAAGCCGGCGCGGGGGGAAAAGCTCTTTCAAAGCCTCCTGCCATGGCAAAGCCCTGACAGGGCCAAACCGCCGTTCCAGCGGATCATCGGAGACAAGCCCCGCCATCCTTATATGCTGCAAGATCCGGCGCATTTTCTAACCGCCTGGGCGCCAACCACAAGCAGGCTGCGGTATGCCGATGATAACTATGGCAGCGGCCCGCAAGGGGAAAAACACATGTTCGCCAAATGCTATAAGCAAACCCCGCAGCAGGCGGATGGGCAGTTCCAAATCCCCAGCGGCTGCGTTGAAGGGGGCCGCAGCGGCTATTCCATAAAGCTTGTTTCTTGCAATTTTGTCAAAAGGCATTTGCGGCCCCGGGACTCAGCCTTTTTAGGCGCAGCCTGCCCCCCCTGAAATGATCCGAAAGCGGCTGCCGCTTAGCGGTCCAGCTCGCCGGCGATAATGTTCATGCTGCCAAGCAAGGTGACGGCGTCGGCCACAAGCGCTCCGCGGATTTGATGGGGGAAGGACTGATAAATGGGAAAGCATGGCGGCCTGACCTTCAGCCTGTAAGGCTTTGGGCCGCCATCGCTTGCCAGGTAAAATCCCAGCTCTCCGTTGGCGGCCTCTGTGGCGGAGTAGATCTCGCCCTTTGGCGGCCGAAGCCCGTGAATCACAAGCATAAAGTGATTCATCAGGCCCTCAATGTTTCCGTAAACATCTTTTTTTTGCGGAAAAACAATGTCTTTGTCTCTGACTGAATAATCTCCCGGAGGGACATTTTTGCAGACTTGCTCAATGATGCGGAGCGACTGGCGCATTTCCTCAACCCTCACAAGGTAGCGGTCATAAGCGTCCCCTGTGGATCCGACAGGGATTTCAAAATCCAGCTCATCATATCCGTAATAAGGCTCAGACTTTCGCAGATCCAGATTCAGGCCCGCTGACCTGAGGCATGGGCCTGTGTAGCCAAAGGCTATGGCCTCTTCAATGTCAATGGCGCCCACGCCCTGATTCCTCTGAACCCAGATTTTGTTTTTTGTTAAAAGCGTGTCAATATCCCGGATTCCCGTCCGCATCTCGCCGCAAAATTTTAAAATGTCTTTAAACCAGCCTGGCGGAGGCTCGTTCGCCATGCCGCCCACGCGGGTCATGGAGACCGTGAGCCGCGCGCCGCAGAGCTTTTCAAACAGAGTGTAGACTTTTTCCCTGTAGGTAAAAGCATGAAAAAAACCCGTCAGGGCGCCCAAGTCAAAAGCCGCCGCTCCGATGCAGACAATATGATCAATGATTCGGGACAGCTCGCACAAAATCACCCGCATGGCCTGGGCTTTTGGGGGAATGTCAAGCCCCATAAGCTCCTCCACCGCCCGGCAAAAGCCCACATTGTTCATCGGAGAGGAGCAGTAATTCAGGCGGTCTGTATAGGGGATGATTTGATTGTAGGGATGGGTTTCCGCCATTTTTTCAAAGCAGCGGTGCAGGTAGCCGATTTCAACATTTGCGCGGTGAATCCTTTCGCCATCCATAAGCGCCATGATTCGGAGCGTCCCATGGGTTGAGGGGTGCGAGGGGCCGATATTGAGCGGCATCAGCTCTTTGCCGCTGTCGTCGGGCGGGGAGCCGTCCGGCTCATTGTCCATGTGAAACTCCAGAGGCTCGCTCAGATGCTGCTGAAAGTCAGCGGGGTAGTCTTTTCTCAGCGGGTGGCCCTGAAACTGATGATGCGTGAGAAGGCGGCGCATGTTGGGATGGCCCTTGAACCGGACCCCATACATGTCGTAGATTTCCCTCTCAAACCAGTCCGCCGAGGGCCAGAGAAACTGGGCCGTGGGGACCTCCTCCCCCTCGGCGGCCGCTGTTTTGATCCGAAGGCGCGAGACAGTCCTGGTGGAAAACAGCTCGTAAATGATCTCAAAGCGCTTTTGCCTTTTGGGATAGTCCGCGCCGGAGACGCACATCAAAAAGTCATGCCGGCCCGACTCCTTAAAATGCTGCAGAAAGGGAATCAGCTGGCTGCGGGAGAGCCGCAAAACCGGCGCTTTTGATTTCCGCCCCCCGCCCTCATCCTCAAAGGAAAACCCCTCTTTGGGAAATTTTTCTTTTAAATCCCGGCTAAGGTCTTGGGTGAGGCTTTTCATGTTTTTTTTGGCGCGAGGGGTTAAGCGGGCGGCTTAAGCGGGCCGGCGCAAAAGATGATGAAGGTTTTTATCCCCGCCGTTTTATCCCCGCCGCTGAATTTGAGCCGGCGCGAGAATCAGCGGCAGACCCCCGGCTTCCAGCTGTCCTTCCAGGGCCGCGGCGCATGGTCTGTGATCATTTTCTGGACAGCCATGACTCCGTCAATCACCGCCTCTGGGGTTGGAGGGCATCCGGGGACATACACATCCACGGGAATCACTTTGTCCACCCCCTGAAGCACATGATAGGCGCGGTAAAAGCCGCCGGAGCTGGCGCAGGCGCCCATGGCAATCACATACTTTGGCTCCAGCATTTGCTCGTAGATGCGGGAGATTACGGGGGCCATTTTTTCTGTGATGGTCCCAGCCACGATCATCAGGTCCGACTGGCGGGGCGAAAACCTGACCACCTCGGCTCCAAACCGGGCCAGATCATAGCGGGGGCCTAAAACCGACATGATTTCAATCCCGCAGCAGGCCGTGCCGTAGGTCATGGGCCAGAGCGAGTTTCGGCGGCTCCAGGCCACAATGCGGTCCACCCGCGAGGTAAAGGCAAAGTTTTCCTCTGGACTTTGAGGCAGGGGCCGGCCCGCGCGGGCGGCGGATTCTGCGGCTTTCCGCATGCCGGCGGCGCTTTTTGATTGTTCCCGGATGGCAGGCATTGGATAAAAGCTCCCTGGTTTTTTTATTGTTATGCCGGCTTCGCCGCGAGGCCGCTCGCAGAGGCCTGGGAGCGGCCGCGAGGCCGTCCCATCAAACAGCCTACCATATAATCCTTCAGGCGGCAAAAGTCAAGCCGCGCGGCGGGCGGGCGGCCCCTCACATTCATCCAAAGGCATCCAAAAGCCCTGGAGCCGCGCCCGCCAGGCCGGCGCTTCTGCGGGGCCTGATAATCACCCGGCCCCCTTGACAGCCCCCCGCGCGGGCGCTATAGTCTCTGAAAGAGATCATCACATGATATTGAATCTGCTTCTGCCGCCGCGCTGATTGAAGCTCTGCTTTTCCAGAAAATATAATTTCTCCTGTTGCGGCAATTCAGGTTTTTTTTAGAAATCATCCTCTTAAATAGGGATCATGAGCCAAAAAATTGTATCAGAGGGCGCTCCGGCTCCAGAGCGCGGCAGCCGCGAAAGCCTGATGAAAGCTCTTATTTTGGGCCGGACCAATGTGGGAAAGTCCTCTCTTTTTAACCGGCTGGCGGGCAAACGGCTGGCCCTTGTTTTTGACGAGTCGGGCATCACAAGGGATGTTCTGAAAAGCCGGGCCAGATGGTGGGGCCATGAGTTTTTGGTTATGGATTCCGGAGGGCTTCCGGACATCAGCCGAAAAGACGAGCTTTCGCTGAAAATCAAGGGAAAAATCAATGAGGCGCTGAGCGAGGCGGATGTTTTGATTGTTGTGGCTGACGGCAGGGCCGGGCCTCATCCCGAAGACGCGCTGGCTCTGGAAATGGCCAGAAAATCAGGCCGGCCTTTTTTGTTTTTTGTAAACAAAGCCGATGATCCCAAAAAGGCTCCGCTTCTGGAGGCGGATTTTTTTCGCCTGAGCGGGGAGCTGCTTTCCGGCTCGTTTGAAAAAAACTATGGCGTGGATGAAATTGTGGAGTGGCTTATCGCGCAAAAAAAAAAACTGAGCGAACTGGCCGGAACGGCTGAGAAGCCGGCCATCGAAACAGGCGCGGCCCTCTGGGAAAGCTTGCCGCTCCGCAGAGGCTTGGGAGCGGCCGATAGGCCGCCCATCGAAACAGGCGCGGCCGCCAGCCCGCCCCCTCCCCCCACAGAGCTTTTTGTCATAGGCAAGGCCAACAGCGGCAAAAGCCTGCTCTGCAACCGGATTTTAAGCCAAAACCGCATGATTGTCTGCTCCAAAGCGGGGACGACCCTTGACACCGTGAGGGAGCTGTTTTCCCGGGGCGGCGAGGATTACCTGATTGCCGACAACCCCGGCTCCCGCCGCGGCAGCCGGGAGGAAAGAGAAAAGCTTTCTTTTTCCAAAAGCCGCTCGGAGCTGGAAAGGGCGGACATTGCCCTTTTGGTTGTGGATGGGGCGGAAGGCCCCAGCCGCCAGGACGCCCGCCTGATTCAGCTTTGCAGCGCTCAGCGAAAGCCGGTCATTTTGATCCTCAACAAAAGGGACCTGCTGATGAGGCAAAGCGCGGCTGAGCGGGAGCGGAAACGGGCCGCCCTGCAAAAGGCCTTTCATTTTTTCCCCGATCTGCCCAAAATTTATCTGAGCGCCAAAACCGGCAGCCACAAAGACAAATTGTTTCGGCTGATCGCCTCTGTCAAAAACAAAATGGAGCGGAAAATCCCAACCCCAGAGCTGAACAGCTTTTTTTTCCGCTCCATAAGAAAAGCCCCGGCCCCTGTTTTCGGCGCAAGCGATGTGAAGTTTTACTATATCGCCCAGACAAACAAAAAGCCCCCTGATTTTATTGCCTTTGCCAATTATCCCCAGGGGGTGGCCCCCGCCTACCGCCGCTTTGTCATCAATCAGATCAAAGAGAGGTGGGATCTGAAGGGCCTGCCCATTGGCTTTCATGTCCTGCCGCGGCGCCGGGAGTCCCGGCGCTCTTCTTAAAACAGGCGCCTTTCGGTCCTCTCAAATGAGGCTTTCCCAAAGCAGGCGCTTTTAGGCTTGGCCGGAAAATTGCCGATAAATCAGGCATGAGGAGATTGTTTAATGGCCAGAGCCAGGCCGCAAGGCATGCCGGCAAACAGGCCGCAAGGCATGCCGGTAAACAGGCCCCGCGCGCAAAGCCGGCCGCAAGCCATGCCCTCTCTAATGGATGGGGCGCGCGCCTCCGCTGCGGCCTTTTGCCTTTCCCGGCGTTTTTTCTTCTGGCCGCGCTTTTTGCTCATGGCGGAGTCCCCTCTGCAAAACCAGCGCAAGCTGCCGTCAAAAGCCCTGCCGCCAGCTCCGCAGGCGCTTCCGTCAAAAGCCCTGCCGCCAGCTCCGCAAAAACAGACAGCAAAGGCGCCTCTGCAAAACCAGCGCAGCCTGCCGGCAAAGGCGCCTCTGCCGCCCCGCAGGATTCAAAAGCATCAAGAAAACTGTCCTCTCAAAGCTTGTTTGATGACGGGCCTTTGGCGGAGGGCTGGGAAAGGGCTGGCCTTTTTAGCAGCCCGCTGAGCCAGAGGATTTTTGTTTCCAAGTCCCAGCCGGAGATCATCCTCAGCCTTCGGGCGGAGCCGCGGCGGGCGGCCCCTCTCCCTGATTCCGAGGCGGACTTTCAAGCCCTGGCGGAGAGCAAAAAGCAGCTCATCCAGAAGATCCCCTCCATTTCCAGCTGGGAGCCTGAGCTTTACTCCTGGACCCCAGAGCGCAAAACCCTGTTTTTAAAGGGAATCCTGATCCGCCGGGGGCAAAAATTTTTTTTCAGCGAGTGGCATTTTTACAGGGAGGCTCAAATCATTCAGGCTCTGGCGGAGTCGCGAGGGGATTTTTCAGACAGAGAGGATCTGGCCCGGCTTTTAGATTACATTAGGGAGGGCGCCGGCGGGGGAGGGCTTTGGTGAGAGGCTTTTCCCTGATATTTGCCTTTGCCGCCGGGCTGGCTCCGGCCGGCGGATGGGCCGGGCCGGACCTTTCTGAAGCTCAAACAGAGGCCGGGTTCGCCTTTGAATGTCCGGGGAGCGGCCAATGCGCGGGGCAGGCGGCAGACTCCCTCAAGCTGACAGAATGCTTTAGCCGGCTGCTTTCCAAGGAGTGCCGGGATGTTCCGAAAAAGCATCGCATGACCTGCGGCCGGGACGGCTCCCTTGCGGATTACGCGCAGGGCGCCGGCCAGTCGGTTTTTTCCTGCGGGGAATACCTTTTAAGCTCCGCTGAGTTTCTTTTTGAGCTGGCCCGGGGCGCCCTTCAGTTTTCCGCGGCTGTGGCCTTTGATTCAGAGGTCAGGGGCGAGGCGGCCAATTACCTTTCCTCGGCAAAAAACTATCTTTCCATTGAGTTTTACCGGGCCTGGAAAGAGGCGGAGGGGACAAAAGCGGAAAGGCTTTTAAAGGCGGCGGCCAGCTTGGCGGGGGACTCCTTCAGCGCCATGTTTTCATGGCTCAGGCAGTTTGTCAGCGAGCAGCATGCCTCGTTTATGTGCTACAGCGGCTCCGCGCAGACAGCGATCTTGTGCAGTGTTTTGGCCGGGCTGGCCATCCCCGTCCCTGGAAGCAGCATGTTTTCCTCTATAGCCGCCGGGCTGAAAGCCGGAAAGCTTTCCTCAAAAACGGCAAAGCTTCTTAAAAAAACTGTGGACAATTCCATGGGCGCGTTTCGCAGCGGCGGGGGCGCGCGCTTTAAGGGCAAAGCTTTGTCGGGGAAGGGGCTGAAAGCCGCAAGCTCCCGCATTTATGCGGATATGTCTCAGAGGCTGATCCAGGCATCAAAAAACATGCCAAAATCTGTTCAAAAAGAAGTTTCGGAGCTTTTTTCAAAAGCGAACGCCAAAGCCATCCAGCTGAGGCTGGAGGCCGCGGCGCGGGCGGTAGCCAAAGGGAGCAGCTTAAGCTCAGCGGCTTTTTTGGCGGCAGCGGCGGGGGCATTGACCTCTTACAGAATATATCTCTCAAAAGACACGGCTGAATTTGTGACAAAGGAGATATCTGATCAAATGAGCACAGCTTATGTGGGCAGCCTGCTTGAGGAAAGCGGGGAGGGCGGCGCGGGCGGTTCGGGCGGTTCGGGCGGGGAGGGCGGGCCGGAACTCCCCTCAGCCATGCCCTAAAGGCCAGGCTTTAAAGAGCTATGGAGTCGTGGAGAGGGACCCCGCTTTTTTGCGCCATAAGGCGGCTGTAAAGGGCTGTTTTTTCGGGGAGCGGAAAATCCTTTATGATGCTGAGGGACCGCAAAAAGGCAAACAAATGAAAGTCGCTTTCACTGAGGGAATCCCCCCAAAACTTCGGCTCCCCTGAGGGATGCTGTTTTTGGAGCCGGGCCTCCAGCTTCCGGAGCCGGGCGGCCATTTCCTTTTTAAGGGATTCTGAGCTTTTCAGGGCCTCGCTGAAAGGCCCGGTTATCAGCTCTTTTTTGTTTTGGAAATAATCTCTCGCCCCCTGGGTTTTAAATTCCTCCAGAGGGGCTTTAACCCACCGCGGCATGCACAAGCTGTAAAGGGCGGGGACGGCCTTCTGAATCCATGCCTCAAGCCAGCGGTCGGCGCCCCATTTCACAGAGGGGCTGCCAAAGCGCTTGTCAATATAGCGGATGATGTCCAGGCTTTCCGGCAAAAACTCCCGCTGGCTGCCTGGTTTGCTGATCTCCAGAATGGGGACCATTTTGACCCCGATCATCTGGATGGGGGTTTCCTCGTCATCGTTTAGCAGGGGGGCCAGCTCCAAAGGCGCGCCCTTCAGGCCGAAAATCATCCGCGCCTTTACGCAGTAGGGGCAGTGGTCATAAATATAAAGCTTCATCGCTGCCTGCTCCGGCAAAGGGCCTGCCGGGGGTTTTTTGTCTCAGGCCGCCCCGCGCTAATTTTCACAGCTCTAAAAAAGCCCATCCTCGTCTATTCCCCGTCTATTGGCCGGCATTCACTGGGGGATTCCCGGCAGCGCGCGAAGATTCCGAATATTCCCAAAATATTTCCCAAATATTTCCCAAATATTCCCAGGGCGCCTTCAGCATGCATGAAAAGCCGCGGGCAGACAAGCCAAAAATCCGCAGCCCCCGCGACCCGCCGCGCCGCAAGCCAAAAAAATCAAGCCAAAAGTCTAATTTTTTAGCTTTAGCCGCTTTGCCTCTTAGCTTATCCCATGGCTTCAGGTTAAAATCAAGGGGCATGCTGCAGAAAAGACTTATCTCCTGTGTTTGGCCGGCGGCTTTGCCGGCTTGGCTTTGCCTGATGCTTTCGGGCTGTGTGTTCAGCCCCTCAGGCGGCCTGGGCGGCGCCCTGCTGCTGCCTGCCATGGGGAGCGAGACCTCCCCCCCGGACTCCACTTATTTTTATATAGATCTGGACGCGGATCATTACAGCAGCCTTGGCGTTGAGCCTCCTCTTTACGAAATCAGCACCACCGAGGAATACGGCGACGCCGCCACAAGGGACAGCGTCTCCAACTGCGAGATTGAATACATCGAGCTGGATGACATTTCCGAGCATTCAGAGCACAAAATCTGCATCCTGGACATTATGGAGCAGGAGCTTTTTTTAAACCCTTTGGCCATCAAATACAATGTTCCCGCCGGCATGTGCGCCAACATCTATTACTCTGTCCCCTGGCATTATAATTTTGAAACCGGCCAGGGGCCTCTATCTGTCACTGAATGCAAAAGAACCACAGGCTCAGGGGACAATCAGGAAGAGGAGACTTATTATTGCGCCCTTGGAGGTAAAGCTCAGGGCGTAAATCCATTAGCCTTTGACGCGCCTACAAGCAACTTTACATGTAATACAAATCTTGCCGCTGAAGCTAATAGGATTTGTGGCTTACTCGGCCGTTCAAATGGCTGTTTAGGAACTGGCCTAAGATGTAACGAAGAAGAGGAAAATCTTTGCGCTTTTAACCAAAGGGGAGCGGATGACGAAAGAATTTCCTGCTGTTTTGGAGATTATTATTTGGATGGGGATCCAAAAAGCTGGTCCGCTGGTTCCCTGACAAGCTGCCTTGGCGGCCCCGGCCGCACCAGCTGGAGTGATTATGACCAGGACGGGCTTCCCATAGGGGAGTCCGAGTATGTGCTGGAAGACGGCCAAAGGCGGACCATCATTTTGCAGGATTTGATCCATGCTCATGGCCGGCATGGCGATGCAAGCATTCCCATTGCCAATTACTTGGAGCAGCTGGACAAGCCCCCCGAAGAAGTTCGGGAGATTGACAGACAGTCAACACCACCAAAAACAACCGACTTGCCAAAATTTTTGCAGACACCGGCCGGCGCGCCAAACACAGGCTATAATCCCGGCTTGTTTTTTACTGTGGAGTGTCTGGATCAGGCCGGCGAGATTCTGCATCAGCTGAGTCTGATGATCCGGGAGTGGAACACTTATCAGGAATTCGCAGAGTTTTACGAGTCCGCCGGGGCTGGTGAATCCGCTGATCCAGACGCGCCAAACAAAGGCGGCGCCACAAGAGCCACAATCGGAGAAAGAGGCGAGGAGGGGGAGGACTGCGAATACGAGAACAGGAGGATCATCAATGAGCTTTCCGCCACCCAATACTGCAACGACTTTTTAGATTTTGATGATTATGTCGAAGACAGAATAAACTATCCCCAAGTGGATTACCTCTAAATGGAGACAGCAAATCTCTGCTGAAAAGCCTCAAGGCATTTATAGATATTTCAAGATAAGCGCTGAATGCATTTTTTAAGAATACAGTCTTTAAATGGGGAAACATTATGGACATAGAAACAGCAGCGGAAATAAATAAAAACATAACCGCCAGCTTTGGCCCCGGCCTCAAGTCCTGCTGCTATGAGAGCTTAAGGGAGACGATCTATAACCTCGGGACAGAAAAATCCCGGCAAAAAGCTCTGGATAAGGCCCTGCGGGGATGCTGCAAAAAGCATCTGAAAGTTCTGTTTAAAGCTTCCCTCCCCAGCCCTGAGCCTGGAATTTTCAGCAAAAGATCAGCCCCCGCCTGTGATTTTTAGCCCCCTCCAAGAGCCTCTTAATGTTATTAAACTCCTGACTTGTTTCTGATTCTCTTGCCGTCCGCAGCTCTGATAAAAGCAATGGTTTGCTTTCTCGCCTGCTCGCTCTTTATCATTTTATTGCATATCCCCATAGTCTTTTTTGTGGATTTTTTGGAAAAAAACATTTTGGGATCCGTTTTTTGCTTTTTTTTCATCTTGAACTCCTTGGTTAAGTTTGTTTTTTTGCGCCCCTTGCGCTTATAATATTCCCGCAATAAAGACATCAAATCTCCTTATTTATGGTGGTTTTGCCTGGTTTGCGGGGCCTGCCGCTCCCATACAGGTTATACAAAAGCCCTTTGGCCTAAGCGGCGCTCCCGCCTAATTTTTTGGCTTCTTTTTGCGCAAGATTCTGGCGCCTTTGGGTTTCTTTAATATATGGAGAAAGCTCCTTTCTTATTTTCAGCGCGCAAGCTTTTATTTTATTTGCAAGTTTTTTTATGCTGCGGGACCGCTCCCGCAATAATGTTTTTTGGCTGCGGGCGATGCTTTTTATCAGATCATTTTCCCGCCTCAGCCTTTCCTCCTCTGTTTTTTGTATTTCAGAAAGGACAAGCGCGCGGCAAAAGCCATGCCCGGCAAGCGCCTGAAACAGCCGCCCCCTGTCCGCGCATCCGCCTTTTTGAAACTCCTCTGCTAAAAGCCGCTTTATGCCATTCATTTTTATTTGCCGCCTTATTGTCTGTTGTTTTGGCCAAAGCTGCTCAATCCAGGATGAATTTTTATTTTCCCCGGCAGACGCTTCTGCGGCAAGAATATTATTCTGCAAATCGGATATTAAGGCTTCTGAAGGCTTCTCTTTTTCCGCTGACCATTTGCGGAGATTTTTTATTTTTTCATCAATTGCGCTTTTTATTTCAAAGGCCAAGCTGTTTAATTTTGCCTGCTCTTTTTCCTTCTCCCGGTTAAACTGGCTTGCATATTTTTTTTCAGACTGTTTGATTTTTCTGTTTAGCTTTTCAGCTGATTTTTTCCACTTTTCCAAAGCTTCTTTCAGAGCCTCTGCTTTTATTTCGTCTGTGACAGCCCGTCCAAAAAAATTGCCCGCCAATGATCCAACAGCGCCTCCAATAGCTGTTCCGACTCCGGGAAAAATAAAAGTCCCTATGGCCGCTCCGGCAGCGCCTCCCGCTCCCATCCCTATTCCGGCGCCAGCTGTGTCAAGAGCTGTGTTTTTAAGAGCGGATAAAATATCTGTTTCATTTTTCCTAAGAAGGCGAAGCTCCCGAAAACCAGAAAAGGCCGCTGTAAAAACAGGAAACTTAAGAAAATCAATGTCCCCTTCAAGAAAATCCACGGCTTGCTCTGTGTTTTCCGTCAATTCCGCATGAGACAGCTGCTGGCTGGCAATCACAGCTTTTTCAGGCGTTTTTTTCAAGAAATCCGCTAAGCTTTCCACTCCCTCAGAAGGGTCAAAGCGAAAAGCTTTGTCCGGGATGTTTTCCGCGTCAGAGGGAATGACAATTGGGATGTCTGGATGCTCCTTAAAATGCTTCGCTGCCGCCGCGCCGGCGTCTTTGACCAGTTTTGCCTGAACAGGGCTGCCGTTTAACAGAAAATCCCACCCTTCCTGATTGGAGGCTTCAGGCCAGGACACCTCTGCCCCCGCCTCCTCAAAATGAGCGGCGGCATGCCCTTCAGCAACATGCCCCTTGAGGTTATTTAAAAAACCCTCTGTCAATCCATCAGAATTATGGGCATACTCTTTTATTTTAGAGGACAGATCAGAAAAATTATCTATTTGCTCTCCTGACATTCTGGAAACCCCCTCATACATATAATCGTCAACGAGCATATACTGATGGAACACATTGGCTCCCGCCAAAGCGCTGTCAGCTATAACAGGCGCCAGAGGCAGCTCGCGCTGCTGAGAGGTTTTTGGCTTTATCTTTAGTGCTTGAGGCTGGCCTCCTTCTGGCGGTTTATATTGAGTATTTTTATTTCTGTATTGCGCGATGAAACTTCCTATATCATAAGCTTCCGCTTTCTGTCTTTTCCGCTCTGCCAGGACTCCAAAAAAATACAGCGCGAGATAACGGACAAAACTTGCCAGGATGAAAAGAAGGATGCCGCCGATTAAATAGAGCATAACAATTCAGAAATCTTTTTAGTTTTTGTTATAGTTTGCCTCTGTTGCGGCCATCTGGCCCCGGCGCGTTAACGCGCCTCGCTCCCTCTGGCCCCGGCGCTGAGCTGCTGTTTCCCCCGGCAGCCCTGGAGCTGAGCCTTTGTTTTCGCCTTCATGCCGGATTATGCGCCAGCCCGGCAAAAAACTTAAACGCTGGTTTCCTCCCCCTGCGGTTTCCTCCCTCTGGCCCCGGCGCTGAGCTGCTGTTTCCCCCGGCAGCCCTGGAGCTGAGCCTCTGCTTTCGCCCTCATGCCGGATGATGCGCCAGCCCGGCAAAACATTTAACCGCCGGCTGCCTCCCCCTGCGGTTTCCTCCCTCTGGCCCCGGCGCTGAGCTGCTGTTTCCCCCGGCAGCCCTGGAGCTGAGCCTCTGCTTTCGCCCTCATGCCGGATTATGCGCCAGCCCGGCAAAACATTTAACCGCCGGCTGCCTCCCCCTGCGGTTTCCTCCCTCTGGCCCCGGCGCTGAAGCCAGTTTGTTGGACCGGCCTCGCGGCCGTTCCCTTTATTGCCGTTTGTTTCCCTCCGGCCCCAGCGCTGCGCCGCAGGCCTTGGCCCCGGCTTTCAGGCAAGACAGCAGGCAGCCCCCCAAGCGAATCATCTCTAAAAACCCTCCCTGACAAACAGGCATTGCGCTGCGGAGCGGCCGGCTCCCTCCAGAAACCTCTGCCGATTTTCTGCATCCTCTGCCCTGGCCCCAGCGCCGAACCTGCATCTTCCGCGGCTGAACCTGCTGGTTTTCCCTTAGATCCCAGCGCCGAACTTGAGCTTTCCCCATTGTCCTTGCGCCTAAGCTCTCTGTTTTTCCCCGGCCCCAGCGCCATAAATGCTTTTCCACAGACAGGGGGAAAATGCCGCGGCGCGGCGCCTTTAGCCAGGGGAAAATGCCAGGGGAAAAACCAGGGGAAATATTTTCTTGGATGTTTTTATCAAAAAAGCTTATGCTGGCCAAAACAGCCTGCGCTGATCTTAAAATATTAATTTTCTTACATCAGCGCGCGTAAACATTGAGCTTATTTCCAAAAAAAATGTAATTTTTTTTGTGAGATTTCAAGTTTTTTCATAATTTGGCTTTGCACACTGCTGATTTTATTAAGGATTCCGCAAACATTCCGAAAGCCTTGCTTATGAGTTTTTTTTAACCCTCTTTGAATTGACAGAAAACAAAATAGAGAAAACGAGGGAGGGAGATTTTCAAAATATTTTGAAAAAAAACCACAGGAGGAAAAATCCATGGATATCACAAACCGCCAGTCAGATTTGCCTAAGCCTAAAGCTTTCCGGCAAAATGCCCCGCCCGCGGCAGACTCTGCGCCCGGCCGGCTGATCCCGGCGGACGAGGCAAGCCTGTCCAACCACATATTTTATCTTGCGGCCCGCAAAATCCCCCCAAAAGGCGATCCCGCTCCAAAAAAACGCGCGGCAAAAAAGCCCCGCAGGGGCAAAGCCCCCTTTCACAGCCACGATCTGCTGTTTCGGGAGATTTTCTCAAAAAAAAGGTTTGCCCCCGATATGCTGCTTCTGGCCCTCAGCCGGGAAAGGCTTGAGTTTTTGGACCTAAAAACCCTCAAGCCCCAGCCCCCTGTTTTGTTTACAAGCGAGGGGCGGGAGAGGCGGGCCGACCTGATATTCTCCATCTCCACCAAACCCTTCCCTCAATCCGAGGAGTCTGCCGGGAAATCATCCGGGAAAGCGCCTCTGAGGCTGCAAAGATATCCGGCTGGCGGCCGGGCCGGAGAAAAGTCGCTGTCAGGGGCTGGCCTGAGGCGGGCATCCGGCCATAAAGCCCTCCGCCGGGGGGCGCGGGCAAAGAGAGCTGAGATGCTGCTGGTTTTTGAGCATAAGAATCTGCCGCGAGACGAGCAATTCCTGCAGTTTCTGGATTATTTGTCTTCCGCCCGCCAGACATGGAGGGAAAAAGGCCTGATGCTGCCTGTTCTCATATCCACGGGGCGGGCCTGGAGGGGGCCATTGGATTTTCAGGGGAGCTTGCGGGGGCTTGCTCCCAAACAGCTGGAGCTGTTTGGGGAGGCGGATGTAAACTTTCGCCCAGTGATCTTGAATTTGCGGGATATTGATCTGAAAAAAAAGCAAAGGGGCTTGAAAGCTTTGCCCATTTGGTTTATATTTCAGAAGGTCCGTAATATTGGCGTCTGGGATGTGGCGGAGTTTTTTCGCCTCTGCCAAGCTGTCCGCGCGCGGGACCGCAGGTTTTTAGCTCCGCGGGGTTTGGCGTATTTGCAGCAGCATAACCCCCGCTGGACGAAAAAGGCTTTGATGGAGGTTGAAAGAAAAACCGTCAAAAAAAGGGAGGGAAGAGTTATGGCAATGTCATGTTATCAGGAAGTTTTGTATAAAGAGCGGCAGAAAGGCATACAGAAAGGCCGTCAGGAAGGCCGTCAGGCAAGGGACCGTGAGGTCATTTTAAGCATGCTCCAGAAAAATTTGGATATTTCCCTGATTTCTGAAGTCACCGGCCAGACAAAGGCAAAAATCCTCAAGCTGAAAAACGGCAAAGCGGAATAGCTTCATCAGTTTTTCCGCCTTTGCGGGGATTTGAGCGGGAAGGATCTGCGATTTCTGGCCCCCCGCGGTTTATCCTATTTGAGGCAGCATAACCCCCGCTGGACGAAAAAGGCTTTGATGGAGGTTGAAAGAAAAACCGTCAAAAAAAGGGAGGGAAGAGTTATGGCAATGTCATGTTATCAGGAAGTTTTGTATAAAGAGCGGCAGGAAGGCCGTCAGGAAGGCCGGCAGGCAAGGGACCGTGAGGTCATTTTAAGCATGCTCCAGAAAAATTTGGATATTTCCCTGATTTCTGAAGTCACCGGCCAGACAAAGGCAAAAATCCTCAAGCTGAAAAACGGCAAAGCGGAATAGCTTCATCAGTTTTTCCGCCTTTGCGGGGATTTGAGCGGGAAGGATCTGCGATTTCTGGCCCCCCGCGGCTTGGCGTATTTTGGCGGCTTGTATATTCTGCTGCCGCAGCGTTTTTCCAAGATGGCCTGTTTTGCGCGCCCATACAGCAACGGCATGCCAAAAAGAGCTGCTTATCTGAATTTGCAGCGCTTTTTGGTTTTGAGCCTGTTTTTTTTGCCGCCATCCAAAAGCCGCGCGGCGGCGGCAGCTTGCCTCTGGCGCCGGCCCTGAGCCGTTGCTTCCCCCGGCGGCCCCCCGGCCCGAAGCCTCTGTTTTTGCGCTCATGCCGGATTATGCGCCAGCCCGGCGCAAAATTCAAGAGCGGGCTGTTTTCCCCGCGGCCCCGCCGCGCCGCTATCCCCCAATTTAAGAGTCTTGGCAGGGAGGATATGGCTTGCCAGACCAAAAAAACATGATATTATATCAGCAGAGAGCTGGCGGGAGGCTTGGAGACAGGCTGTTCCAGCGGCTGGAGGCGATTTTGGAGCAGCAGGCGCGGGGGGAAATGCCGGGAGGGCTGGCTATACAGGGGGCTTCAGAAACTGTTTTGAAGGCTTTCAAGCCCATCCAGCCCATCTAGCCCTCTCGGCGGCATCTTTTTCATCTTCAAACGCAAAAAAGCTTGAAACAGGCCGGGGCTTTTTATATGAGCGCTGTTTGAGGGGTTTTTAGGAGGTCATGTTATGCGGTTAATTTTAGTCAGCGGCTCAGTGGCTCTGGTGACACGGGATTATATGCCTGTCAGCCATGATTTTTTGGCGGATCAAAAAATCATTCCTGAATCTTTTCAAAAGTCAAACAGCTCTTTCATTCTGCCGGCCGCCAGCCAAATACATTATAACAATGGGTTTTCTATAGTATTTGAGCAGCAAAAAACCGTAATTCAATTCCAAAAGCCGGAAGCGGATGAATCAAAGAGTTTAGAGAATCTGGGCGCCCTGCAAAGCATAGCGTCTAAATACATATCTAATTATTTTGAGCTGTTTAAGTCCGCAAAATGCCAGGCTGTTGGAATCAACTTTGATTTTATAAGAGAAGACTTAAAATACAGCTCGTTTATTGAAAAAACGGTTAATGGAAGCGGCTCTCATTTAAATTTTGAAAACGCTGCGGGAAATGTTCAAAGAATTGATTTGTCTTATAATTTAAAAGGGATGCAGTTTAATGTTATGGTTATAAAAGCAGAGAAAAAACAGCAAAATGCCGGCCGGCCTGACACTTCTTTTGCGCCGGTTTTTAGATTCAACGCGCATTACCCTGACCATTATACGGACAATAAAGCCGCTGTTATTGAGGAATTAAAAGAGAATTATGAAAGAGCAAAACAATTTATAGGGAGGTTTTAATGTCTCTGCCCCCCCTGTCAAATAAGCTGTGTCAGTGGTTCCGCCTCCCCGCGCCTGTCAGCGCCTCTTTTGATGAAAAGCCTCCGCTATGTCAGCATATTGGATATGGGCTGATTGAGCCGCCGTCTGTGTCTGGCGCGCCGGCTCTAGATTTTGATTTTTTAAAAAAACCGCCCTCATTAAAAAATAAAATTATTAAAGAGCATATTAAAGCTGCAGCAAGGAGCGGGGCTTTGAAAAAATTACATGCCGCTATAGAGAATCTGGATTATGAATGCGAAGAAGAGGGCTTTGGCGCTGTTTCCGATCGGGCAAAAGAAAATGTCAGGCGCATATTAAATGCTGTGTATCAAAAATTTCCAGAGAATAAATATTATATATATCCCACAGAAGACCGTGAAATTGCCTTTGACTGCAATCCCCAAAAAGGAAGGGGCGCGCTGATTCTCTGCGATTCCAGCGGCGGAGCTGCATGTTTTTCCACTTTAGATGGCAGGAACAGCAGATTTCGCTGTGACAGCATTGCTGATTTTCCTTATGATTATTTATGGAAGATTTTTAAGCAGTTTGATAAAAAGCCCGATCTTAAATGGCTGGCTTCCGCCGCTCAAAGCGGATTTGAAAATGGGCCGGAAACAGGGGAAAATTCACATAATGCCGCCGCGCTTTATTCTATTTGCGGAAAATCCTCTTTTTTTTCTGAAGCTTTGGAAGCATCCAGAAACTTTAAAACATGCAGTTATGCGTAAAAACATTAAAGACAATGACTTGCTGGGCAGGGCTGTATTCTCCCGCCGCAGGGCCAAGTGGGCCGCGCGCGACAGCTATATAGCGCATGATATTTTTCTTGAAAAAAAAGACCGCCCTCTTTCTGTGGATCGCTTTGGCCGCTGCCTGGAGAAAAAGCTGATTGACATTCAGGATAAAAATGCGGAGCTGCGCTCAAAAAAGTTTTATGGCTGGGCAAAACTGACAGCTCTGGAAGCCTGCAGAAGCGGCAGGACAGTTCAGGCAAGCCCTGTAAAAGCCAATCCATTCCATGCTGACATTATATTGCCTGAAGGCATAGAAAAAGAAGAGCGGGTCACTCATGCAAAAGAGCTGGCTTCCAACTCAGAATGGGCGCCAAGACGCGCCGCAAAATAAACGCTTTATCCCGGCTTTTGAATTTGCGGGATATTGATCTGAAAAAAAAAGCAAGAGAGCTTGAAAGCTTTGCCCATTTGGTTTATATTTCAGAAAGTCCGCGCTATTGGCGGGCGGGATGTGGCGGAGTTTTTTCGCCTCCGCCAATTTGCAAGCGCGCGGGGCCGCAGGTTTTTAGCTCCGCGGGGTTTGGCGTATTTGCAGCAGCGCAACCCCCGCTGGACGAAAAAGGCTTTGGCGGAGCTTGAAAAAAACGCCTGTTTTTTTCCCGGCGCTGGATAAGGCCCTTTCCGGGATGCCGCAAAAAGCATCTGAAAGATCTGTTTCAAGCTGGCATTGAGCCTTGGCTTTAAGCTGTTTTATATTTTTCTTAAAAACTTGATTAAGGGCTGAAGCTTTTCTGACTGCCAATCCCAATAACCTTTCTGAGCGGCCACCCCCAAGGTGGAGATGTCTTTTTCCATGACTGAGAGAAAGGCCCTGCATCGGGCTTTATGCTCATTTTTTGGCGGCTTGTATTTGCCGCCGCTTTCCAAGCAGGCCTTTTCTGCGCAGTCCATATAGCGATCAATGCATTTTAAAAGACTCTCCGGCTGAACTGTGGACAAAAGCAGGGCCTCTAAATTTCCCTGAGCGCCGCCGCCGGGAATAATATATGCCCCGGTTTTTGGGGTCCCGGAAACAGAAAAACTTTCGGCCTGTTCTGGAACAGGAAGCTGGTTTTTCTCCAAAACATGACATATACTCTGAAAGGCGGCTTTCGCGTCTGTGTCAGCGTCATGCATCACAGCCAGCGCTTTTACTTGATCAACAAAATCGGGGATCTCTTTAAAAGCTCTGAATTTTTCTTTAAACTTCTGTTTTCCGCCGCTTGGGATAATTTGGATTTCTGAAATTTCCAGGGCTTTAAAAAGCGCGTCAAAAAAGTTCACTTCATCTTTTCCCTCAACGAAAAGAAGCTTTTCCCCCTCAATGCTAATAAGCGGCTGTTCAGCGGATGGCATAGTTTGACTCTAAGGCTGTTCGCAGTGTTTCCATATCATAGCTTCCATGCTTTATGCTGTCTTTCCCTCTGTCTATTCTTATATACTTAAACTCTTTTTTCATGCCGGGCGGGATGCCCTCAACAGCGCCGGCAGCCAGCTCTCTGCTGTGTGTTGTGGCTATGATCTGCGCGCCTTTGGCTTCGGCATAGCTGGCTATAGCTTTCCATATACGGGGAAAAACTGAATGATGAAACCCGTTTTCCATTTCATCAATCAAAACAACTCCGTTTTTAACAGCGGAAATTCCTAAAAGAATGGATATCAGACGGTCAAGCCCCTGCCCCATTAAAGACAAAGGGATCTTTTGCCCAATCCCAGTGTCCCCGTATATGACTGGCATTCCGCCTATAGGAATAATGCTTAATGATTTTAAATCAGGCTCTAAAATTTGAAGGGCCTTTAAGATGTCTTCAGTTTGGCTGATTTTGTCCAGCGCGCCGTATCTTTCGGCATTTTCCTCCATGGGGGCAGGAGCTGAAGACAAAAAAAGCGCCTCAACCCCCTCATTATAGTTTTTCATTTGTTTGAAAGACGATAGATTCAGCCCTTTTGCATTCAGCTTCAAAAGAGCTTTTGGCGGCTTCTTTGCCGCCATGTCTTTCCAATAAGAGATTTCAATGCCGCCAGGATTATCGCTGAGGCTGGTTTGGACTCCAGATTTGTTTTCGCCCCCGCCAGCGCCCCCGTTTTTTGCGCTTAAAAAGCTTGTTTCAGGCAGGAGGCGCCTGTATTGCAGCTTTTTTTTGGATGATTTAATGGTGTATTCAAATGTCATGGGGCTTTTAAGATCAAAATTATGAAAAAACGGCGCAAAAAGGGATTCCGCTGTGTTCTGAAAGACCGCCTCTCTCCAGCTAAAATGCCTCATAAACATGTCTGGATTTTTGCAGTCTAAAATAAAAAACGCCGCTTCAAGAAAGCTTGTTTTCCCGCAGTTGTTTTTTCCGCCAATGAGCAGGATTCTGGGAATATCTTCAACAGCAAATGACTTAAACAGCTTGCAGTTTTGAATATGCAGTCTTTTTAACATCTCAAACCTCTTTTTTTACCCCTGTGTTTTTATGCCGCCAGCCGGCAAAAACTCAAGAGCGGGCTGTTTCCTCCAGCAGCCCCCCCGGCCCTGAGCCGTTGCTTCCCCCGGCGGCCTCCAAGCCCGCAGCCGCTGCTTTTGCCTTCATGCCGGATTATGCGCCAGCCCGGCGCAAAATTCAAGAGCTGATTCTCCTCCCCCCAGGCGCCGGCCCTGGGTTGCTGTTTCCCCTGGCGGCCCCCCGGCGCAAAGCCTCTGCTTTTGCGCTTATGCCGGATTATGCGCCAGGCCGGCGCAAAATTCAAGAGCTGATTCTCCTCCCCCCAGGCGCCGGCCCGGGGTTGCTGTTTCCCCCGGCGGCCCAGCTGCGCCATGGCTCAGCCGGAGCGGCTCGGCCCGCTCCCTGCTGAAAAGCCTCAGCGCCATAAATGTTTTTCCACAGGCAGGGGGAAAATGCCGCAGCGCGGAGCCGTTAGCCAGAGGAAAATGCCAGGGGAAATATTTTTCTGCAGTTTCTGGATTATTTGTCTTCCGCCCGCCAGACATGGAGGGAAAAAGGCCTGATGCTGCCTGTTCTCATATCCACGGGGCGGGCCTGGAGGGGGCCATTGGATTTTCAGGGGAGCTTGCGGGGGCTTGCTCCCAAACAGCTGGAGCTGTTTGGGGAGGCGGATGTAAACTTTCGCCCAGTGATCTTGAATTTGCGGGATATTGATCTGAAAAAAAAGCAAAGGGGCTTGAAAGCTTTGCCCATTTGGTTTATATTTCAGAAGGTCCGTGATATTGGCGGGCGGGATGTGGCGGAGTTTTTTCGCCTTTGCCAAGCTGTCCGCGCGCGGGACCGCAGGTTTTTAGCTCCGCGGGGTTTGGCGTATTTGCAGCAGCATAACCCCCGCTGGACGAAAAAGGCTTTGATGGAGGCTGAAAGAAAAACCGCGCCTGTTTTGATGGACGGCCTCGCGGCCGTTCCAGGAGGGAAGAGTTATGGCAATGTCATGTTATCAGGAAGTTTTGTATAAAGAGCGGCAGAAAGGCATACAGGAAGGCCGGCAGGAAGGCCGTCAGGAAGGCCGTCAGGAAGGCCGGCAGGAAGGCCGTCAGGCAAGGGACCGTGAGGTCATTTTAAGCATGCTCCAGAAAAATTTGGATATTTCCCTGATTTCTGAAGTCACCGGCCAGACAAAGGCAAAAATCCTCAAGCTGAAAAATGGCAAAGCGGAATAGCTTAACAAAAAAAGCGCCTCAACCCCCTCATTATATATTTTGCTATGCCTCGCCGGTTAGGCTTGTTTATCCCGCAGGCGCCTCAGTCAGTTTTTTGATAGACCATCAGAAAGCGGTTAAAGCAGCGGCTCAGTCCGTTTGAAAGGAGGAAAAACTCAGGGCTTTTCAGCTCGCGGGCGCTGATCCGCGCCTTTTTAAACTCATATATGTCTTTTATGATCAAAGGCTCTTTGGAGATGGCCTCGCGGCTGAAGTCAGCCCAGGGGCTCTGGAGCCGGCAGTTCAAGCTCAGATCGCCCAAAGGCTTTATGTTTTTCAGCTTTGAGACAAACACATAGCGCTGGGGATGAAGCGCAAACAATCCGGAAACACGGCCTTTGGCCCGCACATAAAACAGGCTGAGATTGTTTAAAAAAGGAAAGCGGAAGCCCGGCCCCATCTGGGTCCAGAAATTAAACAGCCCTCCGTCCCGCTCCATATAGGAGAAACTGGCGGAAAAATCCCGCGCGACACGGGAGCTTAAGTCATAGCCCCTGACCTTCCAGCTCTCCAAAGTGGATGTGTTGGCGCCTGTGTATTGAATCAGATCGTAATCTATGCTTTTTCTGGACTTATAGAGCGAGGCGCCGGCAAAATCCGCCGCCCGCCGCCCGGAAAAGCGCATCTCGCCCTTCGCTTTCGCCGAGCCGTCTTTTAAAAGGCGAAACTCCTGCGTCAAATAGACCTCCGCGCCCGCGCTCTGGAGTTTGGGTGTCCGGGTCATTTCCGGCTCTGGATTCCGCAAAATCAGGGCCGGCCTGTCAGCGATGTCCTCAAACAGGCCTCTGGCGTAAGTGATGCTGTTTGTGGGATCCAGCCAAAAGGCTTTGCGGGCCTGTTTGCCCTGGCGGGCCTGGCGCCTGGATTGTTTTGCCGCAGAGCTTTGGCCGCCGCCGTCCGGCAGCCTCGCATAAACAATCGCATGGTTAAAGGCCAGCCTGCTTGGCAGCTGAAAATAGCCCGGCGGGCGGGGAACTCCGCCGCGCTCTATCAAAGCCGCATGGGCCTGAAATCCCAGCCCCCGCAAGATGGCCGCCAGGCTGACGGACATGTCTTTGCAGTCCCCATAGCCTGTTTCAGCAATTTTGGAGAGCGGGCGCGGGATGTAGCCTCCATTAACAGAGCGCCAGTCACGCAGATACCGGACGCTTTCTATCAGCCGCGCGATAACAAAATCAATTTGATCTTCAGGGCCGGTCTTGATTTTTTTGGCGGCTTTCAGGATGTCTCTGTGCAGGCGGGGCAGAGGCTCCCTCATGATTTTTTCGTATTTGCCGGCCATGCCCTTTGTCATTTGCGCCCAGCTGGCGGCTGTGGAGATTTCTATGGAGGGAAACAGCTTGGGATCAGGATAGCTGTTTTTTTCGTTAATAATGGCTTTGAATATGGGCCGGCGGAGCGAGGCCTGAAACACATGCCGCCTGTCCCCGCCGCGCCCGCTTTCGCGGTAAGATGTTTTCCAAAAGCCGCCGGGATTGTTGATCCGGCGGAGCAGGGGAAGGGCGGAGTCTATTTTAAAACTCATTTTGCGGGCGAAAAAACTGCTGTAAGCCCCGCCATGCAGGTAAGAGAAAAAGTTTTGAAAGGGCGGGGTTTTTTGGCGGAAGCGCCAGCGCATATAAACTGAGGATCCGATTTGGATTTTTGGAAAGACCACTCTAACCTGGCGGATTTGGTCAAAGCCGCCATGGGCGGCGGCCAGGGGCTTGTCCTCGATCAGCTTTAGATCTGCGGGAAACTCTTTTCCCCCATGTATGGACTTTGCGGACAGAATCTCCAGGGATTCAGACTGCTCATTATAGGTTAAAGAGTAATTGCCAAAATAGCTGATGCTGGAGGCTTTGAGAATTTTTGCCTGAAACTCTGTCGCGCTGGAGTAAGAGCCGTCTTTTTCCACCTTATAGCTTGAGCGCCAAAACTCATAGACAGAGTCAGCGTCCTTGAGCGCGGCCCAGCGGGCCGGAGCCGGAGAGGCGCTTAAAGCCAGGCCAAGAGCAGCCGGGAGAAGCGCCGGGAGGCGCCGCAGCGGGTTTTTATTCTGATTCATCACAGCTCTCTTCAGCGAATGGCGGCTTTCCCCAGGCGGCGCCTGCCCTGCGCCGCTGTTTTCGCCCTCTATGCCGCCTGACGCGCCAGCCCGGCAAAAAACTTAAACACGGGCTTTCCTTCCCCCTGGCGCGGGTTTTGGCCGGCCCTGCGGCGGGGGGCTTTTTTTTCGCGCCTCAGATAACTTTCCGCCTCAGGCTCCCAAAATCTGAAACAGCGCCTCCCTGGACAAATAGAGAAGATACATTGGGCTGAAAACCCCGCGGCAGCGCCAGGCGCTTCCGTCCCTTCCAAACTTCATAAAGCCCTCAGGGACATCTTTGTCAATAAACTCCAAAGGCTCAGGGGCGTAAGGGATGGCATAAGGGTTTTCGTCCACCGAGGGCTGGAAATGACTCTCAAAACTCTCTTTGGCCGCATAAATCACATAGGACTTGATCAAAAGCCCTGTTTTTTGGCTGAGCCGGTAGACAGTGTGAGTCTCGCGGTAAAGGCCCTGCCGCTCCCCGGCAAAAGTCTGAAAAAAGCCGTATAAAATGTCTCCCTTTTGCCGCATCTCAAACGGGGGGTCTGTCTGCAGCGGGAAGCGGGCTTCAATGGAGTCCCCTGATTTTTTATAATAAAACGCGCGGTCCCAGTAGTCAGACCCCTCCGCCCCCGCGCGCAAAAAAGCGCCATTGCTGTCCCGCTCAATCAAATGAAAATTGCAGAAAAAGCGCTTTGTCTCTCCAAAAGCGCCGCAGCTGAAAAACAGCGCCAAAAAAATCCCGCCCCTCATTGGATGGCCCCCTTAACAGCGCTCGCAATGCTTAACAGTGGCGCAATCTGTTCCCGCCGCCGGGGCCTTCCCCGGCGATCTAACCTTAACAGCGCTCATAATGCTTAACAGTGGCGCAATCAGCTAAAATTGTAAATAACTTTGCAAAAAATATGCTTTTTTTTCGGGAAAACCAGAGAAAATTAGAGGCCTCCCCCCGCGAAAAGTCTTGCCGCGGGCCAGCCAGGCCGCCATAACAGAGCCTCCTCTGCTTGAGTGGTTCGGGAGCGATCTCCGATCCCATCAGAAAAGAGCGGTTTTAGCGGCCCTGGATTCTGGACTTTAAGCCAGGCTTGACAATTCGCTGCAGAGGCTGTCAGGCGGCCAGCTCCCGCTTTTTTTTGGCTCTTTGGCTCCAAAGGACAGGCTCAATGCTGTAGGCCCGCAGCGCCGCGCCGGCTTTTTCGGCAGCTGAGCGCGGATCGCCGCCCCCCTCTCCATTCAGGCTGCCCTGCGGCTTGGTTTTTGCCGAATCAAAACCCAGGCTTTTTTGTTTTTCTGAAGCTGCCTGCCGGCCTCCGCTCTTTCCTCCGTCATTGATAAAAACATACATTTTTGCTGTTGGCAGCCTGACAGATTTTGTGTCCTCCCAGTCCATAATCAGACAATCCGCCCGGTTTTTTTGAGGATCGTTGAGGGTTTTTATCAGCCGCTCCGGCTGTTTGTCTGACTTTGGAATCAAAAAGTCAAACGATCTGTTATAGCCGGACGCCCCATTAAAACAAACTCTTTCTGAATAGCGGATATTAGAGCTTTCCAGCCAGTCCTTCACATCCTCAAAAAACAGGCTGCTTATATGGGGAGCGGCAGTGTAAAACATATCATTAACAGCCAAAATAGCCTGCGCGAGGGAATGTTTGCAGAGGGGAAAGGCATCTTTGGAGACAGCTATTATTTGCAAGGCGCCGTTTTTCTCTGTGACGCCATATCCTTTAAGAGTCAGCTGAAGCAGCTGCTTTCTTTTGGGGCTGTCCAGTTTGCATCCCTCCTGAATCAGCCCGTTAATTGTTGCTCCGTCATCGGTTAAAAAACAGCCTTCATTTGTTTTTTTAAGGTATATTTGTATATAGTCATTGTTGCGGTCCAGATAGGGGGAGGTTATTTCCGCCCACTCGTTAAGATTTTTCCATTTTGTTTTGTCCTTAAGCCATGAATAATAGCTGTCAATCAGCCGGCTTATATCCTGACTTGTATTTTGATTTGCGGCTTTCATTGAAACATCTCCCTCTGGCTGTCACAATTTAGCTGCTGGCTGTCAAAATTTGGCTCCTTGACAACCCGGCAATATTTTAAAAAATCCATCAGAGTTTTATAATCGTCATCCATGCTGGGAAACTCTTTTTTTGGAACATCATAAGCATATTGGCCTTGTTTGAGATTTCAGGTTTCAGGGGGGCAAAAGCTGGACATTCGTCATGATTCAGGCTTTTTTGCAAGCCTCTCCGCCTGGCTGAGCATAGCAGAGGGGGGAGTCAGCCTCACAGCGGAAAAGCAGCCTCAATCCCTTCTGCTTCTCTCCGGCAGGGGGGCCCCCGCCGCCCCCGCCGATCATGCCATTTTCATACAGAGCGCCAAAGTCATTACAGCAGTTTTGCCGCTAAAAAGCAAAAAAAGCGCGCCTTTTCAAGATTTCCCCCCCTCATGTGGAAAACCCGCCCCCCTGGAGGGCTTTTTTAGGGCCTTCCGCGGGGGGAGGATGGCCTGCCGGCTCAAAGAAGGGGCGGGGGAAGCGCCGGAAAAGCCGGGGAGGCTTCAGGAGCTGTTTTGAGGGGCTTTTCTGCCAGCTTCCCTCTTGCTATTAAAATTTCTCAAAAAAAACGGCGGAATGGCGGATTAAATGATAAATTGTCAGGATAAAACGGGGGCAAATGTCAGGATAAAACGGGTTATTAAAGAGTTCATAAATATTCTGACATTGGATGGCATTTTTTAAAGAGGGCTTTGTTAGAAACTTCCAATAATTCTGTCGGAATATTTGTGGACTCCTTAATAAATGTCAGGATAAAATGTCAGGATAAATGGCGGATTAAATGACAAAAAGGCTGCTTTTATCTTTGAAACAGCTTTTCATTTGAGAGCATTGTCTTTTCAGCTGATTTTTGGTTATTTTGACCTGCAGCTTGTTTCGAAAAGAGCCGATTTGTCAGACACAGCCTGGCTTTTCAGAAAAAATTCAGGCTTTAGCTGCTCTGGAGGGATCTGTTTTTCATGGGGCAGATAGATGCAGCTTGCAATTCTCATTTGATTGAGATATTTGCACATAAGGGGGCCGATGTCTTTCCAGTCCAGGCCGCCCAGGCCGCAGCCCAGGGCCGGCAAAGCCAGGGACTTAATCCCCTGGCTTTTGTAATTTTCCAAAAGCCACTGCAGGCCTTTTTCGATGCCGCCAATCGGGGACTGCTCTCTCCAATGGCTTTTGGTGGGGAAAAACAAAAACCAGCGGCAGCCGTTTTCTGTGACAATGGACTTTCCGCTTTCATAGGTTATATCTTCAAAGAGGGTTTTTTCATAGTTTTCCTCTCTTTTGTATAAATAGGGAACCCCCATTTTGAGCTTTTTTTGGCGGCAGAGATCTTGATAAAGCACATAAGTGTCAGGAAACTGATATTTAGCCCTTGAGGCCAGGCCTTTGCCCATAACGCCAACTGTGTTGACACTGACTGTGAAAGTCTGCATTTTTGAGAAAAACATATCTCCCTTTGCCAAAAACACATTATTTGATGCCTGAATCCACTGCTTAGGCAAAAAGAACATATAGGGATCCGGCATAACATTTAATGAGCCTGCGGTGTCTTTTCTGATTTGATCGGCTGTTTCCGGGCCGGCCGCATAGACTCCAATAATGTTTTCTTTTGGAATGCAGTCAGGGACCAAAACCTCCGCCATGATTTTTCTTTTTGAAGCATCTGCCTGATTCCAATACTCCCTTTCAAACTGATCCGCTCTTAAAGCGCTTAAGCCTCTGCCAGCATTCTCAAAAAGCTCAGTGTTTGCGGAGGCGGCATTGCCGTCGGTGACTCCCGCGCCGGGGATTTCCAAAATATCTGAGCTGATTTGCAAAACAACAATGTTTTTCGCTTTATATTCCTTAATCACACGATAGAGCATGGGGTTTCGGGCCTGGAAATACACATTAGCGTAATTCCACAAGGAGATCCTTCTAAACTTTTTTTCTTTTCGTCTTGCAATGATGCCTGCGTCATAAATAGGTTGTTTCTTTATGTTCAAGTTTTTTTGGCTCCAAGATTCAAAATGAAGATGGGAGAATATCCCATTTTTCAAAATAGACTTTAAATTGTCTTTGTGAGTGATATAATAAAAATGCGTTGGTTTTTTCATAATTTTGTCCTTTTAATTTTTAATTTGCGAGGCAGCTTGAGCTGACACAACCGCGGCCTCTGCAATATCCTAAAATCCATTAAATTTCTGTCAGTCTTTTGCTCTCCATTTTGCAGCCAAGTCTATTGTCTCATTGTCTGGAGCATGTTTCTTTGGCTCTATTTGCCCTATATCTATAAAGACAGGCACTTGCGCCGCAAGGCCAGTCAAAATACAAGTTCCTGTGGGCATTATAGAAATAGACTCAGAAGACGCTTTGTCAAGATATGATATGGTTTTTTCCACTGCGAGAATATCATTATTGTTAATCAGCCGGTGCAAAAAATAATTATGAAGCTGTGAAATTATGGTAACTGAAATATCCGCCGGGCGCTGGCTGGCTATAGTCAAAAAGACCCCGAATTTTCTTCCTTCTTTTATAATTTCCTCAAAAGTCTCCAGGCGATAATCTTTCCAGGTTTCACTTTCCCTTTCTGATGAATGAGAGAGGATATTATGAGCTTCGTCAATAATTAAATTTAAAAATTTTTCTTTTTTATCGTCTTTCTTTTTTTGATCATACAGCTGCCTGCATATCAATAAAGGAAAAATTTTTTTCATATCGATATTAACATCTTTTAAGGAAACAACAGTAAAAAATTTTTCTTCTTGGCCGTTATTTTTTTCTTTTTGGCTGTTGTCTTCAATCTCAATTATCTTTTCCAGATCATCGATTCTTTTATCAAGACGACTAATTAAAGGGCCAAGGTGTTTTTTATTGGAAAAGCCTCTCACAATTTCATCGTAATAAAAATAAATTATTTTAAGGCGAATCTTTTGCAAATCTGAAAGACCTGAATTTTCTTTTAAGCAAGACCAAGCATCTCCGCCTAAGTATTCATTAAATTTTTTCATAAAAGGATCAATGGAGCTGTTTGCATAGATGGCATCTTTTTGTCCAGTTGTCTTTTTTTGCTCTTTTTCAAAATAATAGGTATTATACATTGAATGATATTTTAAATTCATCCTTAATTGGCTAATATCAATTTCACTTTTCAAAAAAGGCTTAATCTTCCATAAAAAACTAAAAATAAGCTCTTTGTCAATCTTTCTGTCCTCGTTTGTTATAATATCTCTTATTATATCTGCAATTTCTGTGCTGTCAATATTATCTTTTTCTAATGTTCTTTTTAAAAAAGGGGATTGAGTTTGCGCTGTTGCTGTTAAAAAAACAGTCCAAAAATCCGGCTCATTTATAGATTCTTGAGTGACTGGAAATTTGTCTTTTCCCTCCCTCTCTCTTGTTGAAAGCCTGTATCTGTTTTTATATTTTTTTTCAATGACCGCGTTTTCGCCAATATACTCTCCATTAAAATCAATAAGAAAAAAATGAGATCTGGCTTTAAAATTTCCGCTGCCTTTATATTTTTGAAACAGCTCGCGATATATTTTGGCAAGAGTGTAGGATTTCCCGCTCCCTGTATTGCCGAATATTCCAATATGGCTGGCAAACAGGCTGCTGGCCCCAATGCTTATCTTCTGCCCTTTTTCCAAAGACAGCGAGCCAATAGCTATTGGCTCATCGCCTGGCTTGATAAAATCATGAACATCATTAAATTCTTTTTCTTCCAAAAGAAAACACTCATTGTCAATCAAGGGAAGCTCTTTAATTCCCCTTTCAAAGCCTTTTTTTCCAAAAAACCCAAACAAACTGACATTCAAAACACGATTCACTTTATCTGTTTGTTTTCGATACTCTTTTTTTGTCTGCTCCCGCCTTGATTCTCTGAAGGGCTGTTTTTTTTCATGCCTGATTTTTTCAAATAAAATTTCTTCAGTGACATGCTCTCCCTCAATTTTTCCGATAATTTTTGTAAAGCCCTTTAAGATTTTAATATAGCTGCCAACAGATATGTTTTTCAAAAGCCTGCCTTTATAAAGCAAATGAGAGGTGTTTTTGCTTTTGTCTACTTTGACTTCTATAGATCGGCCTCTTACTGATGTCACTTTTCCAATTTTAAATATGGAATCCTGCAGCATCTGCCCGTCATTTTTAGGCATTGGAAAATTATTTGCGCTGTCCATAAACTTCCCCCAGTATTTTTTTAAAAATTTCTCTATTGATATTCTGAAAATTAAACTCAGAGAAGACGCTGTTCCCCTCTGTTTGCGCCTGATTTTCCTCATGTTTGGAAATATCATCAGGACAGATGATGCGGATGTTCTGATTATTTGGAAATGATTTATTGATCTCTTTGTCTATATGTTTTTTCGCCTCTTTTTTGTGGGCAAATATATAAACTTTCAGTGTGGGGTTTGAATTTGCGGCCCTTACAGTAACTTCTCTGATATGCTCATCAGAGAAAGAAAATCCCATAACAAACAGCACAGTATTTTCTTTTTCCAGTTCAGCTGAATATATCCTCAAAAGCTCATAATAATTTCGGTTTAAGACAGTTTCTCTAAACTTTTCCTTTGTTGGATTGACAATCAAAAGATTTTCATATTCATGGATAAATTCTTCAGCGGAGCAGTCTGACTTTTTGTCTTTTGCTGCAGACAGCAGGCTGTCTATTGTGGCTTTTTCGGAAATATTAACTGGCCGGCCTGGCTGCGATGCTCTTATTTTGTCAATGCGCCTTAAAAGGCATAAATCTTTATCAAAATAAATGCCCTCTTTTTCATTTTCTTTTTTCCATGTCAGTGAGCCATGCAATTTGATTAAATTAAACACTGGCAGCTCATAGATATTATCATAATGCAGGCTTCTTTTAAAAATGGATTTTTTAAAATTGCCCAGGTTAAATTTTCGATTAAAGCTGCCGCTAAAGCCATCATTAAACTCAACATTTGCCGCTTCCAGAGATTTTTCCAAAAATATATCAAAATTTGTTGTAAAAATATTTGCCTGCCGGCTTAAAATCGCGCTTCTCCTGTTCAAAATGATTGTGTTGATAATTTTAAGAAAACTTGTGTAGTTTTCTAAGACGATCTTTATTTCTTTATTTTCTGATTTGCCGGAATGCCGCAGGATATTGATATTTTTGGCGATGGCGTTATCAAAAAAAGACAGATAAACAGAGGCGCGGACAGTTTTTTCCAGATCTTTTTTAATATTTTCTTTTTTTTCTGAAAGCTCTGTTAACAGGCGCTCTGTTTTTCCGAGCGGCGGGATATATGGAGCGGACAGGCCGGCTCCAAGAAAAAAATTGATATTGCAGTCCTGAATGATATCTTTCAGCTCATCTATCAGCTCTGTCTTTCTCATAGCATTTTCCTCTCCGCGCCTTCTCTTTTTCTTTTTTTGCCAATATAATGGAAAATTTTACAGTTTATTTTTTTCCCAAACCGCGCTGATTTTTTGGCGGATTTTTTCTTGATTTAATTCTATCAGCTTTTTGCAGGATTCAATATGGGAGCGCTCCTTCTCAATTTCCGCCACAATCTCTTTCTGGATTTTTATAGGAGGGAGAGGGATTTTGACTCTATAAGCGTCATTTCTGTTTAATCCCGGCACTCCAGCCTGTTTATTTATTTTATCTAATCCCAGTTCTTTCATAATAAAATACAAAAACTTTAAATGCAAACGGCCTTGGTCTTTTATTTTAACATAAAAAGCTGTATCTATAGGATAGCCGCTTTCATTAGAGTATGTCACAGCTCCAGCTGTGCCCTTTCTTCCAACAATAATAAAAGGACCTTTAACTAAATATTTATCATGACAGCCAACAGGGCCATTTGAACCGAAAACAGGGTAAGCGCCATCTCTTCTATCTTGTTTTTTCAAAGGTTTGCCATATTCAAGAGTGATAACCTCTCCTAATCTGACTATAGGATATTTTGTTGGTCTGAGCTGAATCTCTTTATACCGGTTGCTGGTTAGATTCCAATCACTGCTCTCTATGATTTTTTCTTTCATTACCCAATGCGCAAGAGAGCTTTTTATCTTTTTCCCCTCCTGCCAAGCCTTTAAAACTCTCAAAATCTCCGGCAGGTCGTTTTTGTCAATTTTTCGTCTTCTCGCTCCCAACTCAAATCCGTCATTATGAACATCAAGAAATAAAATCTCTTTGTTCACCTGCGCCCTCTTTTTGTCCAAAAACAAAATGCTGGTTTTGACGCCGGAATACGGCTCAAAAACCTTGGCCGGAAGGCTCGCGACAGCCCAAAGAATCCGATTCTCAACAAGCGCTTTTCTCAGAGATTTATAGGCTTTGTCACTTTTAAAAACAACCCCCTCAGGGACAATAACAGCGGCCCGCCCATTTAAGGTGAGATGATCCGCTATGTAATCCACAAACAGAACCTCCGACCGGCCGGCCTTAACAGAAAATCTGCCGTGCGGGCGGATGCCGCCCTTCGGACTCATAAACGGGGGGTTGGCCAAAATCACATCAAAATCATCGTCCCAGCGATCCTCGCTTGTCAAAGTGTCATACTCATAAATTTTTGGCTGCTGAAACCGATGCAGATACATATTCACAAGGGAAAGCCTGACCATTTTAGAGGATATGTCATAGCCGATAATGTTTTTTTGGATTTGTTTTTTTTCAAAGGGAGTTAGTTTTTCCCCTCTATAACCCCCATTGCTTTGGATTTGAGCCATGGCCGCGGATCCCTCCGGCTGCATGAAGCTGTGACAGGCTTTTTCAGGGTTATAGTTTTTTGAGCTGTTTTTGATGATATGCCTGTAGGCGGAGATCAAAAAACCAGCCGTTCCGCAGGCCGGATCCAAAACAGTTTCCTCTTTTGAAGGCGCGGCAGCCTCAACCATAAAGTCAATAATATGCCTTGGAGTGCGAAACTGCCCGGCATCCCCCTGGCTTCCCAAAATGGAAAGCAGATACTCAAAGGCATTGCCAAGATTTTCGCTGTGATCGTAAGAGAAGCCGCTGATTTCTTTTAGAAAAAGATTCAATGTTTCAGGATCTTCATAGGGAAGCCTGGCGCTTTTAAAAATATTGCGGAAAAGCGGCGGCAGCCGGGGATTGAGGGGGATTTTCTTCAAAGCGCTCTTATAAAGGCTCAGCCGCTCCCTCCCGGACAGCCTGGCATTGACAAGGGCGGGCCAGCTGTATTTTTTAAACTCTCCGGCAAAAAAACTGGCCCTGCCGCCCAGGGATTTTGATCCTTCATCCATGTCATGCATAAATTTGTAAATAAGAGCTGTGGTGATTTGCTCCACCTGAGCTGTGGGGTCGGGGATTTTCCCCACAAGAATATCCCTGACCCGGTCGATTTTTCTTTTGGTCTCCTGATCCAGCATGTTTCAAGTCTCCCGCCTGGCCTTTATTCCGCGCTTTTAGTCCGCAAAAGGCTTTAGGCTGACATAGCTTTTGATGTATTCCTGAATGACTTTCGGCCAGTTGGTTTTTCCCTGAGTCAGTCTCTTTAGAGATGCCATTGTAAAGCCGGCCCTTGTATACAGATCGGCATATTCTTTTTTATTGATGCTGTCCCTAAATTCAGGGTCAGAAAGATACAGGCTGATAAAGCTTATGATTTCCGGCGCAAGATGGCTGTCCGGCTTGTGGATGGAGATAAAATTCTGGCATTCCTCATGCAAAAGCTCCTCCCTGCCGGGGAAATGATCAATCAGGCCAAAAGCCCTCTGCAAAACCTCCTTCCAGGAAAGCGGCCTGTCCAGCCCCTCCGCTTTGCGGATTTTTTCCAGACTCAGATAAAGCTCCGGCTTGTTTTCGTGTTTTCGCGCGATTAAGCCCCGCGCGGCCTCCCACATCCCCCGCCGGACAGCCGCCTCCAGCTCCCCGTCCTTTGCCAGAGCGCCCCGCGCCCGGCCCCAAAACTCCCTGTCAAGCCTCATGCCCTCCAGCCCCACCTCTTTTTGAGAGAGGGTTTTTAAGGCGTCCGGATCATGGATTCGCGCCTCATACATAGGGGAGGCGGGCAGGCCGTCAGCATCGCCGCCGCCCGCTTTCAGCTGAGGGAGCTTCAAAGCCTCATCATAGTTAAATTCTTTTTCAAAAAACTCGCAGACCGCAAAAAAATCAAACAGCTTGAAGCTTTGCTTTTCCGCCTTATGCCCCCGCCCGGCGCCGCCCCTGTATTGAAAAGCAAACTTTCGGGTCCCCCGGCCCTTCATCTGAACAAAATCTGCCGGGGAAAACACAGGCCGCATCAAACACAGATTCAAAATATCCCGGCAGTCATAGCCCGTTGTCATCATGCGGACCGTGACGCAAACTCTTGTTTTAGAGGATTTATAGCCATCCAAAAATTTTGTCCGGCCATTCAGCTTGTTATAGGCAAAACTGGCCGCGCGCTGCCCGGCCCCCTCAATATTGGAGGTCACCTGAACAGCAAAATCTGAATTGTATTTGCCGGGCCAGCGCTGATCCGCCATTTTGTTCAATACTTGAGTGATTTTTGAGGCATGCCTCTGGCTGACACAAAAAACAATGGATTTGCCGATTTCTCCGCTTAAAGGGTCTTTTAAAGCATTGTCCAAAAAACTCCCGCAGAAAACCATGTTGGTTTTTTCGGAAAAAAAACTCCGCTCAAAGTCTTTGCGGTGAAAGATCTGCTCTTCCCTCTCCCCCTCCTCATTTTCCATTATCATGCTGTATCCCCGCTTCGATAAAAGCTCTGCGGTGATGTCCGTCCGCGCGTCCAAAACCACAGGGTTAACCAGATAGCCCTCCCTGACGCCGTCCATCAGGCTGTATTTAAAAGCCGGCTCGCTGTTTTCGCAGCCAAAGGTTTTATAAGTGTCCAAAAGGAGGCGCCGCTCCCACCTTCTTTGATCTTTTTCCGCAAGCTCCATGGCGTCTATGTTTTTCAGGTAATCCCGCGGCGTGGCCGTCAGGCCGATTTTGTATCCAATAAAATATTCAAAAAGCGCGCGGGCATTGCCCCCAATGGAGCGGTGAGCCTCGTCGGAAATCAAAAGATCAAAATCCGCCGGAGAAAAAAGCCTGCGGAACTTGTTTCCCGCCAGCAGGCTTTGAACAGTGGAGATCACAATCTCCGCCCGGCGCCAGTCATCCCTGTTTTTCTTGTAAATGACAGACAAATAATCGTTTTTTAAATAGCTGTTGAAGCTTGAAAAGGCCTGCCGCTCCAGCTCCAGCCGATCAACCAAAAACAAAACCCTTTTGGCGTTTCCTGTCCGGAGGAAAAGCCTGGCCGCCGCCGCCGACAGCAGGGTTTTTCCTGTCCCGGTGGCCATCTCAAAAAGAAAGCGGCGGCCCCCCTCCCTGGCCCTTGTCTGCAGGGCCTGGAGAGCCTTAACCTGATAAGGCCTGAGAACACTGACCCCATGCTCCGCCGCCAGAGCTTTTTTGGCCTGAGGATCGCTCCAGCCAGGATCATTCAGCAGCCGGGGGTTTTGGCAGCCGGCTATGTAATCTTCAGAGACCGGCTCCTCAGAAAGCTTTTTGCCGTCAGGCTTAAACTGGCTTTTGCGCTGAAGGGACTCTTGCGCGGGGAATTCTGTTATGATTTCGGGGCTGCCGGATTCCAAATCCCAAAAATAATGCAGGTTTCCGTTGGAGAGAATAACAAACCGGGCCTTCAGGCTGCGGGCGTATCGCCGGGCCTGCTCCTTGCCATCCAAAGGGCTTTTTTTCTCCCGCTTGGCCTCCAATACCGCTGCCGGAAACCCCTCCTCATTCAAAAGCAGATAATCCGCCCGGCCACGCCTGGTTTTTTCAAAATCATCCCCCGCCGCTTCAATATCCTTCGGGGCAATGCTGATGCCCCGCTCCAGCTGGATATTGGCCGGCCCCCGCCCGCTGTCAAAAAAGCGCCAGCCGGCTTTTTCCAGCAGGCGGTTGATTTTTATTCTGGCAGAAGCCTCTTTTTGAATCGGCATATATCAACAATTTTCGCGGGAGCTGCCAGGGGCGGGAGAGCCGCCCGGCAGGCTTAGCGCTTGCGGCTGCTGCCCCGCTTTTTTGCGGCTGCTGAGGCGGCGGGGCCGAAAATTTTAGGCTTAAAGGCCTCCCTGTTTGTGATTCTGGCATTTTCGCCAGAGACCTTGATCGTAAACAAGCCGTTTCTCTGCGCGTAAATATCCGCGCCCTTTTGACACCTCAAAAACGCCATGCCGCCAAGAAGCCTTTTAGCGCTTCCAGAAACCGCGAGAGAATGCCTGCTCAGAATATCCAGGTAATCATCAACATCTTTTACAGATAAATATGTCTTAACCTCCACTGCGACTCTCTCCTTTCCGTTTCTGGCCAAAAGATCGATCTCGCAAACAGTTTCTTTTACAATTACCCCCTCGCTGTTAGGCCGGCGCTCATAAATTTTGGCGTTTGGATAAAGCGCATCAATATCTATGCCCCTTTTCAGAAGCTGATTGACTAAATTGCCCTCAACCAGATTTTCTACAAGGCGGCCCCACTGGTTGGTGAAAAGATTCTGCGCCGCCTTGATCTCTTTAGAGTTCATCTCCATTCTTTTGGAGGCCTCCCGAACGGCTTTTAAGGCTTCTTTAGCAGCGCTGGAGGTTTCTTTAGCGGCGCTGGAGGCTTCTTTAGCGGCGCTGGAGGCTTCTTTAGCGGCGCTGGAGGCTTCTTTAGCGGCGCTGGAGGCTTCTTTAGCGGCGCTGGAGGCTTCTTTAGCGGCGCTGGAGGCTTCTTTAGCGGCGCTGGAGGCTTCTTTAGCGGCGCTGGAGGCTTCTTTAGCGGCGCTGGAGGCTTCTTTAGTGATTTTGGAGGCTTCCTTAATGGCTTTGGAGGTTTCTTTGGCATGCCTGTCAAGATCTTTCCGGGATTCTTTTTGGCTGGCGGAAAGCTCTTTGATCTGCCGGTCAATGTCTTTCCGGGATTCTTTTTGGCTGGCGGAAAGCTCTTTGATCTGCCGGTCAATGTCTTTCCGGGATTCTTTTTGGCTGGCGGAAAGCTCTTTGATCTGCCGGTCAATGTCTTTTCGGGATTCTTTTTGGCTGGCGGAAAGCTCTTTGATCTGCCGGTCAATGTCTTTTCGGGATTCTTTTTGGCTGGCGGAAAGCTCTTTGATCTGCCGGTCGGTGTCTTTCCGGCTTTTGGCCATTTCCTTTCGATCTTTGGCCATTTCCTTTAAAATATCCCATATCTCTTTGGAAGGATGGGGTTTTTGAAGATTTTTTTGAGGCATTGGCGGCTCCTCCCGCAGGCAAGTACCCGCAGGCAAGTATATTATAGCGCTTGTTTTTTGGCTGTCAAGCAGGTCAAGCGGTTTTTTTTAAGATTTTGCTTTTTTTTCAGAGCTTTTTCAGGGCCGGCGTTTTTTTTGAGAGTGATTTTTCTAACTGTCTGATAATTCCCCTCTGCCTTGTCCATTTGAAAACGCGGTAGCAGGCAATGCCCGCGCCGCTCAGAGCCACTGGGCCGTAAGCCGCGGCAGCGGCGGCCTGCTGGCTCAGCGGCGGGCCGTTAAAAGCGCTCCATAAAAAATCAGATCCCGCCCCCACAGCGCCTCCGGCTCCCAAAACCAGCGCGTAAATCAAGCCTTGAGTCACCTCGTCTTCCCGCGAAAAATGGCGCAGGGCATAATACATTTCCCTGTTTCCCGCTTTCTTTGCCGCCTGTTTCGGGGAAAGCCCGCCCACAGTGGGCGAATACCTTAAAAGAGGCCGCTGAAAAGCAAACCTAACTTCCTGCAGAAGGGCATTCCATATCGCCGCGCTTTTTCTGTCCAGTTTTTGGTTTATAATCCCCTTAAGAGTCATCCGGGACCATGTCACAGCATGCAGCTCAGCCAGCAGGCGATTCGCCGGCCCGGCCAGCAGATCTTCCAGCCCCTTTACAAAGGCCTCAAAATTCCGATCTGCAGCCGCGCGGTGTAAAGAGGCTCTTTCTAATGGAAGAAAAATCCTTCTCTTCTGAAAAGTTAAACCCGCATGGCTTTCCGCCCTGTCGCTTTCAGGAAAGGAAAAAAGCCGCAGCAGCTCATATAAAGCGCGGCTGGCTGCCGCCCTTTCCTCCGGCCCGCTCAGCCGCATCTCCGCCAGCAAAATGGCGGCGGAGGTTTTTTCCTCTGTTAAAACATGCCAGTCCTTAAGAAATTTCAAGGCCGGCTCCTCAAAAATTCCTTTTTTTAAAGCGGCTTTAAAACCCTCTATGTCTCTGTTTTTCAGAGCGCGGATCATATCTGTCTCCCCCGCCTCTGCCTCCGCCTGGGAAAATTCTAACATGGATGAGACTTTCGCCGCGCGGGAAATATCCGTCCTCGCGAATGGCGCGCTCCAGCCGTTTGAACTCGGCAAGGCTTTCGCCGCCCCGTCATCCGGCAAAATCCCCTCCGCCCGCGGCGCGGCTGCGGCGGTTTGCGCAAAGCCCTCCCCCAGCCCTTTTCCTGAAGGATCTTTTGCCGCGGCGGCGCCTGCCGCTGCCGAAGCGCTCACCATAAAAAGCAAAAGCAGAGGCGCGCCGGCCTTTTTAAAGGGCTTGATAAAATGGCCGGCCTCCCGGCCTGCCGGCCATTCCTCAGCTGTTCCGCGCCCGCGGTTTATGATCATCCCCCCCCCTTTTTTGCCATTCTGGATATTTGCAGACTCTTTCTTAAGAATTTTGCCTTAAATAACTGACAAATGGCTTTTTGTCAAGCGGTTTTATAAAACATCTGAAAAAAAACGGCTTGAAGGGGGGGCGGCCTGTTTGTTTGGACGGCCTCGCGGCCGCTCCCAGGCTTTGTTTGGACGGCCTCGCGGCCGTTCCCAGGCTTTGTTTGGACGGCCTCGCGGCCGCTCCCAGGCTTTGTTTGGACGGCCTCGCGGCCGCTCCCAGGCTTTGTTTGGACGGCCTCGCGGCCGCTCCCAGGCCTTCGCAGAGGCGCAAGCTTCTCCAGAGGGACGGCCTCGCGGCGCTTGTTTTGAATCTGCCGTTTGTGACAGTGTCAGAGGAAGTCCATATATTCAGTTTTTACGGTATATGGAGATTTCCGCATGAGCCGGATGAGGCAAGCCTTGAAGACTGGTTAAACGCGTTTTCTGTGAACACTGACTTTCCTTAGATGTTTGCAGGCTCAGGCATGCGGCCAGCCGGCTTTCCGCTGCGGGCGCTTTCCCTGCTGGCGGGGGCAAACCGCAAATTTGCGGCCATCTAACAGGAGCAGTTTATGGACAGGCGCTGTCAGCGCCCTGGCTGCGATAATTGACAGACACTTCGCTTGCCGCTTCGTTTACAATATCAATGCAGAGGATGGTTGGGGCGCCATTTTTTTGGACCGAAAACACAACAGGGCTGGAGGTCGTGGCCAAAAGCTGGCTTTTGGTCACCATGTCCCCCTGATTGACATGGACGCCGCTTTCCTCCAATTCAAAAACCAAATCTCTGTTGTAGGCGGGGGAGTTTAAGACTATATTTTGGCCGTTTATTGAAACAAGCCCGGAAAATCCCGCCACCACCCGAAGGCTTTGCCCCGCCGGCTGCGAAGTGATGGTCACTTTGTTTTTTGCCTGATTGAGCCTGATGTCCAGCTCGGCGCCGGGGGAGGCTTCTACAGGAAAAACAAAACCTTCCCTCTGAGGCTGCCTGTTTGGCGCTGCGGGCGGGGCGGCTGCCGGAGCTGCGGGCCTGGCCGGCGGAGCGGCTGCGGCTGGGGCTGCGGCAGGCTGAGCAGCTTCCGCTGCAGGCGGGCCAGGCTGAGGCCTCCCGCGGCCCCTCCGGCCAGACCTGTCTGATTTGCCCCGCCGGCCCTTGTAGCTGCCCTGCAAATCGCCCTCATCAGGGCCGCCGCAGGAGGAGAGCAGGCCGAAAGCCAAAACAACAGCAATAATCAGGCGGAGCAGGCCCATAGCTTTATTCTGAAAGGCGGGGCGGGGGTTTGTCAACAGTTATGATTTTTAAAATCAGGCTTTTCGTCTTGGTTTTTTTTTTGAAAGCCTCCCATCCCCTTAACCCCCCTCCCCATCAACCCCGATTAAAGGCCAGATTAAAATCATCCGATTTTGATCATGGCGGGATTAAAGCGCCCCGCCCCCCGTTATCAGGAAAGCGGCTGCCTGGCCTGGGGGGGGCCGCCGGGCGGATCTGCCAGCGCCGGGGGGCTTTATATTGCCCGCGCCCGCTATGGAGTGACAAAGAGCCGGTTTTGTTCAGGAGGATCTGCAAATTGGAGAGCTTTCGCTTGATTTTGGCCGCGCCCTTCCGGCATGCATGGCTTTTGGCGGCGGCGCTGTTTTTGGGCTGCTCCTCAAAACAGGAGCGCGGCGGCATAGATCATGCCGCCATGTATGCGGCCTCTCATTCAGACGAGGGGAGCCGGCTCCGCTGCAATTTTTTTTCAGACAATAGCTTTCAGGGGGCGGCTGCCGCGGAAACCGAGTCTGATGACGGCAAAGTCTGCTCGCGGGTGAATATTATCAATGCCCCCTCAAACCTTTTTGAGAGCAAAAGGCTGTTTTTGCAGGCCTATCCCTTTGCCGTTAAAAGGGAAAAGCTCTCTTACGGGCCCTCTCTTGAAATTGAGACCTACAGCAAAAAAGACGGCTCTTTGCTGATAAGCTCAAAAATCATTGATTCGTTTTTGGCGGACAATCACCTTGGAGCCGGCAAAAAAAGCTTTTTTGCTGATCACTGGTTTCGGTTTTGCGGCGTCACATCAGAGTGGGACGGCATACAGCTGGTTATTTACCTGCGCCGCGGCGGCGGCGCCAAAGCCGCGCCTCTTGCGGCGACAAAGTTTCTGCTGCCCCCGTTTTTGTCTGACCCCGCGCGCTTCCAGGAGGAAAAAGGCTTGGTTTTGGCGGCTCTGCACCCGTTTTTGGGCTTGATTGGAGGGGAGGGGGAATCAGAGGAGGGCTTCTCTGGCGCGGCCATGGATCTTTGCAAAGGGGATCTGATGAAGCTTTAGCTGAGCCGCCCAAACTTGCGCCGCGCGGCGGAAAACCTCTCAAGAGCCTTGATCAGGCCCGGCCCGTCAAAGTCAGGCCACAAAACATCTGTAAAATAAAGCTCCGAATAAGCGGCCCCCCACAGATAAAAGTTTGACAGCCGGACCTCCCCCCCGGTTCTGATGATCAGGTCAGGCGGCGGAAAGCGGGAGGAATCCAAAAAAGCGCCCAGGGTTTGCTCCTCCACAGATTCCGGGTTTAGGCGCCCGGCCCGCGCCTCGCGGGCTATGCGGCGGGCTGCCAAAGCCATCTCCTGCCGCCCGCCGTAATTCAGGGCCAAAATCAGGCTCATCCCCTTGTGGCCGGCGGTTTTTTTCTCAAGGGATTTAATAAGCGCCTGGGTTTTTTCCGGGAAAAAAGAAATATCCCCCAAGGCGCGAAGCCTGAGGCCCTCCTCCATCAGCAGGCTGGCCCGCTTGAGAAAAACCCTCTCAAACAGCCTGTTCAGCCCGCTCAGCTCCCGCTTTGGCCGCCGGGTGTTTTCAGCGCTCAGAGCGAAAAGGCTCAAAAAAGGGATTTTTTTTTTTGCGCAGAGCCTGATGATGCGGGCGGCGGCCTCCGCGCCCTCCGCATGGCCAAAAGCGCGGCTTTTGCCTCTCTGGGCCGCCCAGCGGCCGTTCCCGTCCATAATGATGGCGAGATGCTTTAGCTTTTGCCCCATGCCAGTCAGATGTCCCGTATTTCCCCTTCCTTGGCTTTCAGCGCGCTTTCTGTTTTTTCCCTGTAAGAATTGGCGGTTTTTTGGACCTCATTGATCAGCCGCTTTTGCTCGTCCTCGCTGATGAGCTTTTCTTTTTCCGCCTTGTTGATTTCCTCAATGACTGCCCGGCGGCTGGCCCGCAAATCCACCTGGCATTTTTCAGCCTCCCCGCGGGCCTCTTTGACCAGGGCCTCCCGCCTCTCTTCCGTCAGCTCCGGGACAGTCAGCCGTATGACCTTTCCGTCATTTTGCGGCGCCATTCCCAAATTGGCGCGGGTTAAGGCATGCTCTATGTCCTTTAAAGCCCCGGCGTCCCAGGGGGAGATAAGCAGAATCCGGGGGGATGGCGAGGAGATTGTGGCTATCTGAGACAGCGGAACCGGCGAGCCGTAATAAAAAACCCGCGCTGATTCCAAAAGGGATGGCTCAGCCCGCCCGGCGCGGATGCGCCGGAGCCGCGCCTTAAAGGCCTCCAGGTTTTTTTCCATTTTTTCGGCTGTTTTTTCCTGATAGTTTTCAGACATGTTTTTCCTCCCTGTTTTATCAGCGGGCTTTATGCCGCGCCGGTGATGAGGGTTCCAATGTTTTCGCCGCAGACGGCCCGCCTCAGGCTGCCCTCCCGCTTCAGGCTGAAGATGGCCAGCGGCATGGCATTGTCCATGCAGAGGCTGACCGCCGTTGCGTCTATTACCCGCAGGCCTTTTTTTAAAACATCCATATAGCTGATGGCTTTAAACTTTTTGTTGCTGGAGCTTTTGCCGGAGAGCCTTTCAGGATCTCTCTCAAACACGCCCTCAACCTTTGTGGCCTTCAGCAGAATGTCGGCGCCAATCTCCATGGCGCGGAGCGCCGCCGCCGTGTCTGTTGTAAAATAGGGATTTCCCGTCCCGCCGGAAAATATCACCGGGCGCCCCTTTTCCAAATGCCGCAAAGCCCGGTTCCGGACATAAGGCTCGGCTATGTCAGAGATCTCAATGGCTGACATAACCCTTGTGGGGAGGCCCTCCCGCTCCATCGCGTTTTGCAGGGCCAGCGCGTTGATGCATGTGGCCAGCATCCCCATAAAATCGCTGTTCACGCGGTCCATGCCCTCTTCAGCGGCGCTCAGGCCGCGAAAAATGTTCCCGCCGCCAATCACCACAGCGGTCTGGACTCCCATGCTTTGGATGTCTTTTAGATCCGAGGCCAGGCGCTTTAAGACAGAGGCTTTGAGGCCAAAGCCCTGATCGCCCGCCAGGGCCTCGCCGCTGATTTTCAGCAAAATCCGCTTGTAGGCTGGCTTTTTTGGCTTTGTCAAAAAACGGCCCTCTTGATTAAGCATTCCCCTGACTGCTGTCCGGGGGGCTGCTTTGTTCCTGTTTGTTTTGTTCCTGTTTGCTTTCTCCCTGTTTGTTTTCTCCGAGGGCAAAGCGGGCAAAGCGCCGGACAATAATGTTTTCCCCTATTTTAGAGATGAGCTCGTTTAAGGCCTGGGCGACGGTTTGTTTTTTGATCGGATCCTCCCGCGCAAACTCCTGATTCATAAGGCAGATCTCAGACATCCGCTTTTTGAGCATTCCTCTGGCTATGGCGGGGGCCAGCTCTTTTTTTTTGGCGCGCTCCGCCGCCTTCGCCTCAAAAATTTTCCGCTCGCTTTCAAGGATTTCCGCCGGGATGCTTTCCTCGCTCACAAAAAGGGGGCTCATGGCGGCAATGTGCCGGCTGAGGTCGCGGACAAAGCTCTGAAACTCCTGGCTTCTGGCGGCAAAATCAGTTTCGGAATTGACCTCCAAAAGGACGCCGATGCGCCCGCCGGGATGAATATATGAGGCGACAAGGCCTTCCTCCGCCTCCCGGCCGGATTTTTTGGCTGCCTGGCTGAGGTCTTTTTTCCGAAGCCAGGCTTCAGCTTTTTCAAGATCATCCCCAGAGGCGAGCAGCGCCTGCCGGCAAGCGCTAATGCCGGCCCCGGTTTTTTTTCTCAGGCGGCGGATTTGACTGACTCCCGCCGGGGCGGGGGCTTTTGGGGAAGAGGGTGATGATGGCATGGCAGGCTGCTCCTTAATTTAAGTTTGCGCTCAGGCCTGGGCTTATTTTGCGCCTTCCGCCTTTTGGCCCGCGGCCCCGGCGGTTTTGCCGCCAGTCAGGCTCCCGGTTTTTTCCGCGCTTTTTTGCGGCGCCGGCTTCGCTGTTTGGGTTTTTTGGCCGGCCGGAGCTTTGTCAGACGAGGCCTTGTCAGCGGGGGACTCCCGCTTCAGCTCCAGCTCAATTTCCCTTTCATCGGCTGTGCCGGCAGCCACAAGCTTTCTTTTTTTCGCTATTGAGATCACAGCCGGGCCAGAGCCTTGCCGGCCGGCAGCTGCCCCCGGAATGCGGCCAGGCATTGAGCCATGTGTTAAGCTTGGCGGCGCCGCCGCCCCAGGCGCAGTTTCAGGGCCGTTTTTTTGCTCCAGATCCTCTTTTTGGCGGAGGGATTCCTCCCACTGCCGGCGGCCTTTCAGGCAGGCTTCAGCGGCCAGCTCCGAAAAAAACCGAATGGCTTTTGTGGAGTCGTCATTCCCCGGAATGGGGTAATCCACAAGCGAGGGATCGCAGTTTGTGTCCACAATGGCCGCGACAGGGCGGCCCAGCCGCCGGGCCTCATTGACGGCGATTCTGTCTTTTTGAATGTCAATCACAAAAAGGGCGGCGGGGACATCTATCATGTCCTTGATCCCCCAAAAGCGCTCCTCCATTTTTACGCAGCCTTTCTCAATGCGGCCCCTTTCTTTTTTGGCATAGCGCTCCAGATCGCCGCGGTCCCGCATCTGGCGGATTTTTTTCATTCTGTCAATGCTGACCTTTATGGTTTCAAAATTGGTCAGGGTCCCCCCCAGCCAGCGCTTGGTGACATAAAACTGCCCGCTTTGCTCCGCTGCCTCCTTCGCGGCTTCTATGGCCTGGTTTTTTGTGCCGACAAAAAGGACTCTGCCCCCCTGGGAGGTGACCCGCTCCAAAAAATCCATGGCCCTTTGGGCGCAAGTCAGGGTTTTTTGGAGGTTGATGATATGAATGCCCCCCCGCTCAGTGTAGACATAAGGCTTCATCAGCGGGTTCCACCTCCGGGCCTCATGGCCAAAGTGAACCCCTGCGGACATCATATTTTGAATGCTCAGCTCGCTCATGATTTTGCCCGCCATGCAAAACTTTCTGCCGCCCCGCGGACAAAGCCGCCCGCGGGCCCCCCTGCCAAGGGGTCCCTTGCCAGGGGGATGTCCAGGGCCTTAAAAAGCCATCAGCCCCCTGTCATTAAAAGCTATCCTGCCATGCAAATGCCGAAAAAGGCAAGAGTCAAGCGCTTTTTTATGCCTGCCCCGCCGGCTTTCGGGGGGGCTGGCCGCGGGGCCGGCCCCTGAAGCAGGCTTTCGGCGGGTTTGCGGGGCGCGAAAAAAAATGTGGACTCCTTATTAAGGCGCGCATTATGAGTATGAGGCAGATGCTGGCATTGCGGCGCCGGGCAGGGCGCCGCGGCCCGGCGCGGCCCACACCATGAAAAGCATTTTTCAGATCCGGCTCAGCCGGCAAAACCGGCTGAAGGCGCTGGTTTTTTGCGCTGTTTTTTTGGCTTTCGCCGCGCTTTTCGCTTTTGATGTTTTTCAGTATTTTCAGCTTGACTTTCTTAAGGGGCGCCGGAGCCAGCTTGCCGGCTTGTATGAAAAATCCCCGCTTTTGACTCTCGCGGGCTTTTTCTGCGCTTATGTTTTGGCCGCGGGGCTTTCGATTCCCGCCGCGGCCCCTGTTTTAAGCCTGGCGGGGGGCTTTTTGTTTGGCCTTTTTATAGGGACAGCCGCAGTTTCCCTTGCCAGCAGCGCCGGCGCGACAGCGGCTTTTTTGATGTCGAGGTTTTTGTTCAGAGATCTTGCGAAAAAAACATTCAGCTCAAAATGGGAGTCTTTGGAGCGCCATCTCCAAAAAGAGGGCGGCTGGCATTTGCTGAGTCTGCGGCTGTTTCCCGCCATGCCTTTTTTTGCCGTGAATATTTTGATGGGGCTTTCCTCAATGCCGGCTTATAAGTTTTTTCTTATCAGCCAGATAGGGATGCTTCCCGCGACTGTTGTTTACGCAAATGCCGGCGCGCGCCTGGCCCATGTGGAATCCATGAGGGATGTTTTCTCCCCCGCTTTGGCGCTTTCTTTTCTGGCTCTGGCCCTGCTGCCTCTAACAGTCAGAGCCATTAGGCGGGCTGCGGGCAAAGCGCCGCCGCCCGGCCATTGAAACAGGCCGCGGCCCGGCGCGGCATAAAGCTTTAAAAAGGCTTGACTCAGGCTGGCGGGCGGCTTTAAAGCAGTTTTAAGGATATCGCTTTTCGGGGGGGAAAACATGTTTCAGGCTTTTTTTGGCGAAGGGCAGTGGGGGCAGAATTTGTGGCTGGCCCTGGGCTGCGGGCTGGCGGCGCTCGCGGCGGCCGGCGGCCTTTATCAGCATATCAGCCGGCAGAGCGCCGGCTCGGAGAAAATGCGGGGCATCGCCTCCAGCATTCACCTCGGAGCCATGGCCTTCCTCAGAGAGGAGGCCGCCCGCCTTGGCGTGTTTGTGGCGGCTGTGGCCATGCTGCTGTGGATGGGGTTTTCCTGGCATGCGGGCCTGGCGTTTTTTCTCGGCGCCTGCTGCTCCGCCGGGGCGGGAAATATCGGCATGAGGGCGGCCACCCGCGGCAATGTCCGGACAGCGGAGGCGGCCCGAAAACATGGCGCGGGCCATGCCCTGCTCATCGCCTTTAACAGCGGCGCCGTGATGGGGCTGGCGGTTGCGGGCCTGGGGCTTTTGGGCCTGGGGCTTTTATACGGCCTGTCAATTTCCCAGGCGGGGGAAGGGCCTTTTGAGGATTTTCTCAAAAGCTCGCCCATGCTGTCTGTGATTTCGGGGTTTTCCATGGGGGCCTCCTCCATCGCGCTTTTCGCCCGCGTGGGCGGAGGGATTTTCACCAAGGCGGCGGATGTCGGCTCCGACCTGGCCGGCAAGGTTGAGGCCGGCATCCCCGAAGACGACCCCCGAAACCCCGGCGTGATTGCCGACAATGTGGGGGACAATGTGGGGGATGTGGCCGGCATGGGGGCCGACATTTTTGAATCTTATGCGGGCGCCATGGTCGCCTCCATCACTCTGGCCGCCACAATGAGCTCCGAAACTTTGAGCGGGCTGTTTCCCGATTCCAGCCGCGGATTTTTGATGGCTCTCCCGCTTTGGCTCGCGGCGGCGGGCCTGCTGGCCTCGCTGGCCGGGATTTTTGGCATGAGCGCTTTTAAAAAGCTAAAGCCGTCTAAGGCGCTGGCCATGGCGGAGCTTTCCGCGGGGGCCTTGTTTTTGCCGGCGGCGGCGGCCCTTATTTTTCTTTTTGGCGGCGGCTGGAACTTATTTTTGACAGTTTTGGCCGGGCTTGCCGGCGGGATTTTGATTGGGAAGTCCACGGAATATTACACAGCGGGGCGGCCGGTTTTCCGCGTGGCCCGCGCCTCAAAAACCGGTCCGGCCACAAACATTATCTCCGGCATGGCCCTGGGCCTGGAGTCCTGCGCCGCGCCTCTGCTTTTGATCGCCTCAATGATTATGTTTTCCTACTGGCTCTGCGGCCTTTACGGGATCGCCATGGCGGCGGTGGGAATGCTGGCCACTGTGGGCGTGACGATGACCATTGACGCCTACGGCCCGGTGGCTGACAACGCCGGCGGCATTGCGGAAATGGCCGGCCTGGGGCCTGAAGTGAGAAAAGTCACAGACAGCCTGGACGCCCTCGGCAACACCACAGCGGCCATAGGCAAGGGCTTTGCCATCGGATCAGCCGCCCTGACCGCGCTCGCCCTTTTTGCCGCCTTTAAGGAATCCGTGTCTCTAAGCTCCGGGCGGGAGCTTGTGATGAACATCACAAATCCAAAAGTGGCTGGCGGCATGTTTCTGGGAGCTATGACCGCGCTGTTTTGCGCCAGCCTGACTATGACCTCTGTCGGGCGGGCCGCGAGTCAAATGGTGGAGGAAATCCGCCGCCAGTTTCGGGAGATCAAAGGGCTTCTTGAGGGCCGCGCCGCCCCCGACACAGAAAAATGCGTGGCCATTTCCGCTAAAGCCGCTCTCAGGGAAATGATTTTGCCCGGCCTGACCGCCGCCGCCGCCCCTGTTTTGATAGGCTTTGTCCTGGGGCCGGAGGCCTTGGGCGGCGCTCTGGCCGGCGCCCTTATTGCCGGGGTGGCTTTGGCCCTGCTGATGGCCAACTCCGGAGGCGCCTGGGACAACGCCAAAAAATACATTGAGCAGGGAAAGCTTGAGGGCGAGGCCAAAGGCTCCGCCACTCACGCCGCCGCGGTCATTGGCGACACTGTGGGCGATCCTTTTAAGGACACCACAGGCCCCTCAATGAATATCATTATCAAGCTGATGTCGGTTGTGGCGCTGCTGATCGCGCCCTTTCTGCATTGATTTTTGCGGGTTTTGCATGAGATTTCAAAACGGGCTTTATAAGGCATGAGCATCGCATTTTACAAAACCCTTCATTTTGCGGGCCTCGCCGCTTTTGCTCTTTATATTGGAGGGGCCGCTTGGGGGCAAAGCCGGGGAGGCGCGGGCGGCGGCCTCCGAAAAGCCTTCATGGCGCTGCATGGCGCGGCGCTGCTTTTGCTTTTTGTGTCCGGCTTTGGCCTGCTGGCGAAGCTCAAAATCGCCTTTCCCTGGCCGGCCTGGCTTTTTGTCAAGCTGGCTGTCTGGCTGGCGCTTGGCGCGGCGCCGTTTTTTTTAAAGCCCGGCGGCGGCAGCCTGCGGATTCTCAAAATCCCGCGCGGGCGGGCCGCTCCCTGGATCATGGGCATCCTGCTTTTGGCGGCGGTTTTTTCCGCCCTTTGGAAGTATTGATTCCGGCGCAAAAAAAAGGGGCGGGCGGGATTTATGGCTTTGCATGCCGGCATTTTGGAGACAGGGGCGTTTTTTTTCGCCGGGGCTTTTTTCGGAAGCTTCGCCAATGTCCTTATTTATCGGACGCTGAGGCAGATTCAGAGCGGGGAGCCTTTAAAGCTCTGGGGCCGGAGCCGCTGCCCCCGCTGCCAAAAAGCCATTCCCGCTTATTTGAATGTCCCCATCTTCAGCTGGTTTTTTCTGCGGGGCCGCGGCAATTGCTGCAAAGGGCGGATTTCCCTCCGCTATCCTCTGATTGAGCTTTTGATGGCCTGCCTTTTCGCCGGGCTTTTTCTGCAAATCGGCTGGAAATGGTTTTTGCCGGAAGCCCTTGCTCTGGCCTTTATGCTGGTCACCGCCTCGGCGATTGACTGGGACAGCATGATCCTGCCCGATGTTTTTACGATCTCAGGGATTTTGATTGGCCTTTTGGGCGGGATTCTCAATCCAGAGCGGGCTGTTTGGGACAGCCTTTTCGGGATTTTGTTTGGAGGGGGGATACTTTGGCTTGTGGCTGTTATTTACCGCCTCATCAGAAATCAGGAGGGCCTTGGAGGGGGCGATGTCAAGCTTTTGGCCTGGATAGGGGCGGTTTTGGGCTGGCGGGCCATCCCTTTTATTGTGATTGTCTCCTGCTTTGCCGGGGCTTTGGCGGGGGGGATTTTGACGCTTCGCGGCAAAGGCGGCGGCTTTCAAACAAAAATTCCCTTTGGGCCTTATTTGGCCGGGGGGGCTTTGCTCAGCATATTTTTGAGCGGCTGGGGGCAGGCTTATCTCAGCTTTTTTGTCCCCTTTTAGCCGCTTCAGAGCCAGGCCCTGGAGCCAGGCTCCGCGGCCAAAAACCGGAGCCGGAGCAAAAAACCCGCAAAAAATTGACTTATCCCCAGGTTTTCATGTTTAATTAAAAATGGTTAATTAAAAATGTTTAATTAAAACAGGCGCCAGGCCGCGCGCCCTGACAGGGGGCCGCCGCCGGCGGGGCAAAATCGGAGGGCCGCGCAGTGTTTCAGCTGTTCAAAAAGGCGAAAAAAGAGCAAATCGCCCTGGATATTGGAAGCCAAAAAACAAAAATTCTTCATATCTCCAAGGACGGCGGCCGGCCGGCAATAGACCGCGCCCTCGTCAAGCCAACCCCTCCCGGCAGCTTTAACGGGGGGGAAATCCTCCAGGAAGATGATCTGGCGCTGTTTTTGACAAAATGCATTGGGGAGTGGGAAATGGAGGCTGAGGGCAGCGTGATTGCCGGGATTTCAGGGAAGGGCATCCTCACAAAGCAAATCAACATTCCCAAAATAGAAAAAAGCCTGATAGCGGAGCATCTTCCCTTTGAGGCGGAGCAGTATCTTCCCTACGACTTGGATGAAGTGGATCTGGATTATGAGATTTTAAAGGGAGTGGGCGAGGGGCCGGAGCAAATCCCCATTTTGCTTGTCGCCGCCCTGCAAAAAACAGTCAGCTCCTACAACAGCCTGTTTGAAAAGGCCTTTATCGCCTGCGAGACTCTGGACGCCAGCGTTTTTGCCCTGTTCAACAGCTTTGAGCGGAGCCACAAGCTGAGCGAGAGCGAAGTCTGCCTTTTAGCGGATATAGGCTTTGACAGCTCAAATATTGTGATTGTTTTAAAAAATCAGGTGGTTTTCACCAGAAACATTGCGGCGGGGGGGAATCTCTACACAAAGGAAATACAGGCAAAGATGGGGGTTGGCTGGGCGGAGGCTGAGGAGCTGAAAATCAGCGCCGGCAAAAAAGAATCTCAGGCCAAAGAGGCTCTGTCCATTATTGAGGCCTCGCATGCCGCTTTGTGCGACGAGTTTTACTCCAGCTATGAGATTTACCTGAATTTTTTTGCCAATCACAGCGCTGCCAAAATCTATATAACGGGCGGCGGCAGCCTGGCTCCGGGGGTTGATTCAGCCCTCTCCAAGCGGTTTTCTGTTCCTGTGGAGCCAATGCGCCCCTTTGAGTCCCTGCCGCTTGCCGGGGATCTGGCTTTAGAGAGCGGGGCGCTGGAGCCTTTTTTCGCCATTGCCGCCGGCCTGGGGCGGCGGGGGCTTGAGTGATGGGCCTGCCTGGCCGGACAGGGCGCCCAGCCGGCGCCTTGACTTTTCCGGCGGAAGGGGCCGCTTTATGATATAAGGAGAGTTCAGAAGGCTTTGAATAGCGGATAAAGCGGGGCCGTTAAAACAGCCCGGATCCAAAGGCGCCTAAAATCTCAAAAAATCATGCTTAAAGTTAATTTAAAAAACACAAAAGTCCAAAGCTCAAAAACCGAGAGCTCCATATCGGCGCAAACCGGAACCGCTTTTGGATCCAGCTACACCGGAAGCCTTTCAGCCACAATTGAGGGCATTAAGAGGGGGAATTTTCTCCAGGACCTGGAGCCGGCGGTCCTTTTAAAATTTGTCGTCAAGGCGCTTTTGATCCTCTGCTTCCCCTTTGCGCTGAAAATTTATGAGGCCCAGCAAATTGACAGCCTGAAGGCGCAAAAAACCGCTCTTGAGGGGAATCTCGCGGAGCAGACAAAGGCCCGGGACATCCTGGCAAAAAAAATCAAAAGCTTTGACTACCTTACAATTCAGGCCAAAGAGTATGACCAAAAAAAAGAGACATTGAGGAAGCTGGCCCGCTCGCGGCTGATCATCCCCCAGCTTTTGGATCAAATCCAGTCAATCATTCCAGAGTCTGTCTGGCTGAAAACCCTCAGCGTGAAAATCAAGGGGAAGGGGGGGCTTTCCATTCAGGGGGAGAGCCTGAGCGAGGACCGCATCAACCTGTTTGCCGACTCGCTGAAAAACATTGTAGACAGAGACAGCATCAGCTTGAGCACAAGGGATGTCAGGAGTCAGGAGAATTTTGTAAAGGTGAGCTTTGATCTTAAGGCGGATCTGCTGAAAGAAAGAAGCCTTTAAGGGTTTTGTAACAGTGATGGATGGGCGCGGGCCGCGCTTTATGAGCGGAGACAGCGCCGGCGGGAGGGCTTGGCTGTGAAGTTTTTTTATGATTTGGCCGGGGCGGGGCTGATTCAAATTGTTGTGTTTGGCTGCCTGCTGGCGGGGGGGGTTTATTTTTTTAAATATGACAAAGGAGACTCTGCGCGGGCCGGGATAGAGGCCGTCAAAGGCAATATTGAAAAAATGAAGCTTGAAGTCCGCTCCCAAAAAGGCGATCTGCAAAAAATAGAGCAGTTTAAAAACAGCGTCGCCAATAAGGAGCGGAGCGTCAATTACCTTTTAAATTATCTTCCCAATGAGCTGTCTCCGGTTGATATTTTTTCTGTTTTGACAAAAGAGGCGCGATCGGCGGGGGTTGATATTGAGGACAAAAGGGATTCTCCTGTTGAAAAAGGCGAGATTTATGACATTTTAAAGCTTCATGTCACAGTCAAAGGCTCCTTTTCCCAGGTGCTGTCTTTTATGTCCCGCCTGACGGATCAAAAATGGATATTGGTTGTGGACAAAGTCGAAATGCGGCTGGCGGCTCAGGGAGAGGAGCTGAGGGCCAACCTTGACATCTTCGCTTTCCGCTATAAAACTGTTGAGGCAAAAGCTGAAGGGGCGGAAGGCGGCCGGGCGGAGGAGACCTGATTTGCCGGCAGCGGCGGGGGGCGCTGTGATGATGAGATTTTTTGCCGGCCTTTTTAAGGGGGCAGCCCATTCCGCTCTTTATGCCCTGACAGGGGCTTTGGCCTGCTTTTCGGCGTTTTTTATCGCTGTTCATTTTATGGCGCCGGCTTTTTCGCGCCAGCCGCCGCCATCGCCGGAGAGCGGGGCTTCTGAGAAAAAGCCCCCTTCAGGGCTTATTGAAAGCTTAAAAGAAACCGCGGGGGAGTTTGCAAGGCAGGGGACCCGGCTGTTTTCCAGCCCGCCGAAGGGCAGCCCTGCCGCGCCGAAGCCCCCTCAGCTTGAGGGGCAGATTCCAGGGGCCTCCGCTCCGGCGGGGCCGGCTGCGCCGGCTTCTGAGGCCGGGGCCGCCGCCGCGGGCGCGGAGGAAATTTCCCCGCAGGGGCAGTTCTTAAAGTTTTTGATCGATGCGGCGGCAGGCATTTCGGGGGATGCTTCCGCATTGGCGGGCAAAAAGCCCCGGCAGCACTACGAGCAGCCCCCGGATGTTGAGGTGGAGGCTTATGTGGTTCCCTTTATTTATGAATCCTCAAACCGCAGAAACCCTTTTGATGATCCGACGATGAAGCAAACCGAGGTTATCAGCGCAACAGAGGTTGTTGAAAAATTTGTCAAGCCGCGGACGCCGCTGGAGGAATACCCCCTGAGCGAGCTGAAAATCATGGCGCTTGCCTGGAACACAAAAAAGCCCAAAGCTTTGGTTCAGGTTCCCGACGGCGCCTTTTACACTGTGATTCGGGGGGACAAAATCGGAAGGACCGGCGCGGTTTATGACATACGCGAAGATGAGCTGCTGGTTGTGGAGAGAATTGGAAACGAAGAGGATGGAGAGGCTGAAAACGAAATAAAAATTCTAAAAATGGACAGGCTGAGGCTGTAGCGGCATGATCAAGATGTGGCCAAAAAGCGGCTGCGGCCAGCCCGGGGGGCGGTTTGCCGTTATTTTCTCAAGCTCCGCGGGGGGGGGCTCCGCCAGGGCTTTTTTGCCTCCATTTGCCGGCGGGCGGCGCCCGCTGACAGAGGCTGCCGGGGGCCGGGCCTGATTTTTCAGCAGCGGGGCGCGGGCGGCTTTTGCCGCGGCGCGGCAGGCTTTCTTGACTGTTTGATTTCCCTGTCTATGCTGTAATCAGAGGCGCCGCCGGGGAAACAGCGCCGGGGAAACAAAGCCGGGGAAACAGCGCCGGGGAAATTTATCAGAAAAAACCATCAGGGAAGACATCAAAGACTCATGGACGAGCTTAAAAAACCCAACAACAAAGCCAAAAACAGCCTCATCCCCCGCCCCCCTTTCAGAAAATCATCCCGGGGGGGATCCGCAGGCCAGCCAGCGCCGCTGCCGCCGGGTTTGCGCTTTTTTCCGCTGCTGGGCGGCCCTTTATGCGCCGTCTTTTTGCTGGCTTCAAGCCATGCGCCGGGCCGCCCGGCTTTTGCGGCGGGGCCGCCCGCCGCGCGGCCATTTTCCCCCGCCCCTGTTCTTCTGGCTCAGGATGATGAAATTGACGACTCCGATATTCTGGATATTGAAAACATCAAAGATGATGAGTTAAGCGGCGAGGAAAAGGATCTGATTGAAGAGGAGGGGGACCTGGATGACGAAGACCTGGATGAAGATGAGGAGGACGAGGATTTAGAGGATGAGGACTTGGATGAAGATGATGAGGAGGACGAGGATGAAGAGGAATATGAGGATGAGGAGGATGAGGATGAGGATGAGGAGGATTTAGAGGATGAGGACTTGGATGAAGATGATGAGGAGGACGAGGATGAAGAGGAATATGAGGATGAGGAGGATGAGGATGAGGATGAGGAGGACGAGGATTTAGAGGATGAGGACTTGGATGAAGATGATGAGGAGGATGAGGATGAAGAGGAGGGCGAAGAAGATGATGAGGAGGATGAAGAGGAAGAGGACTTGGATTCTGATGAGGAGGCTGGCTCAGAGGAGCCGCCGCCCGCGGATCTTGCCCCGCCCGCTGATGAGGATGAGGGGGACAGCATGTCTTCGGAGGACGGCCTGGGCGAAGACGAAAGCGATTTGGCTGCGGATGAGGATGATTCTGGAGAGCTGAATCTAATCACAAACATCCGCTATTTGTCTGAATCAGACCAGGTGGTGATTGACTGCTCCGAAACCGTCTCCTTTCAGCATAGGACAAACGAGCAAAACAATCAGTTTATTATTGAGATTTTTCAGTCCAAGCTTGGGAGGAACCTCCACTGGCCTTACCCGTTGAAGGACTTTAACACGAATTTTGGCTGGATTAAGGGGGATCAAAAAGACTCCTCAACTGTCAGGATATTGATTCAGCTGAAAGACGGCTCTGAATTCCCGGAGGCCGGCCTCAGCGAGACCGGCCGGCAGATCATCGTTAATTTCAAGGGCGGCGGGGGGCGGATTTCCAAGTCAGGGCCTGAGGACTTGGACGCGAAGCAAATCCTCTCAGCCAAAACCCTGGATGAGCTTATGGAGGAGCTTTATTCCGGCAGGATCAGGTTTTCCGGGGCGCCGCTTTCGTTTCATGTGATTGACGCGCCTGTGGAGCAGATCCTCCGCTTCATTTCAGAGGAAAGCGGCATCAACATGGTCATTGACGAATCCGTGAAGGGCAAAGTCACCCTGAAACTGGAGGACATCCCATGGGATCAGGCCCTGCACACAATTTTTAAGGCCAAAGACCTTGGGTATCAGCGCGACAGGGGCAGCAATGTCATCACAATCCTCTCTATGAAAAAAATAGAGGAAAGAAACGCGCGGCTGCAAAAGCTCGCCAGGGAGAGAAGCCTGAAAGCCCCCGTCTTTGTCACAAAAATCATTCCCATAGCTTATGCGGATCTGGGGGACATTCAGTCAAAAATCACGCCTCTTTTGACAATGGGGGCCGGAGGCGGCGGAAAGGATGGCAAGGGGGGCGGAAAAGGCTTTGACGGCGGGCGAATCATCCCCAACAAGCAGGCTGGAACCCTGATTGTCCGTGACACGGAAAAAAAAATAGCGGAAATTGAAAGCCTTGTCCGGGTTTTAGACGAGCCTCCCAAGCAGGTTATGATTGAGGCCCGCATTGTGGATGTCTCTGAAAACTTTAACAAAGAGATTGGCCTTACATGGAGGCTTAGTGACACCCTTCCCATCAGCATCAATGCCTCCGGGCTGGTTGACTTTTTCCAGGGCCTGACTGGCGATTACAGTGTCGACAAACCGGACAAGGGTTTTGGCGCCGCCTTAAACCTCAACGGCATCCCCTTTCTTGGGGATGTCGAGGCCAACCTGAGCATTGCCGAATCAGAGGGCTATGCGAGGGTTGTCAGCTCTCCAAAGGTGGTGACTATCAGCGGAAAGCCCGCCTCCCTGAACAGAACGGCCACTATTTATACTGGCGTGACAAAAACAACAACACAAGGGGAGGGCCAAGGCGCTGTGACTACGACAGAGCCTGAAACAGCCTCAATACCTGTGAGTTTGGAGGTGACTCCCACAGTGACCTCAAAGGGATCCGTGTTTTTGGAAGTGAATGTGAAGCGATCCAGCCCTGGTGATGGAGTAAATATCGTAAATGTCGACCGGGATTCCAAAACAGAGGTGCTGGTTGAAAACGGGCATACCGTTGTGATTAGCGGGCTTTATGAGCAGGATGAGAGTTTTTCAAATGACGGAATTCCCTTTTTAAAGGACATTCCCCTTTTAAATAAAATTTTTGGCGGGCAGACAAACAGCAGATCTAAATCAGAGCTGTTAGTGTTTTTAACCCCCAAAATTTTGGACAGCCCTTAAAATGCATGCGATGAAGGCCAGAGGCTTTTTTTTGCTGTTTTTGTTTTTGCCCCCCCTGGCGGGCTGCAAGCTCTATGCCGGGCCGACGCGCGCCACATTAAGCTCTAAGATCGCATTGATTCCACTCCCTTACGGGGAGAAGGCCGAGCTTCGCCCCTCCCGCCCCACTATTTTTTTGAGCGTGGGCGAAAACCTATACTGCCGCCCCGCGCCCTTTGACGCCCGCGCCGTCAGGCAGGCTCTGACAAAGAAGACGAGGGATGACGACGAGGACAAGCCTGGTCTTTCCCGTGATGTTTTTGAGGAAGTTTTTGGGGTGGGGGGCGCGGAAGAGGGGGGGGATGCCGCCGGGCAGCAGCAGCCCGCGGCGGATAGCTCTCCAGTGAAAGCCAATGTCAGCGGCAGCTGGCTGAAGCTTGGGATGTTTATCGCCAACCAAAACACAGGCGTTGAAAATGATTTTTGGCTGGTTGTGGATAATATTTCTTTTCAGGCGGTTGCCCGCCACAGGGGAGAAACTTTCGCGCATGCCGGCAGTGTGTCGGATGGCTGCGGCGCGCCTTTCCTGTATATTGTCGCGCCGGGCCATAACGTGCTTTACAAGCCGTATGACAAAACCGAGCCTCTGCACAATCTCACCATTTATTTGTCCGGCTTCCCCATTATTGACCGGACCGCTGAGCTTTCCGCGGACTTGCAGGCGCAGCAGCGAACGGCTGGATCCAGCGCCGGCGCCGGGGGAGCGGGAGCAGCGGGAGCTGGATCTGGCAGCCAGTCCAGGGCCTCCGCCCGCGAAGGCCTGATCACTTTAGGCCGGCAGAATGTGATTGTCATCCCAGATTACACAGTGGAGCTGACTCTGAGGGGCTACTTTATGAACCGCAACGGATCCCCCGTGGCCAGCTATTTGGGCCGGACCAGATTCCGAACCCAAAGCTCCTTCCGCTAAGAGGCTCTGCCGCCAAAATCTCCCCAGAGGGAGGGCCGGCAGAAGGCGCTTGTTATTCCGGCCAGAGCCGCTGAATGGAATTATATCTCAAGGCTGATCATTTGGCGGGCGGCGGGCGGCGGGCGGCGCGGCCCCCAGAGGCTGATGACATAGCCTCCCAGGCCGGAGCCTGTGGGCTTTGCGGCGAGGCTGCCCGCGGCTTTCAGATCAGAAATATGTTTTTCCAGATCATAAGAAAGCAGCCCCCATTTTTGAAAGCTGGCGCGCCCTAAGTCCAGCCCCTCCCTCAGCTGGCCTTCGGCTTCCCTTTCGCTTTCTGAGCTTATGGCTGAGAGGCAAAGATCTGAGGCCCGGGCCATGTCTTTGTCTGCCAGAGCTGCCGTTTGAGGGTCTTTTTTCAGAAGATCTTTAACTTGGGCGGCGGCTAAAATGGTGGCCGAGCGCCTCCCGGAATAAGACAAAAACAAATTGGGGCGGCGGCGGAAGGGGGGGAGGAATTTCCGGATCTTTCCATTTTGATAGAGCAGCGCCTGCCCTTTAAGGGCCTGGGCCACATCCATGCCTGAGCTTTTGCCGTGAAACAGATCTTCAAGGCTTTGGGCAAAGGCCTGTTTGCTGGGACAGCCTGTCGGCTGTTCCAGCCAGGATTTGTTTTCAAACAAAAGCGCCAGCCCGGCGCAAAGCGCCGCCGAGGCGCCCAGCCCCGCGCCAAAGGGCATTTGGCTTTTGATTTTCAGCCGGCCCCTCAGATCCTCTCTGGTTTTGCCGGCGAGACTCAGGGCTTTTTCCAAAAGCGGCGCGGCGGAAAAATCCAGGCCGGCCAGGTCAACCCCCTCTTTTTGGACAGATAGCGGCTGATCGGACTCCCAATAGGAAAACTCAATAAAACAGCAGGGGAGGGGAAAAACCAGCGCGGGGCAGCCGCGCAGGACGCTGTGCTCCCCGGACAAAACCCATTTGCCAAAGACTTTTTTCTCAAAAGCTTTCATCTTGGAGGGCCAGCCTCCCAGCTGGTTTCCCCTGAATCCATAAAATTCATCAAATACGATCGATATAATTTTAAACTCATGGGGGAGTCAAATGCCCCCACAAATGCCCCCAGGGGAATGCCGTCTTTTTCTGCAATAGATGCCATAGGAGGCCATCCCTCTGGCCAAGCCTGTGACTCCTCGGCGGTCTGGGAACGGCCGCGAGGCCGGGCCGGCCCAGCAAAAAAAAAATCAGGGGCAGAGGCTTGACAGCTTGAAAAAAGCCAATAAAATCACAACTTCAATGGAGCGGAAAAATTATTATGAAAAAAGACATTCACCCCCCCTGCCGGGAAGTGATTTTTAAGGATATCTCCAGCGGATTTCAGATCCTTGTCAGCTCCACGGCCCAGGCAAAGGACAAGGCGGAGCTTGAGGGCAAAACCTATCCCCTGGTGACTTTTGATGTCTCCAGCGCCTCGCACCCCTTTTACACAGGGCAGCAAAGGCTTTTGGACACCGAGGGCCGGGCCGAAAAATTTATGAAAAAATACAAGGGCTTTGGCAGCGCCTCCTCAGGGCTTTTGAGCCAGGGCCAGCCCGCCCAAAAAAGCAAGCCCGCCCAAAGCAAACAGGCGGGGCTGTCCCAACAGGCTTCCCCTCTGGGCAAGCCTGCCGCACCGCAGCGGCCCGGGAACGGCCGCAAGGCCGTCCAGACAAACAGGCCGGGCCGTCCAGACAAACAGGCTAAGAAAAAAACCAGCTGAAAAAACAGGAAAGCTCAAACAGGCAAAACCATGGCAGCCAAAAAAACCGCCAAAAACAAGATCAAGACCCACAAGGGGGCCCAAAAAAGGTTCTCCCTGAGGGCCAGCGGCCTTGTGAAGCGCAAAAAAAGGGGGATGAGGCACATTCTCTCCAACAAGCCCTCCAAAAGAAAGCGCCAGCTGGGGCAGATGAGCCATATTCATGCCTCGGATGTGAAGGCGGCAAAAAGACAGCTGGGGGCAAGATAGCCGCTGGCGGCGCGGCTGATTGAGGGGGCAAGTCAGCCCAAAGGCAGGGCCGCCGGGCGCGGACAGGAGGCAAAATGCGGGTCAAAAGAGGCTTTAAGGCGAGGCGCCGGAGGAAAAAAATCCTCAAGCGCGCCAAAGGCTTTTACTCGGCAAACAGCCGGTGCTTTTCCGTTGCGGCGGAAAAATCAGACCGCGCGCTGGCCTATCAATACAGGGACCGCCGGACCCGCAAAAGGGATTTTCGCCGGCTCTGGATTCAGAGGATCAATGCCGCCGCGCGGGCCAACGGCTCAAATTACTCACAGCTCATGAAAGCCCTTCGGGAAAAAAACATCCCCTTAAACCGCAAAATGCTGGCCTCTCTGGCGGTCCTGCATCCAGAGGCTTTTGCCAAAATCGCAAAGCTGGCCCTCCCGGCCGGCTCGCCGCCCAAGGCATGAAATCTCCGCCGCGCGCCGCCCGGACCGAAAAGTCCGCCCAGTCCGATAAGTCCGGCAAATTCGCCAAGTCTGCCAAGACATCCAAGTCCGCCAGCGCCGCCGCTTTTGAGCGGAGAAAGCAAAGCCATTTTGAGCTGGCGCTGAAGCCAGGCTCTCAGTCCCCGGCAGGCCCCGGGCTTGAAAAAGCTCAGCTGATTCATGAGGCCATCCCGGACATAGACTTCTCCCAGGTCTCCATAAAGCAGGCCTGTCTTGGGCATCCGCTTGAAACCCCTTTTTTTGCCAGCTCCATGACCGGAGGCTGGGAGTCTTCCAAAAGCTTTAACCTCCAGCTGGCCCGGGCCTGCGAGCGCCGCTCCTGGGCCATGGGGGCCGGCTCGCAAAGGGGCCAGCTCCAGGACCCCTCCAAGGCGGAGGAGTGGCGCAAAATCCGAAAAGCCTGCCCCCGCCTGATTCTTATGGGAAACATCGGGCTGGCGCAGGCCATCAAGGCCTCCCTGAAAGAGCTGAAAGATCTGGCTGATTCCCTTGAGGCCCAGGCCCTGATCATTCACTGCAACCCCCTCCAGGAAGCCATTCAAAAAGAGGGAACCCCTTATTTTCGCGGCGCTTTTGAAAGGCTGAAGGGCCTGTCCCGCGAGATTCCCATCCCTTTGATAGTCAAGGAAACAGGCTGCGGCTTTTCGGAACAAACCCTGGACCGCCTGACCGGCCTGGGCCTGAGCGCTGTGGATCTGAGCGGCCGCGGCGGCTCCCACTGGGGGCGGCTGGAGGGCCGGCGGCTCCCCGAAGGGGATTTTCGCGCCGGCATGGGCGAAACCTTTGCGGACTGGGGGGTTTCCACCCTGGATTCTCTGCTGGCGGCAGGCAAAAAGAAAAGAGATTTTGAGGTTTGGGCCTCCGGCGGATTGAGATCCGGCCTGGACGCCGCCAAGGCTCTGGCCCTGGGCGCCGGCATGGCGGGCTTTGGCCAGCCCCTTTTGAAAGCCTTAAGCGCGGGGGGGGAGAGCCTAAACAAATTCATGGCGCGGACAGAGCGCGAGCTGAAAGTCAGCCTGTTTTGCTCAAACTCCCGCAGCCTGAAAGAGCTGAGGCAGCCGGGAAAAATCACCGTCAGGCTTTAAAAAAAATCTGAAGACTGTAAAATCAAAACCGGTATAATCATAAAAAAACCTCTTTGAAAGGGGGCGCGCGGAAACCCATGGAAAACTCCTATCTTAAGCAAATGAAGGGCTTTTCCCGGCTGGGCCGCGCCGCGCGCCTGCAAAAGCTGCAAGACTTAGGCTTTTTGTCTGAGGAGGACTCGCGGCTTCTTAACTCCGCGAAAACCCCGCCTTTGGATTTGGCCGAAGACCTGATTGAGAATGTTCTGGGCTGGTTTGGCCTGCCCCTTGGGCTGGCTGTGAACTTCATCATTAACGGCCGGCCGCGGGTTTTGCCTCTGGCTGTGGAGGAGACCTCCATCATAGCGGCAGCCAGCAAGACCGCGCGCTGGGTCTCGGCAAACGGAGAGATCAAAGCCGGGCCGCTGGGGACTCTTTCCACCGGACAGATGCAAATGGCAAGGGTCAAAAACCCCGCCCGGCTGAAAAAAGCCATTGAGGAGAATTTTCCGAAATGGAAAAAAAATCTTCACAGCGGGCTTCTGGCCTCCATGGCAAAAAGAGGGGGCGGGCTGAAGGGCTGGGAGCTTCGGCTTCTGGACCGCCCGGAAAGCGGCGCGGGCGCCTCAGCCTCTGGGAAAGCCGGCGGCGCGGGCCGGATGGCTGTCCTGCATCTTTTTATTGAAACCTGCGATGCCATGGGCGCCAACCTGATAAATCAGGTTTGTGAAAGCTTAAAGCCCCCTTTGGAGAGGCTTAGCGGAGAGCAGGTTTCCATGAGCATCCTCTCCAACCTGGCCGACAGGCGGCTTGCGCGGGCGCGGGTGATTCTCAGAGGGCAGGAGGCCGGCCTGATCCGCAAAATTGAGGAGGCCTCTTTGTTTGCGGAAACTGACCCTTACCGGGCGGCCACAAACAACAAGGGGGTTTTAAACGGCATAGACGGCCTTTTGATTGCCACCGGAAATGACTGGAGGGCTGTGGAGGCCGGGCTGCATGCCTACGCCTGCCGAAGCGGGTCCTACTCTTCGCTCACAAAATGGAGGGTTCGGGGCGGGGAGCTGCATGGCGAGCTGACAGGCCCCTTTATGGTCGGAGCCGTGGGCGGCGTCACAAACTCTCATCCCATGGCTCATTTGTGCTTAAAAATTCTGGGCTTTCCAAAAGGGCCGGAGCTGGCCTCGCTTTGCTGCGCCCTGGGGCTGATACAAAACCTCGGCGCCCTCAGGGCTTTGGTCACAGAGGGCGTGATTGAGGGGCACATGAAGCTCCATATAAAAAACATCGCTCTCAAGACAGGCGCCGGCAGGGAGGAAAGGCCTTTTCTTGAAGAGCATTTGACACATGTCCTGAAAGAGCAAAAAACCATCTCGCTTGCGAGAGCCTTAAAGGATTTAAACCATTGGAGAAAGCATCATCAATGGCTTTAGCGCCTTATGAATCTGATTGAAATATCCTGCCCCTCAAAAACTTACGCCCTCGGCGAATACGGTGTTTTAGACGGCGGGCAGGCTGTGCTGCTGAACACGGAGCCGCGGTTCAAATGCCTCATAGAGCCTTGCGCCAGAGGCCGCGGCGCGGAGATCCCCGCGCAAAGCCCCGCCGGGCAGTGGGCCGGAAAACATGCCTCTGAGTTCAGCAAGGCAAAGCTTCAGTGGCAGGATCCTTTTCATGGCCGCGGCGGCTTTGGCTTTTCCTCGGCGCAGTTTAATATTCTTTATGCCTGCCATGCCCTTTGGCAGGGGCGGACCATTGATCAAATTCCCCCTCAGGAGATTTGGCGCGCCTATAAAAGCCTGAAGTTTGAGGGCCGGCATCAGCCCAGCGGCGCCGATATTGTCTCTCAGTGGGTCGGCGGGGTCTGTGTTTTTGAGCAAAATCCGCTGGCTGTGGAGTCCCTGACCCTTTCGCTCCCCGATCTGGAGTGCCTGATAGCCAGAACAGGCGCCGTTTCAAAGACCCATGAGCATTTAAAAAACCTGGTTTTGCCCGATGTTTCCGACCTGAAGCAGATTGCCGCTGCCGGCGCCCGCGCCATAAAGGAAAGGGACGAGGCGGGGTTTTTAGAGGCTGTGAGCGGCAGCCGCCGCGCCCTGAGCTTAAAGGGCCTGGTTGCTCCGGCAGCCAGGGAGGCTTTGGACAGGCTTTCCGGGATCAAAGAGATCAAAGCCATAAAGGGCTGCGGCGCCATGGGCGCAGACGCCATCATTGTCTTTCACAAAAAAGAGCATGAAGCGTATTTAAGGGAAAAAATGAGTTTTTTGGAAATCATCGCCGATGCCTCACAGCTGACTTATGGAATGGAGGCGCGCAAAATCCCGGCCCAAACTCTTCAAAAAAACGGCGGGCGGCGCAATGGCAGGAGCAATAAACCCGCAAAAACAGATTCTCCCGGGCCGCCATGAGCCGAAGCTTAAAGAGCGGCGCTGCCGGCTGCCGGCGCAAATGGCGGGCCGCGGCGCCCTCCAACCTGGCGCTGATCAAATACATGGGCAAAAAACAGGCGGCGGGAAAGGCTCCGGCCGGCCGAAATCTGCCCATCAACCCATCGCTTTCCCTCGCGCTGAATCATTTTTTAAGCCTAGTTGAGATTGAAGAGGCTGAGGCTTCTGACTCTTGGGAGCCTTTTGCCGCAGATCCTTTTCAAAGCGGGCGCATGGGCAAAAAAAGCCTTTTTCGGTCATCAAAGCCTCTGCCTCTGGAGCCGCCCCTCTCCTTTGAGGAGCGGGACAGGTTTCTCCGTTTTTTTCGGGTTTTAAAGCGGGAGCTTTTTATCCCGGGAAATTTCCGGCTGAGATCTGCCGGGAATTTTCCGCGCGCTGCCGGCGCTGCAAGCTCCGCGTCCGCTTTTGCCGCCCTGACCCGCGCGGCTTTTGCGCTCGCCAAAGACAAATCCCTCCGAAAAGATCAAATAAACTCTTTGGGCGCGGCGGATCTCTCCCGTTTGAGCCGCATGGGATCAGGCTCGTCCTGCCGGTCTTTTTTTTCGCCATGGGCGCTGTGGGAGGGCCGGGCTGCGGCGCCTCTCAGGCTTCCAGGGTTTTGGAGCGGCCTCATTCATCAGCTGGTTATTGCTGAGTTTGGGGCAAAGCCGGTTTCCTCCAGCCAGGCTCACAAGCTGGTCAGAACAAGCCCGATGTTTCGCGGGCGGGTCCGGAGGGCGCGGCGGCGCTTTCAGGACATGCTGGCCGCTATGAAGATTCTGGACTGGAAAGCGGCATGCCGCCTGGCCTGGGAGGAAATGGAAGATCTTCAAAGCTTGTTTGAAACCTCCCGGCCGCCTGTCCGCTATCTGACAAAGGCATCAAGGGACATTTTGCGCAAAGCAAGGGGGGGCTGGAGCAAAGCGGGCGATGGGCCGCTTGTGACAATGGACGCCGGCCCCAGCGTCCATTTGCTTTTCCGGCCGGATCAAAAGCGGCTGATTAAGGAGAGCGAAGCTTTGTTTTCGGATTATGCCGTTTGCGCCGGCAGTCCGGCCCGCCGGGTTTGAAAAGGCGCTTTTGAGCGAAGCTTTATTTTGATTGAGCGGACAGAAAGCTTTTGCTGCATTGCGGCAGGCTCTTAGAGCGGCAGATGTTTCCCGCATTTGGCCAGAGAGCGGCTGCCGGCTGGCAGCTATGGCTTTTTGCTGGAGAAATCCATATAAAAGGTTTCACTGTCAATTTTTGTAAATTCCACATCAAAACGGCCGTAATTCTCTAAATGCTCATGCTTCACATATTCTCCAGGCTGTAAATTTAAGCGGCGGCGAAAATACAATCCAAGCCCGCTGTTGTTTTTTTATGGAGTGGAGGGCTTTCCCCCTTTGCTGGGCAGCAGCCAGGAACATGCTTTGCTGGTCATCAGCGCGAGCTGTAAAAGGCTCCGCAATGAAGGGAATGATGCAGCGCTTTAAGGATATGGCTTAAAATAACTGAGATTCCCCTTGGGGGAATCGCCATGCCAATTTGCCTGCGGACGCTTTCTTTTGATCCCTTAAAAACAAAATCATCGGGGAAAGCCTGCAGCCGCGCCCTTTCCCTGTTTGTGAGGGCGCGCGGCTCTTTCCAGTGATAGACATGGGTCCCGCCCCCGCCTGAGCCGGTGATGGTGTAAGCCGGCTCGTCAGGCTTTAAGCGCTTGTATATCTGGCTTATTTTCGCGCCGCTTTTCATGTTTAATTTTAAATGATCCGGCAAAGCCGCGGTGAAGGCGTTTTCGCCAGGCTCAATATGCCGCAGGCGCTCTATGACCAGGCGGTTTTGCCTGGCCGGCTCATGATTGGGGGCGTTTTTCGGGATGCCTTTCAGCGCCTGCCTGGCAGTCATGGGGCGCCTGTCTGCCGGCTGCGGCGGTGAAAAATTTATGCGAAGCTTTTTTTGGAATCCGGCAAAAACCAGCCGCCGCCTTTTCTGCGGGACGCCATAAGCTTCAAATTTATACAGATGCTCAAAAACATCATAGCCCTCTTTTTCAAAAGAGGCTTTAATTATGGGAAGCGCGCCGCTTTTGTTTGCGGTTTGCAGCCCCCCCACATTTTCAGCCGCAAAAAACAGAGGCTGAAAATGACGCAGCGCGCGGGCGCCATAAGAGTAAAGCGGGCCATAATCCCCATTTAGGCCTTTTTTCTCTCCAACCACGGAAAAATCATTGCATGGAAAGCCAAACAGCAGGCCATCGATAGGCCCCAGCCGGTTAAAATCCAGATTTTTGACATCCGCGCATATCACTTTGTCTGGATTGATCTCAATATTATGCCTAAAAGTGCCGCAGGCGTCTTTGTCGCTGTCATTTGCCCAGACATGGCGGAGCCGGCTGCCCTTGTATTTTGCAAGGCATGCCCCCAGGGCGAAGCCCCCGGCCCCGCAAAACAGCTCCCCAACCCTGTAGGCTTTTCCCGCCGGCAGCGCGGGCCGCTGCTGTTTCCCCGGTTTTTCCAAAGCTTTTCTCAAAATCGCGCCGGCCCGCGGGCCGCTTTTTGATTGGCGCCTGCGATCATTTATGGCGCCCTCCCCAAAAAACCTCAAAAATATCAAGCCTTTAAAAACATTATGGCAAAAGCCGCCGGGAGCTGGCAAACAAAAAAGCAAACCTTTGTGGCGGGGTCTAGGGTTTTGGCAGGGCTTTTGGCCTGCTCTGCCCCTTGCCGCGGCGCCGGCGGGTGGTTGATGATGCAATGTGTCTTAACTGGGCTGGTTTTTTTGAAATTTAGCTGCCTGAAGGCAAAAGCGTGATTTTCCAGCGCAGGCAGCCCCCATGAGAATGGCCTGGGCCTTGTGGCTGGCCTTTAGGCCAAATTTAGCTAAGACCCGCTTTAATTGGTTTAATCTTTATGCCGGCGCGTCCAAGCTGTGTTTTTCCCTTGCTTTTCAGAAAAATCAGGGGAAAGCTTATATCTCCAGAGCGGGAAACCGGCGCCCGCGGGAGCTTAAACAGGCTTGGGGCTGCCCCGGCGGCGCAGATTTTGGCCGGCCCCGAATACAGCAAGCTGCGGCAGGCTTTAGCCAGAGAAAATATAAGGGGAATACAGCACAGCCCAGACCAAAAACAAAGGGGGATTTATGGCGGAAAAAGAAAAAGCGGTTTCTGAGGCGGCAAAAACATCAGGCATCCATGACAGATTTTTCAAAAGAGCCTGCGAGCTGCCGGGGGCGGCCGCTGATCTCTGCCGGGAGGCCCTCCCCCTGGAAATATTTGCGCTCTATGACTGGCCGCGGAGCGGGCTGGCAAAGGACAGCTTTCATGACGGCAAAAGGGCTGACTTGGTTGTGGCGGCCCCCCTTCTCTCAGATCCGGGAGTTTTGACTTACATCGTGATTGAGCATAAGTCACAATATGAGCCTAAGAAGACTTATGCCCAGTTTTTCCGCTATCAGACGCAGTTTTCAGTTGATCAGCTTGAAAGGCATGGCCTGCTGCCAGAGATTTTGCCTGTTTTGGCTCATCAGGGGAGGAGGCCTTACAAAGGCCCGCTATCCCTTCGGGAGGCTCTTGGCCCCCCGATTTCCCCGAAAAGCCGGATGGCGCGGCAAAACATGCTGGGTTTTAAGCCGTATTTGCTGGACCTTCACGATCCGCGCCTGGAGAAGTTTTTTAAGGATTCAAAGTCTAAGCTTGGCGTCTGCCTGTATTTGCTGCGGCATGTTTGGGATCGCGCGGCGGATGTTGAGTTTGTTTTGGGGGTTTTGAGCATGTTTGGGGTTGATTTTTTAAAGAAATATCCAGATTTTGCGTTAAGTCTGGTTGACTATTTGTTTGAGGGGTATAAAATGAAGTCAGAGGTTTGGGCGGAGGCTGAGCGGGAGGCTGTCTGCCGGGGGTTATTGCCAAAAGGAGGTTATATGACAATACGGGAAGAAATTGAGGAAAGAGGCATGCAGAAAGGCATGCAAAAAGGCATGCGGAAAGTTATCCTGAATATGCTTCAGAAAAATTTGGAAATTCCTCTGATTTCTGAGGTGACCGGTTTGCCTGAAGCTGAAATTATTAAATTCAAAAACGGCGGGTTGACAGGCCCGGCGGAGGCGGAAAATCTAAGCCAGCCGCAAGCGGGCGTCCAGAACGGTCAGGCTGAGTGAGCTGCGGCCTGGGCTGCAGGGGAGGGAAAGCCCTCTGCCCCCTTTCAGATCGGCAAAGCCAAAGAGGCTTAATTCTCCCCCCTGCGGGCCGGAAAAAGCTTTTTATAAGAATCAGGGCTTTTGGCGGGCTTGCCGCCCGCAGCCGCGGCAGTCTTTTTGGCAGCGGATCGGCCCTCAGAGCCTGGGGCCCCTGCCGTTCTGGCCCCGGATGGCCCCCCCTGTTCCAGGGGTTTGAGACAGGCCCTTAGGCTGGATTTGTCTGAGATTCAGCCGGGAAACAAAAAAAAGTGTCTCAATTTTGAATTTTGCGCCCCGCGGGGGCTGGACAAAGTCAAAAAGAGCCTGATAAATTGATTACAGCTGTTTTTCTGCCGCGCCCGCTTTTGCGGCGGGCGTTCCAGCGGTTTCTTAAAGCCGGCCAGTCTCTTTTGGGCTTGGCTTGAGGGGGGCGGCTGGCAGGATGGGTCTGGCGGCAGGGGGGCGGCAAAGGCAAAACAAACCCATAGGAGGCAATTCCATGGAAACAACCAAAATGGAAACAATTAAAGGATTTTTCCGCTTTTTTTCCTTCAATCAAAAAAGGCGGATTCAAAAAAACTGGGGTCAAAAAAGTCAAAGCTGGAGGCGCCAAAACCTCATCACTGGGGGAAACCGCCGCAGCGAGGGCGGATTTTCACTGATCGAGCTTTTGGTCGTGATTGGCATTATCGGGGTCCTGGCGGCAGTGGCCATCCCCGCTTATCAGGGCTATCAGCGCCGCGCGGTCAGGGAAACCCTTGTCAGCAACATCGCTCAGATACAAAAAGCCTTCCCGGCCTGTTTGGCGGTAAACGCTTTTGCAGCTTGCGCCAGCAGCACTATAAACAACACACTCCAAGCGCAGAAGGGATCAACAATTACAGTTATGGCGGGAACTCAAAAAGCCTGCTGGGATGTTGTATTGACGGGACAGGGTGTAAATGCCTGCGTTCAATATGAAAACAACAATACAGGGGTTCCGACAGCAACTCCGCTTTACGCCTTTCCCATAGGGACCCCTTGCGGGGATACTGCTCCTGGTGGATTATCTTGCCAAGGGGGGGTGGATCCTGATCCTAGTGCAACTCCACCGATAGCAGGGACACGAGGCACTCTTCAGGGTTCTCCAGGCACATGTCTTCCTGGTTGCACCCCGGATCTTTCTGGTTTATCACAGTGTCCTAAATCGTCAGCTATTTCAATACCAGCAGGCGGTGTTTGCACAGGCGGCGCAAGTACTGCCGCAACTACCGTTACTTGCAATACAAACGGAACCTGCAGCTAAGCAATTTTTATCGCGGGCGGGGCTTTTCAGCCCCGCCTTTTTTGGCGCGGTTCCCAGCCACGGGGTTTAAGGCTGGCTGGACATAAGGCATCTCTTTATTTGCAATGCGGCCCCGCATGCCCCCTGGCCTAAGCTGGCTGAACACAGCCGGCAAAGATGTTTTCGGCCCCGTTTTTTTGCGCATCGCGGCATGAGGCTATAAGCTCCGCTCAATGCCCTGAGGCTTTGCCGGGACCAGGCAAAACCAGAGGTTCAGCGCCGGGATCTGGCCGGCTTCCTGAAGGAGGGTGAGGCCTCTCGCCTGGCCGGGGGAGAAAGCAGGATCTCAGCGCCGGGATCTGGCTGGCTTCCTGGGGAGGGAAGAAGCTCCCCCGCAGGGGGGCAGAGGTTCAGCGGGGCCGCGGGGAGGGCAGAGGCTTCCGCGAGGCCAGGAGGAAAGCGCTGGCTCAGCGCAGGCGCCGGGACAAAAGAGGCGGTTCAGCGCCGGGACAAAATTTTTGCTTTTTTTGCTTGACTTCCCTAAAAAAGCTGTATTTTCCTGAAAAGGAGCCTTCAGCCCCTAACCGCCGCGCGGCCCCCTCTGCGGAGCGGGTTTTTTTGGTTTTAAGGCGCTTTGCCCCTGATCCGCGCCTGAAGCCTTGATGTGATGAAAGCGAAAGCCTGTTTAATTTAGGCAATAAAGTCTGGCTGGATTAAAAAAGCCTTTTTTTTTGGGATTTTTTTGGGACAATAATTGCTCGAGAAAAAGCCGGAATTTCTGTATGTCCCTCTGAAAATTTTTCTGCAAAAACAAACAGTTTGAGAGAGGGTTTATGTTTTCAAAAAATCGCGGCCGCAGCGGGCAGGCTGATTTATTTTTAAAAAGGACAAAGGATCTGGCGCTTGAGGGCCATCCTCTGGTTATTTTGTCAAAGCATATAAACTGGAAGGTTTTTGAGCAGTCTTTTGGCCCTGAGTTTCATCTCAGGAACGGCCGCGAGGCCGGCCCAGCAAACAGGAACGGCCGCGAGGCCGGCCCAGCAAACAGGAACGGCCGCGAGGCCGGCCCAGCAAACAGGAACGGCTGCGGGGCCGGCCCAGCAAACAGAGGCGGCCGCCTCGGCCTTTCCATTCGTTTAATGGCTGGCCTGCATTATCTCCAGCGCGCTTACAACTTGAGCGATGAGGCTGTTTTGGCATTTTTTACAGAGAATCCGCAATGGCAGTATTTTTGCGGTCAGGAGCATTATACGCATGTTTTGCCGTGTGACCCAAGCGGTATGACCCTCTGGAGGAAGAGGACAGGCCCGGAGAAACTGGTCTTGATGTTAAAGGAAATAACAGAGGCTGCCCGCCGCCTGAATCTGTTAAAAAAGACAATAATTGAGTTAAAAAAGCGGCCAGAATTATAAAGTTTTTCTGTATTGCAATTGCACCGCGTCATTTTTAAGTGCTCAAAAATTAGAATTTTATGTGACCAGTCAAATAACAATTATAAAGAGGTGTTCTTAAATGAAAAAAGACATATCCAGAAACACAAATAAGAAGTCTATAGATTTATCTAGTGGGATAAGCTCCAAAGATGAAAAGAAAAAAAATCGAAAATCAAAGGTTGAAAAAATTCTGGATAAAGCTGAAAATGCTCTTTCAAAAATAGAAGAAAAGAAGGTTGCCGCTGAAAGACTGCTTTCTAGTATGGAGAAAGAGGAAGAAAACATCAAAAAAACTATCTTGAAAATAAAAGAAGAAAAGCAAAATGCTGGAAAAGAGTCTTCAAAAATATTAAAAAAAATAAAAACCATAAATGAAGTTCTATTAAAAATACAAAAGAAAGATGAAAAATCAGATTCTGTCTTGAATGAAATAAAAGAAAAAGGATCCCAAGCAAAAATCCAAGTTGAAGAAATGAAAAAGCAAAAAGAGTGTTTTGAAAGTTTATCTGATCAAATAAACAAGCAAAATGATAATGATCAGAAACTAATGAGAGAGAAGCGGGAAGAAATAGAAAGCCTTAAGAGGAGAATAGAGCATCTATTGCCAGGAGCGACATCGGCTGGATTGGCATCAAGCTATCTTAAAGGTTATGAAACAAAAAAAACAAGGCTTTATTGGATTGGATTCGTTATTTCGCTTTTAGGTTTGTTTCTCTTATATTTATGGACTGTAGTTCAATCTCAAGATATAGTATTGGCAAAAATGCTCCTTCGTCTTATTATAGGAATGCCTTTGATATGGTTCGCTTGGTTTTGTCAAAAGTCCATATCACAGACAAACAGAATTAAAGAGGAATATCATCACAAGCAAAGAATAATGACAGTTTTTTATGGCTTTTCAAAACAAATTGAAAGTCTTAGCAAAGATGATCCAAAAAACGGAAGAACAAAAAAACTTGAATTTATATCTAATATTATAAGAGCTATTAGCAAAAACCCTTCAGAAATATTAAGCTCTTCTGAAACTTTTTTAGATTTTCTAAAAAAAGAAAGAATAAAGAAGAAAAATCAAAAAGATGAAAAATAAAAACAACAAACTCTCTGAAGAAGAGAAACAAAACTGGAAAAAAGAGAACATAGTAAAACTTGTCAAAAAGAAAAAGCCCGTTATTGAATAATGAAAAGGAGAATAATGAAAAGGATATAAAAAATAAAATTCATCAGCTTGTTGACGAAGTTTCAAAAAGCAGCTTGGAGGAAATAGGGGCATGGGATGAGGCGCAGTCTTGGTTCAAAAAAATAAAGGAAATGAATGATGAGGGATAAGATGATAACAGCCTTTTGGCCCGCTAAAGCGGGAGGCGCCTAAAGCCTGCCGCCGGCCAACGCTGCAAATAAGATTTTTTTTGAAAGTTTTTTGCCCGCTAAACAAGAAGGAGGAAAGAGGCAGTGAAAAAAAGATACAGCAATAAGGAAAAGATGGACCTTGTCAGGGATATTGCGCGCGCAGAAAGCGCTGAGGATCTTTTTCGGAAATGGGGCATTCCCCTCCATGAGACGCAAGTTCATAACTGGCTGAAAAAAAGCGGCCTGAAAGCGGGAAAAACGGATTATAAGGAGGAGGAGGGTGAAAAGCTTTTAAAGAAGCTGAATGATATGGAAACTAAAATCGCCATTTTAGACGACCTTTTCAAAGAAGAGAAAAAAGAAGCAAAAAAGCTCAAAAAAAGACCTGCAAAAAAATAGAAGCTGTTAGAGCGTCTTTTTCAGCAAAACAAAAAAACAGGAGGGATAATATATGTCAAAAACAAACAAAATTAATAACAGAAGAGATATTTTGCTGCTTTTGCTTTACTCCCCCGGAGTGACAAAGCAGGTTAATGAGCCAGTCAAAGGCAGAACCAGAATCCTTAAAATGCTGTTTATTTTTAAAGAAGAGGCGTTAAAATACTTTAAGAAAAACACAGATATAGCCGAGGATAAGTTTTATGAATATTTTCCATGGAAATTTGGCCCTTTTTCATCTCAAGTTTATGATGATATAACATTTTTTCTTCTTAGGGGATTTATTACATCTCAAGATTCTGAAGGAGATATTCTGCCAGAGGCGATATCAGAAGAGAGGTACGGGCAGTTTATCTCCGGCGGGCATCCTTCAGAAGCCCAAAATATGTATCAAGAGTTTGTAGAAGAGAAGTTTTTATTGACAGAAAAGGGGGAGAAATTTACTCGTGACAAATTATACAGCGCGCTTTCACAGTCTCAGAAAACCCTTCTTATAAATTTCAAAAAAAAGATGAACACCGCCTCATTAAAAGCCATATTGAACTATGTATATGAAATGTATCCAGATATGACAAAAAAATCTCAACTGAGGAAAGCTGCCAATGGATGATTTTAACATAATTTCCCAATATCCTTTGGCGTTGTTTTGGCCTCTGGCTGTTTTAGCTGTTGGCTTTGTCTCACACTACTTGAAGCCATTTATTAAGACTCAGGATGTTTTGGAAAAAGAGATAAAGCTGCTTTTGTCAAAGCTGCGGGAAAAAGTCTGCGCAAATTATTCTCTTTTGTTAGAGAAAGCCATGTCAGAAGCCTCTTTAGATGTGGGCAAACCTTCCTCGTTGAGAGGAGGCCCGCCAGATAAACCGGATATAATAGACAGCCATGCCCAAACACTGTTCAAAAGCATTGAAAAAAGCCTCGATCTGAAAAAATATTTAAGAAAAATAAGAGCTGTGTATAGGTGTCTTTTCATTTCAACAATATTGGGTCTGATTGGCCTGATTTTGACCTTTATCATTTATGGCAGCAGCATCATCAATGATGACAGCATGGCTCTCTATAAAAATATTATATCGTGTATTATGCTCATCATTCTTATCGGACAAATAGCGGCAGTTTTTTTTATAAGAGGCATAGATGGGAAAATACAATTTTTAGAGGAGGAGATTCTTGATTCTATCTAATGAAAAGCAGCTAACAGATAAAGTGGCCTCTTTTTTAAAAAGCAGCGGGTACTCTGTATATTTGGAGGTTCCTGTTTTAGGAAGAAGCGCGGATATTGTCGCGCAAAAAAACCGGTGGATTACAGCTGTTGAGGCAAAAATGTATGATGCAAAAACAGTCATTGAGCAATGCAAAGCGTTTGACACAGTAGCTGATTTTATTTGCATTGCATGGGGGGGGATAACAGTTAATAAGGCGGTTTGGAATATAGCAAAGAAAAAAGGGTATGGCATTATTACTTACAATAGAGATAAAATTTGCTGTGAGTGGTTTATGAAGCCAAAATATAATTATAATATTTGGAGTCCTCAGAGAAGGCTTTGGATAGAAAAAATTCGAGAGGTAAAAAATGAAAAAACTGAAAATTGATCATTGGATGACATTCAGCACATTTGCTGAGCAGAGGTTTTTTGTATATCCAGCTCCTGGCGCTTATAAAGGAGTAATCATTAATGCCAATATGGCGGCCCATGCTCCCGCAGGCATCGCGGCATTTTTGCTCGAGAGAACACAGAGCATGAGTTTTATTATAGATCCTCTTACTCATGCTTTTCAGCATGAGATAAAATATATCATGTCTGGGGAGGATATTAAGAGCTCAATAAAAAAGCTGGCGGAGGAGTATAAAGAGCCTTTTTCTGAAACAGTTGGAATAAAGCCAATTCAGCCTTCTGATTTTAACGGCAAAAGCAAAAAAAGAAAAGAAATGGTTTTGAGCTGCATTGACTTTCAAAGAAACAAGCTGCAGAGCTCCAAAAAAGAAAATGAAGTAGACAAATATCTTTCTGAGAGCGAAAGATCGCTGAAGCCTTACGCGCTTATTGCCCCTTATTTTTATTTGACAGAAATTAACTGTGAGGGCTGGCTGAGCTTGATGAAGGAGTGCGCGGCGGACGCTCTGAGCATAAAAAAGGACAATGAAAAAATATTTGCGGCAATAGTTGTCAGCCAGGGGGTTTTGGGAAATAAAGATATTGTGGAAAAAATTATCTCTGATTTTCCTAAAGTTGATGGATTCCTTGTTTGGATTGATAACTTTGACGAGCAAAGCGCAAGCATGCATCAATTAAAAAGTTTTTTTCGCCTGTGCAAAAAATTAAAAGAGCGCTCTAATGAAGTCATTAATTTGCATGGAGGATATTTTTCTGTTTTAATGGCAGGCAATTTGGGAAATTCTGCTTTATCAGGGGTGGCGCATGGGCCTGAATTTGGAGAATACAGGTCTGTTATTCCAGTTGGCGGCGGGATTCCCGTGGCAAAATATTATATTCCTAAATTGCATGCAAGAGTTAAATACCGTGACGCTCTTGGTATTTTTAACAAATTTGGCTGGCTAAAAGATCATACAGCTTTTTATAAAAATGTCTGCTCCTGCGCATTATGCAAAGAAGTTATATTAAATAACACAGACAATTTCACTAAATTTGGCCATACAACAGTTAAAGTTTTTAAAAGAAGAGAAAGAACAGTCAGGTTAGAATACCCAATTAGGGAAACTAAAGAGATATGCTTAAAACATTATCTGAATGTAAAAAAAGAAGAATACAAAAAATCTGCTGAGCTAAGCAGAGAAAATCTTCTATCTGATCTTAAAAAAAACCAGGAGATATTTGAGCCGGCTGTTGGAATTGATTTTGTGGGCTATCTTGAAAAATGGCGCAGGTCATTAGAAAATTAACCGCAGGATGTTTTGAGAAATAGCGCAGTTCAGCGACTTGAATGGCCTCTGGGGCGAAAATCCTGATAACCGGCAGCATTAAAAAGGGAGACTGCAATAAAAAAAACCGCAATTATTAAAAAATGGCCGCCACTTGTTAAGCTTTTAAACAAGATCTGTCCAGTTTTAGACCGGCATTGACAGAAGATTTTAGATTTTTTTGATGCTCAAGGGGGTTCAGCTCTGGGATCTGACCGGCTTCTTGGGGAAGGCAGAGGCTCCTACAGGGCCGCGGGAAGGGGGGGCAGAGATTCGGCGTCGGGATTTGGCCAGCCTCCTGGGGGAAGGCAGAGATCTCTCGCCGGGCTGGGGGGAAAGCAGAGGTTCAGCGCCGGGGTCTGGCGAGCTTCCTGGGGAGGGCAGAAGCTCCCCCGCAGGGGGGCAGAGGTTCCAGCAGGGCCGCGGGAAAAGCAGAGGTTCAGCGCCGGGATCTGGCTGGTTTCCTGGGGAAGGCAAAGGCTCCCACCGGGCCAAGGGGGGGAAAACTACAGAGGTTCAGCGCCGGGGTCTGGCGAGCTTCCTGGGGAGGGAAGAAGCTCCCCCGCAGGGGGCAGAGGCTCCTGCAGAGCCGCAGGGGAGGGCAGAGGTTCAGCGCCGGGATCTGGCTGGCCTCCTGGGGGCAGGCAGAGGCCCTTCGCCGGGCTAGGGGCAAAAGCAGGATCTCAGCGTTGGGATCTGGCGCCCTCCTGGGGAAGGCAAAGGCTCCCCCGCACAGCCGGGGGGAAAGCAGAGGTTCAGCGCTGGGACAGAAAGCTCTCTTCCCTCACTTTTTTAAGAATTTTCACTTTTTTTGCTTGACTTCCAGCCTAAAGGCCGTTAACTTTATACAAAAATATGACAAAATGCGTTAAAAATCAGCTGGGCGCTTAATTATTTTTAAAAAAAATAGCTTTTCAGCTGAATTTATGTAATATATTTGATGATTCGGGGGCAAAATGTTTTCAGATCCCTCGGTTATCGGCGTTTTTTTGCCGCAAAAAAGAGACAAGCGGCAAAAGGCCATGCTGGCAAAAGCAAAATGGCATCTGAAGCTTTAGGAGGCTATGTATAAATTTAGACTCAATGCTTTTGCAGGCGGCAATCAACTCAGAGACCGCCTCTCAAAAAAACAAGCCTCAAAACCTGGACAGGCTTAGGCCGCCATGAAACACAAAAAAAAAACAATAAATCTGCGGGCAGGGGTCAAACAGCATGGACTTTCAGGAAATTCGGAAGGGAAAGTTTGTGGATATTTTTGCTTTTCAAATAGAAAAAGGGAATTGTCCCTGTAAAAAATTTATAAGCATTTTAAGCAAAGATGAGAACAAAAAGCTGAAGGCATTTTTTGAACGATTTGATTCGCGAGCTGGCATCTGGAAAAATAAAGAAAAAGTCAGAAAACTGGAGAACTTTAAGTGCCAGGACTGTTATGAGCTTAAACCCACAGCGCAAATTCGCATTAGTTTTGTTTATTTAAAATTAGAAAATACAAAAAAGAAGCTGTGTTTATTGGATGGATTCAAAAAAAAATCAGATAAATGGCCTAAGAACAAAATTGACACAACCCAAAAACGATGCAATAATGTTCAAAAACTTTGTGATAATCGCTTTTGAGCCTTTTGTGTGTGTTGCTTTGAGGTTGCAGAAATAGAGCAAAAGCGGCTTTTGACTTTCAAAAACTCAATATAAGGAGGGAGTTATGGGCAAAAAATATTTTAAAGGGGATTGGGATTTTGAAAATGATCCATCTTTTTATGAGGAGTTGGTTTTACTGGAGGCTCAGGAGACCATTGCCAGCTTGATGGCAGAAAACAATGTATCTAAAACAAAATTGGCAGAGCGCCTGGGGAAGCCAAAGTCTTATGTGAAGGAGATTTTGTCAGAAGGCCGCGGCTTGACTCTTAAAAATTTTGGCAGAATTTGCTTTTTTCTTGGCGCTAAGCTGAGTTTTGCCTCCTACCCTATAGAAGAGCCAGCGAACTCTTGGCAATTTCCTGAAAACTTGCCTCGCAGCCATATGAAAACGCGCGGCAGCTGGAAAGCCCCCTCTTCTATTTCGAGAGAGCTTGAGGAAGAATTGGATAATAGTTCCCAGGAAATTAAAAACAGTCGTGGTTACTGCTTTCAAAAAGCAACTCCAACAATAAATGATATTGAACAAGCAGCATAAAACAGCAGCTTTTTATCTTCTTAAAAAAAAGATAGCTGATAAAAAGGAGAAAAAATGAAACAGCCGCCAGATAAAAAAGAGTTTCAAAAAGTGATTGAGGCCGCAGGCATTCGCGAAGTCTATATGCTGTCTTCCGCCTGTGAATGCCGCAATCCCTTTATAGAGCCTAAGAATATAGAGCTGGAGCTAAAAAGAGCGCATTCCGCTCCTCAGATCAAGCCTGTTGCTGAAGACAAACAGTGGCTTTTATTTTGCAGCATAGAAATTGAAGTTAAAGGAGTTTGTGGAAAAAATATAAAGCAAGGCCAGAAAACTACAGCTGAGAAAGGCCAGACTGTGTTTAAAATATCCGCCCGGTATAATGTTGTTTATGATATAACCAAAAATCCAAATTCTCTGAATAAGGGCGCGCTTAAATATTTTGGAGAGGAAAACGCTTTTTTTAATGTTTATCCTTATTTCAGGGAGTTTGCCGGGAGCATGAGTCAGCGCCTGAATCTGCATCCTGTGGTTTTGCCGCTTTTGAAGCCCGCTTCCTCGCCTTCTGAAAAAGAAAAATAACCTCCCCGGCATAGGGTGAAGATATATAGAAAATTATGAAAAAAAAACAGGCTAAAAAATCCTCTCCGACGAAAGCGGGGCGGGCTGCAAAAAAACCGGCTGCGGCGGCCGCAAAAAATAAACAGGAGAAAAAGCTCCAAAAAAAACCCAAAAAAAGCCAAAGCGGGCCGCCTCGTTTTAGAAAGAGCCTTCAGTTTACAATAAAAGATGTCCGCTGTTTTGCCGGCGAGCAGACATTTGAAATCCGGCCAGTCACTTTTTTAACCGGCGAAAACAGTACCGGCAAAACCACTTTTTTAGGATGTTTCCACGCGCTTATGAATAATACCTTCAGGCCTGTTGCAAATATCTTTGATTTTAATCAAGAGCCTTATGAGATGGGCTCATTTGACACCATTGCAAGGAGATCTGAAGGGGAAGAAAAGGAAAGAACACCGCTGTTTTTTGAGCTTGGACTCTCTTGTGGAGAGCCTGAATTTAGATGCGCAGCTCGATTTATCGGGGATCAAAACGCCAAGCCAATAGTGAATCATATACAAATTGCCGCTAAAAGCATAAAGGCGGATTTTAAATATAAAAATGGAAATTGGACTTGTGCCTTTGTTTCTCGAAAAGACAAATTAAACAAACTTAAAATAAAGTCTTCAAACTCTTATGAATCTGCATTTCTGTTTAATCCTCTGAGATTTTTTTGGCTAATGGAAACAGGCATTATTCTTCAGGGAGAAAAAAAGCCAAATAAAAGAGAGAGCGCGCTGTTAGAGGAATTTCACCGCTCATTGCGCAAGGCTCGGCGCGCGGTTTTTCCACGGGTAATTATAAACTCAGCCCCTGTCCGCTCAAAGCCTAAAAGATATTACGAATCTTTTATCCAGAAAGATCATTATGATCCAGAAGGAAGTGATATGCCCCTGCTCTTGATGAATTTACATTCTCAAAATCAGAAAAAATGGAAAAAACTTCTGGAAAAGCTGAAAGCATTTGGCAAATCCTCTGGATTGTTTGATGACATTGAAGTCAAAAAACTTGAAGATGGCCTTTTTCAGATTAAGCTGAAGCTCAAAGGCTCAAGCGCCAATATTCGCGATACAGGCTATGGAATCAGCCAGACGCTTCCTATTTTAGGACATGTTTTTCTCTCCCCTCCAGATAGCCGGCTTTTGCTGCAGCAGCCGGAAGTTCATCTTCATCCCAAAGCTCAGGCGGCTTTGGCCTCCCTTTTTATAGAGAGCGCCAAAACTATGAAAAAATCCTTTTTGATTGAGACTCACAGCGACTATATGGTGGATCGGGCCCGCATAGAGATTCGCCGGGGGAGTATTCCCCAAGAGGATGTTTCGCTGATTTATCTTGAGACCAAAGACGGACGAGCGCGGGCGCATAATATATCTTTTGACGAGAAAGGGGATATGATCGGCGCTCCACAAGGCTACAGAGACTTCTTTTTAAAAGAGACTGACGAGTTTTTAGGGATTGAGGACTGACATCTGGAAAAAGAAAGACATGCGCATGCTCTTGGGCGCCAGTCAGTGGGGGAATTTTTTAAGAAAAAAAAAGGATATGAGCCGTCCATTTAAAAGAGACTGACAGGTTTTTAGGGATTGAGGACTGACCTCTGGAAAAAGAAAGACATGCGCATGCTCTTGGGCGCCAGTCAGTGGGGGAATTTTTTAAGCAAAAAGCCAGATATGCTGCCGGTCCATAACTGGATAAACAATCAAAACGGACAGATTATCACTTCAAACCACCCTGAAATTCAAGCGGAGCAGGAGCCTCTGATAAAAAAATGGCAGAGAGAGCGAAGGCGGGCAGGCAGCGCAAACTCAGCGAATTCTATTTTATGGATACCTAAGCAGAGAGTGGAAGACGCTCAAAATCAAGAGCTCCCAAAAATTTTACAGCAAAACAAGATAAAGAGATTAAAATCAAATGACCCGCATATTCTGGCTTTGGCCCTGGCCTCAGGCGCAAAATTGCTGGCGACTAAAGATAAACCTTTGATAAAGGATTTTAAAAAAATCATTGGCGGAAAAATTTATAACAAGCAAAAAAAGCGAAGCGAAACAGAAAAGCTTTTAAAAAACGCCTGTCCCAGGAAATTATAAATGAATTTTAAAGTCAAAATTGATAATATTGGCAAGCTGAAAGGCGCCAGCCTCTTTTTTCGGCCTTTGACTGTTCTGGCCGGCCCCAACAGCTCCGGCAAAAGCTTTGTCTCAAAAACCCTGTATTCTGTTTTCAGATCTTTCGGCGGCGAGCCAACATGGGCTTATATGCGCCATAAACTGGAGCCTTTGATGAGAGGCCGGGAGGATTTAGCCCGCGCTGCTGAGAATTTGAATATGGAAATAATAGACATAAAACTTGAAAGACAGGAACAGGAATTGCCTGAATATATTGAGGTTGAAGGACTTGAGAGAAAAGCAGAGGAAGTAAAAACTCATGAGGAAAATTTTGAACTTGCGAGAAAAAGAAAACATCTCTCGAAACAAATTCAAGAGAAGTTAAAAGAGACAGAGAGGGAAGATAAAATTATAAGCAGAAACGAAAATCTTGTGAAAAAACTTCAGCCAAAAGCGCAAAAAATAAGCGCGGATATAGAAAACCTTAAGCTGTTATGCTCTGATTTTGATAAAATGCCTGCTTTAGGACCTCATGCTTTTCCAGAGCGGGCATCAGATCTTTTCCGCCTGGCTCATAAAGAAGCGCCTCTTGACGGCGGCGCCTTGAGTGATGAGTCTAACTCCGAATCCGCAAACACTGAGGCGAAAAATCCAGAGCAAAAAAAAGAAAGCGCCCATTCCCTTTCAGACAGCTTTGATCAAAAGCTTGATAAAATTTTAAAACAGCTGATCAAATCAAGCTTGGACTGTCTTGAGCTTTTTAATCATCTTGCTTTTTCCCTTGGTTATGGAGAAATTTCTGATTCTTTTGCTAAAGAGAATCCCTTTAGTCAAGACATCAGGCCTGTTATCCACAGCGGAGCGCGAAATATAAAGCAGGGTGTCAAAATTTTAAAACAAATAAAAAGCGGGGATTTTGCGCGATTTCAAAGAGAGGGGATTTCCCTGATTTTGAAAAGCAGCTTTATAGAAAACTTTCAGGCCCCTGTTTTGCGGGAGTTAAAGGGCGACACGGAAAAAGAAGCTCATATTTCCTTTGAAAAGGCGGCAGGGGGAAAAAAATCTTCTGATAATTTCTCTATATGCAAAATCAGCCTGAAAGCGGAGCGGATTCAGTCTGATTTTTCATCCGCCGGCCTGGCGGAGCTGCAGGCTAAATCAGGGGCAATTTTTATTGAATCGCCCTTTTACTGGAAGCTGAAAGAGCCGCTTTTAAGAGCGGGGGAGAGGCTGTCTTACTTGCGCTTTTCCGGCAGAAAAAGCCTTTTGATTCCAAAGCATTTTATTGATTTGGCCGCGCGGCTGCGGGACAGCCTTTCAGGGGAAATGGCTTTTCCTGAAATTTTTGAGGAAATAACTCAAAAAATCATAAAGGGAAAAATAATTATTGATGTTTCTGGCAATCTGTATTTTAAAGAGTTTGGAGGAAAGCGGCATTCCCTTCCTTTAACAGCAGCGGGCATCGCGCCCTTGGGCCTGCTGGCCCTTTTGATAGAAAAAAAGGCTTTGGACAAAGGGACAGTTTTGTTTATTGACGAGCCGGAAACCAGCCTGCATCCCGCATGGCAGATGGAAATGATGAAAATTCTCTTCCGCCTGGCCAAAGCGGGAGCTTTTGTGGTTATCGCAACCCACAGCATTGATATGCTGAAATGGCTGGAGGAGCGCCTGGAAGAGCGCCCTGAAGATAAAAAGCTAATTGCCCTGAATCAGCTGGCGCTTCAAGAGGACGGCTCCGCCTCCTCTGTGGAGCCGGCCAAAAACATGCGGGAGCAAATCCGCCTCATTAAAAAAGACCTTGCCAAGCCGTTTTTGAAACTGTTTTTGGAGGGGGCAAAATCAGAAAACCGGGACACAGGAGATAGCCGGCGCTCTTGATGCCTTTGGCTTTTTTTTTTAAGAAAGAGAATTTTTTAGAGTTGTCTTTCCATCATAAGGCGCAAATTTTTTAGAAAATTCCTGGAAAAATTAGATACGGGACGGCAAATGGCTGATTCAAAACCTGTTGATTTATCTCTTTTTAAAGAAAAAATAAAACTGGCTTTTGAGCGGGAGCCACTGCCTTTTTTCGGCTATCGCATGGATGGAGGGGAAAGCGCAGAGCCAATGGCAAAAAAGGCGGGGCTTGGAACTCCCTCCTGCTGTGATTATCTGTATATCGAAGCAAACCAAGCGGATATAGCTGTTTTGATCGAGGATACTGATCTTAAAAGGACAATAAACAGTCTTCTAAAAGACAAAGGCCATAATCAAGAGGTTGTAATAGATCTTTTAAGGCGGGAAAACTGTTTAAAAGTTTATGGGGCGCGTTTGATATTATGCTTTTTGGCTCAAAAAAGCAGAAAAACAGCAGACAACCTGAAGGGAAGAAGATTTTTCTTTTGGCTTGTCATTAAAACAGGGAAAAATCAAGAAGATAATGTTAAAGCTATAGATCAAATAGTGGAATATTTGGAACACAAATTGAGCTGCAGTCTGGGTGGAGCAGGACTGACAAGCGAAACGAAAGTTTTTTCTTCAGCTAAATTAAAGCAAAAGCTTGCAGGGCTGAAAAATCGCCCGCCTTCGTCTAAAAAACCGCTCTGTCTCTGAAAAAAATTAAAGAGACCGCCTGGAAATAATTATCCGCAAAAGCATTAGAATGAGAACTCTTATTCAATAAAAACACAGCTTTTAGGCAGAAAAACAGCAAAAAGCCGGAAAAAGGCGAAATCTAAAAAAACCGAGCAGCTGGCATAACAGCAAATTCAAGCTGGCTGGAAGGGGCTATTCAGGAAGCTTTTCCCGCAGGTTTTTGTAATTTTTGTCTGCTTCAATTTTTGGATTTTCTTTTTTTATAGTATCCAAAACATCTTTTATTGTTTCACTGAAGAAAGGGCAAATTTTTCTTTCAGGAAAGCTCCACATTAAAAGCTGCAGCAGCTCCTTTGGATGATTCTTAAAAACATCAAACTTCTTATTGCATTTTTCTATATGATAAACAATATCACCTTGATTTTCGCTGGAAGCGCCCTCAATTTTATCTTTCAAAAACATTAAAGCTTCAGGAAATTTGTCTCCGCAATGCAGAGAGGCCAAAGACAAATATCCCGCTGTTTCATGGGTTTTCATACTGGCCTGCGGCGGCCAAAAATTGTCTATCCAAGGCCTGATTTTTTCAGACCATAAGACGGGGGATTTTTCTTTTTCTGAATCTTTTAGCTGGACCCAGATCTTTCTGGCAAGCTTTTCCCAGAATCCCGCATCATCAAAGGCGCGGATGATTTCTTCGATCTTATCTCTTTTAAAGATATTTGGAACCCATCTTCCGCCGGTTAAAATAAAAAAGATTTCCACAAGCGCTGACTGATATTTCGCCCTGCCTATTCCCCCTTCTTTCATTTTGCAGAGATCTTTTCCATAAAGAAGAAGATGAAAAAACTCCTCTTTAAAGTCAGTGGCAAAATCAGGGCTTAAAAGCACCCGATGAAAATATCCCTCCCATAAAGCCTGATAAGCTTTTCTGTTTGTTTTTATTTTCTTCCAATCCATTAAAGGCTTTAGGCTTTCCATTGTCCATCCCCTGTCTAAATGCCATAGATGCCATAAATAAAAGCCAAAATTAAAAAGAGCGGAGGGGTCTTTTTCTTTCCCTCCCTGAATCATGATTTTAAAACAATCTTTTATCTCTTTTGGCATTTTGGCGTTTTTTGAAGACTTGGAATCAGGGAATGCATTCCATAAAATCTGAAATATGATCTCTGAAAGCTTGCCAAAATTTGAATTGAGCGACTGAGATGAAAAATCAGATTCTTTTTCTGAGCTTTTATAATTTTCAGCGCTGAGCTGCCAGAGCTTAAGCCACCATTTTTTAAAATACCCTTGGCCCTCTTTTTCATAAACAACCCCGGCCTTTTGGCTTAATCCGTGTATCAAAGAGCAAAGGCATTCTTTTATGAAGCTGTCATTAAAGCTTTCTGTTTTTTTTAGGGATTTTAAAAAATGCTCACTGCCTTTTTGCATATCTCCTGACATGGAGATTTCAAATAAAAACACGCTCCAAAAAGGGGCGGAATTTAAATCATTGTCCTCAAACATTGAGAGAATCTCAAAGCCTTTTTTGATTCCTTCTGGATCTTTTTTGACAAACTCGCGAAAATTCTCTCTTTTTGTCTGCATGTCATAGTCTGTCTCCGCGCGTTTGATGTCATCAAAAATTTCCTCATTGCTTGAGTTATGATAGCGATTTTCAGAGCCTAAAATTTTAGGCCCTGTCCTATAAAAAGGAAATTTGCGGGAATCAGCATTTTTGTCTTTTGGCCCCCGTCCCAGGCCGTATCTTTTCTGGATATCCTGATAAAGCTCTTCCCCGCTTTTTGAGAGCTGAGCGCCGGAGATTTTAATATGAAATAATCTTTTATGCATTTCTATTTCATTATGCTCAGTCAAGATTTTTTCATCAATATCTTTTTTGAACATTGAGCGGGGAGGGCCTTTAAAAATCAAATCCAAAAGCTCGGCTGCCTCTTTTTTTGAATGCGCCCGCCCGCTTAAATATTTTAAAACTTCATGCCGGCAGGTCACAGACCATAAAACAGAAGGGTTTTTCTTAAACAAATCAAGCGCGGGTTTTGCGTCCAGCTCTTTATGCTCGGTCACGGCATAAAGAATAAGCCTCTGAAACAGAGAGAAGGGAGAGCGCTGCCATTTGCTCAGCAAAAGGCCGGCAAGGCTTGTGTCTTTTTTCAAAGCCGCGTCAAAGCTCTCCCGCGCCAGGTCAATCAAATAAAGCCAGGATTCAAAGTTTCTATTTTGGCTGTGAGAGGCAATGGAGGGCCTGAGAATAAAAAACGGATCCTCTCCATTTTGAATGATCCCTGAAAAACTGGCAAGCTCCATGGCTTTTTTCAGCAGATCGGAAAAATCCTCCGCATGGCGGAGCAAAACATCCTCATTTTTTATTTCTGATCTGGAGGGATAATAATCCATATCAATCATTAGCGCCGGTTTGTAAATTGTGTCAATATCGGGCCGGCCCTCAAGCTTCAAAAGCTTTTTGGAAGAAAAATGTTTTTCAAATACAATATAAGGCTCCAGAGCATGCAAAAGCCTTTGCATTTTTACATGGGAATAGCTTGTTTTGATATCATGCATTAAGAAATTTCCTCCAAAGCCGATGCCCGCATTTAAGCGCTCTTTTTGACTCATAAGAATTTGCCAAAACAAAAACTGTCTTTCTCCAAGCGTTTCTTTTGGATTGCTGATGGCTCTTAATTTAAGCTCGATCATTCGCTTAAATTCTGGATGAAGGGATATTGCGCCCCGCGGCAATTTGTCTATCAGCCAGTGGATCAGCTCTTTTTTGTCTAAATGATGCAGAAGCCATCTGGCAGCGGCAATCTCAAAGCGCGTCAAAGGCTCCCAAAAAGCGAGGCGCCCTGTCTGAGCAGCCTTTGTCCGGAAGTTCAGTTTTTCCAAAAAATTTTTTTCAGCGGGCGCTTTGGGTCTGGGAGCTAACAATGAATTGCTTTTGGGCTTCTTTTTTTCTGAGCCTGTTGGTTCAGAAAAAGTTGATTCAGAAAAGGCATTCAGCCAGCTTATATCAGCTGGCTTAAATTTTTTTGAATCAGAGCTTTCAGAATAATTTATTTGCGGAAAATATTCGGCTATATCTTGATCTGTTTTCAAGCGTGAAATAAAAGTCTGCGCTTTTCCTTTGTCAGTTTCTTTGCAAGAGCCTTTCAGATGCTCTTTCAGCCAATGTTTTTTGCCTCTTAAGCCTGTTTTCTTTTGCTCCGCCCATTCCTTGATGGTTTTATAGAGAAGAGAATGATCATTTTCTTGTTTTTTGTATAACACAGGCTCAATTCCCTTAGATGTCCATTTGTTTCTTGTCTCTTCCTCTTTGCCTGTCTCATATCCGGCAAAGGCGTATATTGAGGGCTTGATGCCCCCCTTTTTTATGCCGGATGAGGCTTTAAGGTTTGCTCTTCTTCTCTGATTTTCATAGCTGATTGCCGAGAGAAGATAGCTCACCACAGGATCATCCGCGCTGTATCCGATAAACAATACCGTCCAGTCCTGAAAAAGCTGGATAATAAAGCGGGCGGCCCAGCCATCATAAAAATAGGCCAGGCCAAAATCTTTTCTTGTAAGGACAAGGCTGGCGCCATCCGGATTTTGTTGCTCATCAATTACGCCATGCAGAAATGTCAGGTTTTTCCAGGCTTCTTTTTTTCTTGGCGGCGCAAGCTTTGGAGCGATGTCTGCAAGCTCAGGCTTAAGCCCCGCTTCAAAAAACAGCCTGTCAAAATTGGTTGTGACCAGCCGGTGGCCTCTGTCATCCGGCAGGGCAGAAAGCTCTAAAAGGGATTTGTGAATCTCCGGCTCGCCTTGGGTTTGGCTCAAAATGCGGATGACTTTTTTTCTTAAAGCTTTTCGCTCAACTGAAAAATCTTGGTTTCCCTCAACTATATCCAAAATGCCGTCATAGCTTTTTGTCTTTTTCGCCTCCTTTAACAGAGGCTCTTTATCTATGTTTATGAGGAGTTTTTTGCAGACTTTTTCAACCAGGCCTTTAAACGAAGGCAGGCCATTTTGAGCCGAGACGCCGGCGCCGCAAAAAAACACCAGCTCATCATTTCTTAGAGCCTGCTCAATCTCTTCAGGCAGATAAGGGCCATTTGGAACAAGCTGTATCATAGACTCAATGCTGGCTGAAAGGGCAAAACCCGGCCATATATTAAGCGCATACAGAAAATTTGAAGCCCTGTCAATAAAAAAATCTGATTTTTGGTTTTAATCGTTTTGGATTTAATTCCCCCGCGGCTTGCTGCGGGGAGGCTTCATTAAAATGACTGCCCGGCTTTCCAGCCCTGGAGCTGCGGGAAAAAGCAGAGGCTCGGCGCCGGCGTTTGTCTGGACGGCTGTTTCCGCGGCCTGTTTCAATAGCTGGCTTAGCGGCTGTTTCGCGGAGCGGCAGGCTTGTCCAAAGGACTGGCCTGCGGCCGCGGCCTGTTTCAATAGATGGCTTGGCGGCTGTTCCCCCCCGCAAGCAGGCTCAGCGCGGGGGTCTGGCTGGCTTTTTGAGGCAAAAACAGGAGTTCAGCGCGGGGATCTGGCTGGCTTTCTCCAAAGATCTGCTCTGGCGGCAGAGCAAGGCGGGCCTTGTGGGCGCTTCAAGGCAAAAATATTCCATTTTGGAAGAGTTTGCCGCGCCGCGGCTGGCTTTTTTGGCGGAAACAAAGAAAATTAGAGGAGGGCTGGCTTAAGGGCATTTCTAGACTAAAGGCTGGCGCTGTTTGCGCTTTATTGGCGCTGTGTTTGATAATAAGCCATAAAGAGGAGGCGGAAATGGCAGCAAAAAAAAGAAAGATAAAATGGAAAGTCCATAATCAGGAGCTCGCCGGCAGAGGCTCCATAACTTTTCTGTTTTCCAAGGAAATGGACTCGTCCTGGTATAACAGCGAGGCTTCGGGCCGCGGCGGCTTTCAGAGAGTGTATTCAGATACAGCCATTGAGATTTTGTCTTTGATTCGGTCTAAATACAAAATGCCGCTCCGCTCTGTTCAGGGCTTTGCCCAGAGTTTTTTTAAGCTGGCTGGTTTTGGAGACATTAAGATCCCTCACTTTTCCACTTTGAGCCGCCGTTTTGGCAGCAGCGGCGGGGTTAGGCCGCGCGGGGGCAGAGGAAAACCGGGGAAAGCAAAGGGGAGCCTTTATGTTGTGGCGGACAGCTCCGGCCTCAAGGTTTTTGGAAAAAAGGGGTGGAAAGCCCGCCAGCATGCTTATTCAAAAAGAGGGGCATGGAGGAAGCTGCGTCTTTGCGCGGATGAGAGGAGCAGCGGGGCGCTGTCTGTGACCCTGGTCAATTCCTGACTGCCGGGCCTTTGGCGGAGCCGGCCTTTTGCAAAAAGGAAAAGCCCCCCGCATCTTCAAAACTGTATTTCGCTCCTCTGGAGCCGCCGGGGGAGTAAAAGAGGGAAGGGTTTTTTGATTTTTTTTTGCATGTTTTCCAGATCAAAGGCTGCATTTTATGGATTAAGAGGCCCTGGAGCATGATAAAATTTGCGGGAGGCAGGCTCTGCGCCTCTCCCTGGCATACGCCGCCCCGGAAGGGATCTGGACCATAATAAAATTTGCGGGGGGGGGCAGGCTCCGCAGGGGGACAGGCTCAGATTTTTTTTGTTGATTTTATGCCTGGAAGCTGTTTATATGGATAGGATGCCTCAATAGGAAGCCTCAAAACCCCTGGCGGGTTTGCTGGCAGACAAGATTTTGAGGCCAGATTCTGAAAACAAGGGGCGGATATCTCAAAAACATCCGAAAACATCTCGAAAACAGGGGGCAGGCGCTGTGAAAATCTCTAATACAACAATCAAACGCAATTTAAAAGCCGCCGGCCTGCTGGTTTGCTTAAGCTCCCTGATCTCCTGCCAGACCTTGACTGTCTACCCCGAAGGGAGGGCCGCCGCAAAAACAGCCCGCCTAAAGCCCGATTATCAAAAAAGCGAGCCTTTCTTTTTGTGGGGCCTTGTGGGAGATTCTGTTGTTCCCGCCGGAGAGATATGCAAAAACGGCGAGAAGCCGGTCAAGCTTCAGTCCCAGACCACTTTTGCGGATGCTCTTATCCCCGCGGTCTTGGGGCTGGCAATCGGGGCCGCTGCTTTTTACTCTTACGCCTTGTTCTCAGATGATTGGGATCTTTTTGACGGTGGCGAAGACGACAATTTCGCAGCGATTGTGGCTGAAGCAGGTGCCGAAGGGGTTATAAGTGGCGGCCTCATAGCCGTTGCTTTGGGACTTTTCGGATATAAGGTTGGCTCTGGGATTTATGCCCCTAAGACCGCTAAGGTCTGGTGTGGAAAAGCAGGGGAACAAACCCCTAAAGCCCCTACGACCGCTAAGGCCTGGCGCGGAAAGGCAGGGGAACAAACCCCTAAAGCCCCTACGACCGCTAAGGCCTGGCGCGGAAAGGCAGGGGAACAAGCCCCTAAAGCCCCTAAGGCCGCTAAGGCCTGGCGCGGAAAGGCAGGGGAACAAGCCCTTAAAGCCCCTAAGGCCGCTAAGGCCTGGCGCGGAAAGGCAGGGGAACAAGCGCCGCGCGCCGGCGCCAAACTATTGGAGGCGATTTAAATGGTTAAGCGAGTATTCTTTTTGCTTCTTTTGGCTTTTTCTTTTCTTTCCTGTCATACCATTCACTTTGTGAACAGCGGGGAAAGCGCCGCCGCCGCCGGGGCGCCGCATGACAGCGCGCAGTGGCATCATATAGGCGTCCTTGGATTGGTGGAGTTTTCCCCTCCCGTTGATGTTCAGGAGATCTGCGGGGACAGGGGCTGGAGGTCTGTTCGCGCGCAGACAAATATCGCCCAAGGCGCCGTCAAACATATCGCTCCAGGAGTTTTAAGCTACATCATAGCCGGGCTGGGGCCTGTTCTTTCCTTTATTTACACCCCCGAAGAGGCGAGTGTTTCCTGCAAATGATTATGGCCTGATTTTAAACCCCCCGCATGCGCAAACCCTCTAAGTTTCCCTTGTCAGAGGGGGATTTCAATCAGAGGGGGATTTCAATCAGAGGGGATTTCAATCAGAGGGGATTTCAATCAGTCAAGGGGGGATTTCTCCTCCGCCTATTGGCGGAAAAGCGCAAACAGGCGCGGCAGGCGCGCCGCCGCCTCAATAAGTGACAGCGTGAGAGTCAGATTCCGGCTTATAGGGATCCCTCAAAGGCGCGGCGGGATGCCGGCTTAAAAAAGAAAGCAGCGAGTGAAGAAGCGCCGCTCCAAATCCCAGCAGCGCGCCGGCCTCAACAAATCCAAAGCGCGGGCCTTCGGCATGCAGAGAGGGGCCGGTCATCCAGTAAATGTCCGCATACTGCATGATCAAAATCAGAGAGCTGATAAAAATCAAGGCGCGCTCGTCTCTTTTGACCCATCGGGGAAGCAAAAACAAAAAAGGGACAATAAACTTAAACACAATCAGCGCCAGGGAAAGCCAAAGCCATGGCATTTGCGCCCGGCGGTGGTAATAGCCTGTCTCCTCAGGCAGGTTGGCATACCAGATCAGCATATACTGGCTGAAGGCGATGTAGGCCCAAAATATAGTGAAGCCAAGCAGAAATTTGCCCAGGTCATGGAGGTGATTTTCATTCACAAGGCCGGCCAGCGGCCCCCGCCGCCGAAAATAAATGGCCAGCAAAATCAAAGCGGCAATAAAAGACTGAATCAGCCCGGAAAAAGCGTAAAGCCCAAACACTGTGGAAAACCAGTGAGGCTCAAGGCTCATCAAAACATCCACAGTAAAAAAGGTAAAGCTTAAAGTGAATAGAATCAAAAAAGCCACTGAATGGCGGGCGCTTTTTTGGCTTAAGCCCGGATCCCCGGTTTGATCCTGCTTGAGGGAAAAACCCGCCAGCCGCCGCGCGAGCCAGATCCAAATTCCAAAAAAAACAATCAGCCTGAGGGAAAAAAACCAGATATTCAGGTAAGGCGCCTTGTGGGCCAGGAGATGATCCCCCGCCGCTTGAGCGGGGTCAAACCATATATAAAGGGATTTTCCGGAAAACAGCAGCGCCAGGGCCGCAAGCGCGCCCCAGGGCAGGTAAGCGCCAAAGCCCTCCATAAGCCGGCGGATATTGACGCTCCAGCCCGCCTTGGAGACATGCTGGATGGCTGTGAAAAACACTCCCCCCAGGCTCAGGAACAAGACAAAAAGCGAGGCCGTGAGAAAAGCCCCCCAGGCGCGGTCTTTTTCCATAAACAGGCCGGCGGCAAAAGCGGCTGCGCCGATGAGCATGCAGACGGAAAGAGCGGTTTTCAGCCTGTCCGGGAAGGCAAACTTCAGGCTGGAGGCGCTTGTGACGCCCTGCGGCGCTTTGCCGCTCTGCAAATTCTGACTGTTTTCCATGGCGGCGCCTGCCCAGCCCCCTGTCCAGCCTGTCAGAAGGGGGGGGTTTTATATTAGGGCAGCCAGCCCCTGAAAGCAAGCGCGGTTATGCTGCCGCCGCTGGGCGCGCCCCCTTTTTTTTTAAGCTGAGGAGGCTGAGGGCGGGGCCTCAGGCCTCTTTTTTCCGCATTTGCCGCCAACAAGGCCCCCCTCCGCGCCGGGGGGGGCGGGCGCCAACAAAATCCCGCGCAAAGCGCGGCCTCTTGAAGGCATTTCCGGCCGGCCGCCTTATAAAATAATTTCAGGCCCGCGGCGCGTCAAACAGAGCTTAGTCAGGGACTGTCAATGGAGAGCAAGTTCCGTCTGAGCATCCGGCGGTAAAATTTTTTCTGGGAACTGCTGAGGTTGTATTATAGAAGCATTCGCAGGTTCCCTTGACATGGGTGTTGATATTGACATGCCCATATATATTGGCCGAACCTGATATGTAAGACCCTCCCCATGCTTTGGCATGCCCATGCATTTTAGCGTTCATGTTCATGCCGGCGTTTCCCATAAGCTGGGCATGCCCATAAAGCTTGGCGTTTCCTGTAATTAGGGCGTTCCCAAAAATCTTGGCGTCATCCGAGACTTGCGCTTCGTAAGCCACTTCAGCGTCTCCATAAACCTGGGCTCTGCCATCAACTATTGCCTGGCGCCCGCTGACTGTGGCCGTGTCAAAAACCTTGGCGCTGCCCTTAACTTCAGAGCTTGACTGTATTTTGGCGTTCCCAAAAATTTTGGCGCTCCCATAAACTTTGGCTGTATGGCTGACTTGCGCGTTCCCATAGACTTCCGCGCCTGGGCCATAAACCTCTGCGGAGTCATAGATGTTGGCTGACTCATAAACCTGCGAGGATCCATAAATTTTGGCAGACCCTCTAACTTTGGCATTGTCATAGACTTTTGCATGGTCCTTGACTTTCGCATTCCCCGAAACCTTGGCATTGTCATAGACTTTTGCATCGCCGGAGATTTCCGCATCTCCGGATATTTGCGCGTTCCCATAGACCAAAGCCCTCTCCCTGACTATAGCTCTGTCTTTCACAATGGCTCCGCCTAAAACCCTGGCTTGCCCCTCAACTTTTGCATTTCCGCAAACCACAGATTTTTTGGACACATAAGCGCTGCCATGGACATTGGCGCTGTTTTCCACAAAGCCTCCGCCATTTTCATGCGGGCTGCCTGTGACGGCTGAGCCGCAGAGAATCTTCAAAGGCTCAGCCTCCGAGCAGGACTGGACCTGATCGCCAAGGTCCGTCCCATCGCCATCGGTGTCCGCCCCGTCCGGATCTCCTATTGTCAGGCCGGAAAGATGCCAGACAAGCTCTCTGTTTTGCCTATTGTGAAGGCTCCCGATGCTGGTTTTGGATTTTAAGACAACTTTTCCGAGGCTTGGCTGGGATTTGCTGTGGATGAACTCCATTTTTTCAAAGCGGTCAATCCCCAGATCGGAAAGCCGGATTTTGCTTGCCTGATGGGTGAGATTGCCAGAGGCGTCTTTGGAAAAGTCAAGAATCGTCCCTCCATTGGCGTCTTTGAGGATTTTGATCTCAAACTTTCGCTCCTGGCCGGCATGGGGCGCGAGGTTTTTGTCCGCTTTCGCGGCGCCAGAGTCCAGCTGTGATGAGAGCGTGTTTTGGCAGGAGGCTGAGTTGTTGAGGGCGGCTTTGATAAATGTCTGCATGTCCTGCCTGAGGTGGCGCTTTTCCATGATTTGGCGATTAAGGGCGGTTTGGATCATGTTGTGGGAGATTCCCATAACCACCATCAGCCCCAGAGCGCTGGAGACCAAAACACTGACCAGCGAAAACCCCTTTGGGCTCATGCCGCCGCTCAAAACAGCCCTCCCTCCCCGCCAAAAGCCGGGGGGGGGGGGGGGGGGGGACCAAAGACCGGGTTTTTTGCTTTCACTGCAAGGATTTATCGGCTAAAGCGCTGCAAAACTTTAGGCCAGGCATTGAGAGGGGAGCGGCCGCCAGCCGCCCCCGCAAACAGGCCGGGCCGGGGGCTTTACTGCTTTGCGCTTTCCTGCAGGGCGCGGATATAGCTGACCACAGACCATATATTTTTGGAGCCTTTGTATTCCCCGGCTTCCGCCGCCAGCCCGGCGCCGATATGCCGCGAAAGCGCCAGCTGCTCCGGGGTCTCCAGCTGGATGCTGTAGCCCCCCATAAGCCCGCGGCCATTGTAAATGATGTGATAAATCTCTCCATCGCTCATAGACAGGGCGCGATCGGCTAAAAGCGAAGGGGGCTTGATGATCATCTTCGGCGCCACTGTGGCCCCCTCTCCTGAATCCCCAAGCCGGCCATGGCAGTAAATGCAGAATCTTTCGTAATGCTTTTTGCCGGCCTGGATAAATGCCGGATCGTCCGCAAAGGGGTTTTTCAGGCTTTTGGCCTGTTCAGGATCCTCAGTGTAAGGGTAATAGCGGCGGTTTCTGGCGCGGGCGCCCTCTGGCGGAAGCCTCATCAGCATCTCCCCCTGGGGGCCGCCCTCCTGCGCCTTCAGGCTTTTTTGGCTCATCATGTCAAGGACATACTCAGAATCTGTCCGGTTGCGCCCTCCAGAGCATGAGCATCCCGCCGCCGCCAGAAGCAGCCCCCCCCCGAAAAGGGCCAGCCCCGCCCGGCAGCCTGTTTGTCTCAAAAATTTTTTCATTTTCTCCCTGCTAAAAAACAGTTTGAAGGATGTCCTTCGCCCCCATATCCTCAAGCAGTTTTTTGGCTTCATCGCCTGAGAGGGTTTTTCCCTCCGGCCGGCCCCCCTCCTCCGGCTGCCGCTCCCCCAATGGCCGCGCGTCATCAGGCGCGCCGTCAGAGGCGCCGTCAGAAGCGGGGATAAAAATGGCAAATTTATGGGATGTGAGCGCCGGGTCAATCACCGGAGGGGAAATATGCGGCAAACCGCAGGAGTAAATCAGCGCCGCTATAGAGCTTAAAGCGGCAAACAAAATCGTCAGCTCAAAAATAACCGGTATGAAAGCGGCAAGCGACCAGTGGGGCTTGCCTCCAATGATAATCGGCCAGTCCACAGCGGAAACCCACCATGTAAACCAGAGGCCAAACAAACAGCCGCCCAGGCCAAAGGCAAAAGCCGCCCATGGGATGCGGGAGCGCGGGATCTCCAGAGCCTCTTCAAGGCCATGGACAGGGTAAGGGCTTAGGCAGACAATGTTTTGCTCTCCGCCGCCGCGGATTTTGCGGATCTCACCCGCCGCGCGCAAAAAGGCGCGCTCATCTGTCCAAAGGCCGGCCCATCCGCCCCGCGCCTTGTAGCGGGAAAGATTTTTTAAAGAGAATTTTTTTTTAAAAATCAATGCGCGCCCCCCTTTTCGGCAGATATCCCCGGCTTGATCTCCGAAATGGCAATGGCCGGGATCAGCCGCAGGTAAATCAAAAACAAAGTGAAAAACATCCCAAAGCTCCCAATCAGAGCGCCAAAGTCAAAAAAAGTCATCTTGAAAAGCCCCCAGCTGGACGGCAGAAAATCCCTGTGAAGGGCTGTGACCACAATCACATACCTCTCAAACCACATGCCCACATTAACCAAAATGGATATGACAAACATGGCCTTTATGCTTCTTCGGACCTTTCGGATCCAAAACAGCTGGGGAAAAATCACATTGCAGGAGATCATAATCCAGTATGACCACCAGTAAGGCCCAAACGCCCGGTTTAAAAAGGCGTATTGCTCATAAGAGGATCCGGAATACCAGGCAATAAAAAACTCAGATCCGTAGGCGTATCCCACCATCATGCCGGTCGTCAAAATAACCTTGTTCATGTTTTCCATGTGATCCATCGTGATGTAGCCCTTAAGCTGCGGGACAAAATGCCGGAGCAGGCACATTAAAGTCACAACCATGCCAAAGCCGGAAAAAATCGCTCCCGCCACAAAATAAGGGGGAAAGATTGTTGTGTGCCAGCCCGGAAGCCCCGCCGTGGCAAAGTCAAACGAGACAATGCTGTGCACGGACAGCACCAGAGGCGTTGAAAGCGCCGCCAGCAGCAGGTAAGTCATTTCATAATGACTCCAGTTTCGGGCCGTCCCCCGCCAGCCGAGCGAAAGCGCGCCGTAAAAAAACCGCCGGATTTTATGTTTGGCCCGGTCCCTCAGAGAGGCCAGGTCAGGCATCATCCCGATATACCAGAATAAAAAAGACACAAGGCCATAAGTGGAAATGGCAAACACATCCCACATCAAAGGGGAGCGGAAGTTCAGCCAAAGCGGCCCCCTTTGATTGGGGTAGGGGAGAAACCAGTGAAACAGCCAGGGCCGGCCCAGATGCAAAATCGGAAAAACCGCCGCTGTCAGGACGGCAAACACCGTCATGGCCTCTGCGGTCCGGGCAATGGAGTTCCGCCACTTTTGCCGAAACAAAAACAAAATGGCCGAGATCAAGGTCCCCGCATGCCCAATGCCAATCCAAAAAACAAAAGTGACAATGTCTGTGCCCCAGTTCACGGGGTTATTGACGCCCATAAGCCCCATGCCTTTAACGGCAATGGCGGCCATAACCGCGATGTAAAACAAAAACAGGGTTTTGGCTGAAAGCAAAAGGGACAGAAATTTTTTGCCGGGGCGGCTTTCTGTGAGCCCTGCCCCGTCATCAGTGACTTGCTTTAGGGTTTTATCCCCCTGGACAAGCGGCTTTCGCAAAGATGTTTTTCCCGCCATTTTTATTCTTTCAGCCTAAGGGCTTTTGTTTCCGCCTGAGAGCCGCTCATCCTCTGAAGCTTTGAGGCTTTGCTTAAGCCTTAATGCCCCGAAGCTTTGGGCTTTGCGCCATTGGAGGAGTCTTGCCCGGCCGGCTTGTTTCTGATTTTTGTCCGGTATTTGACCGCCGGCCTGGTGTTCAGCATATCGTCCAAAAGCGCGTAGCTGTTTTTGGCCTGAAAAGCCTTCGCCACAGCCGAGCCGGGGTCATTTAAATCCCCAAACACAATGGCCTCTGAGGGGCAGGACTGCTGGCAGGCGGTTTGAATTTCGCCGTCTTTAAGGGGCCGGCCCTCTCTTTTGGCCCGCGCCTTGCCCCCTTCAATTCTCTGAATGCAAAAGGTGCATTTTTCCATCACGCCGCGCCCGCGGACTGTCACCTCCGGGTTCAGCGCCATATCCAAAGGCGCGCGGATTTTTTTGTCATAGCCAAACCAGTTAAAGCGCCTGACCTTATAAGGGCAGTTGTTGGCGCAGTAGCGGGTTCCCACACAGCGGTTGTAGATCATGTCGTTGGTCCCCTCGCTGCTGTGGACCGTGGCCAAAACCGGGCAGACTGTTTCGCAGGGCGCGTTGTCACAATGCATGCAGGTGACGGGCTGATGAAGGGCGGAGGGGTTGTCCGGCCCGCCCTTGTAGTAGCGGTCCACGCGGATCCAGTGCATCTCGCGGCCCTCTAAAACATAGCGCTTTCCAACGGAGGGAATGTTGTTTTCCGACTGGCAGGCCAGCATGCAGGCGCCGCAGCCGATGCAGCTGTTCAAGTCAATCGCCATGCCCCATTTGTGTCCGCTGTATTTATGCTTTGACCAGAGGCTTGGCCCCCTGTGATGTTTTGGAATGCCGGCAGAGGGGTTTTTTGCAAACTCCTCCAGCGGGGCTTCCAGGACGATGTCCCTCCCCTCCATAGAGTGATGCCCCTGAACATTGGCCAGAGGAACAGAGCCTCCGGTTTTTTTGAGCGCGGCGCTTAGGCCGGCAAAAGCCGCCTGTCCAGGGCGGCCCGCCCCGGCCAGCCGCCATGCATTCACGCCGACATGGCTTCCCACAGAGCCGGCGCGGGTCCGGCCGTATCCCACAGCCAGGGCCAGAGCGCTGTCCTCCTGGCCGGGCTGAATATGAGCCGGCGCCTTCAGGGCTGCCCCGCCGGCCAGACGGACCTGAACAAGATCCCCCTCCCTCAAGCCCTCTTTAATGGCTGCCTTTGGGCTGATGCAGAGGTAATTGTCCCAGCAGATTTTTGTGACGGGATCAGGAAACTCCTGCAGCCAGGCCACATTGCTCATGTCCCCGCCCTTCAGCGCGGCGGTTTGATAGAGGCTCAAATGATAGGGAAATTGCGCTTTTGGGCTGTTTGGATTGGCGCCTGATTCCCGGCCCTTTTGAAATTCTTGGGGATTTTGCGGCGCGCCAGCTTTGGCTTTGAGGCGGGCTTCCTCAACAAAACCCTCAAGGTTTTTTTTCAAGGCTCTGGCCAAAAACGCCGCGGCCTCCGGGCGGAAAGCTCTTGCCGGAGAGCTCGTCTTGGGGCTTTCCGCGCCCCAGACCCCTTTTTCCAAAAAGCGATTCCAAAAGCCGGGGCCTTTTTCGGATTCCCAGCGGCTTTTGATGTAGCGGTAATAGTTTTCCGCCTGTTTGATGGGCCGGCCGGCCATTTGCTCCTGTCCGCCCTTGATCCAGGCCAGCAGGCTGTCCTCAAAAGCTCTTGTTTTGTAGAGGGGCCGGATGGCGGGCTGCTGGATGGAAAAAACCCCTTTTTTAAACTCCCAGTCGCCCCATTTTTCCAAATCATGGGAGTCGGGGGCGATGTAATCGGCATGAAATCCGGTTTCATCAATCCGGTCCCCCGCATAAACAACTGTCTTGGCTTTTTTAAGCGCGCTCAAAAGCTTTTTGTGATCAGGATAGGAGTAAACAGGATTCACCTTGTAAATGATCAGATTTTGAATGTCTCCCGCGCTCAGCGCCTCAATCAGGCTTTTGATGTCCCTGAAAGATCCAAACTTGTGGGCCTGCGCCTGGCGGCGGCTGACAGTTATGCCGTCATTTCCCAAAGCGGAGTTTAAAAAATTGACTATTACATGAATGGCCCTGGCCTCGTCTGTCTGTCCGCCAAGCTCCCCATACACAATCAGCCCGCGCCCGCGGTTTTTGCCCAGCTGATCCGCCCATTCGCTGAGCCGGCTTTTGGGAAAAGGCAGGCGGGCTGCAAGCGGCTCATAGCTTTTGATTAGGGGCGAAATCTCCGGCGGCAGGCGGATATGCCCGGCGCGCTCAAGGGCCAGGGCCAAAGCCATAAGGGCGCTCAGCTGATCTTTATGCGCCAGGCGATGCCGCTCGTCGGCATTGGCTCCTGTCAGTGTCATCAGGGTTTCAAGGGCGATCAGCCGGCTCATTTCCGGTCCGGGCCGCCGGGTTTTGGCAAACTGGCTTTGAAAATCCGCGGGCGAAAGCCAGGTTCCGAGAAAGTCGCAGTTCAAAGCAAAAATCACCCGCGCCCTGGAAAAATTATAAGAGGGGACAATGGCCTGCCCGTGGGAGATTTTTTGCGCCTCTGACAGATCTTCAAAACTCACAGGATCCCAGACATAATGCCGGGCGGAAAAGGCCTGTTTAAACTCCCCGATAAGCTTTTGGGCCGAGGGGGAGGGAATCCGCGGAGTCAAAAGCGCGGTCCGGCCGTTTTGAAACTCCTGAGGAAGGATTTTGTCCAGGGCCTCCCAGGAGATATTGATGGTTTCGCGGCTGGATTTTTCCCTGTTGAAGAGGTTTTGCCTGGGGTTTTTGATCCGCTCCGGATCGTAAAGGCTGAGAATATGGGCATGCGCCCTGACCGAAAGGCCCCGGCCGTTCAGCATGGCCGCCTCAGGATTGCCCTCAATTTTTATGGGGCGGCCCTCTCTGGTTTTGATCAGGGCCGCAAAGCCCTCGCCGCTGTCATAAAAGGAGGAGGCGTAAAAGCTGGCCTCTCCGGGGATCACATCCGGCGGGCGCTTTGCGTAAGGGACAATTTTTTCGGCGGGGCGCCTCATGCAGCCGGCTGAGGCCAGCGCCATGCCAGCGCCCATAAGCTGCAGAAACTCCCTTCGGGAGGCGCCGCTGCCGGCCTCCGCCATGGAAAGGGGAGGGGAGGGAAACTCCCTTTTTAAGGACTCTGTTTTTAAAGGCTCCCTGGAAGATCCGCTGGCGGCCGGGCCTTTATCTAGTTCTTCAGGGGCCAGATCTTCAAGGCTCTGCCAATAGGTTTTTTTTGGGCTTTTTTGCATTACAGGCGTTTTTGCTGCTTTCAAGTTTTTGGCCATAGCCTCTCCTTTTTGCTGTTTTGCTGTCTAAAGCGCCTCATATCAGACATCCATTTTGCAGCGCATGGAAGCTGAAGGAGATCAGCTCGGCAGCCGGAGACAGCGCTTTTTTTGCTTTCAAGCTTTTATAGTTATGGAGGCGGGGCGGTTATGTCAAGCTTTGCGGATTTTTTTGCGCGGCCCGCCGCATCACAGTCCATGAAAGCAGGATGATGGCCAGCGCGGCGGCAAAAGCGCAGCCAAACCAGATAAAAAAAGCCAGCTGCTCCGGCCCGGGGGAGAGCAAAATCAGAGGGGATTTTCCAGGAAAAGGCCATACAGCATAAAGGCTTCCCAAAATCAGGCCGGAAAGAGCCGCCATGGCTTCATGAAAAAACGCCTTCAGAAGCGCGTTTATCCATCTGGCCATCCAGGCGGCCCCAAAAATCCCCCCAAGGGCAAACAAAATGAGAGCGGCCGGATCCAAGCTCCTCAGGGCCTCCAGCATGGGATGATACAGCCCCAAAAGAATCAGGAGATAAGCGCCCGAAAGCCCTGGAATCATCATGGCCATGGCCGCCAAAAATCCCGCCGGGGCGAGCCATATCCATAAGGGGCCGCCCAGCCGGAGGGCCTCATCCCCCTCCATAAAACTCCCTGTCCAGCAGAAGAGCAGAAAAGCGCCCGCGGCGGAGGCCAAAAACAGAAAAGCTGTTTTGGCTTGTTTTTTCATCTCCTTAAGGGGGGCGGCCAGCGAGGCCAAAACAAGCCCGAAGACAAGCGAGCTGAACTCCAGGGGATGGGCTTTTGCCAGAGGGGGGATAAAGGCCGCAAACATTGTTAGAGACAGCGCCGCCCCGCCCAGAAGCGGAAGCCAAAACCCTGCCTCATAGATCCCGCCCAAACGGGCAAGGCCTCTTTTGGCCGCGGCGCGGCGGGTTTTAAAAAACAGCTTGAACAAAAGCATGGGAAGGAAAAACAGCTCCCTGGCATGGCCCGCCTGGAATTTTGAAATCTCCCCAATCAGCTTTTGATAGATCCCAAGAACAAAGGCCATGGTTCCGCCGGAAAGCCCCGGCAGAACCGCTGAAATCCCCAGGGCCGCCCCCTTCAAAAAAAGCAGCGGCGCCTGTTTGCCGGGCCGGCCCCGCCTGGCTGTCTGGACGATCTGGCGGCTGTTTTTGAAAGGTTTTTGGCTCATGGCTTTTTGTCTGAAGAGCCGCAAATGCCCCGCAAAAGAATTTTCCTGACTGTTTGAAAATAAATCTCTTTTTCCGCTTTTTTGACTCTTGCCTCAAGGCTGGCGGCAGTTTCCCCCGGCAGGACGGGGATTTTTGCCTGCGCCAGAACCTGCCCCTCATCGTAGCCCTCATTGACAAGATGAATGCTCGCGCCGGTTTCTGTCTCCCCCGCGCCAATAACCGCCTGATGAACCCGCCGGCCATACATCCCCGCGCCGGAAAACTTTGGGATCAGAGCGGGGTGCGCGTTGATGATCCGCCCCGGAAACCGCTCCAAAACCCGCGGCCCGATTTTTTTCAAAAACCCGGCCAGCAAAATCATGCGGGGCTGAAGGCTGGCGAGAGCCTGGCAAAGCTCCCGGTCCCATTTGTCCGGATCGGCTTTGTTATAGGGGATGATAAAACAGGGGAGGCCGCGCTTTTTGGCAATATCCAGAAGCCTGGCTTTGGGATTGTCAGTGATGAGGCCCGCCGCCCGCGCGGGGAGGCTTCCGCTTTGGATTTTTTCGCATAAAAAATCAATGGTGGAGCCTTGCCCCGATCCCAGCAGCGCCAAAGCGGGGACAGCGGCCGGCCGGGCCGCCGCCTCCCGCTGGGCGCCTGCAAAGCCCTGATTTTTCATAGCGCGGGCGGGCCTGGCATGTTTCAAAAGGCGGCGCTTTTATTTTTGAGCGCCGGCCGGGGCGGCCCGGCATTTTGAATCAGCGCATTCTGCCGCTTTCCATTCCCCGCATCTGAACCATTGCGGGCAGATTACAGGCTCCCGGCATGCGGACTGCAGCTTTTTCAGATGTGATGTTTTCAGCCTCTTCGGGAGAGCCATCATCACTCCGCCGCTTTCACATGGGCAGCATGTTTTTTTTACCAGGGCGCAATCGCTGTCTTTTTGGCATTCCCGGACACTGTCTGCCGGGCCGGCCTCTTGGCCGCCGCTGTCCCGTCCGCCGCTGTCTTTGCCGCCGCAGGAGGCCGCCATTAAAAGAATCAGCAAAACAGCTGTTTTCATGATCAAGCTCCCGCCAAAACAGCCGCGCCGGCCTTTAAATGGAGCTTATAAAATTAAGGCCGGCCTGTCCAGCCCATAACGGCCCGCCGGCGGCGCCGCGCGGGGCCTGGCCGCGGATATTGTTTGAGCCTCCCAGGCAAAACACGGAAAAAAAACACAGGATTTTAGCGGTTTTTTTTATTGACAGCGGCGGCGTTTGCGGGGCAGGCTGGAAAACAGCCGCTGCCGGGCGGGCCGGCGGGGATCAGGATGCGGGCATGAAGATTGACATTGGCATACCGGAAAGCAGCCGGCGGGAGATCGCCGGGGGGCTTTCCAGGCTTCTGGCTGACAGCTATACGCTGTATTTAAAGACTCAAAATTACCATTGGAATGTGACGGGGCCGATGTTTCAAACTCTGCATCTGATGTTTGAGGAGCAGTATACAGAGCTGGCCGCGGCTGTGGATGAGCTGGCTGAGAGGATTCGCTCTCTTGGGGTTTATGCGCCCGGCTCTTACAGCCAGTTCAGGAGCTTAACCTCCATCAAAGAGGCTTCCGGCCCTCCCAAAGCAAAGGACATGGCTCTGGATTTGGCGGTCAGCCACGAAACAGCGGCCAAAACCGCCCGCGGGGTTTTCCCGGCGGCGGAAAAAGGCCATGACGAGGCCACCATGGATCTGCTGACCCAGAGGATCCGTGTCCATGAAAAAACCGCCTGGATGCTGAGAAGCCTGCTGGAGCCGGAATAAATCCAGCCGAAGCCGCGCCCGGAGGGCCCTGTGGCGGGGCGCCAAAAGCCCTCCAAAAAAAACTTAAGCAAAAGGCTTGACAAAGCCGGAAAAGCCTTTCAAGCTCTATAAAATGCGCGCAGCGGAGGTTTTTTCATGAAAAACGCCCTTAGAGACAAAGAGCCGGATCTGAAAAATTTAACTGTGGAGGAGTTTACCTCGCCCTGTGAGGTTTTTGCCAGCCCTGACGACAGCCTTCAGGATATTGAAAAAATCATGAATCAAAGGGACATCCGCCATCTGCCCGTCCTGAATGGAGAAAAAAAAGTGATTGGAGTGATCAGCGAGCGGGATGTTTACTATGGCTGCCGCCTAAACCCCGACGGCAATGTTCCCGTGAAAGAGGTTATGAAAACCGAGCCTTACTGTGTCCCTCACAGCGCGAGAATCTCCGAAGTGGCTTTAGCCATGTCGGCCAACAAATACGGAAGCGCCATTGTCACCAGTGAGGACGGAAGCCTGGGGATTTTCACATCCACAGACGCGCTCAACGCGCTGGTTGAAGTCGTCAGAGGGGATTTCAGCCGCTCCTGAGCAGCCTGAAGGGGAAGGGGCCGCGGCCCGCGCCGGCCTCTAAGCCTGGATCCAGGCTATTCTGCTGTTATGGACTTTCTGGCCGGCCTCGGCTTTGCTCTTGCCGTCTGCCTCTGCTGCCTGCTGATGGCCTCTTTCGGGGACAAATGGAATTTGGGCCGGCTCAGCGCCTTCAGCGCCGGCGGGCTTTTGGCCCTCAGCTTTTTGGATTTTATCCCCAAAAGCTTTGAAGGCAGCCTTCATGAATTCGCCGGCGCCCTGATTTTGGCCGGGATTTTGGCGCAGGGGCTGGCTGAGGTTTATCTCGCCCCGCGGCTCAAATTTTTGGACCGGCTGATTGAGGGCGGCCAGGCCCGGCCCTGCCGGCACGGGCACTCCCATTTGCTTTCGCCCTCGGCTGTCTGCTCAACCGCCGGCTGTCTTGTGATATGCTCTTTTTTTGACGGGGTCAGGCTTTTTGCGGGGCTTTCGCTGAAAGGCCCGGCGGCGGCAATGACCGGCATCGCCCTGTTTTTTCATCTGCTGGCTGAGGCGGGCATGGCGACAGCCGTCGGCCTGAGCGCGGGGCTGAAAAAAAAGGTTTTGCTCGCCCTGATTTCCATCCTGTCAGGCTCGCTGCTTTTGGGAATGGTTTTGGCAAAAAGCTTTTTGGCGCATATTAACCTTCAGGGGATGATGGCTTTTTCGGGGGGGGTTTTTGTTTATGTGTGTTTTATTCACATGCTTCCGCCGGCGCTGAAAGGCGCAAACAAGCTCTGGCTTTTTGGCGGGCTTTTCAGCTTTAGCGCCGCGCATTATCTGCTTCACTGAGCGGGCGGGGCCGTCCAGCTGAACAAGTCTGCAAATCTAAATCAGCGGTTTATTTTTGCGCGAAATAATAAATCAGCGGTTTGCTTTTGCGCCATGCTGTGGCAAAATCAGGCTATGGGGGGCCTTCGGCCAAAAAAGCATTACAAAAGACTGCTGGCTGTGGAAAGCCAGCCCTCCCGGAGCTTTTTTCTCTGGGGGGCGAGGCAGACGGGAAAAAGCTCTCTCCTTAAAGCCGCTTTCCCCGGCGCGCTTTTTATTGATCTTCTTCACACCGATCAATACGCCAAATATAAAAAACAGCCGCATTTGCTTCGCTGGGAGCTGTCCTCCCCTCAATTCAAAAAAAGGCTTGTCATTATTGATGAGATTCAAAAAGCCCCTGAGCTGCTTAACGAAGTCCATTGGCTTATTGAGAACAAAGGCCTTGTTTTTGGCCTTTGCGGCTCAAGCGCAGCAAAGCTGAAAAACAGCGCGGTCAATTTGCTGGGCGGCCGGGCTGACCGCTTTGAGCTGTTTGGCTTTGTCTCTGCAGAGCTGAAATCGGATTTTTCCCTGACGGACAGGCTGAACAGGGGCTTCCTTCCGGGGCTGTTTGCGGCCAAAAACCCGCGGCGGGCCTTAAAAAGCTATTGCGATGACTATCTTAAAGAAGAGATTGCCTATGAGGGGCTGGCGCGGAGTTTTTCCTCATTTCATGATTTTTTAGAGGCTGCGGCGCTTTCAGACACGGAGCCTGTAAGTTTTGCGAGCATCGCTAGGGACTGCGGCGTTTCCGCTGTGACGGCAAAAAATTACTTTTGCCTTTTGCGGGACACGCTCACAGGCTCTTTTCTGCCCGTTTACAGAAAAAAGCCCAAAAGGCGGACAGCCTCCGCGCCAAAGTTTTATTTTTCCGATGCCGGGGTTGTGAACCATTTTGCCAAAAGGCATAATTTGCTGCCAGGCGGCGCGCTTTTTGGAAAAGCTTTTGAAAACTGGATTCATCATGAGCTGAGAGCTTATCTCAGCTATAAAGAGATTTATCACAGGCTTTCTTATTGGAGGCTGGCGGGCGGCCTTGAAGTGGATTTTATAGTGGGGGATATGGAGGCGGCCATTGAGGCCAAAGCCTCAAAAACTGTCTCATCCCATGACTTAAGGGGCTTAAGGGAGCTGAAAAAAGAATACCCCGCGCTGAAAAAGCGGTTCATTGTCTGCATGGCGGACAAGCCGCGCGCGGTCATGGATCCGGAGGCCGGCGGCGCCGGGGGCGGCGGCATTGAGGTCCTGCCTTATTCCCTGTTTGCCAAAAAGCTCTGGCAGGGCCAGCTGTTTTAGCGCTAAGGGAGCTTGGGGGGAGCTGGCAAAATCTCGGAATCATATTCAGAATTTTACCGCCATTTTCTGAACAAGCAGCAGCTTTTCGCTGTCTGGCAGGAGAAAGCTGGCAGGAGAGCCGCAAGAAAGCCGGCCGCTCCCTGGCGGGCTGGGGGCGGCCGCGACTCCGGCCATTGAAACAGGCATAAATTTAAGATAATTTAATATTTTTTTGCAAAAAGCCGGTTTTTTTCTTGACAGAGGCGCTAAAACACTGGCAGACTGCCCAGCAGTGTCAATTCTGGAAATATTTAAGGCAAATGAGCCTGTCAGGGGAAACATCCCCCCCCGGCAGCATAAAAAAGGAGGAGTCATGAAAACATCTGTAAAACCATCCATAAGATCAGGAAACCATTTTTTAAGCCTGTTTAAAGCGGGGCTTTTGGCCTTCTGCAGCCTGACAGGCGCCCTTTTGATTTTGTCAAAATCAGCGGCTGCCGAAAGGGCGGCAGAGGGGGGCAAAGCGCTTTGCGCGGCGGAGTATGTCTCTCCGGTCTGGTTTGACGATATCTTTGATTTTTCGCTGGGCCTGGCCCCCGCCGGCCGGAACGGCCAGTGGGGCTATATTGATCAAACAGGCAAATGGGCCATCCCCCCGCAGTTTGAGGGAACCCATGCCTTTTCCTCTGTGGGCCTGGCGCCGGCTGTCCGCAAGGGCAAGACCGGCTATATCAACCGGAAAGGCGGGTGGGAGATTGAGCCGCGGTTTGACACAGGCTGGGTGTTTGATGTCACCGGCGCGGCAACAGTTCGGAAAAATGGAAAATACGGCGTGATTGACACACAAGGAAACTGGGTTATAGAGCCAGATAATGAGGATTTTTATTTGTCCATCACAAAGAGTTTTATGGTAGACATGTCAGGACCGGTTTCGGCGCGGCGCGGGGGCGTATGGGGGATTTTCAGGCCGTCAGATAATGTCTGGATTGATTTGGGCCATTCGCAGATTGAGTCTTTGCGCCGTTTTAGCGAGGGCCTGGCTCCCGCTAAAATAATGAACAGCAAATGGTGGGGCTATCTCAGCCAAAAGGGCTTATGGGAGATTTACCCGCAATTTGAATACGCCGGCAATTTTGTTAATGGCCTGGCGGTTGCCGTATTAGATGGAAAATACGGCTTTATAGGCCGGGATGGCAACTTTGTCATTTCTCCGCGGTTTGAGAGAGCTGGCGAGTTTTATGGCAGCTTGGCTAAGGCCAGGATGAATGGAAAATGGGGCCTGATCAAAAGAGATGGAAGCTGGGCCGTCCCTCCGCAGTTTGATCAGCTCAGCAGCAGTTTCAAAGAGGCGGTCATGGCTCCCGCCGCTCAAGGAGGCAAATGGGGCTACATCAATTCAAAGGGCGCATGGATCATTTCCCCTAAGTTTGAAGGCGCGGGCAGCTTTTCGGAAGGGCTGGCCGCGGCCAAAACAGGGGGCAAATGGGGCCTGATCAATTCATGGGGAGACTGGGTCATAGCCGCGGAGTTTGATTTTATCAGCGGGAAGTTTACAGAGGGGTTTGCAGAGGCTGTAATAGGAGAGCATTCCAATCTTGTCAAAAAGCCGGACCCCAGATCCTGCCCCCGGCCCTGAGGCTTTGCCTCAGCCTGTTTGGGAGCGGGGGTTTGAGAATAAGGGATGGCGCGCGATGAGGCAAATGTTTATAGGCGCGGCCTTCGCGGCGGCTTTTTCCGGCTGCGGCGGAAACGGAGGCTCGTCCGCCGCCCCTCAGACCCCATACCAGAAGATATGCCGTTTTGCGCTTGATATAGATATTCAATGCATGAAAGGCTCGCTGCCGGATAACACGGCCCAGGCGGCCGCTTATTTGTCTGGGCTGTCTCCGGCGGTGACGGCCTTTTTTGACTGCAAGCGCCGGCCGCGCGCGGAAATCAAAAACAAGCTCAAGGAGATTTCCGATGCCTCAAGCGCGGAAATTCAAAATGAAATAAGAATAAAAGGCGCTTATTCCGGCTTTCAGCATGACAGCCTCAGCAGAGACTATCCATTGACAGTGGAGTGGGCGGACCGATGGAGCGGGGGCGGGGATGAAAGCCTGACAAATTTTAAGCGCGCAAAATGCGGCGCGGAGCCTCAGATTCAAGACTGGCGGAAAGACATCAAATGCTTTATCAAGCTGCTGGAGGACAGCAAACAAAAAATATGCGCCAAGGGGGAATGGGAATAAAAAGCCCTCATGGCTTTAAAAGCATTCCTCTTGCGAGAATCAGTTCCAGAAGCTCGGAAATGGGCCGCCAATCTTTTCATGGCCTTTAACTTTCCCATGGGAAAAAACCCACCCCTTATCTCCAACCCGCCCCCATCAGAAACCACGCCATTATCTTCAATTAGCGCATGGCCGGAAACCCGCGCATTCCGCCCCTGTTTGCTCTGAAATAACCTGGCATCAATCAGTTAGAAGATTCTGGCGCAATTTAAAAAAATCCGCTAAGCCGCGCCCTCTGGAGGAGGGGAGGGCATCGGCAGGCAGGAGCAAAAGAGGTTGATGTCGCCATAGCTGTTTTCCACCCGCGAAACCGGAGGCCAGAATTTTCTCTCCCTGACCCATGGCAGCGGATAAAAGGCCTTTTGCCGGCTGCAGGCAAAGGGCCATGTTTCCGCCACAGCGTCCTCTATAACATGAGGCGCGGATTTCAGCGGGCTTTTGTCAGCCGCCAGCCGGCCGGACTCAATTTCGGCAATCTCCCGGCGGATTTCAATCATAGCCTCGCAAAATCTGTCGATTTCAGCCTTGGATTCGCTTTCCGAAGGCTCAGCCATTAGGGTTCCGGGAACAGGCCATGACATTGTGGGCGCGTGAAAGCCGTAATCCATAAGCCTTTTGGCCACATCATCCACAGACACCCTGGCGGAAACCGCAAATTTTCTCAAATCCAAAATGCACTCGTGCGCGACCCGCCCCCCCCGCCCCCTAAACAAAATGCGGTAATGCCTGCTCAGCCTCTCAGCTATGTAATTGGCGGAGGCAATGGCTGTCTGAGCGGATTGTTTCAGCCCCTTTCGGCCCATAAGCTGGATATAGGCCCAGGAAATGGGCAAAATCCCCGCGCTTCCCCAGGGCGCGGAGCTGACAGCGCCAGATGGGCTGTCCTTAAACAAAAAATGGCCGGGCAAAAATGGCGCCAGCTCCTCTGTGACTCCCACAGGGCCGGCCCCCGGGCCGCCCCCGCCATGGGGAATGCAAAAGGTTTTGTGAAGATTCAAGTGGCAGACATCAAATCCAAGGCTTTGCGGCAGGCAAAGCCCCAAAAGGGCGTTCATATTGGCGCCGTCCAAATACACTTTGCCTCCAAATTTATGGATTTTTGCGCAGATCCCCTTAACGCCCTCCTCAAAAATCCCATAAGTGGAGGGATAGGTGAGCATCAGGCAGGCCAGCCGGCCCCCATAAGCCTCAAGCTTTTTGTCCAGATCGTCTTGATCCAGGCTGCCGTCTTTTTTGCAGAGCAGGGGAATGACCCGCATCCCGGCCATTATGGCGCTTGCCGGGTTGGTTCCGTGCGCGGACACAGGGATCAGGCATATATCTCTTGCGGAATCAGGAGGCGCCGCAGCGGGCAGCCGCTTTTGGCCCCGGCTTTCATAATAGCGCCGGATAGCCAAAAGCCCCGCGTATTCCCCTTGAGAGCCGGCATTGGGCTGAAAGGAAAACCTGTGGAAGCCCGTGATGGCGCAAAGCTTTTCCTCCAGCTCGCTTATGATTTCCAGCCAGCCAGCCGCCTGCTTTTTGGGAGCAAAGGGATGAATGCCGGAAAAAGCCTCCCAGCTGAGGGGAAGCAGCTCAGCGGCGGCGTTGAGCTTCATTGTGCAGGATCCCAGCGGAATCATTGAGTGGGCCAGCGAAAGCTCCTTGTCCTGAAGGCGGCGGATGTATCTCAAAAGCTCAGTCTCTGAATGAAAGCTGTTGAACACGGGATGGGCCAGAAACAGACTCTGTCTTTGAAGATGAGGCGGAATGCCGGACGGCTGCGCGCCTGCCCGGCCTCGCGGCCGCTTCCGCGCCTCCGCTAAACTGGCGGACTCCAAAATCTCTTTGATCTCCAAAAGATCTTCCTCTTCCGTCAGCTCGCTCAAAGTCCAGGAAAGGATGTCCGGCTGAGGGCGGCCCAGGTTGATCCCCCGTTTCCAAAAAGCTTTTTGAAGGGCCGCCGCCTCAGCCTCAGAGGGAAGCCTCAGCTGGACCGTGTCAAAAAAACTCCGGCTCAAAAGACTCCATCCTCCGCCGGAAGCCGCCCGCCGCTCCCAGGAAAAATCCTCAAGCAATGTGTGAAGTTTTTTTGCTAAATAATTGATTTTACTGGCAATTTTTTTTATTCCATCTGGCCCATGATAGACCGCCCAAAAGCCCGCCATTGTGGCCAAAAGCGCCTGCGAGGTGCAGATATTGCTGGTGGCTTTTTCCCTTCGGATATGCTGCTCCCGCGTTTGCAGGGCCAGCCTGAGGGCCGGCCGGCCATGGCGGTCTTTTGAAACCCCGACAATCCGGCCCGGCATCAGGCGGCTGAGATTTTTCCGCGCGGCAAGATAAGCCGCATGCGGGCCTCCAAAAAAAAGCGGAAGGCCAAACCTCTGAGCTGATCCGGCCACAGCATAAGCGCCCATTTCCCCCGGAGGCTTCAAAATGGCCAGGCTCAGCAAGTCAGAAACCGCCGCCGGCAAAACAAGCTGGCTTTCCATGGCTTTAAAAAACGGCTCCAGATCTTTAACCTCTCCATGGCTGTCGGGATACTGAAGGATGACTGCGAAGTATTCGCCGCCGGCCAGGCGCCCCGCTTTTGGAGGGTATTTTTTGGAGATGAATGTTTGAAACTCCTCAAAATGGCCGGTTTCCATGATCCAGCCCAGGGCGCGGGAGCGGGTTTTCAGGACCTCAAGGGTTTGAGGAAACACTCTGCTGTCGGCAAAAAACCGGCGGGCCGGGGTTTTTGAGCTGGCGCGGGGGTTTTCCTCTGTCAAGCCAGCCTGCGCTTTTTTGAGAAGGGCAAGGGCCTCCGCCGCGGCGGTCCCCTCATCTAAAAGAGAGGCGCAGGCAAGCTCCATGCCTGTCAAATCTGCAGTCATTGTCTGAAAATTCAAAAGCGCCTCCAGCCGCCCCTGCGCCAGCTCGGCCTGATAGGGCGTGTAGGATGTGTGCCAAAGGGGGTTTTCCAGGATGTTTCTAGCCAGAGCGGGCGGAGTCATTGCGGGGGCGTATCCCATGCCGATATAGGATTTAAAAACCCGGTTTTTTTCCGAAAGCCGCCTGGCGCGGCTCAAAACCTGCCGCTCGGAAAGCTCAGGCCAGGGTGGCAGCGCCTCTGACTTTGCGGACTGGGTTTCCGGGGGCAGGGTCTCCCGCATCAGCTCCTCAAGAGACGAAACCCCAAGGGTTTTGAGCATTTCCGCCATCTCCCTCTGGCTGGGGCCGATATGCCTGCGGATAAACGAATCCGCCTGAAAATCATGCTTGTTTTTGGCAGCGGCAGATCCGCGCAGCTTTCCTCTGGCGGAACAGCCCTGAGGCTGCGGCTTTTTTTGCGCGGCGGCGGGCTTTGAATTTTTTTTTGGCGCTGAAGCGGCTGCGGCGGGTTTCATTGAGGGCTTTCTCCAGATTCAGATGAGGCTTTTTTTAGGGCGCCTTTGAGCTTAATGGCTGAGCCGGCCCGCGCGCAAGGCTAAACTCCATGTTTGGGCTTTTTGTTTGCCGGCAGAGCAGTCCGGCCTTTAGCCCAGATCGCCAAACGATCCCAGCATGGGCAGCATAATGGAAATGATAATAAATCCTATCAGCCCCGCCATGACAATCAGCATGACAGGGCCTAAAAGGGCCGTAAAGGCGCCAACTTCCAGCTCCACCTGGCGGTCATAGGCCTGGCTGATATGATCCAGCATGTTTTCCAGCTCTCCGGTTTTTTCCCCAATGCGGATCATCTGCAGGGCCACAGGGGGAAACTGCCCGGAGCGCCTTAGAGGCGCCACAATGGACTCCCCCTCTTTGATGTTTTCTCTGGCGCTGGCTATGGCTTTTCGGATCATTTCGTTTCGGGCGACATTTTTCACAATGTCAAGGGAGCGCAAAACAGGCACGCCGCCATGCAGAAGGGCGGCCAGCGTTCGGGAGAACATTGATATGTCAGCCGCCCGGATCAGGCGGCCCGCCACAGGAAGGGAGAGGAGGAATCGGTCCCAGACAGGCTTGCCGCTGCGGGTTTTTTTCCATTTGAGAAACAAAAATCCAGAGGCGGCCAGGCCCGCAAGAAGGCTGAGCCAGTAATTGATCAAAAACCCGCTCAATCCAATGGTGAATCTGGTCATCCATGGCAGGTCATCTTTGTTTTCAAACAGCTCAACCACAGAGGGAATCACATAATTGCAGATGACAACCATGATGCAGATCGTGATGAAAAACAAAATGCCGGGGTAAATCAGGGCCGAAGTCACTTTGTTGGCGATTTCGGAGCGCTTTTCCATCAAATCAGCCAGCTTTTCCAGTATTTCGTCCAAATTTCCCCCGGTCTCCCCTGATTCACAGAGCGAGACAAAAATGCTGTCAAAAATTGAGGGATGCTCCTTCAGGGAGAGGTAAAAGGGCTTTCCCTGGTTCACCTGCTCTTTTATATGGATGATGCAGCCGGCAAAATACGGGTCCGGGGTCTGCTCGGAGATGGCCTCCAGGGCCTCCACCAGAGGGATGTTTGATTTCAAAAGGGTTGAGAGCAGCCGGGTAAAAACCGCCAGATCCTTTGTTTTGGCTTTTTTTGGCGAAAAAACCCGGCCTTTTTTGGCCGCCCCCAGCGCTCTGATTTTGATTTCCTGAAGAAACAGGCCCTGTTTTTTCAGAGCCTCCTTGGCGGCCCGGAGGCTCTCCGCCTCCTCAGTTCCCTTCAGGAGCTTCCCAGACTGATCCAGCCCCTTGTATTCAAAAACCGGCATTTGCAGCCCCCGAAAGCCATATTATCACCATAAGCCGCGGAAAAAAGCAAAAACCTGTTTATTCAAAAGCTCTGCGGCAGCGCTTAAATAATTTTTCCCGTTTTTCTTTCATAGAATCTCTTATCTCCCATGTCAGAAAGGATGAAATAAAAGTCACGCCTGCGCCTATTATGCCAGCCATAACAGCCTCAATAGTATGGCCGCCGGCAATGGCATAAGCTGTGAGCGAAGAGCCTGCCGAAGCGGGAAAGCCCACCGGCAAAAGGGAAATGGCTTTCTCCTTCAGGCTGAGGTTTTGAAGCCTTTCCGCTGCCTGATTGTTTAAGCGGGCTTGTTTCTCTGCGGATTCATTTTCCGCCTCAAGCATTGGATATCCTTTGGCGAAGCGGAAATCCGCAAGAGACTGCGCGATCCGCTGCCGCATGGCCGGAGAAAGGCCTTCAAATTCCATGCCATCAAAAAGCGCCCTTGCCGCGGCCCGGCTGTAAAAAGGCATTCTGTCCAGGGCGTCAATGGCCGCTTTGGGGAGGGAGGTTTCCAGGGGATTTTCAGAAACAGCCAGCTCCGCCAGATCCTCCTGAGCGCCTGAGGATGAGGGGCGAAAAGCTGATATAATGTCATACAAAAGGGATCTGATTTCCCATTCATTCCATGAAGATCCTCCGCTCAGGCTTGACCGGGCGAATTCAATCAAATCCTCTTGAGCGGCCTCATCATGGGGCGGGCGCTGCTTTAAAACCTTTAAAGCAGCTGCCTGCAGCTCAAAAGTCGCGGCTCCCCGAGCCAGAGAGGCCAGATCTTCCTGGTCTTCCGGCGCCAGCGGGCCTGTTTTTTTCTGAAAGGCTGAAAGGGCGTTTCTTTGCCTGTGAATATCAACCGCGCCCAGCATTTCCTCTATTTCCCCCTCCTGAAACAGGGCGCGCGCTCTCTTGGATTTTGATGGATGCGCGAGGCGCAGAAAAATCTCCTCCGAGCCTGTGGAAATGGCCCGCCGGGAGATCCGCTGCCGCTCTTCGCTTGTGAGATAATCAAGAGGGGCCTCTGCCTCTATCTGAGCCGCCAGATCCCGCAGGCCGAGATTGACAGCCATTTCAAAAGCGGTCTCTGAATTGGGGCCTGACCGGGCCTGCAGGCTGAAATGATCGGCCAGCAAAACAATCGTCTCCCAAGCCTGAGAGAGGATGGCTTTCCACTTCTTCTCAGCCGTCAAGTCATATACGCGCTGATTTTTCCGGTCCTGATCCTCAGAGGATTTGATTTGCCTCTTCTTCGCATAAGAGGCAATGGCGGCATGAAGGGGAAAAACACCGTCTTGATTGGGGATGCCGGGGTCCGCTCCGGCCCTGAGCAAGGCCCGCGCCGCGCCCGGGTAAAGATTTTCAGCGGCAAGAAACAGGGGGGTTTCCCCCCGCTCATTTGCGGCATTGGGGTCCGCGCCGCTTTTTAACAGGGCCCTGGTTATTTTTAGAGCGGAGGATGTTTGGCTGTCCGCCGCAGCTGCAATCCCCTCATGCAGGGGAAGGCTGACCTTCGCCAGCCCCGCTGCGCCCCGCTGAAAAATGGGCCTTTCCATGGCGGCTATGGAGGCGGCGCCGCCAGCCGGCGGGGCCTGCTGGACAGAGGCATAGCCGCTAAAAGACTCAGGATCTGACAGCCATCTCTCAGCCTTTTCATAATCCTCCAGACGCTCGTGCTGCGCGGCAATGGCCTCCCGCCTGACTCCCAGCTGGAAAGCCTCGCTGTAAAGCTCCTCAGCTTTCTCCAGGTCCTTGGGGATAATCTCCAGGCCATCTTTGGAAAACCCCTGGTGATAAATCTGGGCCTGGCGAAAAGCCGCTGTCCGCCTGAAGTCATCGCCAATGCCCTTGGCCGCCGCCGCAATCCTGTAGCGGTAAAGGGCTTCTTTCATATTGAATTTTTCCAGCAGCTTCGGCAGCCGCCGCATCGCTTCAAGGTGACTGTTTTGGGCCAGCATGCGGTGCCACTCTATGGCCTCCTTCAGGTCTTCCTCTCCGCCGGCTTTCTCCAGCTCCCGCGCCAGATCAAAGACCTGCTCATGCCAGAGGCGGGCCATATCCATATCCGCCTCTGGCCCCGCGGGGGACAGAGGCGGATCGGCAAAGTCCGCCGGCTCGTCTGGATGGCCTGCCGGCTGTTCCTGTTTATTGGGCCGGCCTTGCGGCTGTTCCGTTAAAGCCGCTCCGGCCCCTTTTAAAATCCGGTCATGGCGCGCCCTGATCAGGGGGTCTACAAGCGATAAATGGGCTTTTTGAAGCTCCTGCAGCCGCTCATTGGCCAGAGGGCTGTTTCCATGCCGGTCAGGGTGAATCCTCCCCCGGACCTCCTTGTAAGCCCTGGTCAGCTCCTCCCGAGAGCTGTCGGACAAAACCCCTAAAATTTTATAGAGATTTGTTTCTTCCCGGGGGCTTTGCCCGCCAGTTTGCAAATGAATGTTGTATCTGGTCCGGAAATCCGGGTCCTTAAGCTCGCTGTAAGCCCGCTCCAGCTCCTGAAATCTCTCTTTCGCCTCCAGGTTTCCCTGGCGGCGCTGGGGATGGATCCGGAATTTGATTCGCTGAAAGGCCCGGTCAATGTCTTCAGGGGAATGTCCGGGCAGGACGCCAAGGAGTCTGTAAGGATCGCCCGCGGCGGCGCCAGCGGCGGCAGCGGCGGCGGCGCATGGCAAAAGGCAGAAAGAGACAATAAAAACAGAGAGTTTTCTCATAGCATCGCATCGGCTTGGCTGAAGGTCCGCCTGGCGGCTTGGCTGAAGGTCCGCCTGGCGGCTTGGCTGAGGGCCCGCCTGGCGGCTTGGCTGAGGGCCCGCCTGGCGGCTTGGCTGGCGCGGGGGTTTTTTGCGCAGGTTTTGCTCAAGCTCAAACAGGGGCCGCCCCCTCTTTCCGCGCCTTTTATGCCCTCTCCAGCTGCCCCTTCTGTCAATTACAGAGACAAAGCATACAGCGCGGGCTTTTGCATGTCAACAAAAAAAATAAAAAATTATCATTAAATTTTCCATTGACTGCGAGGCTGCAGCGAAAAAAGCTGCAGGCGCTGGTCTTCGCTTTAAATATCCAGCTGGGTATTGGCCAGGGCCTCTTCAAGGGTTGTGATTCCCTGAGCCGCTTTTTGCAGGCCGTGATCCCGGAAAGTGACCATCCCCTCTTTGATTGCGGTTTTTTTTATCTCGGCCCCGCTCGCGCTTCGCAAAATGTCCGATCGTATTCTGTCGTTTACAACAAGGATTTCCGCTATGGCTGTTCTTCCCATATAGCCCTTGTAATTGCACTCGCTGCAGCCTTTGGCTTTGTAAAGGGAGGCTTTTGGAGGCAGCCTGGCCTCAGCCGCCTCAAGCTCTTTCCTGTCCGGCTTATAGGGCTTTTTGCAGCGGGGGCAGAGCGTTCGGACAAGCCTCTGGGAGATCACGCCCAAAAGGGATGTGGCGATCAAAAAAGGCTCGCAGCCCATGTCAATCAGCCGCGGAAAAACCCCCGCCGAGTCATTGGTATGAAGGCTGGAAAGAACCAAATGCCCTGTCAAAGAGGCGTTGACAGCGATTTTCATTGTCTCCAGATCCCGGATCTCCCCGACCATAATCACATCCGGGTCCTGGCGCAAAATGGATCTCAGCCCGTTGGCGAAAGTGAGGCCGATTTTGGGGCTGACCTGAATCTGCCCCACCCCATGCACCCTCTGCTCCACAGGGTCTTCAATCGTGATGATATTCACATCCGGGGAGTTGATCTTCGCAAGCGAGGCGTAAAGGGTTGAGGACTTGCCGCTGCCCGTCGGGCCTGTGGCCAGCATGATTCCATAGCTTTTTTCCAAAAGCCGCCTCCAGGTTTCAACGCATGTTTCGGAAAGCCCCAGCTGGTTAATCTGCAGAAAAGTCTGGGATCGGTCCTGCAGCCGAAGCGCCAGCCGCTCTCCAAAGCTTGTGGGGACAGTGTTCAGCCGGATGTCAATGTCCTTTCCCGCAAGCCTCAGGGGGATGCTCCCATCCTGAGGGAGCCGCTTTTCCGCTATATTCAAATGCCCCATGATTTTGATCCGCGAGGAAATGGCGTTCTGGAGCCGCTTTTGCAGCTTCAAAACAGAATACAAAACCCCGTCCACCCGAAACCGGATCAAAAACTCCTTTTCGTAAGGCTCAAGATGAATGTCGGAGGCCCGCTCCTTGACCGCCCGCGCCAGGATGGTATTGACCAGCTTGATAATGGGCGCCTCGTCCCTGGCGTCCAGAAGGTCAATCACAGGATCGTTTAAATCATACTCCTCTGTTTTGATGTCCTCAAACTCTGTAAAATCCTGCGCGGTTTTTTCATAGACATGGTTTATGGCCTCCTGGATTTTGAGCTTGGGGCTCATGACCGGCTCAATATTTTTCCCAAACTTCACTTTCAGGCTGTTCAGAGTCTCAAAGTTCAGGGGGTTGCCGGTCAAAACCTGAAGGGAGGACTTGTTTTCCCTTAAGGGGAGGATGTTTTGCTCTCTCGCGTAATTGATGGGCAGGCCGGAGACAAGCTCAGCGGGGATCTCGGAAAAGGGGATTTCCGGAAGGAATCTGACATGCAGATGGCGGCACACTTGGGAAAGGGCCTGCTCGGCTGTGATCGCGGTTTTTCTCCCGCTCAGAATTTCAAAAAGCGAGCGGCCCCGGCTGTCCCGGCTGTCCAGCACAGTTTTTGCCTGAATGGGCGTGAAAGCGCTTGATTTGAGTATCAGCCTCTCCAGCTTTTCCCTTTCCATATCCATGACAGAGATTTCTTTTTTTTTGGCTTGCAGCCTCAAGCTGCTTTCAGGCTCTCTTCCAGCCCTGCCGCCCTGAAAGCCTGCAAGCTTTGCCGCGAATTGGCCCGGCAATATTTGCTAAGAGCTTTTATAACAGAATTTTGAGCTTGCTGTCCATAGCCGGCGCCGCTTGAGAAACAAGCGCGCCGCTTGAAACAAAACAAATCTGGACTTTAGGCCCGTTTGCTTAATCGCTTTGGGTTTGATTCCCCGCGGCTTGCCGCAGGGAAGCTTTATTGAAACAGGCTGGGGCGGCAGGCCGCGCGGCTCCGCTGAGAGCTTTCGCCCTCCGCCGCTTTGGAATCTTCCGCCGGCGGAGCCTCCTCCCGCAGCTCCGCCAGGGTTTTTTTTGCCGGAGCGTAATTTCTTTCCGCGAGAAAGCTTATCATGCCCAGCCCGCGCTCAATATCCTGAGAAACTATAATCCCGGCAATATGCAGCTCCGCCAGCCGCTCCACAGCCTGCGGGTAAGAGCTGCCGGCCGCTTTTAAGAGCCAGAGCATGCTTTTTTCTTCGCTTTTTTCCAAAACCCCCTCCATGCCTTTTATGTATAAGCTGCTGAGATGAAACATGGCGGCGGGATGATCCGCCTCAGCCGCCTTGCGGATCAGCTGAAGAGCCGCTCTGTAAGATTCGGCGTTTAAATGGTCTTGGGCAAGAACAAGCATGGAATGCGGGTCGCCCTGGCCCGCCGCGGCGGCTGTCCAGCGCCTTGATTTGTCCATGTCCTGCAAAACAGCCTCATCGCTGTCGCTGTAAAGCCTGGCCAGCCGCTTTTGGGCGCTTAAGCCGCCGCCCTCCGCCTCAGACACAAGAGATTTAAGCTGCCGCTTCCAATGGCCCTTGGAATCACCGGGGGCATCGCCGGCAGCCCGGCCCGCCTCAGCCTCCTCCAAAAGAGTTTTTAAATAGGGCGCCCTGGCAAAAGACACCAGAGCGTCTCCATCTCCTGAAATCAAAATGCCGGAGACAGAGCCTTTTCGGCTGATTAGCGGGGCGCCGCTGGTTCCCATGATTTCCGGGATGTAGGTTATTCCTCTAAAAGCGGTTTCATCTTCAGGATGGATGTTCCAGATTTCCAGCTGCCTGAGCTGGCCCATGGGGTATCCCGCAAGATATGATTTGAGCTGCTCTTCAAATGAGAGTTCTTGGAAATCCAGCAGGTCATCAGGCTCAAAAACAGGGGCTTGAAAGCTTTCCGATTCGCCGGACATCCTGACCAGGGCCAGGTCCCGCAGAATGGAAAAATGTATGCTCTGCGGCCGGCCGGGGAAGGCGGCGCCCTCTTTGTCTTTAAAATTGAGGCTTTGAAGGCTCTCCGGATCCCAAACAGCGCTTCCCGCGGCATGCTGGCTGAGGGCAATAAATATCTCCCCTGAAAAGCCCCTGACAGGAAAGCCTGTGGAAAGCGTCAGGCGGCCATCCTCCAATTTTTTCAGCGCTTTGAGGACAGCCGCCCCTTTGCCGGCTATCAAATCAGGCTTGGATTCCACAGCCATGCCCGCCTCTGAGGCCGGGGCCTTTTTTGAGGCCATGCCCGCAAAGGGAAGCGCGCATAGAAAAAACCCTGAGAAAATTCCTGGAAGAATCCCTGAGGAAAACCCTGAGGAAATCCTTGGGAAAATCCCAGGGAAAATCCTTGGAAAAATCCCCTGAAAAGCTTTCAAAGCCAGCATAACGGCCGCCGCGCGATTTGCGCAAATCCGGGGCTGGGTGTAATGTTTTTCTGCGGAGATGTCAAGCTCTCTTTCAGGCCGGGGAAATATTTTTTTTAGATGGTTTTATCAAAAATTATTTTGGACAAAGCTGGCTGCTTTGATCTTAAAATATCAGGTTTTCTTGCATTGGCGCGCGTTAAAAATTGAGCTTATTTCCGAGCTTATTTCCCGGGAAAATGCCATTTTTTTATGAAATTTGCCGGCCCCCTGATTTTGCCTGACATTTCTTGTGACAAGCTGCTTGAAGAGCCGGATTAAAACAAGATCAGCCACAGGCTGGCCGCCAGGCCGATCAGGCAAAAGGCCAGCTTGTAATAAAAAGTGTAAGCCCAGGATTTTGCCTCTTTGGCTGGAGCCGGCCGCCCGGCCGCTCCGCCGGCTGAATCTGATGGCCCGGGCCCCATTGTCTGGATGCTCCTGACCTCCACATAAGGCGATGGCGAGCGCCGGTACCATCCTGTCACAGAAACCTCCCGCCCCTGAAATTTTTTATAGCGAAACAGCGCAAAAAGCATATTCAAGCCAAAAGGCTCATGATTTAAGTAAATGATCCCTGTTTTGTCTTTTAACACAAAATCCTCGGAAAACAGCTGCCCCGCCTCTCCGCGCCCCAAAATCCGCCCCCGAAGCCTCACAGGAAAGGAGCGGACAGGGGAAACCTTGATCAGCTTCAAAAGCGAGGAGACAGAGTGAGGCCTAAAGCGGCCAAACGGGTATGAGCATGCCAGGCGAATCAAGGCGCCAATGGAAAGGCCCAGCAGGCCAAAGCCAAGAGGGCCATACCCCAGGGCCGGTTTTTTCAAAGCTCCCTCCGCGCCCTCCTTAGAGGGAAGCATGTCCGCCGCATTCAGGCTGCCAAAATCCATGCCGCCCATCCATAAAAAAGAAATAAGCCCTCCGGCGGCGAGAATATAAGGCAAAAACAGAACCGAAATATCCAGAAAAAAGTCATCCCAGTAGCTTTCCGGCTTTTGCCTGTCAAACTTCAGATAAGGCTCCTGCCCCATGGCCAGCGCGTAGGAGCCAATGGCGTTGATCCTTTTGGCCGTGAGAGGGTGTGTGGAGTGGATTTCATAGTAAAAAGCCCAGGGACTCCAAAGATCCCAGCGCATGATGTCCTGAATCGCCTCTGGGCTGAAATGATCGCCCTCCCCCTGAGAGGCCAAAGCCATCTGCTTGGAGCGTGACAGGCTGAGAATGTTCAGCGCCTCCATGGCTCTTAACCTGTCCTCGCGGGAGGATTTTTTTTTGGAGGCTCTGGATGAGCTTCCAGAGGAATCCCCGCCGGCCGGGCTTTTGGAAGCCTCCGCGCTGAGAAGCCCGTAAGATATCTTCACCAAAGCGGTTAAAAGCGCGTTGGGCTTTTTTGAGGCATAGCAGCTGAACTTGTCCGCGGCGTATTCTCTGACCCGCGAGACAAACAAAACCAAATATTCGGAGATCAAATAAAATATATAGGAGGCTATAAGGGCGGCAGCCCTGGGGTCGCCTTTTTTGCCATCCTTGGGAGGGTTTGCCTCCAGGGATGATTTAAAGTATCTGTAAATGATATAAAGAAGCAGGGGGACCACCTTGATGGCTGCCATTATGGCAAAATCCCAGTTTTTGATATGGCCAAGCTCATGGGCCAAAACCGCCTCCGCCTCATCCTCGTCCAAAAGCTCAAACATGCCTCTTGAAAACACAAGCCTCGCGCTCCGCGGCGTCCGTCCGTAAGTGTAGGCCGCCGGCGAGCTGTCATTGATGATTCCCACTTTGGGAATCGGCAGCCGGCTTTCCCCGCAGAGCCTTTCAAGAGCGGCTTTAAATGAGGGCGGAAGCCGGCTCAGGGGCGTCCAGTCCAAAGAGCCGATAAGCCGCAGCTGCCAGTCCATAAGAATGGGGCCAAAATAAAACTGCGCGGCGGCAAAGGCCAATGTGATGCCGGCGCCGGCAAGCAGGCCTAAGGCCCCCAGCTCCACAAAAAAAACTATGGCCGCAAAAAGGATTCCATAGAGGCCGCAGCAGACGGCTGCTGTTGTGAGGCCGAGGGAGGGGATTTTGACCGGCGCGGCGGGGCGGATGTTTCGCCCGGCCCCTGAGCCGGCGGCTTTTGAGGGGGCGCCCAGCCGGACAATGGGCATTTTTAAAGAGACAGAGGAATCCAGCCGCAGGGACCGAAACTCTTTGGCGGACTGAATTTTTTTAAACTCATGGGCGTCAAAAAAAATCCCCCGGCAGGAGCCGCACTCCTCCACCTGAAATGGGAAGCCGGGGATGCGGCCGATCCGCATGTTTGAATGGGTTTCAGGGCATTTTGGGCATTTATAGGCAATGTCATGGGCCGCCTCAAGGCCCCGCGTCTCATATTGGAGCAGGATCTTTCTGTTTCGGACAAAAAAATTCAGCTCTCCCTGGTCCAGATAAACCCCTTTGCAGGAGGGGCAGACATCAATCAAAACCCCTTTTCGGGTCAGAATCTCCTCCATAAAAACCGATCGGGAGGGGGAGGAGCATTTAAGGCATTTCGGCGCGGCTTTTCCCATGCCGCCATCATAGCGCCTCTGGATGGGCCTGTCACTCCGCGGGAAAGAGAATTCTTTTTTTTAAGGGTTGACTTTTTTTTTAAACAGCTGTATTTTAGCGAATGGAAAGCCTAAAACCCCGACGGGATGGCGGACAAGCTCTCCTGCCTGGGATGGAGCCTGGCTGGAAGCTGAAAAAACTGGACAAATCAGCTGAGGCGCCATAGCCTGATTTTTCTCATGCCCTCTGTCTGGAACATTTTTCTTATTCCAAAGAGGCCCGCTCTCAACAGCCTTGGGGCGGCGGCCTCTGCGCCCTCCCCTGCGGAGTCCCCTGTGGAATCCTCATTGAAATCACCTGCAAAACCCCTTGAGGCCCCCGCCGGGACATCCCCTGTGAAATTCCCTCTGAAACCTCTGTTGAAGCCGCTCGCGCAGCCAGCGGCAGCTGTTGGCCTGTTTCTTTTTTTTGCCGGCTTTGCCTCCCCGCGCGCAGCCGCCGCCGGCGGCTGTCATCATCCAGGCGGAGGCGCGGCCGGCGGCAGCCGGCTTGAGGGGAGAGATCCGGGCAATGCCGAGCTGGCCCTGCAAATTTTTGAGGCCGCAGCCCGCCTCAGCCCGGAAATCACCGGCGAGCTGGCAAAAGAATGGCCCGCCGGCGGCGGCCCCCTGCCTTTCCGGGCGGAAGCCTCGGAAGCAGCCGGGCCTCATCCGGCCATTGTCACCCCCTATATAAAGGCCGGAGGGCAAAAAATCTATTTAAACTCCGGCTTTTGGAAGCTCACCCAATACTGGCTCCGCCTCTATTTAAGGGAGCTTCAGGGCTGGATCCCCAAAGATTTAGATCCCCAAGCGATGATTGAGGAGGCTCAAACCCGCCCTCCAGAAGATTTAATCTCCAAAAAAGTCAAAAAGATCGCTTACGGGGGCGGCGAGGTTGTGGCCAGGTGGGCTTACAGCTACGGAAAAATTTATGCTGTCTTAAAGGTCTCCCTGGAGGCTGCGGAAACTGTTCTTTCAACCGCAATAGGCGGAAAAGGCATGCATGCCATTTGCCGGCTGAACGATATTATCATCATTGTCGCTGTCCGCCGGATTCAGAGATACTTTCGGATCATCTCTTATGGGAAAACAATGAACAAAGGCCGGCTGGCCATGACCCTTAAAAATCTCTGGCTCTCAAGGCGCCTGAAAAAAGCCCAAAGGCGGGCCTTCTTTTTATACGGGCAGCTTCTAAGTGATAATTCCCGGGAGAAGCCCTTTGAGGAGGGGGAGATCCGCCTTAAAAGTCAAGAGGCTTTGATGGCTATAGACCGAGGGGGCCGAAGGCCGGGCAGCCGGCTCCGCTGGCTGCAAAAAATATCCCAAAAACCCCAGCCCATATCTCTTTCAAAGGCCCGGTTTTTGGGCAAAAGATCTTTTTTAGCCATCCCCAGAAAAAGAAATCTCCAATACATAAGGGGCGCGGAGTTTGCCGATCAAGCCATTTCTGAGGGCTTGTTTTGGCCGCTGGCCGTTCAGGAAAATATTTTGTTTAGGGCTTTAGAGGAAAGCCTGGACTCCGCCTATCCAGACAACACAGGCTTTTTTGGAGAATCCAGCCCCGGCGGCCCTGAAAATTCCCCCGACTCTGTCCGGCGCCATCTCATGGAGGAGTTTCTCTCCAAATATTCCTTTGCCTCGGAAGAGGATCGCCGCGGGGCGGGGCTTTTTCTTGAAGCTCTTCTTCAGGATATTGAGATTATTTTCAGCGCGGAGCGCCCCTCCTTTGAGCGCTATTTAAACGCTCATATCGCTGATCTGAGCATGAGGTTTTTTGCCGAAGAGCATGCCAAAATGCTTGCTGCCAAAATCAAGGAGCTTAAAGCTGTTCAGGCTTTTTCTGAAATCAGAGAGCTGCAAAAGCATCTGGGGCGCTTTGTTTATGAATCAAACTTGTTTTCTGATTTTTTGCTCAGCGCCTCTATGGCCTCTGACCGCCGCGAGCTGGCCTTTCACAAGCCGAAGAGCATGAAAAAAGCCCTTGCCTTTTTTGGGCATCTGCGCGAGACTCATCAAATCCTCGCATCGGCAGCTTTGCAAAGCCTGACAGAAGTTTTTGAGTCTCTTGAGGCCTTGAACAAAGAGTTTGCCTCTATAGCCCCGGGGCGGGAGAAACGGACAGCCTTTTCTTTCAGCCCATTCCGGCAGTCCATGCCGCGCTGCCGGGAGATGATTATGAAGGCGCGGCCCTAAAAGGCCTGGGCTTGTTTCAAGGGAAAATAAAGCCTTTTATGAAATTTCAGGTTTTTCTGCCCCTGCGGCGATTTTATATGCGGCCATGCGCCTTAAAGCCAAAGAGGATAAAACTTTTGATTATAAAAAAAACAGGGAGTCTGGGATGAAAGCGGTTTTGGTTTTTTTGAGCTTGTCCGCCTCTGCGGCTGTTTCCCAGGAGGTTTCTTTGAAAGCGTCCAGGGGGCTGGCCCGCGCCTATGAATATAAATTTGGAGAGCGGAAATGGCTGGGCGGCGCGCCGCAGCCGGCCCGCCAGCCCGCGCTCCCGGCTGCCGGCCCGGCCGCTGGCCCGTCTGCGCTCCCGGCTGCTGGCCCGTCTGCGCTCCCGGCTGCCGGCCCGTCTGCGCTCCCGGCTGCCGGCCCGTCTGCTCTCCCGGCTGCCGGCCCGTCTGCTCTCCCGGCTGCCGGCCCGTCTGCTCTCCCGGCTGCTGGCCCGTCTGCTCTCCCGGCTGCTGCCGGGGCCGCTCAGCCAGGGCCGGCCCCCTCTTTTTGGCGCAAGTGCCTTCGGGTTTTCCGCAGGGAAAAGGGGCCGGGCCCGCTTCCCCTCTCTGAATTTCAAACTCCCCTGGCCCGCGCGGTTTATCAAAACCTTTACATTGCGGAGCCGGCCCTAAAAAAGCTTTGGCCCAATAAAAAAAGCCGCCGGGAGCTTGCGCCTCTTTTAGAGGGGCTGATGCGGCTTTTGGACTCAAGCGGGGCCAATCCAAAAATCAAAAAGCATATCAGCTATTTGCCGCATCTTGAATCCGCGCTGCAAAAAGCTCCTGATATGATTCAGTTTCTGGAAAGCCATCAGGGGAAGCTGGAAGACAGCATTAACCGGGAGGTTTTTCAGGCGGTTTTGGCCTCGTTTGCAAAGCATGTCCCCGCTTATTTGGCTGATAATCAGCCGGCGCTTTTGGACTGGCCCCGGATCAACCGCATTTTGAAAGTCATCAGCGGGTTTGACAAAACAAATGGCTATGTTTCTTTTTTTCAGATCAGAGAGGCCATTGAGGAGGCTTATTCCCTCAAGGAGTATATATGCTGCAAAACAGATTAGCCCCGGCTGCGGCAGCGGCCGGGATTTTTTGCCTGGCGGGCTGCGGCAGCTTTTCGCCGGAGCGCATGGCTTACATGCTCTTCACCTCTGAGGGGCAGCCGCCCGCCGCGGGGCGGAGGAGAAGCGAGCTTTTGCCCCCTGGGGAAAGATCCCGGCTCATCGCAAACGAGCTGTTTCGGGCTGTTGTGGACAGGGAGGGCGCGGAGGCCCTTCAGCAGATCATTGACTCTGAAAGCTCTTACCTGCTGGCCGCCAATAAATACGGAGACACCCCGCTTGGGACAGCCCTTAAAACGCAAAACCCTCAGGCCGCGCTTTTTTTGACTGGGCAGATAAGGGGCGATCAGCTGCTTCATCAAAATCAAAAGGGGGAGGGGTATTTGTATCTAAGCTCAGCCGCCGGCTATAAGGAGGTTTTTGATCTTCTGGCGGATAAATTTTACCAGAGCAAAGAGGAATGGGCCTCAGACTATGAGTTTTCTGATTTAGACATGGAGACCAAAAAGGGCGAAAAGGCGCTTCATGCCGCGGCCAGCGCCGCCATTGCCGGAGCTTTGGAATACCAGCATTACAGGGGATGGATGGAGGCTCCCTTCAGGAAATTTCAATTCCATCTGAGCCACAGCGGGCAGAGCTTTTTGCACACAGCCGCGCGGGATCAGCGGGCGGATGTTTTGCGGTGGGGGGTCCAAAAAAACTGCCTCAGCCGGCGCGAATGGCAGGAGGCTTTCTGGAGCCGGCCTTTTGTTTGGACATGGGAGGCTGTTCAGTCTTACGGGTTTCGGGGCTGGCTGGACTGGGACAATTTGATCAACCATCAGGACAGCCAGGGGCGGACCGCTCTGCATATAAGCGCCGCCGGCCTGTTTGCGGAGGGGATTCAAGGCCTCGCGCAATGTGTCTGGACAGATTATCTTCTGCCTGACAGCGGAGGGAATGTTCCGCTTCATCTGTTTTTGCGCGCTCTGGACAGCGCCAGAGAGGATTCTTCCAGCGGGCCGCGCATAAAAGAGGCCTTTTTTCTGCTTTTGAGAGGGCAGAGCGCTTTAAAAAGCTGGCATCAGGATCCGGGAGAGGCCGCCAGCTATGCAAACAGTGATGGGGAAACCAGCCTCCATGCCGCGGCCCGCCTCAGCGATCCGTTTTTTTACAGGGAGCTGAAGCAATACGGAAGCGCGGATCTGAAAAGCCAGAGCGGCCAGACGCCCAGACTGCTGTTTCAGCAAACGCAGAGCCGGATAAAAAGCCTGAACGGGCGCGACTCCGGCCAGATAAACAGCGCCAGCCAGAAGGGAGCGCCATGAGGCCTTTTGGACAGACAAATTTCCCGGCGGCGGGCCGGCCGGCCGCTTTGGTTTTTTTTTGCGCGGGGATTTTTACAGGCTGCGCCCCCCTCCCTTTAGAGCAGCCGGGCGGCTTTTTGCCCCTGGATCCGGAGACTTTGTTTGCCGGATCCAGGGGCCCGGCCATCAGCCGGCAAAGCGGGGAGATGTCCGTTTCCTCAGCGGAGGATCAGAGCCTTCGGGCCGCGGCGCCGGGCCAGATAAAAGGGCAGGCGCTGGAGCCGGGGAAAACTCAGGACAACAGCCAGGGGAAGTCTCAGGCGCCCAAACCTCCGGCCCCTGAGCCGGCAGCTCAAACCTCTCAAAAGCTGCCCGCCATGATTTTTGGAGAAGTTTCCGGGACCGGGCGCCTGCTTCACAGCTGGCCCCTTTCGGGCCTCTATTCAAAAGAATATTACCTGATTCGGGGGCGCCTGCCCGCAAGCGGATCCTGGATCCGCCTGGACAGCCATTTCACAGGATTTCGCTTGGAGGATGGCATTCAAACCGGCTTTTTGAGGGAGGGCGCGGGGCTGAAAATCCAGGTCTCCAGCCCCGGCTATCCCAAGCGGGTCATCTATAAGAATGAGGCTTATTTTTTGCAGACATCTGAAATTGATCTGAGGCTCTCGGTTCAAAACGGCTCTTATGACCTGGTCCGTGTTCAGGTTTGGGACAATTACATCAACCGATCCGGCTTTTTGAAAGCTAAAGCCAAAGGCCTGGGGAGCGAGAGCCGTCTCGCCGACACATTGGCAAAGGGGCTGGCTTTTTACTCTTTCGGAAGGGGAGCGCGGTGGGGGGTTCGCTTAAACAGGGCGAAGCTGATGAGGGCCGCGCGGATTTCGCCGCGAAAATTCCCTGATGGCCAGGGCATGGAGGCCATTTGGAGTCTTGAATGAAAGCTGCTGGCGGCCGGACCTGTTTGCTGGGGGGGGCTCGCGGCCGTTCCGCCTCTGCGAAGCGGCAGGCGGGGCGGTTTTTTGGCTTTCTGTTTTTTGGATCTTTTCTGCTGGCGGCGGGGGGGGGGTCATGCTTTGCGGCGGCTGAGGCGATTGACATGCCGGGCGGCCCCAAGCTTGGCGGGGCAGGGAGGGCTTTTTCGCCTCCGCCGGCTGAGACAGCCCGCCCTTTAACAGAGAGCCAGGGGGGGCGGCCCCGGCTTTTGGAAAGCTTTTCTCTGGATTTTGAGGGCGCGCTCCGGCTCTCAAAAAACCAGCTGCTTTCGCCCCTGAGAAGCTCCTTTCGGACCGGGATGCCCTATTCAGAAATCAGCCTTTCCCGCCTGCCGCCGCGCGGAGCGGGCTTCCGCTTTGGCGTGGAGATTTTATGCGAAGACCCCTGCCGCATGGGGCTTGAGGAGTTTTTTGCCGGCTGGCGGCAGCCGCTTGGCCAGCTCCCATGGCCGGCTTTTTCCCATTCTGTGGAGTGGCGGGCGGGGTGGCTTAAATACCCACTGCCTTATTTGGAGCGAAACAGGAAAGAGATTTCAAAGGCAACTCTGCTGCGGCAGGCTCTGCCATTCAATGGAGAAAGCGGCGCGGGCGCCTCCATGAAGTGGAGGCTTTCAGAGCCGGGTTTGGAGGCGGCCGGCCCGGCCGCGCCCCGCAAGTCCCTGGCTTTGCATGCGGCGGCTTTTTTTCCCCGGACCAAGCTGAAGGCCCATGGCGAATTTAAAGCGGACAGGCAGCCCATGATGATTGCGGGTCTGGAGGGGGCTGGCCCCGCTGGCCATGTTTTTGCGGGCGTTTTGCGCCGCCATCCGCCCCGGCTCTCCCGATCCGGCGGCGCAAGCCATGCCTTTGGAGCGGGGGGGCGGGCCTTTTATGAGTTTTCCGGGATGTTCAGCAGGAGCTTAAAGCTTTCCCTGCGGGGGGAGGCCTGGGGCATTCAAAGGGCGGCGCCCTGGGAGATATCCCTGGCCGGCTATGCTTTCCCCCGGGTCAAATACGGAAGGCTTGGCCTGGGCTTTATGTATGGGAGCCGCAGAGTTTTTTATCCAAAAAAATCAGCCGCTGCCGGCCGCGGGGGCTTAAAAATGCTTGAGGCGGCGCCGGCCTCCGAGGGCCTGCTTCAAATCACCTGGGATGTTTCAGAGAGTCTTGGGGTTTATTGGGAGGCGTTTTCCGAAGAGGGGAGCCTTTTGAGGCAAAAAGCCTGGACGATCTCTTTAAGAGCCGCTTTTGCGCTTTTATGAAAGATGGCTGTTCCCGGCCGGAGGGGAGGGCATGTTTATCTGGCGCTTCAGTCTCCAGTCTTAATCAAAGAGGCAAAAGAGGCGCGGCACTCAAAAGCGCCGCCCGGCGCAGCCGGGCCGGCTGCAGAGCTTTGCTCCAGATTTAGCTTTTTGAGCAAATCCTCCGCGCGCTCCGCCGGCTGCGCGGCGGCGCCCTCTTTATGGCCATCCCCCTTAATCGCTATGCGCCATTCCATTGCTTTAAAAGCATCCCCTTCAGCGGCCAGGCGGAGCCAGCGGCCCGCCTCTTTTTTGTCCTGCGGAATCCCCTCTCCGGCAAGCAGCATCTCTCCAAGGCGAAACTGGGCCTGCGCCTGCTCAAACAGCAGCTCAATTTCCATTTCCAAAAGGCCCCAGGAGCAGGAGAAAGCCCCCGTCCAGCAAAGCTGCCGCTCAAGGTTTTTTAGGCTGCTGCCGGCAGCCTGCCTATACCAGCCAGCCGCTTTTTTTTTGTCTTGGCGGATGCCATCGCCTGTGTCCAGCATCTCCGCCAGGCGGAATTGAGAGGGAAAATACCCCTGCGCCGCTGATTTTTTCAGCCAGTAAGCCGCTTTTTTTTTGTCTTGGCGAACGCCATGGCCCTTGTCAAAAGCTTTGGCAATATGGAACTGAGCTTCGGCATGCCCCGCCGCCGCCGCTTTTCGGAGCCAGCGCAAGGCCTCCCGCCTGTCCTCTAAAACGCCATCGCCCTCCCAGAGCATCACAGCCAGACGAAACTGGGCATCAATGTGGCCCTGGCTGGCAGCCTGCCGGAACCAGCGGGCGGCTTTTTGTTTGTCTTCCACAAGGCCTCCGCCCCCAATATAGCGGGGGACATCAAAGCCGGCGGCCAGCAGCGCGCCCAGCAAAAACATGGCGGACGCTGAGCCTTCCTCCGCCTGGCGGCGAAGCTGCGGCAGGGTTTTATTTGAAAGCGGGCCTTTTTGCCAGGCCGGATGGCGATGCCCTTTTGTTTTGAGCAGGGTTTGAAGCCATAAGAGCTGATCCTTAAAGGGAAGCTCAGACGCGGAAGGGAAATCCCTGTCCCGGCTTCTGTTTGGGCGGCTCTGGAGGTTTTCAGCGGAGGGGTTTTCCTTAGGGGATTCCTCTCTCTCCAAAAAGAAGGGGGAGGGGAAATCCTTTAAAGGCCCATGCGCCAAAAGCTTTTGCAAAGTGTCCGCCCGCGCGGCGCGGAGCAAATGGCGGGAGCTGTCCTGGCTGAGAGCGGCTCCTTTCAGCTCCCCCTGGCGGCTGACTAAGGGGCCGCCGCTGACCCCCTCCATGTTCCCTGGCGGCCTCTCTTGGAGGAGCTTCCGCTCCAGGCTTTGGGACAGTCCATGAACTTCGCTTAAAAACTCGTAATCCGCGATAAATGCAAAAAAAGGCAGAGAGGGATCAAAAACGGCCCGCCCCTTAATCATTCTCTGAAGGCCGTTTGGAAAGCCGAGCATGTAAAGCTCTTCGCCGCCGGCCGCTGAAGTATCCGCAGGCTTTAGGGTTCTGCCCTCATAGCTTTCCAGCTCAAGAAGGGCCAGATCATGCGGCAGGGAAAAAGACCACACTCTGAGGGGGTTGAGCCGCCGGCCGCGGCTGTCAAAAAACTCCAAATCAGAAGGCTCTGAATCTCTGATCGCATGGGCTGCGGTGACCAGAATGGGGGCTTTGGTCTGCTCATGCCGGACAATAAAGGCGGAGCCATAGCCCTGGCTGTCTTTGATTTTTGCGAGCGCGCCGGCGCTTTTTTGCGCCGCCAAAGGCGCGGCGGGGTGGGCGGCCAAAGAGGGCCGCAGCTGATTGAGCTTCTGGAGCAGGGACTCTTCCTGCCTGAAGAGATCATCCTTGAACAGCATTTTGAGCGGAAAATTCTCCGCGCCGGGCGGGGCGGAAGGCTTTGCCGGGGCCGCCGCAGCCGGCAGCCCGCCCGCAGCAAGCAATAAAGAGAGCATCCGACAGGCCGCCCCTCTGGACAGGCCTGCCTCTCGGCGGCGGTTCGGGAACAGCCGATAGGCTGTCCCAGCAAACAGGAGCATCCGACAGGCCGCCCCTCTGGACAGGCCTGCCTCCCGGCGGCGGTTCGGGAACAGCCGATAGGCTGTCCCAGCAAACAGGAGCATCCGACAGGCCGCCCCTCTGGACAGCCCCCGGTTTTTTAACCAAGCAAACAAAAGCCTCTTCATAATTTGTTCCCCGGCTGTTTTTTTTTTCAGCAAACAAACCCCCTCTGGACATGCCTGTCTCCCGGCGTTGCGGTTCGGGAACAGCCGATAGGCTGTCCCTTTAAACAGACTTTGAGCATGCCTTTTTAACCGAACCGCTTAAAACTGTCAAGCTTTAAAAGCCCCCCTCCTCTGTTCCCTGTTCCCTCATCAAAAAAAAACCACAGCAAAAAAAAACCTTGCCATTTGCCCAGCAATTTGCTTAGGCTTGTTTGTTGGGACAGCCTATCGGCTGTTTCCGGCAGTTTTCTGCAGGGGCGGGGCGCTTGCTGGGGCGGCCTGGCGGCTGTTTCCGGCAGTTTTCTGCAGGGGCGGGGCGCTTGCTGGGGCGGCCTGGCGGCAGCTCCGCCGGCTTAAGGATATTGTTATGGTTAAAGAGGAAAATTTAAAAATTGTCGGCCTCAGTTTTGTGACTTGCGCCTTTTTGGCCGGCATCACAGTCAAAACAGTTTTTGAGCTGCTGGCGGCCTCTTTTGGCGTTTTTGCCGGATTCTACAGCATGGATCTGCTTCGCCACGGGATCCCCATGGGGACGGGCATCCTGGCCTTTGCCTCCCTTCAGTTTCGCCATGCCCCCCGGCAGCTGGCGGATGAGGTGGTCACAGAAGTCCGAAAGGTGGTCTGGCCATCAAAAAAAGAGCTTTACTCCATGACCTCTGTGGTGTGCCTGATTTTGCTTGTCTCGGGGCTGGTATTGGGGGTTTTTGACATGGCGGCGGGGACTGTCTTTACTTTTTTGCTGAATTTGAGATAGGCTGGATTTTTTTGGACTGGAGGCGGGGAAAAATGGAAAGCTTTAAATGGTATATTTTGAAGACAAAAACCAACTGTGAAAACAGGGCCAAAGCTGTCATTGAAAGGGATTTAAAAAGCCATGGCCTGGCGGATCAGGTGAAAGAAATATTTATTCCCGAAAGGGATGTGGTCCAGGTGGTGAAAGGCAAAAAAGTCACAAGATCCAAGAAAATCTACCCCGGCTATGTTTTTATCCAGATGCGCCTGAGCGATGAGCTGTGGCATGCGGTCCAAAAGTCAGCCAATGTCAGCAGCTTTGTGGGCGGCGACAGGGACAAGCCTCTGGAAGTCCCCCCTGAGCAGCTGGAGGCCATCAGCCGCAAAATTGAGGAAAGCGCCGAAAGCCCCGGCGCCCAGGTCTCTTTTTCCGAAGGGGAGTTTGTTCAGGTGATTGACGGGCCTTTTAAGAACTTCAACGGCAAGGTGGAGGAGGTGAATCAGGAAAAGGGCCGCGTCAAGGTCTCTGTGAGCATTTTTGGCCGCCCAACGCCTGTTGAGTTTGATTTTGCTCAGGTCCACAGGGAGACATTATAAATAAGGGGGGCTTTCAGCGGCGGAATTTTTTGCGGCCCGCAAGCCCGCCTGGGAGCTTGCGCAAAGCTGCCGGCAAAAGCCGCCTGGCCCGCGCGCAAAGCTGCCGGGAACAGCCGGCTGGCTGTCCCAAAAAAACAGGCAATTTAAGGAAATTTCAGAAAAACCCCAAAAAAGCGCTTGATTTTTTGAAAAAAGCCCATAAACTGGTTTTTGTTTCTTTTGCATGAAGCCTTAGGTTTTTTTTTCATGGCGTAATTTTTTTTAACTTCTGATTTTACAGCGGTTTTATGGGAGCCATGCCAAAACGAAGCGCAAACAGCGCGCCAGGGGAAAATCCTGGGGAAAATCCACGGGGAAAATCCCAGGGAAAATCGGAGCAAATAGAATGATGAAAAAACTTGTCTGTCTTGTTTTTGGAGCTGCCAGCCTGTTTTCCGCCGCTCCGGAATGCGCTTTGGCAATTCTTTACGGCGGAATGACAAAAAGCGAATTGAAGCTTCAAATGGATATGATGAAAGAGCGGGAAGCCGAAGCCTCTATGGCGGCTCGCTTCTCGGAGGCTGAGGCCTCGGCGCTTACATCCGATTCAATGATGAGAGGGCATCTGGAAGAAAAAGCGGCAATAGAGGCTCAAAGGGCCGAACAGGCCCGGATTTACGCTGAAGCCGCGCAGCTTGAGCTGGAGGCCATCAAAAAGGAGGAGGCGCATTTAAGGGAAAACCCTGTCGCCGCGAGAGCCCTCGCCCGGGCGGAGCAGAGCCTTCTCAATGAAAACAGGCGGCGCGTTACATCCGCCGGGCGGCTTATTGTCCTGGCCGCTCTTTTTACGGCGGGGGGGACTGTGGTATTGGGGCAGGCCGTGGAGGAAACGGCGGTTAGACATTTTATCCATGCCTTTGGCAGCGGCATGAGCCTGGGGATAGCTTCTCATGTCTGCTATGCGGCGTTTTTTAAACGGCTGGGGCGGAAAAGCCCCCGCGGCGGCGGGCCTTCTCCCCAGGGCTGATTTGTCAGGCTTTTTTGTTTGCCGCATAACACATAAGGAGGGTAATGAAAGATGAAGAAAAAAAAGATGAGGCTGATGAAACTGTTTTTGCTGTCTGCCCTTTCGGTTATGGCTTTTTCAGGGCCTCTGGGGGCTGCCGGGGCTGCTGACAGCAATGCTGCCGGCAATAGCGCCGGCGCGCCAGGCCAAAATGCTGGGGCGGGCGCTTCAGGACAGCCCGAACCCCCCTCAGAAAACTCCAAAAACATAGAGAATTTTCACAGGCTGGCGGACACGCTCTATCGCGCAAGGTCTGAAAAGCTGGAGCGGGGCATGGATATCGCTGAATGGGGGCTGTATGCTATGTTTGGCGGACTGCTTGCCGGCATTTGGGTCCCGGAGGTTGGAATGCCTGCCGTTGGAGCCGGCATGGCTGTTTTCGCAGCCGGATGCTATTATGCGTTTAAAGCCAGCTCTTCCAAAACAGGCCGTGAAACAAAATAAAGAAAATAAAACCGCATTTTGAATGTTTATGGCGGCATATTTGCGGCTTCCTTAATAAAAACCTGGGAAAAAAGGCGGCGCGGCGGGGTTTTCAAAGAGTCAGGCTTAAAAGGGCCAGCCGGGCGGGGCGGGCCAAAGCCAGTCAGAGCGGATATGAAATAAATGCGGGAGGGCAGGTTATCATCATGGCCAAAAAAAAGAGCTCAAAAAAAATCAGCGCGCTGATCAAGCTGCAAATCCCGCCGGGGAAGGCTAACCCCTCGCCCCCTGTGGGGCCTGCTCTCGGGCAGCATGGCCTGAACATTATGGATTTCTGCCGGCAGTTTAACGAGCGCACCAAAAAAGAGGCCGGAGCGCTTGTCCCTGTGGTTATCACAGCCTATCAGGACCGGTCGTTTGATTTTGTCACAAAATCCCCGCCGGCCTCTGTCCTTTTAAAAGAGGCGGCGGGCATTAAAAGCGGCTCCAGCAAGCCTCAAAAAGACAGGGCGGGAAAAGTCAGCTCCGCGCAAATTGAGGAGATTGCCAAAAAAAAGCTCCCTGACCTGAACTGCCTGACTTTGGAGGCGGCCAAGTCTCAAATCGCGGGCGCAGCGGCCAGCATGGGGCTGGAGGTTGAATAGCGCGCGCCCCGCGCCCGCAAAGCATAATGTGTCTGAGCGCGGAGGGGGGGATGAAAAGAGAATGAGGGAAAATGCCAAAAAAGCGCGCAAAAAATCCCAGCTGAATGAGAGTTTTTTTTCTGCATATAAAATAAAACGGGAGGTTTTTATGAATTTAAAAAAAAATATATTTCGGTTTGTCTCCGGCGCCTGGCCCCATGCCAGCCGGGGGCTTTTGGCTGCGGCTTTGCTTTCTGGGGCCGCGCTTTTCGCAGCGCCTCAAAAGGCCTTCGCCATCGTGCCGCATGGTTACGACTTCAACTTAATGATCAAGGAGTATAGAAGTCATGTAATGGCAGAGGAAGAGACAAAGGCCAGAGCGCAAAGAGAGAGGGAAGCAGAAGAAGCTGCGAGGAGGGCTGCTGAAATTGAAGAGGCCAGAAGGGCTGAGGCGGCCGCCATTCAGGAAGAGGCTGATTTTATAGAGAATAACCCTGTTGCGGCAAGGGCGGTCCAGCGGGCGCTCAATAACAGCGAAGAGAGCATAAACAAAGCCGGCAGGTATTTTTTATCTGGAGGCATATTAGCGGCGGGGACAGCTTTTGCCGCCGGGCTGGCTGTGGATGCGCATGATGTCAGGCAATTAACCCTGGCTTTTGGCGCCGGATCGTCTATAGGGCTTGGCGCTGCCGGCTGTTATATGGCTTTCAAAAGATTCAAAAAAAGTTATGAAAATTAAAAAATAAGGGAGGGGAATTATGAAACAAAAAAACATATCACGGTTTATATTCGGCGCTGTTATTTGGCCCGGCGCCTGGCCCCATGCCAGCCGGGGGCTTTTGGCTGCGGCTTTGCTTTCTGGGGCCGCGCTTTTCGCTCCGAAGGAGGCTTCTGCCATAAGACTGGATCCTGTTGTTCCTCCCCCTGCGGATTATGAATTGGCTGAAATGCGCAGAGAAGAGGAGGCCAGAAAAAAACAAGCTGCAGAAGAAGCTGCGAGGAGGGCTGCTGAAATTGAAGAGGCCAGAAGGGCTGAAGAGGCCGCCATTCAAGAGGAGACAGCTTTTTTGGAAGAAAACCCTGTTGCGGCAAGGGCGGTCCAGCGGACAGCTGATTCTTATAAGCGTTTTATGGATGATAGGGGAATGGGCTTTAGCGCTGCCGCGATTGTTTCGGGAGGCGCGGGGCTTGCAATTATTGGCCTTCCCCATCTGGGCGTTTCAGCGGAATGGAGCGGGGGCCTGACAGGATTTTTGGGAACGGGAGCGGGATTGTCCTTAGGCTCGGCGGCTGCTTTTGCCGTTTGCGCCAGGGCTTTTTTTAAAGGATCTAAAGGGGGAAAAGCGGCGGAAAAAAAAAACAATAACGCCTCTTCATAAATCATGAAACAAAAACCAGGCAAAAAAATCCGGGAAGCCCGAAAAAAAATTGAAGAAGGGAAGCTTTACTCTCTTGAGGAGGGGATTGGCCTGGCTTTGGAGGCGGCCCCCGCAAAATTTGACGAGTCCATAGACATCGCCATGAGGCTGGGCCTGGATGTCCGGCAAAGCGATCAGCAGGTGAGGGGAGCCATTGCGCTGCCCCATGGCTTGGGGAAAACCATCCGCATTCTGGTTTTTGCCAAGGGGGAAAAAGAGGAGGAGGCCCGCCAGGCCGGGGCCGATTTTGTGGGCGCCGAAGACCTGGTGGAAAAGATCAAAGGCGGATGGCTGGAGTTTGACCGCGCCATAGCCTCTCCCGATATGATGCCGCTTGTGGCAAAAATTGCCAGGATTTTGGGTCCAAAGGGGCTGATGCCCAGCCCAAAATCCGGAACAGTCACAGCCCGCGTGGCTTTTGCAGTCAAGGCGGAAAAAAAGGGCAGAGCCTCCTTTCGGACAGACAAAAAAGGCATTGCGCATGCCGCTATTGGAAAAAAGTCCATGGGGTCTCAGAAGCTAAAGGAAAACTGCCTCGCCCTGGCCGGGGAGATCATCAAGCTGAAGCCCAAAGGCAGCAAGGGGGTTTATTTGCGGTCTGTTTCCATCTCGTCGACTATGGGGCCGGGCGTGCCGCTCAATCCGGCGGAAATTCAAAGCGGGGCGGTGTAAGCCCCGCAGTTAAAAGCCATGCTGAGCAGACAGAAAAAAACCATTCAGATGGAGCAGCTGGCGGAAAGGCTTTCCCGCGCGCGGGGGAGCTTTCTGGTCAGCTGCATCGGCCTGAATGTGGAGCGAATGACCGCCCTGCGGAAAGATTTAAAGGGCGGGGATGGGGACATCCAGGTCATCCGCAACACGCTCGCCAAAATTGTTTTGGACAAACACCCCCGGCTCAAAGAGGCTTATGAGCCTCATTTAAAAGGGCCTAACGGCTTTGTTCTGGCTTTTGGAGAGCCTTCAGCGGCGGCCAAAATTATTGGGGAGATATCAGAGGAAAGCGAAAAATTTTCCATCAAATGCGGGGTTTTAGATGGAAAAACTCTGACCGCAGAGGACATCAGCGTTTTGGCCAAGCTGCCTCCTCTGCCAATTTTAAGGGCGCAGCTGCTTGGCGCGCTTTCGGCGCCCATGGCAAAATTTCTTGGAACCCTTGAGGCCGCGCCCGCCTCTTTTGTCCGGCTTTTAGCCGCCCGCGCCAAACAAAAAGGAGATGCTCCTGGACAGCCGGCAGAGGGCAAGGCGCAAAAAAGTTAACCCCAGAGAGGCTTTGGCCATTTAAACAGGAACGGCCTCAATGGCCGTCCCAATAAACAGGAACGGCCTCAATGGCCGTCCCAATAAACAGGAACGGCCTCAATGGCCGTCCCAATAAACAGCCGCGGCCGCAGAGGCCGGCCCCGCAAACAGCCGCGGCCGCAGAGAGGCCGGCCCCGCAAACAGGCATGATTGTCAAAAGATGGATGGCGCCTTTGATCCCCAGCAAGCAGCAAATCCAAAAGCTGTTTGAGCAGGAGGGGTTTGAGCACTTTGAGGAGATTTTTGCTCCGGGGGAGAAGATCCCCGAGCACCGGCACCCCTTTGACGAGGCCCGGATGATTGTTGAGGGCCAGCTTCTTTATAATGTCGCAGGCAACAAGCTGCTTTTGCGTCCAGGGGACCGGATCCTCATCCCTTCAAACACCCGCCACTCAAAAGCTGTCCATGGGGATAAAAGCTGCCTCTCTATATGCGCCTACCAGGCGCATTAAGCGGCTTTCTTCTGAGCTTTTGCTGGCTGCGGATTTTACAAAAACCTGAAAAACACAGGAAAAAAGCTTAAAGCCCTCTGCCGCCGGCGCCGAAAGGATCAGCAGGGGGGCGCGCATTCTATGAAAAAGTTTTTTGCTGAGACTGCTTTTCTGATTGCTGGCAGCTCAGCCGCAGCGCTCGTCTCTCTCTCTCTCTCTCTCTCGGTTTGCCCGCGGCTTAGCCCCCCGCTTTAGGGCCGCCTTTAAACTGCCGGCCGGCGAGGCCGGCTTTTCGCTTTTGGGCGCTCTGGCCGCCAGCGCCATTGGCCTGCTGGTGATTATGGGGCAAACCCAAAGCTTTATTCAGCAAAAGATCAGCCTTCTGGCCCTGGAAAAGCGGATTCAGAGGCTTGAAATTAACAGGCGCGGCGATGACGGCGCGCAGCTGTTTATGGGGAAGGCATGGGACTGCAAAAACACGCTGAAGGGGAAAAAGCTAAGCGGCAGCTCCGGGGACGCCAAAAGAACCATTGAGATCGCGGCCATAAAGGACAGCGCCGCCGCGCCGGCCGCAGTTTGGGATTTTTCCAAAAATGCGGCCGGGGAATTGACAAGCGCCGCCACAAAGCAAAAGCTGAAAAGCCTTGGCATAGATAAGTTTGAAAAGCTGGAGCTTGTCTATAAAGCCGGCCCCCCCGCAGAGGGCCGGATTGTTTTAAAATCCAAGACAAGCATTCAGGGCCTTATGGAAAGGGAAAACAAGGCCGCGGATTGGGAGCTTTCCGGGATTACGGTTACGGCCAAAACAGCGGCAGAGGCTACGGCAGAGAATCTGTCCGATGGCGCCGGCGATTATGTGACGGCTTGCAGCTTCAAGCCAGTTAAAGAGGCTTGCGGCCCCAATGTGGCGGGCGCCCCGCATCCGAACGGCGGGGGCTTTGTGGCGGCCGCAGCCAAGGCGAATGTGGCCTCCACGGCTTTTATAGGGCCGGACGCCGCGGTTTGCGGCGCCGCGCATGTTAAGGGCAATGCGCGGGTTTATGGCGAGGCAAAGGTTAAGGGCGCCGCGCATGTTAAGGGCAATGCGCGGGTTTATGGCAAGGCGCAGATCTACGGCGGCGCGCGAATTTATGGACATGCGCATGTTTTCGGCAATGCAAAGGTCTATGGCAAGGCGCAGGCTTGGGACCATGCGCGGATTTATGGTGATGCGAAAATTCATGGCCAGCGCTTAGTTCAGGTTTATGGCTTTGCGCGGGTTTATGAAAACGCGGAGGTTTGGGACTATGTGAATATTTACGGCAGCGCGCGGGTTTATGGCCAGGCAAAGGCTGCTGGAAATGACAGCTCTAAGTATCTGACTATTGCCGAAAGCGCGCAGGTTTTTGATAAAGCGCGGGTTTGGGGCAAAGCCTTGATTAAGGGGGACGCGAGAGTTTTCGGCAAGGCGATAGTTGAAAGCAATGCGGAGATTGGCGGCAGCGCAAAAATTTATGGCTCTGTGAAAATTCATGGCGGCGCAAAGGTTTATGAATGGGCGCAGGTTTATGGCGAGGCCGAGGTTTACGAAACTGCGAAGATTGAAGGTTTTGCAAATGTTTACGACAAAGCGCATGTTTACGGCAATGCGCGGGTTTATGGCAGCGCGCTGGTTGGCGGTCCGAGTGTTAGGGTTCATGGCAGCGCGCATGTTCGGGAGCGCGCGCATGTTAAAGGCGCTGCAAATGTTTGCAGCGGCGACTTCCATGCAGAAAATGTTGTTACTGGAAATGCGCCTTGTCTGCCGCCCTAAACAATCCAGGACCGGGCTGCCTGGCTGACCGCCGCGCCCGGCCCGAGAGGGGGCCGATGCGATCCCGGCAATCAATGAAGGCGCCAAGTCGCTTACAAACAGGCTCAATGAGGCGGAAGACTCGGTCATCCAGGAATGTTTAGGGGCGGCCCAAAACAAAATCCTTGACATGCTGGCCCGCCCGGCTAATGCTCCGCCCCTGGATGTCCCGAAAATTTCCCGCGCCGTCTATCTCTTAGCGCAGTTTTTCCTTGAAAACCGCCAGACGCAGGAAAAGCAGACAGAGCTTGATCTGGACGGGATTAAGGAGACAAAAACCGCCTATTATCGGGAGCGGGTTTTTAAGGCGGTCAATCTTGAAATCCTAAATCTCATTTCAGGCCACCGGAACGCGCTCGCTTTTATGCCGCCGGCGCCTGGCCAGGAAGAACCAGAGGCTGCGCCAAGAACTTCTGAACTTGCCCTGTCAAAATAGGCTGCAGAGGGGCCGGTTAACCCCCCTTTTTGGCGCTTATAGGGCCTGTTTTTCAATGATTCCCCTAAGTGATGTGGCCGCCAGCCTTGGCCCGCCCCGGCCAGGCAAACAAGCCCCCCGCGGAAGGGGGGGAGTCTCAAGCGCCGGGGGGCGGCCTCATATCACAGGCGGGGGCAGGCCATCTTTTTCCGGGAATCCGAAAATCAGCGGTTTTTAGGGCTGGAGCTGGCTAAAACAGGCCACAGAGGGGGCGGTTAACCCCCCCTTTTCGGGCGCTTATAGGGCCTGTTTTTCAATGCTCCCCTGAAGTGATTTTGCCGCTTTGCAGAAGGGATTTTACAACTCTTGCGGAGCCGGAAACCCGCGCATCGCCATCAACAATCGCATTGCCATAAACCTGCGCCAGGCCATAAACCTTCGCATTGCCTAAAACCATCGCTCGGTTGCCAACCCACGCGCTCCCGAAAATATGCGCATGGCCCCAAACCTTCGCATTGCCGGCAACTATCGCATAGCCGCCAACCAGCGCATTGTCAATAACCCGCGCATGGCCCCAAACCTTCGCATTGTCGACAACCCGCGCATGGCCCCAAACATGCGCATCGCCGTCAACCACCGCATTGCCATAAACCTGCGCATTGCCAGAAACCCGCGCATGGCCGGAAACCCGCGCATGGCCCCAAACATGCGCATGGCCCCAAACCCGCGCATTGCCAGAAATCCGCGCATTGCCATCAACCCGCGCTTTGCCGCAAACAACCGCATCAGGCCCCACAAAGGCGGTCTTGGCCACAGTGGCCGTGGCTGCCACAAACCCGCCTTCAGATCCATCGGGGTTTATATGGCGCGCGCCCTCAATGCCGGGGCCGCAGGGACTGTGCTTGGCGCCAGCGGAAAGCCCGAAAATCAGGAAAGCGCTCAAAAAAGCCGTTTTTAAGTGATTATGTTTCATAGAAATACCTCCTTTTTTTATTTTATGGGCAGAATATGGCGGGCTTTTGCCTTCAAGTCAAGCAAAAAAAACCCCCGCGGGCCGCGCAGATTTTGCCTGCGCGGCCTGCCGCAGACTTGACAAATAAGCATATTTCCTATATAATGGCCGCATTATGAAGCTCGCCTGGCTTGTTCTTTTGCTGCCCGCGCTTTGTTCGGCCTCCAAGCTGAAGCCGGCGCCTCAAGACAATTCTTTATTGCAGTCTTCTGCCAGCTGCAGGGCTGCTTTTATTAGAGGCATCCTGTTTAACCCCGATGGCTCCCCAAAAGGGGAATACATCGGCCAGATGGAGGGCTATCCCCGGTTTGCTGAAGATCATTTTGCTGGAGCCATGCAAAAGGCTTTTCTAAATGCCTCGGCTGTTTTGACTGAAAAAGAAAGGAAGCTGTTTGGCTGGCAGGTATTTCAAGGCCCTGTGGCGGAGTTTCGCGCCATGAGGGGCAAGCTGTTTAACCCCGATGGCTCCCCAAAAGAGAAATATAGAGGCCAGATGGAGGGCTATCCCCGGTTTGCTGAAGATCATTTTGCTGGAGCCATACAAAAGGCTTTTCAAAATGCCTCGGCTGGTTTGACTGAAAAAGAAAGGAAGCTGTTTGGCTGGAAGAAGTTTAAAGGCCATGTCAGCCAGTTTCATTCTCTCATAGAGGATTTTTTGGAGCATTATCCCAAAGGCTGGATGGGGCCGGAGGGCCACCAAAGCCGGGTGGCGGACAAAATCTTTAAAGGGAACAAAAACACAGCTTATATGAATGTTTCTGTTTTGGGAGGATATTTGTTTGGCGCCGATGCCACAGCTGAATTTCGCGCGCTGGGCTGGCGCCGGCAGAGATAAAAAAGCCCCCCAAAAAGCCGCGCTGGCTATTTGTTTAAGGCCGTCACTTTTTCTTTTAAAAGCAAGTCAAGCTTGTTTTCAAGATTTTGAAAATCTTTTTGCAATTCTGTTTTAAGGAGGGCTTGTCCCCTTTCAAGGCGGGCTTGCCCGCTTTTCAGCTCTTTTTGCTCTGCTTTCACAGGAGCTAACCGCGAATCTATCCGCCAGTCAACCATAATCCCCCAGCCGCCAAGCAAGGCGCATACAGCTAAAATACTTGCCGGATCTAAACCTCTAAGCATATTTTTAGTCATAATTTCCCTCCTTTGTTTTGGTTAAAATAGCCCGCTCCGCCGGGGCCATCCTATTTATACCGCGGCCCGGCCCGGAAAACAAGCCCCGGCCTGGAATTTCCGGCCCGCCGGGGGGACTCCGGGGGGCAAGGTGTCTCAAGCCTTGAGATTTTTGCCTGCCTGGCGGCCTAAAAGCCCCCCCGGCGGGGGGGCTTTTGTGGAAAACTCCACTCCACCGCTTTTTTTCTTTCGGCTGTGTCCATATATGAATTTGATGGCAGCCGCTTGTCTTTTGAGAAGAAGGCCTTGAACATATAGCATCCTGGCAGAGGTTGATGTAAGAGGCTTGGGGGCCTCCTCCGTCCCGGCCTTTTGCCTGGGCTTTCGCCGGGCCGGCGGTTGCTTAGGCTTTCAGAAAGCCCCGGCAAAGTCAAGCCGCGGGGGCTGATGCGGAACAGTTTTTTTGTCCTTATAAATAAAGGGCCTGTTCAATTTTTCCGGCGGCGATCAGGAAATTTAAGAATTTTAGCTCCCCAAATCTCTTCAAGCTGCCTGTCGCCAAACTCTCTTTCAAGCTCCCAGCCATGCTTCGAAAAAGCCTCCCTGAGCCTGTCTATATTGCGCTTGTTAAAGCCGGGCCGTTTGATCAAAAGCTCTGTGTCAATGCCGGCAAGCTCCCAAACATGCTGTATGCCCTCCAGGACAAGGGTTTTCCAGGCGCGGCGCTGCAGACCCAAAGACCCGGCTTTGACGCTGCTGGAAAAAAACTGCATCTGCTCAGCAGAAAAGCCTGGCGGAGCGGAGGCAGCGGCATCCCCCTTGTAAACAAAATCCGGCGGCCGGAAGGCAGCCTCTGACTCCTTATTATTTGCGGGACTCGCCCCCGCCGGCGCTTTTTCCAAAGGTTTGGCATGCGGGCCGCTTTCCCGCTCTTGAAGGCGGGGTGGGGAGGCAAGCCGCAGGCCCATGCCAAGGCTCAGGCCCTTCTGGGTGAGGGCCTGCCTGATTTCTCTCACAGATCCCGCTCCAATGCCCTCTATCAGCAAAAGCTCCTCTTCAGTGATTTGGACCAGATCCCGGATATAATGGATTCCCTCCTGATGAAGGCGGCGGGAGGCTCTGACACTGAGGTTCAGGCTCTCCGCCGGCAGGCTTAAGCTCTGGAGTTTTTGCTCAGGCGGCAGATCCGGCGGCTGCATGGCCTTTTTCTGCCCCGGGGCCAGCTGAACCCCCAGGTAAAGCCCCTCCTTCCAAAGCGCTATGGCCACCCTGGCAAAGGAGTCCTTTCCAATGCCGGGCATATTCAGCAGCCTCTCCGGCGGCATTTGGATCAGCTGCAGGGCTGTTTTGATCCCATGCTTTTTCAGGCTGTTTTTTGCGCGGGCGCCGATGTTCAGCGCATGGACAGGCAAAACCGCGGCCCGGCAAATATTATCGGATTCTATTAAAACCGGCGGGGGGGGGCAGAGGCCCGCGCCGCCGGCGGGAAGGCCAGCTGGCAAGCCAGGGCCATAAACAGCAGGCCGTCCAGCCATTTAAAAAAGCCTGTCAAAAAAAGCCCTGAGGCCCAAACTCTTATGCTCAAAAACATTCTGACATTATATAAGGCTGTCCCGGCAGGCATCGATCTTTGCATTGCCCTCAGCCAGCTCATCGCCGGAAATCTTTGCATCGACATAAACTCCCTCAGAAATCTCCGCATCGCCTGAGATCTTTGACTTGCCGGAAATATTCGCTGAGCCATTAACCAGCGAGCTGCCGGAAATCTCTGTATTGCCGGAAATAACAGCGCTGCCGTCAACCAGCGCCCACTCCGTAACCCTTGCAAAGCCTGTAATGCTTGCCTCGCCGGCAGCCCTTGCGCGGCCGGAAACCTTTGCAAAGCCATCAACCGCCGCGCCGCCGGAAATCTCTGTATCGCCGGCAATCTCCGCATAGCCCCTAACCGCTGCCCTGACGGAAATCTTTGCGTTGTCCCTAACCCGCGCCTGGCCGGAAACCTTTGCATTGTCCTTAACCTGGACCTGGCCGGAAATCTGCGTCAGGCCGGAAATCTGCGTCAAGCCGGAAATCTTTGTCTGGCCGGAAATCATTGCATTGCCCCTAACCCTCGCCTTTCCGGAAATCTTTACTTCGCCGTAAAGAATTGCCCAGTCGGAAACCTCCGCATTGCCGATAATTCTTACCTTGCCGTAAGCCCTTGCTCTGCCGCAAAGCCGCGCTTTCGGCCCCACATAAACGGTCGGAGCCGCAAAGGCCGTGGCCGCCACAAAGCCCCCGCCGTTTGGATGCGGAGCGCCCTCCACCCCAGGGCCGCATGGCGCGCGCAGCGCTGCGGCGGAAAATCCAAAAATCAGGAAAACGGCTAAAATTGCCCTTCCCGCCCAAATATTTTCCAGGCATTTTGATTTTTTCATTACCCCCCCCTTTTTTGGTTGATTTACGGGAGAAAATACCCCTTTTTGCGGCTAAAGTCAAGCAAAGCAGCGGGCTGTTTCGATGATCAGCCTCGCGGCTGTTTATTTGGACGGCCATTGAGGCCGTTCCCGCCGCTTTCCGGCAAAAAATCCCGCTGGCAGAGGCAAGAGGCAGCCTCGCGGCTGTTTATTTGGACGGCCATTGAGGCCGTTCCCGCCGCTTTCCGGCAAAAAATCCCGCTGGCAGAGGCAAGAGGCAGCCTCGCGGCTGTTTATTTGGACGGCCATTGAGGCCGTTCCCGCCGCTTTCCGGCAAAAAATCCCGCTGGCAGAGGCAAGAGGCAGCCTCGCGGCTGTTTATTTGGACGGCCATTGAGGCCGTTCCCGCCGCTTTCCGGCAAAAAATCCCGCTGGCAGAGGTTTCAAGAGGCAGCCTCGCGGCGTTTGTTTGGACGGCCATTGAGGCCGTTCCCGCTTAAAGGGGCCTTTTGCAGGGATGGGCTGGATTTTTTTTAAATTTTTTTGATTTTTTTGTTGACTTGCTGTTTTCCTTTCCATAAAAAAGGGCTTTATGGGAAATATCCAGGGGGCGGAAAGCCCCCCCGAAAGGCCGCGGCCCCCGGCAGCAGCATAAGGCGGCAGGCCGGGAGAGCAGCAGCGGCGGCGGCGGGCAGCAAAAACGGGGCATGGAAAAAGGCCTTCGGCAGCCGCAGCGGGGAGGGGCAGCCGGGCAGCGGGAAAAAACAGAAAAAAAACAGGGGAGCAGGGATACATAGGACACAGGGGTACACAGGGACACAGGGATGCGCAGGGGCGCAGGGGAAATTACGGATGAGGATAACAGCCCGGGGCGGGAGCCTTGCAGGCCCAGATGGCCTGCCAGAATCCCGGCGGGGCTTAGAGCGGGAGGCGCTCAAACCTCTAAAGCAAATAAACCAGCCACAGGGAGGCAGTTATGGCAGAACCGGCAAAACAGGACATAACCAAAGAAAAAGTGACAGACTTTCTCTCAAACATGCCAGTGATCGAGCTGACAGCCTTGATCAAGGATTTGGAGGATAAATGGGGGGTCTCAGCCGCCGCGCCGGCTGCCGCCGCCGCAGCTCCCGGGGCCGCAGCGGAGGCCGCGGAGGAAAAAACAGAGTTTGATGTGACTCTGGCCAGCATGGGCTCAAACAAAATCGCTGTAATCAAAGAAGTCCGGGCTTTGACCGGACTGGGGCTGAAAGAGGCCAAAGACCTTGTGGAAAGCGCGCCGAAGCCGGTAAAAACAGGGGTTTCCAAAGAGGAAGCCGGCAAAATCAAGGCTGCCCTTGAAAAAGCCGGGGCCGCCGTGGAAGTCAAATAAGCGCATGTTTGAATTTTGAGGCCGCGCCGCTGTCCAGAAGGGTTAAAGCGGGCGAGTGATAAAAAGACTTGCTTTCAGCAATTGCGGCTGGTTTGATTTAGCCCGCGCCGGCAAAGCCGGCCAGGCGCCCTGCGGCTGGCCGCGGAGCGGCCTTAAATAATCTATGAGCAATTTTGTGAAAAAAAACTCCCTTACAGGCTCCCACCTGCGGCTTCGCAGGAGCTTCGGCTCCATGAAGACCTCTTTGGAGATCCCCAATCTTATCGGCCTTCAGCTGTCCTCATACAAAAGCTTCCTCCAAAAGAATGTTCCCCCGGAGGAAAGGCGAAGCGCGGGGCTTCAGGGAGTCTTCAAGTCGGTCTTCCCCATTTTCAGCTACAACCGGGATGTCAGCCTGGAGTTTGTAAAATACACCCTCTCCCATCCAAAATATGAGGCGCAGGAGTGCCTTCAAAGGGGGATGACTTACGCCGCCCCCCTCAGAGTCACGCTCCGGCTGATTATTTTTGAGCCGGTCAAAGAGGATGGGGAGGAGAAAATCATTCGGGATGTAAAGGAGCAGGAAGTCTACCTGAGCGATATCCCCCTGATGACAGGCCATGCCTCCTTTATCATTAACGGCGTGGAAAGGGTTGTGGTCTCCCAGCTCCACCGGTCCCCCGGGGTTTTCTTTGATCATGACAGCGGCCGCGGGAGCGTCAGCGGCAAATTCCTTTATAACGCGCGGGTTATCCCCTACCGCGGCTCCTGGCTGGACTTTGAGTTTGATCAAAAGGACATTTTAAATGCCAGAATTGACCGCAAGCGAAAATTCCCCGCAACGATTTTTCTAAAAGCCCTGGGCTTTTCGGCTGATCAGATTTTGGAGCTGTTTCATCACATAGACACTGTCCGCATTGACAAAGCCGGCCGGATTTTCCGCTCCTTTGACATTGAAAACATGGAGGGCCAGAGGCTGGATTCAGATATCCGCGACACCCGCGGCTTTGATATTGTTTTGGCTGCAGCCGGGCCTGATCTGAAGGCCGCGCGGGCGGCTCTCCGGGAGGCAGCGGGGCTTGAAAGCGAAGCGGCCCAGATGATTTTAGAGGACGCCCCCCATCCCATAAAAACCGGGGCCTCCAAAGAGGAGGCGGAAAAAATCAAATCCGCGCTTGAAACAGCCGGCGCCAAAGCGGAAATCAGGCGGGCCGCAGGCAAAATTTTGGGCCGGGCGGGCCGCCGGGTCACCCGATCCCTGATAAAAAAAGTCAGGCTGGCCGGCATAAAGGAAATGGAGATCAAGGAGGAGGCTCTGGATCAGGCTGTCACAGCCGGCCCGGTTTTCAGCCCCTCAACAGGCGAAATCATTTTGGAATCCAACAGCAAGCTCAGCGGCGATGCGATGCAGGCAGCCGCAAAAGAGGGGATCAGGCGGTTCCGCATGATTTTTTTCGACAGCCTGGTCTCCGGCCCCTATATATCGGAGACTCTTCGCGCCGAGGACATTCGGACCAGAGAGGAGGCCCTGACAGACATCTACAAAAGGATGCGCCCAGGCGAGCCTCCCACTGTTGAGGCGGCGGAGCATTACATGAAAACCCTCTTTTTTGATCTCTCGTCTTATGACCTCGGCCCTGTCGGCCGGGTAAAAATCAACCACCGCTTCCAGTGGAGGGATATTTCTGATGACTGCGGCGTTTTGACCAAAAAAGACATTTTGAGAACTGTCCGCCATCTTGTGGATCTAAAAAACGGCAAGGGAAAAGTGGATGACATTGACCACCTGGGAAACCGGCGGGTCCGCTCTGTGGGGGAGCTGCTGGAAAACCAATACCGCATCGGGCTGGTCCGCATGGAGAGGCTGATCCGCGAAAGAATGAGCCTTCAGGACACGGAAACCATGATGCCCCACGATTTGATCAACGCCAAATCCGTCGGCGCGGCGGTCAAGGAGTTTTTTGGCTCCAGCCAGCTGTCCCAGTTTATGGATCAGACCAACCCTCTGGCGGAAATCACTCACAAGAGGCGGCTTTCGGCTTTCGGGCCGGGCGGGCTGACCAGAGAGCGGGCCGGCTTTGAGGTTCGGGATGTCCATCCCACACACTACGGCAGAATCTGCCCCATCGAAACTCCCGAAGGCCCCAACATCGGGCTGATTGTCTCGCTCGCCGCTTATGCCAGAGTCAATGAATACGGCTTTATTGAAACCCCTTACCGGAGGCTGAAGGAGGCCTTTGACATTTCTTTAGGCGCCGCCGGGGCGGGAAAAAAAGAAACGATCCGGCAAGCTCTTGAGAGCCTTGGGATTTCGCCGAAAAAAGCCTCTGAAAAAGCCGGCGCCAAAAAAAAATCCCCTCAGATAATCAAGCCTGAGGCCTCAAAGGAGGAGGCGGAAAAAATCAAAGCCGCGCTCGAAAAAGCCGGCCTCAAAGCGGAGATCAAGCCAAGCTCCGGGAGCCTCATCAAATATTACTCCGCCCTGGATGAGCAGGCCAAGCCCATCGCCCAGGCCAGAACTGACTTTGAAAAATTCACGAAAGACAGATTTCTGACCGCCCGCGTCAGCGGCGAGTACAAGACAGTCAAAAAAAAGCAGGTTGAGCTGATGGATGTCTCTCCGGGGCAGCTGGTTTCAGTTGCAGCCTCCCTTGTTCCGTTTTTGGAGCACGATGACGCCAACCGCGCGCTGATGGGATCCAACATGCAGAGGCAGGCGGTTCCTCTGGCGAGGGCCAAGGCGCCTCTGGTTGGGACAGGCATAGAGCGGGTTGTGGCCAGAGATTCCGGAAACAGCGCGGTCTGCCGGCATGATGGCCTTGTGGAAGATCTGGACGCCTCCCGCATTGTGGTCCGCCGCATTGGCAAAAGAGGAAGGCTCGGCGCCAGCGCCGACATTTATGATCTGATCAAATATCAGAGAACAAACCAAAACACCTGTTTTAACCAAAAGCCCATAGTGAGGCGAGGCGACAGGGTCCGAAAAGGCGACATCATTGCCGACGGCCTTTCCATGGAAAGCGGCGAGCTGGCCCTGGGGAGAAACATTGTCGCGGCCTTTATGCCCTGGGCCGGCTACAATTTTGAGGACTCAATTTTGATTTCTGAAAAGCTGATCAAGGAGGATATCTACACATCCATTCATGTGGAGGTTTTTGAATGCCTTGCCAGAGACACAAAGCTGGGGCGCGAGGAAATCACAGACGACATCCCCAACGCGGGCGACGAGGCGCTGAAAGACCTTGATTCGTCTGGAATCATCCGAATCGGAGCCAAGGTCCGCGCGGGGGACATTCTGGCCGGCAAAATCACCCCCAAGGCGGAAACACAGCTCTCCCCGGAAAAAAAGCTGGTTTTGGCCATCTTTGGCGAAAAGGCCGGGGAGGTCAAAGACACCTCGCTCCGGGTTCCCACAGGGGTTTCAGGGACCGTGATTGACACCCAGATTTACAGCCGCGAGGGGGTTGAAAAAAGCGCCCGCCTGGAAAAAATCATTGAGGAGAAAAAAGAAAAGCTGAAAAGCAGCCTTGAGATACAAAAAAACGCCGTCAAAAACAACGGCTTGGACGCTGTCAAGGAGATTCTTGCCGGAAAAAAAACATCCGACATTCTTTTGAGCGATGACGGCGCGGAGGAGCTTTTGGCCAAAGGGCAGAAAATCACAGAGAGGAGCCTGAAAAAAATCCCCTTTGAGCTTTTGGCCTATATCCCTCTTGTGGACGAATTCGCCTCTCAAAAAATAACGGAAATTATTGACGGCGCCCGAAGCCGCATTGACGAGCTGGAGGCCGTTTATCAGGAGCGCTCAGAGCGGCTCTCCGCCGGCGACGAGCTGCTTCCCGGAGTTGTGAAAATGATCAAGGTCTATGTGGCTGTCCAGCGCAAGGTTCAGGTTGGGGACAAGTTTGCGGGCCGCCATGGAAACAAAGGCGTTATCTCCAAAGTTCTTCCTGAGGAGGACATGCCTTATATGGCTGACGGGACTCCGGTTGACATGGTCTTAAACCCCCTTGGGGTTCCCTCCCGGATGAATATTGGCCAGATACTGGAGACACACCTGGGATGGGCGGCCTACAGCCTGGGCCGGCAGCTGCAAAGCCACATTGAGAGCTTTAAGGAGGAGGCGGCGCGGAAGGCTCTGAAACAGGCTTACGGCGGGGATGAGGGGATATCCCGCGCGATTGACAGCGCGGACGCCCCCTCGCTCAAAAAACTGATAGAGGGGGCCAAAGACGGCATTCATGTGGCCAGCCCTGTTTTTGACGGCGCGAAAGAGACAGATTTAAAGAGCTTTTTGAGCCGGGCCGGGGTTTCGGAGACCGGACAGGCCCTTTTGTTTGACGGGCTTACCGGCGAGCCTTTTGAAATGCCCGTGACCGTGGGGGTCATGTATATGATGAAGCTGCATCACCTGGTGGAGGAGAAGATTCACTCCCGCTCAATTGGGCCTTACTCTCTGGTCTCGCAGCAGCCTTTGGGCGGAAAGTCTCAGTTTGGAGGCCAGCGGCTGGGAGAGATGGAGGTCTGGGCCATTGAGGCTTACGGCGCGGCCTACTGCCTGCAGGAGTTTTTGACCGTCAAGTCCGATGATGTGGCGGGCCGGACCAGAATGTATGAGAGCATTGTCAAAGGGGAGAACATACTTGAGCCGGGCATCCCGGAGTCCTTTAATGTGCTGGTCAATGAAATGAAAAGCTTAGGCCTGAATGTTGAGATGAGGGAGTCTGATGTTTTGACTGAAGCCGCCCAGGAGGCGGAAAGCGATGACGCGGATAATTAGGCATGGCCTGTTTGGGAGGATAAATTATGAGAGACCTTTTAAGTTTTTTTGACAAGCCAAAAGATCCGCTGTCGCTGGAGTCCATCAAAATCTCCATCGCCTCTCCGGAGATGATCCGCAAGTGGAGCTGCGGGGAGGTGAAAAAGCCGGAGACCATCAATTACAGAACCTTCAAGCCGGAAAAAGACGGCCTCTTCTGCTGCAAAATTTTTGGCCCCCAAAAGGATTATGAGTGCCTTTGCGGCAAATACAAGGGGATGAAGTTTCGCGGGGTGGTCTGCGAGAAATGCGGCACAGAGATAACCAAATCCAAAGTCCGGCGGGAGAGGATGGGGCACATTGAGCTGGCCTCGCCGGTTTCCCATGTCTGGTTTTTGAGGGCGGCCTCCAGCCGCATTGGCGCCTTTTTGGGAATGTCCGTCAAGGAGATCCAGAGAATCCTCTACTGCGAGCGCCATGTGGTCATGGATCCCATGGACACCAAGCTGAAAAAAGGCCAGCTGCTTTCAGAGGAGGAATGCCAAAAAGCCCTTGAGGAATACGGCCCCCACTTTAAAACAGATCTTGGCGGCAGCGCCATAAAGGATCTGATCAAGTCTGTGGATCTGGAGTTTATGTCAAAAAAGCTCCGCAAGTCCCTTGAGGGCGGCGGCAAATCCCCTGAGGACAAAAAAAAGCCCTCAGAGGCGCAGATCAAAAAAATCAGAAAAAGAATCAAAGTGATTGAGGATTTTCTTCACTCCACAAACCGGCCGGAGTGGATGATGCTGGAGGCTCTTCCTGTAATCCCTCCAGATCTTCGCCCTCTGGTCCCTCTGGACGGCGGGCGGTTTGCGACCTCGGATTTAAATGATCTTTACCGCCGCGTGATCAACCGGAACAACCGGCTGAAAAAGCTTTTGGACCTGAGCGCTCCGGAAATCATCATCCGCAACGAAAAGCGCATGCTTCAGGAGGCTGTAGACGCCCTTCTGGACAACGGCCGCGGCGGAAAGGTTTTCACCGGCCCCAACAAAAGGCCGCTCAGATCTTTGAGCGAGATTTTAAAGGGGAAACAGGGGCGCTTCCGCTCAAACCTTTTGGGAAAAAGGGTGGATTACTCCGGCCGCTCGGTGATTGTTGTGGGGCCTCATCTTCGGCTGCATGAGTGCGGCCTGCCAAAAACCATGGCCCTGGAGCTGTTTAAGCCCTTTATCTATCACAAGCTGGAGCAAAGGGGCATGGCGCTCACCGTCAAGCAGGCCAAGGCTCTTGTGGAGGAAAAAACCGACGAGGTCTGGGACATTCTTTCAGAGGTTGTCAAGGAGCATCCTGTCATGCTGAACAGGGCGCCGACCCTGCACCGCCTTGGCATTCAGGCTTTTGAGCCGGTTTTGCACGAGGGGAAGGCCATCCAGCTGCATCCTCTGGTCTGCACGGCCTTTAACGCGGATTTTGACGGCGACCAGATGGCTGTCCATGTGCCGCTTTCCATTGAGGCGCAGACTGAGGCCAGAGTTCTTATCATGTCCACTAATAACATCCTCAGCCCGGCCAGCGGCCATCCTATAATCAACCCCACGCAGGATGTGGTTTTGGGAATGTACTGGATGACCCGCATCCGCCCCGGCGCCAAGGGGTCCGGCAAGTCCTTTGGCGCGATTTGGGAGGTGATTTACGCTTATGAGGCGGGGGCCCTGGACCTTCAGGCGGAGATCAAATGCCGCATCCGGGGAAAATGGGAGAGCGCGTCTGTGGGGCGGGTCATTTTAAGCTCCATAGTTCCTGAAGAGGTTCCCTTCAGCCTTTACAACAGGGTTATGAACAAAAAATCGCTGGCTGAGCTGGTGGACCGGACGTTTCGGCTTTGCGGCGGCAAAAAGACCGTCATACTGGCTGACAAGCTGATGGCCGCCGGCTTCAAATACGCCACAAAGGCGGGCATCTCCATTGGCATCAATGACTTGCAGATCCCCTCCAGAAAGGAGCAGCTGCTTCAGGAGGCCCGCGCCCAGGTGGATGAAATCAGAAGCCAATACGACGAGGGGCTGATCACAGACGGCGAGCGCTACAACAAAGTCGTTGATATATGGACTCACTGCGCGGACAAAGTGGCCGGCGAGATGATGGAATACCTGGAAAAAGAATCCTTTGATGTCGATGGGAAAAAAATTGAGGCGGCCAGCTTCAACCCCATCTTTATCATGGCGGACTCCGGGGCCAGAAGCTCCACAGCGCAAATCCGCCAGCTGGCGGGCATGCGGGGCTTGATGGCCAAGCCCAGCGGGGAGATCATTGAGACCCCCATCACGGCCAACTTTCGCGAGGGCCTGACCGTGCTCCAGTATTTTATCTCCACCCACGGCGCCCGGAAGGGCCTGGCCGACACAGCCTTAAAAACCGCCAACTCCGGCTATCTGACCAGAAAGCTTGTGGATGTGGCCCAGGATGTGATTGTGGCGGAAAAAGACTGCGGCTCCAATGACTTTATGGAGATTAAGGCGCTGGTTGAAAGCGGCGGGGTTATTGAGCCTTTGGGCGAGCGGCTTCTTGGCCGGACAGTTTTTGAGGACATTGTTCATCCAAATTCTGATGAGCTGATATGCTCCGCCGGCGATGAGATTGACGAAAAAGCGGTCGAAAAAATCGAGCAGGCCGCCATTGAAAAGGTAAAAATCCGCTCCTCCATCACCTGCCGGTCTAAAAAAGGGGTTTGTGTGAAATGCTACGGACGGGATCTGGGGCTTGGCCGGACAGTCAATATCGGGGAGGCCGTTGGCATTATCGCCGCCCAGTCCATTGGCGAGCCGGGGACCCAGCTCACAATGAGAACTTTTCACTTGGGCGGAACAGCCTCCCGGTCTGTAGAGCAGTCCATTCACACGGCCCGCTATCCGGGGAAATTAAAATTTGAAAATGTGAGCGCGGTGGAAAACCGGGACGGAAAGCTCACAGTGATGAACCGCGGCGGCGAGGTTGTGACGCTTGACGAAACCGGCCGCGAAAGGGAGCGCTTTAAGATGATCTACGGAGCGGTTTTGAATTTTAAGGAGGGGGAGCGCGCGCCCAAAGACGCTGTCATTGCCGAATGGGATCCTTACTCCAATATCATTGTGGCCGATGTCTCAGGGATTGTTCAGCTCAAGGACATTGAGGAAGGCGTCAATCTGATTGAGCAGGTTGATCCTGTCACAGGCTTTACAACAAAGGTCATTACCGAGGCGAAAACAGCGGCTGACAAAAAAAGCGCGGTTTCCATAGCGGATGAAAAGGGGCAGCCTGTAAAATTCCCCGGCCGATCGGCCCCGGTTTCCTACGCGCTTTCAACAGGCGCCCAGCTGATGGTCTCAAACGGCCAAAAAATCCATGCCGGCGACATCATCGCCAGGCTTTATAAGGAAAGCGCCAAGACAAAAGACATCACAGGCGGTTTGCCCCGCGTGGCGGAGCTGTTTGAGGCCCGCCGCCCCAAAGAGGCGGCCATTATCTCTGAGATTGAGGGCTATGTCAGCTTTGGAAAGGATGTGAAGGGAAAGCAGCGGGTTCTTGTGACCTCAAAGGAGGGCGAGCAGCGTGAGTATTTGATTCCCAAAGGCAAATACATTGCTGTCCGCGAGGGGGAATACATCAGAAAGGGGGAGGCGCTGATGGACGGGCCGAGCGATCCCCATGACATTCTTCAGGTTTCCGGGCCGAAGGCTCTGGCCGCTTACTTGATTGACGAGGTTCAGGAGGTCTACCGCCTTCAGGGGGTCGCCATAAACGACAAGCATATTGAGGTGATTGTCCGGCAAATGCTGAGAAAGGCTGAAATTTTGGAGGAGGGGGACAGCAAAAGGTATATCCCCGGCGATCAGGATGACCTTTTTGATATAGAGGAGGCCAACGCCAAAATTATTGCTGAAGGCGGGCGCCCCTCTGTGTTTAAGCCTCTGCTTTTGGGAATCACAAAAACCTCTCTGAACACAAAGAGCTGGATTTCCGCGGCCTCGTTTCAGGAGACAACCCGGATTTTGACAGAGGCGGCTGTCCAGTCCCGCTCTGACGATTTGATTGGCCTCAAAGAGAATGTGATTATGGGGCGGCTGATCCCGGCGGGAACCGGCTTTGAAGGCGCCCGCAAAAAAACCCTGGTCTGCGAGGAGCCTGACGAAGACCTTGATGACATTGAGCTGTTCGGCGGCGCGCCTGAGGAAAGCCCCGCCGCTGAAAGCCCCGCTGCCGCGGCCTCAAAGGAAAAGGCGGCGGAAAGCTCCCGCCCGGCCCCGGCAGCTCAGACAGCCGCCGCCCATGAAAAAAGCCAGGGAAAAAGCCAGGGAAAAACCCAGCCGGCCCGCTCTGAAGCCAAAGACAGCGCCGAGGGCGCTGTCTCCGCCGCTGGAGCCCCGGCCGGCAAGAGCCAGGCGGCCTCCCCCCCCCCGCAGCAAAGCTCCCGCCCATAAGCTTTCCCCTGCTGGCTTCGCGCGCTGCCCAGGCGGCCCTCATTATGATTATCCGCATCAAATGCGGCTTTTATCTTTAATAGCCTGGCTTGATTTGAAAAATCTCTGTATGCGCCCCCCTAAAAATCTAGCCTGTCAGAGCCGGCTGAAAACGAGCGGGAAAAAGCTTATAATAATCCCTTATGCTATGTATAATTTATTATAATAAAATCAGGGGGAAAACAGCTTTATTTTGCAAAAACCGCGCAAAACCCCTGAGAAGCGCCGCTTTTTGTTTGCTTTTGCGGATTTTTTGTGGTTCATTACAGCAGTCTGCAGGGCAAAAGCCGCGCCGGCAGTTTTGGATCTTTTTCTAACCGCCGGCCGCAAAAAAAACCCGCAGCGAAGGTTTTAGGCATTTTTTGTTTTTAAGGAATGGAACGGCCTCAATGGCCGTCCATCGAAACAGTATGGAGGTTTTTATGAAACATTTTTTTATTTTGGCGCTTTTTTTGTCTTGCGCGGGGGCTTTCGCTGCCGCTGGCGAAAGCGCGCATATTATGGACAAAAATGAAATTAAAGCTTACAGCGAAGGCCTTTCAAAGGCTCTCGCCACAGCTTTTGCGGACGATTCTCAGGACATCATATATTCAAAATTGGCTTTAGCTAATGCAAAAGGCAGCCTTCGCGGATGTTACCATGCGGATGAAAGCTTTATTGGCCTTAAAAAACTCTGGTCCGAAGACTGTTTTAAGGTCATAGGCGAGGTCTGGAGAAATGGACACGCGCCCTACAGCCTTATGAAACAGGCCATAGCTGAAGATCAGGAGCTTAAGGAAGACAAAAAGCTTCTGCCGCTTCTTGACTCCATCTACGGCGAAGAGGCTGTGGCGCTGGCGGAAAGGCAAAGCCAGTTTATAAAAGAGAGCTTTGTCCCTCAAATAAAGGCCTGCGATAACAATCCAGGCAATGCGGCGGCTGAGCCGTTTTCCTGCCAGACTCTAATGGAGACGGCAAAAACTGAGGGCTTTAATTATTTTCAGCTGGCCGGCGCCATTGAGAGCGCGGTCAGCGAGCTGGAGACTGAATATAAAGTCTCAGCTGGGGAAACGGAGCCGGCCCCGGCAGCAGAACCTCCTCCTGAAAAAAGGCAAACATCCAAGCCTTGAAAAAACAAAGGCCCTCTGGACAAGCCAGCCCCTCTGCGGCGGTTCGGGAACGGCCGCTAGGCCGTCCCAACAAACAAGCCTTGAAAAAAACCGCTTGACTTTTTTGCTCTCATAAGGCAGCATGCAGCCTTATGAGAGCTTTTTTCCCAGCTGCCGAAAGACTCTTTTTGCTTTTGCAGCGCTGTTTTGTTTTTTGCCCCGCCCTCTGGCCAGCCTTGTCCGCGGCTGCGGCGGCTGCGGCGCCCGCAAAGGCGGAGCCGTGGGGGCGGGGGGAGCTTTGCCTGCCTTTGTCCTACGAGGCTTTTGTCATTGATGATGCGGCGGATTTTTCTCATTCTCTGCGCGGCGTGAGTGTCAGTCCGGCAGGGCGGCATATTCTCTACCGCCGAAAACAAGAGGCATCTGAGCTGACCCCCCTAACCATCTTGGATTTAGAGACAAAGGGCAAAGAGGATGTCTTTTTTGACTGGCCAAAGCCCTCCCGATCCGGAAATTTAAACTATGGCTTCTCAAAAGACAGCTTAAGGGCCTATGCCCTTTTGACAAGCGGGCAGCTGGCAAAGCAGCGCGAAGCGGCAGGGGGCGATCCCGGCGGCTTTTCTGATCTGCGGGACAGAAACTATATCAAAGCTCTCCGGCTTTTTGAGGGGGAAAGCCGCATGATTCCCATGCCATCCGGCCGGGTTTTGAGCGCCGGCCTGAATGAAGGCCGCTCAAAAATGTTTGTCATGTCAATTTCCAAAGAGCATGCGGAGCAGCTGGCTGAAATGGGGGATCGCGAGAGGGGGGTTGAGCCATTGCTTGATTTTATGCGAAATCTGCCGATACAAACTGCTGTTTTGGATATGGATTCAGGCCGGGTTTCAGAAGATGAAATAAAAATGTTTTCTAAGGATGAAGACTCATCATGCCATGTTTTTAATGAAAGCCTGGGCAGAGTTGTAACGAGGCGGGATGGCTCAATGTATGCCATTCCCATTGAAAAGCCGGAGAGCGGCAAGTCAGAGGGCGGCGCGGGCAAAACAGAGCTGTTTGGCCCTTTGGAGGGAATCCGCGTCAAAGGCTATATTGAGGCCCAGATGCCTTTAAGCGATCTGTATAATCCGTTCAGAGGATGGAACTGCGTTTTTCTCACCGAAAACATAAGCCTTATGAAAAACAGGAAAGGCCAGTTTATTGTCCGGAGGATTAAGGAAAGGGAGCAGTTTGTTTTTGAGGAAAAGGATGCCTTGGGGGGCTTTAAGAGCGCTTACCCAAATATAGGCGCTCAGGAGATTATGTTAAACAGCATCAATAATATTGGGAGTGTTTTTCCTTTTTTTGCGGGGCTGGCGAAAAAAGAGGGAGAGCTGGCGTTTTTCTCCTATCACATCCCAACAAATAAATTTCAGCTTATAGAAACAGAGGGCCTGACAAACATCCAGGCCGGAAGAGGCGGGCGCTTTGCCATGGAGACAAGAATAATTGAAGGGCTGGAAAAAACCGCCGCTGTCCTAAACCCCTTTGAGCCGGAAAAGCGGCGGATTCTCCGGGAGTGGGATCAAAGCGAGATATGCCATCAGTCTTTTAACGAGGACAGAAGCCTGGCTTTTGTCAGCTCCATTTACGGCGATTTGTTTGTGATTGACGGCCATTCGGGCATTTTAAGGCGCCGCTTTATTGGCGGCTGTCTGGCCGGCCTCAAAATTTCAGATAACGGCAGAGCCATTGTTTTTAAGGCCCGGGAGCTTAGGGAAGCCAATGCCATTCCCCAAAGCGGCATTGAGGTCCGAAAATTTCAGGAAACATGCTTTCAGCCGCTTTCAAGCCTCCCCGAAAGCGCGGCGGAGAGCCTGGCGGCCCTTGCGGAGGCTGATAACCCCTCAAACCCTGAGTTATTGGCGGTTTTGGCTAAGGCGGCTGAGGATGAGGAGGCGCTGGCGGCGCATGCCGATCTGATCCGGGAGGCCCTTTGGAATGTTTTTTTGAGATATCCCCGGCTTTACCGGCATCTGCATGCGCTTTACCCCGGACTTCGGGATGTTCCGCCTTTCCCCTCATCGTTTTTGGACCGGACCCTGGAATCCAGAGCCAGCGCCCGCCTCGCATTGAAAGATGTTTTTCAGCTTGCGCTTTCGTTTCGCTTCAGCCGCCTTTCTGAATGGGGTTTTATCAAAAAACTTCAGCCGGTTATTCATGCCCTTTCAGAAAGCGAAAGGGAGGCTTATATGGATCAGATCACAGAATCTGTTTCAAACGGGGCAAGCCTGGCTGTCCCTCTTTTTCAGGATGTTTTTCAGTCAAAGATTTATTACACAGCCAGGGGCCATGTCCGGGAGCTTTTTGGCCTCCCAAGAGAGCCGGCCTCGGATCTGACTGTTGTCCGAAAAAAAAACTCAGCCATTACAGTGATTTTATCCTCTGACCCCATCCAAAATCATCCTTCAAAGCGATCAGACTTTGGAGTCCATTACGCTGTTGTTGAGGAGGCAAGCTTTAAGGGGCTTTCTGATTCAAGGCTCTCCCCTCTGATACTGGATTTTTTGGAAAGGGAGGGGGGCCCTTTCGCCTCTGGGAGCTGGGCTGGCGCTTCTGAGCGCGGCGGAGCATTGGAGGCAGACTCTGAGGCGGGCGGCTCCCGCAGCCCGGAAATATTTGATGGCTGGATCCGCTGGGGGCTGAAGGGCGGAGGATCCTACCGCGCCCATCTTCGGATTCAGGCCAAGACCCCGGATTTTATGAAAAGGCTTCTTGCAAGCCGCAGGCTGTCGCCCAATTATCAGGATGTGTGGGCGGACCGCCGGATGACAGGCATCATGATCATCGGATCCTCGCTCCGGCCGTTTTCAAAGACTCTTGTTGAAGAGTATGCCGGCTATTTTGAGAGCCGGGGGTTTGAGTTTGAGAGCATGCCGGCCCCGGACTTCAAGGATTTTTTTCTGGAAAAAGTCAGAAGCTGCGAGCTGGATTATTTTTTAAAGGAAAGCCACTCTGACGGCGATGAGCGCAATGTTTTCCGCTTTAACAGCGAAAGCCATGTTTTAAGAGGATCGCGGCGCGATTCCAGGGGGGAGCGCGAGGTGATTTATCTGGCCTTTCCGCCGCCTTTTTATATGATGCGGAAGCCGCGGACAGAGCTGCTTTCAAGCCATGAGCTTGGCCGGGCCATAGCGGAAAGGGAGCGCGCCGGCTGCGGGGAAATCACTTATTTTAACACCAGCTGCTGGGCGCATGTGAAGGCGCGGAGCGAGATAGAGGCCGTGGGCTCTGATTTGTTTTTGAACATCCCCTCCCAAAGCATGAGCGACACATTTTTAAATGAAAGCGGGAGCGCCATCCGCGCGCTCCTTGACTCTTACCGGCAGGGCCTGGATTTTGAGGGCTTTCGCGGGGCTTTGAGGCAAAACAAGGGCTATGCTTCGGGAAAAATCAATGATTACATTTTTCCCGATGAGAGGCGGTATATTGATAAAATTTTCCGGCATATCGCCGTCCCCATGGACATCCAGATTGATCTTGAAAGAGAGGAGGAGGGCGTGTGGCGCGCCATCAGCCCCGACGAAGCCCTTTGATTTTCTCTTGACTTTTTAAGCCTTTTGGCTTAAGCTTATGCGGCTTTAAAAAAGCGGGGGGGGGGGAGCTTTATGGGGTTCTTTAAGAAAAATCTAACAGTTAAAAGCGCAATGGCTGGCGCTTTAGCAGCGGGGCTTTGTCTAACAGCTGCGGCAGCTGGAGCTGTTTCTCTGCCAGAAAAACCCGAATCAAAGGGAGCTGAATCGGAGCTGTCCGCCCGGCCCTTTGTTTCTGAAAACATTCCAGAGGAAAGCCAGGCCCGCGCCGCTGCCGCATTTGAAAAGCTTTCCCGGAATCAAAGCCAGTTTGCGGCGGCGGCCTCCCCCCTGAATTTTAAGTTTTCCCCAGAGGCTGTGGACAGGCTCAGGGCGCGCCTTGAAAATCTTGCAAATCTGGAGGCTGCCCAGGCTTTGAAGGCGGAGCTTCGGCGCATGCGATCCAAGCTTCAGGCCATTGGCGATCCAGAGGCTGTTTTTGCGCTGCCGCTCAGCCGGGCTTTTTCTGCCGGCCGGCTGGAGCCGAAGGCCTTTGCCAATCCCCATGCCAGATCCCCCCGCGCATGGAGGGATATAGATGTTTCCCCAAAGTGGCGGGACTTTCCCGGCGGCGCGGGCCGGGAGGCGGCTGATTTTCTGGGAGCCTCTCCCGCAGAATGGTTTGAGGGGCGCGCCAGGGACTGGGCCCTTCTGGGCCGGGAAATCATGAAGAATTTCCCCCCCGCGGGGGAGCTTGACATTGAGGCTTTTGATCAGCTCATCAGCCGCTCCATAGACAGGCTGGCGGCGGAGAGCCTTCAGCGGGGCCGCCTGTTTTGGCTTTCCGCGGATGTTTCCGGTTACAGGCGCTATGCCGGCAGCCGGCGGAGCGGCGCCGGCTTTTCAGAGAATTTATACAGCGAGAGATTAAAAACAGACGCTTTTCATATTTTGCTTAACCGGCCTCTTGAATACAAACTGTTCAGCCTTGAGCTTCCCTTTGAGGCGCGGGAAAGAATCCGCAGAGACAGAGGAGTCAGGCTGGAGGCCGGAAAATCTGTTTATTTTCCGTTTTTGGACACTGAGCTTCTGGCTGAAGGCCGGCTCCGCCAGATCCGATCAGAGAGCATTCAGCTTTCAGAAGCAGCCCGCATTGTTAAAGAGGGGGGGCTGAATCTTGCGGACAGAGGCTTGTTTGCCCTTAGAAATGCCGGAGGGGATTACGGCTCCGGCAGCCGGCTCCACATCCCACCTGTCAATGAGCATAAGGCTTTGCGCCGGCTGTTTGCCGCCTGCCGCGAGACTCCGCTTTCCGCCAAAAGTCCAAAAATTGAATGGCTGAATGAGCGCAACATCCGCGGCCTCAGCGGCGGGCTTTATGTTTACTCAAGCCCGGCCCCTTCCAAAGGCTTTCCCAAGCTCTTAAGCGATCCGCCTTTTGTGGATGCATTCGGCCGGCGCCGCTCCCTCTGGAGCCTGCCTCTTGGGAAAAGCCTTGAGAATGCCTTTTCAGAGAATGGCCAATCGCCCTTCTGCGCGGCAGCCATGGCGGTTTTCCGGCAGGTTTTCCTGCAAAACGCGCTCTCCCTTTATAAAAAATACCTGACAGGCCTGAGCGGCGGGCCGGCCGGCGGCGCCGCGGACAGAGACTGGCAGAGGCTGAGAGCCGAAGAGCTGGCCCGGCGGGAGGAGCTTGAGGCAGCCAAAAGCCGCAAGGCTGAAAAAGAGGCGGCCTTAGTGGCTGAAAAAGACAAAGACAGCCGCTTTTTGGCGCTTTTCATCAAAAAGCATGCCGGCTGGACGGGATGGGGGGCGGATCCGGAAAAAATCCAGGCCCTGGAGCGGGAGATTCAAGATGAAAAAACCGCCATAAAGCGCGCTTTTGAAAAAAGGCTTTTGGCGGAGGAGAAAACCATTCCCTACCGGGAATACCTTGGCGCGGCGTTTTTAGCCGCTTATGAAGATCTTGCGGCTGATTCGGAGTCCTCAGGGAGCCTGTCGGAAGAGACGGCCAGCCGGCTGGCTTTTATGGCAGGCGAAATCCCCCGCCGGGAGCGGGAGGCCAGATCCCGCATAAGCGAGATTGAAAGGCTTTTGCCCCTTTATCAGAAAGATTACCTGGAGGCGAGGAGTTTTTTGGCCGCCTTTTCTTTTGAGGAGGCCCGCGGCGAGATCCATAGAGAATGGTCCGCAGCCCTTAGAGGCTTTTTTGGGGGACTGGCCGGGCGGCATCAGGAGCATGAGGAAAAGTCCAGTCAAAAGATCCGGCTTGAAGGCTCAATAGCGGAGGCGGAACAACAGCTGGCCGCTTTGGAAGTTAGGCTTGGCGGAAGCTCTGAGGCCATTGAAAGCCCCGCGCCCATTGAACAGGCCTATTTGGAGCTGAAGCTTGGGATCATCTCCAGCCTGGAAGAAGCTCAGAGCGCTCCGCGGCTGGAGGATGTGTGGGCGGCCCTTCTTCTGAGGCATTATCAGGAGGCCGGCGGAGCCTCTTTAAGGGGTTTCGCTCAATTTCTCTCCCTTCTGGATCAAATATCGGAGGCGCCGGATACCCCTTTAAGCTCTTTTAAAGAGGCTTATGAGAAAAACCTTGCCGGCCGCCGCGGCGCCCCTTTGCTTTATAACAGGGAGTTTCGGAGCCTGGCCCATCCTCTGCTGGCGGGCCGTGTCCAGTGTTATTCCGGGACCATGATGTTTTATGCGATGACAGAGCTTGGGGGCAGATTCAGCCCCCGCTTTGCGCTGTTTGCAGAGGGGCATGTTTTGCCGGGCATTTTGCGGTGGATTGATGGCAAAAAGAGGCTCTATGGGATTGAAACCACTGTCCAGGGGGCGGGGCTTTCAGATTTTGGCCCGGCCTCTGAAGTGTCAGGGGAGATTCGGGTTGTGGAAATGTATCCCTTTCTGCTGATTGAGCTGCTGAAGTCAGAGACGGCCAATTTTCCTGAGCTGTTTGCCGCCGCGGGGGAGTCTTTAAAAAAGTTTGGCTTTTCCCCTGAAAGGCTCCGGCCCCTGGATTCTGATGGGCCGGCCCGGACAGATGATATTCTGAATGCCACTCCCTTTGGCTTTGGCCGCTCAGATGCCCCTTCAGGAGACCGTTTGAGGAAAGCGCCGTCTCCCCAGAGCCTAAGGGGCTTTTATAATTTAAGAGGCTTTGGCGCTGAAAAGCCAGAGAGGCTGGCGCCAGACGGAGGAGTTTCAGAAGGAGGGTTTTCAGGCGCGCCTGAGCCGCCTTTTCCCGGCCCCGGAGGTTTTTATGAGATCTCCCAGAGTTTTTATGGCCCTCCGGCCGCTCATGACCCTGACAGGGATGATTTGACAGCCCGCTATCAGTATGCCGGCCGCGGCCTGCCGGATAAAAAAATCTGGACAGATCTTTTTATTGATCTTAACCGCCGCTTTCTGCAAGACTTTGCGGCTCCCCGCCGCTTTCTGCAAGACTATGCGGCGCCCCGCGGACCGGACAAAAAGAGCTGGATCGCTCTCAATCTGGCTGCGGCTGTGGGGGAGGCAGATGCTGTGGAGCGTCTTTTGAAAGAGGGCGCCGATCCAAACATCCAGATGGAAACCGGCTTGACCGCTCTTCACTATGCCGCGCTTTTTGGACGGGCGGAGGCTTTGGAAATTCTTTTGAAAAGCGGCGCCGGGCCAAACATCCAAAGCGCGCGGGGCTTGACCGCTCTTCATCTGGCTGCGTGGCGGGCGGCAGATTCAGGCGTCTGGCGCGCAGGCGGCAGCTTATGGACCGATTTTGACTTTGCCGCAGAGGCGGCCACAGAGGAGGCCGTGGAAATTCTGTTAAACAGCGGCGCTGATATAGAAATAAAAGCCGCGGGCGGCGAGACGGCTTTTGATGTGGCTGTGATAAGGGGAAACAAAAGCGCCGCGCGGATTTTGGCTGAGAGGACAGGAGATTCCCCCAAGCGGTCCCGGCGCTTAAACTGGCTAAAGAGGCTAAAAGGGATGGAGACACATTAATCTTTGCTCTTATGCCCCGGCCAAGATTTTGCCCGCAAAACAAACAAGCCCGCCTTTGGGCTTTGGCAGCAGCCTTCGCGGCCCCTGGCCTGCTGTCTGCCCTTTTGCTTTTCAAGGGCTTAAGCTCCCTGTCAAAAGACAAGCCGGCAGGCCAGGAAGCAGGCCAGCTGTTAGATCAGCCATCAGGCCAGCCAAAAAATCAGAAAAAAAAGCGGCTTATGGTTTTGACTTACAGCTCTTTTGCCGGGGTCTACGGACCCGGCCGGAAGCTGAAAAGCCGTTTTGAGAGCTTTTGCGGCTGCAAAATACAGTGGCTGGTGTCGGAGGATTCCACAGCCCTGATTCAGCGGCTTTTTGTCTACCCCTCTGTGGATTTGATTGTCGGGCTGGATCAAATCAGCGCGCGGGCGGCCGCCCGCCTTAAATGGCAGCCTCTTGACGGCTTGTATGCGCTCATTCGCGAGCCGGACCGCCAGATCCCTGTCTCACCGGAGGGCCAAGCCTCCAGCTCATCGGAGCGGCATATACACAGCTTGGCGGCGCCCGCCGGCCATTCCAGCGGAGGCTTTTCTGAAGAGCCTGCCGCCGCGGGACAGCCCCAGGCTCCAGAACAGGCTTTGGTCAAAGAGGCTTTGTTTGAGGGCCTGCCTTTGGATTCCCGGCCGTTTTTTCTGCCCATTGACTGGGCGCCTGTTGGCTTTTTATACAAAGAATCATCTGCCGGGCGGGGAAAAAACAGCGCGAAAAGCAGCCGCTTTGCCCGCGCCCCGACGGATGGCAGCCAGCCTCCTAAAGCGGGACATCAAACCTTCAAGCCGCAGGCAAAGCGGGGCCTTCGGGCATCTGAGATCATCAGCCTGCGCCAGCTGCCTGAGCTTCAGGGCCAGATATCTTTTCCCGATCCGCGGACAAGCGTTTTGGGGATGCAGCTTTATTACTGGATTTATCAGGCCTTTGGCGGCGATTTGCGCGGGATCAAGGCTTTTCTCGCCCGGCTGAGGCCCAGGATTTACGGGCCGGTTTTTTCCTGGTCGCGCTCTTATGGCTTCTTTCAAAAGGGGAGGGTGGATATGAGCCTCTCCTATCTGACATCTTTGGCCTATCACATAGAGGAGGAGGCCGGCGGCGCCTATAGGTTTGCGCGCTTTCGGGAGGGGCATCCTGTTCATGTTGAGTTTGCCGCCCTTCCCGCCGGCTGCGCAAGCTGCGGCCTGGCGCGCGGGTTTGCCGGCTTTTTGCTCTCCAGGGAGGCTCAGAAAATCATTATGGAGAGCCATTACATGCTTCCCGCCCGCGGAGGGATGCAAAAATCCGCCGCTTTTGCCGGCTTAGGCTCAGCCAAAGCCATTTCCTACAAAAATCTGGATCAGTTTATGAGTCAAAAAAAGCGGCTTTTAAGCCTTTGGGAGCGGGCCATGCGCTGAGCCGCCGCCGTGGGCAGCTCCTGCCGTGGGCAGCTTCTGCCGTGGACAGCTTCTGCCGTGGGCAGCCGCCGCCGGGGACAGCTTCTGCCGTGGGCAGCCGCCGCCGGGGACAGCTTCTGCCGTGGGCAGCTTCTGCCGTGGACAGCTTCTGCCGTGGGCAGCTTGATTTGAGGGCCGCGGGCCTGTTCTGGCAGAGGGCTTGGCCCCACAAACAAGCCTCCTTTGGAGAGGGCTGCCGCCCCGCGGAACAGCCGCCAGGCCGGCCCAAAAATTATCAGGCTGTTAAAAAAACCAGAAAAATCCTTGACTTCCGGCCCGCGGCGGGGCAATGATCGAGCCTATGAGGGCGGGTTTTCAGGCCTTTTCGCCGCCCGCGCGCCCGGCGGCTTTGTTTCGCGGGGCCTGTTTTTTGCGGAGAGTTTGGAGGCCATAATGCCCACAGTCAACCAGCTGATAAAAAAGCCGAGGAAAACCTTCCGGCTGAAAACAAAATCCCCGGCCCTGGCCGGCTGCCCGCAGAGGCGGGGGGTCTGCTCAAGGGTTTTCACAACCACGCCCAAGAAGCCAAACTCCGCGCTCAGAAAAGTCGCCAGAGTCAAGCTCTCCACCGGCTTTGAGGTCAATGCCTATATCCCCGGCATCGGCCATAACCTTCAGGAGCACAGCGTGGTTTTGGTCCGGGGCGGCAAAGTGAAAGATCTGCCGGGGGTCCGCTATCACATTATCCGGGGGATTTTGGACACACAGGGAGTTGCCAACCGGAAGAGGGGGCGCTCAAAATACGGCGCCAAAAAGCCCAAAAAGTGATTTATGTCCAGAAGGCGAAAAAAACGAAGCCTTGTCCGGGCTGTCAAGCCTGATCCTGTCTACGGGGATGTCATGGTCTCCCGCTTCATCAACAAGCTGATGTGGGACGGCAAAAAGGAAAAAGCCCGCCAGATTCTTTATAGAGCCTTGGACAAAATCAAAGAGTCTGGGGCCAAAGAGGAGCCTCTGGCGGTATTCAAAAAGGCGGTGGAAAACTGCAAGCCCTCGCTGGAGGTTCGCTCCCGCCGGGTGGGGGGCGCGACCTATCAGGTCCCTGTGGATGTGCGGCCAGCAAGGCGGCTGGCTCTGGCTATGCGCTGGCTTGCCCATCATGCCCGGCGCCGAAAAGGCAAAGACATGTTTGAAAGCCTGGCCCAGGAGCTGCTGGACGCCTATCATGGCCGCGGCAGCTCTGTAAAAAAGCGGGAGGAGGCCCATCGCATGGCCGAATCCAACCGCGCCTTCTCCCACTACAACTGGTAAGCTGCTGTGGCTTTTCAGACACAGCCCGGCTTAAGCCATATCAAAATTCTGGATTTATTTGCCGGGGCCGGCGGCCTCAGCCTGGGCTTCAGCCATGCGGGCTTTAAAACCGGCTTTATGATTGACTCCTGCCCTCAAGCCATTGAAACCCTTTCCAATAACTTGCGGTGAAAAAGAAAAAAAAATCCATTACAAAAGCTGATCTGGCGGAAGCCCTTTATGAAAAGCTGGGGCATTCCAAAAAATTTAACGCAGAGCTTTTAGAGCGGCTGCTTTTTATTATTAAAAGCCGCTTGAAAAGCGGGCAGGGGATAAAAATCCACGGCTTCGGAACATTTTCCGTCAAAGACAAAAAATCCAGAAAAGGGCGAAACCCCGCCACAGGCAGGCGCCTTCGCATCACAGCGCGCCGGGCAGTGTCTTTTCATCCAAGCCCCGCCGCGCGAAAGCTCTTTAAAACATCAGGCGGCAGGAAATCAGCAAAAAGCGGCAGGAGCTAAATCTTATGCCGGCGGCGGAAAAAACAAAAGAGACCCGCCCCAAAGCCGGCCCCTCTGTGAAGGGGAGGGGCGCCGGGAGGAGGGAGCAGGCTCCCTCCATGGGCCGCGCTCTTGAGGCCTTCGGCGGCTCTGAAAGCTCTGTCCTTGAGGCTGTCCAGCTTCAGGCTGAGGCTCTTCCCGGCAAATTGAATTTTAAAATCGGAGAGGCGGCCAGGCTTCTTGGCCTAAAGCCCCATGTTCTGCGGTTTTGGGAAAGCCGAATCCCCGCTTTAAGGCCCAAAAAGCTGAATGGGGGGCAGAGGCTTTATTTTAAAAAAGACATGGAGGCCCTGCTTTTGATTAAAGCCATGGTTTATGGCGAAAAGCTTGCTTTGCGCGGCGCTGCCCGGCGCCTTCCCGGCTGTCTCAGGATTCTCAGACAAAACAAGCTCAAAGCCTGGAGCGCGCGGGATTCTTCCGGCTTCCAAGGCGAGCAAGACGCCCAAAATGCTGAAGGCGCCGAAAAAATCTGGAGAAGACAGCGCCGGCGGGCAAAGGCAAAGCTTTATCAGCTTTTGGACTCCATTGCTGAGGCCAAAGCGCGCATAACAAAAGGCGGCCCGGCCTGATTTTGCCGGGCAGCTTTTTGCTTGACATGAGGATGTCATGAGGTTTATGCTCTGGAAAAGCTGCGGAGCATAAGCGCCGCGGAAATTGCGCGGCGGGGGGGCATGCTCTATGACAAGTTTGCCGGATTTTTGGAATCTATGGATCAAATTGACAAAGGGCTGAAAGCGGCCAGAGACTCTTACGAAAAGGCTAAGAGGCAGCTGCATGGGCGCGGCGGCCTGATCAGAAAAACAGATCAGCTGAGACAAATGGGGCCAAAGCGCAGTCTGGAAAACAGGAGCGCCAGCCTCATTAGCGAGATGGATCAGATCAAAAATTTAGGCGCCAGAGGGGTCAGAAAAAAACTGCCCTCAAGCTTTCATCAGGACTGAGCCGGCCAAGGCTTGCCAGCCGGCTTTGGGGGCTTGCATTGCCAGCGGCGGCTTACAGCCAGCTCAATCTTCAGGGGCGAAAGCAGAGACTCCTTTAAAGCGCCGCATTTTACATCAAGATTAAGGGACAGCCTGCCGTCCGCCGCAAACACATAATCATAAGCCAGCTGAAAAGAGCATGAGGGGCAGGCGGATTTAAGGGTCTGGCGGTGCTCTTTTGTGGAGCTTCGCAGGGGAAAAGGCAGGTAGGGGTAGACAAAAGTTTTGGCCAGCCACTTGTTCATTTGCCGGCCGGTTTCCAGCATGGCGGCTTTTTTTGAGGCTGCTTTTTCCCCAGGTTTTGCGGAGTCTGCGCGGGGGGAGCTGTCTCCTGTCTTAATCGCAAACTCCTTTTTAAAAGAATAAGACTCGCGCGCCTGGTCCGCCGGGCAGCCGCCGCCCCTGACTGTGGAGGCATGCCGGACTGTCACATAGATCTTGTAGCTGTTTTCCTGGAGGCAGCCCGCCGGGCAGCGGCTTTTCCCGCCAGCAGCCAGGATGGCATTGACAACTTTCTTAATATTTTCTGAGTTAAAAGAGTTGAATTTGATATAAAAGTCCAGCTTTGCGCTCTCCCTTAACAAAACCTCCCCGCCGGAGCTTTTTTGGCATTTCTGAAAAGGGCTGGCTGTTTTAGGGGTATCTCCGGCCTTGTTCTCCGGCTTTTTTTTTGAGATCCTGCCGGCTGCCGCCGCGCTGGCGGAGGACTGGTCTGCGGGGGCGCTTAGCGGCTGGCCCGCAAAGCCGGCTGATGATTTGGCTGGCAGGCCAGATGGCGCTTCTGCCGGCTGGCTGGGTGATGTCCCGGCCGCGAGGCCGGCTGACAGCGGAGGCTTTAAAGGCGGGCCTTCCGCCGCCGCCATGAATGCTGAGGGCTTTGCGGCCTCTAAAGCCTTGGCTGCTGAGGGGGCGGCGCCCCAAAACAGCGCCTCAAAAAGCATGAAAAAACCGCTCAAAAACAGCAAAAATCCGGCCCGCATCGCCTTTCTATTATACCAATCAATGGCGATTTTTTAAGCGCATGTCTCTGCCAAAGAGCGCGCTGTCATTAAATTATCGGCGATTTTCGCCGCCTCAGAGCCAGCCCCTCTGGAAAAGCCGGCCGCTCTCCGGGAGCGGCCGGGAGGCCCGTCTCAACAAACACCCAAGGCCTGCCCGTCCCTGGCGATCCGGAAACGGCCGGGAGGCCGTCCCAACAAACATCCAAAGCCAAAAAAAGCTTGACAGCAATGGAGTTATCTGTTATATTGCCTTTTGTTTGCGGAGAAAAGCCGCGCCTGCATTAAGCTAAAGCGGGGCAGAATAACAAATAAGGAGGGCTGACAGTGAAAAACATCAAATTAAATCAGAAGGCTTGGCTTTTTCGCCTTGCAGGGCTTTTTTTTGCGGCCGGCATGGCTGCCGCCCCCTTTTCAGCCGCTGTGGGCCAGGGGGGATACTGGCATTACCCGCCTCTGCCGCCCCTGCCTCCTCTTCCGCCGCCCCCCATCCATCACACCCATCTTCATGAGCATGCGGGAGAGCATGCTCATTTTCATCCTGAAGGCGGAGCCTGCGATGTCCATAACCATGGGCATGTCCATGATCCCTATCATAACAGCCCTTACGCGCCGCCCATTTGCGGCGGCTATACCGGCCACAGCTCCTGCGGCTATGGATACAGCGATGTCTGCCGCGCCCGATCGGGGCGATTCTGCCGGCAGTTTGCCCTCAATCACCAGCCGCCCCAGTTTTCCGCCTGCATTTCGCTCCCGCCTTCTATTTTTTTCTGCGCGCAAACTCCGCCCCCCGGGCCGGTTTTTTCCAGCTCCTGCGCCCCTGTGGGCGCCCCCTGCTCCTGCGTTTTTTACGAGCATGGCCATTACGGATATGGCGAATATTATGAGCTGGGAATGATTCAATAAATCTTCAAACCCCTTGATTTTCATTAAGCGGTTTTCCCTGGCGGATATTTCCAGAGAGGCATAAAAAAAGCCCGGCTGTTTTTTTGTAAAGGCGATTGTGTAAATTTCCATGTGATTCATTGCGCCCTCTTTAACTGCTTAATTTTGACGGCCGCTCCTGCGGGAAAATCAGGGGTTCGCGCCGAGGGCTAAAGCAGGCTCAGCGCTGGGATCTGCTTAAAGAGCCGGCTTTGCAGCCGCTTCTGCGGAAAAGCGCAGGCTCAGCGCTGGGATCCGGGTGATTTTTTTGGCAAAAGCAAAAGATGCCGGAGAGAGCGCGGCGGGCCGCCCTTTTCAGGGGGAAATGACTGCTATGCGGGGAGGCGCCTTTCAGCGCGGCAATGCGCGCCGCCTTTTATTGCCGGACAGCCAGAAGCAGCTGGACAGCCAGAAGCAGCCGGACAGCCAGAAGCAGCCCGAAGCCGCGCGGCTCATTCAGCTTTGCCGTTTTGAGCGCCCGCTTTCGGCTGGCTTTTCAGCTTGCCGTTTTTGAACTTGATAATTTCAGCTTCAGGCAGGCCGGTCACCTCAGAAATCAGAGAAATCTCCAAATTTTTCTGGAGCATATTGAAAATGACCTCTCGCTCCCTTGTCTGCCGGCCTTCTTGGCGGCCCTCTTGGCGGCCCTCTTGGCGGCCCTCTTGGCGGCCTTCCTGCCGGCCCACCTGCCGGTTTTTTTTGCCAACCTCTTCCATTGTGTCTATAAACTGCATAAAGTTTTTCCCTCCTGTGGCTTTTTTATCGATCTCCTTTAAAACCTCCCAGTTAAACCGCCTCGGATGAGCGCTGCAAATGTAATCAACAGCCTTGTTTATTAGAGCCTTCCAGTCCTCAAGGCTTAAAGCGGCCCCCATGCGAAACAGCTTTTTAATAATCCGCTCAGCCCGCTCCCAATCCCCCTTCAAATCCCATATATACTGCAGAATAAACAATGCCGGATGAGAAGTCAAGCCCTCTGCCCTTCCCTCATCCAGCTCCCTCAAATTCAGCAGAAAATAACGAAAGTTCAGAACATGCCCCTTTATTGCATCCCAAACCTCCGCCGCGGCCCTGGACTGGGCCGGCGAAAGCTGGCTCTTAAAATCCCGCAGCAGCGAGCCATGGAAGTCCAGGGGCTGGGTCCACTTTGGCCTTTTTCCACTGTAGGGAACAATTGGGATGATGGGCATCTTCAAGGCCCGGTAAGCCGGAGTCTGATACTCCAGAAGAATCTGGTGAATGTCCTTTCCCTGGTGGCTCCGGTGCTCTAAAAGAAACAGCAGGCCCAGCCGTCCGCCGCCGTTTTTAATTTTCACAGAGCAGAGGATGTCGGTCCGCCTCTCTCTCATTTCCTCGCTTAGAAAGGTTTTCATTTCGACCTCCAGGGAGCTCCAGTCCAGCAGATTGTAGAGTTTTTCAGGGAGCGCAAGCTGAAAGATGTCGGGGGTGTATCTTTTTTTGGAAAAAACCTTTCGGAAGTAAGAGTCATGGACTGAAGCCCCCCTGCGGGCTTGTTTGCCGGGGCGGCCTCGCGGCCGTTCCCTCGCCTCCGCGGCATGGCAGGCCTGTCCAGAGAGCCGGCCTCCGCCAGCTTTGCCCCTTGAACTGTCTTTTTTTCCCTTGCCGAAAATGTTTGCTTTCATGGCTGTCCCTCCTGTTTGGTTTTTGCCCGCCGCTTGCCCGCTGCCGCTAAAGCCTCTGCTTGGAGCTTTTGCGCGCAGACTTTACGAAACACCATGCAAAAACGATGTAAAAACGAGATTTTTTTGCAATTTTTTTAAAAAAAAACATTAAAAAGCGCCTAAAAATCCCGAAAATCCCCAAATCTGAAAAAAAATCTCAAAAAGCGCCAAAATTTTAAGCAAATCTCTAAAAAATCTGTTTAAGCTCAGACGCAATCACAAAACATCATGCAAAAAACGATCCAGCCAAAATGCCCTCAAAACCCCGGTTTTGGGGGGTTTTGAGAAAAAAACATTCCATTTTGGCGCAAAAATATTCCATTTTGGAATATTTGCCGCATTGCGTCAGGATTTTTCAGGGGGCAGCAGAGTCAGCAGGCTATTTATCTAGCCGGCCTAGCGGCGTTTTCGGTCCGCCACGGAGCGGCAGGCTTGGCCTGTTAGCTGGGACGGCCTTTCGGCCGTTCCCGAGCTGCCGAGGCATGGCAAGCCTATCCAGAGGGCTGGTTTTGCGGCTGTTCCCTTCAAGCGGGTTTGGCAGCGGCAAAGCAGCAAGGCAGAAGTTCACCGCTGGGACCTGTTTAAGCAGCTGGCTCTGAGGGCGCGCAAATATCCCTATATAAAGGACAGCCGCAGGCCCTGCTCCAGGATTTAAAGCTCGATTTTTTCCCGCCTTTAGGCTGGGCGCGCGGGCCGCTCTCTTTGGCATGGCCCGGCCAAAGCCGCGCAAGCCGCCATAGCTTCTTCATTATGTTACATTTTTTTGCTTTGCCGGCTGCGGGCCGGGCGGGGATTGCCCTCCGATCCGGCTGCGCGGCGCATGGCTGAAAAAGCCATGCAGATGGCGGCAAAAAGGCTGTGGCAGTTAACCCACAGTTTTTGTGGGGAAAAATGCGGCTGTTTGCGATGATGCCAAGGTTTTCGGCGATGCGCAGGTTTACGGCAATGCGCGAATCTTCAAATTCTATCTGAAAACCGGCACGATCACTTCAGGGATTCATTAAACAGGGCCTGTAATGATTTTGCCCCCGGCAGCCCGCGGGGGGCTTTTAGGCAATTTTTTCACTTTTTTTCACTTTTTTTTATTTTTATGGCCTGGTATGTTTTTCCTAGTTAACCAAAAAAAAGAGGTATTTTTATGAAACACAATCACTTAAAAAAGGCTTTTTTGAGCGCTTTCCTGATTTTCGGGCTTTCCGCCGCCGCGGAAGACACTCCCTGCGGCCCCGGCATTGAGGGCGCCCCTCATAGCAACGGCGGGGGCTTTGTGGCGGCCACGGCCACTGTGGCGCCTTCTGTCTTTGTGGGGCCTCAAGCGGCTGTTTGCGGCAATGCGCGGGTTGGCGGCCATGCGCGGATTTCCGGCAGAGCCTGGATTGCATACAATGCTGAAGTTTCCGGCAATGCGCGGGTTGGCGGCAAAGCGCGGGTTGGCGGCCATGCGCGGATTTCCGGCAATGCGCAGGTTTACGGCGATGCGCAGGTTGGCGGCCATGCGCGGATTTCCGGCAATGCGCAGGTTTACGGCGATGCGCGGGTTGTCAATAGCGCGCAGGTTTACGGCGATGCGCGGGTTGGCAGTGACGCAAAGGTTTTCGGCCATGCGCAGGTTTTCGGCCATGCGCAGGTTCGTGATGTTGCGAAGGTTTTTGACAATGCGCGGGTTTTTGGCGATGCGATAGTTGGCGGCAATGCATTGGTTGGCGGCAATGCGGAGGTTTTTGGTGATGCATGGGTTTTAACAGCCCTTCTGCTAAGCGGCGAGATCACTTCAGGGATTCATTAAACAGGGCCTGTAATGATTTTGCCCCCGGCAGCCCGCGGGGGGCTTTTAGGCAATTTTTTCACTTTTTTTCACTTTTTTTTATTTTTATGGCCTGGTATGTTTTTCCTAGTTAACCAAAAAAAAGAGGTATTTTTATGAAACACAATCACTTAAAAAAGGCTTTTTTGAGCGCTTTCCTGATTTTCGGGCTTTCCGCCGCCGCCGCGGAAGACACTCCCTGCGGCCCCGGCATTGAGGGCGCCCCTCATAGCAACGGCGGGGGCTTTGTGGCGGCCACAGCTTTTGTGGCCAAGACCGCTTTTGTGGGGCCAAAAGCAACCGTCTGTGATAATGCGAAGGTTTATGACAATGCGCGGGTTTCCGGCAATGCGCGGGTTTTCGGCCATGCGGTGGTTGGCGACAATGCGGTGGTTAGCGGCGAATCGTGGGTTGGCGGCGATGTGTGGATTAAAGACAATGCGAAGGTTTATGAAGACAATCCCTGCGGCCCTGGCATTGTGTTTGCGCGCCATACAAACCCCGATGGTTATGAAGGCGGCATTGTGGCAGTCACGGCCTCTGTGGCCCAGACAGCTTATGTGGGGAAAAACGCGGCTGTCTGCGGTAATGCGCGGGTTTTTGGCCAAGCGGCGGTTTTAGATTATTCCCTGATTTCTGATCATGCGGTGGTTGGCGACAGCGCGAAGGTTGGCGGCAAGTCGCAAGTTGACGGACATGCGCGGGTTGGCGGAAATGCGCGGGTTTGGGAGCAATCTCATATTTCTGGAAAGGCAAAGGTTTTAGGCAATGCAAGAATTTTAGACAAAGCGCGGGTTGACGGCCATGCCTGGATTTCCGGCAATGCAGAGGTTTCCGGCGCTCATGTTGGCGGCTCTGCGCGCATCTCAAAAGGCCATCTTAAAAAAGGCTGGCAACAAAAAAGCGACTGGTTTTCTCTGGAGGCTTGGGGCTTCTAAAACAGGGCCTGTAATGCTGCCGCCCCCCGCCGGGGGCTTTTAGGCCGCCAGGCAGCCGGCCGGGGCTTGTTTTCCGGGCCGGGCCGCGGTATAAATAGGATGGCCCCGTCGGATCGGGGCTATTTTAACCAAAACAAGGGAGGCAATCATGCTGCAGGGATTTTTATTAGTCATGAGCACCATTATAGCTATCTTCGCTTTTGTGGGCGGCTTAGGGTTTATTTTCAATCTGCTTTTAGATCCTGTAAAGGAAAAGCAAGTCAGTTTTGAGTCGGAGCTGAAAGAATTGCAAATTGGGCAAGCCCGGCTTGAAAAAGGGCAAGCCCGGCTTGAAAAAGGGCAAGCCCGGCTTGAAGATAAGCTTGACTTTCTTTTAAAAGAAAAAGCTTGAAAAACAGCTATTGTGTCCTTTGCCTGGCCCGCGGGGGCCTCTTTTTGCTATGAGATTGATTGCCCTTTTGCTGATTTTCAGCTTTTCCGCCGCCGCGGGGGCAGAGGTATGCGGCCTTATAATTGACGGCGCCCCGCATGCCAACGGCGGGGGCTTTGTGGCCAAGACCGCCTCTGTGGCCAAGACCGCCTTTGTGGGGCCTCAAGCGGCTGTTTGCGGCCATGCGCGGGTTGAAGGCAATGCGCGGGTTTTCACAGCCCATCTGGAAAGCGGCAATATCACTTCAGGGGATCATTAAACAGGGCCTGTAATGATTTTGCCCCCGGCAGCCCGCGGGGGGCTTTTAGGCAATTTTTTCACTTTTTTTCACTCTTTTTTAGGGCGCGGGCATGTATATTTTGCCTATAAACCAAAAAAATGAGGTATTTCTATGAAACATAATCACTTAAAAACGGCTTTTTTTAGCGCTGTCCTGATTTTCTGTTTTTCTGCCGCAGGAGGGAGAAGTCAAGATGCTAGAAAGAGAGCGCGGCAGGCCAATAAGATCGTGAAACTGAACCTAAACACACCTTGCGGTCGCGGAGTAAGGGGCGCCTCACATCCAAACGGCGGGGGCTTTGTGAAGGCCACGGCCCTTGTGGCCAAGACAGCTTTTGTGGGGCCGAGGGCGGCTGTTTGCGGCAATGCGCGGGTTTTAGGCAATGCGCGGGTTTATGGCGATGCGCGGGTTTATGGCCAGGCGCAGGTTTATGGCCAGGCGCATGTTTACGGCTATGCGCAGGTTTACGACGATGCGCAGGTTTACGACGATGCGCAGGTTTACGACGATGCGCATGTTTACAGCAGAGCAAGGGTTTTTGAAAAGGCGCGGGTTGGCGGCAATGCGCTGGTTTTAGGCAATGCGCGGGTTTATGGCCAGGCGCATGTTTACGGCAGAGCAGTGGTTTTTAGATTTGCGCATGTTTACGGCAATGCGTCTGTTTCCGGCTATGCGTCTGTTTCCAGCGATGCGCGGGTTTTTGGCGATGCGCGGGTTTTTGGCCATGCGAAGGTTAACGGCAATGCGCGGGTTTACGGCGATGCGCGGGTTTTCACAATCTATCTGGTAAGAGGCGAGATCACTTCAGGGGATCATTAAACAGGGCCTGTAATGATTTTGCCCCCGGCAGCCCGCGGGGGCCTCTTTTGCCCATGAGGGGAGCCATTGAAAAAAATCATAAAAACCCTGATTCGCCGCATAAAATGGCGCATGGCGCTTCGCCGGGCAGACCGATCTAATGCCCGCTGGCGGGCCGCCTTCAAAAGGAAATATCCAAGGGAATTTACTCTTTTAAAAGAGGCTGTCCAGGACAGAATCAAAAAACAGGCCAGCAAAAACCCGCTGATTTTCCCATGCCAGAAAAAAATGTCGGGACAGCCTGCTTGATTGAAAGCGCCCCCCCTCAAATTAAGAGACTCCAGCCCCTTAGGGCCAGCCCTATGGGTTGTTTTTGGGCGCCGTTAGTCCAGCCTCAAAACGGCATTTTTTGGGCCGCCAAATAAGTTCAGTCCCCGCTTAATTTTCCAAGGGGATCGTGGCCAAGTCCCCATTAGGCCAAAACGCGCCAAAACGGCCCGTTTTTTCAATAGCCCTTACCCCCCCCCCCCGGCCCAGGAAAAACCTTCACCTTTAATCCAGTTTTTTAAAAGATCCTTGTGCTCCGGCGCTCCCGATTCGTAAAATTTTACTCAGAGTCTCATTTTTCAAAAGGAGTAAAAAAATAATGAAAAAAACAAATGACAAAAACAATCTTCCGGTGGCCGCAGACAAGCTGCCGGCCCAGAGAAATTTTGAGGAATATTTGAAAGGGCTTTTAGAGGATTCCCGGAAGGCTCCGGCCCTCTATGTAAAGGCAAGCAGGCTTGAGGATGCCCGAAAATTGCAGCGCCTCTATTTGGCGCTGGACGCCAAGGAGTTTGCGCGGCTGGCCGGCAAAATTGTCTGTTTGATTGAGGCGGATATTGCCGCGGCCACCCCGCCCATCCCTAAAAAAGAGACTGGCCGCGGGCATAAAAGAAGTATTACCGGCGAAGTAACACTTTCCAGCAAAACCCTATCCACTATGCGCCGGGCCTATCCAGGCTCAGTCAATGATGTTGCCGCCCGTTGTGACAAGGCCATAGCCAGGGGCAAGACGCCAAGCCGGGAGATGTTTTTGAATGAGGCCGATATAGCCATGAATAAAGAGCGGGTTGCCGCCGCGGCCAGGGAAAAGGCCGCCCTCTGGGCCAAACCCCATAAAAGCAAGGTTCAGCTGTATGCCCTGCCCATCCAGAAACTGGCGGCCAAAGTCCCCCCGCAAAGTGTGGATACAATAATCACCGATCCTCCCTATGAAAAGGCCGGTGTCCATCTGTATTCGGTTCTTAAAGAGTTTGGCATTCATGCTTTAAAGCCCGGCGGCTCATTGCTGGCCTTCTGCGGCTCTGCCTGGCTGCCGGAGATTATGCGCCGCATTTGCGAAGACAAGCGCCTAAAATGGCAGTGGGCGCTTAAGTATGTAATGGGCGGCGGAAGAAGACCAGGCTGTGTCTGAAAACTCATAAATGCCTCAAAATCATTCCCAATTTATTAAAGAATTCACAAATATTCTGACAAAATTTTGGAACTCTCTAATAACGCCTTCTTAAAAAAAAGGCATTCAATGTAAGAATATTTATGCGCTCCTGTATAATTGTTCCAAGATAATGAGAAGCTGACATTTCTTGTGACAAGAAAATTTTTTGCCGCCTTGGAGGCGGCGGGGAAATGGCCCTGCATCATAACCCTGGAAACCTCCCGGATCCCCTAAAAAGCAGCCAGCAGATTCCTTTAAACTTTAAAGAGGCAAAATCTTAAAAAATCTGAAATTTTTTTTGAGCGCGGGGATTTATCTTGACAGGCGGCGGGCGGGCGCCCTAAACTGCCTGAAAAATGAAGGTTTTTTGCATGAAACATGCTCCGCTTTTTGTTTTGATTTGTCTGATTATTTCCGCCCCCGCCGGCGGGGCCGCCCCCGGCGGACAGGAAGCCTTCAGCCGGACGGTTCGGAATTTATGGCCAAAAGCCTCAAAGGCCAAAACCGGCAGAGAGCTTTTAGAGGGCGCTTATGCCAAAAGCCCTGGGGGCTTGTTGATTAAGGCGGCGATTCAAGGCTCAGCCAAAGATGTTCAGGACGCCTTAAAAAATGGAGACCCAAACTGGAGAGAGCCGGAAAGCCAGCAGAGCCTTCTTCATTATGCTGTGGAAAATCCAAACCCCGGAGTCGCAGGGGCCCTCCTGCAGGCCGGAGCGCATCCAATGGCTGTGGATGAAAATGGCGAAACAGCCCTCCATTGGGCGGCCCGATACCCAAAAGTGTCTGTGGATTTGGTTTCTGAGCTTTTAAAACGGGGCTGCATGCCAAGGGCGGAAAACGACAAAGGGGAAACAGCCCTTATGACTGCCATCCAGTCCACTAACCTTCAGTTTCTTGAGGCTTTCCGCGCCGCCGGCGGGCAGCTGACTTTCAGGGAAAAACAAGCCTATCTTGTTTTCCGCTGCATGAGTTTTATTCTGTAGGCTCATGCAATCAGCTGCGGCCGGGATGCCGGGGCCAAAGGGAAAGCCGCCGGCTCAGCCGCCAAAAGGCGATGCCGCCGAAGGCGCCCTCCGGCTCTGGCTGAAGCTCATATAGGAAACCTCGTAGCCGCAGCTGAGCGCCTGGTGAAAAAACGCTGTCCGCGCAAAGCCCTCGCTCCTGAGGGCCTGAAGCCAGCCTTCGCCGGGCTTTTTGCGGAGCTTTTTGCCAGGCTCAAAGCCTTCATTAAGCTCTTTGTCCCATGTTTTTTGCTCTCCCCCCAGGCGCGCTCTGGCTTGGGAGGCTTTGGAGGCCCGCAAGCCGCCGGATAAAACCGCCCGGCCCGGCTTTGGCTTTTGCGGCGCATTGTCCGCAGCCGCCGCCTGCTCCCGGCTTTGCCCGCGGGGCAGCCTGTCCGCGCCGCCGGCCAGGCCGCCTCCATGCCCTGAGGGGCTGAAAAGCAGCAGGTCAAAGCTTCGCGGCTGAAATATATCCAAAACCTCTTTGATAAAGTCTCTGCCGGCGATATTGGCCTCAAAGCTGATGTAAAAAAAGGGCTGCTCCGGGGTGATGTGTATTGTGTAGTAGGAATGCCCGCGGACGGCATTCAAAGAGTATCCGGCCGGCTCAAAAACATGGTCCTGAATTTCAAAATGGGGAAACAGGCCCCGCAGCTGCCGCTTAAGGGTTTTGAGAGTGGTCTGGGAGCAGTCTCTGACAGTCTGCGAGTCATACATGAGTATCTCGGCAGTCATGTCCTCCGGGTCCGGGCGGCAGTCGGTCTCGCTGTGAAACAAAAAGCAGTGGTGTCCGTGAAGGGGGCCAAACCGATAGGCGCGGCCTTTGATTTTTTTCTGTATCAGGCGGAGGTCGTCTGCAAAGGATTGAGCTTGCGCCCAGGGGAAAAACTCGTTTTTTCTCTGGTAAAACACAGCGCCAATCTTTTCGCTTGAGATTTTTTTTAAAACTTTCAGCATCGCTTTGGGCAGGGAGGTTTTTCCGCAGGTGATAAAAACCGCGCGCCGGTCCCAGACAAACAGGCTGGATTCTGAAAGAATCCGGGAATCAGCTTGCGGGAATTTTGCCGTGGAGACAATGCTGGCCCCGCAGGCGCTGGCGGCCCGCTCCCAAAACCTGTTGGGGAGGGAGCGCAGAGACCAGCCCCCGGAAGCCCCTCCAGAAGGCGCCAAAATGATTTCGAGCTTTTTTTCCGCCCCCTCAAACACAGCTCCTCCTGATCCCCAGCCCCCGCGCCTCCCCCCTTAAACAATCGGAGAGTTTGCCCCTGAAGATAAGCAAACAGGCCCCGCGGCGCATGGAAAAGGCGCCAGCCCGCCGCGGGCCGCCAAGTGTAACCGGCGGGCGCCATGTTTTCAAGTCATAAATGCTCTCCCCCGCGCCGCCCTCCGCCGCAGAGAGCCTGCCAAAGCTCAGCCGGCAAGCATCCTGTTTTTCAGGAAGTAAAAATTCTTTACTGTATAGGAAAAAGCCTCCTCTAAAAGATCCAGGCCAACTGTCTCCCGGCCTTTCAGGTCAGCCAGGGTCCTCGCCGCCCGCAGCAGCGCCCGCTTCCTTCTGTGGGAGGATGTCTCCGGCATCAGCTTCAGCGCCCTGGACTCAGCCTGGCTTTCCAGGTCCGAAAGCTCCAGCCGGCTGTTCATTTCCCTCTGCCCCCGGCTTTTCAGCCGAAACTTTGCGGCCAATTCAACATCCTCCTGAATGCTTTTTAAAGAGACAGATCTCCCCCCCTTCCACTGATGCGAAAAGGCCAGCAGGTCAAAACGGTCCAGCATGGGGCCGCTCAGCCGGTCTAAATACGACTGGCATTTTCTGAGCGAGTAAGAGCACTGGGCGGACTTTCCGGGGATGTAGTCCCCGCAGGGGCAGAGGTTGGTGGTGGCGGTCAGCAAAAACCGCGCCGGGAAAACCGCGCTCTGCCCGCGGCGAACCAGCCGGATCTGGCCTTTTTCCACAGGCTCCCGCAAAGCCTCCTGAACTTTTGGGTGAAACTCCAGATATTCGTCCAAAATCAGCTGCCCTCCATGAGCCCGGGAGATTTCTCCGGGAAACAGCGGGCTGCCTCCGCCAATTATGGACAGCGGAGTGGTTGTGTGGTGGGGGCTGATGCAGGGCCTCCAGGAGGGAGCCTCCCCGTGGAATATTCTGGCTGATTCCTCATAGCGCTCTCTGTCCGGCGGGGCCAGAACATGATAAAGGCTTTCGGTCAGCGTGGTTTTCCCCGACCCGGACTCTCCGCAAAGCAGCAGGCTAAGCTCCCCGGCGGCGGCGAGCTTCAGTATCATGGCCGCCTTGGGCGAAAACTTCCAGTCCGGCGCTTTTGGCCTCTTCAGCCGGCTCTCCCAGTTTTCAGCCGGGACTTTCGCCCCCATGGCCAGGCCTTTGAGATGATCCGCCAGGTATAGGCCCTCCCTGAAATTTCGGCCCTCAAAGGCGCCGGCCACCAAAGGGGCCTTTTTAAGGGGGATGGCCCGCCAGTCTTCGGGCGAGCTGATCATCCCGTCAAGGCTAAGCTCCCCGTAAAGGTAAAGCTTTTGGCTCTGGTAATGGGAAAAATCCATCTGCCCCGTGCTCCATAAAATGGCGGCGGCAATGGCCAGATCCATCCCCGGACTGCTTTTTTTGATGTAAGAGGGGGAGAGGTTAATGATGATCTGCTGCCGCAGGGGCCATTGAAAGCCTGTTTTTCGGAAAGCTGATTTTAGCCGGGTGGCGCTTTCCTTTATTGCCGCATCCACAAGCCCGCTGAACTTTACATCGGGAAGGCCGGGCAGCAGATTCACCTGGACCTCCACAGGGTTGAGGAAAAAACCATCCCTCGCAAAAGAAAAAAACTTCATCGCGTCCTCCTTTCCGGTTTCCCGGAAGCTTGATTTCAAACAGCGCTCCCTGCCCAGCGCAAAAAGCGCATATAGAAATGTTCATGCAAAAAGGATTCCAGCCAAAATGGGGCTGAAACCCCGGTTTTGGGCGGTTTTGAGAAAAAAATATTCCATTTTGGCGCAAAAATATTCCATTTTGGAATATTCCGCGCCACAGCGCGGGCATTATGGCGGAGCGAGAAAATCCCTGCCGCCCATAAATTTTTTCAGCGGCTCCGGGATCCGGACCCGGCCATCTGACTCGGCATAATTCTCCAAAATGGCGGCCAAAACCCTTGGGGTGGCAAGGCCTGAGCCATTCAGGGTGTGGGGGAGAATCAGCTCTTTTCCCCGCCGGCAGCGGATCCCCAGCCTCCGGCTTTGAAAATCCGTGAAAAGCCCCACGGAGGAAACCTCCAGCCATTGCTTTGAGCCGGGGGCATAGACTTCAATGTCATAAGTTCTGGCCGAGGCAAAAGTCAATTCCCCGGCGCATAGATCCAAAACCCTGTGGGGCAGCTCCAGCCGCCGAATAGGCTCCAGGGCGTCCTCCAGCAGGGTTTGATGCTCGCGCGGAGAATCTTCTGGAAGGCAGAGTTTCACCAGCTCCAGCTTGTGAAACTCATGGAGCCTTAAAAGGCCGCGGGTTTCCTGCCCGGCAGCCCCGGCCTCCCGGCGAAAGCAGGGGGTGCAGGCCATGTATTTCAGAGGCAGATCTTCCGCCGGCAGAATTTCCCCCCGATGCATGGCGGTCAGAGGGACCTCGCCCGTGGGGACAGCCCAAAGGTCATCTTTTTCCATGTGATAGGCCTCCCCGGCAAACTTGGGCAAATGCCCCGTCCCCTGAAAAGAGGCGGAATTGACCACAGACGGAACCAAAAACTCTGTGTAAGGCTTTTGATTCAGCTCAAAGGCAAAGGAAACAAGCGCCCGGAGCAGCCTGGCCCCATCGCCCTTTAAAACCGCAAACATAGAGCCGGCAAGCTTGCCGGCCCGCTTTTGGTCAAAAATGTCCAGGCCCTCCATGAGCTTCCAGTGGGGGAGGGGAGGATTAATATTTAACTTGAAGTTTTTTCTGTAAAGCTCTGTATTCTCTGAATTTTTTTGCCCATCTGGCGCCTCATCATGAGGGAAGTTCGGGAGATTTAAAAGGGCGGTTTTCAGCTGCTTTTCAGCAAGGCTAAGGGCCTGCTCCTGTTTTTGAAGGTCAGCCTTGAGGGCCTGGACTCTGGCCCTGGCCTGCCCGGCGGCGGCAGCGTCTTTTTTGGAGAGCGCGGCGCCGATGTCTTTTGAGAGGCGGTTTTTTTCGGCCCGAAGAGTTTCTGCCTGGCTTGTCAGCCGGTTTTTTTCCAGAATGAGCTGGCGGGCGGAGTCAGCCTCCGCTTTGGGGACGCCTTTGCGGGAGAGGCGCCGAAGGCTCTCCCCGAAATCATTTAAAAGCAGCTTGGGGTCAATCATAAGGCTGTTTTCTCCGGCCTTTGGTTTTGCCGCTTTTCCAAATAATATGCGCCGGAGCCTGGCGCGGCAAGCAAAATCTTCCGCAGGCAAAAAGGAGGCAGGCCTCCCCTCAGCCTGCCGGCAAAAATCTCCGCCGCCCCAGCAGCCCCAGGGGAGCCTTAGGGGAGCCTTCAAAAAAATTTATGTTTTGGCCGGAAGCGCCCGATTTTTGACTATAGGCGGCAAATACAGGCCTGGAGAGGCTTTTGCGAGGCTTTTGACTGGGGAGGCCCCGCCTGTCTGGAAACTTCCGCGGCAAAAAATTGTTTTAAAGGGGCCATGTGATATGCAGACAATGACAAAAAACTGCCCGCGGTGCGGAAAGCCCCTTAAAAAAGCTGGAAAAACCCTTTTTTGCGAATGCGGCTGGAATCTTTCTCCCCCCGACGACCGCGCTCAAAAACAAGTCGCTCAGGTTTTGCTTTTGTCAGCCGGCCTTTTGGGCGGGATTTTGTTTCATTTTTTTCAGTGGGGGAAGCACGGCTGGAGCGTGTTTTTTGCCGGCGGAAAGGAAAAGCTTGAAATCTGCATGGATCTCAAAAAATACGACTGCGCGGAAGGCGTTTACGCCAAGCTGTTTCAAAAAACAGGGGATTTGAGCTTTTTAGAGCAGCTGGCGGAGTTTCAGTTCAAAAGAAAAAAATTTAAGGAGTCAGAGATGAGCTACAGCGCTTATTTTTCCAAAGGGGGAAAAAGCTACCGCGGCGCCTATTATTACGCGCATGTTTTGGCCAAAAACGGGCGCGTTTCCGACTCCATCAAATACTTTGACTCCATTTTGAAAAGCAAGCCCAGTGTTTTGATGATCACAGTGGTTGAATCTTACCTGAAGGTGCTTGTCTCCCATCAAAGGGTGGAAAAGGCGAAGCAGGTTATGGCTTATGTGAAAAAAATCAGCGAAAACTCAAAACACTCCCAGTCTCAAATCCTTAAGTGGGAAAAAAAGTTTAATATATAGGCGGCGGCGCCTGGCCTTTTAAAAAAGCCTCTTGGAAAAGCCTCTTGGAAAAAAAAGGGGTTAGGACAGCCGCTCCTCTAAAAACCGGATCAGCCGGCGGCCCTCAATTTCCACAGTTTTTTTGTCTCTCCCCTCGGCAAAAACCCGCGCGCAAGGCTCTGTCCCTGAATGCCGGGCGAATATCCGCCCGCCCGGGCCGAGGCGCTTTTCGGCGGAGAGCAGGGCCTCCTTGAAGCCATCCAGGGCCTCCAATGGCTTTCGCTTTTTACAGGGGGTTTTGAGGGAGATTTGCGGGATCTCTTTGATCATGTCCCTCAGCCCGCTCAGCCTGGCGCCGCGGAGCTTCATGGCGGCCAGCGCGCTTAAGGCGGCGATGCAGCCGTCGCCTGTTGTGGAGCGGCTGAGGAAAATCACATGCCCGGAAGGCTCCCCTCCCAGGCTGATGTTTTGCTCTCTCATGATCTGGACCACATTCCGGTCCCCTATGTCGGTCCGGATCATGCGGATGTTTTCGGCTTTCAGGGTTTCCTCCAGCCCTCCGCCTGAGAGATAAGTCGCGGCGACTTTGTTTTCTGAAAGGGAGTTTCGGCTTTTCAGATGGATGGCGCAGATCCCTAAAATATGATCCCCGCTCAGGATGCGGCCCTTTTCGTCAGCCATAATGGCGCGGTCGCCGTCGCCGTCAAGGCTGATTCCAAGGTCGGCTTTTTCGCGCAGGACCAATGCGGCCATTTTTTCAGGGTAAAGCGCGCCGGAGTTTTTGTTGATGTTAAAGCCATCGGGCCGGCAGCCCATGCTCAGGACTTCGGCGCCCAGCTCTCCAAAAATGGCCGGGGCTGTTTTATAGGCCGCGCCGTTTGCGCAGTCAAGGACAATGCGCATGCCCTTGAGGCTTTGGCTTTTGGGGAAAACCCCCTTGGCAAACACAATGTAGCGGCCCGCGGCGTCCACGATCCGGCGGGTCCGGCCGACCTCCGCCTCGCCAGCGCCGGGGCGGCCGGAGAAAATTATTTCTTCAAGCTCAGCCTCCTCTTCAGAGGAGATTTTAAACCCGTCGCCGAAAAAAATCTTGATGCCGTTGTCGCGATAGGGGTTGTGGGAGGCGGAAATAACCAGCCCGGCTGAAACCCGCATGCTCTGCGCCAAAAAGCCGATGCCGGGGGTGGGAAGAGGCCCTGTGAGCTGAACCCAGACCCCCATGGAGTTGAGGCCGCTGGCCAGGGCCTGCTCCAGCATATAGCCGGAAAGCCGGGTGTCCTTGCCGATCAAAACTGTCAGCCGCTTTTCGCCCCTGTATTTGCGCTTCAAAAGCGCCCCGAGAGCCTGTCCCAGCTTGAGGGCGATGTCCGGCGTCACGGGAAACCTGTTGGCCGGCCCGCGGATGCCGTCTGTTCCAAACAGCTTTTTTTCGGGGGTTTTTTCCATGGCATGGATTCCCTCTGCGTCAGAGAGCTTTTTGGCCAAATCTGTTTTTTGGCTGTTTTCCAGAGAGGCTGTTTTTCATGGCTGTTTCCTGTTTTGGCTCCAATTGCATTGAAAAGGCAGGTTAATCACAATGCCGCCGGGGCGGGCGCGCCATGGAGGCTTCGCTGGCTGAAAAGCAGGCGCCCGCCGCAGCCAAAGCCCAGCTCATGCCAGTCCGCCGCATTGAGAATGGCGGCGGCGCGCTCTGTGTCTGTGTCTGGATTTTTAGGAAAAAGCGCGAGGACTGAGCCGTCATACTCAGAGGATTTGTGGGTGAAAAACGGCTGCGGGTTTCGGGTTTTGCAGTTGACATAAACCCGCGGCCCCGGCCTTTCGCAGTGCCTTCGCCCCCACTCCCACCAGTTGTTTTCATCAAAGGCGCGGACCCGCCGGCGCAAAAGCTCTTTTTTATGAGGGATCAATGCCCGGTTTTTTTGATTGTAAATCATGCGGCGGGTTTTGCCTGTCGCAATGGTGCGGGAGCAAACCATATCGGCGTTCCCCCGCCTTTCGTCTGTAAAAATATGATCCGCGCCGCTGACAGCCCCCACCTTCACATCAAACAGGTCCGACAAAAGCCGGCGGGGTTTGCTCCGCCGGCCAAACCACAGCTGCCCCCCGCTGTGATGAAGCCAGAGCTTTCCGCCTGAGAGCCGGCGGTCAAAGCGGCCCTTTTCCCAGCGCCATATCGCGCAGCTGGGCGCATAGCCGCGGAAAACCGGCAGATCCCCCAGCTCCCTGTAATGGGTAAAGCTTCCCTGCCGAAAAAGCTCGCTGTTTAGCCGCCGCGCGCTGGCCGCCTTCAGGAAATCCCTTGGGGTGATAAATATCAGCTCTCCGCCGGGCCGCAGATGGCTTATGCTTTTTGCGATAAAAAACAAATAAAGATTGCTGCGGCGGTCAAACCAGCCTGCGGGGCAGAAGCGGGGCAAAAGCCGCTTTGTCTGCGGCAGGATGTCCTGATGCCGGACATAAGGGGGATTTCCGATCACCGTGTCAAACTGATTTTTTAAGGGAAAGGCGAAAAAATCCCTCCGCCAAACCCTGCCCCCGGCGGGCAGCCGGGCGTCCAGCTCCAGGCCCAAAATGTTTTCCGGCGGATCTGACTGCCGGAGTTTTTTTAGGAAGGCGCCTTCGCCGCAGGCCGGCTCCAGGACTGAGCCTTTGTTTTGGCGGAGCGCCAGCATTTCAAGAACAATCCCCTCAGGGGTGAAAACCTGCCCCCGGCGGCGAATATCAAGAGCTGTTTCAGGCCGGGGGGGCGCCGCGGCGGCTGTCCTGGATTTTGCGCTCTGTTTTTTCATCAGGCGGGTTTTATGATTTGAGGGTTTGAGGATTTGACGGCAAAGCCATACATGTTTGTTGGGCCGGCCATTGAGGCCGTTCCCTTTTGGGCCAGCCATTGAGGCCGTTCCCTTTTGGGCCAGCCATTGAGGCCGTTCCCTGTTGGGCCAGCCATTGAGGCCGTTCCCTGTTTATTCCATGAATCAGGAGGGTTTGCAAGCCCCGGCCTTGACCTGCCGCATTGAAAAGTCCAGGGGGCTGTTTTCAGGAGGCGAATTTGATGATAATGTCTTTTTCCAGGGCGCCCCGCCAGCAGACCCCCGCGCCCAAAACCGATTCTTTTAGAAAGCTTGGGCCGGAAAGCCTGGCCCCCGGCCCGATAACCGCAAAGCCCTCAGCTTTAAGATGGCTTAAACCCTGGACAGAGGCCGGGGCCAAAAGGGGAGTCCCATGCTCCGCCGCCCATTTTTTGCCAGACTTAAGGCCCGCAAGCTCATCATCCGGGTCAAACCTCTGAAAAGCGCTTTCCAGGATAGATCTTATGCCTGATTTTTTTGGCTGCCGGGGGGCGGATTTTTCGCCGGCCGCCGCCGCTTGAGTGTCTGCCGGGGCGGCGGCGCAGGCCCTGGAAAAAAGCGCCTCCATGGCAAGCCCCGAGGCCTGCAAAAATCCTGATTTTTCGCCCCCCTCCAAAACCACTCCGCCTTGATCAGAAAAATCAGCAAAAACTTTAAACAAGCGCTTTTTTAACAGAGGCTCTATGACATTGTGAAAAACATGCGCTTCCTCTGGATTGAGGTTTTTTTCGGAAAGCCGGCTCAAAAACCCCCCTTTGAAGGCGGCCAGCCCGCTGAATTTCAGAGGCGCAAGCTCGTTTGGCTTTAAGCTTTTCAGATATCTCAGAGCGCTGGCGGGCCGCCCCTCCAAACCAGCGCCGCTGGAAAAGCCTGTGACTCTGCGGAGATCCAGGAGCGGCCGCGAGGCCGGCCCAATAAACAGGCCGCGGGAGCGGCCGCCAGGCCGTCCAGATAAACTGCCAGGCCAGCGCGGGGCAAACCCAAGCTCCCGGATTTTCCTCTCTGATCCAATGGCCCGCAGAGCAAAGTCTCTGCCGGCCCAAAGATACCCTCCCTTGGTGAGCTGGCCGCGGCGCTCTTCGGGCGGCGGGGGCGCGGCAAAAAACAGCCCCTCGGCCCGCTCATCAGCCCTAAAGCTTTCTTTAAACCGCGCGAGGGCTTCAAAAGACGAGGGGAAAAACAGGCTGTCCCCGTTGAGGTAAAAAAAATCCTCTTCCTCCTTGAGGAGGGAGCGCCGCATGGCATTGAACAGCCCTCCGGCTGAGCCAAGGGATTCCGGCTCAAACAGGATTTTCGCCCGGCATGGCTTCGGCAGCGGGGCCGGGCGGCCGCTGGTTTTTGAATAACTGTCTCCCTGGCCCGCCGCGCGGGCGCTTTTTGGGCGGGGAGATCTCAGAAAATCCACAGTTTCGGCAAGCTTTTCGGGGAACAGGTGGCTGTTCAGGGCCGCCTCTGACATCCCCATTTTCTCCAGATAAAGCCAGCCCAGCGAAAGCAGCGGCAGATTCAAAAACGGCATGGCCGCTTTGGGAAGGCCATGTGTGAGGGGGCGCATGCGAGTCCCCAGTCCGGCGCAAAGGATAAAAGCTCTCATCGTTTATATGCTCATAACACAGCCTTAAGGCAATGGGGCAAAAGCTTTTTCCAAATGGCGGAGCCATTTGCGTGAGATTGGAGCCTGGCAGCTGTATTTTTCCAAAGGCTGCGCCAGCCTGTTTGACTATGCTGTCAGTGGGCTTGGATACAGCAGGGGAGCGGCTTTCCGCCGCGTCAATGCCACGAGGCTTTTGCCGGGATGAGCCGGAAGCTTTGGAAAAGCTGAACGGCTGACAGGCTGGCCATTGGAGCAGGCCCGGCAGGCTGAGCCTTCCCGCTCAAATCCCCGCAAAGGCGAAAAAAAACTGGTTAAGCTATTCAGCTTTGCCGTTTTTCAGCTTGAGGATTTTCGCCTTCGGCAGGCCGGTCGCTTTGGAAATATCGGAAATATCAAATTTTTCCTTGAGCATGCTTAAAATGACATTCCTGCGCTCTTCCTGCCGGCCTTTCTGCCGGCCTTCCTGACGGCCTTCCTGCCGGCCTTTCTGTATGCCTTTCTGCCGCTCTTTATACAAAACTTCCTGATAACATGACATTGCCATAACTCTTCCCTCCCGGAACGGCCGCGAGGCCGTCCATCAAAACAGGCGCGGTTTTTCTTTCAGCCTCCATCAAAGCCTTTTTCGTCCAGCGGGGGTTATGTTGCTGCAAATACGCCAAACCCCGCGGGGCTAAATTCCCGCGCAAAGGCGAAAAAACTGGTTAAGCTATTCCGCCTTGCCGTTTTTCAGCTTGAGGATCCTCGCCTTCGGCAGGCCAGTCACTTTGGAAATATCGGAAATATCAAATTTTTCCTTGAGCATGTTTAAAATGACATTCCTGCGCTCCTCCTGCCGGCCTTCCTGACGGCCTTTCTGCCGGCCTTCCTGCCGGCCTTTCTGCATGCCTTTCTGCATGCCTTTCTGCCGCTCTTTATACAAAACTTCCTGATAACATGACATTGCCATAACTCTTCCCTCCCTTTTTTTGACGGTTTTTCTTTCAACCTCCATCAAAGCCTTTTTCGTCCAGCGGGGGTTATGCTGCTGCAAATACGCCAAACCCCGCGGAGCTAAAAACCTGCGGTCCCGCGCGCGGACAGCTTGGCAAAGGCGAAAAAACTCCGCCACATCCCGCTCGCTGATAGCACGGACCTTCTGAAATATAAACCAAATGGGCAAAGCTTTCAAGCCCCTGGCCTGTTTTTTCAGATCAATATCCCGCAAATTCAAAATCACTGGGCGAAAGTTTACATCCGCCTCCCCAAACAGCTCCAGCTGTTTTGGAGCAAGCCCCCGCAAGCTCCCCTGAAAATCCAATGGCCCCCTCCATGCCTGCCCCGTGGATATGAGAACAGGCAGCATCAGGCCTTTTTCCCTCCATGTCTGGCGGGCGGAAGACAAATAATCCAGAAACTGCAGAAAATGCTCGTCCCGCGGCAGGCTCTTATGCTCAAAAACCAGCAGCATCTCAGCTCTCTTTGCCCGCGCCCCCCGGCGGAGGGCTTGGCGGACAGATGCCCGCCCTGGGACTCTCCCTGACAGCGCCTTTTTTCCGGCCCGGCCGCCAGCCGGATATCTTTGCAGCCTCAGAGGCGCTTTCCTGGATGATTTCCCGGCAGACTCCTCGGATTGAGGGAAGGGTTTTGTGGAGATGGAGAATATCAGGTCGGCCCGCCTCTCCCGCCCTTCGCTTGTAAACAAAACAGGGGGCTGGGGCTTGAGGGTTTTTAGGTCCAAAAACTCAAGCCTTTCCCGGCTGAGGGACAGAAGCAGCATATCAGGGGCAAACCTTTTTTTTGAGAAAATCTCCCGAAACAACAGATCGTGGCTGTGAAAGGGGACTTTGCCCCGGCGGGGATTTTTTGCCGCGCGTTTTTTTGGAGCGGGATCGCCTTTTGGAGGGATTTTGCGGGCCGCAAGGTAAAATATGTGGTTGGACAGGCTTGCCTCGTCCGCCGGGATCAGCCGGCCGGCCGCCGCGCCCGCCGCGGGCGGGGCATTTTGCCGGAAAGCTTTAGGCTTAGGCGAATCTGACTGGCGGTTTGTGATATCCATGGATTTTTCCTCCTGTGGTTTTTTTTTCAAAATATTTTGAAAGCCCCCCCTCTCGCTTTCTCTGTTTTGTTTTCTGTCAATTCAAAGAGGGTTAAAAAAAACTCATAAGCAAGGCTTTCGGAATGTTTGCGGAATCCTTAATAAAATCAGCAGTTTGCAAAGCCAAATTATGAAAAAACTTGAAATCTCACAAAAAAATTACATTTTTTTTGGAAATAAGCTCAATGTTTACGCGCGCTGATGTAAGAAAATTAATATTTTAAGATCAGCTCAACCAGTTTTGGCCAGCATAAGCTTTTTTGATAAAAACATCCAAGAAAAGATTTTCCCTGGTTTTTCCCCTGGCATTTTCCCCTGGCTAACGGCGCCGCGCCGCGGCATTTTCTCTCATTGCTTCCCCTCTGCCTGCGCAAAAGCATTTATGGCGCCGGGGCCGGGGGAAAACAAACATCTAGGAGGGGGATGAGCCGCGGGGCCGGGCCCAGCAAAGCCTTCTCTGGGCAAGCCTGTCACTTCGCGGAGGCGCCGGGGAGCGGCGCAAGGCGGCCGGCCATCGAAACCAGCGCCGCCGGGCTGGCCCGGCAAACAGCTTGAAATGGCTGCGGGGCCGGCTTTCCAAAACATATCCAGCGCTGAGCTTCTGTTTTTTCCACTGGCCGCAATCGCCGAATCACTGCGCCAGCCGGACGCGGCGCTGAGCATGTTTTTTTCCATATCCAGCGCATGGCCTCTGGAAAGCCTGCAGGGCCAGAGCCTTAATAAAAACCCAGACCTTTGTCTAAAAATAAAGCGGCTGCTTTAAGGCGGGCCTCAGCCGCGCCGATACTTTTTTTAGAGAGGTTTTTTTTTATGAAAGCTTTTTTGCGCTTTTTTTCAGCCGGTTTTGCGGGAATGCCGGCCTTTAAGAGGCTTGCCGCCGCCTCTGCGGCTGTTTTGTTTGCGGGGATTTTTTTAGGCTGCTCCGCGCAGCAGCCTGTCGCAAGGGGCGAGCGGGAGAGCCGCCGCTCGGACGAGGATTATAACCGAAAAATAGACGAGGACGAGGACAGAGACCGCGTGCTCCGCGACTCCCGCCGGCGCCGGGGCGGCAGGGACTGCTCCAGCGACCGGGACTGCGAGGATATATGCGGCGACATTTACGACCGCCGCCGCGACAAGCAGGACTGCGAAAAGCTCTCTCAGTCTCAGGTTGAGCTTTTGCTGGATGTTTTTGAGTCTCTGGAAAAGCCAACCGAGGCGAGCCTCAAAGACATTGATCTGGAGGATTTTGATGTGCTGATAAATATCAGCATTGAGCCTCTGGACCGCATCGTCAACCGCTACACGCGCCGCCAGGCCAAGGAGGTCCTGGTCTGGCTGGCTCTTGACGAGGAGGCGGCCAAGGTCCTTAGAAAGGAGGACAAAAACCAGGACACACTTGAAAAAATCTTTGAGGAGATCAACACCGAGGTGGAAGATGCTCTAAAAACCGAGCTTGAGGGCGGGGACACCTTTATGGATCTGGTTGTGGACGGGGAAAACGAGGAGGCTGCGGAATGGATCCATGAGTTTATGGAGGAAAAAGTCTGCAATGAAAAAGTGGAATCCGCTGACTGCCTGCAAAAATACTGCGACATTGCTAAAGATATGGATTCCCGCTATGCCGAGGACATGGTTGATTTTGAGTATTTTGAGGATTACCTGCAAGACATCATTGATGAGGGCGTAAACGGAAATAAATGGGCTAAGGGGCACAGGACAAAGGGAGATGGGGAGACTGAGCCTTATCAGGACAAGTATACAACTCCTAATCCGGCACAAAAAATAGACATCAAAAACAATTGCGGCGGAACTAATACTGATCCTGATGACTGCGAGCCTTTTAGAGATGTTGATGATCTGGAAGACGAGTGGTGGGACTCGCTTTGCGCTATTCGCTGACATCTAACACACAGCCATAAGCTTGCAATTCCTGCCGCCGGCAGCTGTGAAGCCTTTGCGGCAGCCCCTAAAACCCCGAAAACCGCTTTGCTCGCGCCAGGCTGCGCGGGGCAGCTTTACCGCGCATAGGCATTTGCCTTCCGCAGAGCCTGTCATGGCCGACAGGCCAGCCTTCCGCAAAAACCCAGCGCTGAGCCTGCCTGGAGAGCTGCCGCAAGCCCGCCCCCAGACAAAGGGGGTTACTAAGGGGGCCGGCGCCCCTGAACGGGGGGGCAGAGGGGGAGGCCGCCCCCCTTGAAAGGCTGCCTGAAAAAAAAATTAAAGCCCGCCATCGCCGCCGCCGATCATGATCTCAGAAACCAAAAATTATGCGCTTTTTCAGAAAATATTGTTTTCCCGCCGCCGCCATTTTGGCCTTTGGCCTTGCGGGCTGCATCGCCGCTCCGCCCGGCTTTAGGGGCGGGGAGGGGCAGTTTTCCCGCGGCGAAAGGGATTACGAGGAAAGAATAAAAAACGACCGCGACAGGGAGTCTGTTTTAAGGCGCTCCAGCGACAGATACTCCAGCCGCAAAAGATGCTCCAGCGAGAGCAGCTGCAAAAATATATGCGACGACATTTACGACCGCCGCCGCGACAAGCAGGACTGCGAGGCCCTGCCTCTTCCGCAGGTTGAGGCCCTGAACGATGTCTACAAAGCGCTTAAAAGCCCCGATTATGACGATTTGATTGACATTGACCGCGATGACTTTGATGTGCTGATCAACATCAGCATCAAGCCTTACGACAAGCTGATTCGCAAATACAACCGCCAGGAATCCAGAGAGACTCTTCGCTGGATCGCCTCAGACAGCGACATTGCCGAGGTGTTTAAAAAAGAGGACGATGAGCACAGCAATATGGACAAGCTTTTAAAAAAAATAGACTCCTCCGATCTTTTTGAAGCCCTGAAAGAGCATATTTACAGCGGGCATGGCTTTCTCTCTCTGGCTGTGGAGGAGGGCAATGAGGAGGCCGCCGAGCTGGTCCATCTTCTGCTGGAAAGCAAAGGCCCATCTGAATGCAAAGACCAAATCGCTCATGAGAGCTGTTTTCGGAAGTATTGCGAGCTTGGGGCAAGCATGGACAGCAGCAATGCCGAGGATTTAATGGATTTTGATTACTTTCACGGCTATCTGGAGGACATTATTAGCGACGAGGAGAATAAAAACAACTGGGAGACAGATATTCAAACTAAAAGAAACAACAATGTGCTAGAGGCCGATGACCTGGACAAGTGGTGGGAAGAGCTTTGCTAGGCTGTGTCTGAAAACTCATAGATGTCTCAAAATTATCCTCAATTTAACCAGTCTCAGATAATTTTGAAAAGCTTTTTCTCAAACAAGCGGGCAGGGGGCCATGCGCTGGCCATAACAGGAACGGCCGCAAGGCCGGCCAGATAAACAGCCGCGGCTTATTCAGCCTGGCCGTTTTGATCGACCGCTGGCGGAGCGCTTTTGATCCCGCCGTTTTTGAACTTGATGATCTCAGCTTCAGGCAGGCCAGTCACTTTGGCTATCAGGGAAGCGTTCAGCTTTTCCTGCAGCATCTTTAAAATGACCGCCTGGCGCTCTTCATGCCGGCCTTCATGCCGGCCTTCCTCTTTAAGATATTCTCTTATGTTCATGCTCCCTCCTTTTGGCAACATGCCATCTCTGACAGCTTTCGCCTTCGCAGCCTTCAAAACCGCAGGGGCAGCGGCTTTTATTGCCGGCCGGCCCCGGCCCGCCGGGCAATGACACGGCTTATTCAGCCTGGCCGTTTTGATCGACCGCTGGCGGGGCGCTTTTGATCCCGCCGTTTTTGAACTTGATGATCTCAGCTTCAGGCAGGCCAGTCACCTCAGAAATCAGAGGAATTTCCAGATTTTTCCGCAGCATATTTAAAATGACCGCCTGGCGCTCTTCCTGCCGGCCTTCATGCCGGCCTTCCTGCCGGCCTTCATGCCGGCCTTCCTCTTTAAGATATTCTCTTATGTTCATGTTCCCTCCTTTTGAAAAAATGCCCCTTCTGACTGCATCCCGCTCCAGCTTCTCCCATAACTCCTTTGTCATCCCTGGAATAGAAGACCAAAAATAACTCCCCACATTCAGAGCCAAATCCTCCCGGTCCCCAGTCCAGTTGTCAAACAGCGAAATCGCCTCCCTCAGCTCCCCCTCCTCCGGCTTTAAAGACCTGGCCTCCTTCAAAGCGCTCAAAAATCCGCGGCTCTTAAAACTCCTGTCGGCAATCGCCCGCCGCGCGGCGGGAGATCTGACATCAACCACCCTTATTCCAAAATCTAACACATCTTTTGCCAAAGAAGAAGGAAAATTCGGCAAAACCCGGCCCCAAAGACCCTCTTTAAGGGATTTCGCCCACTCCCAAGGCTCCTCCCCATGGTAAAACACAACAGCAATCACGGGCCAGCCAGCCGCCGGACCGTTTAGGCTTTTGCCTATAATGAAAGTCTTGTATCTCAGAATCTGATGGTAATTCCTGCGGCTGAAGCGGGATTTATGCTCCAAAAGCAGATAAAGGCAGACCCGCCGGGCAGGCTCCTTTTTCAGCGGAACGGAAAAAACCAAATCCGCCCTTGCGCCATGAGCGCCTGGATCATTAAAAGTGTCTTTCTCAGCCCTGAGCCGGCTCCAGTCAAAGGCAGTCCACTCTCTTTTGGAAAGAGCCAGCTCAAACAGCTCAGAGGCAAAGATGGGGCTAGAGTAACATGCCTTAAAAAAAACATCGTGATGCCCGCCGGAGGGCTTGCTTATTGGGCCGGCCTGGCGGCCGTTCCGTTTGAGCTTGCTGGCTGTTGTTTTTGTCATAAAAATCCTCCTGGGGAGGCTGCCTGGCAAACCCTCTGGGGTTTTTTGCCCCCCTGCTTATAAAAATATCGCTTTTGAGCGGAGAGTCAACTAAAAAAAACACAAAAAAAGCGAAAAAAAAGCGGCGCCTCCCCCGCCGGGCAGCTGAGGCCGCAGCGGAAAATCAGCGGGCCATCCCCAAGGCAAGCCAGCCGGCCCCTGGAGCAAGGGGGCCGGCTGGCGCCGGGGGAAAACGGGAGGCCGGCCCTGGGGCAGTCCGCTGGAGCCGGGGAAAAACACAGCGCGGCCCAAACGGAGGGGGGTCGGGGAGGCTGCCAGCAGCGCCGGCGGGCTTAAATTTCAGCTGATCGCCAAACCTCTTTCCATGGGGGGGCAGGGGGGGCTTGCCCCCTGATTAAAGCTGGCCAACCCCGCGGCCGATAATGATCTCAGGAGCTAAAAAGACTTGAAATAAAACAGGGGGAGATTTTTATGAATAATTTTTCAAAAAATATCATTTTGCGACGCCCGCGGACACAGGCCGCGAAGGCCGCCTTCAGGGCTGCCCCAAAAGCCGCTGCCGCCGCCGGCGCTTTGGCCCTCCTTGGCCTTGCGGGCTGCATCGCCGCCCCGCCCTTTGGCGGATACAAAAACGGCGGATACAGCCAGTTTTCCCGCGGCGAGGATGAATACGAGTCCAGAAGGCGAAACGACCGCGACAGGGATTCTGTCCTTGACCGCGCCCGCGAAAGATACTCAAACCGCGAAAGATGCTCCAGCAGCAGGGAGTGCAAGCAAATCTGCGACGACATTTACGACCGCCGCCGCGACAAGGAGGACTGCGAAAGCCTGCCCATCCCGCAGATTGAGGCCCTGAGCGAAATCTACAAAACAGTCAAAAGCCCCGATTATGACGATTTGATTGAAATTGGCCGCGATGACTTTGATGTGCTGATAAACATCAGCATCAAGCCGCTTGACAAGCTGATTCGCAAATACAGCCGCCAGGAGGCCAAGGAGACTCTCCGCTGGATCGCCTCGGACAGCGACATCGCCGAGGTGTTTAAAAAAGAGGACGATGAATACAGCAGCCTGAAGGATCTTTTTGACAAAATAAGCCCCTCAAGCGGGGGCATTGTGGGCGCCTTGAAGGCCACTGTTTACAGCGGGAGGAGCTTTCTTTCTATAGCCGTTGAGGAGAGCAACGAGGAGGCCGGCGAGCTGATCCATTACCTTATGGAAAGCAAGCGCGGCCCCACTGAATGCAATGATGGCATCAGCAAAGCCGCATGCCTCCGCGCATATTGTGAGATCGGCAAAAAAATGTATCGGGACACTGGCGAGGATTTGCCGGACTTTGATTATTTTGAAAGCTATCTGGAGGGCATTGTCCGCCGGGGAGTCAACGGAAAATGCTGGAAACCCGGGCATAGAACGACTGGCGAAGACGATAGTCCGAGTAAAACTGCTTTGGATACCAGCCTAAAAAATGCTCATTGCCCAAGTCCTCCAGCTAAATCAGGCTCCCCTAATATATGTGTGCCTTTTGATGATATTGATGATATGCTAAGTGAAGCAGACGACAAATGGTGGCTGGGAGTATGTGACTTTCAAGGGGACAAGCAATGCTGTCCAGATGAAGTGCCCGATGAATATAGAATAGGCTATACATGCTAAGCTGGGCAAACAGCAAATGGCGGGGCGGGGAGCAGACAGGGTTTAGAGACAGGCAGCGCGCCTCTAATGGCAAAAATGCCCTTAATGATTACAGCAATGGAGAGCCGTTTAAATGAGATATGCTGATTGCGCTTGGGCTTTCAGGTTTTTGCGGAGATTGTTTTGAGCGCAGCTGGAAATTTCAGTTATGCATGCCAGGCGCGGCAAACAGCAAATGGCGGGGCGGAGCAGACAGCTTTTAGAGACAGGCAGCGCGCCTCTAATAGCGGCAATATCCCTCCCTTTGATTGCAGCAATGGAGAGCCGTTTAAATGAGATATGCTGATCGTGCCTGGTTTTCAGGCTTTTGCGGAGATTGTTTTGAGCGCAGCTGAAAATTCCAGTTATGCATGCCAAGCCTCTCTGGACAAAGCCTGCCGCTCCACGGAACAGCCGAAAAGCTGGCCCAGCAAACAGGCTGCGGGAGCGGCCGATAGGCCGTCCAGACAAACAAATGGCGGGGCGGAGCAGGCGGTTTTAGAGACAGGCAGCGCGCCTCTAATGGCAAAAATGCCCTCAATGATTGCAGCAATGGAGGACGCAGATCATCATGAATTATAAAGACAGCGCTTATGAGGCTTTAAAACTGATGAAAAGGCCCCTGCACAGCCGGGAAATCATTCAAATCGCCGCGCAAAAGGGATGGCTCCGCCTAAAAGGCCTGACCCCTCATTTGACAATGAGCTCAGCGCTTTACCGAGATATAAATTCCAAAAAAGAAAGCTCCCGCTTTATGCAAACAGCTCCCTCTGTTTTTTCTCTCAACAATCAATTCAAAGAGGCAAAAAAGCCTGTAAAACCAAAAAACCCCGGAAATCCCGGAAGGAGGCCCGTTATGAAAAAACTGCTGATCGGCAAACTTGAAGGCTGTCCTGCTGAGATATTTAAAGATGAATATAAAAATATCAGAAAAGACGAGTTCAAGAGCAAACATGGCATTTATGCTCTTTATGATAAAAAAGGCAGATTATATTATGTGGGCCGCGCCTCTGATTTAAGGAACCGATTACGGCAGCATCTAAAAAGCAGCGGGCATTCTGGGAAATGGGATTATTTCTCTATTTATTTTACGAGAACGGAAGAGACTGCGCGGGATCTGGAGGCTGTAATATTATCTGTATCAGATCCTAAGGGAAACAAAAACAAACCGCCAGTCTTGGCAAAAGACACAAAAATGGAGTGCAGAATAAAAAAAGAAATGAAGAGAATAGATAAAGCTCGCAGACAGTTCAGGAAGCCCGGCAAATCCGCTAAAAAGAAAACAAGCCGGATTCAGCTGCAGGGCAAAGGTTTGAAAAAAACTGTTTCACAAGAACAGGCTATGGAAAAAAAGCCCCGAAAAAGGCCATCTTTAAAAGGGCTTGTCAGCCTTCCGGCGGCCTTAAAAAAGGAATATAAAAGATCCGGAAAAGTTGTTCATGCCATGCTGCTCCCTTCAGGGGAAATTGAATGCCATGGCAAAAAATATTTCTCTCCTTCAGGAGCGGCAAAAGCCGCTTCAGGAAAAATAAGCGAAGGCGGCTGGACTTTTTGGACCCTCCAAAACAGCGATGGCAAATGGATCACCCTTAAGGATTTTGCCGCAAAAAAGCCTCCGTCCGCTGCCGCATAAAAGCGGCCGGCGGCTGGCAGTTTGGGCTTTTTGAGAAAAAAGAGGGCAGGGGAATTTTTTAAGCTGTTCCGCCCTCTCTCCCTGTCTCAGCGCTGAGACTGGCGGCGGGGGGCGGCCGTCCGCGCCGCCGGCTCAATAAACAAGCCTCCCCGGCGGCTCAGCCGCCAAAACCGCCGCAAGGCCAGCCATCCAAAACAGATCCCAGCGCTGAACCGCTTTTTTGCTCCTAGCTGAGCCTGCCTCCTCTGGACAAAGCCGCCGCTCGGCGGCGGCGCGGAAACGGCCGCGAGGCCGTCCAGACAAACAGGCAGGGGGCCGGCCCAAACAAACAGCCGCGGCTTATTCAGCCCTGCCGTTCTGATCGCTCGCTTTCGCTTGACTTTGATCGCCCGCTGGCGGAGCGCTTTTGATCTCGCCGTTTTTGAACTTGACGATCTCGGCTTCAGGCAGGCCAGTCGCTTCTGAGATGACTGAAATGTCAAACTTTTTCCGCAGCATATTTAAAGCAACATCTTTATGGCCTTCATGCCGGCCTTCCTCTTTAAGATATTCTCTTATGTTCATGCTCCCTCCTTTTGAAAAAATGCCCCTTCTGACCGCATCCCGCTCCAGCTTCTCCCATAACTCCTTTGTCATCCCTGGAATGGAAGACCAAAAATAACTCCCCACATTCAGAGCCAAATCCTCCCGGTCTCCAGTCCAGTTGTCAAACAGCGAAATCGCCTCCCTCAGCTCCCCCTCCTCCGGCTTTAAAGACCTGGCCTCCTTCAAAGCGCTCAAAAAACCCCGGCTCTTAAAACTCCTGTCGGCAATCGCTTTCCTCGCGGCGGGAGAGCTGACATCAACCACCCTTATCCCATAGTTTAGCGCGTCTTTTTCCAAAGAGGAAGGGATTTCAGGCAAAATCCGGCCCCAAAGGCCCTCTTTAAGGGATTTTGGCCAGCGCCAAGGCTCCTCACCGTTATAAAGCAAAACAGCGATCACAAGGCAGTCCTCATCGCCTTTTTCCAGGCTCTCGCTTATAATAAGAGTTTTGTATTTGAGAATCTGACAATAAATCCAGCGGGTGAAGCGGGATTTATGCTCTAAAAGCAGAAAAATCTTGGCTTTCCTTTTGGGATTTCTCTTAAGCGGGACGGAAAAAACCACATCCGCCCTTGCGCCATGAGCGCCTGGATCATTAAAAGTGTCTTTCTCAGCCCTGAGCCGGCTCCAGTCAAAGGCGTCCAGCTCTTTTTTGGAAAAACCCATTTTAAACAGCTCAAAGGCAAATTCGGGAATGGAATAGCAGGCCTTAAAAAAAACATCGTGATGCCCGCCGGAGGGCTTGGTTGTTGGGCCGGCCTCGCGGCCGCTCCGTTTGAGCTTGCTGGCTGTTGTTTTTGTCATAAAAATCCTCCTGTGGTCTTGGTGGGGGGGGATTCTTGGCAAATCAGCGGAAATTTTGCCCCTCCATATAAAGATACCGCTTTTGAGCGGGGAGTCAACTAAAAAAAGCGAAAAAAAAGAGCGGCGCCCCCCTGCCGGGCGGCTGAGGCCGCAGCGGAGGATCAGGCGGGCTGCCTCCTGGGGCAAACCGCCGCCTCCAGGCGAAAGCGCAGATTCAGCGCTGGGGCCGGGGGGAAAGCTGGCTCAGCGGGCAGGCGGGCAGGCGGCCATGCGCCGGCCATAACAGGAACAGCCATCAGGACAAAGCTGCCACTCGGCGGCGGCGCGGGAACGGCCGCGAGGCCGTCCAGACAAACAAGCCCCCGGGCTGAGCCGCCAAAACCGCCGCAAGGCGAAGGGGCTTTTCCCTCAGGAATGGTTTGACGGCAGCGGTTTCCCGCAAGCCGGCGCCCCCCCTCAAGGCCGCAAATCGCCGATAACTTTTATTATGTTACATAAAACCAGCTGGCGGCCTTAGGTCCAGCGCAGCGCCGGAAAAACCAAAAGCCGGAAACGGCGGCTTTTTCACAGAGGCGCTTTCCCCGCCCGCAGCCCGCCGCCCTCCAGACAGCAGCCAGCTCCCCGCCGCCTCCAAAAATCCGGCAAAAACCCCGCCGCCGGCGGACAGCAAACTAAGCGCCGGCGGACAGCAGCCTGAGCTGCGGGGCCGGTTTCATCTCCTCAGATTCAATCAAAGCTCTCTGTTTTAAGAGCGCGGACAAAGCGGCTGAAGTTTCTGGCCTGCTGCCGCAGCAAATCATTGATGTTTTGATCTTTCAGCTCGCCGTCCTGCAGGATATTTTGAACATTTTGGATAAAAACCCTTATGGGAAAGACAAAGCTGAGGCGGTATAAAAACACATTTTGAAGATGCTCCACCGGCCTTAAGGCGCCAAACTTGCCGCCCAGGCCAATCAGGCAGACAGGCTTGTAGACAAAAGAATCGGGATGCCTCCAGTGGTCGATAAAATGCTTGATGAGGCCGGGAATGCCGCCGTTGTATTCCGGGCACACAAGGATCAAGGCCTCCGCCCCGGCAATCTGGTCTGTAAAGGGCTTTAGGGCGGGAGAGGCCGCGGCGCTTTTTGTATAGGGGCTGGCTGCCATTTCAGAAAAAGGGACATCTCTGAGATCCAAAATCCCGCAAGGCTCCTTCAGCTCATCATAGAGCCTTTTGACAATATGGGCAACCTGCAGAGTCAGGGCGCCCTCGCGGGATGTAGCGGAAATTATCAGCTTCATTGCATACTCTCAGTTTATTTGGGGCCGGCGGGGCGCGGCCGGCCGCCCCCCCCTTTTGGCCTCTTTTTTTATTAAAGCAAAAAAACTCCTTGTGGAAAAAATAACAGGCATTTTGGGAAGGCGCAAGGCTTTTTTTTTGGGGTTTTCTGCCTCGTGTCATGAATGATTTTTTGTCAACCCCCCCTTTTTATGGATTTTTGGCTTGTTTTTCTTGACATGGCGTTTTCATGCTGTAAACTAAAGCCATGTCCAAAAAAATTTGCCCCCAAATCGGCGGCAGGGCCGCCCTCCTAACCGCCAGGCCCCGGCGCGAAAGCCTGAAAACCCGGCAACAGGCTGTTCCCCGCGCAGGCTCCGGCAATATAATGGCCGCGCTTGAAGGTTTTCTGGAAGAGAAAGGGGGGGGTATCAACAGGCTGGAGAAGGAATCCCTGAGGGAATCCAATGCCCAGCTCTCCCCTCCCGGCCTTGAGGCTCCCAAAAAAACAGCTGAAAAGCCAAAAGGCAAAAAAGAGCGCAAAGGCCGAAAAAAAAGCCCCCGCCGGCCTTCAAAGAGGCGGGAGGGGAAAGAGGCTAAGGCAGCTGCAGGGGCAAAAGAGACTTTGGAGGCCGGAGGCTTGCCTGGCTTGAGCGGGCTGCCGGCGGGGGGTTTAAATGATCCTATGAAGCGCTGCCGCAGCCTGTGAAAGATGGAGGAGGCTTTTTGGGCAAACAGGCATGATTTGAAAATAGAGCGCCGCAGCCGGGAGCAGACAGGCTGAGACAAAAACAAAACCTGAAAGCTTAAATCAAATGGGCATATTTTTCAAAGCCCCTCTGAAAACAGGGGGAGGATTTGCTGGGAAACAGGAGTCGTCAAAAAAAAAGGAGGGGGATTATGAAAAACACAAATAAAATGGAAAAGGGCTGGAGCAAAGAGACTATAGAGCTGATAGAAATATCAAGGGAAATGCTGCGAATTTCCCGACAGATGAGAGAGGCTGAAAAAAAGCGGCGGGACAGCCAAAACAAACAGCCAGACTCCTGTGAAGAGGGGCTGAAAAACAATCCATATATTTCAAGAGAGGAAATCACTTATTACTGACTGGAGAAAATCATAATGTCAGATCAAAAGCCGCGGCATAGAAATCAGCCGGAGAGGCTGGCTTTGCCGAAAATTTCAAAAAGCGCTCCGGCAAAAAAAAACCCGCCGAATCCAAAATCCCGCCCTTTTAAGGTTCGGTTAGACAGAATGAGGGCTGACGCCCAAAATCAAATGTTTGCCCAGTTGGAGTATGACAGAAAAAGCCGCATAAAAAAAATTGAGGAGCTTAGATCATCAAAAGTTCTTGTTTATTATTCCGCTCTCCCTCTTGTTTCAAAAGATTTTGAAACAATTTTTGACTGTGTAAGCAGCTTAGGGAAACAGGATAACTTAGACTTATATGTTTTCAGCCGCGGCGGGCTTATTAACCCCGCATACAAAATCGCGCGGCTTTTCCAGGATTACAGCAATAGCAAATTTTCTGTTTTGATACCCTATTTTGCTAAAAGCGCCGCAACAATTCTGTCTCTTGGCGCTGATGAGGTTGTTATGGGGCCGGCTTCAGAGCTGGGCCCTATTGATCCTCAAATAAGCCTGGAAAACAGCTCCTCCCTTACGCCTGTTTTAGCTCTCAAGGAATCCCTGGAGTACATAAAAAAAGAAATTCAAAACAATCAAAAATTAGCCCCTCTTTATGTGCCTTTAATGGATAAAGTGGATCTGATAACTTTAGGCCATTTTGAAAGAGAAATTGAAAGCGCAAAGCAATATGGGGCAGAGCTTTTAACCCTAAGAAAAAAAAACAAGCTGGGAGAGAGGCAGGCTGCGGTCATAGCAGAAAAACTTGTTGAAAAATATAAAACACACGATTTTGTGATTGATGGGAAAGCCGCGTCTTCTCTTCTTGAGGGGGCTGTTGCGCTTCTCGACAGCTCTGATCCTGTCTGGCAGTGTATGTGGCAAATGCATTATATTTATGAGCAGTCTATAAAAGAGGGAAAAATAATCAAAATTATTGAGACTCTGGATGAAGCTTACTTAACAAGGGGGCGCAATGAGTGATGAAGAAAAAAGCAAAAAAGAGCCGGCTCTTCAGTATGCTGTTTTATGTGACGCCGTGGCTAAAGATCAGATGGAAAAACCAGTTTATATTGGAGTATTTGGCGGCATTGAAAAGCCAATGACGCTTCCACAGTTTATTATTTCTTTAAGATGGATTTGCGGTTTGGGAGAGCATGAGTTTAATATCAAAATTCTTGATCCTGATCTTAAATCCTTAAAGAATTTTAAGGAAATTTCAATGAGCCTTAAAGCAAAAACAGACATTTTTCATTTTACGCTTCCTGTTATGAATTTTAACTTTCAATCCCCTGGGGTTTATTGGATAGAAATTTCATTAAACAAAAAGAGCTATTTATCCATTCCGCTGCCGGTTTATGAGCCATAAGCCGCGGGGCTGAGCCGGAGCGCCCGCAAGCCTCTATTTTTGCATAAGCTTTTGAAACTCCTCATGCTCCGCAAGCAGCTTTTTTATCGCCGCCCCGCTTGGCATTCGGTACATGTCAAAGCTTCTTTCATACTGCTTCCAGACTTTTATCAGCCTCTGGATGGAGTCGCCTAAAGGCAGGTTTTTTTTAAGGGATTTTTTTCTTTCATCATAAAAAAAACTCTGGGCTGTTTCTATAAACCCGGGGTTTCTTATAATGTCCTGATTTTCAGCAATTCGCCGGTAAAACTCGCCATTTGCGTTTGCCCTGTCCAGCAAAATAAATTCAATAAGCTTTAAACCCTCGCTGGCTTTATAACTGGCTTTGTAAAACCGGCATATATCATAAGGCGCCTTTAAAAGATGCCGGTAAGGATAGCTTCTCGCGCGGCTTTCAGAAATAAACAGCCGCTGCAGCTCCCCGATTTTTCTGTTTTTGTTCAGCAGCTGCCTGAAGTAAAACACAGAGAGCCAGCTCCAAACCCCCGCGGACGGCTTAAAATCCTCCGGGAAGACATGCAAAAAATACTTTCCAGCAGAAAATTTGCTCTCAAAACTCTTGTCTTTTTTGACAGTGATATGCTCGATCTCTTTGGACTCATAGCTGTTTATGTCTATAAACGGATCAGCTTTGTCCTCCCGGCGGAGAGTTTCCAGATCCCGCTCCAGCTTTTCCATGCCCTTCGGGGCAAGCTCCCGAAGCCTCACTTCCGCGCCTTTCATCAGCTTTTCTCCAGCTTTCTTTTCAGCTTGGGAATGATTTTGCTTTTCTTTGAGAATTTCTCCACAGCGCCCTCCAGCCACTCTCTTTTTTGCTCCGGCTTCAAATCCGCCAGGCTGCCCGCTGGCTTGAATTTTTTGGCAAACTGAATCCACTTGTGATTGTCAATATCTTCTTTTTCACAAATACCCTCATCATATAAAAGCGAGAGCAGTATCTCGCGGAAAGCGGCCTCCGCTATGGCGGGCTTAATGTCTTCAAGATTTTCCGCCAGATTTTGATTGACAAGCAGCAGGGGGCTGTCATCTTCCCAGTAAATTTTAAAAACTGAGCTTATTTTGTCATCGTTTTTCAAATCCAGCAGAGAATCCGCGCTCTTTCTCTCTTTCAGGCGCTCCGCAAGGCCCAGCATGCGGAAGGTTTTCATATCAACAGCCTTAAGCCGGAATTTTATCCCCCTCCTCCGCGCCGCTTCAAAAGACGGCAGCCTCCGCGAGAGCCCCTCTTTTGGAAAATCCCCGGCAGCGCCAAAATCCAGATGATCTATGCCCATTTTATTGTAAGCCTCAAGAAAAATTTTCGCCCCTTTGGGAAAATCATATTCTGAAAGGCTCTCAATTTTTAAGCGGACAGACAGAGAGCCGTCTTTTTCTGAAATGTCTATTTGAATGTCCCGCTTTTGTATGGCTTTTCTTTTATGAGGGGGGCTGGTTCTTTTCATTTTTAGGCCTCTTTTGTCTGAATGTCTATTTTCAGCTCTTTGTCAGGGTTAAAGCCGCTGAAAGAGATCCGAAATTTTTCATTCTGTATCAGGTATTCAGCCCTGTTGCCATCGCAGGACACTCTTTCCCCTGATTCCGCGTCAACTTTGATGTTTGCGCCAAGCGCGAAATCCCTTTTGTCGTAATGCCTGAAGGCGTCGCCAATGTTTGTTCCATAAGCTGTTTTTATTATGATTCGCCCGGGAGGAGCTTCTGTCTTTTTCAGCTTTAAAGTAAACCCATCCCCCTTTTTGTGTTTGCTATAGGCAAAGTCCGGCAAACCGGCCTCAAGGATCTCCGGGCCGGCCGCTCCCCCGCTTTGGCTGCCGCCGCGGCCCTCTCCTCCGGGAGATTTGCCGGAAGGAGAGCTTTCAGGAAAATAATCAGAAAAAAACCGGGAGTCCCGGCCGGCTGACTGGCGCTTCATCTGGCGGATTATATTTTGAGGCAGTTTTTTTATAAACCTGACCAGCTTGGGGATATTTTGGTATTTTGCCTTTAGATCATCAGGCAGGCTGCCAGTCTGCCATCTTGTGTGGCCGGGGTCTTCAAGCCGGCGGAGAAGCCGGCTCAGGGGGTTTTCGGAAATAACAGCTATGGCGGAGTATTCCCTTTCTCTCCTCCCGCTGCCGGCGGCTTTTGTGATCAGCAGGTTGTCTCTCCAAAAATCAGCCGCCTGCGGCTGATCAAGCTCTTCTTTTTTTATCAGCGCAACAGCCTCGCCATGCTCAGGAGGGCCTTGTTTGACAGGCATCTCTATTTTAAATGAAAAGCGCAAAGCCTGATTTTGGCTTTCAATGGAAAGCTCTTTTTCCAAAGCGGGAGGAAGCCTCCCCTCTTTCCAGAAGCTTTCTTTGACAGAAAAGCTTCTCCGGGGGGCTGTCTCATATTCCCCGGCCAGCCTCGCTTTTAGCTCCCCATCCATATCAAGAAGGGTGTTTTTGTCAATCTTCCCGCTGCCGATTTCAATCTCCAGCCTCCCCCAGATTATCGGCAGGTAAAACTGTCTCAGGCAGCTTTCTTTCAGGCTCTCAATGCTTATGTCACAATAGGGAATGGCGGCAGAAAGCCCCTTTTCGCTTTTCCCTCTGACAAACAGGCAGGAAATCAGGCTTTCATTCTCTTCGGCGGGAATCTCCAGGCTCCCGTAAGGGCGGTATTCCGCGCCGTTTATTTTATGGGTTTTTAAAATGGCGCGGCCCTGGAAAATCTGGACGAGGCCCTGTCTGCCCTCAAACACTGAATATCCCAAAAAAGCGTTTGTTTTGCTTGCAGCAGGGAAAACAGCTTTTCCTATGCCGTGGCTTCCGCCGCCCGCGGTTTTTCCGGTGATGTTGTCCGCCAGGAAAAATTTTTGTTTGTGCCCGCCCTCCAGGCCCTTTGTGTTAAAATCCTCAAGGACAATAAATCTTGGAGCCTGATCTTCCGCTTGAATGCCGCAGGCCTGAAGATGGGGCTTCAGGCCTTCAAAAACAAGCCGCGCGCTTTTTTTGCTTAAGATTTTTTCGCTGATGACCGCTCTAACAGGCCCCGCGCCGCTGGCGGCGTCCAGGGAGTTTTGTATAAACTCCCTTATGAGGCTGTCGGATTCAGGGGCGTCCTTAAAAAATTTTTCGCTGCTGGAATCCTGCCGGGTTGATTCTTCCCCGTATTTTTCAAAATGCCATTTTAAAAAATTCTTTTGCTGAATCATCTGCCTCCTCTGTTTTGCGGGCCCCGCGCCTGCCGGTCCGCGCCATTAAGAAAGGCTTTTGAAATGCGGAAAATTTCATCAGTATAGCCTTCCATTAACTTGCGCGATCTTGGCCTCCTGTTTCTGTTTTTCTGCGCAAAATCCACATCCATTTCATGCGCGATTTGATTTCTCGCTCTAAAAATATCAGACAGTTTGTTTTTGCTTTTTTTATCTTCTATAATATCCTCAGATCGTATATCAAAATAGGAGGCCGCGCGAAGCAATTCCTCAACAGACTGGAGGCTGCCGGATGTTAATTCCCTGATTAGCAAATCAACTAAATGAGAGCGGGGGTTTTTATTGCTCACGGCCCCCGCTAACAGCTTATAGTCAATTCCGCCGCCTTTTTTCAGCTGTCTTTCAACAAACTCCTCAAACATTTTGTCAGCCCCCTCATTAATGTTTATGATTGAGGGAAGGGCGTCCCGCGCCAATTGCTTTACAAGAGCGTCTAATCCAGAGCTTGCAAATGTGAGCATGGCCCTCAGCAGATCCTGCTCCTCATCCGCCGGAGCGCCCCTTTTTTTACCTCTGATTATTTTAAAAATTTCCAGGAACGAGTTTGAGGCGTCTATCGCATTGCATAATATGAGATGCCCTTTTTTGCAAACATCCGCTTTAGGCCTGGAAGGGGGGGCAAAGGGCATGGGCTGTCCTCCTATAACTGTATGTCCGCTGCCATTGGCGGGGGGAAGGGATCATGGCCGGCAAAGCCAGGGTAGCCGGGATAGCCGGCAAAGCCGGGATAGCCGGGATAGCCGGGATAGCCCCTGTTTGGAGGGTTTAAGAGCTTGTAGAATCGGCTTTTCCCATGCTGATCCTCTATAATTGAGCCGAGATAGCAGCCGCTCGCATCTACAACATGGCCATCGCTCCATGGCAGCCAGCCTATCCAGGAGCCTTCCTGGCTAAAAACATACCGGCCTTTTGCAAAGGCTATCCAGATGCCGGAAGAGTTAAACAAGTATTGAACCATTGCCGTCCCTGTTTGATTGCTTTGATTTCCCGCAAAAGCGAATCCGCGCCGCCTGGAGCCCGCCCAAAGCCCTTAGGCAAAACAGGCGGGGGCGCCACTCCCCAGTATCGGCGCTTTTCAGAACAAGTCAAGCTGAAGCGCCCCTCCCCTGCTCTTTTAAGGCTGCTTTGGCCGGCCCCCGGCCCCCCACAAGCCCCCCGGCGGAAGCCCCCTCCGCCGGAGGCTGAGAGCTTTGCCCCCTGAAGGCCTTGCAATCCGCGCTTGACACCGCCCGCGGCTTGCTGTATAAGGGGGGCGAAATGAGGCCTTTTGCGCTTTTCAATTTTGTCATTTTCAACAGGAGGCATGCGGCCCCGCCGGCCGCGGATATGCGGCAGCCGGGGCAAAGGCGCCTGAAGCCGGCTGGTTTTGCCTCCCCGCTCTGCGGGGGCTTTTGCCTGTTTTTTTTCGCCATCTTGAGTTTTCCCGGGAAAGCCGCGGCTGAAGAGGCGCCGGAGCAGCTCCTCAATCAGGGAATCAATTATGAAAACGGCCATAATGGGCTGCCGAAGGATCCCGCCAAAGCGGCGGAGCTTTATCAAAAAATTCTGGATCAAATCGGCAGCCTGCCTTTTTCTTTTGAAGACAAGCCAAAAAATGAGACCATAAGCCTCGCTCAGTATCTCCTGGGGCATTTATATGAAAAAGGCCTGGGGGTTCCAAAAAACGAGGCCAAAGCTGCGGAGCTTTACCAAAAAGCCGGGGACAGAGGGCTTGACAAAGCTCTTCTGAATTTGGGGTTTCTGCATGAAAACGGCATAGGAATCCCGCAAAACGAAGCCAAAGCGGCGGAGTTTTATCAAAAAGCTGCGGATGCCGGCTCAGCCCAAGCCCAGTATCTGCTGGGCCTCCTGTATGAAAAAGGCAGCGGGGTTCCCCAAGACAGAAACCGGGCGGCAGAGCTTTATCAGTCTGCCGCCTATAAAAAAGGAATAACAGGCGCGATATTCCGCATGGGATTGATGCATGAGTCCGGCCAGGGGCTTGAAAAAGATCTTGGCAAAGCTGCTGATTGTTATCGCCAGGCTGCGGAGCGGGGCTTGCCCTCAGCCCAGTTTGTTCTTGGGCTTTTCTATAAAAGAGGAAAGGGGTTTCCGAAAGACCTGGCCAAGTCGGAGAAATGGCTCCGCCGGGCAGCCGGCCAAGGTCATGCGGGCGCGCAGTTTCATTTGGGGCTGATGCGCGAAAAAGGCCTGGGGGTTCCAAAAAATGCGGATAAAGCCATTGCCCTTTACAAACAGGCGGCAGCTCGGGGCTGGCCTGACGCCATATACCGGCTGGGGCATTTATATGAGATGGGCATTATAGTCCCGAGGAGCCTCAGTCAGGCTGTTGATCTGTATCAGCGCGCGGCGTCTCTGGGATCGAAGGGGGCGCAGCTCAATTTGGGGTTTTTATATGAAAGGGGCCGGGGGGTTCCCCAGGATTTTGTCAAAGCCGTCCAGCTTTACCGGCAGGCAGCGGAGAGCGGGCAGCCTGAGGCCCAGCTGAGGCTGGGAATTTTGTATAAAAAAGGCCGCGGGGTTCCTGTGGATACGGCGCAGGCAATGGAGTGGTTTGGAAAAGCCATGGATCAGGGGCTTGAGCAGGCGAAAATAGAATATGACAGAGCGGCGCTTCTTTTAATAAGCGGGAGCGGAGCCAGCGAAAAAGACGGCGGAAAAACCGGCCGCCAGAGGAGGGAGCGGCTGCGGAGAGACAGCCGCGCTGGCGGCGGAAAAGCCGGTGATGAGGAGGGCCGCCGGGGGCGAAAAAGCAAGCCCCTCAGAGGCAAAAGAGGCGGCAGGCCCGGAGGCAAAAGATGCTCTCCCCATCTGTTTTTTTATTAACCGCGGCTTTCGCGGCCATGCAAATATTCAGGCCAGCCTGTGACTTCGCAGAGGATCCGGGAGCGGCCGCGGGGCCATCCCAGCAAACAGGAATCACCAGGAGGATTTTGTGACACCGGGGATCAAGCCCTGATGGGCCATTTTTCGGAAAGCCAGCCGGCAGAGTCCGAATTTCCGGAGATTTCCGCGCGGCCGCCCCGTGATGGCGCACCTTCGCCTGACCCGGACGCGCGCCCCGGATTTTGGAAGCTTCTGCAGCTTCAAAACCGCCGCAAAGCGCTCTTCGGGAGAAAGCTTCAGGCTGCGGGCCTGCCGGCGAAGCTCGCGGCGAACCGGCTCAAATTTTTCCGCCAGCTTTTTCCGCCTTTCGTTTTTTTCTATTGAGCTTTTTTTTGCCATCTCCTGTTAAATGTGCGCGGAAAGCGCCGGCCTGTCAATATTATTTTAAAAAAAAATCAAAAGCCTCTGCGGCGGGCCAGAGCTTTACCCGCCCTCTGTCCAAAACATGACAAAAAACGGCGGCGCGCCGGACAGCCGGGTCTCCCTGTTAGGCTTTCGCGGGCCAGATTTTGGGTTTTTAGAGGAGGGGGCTGGCTTCTTCTTTTGAGGAGGGGCCATTTCGCCCCGCAAAACAAGCTCATTCCTAAAGAGTTTTTCCTCTTCCCTGACAGCGCTTTTATAGGCCGGTATCGCAGCGGCGGGATCATACAGCAAAGCTTCATGCTCAGAGATAATGTTTCGCGCCCGCCCCGCCGCTGAGGCCCGAAAATGCGCAGCCAGCCCAAAGCGCAAAACCGCTGTGGTTTTATGCCGCTCTTTTATAAGCCCGCATATATCCGCCCCCCGATCCTCCGCAAAAGAGCAAAACTCCCCCTCATTCAAAAAAGGCTGGTAAGCCTCGCTGCCAATGGCTGTCCGCATCAGGATTTCCTCCGCCAGGCCTTCAGGGGCGCCCAAAGCCATCAGCATTTTTTTTTCGGCGTAATTGATGTTTATCCCGCTAACGCCATAAACCGCGACCCATGGCTTTAGAAGCTGAAAAATGTCCTCTGTGACTCCAGGGACTTTTCTGATCTCCCCGACTGAGGCAAAAGACCGGTTCAGCGGAGCCGCGCCCTCCTCAATCAGAGATTCATCGCCTCCGCTCCGGCTGTCGCTGTCTTCGTCAGTCCAGTCAGCCAGGTTATTTAAAATCTCCTCAAAATCAGCGCCCTCAAGCCGGGTCCGCAAAGCCTCATTCTCCTCAAGCTGAAGGTCTATAAGCCCCCGAAGCGCCATCCGGCTAAACTCCCTTAAATAGCCTAAATGGCTGGAGAGGCTGTTCAAATCAATGCGCCCATCTTCTGGAAAAATGCCCGCTGTATATGACTCTTTCAGAAAAGAGTCCGCGCTCAGCTGCCGCAAAGCGCTTTTTCCGCTCTCTGAAAGATTCTCTGACAAAGGGAGCGGCCAGGAAACCAAAGGACTCCAAAGCATGTCAATATAAGGGCGGGCAAAATCAATCTTTTGGCCCAAAAACTGCTGAGCGCCTTTGTAGGCATAGAGGCGGATCATGCTCAGCTCCATGCCGGAAAGCGCGGCATAGCGGGCCTGCAGGCGGCTCAGCTCCTGCCGGGCCGAGATATGCTCCCTTTGAGAGCTGATCCAAACCTCTTTGAGGATGGCAATCACCGCCGCGGAGATCATCAAAACAGCAAGCAGCGCGGCGCCGCTTTTTTGAAGCAAAATATGTTTCTTCACCGCGCCCCTTTTTGATATCAATTCAGTTTGCCTGCTGCTGGCTTTGGCTGCTGTCCTTAGAGCCGCCGGCAGGAATCTGGCTGCCCTGCCCTTGACGGGATTTAGAGCCCGCGCCGGGCTGACCCGCGCCGGGCGCGCCCGCGCCCTGTTTCCTCTGTTTCTCCTTCGGCTTCGCTTTTCCCTTTGCGGCCATGTCAAACAAAAAGGCCATGAGCAGATCCTGATTGCCGGCGGAGTAAAAGTGGCGCCCGACAGGAAACTGATAAACCGCTCCAGGCGCTTTTCGCGAGCCTTCCTCCCACTCTATCTCCGCTTTGACAAAGCGGGGGAATGGCGGGGCATCCGGCCGCGGCTCCCTGTCCAGGTCAGACCATTCATCCTTCCAGTCATTGCCCTCTTTGTCATAATATGAAAACGCCAGGTTTTTGATCCTTTCAAAAAGAACATGCCTGTCTTGGGGGGGCTTTCCGCTGATCTCCCCGCCCAAAGGGTCTTTTTTGCCTCTAAACTCGCGAATCAGGCATTTTGAGGCGCCTCCGCCATCCAAAAGCCCGCAGCTTTCAAAGCTGTAGCGGATCCAAACCAGCTGGAATCTCGCCGCGCCCTGAAAAGAGCTGATTAAGGCGGCGGAGGGAAACTCCATCTCATCTGTTTTCCCTATAAAGCGAAAATCACGGCTTTCCGTCATAAATGTTCCGGGCCGCCCTGTCATAGGCGCAAGCTTCGGGGGAGCCGGCGGAGCTGCTGCCGGCCGGGCCGCGGCCCCCGGCGGCGGAGGGCGCCATGCGGGAAAGCTCCAGCGAAGAGCAAAATGGGAGTCAAAAAAAGGGCTGTGCCCGCGAAAATCCCGCCTCATCACATCCAGAACATTGCTTTCAATATTCATCTCTTTTATGCTGCGGCCAAGCTTTTCCCTCTGCCTTAAGCTGTAGCTGGACACTCTGGAAAGGAAAACCGCAATAAAGGCGAAAATCCCCATGGCCAGCAAAACCTCCAGCAAAGTCAGCCCGCGGCGGCCGCGGAAAGGGGGCGGAAATCTGAAAAGCGCCGCCGGGCCGCCGGGGCGCCGCCTTCCTCTTTGGCTTGAGCCGGAGGCTTTTTGGGCGCCCCGCGGTTTTGCGCATTGCCTGGCTTTCATGGCCCGCCCCCCTGTTTTTCGGCGGCAGCCGCCCCTCCAAGCGCCTCAAAGCCGCGCGAGGCCGCCAGTGAAAACTGCGCGACAGCGCTTTGTATGTGCCCGGCGGCTGCGGCATAATTCACAAAATACGACACCAAAGAGTAGCCCGCGCCCTTTTTCCCCCGCTTGTGGCTGACTGTCAGCTTCAGCTCCACAACAGTTGCCGAGACAATGTTCCTCATCATCTCCGCCAGCTGGATGTTGATGTCAGTTTGGGGCATGTTTTGGACTTCAAGCATGACAAGCGATTCCGGCAGCTCAAGGGCCCTGGTCTTATAGCTCCAGACATAATTCTCCTCCCCCTCAAACTCCCCCTCCGCCCCATCGGGGAGGCTTCCAATATTCGGCCCTTTGTATTCCGCCTCCAGATCAGACATTTTCCGCTCCAGAAGGGCGGCGGCTTTTTTGACCCGGCGGGCTTTTTTGATTCTCTGAAAGTTGCCGTAAGATATTTGAGTCACAAGCGCCGAAAGCCCCGCCAAAATCAAAACAGCGGCCAAGGCCTCCAGCAAAGTGAATCCCCGTTTGGCTTTTGCCCCGCGCGGGGGCGCATGCTTGATTTTGAGGCTGCGGCTCATCAGAGGCCTTTGATTTCCCTGAGGGATTTTTCGCTTTTCAGCAAAAGCATCTCTTTTTGGACAGGATGCAGGTAAAGGGTCCAGCGCCCCTGATTGTCCGGGCGGAAAACCTGAATGGCTGTCTCCCGCGCCAGGCCCTTCGGAGAGTAATAAATATAGGCGGGGCCTTGGGTTATGGCTTCCCCCCAAGAATCCAAAGCTCCGCTTTCATCCCGCGGCTCCGCCTCATCAATCTCCCCGGCAAAGCCTCCGCCGGCGCCTAAAGGCTCTGCCGCGCCGCCCTGGCGGCGGCCATAAGGGCCGGGCGCAAACTCTACAGAAGTGATCTCCAGCAGGGGATGAAATTTTTGGGGGGAGGGGAAAAACCGCCTGTCAAATTCAAAGCCGCCCCCGCCGGCGGGCTGTTTTTCCACCCAGTAGCTCTCCGGCCCATCAGGATTGATGCGGAGCGCCAGGCGGTGAATGCTTTGGCTGGCAGCGGCCGCGGTTGAAAGCCGCCGGCTCAAAACAATAAAGCTTTGAAAAGCTGCCTGGATTTTTCTCTCCCTTGAAAACAATTTTCGCCCAAACATGGCAAAAACAAAGGAAATAATTAAAAGAACAGCGAGGATTTCAAGCAGAGTGAAGCCTCTGTCTAACCTTCGGCTCATTTTGCCCGCCTGCTTTAAAAAGCCGGCTCAGTCCATGGAGCTGATGTCTTTATTGCGGCCCGCTCCGCCGGGCCGGCGGTCCGCCCCATGGCTGATGATCACATAACTGGAGGACTCAGCGTCAAATTCATAAATCAGGCGGTTGTTCCATGGGTCTTTTGGAATTTTCCTGTTTTCCAGATAAGGGTCCGGGCCCCAGGACTCGCAGTCATTGGGCTGCTCAATCAAGTCATCCAGAGTTTCCGGGTAATAGCCGCAGTCAATATTAAATTCCATCAGAGCGTCTTTGACTATGCCAATGACAATTTTTGCCTGATGCCCCTTGGCCTTCTGCATGCGGCGGTTAACGCCGCGGCCCACAACCACAAACAAAAATCCGATGATGGCCACAACCACCAAAATTTCAATCAGGGTCATCCCCCTCTGGCTTTTTAAAATCATGATTGTTTCAGCCTCCTCCTTTGCTCAGCCCGAAACTCCCCCCCGCCTGAGAGCTTTATGACACTCGCTGCGAGGCCCGCCCGCCGCTCAAAAAAAACAGCGCTCTCCCTGAATAGCAGGATTCAAGGGGCCGGTCAAGCTTTATTGGGGGGCGGAAAACTTCTCAGGCATTTTTTAAGGAGAGGGGCCTTTGGCCAAATGCCTTTGCGCGCCGCCGGCTTTTTTAGCTGATTTTGCCGCGCCGGCGGCCGCCTTCAGCGGCGGCCTCGCTGCAAAATGAGAGGCTCCGCCGCCGGCGGCTGCTTTTTTTTCAGGCGCGGGCGCGCCCTCCCCCCCAAACACAGCCTTATTGTATTCAGCCAGCTCCTTTGGGGCGGCTGTTTGCAGGGCGCGAAGCGCCTCTCTCAAAAGCCTTTTTGATTTTGCTGTCTCAGCGGCGGCGGCCTCCAGCTCATCAAATGCCTTTTCCCAAAAATCAACCTTCCCGCCCAAAGCCGCCTGTCTGGCCTCATGCCCCAAGTTTCTGTATTTGTTTAGAGCCTCTCTGTATTGGCTCCACTCTTTTGGCGAGGTTTTTTTTGGAGCGGACATGGAGAGCTGAAGCCTTTTCAGAGCTTTTTGATACCGCTCCCATTTTTCAGGATGAGCGTATTTTATTTGCCTCTGCTTTGCTCTGAACTTTTTGTATTTCTTTTTTGAATTCCAAAATGTTGTCGCTGTCCCCCATGGCTCAATCCACTTTCTGTCTCTTTCCGGGAGAAGCCCGCTCAATTCATTTAAAACATGGTTAAACCCCGCCCATGCCTCCTGATTTTCCCTCAGATCACGGGGAGCGGCCTTGAGAAACTTCAGCTCCGCGCTTTTAAACTCAGAGTAAGCCTTTTTATAGAGCTGCAGGAGAGAGGATTTTTTGATTTCCCGATCCAGCCGGGCTTCGGCCTGTTCAAACCCATGGAAGGCGCCCTCTAATTTGTTTTTTTGAGATCTCAGCCTTGTCTGCCGCTTTTGATATTCCGCCCACTCGCTGGGCGCGGTTTTTTGCAGGCGGGAGGCTGCGGCTTTCAGGCCCGCCGAAGCCGGCAAAGCCAGAGCCGCTGCGGATCCAAAAGCTAAAAAACCAGCTGCCGCGGCGGGCAGCAATTTCTGAACTTGCCTCACGCCATGCTTTTCGGCAGGCTGGGGGCGGCTCTTTAGAGAAAATCAGCGGTCAGCGAGTCAGAGCCTTGAGCGGCGCCTTGAATCAGGACCTTGCGCTCGCCTTTTTTATGGGACGGGGGGAGCGATATCCGCCAGTAATCTCTGCTCAGCCCCTTTCGGCTGTCGCCCTTAAACAGCAGAACCCGCTTTATTGATCCCAGCTGCGCCTGCCGCGCCTGCTCATAGCGAAAGCCGCTCAGGCTGCGGATTTGCGAGGCCCGGCGGAGGATCTCGCGGCGGCTGAGGCCGGCCATTCTGGCGGCATAAGTCCGCTCCCGCGGGCTGTAGGGGAAAACATGGACTTTTGTCCATGGGCTGTCCGCCAGCGCCTGATAAGTTTCCTGAAAGCTCTCCTCTGATTCTGAGGGGAAGCCGGCAATTAAATCCATCCCGGCAAAAGCCCGCGGAAAGCGCTTTGCGATAAGGGCCAGAGCCCGCTCCGCGCCCTTCCGGCTGTATTGGCGCTTCATGGCCTTTAAAACCGGGGAGCTGAGGCTTTGGAGGCTCAGGTGAAAATGAGGGCAGAGCCTGTCGCTGCAAAAGCAGTCCAAAAGCCGCTCTGTCAGATCCGGCGGCTCAAGGCTGCTCAGCCGGATTCTGGGGATCTCCGTCTCCTTCAAAAGAGCCTGAACCAAATCGGCAAGATCCCGCTCTCCGTCGCTGTAATCCCCGATGTGAACCCCTGTGAGAACAATCTCCATGGCGCCCTCAGAGGCAAGCTTCCGGGCTGCCCGCGCAAGATGGGCAATGGGCAGGCTCCGGCTCTTCCCCCTTGCAAAGGGGATGACGCAAAATGTACAGAAGCTGTCGCAGCCGTCCTGGATTTTTAAAAAACTCCGGGTCCGCCCCTCGTCCACAGAGGGGAGGCCGCTGTCCGCTGCGGAAGACTTGAAAATATTGGAATGAAAAATCTTCCGCCTCTCTGGCGGCGCGCCTTTGGCCGCGCCCTGCCGCGCTTCAGCGCTCAGGGCGTTTTTTAAAATCAGCGGCAGATCTTTTTTGTGAGAGTTGCCGGCCACAAGATCAACCCATGGACTTTGGGCGTAAAGCCCGGTCTCCACCTGGGCGCCGCAGCCTGTCACGGCGAGAAAAGCCTCCGGGTTTTTTCTTTTCAGCCGGGCGGCCTCGCGCCGGATCTCGCGCCCCGCCTCAGCTGTCACCGCGCAGGTGTTAAAAACAACAACCGGCCGCGGCGGGCTGCTTTTAGAGGGCGCCAGCTCCGCCTGCAGCCGCGCTTTGAGCAGCGAGCTGTCATACTGGTTCAGCTTGCAGCCAAAAGTTTTAACCTCTATGGGGGGCTTCATTTTTGAATGACGCCGCCGCCAATGAGGCGCCGGCCCCTGTAGAAAACCGCAGACTGCCCTGGGGCCACAGCCTTTTGCGGCTTTAAAAATTTTAAGCGAAAGCCGCTTCCTGTTTTGCGGATGATGGCCGGGCTGCCGGGATCATGAAAGCGGATTTTGACTCTCAGCTGCTCCCCCGCTCGCGCCTCATCCAAAAAATGGACATCCGCCAGCTCCGCCTCGTCAGAGTAAAGCGCGGACTCCTCCCCCAGCCAGACCTCCGCAGCCTGCCGGTCAATCCGCGCGACATAAAGAGGGGCATGCCAGGCAAGGCCCAAGCCCCTCCTCTGTCCCACAGTAAAATTATGGATTCCCGCATGCTCCCCCAAAATTTCGCCATCGGGATAAAGCCGAAAAAGGCCTTTTTTTGAGGCGCCGAATTTGGCCTCAGCCCCCGGCCGGGAGAGATAATCGGCGATAAAGCTTTTGTAGCCCCGGCTTCCCGCAAAGCAGATCCCTGTGGAGTCTTTTTTCTGGAACACGGGGAGGCGCTTTTCCTCAGCAATCCGGCGGACTTCATTTTTGTCCATTGAGCCGACAGGAAACAAAATCCGCGGCAAAATCTCAGGCTTCAAAGTGAACAAAAAGTAAGTTTGATCTTTCCAAAGGCTGCGGCTTTCAAAAACCCCGAATGTTCCGCCCTCAAGAGGCTTCAGCTCAGCGTAATGGCCTGTGGCCAGATAATCGCACTCCAGCTCCTCCATTTTTGTGATCAGATAATGGAATTTCAAAAAAGTGTTGCACTGAGAGCAGGGCGATGGAGTCCGGCCTGAAAGGTAATCCTCCACAAAGGGGTCAATGACTTTCTCCTGAAACAACTCCTCGCAGTTTAAGACATAAAAGGGAATGTCAAGGGCGGCGCAGACCGCGCGGGCGTCCTCCAGATCCCCTCTGGAGCAGCAGGTTCCGCAGCCTGTCTCATCGGAGTTTTTGGAATAATCCCAGACCTGCATCGTGACGCCAACAAGATCATAGCCCTGATCTTTCAGCAGGGCCGCCGCGACGGAGCTGTCCACGCCGCCGCTCATCGCCGCCAGAACTTTTTTGTTTTTTGCCTTCATTGCTTCGCCGCTCTTTTTTTCCGCCCGCCCGGAGCAAAGCGCCGAAGCGGGGCTTGAGGCGGGAGCTTTTAGCCAAGGCCGCTGCGGAGGCTGCGGAGCCGGCGGACAGTTTCAGCCAGAGCCTCCGCAAAGCGCTCCAGATCTTCCGCCTTTGAGCCATAGCCCAGGCTCACCCGCATGCAGCTTCGCGCCTCCTCCTCTGTCATGCCCATAGCCCTCAGGACGGAGCTGGCCCCCAGCTTCCCAGAATTGCAGGCTGACCCCACACTAACAGAAAAGCCCTTGAGATCCAAGCTCATCAGCAGAGTCTCCCCCTCAATATCGGGAATGTAAAGGCAGGAGGTGTTGCCCAGCCGCCGGCCCCCGCGGCCAAGCGCCCGCGCTCCGGGAATCAGATCCAAAATCCCGGCCTCCATTTTGTCCCGAAGGGCCTCAATCCGCGGGGCCTCGCTCAAAATCTCCCCCCCCTTTTCGGCTAACAGATGGCCAAGGGCGGCAGCCCCTGGAAGGTTTTCGGTCCCGGCCCGGCGGCCCCGCTCCTGAGGCCCCCCATGAATAAAGCTCCCCATATCCATCCCCCGCCGGCAATACAAAACCCCGAATCCCTTTAGGGCGTAGCATTTATGGGCCGAAAAGCTGGCCAGATCCAGCTCCAGATCCTGCAGGCTGAAGCGCTTTTTGCCCAGGGCCTGAGCCATGTCACTGTGGAACAAGGCCCCCAGCTTATGGGCCTTTTTGGCCAGCTTTTTCACAGGATAAAGAGCGCCGGTTTCGTTGTTGGCCATCATCACAGAGGCCAGCAGGGTTTTTGCGCTCAAATGCCGCTCAAAAAAATCCTCGTCAATCAGCCCCTCTTTTGAAACAGGGATGACATGAGTTTTGACGCCTTTTTCAGCAAGATATTCCGCCGCCGCCATGACGCTGGGGTGCTCCACGGCGGAAACCATCAGCTCGGATCTTCCGCCCCCTTTTGCGCCCTCAAAGACTGCCTTCAGGGCATGATTGCTGGCCTCTGTGGCGCCGCTTGTGAAGATCAGCTCCAGGGGATGGCAGCCGATAAACCCGGCAATGCTCTGCCGCGCGCCCCACAAAAGAGCTTTGGCGCCGGCCGCGTCCTGATGGACCGAGCTGGGGTTCCCCAGCTCCTCAAATGCCTTTTCCGCCCCGCGGCGGGCGGCGGGCAAAAGGGGCGCCGCGGCGTTATAGTCCAAATACACTCTCTGAGGCGCCATTTGCGATCAGCGGAAAACAACAGCGGGGGGTTATGACATCATTAAGGCTCAAAGCCAGACAGCGCGGCCGGCATAAAATAACTGAGGGGCTGCGTCATGATTATCAAAAAGATGGGGATGAGGCAAGCCGGAGGGCTGTTTCGGCGGCGGATTAAAGAAATTTGTTTCAGCCTCCGATAAAACAAATATGAAATCCCTTTCCGATTATCCATGGGCCGCCCCCCTTCAGGCCGGGGAAAACAGCTTTATCCAGTGGAAGCAGTCCCAGGCCAAAGAGGGCTTTCTCGCTTACTGCCTGAATAAGAAGATCGTCAGCAGAAAGAGCTACTTTGAATGGGCCTCGGAGATTTACCAGCTGCCTGTCCTGGATCACATGTTTTTTGAAAACAGCTTTATGAAAAAAGACCAGTGGGAGGCGCTTGGCGGCCTTGCGGAGTGGCGGGAGGATTTGATGCCGGTCTGGGTTTGGAATGATGTGGTTTTTGTCGGCTGCCTTGAGCCGCCTGAAGGATTCAAAAACTGGCCCTTTAAGGGCCGCCTCGTTTTGGTCACAGACAGGGCGCTGAAAATCAACTGGAAAACAATGAAAAGGCAGGCCCAAACAGCCGCGGCGCCGGAAGCGGAGCCTGCCCTCAAAAAGCCGGCGGCCGCCGGCAAGCCCGCGCGGAGATCTTTTCAAAACAATCCTGACAGGCTGAAGGGCGCCGGGCCGGCCGGCTTGGGCCTGCCGGCAAAAACCGCCGGGGCTGAGGCTTCCGCTCCAGAGGAAAAAGCCTCTGTGAGGCAAGATCAGCATTCAGAGGAAATGACTGTCACAAACTTTATCTTAAAGCCCGCCGCTCAAGATCAGAAATTGTTTGGCCAGCTTTGGGCCCGAACCACGCCCTGCTTTTTCAGCTGCATGGTTTTAGAAAACCGGAAAGGGCTTTTGTTTCCCTTTGAGTGGACTTCAGGCATAACCGCAGATCTTGACAAAAGCCGGAGTTTGATCAGCCTGTCGGAAAACTCTCTTTTTAAAGTGACGGCAAAGGGCTTTCCCTATCATGGCTTTGCGCCAAAAAATGAGGGCAATGCAAATTTTTTCACAAAAATTGGCTGGAGCCAGTTTCCAAAACATGTAACGGCCATCCCCATCAAAAACCAGGCATCGGAAATTGAGCATGTTTTTTTGGGGCTGTCAGGCAAAGCCATCAATGAGCGGAAAACCATAAAAAAAATTGAGCTGACAGTGTTTGATTTTTTTAACTCCCGAAAAGAGAAAGCCAGGCCGGCAGCCTAAAGCCGGATGTTTATGAGAGCGCCGGTCTGCCGGAGGCCAGAGACCGGAACTCGGACATCACAAAAGGCAGCTCATCTAAAAGCGCGGCAGCCGAAAAGCTGCTGATATCCCTCCCCAGGCGAATCCAGCGCTCCGCAGCCGCGCCATGAAGGCTCGCGGCCAGCGCCGCCGCCTCAGGAAGAGGCAGGCCCTGAGCCAAAAGCCCCGCGGCCATTCCCGTCAAAACATCTCCGGTCCCGGCCTTTCCCAAAGCGGAATTGCCGCTGGCGATGATATAGCTTTTTTTGCCGTCAGACAAGACTGAGCGAAAGCCCTTAAGCAAAAGCCAGCAGCCAAAGGCTTTGGCGCCGGCAGCGGCAGCGCCGGGCCGGCCGCGCTCAATGTCTTTGGCCGGGATTCCAAGAAGGCGGGAAAGCTCGCCGCTGTGCGGAGTCATCAAGCGGTTTTTGCCGGGCCGGCTTAAAGCTTTTGTTTTCCGCGCGGCGATCAGAGTCAGCGCGTCCGCGTCCAAAACCGCCGGCGCGCCCTGGCCCTGAAGCCTCAAAAGAAACCTCTCGGCTGAGGCGCTGAATCCCAGGCCCGGCCCCGCCGCGATGGCTGTCTGCCTGTGAAACAGCTGAGGATCATTCAGCCGCAAGGTTAAAATTTCAGGGGCCTTCCATAACCCCTCATAAGGATATTCATCGGAGCCGGATCCTTTGGCGGCTCCCCTATTGCGGGGGGCTTTTTGATCGTTTGCGGCTGAAGGGGGATCTCCGGCCCCCTCCCCGTCTGGATTGCCCGCCCATGTCACATAGCCGCTCCCCGCCGTTATGGCGCCGCGGCAGGCAAGCAGGCCGCAGCCCCACAGCCCCCGCCGCCCCGCGGCGATCAGTGTCCGCCCTCTGTGGGATTTATTGGCTTCGGGCGGAAGCGATGGCAAAACCCGCGCCGCGCTCTTTTTGGAAACCAAAAAAAAGCTGCTGCAGACTTGATCCAGAAGCCGGCGCGGGAAGCTTAAGGGAATGATCTCAAGCTTTCCGGCATGGGCCGGCCCTTCGCCGATATAAAGCCCCAGTTTGCCCAGAGCAAAAGTTAAAGAGAGGGAGGCTTTGACCGCAAGGCCCAAAACCCGCCCCGTGGAGGCGCAAAGGCCGGAGGGCATATCCAGAGAGGCCACAGGCAGGCGGCTGTCTCTGATCCGGGAGATCAGCGCAAAAAAATCCCCTTTGACGCTTCGCGAAAGCCCGGAGCCAAACACAGCGTCAATCAAGACCTCCCCCTCAGCCGGCTCCCATTGATTCCATTTTTTTGCGGGGACTCCAGAGGCCAGAGCCTTCCGCCTTTGAATCTGAACAAGCCGGCGGGAGCTTTTAAAGGCATAGACAGCGGCCCGCCGGCCTGAGCCGTTTAAGCAGCGGGCCGCAGCCCAGCCGTCGCCCCCGTTATGGCCGGGGCCGCAAAAAACAGCAAAGGATCTGGCCTTGGGATATCTCTCTAAAATCCGCTGGGCGGCTTTGGATCCGGCCTCCTCCATCAGGGATTCGCCCGAAAGCCCCCGCGCGGCGGCCCGGCTGTCCAGCTCGCGGCTTTGCTCCCGGCTGGCCAGCGGCTGGCATGGAAAACTCACCCCAAAGCCCTCATAAAGCCAGATCTAAGGAGGAGAAAAGCGCCGCGCCCCCATTCTGCCGCGCCTCTGCTCCGCCAGCTGGCGGAGCCAGTAAAAAGCCTCTTTGTCATCCTGGGGAAGGCCATCCCCTGTTTTCAGCATTTCGGCCAAAAGCATCTGCGCCGGGGCAAACCCCCGCTCCGCCGACAGGCGGATCCAGTAAGCGGCCCGCTCTCCCTCCCGATCAGCCCTCCTGCCCTCTCTCATCATAGAGCCTAAGTGAAACATGGCCGGCGCAAAGCCCTGCTCCGCAGCCAGCCGGTGCCAGTAAAATGACTTTTCCAGGTTTTGGAAATCGCCCTCCTGTCCAAAAAAGATGGCCAGATTAAACCGCGCCGGAGGAAAGCCCCGCTCCGCGGCCTGGCGGAGCCAATAAACGGCCCGCTCTTTGTCCTTGTCCATGCCGCGCCCCTGAAAAAGCGCCAGCCCCAGGTCAGACTGCGCCGGGATGAATCCCCGCTCCGCCGACAGAGCCAAATAGCGCGCTGCGGCAGCCAGGTCTCTCTGCCTCAGGCGAAGGCTCAAGCGGTACTGGGCCAGCGCATGGCCGCTGTCCGCAAGCTTTTCGAGATTTTCCGCCTCCATCTCTACCTGCCGCCGGGCCTCCTGATCTGTTAGGGGCCGGGCAGCGGGAGAATCCGCGGCGGCTTGAGACATTGCCAGTTTTTTGATGTCCCCGCTCTGAGTGATAAAAACAATATTGGAAAAGCCGTAAGAGACGGCTCCCAGGACCTGGCCCTGTCCGCTCAAAACCGGCGCTCCGCTAAAGCCATCCATAAAAACCCTGCCGCTGACAACATAATCCCGGCCCGCCGCCCCGCAGACAGCCTTGACCTTTTGCAGGCCCGCGCCAAAAAGGGGAAAGCCCATGATATAAGCCCCTCCGGCGCAAAGATCTTTAAATGGAGTCTCTTGGGAGCTTTCAGGAAAGCTTTCAGAAAATCTGGAAAGCTTTAAAGCCGGGCCTTTATAGCCTTCAGCCTCCAGAAGAGCCAGATCCAGCGGGGCGGAGAGCCTTTTGATCCCTCTGACTGCGTATTGTCTGCCGGCGTGGAGAATAAGCGCTCTGTCCAGCGGAGCCGCCTTTAGAAGCCGCTCCATCACATGAAAGGCCGTCACAAAAACTCCGCCCTCCAGGAAAAATCCAGAGCCTGAGTAATTGCCGCTTGTGATTTTGCCGGCGGGCTGCAGGCCTGTTTCAATGGACAGCCCCGCGGCCATCTCCCCCCCGCGGCCGCTTTCCTGAAAGTCCGCCCGCGCGGCAGCGGCGAAAAGAGCTGGACAAAGAGCAAGCGCCTTCAGGGCGGCGCCAGCCTTTTTAAATAATTTTGGGCTTTTTTTCACACAGATTTTTTTGAGGCGCCAAAACATGGCAGGGGCTGGAGGACTCGAACCTCCGATCCTCCGGTTATGAGCCGGATGCTTTAACCAGCTAAGCTAAGCCCCCGGCAATATCAGCCTCAGTTAAATTTAACCCCCAAATGGATGCCCATGCCAAAAAACACAGCGCGTTGATAATAAAGGGCATGGGCTCCGATGCCGGGAATGATTTTGCTTTTTTTCTGATGAAAAGGCTGAATGATCACATGGCCTGAATAGCCTGTGTCCCGCGGCCATCTGCGGGAAAAAGAGTGAAAGGCCGCCCCGGAAAGCTCTGCGGAGCTGAAAAGCCTTCCGCCATCATGGGGGATGGAGGCTTTGATTCCCAAAGCCCCCTCAAAATAAAGCTCCAGCGGCCGGGCGAGCCGGCAGTTTCTTGCGGGCCGGATCCTGTCAAACAAAAGCCTTTCCGCAAGCTCCGCCTCGCTGTCAAAGCAGGCGGCTTTTGCGCTCCGCTCCATCCAGCCAAGCCCCGCGCGAAGCAGCCCCGAAAGGGCGGCGCCCTCCCCTTCAGGCCTGGCTGATTTAAAGGGGATTTCCGTCAGGGGAAGCTGAAGCTGCAGGGTTATGGGGAGCCGGCTGACGAACTGGCCCCCCGCGGAAAAAGCGCTCAATCCGGTTTGAAGCTCCAGCCATGGAGGCTTTTCCCGAAAATTTGAAACCGCCTCTTCAGCGGTTTCATTGGACAGGGGGCCTTCCGCGCCGCCGGAGCCTTGAGTTAAAGCGAAAGCCGCGCCGGGAAAAGCCAGCGCCAAAAGCCCCGCGGCAGCCAGGTTTTTTGTCAGCATAATCCCCCCCCCTCTTTATTAAGCTCTGTATCCGAACCCCCCGTTACTTTATCACAAAAACTTCAACTGTCAATGACAGCCTGAAAACAAACGAAAATAAAAACAGAGGCTGGAGGCAGGGCTTGAGTCTAAAGAAGGGGTTATTTGTCCAAAAAAGTTTTCAGCCGGCCGGAGCGGCTGGGGTGCCGGAGCTTTCTCAAAGCCTTGGCCTCAATCTGCCGGATCCGCTCGCGCGTGACATTAAAGTCCTGGCCAACCTCCTCTAAAGTGTGGTGGCTTTCCTCTCCGATTCCAAAGCGCATCCGCAGGACCCTTTCCTCCCTCGGAGTCAGTGTGGCCAGAACCTTCTGTGTCTGATCCACAAGGTTTAAATTGGACACGGCAAAAGAGGGGTCTATGACATTTTTGTCCTCTATAAAATCTCCAAGATGCGAGTCTTCCTCCTCGCCGACAGGGGTTTCCAGGCTGATAGGCTCTTTGGCGATTTTGATAACCTTCCGGACTTTCTCAACAGAAAGGGACATTTTTTTGGCAATCTCCTCAGGCGCCGGGTCCCGCCCCAGCTCCTGAACCAGGTAGCGGGATGTCCTGACCAGCTTGTTGATGGTTTCAATCATGTGGACGGGGATGCGGATGGTTCTCGCCTGATCGGCTATGGCGCGGGTAATGGACTGGCGGATCCACCATGTGGCGTAAGTGGAAAATTTATAGCCCCTCCGGTATTCAAATTTGTCAACGGCCTTCATCAGGCCGATGTTTCCCTCTTGAATCAGGTCCAGAAACTGCAGCCCGCGGTTGGTGTATTTTTTGGCAATGGAGACAACCAGCCTCAGGTTGGCCTGGACCAGCTTGGCTTTGGCCTTGTCCGCCTCGCGCTCGCCCCTCCAGATCTCTGTGGAGATATGCCGGAGCCAGGCCTTTGACATGCCTGTCTGCTTTTTCAGCCTCAAAAGGCGGAAGCGCGCGTCGGCGGCGGCGCGGTAAAATTTTTTGAATTTTCTAGGGGCCAGCCCGCCCGGAGCCTTTGCTTTGCCCGCTGAGTGGGCGCCCCCGCCTTTCATTTTCAGGAGGGCTTTCCGCATGTCCTCCAGGCTGGCGCTGCCCGAGCGCTCCAGAGCGATCTCAATCCGGCGCTCCAGCTCATGAATGCGGCTGAGCGCGCGGCGGAATTTTGCGCTGATGCGGTTGATGATCTGGCGGTTAAAATTCAGCTTTTCAAAGCCTTCCGTCAGCTCGGCGCTCAGCCTCTCCACATCCCGCAGGGCGCGCCGGCACTCCTCTGATCCCCAGCTGCTCCGGCTGACTGTCTGAAAGGAGTCTTTTGCCTTTGCATAGTAGCTTTTGACGCTTTTGATGAGATCGTTTGTTTTTTCGATGCATTCCTCCTCGCTGAATTTGTGGTCGTCTTCGTCCAGGCCCCGGATAATGGCCTTCACTTTAAACCGGGACTTTTCCAAATGCTCCTGAAAAAGGGCTATCTCGCGAACGCCCAAAGGGCACATCAAAATGGCTCTGACAATTTCCCGCTCGCCCCTTTCAATGCTTTTTGAGATCTCCACTTCGCCCTTGCGGTCCAGCAGGGAGACTCTTCCGATTTTCCGCAGATACAGGCGGACGGGGTCATGGGCCTTGCTGTCGGCGCCGGCTTTGTCCTCCAAATCAGAGCTGTCGGAGAGAAAAAACTCCTCGCCGGCTTTGTCCTCAGCCTTTTTGAGCCTGACAGAAATGCCCTTTTTCTGAAGGGCCTCCATCAGCTCGTTTAAAACCTCTGAGCGGGTGATGTCCGAAGAGAAAGCCTCATGCAGCTCTCTGGCGAAAATCACATCCCTTTTGAAAAAGCCTTTTTGCTCAAGGCTGTTAAACTCTGTCACGAACAAAGCTCTCTGAGCCTTGAGGCTCAGCCTTTTTGCAGCTGATCTTCTGGTTAGCATTTTTTTGCCTCCTCTATAAGCATTTATCGGCTGAAAGGGTCCCAGACTATAGCCTGGCCTCTCAGCCCCTCTGGCGCCGCGGGGGCTGGCCGCGGCCCGCCAGCTTTTGCTTTGTGATTTGAAACACTTTTTCCAGGCTTTTCATGTCTTCTTCCCCGCCGCTCATTTTCATGCCGGCAATCACATGGCCCGCCTCGGAATGCCTGCCCCTGTTTCGCAGAGAGCTTAGGCAGTCGTCAAATATCTTTTGGCTTTCCTCAGCCCCGGCCCTCATCAAAACAGGATGAGACTCCTTAAAAAGGAGCCGGCTTTCAGAGACCTGATTCATGATCAAATGCGGGAGCCTCTCAAAATTTTCCTCAAGATTTTTCAGGCCCGGCCCGCAGCTGTTTTGCATTTTACAAAAAATCTCCTTTGCCGCAAGGGTTTCCAGCAATAAAATGCCCTCAGACTTTAAAAACATCTCCAAAAAGCTCTTAGAGTCAAGGCACAAGACCAAAAGCAGAAGCTCAGCCCGCAGCAGGGAGGCGGGGGAAAGCCGCCCGCCCGCCTCCTCTCCAGCCGGCTGGCTCTGGCTGTTTCCGGCGGGCGCCGGGATCTGGGCGGCGGGCGCCGGGATCTGGGCGGCTGGCGCCGCGGGCTGAAAGGGGCGCTCTTGCCGGAAGCCGGTTTGCCGGAAGCCGGTCCGCTGCCGGAGGCTTTTCTCCAAAATGATTCGCATGGCCGCCCCGTCGCTTCCGAAAACATCTAAAACCCTCTGCTTGTAGACAGCTCTCAGGGATTCTTTTTTAACGGACCGGAGAACAGGAGCCATTTCCTCTATCAAATCAATGTTTTTTCTGCCGGCGGCTTTTAGCTCCGCCTGCCGGCGCTGAAGAGTCTGAAAAAACAAGTCTGGGCTGTTTCGGGCCAGCGACTCCAGGGCGGCCCCGCCATGCCGGCGGGCAAATTGATCGGGGTCCTGCTGATCTGGGAGAGCAAGCCCTCTGACCTCCATGCCCTCCGCCAGCAAAACGGGCAGGCTTCTCCCGGAGGCTTTGATCCCGGCCTCGTCCCCGTCAAAAACAAGCGCGGCTGAGGGGGCGCATCGGCTCAGCAGGCGGGCATGATCGGAGGTTAGGGCTGTCCCCAGGACCGCCGCCGCGTTTTTCAGGCCGTTTTGCCAGAGGGACAAAAAATCCGTATAGCCCTCAACAACTATGGCCATGCCTTTTTGCCTTATAAACCGGCTGGATTCGCTCAGGCCGTAAAGAACCCGGCCTTTTTGAAAAATCTCTGACTCTTTTGAGTTAATGTATTTTGGCTTGGATTCATCATCTAAAGCCCGCGCGCCAAAGCCTATAGGCTCCCGCTGGAGCGAAATGATGGGAAAAATCAGCCGGTTTCGGAAATTGTCATACAGCCCGCCGGCGCCTTCATTAAGGACGCCCAGCTTGAGCCCGCCCCGCCTTTCCTCTGCTGACAAACGTCCCAGGAGCGCGGAGCCTTTGGGCGCGTATCCAAGGCGAAAGGCCTCAATGAGTCCCTGGCTGAAGCCCCGGCGCTTTAAATAGGCCCGGACGGGATGGCCCTCCGGCGCCTCCCGCAGCCGGCTCTGATAAAACCGGCAGACTTTTTCGCTCAAATCCAGAAGGGGCCTGAGGGAGGGCTGCGGCGCCATCCGCGCCTTGGAGGTTTTGGGGAGGGGGATATTGGCCTTCCGGGCCAGATGCTGCAGCGCGTCCCCAAAGCTCATCCCCCGCTGATCCCTTAAATAGCTGAAAATATTGCCTGACTTTTGACAGCCAAAGCAGTGATAGACCTGTTTGGAGGCGGAAACAGAAAAGCTGGGGGTTTTTTCCAGATGATCGGGGAAGGGGCAAAGCCCCATCAGCTGATCCCCCCGGCCCTTGAGGGAGGTGTCCTCCCCGACAAGCGGGATGAGGTCCGAGGCCATCCGGACCCGCTCAATAAAATCCTCTGAAAAATAACTCATAAACCCTGCGGCTTATGGCTTTTGAAGGCGCTCCCGGACCAGAGCGGAAAGCTCTCTGCCGCCGGCCCGGCCTTTGGATCGGGCCAGCGCCTCCTGCATAACCCTCCCCATGTCTTTCAGAGACTCGGCCTTTAATTCGGAGATCACCTCCTGAATCAGGCTTTTCAGCTCGCTTTCCGGCATGGCTTTTGGCAGATAGGCCTGGATGGCGGAAAGGCTGCGGGCCTCTTCAGCCGCCTGCCGCTCATAGCCCGCTTTTTTATAGCCCTCAAGGGATTCTTGGGAGATTTTTGCCTGTTTTTTGATGGCCCCCAGGATGTCCTCTTCGCGGAGAGGCTCCGGCCGCCTCTCAATTTCCCTGTTTTTTATCGCCGCCTGAAGCAGCCGCAGAGCGTTTGCCAAAGGCCTGTCGCCTTTTTTCAGGCTGGCCTTCAGGTCATTTGAAATTTTATCTTTTAAATTCATTGCCTCTCCCTCCCTCATAAATATCATGCCCGAAAGACGGCCTTCCAGACAAGCTTGTTATTCCTCAGCAGTTCGGGAGCGGCCGCAAGGCCGGCCCCGGCAGCCGCGCTAAAAGCGCTTTCTGACAAAGCGCTTTACGAGCCTTTTGCGGGCGGCTATGGATTTTTTCTTCCTCGCTATGCTGGGCTTTTCGTAATGCTCCCTTTTTTTGATCTCTGAGAAAACGCCCAGTTTTTCACAGAGCTTTTTAAACCGGCGGATGACATACTCTATATTGTCCCCCTCTCTGATTTTGATTTTTGGCATCTCAATCCCCTCCTTCCTTTGCCGGCATTTGCCGGATTAACGGCTTGGCCTGCCAGGCCTGGCCTTGGGCGGCTCCGCCGCATTCGCCATTTTCCGCAGCCGGCTTTGGCCCCGGCCCGCGCCTGCGGGGCAAACCTGCCTCAAGCCTCTGAAAAAAACAAAGCCAAGTCAAGCTTTTTTAGATCAATCTTTCCGCGGCTGTATAATAACCCATAAGGGGAGGCAAAAGCCACAGGTTTTTTATGGGGCTGGCTTTGGAGCTGGCCCGGCGGGCCGGCGGGGATCTTAAAATGGGCTTTCAGGGGCAGGCGGATGGCGCGAAGGCTCTCAGGCCGGCGCCGGGGGGCGCCTGCCAGGGGGAAATCCCCGGCCGCGGCTTCAACCGGAGAGAGCCAGGCCAGAACCCTCTGGGCCGCGCCGGGATGGAGGCCATTTCAGCCGGGATAAAATTTTATCCTTTTGTTTTGCTTTTTGCCAAAAGCCCTTTTAGGCTGATGCTTTAGCCGGGCTTTTGAGAAGAGCTGGGGGGATGATTATGGGCGCTGTTTGGACAAGCGAGTCAGTTTCCGGGGGGCATCCCGACAAGCTGGCTGATCAAATAAGCGATGGAATCCTGGACGCTTATCTGAAAAAGGACAAAGGCAGCCGGACGGCCTGCGAGACTCTTGTCGCGAGAAGCATGGTGTTGATCTCTGGAGAGATCAGCTCCAATGCCCATGTGGACCATGCCGCCATCGCGCGGGAAATCATTAAAAACAGCGGCTATGACTCTGCCGCAAAGGGCATGGACTGCCGCTCATGCTCTTACCTGACCTCGGTGAACTCCCAGAGTCCGGATATCAGCCGGGCTGTGGGCGAAAGCGGCCTCAGCCAGGGGGCCGGGGATCAGGGGATGATGTTTGGCTATGCTGTGGATGAGACTGAGGAGCTTATGCCGCTCAGCATTTCCATGGCCCACAAGCTGGTTGAAAGCCTGTCCCAATTAAGAAAAAAAGAGGGGCGCGGCTTCCTCTGGCCGGACGCCAAGAGCCAGGTGACTGTCCGCTGCGGCGGTGACGGCAGGGCAAAGGACATTTCCGCCATTGTTGTCTCCTCCCAGCATGACCCGGACTGCAGCCTGAGCGATCTGAATGACTGCATCCGCGAGGAGCTGATAAAGCCCGCCATGCCTAAAAAATACATCACCCGGGAGACAAAAATTTTTGTCAATCCCGGAGGCGCCTTTGTGACGGGAGGCCCTATGGCTGACTGCGGCCTGACAGGGCGAAAAATCATTGTGGACACTTACGGGGGGCATGGCGCTCATGGCGGCGGCGCCTTTTCAGGAAAAGACCCCTCCAAAGTGGACCGCTCCGGATCCTACGCCGCCCGGCACATTGCCAAAAACATTGTGGCGGCGGGGCTGGCCCGCAAATGCCTTGTTCAGCTGGCTTACGCCATAGGCCGGGCTGAGCCGGTCAGTGTCCATGCGGAGCATTTTGGAACTTCGGATATTCCCAGGGAGAGCCTTGTCAAAATGATCCGCAGATTTTGGGATCTTCGCCCGGGGGGGATCATTCAGGAGCTGGATCTTCTGGCCCCGCGCTATCTTCCCACTGCGGCTTACGGCCATTTTGGCCGCAAAGGTGAGGCTTTTACATGGGAAAAAACAAACAAGGCGGAGGAGCTTCGCTGCTGGGCCAAACCCCATAAGCTCAAGCTGCCGGAGCCAAAGGATTCAGGGGCTGTCTAACAAGATCGGGGCGGAAACTCGGCGCGGGGGGCCGGGCTGGCCATATTTAAAGGCCGCCGGCGGCGCCAAAAAAGCGGGCAATGAACAGAAAATCCATTAGAAATTTTTCAATTATCGCCCACATTGACCATGGGAAATCCACCCTGGCTGACTGCTTTTTGGAGAGGACCCGGGCCATAGACGCCCGCTCCCAAAAGGCGCAGTTTCTGGACAGCATGGATCTGGAGCGCGAAAGGGGCATCACTATCAAGGCCCAGACCGCCCGCCTCTCTTACCGCTCCGCCGGCGGAGAGGATTATCAGCTCAACCTCATTGACACCCCGGGGCATGTGGATTTCTCCTATGAGGTTTCCCGCTCGCTGGCGGCCTGCGAGGGCGCCATTTTGGTTGTGGACGCGAGCCAGGGGATTGAGGCGCAAACCATGGCCTCAGCCATGCTGGCCCTGGAAAACAATTTGGAGATCATTGCTGTCCTGAATAAAATTGACCTGCCCTCCAGCCGCCCTGAGGAAGTCAGCCGGCAGATCAAAGATCTGATTGGCCTCAAAGAGGATGAGATTCTTATGGCCAGCGCCAAAAACAGGACCGGCATAGATGAAATTCTGGAGGCAGTGGTCCAGAGAATTCCGCCGCCCGCCGGGGAGCCGGAAAACCCCCTTCAGGCGCTGATTTTTGACTCCTGGTTTGACAGCTATCAGGGGGTGATTGCGCTTTGCCGGGTTAAGGAGGGAAGGCTCAAAAAAGGCGACGCCATTTATTTTATGGGGGCGGAAAAAGAGCGCGAGGCTCTGAAACTGGGGGTTTTTACCCCTTTTCCGAAAGAGCTGGATGAGCTTTCCGCCGGCGAGGCGGGCTTTGTCATTACCGGCCTCAAGGAGATCAAAGACATTCGCGCGGGCGACACCATCACCCTGGCCGGCCCCCGCGGCGCGGACAGCCCCCTCAAAGGCTTTCGCCAGGCCCGGCCTGTGGTTTTTTCGGGGATTTTCCCAGTCTCAACGGATGACTTTGAGCAGCTGAAAAAGGCTCTGGAAAAGCTGAGCCTCAATGATTCCAGCCTGAGTTTTGAACCCGAAACCTCCAAGGCCCTCGGCTTTGGCTTCCGCTGCGGGTTTTTAGGCCTGCTTCACATGGAGATTGTTCATGAGAGGCTTCAAAGGGAGTTTGAGCTGAGTCTTATCACAACCGCGCCAACAGTGATTTACATGGCGCGCCTTGTCAGCGGAGAGGTTTTGCGGATTGAAAACCCCTCCATGCTTCCCGATCCCCAAAAAATCGCGAAGCTGGAGGAGCCTTATGTTTTGCTGAATCTTCACACACCGGCGGAAAGCCTTGGCGGGCTGCTGAAGCTCTGCCAGGAAAAGCGCGGCGAACAGCTGGGCATGGAGTATGTCAGCGGCGGCAGAGCCATCATCCGCTATAAGATGCCGCTCAATGAGATGGTTTTGAATTTTCATGACCGGCTGAAGTCCATTTCCAAGGGCTATGCCTCTATGGAGTATGAGATGGGCGGCTATGCGGAGGCCAGCCTTGTGAAGCTGGACATTTTGCTGAACGGCGAGCCTGTGGACGCGCTTTCAATGATTGTCCACCGCTGTCAGGCCGAGGGCAGGGGCCGGCAGATGGCCAAAAAGCTGAAGGAGCTGATCCCCCGCCAGCAGTATAAGGTGGCCATTCAGGCGGCTCTCGGCTCAAAGGTCATAGCGAGGGAGACTTTGAGCGCGCTCCGAAAGGATGTGACGGCCAAGCTGTATGGAGGGGATGTGACTCGAAAGAAAAAGCTTTTGGAAAAGCAAAAAAAGGGCAAAAAGCGCATGAAGGCCATTGGCCGGGTGGAGGTCCCCCAGAAAGCCTTTTTGGCCATTATGAAATCTTGAGCTTTGACATAAGGGGATCGGCGGGGCTATGCTGTGTTTGAAAAGCCCCCCTGGAAAGGCGGTGTTATGACAGCGAAAGCGCTTATTTGGACGGCCTGGCGTTTGGCTTTTGCGGCGGCATATTTCCCGCCGGCGGCGGCTTTTGGATCTGCCAAAGCCCAAGGCTCTGCCAAAATCCAAAGCTTTTCCGCCAAAGCTCCGGCTGAAGGCGGCGCGGCCAAAGCCCCTGCGGCGGAGACAAAAGCTTTCCCCGCGGCTGCGGTCCGCCGCATCATTGTCAGGAGCCTGGGCGCGCGGCTCATCTTTCAGCAGCGCCCCGGCCGGCATGAATACAAAGCGGAGTGGAGGGGCGGCAGGGCCTCTGTGGAGCTTCAGAGCGGAGATCTGATGATTGAGGAGGCCTCTTACCATTCAGAAACATCCTGGGATGAGGATTCCCCCGCAGGCTCATCCCTTGAGGCGCGGATTTTCGCCCCCGCAGGGGCGGCGCCGGTTTCGGTTTTTGCCTTTTCCGCAAACATCTCCTTTAAGAATTGGGAGGGGCCTGTGTTTGTCTCCTCGCTTTTTGGCAAAGTGGCGGGCAGCAGGACCAAAGGCCCCTGGCGGCTCTCCATGAGAAAGGGGGAATTGAGCCTGAGCGGCCATCAGGGGGAGGCGGATATCCGGGGGTTTCGGCTTGTCTCCAGGCTCCAGGGCGCTGAAGGGGCTTTTCGGCTGCAGTTTAACGAGGGGGGGGTTAAATTCACAGAAGGGCGGGGCCTGCTGGGCTTTGCCACGGACAAGGGGGAGGTCAAAATCAGGCGCTTTCAGGGGAGCCTGAGCGGAGCCTCTCAATCGGGGCCTGTGAGCGCCTCTTTTGCGCCTGAGCGCGCGCATGTCTCCTCTTCTGAGGGGATCCTGCGGTTTTACTTTATGGGGCGCGGCGCAAGGCTTTCGGCAGCCAGCAAAAGAGGGAAAATTTACGCCCCGCGCCGGCTGCGCAGGGATTTTTCCGGAAAATCCCAGAGAGTCACGGGGCGTCTGAAGGGGAAGCCGCTGAATTTTCAGCCGCCCGCCGGCCGGGCGGGGAAAGATTTATGGAAAAACCCGCGAAGCAGCCTGGCAAAAAGCATAAAAGAAAGCCTGCGGCGGAGTTTGGGCGAAGCGGGCCTTCATCAAAACAGTCAGGGGAAATCCCGGGGGAAAGCCGCGCCGGAAATCTCCTTAAGCTCAAACACGGGAAACATCTATGTCAACTGACTGCGGCGGCGCCGGCAGGCTGGAAATATGCTGGCTTTGTTTGAGTTTTCCTGTTTTTTCCCTTGCAAAAAGACATAAAAACTCAAATGTGTCAGTATAAACAGGGGAATGTTTTGTCTGAAAACGATTTAAAAAAAAGCGGAAGGCTTTTCAAAACAATCAAAAAAGGGGCGCATCATGAAGTTCTTTAAAAAACTTTTTGGAAGCAGGAAAAAGAAGCCTCAAAAAGCGCCCCAAGAGGCATCCCCTCAAGAGGGGATGCCTCTCCAGGAGCAGGCTCAGGGAGAATCTCCTCAAGACAAGCCTCCCCAAGAGACATCCCCCCGGGAGAGGCCTCCCCAAGAGGGGAAGCCTCAGGAGCCTCCCCAAGAGACATCCCCCCGGGAGAGGCCTCCCCAAGAGGGGAAGCCTCAGGAGCCTCCCCAAGAGACATCCCCCCGGGAGAAGCCTCCTCAAGAGGGGAAGCCTCAGGAGGCGCCTCAAGAGACATCCCCTCAGAAAAAACCTCAAGAAGAAACATCTCAGAAAAAAGCCAAACTCGGACAGCCGGCCAAGCCGCCGGCGGAGGCTGCCAAAAAAAAGCCTGGAGCTTCCAAAAAGCCCGCGGCCGGCAAAAAAAAGCCGGCCGCTAAAAAACAAAAGGCCAAAAAATCCTCCAAAGCCGCCGAAAAAGCTTTAAAAAAGCCGCCGGCCTCATCCGCCAGCCCGAAAAGCAGCTCCAAAAAAACATCCCCGCCGGCGAAACGCGCAAAAAAGCCTCCAAAAGCAAAGGCCGCGCCGCGCCCCCCTCAGGAGGGGGCTCCCGGCCTTGAGTTTTATGAAAAAGAGCTTGATCGGATATTAAAGCGGGAAAAAGAGGACCGCCGCATCGCAAAAAACATGGAGGGGCGGAGATACTGCGTGGTGGGAAACTGCGACTTCCCCGCCATTGTGGAGAATTACTGCCGCATACATTATTTTTCCAACTGGGATTACATTATGGAGCGCAAAAAACTTCTGGAAACCGGCTTTTTAGAGCAGTCCATTGCCAGCCTTGCGAAACAGCCTTATATGGGATTTTTGCTGCAGGATCTGGCTTCAGAAAAGAGCTTTTCCGCCGCCTTAAAAAAAATCCAGGAGGAGGAGCGAAAAATCGCGCCGGATATTATCGATGGAGGGGACGCGCCGCTTTTTTGAGATCTTTGATGTTTCCCTCTCAAAAACCTCATTAAAAGCTGCGGCGCGGAATGATGAGCCTGTCCTCAAAAAATTTTTTTATCTCCACTTACGGCTGTCAGATGAATGTCAATGACACCGAGCGGATGGCCTGCCTTCTGGAAATGGACGGCTGGGCCGCCGCGCCCCAGCCGGATATGGCTGACCTCATCATCATCAACACCTGCAGCATCCGCGAAAAGCCTGTCCATAAGCTCCGCTCCGAGGCGGGCCGCTGCAGAAAGCTGAAGCTTAAGCGCCCCGGCCTGAAAATCGGAGCCGCCGGCTGCGCGGCCCAGCAGGAAAAATCCCGCCTGCTGAGGCAAATCCCCTTTTTGGATTTTGTTTTAGGCACAGACAATATTGATGAGCTTCCCATGATAGCGGCCCGGCTTAGGGAGGGGGGCGGCCCTTTGGTCTCTGTCCGGCAGCGCCCCCGGGAGCCTTACCACATTCAAACCCTTATTGGCAGCCCAAAGGTTTCAGCTTTTGTGAATATCAGCAAGGGCTGCGATAATTTCTGCAGCTTTTGTGTGGTTCCCTTTACAAGGGGAAGGGAGAGAAGCCGCCCTCTCAGGCACATTGTGGAGGACCTGAACGCGCTCTGCCAGAGAGGGGTTCGCGAAGTGACTCTGCTCGGCCAGAATGTCAACTCTTACCAATCGCCATGCGGAGCGGATTTCGCCCTTCTGCTGGAAACTCTGGCCGCGGAGACAGATATTCAGAGAATCCGCTTCACAACCTCCCACCCCAAGGATTTTAACGAGGGGCTTGTGGAGGCCATGGCGCGCCGCCGGGACAAAATCATGGATTATATTCATCTTCCCGTTCAGTCGGGCAGCTCAGAGGTTTTAAAGAGCATGAACAGAGGCTATTCCCGCGGGGAGTATATCGCCAAAGCCCGCATGATTTTGGACATCCTGCCGGGCGCGGCCCTTTCAACAGACATTATTGTTGGCTTTCCCGGGGAGACAGAAGCTCAGTTTGAGGAGACCATGAGCCTGCTGGACGAAGTTCCGTATGAAAGCGCCTACTCGTTTAAATACTCTCCCCGCCCCTTTACAAAAGCCGCCTCTTTTGAGGGCCAGGTCCCGGAGGCGGAAAAATCCCGGCGCCTGCGGCTTCTCAAGGAAAAGCATAAGAAAATCGCCTTTTCCCTGGCGGAAAAATACATGGGCCGGGGTTTAGATGTTCTGGTTGAAAGGCGGGATCAAAAAACAGGGCTTCTGGCCGGCCGCTCCAGCCAAAACAAGCTGGTTTATTTTCCGGGAGGCGCGGAGGATATATCGCGGACCATCCCCGTCAAAATCCGCAAAACAAACGCCATCACCCTGTATGGCGAAAGGGCCGCCTGAAAGCATTGCCGCGGCCTCCATTATACGGAAAGCTCTGAAAGGGTTTTTTCCATAAAGGCGAGGGCTGATTTTTCATCCCGCTCAATGGCCCGCTCCACAGCCTGTTTGCTGCATTTTAACAGCAGTTTTGATTTTTTGCGCAAAGCAAAAGACGCTATAGCTTTTTTTTGGATATCCGCCTGTTTTTCTTTGGATAAAATTGGAATCAATGTTTGTTTTATTTGATCCGGCTTCCAATGCAAAATCACGAAACCGCTTGCGTCCCGGTTTATTTGCTCTTTTGTTATAATTGAATTGAGAATTAAAGCCAAACAGGCGCTGTTGATTTTGCCTGACTTGTTCCGCAGTCTGAGTATTCCGCTGGAAACCGCCATCTTCTCTGCTTTATCGAACAAGTGATGCGCTATGCCTGGAGAAGCGTCTTTTGTTAAAAGCACTTCTCCTGTTTGCGGCTGATGCTCTTTTAATTGAGAATATAGCTGACTGGAAATATATTTCCCTCTTTTAATCTCTTCCGGCTTTAAATCGCTCACACGGACAAACGGGACGCCCTCTTCAGAATATTCTTTTTTGCCGGCTTCAGCGCCTTTCTTTATTTGCGCTAAGTTTCCAAGCCTGTCCCAGCCTCCCTTATAAGCCTTGATTTTATTGGCGAGCTCCTCATATTTTGGCTGAAAATACTCGGCGTCCATGCGGCCGGCCTCCACAGCGCTGGAATGCCGCCTGACAAAAGCCAGCTGATGTTTTGGCTTCCAGCCGGAAAGACCCAGCTCTGAAAGCAGCAGGGACCGGGCCTCTTGAAGCATGCTTTTTGACTTTTCCGCATAAAACAAAGCTTTTTGAATATTCTTTTTTACGCGCCCCCTAAAATTTTCAGAGGGGACAAAAACAGGCGTCTCCAAAACATCTCTGCCGGAAACCGCGGGATACATGCTGGCTTTGTCCGCCCGCATCAGACACTTGACAAAATAATCCGTCTTGCAAAAGGCAAACAAATACTCCGGCTCTATGCCCCGCGCCCTTAAAACCGCAAGCCCGCTGCTGCCAACAATCCCATCCTTTTGAATAAGCGCCGCGGCGTTTCTGTTTGGCCGGACAGTGGAGACCGCCACATCCCCTTTTTTTAAAATATAGCGCGCCCGGTCCGGCTCTTCGCCCTCTTGGACTTTTATTGTCTCGTATTCAAGGCTGTTTAGGGAAATGTTGGAAATCTCCAGGTATTCAAAGCCTCTGTTTATCGGAGATGATTTTATGTTTGAAAGCTTTTGGCGGACAAAATCCCTAATTCTTTTATCCTCAGGGACCAGCCGGCTGTTTTTGATAAAAGAGGGGCGCCAGTATTCCGCGTCCATTCTCCAGCCAAAGCTCCGCCTGACTTCAGACAGAAGAGCTATGGAATGCTGCATGCCCAGCCCTCCTTTTTGCTATGTCCAAAAAGACAGTTTTTCTTTTTTGGCCCATTTAATAAAAGCCTCGGCAATCCCCTCCGGCAGCTCTCCATTGTGGCTGTGCAGGTCATGCTGAACAATCAAATGCCCGTTTTTATCCAGCCTGTACTGGCCGGTTTTTCCGTTTTTCAGATAAATATAATCCCCGGAATTGTCCTTGCCCCCGGAGTCAGACACAGCAAAAAATATCGGGTAATCCTCTTTTTTCGGGCAAAGCGGCCCCGCTTTTGGATCATCATTCCATTTTTGCAAAAACAGGACGCTGGTTTTGGGCGCCGTGTGAGGCTTAAAGGTGTTCACATGCAGGCCCACAACAGCCAGAATGCGCGCCCGCTTTGAGATAAACTCCCGGACGCGCCTGTCTGATGTGTTGTTGAGCCTCCCCTGAGGGAGAACAATGGCCATGCGCCCGCCGGGCCTTAAAAAATTAAGGTTTCTCTCAATAAACAGAATGTCGCGCCCAATTTGAGACTGGGTTTTTTTGTCTGGCTTAAACCCCAGCTCATATTGATGCAAAAGGCGGCTCTCTTTAATGTCTCCGGCAAAAGGGGGGTTGGCCATCAGCAGATCAAAATTAAAACTCTTGTCGCTCTCCTTTTCCGACCGGAGCTTTGAGAGCCTTTCAAACCCTCTGCCATAAGTTGTGATCCAGTCCCCGCTCTTCTCTGTTTTTTCCCTCCAGCCCTCATAATCAAGCGCGTTTAAATGCAGGATATTGGCCTCTCCATCGCCGGCAATCAAATTCAGGGTTCGGGAAACCCGGACGGCTTTTTCGTCAAAATCAATCCCAAACACTTTAAGGGCATGGGTTTTGTCCCTTTCAGAGATGGCTGAGCTGGCAAAAAGCCTCCCGGTTAAATAAAAAACCGCATGAACGGGAAAGCCGCAGCTGCCGGAGGCTGTGTCAATTATATACTCCTCCCTTTTGGGGTTGAGCGCCAAAACACACATGTCAATCACATGGCGGGGGGTAAAATACTGGCCTTTTTCGCCTTTGGCTGTTTTTATGACAAGATGCTCAAAAGCCTCGTCTATGACCAAGAGGTTTGAGTCAAACAGCTTAATGTCCTGCAGGCTGGACACACACACAGCCAGATGGCTGCCGGAAAGCTCAAACTTGGAGTCTTCAGGGAAAACGCCCCGCCACCGGCTTTTGGCCTGATCAAAAAGGCCTTGTATTTTCTTTTTCAGCTCAGAATCTGTCTGCCCTGTATTCCTAAACTCCATAACGCGGAATTTTTTATCATTCAGGCCCTTAAGGCATTGCCTCAGGCCCGCGCAATCCCCTTTGCCCCCCTCTTTCAGGTTTTGGCTGATATAATGGTCTATGACTGATTTGTCTGTTTTGCTTTGGCATTCGTCATAGAGCTTTGTGAATATCAGCTTAAAAACCTCTTCAAAAACATCCACGCCGGCATTGGCCAGGACATCATCCTCCATTTCCAGAATAATATCCTTGAGGGCTTTTTTTTCGTTAGTGATTTTGTCTTTCATGATCAGGTCTTTAAAAGTAAACCTTTCGCTTAAAACATCCTTGAGGCTTTGCCGCGCGCCGGGAATATCGGGGATGCTTTCAAAATAATTGGGGTCTTTTCTGTGATAGCAGGACAGCTGCCCGCCGTTTGTCCAGACCCCTATGGGCGCGCCCGCAGCGTTGCAGTAAGAGCGGAGCTGGCGCCTGCCGTCTCTCAGCTTTGGCTGTTTTAATTCCACAATAATGTAAGGCGCCTCTGGGCGGTCTTTGTCAAAAATGACAATATCCGCGCTTTTTGTCTCCCTGCCGAAACTCACAGGATGCTCAAAAGCCAGCCTTTTTTTTGGATAGCCGTATTGATTGATCAGCCGCATGGCAAAAAGCTGCCTGACAGCCTCCTCAGGCTTTAGCTGAATGTCCCGCCCCCTGACAATGCAGCGGACAAAGCTCGTTTTTTTGCCTTTTAAGGCCCTGACAAAAACTCGTTTTTTCAGAGCGCTGATTTCTTTCTCTTTAAAAATCGGCAGGCGATGGCCCTGGCCTGTCAAAATGATTTGATCCGCAATGTTTTGATTCACTAAGGCCTCCCCGCATAAGTTTTCCTTATGGCATTCCAGAAAGGCTGTTAGAGACAGCTCTGCCGCGGCAAACAGCTCAAAGGGGCTGGTTTCGCCTCCCCTCCCCTTTTTTTATATCATAACCGGAGCGGATCAAGAAAAGCTTATGACGCCGCGCTTCACAGGCCGCGGCTTGTTTGCTGGGACGGCCATTGAGGCCGCTCCCGCCGGTTTCCGGCAAAAAATATCTGCCGGCAGAGCCTGGTTTAAGGGACGCTTGCCGGCTGCTCTTTGTTTGTAAAAGGTTTTTTTTTAGCGGGGCAGGCCATAATCATCCCCTGCCAGCTTGGCCGGCCTTCCGCCCCCGGCGGATTTTTTCAAAAAAGCCTTTCAAAAGGGCGGCGCTTTCCTCCGCCATAACCCCCCCTGTGATTTTGAGCTTTTTCTCAGATGGAAGAGATTGAAGCCTGCTGTCCTGCAGGCGATGCCGGGACTGAAAGCCCCCTTTAGGCTCAGAGCAGCCGTAAATCAGATGGGATATTCGGGACTGCAAAATGGCGCCCATGCACATCAGGCATGGCTCCAGGGTCACATAAAGCGAGCAGCCCTCCAGCCGCCAGCTGCCAAGCCTGTCAGTGGCCTGGGAAATGGCCTCCAGCTCGGCATGGCCCAAAGGGTTTTGGCTTTGCTCCCGCCGGTTGAAGCCGCAGCCAAGGATATTTTCCCGGCTGCCGCTCTGGCGGAGAGCCTCCAGCTCTGATTTCAGATCCCCCATGCCATCCCCCCCCCCATGAATGCCCCGCTTTAGGGCCTTGGCCGGCCCATTTTTTCTGTCCGCCCGGGGCCGCGCCGCCGGAGCCGGCTTTTCCGGGCCTTCCCAGACAACCAAGGCCCCTGCGGGAACTTCCTCCTGGCCCGCGGCCTTCCGCGCCAGCTCCAAAGCCAGCCCCATAAAAAAACTGTGGCGGTTGTTGTCTCCCATAAGGGCTATTATACAGGCGCTTTGTTTAAAGGGCTTGTTTGCCGGGACGGCCCTGCGGCGCGGCGTCAGGCCCGCTTGACACCCGCCGGCCGGGCAATATAAGAGAAACAGCGCGTTTAAATAATGAGGGCCAGGGGGCGGCCGGCCGGGAACAGCGGGGAGCCCAGCCCTCTAAACCAGCTTTGTCTTCTTTTTTTGGGCGCGGCGGGAGGCGCCGCCAGAGCCGGCTGAGCCTCAGGACATGACAGCGGGCGGCAATTTTTGCCGAAAATTTGATCAAAATTTGACGGAGGTTTTTTTTTCGCTATAACAAATACGGAAGCTGCAAAGTCCAGGGCTTTTGCCCCGCGCCGTTAGGGCTTTAACAGAGCTTTTAGCAGCGGCGCAAAGGCCCCCCCCTGGCGGAGCAGCGGAAACAAACAACTGGCGAAAGCCAAAAACACAGCAGGAGCAAACCCTATGACATCAAACAAATCAAAGATCAAAAAGCCGGCCAGAGGCTTAAAGGCCGGGTCCGCCCGCCCGCCGGGGCCTGCCGGGCCAAAAAGCCCCGGCGCAAAAGGCCATTCCCCGGATCGGAAAAAAAAGTGGCTGGAGGTGGCCCCTTACGGAATCATTGAAGGCATGATTCCAGAGGCCTCGGCCATGCTGTTTCGCGATCAGAAAGGGAGGCGGCAGTTTATGGTCTGGCTTTCGGAGCTGCAGAGCCGCATGGCGGCTGATCAGATCGGAAACAGAGAGCAGCCTTTTGGCTTTGTCCAGAAAATTCTAAAAGCGGGCGGGAGCCTTCCGGAAAGCTGCTTTTTTATAAAAACAGAGGAGGGCCGGGACATTGTCACCCTGACTTTTCAGGGCGGCGCCTTAAAGCCGCTTCAGTTTTACGCCGACGAAGTGATTTCCTTCTGCATGCTGAGCAAGTGCCGGTTTTTCTGCGCGGGGGATTTTCTGGAAAATGCCAGCCGCGGCGAGATCCCCAAGCGCTTTATGAGCGGGGCCTCTGAAAAGCGCCCCATGTATTTAAATTAAGGCTTTGCCGCAGCGGCCCGCCCGCCGATTCGCGCTTTTTCCTCTGGCGAAACGCCGCTGCATTGAAACTGGGAGGGGCGGGGGGCCGCTCCCGCCCCCGGCTTTCCAGCTGGCGCAAGGCCTGTTTTTTACTCTGAGACAATGGTTTTCCATTCAGAAGGCTCCTCCCCCTCTTCAGAAAAAACCCTCGCCGTCACAAGCGCTCCGCCGGCTTCAAGCTCTTGGGCGCTGATAAAAAGATATGAGGATGGCCCCATCTCCAGCCCGCCCTCTGTCAGAGCCTCAAGAACAGCGCTGTCGCTTGTGTAAACGCCGGTCAGCTCATAGACAAAATTTTTGAGAGGGTCAGTCAGTGGGGTTTTGACATATCTGCTTTCCTCCGCGCTTTCGAAATCCGCCGCCTTAATATTTGGATTGTAATAATCCTGCATGGCGGCAGCGCCCAGCGGAGCGGCAGCCAAAAGCGCCTGAAAAAAGAAAGAAAAAAATGTTTGCTTCATAATAGCCTCCTAATAGTTTGCCGCGCCTTCCGAAACAAAGCCCCCGGAAAGCAAAAGGGCCGCGGGCGCGCGGACAGCAAAAGGGCCGCGGGCCGCAAAAAAAACCAAAAGTGTCTCAAAATGAGACAATCGGTTGTCTATAGCCGAAGCCGGGGTTTTTTGCAAGGGTTTTTTGCGGAAAAAGCGGCGGAGGCCAAAAAAAATTAAAAAAATCCCGGAAAGCGTCCAAAAACTGGACAGTTTGATGGGACGGCCTCTGCCTGTGTATCTGGACGGCCTCGCGGCCGTTCCCAGACCGCTGCGGAGTCACAGGCTTTTCCAGAGGACCGGCCTCTGCCTGTGTATCTGGCCGGCCTCGCCTGTTTCGATGGACGGCCTCGCGGCCGTTCCCAGACCGCTGCGGAGTCACAGGCTTTTCCAGAGGGCCGGCCTCTGCCTGTGTATCTGGACGGCCTCGCCTGTTTCGATGGACGGCCTCGCGGCCGTTCCCAGACCGCTGCGGAGTCACAGGCTTTTCCAGAGGGCCGGCCTCTGCCTGTGTATCTGGACGGCCTCGCCTGTTTCGATGGACGGCCTCGCGGCCGTTCCCAGACCGCTGCGGAGTCACAGGCTTTTCCAGAGGGCCGGCCTCTGCCTGTGTATCTGGACGGCCTCGCGGCCGTTCCCGGACCGCTGCGGAGCGGCAGGTCTGTCCAGAGGGCCGGCCTCTGCCTGTGTATCTGGACGGCCTCGCGGCCGTTCCCGGACCGCTGCAAGAATGATAAGCTTGCCAGAGGGATGGCCCGCTCGTTTGGCGCGGCTTAGAGAAAAACCATGTTGGCGGGGGCGAAGGAGCTGGCTATTTGCGCTGCTGCCGGGAAAGCATCCTTTTGATTTCAGAAATGTCGGACTGGACTAATTTTAAACCCTCCTCCAGCCGGCCCACCCTGCTGTCCAGGCGGCTCACATTGCCCTCCAGGCGGCTCATATTGCCCTCCAAGCGGCTCACATTGCTCTCCATCCTTGCCAAGTCTTTTTTGACAGGGGTTAAAAGCAGATTAAAAATAAAGCCCAGGCCGGTCATTACAGCTGTAAAGGCGATAACCGCCTGAAACAAAGGGGTAAAAGGCTTCATGTCTTTCCTCTCATTATTAAACACTAACCCCTAAACAAAAACCTGTCAAGGCTTTTCAGCCGTTTTTTTAGGGGGCAGGGCTGGCTTGTTCGATGGACGGCCTAGCGGCCGCTCCCGCGCCGCCGCAGAGCGGCAGGCCTGCTGTTAAAAAAGAGGCTCGCCCATTGACAGAGGCTTTTTGCTGTTGTAATCCTAAACAAGCCTTAAAAAGCGGCAGTCCGCAAAAGAGGAGGCCATGCCGGCTTTTGGCGCTTAAAGAGCCTTAAATCATAAGGGGGGCGCGGGGCCGCTGCTGGAAGCCGGCCAATGAATCTGAGAAGTCCGGGATGCCAAACAAAATATCAAATTTATGGCGCGGGGGCCGCTCCAGCCAAAGCGGGGCGGGCCAGGCGGGCCAAAACAAGCCCCCCGCAAAAGCGCCTCCAAAAGCAGCTCAAGGCGGCGCCTTGGAGCCGCAAAGCCTGGTTCAAAAATCCGGGCCGCCCGCCTTTACTTTTGATGATATCTCCCTGCTGCCCGCCTATTCTGAAATTTTGCCGGGGGAGGCCGATGTCTCCAGCCGTTTGAGCGGGGGGGTTTGCCTGTCCATGCCAATTTTGTCCGCCGCCATGGACACAGTCACAGAGCATAAAATGGCGAGGGTTATGGCGCAAAAGGGGGGCTTTGGCCTGATCCACAGAAACATGAGCATTGTCTCTCAGGCCAAAGAGGTCGAAAAAGTCAAAAAATACGAAAGCGGAATGATACAAGACCCCATCACCCTTTCGCCGGACGACAGGCTGCAAAGCGCCCGCGAGGCCATGGAGCGGTTTTCCATCAGCGGCATTCCCCTTGTAATCGGCCGAAAGCTTGCGGGCATCATCACCAACAGGGATCTTCGCTTTGAAACCGATATGGAGCAGCCCATCAGCAAATCCATGACTCCAATGGAAAAGCTGATCACGGCGGAAAAAGGCGTTTCCCTGGAAGAAGCCAAAAAAACCCTTCACCGCCACCGGATCGAGAAGCTCCCTGTAGTCGACGGGCAGTTTCATCTAACCGGGCTGATCACCATTAAGGATATAGAAAAGGCCGCTGATTTCCCAGAGGCAAACAGAGACCGGCATGGCCGCCTGTTTGCGGGGGCGGCTGTGGGGGCCGGCCCGGAGGCCATAGAAAGGGCCTCAGCGCTGATTCAGGCGGGGGCGGACCTGATCGGCATCGACACAGCCCATGGGCACTCAAAAAGAGTCATTGAATCAGTCAGGGAGATAAAAAAGCTTTATCCTGAGATTTTGGTTATGGCGGGCAATGTAGCCACAGCTGAGGGGGCGGAGGCTCTGATCAAGGCCGGGGCTGATATTGTAAAGGTGGGCATGGGGCCGGGCAGCATCTGCACCACAAGGATTGTCTCCGGCGTGGGGACTCCGCAAATCAGCGCCATTCTGGAATGCTCCCGGGCGGCGGCCGGCATGGGCAAAAGCGTTGTGGCTGACGGGGGGATTAAGTTTTCCGGCGATATAGTCAAAGCCCTTGCCCTTGGCGCGGGGGCTGTGATGATTGGGAATCTGCTGGCCGGATCTGACGAAAGCCCCGGCGAGATGATACTTTATAAAGGCAGGGCTTACAAAAGCTATCGCGGAATGGGAAGCCTTGGAGCGATGAAAAAAGGCTCCAAGGGCCGTTACGGACAGGATGATGTTTCGGATTCGTCCAAGCTGACGCCGGAGGGGATTGAGGGCCGGGTTCCCTGCCGCGGCCCGGCTTCGGGGATTCTGGATCAGATGACCGGAGGGCTTAGGGCGGGCATGGGCTACACAGGGGCGAAAAACATCGCCATGCTTCAAAAAAATGTCCGGTTTGTCCGTTTAAGCTCTCAGAGCCTGAAGGAATCCCACGCGCATGATGTGGCCATCACCAAGGAGGCGCCAAACTACCGGCTTGAATAAGCAGATCATGTTCGGAATTTAGCGGAAAGGCGCGAGGAAACATGAAATGCCAAACTGCCGCCTTGAATAACCAGATCATTTTCGGACCGTAGCGCAGCCCGGCAGCGCGCCGCCATGGGGAGGCGGAGGTCGCAGGTTCAAATCCTGTCGGTCCGACCATTTTTTTTCAATCCCGCCGCCCTGAGGCTTTTGTTGCCCTGTGTCAAAACCGCTTTCCCTAAAAAGCCCTTCTTTAAGGGGGGGCTGGCCGGATTTCCCAGCCTAAAAGCCAGCTCTAGCCAAGCGGAGGGCTGGTTTTTCTTGCCATCAAAAGCCGGTTTTGGTTAATTTATTTAAGGGCAAACAAGGCCTCCTAGCTGCCGCAAGCCATCAAATGCCCGCGGAGGGAGGCAGGCAGCCCCGGCCGGAAATCTATAGCTTAGGGCCGGGGGGGCTGAAAGAGGCGCGCCGCAAAAAAACGCCTGGCTGAAAAATCCATGGCGGCCGGGCAATGGAATAACAAAACAGGGGATAACCAAACAGGGGATAACCAAAACAGGGGAGCTTATGCCGTTTCTGGATTTTAAGGGAAAGTCTGTGATTTATTCGCATCATTTGAGGGTCCCCTTCCGGGCGCTTAAGGCGGATGCAAAAAAATCCCTCCCCCCGGCAGCCGCTGCCGGACGGGGAAAGCCCCGCGGAAAAGCCCCCGCGCCGGGCCTGGATGGCAATCTGATCATTCATGGAGACAATCTCCACGCCCTGAAGGCCCTTTTGCCGCGGTATTCAGGAAAAGTCAAATGCGTTTACATTGACCCGCCCTACAACACCGGAAACGAGGGCTGGAAATACAGCGACAATGCGCGCAGCCCCATAATAAAGGAGTGGCTGCGGCAAAACGGCATTGGCGCGGACGATTTGGAGCGGCATGACAAATGGCTCTGCATGATGTGGCCGCGCCTCCAGCTGTTAAGGGAGCTGCTTAGTGATGACGGAGTCATTTTTGTCAGCATTGACAGCAATGAGCAGCATCGGCTTATGGCCATTATGGAGGAGATTTTTGGAGAGGAAAATTTTATCGCTCAAATAACAGCTCAGACAAACCCCCGCGGGCGGTCTTTAAGGCAGGATATAGCCAGAACTCATGAATACATCCTTGTTTTTTCCAAAAATATTGAAAGAGCTGTCATTAAAGAGATTCCAAAAAAAGAAAAAACCCTTTTGGAATATAAAAAAAAAGACAAAAAAGGCTCTTACCGCCCCATGAGGCTGATGAACGGCGCCATCCAGTTTTTTAACCGGCAAACGCGGCCCAGCCTGTTTTTTCCGATTTATGTCAATCCGAAAAACGGCCAGACGGCTTTGTCCCGCTCAAAAGATTTTCATATAGAGGTTTTGCCGGTTTCATCTTCCGGCGCGGAGGGCTGCTGGACCTGGAGCAAAAACAAAATAAAAGACAGCCCGCTCATGCTTTTCGGGGAAAAAAAGAAAACCGGCGCATGGCGCGTATACAGAAAAGACTATCTCCCGGAAAACGGACAGGCGGCGACAAAAGAAAGATCAGTCTGGCTGGATAAGGGGATAAATCATGAGGTGGGAAAGGAGCTGCTGTCATCCCTGCTTCAAAAAAACGCTTTTGACTATCCAAAGTCGCCGGAGCTGATAAAAAAATGCGTCCGCCTTGTTTCAGACAAAGACTCCATTATTTTGGATTCTTTTGCCGGCTCCGGGACAACGGCGCATGCGGTTTTGGACCTGAACAAAGAGGACGGCGGAAGCCGCAAGTTCATTCTCGTTGAATGCGAGGATTACGCCGACAAAATCACAGCCGCGCGGGTCCGCCGCGCCATCAAAGGCGCCCCGAAGGCCAGGGATGAAAAGCTGAGGAAAGGCCTTGGCGGATCTTTCACTTACTGCGAGCTGGGGGATGAAATCAGCGCGGAGAATATGCTGCGGGGCCGGCTCCCCGATTACAGGCAGCTTGCGGAATATGTGTTTTACACAGCGGCGGGAAAAACCCTCCGGGCGGCGCCCGGGAAGCCCGGCCCGGCATGGCTTATCGGCGAAACAAAAGCTTACAGGTTTCATCTTGTGTATAAGCCCAGCCTGGATTTTCTGAGAGGCAAAGAAAGCGCGCTGCATTTGGATCTGGCGGAGGCTGTCCGAAAATCCGGCAAAGGCTCAAAAAAAACCAGCCTGGTTTTTGCCTCGGCAAGCTATATCCCGCAAAAAGAGCTTTCAAGGGATTACAATATTCAGTTCTGCCAGCTCCCGGCAGCCATTCATAAAATGACAGAGGATATTTAAAGTGGAGTTAAAAGATTATCAGCAGGCTGTCCTTGAAAGGCTCTCTGTTTTTCTTAAAACTCTTAAGGAAAAAAGACAGGACGCCCTGGATCTGTCGGAAATCCGAAAAAAAAGAAAAAGCCCCGCCCCATGGACTTCAGACGATTTTAATTTTTGCAAAAGGGCCTGGGGGGAGCTGAATGAAAAAAAGCTTTTGCCCCCTGTCCCCAGAAAAATCCTCCCCAAAGCGGAGGCTTTGTTTATTCCCAGGGGAAAAGAGCTGGTCCCGCCCCCCCACAGAGACCGGCTCAGCGGCATGGGCCGCCCTGTCCCCAATATATGCCTTAAGGTCCCCACAGGGGGCGGAAAAACCCTGCTGGGCGCCTCAGGGGTTGAAAGAATCAACACAGATTTTTTTGAAAGAAACAATGGCTTTGTTTTGTGGATTGTCCCAAGCGATACAATTTACAAGCAGACTTTGAGAGCGCTTTCCAGCCGCGAAAGCCTTTACCGGCAGATCCTGGACCGCGCCTCCGGCGGAAAGGTCAAAATTCTGCAAAAAACAGACAGCTTTCATCCTCAAGACACGGAGAGCTTTTTATGCGTCATGCTGCTGATGCTTCAAAGCGCCGGCAGGCAGTCAAAGGAGACTTTGAGGATATTTAAGGATTCCGGGAAATTCCCGTATTTTTTTCCGGAAACAGATGATCACCATGCCTGCCAAAAGCTTCTGGAAGCCTGCCCCAATCTTGACACTCACAGCCTCAAAGACTCCGGCCTTTCCGGGGGCTTAAAAAAAATTCCCTTAAAACACAGCCTGGGCAATGTTTTAAAGCTGGTCCAGCCTCTGGCCGTGATTGACGAGGGCCACCGGGCTTGCGCGGAAAAGGCAAAAACCGCTTTAATGGACTTCAACCCCCGCTTTATACTGGAGCTTTCCGCCACCCCCAATAAAAAAGAGCATCACAGCAATGTTTTGGTTTCCGTGTCAGGGGAGCAGCTGAAAAAAGAGGAGATGATAAAGCTCCCCATTAATATTTACAGCCTGAAAAGCAAAGACTGGAAAAAGGCTTTGGCCAAGGGGCATGAGATTTTGCAGAATCTGTCAAACAGCGCGCAAAGGCTCCAAAAAACGGAAAAGCGCTGTATCCGCCCCATACAGCTGATAAGGGTTGAAAGAACAGGGGCGGATCAAAGAGACAAAAAATTTCTCCATGCGGAGGATGTCCGGGAGCATCTGATAAAGGGCTTTAACGCGGATCCTTCGGAAATCAAAGTCAAGTCCGCCTCAAAGGACGAGCTGAAGAGCGAGGACCTGCTTTCTGAGCGCTCCCGGACGCGATACATCATCACAAAGGAGGCTTTAAAAGAGGGCTGGGACTGCCCCTTTGCCTATATTTTGACGATTTTGTCCAAAACAAGGGCTCCTGTGGCCATAGAGCAGATGATCGGCAGGGTTTTAAGGCAGCCGGACACAAAAAAAACCGGCATAGAGCCTTTAAATCAATGTTATGTGATCTGCATGGACCAGGACACAGCCGGAGCCGTGGAGGGCATCCGGAGGGGGCTGGAGAGCGAGGGCATGAGCGGGCTGGCCGGGGATATAAAAAGCCCGGGGGCTGAGGGCGCCGCGGCCCGGGAAGTCACTGTCCGCAGGCGAAAGCCGTTTAGGGGCTTAAAAATCTTTTTGCCAAAGGTTTTGCATAGGGACAAAAAAAACACATTAAGAGAGCTGAGCTATGAGAGGGATCTGCTGTTTTGCATTGACTGGCAGGAGCTGAAATTAAGACAGGACCCGTATTTAAATGAAAGAGTCCCGGACATATCCCATTCGCGGGTGGATATAAACAGGCAGATGGAGCTGATCTCCTCTTTTCATGGAGCGGAAAGGGAGGAGGCGCCTGAAGATCTTTCTCTGGATTTTGGCTTTTTATGCTCCAGGCTTTCTGACATCATCCCCAACCCCTGGGACGCCGCCGCTATAACAGACAGGGCCTTTTCCTCTTTAAAAAGAAAATACGGAAAGAAAAAAGCTCACTTCAGCCGCTTTCACATCCTGGACTGCCTGAGGCATGATCTGCAAAAGCAGATAAGCCGAAAAACAGAAAAAATTTTCAGGGAAAAGCTAAAGCGGGGCGAGATTATATTTAAGCTGATAAGCGCCGGGGATCCGGACCTGAACTGGAAAATGGCGGAAACCCTGCATCTTTCAGCTGCGGGAAAAGGCGGGCTGTTGAGAAGAGAGAATAACAGCGATCTGCAGCTCTCCCTTTTTGAGGATATTTACACAGAGGAGTTTAAATTCAAAGAGCTGGAGCAAAAAACCGCCTGGTATCTGGACGAAGAGGCTGCCGTTAAGTGGTGGCACAGGATCATAGAGAGGCAGGACTGGTTTATGCAGGGCTGGGAGAAAAACAAAATCTATCCTGATTTTTTGGTTTGCGTCAAATCGTCCAAAAAAGGCCATGCCTCTTTTTCCATTTTAGAAACCAAGGGGCCGCATCTTATGGGAAACCCTGACACAGATTACAAAAAAAAGCTTTTTAAGCTTTTTACAGAATACTCCCGCAAATCCAAAAACGCCGGAACCATCGAGATACAGGACCAGAAAATGACTTTTGACCTCATTCTGCAGGATGAATGGCGGAGCGCCTTAAACAGAGTGTTTAAAACATAAAATTGCGGGGCGGGATGGGATAAACAGGCAGGGGGGGGAGAGAGCTTATGCCGTTTCTGGATTTTAAGGGAAAGTCTGTGATTTACTCGCATCATTTGAGGGTCCCCTTCCGGGCGCTTAAGGCGGATGCAAAAAAATCCCTCCCCCCGGCAGCAGCCGCCGGACGGGGAAAGCCCCGCGGAAAAGCCCCCGCGCCGGGCCTGGATGGCAATCTGATCATTCATGGAGACAATCTCCACGCCCTGAAGGCCCTTTTGCCGCGGTATTCAGGAAAAGTCAAATGCGTTTACATTGACCCGCCCTACAACACCGGAAACGAGGGCTGGAAATACAGCGACAATGCGCGCAGCCCCATAATAAAGGAGTGGCTGCGGCAAAACGGCATTGGCGCGGACGATTTGGAGCGGCATGACAAATGGCTCTGCATGATGTGGCCGCGGCTCCAGCTGTTAAGGGAGCTGCTTAGTGATGACGGAGTCATTTTTGTCAGCATTGACGACAACGAGTGTTTTCGGCTTATGGCCATTATGGAGGAGATTTTTGGAGAGGAAAATTTTATCGCTCAAATAACAGCTCAGACAAACCCCCGCGGGCGGTCTTTAAGGCAGGATATAGCCAGAACTCATGAATACATCCTTGTTTTTTCCAAAAATATTGAAAGAGCTGTCATTAAAGAGATTCCAAAAAAAGAAAAAACCCTTTTGGAATATAAAAAAAAAGACAAAAAAGGCTCTTACCGCCCCATGAGGCTGATGAACGGCGCCATCCAGTTTTTTAACCGGCAAACGCGGCCCAGCCTGTTTTTTCCGATTTATGTCAATCCGAAAAACGGCCAGACGGCTTTGTCCCGCTCAAAAGATTTCCATATAGAGGTTTTGCCGGTTTCATCTTCCGGCGCGGAGGGCTGCTGGACCTGGAGCAAAAACAAAATAAAAGACAGCCCGCTCATGCTTTTCGGGGAAAAAAAGAAAACCGGCGCATGGCGCGTATACAGAAAAGACTATCTCCCGGAAAACGGACAGGCGGCGACAAAAGAAAGATCAGTCTGGCTGGATAAGGGGATAAATCATGAGGTGGGAAAGGAGCTGCTGTCATCCCTGCTTCAAAAAAACGCTTTTGACTATCCAAAGTCGCCGGAGCTGATAAAAAAATGCGTCCGCCTTGTTTCAGACAAAGACTCCATTATTTTGGATTCTTTTGCCGGCTCCGGGACAACGGCGCATGCGGTTTTGGACCTGAACAAAGAGGACGGCGGAAGCCGCAAGTTCATTCTCGTTGAATGCGAGGATTACGCCGACAAAATCACAGCCGCGCGGGTCCGCCGCGCCATCAAAGGCGCCCCGAAGGCCAGGGATGAAAAGCTGAGGAAAGGCCTTGGCGGATCTTTCACTTACTGCGAGCTGGGGGATGAAATCAGCGCGGAGAATATGCTGCGGGGCCGGCTCCCCGATTACAGGCAGCTTGCGGAATATGTGTTTTACACAGCGGCGGGAAAAACCCTCCGGGCGGCGCCCGGGAAGCCCGGCCCGGCATGGCTTATCGGCGAAACAAAAGCTTACAGGTTTCATCTTGTGTATAAGCCCAGCCTGGATTTTCTGAGAGGCAAAGAAAGCGCCCTGCATTTGGATCTGGCGGAGGCTGTCCGAAAATCCGGCAAAGGCTCAAAAAAAACCAGCCTGGTTTTTGCCTCGGCAAGCTATATCCCGCAAAAAGAGCTTTCAAGGGATTACAATATTCAGTTCTGCCAGCTCCCGGCAGCCATTCATAAAATGACAGGAGGCCTTTAAAGGAGGCATCCCCTCAACGGCCGCGAGGCCGTCCAAATAAACAGGAACGGCCGCGAGGCCGGCCCAGCAAACAGGCGGAAAAAAACCTTGACAGCTGCCGCAAAACGCGCTAAAAGCCTTCCAGACGATGCGGCTCAGCCTCTCAAGGATAAAAAGGATGGCCTCTGGAGCAAAGCCAGAGCGCAAAGGCGCGTTCCGCATAGATGGAGGCATAACTTTCACAGGGAGAACCGCTCATAATGGCTCAAAAGCTTTTTTTTGCATGCTGCCTGGCGGGCGGCCTTTTCTGCTGGCCTCCCGCCGCGCTGTCCTCATCCGCCGGCGGAGGCGCCTGCCGAAGAGCGCTTATGGTGGAGGCCGCGGGGCTTCAATTCCATGAGGGAATCTTGCGGCTTTACGAAAGCCAGCAAAAAAAGGCCAAAAAAAAGAAGCGGGGGCAGGGCCTGTTTGAATCCCTCATAGAAACCCAAATCGCTGAGGGAAAATCCAGGGCGGAGATTTTGCGGCGGGCGGCGGAGGCGCGGCATATTGCTCCAGACTCCAAAACCTCATCCCTGTTTAATATCATTTTGAATCAGCCGCCTGAGGCCGCGGCGGCGATGATTTCCGCCAGCCCGCGCCTGCTGAAAGCGGCGGCTTTAAATCCTCTTCCGCTTTTTGCGGCTGCCTTGATGGGGGAAAGGCAAATCGCAGAGGCTTTTCTGGACGCCAGGCCTGAGCTTATCCAGGCGGAAAACTCTGCCGGCGAGCGGCTTTTGAGCTATGCCGCAGACCCGGAGATGGCGGCTTTTTTGCTGGCCCGCGGGGCGGACCCAAACATTCAGGACAAAAAAGGCCTTGCGCCCCTGCATCACGCAAGAAGCGGGGGCATCGCAAAAGCTCTTCTGGAGCATGGGGCTTCAACCGATTTGAAAGACCGCTCAGGACAGCCCATCATCAAATATCACGAAAACCTGCTTCAAGGGCCGGCCCCGCAGCTCAAGAGCCAGGCAGAGGGGGAAAGCCAGCTTTCCCCTGAGACGCTGTCCGCCCATCAAGAAGTCCTCAGGCTGCTCTATGCTGCAAAGGAAGGCTCTCAGCAAAAAAGAGAGCCGCGGCGGGCAAAAAGCCCGCCAGCCCCCCCTGATCCTGAAAAGCTGGCTTTGATGGCCGCAGCCGAAAAGGCAAACAGGGAAAAGGCAGCGGCGGAGGCGGCTGAAAGGGCGGAGGAAGCCTTGGCCAGAACTGAAAGAAAGCGGGCGCAGGCGGCGAAAAGACAGGCGGAGCGGGAGGCCGCAGCCGCTGAAAGGCAAAAACAGGCGGAGGAGAGGCAGGCTCTTCAAATCCTGCAAAAAGAGGCGGCCCTGGCTTGTTTAACCCGATGGCAGTCCTTTGACGCCCAAAAATATCAGGCGCTGGCCGGCCCCCTGGGAGCAGGCAAAAAAATGTCGATAAAGATTCTCAGAAAATTTTTAAAAAAGCTGGGGCCTGCCGGGGACAGGCAAAAAAGCATGACTCAGGCGGACAAAGCGGCGGAAGACAGCATCCCGCAAGCCCCCCCCATATCTTCAGAAGCTTTGCTCAGCGCCTGGATGGAGAGCCGGCCTGAGGAGGAGCTGCGGGAGATGCTGGAATCCACAGCGCAAAAAATAAATCAGACAAAAAAGAAGGCTGAAAGCCAGGAGATTTTTGGCCATATAGAGGCGCTGGCTCAAAAGAGCGTGGATTCTGTTCTGGCAGCGCGGCTGGTTATGCAAAACAGATATGTCCATTCTTTTGGAGGAAACGCTTTAAAAAAAATAACAGAAGAGCCTTATCTGGCCATAGAGGATTTTAAAAATTTGGAGTCTGAAGCTGCGGAAAATCCTGTTTTGCTGGCCGCCCTCTATCCAATATACGCCATGACGCATTATCTCGCGCGGTCAGGCCAGATCAGCGGCGGCGCGGCCGACGAGCTTAAAGCGGCGGCGCGGAAGGCCCTGGAGGCTGGGGAAACATCCATCATAGAGGGGATCAAGCAAAGAAATTGGGCGGCGGCGGTTTTGGCTCATTTTGAGAATAGTTTTTTTCCCGACCTTTTCGAGATAAAAGCCAAGACGGGAAACTGACTCTGCGGCGGCAGCTTTAGGGGCGCTGGCCCAGACAGTTAGAGACAGCCGGCGGCCCGGCGGGCCAGCTGCGGGAGGGCAAGCTGCTGAAAAGCAAAACTCAGCGCGCGCGGGCGGTTTTTGCCTCCGCGCCGCACAGCAGGCTCAAAATCCCCCCCCAGGCGGGCTGGCTGAAGGGTCTTCCGGATTCCATTCTGCTCTGTGACGCGGATCTTTTCGTGGATGAGCTTTACGGGCCGGCCCTAAAGGCCTTTCGGATTCCCTTTTTGGTTTTCCCCTATCACCGGTATGCTGTGGACGCCGGGCGCTTTGCGGAGGATGTGTCCCCCCTGATTGTGGAGGGCGCGATCCAGGCCCCATCCTCAAACAGCCCCAGCTTCATTCACTGGCATAAAACCACAAAGGGGGATTTGCTGATCAAAAAGCCGATCTCCAAAAAAACCCACAGGGAGCTTCTGAAAACCTGCTTTGAGCCGTTTCACAAAAAAATCAGAGATCAGCTTGCGGCTTTTCGGAAAAAGGGCTTTCGGGAGATTCTGCTTTTGGATCTGCACAGCATGCCCTCCCTCGGAACATGCTTTCACAAAGACCCCGGGCGCAAAAGGCCGGAGGTGGTTTTGAGCGACGCCGGCGGGCGCTCAGCGGCGGGTTTTTTTCGCGCCCTGACAGAGGAGGCTTTTCAGCAGGCCGGGTTTGAAACCGCCTGGAACTGGCCCTACAGGGGCGGCGGCATCACCCAAACTTACGGGAATCCGGCTGCCGGCGCAAGCGCCCTGCAGATTGAGCTGAACAGAGCGCTTTACATGGATGAAAGCTCAAAGCAAAAATCAGGGGATTTTCGGAAAATCCAGAAAAAGCTGAAAAAAGCCATGGCCTTTATCGCCGGGGGCCTCAGCCAAGGCGGCGGATTCAGCTAAAATGGCCCCGCCGCTTTTTTTCCAGCCTATGGTCCATAAAGCTGGACTTTTGGGGACAATTCTCTTTTTATTGCTTAAAATCGCCTTATGCTGCGGCAAAGGGCGAAAAACAGCCTTTTTTGGCTGTCTGATTTTTTTTTAAAAATCCCGCGCCGCCAGAGCGCGGGGCTTTTGCGGGCCGGCGCTTATCTCAAAAAGCGGAAGGCGCTTATCCTCAGCCTGCTGGCCGCCTTTGCCATCTCTGATCTGGCATTGATTGAAAGCCACAGGCTGCTTCTGCCGGAAAAAAAGCCGCCCGCCCCGCCGCTCCCCCGCTCTTTGGACGCCAAAAGGCTGGGCCGAAACTTTTATCAGGCGCTTTGGGAGCAAAATATTTTTCACACCGGCCCTTTGCCGGGGTCTTTGACAAAGCCCAAAGAGGAGCCGCAGCATGGCGAGCCTGTCAAATCCAGCCTGCCTTTTGATCTAAAGGGGCTCATCATCCATGCAAACTCCGCCCGATCGGTGGCCTCAATTCATGACCGAATGGGCGTTTCCGCCGCCTACAGCGAAGGCGATTTTATAGAGAGAAAAGGCAGCCGGCTCGCAAAGATCACAGGCATTCAAATGGATCGGGTGGTTTTCCTCAATCTGAAAAAAAACAGCCGGCCGGAGTATATTCTTATGCCGGAAAAAATCAAGCTCTCCATGAATTACGGGGAGCCGGCCAAAAAGCCCCCCCCCTTATTAAAAGACGGGCTTGTCAAAAGAGAGGGCAGCCGCATGACGGTCAAGCGCTCAGATGTGGAGGAGCATCTGAAGCGATTTTCGCAAATTGTCAGAGAGGCCGGAGTGGTCCCCCACCGGGCGCATGGGGAGGTGGAGGGCTACCGCTTTGCCTTTATCAAAAAGGGGAGCATTTTTGAAGAGCTGGGATTTCAAAAGGGCGACATTCTAAAAGAGGTCGATGGCGAAACTGTGACCAGCCCGCAGCAGGGCTTTGAGCTGTTTCAAAGGCTGAGGACCAGCAGCGGCTTTAAAATCCTCGCTGAAAGGGACGGCGAGCCGATAGAGTATGAGTATTCAGTAAATGAAGACGCGCCTATAGGGGAGAGCCTTCATCTTTAAAAAAAAGCCAAACAAAGGTCCTGGCGCCTGGAAATGCAAAATGGAGCTGAAAGCCAAAATGCGGGATAATGGCTGATATGGCAAATAAAAAGAGGCTGAGCCGCATGAAAAAGATTTTCCCCTGTTTGCATTGTGTGTCCAGGCGGCTTGGCGGCGCCTGTTTCGATGGACGGCCCCGCGGCCTGGCGGCGGGGTTTGTTTCCAGGCTGCAGGGCCTGTGTGTTGCCGGACTGATGGGTTTTTTGACGGCGGCGGCCCTTGCGGACAGCGGGGCGGACAGCGGGGCGGCTGGAGCAAAAGCCGCAGGGCCTGTCCAGCCCTCTGTCCAGCCCAGGGGCCTCCGCGACATCAGGCGAAAGGCCAAAAAAACAAATCCAAAACCCTCTTTTTCCGAAGCCTCAGGCCCAAAGCTTTCCATAAAGGGCGGCGCCGGCCGCCGGAGCGCCGCTCCCACCGGCCGGCAGACAAAGGTTTCTTTTGACAAGGCGATGCCGGAGGATATCACGAGCGGGAATTTTCCCGATGTGGTCAATGGGTTTAACTTTCCCTCGGCCGGCATTTCCGATTTGACAAAGGCCATAGGAAAGCTGACCGGGATGAATTTTATTTTGCCCCCCCAGCTGGAGGGGAAAAAAATCACTGTCATAGCCCCCTCAAAAATCACTGTGGCCGAGGCTTACAAGGCTTTTCTTTCAGCTCTGTCCATCAACAATCTGACTGTTGTCAAATCCGGGGCTTTTTGGAAGATTCTTCCGACAAGCGACGCGCTCAAGGACAACACAGAGGTCTACAGCGGCGCTTATTTCCCCATCTCAGACCATCTGATAACCCGCGTCATCCGGCTGAGGCATATCGCCGCAAAGGAGTTTATCGATTCAGTAAAATTTCTCTTGGGAAAAAGCCCGCAAATTACAAAGCTGGAAAGCTCCAACACTGTCATTGTCTCGGACTACGGCTCCGCGATAGAGAAGCTGATGAAAGTCCTCCGGGAAATCGACATCCCCGGCTCAGAGGAGGGCATTGAAATCATCCCCATTCAATACGCGTCCGCCGGGGATCTGGCGGGGATTTTGGAGAGCCTGCTGTTTTCCAGGCCCGGCAGCCGGCCGGTCTCAGCCGGCAAATACAAGCCGGGGCGGCGCTATCCCCCCCCGCGGTTTTCAAGCGCCGGCAAAAAACAAAGGGGAAATGTCAAAATATCCCGGATTTTGCCTGACCTCCGCACCAACTCGCTTGTGATTTCCGCCAACAAAGAGGGCGCGGACCGGGTCAGGCGCCTTGTAAAAAAGCTGGACACTTATGTTGATCCCATCCGCGACGGCGGCATTTATGTCTACAATGTTTTGTATGGCGCGGCGGAGGAGCTTTACAACACCATTATGGGCATCAGCCCCTCGCGCCGCAAGCCCTCCGCAAAATCAGGCGGATCGGCGGGCGGCAGCGGCAGGCGCCCCCCCGGCCCAAGGTATGCGCCCTCAAGGTTTGGCAAAAAAAAATCCCCGCTTTTTGAATCTGTGGATTTTATGGTTGACCACAACACAAACAGCCTGATCATCAGCGCCCAAAACAAATATGACCTGGAGCGCGCCAAAGCCATGCTGAAAAAGCTGGACACCCCAAGGGATCAGGTTTTTGTGCAGGCTGTGATTGTGGAGATGGAAATGAAGGACAACAGGAACTGGGATATTAATCTGGCCGCAAGCTTGAGCGATGCTTTAAAGAATCTAATAAACAGCAAAGACGGAAAGTTTTTTGAATTTCTTACAAAACCAGGCCATGCAATAGCCGGATTTTTAAACACTGCCATTTCGCCGCAAACAATTTTGCAGGGGGGGTCCGGCATAGGCCCCGGCTTTGTTCTGGGCCTGCCTCTTGCCAATTTATTGTTTGATCTGGGCGGAGGAGAATCAGATGCGGACGACGATCAATACAGAAGGGCCAATGATATTTTGCTAAGCAGCGCGTCTGACGAAAAAAAAGAGCGGGCCAAAGATGTTATAGAGAGCTTAAACCGCAGGAGCAGATCCAGCCCGGACATTCAGCGCGGCCTGCAAAGCTCTTATCTGCCCTTGGTCAGGCTTTTAAAGGCGACCGGCAATACGAACATTCTTTCAACCCCTCAAATTACCGCGCTGGACAACACAGAGGCCACAATTAATGTGAGTGAAAACGCGCCGGTCAGCCTCACCAGCTCAACTGGGGCCAACTCGGTATTTACCTCCAGCGTGCAGCGGCAGAAAGTCGGCATAACGCTTTCCATCATCCCGCGAATCAACCCCAACTCCGGGACAATTCAGATGATCATCAGTCAAAACTTTGGCGGCATATCCTCCAGCCCATCGCCGGCGGCTGAGCTGAGAGGCAAAGCGGTCAGTGTTCTTGAAAGAAGCATCAAAACCGAAATGGTCCTAAATGACGGGGAAACCGCGGTTATGGGCGGCCTTATCACGGACTTTCAAGAGACATTGGAAAGCAAAGTCCCGTTTTTGGGCGACATTCCCCTTTTGGGATGGCTGTTTAAAGGATCCGAGAAAAAAAAGCAAAAAAGAAATCTGGTGGTGTTTATCACTCCGCGGATCATCAGGGGGGCGGATCAAAAAAATCAAAGCCGGCTTCTTCTGGAGGAAAAGCTGGAGGAGCGGATAAATTTTATCAAAAAGCGCCTGAAAGGCAAGGACCCGCAGGGGGAGATTTTTCAGAAGCTGCAGTCGCGGTCCTCTTTTGGCCCGGCCGGGGCCATAAAGCCTGAGGAGGGGGAATCGGACCCCGCTGAGGCAAGCCCCGCTGAGGAGGAGCTTGAGCCAGATCTGGAGGCTGAGGCTGAGTTTTCCGAAGAGGATCAGGCTTTTGCCGGGCGGGAGGGGGAAGAGGCGGGGATCTTTGGCGAAGATGAAGAGGGCAGTGATGAGAGTTTTTCCTCTGAATCGGAGGGAGGCGAAGAGGGGGAAAGCGAATCAGAGGCGGGCGAAGAGAATGAGTCAGGGGATGCTGAATCAGAGGGCGCCGGCGGCGCCTTCACCAATGGCTTTGTCCCGTTCGGCCCGGCGCCGGAAGACGGCCTGGGAGTCCCTGAAAGCCTCGAAGACAATGAGAAGGGGCTGTCTCCAGAAGAAGTGTCTCCAGAGGATCAAATCGCGCCTGTTTGATGGGACAGCCTGGCGGCTGTTCCCGAGTCTCCGCGGAATCACAAGACTGTCCAGAGGAATGGCCCTGCCTGTTTGATGGGACAGCCTGGCGGCTGTTCCCGAGTCTCCGCGGAATCACAAGACTGTCCAGAGGAATGGCCCTGCCTGTTTGATGGGACAGCCTGGCGGGGGTTCCCGAATTTATGCCGCCTCCGAATCCTTAAAAATTTGCCGGGCAAAAGGTTTTTTTCAGGGCTTCCCGCCAATGCAGACACAGGACATGTCTGATTTTCTGCCTTTGAGGGTCGCGCGACCAAACCTGCGCCTCAAAGGGCCGGGGCCAGGCTTCTGACAGGCGGCGGAGCGCTTTAGAATGATCCTCTCTGATTTCCGAAGAGGATTTGATTTCCGCAAGCAGATCTTTTTTGCCCGGCCTTTGAACAATCAAGTCAATTTCCAGCCCGTCCTTTGTTTTGAGGTAAGAGAGCTTAAATCTTTTTCTGAAATAATGATTCAGCGCCCGGCACTCCAATAAAATAAAATGCTCAAAAGCGCGGCCAAACCCATAAGAGCCAGGCTTTGCGGGAAAAGCCGCGGAGCCTTCAAGCGCTTTTTTTAACCCAAGGTCAAAGAGGAAAAATTTAGGCGCTTTTTGCTGCTGTTTCCTTGCAGACTGAGAATAAGCCGGGAGAAAAAATCCTGTTAAAGTGTCCTCTAAAACAGAAAAATAATTTTGGACGGTTTTATGATCCGCATTGATTTCCCTCGCAAAACGGGAATAATTGACAATCTCGCCATTGGTTTGAGCCGCCATTTCCAAAAAATTCCTGAAAGGCTGAACTTTCCGGACAATTTGCTCCTGCAGGACCTCCTCTTTCAGGTAATTTTGCGCATAGCTTTCCAAAAACAAAAGCTTTTCCTTTTTTGATTTCAGATTCAAAACCCCCGGCAGGCCGCCAAACTGAAGATGATTTGTTAAATCAAAAGCCTTTTTCAGCTCAAAACAGGTCAGCGGGAACAAATAAAAAAGCGCCGCGCGGCCCGCAAGCAGGTTGGCCCGGCCTCTTTTCAGCTTGCGGGCGGAAGAGCCTGTCATAATGAACTGTGTTTTTTTTCCTGATTCTTTATGAACAATGTCCAGGAGTTTCGGGATTTTCTGAACCTCATCAATAATGGCTCTTTTAAATGTCCCGCGGCCGCCCCCGGCCCCCTCAAGCATAAAAGACAGCCGGTCTGGATTTTTGCTTAAGCGGGATTCCTGGCTGTAATCCAGCAGATCAATCCAAAGGCTCTCTTTTTCGGGGAAAAGCGCTTTTAATAAAGAGGTTTTGCCTGTCCCCCTGGCGCCAAACAAAAACAGGCTCTGCCCGGTTTTCAAGCCCTGCAGCCTGGGAAATTTTAATGGATGCTTTATGACCATGCTCCCAATTTATCGGATAAATTGGGAGCATGGTCAAGTTTTTTTTTTATTTAAGGGAGGGCCGGCCGGCTTTAAGCCTCAGGGGGGGCGCCCCCCCCCCCGCCGCCCGCTTAAGGCCCTGCCTGCGGATCTCCGCGGCGGCGGCTTAATTTTTCCGGTCAGGAGCGGGATTCAGCCACTGGCTTTGAATTTTTTTGATCTCAGCGATATGCTTTTCCGCGCGCTCCAGAGTTTTTTCGCCAATCATGCCCTTGCTTTTCAAAAGGGCAAGATCCCGCCTGACCCGGCCCTCAGGCCCCTCAGACAGGCCCGCATCCGCGGCCTCAAAAGGCGCCGCCTTCAGCCTCTGGCTGATATATGAAAACAAAAGGCTCCCGGCCAGCTTTTTGCCCTCCATCATTTTTTGAAAACATTCATTTAAAAAGCCCTCGTCAGCGGGCAGCAGCCCATGGCTTCTCAAAAGCGAGTAATGCTTAAATCTTTCCTGAAAGCCGGCTTTTGGATTTTCAAAAGCAGCCAGGCGCGCGGCGGCGGTTTTCAGATAGGCGCGCAAAAAATTAAAGCCCCCTGAAGAGAAGACGGCCCCCGGCCCGCCTCCGGCCCGGCCCCCCTTCTCTGACAAGCCCTTTTTTGAAGATGTCTGGGAGATTTTTTTGGAGTTTCCCCTCCCCGCCCCGCTCAAGCCCAGCTCCCCGCCGCGCTTTTTTATATAGGCTTTAAAGGCCTGCCGCCGCTTTTTGGCTTTGCGGGCATCCGCAGAGGAGTCTGCGGGGAAATTTGGCAAAAACTCCGGCGCCATTCGGAAGGGATCTGACAAATAGCCTGTAAAAAAAGCCCTGTCGGCGCGATAGCTCAGCTGGGGCTGGGATATTGTGTGGACCATGGCGGGCGGATAAGACGCCAGCCAGCTGATCTGCTGCTGGCTGAGCGCTCTGGCAAGATGCAGGTCCCGGCTGTCAAAAATTCCCATGGCCCTGTGGTATTTTTTCAAAAAAACCTCGGAGAATTTGTCTTCCGCAAAATCCTCCCTCAAAGGGCTGCGGCTGGCGACAGCGGCCAGATCCCGAAGGCCAATCTGGTAAAGCTCCACATAAGGAAAAACCTTTTTCAAGGCTCCCAGCATCATTAAAATTGAGCTTTCGTCTATATCATAGGTCTGCATCCACTGGGCGAGAATGCCGGTTTCGGAAAGCGATCGCGAGGCGAGGCGAAAAAACTCCGGCGTGAAAAGATTTTCAGTCCCGGCGGTCCAGGGGTTTGTCGGCTCCGACACAATCAAATCATATTTTTTGCGGTTTCTTGTGAAATGCCTGAACGCGTCTGTTTCAAAAATCTTGATTTTGGGATTGCGCATGGCTTTAAAATTCAGCGCCGGCGGCGCGAGGCTTATGGCTTCAATCACAGCCGGGGAGATCTCCAAAACTGAGACATCGGATATGGCCTCCATCTGTCCAAGCGCCCCCGCCGAAACCCCGGTCCCCAGGCCAATAACCGCCGCGGAAAATTTTTCATCCGGCCCCCCTCTCAAAAGCAGGTAAGGCAGGCTGGAGGCCAAAAACATGGTCGAAAAATCCCCAAGGGTGTTTCCATCGGATTTCCCATTCACTATGATGGAATAGGACAGGGTTTTTTCGTCCGCGCCTGGGAAAAGCGGCGCAAAAGCCTTCGCGCTCTCCCGGCTCCCGGAATGATTTAAAAGGGTGACTGTTGTGTTGGGGCCGTCTTTAAAAAAAGCGGCTTTTGCATTGGAGGGCAGGGACTTTTTTGGAAGCGCAAAAAGCGTTTTGAAATGGAGGTCTTTGTGGTAGGACCTGATGCGGAAATATCCAAGGTGATGCCCTGTCCGGTCCCAGCGCCCCGGCAGCGCGAGAAACAGCAGGCTCAAAGCCGCCAGAGCAGCCAGCGAAAAATTTTTTTTCTCAAAAAGAGCGAGAATCAGCGCCAAAAAAATCAAAATCCATATTTGGATTTTCAGCGCCAGGTCAATATCCAAAAAATAAAGCAGCAGGTGCCCGCCAAAAACCGCGCCAAAAACAGTCCCCAGCGTGTTAAAAAAATAAAGCCGCCCGCAGACATCCCCGTAATTATCCCCCTTTTTTTTCAGCAGGGAGTACACAATAGGCAGAAACCTTCCCATAAAAAAAGCGGCGGGGAGCAGAAACAGCGCGAGCGCCAGTATCGCCAGCGCCTTGAAAACCATGTAATTTGAGGGAATATTGGCGAGGCTGACCCGGATGTGGCTCAGCCATATAGACCAGTAAGGGGCAGACCCGAAAATCATAAGCGCGCAGGCGATGGCAAAAAGCAGCTGCCGGATCAAATAAGCCGCGGACATCCGGCTTTGTTTTACAGAGAGGCTCCCCAAGGCCAGCCCCCCCACAAAAAGCGCGAGGATTATAGGGAAATTAAAAACCCCCGCCCCCAGGCTCAGGTTTAAAACCCTTATGACAAGGATCTCCAGCGAAATGATTATGGCTCCGGTTAAAAAGGCAAAAACCAGGTAAAAGCTGTTAGGCGCCGCTGACTCAAAAGCCGGGGGCGGCGCCGGCTTTTGTATGCCCCCCTTCAAATAATTCCCCATAAAAACAAGGGCGGCCAAAAAATTCAGGCCGGCGGCAATGGCAAGCGTTAGATCAAGGCCAAAAACAGGCAAAAGCCAGAAGGCTGACACAAGCGCGCCAAGACAGGCGCCCAGGGTGTTCCAGCCATAGATTTTGGCATGAACCGCCCCGGCCTCCTCAGAGGTTTCAGGAAGGGCCGCTGTAAGGACGGGAATGGAGGCGCCCATAAGAAAGGCGGGCAAAAGAATGGCCAGGCAGGCAATCAGCAAATCAATGACAAACAGGGGGGGGGAGTTAAAGCTTAAGGTTTTTAAGGCGGAAAAATACAGGTAAAAGGCGCCCAAATAAAGGGCGGTCGCAATCTCCACATAGCCGTAAATTTTTAAAAGCCAAAACCTGGACCAGCCGCGCTTTTTTGTGAGGCGGCCAAAAGCCCAGTACCCCAGGGACAGACCGAAAAGAAAAACCGCCACCACAAGGGTCGTGGAGCGCGCCTCGCTCCCCACAAGAACATTCAGATATTTCTGCCAGACAACCTGGCCGCAAAGGGAGGCAAAGCCTGTGAGGGTTGTGGCAAGATAGGCGAGCCGGCGGTAGAGGCCTCCGGGGGCGGCCGCCAGGCCGGCGGGGCTGCGCTTTGGCCGCGGGCGGCGGCTGCCAAAGGAAAAATCTTTGAAAAAAAACGCCTTCAGGGATTTTTTTGTCATGGCCGCGGCTGCGGGCTAATAAACAAGTTTTGATGTGATATCCCGCAGATCGCACTCGCGGGCGATGCCGCCCCTTGTGAAAGCCGCAAAATCAGCATACCGCTTAAACCCCCCGGAGCGGCTGATGGGGTGTTTTTTCCCATCAGGGCCAAACCAAAGCGCGCTTCCAGATGGCGGGATTTCCAAGACTCTTTTAAACAGCTCTGTATTGTTGTAAAAAACCAGGTTGAGATAGGGGCGGAAATAGCTCAGCTCATGCCGGTTTTTTGTCCCGGCGGGCTTCATATCAACAGGCAGCATTCTAAAGGATTCGCCATCCTGAAAAGCCACTTCAAGAACATGGATGGGCGCCGAAAGCCTGGGGCAGGAGTAAGTGTCTTTTGCCTTGACAGCTTGAATCTGCCTCTTGTTATGCGCTGCAAGCTTTGAAAGCTCCCTTAGGCGGACAGGGAATGTTTTGTATTTTTTCTCAGTTTCCGCCCGGCGGGCCTTTTCCTGTTCGGCAATAAACAAGGGGTACTGGCCGGCCAAATACTGCAGGCCGGAGGAGGTGTCCGCAAAAGGAGCCAGGCGATCGCCCCCCGCCTGGCTGGCGGCTTTTATGATGTCATTATACTTCATCCCTATAGCCTGAGAGGCCTGCCTGCGAAAATTCGCGTCTCCTTTCCGGCTCTCAAGAAAAGCGGCCAGCTGGCGGCCCTCTGGAGCGTCAAAAAAAACGCCATCGCAGAACAGCAGAACATATTTGCCTCTGGCGGCTGAGCTATAGCGGCCCTCATGATCTATTTCCACTTTGGCCTCCCCCCGCTCGCAGGCATGGGCCTGAATGGCAAAAAAAGCGGAAAAGGCGCAGAAAAAAACCGCCGCCCCCGCAAAAAATTTTGCCAGAAGCCGGCTTAAAGTCCGGCCCGCGGAAGAGCTTTTTGATTTTTTTGCTTTGACTGGCATTTTATCCCCCCCGCCGCCTTTTAGATGCGTTTTTTTTTGAAAGCCCGGCTCCCTCTCTCTCCGAGGCTGCGGGGACTCCCTCAAACAATGCCTCATTAAGGCTTCTGTCCTTAAAAGCTAAAAGCTTTTGGGCGCAAAAACAAGAAAAAAAGCAAAAAAAAGAGGCGCCCGCTTAAAAGCCCCCGCGCCCCGGCTGAAAGCGCAGCCGCCGGCAGAGGAAAAATGCCGGCTGCGGAGCGCCATGCCCCCCCATTCGCTCCGCGGCGGAAAGCCCCGCCCTTTTTCAAACACTGAGGGGCATGCGGGCCGGCTCTTTTTTTTAGGGGCTTTGCTTTGTTCAGCCTGACAGGTTATAAGACGGCTATGAGGCATGACATCAAAGCCCCCTCCGCGGGGGAATCCGCCACCCAGGCCGATATTGAGAAATGGGAGCGGAAAACCGGCGATTTTGTGAAAAAGGGCGAGGCCCTGACTCTGCTTGAAACCGACAAAGCCTCCCTGGAAATTGCCGCGCCGGCCAGCGGCGCCCTCACAATTGTCAAGGAAAAAGGCCAGGTTTCAGCCGGGGATCTGATTGCCTTTATAGAAGAGGCGGAAGGCGCCGCCCCGGCCGGCCCGCCGCCGGCTCCGCAGGCCCCGCCGCCGCCCCGGCCTCCCGCCGCGGGGACAATCAATCCTGATGAGGGCTTAAGCCCGGCTGTCAGAAGGCTCCTTGGAGAGAGCCGGCTCTCCCCGCCTTACGGCATTCCCGGAACAGGCAAAGGCGGACGGCTCACAAAAGAGGATGTTCTGAAAGCTCTCAAAGAGGGCGGGGCCTCCGCCCCGGAAGACGCGCCGCCGTCCAGCCCGCCGCAAAGCTCCGCCGCCCTCAGAGAGGGCCAAAGCCGGGAGCCTATGAGCCGGCTCCGCAAAATCACAGCCGAAAGGCTTGTTTTTTCGCAGCAGACAAGCGCCACCCTCAGCACTTTTAACGAGGCTGACATGTCCCGCATCATTCACCTTCGGAAAAGCTGCCAGGAGAGCTTTATGAAAAAACACGGGGTCAAGCTGGGCTTTATGGGGTTTTTTGTGAAGGCCGCGGCGGCGGCCCTGAAGGCTTATCCGCGAATCAACGCCTTTATTGAGGGGGAAGACATTGTTTACAATGACTCCTGCCATATCGGGGTCGCCATCAGCTCTGAAAAAGGCCTTGTTGTCCCTGTGATTTTTCAGGCTGAAAAACTGAGCCTCGGAGACATTGAAAGGCAGATCATAGACTACAGAGACCGGGCCTTGAGCCGCCGGCTGGCGCCGGATGAGCTTTTTGGCGGCACTTTTACGATAAGCAACGGAGGGGTTTTTGGCTCGCTGCTTTCAAGCCCTATTTTAAATCCGCCGCAAAGCGGCATTTTGGGCATGCACAAAATTGAGGATCGGCCTGTCGCCATAAATGGCAGGGTGGAGATCCGCCCCATGATGTATCTGGCGCTCTCTTACGATCACCGCATAGTCGACGGAAGAGAGTCTGTGGGGTTTTTGGTCAAAGTGAAGGAGGGGCTGGAGGAGCCGGCCCGCCTGCTTTTGGATATTTAAAGGGCTGGGCGCCTGGAGCTTTCTTCACAGCTGAAATGTCCGGCTCAAACAGGCCCGGCTCAAACAGGCAGAGGTTTTTCCCAAACAAAACTGGCGCGGCTGAATTATGAGAAAAAATCCCGCAAAAAAGCCTGTAAAAAAAACCAGCCCCGCCGCAGCCGCCGCCAAAAACCAGCCGGCCCGGGGCCGGCAGGCCGAAAAATGGTTTTATGAGAGGCATCAGGGCCTGACCGCCATGGGATTTAAATACAAAAAAATCCTTTTTGAGGGCCAGAGCAAATTTCAAAATGTGAAGATTATTGAAACCTGGGGCCACGGCCGCATGCTCATCAATGATGGAATCATCATGACCTGCGAGCGCGATGAGTTTATTTACCACGAAATGCTTGCCCATGTCCCTATGTCCTGCCATCCCCGGCCGGAAAATGTCCTGATCATTGGCGGCGGCGATGGCGGAACAGCCCGCGAGGCCCTAAAGCGCCGGGGGCTTAAGCGCTGCGTCATGGCTGAAATTGATTCTATGGTTGTCTCGGCCTGCCGAAAGCATTTGAGGGGCGCGGCGGCCGCGCTGGATCACCCCCTGCTGGAGCTTCGGCTTGAAGACGGCGCTGAGTATGTTGCAAACTGCCCGGAAGGCTCTTTTGATGTCGCGCTTGTGGACTCTTCGGACCCTGTGGGGCCTTCTTCGGTTTTATTTGGAGAGAGGTTTTACCGGAATCTCCGCCGCGCCCTAAAGCCGGACGGCATTGTGGCGGCCCAGGGCGGCTCGCCGTTTTATGAGCTGGATTTTCAGAAAAAATTTTTGCGGATGGCCCATAATTTGTTTCCCAAAACAGGCTTTTACAGCTACAGCAATTTGAGCTATCCAGGCGGAAGATGGTCCTTTTTGTTTGCCTCAAAAGGGCCGCGCCCGATAAAGGATTTGCGGGCGCCCCGCCTTAAGGGAAAGCTCAAATACTATAACAGCGAAACACACCGCGCCGCCTTTGCCCGCCCCCAGTTCGCCAAGCGCGCGTTTGGCTCCTCCTGGACCCTTTGAGCGCCCCCTAAGGCCGGGGCTGGCGGCCGGAGGCGGCCGGGATTTTGAAGCGGAGGCCCCCCGCCGGCTGATAGGCGGAGCGCCCCTCCTAAAAAAAACCCTGTTGCCAAACGGAAATATCCGCGCCATATTATCAAACGGGAGGCATGGCGGGGGGGAGGCGGCTGAGAGAAAAAAATGCCCTCCACTAGAAAAGCCCCGCCCTCGCTGGATCTCCATGGCCGCCAGACAGACGAGGTTTTTGATCTTATTGACCGGTTTGTCACAAAAAATGACTCCAGCCGCGAGCTTCTGATCATTGTGGGAAAAGGCCGGGGGCTTGTCCGAAAAACAGCCATTGAGTATCTGCGCCGCGGCGGCTTTCCCTGGAGATATGAAACCGCTCATGGCAGGGAAAACCAGGGCGCCCTGATTGTGGATTTAAGCTGAGCGGCTGTTTTTTGCCGCCTGATAACCTTATAAAAAGGGCTGATTCAGGCCGCAGCCGGCCTTATGGAGACAAAAAAGCATGTCTGAAGCAGCGGACGGAAATCCAGATCTTCTAAACAAAATTCTTTGGCTGGACCTGGAGATGACGGGCCTTTCCCCCGAAACCGATGTGATCATTGAGGCCGCGGCCGTTGTGACGGATCATGAGCTGAGCGAGCTGGATTTTTATCAAAGCCCTGTCCGGCAGCCGCAGGAGCGGCTGGAGGCCATGGACTCCTGGAATCAAAAATGCCACCGCAAATCCGGCCTCTACCCCCTGATTGCGGGCGGGAAAAGCCTTGTCTCTGTGGAGGACGACCTGACAAGCCTCGCGGAGCACTATTTTCCAGGGGATCAGCCGGCGATTCTCGCCGGCAACTGCATCTATCAGGACAGGAATTTCATAAAAAGGCACATGCCGCGGCTGGAAAAGCTGCTCTCCTACCGGATGCTGGATGTAACGGCCTGGAAGCTGTACTTCGAGCCCAGAGGGTTTTTGTTTAAAAAGGAAAACAGGCACAGGGCTTTGGAAGACACCAGGGAGAGCATCAAAGAGTTTCAGTATTACTTAAGCTGCATGCAGCTTAAAAGCCCGGCCGGACAGGAATAAGCGCCGCGGCGGGCCGGCAAAAAACAGCCGAAAGTCTGGCTTTTTGCCCCGCATGCCTGATTTTGTCTCAAAAGCGCTTGCCGGGCCGGCCTCTGTATTGTGTATACTAAAGGGGCGGCCTGAAAGGCCTCAGCCCCGCCCGGCGGAGGGCTTTGAGCTGCTAAAAGAGATGGCGGCGGGGATGCCCAATCCATGGGAGACTGGGGAGACTGGGGAGGCTGGAGAGGCTGGAGAGGCGCTGGGAGAGGCGGCGCAAGGGGGTTTTCAGTCCGGCCTCGCAAAGGCAGCGGCCTGGGCGAAAGGGGCGAATGGAGCAAGCCGGGCCAATTTTGATGAGCTGGCAAAACCGGGCGCGTTTGAGCGGGCCGGACAAGCCAGACAAACCGGCAAACTGAGCAGACTGGGCAAACCAATGGCTTTCGGGCAGTTCCATGCGCGCCAAAATCCTGTTGATGCTTTTGGCCGGCTTGGCGCTTCCCGGCTGCCCTCTTTCAAAAGTTAAAAAAAAATGCGAAAAAATCCATGGAGACTATTACAGCTGCATAAGCTCAATAAAGCTGATCATTCAAAGCAAGATTCCCGATCGGGAAAAAAATTTGAGGGTCAAAAACGGAACAGCCGAATGCAGGGCGGGGTTTGAAAGCAGCCTTGCGGAAATGATGCGCAATCTGCCGGAGGGGGTGAAAGAGCCTGAGGGGCTTCAAGAAAAATACAGCCGAATCACAGACCGCCTCCCCATTGCCCTTAACACATGCGAAGACAAGCCCTCGCGATTGGAGCAGGCAAAATGCGGAGAGCGGGAAGTCAAAAGAATCAGCGAAGATGTTTTATGCCCTCATTTTTCCAAATAATCCGGGGAGGTTGTCCATAATCATCCGGGGCGGCGGAAAAATCACAGTCATCCAGAGCGAAAAAGTCATATTAAAGAGTCCGCAGACAGGCAGGCCCCGCGCAAAACAACATTCAGGCTGTTTTTAACATGCTCTCTCTTCTTGGAAAGCCTCTTCGCTCATTTTTCCGCTCCATCGCCATAAGCGATATCCTGCTTTTGGGCATGGCCGGCGCCGCCCTGTATATTGCCAACTCAGGGATTGCGGGGCTTAGCTCCTTTTATGAGTCTTTAAACCACAAGCCGCTTTTCTCCTTAAACCTAGGCCCCTATTTTCTCAAACCCAATATTCACGACATTATCAATGAGGGCCTTATGGCCGTGTTCTTTTTTGTCGTGGGCATGGAGATCAAAATGGCCATGAAGGAGGGGGAGCTTTCCTCGCCAAAAAAAGCCGCTCTCCCCATTATGGCCGCCATTGGAGGCTGCATTGTCCCGGCGGGGATTTATTATTTTATCAACATGGGGGAGCCTGGAGAGCGCGGCTGGGGCATTCCCATAGCCACTGACATTGCCTTTGCCCTGGGGATTTTAAGCCTTGTGTCGCGGAAGGTTCCGCTCTCATTAAAGGTTTTTCTGCTGAGCCTGGCCATCATTGACGACATTGTGGCGGTTTTAGTGATTGCGCTTTTTTACAGCAAGGGCGTTTCCGGCCCCTTTTTGGGCCTGGCATGCATTGTGTGCTTTGCCATCTGGCTTTATTTTCGGATAGGGCTGCATAATAATTTTGTTCTGGCCGCGCTGGCGCTGGCGCTTTGGGTCTGCGCGCTCAACAGCGGGCTGCATGCGACCCTCAGCGGAGTCATCCTGGGCTTTTTGATCCCTCATCAAAAGCGGTTTACGGGCAAACAGGCTGTGGATGCGGCCAGCAAGGCCTTCCGCGGCAAAGAGCCTGACATTCAGCAGCTGAAAAAAATCAGCGCTGTGGCCAAAAACACCCGCTCGCCGCTCCAGAATTTGACTGATATTTTTCATCCCTATGTGAACTATCTGATCATTCCCCTGTTTGCCTTCTCCAACGCGGGGATTGCCATAGATTCTGTCAATCTGGAGAGCTGGATACAGGCGGAAGTGTCTTATGGGATCATTATCGGGCTTTGCCTTGGAAAGCCTGTTGGCATCGCGCTGTTTTCTTATCTTTCCTGCGCGGCGGGGATTGCCCAGCTCCCGCAGCATGTAAACTGGCGGCAGATCATCTCTGTTGGATTTCTTGGGGGGATTGGCTTTACAATGTCTTTGTTTATTACAAACTTAAGCTTTGATCTGGCAGATCAGCTTCACTCTTACGCCAAGCTGAGCATTTTGGCCGCCTCAGGGGTTTCGGGGATTGCGGGGCTTGCTTTGCTGGCCTTCGGAAAAAATGTTCCCAAAAGCCAGCAAAAGCAGTAAAATCTCCGCCTGGCTTTTTTACGGTGGCGTAGCTCAGCTGGATAGAGCAGCGGCCTTCTAAGCCGCAGGTCGCAGGTTCGAGTCCTGCCGCCATCGCCATATCCCTCCGGCTGCGGCTCGAGTCCCGCCGCTATTGCCATATCCCTCCGGCGGCGGATAAAAAGCGGCGGCCTTTCAAGCCGCAGGCCGCGGTTCGAGTCCCGCCGCTATTGCCATATCCCTCCGGCTGCGGATAAAAAGCAGCGGCCTTCCAAGCCGCAGGCCGCGGTTCGAGTCCCGCCGCCATCGCCATATCCCTCCGGCGGCGGATAAAAAGCGGCGGCCTTTCAAGCCGCAGGCCGCGGTTCGAGTCCTGCCACCATCGCCATATCCCTCCGGCTGCGGCTCGAGTCCCGCCGCTATTGCCTTATCCCTCCGGCCGCGGTTCGAGTCCCGCCGCTGTTGCCATATCCCTCCGGCCGCAAAATCTGGATTTGACAAAACCCTTTTTTTCGGCTTATTATGCTTCTGGCTTTATTTTCAGGGGGCCGCAGGCGGCATAAAACCGGCTTTCAGGGGAAGGGCAAAACATGAATCAGCGGAAAGCCATTGGGGCTGGAGGCTTTGCTCTGAGCCTGCTGTTTTTGCCGGCGGCGCGGGCCGGCCCGGAAACAGATGCATACAGCGCGCTCATTCCCTCTTCTGTTGCGGCTCTGCATGAAAAGTCCCGCCTTTCCCCCGGCGGGGAAACATCTGAGACGCGGCGGATGATCAGACATGCCTCTCTTCATGGCTATCGCTCGGCCATGGAAGAGCTTTTAAGCAGCCCTGCCTGGAATTTTACAAGAGTCATATCTCCGGCAGCGGGCCGGGTCAGGCGAAGCATCTATATGGAAATGAGCCGTTTGGCCGCGCCGCTCAATAATGCCCAGAGAGCGGAGATCCCGGAGTTTTATAGAGAGGCCCTGGACCTGCTGATTGCCGTCACTCCGCCGCTTATGAAAAAAAACAAGGACGGAATGACGGCGCGGGGCTTGGCTGATGCCAGAAACAATCAGCCGGCGCTTGAGGTTTTTGCGCGCCATAAAAGAATTCGGTCCGCTTTTGAGCTGGACACAGGCGATCAAGACAGCATCTGGAGCCAAAACATTTCCCTTGCCCCTTTGGAAAAAACCCCTTTGGCGCGGGCGGCGATGGCGGAAGATCCGGAGGCTTTTTGGAAAGCCCTGGAAGATCTGTTTTCCGGTCCGGCTAAAGATTTGCTGTCCGCGCTGCATTCCCGGACTTCCGGCGGCGACTCTCTTTTCCACCTCCTGGCCAAAGCGCCATCTCACAGAGAGGAGTTTGCCGCGGGGATGAATGCTCTTATAACTTTTATCGCTCCATCCGTTTTTTATTTTTCCAAACCAGCCGGGGGCAATTTAGGAGAATTGCTCTTGCTTCGCGCGGCCGCGGCATCCCTGATGCTTGGCCTGCCTGTTTCCGCAGTCTTTTTTCTCACAGGCTCTCCAGAGGCCGGATGGCCTCTGGCCGCGCTGTCCGGGGCGGGAATTGCCAGCGGCTGTTATGCGGCTGTCACTAACAAAGCATCCGATTCGGTCATCAAATCCCTGCCCCTCTCCTCATTCAGCCAGCTTTAGCTTCCCGAAAAACTGAAGGCGCCTTCCTGAAAGCCCGCCCTGAAAGCCCGCAAATGCGCCAGGATTTATGCTGATCGCGCTTGAGTTTTTATGATTCCGCTCTATGAAAATTGTATGGCTCACAGCTGAAAAAAACAGCCCTTAAGCTCTTTTGCCGGGCCGCCCAGCCCGCTTTGAGGGCTTTGTCCGCAAACATACAGCTTTTAGCCGGGGGGGCAGGTTTCCGCGCGGCAGGCCTTAGCCGCCAAAAAGCTTGAGAAAAGCCGGAATGACGCCAATCTGAACTGTTGTCATAGAGTATATTTTTATCGTCACATCCCTTTTTAACCGCTCAAGGTCTTTTTTTGCGGCGGGGGCGGTTTCCATTTGCTCTCTGGCTTCATGACTGATGGAGGCAATGACTTTGGCCTGCTCTTCTGAGAGGCCGCTTTCCTTAAGGCGGTCAATAATGCTCCAAAACGGCCGGCATCATTTTAACCATACAGATTTTAGGCGGAAAATCAACTAAAAAAAATGAAAAAGCCTTAAAAGCAGCGGCCCGGCGCCCCGGAAGAAAAAAAAGCCAAGACTTGACAAAAAAGCCCCCTTATGCTATCCTCTTTTTCTTTAAGCAAGAGCAGCGGCGGCTTTTGGCCCGCAAAGCCCGCCAGGCGCGCAAGGAGGAAAAAAAACATGACATTTAAAAACATGATGATCTTTATTTTTGCTGTTTTTTTGCTGATTTCGGCAGCCCCGCAGCCGGCGGAGGCGGCCCCCCCTCAGGCAAAAAGCATCCCTTTCGGGAAAAACCAAGGCGCTGCCGCGCAAAGCCCCTTCCTGGAGGCGGGAGCCTGGATTGAGGCTTTGACAGAGGGCTTGTCAAAGGCTCCGCTCCCCCAAACGGCTTTTCCCGCCGCTGTCCAAGGCGCGGAGGATTCCATAGCGCGCCTTTTTGCTGTGGATGGGGAGAGCTTATACCTTTTGTCGGAGGCCTCTGGCTTTTTTGCGCAAGATCCCCGGACCGGAGAGCCCTCGCTCCTCACTGTGTTTCATTTTTTTAATGTGTCAGCCGCCCTGCATGAGCATGTCAGATATTTCATGCTCTACAGAGGAAAAATTTTTGATTTGGACAGCGCGGGGCCATTTTCTGTTTTTCCCTCTTATGATCTGGCCATGATTCATTTTCCCCGCTTTTTTTGGGCTGATAAGGGAGAAAAGCCCCCCCAGGCCCTGCGGATCCAGCCGCCGCCAGCCGGCGGCCCGGCTGGGGCGCATATTCTAAGCTTCCCGACAGGCCTCCTGAGCGAGCCTTTTGATGAGGGCGCCCGGCTCCCGCCCCTCTCTATTGAGCCGGTCTCTTTTAGAGGGCATTATCAGAAAAAGCTTTCTTTTATGGCTCAAACAGTCCAAATGCAGGGGAAAAGCGGCGCCCCTGTTGTGGATTCTGAGGGCCATGCGCTGGCTGTTGTCAAGGAAAGCGTGTCCAACTTTGTCCTGGGCATGGATTTGAGCCTTTTAGAGGAGCCTGCCATGGCGCCGCCCTGCGCGTCCTCCCTCTTCCAGTGCATGTTTGAGGCGAGGGGCGAGCTGCTGAAGCTGGCAAAAGCCGGGGATGTGACGGCGCAGAGGGAGGTTATTCTTGCAGCAGACAAGCTCTCCAAATATGATTACGACAGGCTTTTAGACACTCTTCAGCGCCATGAAAAAGACTGGACTCCCGGGGATATGGACAAAATCCTGGACAGCGCCAGCCGGGAGAGAATGGATATCCTGGCAATGAAAATAGACCAATTCAATAAATCAGAGGATGTCGCGCTGTTTTTGTCCAGCTACCTCAAAACAAAAGAAAGCGGCCAGCCTGTATCTGCGAATATTCTGTATCATGTCTGCGATATTTTGGGCGGGCATCATATAGGCAAAGAGAGCTGGCCGTCTGTTCAGCCTCTGATTTTAGAGTGTTTTGAGGATCTTGCGGGGCAGGGCTTTGCGCCGGGGCAGAGGAATTTGGGCCTGGCCATTCTGTCTCTGCCGGATCTGGAGGAAAGGCCGCGGCAGAAGGCGGAGGCTTTCAAATGGCTCGGATCGGCGGCCCTGAAGGGAGACACAATAGCTTGCTCAATTGTTAATAACCTGATGGATCTGGCGGCCCGCCCCATGCAGCAGCTCTCTGAGTCTTTGCAAAATGCCTGCGGCGCGCAGGCCTTTTGACGCGCCTGTTTTTATGAAGCTTTTGTCTGCCGCGCTTTTTTTGTTTGTCAATCCGGGGCAGGCTCTGGGCCGCGCTCTGCCTGAAGCGGCCGCGGAAAACAGCCGGGATCCGGCCGGCGCGGCTGAAGCCAGCTGGGCCGCGGACAGCTTTTCGCTTGGCCATCAGTTTTTCCCTGTGACTGGCGAAGATGACTATTTTATTGTGGAAACAGGGCCGCGGGGGCGCTATGCGCTTTTGAAGCGGCATCGCTGGATAGAGAAGCCGCGGCGCGGCAGCCCCTCCAAAGCCGCTGCTGACAGCCGGGGCCAGAAAAAGCCCAGAGATTTGCTGCCGGCGGAGAGGCTGAGCGGGGGCGCCCCTGAAGGCGAAGAAACCATGCTCATCCTGCTTGATCTGAAAACAGGCAAAAAATCCGGGTTTTTAAAAACCTCCAGCTTATTCCATGAAATCATCTCCGGCTTTGCGAAAGACGGCTCTAAAATTTGGGGCCTTCCCTCTGAAAGCGGCGCCCTGATGGTCCGAAGCCTGACAGATGGCGCGGAGACAGAAATTCCTCTTTTAAAAAACGGCGCGCAAAAACATGCTCTGAGAGCGAAGCTTATGGAGGATGGCTGGACACTGAGGATTTTTGCCGCCAGCCTCAGCGGCATCCCCGGCATTTTTGCCTCAATGGGGGACAGAAAGCTTTCTGTGGATGATTTGAAGGGGCTTGCCTCCAGGCATTCTGAGGGCGGAGACAGGGGAATATTCTATGAAATCAGCTTAAAAACCATGCGCAAAGCCAAAGAAATCACAATCAATATGGGGGACAAGCTTTGTCATGCCATAGATGATTCCATGAGCCGGCTTTTTTTTGTCAGCCGGGATGGGAGCCTGCATCAGATCTCTTTGGCGGAGGGCGGCGGCCGGCAGACAGAGCTTTTTGGCCCTGTGGAGGGATTTGACTGGCTCTCCCCTGAAGCTTTTCCCGGCAGGCCCGCGCCACAGAGATATCTTCAGAAAGAGGCTTCATCAGAAATGCCCTGGCCTGAACAGATCAAAAGCCTAATCAGCGCGCCCTATAAATGCGCGATGTCTCCAGACGGCTCCTATGCCCTGATGCTTGATCCCAGACAGCGCGGGTTTCTGCTGCGCTCAATCCCTGACAGGCGGGAGTTTGTCCTGCCATTTGATGTGTTCCCGGAGCCTTTAGCGGAAACTGAGACAGACGAGGGCGTCATGAGAAATTTTTTGGATCCGAAAGCCATGAGAGCGCTGTTTGGGCGGAGCGCGGCTCCGGCAGAGGGGGGGGCATCAAAAGGCAGGCCGGCGAGCGGCGGCGAAGGGCGGCCGGCGCCCCCTCAAAGAGGCAGGCGCCTGATTTTTGAGCTGTTTCAGCATATAGACTACCCTTTTATCGGCGCCTTTCATTCAGGCGGAGGGCCTTCAGATGAGAGGGAGGCGGATAACAGGGAAAGCCGCTGGAACATTTATCATATTCCCAGCGGGCGGCAGGCGCGGATTTCGCCGGAAAAAAAGTTTGCCATCGGAAAGGGCGGAAGCTTTGCCTTTGAGCTGTTTAGCGAAAAGGGGGAGAGGATTTTTCAGGCCCTGGCCCATCCTTATGATCCGGCCCGGCGGGCGGCTCTTTTTCAGCGGCCGGCAGAGGATATCTGCGCTTTTGGCTTTAGCAAAGATCGGACTCTGGCCTTTGCCGCCGCTGAGCCGGGCGGCGGCTTTTTTGTTTTTGACACAAAACAGGGCCGCATGGCCCGAAGCTTTGTCAAAGACTGCCCTTATCACATCAAGCATGTTTCAGGCCGCAGCTTTGTTTTTCATATTTGGGATGAGGAGGCGCGGGAGCCAAAGCTGGAGCTGAAAATTTTTGAAGAGCTTCGGCCGCTGCCAGGGCCGGAGACAAGCAGCCTGGATGAGGCCGAAGCCGCTTTGCATGACATGACAGAGGCGCGGGAGCCTCTGACAGAGAAAACTCTGCCGTTTTTAACAGCCGCTCTGGAAGGCGGCCTGGAATCGCGCCGCCCGCAGCTTATCGCCAAAAGCCTTTGGAGCGCCCTGCTAAGATCTCCAGATCTTTATTTGGATCTGCTCAGCCGCCGCCCTCATTTGACTGATTTGAGCAGCCGGGGCGGGATTGCCGCCGCGGCCCTGCCGCCCGCCAGCTATGAGGATCTCCAGCCCTATCTCAGCGCGGCCCTGTCCCTTCTGAAGCTGACCGCCTCCGAAACCCGCCGCGCAAGGCTTTCCGATTATGGATTTCTCCGGCCCCTTCTGCCTCTTCTAAAAATTCTTCCGCCGAATGAATCGGCCCTTTACAGAGAGAAAATCACAGTCTCCCTGACAAACGAAGCCGCCCGCAGCATTCCCCTTTTGAGCGATGTCTTTCAGTCAAAGCTTTATTATGCGGCCAGGGGGCATGTGGATGAGCTTTTTGGCCTGCCAAGAGAAATTGTTTCAGACATCACCCTTGCCAGAACAGAGCCGCCTCCGCCCGTCGCCGGGCCGGCAGCTAGAGCTTATCATGAGCGGCAGGGCTTTCGCCCGGTTTTCACAGAAGCGTTTCGGCTCAACAGGGAGTTTTCAGAAGCGGAGCATGACGGGCCGGCCCCCGCGCTGCCGCCCGCAAAAAAAACAGTGGAAGACAAATGGGGAAAGCCCCTGGGGAGCATAAAGGCGGTCATTTTGGCCTCAGACCCTATTGAGGGGGTCCCCGGCGCCCAGGCCACTGATTTTGGGATCCATTACGCTGTTGCGGAAGAGGCCAGCCGGGAGGTTTTTTATCAAAGCGCGGAGCCGGGGGAGATTCTGCTGAACGAGGCTGTGGAATGGCGGATCAGCGGAGGATCCAGCTACCGGGCAAAGATTTTGGCGCGGGTCAAAGAGGAGGGCCTGAGGTTTGCGGCGCTTTCCTCCGGCCCCGATTATGAGGCGGTCTGGGCGGACGGGCGCATGGCCGGGGCTATGGCTGTCGGATCATCCCTTCGCGCGCGCTCCCGCCAGCTTTTAAAGGAATATTACTCTTACTTTAGGGAGAGGGGGTTTGTTTTTTCCTCTTTTGAAACCAGGGATTTAAAGCGGTTTCTGCTGGAAAAAATTGCCGGCTGCGGGATTGACTATTTTTTAAAAGAATCCCATTCAGACGGGGATGAGCGCAATGTTTTCCGTCTCATGCAAAACAGCCGCATTCTTCATGGCCGGCTGCCGATGGGCAATGGCCAGTCTGAGGAAATCTATTTGATTTTTCCAAAAATTAAAGCCAAAAAAAAATATGATCCAAGAGGGGAAAGCGGCAGCGATTCGGCCTTAGACCGCGCCCGCCGCAGAGATTCAAGCCGAAAAAAAAGCGCCGGCAGCGAAGAGAGGAAATCATCCGCTCTGCTGTCCAATGCAGAGCTTGGAGAGGCTGTGGCGCAAAGGGAGGCGCGCCAGTGCGGAGAGATCACTTATTTTAACACCAGCTGCTGGGCCCATGTGAAGGCGCGCTATGAGGTGGAGGCGGTTAACTCCCCCGCTTTTATCAACATCCCCGCCATCAGCTACAGCGACACCTTTCAAAATCACAGGGACAGCGCCATCCGCGCGCTTTTAGATTCTTACCGCGCCGGGCGGAATTTTGAGGGCTTTCGGGAGGCTTTGATGGGCCTTTCCAAAGCGGGAGTCAACAGGTATATATTTCCCGACGAGCTTCTGTATCAAGAGGAGATATTGGCCCGCATCCAAGTCCCCCTTGACATTGACATTGTTTTGGAGCGCCAGACAGAGGCCGGCGGAGACTGGATCGCCATCGCCCCCGATGAAGCCCTTTAGCCCCGGCATGAGGCTTCAGCCGCGGGATTTGATTATTCGGATGTCCAATGGGCAGGCGCCTGCCGCGCCGCGAGAGCCCTCTCCAGCGCCTGTATTTTTTGAGCGCTGGCTTCCAGCTCCCGCAGCCGCTCCGCCTCCTTCGCCCGCGCCGCGGAGAGCGCGGAAGCCAGCTCACTGCCATGGCCAAGGCCCCCATCCAAAGCCAGCTTTAAATCAGAAACTTCTGATTCCAGGCCCTTTAGGCTGAGCGTTAAATCCGAGAGCTTAAGCTTTTCCATCTCTAACTCCCGCGCCATTTCAGCCGCCTCCGCCCGCCGCCGGGCCAGCTCCGCCCGCTTTTCGCTCTTTTTCCGAAGGCCGCTCAGCTCTTCGCTCTCCGCCCGCAGCTTGAGGCCGCGCGCCTCCATGCCAGGGATATCCCGCGCAAAGCTTTCCAGTTTTTGATGTTTTTCCGCTATTTGCCCGCGCGCCTTAAAAAGAGCGGACGAGATTTTTTCCGCAAACAAGCCGCTTTCAGCCTCCAGCGCCCGCTCCAGGCCGCGGACATTTTCCGCCTCTCTGTCAAAATCCGCTTTCAGAGATTCAACATAAATCTGCCGGACTTTCAGGACTTCGGCTGCTGCGGCGGCGGCGGCTGTTTTTTCAGCCTCTTTGGCCCGCGCCTCCTTTAAAGCCGCTGAGGCCTTCTCAGCCAAAGCCGCCGCGCCCTCAAAGGAGCTGTTCAGCTCCAGGACGCGCTGCAGGCGGGAGGCTCTCAGCTCCGCCGCTGTCAAATCAGAGCGCAGGCCCTCCGCGCGGCGGCCCGCCTCATCCAGGGAGACCCGCAGCGCCGCGTTTTTGCTGGACGCATGCCCTAAAGACCGTGTCAATTTCTGGAGGTCAGCCTGCGCGCTTGACAAAGCGGCCTCTGAGGCTTCAGCCTTTTGGCTGGCCTGCTCCCATCTTTGGCGGTTCATAGAGGCTTTTTCCTCCGCTATTTTAGTTTTCCCCAAAAAATACCCCACAGGAGAGCCTGCGACTCCGCACAAAAACCCCAGTCCGCCGCTGAAGCCCGTGATAAGTTTTACAAGATTTGTTTCGAGTTTTCTCCGCAGGCTGCTTTCCATCCCCTTTCTTGACTGATAGGCAAGATCGTTAGAGAATTCCGCGGCAGTGTAGCTTGTGGCCATGGAAAGCCCGGCGCTCAAAAAAGGGGCTATGCCTGTCATAAACTCCCCGGAAGTGGGAAGATATTTTAGAAATTCCATTCCTTCAAATTTTTCAAGCCGCCTCTCCCGCCAGCCAGTCTCCCGCTCATCAGCCAGCTGCCAGCCGCCCCATCCGCCTATTAGCGCTCCCAGCGCGCAGCTGGACAGAGCCATGCCCGCTCCATAAGCGGCAGGCGCTAAAACAAAAGGCGCCGCAGCAAGCTGAGGATGCAGCGCAAAATGCTCCGCCCGCTCTGTTAAAGCCAGGCTGATATCCGCCGGGCATTCTTCCAGGCCGTCCAGGCCTGTTTTAATGAACGGGCTGGCGGGACGCTCCCGCTGGCTGCTCTGGCTGTCAAGGCCGCCCAAGCTTTCGCCGGCAAACTCTTCGGCAAGACTCGCAGCCTCTTTGACAAAGCCAGGCAAAGCCTCTGGATGTTTTTTTAAAGACACCCGGCATTTTGGATACAGGCGGCCATCTTCCCTTTCAAAAACCGCAGCCTGGATTTCAATTTTAAAGGGCCGGCCTTGCGGCTGCTCCGCCCCGCTTTCAGAAAAGCTTTTAGAAACAGGCGCGCCAAAAGGATCCTTTTTTGCCGGAAAGCCAAAGGCCGAAGCTGAAAAAAAACACAGCGCGGCGGCCGTTTTGACCTTTATTGAATTTAAAATATTTTGGCTCATAACAGATTCCCTCCCTTATTTTTTTAGCCTCTCCCTTATTTTCCCATTATAGATATTCGGCAGCGGAAGCTTTTGTCTGGGTATGAAAAGAGCGGCCCCCGCATGGCCATTCTTTTCAAAGCCTCCCCCGCCGGCTTAAAGCCTTTCCGCTCCAGATCATGCAAAATCTCCATGCCTTTTGCGGTGTCTTTGGGCAGCCCTTCGCCAAACAGATACAGAGCGGCCAGCTCCCACGCAGCTTCAGGATTTTGCCTCTCCGCGGCTTTTTGCATAAGAAGCGCCCCGGCTTTTAAATCCCGGACAACCCCCGCCTCCCCATATAAAAATGCAGAGGCCAGCAGGGGCATCGCGCTGCTCTGGCCCTGATCCGCCGCGCCGCGCAAAGCCGGCAGGGCTTTTTCATATTCTTCAAGCTCTATCCATTCAAGAGCCGCAAAATAAAAAGCTCTGCTGTTTCCCGCCCTAAGCGCCAAGTCCCGCCACTTTTCATATTCCCCTCTATCGCCGGCCTCATCGCGGGAAAAAAGAGCCAGTGTCCAGGCCGCCTCGCCATCTCCCGCCATGGCGGCTGATCCCATATCCGCCAGCTGTTTTTCCATCTCTTTTACAAAGCTTGCTGCTGAAAAGCGGCGCCGCGCCGCGCTTTTTAGCAGCTTTTCCAAAGCGGAGGATTTTGCTCCAAACACAGCATGCCTTCGATCATGGCCATAAATCGATCCAGCCAAGGCGCCATTTTTGTTAAGCAGAGGGCCGGCTCTCCTGTTAATGCCATGCGTGTAGCCGTAAAAGCTGTGTTTCCAGTCAGCGGCCAGGCCAAAAACCTCCGCGTACCGGAGCTTGCCTGTGGATTTTCCCTGGGATTGTCCCTGGGATTTTCCTGGGAAAAGGCTCTCCGCTGTTTTCCACTCGCCCTCTTCCCAGCCGCCCTTTTCCTCTGATTGTTCCTCACTGATAAAGCTTAATTGATAATGGGCTTCTTTAGATGGGCCGGCTTTAAAATCAGAGAGCGGCAAAACAGGGCCGCTCCAGCCGGGCGCCTTCAGCAGAGCAAGCCGGCTGGCCATATCAAAAGCCGCCACATAGACTTCTCCCAGAATCCGGCGGCCGTATATGTCTTCAATTTGAAACTTAGACGCCTCGCGAAGGCCCGCCACCGCGAAACTCAAATCAGCGGCGATAAAATTTTCGCCGTCTGGAGCTTTAACAGCAAATCCCGCGACATACATATCCGCGCCTGTATTTATTTTCACAATGGCCCTGGCAGCCCGCTCCACAGCTTCGGGAAGCCTGTCTGATTCCGCCTTGGAAAGCGGCGCGCCCAGCGCAAAATTCAGGATGAAAAAGAGGGCGCGTCCGGCTTTGGCGCCGAATCGCAGAATATCAGAACAGCTGCTCATTTCAGATTCTCTCATTGTCTCTTAGATCCTCCTATTACAAACCATTAGCCCGCCTGTTTGATGGGCGCCGGCCCCGCGGCCTGTTTGCTGGGCCGGCCCCGCCGCCTGTTTGCTGGGCCGGCCCCGCGGCCGCTCCCCATTTTTAGGGGGCCGGCGGGAGCATTGAGGGCAATTTAACCCAAAAATCCGCTTTTGTCAAGCTTTTTTTTCTTTTTTTCAATAATGGCAGGTTTTGCAGTCAATGGGCGCCTGATGATGGCTTTTGCCCTTCAGGCCTTTTAAGAGCTTTTGATCTTCAGGAGACTGGCGGTGGCAGTTCACGCAAAAGCCCATGGAGAGGTCTTTGTATTGATAGACCCTTTCCATCTCCTCAACCGGCCCATGGCAGGCGGAGCACTCCTTGCCGGCTTTGATGTGATGAAAATGCGAAAACCTCACAAAATCCGGCAAAAGGTGAACCTTGGCCCAGGCCACCGGCTCGCCGGCGTAAAAAGCCTGCGCGAGCTTTTGAATCCAGGGGCTTTCAGCCTTGACAGACTGATGGCAGCTCATGCAGATATTCAGGCTGGGAAGGCTGGCGCGGCGGGCGCTTTCCACCCCGGCATGGCAAAACAGGCAGTCAATTTTGTATTGGCCGGCATGGAGCTTGTGGGAAAAGGGAATGGGCTGATCAGGCTCATAGCCCTTGTTGTAAAACAGGCTGATTTTGTTGTTGGCCAGCAGATAGGCAAAAAGACCCAGGCCGGCAAAAAACAGCGCCATAATCAGGGCGCCGGCGGATTTTTGATTAAAAAAGCGGCGAATTTTAAGAGCCATCTCTCGTTTTGCCTCCGCGCTGCTGTTTTTCCGCCAGACTGGCCCCAGCCCTCAAATTTTGCCGGCCTGGCTGCCGCGCTGCTCCAAATCCTCAGGCTTCCGCCTAGTCTAAATTTCAGGCTCCCGGCTGGCCCAAGCTTGCAGGCTCCTGCCCGCGCCGAGGCCCCGCAAACAGGAACACCCCCCGCAGACAAAAAGCCTAAGGGAAAATTTTTAAGCTGTCAAAACAAAAGCGCGGCGCGGGCTGGTGTTTCCCGCAAGAGCAATTTAAAAGATCATGGCCGCCATGCAGGATGCCCCCATCTCTTTGGCATCTATAGCCCCTATCCGTCCATTTCCGCATCCGCTGATCCAGCTTTCTCCCGCTTTCCCTTTTTTGCGCCAGGCGCGCCCTGAGCAAAGCTTTTTAATGAAAAATCAGACTATGGGCCAGCCTGTTTTTGGGGCTTGCGCTTTGCGGCCTCAAACAGGTTTCCCGCCTTGAAAGCCTCAAAAGCCCAAATTAAGCGTCAAAGCTGGGACAGGCCGAGAATTACTGCAAAGAGCAGCGGAGCGCCAGCTGCTAATCCTAACTGGAACCAAGAGATTTGTTTGTTTTTTTGCGCCAGCGCTTGAGCTTCGGGCCTGATTTCATTAATTTTTGCCCGCTCCGCATCCGTTTGAGGCAGGCGGCAGTTGGGGATTGGCGCTATCGCGTGAAATGAGCCGGTATAAACTTCCCCCGCGCCAGCGAGCGCGCATTGTTGAATTCCTGACAAAGGAGTGTAGCAGCCTGTGAGCAGGGCCAGGCTGAGGCCCATAGCGAATCTGATTTTTTTCATCTAAAACCTCCCCTTGATTATTTTAGCCATTTATTTTCAGCGGAGACTGTCCGCTTTTGTCCGGCCTTTTTTACAGCTCTCAGAAAACCCTGGGCTTAGAGCCTTTGGGGGGCTTCAGCAAAACCGCGTTTTTCCCTTTTACCAAAATCACAAACAAGCCCTTTTTGGCGGCATATTTAACAACATCCTCCGAAGCCCTCAAGCCGGCTATGCCCGCATACACAGTCAAATGGCTGAACTCAGGGCAGTAATCCTTAAACTGGGCCATCGCCTTTAAAAACTCGTCCGCTTTTTTTTCGCTTAGAGTGGACTTGGCCTCCACAACCACAGCCTCCCGCCCGTTCAGGGCAATCAAATCATACTCCTTTATGCGGCCGTTTAAATGCCCTGTGTAGTTGGGGATTATTTTTTTAACATCAAGATCCTCCTCCTTCAGAGCTTCAATTAGATTTCCCTGTATCAAAGCCTCCACTAAATCCCCCCATAAATTGCCGTATTTTCCGTCCATTTTGTTGATCTGGCGCCAGGTTTCCCGGATTTGCCTGTCGGCCTCCTTCCGGCTGGCCTGCATCCGGCGGTCAAATTTCTCCTGGCTGGCCTGCATCCGCCGGTCAAATTTCTCCTGGCTGGCCTGCATCCGCCGGTCAAATTCCTGCCGCCGGCGGCTGGCCTCCTCCTTATTGGCCCGCAGCTGAAGGTCAAATTCCCGCGCCCGGCGGTCAGCCGCCTCCTGGCTGGCCTGCATCCGCCGGTCAAATTCCTGCCGCCGGCGGCTGGCCTCCTCCTTATTGGCCCGCAGCTGAAGGTCAAATTCCCGCGCCCGGCGGTCAGCCGCCTCCTGACTGGCCTGCATCCGCCGGTCAAATTCCCGCGCCTGGCGGCCGGCCTCCTTTTGGCTTAAAGACACCTCCCTCAAAATTTTCCAAATCTCATCGGGAGCCGGGACATTGCTTTTCCCCGGACTTTGTCCAGAATCTGTTATTTTGCTCATTTTCCCCCTTTCTTAATTGATGATCCCGCCGCTTTTTAATGATTATAGCGAAAAACTCTGCCCGCTGCCAAAAAAATCCGCTGCAGGCCAACAGCTGTCATTGCGCCGCAGAGCAGCGCGCTCCCTCCGCTGCGGCTGCTGGAACGGCGGATTGTTTAGGCCTTCAAAAAGCAGCGGCAAAGCCAAGCGATTTATGGGGGAGCCGGCGGGCCGGCGGGCTGGTCTCGCTGAACGGCCTCTCGGCGCTTAAGCGCTTAAAAAATCAGCCATGGGCGGGCGCTTTTTAGCTGACTTCCCAGCCCGCAGGAGTATAATCAAAAGCGCAAGGGGGATTTATTTAATCAAGGCGGTCAGGCGCAAGGGAGCAGCTGAGGAACGGCCGGGAACAGCCGCCAGGCTGTCCCAGCAAACAAGCCCTCCCCTGCGCAAAGCTGCCGGGAACGGCCGCCAGGCTGTCCCAGCAAACAAGCCCTCCCCTGCGCAAAGCTGCCGGGAACGGCCTCAATGGCCGTCCCAACAACAGGCGCTGTCCCAGCAAGCAGGGCGTCCAGCGAAAGAGGAGCCAGTGGAGGATCGAAACCAAAAAATCCTGTCCCGCTTCCCTCCAGAATCCCCCTGGGAAGACCGCTATAAGACCATTATCTCCATGGGGCAGGCGCTGCCCCCCTTTGATGAAAAAGACAAGCTGCCGAATCGGCTGGTCAAGGGCTGCCAGTCCCGCCTCTGGCTCAAGGCCGAATGGCTGAAAGCTGAAAAAGGCCGCCCCGGCCGGGTGGCTTTTACAGGGGACAGCGAGGCCCTGATCACAAAGGGGATCCTCGCGCTGATGATTGAGTTTTACTCTTTGAGAGGGCCGGAGGACATCCTGCGCGCAAAGCCAGAGTTTTTGAATCAGCTGGATCTCGCAAGCTATTTAAGCTCCCGGCGGACAAACGGCCTTCAGTCGCTCCTGGATCAAATCAGAAGCTACGCCAAAGCCTTTTTTATCCTCTCAAAAAGCCCCCAGCCGCCCCCTTAAAAGCAAAGCGCATGCCTGAAATCCAAGCCCTTCTCGCGAAGCATCCCCACTGGCCCCAGATCAAAGGCATCGCCGGCAAGCTGCGCCATCATGGCTTTGAGGCGGTTTTGGCCGGCGGGTGTGTCAGGGACGCCCTTTTAGGCCGCGCCCCACAAGATTTTGACATGGCCTCTTCAGCCCCGCCGAGCGAGGCGCTGAAAATCTTTCCCTCTGCAAAAGCCATTGAAAAATACGGAACTGTCCTTGTCCCTCTGAAAAACCCCTCCTTCCGCCTGGAGATCACAGCCTTTCGGACAGAAGCCGCCTACACGGACGGGCGGCGGCCTGACTCTGTCCGGCCCTCCTCTATGAGAGAGGACGCCCAAAGAAGAGACTTTACAGTGAACGCTCTGTTTTACTGCCTGCGGCAAAACCGCATCCTTGATTTTGCCGGAGGGATGGCGGATCTGAAGCGAAAGCTTTTAAGGGCTGTGGGAGATCCCATGGCGCGCTTTCAGGAGGACCGCCTGCGGCCCCTGAGGGCTTTGCGGCTGGCCCATCAGCTGGGCTTTCGGATAGAGGCGAAAACCCTCCGGGCCGCCGCGCTTTCCGCCCCGCTCCTGAAAAGCGTCTCCAGGGAGAGAATCGCTGACGAAATGAGGAAAATGCTTTCCCGCGGCCGGATGGGGAAGGCCATGAGGCTTTTGAAACAAAACGGATTTATCGGGCCGGTTTTTTTTCCCTCCAGCCTGGCATCGGACTCCCCCTCTAGCCATCCCCCTGCCAGCCATCCCCCTGATTTGCCGGACAGCGCGCCGGGCGGGGAGCCTTCCCCCCATAGCTTTCCAGATGAGCGGAGCGCCGCTTTTTGGGATCAGGAGTTTTCCCCTTGGGAGGAGCTGAGGCGGGATGAGTCCTTTATATGGACAGCGGCGGGAATGCCTTATTTTTTCTCCAAAGCGGATTCTCAAGCGGCTCAAGGGCTGAAGTTTCATAGATTTCTTAAAAACCTCAAGCTTTCCTCGGCGGCCATAAAAAAAAGCCTTTCGTATTTTCATGCCGCCGGGGCGCTTCTCCTGCGGGAATCCTCTTTTTTAGACAATTTAATGGCCTTTGAGGGGCAAAAGGCGCAGGTCAAAGCGCTCAGCCTCGCATGGCTGAACAGCCAGGGGCTTTCCGCTGGCCGCTTTGCCGGCCGGCTCTGGGAGTTTGAGCGGCGGGAAGGCTCTGATGGGCGGCTCCCCCCGCCCCTTCTCTCTGGAGAGGATTTGCTCCAGAGGGGGCTGGCCCCTGGAAGGCCCCTTGGCCGGCTTTTGAAAAAAGCCTTTGAGCTTCAGATGAAAGACCCCGGGGCCGGCAAAGCGGAGATCCTGAAAAGCCTGAATCTTCCCGAAAAGACAGGGCCATGAGGCCGGAGCGCTGGTTTTAAAGTGAAAAAAAAATGATTTTTTCTTGTTTAGGGGCTTGACACGGGGGGGCCGCCAGCCGTAAAACTTAAAGCCGCTTTGGTTTTTTCTAAGGCATGGCCCGGCAGGCGCTTGACAGCAGCCCCCGGCCAGCCATAAAATCCAAGCTCCGCTCTTTGAAATCTGAATAGCCAGTGATTGTTTCGGGACCCGGAAAGTTAATCTTTCAGGGTTTATAGAATGAATGCTTTTTTAGAAAAGAATTCTTCAGATTTAAGTGGAGAGTTTGATTCTGGCTCAGGACAAACGCTGGTGGCGCGCCTAATACATGCAAGTCGAGCGAGAAAGCCCCCTTCGGGGGGCGAGTAAAGCGGCAAACGGGTGAGTAACGCGTGGATAACATGCCCTGAAGCGGGGAATAACCAGCTGAAAAGCTGGCTAATGCCGCATAAGGCCACAGCATCTGCGGATGCGGGGGTCAAAGCTTTCAGCCCTTTCGGGGGCTGGCGGCGCTTGAGGATTGGTCCGCGTCCGATTAGCTTGTTGGCGGGGTAAAAGCCCGCCAAGGCAATGATCGGCAGCTGGTCTGAGAGGATGATCAGCCACATTGGGACTGAGACACGGCCCAAACTCCTGCGGGAGGCAGCAGTAGGGAATTTTGCGCAATGGGGGAAACCCTGACGCAGCGACGCCACGTGAGTGATGAAGGCTTTAGAGTTGTAAAGCTCTGTTCTTGGAGAACAAAAAAATGAGGGTATCCGAGGAGAAAGGACCGGCTAACTTCGTGCCAGCAGCTGCGGTAAGACGAGGGGTCCAGGCGTTGTCCGGAATTATTGGGCGTAAAGCGGGCGCAGGCGGTTTTGCAAGTCAGGAGTGAAAGCCCAGGGCTCAACCCTGGAAGCGCTTTTGATACTGCTTAACTTGAGTTTGGAAGGGGGCAATGGAATTCCTGGTGTAGTGGTGAAATACGTAGATATCAGGAGGAACACCGGAGGCGAAGGCGGTTGCCTGGTCCAAAACTGACGCTAAGGCCCGAAAGCGTGGGGAGCAAACAGGATTAGATACCCTGGTAGTCCACGCCGTAAACAATGGACGCTTGGTGTTGATGGAATTGACCCCATCAGCGCCGGAGCTAACGCGTTAAGCGTCCCGCCTGGGGAGTACGGCCGCAAGGTTAAAACTCAAAGAAATTGACGGGGGCCCGCACAAGCGGTGGAGCACGTGGTTTAATTCGATGATACGCGAAAAACCTTACCTGGGTTTGACATCCAGAGGAAGATTCCTGGAAACAGGGTCGCCTTCGGGCTTCTGGACAGGTGTTGCATGGCTGTCGTCAGCTCGTGTCGTGAGATGTTGGGTTAAGTCCCGCAACGAGCGCAACCCCTGCTCTTAGTTGCGACCATTCAGTTGAGCACTCTAAGGGGACTGCCGGCTTTAAGCCGGAGGAAGGCGGGGATGACGTCAAGTCCTCATGGCCTTTATATCCAGGGCTACACACGTGCTACAATGGCCGATACAGAGGGCTGCGAAGCCGCAAGGCGGAGCCAATCTCTTAAAATCGGCCTCAGTTCGGATTGTCATCTGCAACTCGATGACATGAAGCCGGAATCGCTAGTAATCGCGGATCAGCATGCCGCGGTGAATACGTTCCCGGGCCTTGTACACACCGCCCGTCACACCATGAAAGTTGGCTGCGCCAGAAGCCGCTCTGTTAACTTCGGATGCAGGCGTCCAAGGCGCGGCTGATGATTGGGGTGAAGTCGTAACAAGGTAGCCGTAGGGGAACCTGCGGCTGGATCACCTCCTTTTTAAGGAGAAAACAGCCACATAGCGGGGCGCCAAAAGCGGCGGAGAGAAAAAACCTCTCTCAAGCCAAAGGCGCCCCGGGCCAGCCATTCAGGCGGCCTCTGCCGGACCCTTTGAATTGAGGGCGCTGAAAGAGGCTTTGAAAAACCTGGGAATCGGCTGGATGTGGCCAGGTCAAACCGAAACCGCTGGCTATTCAGATTCCAACAGAGCGGGCTCAAAAAAAAGCCAATGACTTTCAAACAAAGCCAGACAGGGCCGGCATATTTGCGCTTTCTCCCGGCTCTGCTTTTTTGCCCCATTGCGGTTATTTCAGCCGCATGGCCAGAGCCTGCTCTCGGTCTTGAGCGGTTTTTCCGCTGCCTCATGGCCTCAGCGCAGCGCTTATGCAGATCTTTGGAGCGTAAAACCATATTATGAAAGCTCTTGTCATAGGCAATGGCTGCAGAGAAAGCGCGCTGATTAAGGCGCTTTCAGAGGGCCCGAAAAAAGCGGGCCGGATCTTTGCGCTCCCCGGAAGGCCGGGCATGGCGGCGGCGGAGCCTCTTCCCGCCTCTTTTTTGCGGGACCGCCCGGCCTTTGCCGAATGGCTGGGAAAAGAGCGGCCGGATCTTTGCGTCATCGGACCGGAGCAGCCTCTTGTGGAGGGACTGGCGGATTTTTTAAGGGGGCGCGGAGTCAGTGTGTTTGGCCCAGGCGCCCGCGCCGCCCGCCTGGAGGGGAGCAAAATCTTCGCCAAGCAGTTTATGAAGGGGCAGGGCATTCCCACAGCCTCTTATCAAACTGTCTCCTCGGTTTCCGAAGCTTTAAGCGCCGCTGAAAATTTTTTCCCGCCTTTTGTTCTCAAAGCTGACGGCCTGGCCGGGGGAAAGGGGGTTTTTATATGCGCGGACAGGCGGGAGCTGGAGGAAAAGTCCCGCCTTTTGTTTGAAAAAAAAGCCTTGGGAAAGGCGGGGGAGCGCGCCCTGATAGAGGATTTTCAGCGCGGGCGCGAGATGTCTGTCTTTATTCTCACAAACGGCGGGGGCTGGCGCCTGCTCCCGCTGGCGCGGGATTACAAAAGGCTCCGCGAGGGTCAAAAAGGCCCTAACACGGGCGGCATGGGGGCCCTTGCCCCTGTCACGGCGCCGCCGGAGCTTATGGAGGCTGTCCAAAGAGGGATCATCCAGCCGACTGTTGAGGGGCTGCAAAAGCGCGGCATGACCTATCGCGGCGTTTTGTATATCGGGCTGATGGCCAGAAAAAACATCCCAAAGGTTTTGGAATACAATGTCCGCTTTGGAGACCCTGAGGCTCAGGCGCTGCTGCCTCTTTTAGATGATTCCGGATCCAATGTGTCATGGACTGAAGCCTTTGCCGAAACGGCGGCCGGCCGCCTCCCTGAGCTGAAATGGAAGCCGCTCCACGCGGCCTGCGCGGTCCTGGCCGCCGCCGGCTACCCGGAGCGCCCGGTTAAAGGGGCTGTGATTGAGGGGCCGGTTTTGCGGGGGGATTCTGAGAGCTATCTGCTTCCTGGAGCCATGGCCTTTGACGAGGCCCGAAAAAAATGGCTGACAGACGGCGGGCGGGTTTTGGACGCTGTCGGCATCGGAAAAACCAGAAAAGAGGCTTTAGACAAGGCTTACAAACTGGCTGAAAAAATCACCTGGCCGGGGAGGCAGCTCCGCCGGGATATTGGCGCGGACGCGGATGATTTTTCCTGAAGGCGCTGCGGCTGGAAAAGCCTGTTGAAAATTCAGGCAAAGCGGCTATGCTTGAAAAACCGGATGGCTGAAAAAAGCCGGCAAAAAACACAGGGGCCTGTAGCTCAGCGGTTAGAGCGCGCGCTTGATAAGCGCGAGGCCGGAAGTTCAAATCTTCCCAGGCCCACCATTTATTTTTTCCCAGACCCGCCATTCCCCCGCATTCCGGCGAAACGGCGCTCACAGCCCCCGCGCAAAGCCTGAATTTTCCCCTTGACAAAGCGCTCATTTAGTGATATCTTTCAGCCCCATGAGTCATCCTTCCAAATGGAAACGCATGGGGCTGAAATTTTGTCTGGCTTTCGCCTGCCCGCTCCCCGCCCCCGCTCAAGCCGATTCTTTTGATCGGCCTCATTCCGCCCGCGCCGCGCCCGGCAGAGCAAACAATATCCTGGATGAGCCCAAATTTAAAGAGATCAGGATTTTAAATGAGCCAAAGTTCCAAAAGATCAGAGAGGAAGCGGAAGACTGCATAAAAACCTGGGCGCCAGATCTTGTTTTGTCCGGGAAAATTCAATCGGAGGGCGGGCTGTCTCAAGCTCTGGAAGCTCTTGCGGCGCTTTGCGCCATCAGAATAACAGGCGGGCCCCCCGAGGATTCAAGAGGCTTTTCCCCCCAGGAGGCTCTGCTGGCTCAAGCGGTATGGGGAACAACAGACGGCGCCAGCCAGGGGACAGGCTTTTTTATAGAGGCGGAAACAGCATCCGGCCCGGCGCGGTATTTTGTCACTAATTTTCATATCATCCGCGCGCAATGGGCAAACGGCGCTGATTCTTCCTTTATTTTTTTGTATCAGGAGGATGGGAGGATAGAGACAGCCCTGATTAAGAGGGTTTTTCTCTCCGCCCTGCATGATTTGGCGCTTTTGGAAATGTCTGAAAATATCCCAGGCGGCGCGCTGAAGATAAGAGACAGCGCCGTTTCTCCGCATGAGCCGGTTTTCTCTATAGGCTTCCGCGGATCCATCTTGAAAAAAACAAGCCAAAAACAGCCGCTGTTCGGCCGCCCTGATTTAGATCTGACAGAAGGGGGCGCCGTTCTGTGGTTTGAAGCTGAGGGAAAAGCCCCGCGCGGCGGCGCCAGCGGCTCCCCGGTTTTTGATCAGCAGGGGAGAGTTGTGGCGGCTGTTCATAAAGCGACCTCTCAAAACAGCTCCCTTGGCTCCTTCTATGTGTCGGCCTCAGCCTCGCGGAATATACAGAAGATCTTGGCGGGGGAGCTCGGCTCGGACTGCGCTCATTTTATCGGCAGAGCAGCCTGCATGGAGGGGGAAATCAAAAATCTTGAGCGCATGGCCGCGCGGGGCCGCGCGGCAGCTCAGATAGAGCTGGCTTACATGCTTCAAGAAAAAGGGGATATTGAGGGGTTTAAGAATTGGCTTCATAAAGCCGCAGAGCAAAACCACGGGACGGCTCAAAAGATGCTCTGGGGCCTCTATTTAGCCGGCCCGGATCCGGCTTTTGAGGGCGGCCGGGACGGGGCTGAGGCGGGCTTTTTGTCCGGCCTGCGGCAGGCTTTTTACTGGTATCTGAGATACAGGCTGAATTTTCTTTGGGAAATCCGCGCCCGCGCCGGGGCGGAGGATGGGGAAATGCCCGCGGCGCCCTAAGGCCGGCCGGCGCCCAAGGCCAGCCAGTCAGGGCTTTTTTGATTTTGCCTCCAATGCGCCGCGATACTCTAAAAGCGCTGACCGGCCTGCAATGTCAATAACTTTAATAAGTTTTTCCTCTCCATGGGAATCCCGCAAATGCAGCTTTTCTCCAAACTTAAAGGCCGCTGGCTGCTGCATCCCTCCATTGACAGCGATATTGTCAGCATAAAGATAAGTCCTGTTTAATGGGTCCAGAACAGGGTTAAGGCGGCCTTTTAAGCCCGGAACATGACCAGCTCCGTCTGGAAAAATAACAGAGCCGCCATTTGATAATTCGCCTCTTTAAAAGAATCTGTGGGTTACTTTTGGGGGATCCGGGAGGTTTCCAAGGTTATGATACAAGGCAATTTCCATAGCTTCCAATCCTTTAAAACTATAAGGTTTTCTTGTCACAAGAAATATCAGGCAAAATCAGGGGGCCGGCCGGGAGCTGCAAGCCGCCTGGATGCGGGAAATGTCTGCCGCGCCCGAAACCTGTTATGGCCGGCGCATAACAATCTCATGTTTTCTTTTGTGGACAAGCCCCCCAGGGAATATGGCTTAATATGATCCATTTGAATCATATACCGGGAGCCGCATCTCCGCCCGGTTTTGGGATTGACATAAGAGCAGCAACCCTGATCTCTTGCCCATACAAGCCTTTTGACTTCCGCGGGGATATATCTGCTTCCCCCAGGCCCAGGCGCGCGCTTGCGCTGCGGAGCAGCGCGCTCCCTCCCAAAAGATCCCAGCGCCGAACCTCCGATTTTGCCCGATCCCGGCGCCGCGCCTGCTGGCGTTCCCTTAGACCCCAGCGCTGAGCCTGTTTGCTGGGCCGGCCTCGCGGCCGTTCCTCCTCGCGGCGGTTTGTTTTCCTCCGGGCCCGGCGCCGAACCCGCGTTTTTCCCTAACCCAGGCGCCGAGCCTGCTGGCTTTCCCTTAGATCCCAGCGCCGAACCTCCGCTTTTCTCTGGCCCTGGCGCTGAATTTTTGCTATTCCCGGGGCCCGGCGCTGAGCCTGACTGCGGGCGCAGCCGCAAAGCCTGCGCGGGCGCTTTTATTTTTGCCCCCAAGCTCCTGCCTGAATGCGCGCTTTCGCTCCTGTTTGGGCGCTCGCTTTCGTCTCTGTTTGACTGCTCGCTTGCGCTCCTGTCTGACTGCTCGCTTTCGCTCAGCTTTTGAGAAGGCTTTTTGCCGCGCAGGCTGGGATCATGCTTTTTTAAGCCTAAATCCAATACAGCCCCCAGCAACTCCCCATAACCCATAGAAGGATTCTTATGGGAAAGCAAAAACTTTAACCGCTCCAGCTTCCCGCGCGTTTCCCCGTCAATCACAGCTTTCAGCTCAAACCGGCCCTCTCCCAAAAAACGGACATGATCTTTTTGCAAAAGCCTCTTTGAATCCGGCGCCTCCTCCAAAAGCAGCCTCTCCGTCTCGCGGGATGAGCAGCCCTCCGCCTTCTCAATCAGCGCCAGCTTTTTCTCCCTCTCCAGAGCTGGACTTTTGTCCGCCTCAAAGGCTGGCCCCCGCCAAGCCTCCTCAGCCATAAACTGCTTTTGCATGGCGGCGTCAGGGCCTGGCGCGCGCTTGCGCTGCGGAGCAGCGCGCTCCCTCCCAAAAGATCCCAGCGCCGAACCTCCGCTTTTCTCTGGCCCTGGCGCTGAGCCTGACTGCAAGCATCCCTGTTCTGGCGCAAGGATTTTGTTTTTTTCCCGCAGCGCAGAGCTGGCGGAGTCTTTCAATTCAAGCTCCCCCCGCTGCTTTATAGACTGAACAGCCAGCCCAGACTCAGAAGCTTTTTTTAAATCATTTTTTAAACGGGACTCCTCTTTTTTTTGCTTTTCAAAAAAACTCTGAAGCTGGCTTGCGGCGCAAAGGCTCAGCCTGCCGGATTTAATTTTCTCCAGAGTTTCCGGCTCATCCCGGCAAAGCCTCATGGCCTTGATGCGGCGGAAGGCCGCCCCTTTGCTGTATCCAAGGCCCCTGACAGCATAGTCAAACAAGCTGGCATAGCCTTCGGAAAAATACAGCTGCCGGGCCTCAATCTCCCGCAAATGGCGCAAAACCTGAACATGAAGGCTCCGCTCTTTTTGAACCAAAAGCTTTGTCTGGGAGAGCAGCGCCTGATCGCTAAGCTCTGTGATTTCCGGCATTGTTAATTTATTGCAGGCTTTGCCCCAATGCCCGGCGCCTGCGCGCGCCCGCTGAAAACTCTCGTTTTGATTTTGCATAAACAGTGTCTCCTTTTTTGTTATTATTGTTTTTTTGCGCAGCCCAAAAACTTTTCAAAAGCGCAAAAATTATTTGTTTGAATCTTAACAAGTTTTTCTATATTTTTTCAATCTTTATTTTGCTTTTTTTTCTGAAATTTACGCGCCGCATTATAACCTTTATGCGGGAGGGCTGAAAAAAGGCTCCGCCCTCTGGAAAAAGCTTTGATGAGGGGCTTTGTCTCCGCGAGTGTTTGAGCGCCCGGATCGGCTGCGGCTTGTCTCTGCAGGGCAAAGAGGCCTTGGCCGGGATTTTTGATTATTTTGTTTTTGCGCAAAAGCCCGCGCTTCCCTCTCTTTATAGAAGGTTTGGAAACAAGGCGCGCTGTTTTTGATGGAGCGGGGGCGCGCGCCTGCCCTCCCTTTTTATAACCTTTAAAATATTGTGTTTTTTCAGCTGATCTTCCATCATTTTAACCCACAGATTCTTCCGAAGAGCCGAGATTTCTTATGGACCAGCAAATATTCCAGTCCGTTTAAATGAGAGTAAGTCTGAGATATGGTCACAGCTCAAAATCCAATGGAGATTCCTGAAACAGGCTTTTCTGATCAGAGCGCGGCCTGATTTTATAGATCTGGCCCCCATTCGGCTTTTTGGGATCATAAACAGGCATGTTCATCGGGCGGCATTTTAAAGAGCCGCGCTTCAGCCGGCTGATTCTTTCATAAGCGATATTGATATATTCCCGGCTGATTTCCGCCCCCGCGCCCCTTCGCCCATGCTTCAAAGCGGCAATCAGGCTTGTCCCTGATCCCAAAAACGGATCCAAAACCCAGCCGCCTTTATTGGTCATGGAAAGAACCAGCCGCTCAGCCAGCTCAACGGGAAACTGGCAGGGGTGGCTGGTTTTTTCAACATGATTGCTTTTTACATTGGGAATGGCCCACATGTCCCCTGGGTTTTTTCCGAGAGGGTTGCAGGAATACTGCCTGATTTTGGCCCTTTAAAATGCTTTTTTCCAGGATACTTTTGGGGGATCCGCACAGGATCCAAGTGAAAAATATAGTCATCTGATTTTGTGAGCCAGACAATGGTCTCATATCTTCCGGAAAACCTTTTGGAGCAGTGCAGGCCATGCTCAAAATGCCATATAATCCGATTTCTCATTTTCAGGCCAAGGGAGTCAAACACAGGATGCAAAGCTGTGTCCAGGGGGACAATTGAGCCTTTGTTTACATAATTTCCTGTCTGCCAGCAAAGGCTGCCCCGGGGAGACAAAACCCGCGCGCATTCCCTGATGATCGGGGCCTGGCTCGCGATATACGCGCTCAAATCCAGTTTTTTCTCGTATTCTTTGCCGATATTGTAGGGGGGGGAGGTGACAATCAGCTGAATGGAGCCTTCCGGGATGTTCTGGAGGAGATCCAGGCAGTCTCCAGGGAAAACAACCGCTCTGGCGCTTTTGCGAAAGCTGGAGCGGATTTTTAGATCTTTCAGCATTTGCCCTCCAGGGGTTGCGCAGCTCTCTGGACAGCGCCCCATGCGCAGGGGGGGGCCCGCGGGAAAGCCTTTTCAGGACTCTTGCTTTATCACATACAGCAGCATTCGCTTTTGCCTGATGACATGGACTTCGTCCCCCGGCTTCAAAGGCTCCTCAGAGGCAAAGCGCCAGTTTTCCCCATGAATGCTGATCCATCCCCTGGTCCCCTCCTTATTGGATATTTCCTCAACCTCGCCCTCGCGGCCGAGCACTGTCCCCATGCCTGTGATGTTTTTCTTCATGCGGATGGTTTTCAGCGCGAGGGCGGCGACTCCCGCAATCACAAGGCCGATAACCAAAACAGAAAACAAAATCAGCGCAATGGGAAGCTGATAGCCCCCCATCTCCACCGGATCAAACAAATAAATGCTTCCCAAAAGAAACGACACAAGCCCTCCTATGCCCAAAACCCCAAAGCTGGGGAGAAACATCTCCGCCGCAAACAAGATCAGCCCAAGAAATATCAAAGCCACCGCGCCCCAGGCCACGCTTAAGGCGTTGAGCCCCATAAGCGAGATCACAAGCCCCACGGCGCCCGCCACGCCGGGCGCCATAACCCCCGGATGAGTCAGCTCAAAGTAAATTAGCATAACACTGCCCAAAAACAAAAGATAGAGGATTTGAGGGTCGGCAAAAAAAGCCAAAAGATGATAGCGAAATCCCAGGGGAAAAGCCTTTAAGGGGCCAATCTCCGCCTTCATGGTTTTGCCCCCGGCCATTTTGACCTCCCGCCCATTGGCAAAAGCCAGAAAATCCTCAGTCCTGTCCCCTGTCCAGTCAATGGCCTTCAGCTTAAAGGCCTCCTCGGCAGTCACGGATTTTGCGTCTGTGACAATCTGCCTTCCAAAGATCCTGTTCCTTTTGCGCCAGTTTGTGAGCGACTCGACAAAAGACACCGTGTCGTTAATGGCTTTTTTTCTCATATCGCTTTCTTTTTCCATTTCCTTTCCCATCATTACAGGAGTTGAGGCGCCAAGGTTTGTCCCTTTTATGGCGCCGGAGACATGACAGGCCTGAAGAATAATGGCCCCAGCGCTTGTGGCCTGCGCCCCGGCGGGCGAGACAAGGCACAAAACAGGAATGGGGGAGTTCAAAATCTCCTGAACAATCAGCCGGGTCGCCGGAAGGCTCCCGCCAGGGGTGTCAATGTCCACAAGAATCGAGGAGCAGGATTCTTTTTTGGCAAAGGCAATGGAGCTTTTTAAAGCGTCCAAAGTCACCGGCGTGATCGCAGCCTTCACAGAAAGATGGGCTGAGCAGAGCGGCGGGCGGGCCTGGCCGGCGCTGTTTTGAGAGGCGTCAGGGCCGGGCGCGGCCGGCGCCGCGGCGCTTTGAATCTCTTTAGCCCCCCTCGGCGCCGGATCGCTTGCTCCCGCGGCTGGCAGGCGCCGGGAGCTTAAGCCTTGGAGTTTGGCGCCGGACGCGCATTTATAGCCCGGCATGCCCTTGCAGGCCCAGGCGCCGGCGGCAGAGCCTAAAAGACTCCCAAACATCAAAGCCAGCAAAAATTTTTTCAAGCCGGTCATTGACAGAGTTTCCTGATTTTTTTTTTTCAGCAAGGCCCCTTTAACTTAGGCTCTAGTGAGCCATGGCAAACGCCTCGCTGCGGCGGACCACAGTGACTTTGATGAGGCCGGGATAGGAGCACTCCTTTTCAATCTTTCCGGCGATCCGGCGGCTCAGATCCAGGGCGTCCCGATCACTGGATTTTTCGTTGTCGACAATGACTCTCATCTCCCGGCCGGCGCCCATAATGTAAGCGTCCCTGATGTTGTCAAAACTGTCAATGATCCGCTCCAAAGTGGCCATTTTTTTTGAGTAAGAATCCTCTGTGGAGCGGCGGGCGCCGGGCCGCGCCCCTGAAATGGCGTCAGCGGCGATCACCAAAAAAGCCAGCGGCGTTGAGGGCGGCTCGTCGTGGTGATGCGCCCTCACGGCATGGACAATGTCCTCCGGCTCTCCCCTTTTGGCGATAAAATCCGCCCCAATCACAGCATGCCCCCCCTCTATGGAATGATCCATGGCCTTTCCAATATCATGGAGCATTCCCGCCCTCCGCCCGCGCTCTGTGGAAAGCCCCATCTCAGAGCTTAACAGCCCGCAAAGCCAGCCCGCCTCCTCACAGTGAAAATGCTGGTTTTGCGCAAAAGAGTAGCGGTATCTCAGGGCGCCCATCATATTCTGAATCTCAGAGGCCGGGCTTTTTACACTCAGCTTTCGGCAGATGCTTCTCCCATCGCTTTTGATTTTTGCAAAAAGCTCTTTTTTGGCGCCCCGAACAGCCTCTTTGACCGCGCGCGGGCTTATGTGGCGCCGCCGGCAGAGTTTTTTCAGGGTCAGGCGCCCCAGCTCCCTTCTGACCGGGTCAATGCCAAAAACAGAAGCCTGCAGCTCATCCCTCCGCGCGACAATATCCACGCCGCACTCCTCCTCAATGCGGCTGAGAGCGCGCGGCCCCGCCGCCCTTTCCATCTGCCTTTTTGAGCGAAAGCGCGCCGGCGGAATGCTCCTTTCCGGACAGTAAGGGCGCTCAAAGCGGCTCAAAGCCAGCATCAAATAAAACAGGGCGCTTTTTTGAAGGTTTGCGCGAAGCTCGTCTTCGGATTTTTCCATCCGGGCGGACAGCTCCCGGCGCCAGCCATCCTCCATGCCGCTTTTCATGCCGGCTTTCAGCCGCGGAATGTCAAAGGCAAACCTCTCCTCTATTTTTTTGCTCAGGGCCAGCTGAAGGCTTCGGCCGCTGCTGAGCGTGTCTTTGACAGCTTTTTCCATGGTTTTTCTTTCGGCTCTCAGGCGGAAGATTTCCCCCCTCATTTGCCGGACAAGCTTTGCGCTCTCCCGCTTTTTCATCTTCAGCTGATGGGATTTTCTGTCGGTTTCGGCCTGAAGCCTCTGAACATGTTTTTTGAGGCTGTCGCGCTCAGCCTCAAACCGCCGCAGCCGGCCCTCGCGCAAAGACTTGGCGGCGCCTTCGGACTTTTCCACAGCGGCCTCGGCCCGCTCTTGAGCTTTGCCAATCAGATCATCGCCTTCGGCTTTGGCCTTCTGCATGGCGAGGCGCCTTTCAAAATAGCTCCAGGCAAGGGCCAAAACCAGGCTCAGGGCCAGCCCCCCGCAATAAATAAACGCAAGCTCTTTCACAGTTAAGATGATTTTGCCCTGTTTTTTTGGAATTGTCCAGCCCCGGCAGGCCCCCTTAAAAAAGGCCCCCCGGCAAAACATTTGCGAGCCGGCCTGAGAAGGCCGCGGACATGGCAAATATCCCCTTCATCCGCCCGGCTGGCGGCGGCGCGATCGGCAGGGCATAAGCGGCTAAGGGAAAAGGCGGCGGCAGCTCCAGCCGCCGCGGGGCTTTTTTTCAAACAAAAAGCGGTCATGAAGGCGGCGCGGCCGGTCTGTCCAAAACTCAATTTTCTGAGCGGACAGGCTGTATCCCCCCCAATGCGGCGGGCAGGGGATCTCGCGGCCGCGGAATTGAGCCTCCGCGCGGCGCCACAGATCTTCAAGGGCCGGGCGGCCCGCCGCAGAAGCGGACTGCCTTGACACCGTCTGGCTCAGCTGGCTGCCGCGGCTTCGGCTCCTCCAATAGGCGGCGGACCGCTGGCGGGAGATTTTTCGCGCCCTCCCCTGAGCGCGGATTTGCCGCCCCAGCGCCGGCCAGTAAAAAAGCAGGGCGGCATGAGGGTTTTGAGACAGGTCTCTCCCCTTGCCGCTTTCATAATTTGTGAAAAAAACCAGCTCTGGCGGCTGAGAGCTTTTTTGGCGAATCTCCTTGACCAAAACCATCCGGCAGGATGGCCGGGCCTGGGAATCCGCCTGAGAATCCACTGTGGAAAGCGCCGCGGCCCATGGCTCGCCGCCGCCGGCAGAATGCCCGCGGGCCTCTGTCAGCCATTTTTTAAGAAGAAGGGCGGGGTTTTCAGAGCCAAGGCTCTCAAAAACATCCGAAACCATTGCCTGCCTCTCCCGGTTTAGGGTCCGCCGGCCGCCGGCTCAGCGCTCAGCCCCGGCCGCAAGCCAAGCCCAAACCCCAGCCACAGCCGCGCCTCAAGCCGCGGGCCAAACTCTGAGACAAGATCCAAAGCCAGATTCAAGCCCAAGGCCGGGGAGAAAAACCGCTCCCCGGCGCAAAAAGCCAGCTGATTTCCAGGCTGAGATTTCCAGGCTGATTTCCGAAAAAGCTGATTTCCGAAAAAAGCTTATGGCTGCCAGCGGCGCCCGCCGCCTCCGCCGCCGCCGCCATCTCTGTTCCGGCGGGGCTTGTCGATGGACGCATTGACTCTCATCGCCCGGCCCTTCAGATCCTGGCCGTTAAACTCCTCAATGGCCGCATCCGCAGCCTCTTTTGTGGACATCTCAACAAAGCCAAATCCCTTGGAGCGCCCCGACTGCTGGTCGTGGATGATCCTTGTGGAAAGCACTTCCCCTTTAGAAGCAAAAAGGTCTTTCAGCTCATCTTCTGTGACATCATAAGACAAATTTCCTACATATAGTTTTCCCATTATTGGTTACCTCTCTTGATTGACGATCTCCGCATTAAAACCCTTTTTAATGCTGTTATGCCTTTCTAAATGAAAGATCGGGCGCATGTCAAAACAATTTTTGCTTTTTTGGGATTTTTTTTTCGCTGCGGCGCGGGGGGAGCCCGGCAAAACCAATGATTTTTTGCGCAAAGCCAGTTATGATGGGCGAAAATGCCCTTCCGCCAGCGCAAAAAAATTGTCCTTGTTGACGGAGTCCGAACCCCATTTGCCAGGGCGGGCCGGCAGCTGAGCGCTGTTCATCCCAGAATCCTGGCCGCTCAAAACATAAGGGAGCTTTTGCTTCGCCTGAATCTCTCCGGGAGGGAAATCAATGAAGCCCTTATAGGGAACGCCATCACCCCCTTTGACTCGGCCAACATGGCCCGCTCAGCGGCGGTCCAGGCCGGGCTGCCGCTTTCGATCTCCGCCGCGACAGTTCACAGAAGCTGCGCCTCCTCGCTGGAAAGCATCGCTATTGCCGCCGCCAAAATACAGGCCGGAATGATCGGCGCAGCCATTGCCGGCGGCTCGGAAAGCATGAGCCAGGCCCCGCTGATATTCAACAGAGAGTTTCTTAAATGGGCTGGGGCTTTGAGGGGGCTGGCTCCCAGCCGCCCCATTAAAGGGCGGGGAGGGCTGATGTCCAAGGCGCGCGCGGCTTTGAGCTTTCGCCCCCGATTCCTCAAGCCCCGGGCCGCCCTTCTGGAAGGCCTGAGGGACCCGCTTTCCGGGATGAGCATGGGCGAAACCGCAGAGCTTTTGGCCAAAGAGTTTGGGATAAGCCGCCAGGACCAGGACAGCTTTGCCATAAGCAGCCATCAAAAAGCGCTGGCCGCGGAAAAGCGGCTGGGGGAGGAGATTTTTCCTGTCTTTCCAGAGCCGGAATACAAAGCGCTCTCCAAAGATCCGGGGCCAAAAAGACAAATCTCCAAGGCCAGGGTCAAAAAAATGAGGCCTTTTTTTGAGAAAACCCGCGGCTCTGTGACGATATTTAACTCATGCCCCGTAAACGACGGCTCGGCTATGGCCCTTGTCGCCTCTGAGGAAAAATCCCGCTCCATGGGCTGGCGGCCGCTGGCCCGCATTCGCGCCCTCTGCTGGACGGGCCTGGAGCCAAAAAGAATGGGGCTGGGGCCTGTCCATGCCGCGGCGCTGGCGCTGAAGCAGGCGGGCCTGGCCCTGAAAGACCTTGACTTGGTTGAGATCAACGAGGCCTTTGCCGCGCAGACTCTCGCCTGCCTGAAGGCTTTCGCCTCGCCGCGCTTTGGCCGCGAAAGGCTGGCTCTCGGCCAGGCCCTTGGAGAGATTGATCCCGCCCGGCTGAATGTAAATGGCGGGGCGCTCGCGATTGGCCATCCCATTGCCGCAACCGGCGCGCGGCTGGCCATCACTCTCGCCAAAGAGATGAAACGGCGCGGCGCGGCCTTTGGCATGGCCGCGCTCTGCATCGGCGGCGGGCAGGGCGGCGCCCTGATTTTGGAGAGTCCGTGAGGCATGCCCGGCCTCATGTGTCTCTTATAGATATGCCCTCATCATCCTTAAGCTTAAGCTTTAAAGAGCCGGGCCTGGCCCTTTTGGAGTGGGATCAGTCCGGATCTTCAGTCAATCTGATTTCAGGGAAGGCTTTAAGGGAGTGGGAGGGCATTCTGAGCCGCCTGAAGCGGAAGCCTCCCAGGGTTTTGATCTTGATCTCCAAAAAGCCCGCCGGCTTTTGCTCTGGAGCGGACCTGAAAGAGCTGCAGAGCCTGGTTTCAGGCAAAGCGGTCAAAGAGGCGGAGCCTCAAAGAGGCGCAAAAACAGCCGGCCGGCCGGGGCCTGATCAACAGCCTGATCAAAGCTTAAGGGCTGCTCTCAAGCGGGCTCAACAATTTCTTGCGGAGTGGGAGAGTTTAAGGGCCTCAAAAATCGCGGCGCTCCATGGCGCCTGCCTTGGCGGCGGGCTGGAGCTGGCGCTGGCCTGCGACTGGCGCCTGGCTGGGGATTCCCCCAGTTTGAAAATCGGCCTGCCAGAAGTCCGCCTGGGCCTGATCCCCGGCTTGGGCGGCTGCCGGCGCCTGCCAAAGCTTATCGGCCTGAAGGCCGGCCTCCGCCTGATTCTCTCTGGAAAGACGCTTGGGGGAAAAGCCGCCCTGAGGCTGGGCCTGATTGATAAGCTCGCCCCCGCCCCCGATCTTTTGAAAGAGGCTTTGAATCTGGCGCGCAGGATCATTCAAGGCGACTCCCCTCCCCGCCCCCCGCAAAAGCTCCGCTCCAAAAAAGCCCGGACAGCCGGCTGGCTTGCGCGGCCCCTGATTTTTTATCTGAGCAAAAAAGCGCTGCTCAAAAAAAGCCCCTGCGCGGGCTATCTGAAAGCCCCCCTGAAGGCTTTGGAAACAGTCAAAAAAACCGCCGGCTCAGGCGGCGGGCAAAGCCAGCCAAAAGGCGGGGCCTTGAGCCTGGATCTGGAGGTTTTTTGCAATCTGGCGGAGGAAAGTGAAAGCCAAAACCTCATCCGGCTGTTTTTTTTGAAAAAATCTAAAACAAACTCTGAACAGGAGCGGCCTCAGTGGCCGGCCCAGCAAACAGGCTCTGAGGCATGGCTTGAGACAAGAGCTGAGGATTTGTCCGCGCCGGAAAAGCGCGCCGGAATTATCGGCGCGGGGCTTATGGGCGGGGGGCTGGCCTGTCTGCTGGCCGAAAAAGGCTGGACCGTCCGGCTGAAAGACACTGAGCCGGAGGCTCTGACAAAAGCCCTGAAAGCCGCAAGCCTTTTTTGGAGGCATAGAGAGCAAAAGGGAGAGCTGAGCCGGCGCGAGAGGCAGCTCCGCGAAAGCCGGCTGTCCCCCGCATTGGATTATTCCGGGTTTTCCACTTTAAGCTTCGCCATTGAGGCTGTCCCTGAGAGCTTAGATCTGAAAAAAACCGTCATCAGGGAAGCCTCTGCCCTTATGAATCCCCAGGCGGTTTTGGCCTCCAACACTTCATCGCTCTCTATTTCCGGGCTGGCGGAAGCGGCCGCCCGGCCCGCAATGTTTTTAGGCATGCATTTTTTCAGCCCTGTCCATAAAATGCCGCTTGCGGAGATCATCCCTGCGGAAACCGGAGAAAACCCCGCCGCAGGGCCGGCAGCGGAAACCCCGGCCCTGAGGGAAGCTTTTCACATCGCGCGGGCCTTGGACAAAACGCCAGTCCTGGTCCGCGACCGCCCGGGGTTTGCCGTAAACCGCCTTCTGGCAGCCTGGCTGACAGAGGCGCTTTGGCTTTTGAGCGAGGGGAACAGCCTGGAGCTGACAGACAGGCATTATGAGCGCTTTGGCTTTCCCATGGGGCCTTTTTCCCTTATGGATGAAATTGGCCTGCAAACCTGCTCCCAGGTCATCACGAGCCTTCAGCGGCAGGGCCTGGATATGGAGATTCCCATGGCGGCTGAAAGCCTTCCGCAAACTCTGGGCTTGGGGAGGCGGGGGCATGACTTCATGCCCATCGGGGGGAGCCCGCAAAAAACCCGCAGGCAAAAAGCGCGCGGCGGCGGAGCGGGCTTTTATCTTTATGAGAGCCTAAGCGGCGGCCCGCCCGGCAGGCCCCGCAAAAGCCAAAGCCGGCGCCCCAATTCAGAGGCCCTGCGATTTCAAAAAAAGCGCATGCCCTCAGATCCTGAGGAGCTGGTTGAAAGGGGGGTTTTTCGGATGATTAACGAGGGCATGAAGCTCTTGGGCGAAGGCGCTGCGCAAAGCGCGGATGATTTGGATCTGGCCATGGCCCTTGGGATGGGCTTTCCGCCCTTTTTAGGCGGGCCGATGCGCTATGCCGAAAGCCTGGGCCTGGAAGCCATTCGCCGGCGGCTGGCCTCATGGGCAAAATTGAGAGGCCCCCGCTTTGCGCCCTGGAATCCTTAAAGGAATCCTTAAATCCCGGCATTCTTTCAAAAGATTCAGCCGGCAGGCGCCGGCTCCCACAGCTCAGCCTCCCTCTTTAGCCAATGCTCCTGATTGCCGCGCCGCTTTCCAAGCTCCCTGTAAATAATGGACATGATTATTTTCTGCTGAAGATTTCCGTCCAGCATCATCCGCGCCCCAGCCTCAAAGAAAAGCCTCCTTTGCTCAGCATTCATAGACTCAAAAGATTCGGGAAATCCAAGCTTTTCGGCTATAATCCCATACTCGTTTTCAGACAGGCTCCGCCTTCCGCTCATGCCTTCGTTTTCCCGCCTGCGGTCTCTCAGGAAAAGGCTGACATTCAGGGAAATAACCCTGATGCTATGGTCCCCGGCCAAAAAAACATCCCTTAAAAAAGCGTCCCTGTCTATCCGCATGATTTGGCTCGCGCTGAGATCATGCAGGCTGATGAGATGCGGATCATGCGTCCAATGCTTAAATGAGGGAACAAACACATATTGAATGCCTTCAGCGGCTGTCTCCAGCTGCCTGATTTGGGCCCTTGTCATGGACTGCCTCCACAAAACGCTGCCTGTCAAAAGCTCAACTTGAATCTCAGGGGAAATCAAACTCATATCCAAAGCCTGTATTTTTTCTTTGGAATCAAAGGCAATTTTGATGTCTTCAAGACTGAGGGATTTTATCCAGGCCGCCGGGCCGGCTCCAAGCTTTTCGGCTGTCCATCCCCGCCACGAAATTTCCCTGAGCTTGGGGCTGGCTTTATCTGAAATCTTGGGCCGATGGCTGTTCAGAGGGTTCGGCAGAGGTTTTTTTGGGATGGATGGGGCCTCAACAGCTGACAAAACAAGCTCCCGCAATTTATCCCCGCGGCTGTCAAAAAAAAGCTCTTTCAAATTCAAAGCGCTTTCTATGTTATCATGGAAAAGATCCTCAGGCTCCGCTTTGGAGATTAAATCCATTATGACTTCCGGAGACTCCCCATAAGCTGTTTCATAGATTGGCCCAAACAAAGCCTGAGCCTCGCTTTCGCCAAGACTAAGCGGCGGCTTAAGGGATGTCTCCCAGTAAACCGCATGGAAAAAGCTCGAAGAGCTCCTGAGGGACAGAACAATCAGCCCCTTTGCTTTTCTGCCTTTCCGCTTTTCCCTTTTTAAGGGAATATAAGAGGCGGAGAGCCGCAAAAGCTCATCATTTTTGGAAAGAATCTCCGCGCTGCGGATAACCTCTCCCGAAAGAGAATCTATTGAGCGGTCAGATGTCCGCCAGCCTGAATGGACAAAAAACAGGGCGGACTGCGGCTCCGCGGCGGAGAGCCTCAGCTCATTGGCAATATCCCCGGCGCTTTGGGCGGCTTTTTGGCCCTTTGCGAAGCCCGCAATGGCCTTGAAGCATTTTGCGGGGCTGATGGCGGGCAGCCCGGGAAAAGCGGCGGCGGGGGCGGCGCAAAGCCCCAACAGCAGCATCCGGATCAGGGCATGCGCCGCAAACCGCCCCCCGCTTATGCTCCTGTGGATGGCCGCCCTGTCAGGCGGAAAACTCAAATTCCGGGATTTTTTTATGGGCGCCATGGTTTTATCCTCCTGTTTGAATCGCTTTTAGGGTTTTGCCGCTTCGGGCTTCATTCCCCGCGGCTTGCCGCGGGGAGCCTTCATTGCCGCTCTCAAAAAAAACCAAATACAGCGGTTTTTTTTCATTTTAAAGGGGATCATAGCGCGCTTTTTAGGGGATCTCAAGCTTTTTTTGCTTTATTTTTTTGCAGCCAAAAACCGCTTTTCGCTGTATTTGAAAAAGGCCTCAATCATTTTTGCCGCGAAAGGCTCCGCCACTGACAGCATGGCCTCAGAGGTCAGCCCGCCAGCGCCGGGATCTATCCCGGCGGCGGGGTTGGAGATCAGCGAAAAGCCGCACACTTTTGCCCCGGCCTGCTTTAGCGCGATGGCCTCCCAAACCGTCGACATCCCCACTGCGTCAAACAACCCGCCGGAGCTGCGGCTCAGCCACTCAATTTCCGCGGGGGTTTCCAGCTCAGGCCCCGGAAGCCCAATATAAACCCCCTGGCGGACTTTCAAGCCAAGGGCTTTCATTTCGCGGGTGATTTGCTCCCTGAGGGATTGGTCATAAACAGCGCTCAAGTCGGGGAACTTTGGCCCAAGGGGCCGGCCGGCGGCGTCAATCGGGAGCTTTCCGCTCAAGGGGCTTTGCCCGGTTTTGTTCACATGATCGGTTAAGGCGATCACTGAGCCGGGGCTGAGAGATTTTTTCATCCCGCCGGCCATGTTGGTCAGGATGAAGGCTCTTGTCCCGGCCAGAAAGGGCTGGATGACGGTCTGGACCGCCGCCCGCGGGCTGTGGCCCTCATAGCCATGCAGCCGCCCGCGCTGCAGGGCTATCGTCCGCAGGGACTTTTTATGCTGAAAATAGCAGTATTCCCCTTTGTGGGAGGGGGAGGAGGGCTGCGGGATCCCGGCATTCTGAAACGAAAGGCCCGGCAGAGCGCTCCAGCCCTGAAGCCAGCTTTCAGCGGCGGCAAAGCCGCTATAGCCGGAGCCAAGGACAAAATGCAGCTCCGGCGGATGAAAGCCGAAGCGCTGATAATGCTTTTGAAAAACAGACATCATGTTTGCTTAAGCCTTAATCAATTTTGTCAGGCTTTTCAATTGCGCAGTTTTTTTTTGTTTTTTGCTTTTAATTTAACCGCGCGCCTTTCAGCCATTTTTAAAAGCTCTGGCCTGATTCTTTTATAATATTGATATTTGCTGAAATAAAAGATTTTCATGGGAGGGGAGTGATGAAAGGCGGGGATGAGAGCGCGGCCATAAATCCAGCCCAGGCCAAACCATAAAACCCCAAGCGCCCTCAAAAAAACGCGGCCCCAAAGCCAGCCCAGGCCAAACCATAAAACCCCAAGCGCCCTCACAAAAACACGCCCCCAAAGCCAGCCCAGGCCAAACCGCAAAACCCCAAGCGCCCTCACAAAAACACGCCCCCAAAGCCAGCCCAGGCCAAACCATAAAACCCCAAGCGCCCTCAAAAAAACACGCCCCCAAAGCCAGCCCAGGCCAAACCGCAAAACCCCAAGCGCCCTCACAAAAACACGCCCCCAAAGCCAGCCCAGGCCAAACCATAAAACCCCAAGCGCCCTCACAAAAACACGCCCCCAAAGCCAGCCCAGGCCAAACCATAAAACCCCAAGCGCCCTCACAAAAACACGCCCCCAAAGCCAGCCCAGGCCAAACCATAAAACCCCAAGCGCCCTCACAAAAACACGCCCCCAAAGCCGCGCGCCGTATTTAACCGCAACATGCTCTCTTAAAAAATAAAGCCGGCTTTTGATGATTAAGGCCGGAAAATACAGCCATCGGAAAGCCGCGCGCCCGGCTGATTTTTCTCGCGAGAGGCCGTAAAAATGCCCCAGCTTAAAAAAAAGCCCGTAAAAAAACGCCGCGGCGGAAAAGCCTTTTCCCGCAAAAAAAGCGCCCTCTTTTTTCATGCTCTCCAGGTCTTTTAAAGCCTCTCCAGAGCTTAGGCGGCTAAAAAAAGCCCCCCGGCCCTGCAAAAAGGCCTTCTTTGCGAGAGCGAAAAAACTGACCCGCGGAAAGTGCCAGACGGACAGGTGCTCTGAAAAAAACAGCTGGCGGCCGCTGTCTCTCAAAAGCCGGTTAAGGCTTTCTTCAGAGCCTCCAAAAACAATTCCGGGATCAAAGGCAAACCCCCTTTCAAAAACCTCCCTTTTATAGGAGCAGTTTCCGCCCGGAAGCTGACAGGCGGGGCCGCTGCCGCCCCGCGCGGCCATCCCGCCGCGAAGCCAGCTTTCGGCCATGCCAGAATAAAATGTCTCCAGGCCATGAAGGTTTTCCGGCGCGAGATATCCTCCGCCAATGCCAGCGGCATCAGGGCGGCGGGCATGCTCCCTGACAAGCTCTTTGAGATGGCTTTTCCGCGGCAAAGCGCAGTCATCGTCCAAAAAATACACAATATCGCCGCCGGCAAAGCGAAGCCCCAAGTTTCTGGCCTTGTTGACGCCGAGGCTTCCGGCTGAAAGATATTTAAAGCTCTCAAACTGGCTTTCCCACTCCATGGCCAGTTTTTCCAGCCTTTTGTCTGGCAAGTTGGAAACAAGCAGGATCTGCAAATCCCCTTTCGGAAAGTCCTGCTCTTTTAAGGATTCTATCAGCCGGGCTGCCGGCCCCGGCCTTTTATGGGTGGGAATCACAACAGAAACTGTCATGGCTGAATGGCCGGCGCCAGGCCGTCCAGATAAACAGGCCCCGCCGGCCTCTCCGCAGCGGGCCGGAAACAGCCGCCAGGCTGTTCCAATAAATTATAGCCAGACCGCGGGCCGGCCCGCAAGCCAAATAAACAGCCCCTAAAATCTGGCTTTTCAAACAAGACAGGCATAAAATCAGGGGGAGATGACAGCTCCCCCCAGCAAAACTCCCCAAAAGGAAGAGCGGCCGCCAGGCCGCCCCAATAAAAAAACGCCTCTGGGCAAGCCGGCCTCGCCGCAGCGGACCGGGAACGGCCGCCAGGCCGCCCCAATAAACAGGCCAGGCCGCCCCGGCAAACAAGACCGGCGGCATTTGCCGGGGCTGGCCTATCTGCTGATAAGCCTCGCTCTGCTGGCCATTAAGTTTTGGGCCTATAGCCTGACCTCTTCCGAGGCCATCTTTTCTGACGCCATGGAAAGCATCGTCAATGTGGTGGCCGCGGGCCTGAGCTTTTACGCCCTTTACAGAACCCGCAAGCCCAGCCCGGAGTTTCCCTACGGAGCGGGAAAACTGGAGCATGTGTCCTCATCCACAGAGGGCGGGCTTATGGCCCTGGCCTCCCTGACAATCGTTTTTGAGGCGGTTTCGTCTTTGATCTCCCCCTCGCCGGTCAATAAAATTGATTCCGGGCTTTTGCTGATCTCCTTTGCCGCCGCCGTTAATTTGCTTTTGGGGCTGTTTCTGAAATATCAGGGCAAAAAATGGCAGTCGCCCGCGCTGCTGGCCAGCGGCGCGCATGTTTTTTCTGACGCCTTCACCACAGGGGGGGTTATTTTGGGGCTGTTTCTCATCAAGGCCACCGGCTGGGCGGTTTTGGATCCTCTGACGGCCCTGGGGGTCGCCGCGCTTGTGGGCTGGACAGGGCTTCGGCATTTAAGAGCCTCTGTGGGCGAGATGCTGGACAAAGAAAATCCCGCGCTTTTGAAAAAGCTGGAAGGCATTTTCAACAGCATTGACCGCGAGGGAATTATCCAGATTCATCAGGTCAAAGTGATTCGGGCCGGCGGATCCCACCATATTGACGCGCACTTTGTGATCCCGGAGTTTTGGGATGTGACGAAAATCCACGGCGAGCTTAATCATTTGGAGAAAAAAATTGAAGAGCGCTATGGGCAGGAGGTGGAGCTGGGAGTCCACCTGGACCCCTGCCGAAAAGCCTACTGCCGGTTTTGCAATATTTTGGACTGCAAGATCCGAAAAGAGCCTTTTGAGCGGAGGCTCCCCGCCACTGTGGAGCAGATGCGCTCGCCTGAAGAGCCTCAGACTTTTATGTCAGAATATCCATCCTGAAAGCTCCCGCGATGAAAACTCTTAAATACCGCCTCATCCTGTTATGACTGCCTGAAGGGGCATTGGTTTTGAGCGGGGCCTGCGCTGCCAGCCGAAAGCCCTGAAAGCCACCCGCAAGCTGGGCTTTTGGCCGGCGCGCTCCTCTCATAACCTGGACCTTTGGCCTAAAATTCCCTCTTTTTATTTATTTTTTTAATTTCCAGCGCGGCTCTCCGATAAATCAATTAGGCTAACACACTCAAAGGAGGATAAGGAAGATGAATAAATTAACATTATTCTTGTTGTCACTGCCGTTTTTACTGGCTCTGAGCGCATGCGAGCCGGGCGATGGCATTCAGCTGGCTTCTCAGGACAGAGGCCAGGATCAAATAACGGCATTGGATACAGGAGAAGATCCTTTTGTTCAGGCTTCTTCCGAGACCCCAGAAGCTCCAGCATATCAAAGGCAGCTGCAGGCTTATGTGGAAACCGCAAAAGTGCAGGAGGCTGTGGGCCGCAGCAAAAAGGCCGTTAAACATGCAGCAGGCTCTGTAGGGGGCCGCCAGCTGACCCCGGCAGATCAAAATGTGACGGAAATTGAAATCAGAATAACCCGGACAAGAGCCGATGCCCTTAGCGCGCAAGACGCCGCGCGGGCTGCGGAGGATGAGGCGCGGGCGGCCGATGAGGCCGCGCGGGCTGCAGCGGCTGCCGCCAGACAGGCGGAGGCGGAGGCTGAGGCAAAACGGGCCCTGGCGGCAGAGGCTTCCCGAAAAGCTGCTGAAGAGGAGGCTGCCCGAAGGGCCGCGGCTGAAGCTGCCGCGGCGGCAGAGGCTGCCCGAAAAGCCGCAGCGGCGGAGGCTGCCCGAAGGGCCGCGGCTGAAGCCGCAGCAGCGGCGGAAGCCCGAAGGCTGGCCGCTGAGGAGGCTGCCCGAAGAGCCGCAGAGGCGGAGGCTGCCCGAAAGCTTGCTGCTGAAAGACAAGCGGCGGCCGCCAGACACGAGGCTGAGCAGCGGGCCGCTCAAGCAAAAGCCGCAGCCATAGAGGCCAGCCGGGCGGACATTTTGTTTTATATCAATCAATACGACAAAACCAAAAACATGCGGCGCTGCCTGCGGCGCTTCGGCCAATCAATAAAAAAAGACGGCTTTCTTGAGCATCTGGACAAGTCTTTGAACTGGCATATAAGCTTTGCTGTTTTTGCGGAAACCCCCCGCGTGTACCCTCTGGAAAGAGGTGGCGGCAGGGTGACTCACAGAAACAGCTTCTCTGAATACCGGTATGTTTTGAAGAAGGGAATGTTTGACAGCGATCCTCCAGGCTTTTGGGGCAGCAAGCCTGATCCCGCGGCCAAAAGGAGCGAAATATTCCGCGACAGCCTGGTTTATTATGGGCCGCGGATTGACGACAGAGATGGCTCGACTCAGAATGATTATGATGTTCCCCGTCTTTGGACAAATGGCGAGGTTGCTGATCCTTTGTCAGGGCTTGCAAAATTTTTGAAAGACGGAACCGCCTTTCGGCACAACGCCAAAAAATATGTTGTGATTGTGGATGACGGCCATCTCCCCTTTTATAAAGAAAACGAGTGGAGCCGTTTTTTTGCAGGCAACAGGGGCGTGACATTTATTCTGCTGTCTTCAAGGCGGTCTGCCGTGCCAAACTATCCAGCGGGGCCGGGCAAATTTAAATGGATCCCCTTCTGCAGAGAGGACACCAAACCCTCTAAAAAACTGGCGGATTACATTGCCGAGAGCTATGGCCATGGCCACTATGAAGAATAAGCCGTCCGCCTTAAGCCATGCGCTGCTGCCTGTTCTGCTTTCCTCCCTGATGATGGGGCTTTCGGCCTGCGGAGGCCCCGATGAGGAGGAAAGCTTCAAAGGGAAAAGGCGGCCCGGCGCCGGCCGCGGAGACAGAGGCGGCAGAGACAGCTGGGGCGGCCGGGGCCGCGGAGCCGGCCGGGACAGCCTGCCCGAAGATTTTTCTGAAAGGCCCTCCCCGCAGGCAAAGCGCATCGACATCCTTTTTTATATAGACAGATTCGATGGGGACAAGGCGCTGGGGGCCTGCCTCCAGCGCTTTGGCCAGTCAGTCCGGGACGATGGCTTTTTAAAGCATCTCGGAAAAAAAGACTGGCAGGTTTCTTTTTCCCTTTTTTCCGAAAATCCAAAGCTGTTTGCCATGGAAAAAGATGGCTATAAAGTGGATAAAAACCAAACAGGCGGTTTTGGATATTTTATGAAAACCATCCTGATTCTCCCTTTGATGCTGACTCATGAGCCTAACTATGTCCTGAAGCGCGGCAGGTATGCGGAAGAGGAGGAAAAAGACATATTTTATGAGACAATAACCCCTTACCGCTATGCTGACATCCATGGATTTCCGCTTGAGCCTAAACAGGGCCGGGCCACTCCCAGCAGATCCAATCCCTATGACGCCCCGCGGCTGTCTCTCAGCCACAGGCTCAATGATGACCCTCTTGGCGGCCTGAACAAGCTTTTGAAAAAAAACGAGCATGGGTTTTTCCGCAAAAAATCAAAAACTTTTGCGGTGATCATGAGCGCCAGCCCCTTCCCCCATTACACTCCTGAGGAATGGAGCGGCTTTCTCAGCGGCAAAAAAACCCATTTTATTTTTCTGCTTTCCCGAAGATCCGCAAGCCGCCCTTTGGCCGCCGCGCTTTCCGAAAGGCAAAACGCCGAGCTGCGGCTTTTTTGCGAAAGCGCGGCGGAGGCCCCTGATCTGGCCAGGCATATTTTTCAGCGGGCCGGCGGCTGAGAAGGCTCCGGCGCCGGCCTTAAATTCAAATACTCCTCTTCTGAAAACGAATCTGTCTGAATGGCCTCCCGGCAGGCGGCGCGGGCCTTGATCAGGCTTTCATGCTCTTTTTGTGAGAGAGTCCCGGCTTTCAGGGCCTCGTCCGCCAGATCAGAGATTCTTTTTTTTGGCAAAATCCCGCGCCGGACATCTTGTTTGATTTTCCGCCGCGGAGCTTCTGTCCGCAAAGCCATGGCGCGGGCCCGCTCCAGCTTTTGGATTTGATGCTCAGGATCCTGCGGGCAGTGGAGGTTTGAGTGGAGAGTTTTCCGAAAATCATCATCTTTTATTAAGGCCCGCGCCAGATCCCCAGACAGTTTGTCTGAGGGCGGCCGGCTCAAGGGGTTTAAGCGCAGGAGCATGGCAAAGGGCGCCCGTAAAAGCGAAAGCGGCGGCGGCAGCGGGAAATTCCCGGCAATCCCCTCCCCGGCCTTTTGGATTTGGCTGAAGCAGCGCGCCAGCGCCCATTCCGCGGCGAGGCGCTCTCCCCCGCTCCGGGCCTGGCAGCGGGCGAGCGCGGCGGAGGCCATATACAGGTGGGAGAGCATGTCGGCAAAGCGGCCTGTGAGCCTTCCCCTGACTTTGAGGCTTCGCCCCAGAAGAAGAGACAGGCTGGAGAGGCAGAAAAACAGCGCCGAAGCCCAGGCCAGCTTTTGGGCTGATCTCCGGGCCAGCTTTTGAATCAGCCGGCTTTCTTTTTTGGAGATCCCCGCCTTGGATATTTTAGACGGCTGAAAAAATCCCGGGGGAAAAGCCGCCGCCGGCGCAAACGCGCGGCCCCTTGTCAGAAAAAGCGCGGCAAAGCGAAAGGCGCCGCAAAGCGCCTGATAAAGCCCGCTCCAGAGCAGGCGGTCAAAAGCTTTAAAGTCTCCCGCCTTAAGGGCTTTTGCCCCCTCCCGCAAGTCCGGCCGCGCCTGGAAAAGCCCCTGTCCATAGATGATAAATGTCCGGGTGAGGATATTGGCCCCCTCAACTGTAATGGTGATGGGCAAAGCTCTATAGACATTATTGATGAGGTTTTTCGGCCCCAGGCTCAGGCCCGCGCCGCCCATAATGTCCATCCCGCCGGCTGATATTTTTCGGGCCAGCTCTGTCAGCTGATACTTTGTGATGGCCGAGGCTGCCGCCGGGCGAAGGCCCTGATTCAGCGCGCTGAGGGTCATATCCTGGGCCGCTTTCATCAAATAGAGAAAGCCGGCGATTCGGGCCAGAGGCTCCTGAAGGCCCTCAAAATCTCCAATGGGGCGGCCAAACTGCTCCCGGAAAGCGGCATGGGCGCTTGTCAGGCGGGAGATTCTTCCCGCGCACCCGATGCAAAGCGAGGGGATGGAAACCGCCCGGCCCGCAGCCAGGCTCTCCATCAGCATTTTCCAGCCCCGCCCGGCCCGCGGCAGGCCGCCAATGATGGCCTTTTCCGCATCCAAGATCACATCTTTCCCCAGCATGGGGCCGTTAAAAAAGGGGATGCCTGAGGAATCATGATAGCGCCCGGCCTCAACTCCCGGCAGGCCGGCCGGGACCAGCGCGCAGGTGATTCCCGCTCCGGCGCCTTGGGCAATGGCCTCTTCGGGAAGAAGGCCATCCGGATCTTTCAGCTGAAAGGCCAGCCCTATAAGAGTGGCTTTTGGCGCCAGGGTGATCCATCGTTTGCGCCAGTTAAGGCGGAGCTTCAGGCGGCCATCCCCGCCGCGAAACAAAACCCCGTCTGAGGAGATGGCTCCGGCATCGCTCCCCGCCTGATCCTCTGTGAGGCCAAAACAGGGAATCTCGCTGCCTGAGGCCAGCCTTTTCAGGTATTTGTTTTTTTGCCAGGCGGTCCCATAGCGGAGAATCAGCTCCGCCGGCCCAAGGGAGCTGGGAACCATGGCCACAACCGCCGCCGGCAGATTGGCAGAGGCGATTTTTTCAATCACTCTGGCATGAGCCAGAGGCGAAACACCCCGCCCGCCGTATTTTTTTGGAATGATCATGCCCCAAAACCCTCCAGCCTTCAGAGCCTCTATAATGGACTCTGGAAACTGTTTTGTTCTGATGATTTCCCATTCGCTTGAAAGGCCGCAAAGCTCAGAAGCCTCTTTGCGGAAAAACGCCCGCTCATCTTCTGTCATGGATCGGTTTTGGCCGGGGGCCGAAAATCCGCCCGGCCGGCAAAAGCTCTGAGAAAAAATTTTTTGAAAATCAGGGCGGCTTTTAAAAAACTCGCTTTCAATCCATGCGCCGCCCGCCTCCAAGGCCTCTGTTTCCGCAGCGGCTGGGGAGCGGCTGCCAGCCCGGCCATCGAAACAGGCGCGGGAGCGGCTGCCAGGCCGTCCCAATAAACAAGCTCTGAGCGCCAGACAGAGAGGAAGGGAAATCAAATAAGGCCGGGCCAGGGCCAAAGCGCCATAAGCAAAGGCCGTCAGGGCAAAAAGCCGAAGATGCCTTAAGCTTTCCGGCCAGAGGGTTTGCGGACTGGCAGACTCCAGCTGTCCGGGCCAAAAATAAATCTCTCCATGGAGAATGGAAAGGGAGAGCGCGGCGGCGGCCCACAGCCAAAGCGGCGCCTCAAAACAAAGCAGAAGCGCAGCCGGCGCGGCAAACAGCCAGAAAAAAGGGATGGCTTCTGCAAAAAGCGCCCCGGCGGCAGACAGCAAAATCAAAAAAGCTGCCGGCAGATAAATCCGCGGCTGAAAAAACCGCCGCGCGGCCCGCTCAGCTGCCTGTCTGGATAAAAAGCCAGGCATTATGGACTCCTTGAAGCATGCCTTTTTAAAAAAGCGGGCGGCAAAAAATAAAAAATCCCCCGCTCCTGCCTCATGTAGGTTTTCAGCTCTCTGTAAATCTCCGGATCCAGATGCCTGTAAAAAAATATCTTTGCCGTTCGGGACAGCGCTTTATGGCGGGAGAAAAACCCGCTGCGGCGCGCTTTTTTCTCTGGAGGCTGATGATAGACCTTCAAACCGCTGAGCCGGAGGCGCTTTCCGGCTTTCCACAGCCGGTAGCCCAGGTCTGTGTCCTCAAAGCCGTAAAAGGCAAACACCCTGCCAAAGCGGCCGGCCTCCATAAAATCCTGTCTGGAAAGCGAAAAGCCATAGCTGCAGACATATTTCCATGGGGCTTTGGCTTTTGAAAAGCCTGTTTCGTAAAACCGGCCCCAATAGCTTTTGTCCTCAATGCTCAGATAAGGCTCTATCTTTTTATGAAGCTCTTCGGCTTTGTTTGCAGAGGAGGCCTCCCAGCCGCTGCTGTCTCCCCTGCCCTGCCGGACGAATTCTGGGTTTTCAGCAGGGCCGGAGGGGCTGCGGCCCTGCTCCCATGTATCAAACAGAGAGACAGGGGCTTTGGGCTTCAGATGATATCTTTTCAGCATCACGGCGTCCGCGAGCTTGTGCTCCTGCCGCAAGGCCTTTAAATAATGGGGCGGCGCCAGAATGTCCGAGTCCAAAAAGGCCAGGATTTTTCCCCTGGCATGCTTTGCGCCCAGATTGCGGGCGATGCCGGCGCGGAAGCCGGCGGCGCCGAAGCCGCCTTTTTCAGACTTTGGAAAAACCCTTGGAAAGCGGAAAACCGACCAGTTTTTATCTTTGCCGCTCTGGCTCAAGAGTTTATTGACAGCTGTCAGGGTTCCGTCGGAGCTGCCGTCATCCACAACAATAACCTCAAACTTCTCAGAAGGATAGTCCTGGGCCATAAGCGCTTTCAAAGCTCTCAAAAGCTGGCGCCTGCTGTTATAGGACGGGATAATAATGGAAACTTCAAGGCTCTGGCTTTCAGGGGCTGAGCTTTCGCCTGAGGGCCTGCCGGCAGAGCCTTCAGGATTCATTTCTCCAGGCCATGCCTTATGCTCTGCCCCCGGCCCGCCATTTTGTTTTGAATCGGGAGGCTCAGCTGCCGCCGGAAGGCTGGCGCCGCGCTTTGGACCCGGCAGCCGGTTTTCCGCAAAGGGAAGAAGCAGGGGCTCCAGATCTAAGTCCGGGCCCATCCGGCAGTCATAAATATCAGAGGGGCAGAGGTTTATGCCTTTTGTTTCGCCTGAATGCCGCTCTGGCGAGGCCTGTCCGCCCGCCCCCGCCCGGCGGGCAAAATGACAAGCCTGCTTCGGGGTCAAAAACGGATCAAACAGGCTTGTTTTATAGGGAAAGTAAAACTCAAGGCGCCGGCTGGCAGGCGCCGCCCCCAAAGAGGCAAGCCGCTGAAACAAGATTTTTTGCGCGTTCGCCTTTCTGTTTTTTTTTGTGACGATGCAGGTGAAAAGGCAGGCGGCGGGGGGAAATTTTTTAAGGGCCTCTATGGGGATGTCCATGGGGTCCTCAAACAAAACATTGATCATGGCGCCGGCAGCATGGGCCGGCGGCGCGGCGCCGGCTTGAGGCTGGCCAAGACCCTTCATCTTCAGATCCCCGGCTTTTCCAGATCCCGGCGGCCGGGCCTTTTTGCCTGAAAATCCCGCAGGGCGCCCGCCCTCCTGAAGCTGAAGGCTTTTGGTCAAAAGCAGCAGCTCTTTCAGCAGGCTCTTTTCAGCCTCAAGCCGGCGGGCGGAAATCTGAAAAACCGGCGCCAGCCCCGCCCCAAGAGCTAAATGGACAAAAAACTTCAGATCTTTGCGGCCCAAAAAATCTTCAGGAAAAACAAGCCCCGCCGCGCCGGCTGACAGGGCCTTTTTCATGCTTCTTTTAAAGTCAAATCGGCTTTTGGAGCCGCAAAGCGCCGGCCCCGGGGGCTTTGATCGTTTCAGCTCTTCCGGGAACAGGGCCTTAAGATAGCTGTCCGCGCTCAAAAGCCATAATTTTTGGAAGAGCGCCGGCGCCGCGCCCTTTGCGCCCTGATTTGATTTGAGAGGTTTGGCTTGAAAACTCATAAAAACAGCGGGCCGCCCCCTCCCCTTGTTTGATTATTGCTTAAGCTGTTCCCCTCAAAGCTGTCAAGAGGCATGGGCAAAAATGCCTTCAGGAAGGCGCGCGGAGCATAAAGGGGGGGGGCGGCTCAAGACTGCCTCCGCCGGCCCGTCCATGAAGCCTCTCCGCAGCAGGCTGCGGGGAGTTATGCTGATCACATTTGAGTTTTCATGGATCTTTATAAAAGAAAACCCAGGAAAATTCAAACAAAACCAGCATAAATCCAAAGAACTCAAGTTTTAGACTCTGCGCTTTTCAATAGGCGCCTGGACAAAATTCCTCAAAAAAAAGCTCTGCAGCGGGATTTTGCCCCCTTTTTAGAAAAAAAGATGTTAAGCTAAAGATGTCAGGCATAACTGGCATAAATTTTTATCTGGAGCATGTGATACAATCATGAGGGCTGTTCAGGCTGCGGTTTTTTTTTGCGCGGCGCCGGTTTTTGGCTTTGTCTTTCAGGCGGGGGGCGCCCTGGCGCAGGCCGGCCGCCCCGCGGAAAGGCCCCCGAAGCCTGCGCATGAGGCTGGCGGCGGGGCGCGGCATAAGCCGGATTTTGCCGGATACAAACAGGGGCTTCTTATAGCAGCGAATGCGCCTTGGAGGGCGGCTCTAAAAAAAGCTCAGACGGAGACACGGCAGACAGCCAAAAAAACCAGAAGAGGAATGCTTATGTCCGGTCAAAGCCAAACAGCCGCCGCCGCGGGGGGGCATCCGCCCGCGCCGGAAAAATCAGAGAGCCTTAAGCCCGCCGCCTCCCCTCTGTCAAAAAGCTCTCCCGCCGCCAGGGGCGGATCAAACGCAAAAAGCGGCAGCGGGCCGGAGCCGGCTTTGGAAACCGCCACTTTTGCGGGCGGCTGCTTTTGGTGCATGGAGGCTGACCTGGAAAAGCTGGCCGGCGTCCATAAAGTCATCTCAGGATACACTGGAGGCCAGGAGCTTTCTCCAACTTACAAAGATGTCTCCAGCGGAGCCACCAGCCACTTGGAAGCGGTTCAAATCACTTTTGATCCAGAGAAGCTTCCTTACCGCCGCCTGCTGGACGCCTTTTGGAGGAAAATCAACCCCACGGACAGCCATGGCCAGTTTGTGGACAGGGGCCGGCAATACGCCACAGCCATTTTTTATCACAGCGGAGCCCAAAAGGCCGAGGCTTTGGCCTCGCGGGCGGAGCTTCAGGACAAAGGCCCCTTCAAAGACAAAATTGTCACCCCCATTCGCCCTTTTGAAACCTTCTATCGCGCGGAGGAGTATCATCAGGATTATTACAAAAAGAGCCTGATCAGCAGCATGAAATACAAATACTACCGCGCCCGGTCGGGGCGGGATCAGTTTTTGCAAAAAACCTGGGGCGGGGTTAAGGGCTTTCGGCCCGCGCCGGATTTAAAGCCGGCCGCCGGCGAAACAGCAAAAGATGAGCGGAAATCCGCTGGGGAAGGCGAAAAAAACCAGTCTCAGCCTGAGGGGCGGATAAAGGCTGCGGATCCCAAAGAGGGCGCGGCCCCTAAAGCAGGGCCGCCGCAGGCGGGGGCAGCAGGCTCTCAATCCGCAAATGCCGAATTTTTGCCCCGCAAAAAACTCCAAGAGCCATCAAGAAGAGGGCGGCTGGACAAAAAGCCCTCCGCCGCGGAAATAAAGCGGCGGCTCACGCCTCTTCAATACCGGGTGACGCAGGAGGATGGGACAGAGCCGCCCTTTCAAAACCTTTACTGGGACAGCAGCAAGCCGGGGATTTATGTGGATATTGTCTCCGGCGAGCCTTTGTTCAGCTCGCTGAGCAAATATGACTCCAAAACCGGCTGGCCTTCTTTTACAGAGCCGCTCAGCCCGGAAAATATTGTAGAAAAAGAGGACAGAAAGCTCCTTTCCCGGCGGACGGAGATCCGCTCCCGGCATGGGGACTCTCACTTAGGCCATGTGTTTGCGGACGGCCCGCCTCCAAAGGGGCTGAGATACTGCGTCAATTCCGCGGCTCTCAGGTTTATCCCCGCGCGAGAGCTGCAAAAAGAGGGCTATGGGGAGTTTGCCGCTGTGTTTAAATAACAGGCGCGCCCCGGCAGCCGGCTGCGGGGAATTAAGCCCCGAAAGATTAAACCCCGAAAAAAACCTAAAATTTTATAAAAGAAATTTATTTTTCCCTGAAAATAATAAGCCCCGCGCGCGGCAGCGCTATATTTCTTTATGAGAAAAATGCCAGCCAGAGGCGAAAAGCCTGATTTTCAGCCTGAAAGCGCTCAAGCTCAAACTGTATTTCTCTGCCATAAGCCCGCCAGAGCTTTAGGAAGCTGCGGCGCGCCGTCCTCTTTGCTGGAGAATTTGTTTAAAATTTCCGCCGCTCCCGCCGGGGGGAGGGGGGCAAGTGGACTTTAACCGCCTGCTGGAATCTTTTTGCCGTCTCGCCGCTGCTCTCAAGGAGCTTGAGCCGGCGGAGGCTTTTGCGGCCGGCATTTTGAATCCTGAAGCCCGCGCCCCGCGCGCGGCTCAGCGGGCTGGAGATGAGCCGGCCTTTGCCCTGAATGTTCTGCTCAGCTATTCAGAGGGGCTGAAGCGGGTTTTCCGATCAAAATATTTTGCCGCCAGCCGGGAGGAAATCTCCAGCGGCATTGAGGCTTTCAGCTCCCATGGCCAGCTGAAATCCAAAATCTGGCTGATGAATGTTTTAAAGGAGCGCGGCCTGATGTCCCTTGGAACTGTGTTCCTCTGCGCCGGCTGGCATGGCATGCTTCCATGCCTTTTGCTGAATGACAGGGATTTTTCCATAAAGCGGATCTTTAACTTTGAAAAAGACCCTCTGAGTGTTAAGGTGTCGGAGGATTTGAACCGGGATTTTGTCAGCAATGGGTGGCGCTTTAAAGCTGTTTTAAGGGATATTCTGGACATTGGCTATTCCCCCGCCCGCTTTGAAACCCTGAAAGCCAGCGGAGAGATCCAGCAGCTTGCCGTTGAGCCGGACACCGTCATCAACACCTCCTGCGAGCACATCAGGGATTTTCCCCTCTGGCTGCAAAAGCTCCCTCCCCAAAAGCTGCTCATCCTGCAGAGCAACAGCTATGCGGAGCATCCCGATCACATCAACTGCTCCGAAAGCCTGGAGGATTTTAAAAGCCAGGCTCCCATGGATTTGATCTATGCAGGCTCCCTGGATTTAAAAAAATACAGGCGCTTTATGCTGATTGGCCGAAAGCCCGCCTCCTGAATTTTTTGAAAAGAAATAAACCGGTTTGGCTTTTTGGGTTTGCCGGCTTGCAGCGGCGGAAGATTGCCTGAAACATGCTTTTTGCCTTTGCCTTATACGGCATTCATTTGCCTGCTCATTCAAGCATGGCGTCAATGGGCATGGTTTTGCGGATCCAGTCCAGGCCGGCGGCCTCTGAGTCATCATAAACCGCCTGTTTAGTCACAAGGTAAAGCTCATAGCCCCGGAGCATAAAAGCAAGCTTGGTTTGCGCCGCCCGGTCCCGGCAGTCCGCCGCATAGCGCTCGATGGCCTTTTGCCAGCTCGGCTCGGCCTTTCCGAGATAAAACTTTGCCGCGGCCTTCTTATTGGCCGGCATGCTGCCCCCGAAAATCCAGACAGAAAAAATCAGATTGCTTGTGTCGTCCGCAGACCTTTCAATATCCCGCGCCTGATCCTGGCAGTCATGAAACTTGTAAAACACTTTCCAGCCGGCCCATGTGGCTGCCACAAAAACATAGAGAAGGGCAAAAGCCCCTATAATAAGCTTGCGCTCTGAAGACATGTTTGCCCTCCTTTAGGAAAAGCCCCCGGAAAATCCGGGGGCTTTAGAATCTTAAGATCAGTTTGTAATAGTGCACAATCCGGAACCCGCGCCACAGAGCGCCATTGATGCTGTTGTTGATGTCCCGGTTGTGCCGCAACCGCCTGCATTGATTGTTGCGGTGGGGGTGGCCCCTGTGCTGCAAGTGACTGTAGTTGAATTGATAGTTTTCGTGCAGCCAGAAGGACATGCGCCACCAGTAGGAGATCCCATCATTGTTAGTGGTAATGTTGCGTGCGGATTGCAGGTAACACCAGATGGCCTTATATTATTGCAATTAGTCCCGACTGGAAAGCCATACGATGGAGATTCTGCCGCCCTTCCCCCTGAGTTGTTATTTTCAAAGCGGACACATCCTGTATAATCATCGATCGTTACAAGATAGCAGGCTTTGTCTGTCCCCATGCCATAGCCAATCGTTGATCCCGGACTTGCTTGCAATGTTCCGTTTATCCCGTCACTGGCGCAATTGGCAAAAGAGTCTAAAGCCAAGCATGCAGAAAGTGATGTCTGTATTAAGCCAATTGTTCTGTCTAAAGACCCTCGTTTTGCTCTGTTTTGGTAATTTTGATAAACAGGAATGCCCACAGCGGCCAAAACCCCCATAATGCCGATCACAACTAAAAGCTCGATCAATGAAAATCCAGCCGACCCCTGCCGCGCTCTTTTTTGCGGGAAAAGAGCTTGAAAAACCGCTTGAATTGTTTTCATGAAAATCCCTCCTGGATGGACTGTCTCCCGCTGCCCAGCCCCATCGCCGGACAGCCTCAAAAAATCAGCGGGGGGAGAGGCAGCTGCGGCTGGAAACGGGCCTTAGCCGCCAATGCCCCGCCAAAATCCGCCGGAAGGATGGGCCTTCCGGCGCTGTTAACTGCCACAGCCTTTTGCCGCCATCTGCATGGCTGTTTCAGCCATGCGCCGCGCAGCCGGATCGGGGGGCAATCCCCGCCCGGCCCGCAGCCGGCAAAGCAAAAAAATGTAACATAATGAAGCTTATCGGCGGCTTGCGCCGGGCCAGGCCTAATGAAGACCGGCCTTTAGCCCCGGCTTAGCTCGGAGGAAAGCGGGCTTTAAATCCTGGAGCAGGGCCTGCGGCTGTCCTTTATATAAGGACATTTGCGCGCCCTCAGAGCCAGCTGCTTAAACAGGTCCCAGCGCTGAGCCTATTTTTTGGAACGGCCTCAGTCGTTCCCGGCCCGCTGCAGAGAAGCAGGATTTTCCAGAGGAGTCTTGTCGGCTGTTCCCGCCCCGGCCGGCGCATGGCGGTCCCAATTTTTGCTGAGTCTGGGCTGCCAGAAAATCCTGACGCAATGCGGCAAATATTCCAAAATGGAATATTTTTGCGCCAAAATGGAATGTTTTTTTCTCAAAACCCCCCCAAACCGGGGTTTTGAGGGCATTTTGGCTGGATCGTTTTTTGCATGATGTTTTTTGATTGCGTCTGAGCTTAAACAGAATTTTTAGAGATTTGCTTAAAATTTTGGCGCTTTTTGAGATTTTTTTTCAGATTTGGGGATTTTCGGGATTTTTAGGCGCTTTTTAAGGTTTTTTAGAGGTTTTTTTCAGATTTTTTAAAAAAAATTGCAAAAAAACTAGATTTTACATCGTTTTTGCATGGTGTTTCGTAAAGTCTGCGCGCGAAAGCTCCAAGCAGAGGCTTTAGCGGCGGCGGGCAGGCAGCGGACAAAAACCAAACAGGAGGGACAGCCATGAAAGCAAACATTTTCGGCAAGGGAAAAAAAGACAGTTCAAGGGGCAAAGCTGGCGGAGGCCGGGGCAAAAACAGCGGGGGCGGGGCAGGCGATGCCGGGACAGCAAAAAGCCAGCCCTCCGGACAAGCCCGCCATGCCGCGGAGGACCGGGAACGGCCGAAAGGCCGGCCCAGCAAACAGGCATCCTCTGGACAGGCCCGCTGCTCCGCAGCGGCGAGGGAACGGCCGCAAGGCCGCCCCAGTAAACAGACGCTGACAGGGCGGCCCTCTGGACAAGCTCGCCACTCCCCGGCGGATCGGGAACGGCCGAAAGGCCGGCCCAATAAACGAATCCGCAGGGGGGCTTCAGTCCATGATTCTTACTTCCGCAAGGTTTTTTCCAAAAAAAGATACACCCCCGACATCTTTAAGCTTTCGCTCCCTGAAAAACTCTTCAACCTGCTGGACTGGAGCTCCCTGGAGGTCGAAATGAAAACCTTTCTAAGCGAGGAAATGAGAGAAAGGCGGACAGACATCCTCTGCTCTGTGAAAATTAAAAACGGCGGCGGACGGCTGGGCCTGCTGTTTCTTCTGGAGCATCGGAGCCACCAGGGGAGGGACATTCACCAGATTCTTCTGGAGTATCAGACTCCGGCTTACCGGGCCTTGAAGATGCCCATCATCCCAATTGTTCCCTACAGCGGAAAAAGGCCAAAGTGGACCCAGCCCCTGGATTTTCATGGCTCGCTGCTGCGCGATTTTAAGAGCCAGCTTTCGCCGGCCCAGTCCAGGGCCGCGGCGGAGGTTTGGGATGCAATAAAGGGGCATGTTTTGAACTTTCGCTATTTTCTGCTGAATTTGAGGGATTTAGATGAGGGAAAATCCAGAGGCTTGACTTCTCATCCGGCATTGTTTATCCTGAAACATATATGGGATTTGAAGGGGGACTGGGAGCGGGCTGAGCGGATTATTAAAAAGCTGTTTCGCATGGGGGTTGCTTTAAGCCTTGAGGACTGGAAGGTTTTAATAAACAAGGCAGTTGATTACATTTGCAGCGCTCATCCGAGGCGGTTTAACTGGGAGGTTTTAAAGGAGATCGATCAAAAAGCCACAGGAGGGAAAAACTTTATGCAGTTTATAGACACAATGGAAGAGGTTGGCAAAAAAAACCTGCAAAAAGGCCGGCAGGAAGGCCGCCAAGAAGGCCGGCAGGAGGGCCGGCAGACAAGGGAGCGAGAGGTCATTTTCAACATGCTCCAGGAAAAGTTTGATATTTCCGCTATTTCCAGGGCAACTGGCCTGCCAGAAACTGAGATTATCAAGTTCAAAAACGGCAAGCTCAAAAGCCAGCCGAAAGCGAACGCTCAAAACGGCAAAGCTGAATGAGCCGCGGCTTAGGCCTGGCCCGGGCGGGGCCGGCCCGGCAATTAAAAGAGCTTTTGCCTTGGCCCCACACAGCGCCCATCCGGGGCGGTTTAACTGGGAGGTTTTAAAGGAGATCGATCAAAAAGCCACAGGAGGGAAAAACTTTATGCAGTTTATAGACACAATGGAAGAGGTTGGCAAAAAAAACCTGCAAAAAGGCCGCCAAGAAGGCCGGCAGGAGGGCCGGCAGACAAGGGAGCGAGAGGTCATTTTCAACATGCTCCAGGAAAAGTTTGATATTTCCGCTATTTCCAGGGCAACTGGCCTGCCAGAAACTGAGATTATCAAGTTCAAAAACGGCAAGCTCAAAAGCCAGCCGAAGGCGGGCGCTCAAAACGGCAAAGCTGAATGAGCCGCGGCTTAGGCCTGGCCCGGGCGGGGCCGGCCCGGCAATTAAAAGAGCTTTTGCCTTGGCCCCACACAGCGCCCATCCGGGGCGGTTTAACTGGGATGTTTTAAAGGAGATCGATCAAAAAGCCACAGGAGGGAAAAACTTTATGCAGTTTATAGACACAATGGAAGAGGTTGGCAAAAAAAACCTGCAAAAAGGCCGGCAGGAAGGCCGCCAAGAAGGCCGGCAGGAGGGCCGGCAGACAAGGGAGCGAGAGGTCATTTTCAACATGCTCCAGGAAAAGTTTGATATTTCCGCTATTTCCAGGGCAACTGGCCTGCCAGAAACTGAGATTATCAAGTTCAAAAACGGCAAGCTCAAAAGCCAGCCGAAAGCGAACGCTCAAAACGGCAAAGCTGAATGAGCCGCGGCTTAGGCCTGGCCCGGGCCAGCTGGCAATAAAAGGCGGCCCCTTGCCGCGCTGAAAGGCGCCTTCCCTCGCAGCACTCATTTCCCCCTGAAAAGGGCGGCCCTCCGCGCTCTCTCCGGCATCTTTTGCTTTTGCCAAAAAAATCATGCATATCCCAGCGCTGAGCCTGCTTTAGCCCCCTGCGCCAAACCCCTGATTTTCCCGCAGGAGCGGCCGTCCAGACAAATATGCCTGTGACTCTCCGGCGGCAAGGGGATGGCCCCTGTCTCAACAAGCAGGACTCCTCTGGACAGGCCTGTTGCTCCGCGGCGAACCGGGAACAGCCGAAAGGCCGTCCCAGCAAACAGGCCTGCCGCTCCCTGGCGGACCGGGAGCGGCCGAGAGGCCGTCCCAGCAAACAGGCATCCTCTGGACAGGCCCGCTTCTCCGCGGAGGAGCGGGAACGGCCGCCAGGCCTGCCAGATAAACAGACGAGGCCGGCCATCGAAACGAAAAAATGAGACAGATTTAGCGGCAAAAAACCGAAAAAGGCTTTAGAGGGATAAAAAGAGGCCTCCGCCCAGGGCCGCGGGGGAAGAAATCTTCTTGGCTGCTGGACTTTTGGCTTAAAAGTGTCTCATTTTTTCGCCTTTTTACTTTGTTAGGGCTGGACAAAAGGCGCAAGCCGCCGATAAGCTTCATTATGTTGCGCAAACAGCCCCGAAGCTGTCCCAAAGTCCAGGGAAAATCGCCCTCATCCGTCTTATTTTCAGAGTTGCTCCAATGCCCGCCAGATGCGGCAGCGCGCCAGCTGAAAACTGTTTTAAAAGCGCCAAAGCCTGAGGGGCCGCCTGCGGCGGCGATTATGTGACAGCTCCCAACAAAGCATGTCCGGCTCAGGCCTGCTCCAGGCTCCCAGAGATATAAGCTTTCCCCTGATCTCTGACAAAAACAAGAAAAAACCAGCGGCTTTTTTATGGCAAAAATAAAAGCGGAGGCAGCTTTTATTAGGGTAAAAAAAAAAAGTCCAGCGCCGGAAGCTCAAATCCACCGCCAATCATGGAGCCGGCAGCTAAAAGGCAGACAAGCTGTTTCCGCTCAATCCAGGAGCGGAGCAAAAGCCCCTCCCACGCTCCGGCCTTGATTTTCCCTGAAAAATCAGAGATTTTTTCTCAATCTGCGGGCAAAAGGCTTGACATTGCCTTCCCGCAGCTTTAAACACAGGGGCATGTGGAAAACAATAGTTTGTCTGGCAAACTCCCGCAAAATGCTCGGCCGCTGCATTGCCGGAAAAGAGCTGTCCGGCGCAGACAAAGGGCAGTGGATAAGGCCTGTCAGCCGCCGGCCAGAAGAGGAAATATCAGAAACGGAGCGGCAATTTGAAAATGGCGGCATGCCTAAGGTTTTAGACATCCTATCCATTAAATTTATTGAGCGCGCCCCCCATAAAAGCTGGACATATCAAACGGAAAACTGGCTTATTGACACAAGCGCTCATTGGAAAAAAAAGGGGGAGGCAGCTTGGAAGGATTTAGAGGCTCTGAAAGACATGCCGGACAAGCTGTGGAAAAACGGAGATTCCAGCAGCAAAGGAAAAAACGACCGCATTCCTGAATCTGAAGCCGCTTCATTAAAGGGATCGCTGTTTCTGATTCAGCCTGAAGAGGCGCAAATTATTATCCGCAATGATTTTGGAAAAATGAAGGCGCGGGCGGAGTTTGATTTCAATGGCTGCCTGTATAATCTGAGCGTGACAGACCCAGAAGCGGAAAGCCGGTTTTTTCGCAAAGGAGAGGGGAAATATCCTATAGCCAGGCCGTATTTATGTGTCAGTCTGGGAGAGCCTCTTAAAGGCTATTGCTATAAGCTGGCGGCGGCTGTGATATTTTGATTATGAAAAAGGGGAAGATTTTTACTATTGGGCATTCTGTCCATGAGGCGGGTTTTTTTGCAAAGCTGCTGCTGCTGCATGACTGCAAAATTGCCTGTGATGTCAGAGCTTTCCCCTACAGCCAATACTGCCCTCAGTTTCAAAGGGACAGCATGGAAAAATATCTGCCGGAGCGCGGGCTGAAGTATTGGTTTCTCGGCAGAGAGCTTGGAGGCAGAAGCGCCGACCCCTCCCATTATATCAACGGGCGGCTGCAATACGATCTCCTTTCTGAAAGCCTTTTGTTTCAAGCCGGGCTTGAAAAAATTATAAAGGCCGCGGCCAGCCAAAACATTGCCCTTGTGTGCGCCGAAAAAAACCCTCTGCTGTGCCACAGAATGCTTTTGGTGTGCCGCGCGCTGCGGCAAAAACAAGCTTTTCCTGAAGAGCGGATAGGCCACATAATGCCTGACGGCTCATTAAAAACAAACAGGGAAGCGGAGGCTGCTCTTCTTGAAAAGTGGAAACTGCGCCCTGACATGCTCCGAACCAGCTCAGACTGCCTTAAGGAGGCTTACAGGCTTCAGGCTCAAAAAACAGCCCATTCCATCAAAAAGAGCAGCGGGCGCGGGCGCCCCGCCGCCCAGCCGAATAAAAACAGGCCGGACATGCCGGGCCAGCTTGGTTTGTTTTCTTAAAAAGCGGGGGCAAAATGAATCGCATGGAAATTTACACAATCGGCTTTACAAAAAAAACAGCCGGAGATTTTTTTGAACAATTAAAGCGCTCAGGAGCCAGGCGCATAGTGGATGTCCGCTTAAACAATGTGTCCCAGCTTGCCGGCTTTGCAAAAAAAAATGATTTGATTTATTTCTTAAAAAAACTTTGCGGCATGGATTATTTTCATGTCCCTGAGCTGGCGCCCGCAAAAGACATGCTGAACAGCTACAGGAAAAACAAAAGCTCCTGGGAGGAATATGAAAGCCGGTTTTTAAATCTCATGGCGCGCCGCCGCATTGAGGAAAGCCAAAACATCAGGTCTTTGCTTCATCAGGGCTGCCTGCTGTGCAGCGAGCGGGAGCCTGACTTCTGCCACAGGCGGCTTGTTGTGGAATATTTGCAGACAAAATGGAGGGGCGGCGCCTCTTTCTCTGTAAAACACTTGTAATTTTCCGGCATTGTTTAGAGGGACAGCCAGGGCAAAAGCGCGGGGGCGGCGCAGCCTCAAATAACAGGCAAAACAAGCTTAAAAACTGGCGCGAAAAGGGCCGGACAGAGCCGCGCCGGAAGGCGCCGGCTGCCGGCAGCCATCCAAGATGAAATCAGGGATTTCAAAACCTGAAAGAAAATCAAAACCTGGATCAATTTCTCATAATGGCTTTAAGAGTCAGGGCATAAATCAGGGACATTAAAGTCCTCCTCATCTAAAATAGGAGAAGCGCATTTTAAATCACAAAACCAGTTATTGATATCTCCAATGTCCTCAATTTCACTGGCGCTCCACCCGTCAGATACTCTTTTCTCTACACTGTTTGTTCCATCGCGGATAATTTTTTCAATATAAGATTCAAAAAAATCAAATTTCCGCCATCTTTTTCGCAGATCTTTTCTGCTGATGGAGGCGCCAATCTCGCAAAAATGAGTAAAACAGCTGATTTCGCTTTCTCCCTGGCAGCTCAAGTCTTGAATGTAGCGGTAAAAATACTCAGCGGCGGCCTCGTTTTTTGAGACAAGCGCCTCCCTCATCAGCCGATGCCGGCCCCATTCATCCAAAGGCGCGCGAAAAGCCGCATAAGGGCAGTATTTCAAAAATGTATTCATGTCCGCATTATTAGAAACACAGTGCCAATCGTCTTTATGCCTTTCATAAACCGGGCGGCTTAAAGCCTTTAAAAGCTCATGCAGGATCAAGTAATCGCCGTCCGCGGCAGCAATAACCTCCGCCGCCTCATGATCCCCGGCAATCCATTTTAAAATCTCGCCGGCCTCCAGCTCCTCATGCCGCGCGGCCTGCTCAATAAAGGCCTCTGTGGAGATATACAGGTAAATCTCCAGATCTTTCGCCGCGATGTCCTCCAGATCCTCATCATCAGCAGAGGCAATGGCTTTATGCAGCTCCTCAAGCCTCTCAATCCGCTCAGGATCCAGCTTTCGGCAGTCCGCTCTGTGGCTGCGCCAGCCGTAGATGTTTTCGCACTGCCGGCGGCACTTATGCCGCTCAGACTCCCGCTCGCAGGGATTTTCGCTTTCCAAAAGCCGGGGCTTGCGGCGGCGGCGGGGGCTGCGGAGCGAAGAGCCTGAGGAGGCCTGGGCCGCCGCAGGCGCCTCCCCCGCCTCTGAATCATCCCCGCCCCTTCTGGATGAGGGCCGGCCCGGCAGATTGTCGGCGTTAAAAGCCAGGACCTCATTCCCCTTGGAAGGCGGGATAAACACGCAGCCAGCCAAAATTCCAGACAAAACTGCCGCTAAAGCTCCAAACAAAACCACAGTCAAAACAGCCAGCTGCAAAGCCCTGTGATCTTTGATAAAACGGCGCTTCATTTTATAAATTCCTTTGGCTTTGCCCGATTCCAGCGCTGAGCGCCTGTATGGCCCTATATTCCAAAAATCACATTAAACTTTACAGTGACTTTCCGCTTGTTTCGCGCAAACACCAGTTTTTTGCTCTCCTGATACAGGCATTTAAGCAGGGCGCGGCGGGCAGCGGGGCTCCCGCGCCCATCTTCAAGCCGCAGGTTTGTTTTTTTGACTGCCGCCTGCTCCAGCTTCAGCAGAAAAACCATTTTTCCTGAAAGCTTTTCGTCTGTCAAAAGAGCCAGCTCATAGCATTCCTGAAACTGAAAGTTATGTTTGTCAATGACTTGCATGATTTCGCTGTAGTTCACTTGAGCGGCGCCGCCGTCAGCGGCCCCGCGCATCAGCCTCAGGCCATCCCAGAGCCGGCCGCGGGAGATGGAGAGCTTTTTTTCTGTCCGCCGCCGCCTCAGGCCGGACTTTAACAGATCCTCCGCGCCTGTCCGCATGCGCGCCGCGGATTTTTCAGAGCCTTTAAAAACCCCGCCGGAAAGCTTGATCCCCTCCCCGGACCTCAGCTTTTGCAGCAGACTGTCCAGAGACAAAAGCCGGCGGTCTTTCTTTTTGATCAGCTTTGAGGGCTTGATGACAAACTCGCTGCTCTCGTCATAAACAGGCTTTTCAAGATAAGAGATCATCCCCTCCATAAGCCTGAAATCAGCCTCTTTTTCAGCTGACACGCGGCTCCCGCCCAGCAAAACAGGATCCATAAAATCACTGAGCATGGCAAAGGCAAAAAGAGCATGCAGGGCGGCGGAAATGCTATAGGACATCCAAAGCCGGCGCCGCTCAAGGCGGATCTCCCGCTGCTCCTGAAGGCTCAAAGAGGCGCGCCACAGCCGGCTTTCCTCCCGCTCCCGCGCAAAAAACCGAAAAGCCCGGCGCGGGGAAATCTGCCAAAAGTTTTCCCAAAACCCGGCAGCGGGCAAACCCGGGCCGCGATTTTCGCCATCTTTCATAAAACCCCCCATTACCCTCCAGCCTTTGATTAAAAAAAAGCCCTTATGGCTGTTTTTTCCCCCCCTTCTGTTTAAGGGGGGCAGGCTGCGGAGCCGGCTGAAGCAGCTCAAGCTCCAAAGCCTTCAGCTCCCTTTTGGCCACAGCCGTAATCGCCTCGTCAAAGTATTTTTTTGAATAAATCAAATTGATGTTCGGCCGGCGAACCTCGCCGGTGACTTCAATGTCTCCCAGGTCCAGGATTTTTTCTTCTCCAAAAGCTTTGAAGCCAAACAGCCCGGCCAAAGCCGCCGCCAAAATCCAGGCGCGGCTCAGCCTCAAACAATTAAGCCCTGAGCGATAAAACATGCTTCACCTCCATTCTGATATGACTTGTTTCAGCTCTCTGTATCTGTCCCCATGCTCGGAAGCTGCCGCCAGCCTTCCCAGCTCCCCCTCAAACAGCCCAATCTGCCTCTGCAAAAGCGCCGCCGCCTTTTCAGATAAAATTTTAGAGGCCCACTTGCGCTTTTGATGCCCTGATATGGACCGCTTCAGCGACATAATCATTCTTGATGTTCTGTCCTCCAAACGGGAAATTCCCCTTTCCAGGTAAGCTGTTCTAGCCTGAATGCGGGAGAGGAAAACAAAGTCCATGGCCAAAGCGCTGCCCCTTAAAAAGGCGGGCGGCTTGAGGGCCTTCCGCGCCAGATCCCCCTCTTTGGCCTCTAAAACCCGGCAGGCGCTGCTGATAAACCCCAAAAGCGCGCCCCCTGCCGGGGCGGACGCGCCGCTGCGGCGCGGGCGGGCCTGAAGATCAGAGCGGAGCGGCCGCGCGGCCGGCGCGGCTGACAGGCCGTCCATCGAAACAGGCAAAGAGCTTAAATTCCCGCACACAAGAGTTTTTCCGCTCAGGCTTTTTTCAAACAGCTCCACAGCCAAAGATGTTTTCTCAAAAGCGCCGGAAACCCTCTCCCAGCGCGAAAACAAGCCGCCCAGGTCATCAGCCTTTAAATAATGAATGGCCAAAAACAGCGCCGCGGTTTTTTTGTCCCGCGGCGCCTCTGGAAAATTCTCCAGAAGCTTTTTAACCACAGCCTCTGTTTGCGGAGCCTCCAGCTCCCCTGACAGCGCTTTTTGAAGCCATGGCGAAACCCTGCGGTAAGAGTCAGCCCTCTTTAAAGGCATATAAACGGCCAGCTCCTCCGGCTTTAAAAAATCCGCCTCCAAAAGCAGATCTATGTAATGCGCCCGCGCGGGCCGGGGGCTGAAGCGGCTCAAAAAAGCCCGGACTTGATCCGGGTGATACTTTTTGACATGGGACAAAAACAGCAGCGCCGGGAGATCTTTTTTTCCCCAGCCGGAGGGAATCTCCAAAAGGGCCTCTCTGACTGAGGGAAGCGCCATGCCGCTCTTCAGAAAATGAAACAAAATGTTTTCCCATTCGCCGTCCGCGGATGTGTAGAGTCTTTCCAGCGCTCTGGACGAAAGCAGGCCGCGCGCGGTCTCCGCGGCCAGCTGTTTGTCCGGCTTTTTCGCCTTCCGGCACAGGCGAAAGGCCTCCCCAAGAGACTGCCGCATGACTGAGCCTTTGGCCAGAGCGGCGGGGGCCTTTTCAGATGAGGCTTTTTTGGCGGCGGGCGCTTTTTTGCCCGGCCCGGGCTTTTCCAAATCAGCAGCTGTCTCCCCCAGCTGGCGGAGCGACTCCGCGCAGGCCTGGCTGTTTTGCCTTAAGCGCTCATAGATTAAAGCCAGGGGCCAGCGCTCTGCCCCCCGCCTTTCAAAAGACAAATACAAACGGCTTAGATTTTTCAGGCGCCGCCTGACAGCTCGCGAGAGACTTTTTTTGGACATCAGCGCCTTTGAGCAGGAGTTTAAAGCGGAAAGGGCGGGGGCTCTTTCCAGCATAGAGGGAATGGCTTTTCCAACAGCCTTTATCATGCCGCAGCGGCCGGGGATCAAAGGCCTGCCGCCGGTCAATAGATAATTGACAGCATGGGAAAATATCTCCTGATTTTTTGAAAGCGCCAGCAGCTGCTTTCCGGCAAGCTTTGGCTTTCGGCCCATGCCCTGAATCATTCCTTTGAGAATGAGGGCTTTTTCTTTTTTTCCGGCGGAGCGAAAAACCGCAGCCAGACTCTCAAGAGAGGGGGCAGACCCATGGTATTGGCTTTCGGCCCATATTCTGCCGATATCAAAAAGGATGTTTTCCCGGATGCGGCTTTCCCTCGCTTTTTCGGCCTCAAGCAGAAAATGAAAGGCTTTTCTCCAGTCTTTTTGATTGACACGGGTCCAGGCTCTTTTATAGAGAATGTAGGCGATCTCGGATTTTGCGCGCCGCTTTTTGGCCAGCAGAAACGCCTGCTTATAGGCCCGCTCCGCCCGCTTTAAATCCCCTGATTTGAAAAACCCGTCCGCCGCCTCAATCCACAGCTGCATTCTTTTTTTAGAGGGGATCCCCTCCGCATGGCGGGCGGCTGTGAAGGCGTATTCATGCCGCGGCTTTTTTGTGGGGGCATTTAAGGGAATCTGTGTCAGCAAAAGGGCGTAATGGCCTTTTTGGCTCAGGCTCCGGCTCCGGCGAATCTCTTTTTCCAAAAGGGCAGCGGCGGCGGCATGTTTTTTTTCCTCAAGAAGGGAGATGATTTTTAAAGCGGCTGGCGGGGGGGCCGCGCGGGCTGCCGCCGGCTGGTTTGCTGTCCGGGCTGCCGCCGGCGGGGGGGCCGCGCGGGCTGCCGCCGGCTGGTTTGCTGTCCGGGCTGCCGCCCGGGCGGAAAAGCCAGAGGCCAGGGCGCAGGCTGCAAGCCCCGCAGCCGCCAGCAAGAGGGTTAAACCGCCGGTTAATGCGCCGGTTAAATCCTTCTTGAGCGCCGGCTGGCTTTTCTGTTGAAATCTTGTCATCTTGCTTTTTTCCCCTTTATTTTTCCGCCATCAATTTGAGCCGCCGCCGCGCGCCCCGCATTTGCTTCGGACCCGCGCCCTGAGCCGCCTGGGATTGCTCAGGCTTATGGCGCTGCCGGCGCTGACCGGCCACAGATAAACCCGCTTTTCCCAGTCCATCCATTTTCCGGGCCTGTCCCCCACCCGCTCCTTTAATTTTAAAAAATTAGCGGCCTGCTGGATTTTTGAAGAGTCTCTGCCCGCCGCTTCAGCCGCCTTCAGGCCCCATTCCATAATTTTCAGCGCCTCTGGGAATCGGCAATGCCGAATCAAAGCCAAAACCTCAAGCGCCGGCATATCCTGCTGAAAATGATCCGCCAGGCCCTTCTTTGAGTCCAAAAGCTTGTTTCTGTAATAAATGGCCAGAGCGAAAAAACGGCTCCAGTCTTTTTCTGTGTAATTGATCTTTTGGATCTCCACAAGAGCGGGGGCAAAGCCCGCGCTCCCGAAGCTCAGGCGCTCAAAGCAGGCTCTGGCCGGCTTGAGCCTCCCCTCATGAAACAGCTGAAGCCCCGCTTTAAGATAATCCGGCCCCTGGCAAAAAAAGCCTCCGGCCTCCCCGCCAGAGCCTTCAGGGGCCTGGCTGTCCGCGCCAGCGCCATGACCTGACGCCTTTGCGCCGCCCGGAAAGCCGGCCCGCGGGGCAAAGCTCCGGCATGAGAGGGTAAAAAAAATGAGCGGCAAAACCGCGGCCAAAGCGAAAAAGCGCGCAATGGGTGTTTTTTTCAGAGGCTTCATCGCTTTAAAGAGGGGGCGGAAGGCGGTTAAACTACTGGCTCGGCTCAATGGAGACAGCAAATTTTGTGAGGCCGGCTTTTCTGATCAGATCAATCAATCCAATCACATTGCCATGGGCCACATTTTTGTCGGCGGCGATAAGAGCCCTCATGTCTTTGTCTTTTGCGGCCATCCGCTTCAGCTCCTCTGTCAGCTCAGCCTCCTCCATTAGCTTTTTGTTGAGATAATAGCCGCCCTCTATGTCAATGGACAGCATGACTTTCACATTTTCAGGCTTTTTCGCTGTCGCCGCCTGCGGCAGCTGAATGTCAAACCCCGGATTGACAAATGTCGGGGAAATGATCAAAAAAATGATCAAAACAACCAGTATGACATCCACAAAGGGGACGACATTGATCTCTGATATAACTTCGTCTTTGTCTGATCCGGCCCGCATGGCGGCTGGCCCTCCCCGATTTGCTGTCTCTTGCGCTGGTTTGATTTAAAAATTCCTGTATTCAAAAGCCTTCCATCCCGGCGCTTCAGTCTGTCAAAGGCGGCATGAAAACAAACTGAAAAATAAAAGCCGGGCTTGAACACTCACACAAGCCAGCCCCTGCCGGCGCCCCCTCCCGGTCAAATCATGCCTTTTGCCTGCCGGCGGCTCCGCCGCTTTTTTCCGCCGCTTTCGGGCCGCTCCCGGCTGAGCCGCCCGCATCTGCCGCCGCCGCGCCGGACAGGCAGTAAGCGAGGCAGACTTTTTCAGCCTGCTCCAAAGTGTCAAGAATGCGGGTGATTCTCCGGCGAAAATAGTTGTAAAGCATCACAGAGGGAATGGCCACAGCCAGCCCAAGAGCTGTGGCCAGCAGGGCTATGGATATCCCCGCCATCACAGTCTGCTGGCTTGCCTCCTGAATGGCGGCGCCCAGGTCATGAAATGACCTCATAACGCCGAAAACTGTCCCCAAAAGCCCTACAAAGGGGGCGTTAGATCCGACAGTCGCCAAAAAGGGGGTGAAGCCTTCTAAAAGAGGCTTTTCCTGAAGATAAGCGGCCTTAAACAGCTCCGAAAGCCCGCCGGCTTTGGCTTTTCCCGGCCCGTTTTTTGTGATATGAGCCATCGCATAAGCCATGGCGCGGCCGGCCGGATAGGATGTGTCCTCTGCCAGGCTTTTGATTTCGCCAAAATGCCCTGAGCGCAAAATGGCTTTGAGCTTTGCGCCGGCCTGCGAGCTTTTTCTATAAGCCGGCTTCAGAAAAAAATACCTCTCTATGGCAATGGCCAGCCCCATCAGGCTGAAGATCCCCAAAACCGCCAAAACCGCCCCATCCGCAAACGGGGCGATTTTTGAAAAAATAAAATCAGACATGTTGTTTTCTCCTATAAATTAAAGTTCAAGCCAAGGGACATCCATGGATACAGCAAAACTTCAGAGCCTCCGGCTGAGGCGATGGAAAGGGACAAAAAAAAATGAAGTCCAAGCCATTTGAACAGGCGAAGCCTTGGGCCGGCCTGGATTTTTGCTGATAAATATGTTTTTTTGCTGTTCATGCCCATAAGGCCCAGGCCAAAAAGCGCCGGAAAATCCGCCCTCCCCTTAAAAAACCCGGCAAAATTCAAATGGCTCTTGAATATGTTATAGCGGCTGCTCAGATAAACCGAATATTTGGGGAGCGGGTAGCCCAGGCGCAGCCCGTAATCCCGGAGCCCCTCCTCCACGGCTTTTGAGGCGGCGGCAGGCTCTGATTTATAGACCGAAGCCTCAAGCCCCGCAGACATTAAAGGGCTCAGCCTGTATTGGAGGCCCCCGCCGGCAAAATAAGACTGGGCGGAGGGGTTGAGAAGATCCGCTCCGCCAAAAACTGAAATCTCATAGCTTGTTTCCCCGTCTTTTTGGATGTCCTCTATAAAAACCCGGGCGTAATCCATTTTGGGCTGATGGTCCGCAGCCTCTGAAGAGGGGGTTCTGGATTTTGCCGAAGGCTCTGATGCCCCTGCTGAAGGAGATGATGTTTTTGCTGAAGGAGATGATGTTTTTGCTGAAGGCTCTCTCCATGAGGCCAGCTCAAACGGAAGGGGGATGTTAAAAAAGCCGCCGTCTGAATCCTCTTCCGCCGCCAGGCTTTCCGGATCCCGCAGCAGCTCTCTGATCCAGTTTCTGTAAGTTTTATGGTATTCTGTTTCCGGCTGGCTCTGCCAGGCGCCGCTTTCCAGGCGGCTCAGGGCCAGCGCTTCGTCATTGCCGGAAAGAAACAAAACCTGCCTCAGTATCTGATGGGAAAAATTAACCGCAAAAGAGTAATCATCCATGTCTTGGGAGAGGCTGAGCAGGGATTTAAAAGCCACGCTCCATTTATCGCCCGGCTCAAAACGGCTGATCTTTGTGGAAAGGCTTAAAATTTTTGCCGCCCCGGCCCATATTTTTGGAATCAAATCGGGGCGCGGAAGCGGGGCGCGATCATTTAAAATGCCCTCCTCCCTGTAGATTTCGCTGAAAACCGAAAAGGAAAGCGCAAACAGCAGCATGTTCCGCTGCCGCTCGGAAAGGATTTGGCTGCAATTGGCTTTTTCCCTGCCGCGGCGGCCGGAGCCTGATTTTGGCTCCCATGAAAGATCTTGGAAAACCTCCATCAGCCAGTAGGGGTCAAAATGCCGGACAAGGGAATGGCTGATGTCCGCGGGCGCGGCTTTTTTGCCCTCTTTTCGGTAGCGCTGATGCCTGTGGGACTGAAGAAGAGGCTCCCCGCCGCGGGCCTCTTTGGAGAAAAACCGGCAGACCGCGCCGCCGGCTCCCGGTCCATAAGCCAGCTGAGCAGACTGAAGGGTTTTGAGAAACAGCTCATTTCCCGATGCGGGATAGGAATGGGAATAAGAGGCCAGCATCCCGCCCATCAGGCTCTGCCAGGCCGCGCTGCTGATTTGCGCGGCGGCTGTTTCCGCCGCAGCCGCGGATGTGGAGCGAAGGGCAAGAATGCGGGCCAGCCACCAGGCATCTTTAAAATCTTCCGGACTCTGCGCGCCGCTGAAGCTCCAGCCGGCCGAGCGCCCGGCAAGCCTCTTCCACTCCTCTTTTGTGAATTGATCCAAAAATTCAGCGCAGCCCGCAAAGCGAAACCCCTCAAACAGATCCCGCTCCCGCCCAAACCTGGAAAACAAACGGTAAATGTTTTTCGCGCCCTCAAAGCTGCAGGCGCTGCCGCCAGCCAAAACAGCTGCGGGATAGATGTTTTTCCCGCCGGAAATAACAAGAATTTTTTTGCCGAAGGGGGCTTCCTCCCGGACCGCCGCCTGAACCGCCCGCCAAAAAGCCCGAAGAGCAGCGGGATCATTTGTGTCAGAGGGCCTGTAGCCATAGCTTTCCAGATCCTTAATGGAAGCCTTTTCAGATTTGAGGATGGCAAAAATATCATCAGCCAAAAACAAAACTTCGCCGCCATAGAGAAAATGATGCATGTCAAAAACTTTAACAATGCCGGCCCTGTCGCTGGATTCTCTAAGCGCCGCCATCAAATTCAGCCAGTCAGTCACAAGAAAATGCCGCAGGGCAAAGCCTGACCACTTCTGTCTAAACAGCTCCGAAGGCAGAGCGCCGGCTTCTCTGTCCGCTTCATAAGCCTCAACAAACTCCATCAGCTTTTGAGGGTTTTCAGAAAGAGATTCTTTCAGCGAAGCCCAAAAGCTCTCAGACAACAGCTCACGGACTTTTGAGTCACGCTCCAAATAGGCCGCGGGATAGCCGTATTTTTTGGAAAGATCAGCTGCCGATAAACTCTCAGACTCTAAAATGGCCCGGACATCCGCCTCCAAAAACAAAACCTCCCCGTAAATATACTGATGCATGTCCAAAACACTTTTTACATGCGCTTTGTTCTGCGGGCTGCCCGCTGCCCCGGCCCGCAAATCCCGCATCAGGGCCAGCCAGTCAGACTCTTTGGCATTGGCTGAAAAAAGCTTTCTCCAATTGGCTTTCAGCTTGGAGGCGGCCCCGCCGCCGCCCGCCTCATCCGCCCGCTGCCGCTCCCCCTCAAAAATCTGAACCGCCTGAAGCAAAGCGCCTGGGTTTTCAGAAAGAGACTCTTTCAGCGAAGCCCAAAAGCTCTCAGACAACAGCTCACGGACTTTTGAGTCACGCTCCAAATAGGCCGCGGGATAGCCGTATTTTTTGGAAAGATCAGCTGCCGATAAACTCTCAGACTCTAAAATGGCCCGGACATCCGCCTCCAAAAACAAAACCTCCCCGTAAATATACTGATGCATGTCCAAAACTTCAACAAGGCTGGACCTGTCATTGGTCTCTCTGAAAACCGCCATCAGCTTGAGCCAGTCCTCTTGGGAAAAATGCCGCTCCAAAAGATTCTTCCAGTCCTTTTTGTAATGCCTGGCTTTTTCCGACTGATAGGCCCACAAAACAAAAAAAGCGCGCTTTATGCTTTTGGAATGCGGAAGATTTCCCCATGCAAAGTCTTTGTCCAGGGCGCCGGCCACATCAATCTCCCCGTTCAAAGCCTTGTCCAAAAGATCCAGCTTGCTTTTGGCCGCCTCTTCATGTTTTTGAAAGGTCTCCTGAAACACATCCATGGCCGCGCTTTTGGCCATTTTCAAAAAATCCTCTATTTTGTAAGCGTCCTGAACCTGCCGCTGCAGGCGCTCTTTGCAGGAGGCCGCAGCCGCTGTGGCATAAGACCTCCTCCCCCAGGCCTCAGCCAGCGCCTGGTAAGCGGCGGCGGCCCGCTGTCCGCAGGAGGCTGCCGCATGCAAATCAAGCAAAGCCTCAGTGTTGCCGTTTTTTGGATCTTCAGGGTAAGCGGCCCGCATATCCCGCCAAAGATTTTCCCAGTTCAAAGCCCTGCCGAAAGGGGTTAGGTAATTTCGGTATCCGGCCCCCTCCATAAGGGCCTGCATTTTGCCCTCCTCCCCGAATATCAAAAAAACATCCTGATTCAGGCTGCCGGCGGAAAGCCCGCCTTTAAGCGCGCGCTCCATCTGGAGAGCGGCCTGAAGATGCTCCCTGTCTCCATCCCGAAGGCTGATATAGCGGGCGTCAGCCCAAAACTCCCGATCCAAAGGCTCCAAAATATCGCCCCAGCTGCGGCTGGCGGGGCCGCGGGACCACTCCAAAGCCAAAACCTTCTGCAGCTCGCCAGTGTAAATATGCCCGGCGGCGGATCTTTCCGCCGATGGCTTTTTAAGGATCAGGCGCCTTTCCTCAGCAAGTTTGGCCCGCTCCAGATCTTTCCTTTTTTGAGACAAAAATCCGACGATGCCCTTAAGGGCGGCATGGGGCAGCGGCCCGCAGGACTGGTCCAATTGGCGAAGCTCCCCGCTGAACAGCATTTTTTGGCTGTCATGGCGGGCAGCCGCCAGAAGCAGCCCTCCATAAGCGCTTAAATTCTCTTCCCGGCAGCTGATGTCTTTAAGGGAAAATATCTCCTCAAGCTCTTTTGGGCTGAGGCTTTGATAAAGCTTTCGGGTTTGGATTTCTGTCCAGTAAGCCTCCCAGTCAAAGCCCGGCGCGTGATTTTCCCGAAGGCTTTTTGTGTAATGGCTGAGGCGGAGGATATCTTTTTTTTCGGATTTTTGGTAATTTTCCAAAAACCGCATGGCGTCCTGAGGGGAGGACCCCTGCACAATGATGTCGGGGGATTTCGCCTGACAGCCGGCCAGCGCGAGCGCCATGAGAGCCAGAGCTTTGCCTCCGCCGCGCGGGCGAAGCCGGGCTGAAGGCCCTTTAATGCGTAAAATCATCTTTTTTCAAAACCTCAAAGCTCTCATCCGGGGCAAAGGGGTTTTCCCTCCCCTCAATGCCCAGAATGGAGTTTCGCTCAGATTCTGACAAATATTCCAAAGCCGGCTCGCCGTTTTCACCCTTCTCCCCCACCTCTTCAACAGTGTATTCCCCGCTCTTTTTTATTTTGCGCTCCTCGGCCTGGCTCAGCCGCCGCAGGACTGACACAAATATAAACGCATGCTCCTTCTGGAAAAGAGCTCTGTACATGTATTTTTCTTTTTCCGGAGGCTTAAAGTCCAGGATGCAGCCGCTGGTTGGCAGGTCAAAAAGCTTCAGGCCGATGTTTTTGATTCGGCCCTCAATGTCCTCAATAACCTCATCCTCAAACTCCTTTTTCAGAGGAGCCAGGCATTTTTTTATATTGCCCTCATTAAAAAAAACATCCCCCTCTCTTACGCGAAAGACTTTTTCAAGGCTTAAAACCTTAAAGCTTTTGCCGGCAATTTTTTTGATGATCACAGGCCCTGAACTCATTTTGCCCTCCATAAGCTGAAACGGCGCGCGGGCCTGGAAGCCCAGACACAGGCGCGGCCAGCCATCTTAATGCGTAAACTCCTCTTTGTCTGTGACTTCAAAGCCCCTCCCCTTGATAAAATCAGACACTTCATTGCTGCCGATGATTTTGGTTCCAATGTGAAGAAGCTTTGCCTCTTTGTTTTTTATCTCATTCTCCTCATCAAGGCTCAGCCGGCGCAAAAGCAGCGCAAACACGTCAGACTTGATTCTGTGAAGAAATATCTTATAGGTTTCCTCCGCGCCCTTAAAGTCAAAAAATGAGGCCTCGTCCTTCAGGTCAAAAATTGCAAGCCCTGAGCATTTGATTTCATTTCTGACATTTTCAAACGCGGGGGCTTCCATTTCCTCGGAAATCGGGCTTAGAAGCCTTTTTATGGCAAAATTGCTGAAAAGAATTTTTCCGAATCTGCGCCGAAAAATTATTTCACAGGACATAGGCTCAAAATTTTTGCCGTTAATCGTCTTGACCGGCATGATTTGCAGCCTGAATCTTCTTATTTTGTCCATTGCGCCCCCCCGCTTTGCGGATGATTAACCCTCTCAGCAAAAAACAGGCAAGGGCGGCCCCCTTAAGGCTTAAGCCCCCTCAACAGCTTTATACAAAAATGAATCCCGCAAATCAAGTTTTTTTTGAGGATTTTTCCCCCCCAGCTCAGGCAAAAGGCTCCAGGAGCTTTTTTAAATCCCTGGCGGGGGGGCGGATCTCCCCCTCTTTCATGGAGACAAGCGGCCTTTCCGAAAGATTCAGCCTGTCCAAAAGCGAGGGCTTAGGCTCAAAATAAATCAGCCCGGTCAGGATTTCCCCCCGGCGGGCGGCCTGGGTCAAAAGCTCTGAGGCTCTGCCCCTGTCCCGCGGATCATGCTCTCTGCCGTCTATTTTTCTTAAAATCAAAACAGAGCCGTCAGCCAGGGGGATCCGCCGCGCCTCCCCCGGCTTCAGTTTCAGGGAGAGCGGCTGCCGCTCCTCAATAATGTCCAGCTCATGCAGGGGGCGCCTGCCGCGCTTCACAGAGGGAAAGCTGAAGGGGAAGTCCGGGGCATTGCCGTAAGCCACGCAGGGGGAAATGACATCAATCAGCGCAAAGCCCTCATATTTGAGCGCCAGCTTCAGCAGAAAGGGCAGCTGCCGGCCATCGCCGCTGAAGGAGCGCGCCACAAACCCGCAGCCCGCCTCCAGGGCCAGGCGGGGCAGATCCAGGGAGGGGAAGGGGGTGTTTTCCCGCCGCTTCAAGGGGCTGCCCTCCGCCGCAGTGGCTGAAAACTGCCCCTTGGTCAGGCCATAGACTCCATTATTTTCCACAATATAAATCATCGGGGTGTTCCGCCGCGCGGCATGCAGAAAATGCCCCAGGCCAATGCTCCCCGTGTCCCCGTCCCCGGAGACTCCAAGAACTTTTAAGCTTCTGCTGGCGATTTTGGCGCCGGCGGCGATGGCCGGCATCCTCCCGTGAATGGTGTTGAATCCCTGCGAGAGCCGCAAAAAGTAATTGGGCGTCTTTGAAGAGCAGCCAATGCCGGAAACCTTGACAATCTGAAAGGGATCGATTTGCGCCTCATAAAAGGCCCGCGCGATCTGCCGGCTGATTTGATCATGGCCGCAGCCAAGGCAGAGGGTGGAGGGCGCCGCCCCCTCATATCCCTCCTTTTTAAAAGCCCCGCCCGCCGCCATAGCTTCAGCCGGCTGCCCCCAGGCCGGCAGCCTCAAAAAACGCCCTTTTTATATGCCGGACAAAAAGAGGCCGCCCGTCATACTGCAAAATGGATTTCAGTTTATGGGCCTCCGAGGGGAACTCTCCGCTCAAAAGCCGCCGCAGCTGGCCGTCCCGGTTTTGCTCCACAACAAAAATCTCTGAGTGCGCCCTCAAAAAATCCCCCGCGCTTTCTGGAAACGGGAACGAGCGGAGCCTCATAAAGCCGGACGAAATCCCCCGCTCCCGCTTTAAGCTGGCTGCCAGCTCCCGCGCGGCCTCATGAGAGCTCCCAAAAGCCGCAAAAGCGATTGAGGCGCTTTTACTGGTTTCCATGACAGGCTCCGGCATCATCCGCCGGGCCGCGGCGAGCTTTCTTTTGAGCTTGTTGAGCTTTCCGGAGTAGTCCTCCGGCTCTTCTGAATATTCAGCCCTTTCGTTATGCCCGGAGCCGCGGACCAGATAGCCGGCTTTTTCATGCCGGGTCCCTGGAAGCGCGCGGCGGGAGATCCCATCGCCATCCGGATCTCTGTATCTCCCGAAATCAGCAAACTCCGGCTGGCTCAAGTCCTGAGCCTGGAGGATCTTTCCCCGGCGGAGCCGCCGCCCTCCAGCGCGAAAAACCGGGGATGGCCGCAAATTCATTCCCAAATCCAAATCGCTCAAAATGATCACAAGGGTCTGCAGCTCCTCGGCCAGATCAAAGGCCTTTTGCGCAAGGCTGAAGCATTCTTCGGGAGTCCCCGGCAAAAGAACCACATGGGAGCAGCCCCCGTGGGAGAGAAAGCAGGACGGCAGAAGATCGCCCTGATGGGTCCTGGTGGGAAGGCCCGTAGAGGGGCCGGCTCTTTGGACATTGCACAAAACCACTGGGGTTTCGGAAAAATACGCCAGCCCGGCCCCCTCGCTCATAAGCGAAAGGCCGGGGCCGGAGGTCGCCGTCATGGCGCGGATCCCCGCCCAGCCCGCGCCAATGGCCTGCCCAAGGGCGGCGATCTCGTCTTCGGCCTGAATGACGGCGTATTTTTTTTTCCCTCCAGGGCCTTTCTGGCAGGCGCCGGCATATTTCTCAAAGCTTTCAGCTATTGATGTGGCCGGAGTGATGGGATACCAGGAAAGCAACTGGCAGCCGGAAAACAAAGCGCCCAAAGCCACCCCTGTATTCCCGTCAATCAGGATTTGGCTTTCCGCCGGGGCCGGCGGCTTGCCGGGAGGGGGGAATCCCATGGGATTTTGCCTCCCCATACCGCGCCCCATTTCAAAAGCTTGCAGGTTTTGCTCCCCTGCGCCGGAAAAAAAATCAGACATGGTTTTTTGGGCGGTTTCGCGCTCAACCTGAAGCCACTCGGCAAAAAGCCCCGCATAGAGGATGTTTCTCAAAAGCGGCCGCATTTTGAGGGAAACATTTTTGAGGCCGGGCAGGGATTTTGTGAGCGGCAGCGGAATGTGGCGGAAGGGCTTAGCTGTTGGCCCCCATCGCCTGGCTTTCAGGCTAGCCTCCGCATTGTCTTTTTCATCTGTGATCAAAATCCCCCCCGGCTTCAGGCTTTCCAGATTTTTGGAAAGGGTTTTGGGATTCAGGCTGAGAAGAATATCGCAGTCCGGCTCGTAAGCCGTCCACCCTTTAGAGTTCAGCCGGATGCTGTAAAGGCATGGCAGGCCGGCAATATTTGAGGGGAAAAAATTATAGTAGCCCGGCCGCCAGCCCGCGCGAAACAGCATCCGCGAGAGCATCTGATTGGCCGACATGCTGCCTGTTCCATTGACTGTGGCGATGCCGAGGCAGAGGTTTTCCGGCGGGAGATTTGCGGCGCCGGTCAGGGAGCTTTTTGAAAGAGGCTTTTCCGCGGCGGAGATTCCCATAGACTTTGATCTCGCGCGGGGCTTGCCCGCAATGTCCCCTCCGCCGCTGAGATTTTGGACAAAATCAGGATGGAGGGGAAAAAGTTTTTCAGCTGGAGCCGCCAAAATCCGCCGGGGAAAACCTGCCGGGCGCCCAGCCTTGGCCTAACCTTGACAGAGGGCTTCCAGGCCTGCGGGGGCAGAAACGGGCTGATAAAATAATCAGCTCAATGCCTTTTTTCCGCCTGAGCCGGCCGGAGCTGCTGGCCTTTCCCCGCCGCGGGTTTCCCGGCCGCGGATCCGCCCCGCGAAGGCATGGCAGCCTTCTTCCCAGGGCTGAAAATCATTTTATGAAGCCTGCCTCTGAGAGCGGCATTCTCCTTAATGGCCAGCCGGGCGGCGTCCCGGCCCTGGCCGAGCTTTTCGCCCTCAAAATGAAACCACGCGCCGGACTTGCTGACCATGCCCTCCTTCAGGGCCAGGTCCAAAAGCTCCCCTGAGCGGCTGATCCCCTCGCTGTAGAGAAGATCAAACTCCGCCCTTGTGAAGGGGGGCGCCATTTTGTTTTTAACCACTTTGACCAGAGTGCGGTTCCCGATGATTTGATCCCCCTTTTTCAGAGCGGCAATCCGCCGCACATCCAGGCGGACGGAAGAGTAAAACTTTAAGGCATTGCCCCCTGTGGTGGTCTCTGGATTTCCAAACATAACCCCAATCTTCATCCGAATTTGATTGATAAAAATAACCAAAGTCTGGCTGCGGTGAATGCTGGAGGTCAGCTTTCTAAGAGCCTGCGACATAAGCCGCGCCTGAAGGCCCATGTGGGAATCCCCCATATCCCCCTCAATTTCCGCTTTTGGAGTGAGCGCCGCCACAGAATCCACAATCAAAACATCCACGGCGCCTGACCGGACCAGAGTCTCTGTGATCTCCAGAGCCTGCTCCCCCGCGTCGGGCTGGGAAATCAGCATATCGGGCACCCTGACCCCAAGCTTTGCAGCGTAAGACGGATCCAGCGCATGCTCCGCATCCACAAAAGCCGCTGTCCCGCCGGCCTTTTGGGCCTGGGCCGCCGCGCTCAGGGCGAGCGTGGTTTTCCCAGAGCTTTCCGGGCCGTAAATCTCAACCACCCGCCCTTTTGGCAGGCCGCCAATCCCCAGAGCCTTGTCCAGGGTCAAAGAGCCTGTGCTGTAGACAGGAATCTTGCCAAGGGCGGACTTCCCATCCCCCATTTTCATAATAGAGCCTTTGCCAAACTGCTTTTCTATAGAGGCAATGGCTAATTCCAGCGCCCTGCCCCTTTCTTTGTTTTCTTTGTTTTCCAATGCTGAAGCCATAATCCCCTCCTTAATTGTTCTTTTTGGTTTCTTCCGCCGCCTTGAATTCCCGCTGAAACTCCCGCCGAAGCCGCAAAGCCTTTTCTCCTGATGTCCCGTCAGCTTAGCCTGACTGGGGCCAAAAAATCCAAAAATATTTTAAATATTTCAAAATTTATGACGCGGCGCGGCTTGTTTGCTGGGGCGGCCTGGCGGCCGCTCCCGGCGCTCCGCGGAGTGACAAGCTTGTCCAGAGGAATGGGCTGTTTGTTGCTGGGGCGGCCTGGCGGCCGCTCCCGGCGCTCCGCGGAGTGACAAGCTTGTCCAGAGGAATGGGCTGTTTGTTGCTGGGGCGGCCTGGCGGCCGCTCCCGGCCGCTGGCGGCCGCTCACGGCTGTTCGGGCGCTCAGGGAGTTTTCTCTGTTTTGCGGGATTCCAGCCCGGAAGCCAAAAATTCCAGGGCAAAAAAAGCGGACTGGAGGCGAATCTCCTCCCGCCCCCCGGCGCCGGAAAACCTCTTCAGGCAGCTGTTTTCCTCCGCCGCCGAGCTAAGCCCAAAGGCCACAAACCCCACAGGCGCGCCTTTGGAGCCGGGATCAGGCCCCGCAGCCCCTGTGATTGAAAGGCCCCAGTCTGCTTTCAGCGCCTGCCGCGCGCCGCGGGCCATGGACCTGGCGCATGGCTCATTGACCATGCCTTTTGAGTTGATTGTCTCCAGATCCATGCCAAGCATGGCCGCCTTTGCCCCCGCGGCGTAGGCCACCGCCGCGCCCTTAAAATGCTTTGAGGCCCCCGGCAGGCTGCTCAGCCAAAAAGACAAAAGCCCGCCGGAGCAGCTTTCCGCCGCAGCCAAAGTCTGCCCCCTTTTCTGAAGCAGGCCTTGAATCATCTTCAGCAGGCCCGGCAGCCGGCCGCTTATCCGCTCCAGAGACTCCCGGCTCTGGCGCGATAAAAAAACAGGATTTGCAAAACTCATGAATTCAGCCGCCAATTTTGTTTTTACTCCAAAACCCCGCGGCGCGCCTCAAAATTTATGATGCGGCGCAAAAAACTGGCGCGGGCTGCCAGCTCCGGCGGGGGCAGCCCGCCGCCCGCGCGAGGGCCTGTTTTCCAAAGCCAGTTTTAGGCCGGCAGGCGCTGCGGCGGAGACTTCCAGCCTGCCGCGGCCAGCTGAAATCCATCCGCTGTGAAAAAAAACATTAAAATCCCCCCGCGCCATGCCGATTGAGCTTATAGGGGAAAATCGCTTGGAGGCGGCTGGCCATTTTATCAGAAACGGCCGGGAAACAGCAATGAGATGCCTTGAGGCCATGGAGAAAAAACAGGCCAGCGATCTCCACTTAAAATCGGGGGCGCCGCCCATAGCCAGAAAAAACGGCGCCCTGATGCTGCTCTTCAACGAGCGCCCCCCGCTAAACTCAAAAGACCTAAAAGCCTCTATTGAGGAAATTTTAAAGCCCTGCCACAAGCAGATCCTCGCAGAGGAAAAAAGGAGAGCATGATGCCGCTGGACTTAATGAGATGCCTTGAGGCCATGGAGAAAAAACAGGCCAGCGATCTCCACTTAAAATCGGGGGCGCCGCCCATAGCCAGAAAAAACGGCGCCCTGATGCTGCTCTTCAACGAGCGCCCTCCGCTAAACTCAAAAGACTTAAAAGCCTCTATTGAGGAAATTTTAAAGCCCTGCCACAAGCAGATCCTCGCAGAGGAAAAAAGGAGAGCATGATGCCGCTGGACTTAATGAGATGCCTTGAGGCCATGGAGAAAAAACAGGCCAGCGATCTCCACTTAAAATCGGGGGCGCCGCCCATAGCCAGAAAAAACGGCGCCCTGATGCTGCTCTTCAACGAGCGCCCTCCGCTAAACTCAAAAGACTTAAAAGCCTCTATTGAGGAAATTTTAAAGCCCTGCCACAGGCAGATCCTCGCAGAGGAAAAAAGGAGAGCATGATGCCGCTGGACTTAATGAGATGCCTTGAGGCCATGGAGAAAAAACAGGCCAGCGATCTCCACTTAAAATCGGGGGCGCCGCCCATAGCCAGAAAAAACGGCGCCCTGATGCTGCTCTTCAACGAGCACCCCCCGCTAAACTCAAAAGACTTAAAAGCCTCTATTGAGGAAATTTTAAAGCCCTACCACAAGCAGATCCTCGCAGAGGAAAAGCAGCTGGATTTCAGCTATGGCGTCCCCGGCCTGGGCAGGTTTCGCTTCAACATATTTTACCAGAGGGGGACTTTAAGGGTTGTGGTCCGCAACATCCCCTTTAAAGTGCCTGACTTCAATTCCCTCAACCTGCCCCCACAGGCGAAGCGCATAGTCGAAACAAACACCCGCGGCCTGATTCTTGTCACAGGAGCCACTGGAAACGGCAAATCCTCCACCGTGGCCGCCATGCTGAACCATATCAATCAAAGCCAAAGCCGGCACATCATCACCATTGAGGATCCCATTGAATTTTTGATCCAGGACCGCCGGAGCCTGATAACCCAGAGAGAGCTTGGAACAGACTACATCAGCTACGAAATGGCGCTTAAGTCCAGCCTGCGCCAGGACCCGGATTATATTTTTTTTGGAGAGCTTAGGGATGAGGTTTCCGTTGAAACCGCCCTGAACGCAGCCAGCACGGGGCATTTGGTTTTTTCCACCCTGCACACGCTTAACGCCGCGGAGACCATCAACCGGATTTTGGGAATGTTTGACGAGAACAGGCAAAAGCACGCCCGGCTGGAGTTTGCCTCCACGCTAAGGGCCATTATATGCCAGCGGCTGGTTATGAAAAAAGACAAAAGCGGATTCCTGCCGGCTGTGGAAATACTGCTCAACAATCCGAGGGTTCGGGGCATTTTGGAGGATGAAACCAAAAGCGCCTCGCTCATCTATGAGGTGATTGAATCCAGCAAAGAGACCTGGAACATGCAGTCCTTTAACCAGCATTTGATTCAAATGTGGGAGCAGGGGCTGATCAGTGAAACCGAAGCTCTTAAGGCCAGCCATCAGCCGGAAAAGCTTCGGATGCGCTTCAGCGGCCTGAGTCAGGATTCCGGCAAAGACGCAAGAGGGAGGGCTGCCAGGCCCGCCGCGGCGGGAGAGGGCTTTGCCCAAAAGAAAAAGCTCGTGATGGAAACCGATTTTCAGGAAATGAAAACAGTCTTTGACAAAAAAGCCAAAAGAGCCTGAAAGGCTCGGAACGGCCTCAATGCCCGTCCCAGCAAACAGGAACGGCCCCAATGCCCGTCCCAGCAAACAGGAACGGCCTCAATGCCCGGCCCAGCAAACAGGAGCGGCCCCAATGCCCGGCCCAGAAAAACAGGCGCCGGCCTTGCTGCAAAAATCAATGAGCGAAAACAGCCGCAAAAAAAAAGCGGGCGGGCCGGAAGATTCCCTCAAATCCGCGCTAAAAAGCCTCATCCGCTTTTTGGCGCGGCGGCCTTATTCTGAAAAAGAGCTGAAAGAGAGGCTTCTTAAAAAATTCCCGCCTGAAGCGGCGGAATGGGCCCTGGCGGAGGCCAAAAAAAGGGGTTTCATGCAGCCTGCCGGCGAGCTGGCGGAGATGTTTGCGCGGTCCCTTCACGAAAAAAACAAAGGCTGGCTCTATATCAAAAGCCGCCTGAGGCAGAGGGGCCTCCCCTGCCCGGAATATAACAGGGAAAGGGAGCTGAAAAAGGCCCGCGCCCTGCTTGAGAAAAAGCGGCTCTCCGCAGCAGCGGGCGCGCCGGCAGCCGGGAGGCAAAAGGCCGCCCGGGCGCTTCGGGCCAGAGGCTTTGAGGGGGAGATTCTGCGCGCCCTGCTTTCTGGACTGTCGGACTGAGAGGGACAGCTTCGCGGCCGCCGCCTCAGCCGCCGCGCCCGGCCCATCCAAAGGCAAATCACAGGCTTTTGAGCCAGCCCTCCATAAGCGCTTTATGCCGCGCGCCATAGCGGATGGTTTTGGCCTGCCCCTCAAAAGGATAAACCGCGCTCATAAACACAGCCTCAGGATGATACATGAAGTCCAGGACCCAGCTGTAAAAAATCAGCTGGCTTTCAACATCCTGAAAGCGGGAGCTTTTGTAATCAAGCGCATGAATGGCCCGGCCATCATGGCTCCACAAGTCTATCTGCCCCTGAAGGGCAAGAATGCGGGGCGGGGGGCCGGATTTTTCCTTTTTAAGGGCCGCCCCCTTATAAAGGCCGGCCGAAGCGCTGGATTGATCCAGATGAGGCCTGCCTGACAGCTTCTGAAGATCAACCTGAATCTTGAAGGGCCATTCCGCATGCCCCTTTTTGAGAAAGGCGCTGATATTTGGCTCCCTCAGATGGGCGGCGTATGCCAGCGCCGTTTTGAGCCGGGATTTTTCGCTCTCCGAAAGAAAGGCCCTGGCGGCCCGATCTTGAACTTCCGAAAGAGAGTGATGGGAAAGCAGCCTCAGGCAGTGATGCAGCTCCCGGCCGAGAGTTGTTTTGAGGGCAAGGTTTTTCGCTTTGGCGGGGATGATCCCGCTCCTGTCAAACGGCCCGCTTTCGCCCGCCCGCTTTGAGCCTTTTAGAGAGCTTAAGCGCTCAGAAAAATCTTTAGAGGATTTTACGGACATTTCAGGAAGCGGCGGCCCCCGAAAAGGCCGCGGAGGCGGCGGCGCGGCTGAGGGCCGGGCGGCGGAAGAATGGGCGGGCGCCGGATCTGAAAGAGGAAAATGATTCTCCACAGCAAAGGCATAGCCCTTTCTTTTATAAACTCCGGCCCTCAGACTCCAGCTCTGGACAGGCCGGCCTGATTTCCCCCGGCCTGAGGAAATCTCCTCAATGCCCCTAAAAAAAGCGGCCCTTTCAAGCCAGCTGTTTGTCTCCGGCTTTTGCGAGGGGACAGCAAGCGCCAGGCTCTGGCGCGCGCGGGTCATGGCCACATAAAACAGGCGGTCTCTCTCCCGCTTATGCTCTTCTTTTATCTCCAGCATATATTTTTCATGTCCATAGCATTTTTTTTTCGGCTGGAGCCGGCCGCCGGCGGGGGCGGCAAAAGCCATTTTTGCCCTCTCCCTGTCAAGCATAAAACTCCCCTTTGCGGGCGGAGTTTTCAAAGGGCTTTTGGCCATGGACAAGTCCATAACGATCACATGCTCAAACTCCAGGCCCTTGCTCCCGTGAATGGTCATCATCCGCAGCGCATTGGGATTGACAGGCGCGGCCGCCTCGCTCTCCAGCTCCCCGCCTCCGGTTTTGTTTTCCAGAGTGTAAAACAAATCAAGCGGACAGCCGGCCTCCCGCAGATGACTCAAAAGCTTCCACAGATTGGCCTCAGAAGAGCCGGAGGGATCCTGATAATGGGCAAGATCCATAAAGCCCCGGCTGCAAAGCCCGCTTTCAAAGGCGGCCCAAACCCCCTCGCGGCCCCTTAAGCTTATATGCTCCCGCAGAGCCTGAACAGCCTCCTCATCGGGGAGCTTTTTTTTCATAAAGCTCCAAAAAGAGAGGGCGCCGCCGCCCGCGCAAATCTCTCTGTGGGCATGGCAGAGATCTCCCAGCGCCTGATCAGGCAGATAAAAATAAGGCGAGCGGCAAAGGGCGGTCAGATTGCCGCCATCATGCGGATTGATCAAAAATTTCAGAAAAAACAGGGCGTCCAAAACCAGCCGCTTTTCAGAAAAGCCCCGGGCGCTCAGCAGCTCAAGGCATAAATCTTTGCCCCTCAAAAAATTGGCCAGCCGGGAAAGATCTTTGTTTCTAAACGAGAGCGCGCAAATATCGCTCAGCCGGGCGCCCTTTTTCAGCAGGCGCCGGATATGAAACTCAACCGCGGGGAAAGCCTCCTCCCCGCCGCCGCTGTAGTTTAAAAAATAAACTTGGGGGTCTTCGGGATCTGAGACTCTCCCCGGCGCCGGCTCAAAAGGGGGGCATCCCCTGACTTCTGGAAAAAACTCGTTAAAAAACCTGATCAAACAGGGGCTTGACCTGTAATTGACATTTAAGGCCTCCCGCTCCGCGGCGCCGGCGCCCCCTTTTTTTTGAAAAATCTCCGGGTCGGCCCCCCGAAACAAATAAATGCTCTGCCGCGGATCGCCGGCGCAAAACAGGTTTTTGAATCCGGTAAGGGCCTGGAAGATTTGCTCCTGCCCGCGGCTTGTGTCCTGATATTCGTCAATCAGCCAAAAATCCCAGTCAGCGGCAAAGGCGCGCCCCGCGGCGGGGCTTTGGCGGAGCAAATCCAGGCTGAACAAAACCAAATCAGACATTTCCAGCAGGCCGGAGCGTTTTTTCTCTCCAACAAACTCTTCAAAAAACTCCTCTGCCATAAGCTCAAAGCCTTTAAACAGAGGCAAAAACAGCTCCGGCTGAAACGAAATCCCCTCTTTGGCTTGTTTTTTAAAAAAATCCGCAAAGCCTTTTTCGCTGACCGCGGGGATCGGGCTTTTGCCTCCCCCGCCCTCAAGCCTCTCCCTCTCTTTTTGAAAATCCTTAAAATCAGCCTCCCCAAGCATTTTTAAGCCCGGGCATTGCAGGCGGCTTTCCGTGTAAAACCGCAGCGCCTCCTTCAAAAAGCCAAAAGGCGCCCGCTTTAAAAGGGAGATATGCCGCCCAAACAAAAGCCTTTCCGCCGTCCGGCAGAGCAGCCTGTCGTTTTCCTCAGGGGAGCAGAAAACAAAATCAGGGTTCAGGCCGGACTGATGGCCATATCGCCGCAAAAGACGGCTCAAAATGCCATCAATAGTGGAGATCTCCATTGACGGCGAGTGAAGAAGCTTTAAAAGCCCTTTGTTTTCCGGCTCCAAAGCTTTCCGGCAGAGCCGGGTTTTCAGCTCCTGGACGGATTTTCTGGTGAAGGCGCAGACAATCAGGCGCGGCTCCCGGCCCGCAAGCTGCTGAAAATCCCGGCGGATTTTAAGAATTTCCTGAATCAGGCGATAGGTTTTGCCTGTTCCCGCGCCGGCCAAAACCAGGCGGGATTTGAAATTGAGTTCTGCCATGCGCCCTCTACAAATAATCCCTGCGCTCCATAATGACTAGGCCAAGGCTGGCCGCAAAAGCCGTCCAGAGCAAAGCATACAGACAGGAGGAGGCAAACTCTCCTAAAGGGACCGGCTCTCCATAGACAGCCGCCGGCTTCCAGTTCACCCTCTCCAGATCGGGAAGGCCCCGCAGCGCGAAAAGAATCAGCCGGGCGGCGCCGCCCTCTCCCCCCTCTTTGATAAAATAAGATATGGAGCCTAAAAAATGGCCGGCAAAAAACAGGGCCCCGCCGGCCAGAAGGGCCAGAACCGGGCTGGCGTAAGAGGCAAAAAACAAAGCGAAAGCCAAAAGCAGCAGGCTTTCAAGAAAAAAACCCGCAAAGGCCGCGGCCATGCCGGGATTAAGGCCGCCGCCGAAAAAAACAGCAAGCGCCGCAAAAAGCGCGCTCAGCGCGCAAAGCTCCGCGAGCAGCAAAAGCGCCGCGCCTAAATAGCGCCCCAAAAAAAACACTGAGGGGCGGATGGGACGGGCCAAAACAGTCAAAAGGGTTTTTCGCTCCAGATCGCCGGCAAATATATGTCCGCCAAAAAACAGCGCCATGGCCGCGAGCGAAATCTGCGCGCCCGCCAGGCCAAAATTGATCATCAGCCTTTCAGCCTCGTCCAGGCTCAGCCGGCCGAGGATCAAGCCGAAACAAAGCATAAAAAGGCAAAGCGCCCCCAGGGCCAGGAAAAACTTTTTCCTGGCCCCCTCGCGAAAGGAGGCTGCGGCCACAATCCAGATTTGTTTCACTGTCCCACCGCATGCTCTTCTAAAAGCGCTGTTTTATCAAACAAAATCAGCATGGCCTGCCGCCGGAGTCTTCAGAGGATGAGGCGGGCCCCGGGGCCAGCTTCATATAAGCGGCCTCTAAATCACCGGCTTTTGTCTGAACAGACAGGATTTTCCCCCCTGAATTGAGGATTTTTTTTAAGGCGCTTTGGCATTCCTCAAGCCCCAGAGCCTCAGCTTTCAGCCTTTTTCCCTTCAGCAGATACAGTATCTGCCGGCTTTCGCCCATATAGGGAAGATCTGAAAACAGCCCCTGAAAGACAATTTCCCCCTCATGAATGATCACAAGCCGGTCGCAGGCCTTTTCCACATCCTGAAGGATGTGGCTGCTGAAAAGCGCGGAGCGGCCCTTCCGCCGCGCCCCCTCAATCAAATCCGCCGCAAAAAACCGCCCTTCGGGATCAAGGCCTGAAAACGGCTCATCCAAAATAAGGATCTGCGGATCAGAGAGGAAAGCCTGAATCAGGCCGACTTTTTGAATCATTCCCTTGGAAAATGTCTTGAGCCTTTGATGGCGGCGGGCAAACAGGCCGGCCTTTTTCAGCAGATGGCTGATCCGCTGTTTCAGCGCCTCTGTTTCAGAGGGCTGGCTGAGGCGCCCCAGATAAAGAAGCTCTTCCCAGGCGCTCAGCTCCCCGAAAAACTGGGGCTGCTCCGGCAGGAATCCGATTTTGGCTTTGGCGCGCGGCGAAAGCGGGGCGCCGAAAAATTTAACTTCGCCGCCATCTTTTTTGGCCAGGCCGAGAAGGCATTTAAAGGCGGTGGATTTGCCGGCGCCGTTTGGCCCCAGAAAGCCCGTCACTGAGCCTTCGGGAAGCGCGAAGCTCAGGCCCTTTAAGATGGGAGCTGGAGGGGAAAAGCCCCCGCGCCGAAAGCTTTTGCGAAGGCCCCGCGCCTCTAAAACCGGCTTCATAATCAACAGCCTGTTAGCGGGCCGCGGGGGGGTCAAGCTTTTTTTTCAGGGGGCGCCGCCCCCTCCTGGCGGGAGAGCTTTCAGGCATTTTCGGGCCTTTTCATGCCGGCAGAGCCGCTTTGACAGGCTTAAAAGCAGCCTTCCCGGATGTTTTCGCGGCAAAACTCCTGGATTCTGTCGCTCATAATTTGAAAGATGCTCATATCAGGGTCCAAATTATCAGGCAGATATTTTTTCAGATCCGGGCTGCCGCCGTCTTTTGAGTCTTTTTCCTTTCGCCGGCCAAAGCCTGAGCCATCCCCTCCGCCAGGCCCGTCCATGGCCAGGCCGCCGCCATAAGAATCGCCGCCCGCAAAGGCGCCGCCCTCCCAGGCCTCCGGCGGCTGAAAGCCATAGCCATCATTTGAGCCAAAGCCTTCGCCGGGATAGTCCTCCTCCCCCTCTTCGTCTTCCCCGCCAAAATCGGATCCAGCAAAGCCGCCGCCAGGCCCGCCGCCGCTTCCGCCCGGGCTGCCGCCTGGATAGGTGAGGCCTGAGCCTACAAGGGGGCCAGGGTTTTTGTCATCGCCGCCAAGGGGCAGATCATCATCACTAACAGCGGGGGCGGCCCCCGGGCCTCCCGGAAACGAGCTTTTAAAGTTTCCGGGAGAGCTGTCCGATCCGGTGAAGGCGGCGGAGGTGTCAGCCCCTCCCTGAGGGGAGCCAAGCAGGCTGGGACGGAGCGGCGAGGCGATTTTTCTGGGGGGAGTCTGCTCGCCCACTTTTTGGCAAAAACTCATCATAAAGGGCTTTAGGAGAGCCGGATCTCCCGTGTTTTGCATGTGGGAGAACTTTCTGTTTGACTCCCCGCAGTCCACAATGTCAGAGGACTCCGCGCCATTTCTGAGATTCTTGCCGCCGGGGCTTTTGGAAATTCCATAATAAGCGTCATTTGCCTTCTTATTGACAGCATCTTTTAATTCTGCAGCTGGGGAACTATTTGCCTGGCTGCTCCATAACTGTATTTTGTATACCAATAGAGGGTCTTCTGCAGTCGGATCTTCAAAACCTTTTTCCAGAAGAGCTTTAATCTCACTAATGCTCAGGCCCTTTTTGCGGCCCAAAAACTCCGCTATAGGGTCAAAGCAGGCTTCCAGATCCTCTTTAAAATCTTTGATTTCGCCGCCGCATTCCTTAACACATGATTTTTCCCCGGCGCCGCAGCCTTTTTTCATCAGGCTCAGCATGTTCACTGTGGTCGCGCTGCCTGTTTCCATAAGGCCCTTGATGTTGTTGAACTGGCAGTATTTGTAAGGATCCCATTTGCCTGTGGCGGCCTTTATGCTGCCGATCTGGGTCGCAAAAGCCGCGGCCAGAGGCGCCGCCACCTGCAGGACCTGCCTTGCTATGCGCGTATGCTCATAGGGGCATTTTTCCGGGTTAAAGCAGCATATCTTGGCTTTTTCCCGGGCTTTCATGCAGACGCCCTTGATGCTGCCTGAAGCGTAATCCCCCTTTTCATCCTTGTCACCATCACCATTATTTTTACGGACTGGGTTCAATGTGCCGTCAGATCCAATGGCTTCGGGGATGTATTTCTTTGTCTCATTTTCAACACATGTTATGGCATGGGGGATGATTTGATTGTATTTTGTTTGCGCTATGGTTTCTTCGCATTCTTTTAGTTTGTTTTTGGCTTCAGAAATTGTGTCTTGGTTTACGTTGCCTGCTGTTGCGCCTGCAGCTGCAACAGCTTTCGCGCTCTGCAAAGCATTCCAAAAGCCATGACACTCTCGTGAATAGCTGCTGCTGCGGTTTTCAACAGCAGAAATAAAAGCTTTAATATCAAGCTCAGGATTCGCCCCCAAAGCTTTTTCGGCGGGGAGAAGAAAAGCGCACAGAGCCAGAGCCATGCCCGCGCGGGCCATGCCCCGGCAAAACACATCCTTCCGCCAAAGCGCTCCGGCGGCCCCGCCGCCGCGCCCCCAGCCCTGCGGAACCCTCAGAGCGCAAAAAAATCCTCTTTTAAGCATGGCGATATCTATGGCTGTTTTGCCGGCAGCGGAAGCTTCCCAGCCATGCAAAGCGCCCAAAGCGCCTTCTTTAAGCCTGGAATTTTTTATAGCTTTTTTCATGCCTTTGCTGTCTGGATTGCGCTTAAATTTTCCGCTTTCTCTGTTCTGTTTTAATTTAACCGGAAATCTCAGCTGCGCGCGGTATAATTTTCATAGACTTTGCCCCGCAGCTTTCCCCTCAGCTGCCGGCGGCGGAACAAACCGGCCAGGGCCGGAAGGCTGGGCAAAACCAGCAAAGCCTGCCGCATGTTGATTATCAGCTGCCATATCCAAAAAATCCAGTTTTTTTTGGCATTTTTTTTGAAAAAATCTTCCCCCGCCCCGCAATCCAGGGGCATGCGCCTCAAAAAGCCAGCCCTCTGGACAAGCCCGCCATCCCGCGAAGGCGCGGGAACAACTGAGCGGCCGTCCAAAAAAACAAGCCTGAAAATGATTTTAAGGCGCTTTTTCCATGCTGTCAACAGCCCTCAAAAAAAACCTCCCCCCCCTCTCAGAATGTCTAAACGACAGGCAAAACGGCCAGACGCAAAGGGTCTTTCATATCTTGAGCGGGAGCGCCAGCGGCTTCTAAAGCCAGCCCCCATGATCCCTCTTGTTTAAGGCGCCTGCTCTGCCGGAGGCGCCAGCCTCAGTCCGGCTCTTTTCAGCATGGCGCGGTCGGACTTTAAAGAGGGGTTTTCAGCTGTAAGCAGGCGGCCGCCAAGAAAAATCGAATTGGCTCCGCTGTAAAAGCAGAGAAACTGCTCCCCCTCGCTCATGTTTAACCTCCCGGCGCTGAGGCGGACAAAAGACCGGGGCATCAAAATCCGGCAGACAGCAATGGCCCGGACAATCTCCAGAGAGGAAACCGGCTGACGGCCCTCCAAAGGGGTCCCTGGAATGGGGATCAGCGCGTTTATGGTCAGGCTTTCGGGAGGGGGGGAGAGGCTTTGCAGCTGATGTATCAGAGAGACGCGGTCATCTTCCGCCTCGCCCATGCCCAAAATGCCGCCGCAGCAGACGGCAAGGCCGGCCTGGCGGACATGCCTTAAGGTCTGCAGGCGGGCGCTGTATGTTCTGGTTGTGATGATCTTGGAGTAAAATTCCGGCGAGGTGTCAAGGTTGTGGTTATAAAAGTCCAGCCCGGCCCTCTTCAGCCGCCGGGCCTGATCCAGGGTGATCATCCCCAAAGTGCAGCAAACTTCAAGGCCAAGGGCCTTGACCCCCCTGACCATCTCCAAAATGTTTTCAAAAGCCTGTCCGTTTTTAACCTCCCTCCAGGCCGCCCCCATGCAAAAGCGGGAGGCGCCGTCAGCCTGGGCCTCTCTGGCCTTTTTTAAAACAGTTTTGAGGCCCAAAAGGCTTTCTTTTTTCAGGCCTGTCTGGTAGCGGGAGGACTGGGGGCAATAGGCGCAGTCCTCCGGGCAGCCTCCCGTCTTAATGGAGAGCAGGCGGCTGGCCTGCAGCCAGCCTTCGCCAAAATTCTGCCTGTGAGCCTGGCGGGCGCGCTCCACAAGATCCATTAAAGGAAGGGAATACAGGGATTTGACCCGCGCCTTGTCCATAACATGGCTTTTATGCCGGCCGACCTTGAAAAATCAAGAGCTTTTGCGGCCGGGCTTGTTCATTTGAGACAGCCTGGGCGGCTGCTCCCGGACTGCTGAGGAGCGGCAGCTTTGGCCAAAGCGGCGGCTTCGCGGCTGTTTCCGCAAACAGGAAAATTTTTTCACAAATCCCAAAAAAAATCCGGTTTTTTCTTGACTTTATTAAGCAGCAGCGCGTAAATTGGCAAAATGAAAGATTTTTTAACATTTGCGCGGGCGCTTTTTTCAGCAGCTCTCGCCCCGGCGCTGTTTTTTGGCGCGGGGCTGGCCCCCTTCCCGGCCGCCGCGGCTGAAAATCAGCCGAAAGGGGCTCGCCCCGAAGAGGCGCGCCCCGAAAAGGCTCGCCCCGAAAAGGCTTACCCCTCCGATCCGGCCTCCTTTCTCCTCAGCCAAAAAGACATTCTGTTCAGGCTTCATGAGGCGGATTTAACCGAGGAGGAGCAGGAGCGCCAGCTGGATCTTGTTTTAGAGGAAAACTTTGCCATGCCGCAAATCACCAGATATGTCCTGGGCCGGCAGTGGAAAAAAATCACAGAGGATCAAAAACAGCGCTTTGCCTGTATTTTTAAGCGGGTCATGATTGGGCAGGTTCAGCTTTACAGGGAGCTGATCGGGGACGCTCTGTCAGAAAGCCAGATTCAGATCAAAAGCCAAAAGGAGGCCCGGCCCGGCCTTTACAGTTTGGCCACGGTAATTATTTCCCCCTCCGGCAAAGCCACAAATGTCAGCTGGAGAATCCGGCAGACAAAGGCCGGGCGGCATCAAATCCGCGACATATCCATAGAAGGGGTCAGCCTGATTGTCAATATGCGCCAGTCCTATAAGTCCCTGATCCGCGCCAAAGGGGGCTTTGAGCCTTTTTTAGAGGACATGAGAGAAAAGGCTGGCCTTTCAGCTGATGAAGATGCCTGCGCCGGATTATCCTGAGCCGCAGGGCGCCGCATTCCAGGCGAATCAGGAAAACTGATCAGCAAAAGGCGTCCAGTCCCGCCCGCAGGTTTTGGCGCAGACCTTCAGACGGCCCCCCCTGCCGGGGCTTTCCTGAACGCTCCCCTCCCTCCAGGCTTCGGGGATGAGCTTCTGAAAAAACTCCCCCTCAATGATCTCCCTCAAGGGGCGCTGTTTGGCTGAAAGACTCCGCTCCCGCTGTGGAAGCCGGCCGATCAGCTCCCACACCTGGCCTGTCCGCTCTTTAAAATACCAGGGGTAAAGCTGATTGGCCGTCCAGCAGCAGGGGAAGACAAGCCCCCCGGCGCTGATATAGACGCTTGACTCCGCCGCGGCGCGGCACTTAATGGGGGTTTGATTCAAATGCGCCCGCAGGCTCCCGTATTTTTCCGCAAGCGCCGCCTCCTTTTTTAAAGAGGGGTTTTGATAGGCGGGGTTTTTTGGCATCTCCAAAAAATACTCAAGCCTGCCTTGTTTGTCCAGAACGGCCTGCCGGCTTTTGCCCTTAAGCTGCTGATTGCTGAAAAACCTGCCGGTTTTTTTTAGCGCAAAGCGATGGAAGCCCATTTTGCGCGCCAGCCGGCGGGCCTCCTCCGCCTGATGCTCGTTGTGCCGAAACACAATATAGTCCCAAACGGCCCGTCCGCCGGCGGCGATATAGCTTTCCGCGCTCTCCATGATTTTTTGAAAGCTGGTCCCCCGGCGGTAAATGCGGTTTGTGTCCGCAAGGCCGTCAATGCTGAAATGGACCCGATCCACAGTTTTGGCCAAATCTTTCCACCATGAGGCCGGCCGCCCCGATCCATTTGTAAACATGGACAGATGAATTTTGGGGCTGGCCTGCCTGAAAAACTGAAAAGCCCGCAAGGTGTCTCTTGCTGCCATGGGATCGCCGTAATTGCCGCACATATAGAGGCGGCTGAGCTGCCTGATAAAGGGGGCGGGAAATATGCTTTTGATGTCTGGGAGGGACAGCTCCTCAATGGGCAGGCGGGGATTCAGCGCCCCGCCGCAGACATTTCTCAGGCACATGGGGCAGGAGGCATTGCATTTTGATGTGATTTCCAGATGAACAGCCTTTAGCTCTGAGTATTTATACATGGCATTGTCCAGGGGCATTGTCCAGGGGCATTGTCCAGGGGCTTTGTCCAGGGGCTTTGTCCGGGCGGCGGGATGGATTTTGCCTCAGCCGCGGCCCCGCCGCGGCGCTTTCCCCCATTATGAGAGAAAAAACTCCTTGCGCCGCTGCTCTGCGGGCGGGATCAGGCGGGGGTTTTTGCCCATAATCAAATATCTGTTTTTGGCGATAAGCCGGTAAAAAATATTGTAAAAGCCCATGGGAAGGATTTTTAAAAATTTTGCGCCCCGCGGGTAAAGGATTTTCATGATTTCAGCTATGGCCCGGGCCTCTTTTATGGCTTTCCCGTCCTTGAAGAGGATGATGGACTTCAGACACCCGGCGTCTTCTTTTTTCAGCAGGCGGCGGGCGGTTTCGCCCTGAAGCGGCGCGTAAAGGAGGCGCCTCTGCCTGTCCCGCGGAAAAACAAAGCTCACAAAGCGGCCGCAAAGCCCGCAGCCCCCATCAAAAAAAACAATCATTTTGCCTTTAAACTCATCCATCTCAGCGCTTGTTCCGGCCCCGAATGTATTCCACCGCTTTTTCATACTGCTCAAAGCTCTCAGCCTCCTCAAAGAGCGGGGCTGCGGGCGGATAATCCACCGGCTTTTCGGCCCGGAGAAAGCGCCCGTCCCGAAAAACCAGAGTTCTGGTGTATTCCCGCCCGCCGGACTTGAGCTTGTATATCCAGAGATCAAGGCCTTTTTTTCGGCGAATTTGAAAGGGGCTCCCAAGCCTGTCCAAAATCTCTGATTTTGACGCGTAATAGGGGGAGCGGTCAATGCCCCGATCGCTTAGATGCGCGCAGGCTGGCGCCCAAAGCGCCAGCCCCAAAAGCAAAGCCGCTTTGTTTAAGCCATGCCCCGCCCGCTGCGGGGGCCATGCCCCAAGCCGCAAACAGCGGGGGGAGAGAGGCCCCGCTGCTCTGATAATTGGAGCGGCGGTTTTTCGGAGCCGGAGGCAGCCGGCGGCGCCAAGCCCCGGCCTCTTAAAAAAAACAGGAACGTCCGCGGAACGGCTGCGAGGCCGGCCCAGCAAACAGACGCCTCTGAACAAGCCCGCCTCTCTGCGAAGGACCGGGAACGGCCGCAAGGCCGTCCAAACAAACAGGCCGGGAAGGGCTGCGAGGCCAGCCCTCTGGACAGACCTGTTGCTTTGCGGATGACCGGGAACGGCCGCGAGGCCGGCCCAATGAACAGATTTCTTTGAGACAGGCACAAATCCATGCTGGCATGCTCTCTGGATTTTAAGCAAGGGATTTTAGACAGGGGAAAACAGCAGCGAAAAAAAACTCCCCGCCCCCCCCTCTAAGCTGCCGGCAGCCGGCCTGCGGCTGTTTTTGAGATTTTTTTTAGGGCTAAGGGCTGGCTTTTTGGGGCTGGCAGGCGCCGCAGGCTTGACTCTCCCCATATTTTTGGAAATGATGCGGGAACAAGCAAATCAGAATGGCGCGAAAATCCAGAAAAAGCCGCGCCGCAAAACAGAGCTGGGCTATGGGCAAAACAGAGCCAGAGAGGGCGGATTCAGAAAAACCAGGCCTCCCAAAGCGGGAGGAGGATTTGGACAGCCGGACAGGGCTGGCCGTTTTTCTTTTTACAATCATAGCCAGCTCGCTTTGGGCCTTGTATTTTACAGTCTTTCACAATTCCGTGGATCTGGGCGAGTTTCAGGCGGGGCCTCCCGCGGCAGCGCCCGGCATCGCCAAAAAACCGGAGGCCGGGGCGGCTGGCGGCGCGGGGGGCCAAAAAGCCGCTTCCGCTCAGGCGGCTCCCGGCGGGGGAAAGCCGGCCAGGCCCTGGCTTTCAACAGATGAGGGCATTGCCCAGGGCGCGAAAGTCTATAAAATCCATTGCGCTGTGTGTCATGGCGCCGGCGGTCTGGGAGACGGGACTCCGGGGCTTGTTCCGCCCCCGCGAAACCTTGTGGAGGGCCAGTGGGAAAGGGGCGGCTCGTCAAAAGAGCTTTTTGTCACTTTGCGGGATGGGATGGAGGGCAGCTCCATGGTCTCGTTCAAGCATCTTTCCGCGGAAGACCGCTGGGCGCTTGTCCATTACATTCGCTCCATCACAAAAAACAAGCCGGAAGACAGCCTGAAAGAGCTGGAGGAGTTTGCCAAAAGCGCCCCTTGATTGATTTTGGGATTGATTTTGGGCGCTGATTTGATTATGAGGGTTTTTCACTCCCGGCCTCCGGCTTTTGCGGCGGAGGGCTTTTTTTTGCCCGCTTTGTCCGGCTTTTCGCCAGCCCCGGCCGGCCGCGCGGCGCTGCTGGCGGCGGCCCTGCTTCCAGAGGCGCTTTTCGCCTCCCCGCCGGCCGGCCAGTCTTTGTCACAAGCCTTAAAGGGGCCCAAAAGCCTCCCGGCGCATGAGGCGCCGGCCGCCTTAAAGGGGCTGGAGATCAAAGAGCGCCTTGGCAGCTCCCTGAATTTGGACCTAACTTTTAAGGACGAGCTGGGGCAGCCGCGCCCGCTGAAGAGTTACTTTGAAGGCTCCCGCCCGGTTTTAATGACCATGATTTATTACAGATGCCCCAGCCTCTGCAATTTCCATCTGAGCGGCCTGATGGACGGCCTGAAGGGCCTCCCGCTGAAAAGCCCGCGGGACTATCAGCTGATTGCGGTGAGCATGGACTCCAGAGAAGGCCCCGCCCTGGCCCAAAAGAAAAAAGCCAGCTATCTGAGGGAGTTTGGCCTGCCCAAAGGCGCGGCGCATTTTCTGACAGGCTCAGAGGAGGCTGTCCAAAAGCTTGCCCGCCAGCTGGGCTTTGCCTTCCGATGGGATGAGGGGACAGAGCAGTTTGCCCACTCCCCCGCGGCTTATGTCCTGACTCCCAAGGGGGTTATTTCCCGCTATCTTTACGGGGTGGAGTTTGCGCCGCGGACTTTGAAGCTCTCCCTTGTGGAGGCGGCCAGGGGCCGGATCGGAAGCCTTATGGACCGCATCCTGCTTTTTTGCTACCGCTTCAGCCCCGGCGAAAAGCGCTACACCCTGTATGCCTACAATATTATGAGGGCTGGCGGCGCCTTCATTGTCCTGGCTCTCGCCATGTTTTTGCTGCCAGTCTGGATGAGGGAGAAAAACCGGAGGCGGAAAAATGCCTGAGAATTTGAGAGCGCGGCTTGAGGCTGAGGCCTGCCAGGCGCAAAAGGCGCGAGGGCCTTCAGCGCTTTTGCGGGGCATGCCGGGCCTGGCGCTTTTTTGGGCCCCTTTTAAAAGCGCCGCATCAGGCGCTGCCGAAAAAGCCGCAGAGGCGGCGGCGGAGCTTGGCGGCAGCCTTCCCGCAGCGACGGACTACGCCGCCCGGATGGAGCAGCTCAGCCGGTTTTTGATCTGGGTGAGCGCGGCGGCCTGTGTCCTTGTGACGGCCGCTTTTGTATACTTTGCCCTCCGCTACAAAAGGCGCTCAAAGGAGGAGCGGGGGCGGGCTGAAACCCTCCACAACACTCCGCTGGAGATTCTCTGGAGCTTTATCCCCTTTGTGATTTTTATGACCGCTTTTGTCTGGGGCTGGATCGTCTATGATGAGCTGCAGCGCCCCCCCAAAGGCAGCATTGAGATCCATGTCAATGGGCAAATGTGGAGCTGGGATTTTGTCTACAAGAGCGGCCGCAAAACCTCAAACGAGCTGTATGTCCCTGCGGGGCGCCCGGTCAAGCTGATCATGACCTCCAGGGATGTCCTGCACAGCTTTTTTATCCCCGCCTTTCGGATCAAACAGGATGTGGTTCCGGGGATATACACCTCCCTTTGGTTTAAGGCCAGCCGCCTGGGAAGCTTTCATGTTTTTTGCGCTGAGCTTTGCGGCGCCGGCCATTCTGACATGCTGGCCAAGATCCATGTTCTCCCCCTTGAGGACTGGGAGGAATGGATGAGAAATGACCCCAGTCAAGGGCTCAGCCTGCCGCAAATTGGGGAAAAGATCTTTCAGAGCCGCTGCGCGGTGTGCCATAAAACCGGAATTGGCCCTGAGCTGGCCGGAGTGTTTGGCGCCAAGAGGAAAATCCAGGGCGGCGGATCTGTGACAGCGGATGAAAACTACCTCCGGGAGTCCATTTTAAACCCCTCGGCCAAAATTTCCAGGGGCTTTCAAAATCAAATGACTCCGTTTGCGGGCCTCCTGACCGAAGAGGAGCTTTCCGGGGTGATTGAATACATTAAGGAGCTGAAGTAAATAAAGCCAATGGGGGGAGCCATAATGCAAAACAAAGCGCCTGAGGGCAAAAACTACCTGAACTGGCAGAGCGGGATATGGTCCTGGCTGACCACCCTGGATCACAAGCGGATTGCCATCCTTTACATGATCACTGTGTTTTCGTTTTTTCTTGTCGGGGGGATTTTCGCCCTTCTGATGAGGCTGGAGCTGTTTAAGGCGGGCGAAACCATTGTCAATGCCGGCCTTTACAACCAGCTGATGACCTATCACGGGGCCATTATGGTCTTTATGGTCATCATCCCCGGCATTCCGGCCTTTTTGGGAAATTTTGCGCTGCCTCTTCAGATTGGCGCGAAGGATGTGGCCTTTCCGCGGCTCAACCTTTTGAGCTGGTACTGCCTTGTGGCGGGCGCCCTGATTGCCCTGACCTCTTTGTTTCTGGGCGGCGTGGACACGGGCTGGACCTTTTACACCCCCTACAGCGCCAAATCCCACACGGCGGTTGTCCCTGTGGTTTTGGGAGCCTTTGTGATGGGGTTTTCGTCCATTCTCACAGGGCTTAATTTTATTGTCACCATTCACAAGCTGCGGGCGCCGGGGATGGGGTTTTTCCGCATGCCGCTTTTTGTCTGGTCGCTTTACTCCACAGCCATCATTCAAGTCCTGGCCACCCCGGTTTTGGCCATAACGCTTTTGCTTCTTGTGGCGGAGAGGGTTTTGGGCGCGGGGATTTTTAATCCCGACATGGGGGGCGATCCCATTTTGTTTCAGCATTTTTTCTGGTTTTACTCCCACCCCGCGGTCTATATTATGATTTTGCCCGCCATGGGGGTTGTAAGCGATCTTGTGGCGGCCTTTTCGCGGCAGAGGATTTTCGGCTACCGGGCGATTGTATTTGCGAGTCTGGGGATTGCGGCGGTCAGCTTTTTTGTCTGGGGGCATCACATGTTTGTGAGCGGGCAGTCGGCCTGGGCGAATATTGTTTTTTCAGGGCTGACCATGCTTGTCGGGGTTCCGACAGCCGTTAAAATATTCAACTGGACCGCCACTTTTTACAGAGGCTCCATCAGCTTCCAAACGCCGTTTCTTTACGCCGCGGGGTTTTTGTTTCTTTTTTTAATTGGCGGAGTCACGGGGATTATGCTGGCCACCATTTCCGAGGATGTGCATTACCATGACACTTATTTTGTGGTCGCGCACTTTCACTATGTGATGGTGGGCGGCAGCATTATGGGAATTATGGGGGGGTTTTACTACTGGTTTCCAAAAATGTTTGGCCGGATGTACAGCGAGCTTTGGGGGCAGGCGAGCTTTGCCCTGATTTTTCTTGGATTTAATGTTACATTTTTCCCGCAGTTTGTTTTGGGCCGGTCCGGGCTTCCGCGGCGGTATGCGGATTATATTGAGCCTTATGAGGCTTTGAATCAGGTTTCAACTGCCGGCTCCTGGATGATTGCCCTTGGCTTTTTAACGGCTTTATGGGCCTTGGCGCGAGGCATGTTTTGGGGAAAGCCGGCGGAGAAAAACCCCTGGGGCGCCAGGACTTTGGAGTGGACCGCCCCCTCCCCGCCCCCGCATGAGAATTTTTCAGAAACCCCAAAAGTCACAAAGGAGGCTTATGAATAGCCAGACGGAAAAAGCCGGGCGCCCGGAGCGGCCGCTGGCCCATCATTTTGACACTTACGAGCGGCAGATCTCCGCCGGAAAGCTTGGGATCTGGCTGTTTTTGGCCACAGAGATATTAATGTTTGGCGGGCTGTTTGTGGGCTATGTCATTTATCATGGGGAGCATCCCGAAGTGTTTAAGGCCGGCTCAAAATTCCTTGACTGGAAAAAGGGCGCCCTGAACACAGTCATCCTGCTGATCAGCTCCTTCACCATGGCCATGAGCATTTATTTCCTCCAAAAAAATCAAATCAAAAAATGCCGGCGGGCTTTGGCCCTGACCATTCTCTGCGGCCTTGGCTTTATGCTTGTCAAATATTTTGAGTATTCCCATAAAATGCATGAGGGGATTTTCCCGGGAAAATTTTTCTCCTACACGGGAGAGGGCCTTGCCGATGGCCTCCCGCTTTATTTTTCTTTTTATTATTTGATGACGGGGCTTCACGCAAGCCATGTTTTGATCGGCCTGGGGCTTATCGCCTGGATGCTCCTTAAAACCTTTAAGCCGCCGGGGCGCGGCGGGATCGGCCCGGCCCATATCGCGCCTTTGGAGTATACAGGGCTTTTCTGGCATCTTGTGGATTTGATATGGATTTACCTTTTTCCCCTGCTGTATTTAGTGGAGTGACAGGCTATGTCTCAAAATCAGGCGCATGGACCCGGCTTTAAGGCTTATTTGGCTGTTTTGGCTGTTCTGCTGATTCTCACGGCAGTCACTGTGGGAGTCGCGCAAATTGACTTTGGCGCCTGGAATGCCTTTATCGCCATGCTGATTGCCAGCGTCAAAGGCGCGCTGGTTTTGCTTTACTTTATGCATCTCAAATATGACGGCGGGATTTACTGGACTGTCTTTGGCAGCTCTGTGTTTTTTGTCATTCTGCTGTATTTTTTCTCCAAGCTGGACATTATGACCCGAGTCTTTCCCGAGGCCTTTTTGTGAGCGGGCATTCAAGAGGCGGCTGTCTTTGTCTTTGATCAAAAATCTCTCCCGCCGGGCCGGAGATTTTCAGCTGAATATTCCCAGGTGGGAGCTCCCTGACGAGGGGATTTCCGTTTTGGCCGGCCCTTCCGGGAGCGGCAAAACAACCGTTGCGCAAATCCTGTGCGGGCTGATCAGCTGTCCAGAGCTGGTTTGGGAGTTTAAAGGGAAAGATCTGGCCGCGCTCCCGCCGCCAGAGAGAAGCCTCGGGGTTTCGTTTCAAGACCTGCGGCTGTTTCCGCATTTTTCAGCGGAGGAGAACATTTTGTTTGCCGCGCGGGCGCGGGGGCTGAAGGCAGCCTCAGTCCGGGGGGAGTTTGATGAGATTGTCAGAATGCTGGGGCTTCAAAGCCGGCTGCGGCTTTCAGCCGAAAAGCTTTCCGGCGGCGAGAGGCAGCGGGTGTCCCTTGCGAGGGCGCTGATTTGCCGGCCCCGGTTTTTGATCCTGGACGAGCCTTTTGCGCATCTGGACGGCGGGGCCAAAAAAGAGGCTCAGATTTTGACAGAAAAAGCCATTGCCCGTCTCGGCGCGCCGGCCCTGCTTATCTCCCATGACCTTCAGGATTTAAAAAAAACAGCGCGCGGGGTTTTTGTCCTGCAAAACGGCTCGCTGGCCTAAGCCGCCCGGCCGGCCCCCTGATTTTGCCTGATATTTCTTGTGACAAGAAAACCTTATAGTTTTAAAGGCTTGGAAGCTATGGAAATTGCCTTGTATCATAACCTTGGAAACCTCCCGGATCCCCCAAAAGCGGCCCACAGATTCCTTTAAAGAGGCCATTTTTTAAAGAAGGCGCTGTTAGAGAATTCCAATAATTCTGTCAGAATATTTTTGGACTCCTTAATATTTTAAGGCGAAAAAGGCTTTTTCGTCAGGTGTTGTGGAGGGTTTAAACGGGAAGGTAAAACTTGTGACGAGAAAATCGTTTGGTTTTAAAAGCTGGAAAGCTATGGAAATTGCCTTGTATCATAACCTTGGAAACCTCCCGGATCCCCCAAAAGCAGCCCACAGATTCTTTTAAAGAGGCAAAAAAACCAACAATAAAAAAAAGAGGGGCCATTATGAAAAATCACAGAGGCTGGGATCAGTCTTTGCTTTTCCAGACAAGGCTTTAGGCTCAAAACTTGTGACAGGAAAATCTTATAGTTTTAAAGGCTGGCAGCCAGCGGCAGGCGCCTGGCGCCACAGCCTTGGAAGCCTCCCGAATCCGGGAAAAGCAGCCCGCGGATTCCTTTAAAAAAGCGGTTTTAAACAGTTTTGTCAAGATTGCTTCAGGGGTTTGTCAAGATTGCTTGAATATTCAAACAGAGCCTTGATTATTCCTTTTAAAAGCTTTATATTTTATGCAGGCTGCCTGTGTATTGGGGCGGCCCCGCGCGGCCGCTCCCGCGCCCCCGCAAAGCGGCGGGCTTGTCCAGAGGAGCGGGCTTGCGGCGGCAGCGGCAGCAGAAAAAAAAGGAGCAGAGGCAAAATAAAAAATTAATGGAGATCATAGACATGAATTTGCGCCGGATTTTTTTGCAGCCCCGCATTCAGCCTCCGCCGGCCGGGCGCCGGCGGAAATCCGGATGGCTGAATGTTATGCCGGCCCTGTTTGAGTTTTCTGGATCAGGCCAAAAGAAAAAGCCGCAGAAGTCCAAACAAAAGCGGCATAAAAGCCGCAGAACCCTCCCCGCCCTTTGTTTTTGCGCGGCCCTGGCGGCTGTCCTCCCCGCCGCGGAGCCTTCAGCCGCCTCTGATTTCCAAAATCATGGCGGAGGCTGGCAGGCAGCAGAGCGGACAGACGGCCAAATAACTGAGCAAATAACTGAGAAAATAAACGGGGAGACAGGCTGGCGGGCAGGCGCCCCCGGCTCAGAAGGCGCGGGCAGCCGCGGCGCAAATTTTGAGGCTTTTTGGAAAGCCAATGTAAGCGCAAAAGCCTTCACCGATCAGTCCGCGGCAAACGCCGTTTTAAACTCCTCCATTTACGGCAAAATCAACTGGATCCTTCTGGACAGGCTTTCCATCCAGGCAAAGGCGCTGATTACCGGCCGGAGCGGATTCACCCAGTCAATATATGACCGCTCGGACAGGCGGAGCGGCTTTCATTTTCTGGAGGGTTTTTTTCACCTCAAGCCTTACTCTTATTTGTCCCTGAAGCTGGGGAGCGTTCAGCAGGATTTTCTTCAGGCCCCGCTTTTGATCACAGACCAGACCTTTCCCAGCCTGATGGAGATTTTTTCCTTTGAGCCTCTGAATTTTGCCGGGGATTTTGCCGGAAATCTTAAGCTCTCCCTCGCTTTTCAGCAGGCCATTCCCGACAACGCCCTGGAATCAGTCAAAATGTCCGCGCAGATTGTCAGGGGGCTGACGCCGCTTTTTCTAACCGCGTCCGCTTTTGCCGAGTGGGATTCTGTCTCTCAGTTTGATCTTCTTCTAAAAAACCGGCTGAGTTTTTTTCACTACACAAAGATTTCCCCGGCTGTCGCCTGCGAGTCAAGCTTATACGGCAACACAGCGCTTTCCGCCGGCTGCAGCGGGCGCCTGAAGCATGGCTTTATGGGGCTTTACAATCATTTCAGCCTCCAGGCGCCGTTTTTGTCTAAATGGCTGGCGGAAATCGGGCTGGACATTTTGTATAATTTTAAGGCGCCGGACACATACAATCAGGGGGAGCGGCTGGCCGGCGCGCTTTATTATGATTATAAATCCTTTATGGAGATACAAATGGCCGCGGAGTATTTTGCCCTGCAGTCCGACGCCTCTCTGGCCTATTACAGCAGCCCTCTTTACGGGCGGAACAACAGGACCGGGGCGCTGCTCCGGGCGCAGGCCCATCTTTATGATTCCGGCCTGACTTTTAAAGCGGTTTATGTTTACAGCCGGCCGATAAACCAGCGGGTTTCGCCTTTTGGGGCCTCGCGCGCTTTTGCGCTGTCCCTGGGGACAAATTATCTCCCCATTTGAATAGAGATAAAGAGACAGAGGCAGAGAGACAGACACAGAGGCAGACAGACAAATAGAAAGACAGAAAGAGGCAAAAAAAAAGAAACAGATAAAAAAACTGGCAAAAAAACAGGAGGAAAAGCCATGCTCAGTTTAAAACAAAAAAACCGGCCCCTCTTTTTTCGCGCCCTGGCAGGGCCGGGGCAAAAAGCGCTGCGAGGCATGCTTTTTGCCGCCGCGGCGCTGGCGCTGCTTTCGGCCTGCGCCGGCAGGGAGCCTCATCCGCAGTTTTCCTTTCCCGATGATCAGGCAGACAGGGCCCTTTTTATTGTTGAGGAAATCCAGGGCGCCAGTCAAAACGCCATCAGCGTTATCAAGAAAAAAGGGCTTGCCAGCTCCTTTATCTTAAGCCTTTCAGCCTGCATAAAAGACAGATTTCGGCCCGACTCCCCCATGCACGAGGGGACTGAGTTTATTGTTAAATATGAGACCAGCCTTCCGGGAGGCCGGCAGCAGCAGGTCACAGCGCCTGCCGGCGTCAATGGCTGCATCCAGTGGGAGGAGGAATACAAATACAAATACGCCCTTCATCCCAAATGGATCACCCTTGCCAGAACCATCGAAAGGCCGGAGGGCGCTTTTGCCGGAAAGAGCAAAATTTATCTTGCTGTAAATCCATGGCTTCCCTCTGAAGCCTCTGTCCCCGGCATTTTGGATCTCAGGGAGCAGTATGCAAAGTCTCACAAAATTTTAAAAAAATACGGCCGGGAGCCGGATGGCCTTGCCTATCTTTCCAAAACAGACCGCTCCGAGTTTCCCCAGCTGTGGGCGCCGGCTCTGGACCTGCAGCTTGAAGTCAAGCCTGAGCAGCGGGGGGAGAGCCAAAACATATCAGCCGCTTTGGCCAGATACAGAAAAATTTGCGGAAGAGAATCCAGTCAGGAAAGCTGCTACAGGCGGATTCTGAAAATGAGCCTGATCATTCCCCTGAAAATCCGCTCCTACAATATTCAGGGCCAGATACTGGACACCCCGGTTAACGGAGGCGCCTACCGGATCAAATCCCGCCTGACAGCTCTCCCGGATGTCCAGCTCAGAGGCTCCGCAAATCAGGAAAAAGCCGAAGCCTGGCAAATCCACAACAGGGAGTGCCAGGCTGATATTGATCTGTTTGACAAAGGGGAGAAGCGGCAGGACAAGCGGTTTGTGAGCATGGCCTGCGATTTAAATATCTCTTATTTTAACAACAACGCCAGATACAAGATTGTCCTGGAAATTGAGCCTGAAAGCGGCCTTCCCTTTAAAAAATTTCAGGGAATTTACACCGTTGATTTGCGCGGCGGCATTCGCCATAGCGCGGTGACGGGTCTTATAATGGACAGCGAGATTGACGAAAAATACAGGAATTTGAGCGGCGAGTCCGATGTCATAAACGAGCTTTTAAACATTAAAAACATTCATGATCTGGCGGACGAGAGCCGGCGGCAGCCCGGCCCGCGCGGCGCGGCGCCGGCGGCGCAAAAGCCATCGCTCTCTCAAAAAGCGGCGGAGTTTGCGGGCAGCCTTTGGAACAGGCTTCTTTCCGGCGGGGGGGGAAAAAGCGCCCGGAAAAAAGAAAACCGCTTTGACCGCCTGGGCTTTCGGGCCTCCCATCTGGATATCAATCTGGAACAGGTGAGATTTTCAGAGGTTGTCAACGATGAGGCATGCGCCGACAACGAAAGCGCCGTCAAAAGAAAAGTCAAATTTATCGGCAAAGCCTGCATCCATGACGCCCTCAAGGATAAAAAATACAGAGACACCCGCTTTCGCGTTTTTATAGGAAAAAGGGAGCCTGGCGCGAAAACCTTTAAACTGGAGGATGTGGAGGAGGCCTTTAAAGACCCGCAAACAAAAACCGCGCCCAAAACAGACTCCGACGGCTGCATCTCATGGACCGATGTGATTGAGCACAATATCTATGACCGCCAGATTTATTATGTCAGGGAGATGCACTTTCTGTCTGAAGATCTAAACCTTTACGGAAAGGCTTATGTGGCGCTCAGCCCATGGCAGAGGGCCTTCCAGGCCTATCAGGACATCAATCAGCTGAGCGTGGATGAGATCCGAACCCGGCCGGCGGGCATCGACAAGCCGGAGATGATTATCAACCAGTTTAAAAGCGTCAACCTGTTTCCGTCTTATATTATTGACAGGCTTTTAAATCTGCATATATATCACAATCTTTATTTTTTGTTTCAGCCTTTTATTGAAAGGCATGACAACCTGGGGCTGGGCCGGGACCACAGGGCGCGCGAGCTGATCCGCGACGGCTATTACATCACAAGGATCCTTTTGATCCGAAACCCGCAGGAGACAGGGGAAACTCAGAGGATTTTAACCCCCGCCCAGGCCCGCGCCAGCCGGAGCGAGCCTGTGAATGAGAAAAAAGGCGTTCAGATCTCCGGCGGCGAATATCTAACCCATGCGGACACAGTCATCAGGGCCAAAGCCAATTTTTTGAATCTTTACATGCCTCTTCACTTGACAACCAGCAAGCTGCTGTATCTGGCCTCCCGGAATCTTCTGGTGATTCAAGTTGTCCCAGCCGATCCGGCCGGGTTCCGATTCAAGCCTGCCGGAGAGAGCGGCGCGGCATGCGATTTGGATTTGGAGAAAACTGTTTGGAGGCCATACCCCTCTGACAAACATGAGCTGAAAAACAGCCCTTATGCCGGGGCCTTTAACATTCAAAACTGGACTAACTGGAATATCCTTCAGCCGCAGCCTCTTCTCAATACCGACGCCATTGTGGAGCAGTCAGAAATCGGAAGGCAATACATGCTTTTTCGCTTAAGCGAAGACGGAAACAGGGGCGAAAAAAACCTGCGGGAGGGGGCTGTTTCCGGACGGCCCGCCCCTTTCCGTCCCGCCCCCGTCCGCTTGGGGGAAGGCTCAGACTGCGCCAGGGAGCTGAGCGAAAAAGCCAGAAAAGAAATTGCCCAGTGCATAGAAGCCGGCGGGGGGAGCAGCTGCGCCGCAGGCGCGGAGGAGAGCCTGCCGGAAAAATGGCGGAAAGCCTGCGGGCCGAAGATTCCGCCCTCAAAGCTGGCCTTTGAAAGCAGCCCCTCAGGCCCCGCTGACAAAAGCGGCTATTCAAAGGCGGATCAAACCCTTGCGGATCACGCGGCTTGGAGGCCGGGGAATGAGCCGCCGCATTCCCCTGTTAGAGCGGAGCTGGCCGCGCTTTTAGATGAAAACCCCAAGCCGGAAGAGCTGCTTAAAAGCTTTGCCGAAAAAAACAGCTTAAGGCTTGTTCATCTGTCCGGGGAGCAGGGGAAAAGGCTTATAGAGGATTTGGGCGGCTTTTTTGAGGTTTTGGAAAAGGGCAGGGGGCTTTTGACAGAGGACATTCTGCCGGCCATTCCCAGAGGGGAAGACCGCCAGCGGCTGAGAGCGGAAATCTCTGAAAGCTGCGGAGGGATGCTGGGCCGAATCGCCAGAGTGTTTTCCAGCAGCCATGAGGCTTGCGTCCATGAGATTTTGCTGGCCTATATTGAAAGCCAGACGAAGCTTTTAAAAGGCTTGGAAAGCGAAAAATGGGCCGCTTTTTTTGAGGGCGCGAAAAGCCATCCAGAGCCTTGGGGGGGGGAGTTTTTGGAAACCGTTCCCGATGAGGGCGCCCGCCAGAGGCTTCAATCGGAAATTGCCAAAGCCTGCGGGTTTGAGGATTCTTGCGTCCATGATATTTTGGCGGCTTACACAGAGGAAAAATCCCGGCAGTTTAACGACATGGAGGCTTATGCCGAAAGGGAGATGGAGCGCGCCAGGGCCGGCGGGTTTTTTCAAGCTCTGAGCAGCCTGGCCGGAATTTCCGGGAAAATTCATCACATGGAGGAAAGCCCGCCCATGGATTCCGCGCTCTTCCTGACAAAACCCTTAAAAATTTACAGGCAGACAGCCCCCTATCTTATGGAGCGGCCCCGCATGGAGACTGTCAGAGGCATTATTGACGATGGAATCACCTCGCAAAACAGCGGCAAAAGGGATGTTCTCTCTTTTGCGCGCTCGCTCTGCGGGTTTTGGTTTGACTCTTTTTTGAGCGATTACCTGCAGCCAGAGCAAATGATCTCCGCCTATACAGATTATGTGAGCCGGTTTGACTACTATCAGGTTTTGGAAAGCGACTGGGATCAAAACGACAAGTCCGCTTTTTTGGAGAGCTTTTTGGATATGATCCCTGAGGATGCCCCGCTCCGCCAGTGCCACAAACAATACACCCAATGTATTTTGGCTGATCACTGCGAGCTTCGCGGCTTCAGCAAGCTAAAGCAGCATAGCCATTGCGCGGGCGCGCCGGCAGAGGAAAGCGCATGCCTGAAAATCCAAAGCGAAGAGTGCGCCGCCGCCCCGCATCTTTCGTTTTGCGGGGAAAAATCCCTCTGGCCCTGCAATGCCGCCTTAAACAAATTCTGCCAGACCAGCCCGGATCACCGCGCCTGCCGCAATTTCCGAAGCCGCTGTTTGAGGAATTACCGGGACTGCGCCGGCGAAGGCGCAAGCTATGCCTTTTTTAAAAGCGCCGTCACAAACAGCGGGCCTGTGATTTACCCGAAAAAATGCCGGATCTGGCGGCAAAGAGCTTATGAGTTAAGAAATTACCCTGATTCTCCTGATTTTAAACATGCGGATTTTCAGCTGCGGCAGTGCCTGAGCGGAGCTGCCAAACCGGAGCCTTTGGAAATCTGCGAGCGCAATCCTTTTGAGTTTTTTAAGTTTGAAAACAAAATGATTGTTCATGAGCTGGCTGGCAAAAAGCCGAGGCAGCCCGGCGGCCCGGAAATTGGAAAAAACCCCCAGTATGCGGGCGGATTTGCCGAAACCATCAGTGTCACGGGAAGTTTTTCCACCGGGTCTTACATGAACTGGACCGCCCAAAGATCAACAAGCGTCAGCGCAAGCCTCAGCCTTCCCAAAATAGGGCTGACCCACGGCTTTAGGTTCAAGGAGAGAAAGTGGTTTGGCAGGAAAGGAAACTGGCTTGGAGGCTTAAAGATAGATTTGATTGACATAGGAGGCAGCATCAGCAAGGGGATCAGCTCCAACGAGTCAAACAGCGGGCGGCGGGCCATTGATGTCCGGGTCAACAAATCCGCCTTTTTGACCACCAGCCGCGCCACTATTGACATTGGGCTGGAAAAATTTCAAAAATGCATGGTTATAAAGCCCCGCCCCAACGCTTTTTTCGCCAAGCTGAGAAACGGCCTGTGGGAGGCCTATCCCAAAAGCTTTTGGCATGAAAGCTTCCAGGAAAGCGATTTTCGGAAGGTTTTTGTCTCCCGCCCCGGGCTTATGATCTGCAATCCTCCAGAGACGAGGACTCCTGAAAATCCTGAAACCATACAGGAAAACTATTACTACACACAGGCCTTGGGGAACGCCACAAACTCCCAGCTGCTGAATCTGTATGACCTGGCCAACCGGCCCTTTATGAGCATGATGAGGGGCCGGAAGGAGTTTATGAAGTTTTTTGAAATGATGAAAATCAGCATTGAGGGGGACAACGGGCAGGCCGGCCGAAACGCCTCTGTCAATCTCGCGCCTGAAAACATGTTTATCAATTACCCGCACCCTGTGGAGGAGGCGCTGGGCCTGAACCTCTCTATGAGGGTTTTTAACGAGACCGGGTTTTTTCCGGGGATTTTTAATTACGCTGATGAATCAGACGATCTGGATATTGAGCATAAGAGGAGGGAGCCGGACTGGTTTTTGGACATGTTTGAGGGGCTGAGAAACTTTAATTTCTTTCCGCTTCCCGCCCAGCCTGAAAACCGCATGTCTGTCCAATAGGCCCTGCGGCAAAGCCCGCTTAGGCTAAGCGGTGTCTGAAAAGTCATAAATGTCTGGCGGCAGAGATTTTGCCTGGACTGAAGGACAGCTTCGGGGCTGTTTGCGCAACATAATTAAGCTTATCGGCGGCTTGCGCCTTTTGTCCAGCCCTAACAAAGTAAAAAGGCAAAAAAATGAGACATTTTTAAGCCAAAAGTCCAGCAGCCAAGAAGATTTCTTCCCCCGCGGCCCTGGGCAGGGGCCTCTTTTATCCCTCTAAAGCCTTTTTCGGTTTTTTGCCGCCAAATCTGTCTCATTTTTTTGTTTCGATGGCCGGCCTCGCCTTTTGATCTGGACGGCCATTGGGCCGTTCCCGGCCCTCCGCGAAGCGGCAGGCTTGTCCAGAGGATGCCTGTTTGCTGGGCCGGCCTGGCGGCCGCTCCCGGTTCGCCAGGGAGCGGCAGGCCTGTTTGCTGGGCTGGCCTGGCGGCCGCTCCCGGTCCGCCAGGGAGCGGCAGGCCTGTTTGCTGGGCTGGCCTGGCGGCCGCTCCCGGTTCGCCGCGGAGCAACAGGCCTGTCCAGAGGAGTCCTGCTTGTTGGGACAGGGGCCATCCCCTCGCTGCCGGGGAGTCACAGGCATATTTGTCTGGACGGCCGCTCCTGCGGGAAAATCAGGAGTTCGGCGCCGAGGGCTAAAACAGGTTCAGCGCTGGGATCTGGCTGATTTTTTTGGCAAAAACAAAAGATGCCGGAGAGAGCGCGGAGGGCCGCCCTTTTCAGGGGGAAATGACTGCTGCGAGGGGAGGCGCCTTTCAGCGCGGCAAGGCGCGCCGCCTTTTATTGCCGGACAGCCAGAACAGACCAAAGCGCGGCTCATTCAGCCTTGCCGTTTTGAGCGCCTGCTTTCGGCTGGCTTTTGAGCTTGCCGTTTTTGAACTTGATAATCTCAGTTTCTGGCAGGCCAGTTGCCCTGGAAATAGCGGAAATATCAAACTTTTCCTGGAGCATGTTGAAAATGACCGCCCGGCGCTCCTCCTGCCGGCCTTCTTGGCGGCCCTCCTGCCGGCCTTCCTGCCGGCCTTCCTGCCGGCCTTCCTGGCGACCCTCCAGCCGGCCTTTCTGCAGGCCTTTTTGCAGGCCTTTCCGCAGGTTTTTTTTGCCAACCTCTTCCATTGTGTCTATAAACTGCATAAAGTTTTTCCCTCCTGTGGCTTTTTTATCGATCTCCTTTAAAACCTCCCAGTTAAACCGCTCCGAATGAGCGCTGCAAATGTAATCAACAGCCTTGTTTATTAAAACCTTCCAGTCCTCAAGGCTTAAAGCGGCCCCCATGCGAAACAGCTTTTTAATAATCCGCTCAGCCCGCTCCCAGTCCCCCTTCAAATCCCATATATGTTTCAGGATAAACAATGCCGGATGAGAAGTCAAGCCCCTGGATTTTCCCTCATCTAAATCCCTCAAATTCAGCAGAAAATAGCGAAAGTTCAGAACATGCCCCTTTATTGCATCCCAAACCTCCGCCGCGGCCCTGGACTGGGCCGGCGAAAGCTGGCTCTTAAAATCCCGCAGCAGCGAGCCATGAAAATCCAGGGGCTGGGTCCACTTTGGCCTTTTTCCGCTGTAGGGCACAATTGGGATGATGGGCATCTTCAAGGCCCGGTAAGCCGGAGTCTGATACTCCAGAAGAATCTGGTGGATGTCCTTTCCCTGATGGCTCCGATGCTCCAAAAGAAACAGCAGGCCCAGCCGTCCGCCGCCGTTTTTAATTTTCACAGAGCAGAGGAGGTCGGTCCGCCTCTCTCTCATTTCCTCGCTTAGAAAGGTTTTCATTTCGACCTCCAGGGAGCTCCAGTCCAGCAGATTGTAGAGTTTTTCAGGGAGCGAAAGCTTAAAGATGTCGGGGGTGTATCTTTTTTTGGAAAAAACCTTGCGGAAGTAAGAGTCATGGACTGAAGCCCCCCTGCGGATTCGTTTATTGGGCCGGCCTGGCGGCCGTTCCCGATCCGCCGGGGAGTGGCGAGCTTGTCTAGAGAGCCGGCTTTTTGCTGTCCCAGCGGGGCGGCCTGCCCGGCCTCCGCCAGCGGGGCGGAGATTTTCTGGTTTGCCGGGGCGGCCTGGCGGCCGTTCATGGGCAGATCTGCTCCCTGATTTGTCCTTTTTTCTCTTTTTCCCTTTGCCGAAAATGTTTGTTTTCATGGCTGTCCCTCCTTTTTTTGTTTTTGCCCGCCGCTTGCCCGCTGCCGCTAAAGCCTCTGTTTGAAGCTTTTGGCGCAGACTTTACGAAACACCATGCAAAAACGATGTAAAATCTAGTTTTTTTGCAATTTTTTTTAAAAAATCTGAAAAAAACCTCCAAAAAACCTTAAAAAGCGCCTAAAAATCCCGAAAATCCCCAAATCTGAAAAAAAAACCTCAAAAAGCGCCAAAATTTTAAGCAAATCTCTAAAAAATCTGTTTAAGCTCAGACGCAATCAAAGAACATCATGCAAAAAACGATCCAGCCAAAATGCCCTCAAAACCCCGGTTTTGGGGGGTTTTGAGAAAAAAACATTCCATTTTGGCGCAAAAATATTCCATTTTGGAATATTTGCTGCATTGCGTCAGGATTTTCTGGCAGCCCAGACTCAGCAAAAATTGGAACCGCCATGCGCCGGCCGGGTCGGGAACAGCCGACAAGACTCCTCTGGAAAATCCTGCTTCTCTGCAGCGGGCCGGGAACGACTGAGAGGCCGGCCCAAAAAAAGGTTCGGCGCTGGGATCTGTTTAAGCAGCTGGCTCTGAGGGCGCGCAAATGTCCTTTATAAAGGACAGCCGCAGGCCCTGCTCCAGAATTTAAAGCCCGATTTCCCCGTCTTTAGGCTGAGCGCCGCGGGCCGCCCTCTTTGGCCTAGCCCGGCGCAAGCCGCCGATAAGCTTAATTATGTTACAGTCTTTTGCTTGGCCTGCCGCGGGGGCAGGCTGTCTCCGGCAGATCGGAGGCTGAAATTTAACCATCCATGGAGGTCTAAATTATGAAAAAACTAATTTTTTCGGCTTTGCTGATTTTCGGCTTTTCCGGCGCGGCGGCAGCCACACTTTGCGGCCCCGGAGTAAATGGCGCCCCGCATAGCAAAGGCGGGGGGTTTGTGGCCTCCACAGCTAAAGTGGCCAAGACCGCCTTTGTGGGCAAAAATGCGTCTGTTTGCGGTCATGCGCGGGTTTACGGCTATGCAAAGGTTGGCGGCAATGCGCAGGTTAGAGACAATGCGCAGGTTTCCGGCTATGCGCATGTTAGAGACAATGCGCGGGTTTACGGAAATGCGCAGGTTTCCGAAAGAGCCTGGATTGCAAAAAATGCTAAAGTTTATGACAATGCGCGGGTTGGCGAAAAAGCATGGGTTTTTGGCAAAGGGCAGGTTTATGGCCATGCGCATCTTTCCGGCAATTCGCATGTTAGAGACAATGCGCGGGTTTACGGAAATGCGCGGCTTTCCGAAAGAGCCTGGATTGCAAAAAATGCTAAAGTTTATGACAATGCGAAGGTTGGCGAAAAAGCATGGGTTTTTGGCAAAGGGCAGGTTTATGGCCATGCGCATCTTTCCGGCAATGCGAAGGTTTCCGGCAATGCGCGGGTTTTCGGAAATGCGCGGCTTTCTGGCTATGTGCGAGTTTTAGGAACAGCAAAAGTCTCAAAGGCCGATCTGAAAGGCGGCCACATCACTTCAGGGACTCATTAAACAGGGCCTGTGGGGGCTTTTTTAGGAGCTAAACATGAACACCAGTGAAGTTTTGTTGCCTATTTTGATGCTTTTCGGAGGGAGTCTGGCCTTTGGGCTGCCTGTTTTTTATTATTATTTTTGGCTCTTCGGAAGAATCTGTGGGTTAAAATGATGGAAGATCAGCTGAAAAAACACAATATTTTTAAAGTTATAAAAAGGGAGGGCAGGCGCGCGCCCCCGCTCCATCAAAAACAGCGCGCCTTGTTTCCAAACCTTCTATAAAGAGAGGGAAGCGCGGGCTTTCGCGCAAAAACAAAATAATCAAAAATCCCGGCCAATGCCTCTTTGCCCTGCAGAGACAAGCCGCAGCCGATCCGGGCGCTCAAACACTCGCGAAGACAAAGTCCCTCATCAAAGCTTTTGCCAGAGGGCGGAGCCTTTTTTCAGCCCTCCCGCATAAAGGTTATAATGCGGCGCGTAAATTTCAGAAAAAAAAGCAAAATAAAGATTGAAAAAATACAAAAAAACTTGTTAAAGTTTAAACAAATAAGTTTTGCGCTTTTGAAAGGTTTTAGCCTGCGCAAAAAAACAATAATAACAAAAAAGGAGAAGCTATTTATGCAAAATCAAAACGAGAGTTTTCAGCGGGCGCGCGCAGGCGCCGGGCATTGGGGCAACGCCTGCAATAAAAAAGAGACAGCTGTTTTAAAGGCGCGGAGCCGCCCCTGTTTAAATGCTCGCTTTCGCTTAACAATGCCGGAAATCACAGAGCTTAGCGATCAGGCGCTGCTCTCCCAGACAAGGCTTTTGGTTCAAAAAGAGCGGAGCCTTCATGTTCAGGTTTTGCGCCATTTGCGGGAGATTGAGGCCCGGCAGCTGTATTTTTCTGAAGGCTGTGCCAGCTTGTTTGACTATGCTGTCAGGGGCCTTGGATACAGCAAAGGGGCGGCCTTCCGCCGCATCAAGGCCATGAGGCTTTGCCGGGATGAGCCGGAAACTCTGGAGAAAATTAAATCCGGCCGGCTGAGCCTTTGCGCCGCAAGCCAGCTTCAGAGTTTTTTTGAAAAGCAAAAAAAAGAGGTTGTCCGTTTAAAAAATGATTTAAAAAAAGCTTCTGAGTCTGGGCTGGCTGTTCAGTCTATAAAACAGCGGGGGGATATTGAATTGAAAGGCGCCGCAGGCTCAGCGCTGCGGGAAAAAAACAAAACCCTTGCGCCAGAACAGGGATGCTTGCAGTCAGGCTCAGCGCCAGGGCCAGACAAAAGCGGAGGTTCGGCGCCGGGATCTTTTTGGGGGGAGCGCGCCGCTCCGCAGAGCAATCGCGCGCCAGGCTCTGACGCCGCCATGCAAAAGCAGTTTATGGCTGAGGAGGCTTGGCGGGGGCCAGCCTTTGAGGCGGACAAAAGTCCAGCTCTGGAGAGGGAGAAAAAGCTGGCGCTGATTGAGAAGGCGGAGGGCTGCTCATCCCGCGAGACGGAGAGGCTGCTTTTGGAGGAGGCGCCGGATTCAAAGAGGCTTTTGCAAAAAGATCAGGTCCGTTTTTTGGGAGAGGGCCGGTTTGAGCTGAAAGCTGTGATTGACGGGGAAACGCGCGGGAAGCTGGAGCGGTTAAAGTTTTTGCTTTCCCATAAGAATCCTTTTATGGGTTATGGGGAGTTGCTGGGGAATTTATTGGATTTAGGCTTAAAAAAGCATGATCCCAGCCTGCGCGGCAAAAAGCCTTCTCAAAAGCTGAGCGAAAGCGAACAGTCAGACAGGAGCGCAAGCGAGCAGTCAGACAGGAGCTTGGGGGCAAAAATAAAAGCGCCCGCGCAGGCTTCGCGGCTGCGCCCGCAGTCAGGCTCAGCGCCAGGCCCTGGGAATAGCAAAAATTCAGTGACAGGGCCAGAGAAAAGCGGAGGTTCGGCGCTGGGATCTAAGGGAAAGCCAGCAGGCTCGGCGTCTGGGTTAGGGAAAAACGCGGGTTCGGCGCCGGGCCCGGAGGAAAACAAACCGCCGCGAGGAGGAACGGCCGCGAGGCCGGCCCAACAGACGGGTTCGGCGCTGGGATCTAAGGGAAAGCCAGCAGGCTCGGCGCCTGGGTTAGGGAAAAACGCGGGTTCGGCGCCGGGCTTGGAGGAAAACAAACCGCCGCGAGGAGGAATGGCCGCGCGGCCGGCCCAGCAAACAGGTTCGGCGCCGGGCTTTTTTTGGAGGGAGCGCGCTGCTCCGCAGCGCAAGCGCGCGCCGGGGCCGGGGGGAAGCAGATATATCCCCGCGGAAGTTAAAAGGCTTGTATGGGCAAGAGATCAGGGCCGCTGCTCTTATGTCAATCCAAAAACAGGGCGGAGATGCGGTTCCCGGTATATGATTCAAATGGATCATATTAAGCCATATTCCCTGGGGGGCTTGTCCACAAAAGAAAACATGAGATTGTTATGCGCCGGCCATAACCGGTTTCGGGCGCGGCAGACATTTCCCGCATCCAGGCGGCTTGCAGCTCCCGGCCGGCCCCCTGATTTTGCCTGATATTTCTTGTGACAAGAAAACCTTATAGTTTTAAAGGCTTGGAAGCTATGGAAATTGCCTTGTATCATAACCTTGGAAACCTCCCGGATCCCCCAAAAGCGGCCCACAGATTCCTTTAAAGAGGCTTATTTTTTTATCGATCAGGTAAACCCCAGAAAGCTTATAACAGGATCAATGCTCTGGCTTCTGATGATTTTTTTGACTCTTGCATTTTTAGATGGGACAGGAAAACTATTTACAATAATATTCGCGCTTTGTTTCCTTTTGGGGGCTTTGTTCACAAGCCTCCTATTCTGCCTATCGAGATGGAAAAAAAGGCGAAAGGCAAAACCACAGATGGGGCATTAAACAGCGCCTGCAATGCTTTAGCCCCCGCCCCCGGCCCGGCGGGGCTTTTGACCGCTGTCATTGTCCAGAGCTAAGCGGCTTTCAGGGCAATGCCGGCCCGGCGAATCAGCTCGTCTCTTTTCAGCAGACAGGCCAGGAGCTTGATTTCCACTCCCTGAGGCTCGCCTAAAATAGCGCATCTGAGAGGCATAAACAGCTCCCTCCCCCTCAGCCCATCCTCCTTTTGAAGGCCTTTTTGAATGCGCTGAAAGTCCTCAAGGCTCAAAAAATCCTTTGGAGACAGCGCCAAAAGGCGCCGCCGCCAGCTTTCAACAGCTTTTTTGCCAGACGGCCATTTCAAAACCGGAAGAGCGGATTCCCGCAGCGAAAACTCCTGATCAGAAAAGGGCCTCAAAAGCTCCGCCGCCCCCTTCAGGGTTTTAAAGCCGGATCTTAGAGCCTGGATGATTTTTTTGGTTTGAGGCCATGGCCGGCTCCAAGCGAGACTCCGCCTCTTTAAAAAGGGCAGAAGCCGCTGCCAAAGATCTTCCTCCGAAAGCCTTTTGATATGCCGCCCGTTCAGCCAGAGAAACTTGTCTTTGTCAAAAACCGCTGAGGCCTGGTTCAGCCGCTCAGCGGAAAATGCCTGGATCAGCTCTTCAAGGGAAAAAACCTCCCGCTCGGCGCCTTCCGGATCCCTGCCGGGATTCCAGCCCAAAAGCGCTAAAAAGTTTGCCGCCGCCTCCGGCAAAAAGCCATCGCTTTCAAAACTCTCAAGGCTTTCAGAGTCTTTTCGCTTGCTCAGCTTTTTTTTGTCCCGGCCCAAAATGAGAGAGAGATGCCCCGCCGCCGGCGGCGGAAGGCTCAAAGCCTCTTGAATCAGCCTCTGCCTGAGGGTATTGGCCAAATGCTCCTCGCCGCGGAAAACATGGCTTATCTCCATAAGAGAGTCATCCACAGCGCAGGAAAAATTATACACGGGAAAGCCCTCTGATCGGATGAGGACAAAATCCCCCACAGAATCCATGGGAAAGCGAACCTCCCCGCGGACGATGTCCTGAATGGGAAAATGCTGGCGCCCGCCAGAGGCGCGCTCATCGCAGCGGAAGCGAATGCAGGCTTTTTCGCCCTGGCTGAGCTTTTTCTCCGCCTCCCCCAGGCTGAGGTCTCTATAGGGGCTTGAGGGGATATAAGCCCGGCCCCCGGCAATGGCTTTGGCTTTTTGCGCGGCCTCCTCCCCCTCCGTCAGAAAGCAGTAATACGCCCGGCCGGACTCCAAAAGCCGGCGGGCCTCGCGGCGGTAAATGCTCAGGCGGTTTTTTTGCCGGTAAGGGCCGAAGGCGCCTTTTTCGGAAAGCTTTTGCCGCGCCGCATCAGGCGCCGCCTCAAGGAAGGGGCCTTCGTCCCAGCTGATCTTCAGCCATTGAAGGCCCTGCAGCAGGGGAAAAAGAGAGTCCTCCCGGTGCCGGCCCTGATCGGTGTCCTCAATCCTCAGGATCAGCTGCCCGCCCTGATTCCGCGCGAAAAGAAAATTAAAAAGCGCGGTCCTGGCCCCGCCCACATGAAGGGCGCCCGTGGGGCTTGGAGCAAACCGGACCCGAACAGACAATTTTTCTCCCGGGGGCAGACTGGCCGGCTGTCAGGAGGGCGCGGCTGCCAGGCGGGATATCTGCCTCAGCCGGCGGCTGTCCATGATGAGCGAAAGCTCAGAGTTGAGGATGCTTTTCGCCTTGTCCATCATTCGCTTTTCCCCGTAGCTAAGCTCTTTTTCCTCGCTGATGCTGCTCAAATCCCGGATGACTTCGGAAATTTCATAAATTGAGCCGGTTTTGATTTTGTCCATATAGGACTGGTGCCGCTTTTGCCAGTTTTTTTCCGGGCGGGCTGGCTTTTTTGGCTGTTTTTCCGACAAAATGCTCAGCGCTTTTTCAGCCTCGCTTTTTGAGACAAGGGGCCGGACGCCAATGGCTTTCAGGCGGTTTTTCGGAATCATGATTTTCGCGCCGGAATCGCCCATAATTTTAATGGAATAAAATGTCAGCTGGTTCCCCATAATGCTTTGCTCTCCAATGGAGACAACCTGGCCGACTCCATACCCCGGATAAACCGCTTTGTCCCCGACTTTTAATGCAATGTCCATAAAATACCCTCCTGTTTTTTAAACGCTTGCTGGTTTTCCTGTTTTTCCTGTAAAAAAAAATCCCTGAAATTTTACTGTGATATTTGCAGTTTTTGGCTTTGTCTGGCTGATTTTATGGATGGGTTTTCCCTGGCTGGTTTTTTCTGGCTGGTTTTTTCTGGCTGGCTTTGCCGGATGATTTGCTGAATAGTTTTTGAATTTTGCTGAATAATTTTGCCGGATGATTTGTTCTGTCTCTGGCTGTTTCCCTGGCTGTTTCCCTGGCTGTTTCCCTGGCTTTTTCCCTGGCTTTTTCCCTGGCTGTTTCCCTAGCTGTTTCCTGGCTGCTTCCTGGCTGCTTCCTGGCTGCTTCCTGGTTTGTTCTGGGGCTGGAGGCTTTTTTCTGGCTTGATTCCCTCTTTTTTGGCATTTTTGGCGCCTGTCTAAGCTGCCTCCGGCGGCAAAGGCCGGCAGATGCGGCAAAAAAGGGGGGCCAGACCAAAGCCTAAAGTCAATGTATAGCAGGCGCCAGCGCCTTTTGCAAATAAAAAAACAAAAAAAAGCAAAAAAAAGCCGCGCCGCGGCAAAGCCGGCTTTGCCGGCGCAGGCTGGGGCAAAATTGACACATTGTGGCTTTTATGAATACACTCGCTCATAACATGAGGCTGCTGCCGCTCCAGGAGCGGAGCTTGTCCGCAGGGAATAAAACCCGAAGAGATTAAAATTAAAGCAGGGGGGGCTAAAACATGGTTTTGTCGGATGCGGGCATCAAAAGCCTAATCAGGGCGAAAAAACTTGTCATCAGAGGGCTTTCCCCCCAGGCTCTCAGCAGGGCCATCCAGCCAAGCTCTGTGGATTTGACCCTGGACAGCTCCGCCCTTGTTCTAAAATATTGGACAAGCAGCGGGGTTTTGGACTTTAACTCTCCCGTAAAACACGAAAAAATCTCAGGAAAAAGCCTGCTTATCCCCCCGCATTCCTTTATCCTGGCAACCACAAAGGAGCATATTGAGCTGCCAAGGGATGTTTCAGGCTTTGTGGAGGGGCGAAGCTCCATTGGCCGGATGGGGCTTTTCATCCAAAACGCCAGCGTCGTGGGGCCGGGATTTAAGGGAAAGCTCACTTTGGAGCTTTATAATGCCAATATTCTCCCCATCCGGCTTGAGGCGGGCCGCCAGATATGCCAGCTGATTTTGTTTCAGATGGATCAAAACGCTGAAAAAGTGTATAAGGGAAAATACCAAAACCAGAAAGAGGCGGAGCCTTCAAAAATGTTTCTGGAGCGGGAAAGCTGAGGAACGGCCGCGAGGCCGGCCCAACAAACAGGAACGGCCGCGAGGCCGGCCCAACAAACAGGAACGGCCGCGAGGCCGGCCCAAAAAACAAGCGCCGCGAGGCCGGCCCAACAAACAGGAACGGCCGCGAGGCCGGCCCAACAAACAGGAACGGCCGCGAGGCCGGCCCAACAAACAGGAACGGCCGCGAGGCCGGCCCAACAAACAGGAACGGCCGCGAGGCCGGCCAAAAAAACAAGCGCCGCGAGGCCGGCCCAACAAACAGGAACGGCCGCGAGGCCGGCCCAATAAACAAGCGCCGCGAGGCCGGCCCAAAAAACAAGCGCCGCGAGGCCGGCCCAAAAAACAAGCGCCGCGAGGCCGGCCCAAAAAACAAGCGCCGCGAGGCCGGCGCCCAGCAGCAAACAAGCCGAAAAAAAAAATATTGGAAAGCCTGTTTTTTCGCGCTATATAAAGAAAAAAAAGCTTATGGAATCCAATAAACTGCCGGAAAGCTCCGAGGAAGACCCTGGGGGAGAGCCTGGGAAAACCCTGGGAAACCGCCTGAGAAAATTCTGGGAAAGCGCTGGGGAAAACCCTGGGGGAGAGCCTGGGGAAAATCCCAGGGGGGGCGCTTCCTCCGCCGGCCTTAATGCCCGCGCCTTTTTTTTCATTTTTTTTAAAGAAATTATCAGGGAGACAGGGGCTGGCCTCTGCCAAAGCCGCAGGGAGCCTTGCCTGACATAATGTTTTTGCTTGTTTTTTATTTTGCCTTTGCGGTCATCGCCTCCTTTTTGTGCTCGCTTTTGGAATCTGTGATTTTGTCGACCCCTTATTCCCATGCGCAGGCTCTGTCCCGCAAAGGGGCCTTTTACGCCCCCCTTCTGAAAAAGCTGAAAAGCCAGCTCAGCGCCTCGCTTTCGGCAATTTTGACAGTCAACACCATTGCCAACACCCTTGGGGCTGCGGGGGCGGGCGCTCAGGTTCTCAAGCTTTACGGAAGCCAGTATGTGGCCATTGCCGCAGCCGCCCTGACCTTTGTCATACTGATTGTTTCTGAAATCATCCCCAAAACCATTGGAGCCACTTACTGGCGGAGCCTTCTGCCCTTTGCGGTCTACGCCATCCGCGGCCTTGTTTTTATCTGCTGGCCTTTTGTCGCGCTTTCGCGCCACGCGCAAAAGCTTTTTGGGGCGGCGGCCCCCAGCTCTGTGACGAGGGAGGATTTGATCGGCGCCGCTGAAGTCGGCGCGCGCGAGGGGGGCATTGACAAAAACGAGGGCGAGCTTTTGAAAAACATCCTGAAGCTGAAAGACCAGAAAGTTCAGGAAATCATGACGCCCCGGCCGGTAATTACCGCTTTTGAAAAGAGCCTCAGCGCTGCAGAGGTCATTAAAAAGCATCAGCCGTTCCGCTTTGCCCGAATCCCTGTTTATGAGGGGAGCCTGGATCAGGTGATTGGAATGGTCCACCGCTACAAGATTTTGGATGTCAGCGCCCAGGGCTGCGGCTCAATGGCTGTGGGAAATTATCTAAAGCCCCTGCATTCTGTGCCTGAGGATATGTCAGTGACGGCCGCTCTGGATCAGTTTATCAAAAGGAAAGAGCATATTTTTATTGTGGTTGATGAGTATGGGACAGTTTCGGGCCTGGTGACCATGGAGGATGTGGTTGAGACCATTTTGGGGATTGAAATTGTGGATGAGCTGGATCCCGTGGCTGATCTGCGGGAGCAGGCCCTGAAACAGTGGAAGCAGAGAAAAAGCAGGCTTCGGAAAAACGGCAGGCACTGAGGAGAGGCGCTTGAAGCCGGCAGATTATTTGTTTGTTTACTGCGCCGCGCCCGATCAAAAAGCCGCAGAAAAGCTGGCCCGGCGCGCGCTGTCTCTGAGGCTTGCGGCCTGCGCCAATATTTTTCCTGAAATCAAATCCCTTTACTGGTGGCAGCGGGCCATTCAAAAGGAAAGCGAAACCATTCTGCTGCTGAAAACAACAGCCTCCCTTTACAAAAAGCTGGAATCGGAGCTGAAAAAAATCCATCCATACAAATGCCCCTGCATCATTGCCCTCCCTCTGTCCAAAGGCAGCCCTGATTTTTTAAAGTGGATCTCCGATCAAACGGCCGGCGGGCCGGCGGCATGAGCTTTCCCCTGATAAAAATTTCCGCCGCCGGAAACCGCTTCCTCATTATTGACAGGCGCTGGACCGAAAAATCTCCGCCAAAAAGCCTTCAGCCGGGGGTCTTTTTTTGGGCAGGCCCTGCAGCGGCGCCTGCCGCGCGCAAAAAATCCGCAGCCGGGGATTCCCCTCAGGCTCCCGCCAAAAAAAAAGCGCTCTTCAGCCTGTTTTTTGAGCTGTCCGGGAGGCCGCTTTTGGAAAAACGGGCTTTTTTGAAAAAAGCGCTTTCCGCAAAGGGAATTTCCGAATCTGATGGCTTAATGGTTTTGGACTCTTTGGGGGCTGCCTCCAAACAGAGGCCATTGATTTGCGCTTTTTACAACAGGGATGGCTCTGCAGCTGAAATGTGCGGCAACGCGGCCTGCTGCCTTGCTTTTTATTTCGAGGCCATTGGCTTGCCGGGGCGCCCCTTTCGCCTGGGAAAAGAGCTGATCCGAACAGCAAAAAATCCTGAAGCCCAGTCTGCAGCCCTTAAACCCGGGCAGGGGCGGCGCGCATGGGGCGCGGCTCTCAGCGCCGCGGCGGCCCCGCAGGGGAGATTTCCCTTTGAGGTTCAGGGGGGCATTCGGCATTACACTTTGATTTCCCCCGGCGTCCCGCATGCCGTGATCAACTGGGATTTTGCGCCTTTTGCGCCTTTCGGATCCGCTGAGAGAGCAGCCCGGCAGCAGCCTCTGCCCTCTGTAAAAGACTGCCGGGAACAGCCGCCAGCCCGTCCCAGCAGCCAGGCGCGCGCGGAAACAGCCGCGCTGCCGGCCCAGCAAACAGGCCAGCCCGTCCCAACAAGCAGGCAGGGCCGGCCAAACAGCCAAGCCCCCTCCATGCTGGAGGCGGCCCGCGCGCTCCGCCGCAAAAACCCTTTAAACAGGGGGGCGGGCATGAATGTGACTTTTTTTAAGGTTTTAACCGATGGCGGCCGGGAGCCAAAAAATTCAAAAGCCCAAAAGCCGGCGGAGGGCAAAAGCCTGAGGGGCCGAATGGCCTGTCTGAGAGCCATCACTTTTGAGCGGGGGGTGGAGGGCTGGACAGCGGCCTGCGGCACGGGGGCTTTGGCCGCAGCCGGCGCGTTTGCCGCCTCTTGCGGCTCTCCAAAAACTGACAAAATTTTTGTCCAAATGCCGGGCGGGGAATTGATGATTCAGATGCGCCCCTCCCCTTTCGGCAAAGCGCCTGAGACAGATGAGGCGGGCAAGAAAGCGCCGGCGCCTCTGCTTTTTTCCCCCGTTAAGCTGGGCTTTTAGGGAACAGCCGCCCGCCCCGCCCAGCCCCCAGGCCTCCCTGAAAAAGCTTGAGAAGACATGAGAAGACATGGCCTGAGTCCAGGGGGGAATCCGGGGCATGCGCGGGGTTTCGGCTGCTGCCGAAGGCTGGATTCTGGAGCTTCCCGCCTGAGAAGACATGAGAAGACATAGGCTGGAATCTGAGGGAACGGCCGCCCGCCCCGCCCAGCAAACTGGTGCCCCGGGGGAGAGTCGAACTCCCATGAAGTTGCCTTCACTGGATTTTGAGTCCAGCGCGTCTGCCAGTTCCGCCACCGGGGCTGAAAAACCTCTCAAGCCAATCGCTGTTTTTTTATAAGCAAAGCCGGGCATAAAATCAAGGCCCCCGCCATTCTCCGCCCCCCCCTTCCTTCTCGCGCCATGCTTCCGCCTTCGCCTGTTATTTGCATTCAAATGCAGGATCAGGCTTTAACAGCGCAGGGGCAAAAACATAAAACAGCCTCTTGAACGGCCGGCGAAAACCCGCAGCGCCGGGCTTAAGCAGCCAACACACTGTAAAACTTCTTCTTGACATGCTAAAAAAAACCGCTAAATTAAGCCTTTAAAAGCTGCGGCCGAAAAAAAAAATCTTTCAAAAAAAACCGCGCGGGGCCCCTCTTTCTGGAATATTATGAAAACATGACAGAGCGCTTATGGATTGTTTCATAACAAAAAAACAGCCTGTCATAAAAAAAGCCCTGGCGCTTTTCCTGCTGGCGGGGGGCGCGCCTCTTTCCAGAGGGCTTTCTCCAGAGGAGGGCGCGGCGAAAAGGCCGCTCTGCGAAACCCTTGTGGATGAGTTTTGCCAGGCCCTCTGGTCCCCGGAAAGCCGGGGAAACTTTCAATTTCCCGATGGAACCCGGCTTTTATACGGGGAAAGGCGGGAAAACTTTATCAGCAGCGCCAGGTTTATCCACCTCCAAAAACTGGCGGACAGCCGCTGCCGCCTGCCTGAGGATCTCAAATCCATCCTTGGCGCCCCATGCGGGGCTGGAGATTCAGGGGGTCAGACAGGCGGCGTCATGGACGGGCTGAGCGCCCTGCTCTCAAACATTGACTCCATGCCGCAAAGCCAAAGAGCCGCCAGGCGCTGGAAAACAGATTTGAACAGGCTGCTTTCGGATTTTGCTTATGCGGCCATGGACGCCGCTTATGAAAGAAGCCTTGCCAAAACCCCGGAGGCTGCAGACAAATTCTGGAGCGATTACAGCCCCGCGGAAAAGCGCGCCTTTTATGAGAGCCTTTATGACATAAAAACAGAAATTCTGGACGCCATATACTTAAATGATCCAGACTGGCTCAAAATCCTGGAGGCCTTTGGCGAAGTCAGGGCTGATGTTCTAAAAGCCCTTGATCAAATGGATTTCGCGCCGGAGACAAGGCGCCTTATGATTGAAAAAATCAGCTCTATAGAGCTGTCCCTTCCTTATGAAGATCCAAGAACAGCTAACAGCAGGCCCTCATGCTCGGAATCTGAGGACAACGGCTATTACATGCCCCTGGCCAACCGCTTTGTCATCTGCATGGGGACTGTCAATATCTCCCAAAATGATGGCGCCTTTTACGGGACCATGGCTCATGAGATCGCCCACTCCATCGATCCAAATGTGTTTCTTCAGGACATCTTTAAAAAAACCGCCCTGGCCCGGCTTCTCAGCCGGGTTTATGACTCCAGCGGCTCGCTCCCCTGCGGGGAATGGGAAAGGGAAAAAGCCGCAGCCTTCGCGCCATTTCCTGAAATTTACAGCCTTCCGCCGGGCCTTGGCGCCATAGATCAGTGCCTGGCGGACAGAAGCGGCCTGGATGATTTGAACTCCTCTTCCCTGGACTATGCGGGCAAAAGACGATCTGAAATGTCTATGGATTCTTATGCCAGCTGGAATGATTTTTCCTATTTGACAGCCCCGGAGATTTTTAAAAAAGGGCATTTAAAAGCCAATGAGTTTTACCTGAACCCCAAGCTGTTTGCGGAAAGCGAAAACCAGTATTTTGAGAGCATGTATTTTCTTAAGGGGGGAAGTTTTCACCCGCCCTCTGTGTTCGTTCAGGAATACAAATGCCGCCTTTTGCAGCCGGAGGCGAATGAGGAGGCGGTTTTTGCCGAAAGCCTTGAGGAGACAAAAAGGCTGAGCGCCGCTTATGAGTATAACCGCTCAAGCGTTCTGGGCCGAAACTCCAGAAGCCTGGCTGGATTTAACCTGTCCAGGCCCTCTGACGAGGATTTTGCCGACTATCTGGCTGACAAAGCTGTTGAGATGAAGCTTCAGAGAATCAGCTCTCTTGAAAGCCGGCGGAGCTTTTCGCTTTCGCGCGGCGCCTCCTACTGCCAGCCGGACAGTTTGGAAAGGCTTGCAAAAAACAAAATACTTATCGAAAAAAGGCATTCCAGAAGCTTTCATTCCCCTAATATTGAAAGGCAGCTGAAAAACTTTACCCAAAAAAAAGCGGAGCTTCTGCAATGCAGGCAGGGGGAGGGCGCCAAAAAGCTTGAAAAAAACTGCAGCCTCCCCCTTCCTTAGCGCCTTTAAAGGTCAATCCCTTTAAAGATCAAAGATTTTTCCGGGATTGAGGATATTCAGAGGATCAAAAACCTTTTTCAGGCCCTTCATGATTTTTATTTCCTCCAGGGAGCGGGAGCGCTTCAGAAAGGGCTTTTTTAAAAGCCCCGCCCCGTGCTCAGCGGAAACAGAGCCGCCAAACTCCCCGACAAGCGCAAACAGATGCCCGCTGAGGCTCTCGCCCCGGCGGACAAAATCCTCCATGCCCAGCTGATCTTTTGGCCGGCCCGCAGGATGAAAAATATTGATGTGCAGGTTGCCATCGCCTAAGTGGCCAAACCACAAAACCTCAAATCCCGGGGCGCGCTCTTTAAACATGGCCTCCATTTTCTCCAAAAAATCAGGCATTCGGGAAATTCTGATGGATATGTCGTTTTTATAGGGGCTGAAAGGCGCAATGGACTCGCTGATGTTTTCCCTCAGGCTCCAGATGTTTTTGGCCTGCTCTGAGCTTTGGCTTAAAACGCCGTCTTGAATCCGGCCGGCGCCCAAAGCCTCCTCAAAAGCGCGGAGCGCGGGATCTTGATCCGGCTCCTCAATCTCCATCAAAATATAAAAGGGCGCCCTTTCGGAAAGGGGAAACGCCGCGGAGCCATTGAGGCTGTATTTCAGAGCCTTGTCCGGGAAAACCTCAAAAGCCAGGGGCCGGGTTTTTCCGCAAAACTCTCCAAACAAAGGCAGAAGGCTTTTTCTTTCCGGGACAGAGAGCAAAAAAACAGCGGGGCGGACCGGCGGCGGCGAGAGCTTTAAAACCGCTTTTGTGACAATGGCCAGGGTTCCCTCGCTGCCAATCAAAAGGCGCATGAGATCATAGCCGGAGGCGTCTTTTTCCAGCCCCCGGCCAAGGCGGAGGATCCGGCCCTCTCCGGTGACGGCTTCCAGGCCCAAAACATGGCTCCGCATCGGGCCATAGCGGATCACATGGACTCCGCCCGCGTTTGTGGCAATGTTTCCCCCGATCTGGCTGGAGCCTTCAGAGGCAAACGAGACGGGGAAAAAAAGCCCCCTTTCCCTGGCGTATTCCTGAACCCGCGCCGTGATGGCGCCGGCCTCGGCGCAGACTGTCCGCTCTTCCGGCCGGAAGTCAAAAATCCGATTCATGCGGTCAAAGGAAATGACAGCCTCTTTGTTTAAGGCTGCCGCGCCTCCGCTCAGGCCTGTCCGCCCGCCAGAGGGAACGAGCCGGATCCCGTCCGCCGCTGCCCGCCTGACAATTTTGACCGCGTCCTCTGTGGATTCGGGAAACAAAACCAGTCCGGCCCCGCCGCGAAAGCGCTTTGAGCTGTCACTGCCATAGGCCAGAAGCTGGGATTTTTCGCGGCTGATCTGCGAGGGCTTTAAAACCCCTTCCAGACCTTTAAGAGCGGATAATGATGATTCTGTCATTTTCAGGCGCCTTTTTCCCCGCGCCCAAAGCCTCTTCTGCGGGGCCGGAGCTTTAAAAGCTTACAGCAAATCGGAAAGAGGGGTCAATGATGGGGCCGGGGCGGGGCGGATGAATTAAAACTGCTGGTATTGCGAGCCTCTCCATTGTTTGTTGATCTGAGATCCATCTGTTTTGGTGACAATGATCGGGCTGCAGCGGCCTGACCCGCATGGATTTCCTCCAGAGTCTCCAGCAAAGTTCGCGTCTTTTTCCCCGGCAAGAGGAGTGTAGCCGCAGCGGCAGTTTCCGCTCAGGTGTGTTTTGTAGAGCCTCATTTTTCCATAAAGCTCCGCATCTTTGCTGATATAGGTATTGTAATAAGCATGCGCTTCGCCATAGACTTTTGCGTTTTTAAGCGCGAGGCTGCTCATTCTCATTTTCGCGCTCCCATAAACTTGAGCGTCATCAGACACCATGGCCTGATCCTCAATTATGGCATTTTCATAGACATGGGCCCTGTCAGAGACCTTTCCGCTGCCGCGGATTTGAGCGCTTCCATAAACCTGGGCATTGTCATTTACAGAGGCCGCGCCATAGACTTTGGCAGAATCCCTCACTTGAGCCTGCGGGCCGGAGACTGTCGCCATTTTATAAACTCTGGCTCTGCCAAAGACTTGGGCGCCCCCGGAAACCTCCGCATTGTCATAGACTCGCGCATGGCCGTAAACTTTCGCCGTCCCCGAAACCTTGGCATTGTCATAGACTTTTGCATCGCCGGAGATTTCCGCATCTCCGGATATTTGCGCGTTCCCATAGACCAGAGCCCTGTCCTTGATTTTGGCATTGTCTTTCACCAAAGCTCCGCCTAAAACCTTTGCGTTCCCCTCAATTTTGGCGTTTCCGCAGACCACAGACTTGCTGTCCACATAAGCGCTTGAGGCCACTGTGTTTTTGGCGGAGTCTTCCACAAAGCCTCCGCCATTGCTGTGCGGGCTGCCTGTGACGGCTGAGCCGCAGAGAATCTTCAAAGGCTCAGCCTCCGAGCAGGACTGGACCTGATCGCCAAGGTCCGTCCCGTCGCCATCGGTATCCGCCCCGTCCGGATCTCCTATTGTCAGGCCGGAAAGATGCCAGACAAGCTCTCTGTTTTGCCTATTGTGAAGGCTCCCGATGCTGGTTTTGGATTTTAAGACAACTTTTCCGAGGCTTGGCTGGGATTTGCTGTGGATGAACTCCATTTTTTCAAAGCGGTCAATCCCCAGATCGGAAAGCCGGATTTTGCTTGCCTGATGGGTGAGATTCCCAGAGGCGTCTTTGGAAAAGTCAAGAATCGCCCCTCCATTGGCGTCTTTGAGGATTTTGATCTCAAACTTTCGCTCCTGGCCGGCATGGGGCGCGAGGTTTTTGTCCGCTTTCGCGGCGCCTGTATCCAGCTGTGATGAGAGCGTGTTTTGGCAGGAGGCTGAGTTGTTGAGGGCGGCTTTGATGAATGTCTGCATGTCCTGCCTGAGGTGGCGCTTTTCCATGATTTGGCGGTTAAGCGCGGTTTGGATCATGTTGTGGGAGATTCCCATAACAACCATCAGCCCCAGAACGCTGGAGACCAAAACACTGACCAGCGAAAACCCCTTTGGGCTCATGCCGCCGCTCAAAACAGCCCCCTCCAGCCCGCCAAAAGTCGGGGGGGGGGGGGGGTAGACCAAAGGCTGGGTTTTGTTTTCATCATAAATCTCAGGGAGAGCAAAAAACCTTAGGATCAAAATCTTTTTTATTGATTATATGCGAGCTGTCTCCCGCCGCTTTGATCACAAACAAGCCTTTGCTCTCCCGCCCATCGAAACAGGCGCCGCCAGGGAATGCTTAGGGGGCGCGGAGCCGCCTGCCCCCCTCAAGCTTTTTGCAGGTCAAAACGGGATATTGTCCGCGGCGGGAGAAGAGGGGCCTTCCTGGTGGCTTTCCGCCTCTCCGCCAAAAGCCGGCTCCTTCTGATAAGATCCCTGCTGCTCAGCAGCGGCTGGCGCGCTTTTTCTGCCAGCGCCTCTGCCTGAGGAGACAGGCTGCTGCCTGTCCGCGGCGCTGTCCAGAAACAAGACCTGGCCGGCGACAACCTCTGTAGTATACCGCCTGCTCCCTTTTTCGTCTTCCCAGGAGCGGGTCTGCAGGCGGCCTTCAATATACACCCTCCTGCCTTTTGAGAGATACTCGGCGCAAGTGTCCGCCTGCTTTCCCCAAACCACAATCCGGTGCCATTCCGTATGCTCCTGCCTCTGCCCCTCGCGGTTTGTCCAGCTGTTGGTTGTGGCTATTCTAAAACTCGTGAGGCTGTGCCCCGCAGCAGTTTTTCTGCTCTCGGGATCCGCCCCCAAATTTCCAATCAATGTGACTCTGTTTACACTCATCATAACAGCCTCCTTAGTTTTAAGTTTTTTTAGTTATCCTCTTTTGTTTTTATGAAAAAAACAGCGCAAAACAAAAGAAAAAAACAAAAAATCCGCATTTTTTTTGGCTTTTCCACAAAACCGCCGGCTTTAAGGGGGGGAGCCGGCAGAGAGTCTGTGACGCGGCGCAAGGCGGACTTCAGGCAAAGATGCCCGGTTTAAAGGCTTCCGGCAAAGCCTCTGCTCAGGCATGCTCTGGAAATATCCCGCTTCAAAAGCCATTGATTTTCCCAGGCGCGCTCAGAGGCGGGCCTTTCAGCTGAAAAAAATCAGGCGCGGCCCCTGTGGCGCGCTGTGGCATAAGCTGCCAGCCCGCGCCTAAAATAAGGGGGGCGCTTTGAGTCCCCAGAGGGGGGCAGGCGGGGGGGCCTTGGAGCCGGCAGCCTTCCAGCCCTGAAAGAGCTTATTTCAAATCCTCAGAGGGCGGCTGGAGGCAGCGGCCTCCGTCCGAATGGCAGCCGGCGCTTCCGCAGGGGATAACCTCAATAAAATAGCCGGCCTCTCTGTCCAGATCGCAGCGGCGCCGAAACAGCTGGCCGTCCCGGCAGTGGTTTCTCTCAATCTCTGAGTAAGACATGCAGGACTGCTGATTTTTCTCGCATGGAACAATCTGAAATTCCACATAGCCAAGGTTATATTTTGTCTGAAAATGCTCATGGCAGCTGACATCGCCAAAGCGCCCGGCAAGGCGGCGCCTGGCTGAAGCGCTGCCCTGGGCCGCCGCTTTGCTTTTGTCTGCTGGCTGGCGGAGGGATTTTCTTTCAGACGAGGGGGCAGCCGCCCCAGCCTCAGCAGAGCTTTTTGAAGAAGCCGCGGAGGGGGCAGCCGCCCCAGCCTTAGCAGAGCTTTTTGAAGAAGCCGCGGAGGGGGCAGCCGCCCCAGCCTCAGCAGAGCTTTTTGAAGAAGCCGCGGAGGGGGCAGCTGCCCCAGCCTCAGCAGAGCTTTTTGAAGAAGCCGCGGAGGGGGCAGCTGCCCCAGCCTCAGCAGAGCTTTCCGCGGAGGGATTTTTTTTGGCCGGCAGGCTGGACGCCTCTCCGGCCCCTGCCGGCCCATAGAGGAAAACTCCGGCAGCCAGGCCAATCATAAGATGTTTCACCGCATGCCCCCCCTTATTTTTACTCCTCTGGCGCTTTCTCCCGGCAGATCCGCTCCCTTTTATATGAGATTTTAACCACATAATCTCCAAAAAGAGAGGCTTTTTTATGATTGCAGCTGACCTGCAGATCCAAATCAACCAGGGTTCTGTCCTCATTATAAGTCATAATGCTGCTCACATACCAGGAGCATTTTGCCCCTGGCGGACAGGACTCGTGAAGCCGGGCCGCCTCGGCTTTTGTCTCCCCGCTCCCCTTGTTTTTTAAAATATTTTCCACATATTTTTGAACGGCCCGCTCTTTTGCCTTTTCAGCTTTTTCGCATTTTTTCCGCTGGCCGCTTTTGTCATGCTCCGCGCATTTTTCAGGATTGCCGGCCTCAAAGGTTTTTTGAAAATGGCTGGTTCCGATGTATTTTTCATCGCATGAGTTTTCCTTGTAGATATAAGGCTGTGTCAGGTTTTGGATTTTTGAAATCTCATGGCAATGCCCGCAGCTCTCTTTTTTGGGAAGCAGGCCTTTTTTGTTCTTAAGCTCTTTGATTTTCCGCTCCGCCGACTTGTAAACTGACTTTAAGCCGGCAAGCGAGGTTTTTTCATCGGCCACAGACTGCTCAAAGACCGCGTAGCATTCGCTGTCCATAAAGCTTTGGATGTCCTCAAAAGCCCCGCCAAGGGAGCAATGCAAAAAACAGGCCGGGGAGCAGCCCGCCCCCCGCTTGATCTTTTCGCAGCGGCAATTGGAATAGGCGGCGGCAGCGCCTTCGCCGGATAAATCTGTGACAATCTCCAGTTTGCCGCCCGCGCCTAAGGGGAGCGCGGCGGCGCCGGCAAAAAGCAAAGCGCTTAGTCCGCTTTTTCCCATGGCTTTTAATTTGCCAGACAAGCTGCCGCCCATCAAGCGGTTTTTTTTAAGGCAGACAGGGCGGCGCCTCAGCTCCAATCAGACTGAGACTGCCGCAGCATGTCCGCAAAGGCTTTGGCGGCCTCCCCCCCCCTCTTGACACGGCCCGCCGCCTGGGCGCGGCTTTCAAGCATCAAAACGGAAAACACAACCGGACAGCCGCTCCCGCTCTGCAAATCCCAAAGCGCCCTTTCCAAAAAAGAGCAGAGAAAGTCATAATGGCGGGTCCTGCCGCGGATGATGGCTCCAAGAGCCAGCGCCCCATGGACTTTTTGTCTTTTGAGCATCCACTGGGCCATCAGGGGGATCTCGCCCGCGCCCGGGACCAGCCTGAGCAGAGGCTTGATGATGATGGGCGGCTCATTCAGCCCCTTTTTTTGGAGTTTTTTGAGATCTGGCGGCTTGAGCAAATCTATAGGCTGGCCGCCGCCAGCCCCATCTGTTTGAGGGGCGCCTGCCGCCCGCCCGCCGCCGGCGGATGCTTTGGCCAGCTCCTTAAGCGCCCCGCTCAAAAGAGCCTGGGCCAGATCCCGGTGAAACATTGAGCATACAATCCCCGCCCTAAGCTCTTTGGGCTTCATGGCTTTTCCCCCTTCGCGCGGCTGTCTATGGGAACAGTCTCCGCAATGCTCAGGCCATAGCCCTTCAGGCCGATTTTTTTTGCCGGCGAGTTTGTGATCAGCCTGATTTTGGAAAGCCCCAAAGCCCTTAAAATCTGGGCGCCAATGCCATAATCCCTGCTGTCCGACTTTAAGGCTTTTAAAGAATCCGGACTCTCGCGGCTGGCTTTGTGAAACTCAATGTGTTTGGAGAGCGCGCTTTGCATTCTGAGATAGACAAAGGCGCCGGAGCCTTCCCGCTCAATGCGCTCCAGGGCCTTTCGCAAAAAGCCGCCTGTGGGCAGCAGCAAATCCTGGAACAAATCCCCTGTCAGGCAGGAGGTCTGAACCCGCGCCAAAACCGCCTTTTGAGGATCAATCCGCCCCTTTGTGAGGGCCAAATGCTCGCGATCGTTGATCTCGTCGTAAAAAACATGGGCTGTCCAGCCCTTTCCCAGCCCTGTCTCAAAAGGGGTTTTGAGCTTTTCCTCCACAAGAGAGTCATGGGCCATGCGGTATTCAATCAAATCCTCAATGGTCACCATTTTTATCTGATGCTTTTTGGCAAAAGCGGCCAGCTCAGGGACCCGCGCCATGGAGCCGTCAGCGCTCACAATCTCGCAGATCACCGCCGCGGGGCTTAGATCTGCCAGCCGGCAAAGATCCAGGCTGGCCTCTGTGTGGCCGGCCCGCTTCAGGACTCCGCCTTTTTGCGCGCGAAGGGGGAAAACATGCCCCGGGCTGATCAAATCATCTTTTTCCGCGCCGGGGCTGGCCAGCGCCTTGATGGTCCGCGCCCTGTCGGCAGCGGAAATCCCTGTTGAGACTCCCTTGGCCGCCTCCACGCTGACAGTAAAAGCCGTCCGGTTGGGGGAGAAATTATCCTCCTCGCGAACCATCAGCGGCAGGCCAAGGCGCTCAATTTTTTCGGCGCTCAGGGGGGCGCAAACCAGCCCCCTCGCCTCCCTGATCATAAAGTTAATGGCCTCAGGGGTCACAAAATCCGCGGCGAGCATCAGGTCGCCTTCGTTTTCGCGGCTTTCATCGTCCGCCAAAATCACAAAGCGGCCCAGCTGAAGCTCCTGAATGATCTCCGGGACCGAATGAAAAGCCATTTGAACTCCCTAAAATGTATATCATAAAATATGCCGGTTTGATTTGAAAATCAATGCCGCCTGTTTCGCTGGACGGCCCGGCGGAGGCTCCCGAGCCGCCGGGGGGCGGCCCGCCCGCCAAAATAAATTGCCAAAACAGGCCCGCCGCTGATATGCTTTTTATAAGATTTTTCCGCCCGGCGGGCCTTGCGGGGCGCGGAGGGGCAAAAACCCGCGCATGCGGGGGGAGGCAGCGATGGGATCAGATGGGAATTTTGCCGCTTCCGTGGATCAGTTTTTTTCCGCGGTCAATGGGGCTTTGGCAAAATTCTTTTTCTTTGATCTCGCCTTTTGGGCGGAGAGCTTTCAAATCCCCCTTGTGATTTTTGCCCTGGTCTCCAGCGGAATATTTTTTACCCTCAAGACGCGCTTTGCAAATGTCAGGCTGTTTGCCCATGCCATAAGGATAACTTTTGGCAAAATCAAGCCTTCCTCAGGGGCGGGGGAGATTTCCCGCTTTAAGGCTCTGAGCGCGGCCCTTTCGGCCACAGTGGGCCTGGGAAATATCGCCGGGGTGGCTGTGGCCATTTCTGTCGGGGGGCCGGGGGCCGCTTTTTGGATGGCGGTTATGGGCTTTATCGGAATGAACACAAAATTTGCGGAATGCTCCCTGGGGGTCATGTATAGGGAAAAGCGCCCTGACGGGCGCTTTATGGGCGGCCCCATGGAGTATCTGAAAAGGGGGCTGGCGGAAATGGGCCTTCCAAAGCTTGGGAAATGGCTGGCCATCGCCTTTGCCGCCTGCTGCATTGCGGGAAGCTTTGGCGGCGGGATGGCCTTTCAGGTGAATCAGTCTCTGAACGCCATAAGCGAGACACTCCCCTTTCTCAGCGGGAGGGGCTGGATTTACGGCCTGGCTCTGGCCCTTTTGACAGGCGCCGTGATTATTGGCGGGCTGAAAAGGATTTCTGAAGTTGCCGGCCGGGTGGTCCCGGGCATGTGCTTTTTGTATCTTTGCATGGCCATTTTTGTTTTGGCTGTCAATTACAGGGAGATCCCCGGCGGCCTGCTGATGATTTTTCAAAGCGCTTTTTCCTTTCAGGCGGGCTTTGGAGGCTTTATGGGCGTTTTGATCACGGGCTTCCAAAGGGGGGCCTTTTCCAATGAGGCCGGCCTGGGATCCTCGCCCATTGTCCATTCCGCCGCCAAAGTTGATCACCCCGCCGAAGAGGGATCTGTGGCCCTGCTGGAGCCTTTTATCGACACCATTGTCATCTGCTTTGTCACCGCCCTTTTGATTGTGGTCACTGGCGCGGACAGCGCGCCTGAGCACGCTCATCTTGTCGCGGAGCAAAAGGGCGCGGCCCTCACATCCAAAGCTCTGAGCGGGGGGGGCAGCTGGTTTCCCTATCTTTTGAGCCTGATTGTGTTTCTGTTTGCCTTTTCCACAATCATCTCCTGGTCATATTACGGGGAAAGATGCTTTTCGTTTCTTTTTGGAGAGAGGCTCTCCATCATTTACAAGCTGGCCGCTTTGCTGATCATTTTTTTAGGCGCTGTGGCCAAATCAAAAGACATCATCAATTTTTGCGATTTTACAATTTTATCCATGTGCCTTCCCAACCTGGCGGGCGCTCTCATATTGAGCGGCAAAGTCAAAAAGTCAATGAAAGATTACACTGACAGGCTGAAAAAGCAAAAGGCCGCCCATGGCCCGGCTTAAAAGAGGGGGCCTGCCTGTGAAAAAAAGCAAAAAGCGGAAATTTCAAAGAGGCGGCTTCTCTTTGGTTGAGCTTCTGACTGTTGTCGCCATTATGGCGGTTTTGACAGCCCTCGCTGTCCCCACATATTTAAAGTACCGAAAAGAATCCGGCCTGAAGGCAATGGCCGCAGACGCGCAAAACATCAAAAAAGCCGCTTTGATCTGCGCCTCCATGTTTCCATTCAGCGCATGCGACACTGACGCGGAGATTGGAATCCAGGTTTTTCGCCTCGGAACAATCGTAAAAAACCCTCCGCATTTGTGCTTTCCCTTTAAAAGGGACATTGGAGGCATTGCCTATAACCAATGCGTCCACATTAACACATCCACAGGAGGCCACAGCGAAACAAACAGCGAGCCGTTCTGCAACAGCAAGGCGGCGGACCACTTAAATCCAGGAAGCTTCATCTATACAAGGCACCCAAACAATATTGAATGCGGGAGCGCGGCGGACTGCCCCGCAACGCACAGCTTTTGCTACACAGGAAAAACCGGCCTCTGCAGCCCGGCCGCAAAATGCGGATAAGGCCCCTTTAAACGCGCTGCAGGCGGGAGAGGATTTCCTTTGCCCTGCGAAAGCCCTCTGGGGCCGCATACAGCCTTTCCACCCTCTTAGGCGGAAGCGAAATTGGATCTCCGCCTCCAAACAGCCGCCGCGGAGGGCTGTCCTGAGCCTTCAAAAACACCGGATAGCTCCCCGGCAGCTCTCCCGGCGGCTTGATGACATGCTTTTTGGAGTCAATTTTTATCAGGGGAATAGAGGCCCGGCTCAGCTCCGCCTCAAGCTCCTCAAACAAATCTCCCCCGCTGTGTTTTGAGGAGGCTCCGCCGGCAGAACTTAACTCCAGGCAGCCGCTCTGAGTCCCGCTTTGGCCGGAAAGCCAGGCTCCAGGGGATAAAACAGATTCTGATCTTTCGCAGAGTCTGATATAAGGCTCCTGGCGGATGATCCGGCGCGCCCATGGGCTGCCCCTTTCCGATTCTCTTAATTTTTGAAAAAGAAGGCTCTCGTCAAAAAGCAGATAAGATTCTGTGTCAGAGGGCAGGGTCCAGCCGCAGGACTCCGCGTATTTTTTCAGCATGCGGGTGTAAATGGCTGTTTTGTGATGAAAATAAACAATCAGCCTCATGTGCCGGCGGCCCAACAGAAAGCTCTCTATGGCATAAAGCGCGCCCTCCCCGGCAGCCAGCAGCGCCTGATCGCCTTCAATATGAAGATCAAAGTGGGAGACAAGCCACATAAAATCATTCAGGCCGTATTTCACGCCGCAAAAAAGAGAGTCCCTGTTGAGGTAGTCCATTCGATCCACATCCAGCTCGGAGCTGATGATCTGCCTTAAAAGCGGAAGGCAGCTGGCCCCGCCGGCGCGAAAAAAATCTCCGCCGTCAGATCGCATGTCATGATGAATCAGCTGAGCCACAGACAGAGGCTCAAGCCCCGCGCGCCTGATAATTTCAGAAAGGCCGCTCTCCATAATGAGCTGCGCGCTAAAGTCCTCGTGACGGGCCTGGCGGTCAGGGCCGGCTTTCAGAAAGCGGCTGATATTCAGGGCGCTTAATGGCGGCATTAAGGATTCGCCGGGATGGCTGAGAGGGGCGTGGCCTGTGTCATGCAGCAGGGCCGCAAACCGCAGGGCTTTCCGAAACTCTTTTTTTTTGGCCGCGCTCAGGGAAAGGCTTCGGGCCGCGGGCTTGCTGAAAATGCTGTCAAAAGCAATGCCGGCAAGGTGAGCCGCTCCAAGGGAATGGGCCAGCCGGCTCCCTGTCCCTGAGGGAAAGGCATGCTGGCAAAAGCCAAGCTGCTGAATAAAGCGAAGCCTTTGAAAAGCCGGATGGCTTATGACAGCCAGCTCGCTGCGGTCAAAATAAATATGGCCGTAAAGGGGGTCGCAAATTTCCGCCGCCGGGGCTTTCTGAGTCATTTCTGAGTCATTTTTCGCGCCAATTGCGCCCTCTCAGGCTTATCAAAACAGGCCTTTTAAAGAAAAACAAGCAAAACCCAGCCTTGCTGAAATGAAAGCTCAGCCGGATCTCAGAGGGAGGCGGCCGCTCTGTAGATGGCGCAAAGCTCCTCAGCCTTTAAAGAGGCCCCGCCGATAAGAAAGCCATCAATATTCCCGCTGCGGGAAAGCCTTGAGGCGTTTTCTTTTGTGACGCTCCCTCCGTAAAACACAAGAGGCGGGCTGCCGCCCCCGCCGCCCGCCCCGCCTTCGCTGAGAAAGCTCAAATGCCCCCTGATCAAATCCGCAGCCTCGCTGATCTCCGCAGGCGAGGGCGTTTCCCCTGAGCCGATGGCCCAAACCGGCTCATAAGCCACAATAAACGGGATGGATTCAAAGCCCTTGGGCCGGCGATTGGTTTTCCAGGGGAGCGACATGTATTTCCGGCAGGTTTTGATCCAGCCCAGCTGCCGCCTGAGGGCGGCGGCTTTTTTGCCCCTCTCGGCGGCTGTCTCGCCCGCGCAGAGGACAGGAACCAACCCCCGCTCATGAGTGAAATGAAATTTTTTTTCCGCCTCCACTTCGGATTCTCCAAAAATATACCGCCTTTCGCTGTGGCCAATAAGGCAAAAGCGGGCGCCCATTTCCTCAAGAGTCTCCAGCGAGTTCTCCCCTGTCCAAGGCCCCCGCCCCTTGAAATAAACATTCTGCCCGCCCCATAAAAAATCCTCTCTGGCAAAAAGCCCGGCCAGACAGGCGGGGGGAAAAAACACAAAGCGGGATGTTTCCGCGCTTTCCGGCATGTTTTTGAATTTAAAAAGAAAGCGCCTGGCCTCCTCATGCCCCATGCTCATTTTCCAGTTGGCCGCGCAGATCATTGTTTTTTTTTCTCCTGTCTGGCTTGATGGGAAAGCTCCGGTTTTCAGCAGACTTTCCCAAGTCATGGGAATCTGCCGGCGAAAAGCTGAAAACAGGCTGATGGCGCGGCAGCCTCTGAAAACAAAATCAGCATAGCTTTAAAGCCTCTCTGAACAGCCTCTCTGAAAGGAGCCGCTGATTCATCAGGGCCGGCCCAAAAGGCTTTGCAGGCCGGGCAGCCTGTCCCCCTTCAAATAGGAAAGGCTGGCGCCGCCCCCTGTGGAGATATGATTGAGCGCGCCTTCAAACTCCCGCGCCGCGGCAGCGGTGTGCCCGCCCCCCACAATGCGGCAGGCTCTTGTGTGAAGCGCCACAGCCTCCATCAGCCGCCTTGTCCCCTCTGAAAACCCCTTCCTTTCAAAAAGCCCCAAAGGCCCGTTCCAAAAAAGCGATCGGGAGCGGAGAATCTCCCGGCAAAAAATCTCCTGAGTCTTCGGGCCAATATCCGCCCCCAAAGCGCCGTCTGGAATGTTTTCGCCTTTTGTCAGAGAGGCTTTCCCATCTTTGAGAATAACATGGTCGGCGGGGAGCCAAAGCGCCTTGCCCCTTTCGCTCAGGCGCTCCATAAAATCAGCCGCCCGGGCCGCAAGCCGCTGAAGCCCGTCTTTGTCGCCCTGCGGCAGAGAGTCAAAAGAGGCGCCGATCCCGGCGCCTCTGGCCTTTAAAAACACAAGGCCTGTCAGCCCCCCGATAAAAAACCCGTCCGCCTGATCGATAAGGCTTTCCAAAAGCGGGAGCTTGTCCGCCGCCTTTGCCCCCCCCAAAATCACAAAAAACGGCCGCATAGCCTCTGGCAGAGGCTTGTTGGGCCTGGCGCGGCGGAGGCTTCCCAGATGCTCCAGCTCCTTTTGAAACAGGGGGCCGGCGCCGCGGACGGGAATCATTTCCGGAACCAAAGTCAGGCTGCTGTGATCCCTGTGGGAGACCCCAAAGCCTTCGTTGATGTAAATGTCCATTGAGGAGGCCAGGCCGGCCGCAAACTCCCTGTCGCGGCCTTTTTCTCCGGGATGAAACCTTAAATTTTCCAGCAAAATCATTTGATGGCTTTTCAGCCCCCGGATCAGGCAGGAGGCCGCTTCGCCATCCGGCTCATCCATAAGAAAAACCTCCAGGCCATGCTTTTCGCTCAAATACTCGGCGACGGGATTCATTGACAAATCAGGGCGCTTTTTGCCTTCAGGGCGCCCCAGGTGAGAGGCGGCCAGAAGCCGGCCGCCGCGCTCCAGAATGCGGCGGATGCCGGGCAGAGCCCTGTCAATGCGATAGCCGTCCCTGACTCGCCTGCTGTTTGGAGGCCCCTCTAAAGGGACATTAAAATCGGCGCGAAAAAAAACCCTTTTGCCGCTGAAATCAATGTCCTCCAGAAACTGTATGCCCTCTTCCACAGCGCCCTCTTTGCCCTCTTTTGGATTGCTCTCCAGTATACCAGCTTCATTCAGCTGTCAAAATCTCCCTGACGCGGCGCGCAGCCCGCTGGCTGCCGCAAGCCCGCCCCGGCCCGGCCCGGCAAACAGCCGCGGCCGCGGGCTTGTTGACCTCTCATCCGGCATTTTTTATTATAAAACGGGCCAATATGAACTCCCTCAAAAGCAAACTGAAAGAATGGGCTGAGGCCGGGCTTATCGCGCCCGCGCAGGAAAAATCTGTTTGGGATTATGAGCGCCGCCGCGCGGCGGGGCCGGCCGGCGCCGGGCGCAGGCTCTCCGGCCTGCATGGGTTTTTGATTCTTTCGGCTTTGATTATGGGCCTGGGAGCTGTCTCCCTCACAGCAGCCAACTGGCGCCTCATCCCCGCTTTTGCAAAACTAAGCGCTTATTTTGCGGGCCTGGGCGCGCTGGCTGTTTTCTGCTGGAAAGCGAAGGCCCGCCCGGCTTCATGGAGCCAGCCCCTTCTTGTTTTTTATATGATCTCCGCTTTTGCCGGCATTGCCCTCATCTCTCAAATCTACAATGCTGAAGGCGCCCTGCATCAGGCTCTTTTCTTTTGGGCTGTTGTGACTTTCAGCCTGATGCTGCGGGCGGGCGGCGCCTTTCCGGTCCATTTTTATCTGGCCGGCCTTTATGCGGCTTTTGTTTTGTGGAGCTTGAAGTTTTGGCCGGGGATGGGCGCGCTGGCCGCGGGAGAGGAGTTTTATGGCGCGGCGGGCGGCGCGGCGGGCGGCGCGGCTTTCAAGGCGCAGGCGCTTCCCCCTCTGTTATTGTTTGCGGCCTCCCTGCCTCTGCCGCCGCCGGCCGCCAGGCTTTTAAAGCCGCTGGCTTTTCTCTCCGCAGCAGAGGCCAAAAAAGCTGTTTTTCAGTCTTGGGCCGCTTTGACAGGGCTTGTGAGCCTGGGGGTTTTCAGCCTCAGCCGCTACCCCTCTTTGACAGATCCTGATCAGGGCGCGCGGCTGGTGGCCTGGGACTTTTTTTTCATGGGCCTTCCGGCGGCTTATATTTTCTTAAGCCTTGCCCTCAGCCCTTTCCAGAAACAGCAAAAGGTTTTTTCCGCCGGCGCGGTTTTGGCTTTTCTTTTGCTGTTTGCGCTGTCCCTGATTCCATGGGACAGAATGGGCGGGCTTCAGTGGGACGCTGTTCGGCTGGCCGCGCTGTCCATGACTTTGCTTTTGGTTTGCCTTTCAGCGCTGTCTCTGAGGCAAAACAATTTGTTTGCCGCCGGGGCGGCAGCTTTTGTTTTTCAGGCCGCTTTTTTTTGCGGCGGGGCGCTTGCGGCGCCGGCTGGCAGCCTTTTTTGCTTTGGCTTTTTCATGCTCTGCCATCACCCGAAAGTCATGGCGGCCTTTCCCCTTCCATCCGCAAAAAAAGCTTTTGCCGCGGCGGCGGCGATTTTCGGCCTTTTCAGCCTTTTGATGTTCAGCAAATCAGCCGGCGGCGGCGCCGAGGCGCTGAAAACGCTTTTCGGCCTCAAAGGCCTTGTGTTTGCCGCGGCGGCGGGGTTTGCCGTCTATGCGGCTTTTAGGAGCGCGCAGAGCAAAAAAGCGCAAAAGATTCTGCTTTCATGGACAGCCGCTTTGTTTTGTTTGTCTTCGGCTCTTTTTCTGCTGGCCCCGCCGCTCTCCTCCGCTTATCAGCTGGCGAGCCTGATATTAAACGGGGCGGTTTTGAGCCTGATCGCGGTTTTTGCCCTGACTTTAAAGGCAAAAGGCTTTTTTATCCTCTGCCTTGCAGCGCTTATGTGCCGGATTCTGCTGTTTTATTTTGAGTTTGCCAAAGGGCTGGCTGCGGCGGGGGCGGCTTTGCTTCTTTGCGGGGCCGGGCTGGCCGCGGCGGGGCGGCTTTTTGAAAAATACAGGGGCCGGATCAGCGCCTGGGCGGACCGGCTGGATGATGGCGCGCGCGGCGGAAAGAAAATATAAAAAAGCGGCTTTTGGGGCTGAGAGGGGAAAAATGACTGGTTTGAAAGCGGTTTTTGCGGCGGTTTCCGCCGATAAGTTTTTTGCGGCATGCCTTGCCTGGCCCGCTCTGATTTTGATGGCTTTTGCCGGCATTTATGAATGGGAGTTTCGCTCCGGCCGGGTTTTTGCTTTTCCTGTTGAAAAGCCGGAGAGGGCATCGTCCGCCCTTTCCAAGAGTTTTTTTTCAGGCTGGCGGCTGGAATACACAGTGGATTACGGCCTGCCGGCGGCCGCGCTGCCGGAGGATCTGCCAGGCAAAAGCCATCTCAAAAAAGCGGCCGGGGCCGGGCGGCCTGTTTATTTGTGCCTTGAGCCGGGGGAAACAAGGCATATTGCCCAAAAGGCGGCCGCCTGCCCGGGCAGCTTTATCAGGGGGCGGCTTGCTCCGTCTTTAGAGGGCGGCAGGCCCGCCCTCAGGTTTCAGGCAAAAAGCCTGCGCCGCTTTTACCTTTCTGAAAAACAGGCCCGGCCGGCGGAAAAGCTGTTTTCAAAGGCTGAAAAAAAAGAGATTCTTGTGTCTGTCACAAAAAGAGGCGCCGCAAGGCTCCGGGACCTGCTGATTGAGGGCCGCTCTTTAAAGAGCCTGCCCGCCGCCCCTGAATAAGCCGGCGCGGATCAGCCGTGCCCGAAAACTTATAAATGCCTCAAAATTATTTATGACAGAGAGGGGGCCTTTAATGCGGTTTTCCCTCAAACTGTTAAATATCCATAATCTCCAGCCTTAGGCCAGGGGCTGGACTGCAGCGGCCCCATGGATCGCTAAAATATTGATGTCACTTATTTTTATTTTCAAAATGCGGAAGGCGGGAAAAGCGCCGCATTGCAAGCGCCCGCTTTTCAGGGCTGTCCAGGGCGAAAGCCCAGATTCTTATGGCTTTTGCGGGCGCGATCTTGTTTTTTGCTGGATTTTTCTAAAAAGCCGCGCTTTTCTAAATAAACAGAGCTTCTGAGCCTTGGCGCGAATGCTTTCAGCAGCTGCCCGGCGGGCGGCGGCGCAAGCGGCAAAAGAGGGAAATGATATATGAAAAGTTTATTGGCTCTGGCGGTTTTGACAGCAGCGCCTGCGCCCGCCGGAAGCGAAAGAGCAGCGCAAAAAAAATTATGGGAAAAAAAGAGTTAAAAAAAAGAGAGGCTTGGCAGGATGCCAGCGGCTCAAAAGCAAAAACAGCCGAAAAAAGCTTTTATAATGTGTTTTTAAAAGAATTTAAAGGCTCAAATTTAAGAATACGCCAAAGACCAAAAGAATTAAAAGACATCTATTCTGGCATAAAATTAAACAAAAAGGTTTTAGCGGATATTTACAATCCAGACAAAAGCTGGACGCATGGGGTTTTTCCTGATTTTGCCATAGACAATATAAAAACAAAAAAAACACTTTATGCAGAAATTAAAAGGCAGGACGGATGGGTGGAGGGAAAGCCTCCCAGCGCCGGCAGAGGCAATGCGCATGAGAGATCCTGCAAATTTTTTGCCCCTGGGCTTTTAAAAATACTTAGACAGCATGGGAACCTTGGCAATGATGTTCTGCCCTTTTGGATTGTTTTTCAGGGAGATATTGCCTGTGATCCAAAACGTGTGAGAGAAATAACCTGCTGGTATGCTGAGCGCTCCGCGCATTTTTTTATGTGGAGCAGTTTAAAAGACGATAAAGCCCTGGCTGATCACTTTAACAAAAAGTTAAAGCGCCTGTTGAGTTAAAGCCGGCTTTTCAGGCGATGTGTGTTTCTCTTTGTATATTTCTCAAGGGGCTGCCGCTTTTGATCTGGCTTAATTGTAAAGGCAAGCTGCCGCTCTTCTTTTTCCGATTGATCCGGAAAAAAGGAGACAGGGAGGGATGGGAGCATATCCAGCCCCCAAGCCGCCCATCCTTTGGCCTTTTTTCTTGCAAACAGCTCAATCCGTTTTTGGAATGGAAACATTTTTTCTATTCCCTGCCTAGCCTCCTCCGGCTTTGCGCTGTGTTTTCTCCTTGGAGATCGAATCAGCTGCCGGATATTTCTCGCGCCCCTTGGCTTTGGAATTGTTCCCCTCTTGAACAACAGGCACAATTCACAATTTGACAGCGTGTATTGTCCCGGGTTATGATTCATTTTATCCCAAACAAAAGCAACTGTTTTATATTCGAAGCCCCAGGACTTGCCTAATTCCACAGCTTGAGCCAAATGAGGGCTTGTGGCCCACATGAACAGAAGGCAATTGTCTTTCGCGGCTTTTTTGACTGGAATTTTCATCAACTCGCTTGTCTTTAGCGTTGGATACTTAAAATCCGCCGCGCTGATGAATATTCTTTTTGAAAAATCAATTTTGTCTTTGCTTTTGCTGCTTCTGTCATATTGCATTTTTCCATTGTAATGCCAGGGCGGATCAGCGTAGATTATATCAAACTTTTTGTTTGGCAGCGCAGGATAAACACCTGGCAGATTATTGCGCGCAATCCGCCGCTCAGCGTCTTTAATATAAACTGAATAGCCGGTTTTTTTCACAGGCCCCTCCCTTTTTTTTGATTTTGCCAGACACATTGCTGGCATGCTTTAGCTGCGCCTTTAATTTAACAAAAAACAAAAAAAACAGCAAAAACCTGGCCTTTAGGCCAAAAACAGGCTCTCCCCCTAAAAACAGAGGTTTGAGGCAGCGCTTATGACGCAGAGCAAAAACAGCAGGCGCGGGAGCCGCTGCTGAAAGCGGTTTTTTTTTGCCGCGGGCTTTTTCGGAGCGCTTTTGGGGGGAGTTTTTCTGGCCGCCAGATAAAATATGCTTTTTGACAGGCTTTGATCCTCTTGGATTGCCTAGCCTGCCGCGGCAGCCGCCCCGCGCGGACAATTCAAAAATCAGCAAAATCGAAAAAACCAGGTTTTTCATAATCAGCCTCCATTTATGAAAAGCCTCCAGCCTGTCAGAGAGGCTTGCTCCCAGGCTATTCCAGAGAAACTCCTTTTAACATGGAGGCGGGCAGGGCTTTTGTCAAGCTTATGATGCGGCGCATCTAAAACTGCTTTGGTTTAACCAGAGGCTTCAGCTGCGATCAGCAAGGCTCTTTTGCTGAGAGTATCCAAAAAAATATTTCCCTGAGTGGCCTGCTGGGCCGGCTTGGCGGAAATTATGGCGGGAAAAGCGGAGATTCGGCGCCGGGACTGGCTGGCTTTCTTGGGCAAAAGCAGGTTCAGCGCCGGGATCTTTTTAAATATCTGGCTCTGAGGCCGCGCAAATGTCCTTATATAAAGGACAGCCGCAGGCCCTGCTCTGAAATTTAAAGCCCTCTTTTCCTGTTTTTAGACAAAACATTGATGGCCGCTCTTTAAAGAGCCTGCCCGCCGCCCCTGAATAAGCCGGCGCGGATCAGCCGTGCCCGCGCATCAAAAACGGCTCGTAAGGCTCCGGCTGTTTTTTTGAGCCGGCCCCTTCAGAAAGAGGCCCAAAAAAATCCTCAATCGCTTTGAGCGCAGAGTCCCGGGATTTTTCCTGAAAAACCCTTTGCCGAAACAGCGCGGAGTTTGGCTGGCCGGCGGAAAGCCATGAGGCGAACTTCTTCATCTGCAGCAAAAACATCCGCTCATCATAAAAGCCCTCCAGATGGCGCTGAAATTTTTTGAGCGCGGCCAAAAGGCTTTTCTCTTTGCCAGGCTCCGGCTGAATGCCCCTCTCCGCCTCTGGATTTTTGCTTCTGAGCAGAGCAAGGGATTCCAAAAAAATCCAGGGATTTCCGAGGCAGCCCCGGCCAATCATCACCCCATCGCAGCCGCTGAATTTTAAAGCCTCAACAGCTTTTTGGCTGGAATCCAGATCTCCGTTTCCAATAACGGGGAGCCTGGCCCCGGCCTTGACTTTTTTGATATAGCTCCAGTCGGCTTTGCCGGAGTAACCCTGCTCCCTTGTCCTTCCATGAATGGTTAGCCATGAAAACCCCTCGCTGTGAGCCAGATCGGCGGCCTGATCGGCGTTCAGGCTCTGGGAGTCCCAGCCAGTTCTGACCTTGAGGGACAAAGGGATGGAAACCGCCCTCCTCATGGCGCTTAAAATTTTTTTCAAAGCGGGGAGGTCTTTCAAAAGCGCGGCGCCGGCGCCTTTTTTAACGATTTTTCTCACAGGGCAGCCCAGGTTTAAATCCACAAAGTCCGCGCCGGCGGCCTCAGCCCTTTTGGCGCCCTCGGAAAGCGCTTCCGGATCTCCGCCAAAAATTTGAATCCCGACAGGCTTCTGGCTTTTGTCATGCTCCATAAGGATTTTTGTTTTGAGGCTCCCCTCCTTGAGCGCTCTGGCGGAGACAAACTCTGTTGTGATGAGGCCGCAGCCCATCTCCCTCATAAAAGACCGGAAGGGCTTGTCGGTGACCCCCGCCATGGGCGCCAAAAAAAAAGGGTTTTGCTTTATAAAGTCCAGCGGATGGTTCATTTGTCTTTCGGAGGGGGGGCCTGTTTTGCCTCTTATAAAAATCCCTGAAAACTCAAATGCAGCCGGCGCAGGCCCTCAGGCTTTGCTCTGCCGCGCGCGGCGGGCGCCTCTGCTGAAATATTTACAGATGCGGCGACCATTTTGGGGATTTGTAGTCATGGCGGTCAAAGGTGATTCTCTCAATCGCCAGATCATCCAGATTCATTATGTAAAGCTGGTAAGAGCCTGAAAGATCGCTGCTGAAAGCCACAAAGCGCCCGTCGGGGGAAAAGCTTGGGGACTCGCAGTTTGCCCATCTGCCATTGGCTTTCCGCAGGCTGGTCAGCCGCCTCAAGCCCGATCCATTGGCATTGATCAGAAACAGGTCAAAGCGCCCGCCGGAGCGGCCCGAAAAAACAAGCCTCTCTTTTTCGGGATCCCAGTCAGGGCTTGAGTTGTGGCTGCCGGCGTAGGTGAGCCGCCGGAGGGTTTTTCCCTTTTGATCCATGGTGTAGATCATTGTCCCTCCGCTTTGATCAGAGGAAAACGCTATGCGGCTGGTCCGGGGGTGGGCGGCCGGCTCCACATGAATAACCCCCCGCGGGCCGTTTGTGAGCGGAATGGCGGCGGAGGTTTTTAAATTCAGGCGAAAGATGTCCATATTGCCGCGGCCAATGCCCAAAGTCACCAGAAGCTCCCGCCCGCCGGGCAAAAAATCCGCGCCAATGTTGGCGCCCCGCCGGCGCGAGAGAATCCGGATTTTATCTGTCTTCAGATCATACAAAAACAGGGCGGCTGTCCGCCCTTTCAGCCTTGTATTGTAAACAAACGCCGTATAGGCGATTTTATCGCCTTTCGGAGACCATGATGGGGAGAGCGCGATGGATCGGTGATAGGTGAGCCGGCGGGCGCGGCGCCCGCTCCAGTCCATGACAAACAGCTCTTTTTTTGAGCCTGAGGTGGTTCGGATGGCGGCGATTTTTGTCTCAAAAACGCTTATTTTTCCGCTGAGATGCCTGACGATGTCGTTGGCCAGGCGGTCAGCGGCCGGCTCAGCCTGAGAGAGCGGAAAGCTGTATTTTTTGCGAAAGCCGGTTTTTTTTGACCGGATATGATAAAAAGCGGCAAAAAGATCTATGTTTCCGTCAATAACGGAATACCGCGCCATAAGCAGAAAATCCGCGCCGGCCAGCCGCCAGTTTTGATAGCGGAAGCCCTGGCGGCTTTCGGGGTAGGGGTAAGGCGCCTTTGAGGCGGGGTCCTCAATAAAGGCTTTAGGGGGCAAAATATGAAAATAACCGGAGATTTTGAGGTTTTTTTCGAGCCGCTCATGCATGATTTTTCCGGCTGCGGCATGCTCTGGAGAGGAAAAAGGCTTTTCCAAAACAAAGGGGGAGACAGCTATCAGGCTTTTTTTGACCTTTGCGGCCCCTATATTGATATAAACCCTGCCCTCAGCCGGCAGCGCCGCGGCGGCAAACAGCGCGGGCAAAAGCAGCCATGCCGGCGCCAAAGGCTTTGCAAAAGCTTTTAAGACAGTTTTCATGCCTTGAATCCCTTGTTATGGCCTGCCGGGCCTGCCGCCCCCTGCCGGGCCGCGCGCCCGCTCCAGCCTCGGAAAGCCGCGGCAGCAGGCTCAATTATCACTTTATGCCGGCCCCGCCTAAAATTCCAGTTAAAAAAAACCGCCTTTACGGCAGATCTTTTCGGACAGACACATAAGGGCTGTTTTTTATATAAAACCTGAGCGGCCAGTAGAAGGCGTCATTTCCCGGCGGAAGCCCGATGCGGCGGGCGATGGCTGTCTCCATGGCCGGCTCTGAGGCCGGCTTTTCGCCCCGCTCAATAAAAACCGGCCCCCGCTCCCAGAGCCTTGCCCCGTTCAAATCCCTTGTCAGATCCATGGCCTGGCAAAGCCTGCCGGGGCCTGAGGCCAGAAGCCGGCGGCTGGAAAGCCCTCTGTTTTTGGCCATTTCCTCAAGGCCGCTTAAAGGCTCCAGCGCTCTTATTAAAACCGCCTCCGGGGCGCCGGCCCGCGCCGTGACCGCGTTAAAGCAGTGATGCATCCCGTAAGTAAAGTAAATGTAAGCATGGCCGCCGGGAAGATACATGGTTTTTGTCCGCTCTGTCCGCCGCCCGCGGAAGCTGTGACAGCATGGGTCCTTTATGCCAAGGTAAGCCTCTGTCTCCACAATCCGGCCGCGAAGGGTTTTGCCCTCTTTTGTTTTGCGGGCCAGAAAGCATCCCAGAAGGCTTTCCGCAATTTTGACAGTCCCGCCCTCAAAAAATTTTTGTGTCAGCAAAGGCATTTTTTGAATCTGCGGGTTATTTTTTTGGCGGGCCTTTTTGCCGGGACGGCCCCCCGCTTTGGCCAAGGGCGGAGAAAAAGCTTTCCCTGAACTGATTTTCATCCTCATTATTGTAAAAGCGGACTCCTGTCAGCCTGTATTTTTGAGTCCCGGCCGGCGCTGTGAAATCCAGTGTCCGGCCTTTAAATTTTTCTCTTATCTGCATTAAAAAATCCTCTTTCCATTTGTCATGCTTCGTTAGATGCCTCCCCTTTGGCTCAATAAACATTTGATAGGCGGCCAGCGGCTGGCCCCCTTTCTCCCTGAGAAAAAGAACAAAATCCGGCTCAAACCCGCGCCCGTCCTTAAAATTGTATATTTTAAAATGCTTTTCGTTTCGGACAAGGTATATCCCGTCATATTTTTCCCGAAGCCTGTCCATTTGGCTGTCCAGCATTTGGACGAAAGCCCGCTCTTCGGAAGTCCCGTAAAAGGCTTTAAAAACATGCCAGTCTTTTTCAGACACAAAATCTTCGCCGCTGCTTGCCCTGCTGGCGGATGTTTTGATCTCTTTGTCAGTGAAAATGCGGCGGACAAGGTTTGGCTCAAAGTTTTCCGTCCCTTTGTATTCCGCGCTGTTTTCCCGCATTTCGGTTTTAATTTTCTCCAGCAGGCCGGAGACCCCCTCCAGAAAATCCCTGTTTGAGGGCCGGCCCCCCTGGAATGTGATGGCCAGGCCTCCGAGACAGCTCTCCCCCTCAATAAACTCCCTGACGGACTGAATATGGGGAAAGTGTTTTTTCAAAGAGCGAAAAGAAAAAAACTCATCCCCTGAAACAGCGTTTTGGACAATATGAAAGGGGATTTCGCTCAGCTTAACCTGGCGCCTGCGGCCTTCAGGGACTCCCTTAACCGCGCCGCTTTCCTCTCCTGTCTCTGAAAAAGCCCTGGAGACAGCGCCTCTTCCCGTGGCAGCTCTGCGCTGATAATTTGCGGAGCCGGATAAGCCCAAAATAGACCGGACATTATTGTATCGCCTCCTGACTCTTTTGTTTATGTAAATCAGCCCTCTCTTGTAAAAGTCTGTCTGTTTGAACCGGCCTTTCAGCTCAAGCCGCTTTGCGATCCGCTTTTCCTCCATTATGCCGGCCTCTGTCAGGGCTTCTGTTATTTCTGATATGTACTGGCTGTCATTGATGCTGTGATAATGAAGCTCCTCCAGGACGCGCAGCTCATGATTTAAGTCATGGTCAAACTTCCTTTTAAAAGGAGAGGTTTCCTCTAAAGCAAAGCCATCCGGGGAAGCGCTTTCCGCTGAGGGGGGCAGGGCAAAAGGAAAATAGCGGGCGCCGCGCCCAATCAGCTGAGCCTCCCGCATGGCTGTTGTTCCCCCGCCGGAGCTTTTTGTCTCATAGCAGCGGACAATGTCAAACAGGTTTAGGACATCCCAGCCCTCGCTCAGCTTTTGCACAGAGAAAACAGCCCTTATAAGATTGTCTTTGTCCTCCAGGGTGTTTAGAAGGATTTGATTTTTTTCTATTTCCGATTCATTGTTTGCGGAAAGGCAGCGGCTGGGCTGAAACTCCTCTTTCAGCCTTGCGGCCAGCCCGGAATCAGAAATCCCCCGGCTTTTAAAAAAAGCAAAAGCTTTTTGGACAACAGGAAGGCTGGACCTGGCTTTTATTCTCTCAATATCCGCCTGGCTCAAGCTCTCAATCATTTTGTGAAAAGCCTTTTTATTGTCCCTGTTTTGCTGAATGGTTTTTTGGGCTTTAAGCAAAACGACCGGCTTCAGCCGGATGCGGCGCTTTGTGGCGGCCTCCTGCTTGTACTGGCTGAGAATCAGAGCCTGAAGAATGCGGTCTTTCTGCTCAAAATCAGCCTGGACAATATAAACATCCTTTGACCAGCCCTCGGAACGGAATTTTTTAAGATCATATCTGTATAAAATTTTGCCCCTGTATTTGCCGGCAATGTTTGGATGGGCGCAGTCCAGGGTGGCGGTAAACTCCAGCAGCAGGCTGTCTCTGTTTTGACTGAAAATCCTCTCCACGGTGTTTTCCCATGTGGGATTTTCCTTAAAAGCAAGCTCCATTTGCTGTTTTGTTTTCGCGCTCATGTGATGAGCCTCATCCGAGAGCAGGGCGATTTTTTTGTCTTTAAAGTCCTGAAAGCTGAGGGCATTCTCCCTGACCGCGGTCAAATCGGAATGAAGTTTCTGAATGGTTGTAAAACAGATGTTTATGCTGTTTTCATTTGCGCCCTCAAAGTTTTCAAGGGGGGAGATGGGGACTCTTTTTCCGCCTTTTCCGCCAAAAGCGATGTTCGGGCTGAACAGGTATTTTGAAGAGCCGGGGTCCAAAAAATTGCTTTTTGTTTTCTCTATGATGCTGCTTGAATTGACAAAAAACAGAAAATTCCTATAGCCTTTTTTATAGAGATAGAGAATCAGCCCCGCCATAACCATGGTTTTGCCGGATCCGGTCGCCATGTTAAAGGCCAGGTGAAGGGGGCTTGTTTTGCCGGGGAAATCCCTTTCAAAACAATAAAAAAACCGGGCAAGGGCCTCTTCCTGACAGGGCCGGAGCCTGAATCTTAGATTGTCTTTCACAAAAGCGGGAATCTTTTTTGGCAAATCCCCGTATTTGGACAGCGCGTCCAGCTCCTCATATAAAAATCTTTCTCTATTCATCCGCGGCCTCTCTGTTTTTTTAAGAATTTTTGCCCCCGCCGCTGCCTCTTGCGCTCCGCTCCGGCTCTCCGGCAGACTGTCAGCCGGGCGCTTATTTTGATCCCCTTTTGATTTGTTTTTTGCGGGCGCTTTTATAGACCCCTATTTGTTTGGTGAATTTGTCAAAATCGCTTTTCTTTTTGTCCCCGGCTTTTATTCTTTTGGCTTGAAATTTGCTGTATTCTTTGTCCGCCAGCTCTTTTGCGGTTTGGGCGGCGATTTTCCCGGCATGGGCCAGGACATTTCTTTCATTCACTTGGAGAAAGCTTTCCAGTTTTTTTACCCAGTCTTTCATATACATAGGCTTTCGCCTCATGGCCTGGCCTTCGGCAAACAAAAGATACTGCTCAGCCAGATTGTTAAGCGCTTTCAGCTCTCTTTCATTGAGGTAGTTTTTGGCAATGCGCGCGTCCGCTTTGCGGATTTTTTCGCCCCGCCAGCTTGCAAGGCCCATGTTGGCTTTGGAGCTATTGGCCCGCTGATGGATGATTTCAGCCGCTGTCAGCCCGGTGATGGCCCAATGCAGCTTGTTTTGAACGGTTTTAAAAAAGGCCAGGCTTATTGTTTCTGTGGGGTCATAGTCGGCGCTGGTGGCGTAAATATCGGTGATTTTCTGGTAAAAGCGCCGCTCGGAGGTCCTGATGTCCTGGATGCGCCGCAGCAGCTCTTCAAAATAATCAAAGGGCTGGTGGGGGTTTTTCAGCCTCTCGTCGTCCAAGAGAAAGCCCTTAATGATATACTCTTTCAGCCGCGCTGTCGCCCACTGCCGGAAGCGGACGGCCACGCGGGATTTGACGCGGTATCCCACGGAGAGGATCATGTCCAGGTTGTAGAATTTTTGCGGGCGCCTGACTTCGCGGGAGCCTTCTTTTTGAACTATTAAGGATTCCTTAATAGTTGCCTCCGGCTCCAATTCCCCCTCATCATAGACATTTTGGACATGGATATTGATGTTGGGGATGCTGGTTTGATACAGCGCCGCCATGGCTTTTTGGGTGAGCCAGACGGTCTCATCCTCAAGCCGGACCTCAACCCTGGTCTGCCCGCCTTCTGTCTGATAGATCAGGACCTGGCCTCTGGATTTTTCCAGGGCCTTGCTTTGCGGCGCTGTTTTTGTCATTTCCCAAACCCTCCTTTTTTAGCTTTTTCCTTGTTGGAGATCCAAAAAACCTCTTTTCTTTTATGCTCTCCGCGAACTCTCATGGCTATGCTCTCCCCGCTTTTTGGCTGTATCATTTATCCTCGCCAAAAAACAGCTTGTTCAGGCGCTTGTCCTCCTTGCTGACTTTAAAATCCCTGTCGTCAATTTCCGAAAGATGGACATAGAGCTGGTTTTTGTTCAAAAGCTCCGCCAGGAGCCTTTTTTGCCTCTCCAAACCGGTTTTGCCGCCTTCAAGGGCTGCCCTAAAAGTTTTTTCTATATATTTTCGGTTTTTCCATTCTTTCATATCCTTCTGGCCTGCGGCTGATTTTTGGCCGGCATTGAGTTTTCTGGAAGATTTTGTTTTGGAGTTTTTGGATTTATTTTTGCTATGAGTCAGCGCGCTGCCCCCTTCCCCCTCTCCGATTTTTATAAAATCATTCAGCGCCTCCTCTGGGGCTTCGGGGTTTACATACCATTTGAGAAAAGAGTTTTTGGAGATGTCTTTCCAGAGCTTTGCCAGCTCTTTTGAGGTTTTTGCGGCCTGGATTTTATCCATATAGGCTTCGTTGTATTTCATCAATTCGCAGCAGATGAAAGAGGCTTCATCTTCTTTGCTGTCATGCGCCGGGCTTTTTGTTTTTCCGCCAGCAGTTTTTGAGCTGTTATTCTCACAATTTATTGAGAGCTTTGCCTGTTTTGATCGCGGGCCGCTTCTGGATTTTTTTGATGTCCGTTTGGATTTTCCTGGATTTTGTCCGCCGGGCTTTTGAAACAGCTCCTCTTCAAAAGCGTTTATTTGCCTGCTGGTTTCATTCTCTTCGGGTTTAATGTCAGCCAGCTGCAAGACTCTTTCTATTCTTTTTTTGCAGACTTTTATATGATCTTCCAGCTGTTCCACAAGGATAAATTTTCTGTTTCCTCCATCTTTTTTATTTAATTGCATTACAGCATCTCCTGTCGTCCCGCTCCCGGCAAAAAAGTCCAATATGATATCATTGTCTTTATCATCACTGATGATTTTAACAGTGTCTGTCACAGTATAGATTGATTTTGGATAGCTGAATAATTTTTGTCCGTTAAACAGTTTTTTCAAATACATTGTTCCATGGGCTGAAGCGTCATATTTTGAATCGCTCCATATAGTTTTTGGTTTCCTTCCTTCTTTGACTCTATCCTTCATATATATTGCATATCCTCTATTTGTTGTTTTACAAACAATAGAGCCTTCTTTAACGGCGCGCATAAATGAAGGTTTTGTTTGTCTCCATACCCTTTTATTTCCATATTTGTCCAGTGGAAGAATTTTTATGGAATCTGAAATTTTTGTTATAGAAAAAATGTTTCTCTTTTTATCCCAGTATATTGGATAATAAGAGTTAGGACGCTCTTCCTTTGTAGAATACCCGCCACTCCTTCTAAATGGGAGAAGTCTATAATGACCTTTGTCGTCTTCCAATTTGAATACATTGCTTTGTTCTTGGGTTAATTCAAGATTTTTAATTCTGGCAAAATCTTGATTTTTTGAATAAAAATGACAGTATTCATGGCAAGTCGCAAAATGTGATTTAATAGTTCTCCCTCTTGGATTATTTTGGATAATTATCGTCCCTAAATAATTTTCAGCCTTAAATACTTCATCACATAATATTTTTAAATAAGCTTGCTCATAGTCATCGATTGTCACAGCAAGAATGCCATCTTGTTTCAGTAAATCTTTTGCTATTTCTAATCTGTTTTTCATAAAGGTCAACCAGCTGGAATGATTAAAGCTGTTATTATATGTAAAGATATTGTTGTCTCCAGAAGTATTATAGGGCGGGTCAATATAAATCAGCTTCACTTTTCCGCGAAACTGCTGTTTCAGTGTATGAAGGGCCAGAAGGTTGTTTCCCTTGACAATCAAATTTTCCCGGATAAGCCCGCTCTTGTCTCTTTTGATGTCTGCCACCGGCTTTGCGCCTTTGGCTGTATGCCGTTTCCAGTTTGTAAGGATTTTTGGGTCAAAAAGCCGGTTGATTTCATCATGCGCCAAAAGCTCATTGAAAAAGATTTCTTTTCTTGTCTCCTCCTCTTTTGTCTGCCCCCCCTCTAGGACACAGTCCTTGTAGGGCCAGACAAGGGAGACTTCGCCCCTTTCTTTCAGGAATTTTCCGTCAATGTTCAAGCCGATTTTGTTCCGAAACCGGGTATAGGAATCGCCCAAAAATTTTTTGCCGGAAATATAATCAATCAGAGCGCTGGCATTAAAAACCATGGCCCCGGCGATTTTATCAAAAAACTTTGCCTTGACTTCCGGATCCGAAAGCAAAAGCCTGACCAGCTGATGATCTGTCCGCCAGGCCCTGTCAATGACAGCCCTTTTGATAAGCCGCCCGTTTTGATCCGTAAACCGGCGGTCCGTCTCAAGCAGCTTCATCAGCCTCTTATCAAAATTCTTTCTCATCTTGTTTGTCTCTCTTCAAATCCTATGATGCGGCAACTGCTTGCGCGCAAAAACCCCGATCTTTTTCTTCCCATATTTTCTTCATGCCTCCTATCCTGTAAAACCTGGCTTTGCGGCATTGTTTATCAAATAAATCGCGGAGTTTTGCAATCAAAAGGGCATTTCCGCAGGGCCAGTGGCATCCATTTGCTGATTGTTTATAGTTTGATGCTTGTCAATAATATCAAACACAACCAAACCATCTGTTCTTGATTGTTTTTTTATAGAATATCTGTTTTTTGTATGTTGAGATAGAATTTTGTCTGCAAGAAGTTCCGCATAATATGTGTATTTATTTGTTGGCAATGTTTTTAAATTAGCTTTGCTTATTTTGTTATAGAGGAGTATTTTAAGCTGATTGTCGTTTTTTGCTGGACCTTGTATTGTTTCTACAATTTTTTCAATTTCTTGATCGTTAAACTTAAAATCTATTATATCCATAAATGTTTTGAATGCATCTGCCCAACCTGTATCTTTGGCTTTAAGGAATTTGTTTAACATTTTTTTTTCCCAGGCTGGATGCCCTGGAAATTTGTTTTTGATGAGCTCAGTCAGCTTTTTTATAGTATCAGGTTTCGCGCTTATAATATCCTCTTTTTTTAGAGTCATGGCTTGTATGTCACTGACAAACCCTTGCGGATCATGTTGCTCTAATTTTACAGGAATAAAAGGAATTTCTTGGCTTACAGCAATGCCAATTTCCTGATTCACCCACCAGCTTTTACAGGAATCCTCAGTAATGAGCAAAATCATAACCTCCATTGAATTTAAAGCCTTTTTAATTTCCTCTTTCCATTCCTTTGTCGGCTCAATATCTTTATGAGCCACAAAGCAGGAGATGCCGAAATCTATAAGGCAGTCTTTTAATGTTTTTGCGATATCATAATTTTTTTCAGAATGGCTTATAAAACCCTTTAGGCAGTCTTTGTCCCAAAGCTTCAACAATTCTTCAGAATTGACAGTTTTTCTTTTTACTTTTTTTAGCTCAAACTTAACTTCTTCAATGACTTCATCCGACTCAGTTATAACTTCACCTAGATCGTGTTTTAATTTTTCGGATAGAGCCTTTTGATTTGAAATGCTGATGTGCCCTTTTTCAAAACACTCTTTAGGCAAAAGAAAAACCAATCTATAAAAATGCCTCCCTAAATAATCATCACTATAAAGAAAATCTAAAATGACATCATCCTTTTGCGCTTCTTTTAAGATATAAAAAAGAGGAGCTTTTTGATTTTTATATTCAATAAGCAATCTTTGGATATATTCATCCATTTTTTTTGAAATGATGGGATTTTTTGACATAATTTTTGCTCCTTAATGCTTTAAATGAGTTGTTTTTTAGGATGCTTACTCTGTAATACAGGGGGCATTTTGAGCTTGAAAAGCGCTTTCAGTGTCATTTCCTCTTTAGAGGCCCTTCGCCTATAGCATTCTCAATTCTATTCTGGAGCTTGTCAGCAAAAACTTCCATATTGCCTCTTTCCCAGAATAAGCAGTTATATTGGCGAATGTCAAAAGCCATCTCCTTTGACAGCTCCTTATTGCATGTCCATATAATATCGATGTTGTTTCCCATAGCATAGCCGGCCTCAAAGTAAACACTTCCCCTTGGCTTTTCCTTTTCTGAAGTGAAATCACAGACAACAAACCTGGATTTGTTTATTTCAACTAAAATCTGATCATCAATTTTTTTGATATGATCTTTTTTATCTATCCTTACAGGATCATATCCAGCTTGAGAGACGGCCTTGTAGATATTTGTGCGAAGCTTTTCCAGGGTTTCATGCTGGCTGTTTTCAGAAGATGTAATCCACATGGCAATAAAGGCGGTTTTGGAATTAGAATTTTTGGGAAGATTGCCTGCTTTTTCAAAGCCTTTCACTGTGACCTGAAAATTTTCAGACCCTCCTATAAAATGAATAAAACCCGCTTTTTTTAAATAGTCCAGCAAATATTTCATTTCCTCCTCTTTGTCACAATAAGACAAAGCATAAAAAAAATCATATCCCTCAGCGCCATCAGAAGGATAAAGCATTTCATTGCCTGGACAAGAGGAAATTATAGAAGCATTAAACTCTTTGCCAATAAAATTGCTTTTTTTTGCTAAGCCTTCCAATAGCAAATTAGCTCTCTCCCCAGGATTTGGAATAGGAGGCAGTTTATTTAAAAAATAGCCCTCCGATTCTCTTTGGTTTGCGCCGATCTTGGAAGCTAAATCAGGGATATCGCCTTTTAAATTCTCTTTAGCAATCCATGCAGATAAAACCAGTTTTTCATTCAGATTAAAAACCGCCTCTGTCTGTTCCTCGCTGCAAAGCTTTGAAAAAAAAGATGGAACAATGTATTTTCCTCCGGCGCGCGGGCTGTCCAGCTCATACTTAGGATTGGCGTTGTTGTATATGAGGTTTAAGAGACACAGTTTCTTATCAGATATTTCATTACTGGACCTTTGGGCAGGCCATCATATTCATCAGCTTACACTTTAAAAGCGCCTCATTTGCCTGACAGGCAAAATTCCTGGAAGCAAGCCGGCCCCCAAAAAGCGCCTTAAGTTGATCAGCTCCTGATTATAAACTCTCCAATTTATCTTTCTCTTTTTTGTTGCCATTGGACACCTCCTCAGGGGTTATATGTCCAATCATAGCGCCAGTAAAACGCCAATAACACTGGGCTTTGATCCAGAAATATCCGTCTTACTTGCAACAACGCCACGCGCCGCTTCTAAAATTGGGGCCTGAGAGGCAGCTCCCTTTGCCAAAATCAGCGCCTGAAAACCCCGCCAATGGGGCCTTGCGCCGGCAGGCAGAGGCCGCGCGCGCCGCCCCCGCCTCTTCCCCTGACTCTGGCCAAAAATCCCGCCAAGGGGGCTTTTATCAGGCAGGCGAGACTGCCTCTGCCTGATTTTCTTACTTCATGTCACTCCGCATGTCAAAAAACAGGCAAAAAAAGCGGGCAAATCATACGCTAAAAGATCAGCATTCCCTTTTTTAGCCGCTTTGTCAAAAAAAATAAGAGGATCTGCCCAAAGGGACTTTTTTAGGGCCTTTTGCGGGGGCCGAGCCTGGGAAAATCTTGGGAAAATCTGGAGACTCCGATTAGCTGGCTGCCGCTCTGATATTTTACAGAGGGGCTTGGCAGGCCAGGGAAAACCGGGGCGTCGGCCCCGATCAGCCCCCTGCCGGCCTGACAGCGCGCAGGGGCTGGCCTGCCAGATTAAAGGCCGGGGAGCGCCCTCAAACCCCTGACATTCTGAAAGCTTTAAGGGCTTGCCAGGCCAAAAAAAGCCTGTATTCTATCAACAAGGGGATGAAAGGCAGGGCTTGCCCCGGCCCGGCGGCGGCGGGGCCGCCTCGGACAAAGGACCTGGCCGAGGGGCGGGCAGAAGCCCTGAAAAAAGGCTTCTTCAGCAGACGGGAAGGCGCAAAAAGCCCGGCCTTTGCTCAATGGACGAGCGGCAAACCACTGAGGGGAAGGCCTTTCGCCGGGAAAGGCCGCAAATAAAGGGAGGCCGCAGGAACTGCTTTAAGAGGGCTTTCATGATGACTTCGCCGGGGCCGGGGGGCAGCCATAACGCCGCTGGAGGGGCCAGCGCCTAAAGAGAAAGCTTTAAAGCTGCTTTGAGGGAGTTGCCCCCCCCCATTTTGTCTTTGTCTGCGCCGCGGCGCGGCATGCGCATAAGGGGGGAAGCAGACAAAAATTGGAGGCTGCGGGCGGGGGGAATAAAGAGGCCGCAAAGGCAATGCCCCCGTTTTTCTGAAAAACCAGCTTTTTTTGCCGCGCGGAGTATTGACAGATGCCCATAAAATTGGCAAAATCAGCTATAAATCAAGGATAAGGGGGGAGGCTAGGCGCCCTCAGAGCAGGCAGACAGGCGCTTTTTGCGGAAATCCGCTCCAAAACTCATTATGACAGCCGGCAGCAAATTATGAAAAATTTAGAAAATTTTATAATCAAAAACTGGGACAGCCTGGACTGCCTTAATGAAAAATTTAATGAGTTAAGAGAGAAAGAAATCAATAATACGATTAGCGCATCTGAAAAGTCTCTTTTAAGGGGGACTCTTAAGAAAAGAATATTGGAGTTTCCCAATCCCTATCTGCCTTTGGATCATAAAGAGGCAGTTGAAATGAGCAGAAAATACGGGATTCTCAAGAAAGAAGACAATATAAGGAATGTCTAAAATAAAAAAAGATTTTTAATGTGTCTTCATGGCGCTGCCGCATATAAATAAAACTGTTGTTTGGCTCTAATTTTCGGCAGCGGCTGACTGTCTGTAAAGGCTAAGGAAAAAGGGAGAAGCTTATGGCGCAAGGCTTAAGTTTTCTGCAAAATGTCATCTCTCCTCAAGAAGAGATGGCCGCTTATGAGACACTTTGGGCTATGGAGGATATTAAAGAGAAAAGATTAAAGGAGATGTTTAAAAAATATACTCCCTCTGAGGCGTTAAAAAAGGTGTCAGAGCAATATAAACAAAAAGAGCTGTTTGCAGCGAAACAGCCTTTTAAAAAAATACAGGACAGGGTAAATAAGTTTTTACAGGATTCGCTGGGCGGCAGGCTTTCCGCTTTTTCAATAGTCGTAAATAAAAGCGCTCAGTATCCTGAAAATTTAATCAATGATTATCCTATCGGACTGTTTTATTATAGAGGAAATTTGGATATATTAGGCCTGAAATGTGTTTCAATCGCGGGCGCCAGAAAAACCTCTTTAGAGGGAATATCAAAAGCCGGGCGGCTGGCCAAAGAATTAGCGGCTCAAAATTTTGTAATTGTGTCCGGCCTGGCAAAAGGCATAGACACCGCGGCCCACCGGTCAGCAATAGACTCTAAAGGATATACAATAGGAGTTATAGGAACCCCGATTAATGAGTGTTACCCAAAAGAAAACAAACATTTGCAGGATAAAATCGCAAGGGGTTTTTTGCTTATAAGCCAGGTCCCGTTTTATAAATACGCCCATGAGCCGTTTAAGCGCCGGGCCTGTCATTTTCCCCGCCGAAACAAAATAATGGCCTCTATTTCAGAGGCCACTGTGATCGTAGAGGCTTCGGACACAAGCGGCTCTCTTGTTCAGGCCGGAGAGTGTCTCAAGCAAAACAAAAAGCTTTTTATAATGGATTCATGCTTTGAAAATAAAAAAATCAAATGGCCCGCTGTTTATGAAAAAAAAGGAGCCATAAGAGCAAAAACCGCTTCAGATATTTTGGACAGCCTCAACGGGAAACCGGCATGAGCTTGAAAAGCGGTCTTGCTGGCTGGAATAATGGAATAATGCGGAAATATTTATGACCTCCTTAATAACAAAAATACTCCGAATAATCTTTATATTTTTAACCATGATTGCTGTATCCCGGCTCATGGACGATAATTCCCCCCTTTTTCCCTATGGGCTGTATTGGCTTGTCTGCTTTTTGCTGATAACCGCGCTTGAAGCGGCTCTTGAAGCTTCCCAGTGGCTTGAAAATGATCCTGATGAATCTTCAAAAAAAGCGGGGCGCCTTTCCGCATCCTCTAAATTTAAAAAACAAAAGGGCTGGCTTAATACATGGCAAAAAATGAAAAAAGAGTTTGCTCCGCAGCATTGGGCTTTTGCCGCTTTTGCGGGAGTCAAAAAGACATTTCCTGTTTTTTTCATGGTTTTAACGGTAATTGGATTGGGGCTGTATTTTTCAGACAAAGACATTTTTCCTTTTGGGCTGTATTGGCTTCTTTCTCTTTTTCTGACAGTCATATTTGGAACCCTTGCTGTTCAGGTATTTCAATTTGAATCATCTGAAGTCTTTGGAGAGATGAGCGGAAAGAAGTTTCTCGCGCTTGCCGGGGACGATGATCCTGACTTGGGGCTGTTTTCCGGCAAAAGGCGCCGGCGCAAAAAAAAGACTGTCAAAATCCCTCCCCCGCCTCCTTCTGAAAGCGCTGAGATTTACAGAACAAATCTTCCGTTTCAAACCAGGATAATGAAAAAAGAAAGAGGCAGGCTGGTTAAATCAAATTTAACAGAGACTGAAATAAACGCGCTTAAGGCTTATTACGCCGCGCTTTCAGCGCGCAAAAAAAAGAGAGCGGAATCCGCCCCTGCCATTGGTTTTTTAAAGATGATATGTTTATGGATAAAGTTCTGGGTTAACTGGCGCCATTGGGCTCTCTCTCTGCTGGCATTTTTTATTGTATTCAAGAAATGGGAATGCAAAGTCAAAGTCCATCCCGGCGGCGGACAGAGCAAAAGGTGTTATTTCACAGACAGGCTGGAAAAGCCGTCTCCAAAACCAAAACAGCAGGGCCTGAAAGCGCCGGGCGGGACTTTGTAAGCCTCCGCCGGCAAGCTGCGGGGAATTAAAACTGATAGCCGATGCCCGCGGAAAAGCCTGTGGTGTAAAAGCCCACAGTTTTTGACTGCGGCATAAACAGGCCGCCGTAAAAAGAGACCGGGATAAGCATATTCCCCTTTGTGATGTCATAGCCAAGGGACAGGCCAAGGGCGCCATGCAGGCCCTCAAAGCTTTCCTCCTTCAGGACGCCCTTGTTTTCATAGGCCAGCGGATACATCAAAATCCCTCTGGCGCCCGCCCAAAAATCCCCCGTCAGGTAAAGCTTCAGGTCAACCCCGGCAGACGCATAATCAATGCTGAGAGAGCAGCCGCCCCTTTCCTCGCACTCCTTCGCGCTGACACTAAACTTTCTGTATCCAAGCTGAGGCTCCACTGTCAAAAAGTCATTCACAGGGACGCTGAAAAAAAACCGGCCTCCATACCCAAGGCCGCTCAGCGACATCTTTCTCTCCCCTTTTTTGACTGACATCATATCAAAGCCGCCCACAGGCTGCAGGCCCGCGGCAAAGGGAAAGGAAGATCCCCCGCCCTCACTCTCCAGGCTCTGATCGTCCGGGCCGGGAACTTCATCAGCCGGAGAGCCTCTCCACTTCTCGTCGCTGATGATATACTCCTCTTCCTCCCGGCCGGCATCCACAGAGGCAAGCTTTCGGTAAGCTCTGGCCTCCGCCGCCTGTCTTCTGGCAAGCCGGCGCCGCTTTCTTTCCCGGGCCTTTTTTCTAAGCTTCTGCTTTTCAAGGCGCGCCTGGCGGCGCTTTTTTGCGAGCTTCCTTAAACGGGCCTGCCTTGAGATTTTTTTCAGCTTCCCCGAGCCTTTTTTGATCTGAGCTTTGGCCTGTTTTTTGCTCACAGGCTCCAAAGACCAGCCCTTGACAGCGCGCCCGCTTTTTAAAGAGACTATGGCTTTCTTTTTCCCGGCCCTTTTGACCCTGACAATGCCTTTTCGCTCGCCGTACATGTCTAAAACCTCAAAATAGCTTCCCCTGCTGACCCGCATGCCCTCCAGATGAATCAAAGCCTTGCTGCCCTGGGTCTTTAAAACCACAGCGCCGCGGGCGGAAGGGGCCGCAAGCAGAAAAGCCGAAGCGGACAAAGCGGCAAAAAAAATAATTTTTATTCTGATCATCCCGGCAAAAGGCTTGCTTTGTTGTTTGAGTTTTCCCGTTTTTTGAGGCCCCTGAAAATCCAGCCGCAAGCCGGCGCAAAAAAACAGGCAAAGCGGGCTTTCCAAAGCTCCGCTTCAAGAGCGCCGCAAAACCCCTCAAAAAACCCTTTCTGATAAATTTATCGGCGCGGGGCGGAGCGCGCCTTAGCCCTGTTTTTTTTTGGGCGGAAATTTCAGACTATGGGCTGGCTTTTTGCCAGTCTATAGTCTTGTTTTTTTTCAAGCCTGCCTTTCAGAAAAAACAACTCAGCTTAAAACTTAAAATTTTCCGGCCTTTCGGCCTGTTTTTTTTCAGGCCTGTTTTTCGTAAAGGCTTTCAAACAAAAAGCCGGCGGCGGACTCATAAGCGCTGATTTTGTAGATTCCCTTGAGAAATCTAAAGCCGCGCTCCCTGTCTAAAACCACAACCCCATGAAGGCTGGAAAAAATAAGCTTCCGGGCTGTTTCGCTCTGCCACTGGGGGGCGCCCATTTGAATCATAGTCTCCAGCTTCCAAAGAGCCTGCCTGTGATCTCTGGCATGCAGAGTGCCGATGCTGCCTCTGTGGCCGCTGGCCAGCGCCAAAAGCAGGTCTTTCGCCTCGCCGCCGCGCGCCTCCCCCATCACAATGCGGTCGGGGCGAAGCCGCAGGCTCTGCCGGACCAGCTCCTCCTGGCCCACATAGGCCATCTGGCTCTCCGGCGCGGTCTGCGTCAAAAGCTTCAGGCTGATGGCGCTGGGAAGGGTGATTTCATCGGCGTCCTCAATGGTGATGATCCGCTCATTTGCCTCTGTCTCCTGAAGGCAGGCGTTGAGAGCCGAGGTCTTGCCCGCGCTGGTAGGCCCGGCGATAAGAAAATTCAGCCTGTCTTTGACAAACTTTCTCAAAATATTGGCGGCAGACTCAGGCGCCCAGCCGGCCTTTGTCAGCTTGGGGAGCGTCCAAATGGATTTGGGATGCCTTCTGAGGCTTAAATGAAAGTCCTTTTGGATGAGAGGGGGGCGGATGACATGAATGCGAAAATCCCCCCACCGGCCTTCGGCAAAAGGCTTCTTGAGATTGACGGACAGCCGCGCCTCGGCCGAGATTTTTTCAATAATGTTGCAAAAAGTAATGCCTGACAAAAATCGGTCGGAAAGCTGCCGCATGCCCCCATCAATCTCATAAAAAACATGATCTTTGCCATTGACAATAACCTCTGTGATTTCGGGGCGGAGCCTCAGGCGGTCCAAGGGGCCATAGCCGCAAAACTCAGAGAGTATGCGGCGCTGGTTTGCGGGCGAGCTGTTTTCCCTGACAATCCGCCGGGTCAGGGCCTCGCGGGTTTTTTCCTCCTGCGGGTTTGAGTCAGAGGGGGAAAGGCCGCTTTGAAAGCTTCCCCGAAACAAATGGAGTATGTTTTGAAACTCGCTTTCCAAAGACCGGGTGATGGGATCCGCAGCCAGCTCCGGAGATGTTTCCAGAGAGTCTTCATCCGGGCCGGCATCCGCTAAAGCGCGCGGGCAGGCCCCCTTTTGGGGGAGAGATTGTTCCAGGCCCGGCGGGAAAGCTCCGCCTTGATTTTCCGCCGGCGGAAGGCTTTCGCCGCGGCAGGCCTCCGGCTGGCCAGGCCCTTTGCCGGGCCGCGATTTTTCAGCCGGCGGATCATTTTCCGGCTTTTCAGCTGAAGGCAGGCTGCCCGCGCGGCTGCGGGCGGCGGCTTTTTGGAGCCAAATCATTTTCCGCCCCCCTTTTTTAAAATTTTTGGGCGCATCAAAATAAACCGGGAAACCGAGTATTGATTCCTTTTGTGAAGCATGGGCTTGAGAAACGGCAGCGAAGAGGCCAGGCCTCCTCCGCCCAGCCCCCCATGGGAAAGCGCGCCGCTGCCCTTTTTCCTCTGCCGAAAAAGGGCAAAAATCCCCCCGTCCCGCGCCCAAACTGTTGTCTTCAGGCTCTGCCTCTTTAAAGGCGGCGGGCCTTTTGAGGAAAGCTGACCGGACGGCTCAGATATCTCCCCGCTGATTTTCAGCTGAATGGAGCCTTTTTTGTCAGCCACAGGGCTTACCTGCAGGCTAAAGCCGTAAGACTTCCACTGAACAGTCTCCCGGTCAGATTCAGCATGATAGACAGAAAACGGAATCTGCCCTCCAGAATGAACATGCGCCTCCTGCCCGCTTTGAGTGAAAATTGAGGAGTGATGGATGGTCTGGCCCTTTCCCGAGGCCTTCATAAAATTCAAAAAGCTCAGCAGGCTGGCAAAAGCTCCGGCCGCGCCGCTCTGCGGCGAAAAGCCGCCCGCCGCGCCGCCAAAGGAAAACGAAGAGGAAAGCCCGCTTTCCACAAGGGCAATCTCTATCTCAATAAATGGCGGGCGGGAAAACCAGCCCTCATCCTCTTTGGGGACAAGGCCATAGGGCTTTAGCTTTCGGGCATAAAAATCTGTGTCTCCGCCTTTGGGGATCAAGGCGAATGGGAGCCGGGACCACTGGATTTCCGGGGCGGGGCGCCCGCTGAACATGTCCTCAAAAAATTTTTTAATGGCCGGCTCAAGGCCCTCCCCCGGCCCCGCCAAAAACTCATAGCTTATGTTTTCGGCTCTGGCTGTTTCCGCCAGTTTGACCCAGTCAAAAAGCCGGTTCAAAGCCCCCTTGATCAAAAGCCGGCTGTCTTCGGAAAGCGACCAGTCCAGGCCCCAAAAGCCCTTTAAAAGGCCCGCCGCCAAAAGGGTTTTGCGCTTTTGCTCCAGGCTCAGGACATGAATCTGATAGCTTTTGCCCCCAAGGCTCAGCCGGGTTTGGCCGGGGCGCTTTCCCAAAATGCCCAGCCGGCCCCCCTGCGAAGAAAGCGAAATGATTTTTCGGCTCCCCACATGAACCGCCTTGTTCGGAGACAGCGGAATATGGGTTTTCTCGCCTGGAGAGAGCAGCAAAATTTCAGAAACAGCGGAAAAAGGGGCAAAAATCCCCCAGAAAACCATGCCTCCGCCTAAAAAACAGGCGCAAAAAAAACAGATTTTTTTTATTTGTCTCATACCCCCCTCCCTTTGCGGTTAAAAAGCTTGAGGCAGCCCCTCCGCCCGCGCGCTTTTTATGAATTGACATGCAAAAATGACGCCAAATTCAAAAAAATCTGAAAAAAAAATCAAAAAAACCGGATTTTCCGGCCCGCCGCCTCGCGCGCTTTTTATGAATTGACACGCAAAAATGACGCCAAATCCAAAAAAATCTGGATTTTTGTAGAAAAAAGCAAAGGGATGGCGGCAGCAGGCTGCCGGGTTTGAAAAGCCTCCCTTTTGACAGGCAGGTTTTTTTCTTATTGAGCGGCGCGCATCCCGCCCAAAGAAGCCAGAGAGGGCGGCGCCCGATAAAACAGCCAGATTCTTATTATCCTGGAGCGGTTAAACTGGAAATGATTTTGAGGCCTTTGCGGCTTTTCAGACACAGCCTGTCACAGCGCGTCAAAATGATCGTCCAGAGTGTAGTTTTCCGGGTTGACCGCCTGCCCGGCAATGCGGATCTCATAATGCAGATGAGAGCCTGTGGATCGTCCTGTATTTCCCACAAGAGCCACCGGCTCCCCCCGGCGGACATAAACCCCCCGCTCAACAGTGATCTCCGCAAGATGCGCGTAATAGGTTTTTAAGCTGTAGCCATGATCAATCACAAGAAGATTCCCATAGCCGCGCTCGTCATAGCCTGTATAAATGACTTTGCCATCCGCCGCGGCCACAACTTTTGTCCCGGATTCTGCGGCAATATCAATCCCCTGATGAAACTGAGGCTCATGATCAGCGTAAAAGGTCTCGTTTCGGTAGCCAAAGGACGAGGATATCCAGCCCTTTGCCGGAAGAATGCTTGGCGTGCTGTTTAAAAGCTCTTTCCTCTCCAAAAGGCTCGTGTAAAGGTCCCAGGCTTTTTGCTTCGTCAAAAGGCTTTTTTCCCTGAGATCATCCACTATGATCTCCAGCTCCCGGCCAAAAGTCCGGCTGTCCCCCATCGCATCCCCAAACAGGGAGGGCGGGCCGCCCCCATCATCACAGGTTTTCCCCCCGCCAGCGGGCGGAGGGCCGGAGGGCATGCTTTTAAAAGAAGCCGGCCCGCGGGAAAGATGAAGAATATCTGAAGGGGCCGTCACTTTTCCGTAAGCGGACGAGCCATGCTCAACTGAGGCTGTCGTGATCAGACGGGCCTTATGAACAAAGTCGCCAAGCTGCTGAGTCTCCCTTGCCAGCTCCGCCACTTTGCCCTCTGTCAACAGAAACTGCCGCTTTAACTCCCGGTTTTCAGCCCGCAGAGCCTTGAGCCGGCTTTTGTCAAGACTCAGGCCAAAATAATCTGCCAGCAAAGCCGCTGTCAGCAAAAGCGCGGCGGCAGCGGCCGCTAAAAGCGCCCGCAAAAGCTTTCCAGAGACAGAAAAGCTCCTGTGGGAGCTTGCGCTGTTGTCTGTGATAATGATGGTGTAATGCTTTTTCCGCCTCACAAGCCCTGCCTCCCCCTGAATCTGTCTCCCCCGTCTGCCTGCCCTGCCCGCCTCTCCTAAAGGCGGGGAGCCGCCCGCTTTCGCCCGGCTTAAGGGCCAAGCGGCGCTTTCCCAGCCGCGCAGCGCTTAATGTCTCATGGTTTAATCTCTCATAAAACCGCGCCAAAAATCAACAGCCGGGGCGCGGGGCGCGTCAAACTGAGGCAAAGCAGCCCGCCCCTTTAACAAGCTGCTGCGGGCGGGGGGCCGCGCGGCGCGTCAAAGCGCCAAAAAAATCCCCCTCAGGGCGACACAGAAACAACAGACACATTGTCATTGCCCCCCGCCTCAAGCGCCTTTTCCACGCAGCGCGCCGGCAAATCCTCTATGGAATGCCGGCTGGCCAAAGCGCAAATGTCCCCGTCAGAGACCATTTCCGTCAGGCCGTCGGAGCAGAGCAGAAACTTGTCTTCAGGGCAAATATCCCTCTTAAAAACATCAACCTCCACACCCTCCACAAAGCCTATGCTTCTGGTGATTACATTTGCGCGAACAAGCAGGGCGGCCTGCTCGGCATCAACAAGCCCTTTTTTTATCTCATTGTTTAAAACGGAGTGATCATCCGTCGCCCGCCACAAATAAGGATCGCGAAACAAATAGCCCCTGGAATCCCCCACATTCCCAAAAAAAGCCCGGCCCTTCCAAATCAAGCAGGCGACAAGGGTTGTTCCCATGCCGGCAAGCTCCGCCTCGCTGTCCCTGCTCTTTTGAAAGACCTGCCTGTTGGCCTCAATAAACGCCTCTTCTATGACTTCAGCCGGCGAAAATTTATCCCCCTTTGCGGCTTCTGAAACAAAGCTCTGCAGGGCCTCAATGGCCATGGCCGAGGCCACTTCGCCGCCCAGATGCCCCCCCATGCCATCGGCTACGGCATAAAGGCCCAGCGCCTCATCAACCAGAATGGAGTCCTGGTTGTTTTTTCTCTTCATGCCCACATGGGTTTGGCCATAGCCTTTGCTGCCCATAACCGCTGTATACAGCAAACCGGCCGGAAAAACAACTGGCGCGGCGCAAGCCAGGGGAATTTAAGCCCCCCATGGCCTCAAAAACGATCTGTCCGGACAGCGGCAGCCATCCCCTCCGCAGTGGGGAGCATGGCGGCTTCCCAGAGGGGGGACTTGGCAAGCCTTTCGTTAAACCCCCTCATGACTTTCAGGCTTTCTGGATCGGCATGCCCCCCGCCCGCGCCATAGACCGCGCCAAACAAAAAGGCGTTGTCAGCCGCAAGCAGGCCCCCGGCCCTTAAGTTTTTCTCCGCCCATGAGAGATACTGAATGTAAGAGCCTTTGTCCGCGTCAATAAAAACCATGTCAAAGGGGCCTTCGCCCTCAAGAGAGGGAAGGGTTTTCAGCGCCTCTCCGGGCAGCCATTTGATTTTTTTCAGAGCCGGCGAGTCTTTGAGCAAATCCCTGGCCTTTTGCTGGCGCTCTTCGGAAAGATCAAGGGTCCAGAGCCGGCCCTGATCTGGGAGGGCCTGAGCAAGACAAAAGGCTGAATATCCGTATAAAGTCCCTATCTCAACGATTTTTTTCGCCCCGGCGGCCCGCGCCAGGAAGCGCAAAATGCGCCCTTCATGAGGGGCTATCTGCATCCGGGCCAGCTGATCGCTTTCCGCGGCCGCGCGAATGCTGCGGAGAAGCCCGCCCTCACGGGCGAAAGTCTGGTCCATATAAAGCGCTTTCGCTGTTTTGTCAGTTCTCCGCATAAAAATCCCCTTCCCTTTGATTTTATACCGGGGCTTTATACTGGCATTTTATACTGGCCTGTATGAAAAATCACTGGCTTTTTTTTGAGAATATTCCCCTTAATGCCGGTTTTGTTTGAGCGGGGGGGATTGTAATCACAGGCGGGGGCAGGACATTTTCCACAGGAGTCCGAGGGATCCGAGGATCCGAAAATCAGGAGTTTTCCAGGGGCGGATATTCCCGGAGAGGCGCAACATGGCGCGGCCCGGATTTTCAGGCTTTTCGGGGATCTGCCGGGGGCGGGCAGGCGCCCCTTCGCCTGGGGAGTTGATTTCAGCAGCTATTTTTTTGCTTTTAAAAGCAAGTCAATCTTTCTTTCAAGCCGGGCCAGCCCATTTTGAAAATCTTTTTGCAACTCTAATTTAAGAAGGGCTTGCCCATTTTTCAACTCTTTTTTCAAATCTTTTTGCTCTGCCTTTACAGGCGCTAAAAGCATATTGACTATAAACCCCATGGCTGTCCATAAGACAGTGATTAAGGCGCATAAAGCTATAATGGTCACTGGATCTAAACCTTGAAACATGATTCCCTTCTTAGGGCCGCTGGCGCTGTTCTATTCCATGCGGCCAGCCCCATCATAATGCAGCCCGGTCCGGCAAACAAGCCCCTGCCCCAAATTTTTAAGCTTTCCGGGGATATCCAGGCAGCCTCAAGCCATGAAACTAACCAGGATTTATACAAATAATAAGAGAATCTTATATCAGCGCCGCCGGCGAACAAAACGATACCGCGATCAACAAGAAATGGAGCGGATAAGAAATGCAAAATAAGATTGGCAAGATTGGCTTTTTTAGGCGGCAGTCTCAGCTGATCTTTTGCTGAATAAAGCTTTGGGCTGTCCCCATGAGGACAGCCGCGCCGATGGCGGCTGCGGCCAGAGCGCCTAAAAGCGAAAAGCCGGATTGATTGAAAAAAACAGCAAGGGATTTCATTTATTCTCTTTCCATTTTTCTTCATTCCTTTTTTTTTCGCGCTCAATTTCTGCTGGAGAGTATTTATAATGATATTTTCCTGCCAAGTTGCCGCTTGAATATTTCGCGCGGCCATAAACCGATGCCCTGCCGTGAGCCTCCGTATTGCCGGAAAGCTGCGCCTGGCCGTAAACCTTCGCGCTGGCAAAAACAGTCGCCTGGCCAAAAATCTTTGCGCTGCCAAAAACCCGCCCTCCCCTGTGACCGGGGCTGCTGCCCCTAAAAATCTTCGCGCTGCCAAAAACCTGCGCATGGCCATAAACCTGCGCTGATTGATAAACCAGCGCGCGGCCATAAACCTGCGCGCTTTCAAAAACATGCGCCTGGCCGTAAACCTGCGCATGGCCCTTAACCACGGCCTCGCCATAAACCCGCCCTCTGTTATAAACCTGCGCATCGCCGGAAACCTGCGCGCTGCCATAAATCCTTGCCCACTCTTTAACCTGCGCCTTAGGGCCGGACACTTCCGCGCTTTCAAAAACATGCGCATTGCCGGTAACCTTCGCCTCGCCATAAACCTGCGCATGGCCATAAATCCGCGTATGGCCGGTAACCCGCGCATGGCCGGTAACCCGCGCATTGCCATAAACCCACGGATTATCGCCTATGCCATAAATCCATGCCCAGCCATAAACCTTTGCCTGGCCCTTGATTAGCGCGTTGTCCTTAACCTTTGCCTCGCCAAAAACCCAGGCCGCCTCTGAAACCTTGGCATGCCCGGAAACCTTGGCGCTTTCAAAAACCCTCGCAACATGATCAACCACCGCGCGCTCTGAAACCTGCGCCCATCCCGAAACTTCCGCGCTGTGAATAACCTTCGCATGGTCTTTAACCCATGCATGGCCGGAAACTTTTGCGGAAACCTCCGCCTGGCCGGTCACCCGCGCGCTGTCTAAAACCCGCGCATGGCCTTTAATCTTTGCCTGGCCTTTAACCTGCGCCTTGCCGCAAACAGCCGCATTTTTGCCCACAAAAACCCTTTTGCGGACGGTGGCCGTGGCCGCCACAAAGCCGCCTTTAGAGCCATCGGGGTTTGTGTGATAAGCCCCCTCAACGGCATAGCCGCATGGAGTGTATTCAGCCTTTGGCTCCGTCCCCCCGCATTCCGTCACTTTGGAGCCGGCAACCTTTATATCGGAAAGCTCCCAGACAGCGGGCTTGTTTTCTCTCTCCATCTGGCCGGGAATCACAGTCTTTGAGCGCAAAACAAGCCGGCCCTCTGTGGGCTTTGCCGGATCATAAACAAACTCCAGCTTTAGAAACTTGTCTATTCCAAGGCTTTTTATTTTTTCCCTGGCGGCGGGGCTTGTTAACTCCCCGGCGGAGTTTTTGGAAAAATCCCAAACTGTGGCCGGGGGTGCCGAGCTGTCCTTGACGGCCGTAATCTCAAAGCTTTTTTTTCCATGGGAATCAGCGCCGCTTAGGCTGTGTCCCTTGAGCGTGTTTAGGCAGCTCCAAGCCTTCCCCATAATCTTTTGCTGTCCGCCGCCGGCGCCAAGGGGATCGCCCCGCCGGGTGATTTCAAGCTGCTTGATCCGCTTTTCCAGGGCCAGAAGGCTGATCTTTTGCTGAATAAAGCTTTGGGTTGTCCCCATGAGGACAACCAGGCCGATAGCGGCCCCGGCCAGAGTTCCCAAAAGCGAAAAGCCGGCCTGGCCGTCCGGCAGTTTAAAGGCGGCCCTAAAGCGGGGGGATCGTGGGGCTAAGCCGCGGGCAAAACCGAGAGAGAGAGAGAGAGAGAGAGAGAGAGAGAGAGAGAGACGAGCGCTGCGGCTGAGGCGGCGAAAACCATCAATAAAGCTTTCATATTTAAAATAATAGCCGCTGCGGGCCGCTGAAACAAGCTTTTTTTTCCAAAGCCCCGGCGGGAAAACTGCCCCCATGGGCTTATCCCATGGCTTGCTTCATGGGCTTATCCCATGGGTTTATCTCATGGCTTGAGAAATTTCCCGGAAAGCAGCCAAAAGCCCCTGGAGCGGAGCATTGAGCTTTAGATTAGGGGGGAGTCTCAGGCAATGGGGGGGCGGTCTGGAGATGAGCGCCGGCAAAAAAAAATCAAACCCCCGGCTTTCATAACCAAGCCCTTAGGCCCGAAAAAAAAAGGCATGGCCGGCGGCGGCATAAAAAAGCCCCTGGACAGGCCAGAGGCTTTTTTTATCTTGATTCCTCAAAAAGAGAGCGGCAAGCTATGAAAACAGATCACGGTTTGACGCTTTGCATCAGACTTGGTTTGCATCAGCCTTGGAAGGGGCAAGGCAAAAAATGGCGGAGCTAAAACGGGCGGGGCGAATATGCTGAAAAAAGCAGGCATGCGGACAGAGGACATCGCCAGCCTGGCGGAGCTGAGGCGGCTGGCCTCGCGGACCGCAAAAAGCCTGAAAAAGCCCCAGCTGATTTTGCTGGACGGCCCTTTGGGATCTGGAAAAACCCAAATGGTCCGTTTTATGGGGGAGTTTTTGGGCGTTCCGAAAAGCGAAATTTGCTCGCCGGGCTTTGGCCTCATCAATATTTACAGCTGCCCCAGGGGGCCTGTCTCCCACGCTGATCTGTTTCGGCTTGGAGAGGCCGCCCTCAAGCAGGCCGCTCCGGAAGAGCCTCCGGCTCCGGCAGAGCCTCCCGCTCCGGCAGAGCTGAAGCTTAAAGGGGAAGAGCTGGAGTCCACAGGGTTTTGGGATTTGTTTTGCGAGCCGGGCTTTGTGTTTATTGAATGGGCGCGGCTTTTAAATGACAGCAGCCTGCCGCCTTTGTGGAACAAGCTTCGGCTCGCCTTCAGCTTTGACAGCCAGATGGGGAGAAACAGCCGCCGGGTTTTTATCGGCGGCAATAATGGCCCATAAACCGCGCTTCGGCGCGCGCATTGAAAAACAGTGGCTGCAGCTTCCTTTTGGAGATGAGCTGCTGTTTTGAAATCCATTCAAAGCTGAAAAAAAAACCCGCCGCATCATTCTTTAAGGCTCTTCCATGTCTTAAAGGCCTGATAGCAGGCGCCCGCTCCAACAAGCAGCTGGGGAAGTCCAAACAAGAGCATTCCTATATGGCCGGCTTCCAAACCGCCCTGGACAAACAGCCAGCCGTTCATAGAGGCAAAGCCGCCCAAAATGAATTTCATGCCCATTTCAGATTGCGCAAGGTCGCGGGCCTGCTTCATGTCCAGAGGCTGTCCGGCGGATATCCCGGCGCGCTCCCCCCGGCTTTCCCTCGCTCTGTTTTCCGCCATGACAAGATACTCCGCGGCTATGGAGTTTTCCGCCTTTTTGGCCGCCTCCAGAGGGGAAAGGCCATCTTGATTCCAGTCATCCACGGTTTCATGATCGCCATGAACAGACAGGACAAAGCTCAGATAAAGCATGGCGCCGGCAAATTCCGCCCGCTCAGCGCGCCTGTCCAGCATATAATGAAAAAGAGAGTTTCCCTTAGAGTCTCTGGCCTGCAAAATTTTCAGCCTTTCCCCGGGAGAAAAGTTTTTCAGCTTGTCCAGCTCAGCAAAAAAATCCGCAATATCCCCGCTTTTTGCCGCCCGGCCAATAGCTGTCCCGCTCAAATCCAGTGTTGGCGCTTCGGGGCGGGAGCGCCGGCTTCCAGCCTGCCAGATGTCCTCTTCCCCGCCATTTTCGCCGCCAGCAAAGGCGGGCGCCCCGCCGGAAATTCCGAAAATCAGAAAACCGCTCAAAAAAGCTGCTTTTAAGCGATTCATAGAAATGTCCCCCTTATATTATTGATTTATGAAGCGGAGCATAGCCAGCCTTCGCCTTCAAGTCAAGCAAAAAAAGCCACCGGCGGGCCGGGCCGGGGGCGGCAGCATTGCAGGCCCTGTTTAATGCGCCCTTTTAATGCTCCCCTGAAGTGATCTCGCCGCTTTCCAGATGGGCGTTTAAAACCCGCGCATCGCCGCCAGCCCGCGCGCCGCCGCCAATCTCCGCATCGCCGCCAACCAGCGCGCTGCCGCCAACCCATGCATTGCCGTAAATCAGCGCATTGCCGAAAACCAGCGCATCGCCGCCTGCCCGCGCATGGCCTAAAACCCGCGCATGGCCGGAAATCTCCGCATTGTCAAAAACCCGCGCATCGCCGCCAACCCATGCATCGCCATAAACCCGCGCGCGGCCGGAAACCTCCGCATTGCCGAAAACCAGCGCATCGCCAAAAACCTGCGCATGTCCGCAAACAGCCGCGCTCTTGTCCACAACAGCCGCAGCCGCCACAAAGGCTGTGGCCGCCACAAAGCCGCCGCCATTGCCATGCGGGGCGCCTTCAATGCCTGGGCCGCAGGGCGTGTCCTCCGCCGCAGCGGAAAGCCCGAAAATCAGAAAACCGCTCAAAAAAGCGGTTTTTAAGTGTTTTTTCATGATCATTGCCTCCTTTATATTGTTAATTTACAGGCAGAGTGTAGGGCGCCGCGGCCGAGATGTCAAGCCGGCTGTTTGATGGGACAGCCTATCGGCTGTTCCCGCGCCTCCGCGGCATGGCAGGCCTGTCCAGAGGGCCGCCCTGTCAGCGGCTGTTTGATGGGACGGCCTCGCGGCCGTTCCCGCGCCTCCGCAGCATGGCATGCCTGTCCAGAGGGCCGCCCTGTCAGCGGCTGTTTGATGGGACAGCCTATCGGCTGTTCCCGCGCCTCCGCAGCATGGCATGCCTGTCCAGAGGGCCGCCCTGTCAGCGGCTGTTTGATGGGACAGCCTATCGGCCGTTCCCGCGCCTCCGCAGCATGGCATGCCTGTCCAGAGGGCCGCCCTGTCAGCGGCTGTTTGATGGGACAGCCTATCGGCCGTTCCCGCGCCTCCGCAGCATGGCATGCCTGTCCAGAGGAATTGCAGCCGCCTTCCGCGAGGCGCAAAAGATATCTTGTATAAAAGGGGAAATCCGGGCCATTATGCAAAAAGCGCCAGGCGGACAGCAAAAACAAAGCCGCGGGGCGGAGAGCGCGTCAGGCGCAATGTTTTTTTCAGCCAAAAATGCCGGCAAAACAAAGCGCCAAAAATAAATCTGTTTGTTGGGGCGGACTTGCCTGTTCGCCTGGACGGCCTGGCAGCCGTTCCCGAACCTTCAAGGAGCAGCAAGCTTGCCCAGAGGAAGGGCCTGTTTCGATGGATAGGCGCGCGGCCGGGGCGCGCATTCCAAAGAGCCTCCAAACAAGCCTGATCAAATGGTTTGAGGAAAACAAAAGAAACCTCCCCTGGCGGCGGACAAAAGACCCTTACAAAATATGGATTTCAGAAGTCATGCTCCAGCAGACAGTCTCCAAAACCGTCATCCCCTATTACCGCGCCTTTCTAAAAAAATTCCCCACAGCAAAAAGCCTGTCCAAAGCCTCCAAAAACGATCTGATGCCTCTGTGGGCCGGGCTTGGCTACTACAAAAGGGCGGAGAGCCTTCTAACCGCTGCCGGGGAAATCAGCCGCCGCCGGCGCTTCCCGGAAAGCTATAAGGAGCTTCTCCGGCTGCCCGGCTTCGGCCCCTATACGGCGCGGGCGGTCAGCTCCCTGGCATTCCAGGAGCCTGTGGGAGTCCTGGACGGAAATGTCATAAGGCTCCTCTCCCGCTTTCATGGCCTTTCAGTCAAATGGTGGAAGGCCGCGCAAAGGCGGAAGCTGCAAAGCCTGGCCGATCTCTGGGTTCAGGGCCAAAACCCCGCTGTCATAAATCAGGCCCTTATGGAGGCAGGCTCCCTTGTCTGCGCGCCCCGGAATCCGCATTGCCGGATCTGCCCCCTTCAAGCCAAGTGCCAGGCCTTTAAAGCCGGCTCCCAGGGGATTTTGCCCTTAAAGCGCCCCCAAAAACCCGTGGAGCTGTGGCTTTACAAGCCGCAAAAAATCAAAAAAAACTCCCGGTGGGCGCTCATTCAAAACACCGGCGCGCTGCCCTTTTTAAAGGGGAGGCTGATTTTTCCCGGACAGGCCACAGCCATCGCCGCCAGGCCAAAGCAATGGCATTTTTCCCATTCAATTACAAATTATCAGATTTTTGTCTCTGTCCAAAAGGCCTGCGGCCCCCAAACGGCCGTCCAGCCCATGACTTGGCTGGCGGAAAAGCAAATCATGGAGAAAACCCCCTCCTCCCTCATCAAAAAAATCCTGCGCTTTGATTCATAAAGCCCTCCCGGCTGAGGCGCGGATTTCAGGCAGCGCGCGGGTTAGCGGCAGCGCCAGGGTTTGCTCTGGAGTCCGCGCAAGCGGAACAGCCGCCAATCAGCCTGCCTGCCCAGCCCCCTAAACGCCTCAAAGCGATCCAGCTGGCGCGGGCTAAACAATATTTTGCCGCCCTGAGGCGGCTTTGCGCGCCCCGCAGTCCGCCAATCTCTCAATCAGAAAATTTGGGCAAAACAAAAAAATCATCGCTCAGCGCGGCGCCGGCAATTCCCCGCGCGCGGCCCCGCAGCAGCCGCTTTTTGGAATCCCGCAGCTCAATCAGCCGCAAGCTCCCTCCGCTAAACACCCAGTTTATCTGAAACTCCCCGGCCCGGCAGCTGAGAAAGCGGCGCGGGGCCTTTAAGCGCTCTTCGCAGGGCCAGCCGGGAAGCGGCTCGGCCCGCAAAAGGGCAAACAGCCACTCCGGAGGGAAAGGGGAAATATCCGGGAAAACCGCCCGCGCGTCAAAAGGCCCCTCCAGGTATTGCCTTTTTGAGGGAATCCGAACCGTCATGCGGCCCCGGCTCAAAGCCAGACTCCCCGCCGCGCCATAAAAAGGCAGCGACATGTCAATCCTCAGAAACTCATTGCCCTTGACAAACACATTGGAGGAAAAAACCGCGGGCCTCCCAAACCCGGAAGCGCTCCATAAAATTCTGGCTCTAAAGCCTTCTGAAACAGGAGGCGCTTTTAAGGGCGAGCGGCAGGCGGCGGCCAGAAGAGCGGCCATGCTGAGGGCAAAGAGCTGCGGCCGGCTGAAACGGCAGGCAGAGCCTGCTCTAAAGGCCGGCCCGGGCCAGCCGGCCGGGCTGCCAAAGCGCGGGGCGCTCTTGAGCCATTGAGCCTTCTCTTTTTTTTGGCCCGGCTCTGGCTGTGTTAAACGGCATGGGCTTGATCGGCAGGGGAGGCGCTCTCCAAAGCCTGGCGCTTGACAAAGGCGCGCTGTCCGGGGGGCGGACAAGAGATTCCTCCGCCTCCGCCCATTTTTTCCATATCCCGGCCATCTGGCGGCGCGCCATAGTGAAATACGCGCTTCCCGAGCCAATCCGGCCATATTCCCGAAGAGCCTGGCCCAGGCGGCTGGTTTTTTCATACACTGCCCCCAGAAGATAGCGGTAATAAGGCTCCGATGGACTGCCGGACAAAATGTCCTTTAAAAAGAGAATGGCCTGATCATATTCCTTTTTTTCCAGAAAAAAAGACAGCATATAAAAATAATGGGAGGATTCCAAAGCCCCGGCCCGCTTCATCCTCAAAAGCTGCGAGTAAGCCCCCTCCCTGTCGTCCAGCTCAAAATAAAAAGCCAAAAGGGCTTTGGCCGCCTCCGAAGAGCTTTCCTCCCGCTTTTGATAATCCAGCAAAAAAGAAACAGCGGCCCGGGGGCTGACTTCACTGGCGTAAAAATTCGCCGCATTCAAAATCAAACCCTCGTCCCTGAGCCTTAAAGAGGCCAGCCTTTTCAGGGCCGCCGAAACTTTGGATTTAAGCCCCAGATCCTTGCAGGCCAGGACGATTCCCAAAATAGCCTCGCCTTTTTCATCTGTGGAGGAGGCCAGCCGCTCGGCCTCCTCAAAGGAGGCAAGGGACTTGGCCGGCTTTTTGCCCCGCAGCAAAACAAGGGCCTTGGAAAACTGAAACAAAAAGTTTTCGGGGGCCAGGGCCGTCAGCCTCTCGTAATGGCGAAAAGCCTCGCTGAACATGCCCCGATCGGCATAGATGGAGGCCAGCCGGCGGCGGGCCGTCTGATGCTTCGGGGCGCGGCGCAAAATCCTCTCATACTCCTTAACCGCCTCGGAGAAAACCCCCTCAAAGATGTAGACTTCGGCCTGCCGGAGCTGAAGGAAAGCGGAATGGGGATCAAACAGAGCCGCCTCCTTAAAGCGGCTGAGCGCTTGTGGAGAGTTCCCGTCATAAAAGGCGGCCTCCCCTTTTAAATAAAGGATGTCAGCCTGAGCCTGAAGCCAGCCCCTGTCTATAACAGGAGATGATTCAGGCCTCCCTGGAGGGCTGTCAGCGAGGCGCGGGGACGCGCCGCCGGCGCCGGATGTCTTCAGGCTCTCTGAATGCGCAGCCCGGCAGAGAGTCTGGCGGAGCGGCTGATGACGCAGAGCGCAAGATTTTTTTTCCTTAAACTGCCGCGCGTCAAAAACAGGCGCTTCCGCATGGCTCTTTTTGGCGCGGGCGGCGGCGGAAACATGCTGGAAGGAAAAACAAATAGGGAGAAAAAATAAAAAGATCAGGGCCTGAGGGCGGACTCCCGGCCAGCCCCCCCGCTGGCTGCGCTCCCCGGCCGCCCCTGTGACAGGCGCTTTGACTGCCCCTGGGCTTTCCCAGGAGGATTTTCTTAGAATTTTTGACAGGCGGCCCGCCCGCGGCGGGATGTCCAAAAAAAGCCCCATATTTAAGGGGTCGGATGAAAGCCGCCGGATCTTAACAGCTCTCAAAGTGTTTTTTTGTTTTCTGCCTGTTTATTGGGGCGGCCAGTTAGGCGGCCTCTTGCTGCCCTCCAGGGAAACAGCCTCCAGGCCGCCCCCCTTTGCCGGGGAAGGCAAACCGCCGGAAGCCGGCCGCGCGGCGCGGGCCGCCATTTTGTGGACAAGATTCCTCAAAAATTTAAGAAATCCCAAAAAGGCGCAAATTTTTTAAGCAATGGTGTCAAAAAAATGATCGCTTTTTTGATTTTTTTTCATTTGTTTTTGAATTTATATTTAAAAGATTGACTTCCAAAAAAACCCCAGGCTAACATCGGAAAAGTTAAGGGAATTAAGACAGTTCACGGATGAACTCCTTTAGTTAACCGGCATGAGGCCTTAACCGCAAAAGGAGAAAAGCCGTGGCACATACATTTTATCACAGCTCAAGAAAACAGGCAGCGAGAACAGCTGCCATGAAAAGGCGCCAGCCAAAAACCATTAAAAGATACGGAAACAGAAAGCTTTACGACACAGAGCAAAGCTCTTATGTCGTGCTGCAGGACATAGAGAAAATGATCCGCAACAGCGAAAACATCCAGGTCATTGACAACGAAACCAAAAAAGACATCACCGCCCCCACACTCGCGCAAATTATTTTAGGGGCGGAAAGAAAATCCAAAGCGGCCGTTCCTTTGCCAGTTTTAAAGTCCATTATCATGGACGGGGGCTTTTCCTCTTTTTTGGCAAAAAACGGCGCCGTTCATGATGGCGCTGCCGGGGGAAAAAGGCCTTCCCGCCCCAGCAAAAAAGGCAAAGCGGCAGCGGGGAGCGAATACAAATTAACCGGATCTGCCAAAAAGCTCATGCGCCAAAGGGGAAAAAAATCCTTTAGCGAGGAGTTTATTCCCAAGCTCCCAGGCTCCCGGTTTGACGGCTAAAAAAAACCTCAGCAGCAGAAAAAAGGGCTTCTGTCTTTTATTTGGCGGAAGCCTTTTTTGCTAAGGGGGGCGGCGCCCCCTTAAACCCCCGCCGGGAAAAGCGCGCGGGCTTCCGGCAAAACAGCTCCCGGCGCTGGCAGTCAGAGCGCGGGCCACAGAGAGCGCGCCCGCTCCCAAAGCCATTTTTGCCTGCTCTGAACAGCCTCCATGCTCCAGACATCATATTCAGCAGCTTTTTGGGTGATTTGAAACGGGCTGTTTCGGAAGCTGCCCCTCTTTTTCTGAAAGCTCTCCCTTCCCAGGGCTTTGTTTTCCTTTCGGCTCAAAAGAGTCATATTGCCCAGGCGGTGAATCCAGATCTCCTGAGAGTCTCCGCCAAAGCTTTCCCTCCAGCTTTCCGTGGGGTTTTTCGGAAGAATATGCTCCAGGGAGATCTCGTCAAAAGAGGGCAGGGTTCCGCCGCCTCGCAGGCTTTTTTCTATTCTGCAGAGAAAATACCGGGCCTTTTTGTCGCCCGGCGCCGTCCGAAAGCTTTTTTCCGCAAAGGCGGCAGCGGCCTCCCCGTCCGAGGGGCATATCCCTCTGAGAATCTCCATGGCGGAGTCAAAAGGCCGGCCCCGCAAAAGCGCCCCCGCCGCGCGGGAATACGCCCTTTCCTGCTCCCCTGTGCTGTTCCCGCAAATAATGTTATATCTAACAGAAAGAGCCTCTATGCTGTTTAACAGCCGCGCAAATTTTTCCGGGGAAAGCTCGCGAAAGCCGGCCAAAAGCATGCTCTGGGGCTGTCTGATATGAAACAGATTAAGCAGCTGCAGACTGGCTTTCAGCCCCGGCTTATTGTAAACTCCATCCATGCATTCTCTCCAAAAGCTGTCAGTCTCATCCTGGAAAGCGGCGTAAATCTGAGCGCTCGCCTTTAAATCCGCCAGATATTTCATGGCGGATTCCGGGGATCTGGCTTTTTTTTGAATATTTTTAAACAAATCGCTTTCCCGGGAAAACTCATTCCGGCTGTTCCAGTCAACCCTTATAAAATGAGAAAACCTGTGTCTCCCCAGCTGTCTTGTCACTTCATTCCATTCGCTCTCCAGGTTTCGTATCGCCTCATCATGCAGGCTGCCATCTGCATCGATGGTCTGAAAGATGTGATTTTTGACCAGGTCCGGCGCGGAGAGCTTAACGCCGCGGGCATTCAGAGTTTCAAAAATTGTGTAGGCCTTTGCCTCGCTTCCAATAGTGATTATGGTAAAAAACAGCCGGTCCGCAAGGGATTCTATCAGGCGGGCGATCTCCCGGCCCCTGAGATCCAGACCCTCCCCCTGGATGTTTTCCGCAAGATATTTCCTGATCTTTCCATGAAAATACTTCATGGCCTTTCCCATAAGCCGCTCTGGCCGGCTGATGTTTCTCACAGGGGGATCTTGAAGCCTGCAGAGATAGTTTTTAAAAAAGCTGCCGCTGCTTCTGTTGAGATTCAGCTTATGCTCCATCTGGAGAGTCACAGGATCCGCAAATCCAATGAAGCTGTTTTGCAAAGCTCTGAGCCGCGCGCTGTTTTTTTGCCTCTCTTCTGATGAGGGGGATTCTCCCGGCTTTGAGGCGCCTTCCGAAAAGCTTTTTAAATGCTGAAGGGCAGCCAAAATAAGCAGGCTTAAGGTGGTGAGCCGCTGCTGGCCGTCAATGACTGTGAAGTTTTTGCTGTCGGAGGATTTGAGGACCAAATACCCCATGTAATGGCTGCCGCCGAAAGCAGAGGTGTTTTGAATGCCCTGGCTTTTAACAGCCTCCCCCAAAGGCCACATGGCTGGCGGGCTTGTTTGAGCGGCATTCTTCTGGACAGCGTCCTCCCAAAGATCCTCCCACTGCTCCCCCTCCCAGGAATAGTCTCTCTGAAAGCGGGGAACATGATATTTCAGGCCATTCCCCATGATCTGGCGAAAGGACAGATTTTTTGTGTCAAACTGCTCCACAAAGCCCAGTCTATCACTGTCTTTGGAATTTGTCTGTCAAATATGCCCGGCGGAAAGCTCCGCCCCCGCGCATGGCAAAACAGCGCGCTCCGCCAAAAACCCCCCGCCGGGTGAAAACCTGTGGCAGCCGCCGCTAGATCCGTATAGACTGCGGATAATGAGGCCTTCTTTTTTAAGACTCGCGCTTTTGCCCATGAGGGGTTTTTCCCTGGGATATCTTTTGGGAGTTTTTTCTCTGGGTTTTTTTTTCTGGGAGGGGGCTTCCCGGGCGGCGGACAGGGGCAGCATCCCATCCCCTCCCCTGCATCTGGCCTTTCAGGGGGCTGGAAGCGCCGCTTTAAAAGAGGGCTTTTCCTACACTCTCAATCCGGCGGCCCTGGGATTTCAAAAAAGATCCAAGTCTGCCCTGGCCTACACTTCAAAAAACAGCCGGCAGATGGCCCTTCTGTCCTTTATGGACGCAAGCTCCGGCATCCCCATGAGCCTCACCTACAGCCGGCTTTGGTCCTCCCAGTTTCTGAAAAGCGATGAGAGCCTGATCAGCGCCGGCATAGGGGGGGCTGTGGCGCCATGGCTTTCCATGGGGATTGCCGTCCACAGGCTCAAAGAGCATGACAGGGCCAAACCGCTTTGGAACGGAGACGCCGGCGCCATTGTCAGGCTGAAAAAAAACATAGGGCTTTCCTTTGCCGCCCGCCAGCTTCTGGTCAACGAAAGGGGAAACCGCCGGGAGGGGTCTGTTGGCCTTTGTTTAAACTGGGAGAATATGTTTCAGGGGTATGCGGACGCTGTCCGCCGCCAGGAAGAGGGGAGCTGGATTTTTAAAGCGGCGGCGGAGACAATTTTTCAAAAATTTCTGGCTCTTCGGGGGGGGGTCTCCCTGCCCCTGACAAAGCGCTTTGATAAAAGCCAGGCTGTTTTTTCCGGAGGCATTGCCTTTTACGGCCCAAGGCTTAAAATAGACTTCAGCGCGGAAAAATCCCGCTCCGGCTGGCAGCGCGCCATGGCCGCCAAACTGGTTTTTTAAAAATTCCAGGGAAAACCTTATGCCTCCCCTCCGAGTCCGCGAAAATCTTTGCGCCCTCCCGTTCATGCATCTTTCCACAAAGCCTGATGGCGCGGCCAGGATCTGCTGCGCCTCGGATTCCATTTTAAAAACCAGCGGCGGGCGGCCGCTCCGCCTTGGCGAAAACTCCTTAAGGGAGATATGGAACTCAGCGGAAATCAAATCCATCCGCCAAAAAATGCTCCGCGGCGAAAAGCTGAAAATCTGCCGCGCCTGCTGGAGCGAGGAGCGGGCGGGCAAAAAATCCAAGCGCGTTCTAGACAATCAAAAATATTTAAAGGCCGCGGCGCCGCTTCTGGAAGAGGCCCGGCAAAACAGCGGCCATATTCGCAAGCTCCCCTCCTTTCTGGACTTGAGGCTGGGAAATCTCTGCAATTTAAAATGCCGGACCTGCAGCCCGCTGTTTTCCTCCGCCTGGCGCCGCGAGCTGGAGCGGCATTCCAAAGACTTTCCAAAAGACAGCCTGCGGCTTGACACTCTTTTTGCGAATTTTGAGCAGGGCCGGATCGGCGGCTGGCATAAAACGGATCTTTTTTTTCGGGATATAAAGGAGAGCGCCGGGAATTTAAAGGTTTTATACATTTCCGGCGGCGAGCCGGCTTTGATGAAAGAATGGCTGAAAATCCTGGGGAGCTTTATAGAAACCGGCGATTGCCGGCATATCGCCATCCGGCTCAACTCCAACATCACAAAACTTCCGCCGGCCTTTATGGAAAGCCTGCTTCAATTCCCCGATATTGAGTTTGGCGCCAGCATCGACGCCTTTGGCGAAAAAAACAGCTGGCTCAGACCCCCCTCGCGCTGGGCGCAAATCGCAGGCAATATGGAGCGGCTTATGGAAATGGCAAAAAAACACAAGAATCTCCGGCCCTATATACTCTGCACAGTTTCTGTTTTTAACGCTCTTTATTTGGGGGAAATAATTGATTTTGCCAGACAGCTCTCCAAAAAATTTCAGACTCCGGAGGCGCCGGAGGTTTCGCTCAACATTGTCCACATGCCGGATTTCCAAAGCCTGACTGTTTTGCCAAAACCGCTGAAGCGGCGGGCGATTGAGGGCCTGAAGGATCTGGCCGGCTCCGGGAGGCTTTTCCCTTCAGAGGCGGGCAGCGCGCGGGCTGTGATTTATATGCTGGAAGCCTCTTTGGAGGACAGCCCGAAAATCCGGGAGCTGAGGGGCCGGCTGAAAAAGCATATTCTTCTGATTGACAAATGGCGGGGGGAGGATTTTTTTTCAGTCTTCCCAGAATTCAAAGGCGAGCTGTAAGGCGCTTTAAGCGCGGGGGAGGGGGGGCGGCAGCGCCCGGCGCGGCGCTTATCTTTCGCGAAGCCGCAGGCGCTCTTTTTCCACGCCTTCCAGCTGAAAATTCACTTTGTGGCTGACCCAGCCCTCCTGGCCGGGCAAAAACTTATACCTGACAAGAGTTCTAAGAACAAAGTTGTCCAGGCCGGCATGGCCTGAAGAGTTTTTCAGCTGAATCTGATCCACAAGCCCGCCCGGCCCCACAAAATAAATCACGGACACGGAGCCCTGCATTTTTTCCCGGCGGGCGATTTCGGGATAGGCCAGGGGCGGGTTGCCGCGCTTTTGCCTCAGCTCTGAAAAATCCCTGAATGGGGGCTTGGCTTCGGGTTTTGTTTCCGCAAGGGGGGGCGGCTCCGGCCGGCCGGAGGCTGCAGGGGCGGATTCCTCCGCAGCGCCTTCATCATCTTCATCTTCTTCATCTTCGCCCTCTTCCTCTTCTTCAGCCTCCTCTTTTTCTTCAGCCTCCTTTTCGCCCTCTTCCTCCACAAGCTCCATGTTTTCCAGATCATTGTCCATGCCGCGGTCAGGATTCCGGCCGGCGGGCCGGGGGTTTTCCTTTTCCACAAGCTCCGCGCCATCATTTAGCTCCAAGCGGGCCGTTTTTTGCTCTTTTCCCTCCTCCGCAAGCTCCTCAGCGCCCTCTGGAATTTTGTCCGCCGCCAGAAGCGCGGCTTTTGAAGAGTCTGCAGAGACTGAGTTTTTAGCCGCCGCGCCGGCCGCAGATCTAGGCTTTGCCCCGCCCTCAGGGCTTTTTAGCTCAGGCCGCGGCTTTTTTAAGCTCTTTTGATCCGGCAGGGCGGGGGCCGCGGCAGAGGCTGCTGCGGGCTGGGATGATTTTTGGGCTGATCCCCCCGCAGCCTTTTGCGCGGCATTGGCTTTGGAGCCGGGTTTTGCGGCGGGCGCCTCCCCGGCCCGCGGGCCATCAATGTCAATCTCCTTCAGCTGAAGGCCGTTTAGATTTATTTTTTCCGATGATGCTGATTTTTCCGGCCCTTTATCTGAAACAAGAGCTTCCGCAGCGTCTAAAAGCTCATCAGCCTCTTTTTGAGACATCGCTTCAGCCGCCTGAGGCTCTCCGGCAGCCCCGCCCGCTTCAGAGGCAGAGGCTGCTCCCGCAGGCTCTTTTTGAGGGGCAGCTGCGGCTTCAGGCGCAGAAGGCTCATCCCGGCCAGCGGAGCTTTTTGCCTTGGCGGCAGCAAGAGACAAGCCTTTCGCCCCGCCAGATTTAGAGGATGAGGGCGCGCTTTCGCCGCTTAAGGCGCCAGCCCGCCGCTTTTTTTTCTTTTGACCGGCCTTTTTTGCCTGACTCTTTTTTGGCTTCTTTTTCGGCCTCTCTGTTTGCCGCTCTTCTAAAGAGACAGCAGCTTTTTTTGCGGGGGGAGCCGGGGTTTTTGGGCTTTTTTTCCGCCTTTTGACTGAAGAAAGCGCCTTGGACTGTCCCGGCGGCTGCCCAGAGGGGCTGGCCCTTAAGCTAGATGAAGGCTCCGCCTTGAAGGCGCCTGGAGAGGCGCTTTGAGGATCCTCAGAGAGAGATTTCCCGGCAAGCCCTGTCTCATCAGGCAGAAGATCCGCCGCCTGCCGCTCTCCGGCAGCCTTTGGCGCAAAACGAATGGGATGATAGTAAAAATAAATGGCCAGCCCGCCGGCCAAATGAACAAAAAAAGAAAGATAGACAAACAGTTTCAGCTTCTTCGCGCTGTTCATGGCTTCCTCCGCATTTCCCCCGCCCGCTTTATCTTTATCGGAGATTTTTGGAAACATTTAAATGGCTTTATTGGAGCGGCCCGGGGGCTGCTTATAAAAAGCCAAAAGTTCTGAAAAGCTCTTTATGCGCCGGGCAGGAGATGATCCGCTCCGCCCGCTCCCAAGGCATTTGAGGGACAGAGGCTCTTTGATTTCTCAGGCCGGCAATCTTTCGCTCCGCGGCCCGCAAAAACATCTGGAATGGGCGCCAGCCCGGCCCGGCAAACAGGCGCGGCCGCGCCTTTTCACTCTGCCGCTCAAAAAACTCTATGGCCTCAAACGGAGTTTCCCCCCTCTGGCAGCAGAGAATCAGCTCACAGCCGCCCCGCAGGGCGCGAAAAACCCTCTCTCCCGCAGGCCATTTTTCAAGAGCCGCCATGTCTATGTCATCGGAAACAATCAGCCCCTCAAACCCCATCTTCCCCCTCAGCTCCCCTCTCAGAAGCCTTTTTGAGAATGTGGCGGGGCCGCTTTCTATGCGGGGGAACTCAACATGAGCTGTCATCACAGGAAAGGGGCGCCGGCTGAGAATCCCGCGGAAAATCCGCATTTGCGGGGCTAGAGCCTCAAGGGAGCGCGGGTCCGCCGGAAGGGTTTTATGGGAATCCCCCCCGACCCCTCCATGGCCTGGAAAGTGCTTTAAGCAGGGGAGCGCTCCGCCCCCAAAAATCCCTTCGGCAAAGGCGCCGGCGGCCCGCTCCGCAAGCTCCGCTGACCGGCTGAATGTCCGGCCTTTCAGCAGATCGCTCTCCCTTGAGGGCCAATCAGCCACAGGAGCAAAATTTATATCAAAGCCAAGGGCGGAAAGCTCCCGGCCAAGAGCTTTGGAAATCTGAAAAATCCCCTCAGGAGATATTTTTCCAAGAGCTTCGGCGGATGGCCAGGGCAGCGCCCCTTTAATATGAGAGAGCCTGTTGACCGGCCCGCCCTCCATATCTATCCCAATCAAAGGGGGCGGATCGGAAAGGGATTTGATCTCGCGGCAAAGCTCATAGATTTGCCGGAGGGATTCCAAATTTCTGCGAAACAAAATAACCCCCGCGGCTTTGCGGAAGCTCAAAAGCTCTCGTTCAGGCTTTGTGAGGCCTTTGCCTTTGAGGCCGGTCATCAGGCAAGGTCCGATCACACCGCCTCCCCGTCAATAAAGCCCCCCCGCGGCCATGCGCGGGGCGCCAAGCCGGCTTTGCCGGCATAAGCTAACTCAAAACATCCGCAATTGCTGAAAGCGCGGCTTTTTACAGCCCGCGCTGCTGATTTTCTGATTCCTGGCGCAATCTTTGATCGTCTCCGCGTTTCCATGCCGGCCGGCCAAAGCGCGCAAAACACCCATCCATTCAAAACTCGCATCTCCATAATATTTCTCTCGCCTTTGGGCATCTCCTCAATATCCCCCCCGCTGTCAAGCTGCGCGCTGTCCTGCAAATCTGAGCGGGGCGGCATGCCGGCGCCGGCTGAATCAAAAAATGACTATGATCCCCGCCTGCCCCTGTTTTTATACATTTTATCTCATTTTGCAGGCTCCTTAATAATTTTCACAGGATGATTGCGCCGGAGAGCTGCGCGCGCCCTCTAAAAAGAGCCAGGCCCCCGCGCCTGAGCTTTGCCCCCGGCCCCCGGCCCCCGGCGCCAGGCCCCCGGCGCCAGGCTGCCCATCGAAACAGCCGCCGCTCTCTGGACGGGCTTGTGACTCTGCAGCGGCTCGGGAACGGCTGCGAGGCCGGCCCGGCAGACAAGCCCAAATTCTCAAAATGAGACAGTTTTTTTGGATTTTTCCCCGGCAGTTAAGGGGGCGGCGGCGCATTTTGCCATATTTTTTTGGATTTTTTCTAAAATCCCCGGAAAAAAAACCCCCGCGCCTTGAAAAAACCTGCTACAATGAATGAAGCGGCGGTTTTAGCCGAAAAAAAAACCAAAAAAAAAAAAGGAGGGAGCATGCTAAAACATTTTGATTTAAAGATGACAAACTATAAATGCGGCAGGGAGCAAAACAAAGCCATTAAGGAAAAAATGACAAACCTGTTTAATCAGGCGCCTTATAACTCGCGGATTTCTCTGAATATAGATTACAGCGAGGCAGAAAAAGCCTTTCATGGAAAGCTAAAAGTGTTTTCAGACAAAAAAATCTTTTTTGCCAGGGAAACAGAGAAAATGATTCCCGGCCTGATAAGCTCTCTCTGCAAAAAGGCCCGCAAACAGATGATGAAATGGAAGGAAACCCGCACTTATGAGGAAATTACCGGAATCATTGATCTTTCAAAATACTCTCATCGGGCCGCGGCCCGAAGCCTGCCAGAGGCAAAAAGCCTCAAAAAAACCGGCTGAGCAACCCCTCCGCCACTCCGCAGAGGCCTGAAACGGCTGCCAGGCCGGCCCGGCAAACATTGACATCCAGGCCGGCATGCGGCATGTTTTTATTGGACAGCCTTTTTTTGGAGAAAAAAACCATGAAGCTTCAAGTCAGTTATGAGGACACGCCCAACCCGCAGTCCCTGAAATTTGTCACAAGCGCCCCCATCTGCTCCGAAACCCTTGAGATCAAAGACAGGGCCGGGGCCGCCCGCTCCCCCCTGGCAGCAAAAATCCTCGGTTTTCCCTGGGCAAAATCGGTTTTTCTTGGGGAAAACTTTGTCACAGTCACCAAGGAGGAGTGGGTGGACTGGGACATCCTCCGGGATCCTCTGTCTGATTTGATCAGGGATCATTTGCAAAAGGGCGAAAAAGCCCTGCTGCCCAAGACAGACAGGCCGGAGGGAGAGGATGCCCTGGCGGGGGCTGCCAAAAACGGCAAAAGCCCCGCCGGAAGCTCTGAAAGCCCCGTTTCGGAGGATTCCCCCGCCGCCAAAAAAATCAAGCAAATACTGGAGCGGGAAATCCAGCCCGCCGTGGCCATGGACGGGGGCTATATTGGCTTTGTCTCTTATGAGGAGGGAAAAGTCTATTTAAGCCTTCAGGGGGCATGCTCAGGATGCCCCAGCTCAGTCTACACCCTGAAGGATGGCATTGAGGGCCGCCTCAAACAGGAGATCCCGGAAATCCAGGAAGTCATCCCCGTTTAACCGCCCGCATGCGCCCGCGCGGTTAATGACAGCTGCTGAAGCCTCCGCTGCCGCCTGCCGCCCCCGCAATTAACCCCAAGCCCTTAAACAACAGCCCCCGCCCCCTGAAAAGCCTTCCGGGAGCGGCCGCCAGGCCGGCCCAGCAAACAGCCTGCTGAATCTGCCGCCCCCGAAAAATCCTGACGCAGCGCGGCAAATATTCCAAAATGGAATATTTTTGCGCCAAAATGGAATATTTTTTTCTCAAAACCCCCCAAAACCGGGGTTTTGAGGGCATTTTGGCTGGATCGTTTTTTGCATGACAAATATTATGCGCGCAAAAGCTGCAAGCAGAGGTTTTAGCGGCAGCGGGCAAGCGGCGGACAAAAACCAAAAAAAGGAGGGACAGCCATGAAAGCAAACATTTTCGGCAAGGGAAAAAAGAGAAAAAAAGACAAATCAGGGGGCAAAGCTGGCGGAGGCCGGGGCAAAAACAGCGGAGGCGGGGCAGGCGATGCCGGGACAGCAAAAAGCCGGCCCTCTGGACAGGCCTGCCATGCCGCGGAGGCGCGGGAACGGCCGAAAGGACGGCTAGACAAACAAGCCCGGGCTGGGATTCCGCCCCATGACTCCTTTTTTCGGGAGGTTTTTTCCCAAAAAAAATACAGCCTTGAAATCTTTGAGCTTGCTCTCCCTAAAAAGCTCTTTGATCTGCTGGACTGGAGCTCATTGAGGGTCGGGATGGAGACCTTTTTGGACGGGGAGATGAGAGAGAGCCGGACAGATATCTTCTGCTCTGTGAAGATTAAAAAGGGCGGCGGCAGGCTGGGCCTGCTGTTTCTTTTGGAGCATCGGAGCCACCAGGGGAAGGACATCCACCAGAGCCTTTTGAATCACCAGGCCTCGGCTTATCGGAAATTTAAGATGCCCATTGTCCCGATTTTGGCCTACAGCGGGAAGAAGCCAAAGTGGGAGCTGTCTCCAGACTTTCATGGCTCGCTTTCGCTCGGCTTTGACAGCCAGCCCGGCCAGAGCCTGTTTTTGCGAGACAGCCTGGGGGAGGCGGCGTCAGAGGTTTGGGATGCAATAAAGGGGCATGTTTTGAATTTCCGCTATTTTCTGCTGAATTTGAGGGAGCTGGATGAGGGGAGGGCCAGAGGCTTGACTTCTCATCCCGCTTTGTTTATCCTGAAATATATATGGGATTTGAAAGGGGATTGGAAGCGGGCTGAGGAGATTATTGGAAAGCTTTTGCGCTTGGGGGAGAATTTAAGCCTTAAGGATTGGAAGGCTTTAATCAAAAAAGCGCTGGATTACATCCATAAATTTGATCCGAGATTTAACTGGGAGGTTGTGAGACAGATAGATGAAAAAATCACGGGAGGGAAACATGTTATGCTGCTTTCAGAGCCATTAAAAAAGGAAAGGAAAAAGGGCCGCCAGGAAGGCCGCCAGGAAGGCCGCCAGGAGGGCCGCCAGGAGGGCCGCCAGGAAGAGCGCCGGGCGGTCATTTTAAACATGCTCCAGAAAAATTTGGAGATTTCTCTGATTTCTGAGGTGACCGGCCTGCCTGAAGCTGAAGTTATCAAGTTCAAAAACGGCAAGAGCAACAGTCAAGAGAAATTGATCGCTCAAAACGGCAAAGCTGAATGAGCCGCGCTTTGAGTCTGGCCCGGGCCGGCTGTCATCCATAGGAGCATGTTTGTTTGTCAAGTCTGCGGCCGGGGCCGGCAAAATCTGCGCGGCCCGCGGGGGCTTTTAAGCGGCTCTCCGGGAATATCCGCCACGGAAAACCACTGATTTTCAGTTTTCAGGAAAAGATGCCGCCCCCCCCTTCTGTGATTACAAGGCGCCCCCCATGGAAAAGATTCCCCCCCTTATCCAAAGCTCAAAGCCCGGCCCCGCGCCGGGGGCTTTTAGAACGCTTTTTCACTTTGTTTGGCGTGATATATTTTGCCTATAAACAAACAAAAGGAGGTGTTTCTATGAAACACATTCACTTAAAAAAGGCTTTTTTGAGCGTTTTCCTGATTTTCGGGCTTTCCGCCACCGCAGAGATGCCCACGCCATGCGGTTCCGTTGATGGCGCCCCGCATGCCAACAGCGGGGGCTTTGTGGCGGCCGCGGCCTCTGCAGCCAAGACGGCCTTTGTGGGCAAAAATGCAGCTGTTTGCGATAATGCGCAGGTTGACAGCAATGCGCAGGTTGGCAGCAATGCGCATGTTGGCAGCAATGCGCATGTTGGCGGAACTGCGCGAGTCTTCAAAGCCCATCTAGAAAGCCGCGAGATCACTTCAGGGGTTCTTTAAACAGGGCCTGTTATATTTCCGCCCCCGCCCGGCCCGCGGGGGCCTCTTTTTGCTATGAGATTGATTGCTGCGCTTCTGATTTTTGCAGCCCCTGGATGCGGCGGCCCCCCGCGCCCAGCCAGTGTTTCCGGCAGCCAGGGCATTGACGGCTTTTTGAAAAGCCTAAAATCAGATCTGCTTGATATTGAGCGCCGCGGCCATAAAAGAACATCCGACCGATTCTGGAATAAAGCCCATGATCATATTGAATTTACTGCCTGCCCGCGGGAAAACCTGCCGGCGGCCTTTCAGTCTGTCCGGGAATGCGATCGGGAGGCGCTTGCGCTTTTGAGGGGCTTTGTTAAGGAGAGGCCAAAAGAAAAATATACATTAAGAAAGCGGCGCCGGTCCGGCGGCGGCGGCGGGGGATCATCATCCAGACCGCCCCTGCCCTCCTTCACAGTAACCCGGGTTCCGCAGCCGAGTCCGCCAGCCCCGGATCCGCCAGGCCCGGCGCCGATTGCCGGATTTTGCTCCCGGTCGCCAGGGATTGCAGACTCAATTATTGCCGCTTTGCCTGACCCAAGGCCAGCATGCGGGGCAGTCACTCAATCTGTGCTGAATGAAATAATAACCCTTGTTGTGACCACAACACCGCGGCCGGACGGCAGCGGGGAATGCCGCAATAACCATGCTTCTTTAAGGGCCGGAGACTTTGCCAGCCTGCCCAACATGAAAAAAATTGTATTTGGGGGAGAGGCCGCTGGCGGCGCTGGCTGCATAAACTCTGTCCATGAGGACACCTTTTTGGGGCTAAGCAAGCTTGAAGAGATTAATTGGGGGCAGCAGCCCATAGCAAGCTTTCCAGCAGACACCTTCAGAAGACTGCCAAAACTCAAAAAAATATCACTCCCAGAATGCCATGATGAATCAGTCGATCCATCTCTGCAAAACCTGCCGCAGTCGCCTATGGAGATTGTGGCGGACTGCTAAAAACCACTGATTTTCAATTTGCATGAGAAAAGGCGGGCGCCCCTTAAGTGATTTAACCCGGCCCCTCTTTCAATATGATTCCCCCCCTATTCCTGGAGCCGCGGGCCTTCCCGGCTGACCCCCCCCGTCCCAGGCAAAAACTTCGGATGATGGTCCAGTTTTCTAAAAATCCTTGTGTTGCGGCGCTTCCGATTCATAAAATTTAGCCATTGCCGCAAGGAGGTTAAAGCTGGCCTTCTGCGGCTCTGCCTGGCTGCCGGAGATTATGCGCCGCATTTGCGAAGACAAGCGCTTGAGATGGAATTGAGCGCTCAAGCATGTAATGGGCGGCGGAGAGACTATGAATTATGATAGGCGCGTTTTCGGGGCCTGCAAGCTCGTCCTCTGGCTTGCAAAGGGGGAAAAATATAAGGGGTTTTGGGTCAATGACAAGATCACTGTCCCCAAAAAGCCCAAGGGCTTTAAGCTCCATAAATGGGCGCAAACAGCGGAAAGCATGGACGCCATACTGGCCAAGGGCTTTGCCTTTCCGGGCCAGACACTCTGCGATCCCTTCCTTGGCGCCGGATCAGCGGCCCTGGCCGCCGTTCACCGCAAATGCAATTTTATTGGCTCCGCTATTGATCCAGAGAATATCAAAATCACAAAGGACCGCCTGACAGCCGCCTGGCAGCCGGAAAAAGGCCGAAAAGGGGGAGCAGCCGAGCCGGATCTGGAAAATCCCTCAAATCCGCCCCTGGATATTCGACAAGTCCTTGGCTTGCTGCCCGGCGGGCCTGGAAATCCAGGCGGGGGCTTGTTTTCCGGTCCGGGCTGCGGTATAAAAAGACTATCCCCGGCGGATCGGGGGCTATTTTAACCAAAACAGAAGGAGAGAATCATGCTTGAAGGTTTAGATCCGGCAACAATTATAGCTGTCTTCGCCTTGCTTGGCGGCATTGTGGCTGTTGTTGAATGGCGCTTAGAGCCTGTGAAGGAAGCGCAAACCGCCCTGAAAACGGAAATAGAAAATCTAAAAAATGGGCAAGTCCGGCTTGAAAAAGGGCAAGTCCGGCTTGAAAATAAGATTGACTTGATCCTCAAAGAAAAAGCTTGAAAAACAGCCATTGCGCCCTGCCCCGCTCTGGGAGGGCTTTTAGGCTGCCAGCCAGGCAAAATTTTCAAGCGATGGGACAGCCAGGCCGGCGGGGCTTGTCTGCCGGGCCGGGCCATAAAGCGCCGCCCGCTAAAAGACAGTCTTATTTACCGCTGCCGGCGCCAGCCCCAGCCCAGCGCGCGGAATTCAGCTGTGGCATCGGCGCCAAACAAATCTCCTCTCAAAACAGAAACATTCCTACAAGCTGTGATTTTGTTCCCTTTAAAGATTTTGTCCGCCACCCGGCTTTGGCTCTCCGGCCCCATCCAGCCTTTGGGATAATGCTCCAAAAAATCCTCTATGAGAGAATGAAACTGGCTGGCAGAGCCATGAAATGCCTGCCATCCAAACAGCTTCCTTTCTTTTTCAGTCAAAACAGCCCAGACATTTTTAAAAGCCTTTAGCATATCTTCATCAAAATGATCTTCAGCGCATCGGGGATAGCCCTCCATCTGGCCGATGTATTCTTTTTTTGGGGAGCCGTCGGGGTTAAACAGCTTGCCCCTCATGGCGCGAAACTCCGCCACAGGGCCTTGAAACTGCTGCCATCCAAACAGCTTCCTTTCTTTTTCAGTCAAAACAGCCGAGGCATTTATAAAAGCCTTTTGCATGGCTCCATCAAAATGATCTTCAGCGCATCGGGGATAGCCCTCCATCTGGCCGATGTATTCCTTTTTTGGAGAGCCATCAGGGTTAAACAGCTTGCCCCTCATGGCGCGAAACAGCGCCACAGGGCCTTGAAACTGCTGCCAGCCAAACAGCGCCATTTCCTCTTTGCTCAAAACAGCCGAGGCATTTTTAAAAGCCTTTAGCATATCTTCATCAAAATGATCTTCAGCGCATCGGGGATAGCCCTCCATCTGGCCGATGTATTCTTTTTTTGGGGAGCCATCGGGGTTAAACAGCCTGCCCCTCATGGCGCGAAACTCCGCCACAGGGCCATTAAACTGCTGCCAGCCAAACAGCTTCCTTTCTTTTTCAGTCAAAACAGCCGAGGCATTTAGAAAAGCCCTTAGCATGGCTCCAGCAAAATGATCTTCAGCAAACCGGGGATAGCCTTCTGTCTGGCCGATGTATTCCCCTTTTGGGGAGCCATCGGGGTTAAGCAGCTTGCCCCTCATAGCGCGAAACAGCGCCACAGGGCCATGAAATACCTGCCAGCCAAACAGCTTCCTTTCCTTTTCAGTCAAAACAGCCGAGGCATTTAGAAAAGCCTTTAGCATGGCTCCAGCAAAATGATCTTCAGCAAACCGGGGATAGCCCTCCATCTGGCCGATGTATTCCTTTTTTGGGGAGCCGTCGGGGTTAAACAGGATGCCTCTAATAAAAGCAGCCCTGCAGCTGGCAGAAGACTGCAATAAAGAATTGTCTTGAGGCGCAGGCTTCAGCTTGGAGGCCGAACAAAGCGCGGGCAGCAAAAGAACAAGACAGGCGAGCTTCATAATGCGGCCATCATATAGGAAATATGCTTGTTTGTCAAGTCTGCGGGCGGGGCCGCGCCGGCAAAATCCGCGCGGCCCGCGGGGGTTTTTGGCCGCTTTCCAGGAGAGACACTTTTGCCCCAGAGGGCGCCTGGAAAAGCTTGCGGGCCGGGGCAGAATATACAGGGGCATGCCCCCGTATAAAAACGGGGGTATTTTGTGGCCATGAAGATTTTCGCCCTTTTGCTGATTTTGGCGGTCACCGGCTGCAGCGGAGCGACCGGAAAAGATCGGGCAATCTGGAAAGCATGCTGCGGCGGCTCGGGAACGGCCGCGAGGCCGGCCCAATAAACAGGAACGGCCGCGAGGCCGGCCCAATAAACAGGAACGGCCGCGAGGCCGGCCCAATAAACAGGAACGGCCGCGAGGCCGGCCCAATAAACAGGAACGGCCGCGAGGCCGGCCCAATAAACAGACCCAGCAAACAGCCCGCAAAAAAAACGCTTGACAAACAGTTTTGCTTTGGCTACAATTCCCTCCGCTGCCCCCAGAAGCCGGCAATATAGCCGCCGGGGGAGGGGCCGGCGGAGGACAGCCAGACCGCGAATTGGCGGGGCCGGCGGAGCTTGATTGCCGGCAAAACAATGATTTTTCAGGGCAAATCTCAGAATAAAAAAAAAGGGAGGGATCGCATGATGAAAAAAAATGAGATCAAAGCGCGGGGCCGCCGGCGGAGCGGACAAAAAAAGCCATCTTTAATTTTTTGGGCCGGGCTGGCGGCGGGAGCGTTCCTGGCGGAAGCGTCCGCGGCGGCGAACGGATCCCAGTTCTCTTTGTTTGGGGCAGGGGCAGCTCATTCAAGAATGCTCGCTGCGGAGCGCGAATGCGCTGGGGAGATCGCCGGAGACATAAGCGATTTTTATATGCGGGGCGATTCCAGCCTCTTAAGCCATGCCTGTTTTACAGAAGCTCAGCGCCAACAAGCAAACGCCTCCTTTTTGGTTAAATATTGGAGATACAGGCGGCCCGGCTCCCCCCATAATCCTCTTGATTTGATACCTGCTTACCGCGATGCGGCCATAAAGCTTTTTGAGGCTTTGGGGCGGCCTTTAACGGACATTCCCGATGGGGAAAAGTCCGTTCCTAAAGATTTTGATTTCTGCGAGGGGGTCTTTCTGCCCGGAAGCGCCTCATACAGATATGATTATCTGGCTGTTCAAACAGAAAGCGGCGAAATCGGCATTGTGAGGCCAAAGAGAGGGGCATCAGTCTGCGGCATTCTTAAGCCTTCAATCGGCGCGGTTTGCTCCAGCATCAAAATCCTCGATGGCGGAAAACTTGCTGTCTGCCAGAATGGCGCGATATCCCGCCTGATAAACATCCCCTCTGAATTTATTTATCACGGCAGCTGCCACACAATTAAATTTCTTGATGATGGCCGGCTTTTCAGCTGCAAGCTTGGAGCCTCAATAAGCTTCACAGACATTGAGACAGGGGAGCCTGTCTCTTTTTCCAGCCTGCCCGCCGCAGTCCGTGAGCTTGTGGAAAGGAAATATTAACAGGGTTTATGGGCAAAAGCGGGATTAAGCAAAAAGCCGGCGGATTTCCCGGCAAAGCGCTTTTACAGGCCTGAAGCCTGAAAGCCGCATGTTAGGGCAAAAAAGCGGCGAAGCCAGGGAAGGAAAAAGCATCAGTTTTTTTGTTGACGCGCGGCAAAGCCTGCTGTATCTTCGCTTATCATTCATTGGGAGCGGACATGAGGAAAATTCTGTTTGTCCTGATATTTCTGTTTTTTTGGCCGGCGGCGGGAGAGCCTTTGCCAGCCAGCGACTTTTACAAGATTCTTGGCGTTTCCCCCAGAGCCTCTTCTGATGAGATGGCTCAGGCTTACCGGCGCGTCAAAAAAAAGCTCCGATCCGGCAGCCTGGAGTCCGCAAAAAGGCTTAAGGAGCTGGAAGAGGCTCATCGCGCGCTTCAGGACCCCCGCCGCAGGGCCGAGTATGACAGCCGGCTGAAAAAGTCCAGCTTCCAGAAGGAGCCAAATTTTTACAAGCTCCTCGGTGTTTTGTCAAACAGCCCGGCAGTGGAAATCACAAGGGCTTACAAGCAAATCCGCCAGAGGATTCATCCAGACAAAAATGAAGGGGACCCGGAAGCGACCAGGAGATTTCAGGAGCTTCAGCAGGCTCACAAGGCCCTTTCAGATCCAAGACTTCGGCTAAGGCATGATCTGTCGCTGAGACATTCTGAGGGGCATTTTTTAGAAAGCTCCAAGATAGAATCCGGGGCTTCAGCCGAAACACCCCAGAAAGCTGCGGCCGCCGCGGGCGGCAAGGGAGCGGCAGCGAAAACAAGAAAAAATCAGTTTTACAAAACGGCCGCGGGGCTGGAGGAAGAGGCGTCTTTGAACGATGTATTGTTGTGGAATGAGGAGATTTTTCGTCTGGCAAAGGAGCTGGAATCGACTGGCGGGGAGAAGAATATTCAGGAGGCAGCTTTCTGGTATAGACAGCTGGCTGTGGAGGGGCATGTTGAGGCGGCCCGCCGGCTTGCGCCTCTTTTAGAGGGGATTGACTGGGAAGAGGCTCTGTATCGCTATCGCCAGGGGATGATGGATGATTCTGACAGGGGGTTTTCCCGCGCGGCGGCTTTCCGCCAGGCTCAGATTTACTTGAATGGCGTTTATGAGGGCGATAAGGCCATTATTCCAAAGGACCTGGAAAAAGCCGCGGAGCTGTTTGAGCAGGCTTTTGAGCTGGGGGCGGCAAGGGAGGCGATTGCCAAAGAGTATGACATCATCCGCAGCTACGAAACAGCCCTGGCATGGCGGCGCGGGCAAAAAGGCGGCGGGCAAGCCAGCCAGGCCAGGCCGCTGGAGGGCGGAAAGAAAATCAGGCAAAGCGGAGGCCCCGCTCAGCAGCAGGCTGGCTCTCCGATTCATTTCGCGGTTTTTATGAAAAAGGACAAGACTTACCCTCATCAAGATTCTGTTATAAGGATGCTGACAGAACTTAAGAGAAGCAAAGGCGCGGAGATAGACTGGAACGCTTACAACAGCGGGGGGAGAACCGCCCTGTCTCTGGCAGTGGAATTCGGGCAGGACGATGTTGTCCGCTTTCTTATTCAGGAGGGGGCTGATCAAACAGTCCCGGATGCGGATGGCTTTCTCCCTATCCATCAGATGTTTTTAAAAAGAAGAGAGCATCCTTTTCGGCTTATATCTTCTTTCCACCCATTTCAGCCAACATGGACCCGCCGGGCAGGGAGCGGCGGCCATGGGAAAACTCCTCTGGAAATGGCCCTGGAACACAAAAACCTCCAAAACAATAGCATCGCAAGGGGAGACGAATTGTTAATGTTTGCCTATGATGTCATCCGCAAAGAAGGCGTTTCTTATCTTTCTGATGAGGAGTTTGACAGGATCCTCAGACGGGAGCTTGAGAGCGGCAGAGAAAAAACAGCCAGTCTGTTAATGAGCAAAAGAAGCGGGAGGGAGGCATCTGCGGGCGGGACGGATCTGACATCATGGGGATGGGGGAATTATGGAGCGATGGCGGGGGCCGCCGGCGCCGGGATTTTTGCCGTGGCTGAGGGCTCCGGATTCTTGGGGCTGTTGGGGGCCGCCGGCGCCGGAGCGATAGCGCTGGGCCTGCCGCTTGTTCTTTTGGACAGCTGCCGTCACGCTTTCAGGGAGGGTTCCAGGGAGGGTTCCAGAGGAGGAGCAAAAAGAGATTCAAAAAACCAGGAAAAAATCAGGCTTTAGTCTGGCAAATATCGAACTCAGGGGGATTTTGCTCAAAAATGGTCGGGGAGACAGGATTTGAACCTGCGACCCTCTGGTCCCAAACCAGATGCGCTGCCAGACTGCGCCACTCCCCGGAAAAGTCCGGCAAAACAGCCGGCCGGCGGGAATCAGCCAAAAAAAGGCCAGCCCCCCCGGCAAAAAAACAGCATGCCAAAAAAAAAAACATTTGACAAGCGCCTAACTGCAAAAGCCTGGGACGCTCCAGGGGAAAACACCAGGGGAAATTAATATTTTGCCTCCCCCCCTTTTTGCGCCGATAAAGCCTTATGGAAAGGGGCGCGCCTGCCCTCTCCCCGCCAGGCTGCGGGCGGGGCCGCGCTCTTGCTGAAACAAAAAGCCGGCAGGCGCCGGGCGCCCCCCATGCGGGGCTTGACAGAACTAAAAAAAATGGCATAAAACCCGGACATCAAAAGCCGGATCCCGCGCCGGGAGCCCAAAAATTTGCGGGGCTGCAAAACAGGCAAAACAGCATAAAAAGCCATGACGGCGCGGATTTTTGAAAAACCAGCCCCATTTGAGACAATGCCCGAATCCGCAAAGCGCCCCGCCCGCGGGCGCAGACAAATCGGCAGCCAGGGCAAAGCCGGCGCCCGCCCGCCCGCGCATAAGCGCGGCATAAAGCCGGCTTTCCGGCTTTGCGCTTTTTTGGCCTCTTTCCTCTGCATTGCGCCTCTGTCATGGGGCGAGTTTGACCTTGAGGGCTTTCTCCGCGTCCGCGGGGTTTCGGTCCAGCCCCAAAGGCCGGGCCGCGGCGAAAAGCTGTTCTCCAGCCAAAGCCTCCGCCTCAAAGGCTCTGTCCATCCCAGCCCCTCGTTTCAGGCTCATTTTCACCTGATGTCCTCCTTTGATTTTGGAGACGGAAAGCCCTTTAAGGAGATTGTCCGGTTTTTCGCTTTCGGACGCTGGCTCATCAGCGACAACTTAAGGCTGCTCATAGGGAGAGCCCCTTACGAAACCAGCTTCCATCAGTTTATATCCTCCAACGAATACGAGCCTTACCCCTACTCCTTTGACGGCGTGTTTTTCAGCTATGGCGCAAAGGCTCTCAGCCTGGATTTATGGGGCGGATACATGCCTAAAAGGCGAATCGGGCGCGAAGAGGCTCAGGAGGGGCTGAATCAGGGGCTTGGCGCGGTTTTAGACCTTAAGTCGGTTTCCGATCTGCTGAGCCGGGTCAGCCTTCACCTTGTCTATCTGGCTGATTCCTTTGGAAAAAAAGACTCAAAAAAAATGTCGCGCTACGGCTTTGGCGTGGAGGGGGGATTTTCCCCCGCCAATGTGGATTACTCTTTTCTGGCCCAGGCGCAGGGCAAAAGCTTTAAATTCAAGGCGGAGGACGGGGCCGGCGCCTTCAACATGTATCACCTGGAGCTGGGCTACTCCCGCCCTGAATGGCGCGAAAGCCGCTTTTTTGGCGGCTGGCACAATGACACAGTGAGTTATAACCCCTGGCTTTACGACCGCCACAAAAGCGGCGGGCTGCTGGACCTGCTGCTCTGGGGAAATATGACTTACTTTTTCTTGGGATACAGCGCGTCATTTTTTGATTTTTTTGATTTGAAGGTCCGTTATTACGATATGAAGCCGACGGCGGCGGGGCCGGTTGCTCTGGGGCATTACGGCGCCCTTATTGCGGATTCCGCGGGGGAGAGCAGCCGCTATGTCTCTCCGGGAGAGAGCCGCCTGGGGCGGGAGCTGGACATTCAGCTCTCAAAAGATGTGGCTGAGGAGTTTCGCCTGGCCTTGCTGGCCGGAATTTTTATCCCCGGCAGGGGCATGATCAAACTGTTTGAAAACCTGGAATATTACAGCAGCATACAGCTCTCCGCAAAATACAAGTTTTAGGCGCGGGGGGCGCAAAGGGGGCGGATATAGCCCTTTTGCTGGGATCCGGCTGATTTCTTGGGCAAAAGCAGCGGAGGGCCGCCCTTTTCAGGGGGAAATGACTGCTGCCGAGGGGAGGCTCCTTTCAGCGCGGCCATGCGCGCCGCCTTTTATTGCCGGACAGCCAGAAGCAGCCCGAAGCGCGCGGCTCATTCAGCTTTGCCGTTTTGAGCGCCCGCTTTCGGCTGGCTTTTGAGCTTGCCGGTTTTGAACTTGATAATCTCGGCTTCAGGCAGGCCAGTCACCTCAGAAATCAGAGAAATCTCCAAATTTTTCTGGAGCATATTGAAAATGACTTCCTGCCGGCCCTCCTGCCGGCCTTTCTGGCGGCCTTTCTGCAGGCCTTTTTGCAGGTTTTTTTTGCCAACCTCTTCCATTGTGTCTATAAACTGCATAAAGTTTTTCCCTCCTGTGGCTTTTTTATCGATCTCCTTTAAAACCTCCCAGTTAAACCGCCTCGGATGAGCGCTGCAAATGTAATCAACAGCCTTGTTTATTAAAACCTTCCAGTCCTCAAGGCTTAAAGCGGCCCCCATGCGAAACAGCTTTTTAATAATCCGCTCAGCCCGCTCCCAGTCCCCCTTCAAATCCCATATATGTTTCAGGATAAACAATGCCGGATGAGAAGTCAAGCCCCTGGATTTTCCCTCATCTAAATCCCTCAAATTCAGCAGAAAATAGCGGAAATTCAAAACATGCCCCTTTATTGCATCCCAAACCTCCGCCGCGGCCCTGGACTGGGCCGGCGAAAGCTGGCTCTTAAAATCGCGCAGCAGCGAGCCATGAAAATCCAGGGGCTGGGTCCACTTTGGCCTTTTTCCGCTGTAGGGAACAATTGGGATGATGGGCATTTTCAAGGCCCGGTAAGCCGGAGTCTGATACTCCAGAAGAATCTGGTGGATGTCCTTTCCCTGGTGGCTTCGGTGCTCCAAAAGAAACAGCAGGCCCAGCCGTCCGCCGCTGTTTTTAATTTTCACAGAGCAGAGGATGTCGGTCCGCCTTTCTCTCATTTCCTCGCTTAGAAAGGTTTTCATTTCGACCTCCAGGGAGCTCCAGTCCAGCAGATTGTAGAGTTTTTCAGGGAGCGCAAGCTTAAAGATGTTGGGGGTGTATCTTTTTTTGGAAAAAACCTTGCGGAAGTAAGAGTCATGGACTGAAGCCCCCCTGCGGATTCGTTTATTGGGACGGCCTCGCGGCCGTTCCCGGTCCTTCGCGGAGCGGCGGGCTTGTCCAGAGAGCCGGCTTTTTGGTGACCCGGCATCGCCTGCCCCGCCCCCGCTGTTTTTGCCCCGGCCTCCGCCAGCTTTGCCCCCTGATTTGTCCTTTTTTCTTTTTTTTCCCTTGCCGAAAATGTTTGCTTTCATGGCTGTCCCTCCTGTTTGGTTTTTGTCCACTGCCTGCCCGCCCCCGCTAAAGCCTCTGCTTGGAGCTTTCGCGCGCAGACTTTACGAAACACCATGCAAAAACGATGTAAAAACGAGATTTTTTTGCATTTTTTTTAAAAAAAAACTTAAAAAGCGCCTAAAAATCCCGAAAATCCCCAAATCTGAAAAAAAATCTCAAAAAGCGCTCAAATTTTAAGCAAATCTCTAAAAAATCTGTTTAAGCTCAGACGCAATCAAAAAACATCATGCAAAAAACGATCCAGCCAAAATGCCCTCAAAACCCCGGTTTTGAGGGGTTTTGAGAAAAAAACATTCCATTTTGGCGCGGCCTGTTTGTCTGGACAGCCTGGCGGCTGTTCCCGGTCCTCTGGCAGAGTCACGGGCTTTTCCAGAGGCAGCTTGGCGGCCTTGGCTGTTTCGATGGACGGCCTCACGGCCGTTCCCGAGCCGCCGCAGTATAGACAGGCTTGTCCAGAGGGCTGGTTTTGCGGCTGTTCCCTTCAAGCGGGGTCGGCAGCGGCAAAGCAGTCAGGCGGAGGTTCGGCGCTGGGATCTGTTTAAGCAGCTGGCTCTGAGGGCGCGCAAATGTCCTTTACGGGTTAAAGGGCAGCTATAGTCCTGAAAGCCCATCTGAAAAGCGGCGAGATCACTTCAGGGAATCATTAAACAGCGCCTGTAATGCTTTTGCCCCCTCCCGGCCCGCGGGGGCCTTTCGCCGCCTTCCGGGAAAATTCTCAGAGCTTGAGACAGTTTTCCCGCCGGGGCTTTGGAAAAAAAAGCTTGTTTCAGCGGCCCGCAGCGGCTATTATTTTAAATATGAAAGCTTTATTGATGGTTTTCGCCGCCTCAGCCGCAGCGCTCGTCTCTCTCTCTCTCTCTCTCTCTCTCTCTCTCTCTCTCTCTCTCTCTCTCGGTTTTGCCCGCGGCTTAGCCCCACGATCCCCCCGCTTTAGGGCCGCCTTTAAACTGCCGGCCGGCCAGGCTGGCTTTTCGCTTTTGGGAACTCTGGCCGGGGCCGCTATCGGCCTGGTTGTCCTCATGGGGACAACCCAAAGCTTTATTCAGCAAAAGATCAGCCTTCTGGCCCTGGAAAAGCGGATCAAGCAGCTTGAAATCACCCGGCGGGGCGATCCCCTTGGCGCCGGCGGCGGACAGCAAAAGCTTATGGGGAAGGCTTGGAGCTGCCTAAACACGCTCAAGGGGCACAGCCTAAGCGGCGCTGATTCCCATGGAAAAAAAAGCTTTGAGATTGCGGCCGTCAAGGACAGCGCCGCCCCCCCGGCCACAGTTTGGGATTTTTCCAAAAACTCCGCCGGGGAGTTAACCAGCCCTGCCGCCAGGGAAAAAATAAAAAGCCTTGGAATAGACAAGTTTCTGAAGCTGGAGTTTGTTTATGATCCGGCAAAGCCCACAGAGGGCCGGCTTGTTTTGCGCTCAAAGACTGTGATTCCCGGCCAGATGGAGAGAGAAAACAAGCCCGCTGTCTGGGAGCTTTCCGATATAAAGGTTGCCGGCTCCAAAGTGACGGAATGCGGGGGGACGGAGCCAAAGGCTGAATACACGCCATGCGGCTATGCCGTTGAGGGGGCTTATCACACAAACCCCGATGGCTCTAAAGGCGGCTTTGTGGCGGCCACGGCCACCGTCCGCAAAAGGGTTTTTGTGGGCAAAAATGCGGCTGTTTGCGGCCAGGCGCGGGTTCTTGGCCAGGCAAAGATTAAAGGCCATGCGCGGGTTTTAGACAGCGCGCGGGTTACCGGCCAGGCGGAGATTTCAGCAAAAGTTTCCGGCCATGCATGGGTTAAAGACCATGCGAAGGTTATTGACAGCGCGGAAGTTTCGGGATGGGCGGAGATTTACGGCCATGCGCAGGTTGAGCATGTTGCGAGGGTTTTTGAAAATGCCAAAGTTTCCGGCCATGCAAAGATTACTGAGGCGGCCTGGGTTTTTGGCCAGGCGGAGGTTAAGGACAACGCAAAAATCAAGGAACAGGCAAAGGTTTATGGCAAGGCAAAGGTTGATGGCATAGGCGATAATCCGCAGGTTTATGGCAATGCGCGGGTTTTAGACAATGCGCATGTTTACGGCAATGCGCGGGTTTCCGGCAATGCGCGGGTTGGCGGCGATGCGAAGGTTCACGGCCATGCGCGGGTTTATGAATGGGCGGAGTTTTCAGGAAAGGAGATTAAAGATTGGGCAAGGGTTTATGGCAGCGCAGTTGTTTTTGAAAACGCGAAGGTTTATGGCAGCGGGCGGGTTTATGGCGAGGCCGTAGTTAAAGGCCAGGCGCGGGTTGATCAATCAGCGCGGGTTTTTGACAGCGCGCAGGTTTACGGCAGCGCAGAGATTTTTAGGGGCAGCAGCCCCGGTTATGATGGCCACAGGGGAGGGTGGGTTTATGGCAGCGCGAAGATTTATGGCAGCGCGGAGGTTTTTGGCAGCGCGTCGGTTTACGGCCAGGCGCGGCTTTCCGGCAATACGCAGGCTCACGGCAGGGCATCGGTTTATGGCCGCGCGAAATATTCAAGCGGCAACTTGGCAGGAAAATATCATTACAACCGCTCTCCAGCAGAAATTGAGCGCGAAAAAAAAAGGAATGAAAAATGGAAAGAGAATAAATGAAATCCCTTGCTGTTTTTTTCAATCAATCCGGCTTTTCGCTTTTAGGCGCTCTGGCCGCAGCCGCCATCGGCGCGGCTGTCCTCATGGGGACAGCCCAAAGCTTTGTTCAGCAAAAGATCAGCTGAGACTGCCGCCTAAAAAAGCCAATCTTGCCAATCTTATTTTGCATTTCTTATCCGCTCCATTTCTTGTTGATCGCGGTATTGTTTTGTTTGCCGGCGGCGCTGAAAATCTTCCTTTGCTCGTTTAGCCTCTTGTTTTCGTGTTGTAATTTTTTCCTCCAATATAGGCAGTATCTCATTCAGGCGGTTAATATCCTTCGTTAATTTGCCAGGAATTAGGCTATGTCTGAAAAGTTTCCCTCTTGACAAGCGAGGTTTTTTTTATTATTTAACAGCTTTAGGGTTAATTCCCCGCGATTTGCCGTGGGGGAGGCTTCATTAAACAAATAACCAGACGAAAGTCAGGGAGGACAACATGAAAAAAGAAAGACACACATTAACAGACGCTCAATGGGAAAAAATAAAGGGGATGCTTCCGAAGAGAAAAAGAATGGGCCGTCCGCCCAGGAATGATCGGGAGATTGTCAACGGCATTTTATGGGTTCTTAAAACAGGCTGTCCCTGGAGAGATCTCAAGGAAAGTTATGGCCCTTGGCAGACAGTTTATGATCGTTTTAGCAAGTGGACTAAGTCGGGGGTTTGGGACAAGATTTTAAGTAAATTGCAGGCTGATTTTCATTCTAAAGGGAAGATTGACTGGAGATTGTTCAGCATAGATGGGAGCAGTATTCGCGCTCATAAATCTGCTGGCGGGGCAAAGAGATCCAAAAAAAGAGGAAAAAAAGCGTCTGCGCTCTCTAAGGGGCGTGAGGATCAGGCTTTAGGTTATAGCCGCGGGGGTTTTGGGACGAAGGCGCATTTGATTTGTGACAGAAAGGGTCTTCCGCTAAGGGTTGGGTTGAGCGCAGGCCAGCGCCATGAGAGCAGGTATTTTGAGTGTCTTGCCGGAGATGTGAGTATAAGAGGGAAGCCCGGCCGTCCCAGGAGGTATCCGGAAAAGTATGCGGGGGACAAGGCTTATGCCAGCGGGAGGATTCGCGGCTGGCTGAGGGTCAGGGGGATTGAGGATGTTATCCCTTGGAAAAGGAATAGCCGGGCAGTAATTTCTTTTAACAAGAGAGTTTATAAAGGGAGGAATGTTATTGAGCGCTGTATAGGCTGGCTGAAGGAGTCAAGGAGGATCGCCACCCGTTATGACAAATTATCTTCCCATTATCTTGGAATGATTAAATTGGGAATGATTTTGAGGTATTTATGACTTTTCAGACACAGCCTAGGGTTATTTCACGAATCCTGTTGCGAACATCAATAACATTTAATCTTGAGCGCTGCCAGAAGCCCTGGGCCGATTCTGGATGATCAATTTGATTTTCCAGCCTTTGGATTTCCTGAATGGCGTCCCGCGCCTCATCCCGAATATCGTTTATGCTCCTTATAAGCAAATCAGCCCTTCTTTCCATGTTTTCCAGCCTTCCCTCAAAAGCCACTTCCGGGGCCACAGCCATTGAGACATAAGGGCAGAGCGCCGCCGCCAAGCCAAAAACAAATGCCGAAATTTTTAAGTTTTTCATGATAATCCCTCCATGGTTTTTTTATAGACATCCTGTTTATACCGCAGCCCGGCCCGGCAAACAAGCCCCCGCGGAGGGCCAGGGGGGCAAAGTGTCTCATTGCCTGAGAATTTTCCAGAGTCCCAAAGCATTTTGAGGGCCGCGGACGATGGCCGCCCCCGGTTTCAGCCCTGATACCGGCTTTCCGGCTGCGGCTGCGACGGAGGCTGCGAGGCTGGCCAGGCCATGGCCAAGGCTCTGGCCATTGAAAAGCCCTGGCTGATGCCCTCTGGGGGCTTTCCAGATCCTCCCCCCTGGCGGGTTGAGGCGCGGCCGCGGGCTTTTTGCCTGGCGGAGCCGTCTCCGATCCGGCCCATGGCCCGCAGCGATTTTTATCCTGGGCCTGTGGCCGGTTTTTTATGAAAAATCTTGACAAAGCTGATCTGGATTTATAGCTTTCGGGCATGCTTACGGATATAAAGGGCTTTCGCCTCCCGGCGCCGGGTTTTTTCGGGGGGCTGTTTTTCAGCTGCTTTTTGTTTGAGGGCCTGGCTTTTGGCTCCGCCGGCCAGCCAAAGGCTTTTCATCTCCCGCCGCCTTTAAAGCGGGACTTTTTGAATCTTCTGGAAAAGGCAAAGGACTTTCACAGCGCCTTTGAGCGGGGCAGCGCCGGGGCTTTTCGGCGCGAGGCCGGAGAAACCCGAAAAATCATCCAAAGGCTGAAAGCCAAAATCGTGTTTATTCCGCATTTGCAGCAGAGAATACACTCCCACAGGCTCTTAAGCTCTATTGAGGAGCAGCTGTCGCAGCTTTCATCCCAAAAGCCCGCCGGCGGCAGACAAAGCGGCCGGGACAGCAGCCGGACAGCCCGCCCGCAGGCCATTTCCCAGAGCATTTCCCGGGAAATGTCTCAGAGGGGGCAGAGCCGGCGGGTCAAAAAACTCTTCGGCGCTTTTTTTGAGCTGGCCCATGTTTACGGCCTCAAAGACGAGATGAAAAGCCAGGCCTTCTACTGCCCGAAAGACAAAACAGCCTGGTTTCAGTCCGGGGGCAAGCCGCAGAATCCCGCAAACCCCGCCCTCAGGCATTGCGGCCGCCAGCTTCTATAAATCATGCCTCCCCCGGCCCAGGGCTGCATAAGCGCCCGCAGGCATTGCGACCGCCGGCGCGGGTTTTTTTTTCATCCCATGCTAAACTGACAGCATTGTGAAGGCCCTTTACAAGCTGCCCAAGGCCCTCTTAGCCGCCATTTTGATTGGCGGGGGAATTGCCTATATCGTTATAAATGATCCGCCGCGCACGCTTTGCAAAACTCAAAAGAAGCATTTTTTATCTGTTCAAAAGGGCGTCTTAATCAAAGACCCCGCAGACAAACTGCGCAAAAAGCCGCTGATCAGCCGGCTGACTGACTCATGCTGGGATGCTTATGCCCCGGGGGGCTGTTATGAGTATTTTTCTTATTTGAGAAAGCTTTTAAAAGACTTTTTTCTGGTCTCTCAAGACTGTCTGGGCGAGGTGTCCCAAATCCCCGAGGCGCGGAAAAGCCTGTTTGAAGGCGCGAGAATAATGACCCGGATAGCATGGAGAGAGCAGGCCCTGACCGGCAAGGTGAGCAAACTGAACTGGCTGAGCCGGACAGATATGTCGCTTTTCTGCTCCATTAAGGGGAAAATTATCTCGTTTTACGGCATGAAGGCATGGGAGGATTTTGAGAAAAAGCTTTTGACAGAGCTTCCCTTAAAAAATCAAGATCAAAAAGTTCCCCCCGCGCGGATAAAAAAAGCCTCTATCCTATCGGAAAACTGCCTTCATTACCGGTTTTAAGCCCTGGACTGGCTGCCCGCGGGCGCGGCGCCTCAAAAAGAGGGAGGGGGCAGCCGCGGGGCCGGCCATCAGGAACGGCCGCGGGGCTGGCCATCAGGAACGGCCGCGGGGCTGGCCATCAAAATGGTGCGCCTGGAGCGACTCGAACGCTCACGTCCAATAATGAACACCAGGCCCTCAACCTGGCCTGTCTGCCAGTTCCAGCACAGGCGCGCCCTGTCCGCTCATATTATGTCATCCTCTCTGCATTGCAAGCCGCCGCTCAGCCAATTTTTTTGACAGGCCATCAGCGGAACAGCTCAATAGAGGGGGAGGCGGCTGGCTTATTCGGCGCAGGAGGTTTTTGACTGGTTTTTTTTCGCAAAGGCTTTTCGGCATTTATAGGCGCCGCAGGCCGCCGGCAGGGCCAGAGCTGCCCCAAGGGCAGGCTCCCCCGCATAAAAGGCCGCGGCTGACAAAGCGGCCCCGCCAAGGGCCAGCGCGCCGCTCCAGAGCTTTGCTCCAAGCGCCCCCTCCTGATTTTTCCTCATCGACTCCAGCATAGCGGGGGGCTGGACAAACTCTATCAGCCTCTCCAGAGCCTTTGCCGCCTCAATGCTCTCGTATTTCTGGCTGATGCTGTGGGACTGCGAAGGCTCAAAAACCGCCGCCAGGTGAAACAAAGTCTGCCCTGTCCTCTCCATCCGGGAATGAATAAGGGCAAGGGTTTCCCATGCCGGGCCGGAGCGCAAATCATCCAGGGCCTGGCGAAAACCCTTGGAGTCGCCCCTCAAAAGCGCCTGCGCCGCGGCATGCCCCTCCAGCTGGATTTCGGGAATCCCGCGCCACAAAACCCCCTTCGGATACATCTTAAGCTCTTGATCCCAGACAGATTCTCCTTTTCCCTTATAAGCGCCCCCCTTATAAATGCCGCTCCTGTAAATCTCATGATCAAAGCGGTCGTCATAGCGGCTCAAAAAATCATAAACCGCATAATTTCCGCTGCCCTTTGCCGCTTCCTGCCGCGCGGTCCGGCCATAGCGGTCTTTTTTTCCCAAAGCGGGGGTCAGAACATAAGCAAGCGCCTTTTTTTCCAGAAGAAACGCTTTGGCGGCGGGGGGGCCGGCTTTCAGCTCCCGGCTTCCGGCAGGCCGCCCTCCGCCGGAGGGCGGAAGCGCCTGCGGAGACTCAATAAAAGCCCCCATAATTGGGAAAAATTCCTCTGCGGGGCCATGCAAAAGCTTTTCCGCTTCCGCGCGAAACTCCTGAAGGCGGCCCTGATCCCGCAGCCTTTTCAGCCGGGGCAAAGCCTCCTCCCCCCCTGAGGCAAGGGCCGCGGAAGGAAAGCGCAAAGAGCAGAAAACAGCAAAACTGGCAAAAAGCAAAATCAGCTGCATCTGTTTATAATGAGCGGCTGCGAGGCTGGCCCGGCAAACAGGCAAAGCATGTTTTTCATCTTAAACCCTTCTGTTTTTTGATTTCTGAGCTTCGCAAAATGCGGGGATCCGGCGGGCGCCCAAGCATGACTAAACCCCCTGCCGGCTTTCAAAAAACCAGCAGGGGGCGGCGTCATTTTGATTCTTAAATTGCGGCTGAAAAAGCAGGCCTTAGGGCTTTGCCACAGGCTCTGAGCCGCCCTGGCCAGCCTCCTCTATGGCCTGTCTAACAGCGGCGGGAGAGAGGCCGCCCTCAAAGGCTGCCTGAATCACATCCGCGCAAGACTCTGTCTGCAGCTCAGGAGCTGCCTCGGCAGCTTCATCCGGGCCTGCCGCGCAGCTGCCAATGGCTTCGGCAATGCCCGCGTAATCCTCTGAGCTGTAAGGGGAGTTAGCGGAATGCGCGTCCCCATAGACCTCCGCAAAAATAGCCGAAAGGGCCTCCTGGCGCGCCTCGCCATCTAACGAGACAGCCGCCTCCACAGCCATTTCTTCTGAAGAAACAGCGGTGTCTTCCGCCTGCTGGGCCATGGCGCCAAGCGGCAGGATAAGAAAAAATAATATGAAGCGCATAATGAACCTCCTATTTAGTTGTTGTTTTTTTAGACCCAAATAATTTTGGGCTTCCTCATGCAGAAAACTACAGCCAAAAAATTAAGTCAAGCGTTTTTTTTAGCTCCACTGCAAAAAAAAAAATCCGCCAGTTTTTTTTACTCACTTAAAGCCGGCAGCAATAACAGAAACCGCGCAAACCCGCTTATTTTTTAATCACTTAAGCCGCAGCAATAACAGAAACCGCGCAAACCAGCTTATTTTTTAATCACTTAAGCCGCAACAATAACAGAAACCGCGCAAACCCGCTTATTTTTTAATCACTTAAGCCGCAGCAATAACAGAAACCGCGCAAACCCCGCTTATTTTTTAATCACTTAAGCCGCAGCAATAACAGAAACCGCGCAAACCCGCTTATTTTTTAATCTTTTTATGCTCATCCTGTTTCATTTTTTTTTTATGCCGCTTATTTTCTGAAAAATATAGCAACAGTGTCTTGGCTCCCGCAGTCCTCTTCGCGGCCTTTTGCCGGCATGATAAAATGCAAATTCCCCTCATCAAAATAAAACCTCAGTGACAGTCTCTGGGGGACGCCGCTGCTGTATCCGCAGGAATCGGTGGCTTCAACGGCTTTTTGCGTGATGGTTAACGCGCCTCTGGAAGCGCTCCATCCCATGCTGTAGACTATTTTGCATGGCTCCTGAGACTCCTCCCCCGGCTCTTCTCCGATCTCCTCCAGCATTTGAGCCAGCTCCCTGTCTCTTTGCCCCCGCCATTCGTCATAAAGATCGGCTTTGCCGCGGCGCGAGCAGAGATTGTCATCATCTGGGTTATTGCGGCAGGCTTCTTCGTGCCCGCCAATGTCATCCTGATGCCAGCGCTCCACTCTTTCCTTTGCCTCCCGGACTGAGCGCTCCCACACTTCCCGGGGAGTCATCTCATCGTCACTGCCAGGCAGCTTGTGATATGTGACTTTAAGCTCCCCGCCATGCCGGAAAACAAACTCCTGCGTGGAATCTCCCATGGGAATCAGATTGCCGTCTGCGGAGCACATATATCCTGCAAGCTCCCATGCCCCCAGCAGGCTCTGCTGTCCAAAAGCGGGGGCGCCGGAAAGCATGCAAAAAAAAGAGGCGGAAACCGCAAAAAAAGAGCGAAAACAGATTTTTAAGCGTGATTTTTTTGATAAATTCATGATGATCCCTCCCTGGATGATGGTTTTCTTTTTAAATATTTGCCATATTTAAAGATATTGGCGCAAATTGGCGGTTTTTTCCGGCCGCTGAAAAAAATCAGGGCTTTTGGCGGGAAAACATTTGAAAAATTGGCAGTTTTTTCCGGCCGCTGAAAAAAATCAGGGCTTTTGGCGGGAGACATTTGGAAAAATTGGCGGATATTTGCAGGGTTTTTTCCGGCCGCTGAAAAAAATCAGGGCTTTTGGCGGGAGACATTTGGAAAAATTGGCAGATATTTGCGGGGTTTTTTCCGGCCGCTGAAAAAAATCAGGGCTTTTGGCGGGAGACATTTGGAAAAATTGGCGGATATTTGCAGGGTTTTTTCCGGCTGCTGAAAAAAATCAGAGCTTTCGGGCAGGTTTGAGGCCGCGCATCGGACAAGCTGCCAAAAATCCAGGCCTTCAGCGCCTGTGAAGCCGGGCAATGTTCTCAATCATCCGCTCCACATCCTCCGGGCAGGCTGTCCGCTCTTTGATCCGAATAATGTTTTTATAATTCCGAATGGCCCGCTCCCTCGCTTTTGAGCTGCTGTATCGGGGGGAGTCTTCAATGTCCCGAAACAGATCTTGTTTTTTCTCCTCCAGCTCTCTGGGGGAAGGCCCTCTGCCGGCAGAGCATGCCGGCGGCTCATAGCCTCCAAGGCTTTGCGCGGGGAGCGGCGGGCCGCAGGAAGCCCCTGAGCCTAAAACAAACAAAAAAAGCCAAAACAGCCTCATTGCCCCCCTTATTTTCCCCCGTTTTTTTTGGCGCCGCGCCATCTTCATTAAAATCAGGCATATCCAGGCAGCAATATTCAGGCTCTCCAGGGGGCCAGCCCCCTTTTTCAGTGATTATAGCGCCTTCAAGAAAACCGCCCATAACAAGCTGGACTAAAAGCCTGGCTTTTAAAGGCAGCCCCTGGAGCCATCAGAGGCTTGTATGGAATGCGCCAGCCGCTCCATGGCGGCTTCGCGCAGCCTCCGCCGCTGCGGAAAGCCCGAAAATCAGGAAAGCGCTCAAAAAAGCCCCCGCGGGGCCGGGCATGGGGGCGAAAGCATAAAATAAAGACAAAAATGCGCGCGGGCCATGCGCCTTCAGCAGAATCAATTAACTGCGGTTGGAAATCCAGATGGCAGGGCGCGGGGCCATGCGCCTTCAGCAGAATCAAACACCATTGAGCTGCCGCATTCCCGCCTGAAAAGAGCCGCCAGACAAAGCCTTCAAATAAAATCTTAAATTTTCTTAAATTTGAGCTGTAAAGGCTTGCATCCTTATTATTATGGCTGTAAACCGGGATAAATGCGCGCAATGAGGCCAGGCGCGGAGGATTTTAAATGAGCGGAGCGGCGAAACAGATCTGTATTTTAGCCGGCGCCGCCATGGCTTTTTTTCCCGCGCGGGGGGGCTTGGCGGCCCGCAGGCGCTTTTTTGCTGTCTTAAGCGCTTTTGCCTTCGCTTTCCCCTCCGCCCTTCAGGCCGGGAAGATAAAAATTTCCGATCCGAAAACTTCAGCCGCGCTTTCCCGGCTGGAAAAAAGCCGGAGAAAAGGCGATCTTTTCAGATTCCGCATGGAATTAGAGGCGCTTTTAGAAGGCCCGGCAAAAAAATTCTTTTTTGCCGTGGAAAACCTGTTTGATCCCAAACGGCGGAAAAAAACATTTTCCTCAACCTATCATCTTGTTTTGCTGCCCGGCCGCAACCAGTTTACTGAGAGCTTCAGCGCCCAAACCAAGAGCATGGTTGCGGAAGAGATCGCCATGGCCCAGGCCCTGCTTCCGCCTCTCGGAAAACGGGACAGAGACGGCCTGACTCCCGAAGCAGCCGCCGTCCATTCCGAAAATCATGCGGCGCAGCAGCTTTTTCGCCTGTATGAAGCGCCAAACCATGAGATATATGATGAAGCCGAAAACACTGTGTGGGGCGCGAATCCCGCAGCTTATCCCGAAGAGGAAGACAATATATGGAGAAAGCTTCCTGAGACTCCCCTGGAAGACACAGCGGCCGGCTCCGCCCTGTTAAAAGGGGATTTTGACGGCTTTTTAAAAGCCGCCGCCAAGCTCTATGAAGGCCCGGCATGGAAGGTTCTTGCCCTTTTGCACTCCCGCGAGACAAAAACGCGAAAGACAATCTTTCATTTGCTGGCGGAGGCCCGCCCCTCTTTGAGCGAAATCATCAGGCCGGCTGTTTTTGCGCGCCTCAGGGAGGCGGGGCTGCCAGAGGCAATAGCTGAAAAACACAGCCAGCAGCTGTCTGAAGATATAGGGGCAAGGCAGCAGCTCCTGAAAAACGGGGATTTCCAGGCCGCGCGGCTGACAAGCAATAAAATTTATCTTTATCTTGCTGAGATAAACGAGCTTTCCGACAATGCTCGAAATGATTTTCTGAGTCTGGAAGAGACAGATGCGGATGAAAAAACAGCCAATAAAATAATAAGGGAGCGGCAGGCTCAGGCAGCGAATCTGTTTGGAAATTTAATAGAAACCGCTGTTCCGATGGGCCTTTCCGGCTTCCGGAAAGACAAAGAGAAGACAAAAGAAGCATATATAAAAGCCATGTTTGTCAACGGAACAGCGGCGGCTGCAAGCTGGGGGCTTGCCGCCGGGGCTTACGATATAAACATGTTTATGGCCGGGTCGGGCCTTGCGCTGGCCGGCGGCCTGACATCCGTTATGTGTTACAAGGCGTTTCAATCCTATAGAGAGCTGAGGAAGGGGGAGGCGGCCCCCCCTATGCTGGAATCTTCCGCGCCGCCGCTTTAAAAAACCTGCAAAGGAGGATTTATGAAACAGATTTTTATCTCATTGTTTTTTTTGGCTGCGGCCCCGCTTTCCGCCTTTGGAGTTATCGGGGGGCAGACCTTTTATCAAATGCTGGGCGTTTCGGAAAGCGCCAGCCAAAATGAAATAAAACTGGCCTGGAGAAAGAGAATAAGCAAGGCTCATCCTGACAGGAATCACAGCCCGCTTGCTGAGAGCCAGTTTATTTCCCTGCAAACCGCCTATAAAACCCTCAGCCGCCCTAAAGAGAGAAAAGACTATAACCGGGAGCTGAGGCGGCTCAGGCGGGCCGGCCGGCTGCCGCTGGAACAGAAAGAGAAACCAGCCCATTCAGCCCATCAGGAAATCAGGCCGCCTGCTGCCGCTGCTGAAATCCCAGCGGAGGAAATCAGGCCGGACGCTGCCGCCGCTGAAATCCCAGCGGAGGAAATCAGGCCGGACGCTGCCGCCGCTGAAATCCCAGCGGAGGAAATCAGCCCGCCTGCTGCCGCCGCTGAAATCCCAGCGGAGGAAATCAGCCCGCCTGCTGCCGCCGCTGAAATCCCAGCGGAGAAAAAAACAGGCCATTCAATCAATCAGGAAATCAGGCGGGCCGCTGAAGCCGCCATGGAAGAGCTTTACAGCAGCCGTCCGGAGTCCGGCGGCGGCGAAGGCTTTCAGAAGCGGCGGAGCGAGACAGACCGCTCGCTTCATAAAGCGCTTGAGTCTGTTTTTCTTAATGCGGATTTCAGCGGAATCGCCTCTGAGGGATTTGATCCCCTTGTTATTCCCGCAGCGGCTTTGAGGTTTCCCCAATCGCTTTCTTTTTTGCTGGAGCGGGGGGCTGACGCGGCTTTTGCCCCCTCAGGGGAAAGGCCGGCATTAGAGCTGGCCAGCGTCTTAAAAAGCGGGCCGGAGGCTCTCCGCGCGATTCTCCGCCACAACAGGGATTATATAAACAGAAAAAGCTCTAAAGGGACTCCGATTTTTTCGTTGATTTTGAAAAGGATCAGGCAGTCTCTGCATGAGGGGAGAGAAGGCGCCGCTCAGGCCTGGCAGGGCCTGGCTGATGAAATATTAAGCGGGGAGGGTCTGGATCTGTCCCTGCAGGACGCCAGGGGGGCGGACGCTTTGGAGACAGCTGTCGCGCTTCGCTTAAACAGAACCGCTGTCTGGATATATTTTAAAAGACAGCGCGCGGGGGGCCTTAATCTTGAGAGCGAGATCAGGGAAAGGCTGATCCCGGCTGCGGCCAAAGCCGGCAATATCAAAATGATTGAGTTTCTTAAAGCGGGCGAGAGCTTTGAAAACGCTCTGACCACATACAGCGGCGGGCCTCAGGCTGCATTTTCAGGGAATTCAGAGCTTAGAGAGAGCGCCCTTGCCATCAGCGTAATATTGGGGGGATCGGCCTTTGGCCTGTATGTGGAGGCGGGCGCCGAATCTGACTGGCCTTTATGGGTCAGGGCTCTTCCGTGGACCGTGGCAAGCTTCATTCCCGCCGGTTTGGTTGCTCAAAGAAAACCAGACAGCGCGGAAATGGAGAAGATTGAAAGGGCATGGAAAGAGAATCTGAGAGAAGAGGGGGAGGCCGCGAAAGTCTGGATTAAGGCGGCGGCATCCCACTCGGCCCGCCTTGCCTCTCAGACAGGCGCGTTTCTTAAAAGAACAAGAGAGGCGGCTGCGGCGCTGTCTGAAAAAGAGACAGGCGAAAAGGCATGGGAGGCAGGCCTGAAAGGAGGGGGAGAGGATCTGAAAGACTGGATAAAGGCATGGGAGGAAAATCTGCGAAGAGAGGAGGAAAAGGCTGCAAGAGCCGGGGTTAATATGACCGCCCGCGCCGCTGAAGCTTTGATATCCGAGATGAAGGGGGCAACATGGTCCAGCCTTCCCGCTCTGGCAGGCGCGCTTCTTAAAAAAGCAAAGGAGGCAGTGACGCTGTCTGAAGAGGAGAAGTTAAACAAATTCAGAGGCGGCCCCGCGCTTGCTATTGCAGAGATTGCGGGGGCCCTTGCCGGAGGCGGCGCCGGGCTTCTTGCCGGCGGAATAGCCGGCATTTCCGCTGTCCCTCTGGCCTTTGATCTTTTGCTGCCTGGCTTTGATGCAGGCGGCGGCGGGGCAGAAGCGCTTTTCGGCATGGCTGCCCTTTTGGGGGGAATTGTCTCCACATCTGCGGGACTCATATTTGGAGCGGGATATGGAGGCATGGCAGGGGTGAAGACTGTGGACGCCTGTTATAAAGTCTTCTTTCAAAAAAGCGGGAATCTGTCTCCCAGCCCCCTTCCCAAAGAAATTTAGTTTTTTTTTGGAGGCAGGCCCCAGCCAGGCCTTTAAGGCTAATCATGCCGTCTTTTGCCTCATTATGCCAGAAAAAACCTTTTAAAGAGCCGCAAATTTTTTTTTCTTGACAAGCTTTGCAAAAAAGCCTTTAGATAGAATGCAGCTCAAATCAGGCGCTTTTTTTGCCGGCGGGGCGGATTTTTTTGAAAAACAGCAGCGCGGGGAGGGTTTAATGAAAAGAAAAAAGAGAGCGCGGACAGCAGGATTTCTGGATGTTTAAAATGACTGCTAATGAGGGGGAGCGTTTGTATAAAATAACCAGAAGACACAGCGGACGGCATAAGGCGGTATATGAAATTCAGAGAAATCGCCGCGGCCATCTTGATTTGTTTGAGAGATAGCGCCTCTATTTTGAAGCGGGCAGCCCCCCCCCCCGCTGGCTCATCCCTGAGATCGCGCAGGCAGCAGATCTTAAGACGGCTTTGGCCTCTTCAAGAGGTTTCCATTGGCTTGTCCGGCTTCCTGGCTGTCTTCTCCTTAAACGCATGATAGCAGGCGCCTCCCGCAATGCCTGCCATCCCGCCGTGCAACATTCCAATCGAAGCCCAAAGAGGCTTAAGCTCAGCCTCCACCTCCATGAAGCCAGCCCCCAGGAAGCCAATGGCGCCCCCTGCCGCCGCGCCCGCCAGCGCGCCCGCCCACGCGCCGATTGCCGCCGCCCTCTGCTGATCGTTCCACTCTCCGGCGCCCTGCTGATACCAAAGGCCCTCAGCATAAGAGCCGGCAAAAAACAAAATAACAAGCAAGTATTTCATATCGCGCCTCCTTATTTTTTTTAGATCTATAAGCAATCATGGGCAATCATGCATGGGCAATCATGCCATCTTTTGCCCCATTATGCCAGAAAAAACTTTTTAAAGCCGCAAAATTTTTGCTGCCGCCCGAACCCCCGCGCGCGCCCCCGCAAAAAAACAAGAGTTTTCCCCAATTTAAGGGCTTTGCCTATTAAAAATCCTTGTCCTCCTCTATTAGAATGCCGCCTTTGGAGCGGGTCTCCAGAGGGCTCCGCTTTTGGGTTCTCTCCAAAAACTGCTTTGAGATCTTGCCCTGCTGAAACCGCTCCTCCTGCTCGGACAAATCCACAGTGACATTGCCAAAGCAGTAAATCTGGCAGCTCAGCCGCCTTTGATCGATATAATGCCCCTGGCCGATAAGCTTCAGCTCCTCCCCCGCGGGGGGCAGAACATGGTTTTCGCCCTCTTTCAAAAACACCCGGCAGTCGCCGCAGCTGCTCATGCCGTTGCAGGAGGACTGGATGCGAATTCCGCAGGCCCGCGCCAGCTCCAAAACGCTTTTGTCAGGATTGGCCTCAATTTCAATATTTTGCGGCAAAAATTTAATTTTCATGTTTTTAAAAAGCTCAGGCCATTTTTTGCCCCATCAGCATATCCTAACACAGCAGCCAGCATATTTTAAAACAAGCGCTCAGCCTACCTTAACACGAATGAATTTTCGGCGCCCGGAGCTGAGCAAAAACCTTTGGCCGGATTCCAAATCAATTTTTTTCAGGGGGCTGGAAAGCTTTTTTCCATCCCATTTGACAGCGCCGCCCTCAATCCGCCGCCGGGCCTCGCTGGACGAGGCAAAAAGCCCCGCCTCCCTCAATAAAGCGCAAATCCCAAGGCCCTGCCGCGGAGGCAGAGTTTTTTCCGGGATGCTGTCCGGGAGTCCGCCTCCGGAAAACACTCGTTGAAACTCCTCCCGCGCCCGCGAAGCCGCCGCCGGGCCATGAAAAGCCCAAACCAGCGCAAAGGCCAGCTTCCGCTTGCGGTCTCTGGGATTTTCTGAGGGGCTCTCTGGGTTTTCTCTTGAGCCGCCTGAGGCCGCCGCCGGGGCCGCCGGCGAAGCGGCGCCCTCATTGGAGGAGCCTTCAAAGGGCCAGGGGGCGGAGCAAAAAGCCCGCCAGTATTCCTCCATAAGAGGATCAGAGAGTTTCATGACTTTCCCAAAAATCTCCTTTGGAGAGTCATTAAAGCTTATCTCGTTGCCGAAGCTTTTGGACATTTTGCGCGAGCCGTCTGTCCCCTTCAGCAAAGGCAGGGTTAAAACACACTGGGGGGGCTGGCCGGCCCGCTCCTGAAGCTCCCTTCCCAGCATGAGATTGAACAGCTGGTCTGTCCCCCCAATCTCCACATCTGAGCGAACCTCCACTGAATCCAAAGCCTGAAGCGCGGGGTAGCAAAACTCATGCAGGCCAATGGGCCGCCCCGCCTTATGCCTTTCGGAAAAGTCATTCCGCTCCAGCTGGCGGGCCACTGTCAAATGAGAGGCTGTCTCAAGCAGAAACTTCTGAAGGGAAAGCCGGCCCAGCCATTCCGAGTTATAAACCGCTCTGGTTTTTTTCGGATCCAGCCGGCGAAAGTATTTTAAAATGGCCTGGACTTCTCTGTCATTTTCAAAAGAAGCCCCCGAAGAATGCTCCGGTCCGCTGGAGGAGCCATCCCCTTTCCCGCCGCCAAAGGTTTTTCCCGCCGCCTGCTCAATATAGGTCTTCGCGCCGGCCCTGACCTCCTCCTCTGTGAGAATGGGCCTGGTTTTGTTTTGCCCTGAGGGGTCGCCAATGAGGGCGGTAAAATCCCCCACAATAAAAATGACCTCGTGGCCCAAGTCCTGAAACTGCCGCAGCTTGTTAATCAGAGCCGAGTGGCCAATGTGCATGTCAGGCCGGGAGGGATCAAACCCGGCCTTCACCCGAAGAGGCCGATTCTCCCGGAGCCTCTCTAAAAGCTCCCGCTTTTGTATCAGGCCGGCCGCGCCGCCGGAGATGATCTCCAGCTGCTTTTCCGGCGGGCAATCATTCAATGGCCGCGCCTCCCTCTTCCGCTCCGCATGACAGCTGGCTGAGCGGCAAAAAAGCCTCTCCAAGGCCTCTTGTTATGTCCACGATGGCAAGCGCTTTGGGCTTTGGGCTTTTTTTCTGTAAATTGTCCGCGATGGCATGCGCTCCCGCGGGGGCCAGAACTTGAAATACAGACATGGGGCTTAAGTTAACAGGAACAATAATTTTGCTCCCATACATCCGGACTTCATAATTCAAATCAAAATCTTTCAAAATCGCTTTATCCCCGCCGCAGGCATAAACAGCTGACCCATCAAGAAAAGTCTTTCCTTCCACGCTGCTGTCTCCTTTATCCGCCGATTTGTAAAAGCCTGAAAAATAAATTTTATATAAATCTTGAGCGGAGCCGGGGGAAAAAAGAACAGGATAGGAAACTTGCAAGTTATAGGCCTTGCCCCGCAGGCCATCCCGCAGAATGTTTTGAAGATCCCGCATATCACAATCACAGGGGGAGGCAGCCTGTTCAAAATTGATGGCTGCGGGCGGGGACATGCCGGCAGTCTCCAAGCCGGGGCCTTTGGTCACGCCTTTGGCCGTTAATAATTTGTCTATAACAACATCTTCATCTTCTTCTTCAACATCTTCATCTTTCATTTCCTTGAAATTATGAGAAAGCCCCGCGCTGTGAGCGGCAGCCCTGGCCGCCGCATTCTCCGGCATGACCGCAGTCTCCGCGGCGGCCAGCTCCCCGCCATAAGCTCCGCGGAAAACCCCAGCCATTAAAACAGCAGAAAAAATTAACAATAAGCGCGTCATAATCACCTCCTTTTTTTTTAAACCCACAAAAATCCTCTAAAGCCTAAAAACAGGGCAGAATATAGCGCGCCGCGCCGCAAATGTCAAGGGCTGCCCCTCCCCCTCCCCTGTTTTTTTTGAGTTTTTTGAAAAATTTTCCTGTTTCCCGCAAGCTGGCCCGCGGCCCTCCCTTTTCATTTTCCGGCTCAAAGGCTTCCGCCCCGCGCAAGGGGCCTTCCTAACGGGCATGCTCCACAATCCGGTACTCCCTGACCACACTGACTTTTACATGGCCTGAAAGATTCAGCTCGCGGCGGATTTTTCCCGCAATGTCGCGGCAGAGCATGGCCATCTGCCTCTCGTCCAAGATCCGGGAGGGATCGGCCAGAACGCGGATCTCGCTCCCCGCCTGAATGGCAAAGCTCCTTTTGACTCCGTCAAAGCTGTTGGCCAGAGACTCCAGCTCCTTCAGGCGGTTGATATGGCTCTCCAAAAGAGAGCGCTTCATGCCGGAGCGCGAGCGCGAAAGATTTCTGGCGCACTGGAGAATGTGATCCAGGACTGAAACCGGCTTGATTTTGCCGTCGTGGCAGCGAATGGCCTGGCAGATAAAGGGCTTTTCGCCGCGCTTTCGGCAAAATTCAGCCCCAACCTCAGCATAGCTCCCGCCCATGGTGTGGGGGACAGCAAGCCCAATGGCATGAAGCAGCCCCGCCCGGCGCGCGATTTTTTCGTCCGCGCCCAGCTCTGAGGCCAGCAGAGCAGCGATATAAGCGGCCTCTGTGGAATATTTTAAAAGATTCTGCCCCTCAATAAAGCGGTACTGAAGGCTGCCTAAAACCCTGATGATGCTGGGGTTGATGTCGTGAATGCCCAAGTCAAAACAGGCCTTTTCGCCATCCTCTTTTATCTGGGACTGAATTTCGCGGCGGATTTTTTCGACTGATTCCTCAATCAGGGCGGGATGGATCCGCCCCTCCTCCATAAGCTTCTCCAGGGTTTTTTTTGCCACCGCGCGCCGAACAGGATCAAAGCATGAGATAGTGATGGTCTCCTGCCCCTCGCCGATAATCAAATCCACGCCGCAGGCGGCCTCCAGGGCGCGGATGTTCCGCCCGTCCCGCCCGATGATTTTTCCCTTTGTGGAGGCGCCGGCTATGGGAAGGGTCTCCACTGTTCTTTCCGCTGTCACCTCCGCCGCATAGCGCGCCATGGCCCGCGCCACAAGCAGGCGCGAGCGCTCTTCTGTTTTTTTCGCCATTTCCTCCTCAATCTGGATGAAGCGGCTGTTCAGCTCTTTTTTCACCTCGTCCTCATAGCTGGCCTTCAGATGCTCTCTGGCCTGCTCCTTGGTCATGGAGGCGGCGGACTCCAGGGACTGGCCCAGCTCTTCGCGCTGTTTTTCCAGCTGCTCCCGCGCGGTCTGAAGCTTTTTTTCCGAGATCTCCAGAAGCTCTTTTTCCTGGATAAGGCTTTGCTCTGTTTTTTTCAGATCGCCCCCCCTGCGCTCAAACTCCTCCTGAAGCCGGTCCTCCCTCTGCTTCAGCTTGAACTCCTGGCTTTTCAGACGGTCTTTTGAGGATCGGATCTCCCGCTCTGTCTCTCTGCGGCTTCGCTCCTCATGCTCGCGGGCCTTTTGGCGGGCGGATCTTTCAATTCGCCCGGCCTGGGACTTTGCCCTGTTCAAAATCATATCAACCTCGGTTTTTATGGTTTGATTTCGTTTTTTGGCCATCAGCCGGGCGTAAAACAAAAACAAAAGGCTTCCGGCAAACAGGCCGGAAATAAAGCTGGCTAAAATGTCTAAAAGCGATTTGTCCATTTTGTGTCTCCTTGCGGGTTTTAAGGGATGTCTATAAACTCCTCCGGGCGGCAGGCGCCTGAAGGAGCGGCAGAGCGCCGGCCCCGCCTGATAAAAAAGCGGATTTTTCCGCAGCCTCATGGATTTTCGGGATCAAAACAAAACTCTCTGTGACAATGGCGTCCATGAGGAGATCATGAGCCTCCTCCGGCAAATCTTCGTCCTGGATTTGAATGTCCCAGGCAAGCCCGATTCTCAGCCCGGGCGCCGCGGCCAGCGCGCGGTCATAAAAGCCTCCGCCGCGGCCCAGGCGCCGGCCCTGGCGGTCAAAAGCCCGCCCAGGCAAAATAAAGGCGGCGATATGGCCCGCCGGAATTTTTTTGCTTTTTTGGGGGGCCGGCTCTAAAAAGCCCAGCCGGCTTTTTATATAAAGGTCTTTTTCTTTGAGCGCCTGCCGGCCGGGGGCCGGCCTTTTGGGAATGTAAAAGGCGGGGGTCTGGCTCCCGGCTGCGGGAAAGGCAAACTGAAGTTCGGGGCTGCCGGGGGGTTGCCGGGGGGAGGATTCCAAAAAAGCGCTCCAGGCCCCTTCCCAGGAGACGGGCCCGCCCGGGCTGGCCCGCGGCGGAGATGGCTCTCCCGGCAGGGGCTGGTAGGCCGCCGCTGTCCGGGCGCTTTGGGCCTGAGGCTTTGCTTTGGAGCTGGCTTTGGCGGAAGGCTTAAGGCTTTTGCCGGCTGTTTTTGAGGCGCGGCTCCCCGAAAGGCGGCAGCCATCGGGCCGGAGGGAAGAGTCAAGCAGCCGGAAAAGGCTGTGAAACAGCGCGCTCTCTTTTTCCCTTAAAACCGCCGCGGGAGTCTGGCGGATAAAGCTCCGCAGCCTGGCCCCATGCCTCAGGCGAAGTTGTTTTTTGCTCTCTGACACTGTCCGCTCCCCGCTGCTCCAAAAAACAAGGCAGAGAGCTTGAGAGAAACTTCAGTTCAGGTGGCCTCCTCAAGCTCCGCGCCATCAGAGGGGGACTCCAGATCTGCTAAAATGCCCCGCGCCTGGGATTCCAGGCGGTCCAGATCTTGAATTGCGGCTTTTTTTAGGAGAAACTTGTCCTCAGCCAGCTGAAGACAGGTTAAAAGCAAAGCTTTTTCGAGGGGAATGTGACTGTGGCTCTCCTGAGCGAGCCTGATTTTGCCTTCGACTTCGCGCTTAAGAAGCTCAAGGGTCTTTTCGCTGCGGTCTGTTTTCAGCCTTAAAGGCCAGCCTTGAAGCTTGATTTCGCGGATTGTTTCGTGGGTTTGCATCAATCAAATTCCCGATTTTGCGAGTCCCTGACTCTGTGAAATGAACATTAGCCCGGCCAAGGCCCCTTTGTCAAGCCCTGATTCTGGCTTTTTTTGCTTTTTTTGCCGGGGGGGCCTGTTTGTTGGGATGGCCTGGCGGCCATTCCCGCGCAATGGCGCCCCTTGACTTTGCCGCTGGTTTTTGAAAGCCTAAGCAAACCGCCGCTTGTTTCGATGGACGGCCGCTGAGGGCTTGTTTGTGGGGACGGCCTCGCGGCCATTCCCGGCAGCCAAAAAAATCGCTTTCCGCGGGGGGAAAACAGCCATGACATCCAAAAATCAGGGAAAACCAGCAAAAAAACAGCCAAAAGCCCAAAAAATCCACAGGGCCAAGGCTCTGGCCAAACCGCCGGGCCGCCGCCGGGCAGGCGCCCCGGCCCCTTACATCAACCTCTGCCAAGACGCCATGTTCAAGGCCTTCTTCTCAAAAGATGAGCTATTGCTCTGGTCCCTCGTTGATACCTTCATCCGCCTTCCCAAAGGCAAAATTGTCAAATCGCTGACAATCAAGGACAAGAAAGGGACAGACTGGCTGCAGTCAAGCCTGCTGTTCTTAAAAGACCCTGCGGGGCATCCAAAATTCCCCGGCGGCAAGGCGATCATGCTGGATTTGCTGGCCGCCCTGAACACCGGGGAGTCTGTCAATATTGAAATGCAGGCCCTCCCTCATGCCTATTTTAAGGAGAGGTCTCTTCTCTACTGGTCGGGCAAATATGGGAAGGGCCTTAAGTCTGGGGATGAGTATGATGCCCTGAGGCCTTCTATTTCCCTGATTTTCACGCTGTTTGTTTTGTTTCCCGAGTTGGAGGATTGGGTCAATTCGTTTTCCATCCGCTCGGACAAGCCGCCGCATATTGTTTTGACGGACCATCTTAAGATGATATTTGTAAATTTGAGTCATTCCTCCCTTCCGGCAGGCCCTGAGGGGATAGTTGACATGGCAACAGCTTGGCGCTATAGTATAAGAAACTCGGCGTTTTTGACGCCTCGGGACTGGGAGGCGCTGTTTCGCGTAAATAGGAGGATATTTAAAATGGTTGAAGCCCGTTTAAAGGAATTATCCGCTGACAGCGAAGTTCGGGCATTGGAGGCGGCTCGGGAGAAGCATCTCCGTGACTATGCGACTGACATTGGCCAGGCCCGCCAGGAAGGCCGCCAGGAAGGCCGCCAGGAAGGCCGCCAGGAAGAGCGCAGAGCTGTCATTTTAAGCATGCTCAAGGAAAAATTTGACATTTCCGTTATTTCCAAAGCGACTGGCCGGCCTAAAGCCGAGATCATCAAACTCAAAAACGGCAAGATTTCTGATTGATAAGCTTTGGCCGGGGCCGCGGGGAATGGGACGGCCTAGCGGCCGAGCCTTTCGATGGACGGCCATTGAGGCCGTTCCCGGCAGCCTTTCCTCTATTCCTGTTTTATTGTTGGGGCGGCCGCTGCAGACTTGACATATCTGCATTCAACATCCCATTTGAGGATGACATCATCTCCCTGAAGCTTAAAAACACGGGCAGCTGTTTCTTTTGGGAAGGGCTTGCTCTTCTGCATCGACAAGCCGGCTTTTTTCTTAACCAAAACCCCCTTTTCTTTATCCAGAATCCACGCAGAAAGCCCCGCGCTCAGCCAGTCATTTGTGTCAGGCGACCAAATAGCTGCAGACACAATTTGCCCCCGGATGAATTTATACAGAGAGGAGGAGGCCAGCTTATATTTATAATGATCGGATATGATTGTGGTTTGAGGAGGGGCGCCAAAATGGGAATCCACTGCCACCGCGCGGGACAAAGGCTCCCTTGTGATTTTTAGCATCCCCTTTGACGGGCCTTTTTCAATTTTGATGGGAAAACACCCATGAATCTCCTTCTCTAACTTCCAGACTCCTATGTAATCTTTCAGCCCGGCCCGGCTCTCTGGGGCGCCGGCGGCATTTTCAGCGCCTGGCTTTGCCCCCGGCCCCGGCCCCGGCCGCTTCAAGCCTGAAAAATGCCCGCAGCCCGCGAGCGGGGCAAAACAAAAAAGCAGCAGAAATTTCATAATTTTTATCATATTATTTTAGAGGCTGTCCGCAAATCCGTTAGGGTTTGAGGACCGCCCTGTCCATAAAAATACAGTTTTTAGACAGGAAAGCAAGCAAAAAAACAAAAAAAATGAAAAAAACTTAAAAACCGCCCTTCCGCATCGGAAACCGGGATTTTTTCCCAGCCAAAACAATGTTTGCTGTAATCGACATAGACTGCTCTATTTACAGCTGGCGGGAGCTGCTTGCGGCGCAGAGGCTGGGCGCGCTTTCCCTTTTGGCCGCCAAGCTGAGGGGCAGGCGCTTTTTGCATGAGGCCGCGGACCGCGCGCTTGGCCGGAGCGGCCGGGACATTGCCGAAAGGCTTCGGTTTTTAGAGGGGCTTTTCTCTGGCGGATCGGCCGCCTTTTACACCTCCTACCCCCTGACAGAGCGAAAGCGCGAAGCCTTTTCCTCTTGTTCGCTTTCCCTCCGCTCCAGCTATCCGAAAAAAAAATCCGCCGGGGAGATCCGCAGGCTTTGCGGAAAATCTCCAGATCTTGTGATCGGAGACAGGCGGGAGGACAGAGAGCTGGCCCGCGCCCTGGGCGCTCTCTGGGCCGGCTTTCCCTTTTATGACGCTCATCATATCCTCTCAGGCCCCGCCTACACAAAAGCTTTTTCCCGCCTTGTTTCAGACGCGGCCTCAAAGGCGGCCTCAAGGGCAGCCGGGGGCGGAGAATGATTATAAAAGCCTTAACAAACAAAAACCTCCGCCAGCTTTTCCCTTTTGCCGGCAGAGTCAATTTATGGCATGCCCTGTTTTTGGCCGGCCAGACGGCCAGCTATTTTTTGGCCGGCTGGATTTTGAGCCGGTTCAGCCTGGGCTGGTGGTCCCCGCAAAGCTCCTGGGACGGGCTGATCCGCTTTTTGCCTTTTATGATCCTGCCTTACGCTCTGTATTTTCCCGTGATGGCGGCGCCGCTCTTCCCGCCAATGCAAAAAACCGGCGCGAAGAGGCTGATGTTTTGCCTGATCGCCGCCTCAGCTATATGTTACCTGGCCTCCTGGACCTCAGATGTGTCTGTGTCGCCCCGCGCCTCCCTTGAGGGCCGGAGCGGATTTTTTGTCTCCCTGACCGCAGCCCTTTATAAATACGACATCAGCCCTGTTCATTTTCCCAGCCTGCATTCTCTTCACTCCCTTTTGATTGGATTCCATTTATGGAGGGCGGGCGGAGTCTGGCGGCTTTGCCTGCCCTGCGCCGGGCTGATCACGGCCTCCACTGTTTTTGTAAAGCAGCATTTTGTGTGGGACTCCATCGCCAGCCTGCTGCTGGCCCCGGCCATCTATGGCGCCGCAGCTCTTTTGATTCGGGAGCGGGATGATGGGCCTTTTTAAAGGCCAGTCAGCCTGAGCCATCCCCTTTCCCCAAGGCGCCGGCCCCGGCGGCCCTTTAAGGCCGGCCCTTTAAAAGGGCCGCAAAACAGGCGCGAGCTTTTCCCGCAGTTTTTTTAAAAGCCGCTCCTCGTTTTGGCGGATGGCCTCGCGCGAGACCTGAAATCGCCCGGCCAGCTCCCGAAGGGTGGCCGGAGGGGTTTTCAGCCAGCGGGTTTCGATAATGGCCCGCTCTTTTTCGCTCAGGGCGGGGGCCAGCTTGTTCAGCTCTCTCCTTAAAAGAGCTTCCTGGCCTTTGAGGCCAAGGGCCTCATCCACAGGCATAGAGTCATCCGCCTGAAGGTCCAGGAATGTTTTGCCGCCCCCTTTTTGAAGGGGCTGGTCCAGGCTTAAATCCCTCTGCAAAACCATGCGGCTCATCCGCTCGGCCTCTTTTTCGCTGGCCCTGGATTCTTTGGCCAGATTGGGGAGAAGCTTTGCCGCCGACATTTCCTCCAGCTTTTGCTTTTCCCTTTGAAGAAGGTAAAACAGCCTTTGCTGTTTTTTGCTGGTTCCGATGCGGACAATGGAATGCCTTCTTAAAAGATATTCCTGTATATAGCCGCGGATCCACCAAACCGCATAAGTGATCAGCCGCGCGCCCTTGTAGGGGTTAAACTCATGGACCGCCCGGACCAGGCCTACATTTCCCTCTTGGATAAGATCCATGATTTTGGCGCGGAAGCGGCTGTATTCAGCGGCGACTTTGATCACAAAGCGCAGATTGGCCTCGATCAGGGCGCGGGCGGCCTCCGGGTCTCCGGTTTTGTAATAATGGCTGGCGAGGCGGAACTCCTCCCCGCGGCTCAAAAGCGGGATCCGGGACAGCTGGGAAAGATAAGACTGCAGGGCGGTTTGCGCCTCCTCCGGCTGCGCGGAAGCGGCTTTGGCAGGAGCGGGGGCGGAGGGCTGGCTGATTTTCGCCGGCATGATCTCTATGGGGGCTGAGAGGGATTTTATCGGACGGCCCTTTTTAGAGGGCAAAGCTCTGGCGCCGGGGGCGATCCGCGGGAGCGCGGGAAGGCCCTTTCCGGGGGGGGTTTTCAGAGGCTTTTTTGCCTTCTGATTTGCCTTCTGAGCCGGTTTTTGCTTTTCAGCTGTTTTTGAGCGGAGCTTTGGCTGCGGCTTTGGGCAAGGCTTTGGCCGGGGCTTTGGCCGCCGCGGCAAGGCTAGTTTTTTCTGGATCTGGCTGGAGGCCATGGCTCTTCCCTTTGGTTTTTTGGCTGGCGGCGGCTTTGGCTTTCAGAAAATTTCCAGCGGCTTATCCCTGAAAAAGCTCTGGCGCAAAGGGCTGAAAAGCCAGCCCGCCACACAATATAATGCCTCTTAAAAAACTGCGCTGCCGCATATAAAATTGCCGCAAGATCAGGGGCTTATAAAATTAAGCGGACAATTAAATATGCGCCAAAACGGCAAAAACCGCAAGGGATATCTTTCCCTTTATTTTTTTCGCGCTTTTTCCGATAAAGGCCAGCAGGGAGAGGAGGCCGGCGGGAGCTGCCTGAGCTTTGCGCATGCCGGCAGGTTTTGGATGTTTCCGCGCGAAAGCCAGGCGCCGGCCGTTTAGAGAGCCGCCAATAGGCTGGCCATTTATGCCGGCAGCCTAAAGGGAGGAAAAATGAAGATCAAAGAGTGGGAAATTGATCCTGTCAGCCTGTTCAGCCATGAGCTGAAAACCCCTTTAAGCTCTTTGCGGATGGGGCTGGAGCTGATTCAGGGCCGGCCAAAAGATGACCATCATCGCATTGTCCGCCTGATGAAAGAGGAAACAGAGCGGATGATTGAGCTGGTCTGCGGGCACTTGGATCAGAGGCTGCTCAAAGACGGGCAGGCTCAGGCCGGGCAGGCTCAGGCCGGGCAGATCCAAAACAAACAGGAGCGGCCGCAGGGCCGGCCCGGTGAACAGGCCGGGAAAAGACCGGAGCTGCTGAGGTTTTTATGGACTCCCTGGACAGAGGCTGTTTCCCAGGCTCTTTCCGCCGCGAAGCCGGCGGCAGAGGAAAAATCTCTGTTTTTTCAAATTAATGGAGGCGCCTGGCCTCATCACAAAAGCGGCGCGCCAGGCAGCGGCAGAGCGGGCGAATCAGAGGCCTGGACCGCGGGCAAAAGCCAGCTCTCAGAAGGCTTTTTGGAGGTTTTTGGAGATCCAGTCTGGCTTGCCCAGGCGCTTGGCAATTTGCTTTCCAACGCCATTAAAGCCTCTCCGGCATGCGGCGGCCTTTTTATTGACTGGGGTTTTTCGTTTCATGAGGGGCTGAGCTGCTCTGTGGCGGACGAGGGCAGCGGGCTTTCCCCAGAGGCCCTAAACAGCTTGTTTAAAGCTGGCCCGCCGGCCAGCAACAGCTTTGGCAGCGCGCCGGAAAGCTTCCCGCCCGCCGGGTCTTTAAAAAGCCATGGCCTGGGGCTGAGCATCGCGCGCGGCATAGCGGAGGCGCATGGCGGGCGGCTTTGGACCAGCCCGCCTGCCGATAAAAAAGCCGGGGCGAAAGGCGGAAAAAAAGGCGGCAAACCCGCCAAAAAAAGAGAGGGCCGCGGAGCGGTTTTTTGCCTGACCCTGCCTGTGGCGCGGCTGCGGCTTGAATCGATGAAGCCTGAACCAAGGCCATCTTTGAAGCCTGGCAAACTAAAAAAAGCCGGCTGACATGGCTGCCTCCTTTGTGTGGGTTAAAATGCCGCCCTATTCAAGGAGGGCGTCTATGGGCATGGTTTTGCGGATCCAGTCCAGGCCGGCGGCCTCTGTGCCCTTGTAAATATTCTGCTTAGTGATCAGGTAAAGCTCAAAGCCCTTCAGCATAAAGACAAGCCGATCCTTTGCCGCCCGGTCCCGGCAGTTTTCCGCGTAGCGCTCGATCGCCTTTTGCCAGCGCGGCTCGGCCTTTCCGAGGTAAAACTTTGCCGCGGCCTTCTTATTGGCCGGCATGTTATCCCCGAAAATCCAGACAGAAAAAATCAGATTGCTTGTGTCGTCCGCAGACCTTTCAATATCCCGCGCCTGATCCTGGCAGTCATGAAACTTATAAAGCGCTTTCCAGCCGGCCCATGTGGCAGCCACAAAAACATAAAGAAGGGCAAAAGCCCCTATAATAAGCTTGCGCTCGGATGTCATGGTTCCCACTTTAGAGAGGGAGCCTTTGATAAGCAGTTTTCCTTTTCTTTTCACATTTTCCCCTTAGGAAAAGCCCCCGGCCATGAGCATAAAAGCAAGCCGGGTTTGCGCCGCGCGGTCCCGGCAGTTTTCCGCATAGCGCTCGATGGCTTTTTGCCAGCGCGGCTCGGCCTTTCCGAGGTAAAACTTTGCCGCGGCCTTCTTATTGGCCGGCATGCTGCCCCCGAAAATCCAGACAGAAAAAATCAGATTGCTTGTGTCGTCCGCAGACCTTTCAATATCCCGCGCCTGATCCTGGCAGTCATGAAACTTATAAAGCGCTTTCCAGCCGGCCCATGTGGCAGCCACAAAAACATAAAGAAGGCCGATAGTCCCAAAAATCAGCTTGCGCTCTGAAGTCATAATTTTTTGTTTTTTCTTTTTGGCAAAATGGTCATACGCCTTTTCAGCCCCCTTGGCTGCCGCCTCAGCCGCTAATTCAGTTAAAATCTTTTTCATATCTCCCCCCTCTTTAGGAAAAGCCCCCGGCCATGAGCATAAAAGCAAGCCGGGTTTGCGCCGCGCGGTCCCAGCAGTTTTCCGCATAGCGCTCGATGGCTTTTTGCCAGCGCGGCTCGGCCTTTCCGAGGTAAAACTTTGCCGCGGCCTTCTTATTGGCCGGCATGCTGCCCCCGAAAATCCAGACAGAAAAAATCAGATTACTTGTGTCGTCCGCAGACCTTTCAATATCCCGCGCCTGATCCTGGCAGTCATGAAACTTATAAAACACTTTCCAGCCAAGCCATGTAAAGGCCACAAAAGCATAGAGAAGGCCGATAGTCCCGAAAATCAGCTGGCGCTCTGAAGTCATAATTTTTTGTTTTTTCTTTTTGGCAAAATGGTCATACGCCTTTTCAGCCCCCTTGGCTGCCGCCTCAGCCGCTAATTCAGTTAAAATCTTTTTCATATCTCCCCCCTCTTTAGGAAAAGCCCCCGGCCATGAGCATAAAAGCCAGCCGGTCCTTTGCCGCCCGGGGCCGGCAGTTTTCCGCACAGCGCTCGATGGCCTTTTGCCAGCGCGGCTCGCCTTTTCCAAGATAAAACTTTACCGCTGCCTTCTTGTTGGCCGGCATGCTGTCCCCGAAAATCCAGACAGAGAAAACAAGATCGGTCTGATCGTCCGATGTCCTGGCAATATCCCGCGCCTGATCCTGGCAGTCATGAAACTTATAAAACACTTTCCAGCCGGCCCATGTGGCAGCCACAAAAACATAAAGAAGGGCAAAAGCCCCTATAATAAGCTTGCGCTCTGAAGACATGTTTGCCCCCCTTTAATCTCTGGATTTTATGACATTTTTGGCGCCGCTGCATATAAAAATGCTGTAAAATAGTTTACAAAATTAACCTCTGAAAAAATCCTGAAATTTCATAAAAAAACCACATTTTTCCTTGGGAAGCAAGCCCAATTTATGCGCAACAACACATCTCCCTCCCCCTTAGGAAAAGCCCCCGGACAATCCGGGGGCTTGAAAGCTATTTAATTAAGTCAGGTTAACCACAAGTCCCCATTGTCCCGCATTTTCCAGTGTCCCCGCTTGTTTGACAATAATAGTTTCCGGGGGTTCCTGTCACTCCCAATCCGCTGCAATCCCCATCAGCTTGGCACTGTGTCAGTGGGGAGGCTTTCGGATCGCATTTGTCAAACCCCGCTACTTTGTTTACAGGAGAACCGCCAACTGTGCATGTCCCCGAAGTTATGTTTTGGTCCTTCACACAAACCCGCGCGCTGTAGGTTTCTGTGGCTGATCCATCTGAAACATCCATGCTAATACATCCAAACCATTCTTCCCCGGCTATTTCCGCTTTCGCATGAATACAATAATTAGGAGCTAAGCTCATTTCAGAAGCTGTAATACATTGTGGACAATCAATGTTGAGATCAGCTAAGGCATCACAACCTGTAAAAGCCTTAAGTGTTGAGCAGGCAGTAAAAGCTTTTTTTACTCCGGCAAGTGTTCCCTGTAAGGCTGCTTTTGCTGTGTCTTCTCTGTAGGCATTAAATTGCGGGATGGCTATAGCTGCCAGAATCCCCATAATGGCCACAACGACTAAAAGCTCGATCAATGAAAATCCAGCCGACCCCTGCCGCGCTCTTTTTTGCTGGAAAAGAGCTTGAAAAACCTCTTTGATTTTTTTCATGAAAATCCCTCCATGGGTTTTTTTGATGGGTTTGTTTTCATCGCCCGGCAGACAATCCGCCGGGCAGCCTCAATAAAGCGGCGGGGGACAGCGGCGCAGGCTGAAAACGGACCTGGCCGCCAGAATCCCGCCAAAATCCGCCGGCGGGATGGGCCGCCGGCTCTGTTAACTGCCACAGCCTTTTGCCGCCATCTGCATGGCTGTTTCAGCCATGCGCCGCGCAGCCAAATCGGGGGGCAATCCCCGCCCGGCCCGCAGCCGGCAAAGCAAAAAAATGTAACATAATGAAGCTTATCGGCGGCTTGCGCCGGGCCAGGCCTAATGAAGACCGGCCTTTAGCCCCGGCTTAGCTCGGAGGAAAGCGGGCTTTAAATCCTGGAGCAGGGCTTGCGGCTGTCCTTATATAAAGGACATTTGCGCGCTCTCAGAGCCAGCTGCTTAAACAGGTCCCAGCGCCGAACCTCTGCCTAGCTGCTTTGCCGCTGCCGAACCCGCTTGAAGGGAACAGCCGCAAAACCAGCCCTCTGGACAAGCCCGCCTCTCCGCGGCGGACCGGGAACGGCCGAAAGGACGTCCCAGCAAACAGCCTGCTGACTCTGTTGCCCCCTGAAAAATCCTGATGCAATGCGGCAAATATTCCAAAATGGAATATTTTTGCGCCAAAATGGAATGTTTTTTTCTCAAAACCCCCCAAAACCGGGGTTTTGAGGGCATTTTGGATGGATCGTTTTTTGCATGATGTTTTTTGATTGCGCCTGAGCTTAAACAGATTTTTTAGAGATTTGCTTAAAATTTGAGCGCTTTTTGAGGTTTTTTTCAGATTTTGGGATTTTCGGGATTTTTAGGCGCTTTTTAAGGTTTTTTGGAGGTTTTTTTCAGATTTTTTAAAAAAAATTGCAAAAAACCTAGATTTTACATCGTTTTTGCATGGTGTTTCGTAAAGTCTGCGCGCGAAAGCTCCAAGCAGAGGCTTTAGCGGCGGCGGGCAGGCAGCGGACAAAAACCAAACAGGAGGGACAGCCATGAAAGCAAACATTTTCGGCAAGGGAAAAAAAGACAGTTCAAGGGGCAAAGCTGGCGGAGGCCGGGGCAAAAACAGCGGGGGCGGGGCAGGCGATGCCGGGACAGCAAAAAGCCAGCCCTCCGGACAAGCCCGCCATGCCGCGGAGGACCGGGAACGGCCGAAAGGCCGTCCCAGTAAACAGTCATCCTCTGGACAAGCCCGCCGCTCCGCGGAGGATCGGGAACGGCCGCTAGGCCGTCCCAGTAAACAGTCATCCTCTGGACAAGCTCGCCACTCCCTGGCGGATCGGGAACGGCCGCGAGGCCGCCCCGGCAAACAAGCCCGCGGGGGGCCCTCAGCCCATGACTCTTACTTCCGCAAGGTTTTTTCCAAAAAAAGATACACCCCCAACATCTTTAAGCTTGCGCTCCCTGAAAAACTCTACAATCTGCTGGACTGGAGCTCCCTGGAGGTCGAAATGAAAACCTTTCTAAGCGAGGAAATGAGAGAGAGGCGGACCGACATCCTCTGCTCTGTGAAGATTAAAAACAGCGGCGGACGGCTGGGCCTGCTGTTTCTTTTGGAGCACCGAAGCCACCAGGGAAAGGACATCCACCAGATTCTTCTGGAGTATCAGACTCCGGCTTACCGGGCCTTGAAAATGCCCATCATCCCAATTGTGCCCTACAGCGGAAAAAGGCCAAAGTGGACCCAGCCCCTGGATTTTCATGGCTCGCTGCTGCGGGATTTTAAGAGTCAGCTTTCGCCGGCCCAGTCCAGGGCCGCGGCGGAGGTTTGGGATGCAATAAAGGGGCATGTTTTGAACTTTCGCTATTTTCTGCTGAATTTGAGGGATTTAGATGAGGGAAAATCCAGGGGCTTGACTTCTCATCCGGCATTGTTTATCCTGAAACATATATGGGATTTGAAGGGGGACTGGGAGCGGGCTGAGCGGATTATTAAAAAGCTGTTTCGCATGGGGGCCGCTTTAAGCCTTGAGGACTGGAAGGTTTTAATAAACAAGGCTGTTGATTACATTTGCAGCGCTCATCCGAGGCGGTTTAACTGGGAGGTTTTAAAGGAGATCGATCAAAAAGCCACAGGAGGGAAAAACTTTATGCAGTTTATAGACACAATGGAAGAGGTTGGCAAAAAAAACCTGCAAAAAGGCCTGCAGAAAGGCCGGCAGGAGGGCCGGCAGGCAAGGGAGCGAGAGGTCATTTTAAACATGCTCCATGCCAAAGCGGATATTGCATTTATTGTTAAAGTGACTGGCCTGCCAGAAACTGAGATTATCAAGTTCAAAAACGGCAAGCTGAAAAGCCAGCCGAAAGCGGGCGCTCAAAACGGCAAGGCTGAATAAGCCGCGGCTGAGGCCTGGCCCGGGCCAGCTGGCAATAAAAGGCGGTCCCTTGCCGCGCTGAAAGGCGCCTTCCCTCGCAGCACTCATTTCCCCCTGAAAAGGGCGGCCCTCCAAGCTCTCTCCGGCATCTTTTGCTTTTGCCAAAAAAATCAGGCATATCCCAGCGCTGAGCCTGCTTTAGCCCCCTGCGCCAAACCCCTGATTTTCCTGCAGGAGCGGCCGTCCAGACAAATATGCCTGTGACTCCCCGGCGGCAAGGGGATGGCCCCTGTCCCAGCAAACAGGCATCCTCTGGACAAGCCCGCCGCTCCGCGGAGGACCGGAAGCGGCCGAAAGGCCGGCCAGATCAATAGGCGAGGCCGGCCATCGAAACGAAAAAATGAGACAGATTTGGCGGCAAAAAACCGAAAAAGGCTTTAGAGGGATAAAAGAGGCCCCCGCCCAGGGCCGCGGGGGCAGAAATCTTCTTGGCTGCTGGACTTTTGGCTTAAAAGTGTCTCATTTTTTCGCCTTTTTACTTTGTTAGGGCTGGACAAAAGGCGCAAGCCGCCGATAAGCTTCATTATGTTGCGCAAACAGCCCCGAAGCTGTCCCAAAGTTCAGGGAAAATCGCCCTCATCCGTCTTATTTTCAAAGTTGTTCCAATGCCCGCCAGTTGCGGCAGCGCGCCAGCATCTCCCTCGCTGTCAAACTCTTCACTATCCTGCAAATCTTAGTGGGACTGTATGTCGGCACAGACTGAATCAAAAAATGAACATGATCCCCGTCTGTCCCTATTTCTATAAATTTTATCTCATAACGCAAGCTAATCTCTCTGCAAACTCGTTTTAGCTCCTCCGACACCCTGTCTGTTAGCGCCTTTCTCCTGTATTTTATGGGACACACCAAATGATACAGCAAAACTGACACGCTATGACTTTTATGAATATACTCGCTCATAATATGAGGCTATCGCCTCATCAGGATCGCGGCAAGCCGCGGGGAATTAAACCCGAAGAGATTAAACCCGAAGAGAATGAAAAGCGGCGCGAAAATAAGCCAGATATACAAGCGCTTAAAGCCTGACGAGCCGGCTTACACCATCACCGGCTCAGGCGGCGGCGGGACCCATGTTTATCACTGGAAAGAGCCGCGCGCCCTCACAAACAGGGAAAGGGCGCGGCTGCAGGCTTTCCCCGATGATTTTGTTTTTAAGGGATCAAAAGAAAGCGTCCGCAGGCAAATTGGCATGGCGATTCCCCCAAAGGGCATCTCAGTTATTTTAAGCCATATCCTTAAAGCGCTGCATCATTCCCCTCATTGCGAAGCCTTTTACAGCTCGCGCTGATGACCAGCAAAGCATGATCCTGGCTGCTGCCCAGCAAAGAGGGAAAGCCCTCCACTCCATAAAAAACAACAGCGAGCTTGGATTGTATTTTCGCCGCCGCTTAAATTTACAGTCTGGAAAATATGTGAGATATGAGCATTTAGAAAATTACGGCCGTTTTGATGTGGAATTTACAAAAATTGACAGTGAAACCTTTTATATGGATTTCTCCAGCAAAAAGCCATAGCTGCAGCCGAATTTAATGGCAGCTTTAAAAGAATCTGCGGGCGGCTTGCGGGGGATCTCCTCCGGCAGGCGCTTTCCGAGGCTGAATTCCGATCCTTGGCAAAATCAGAGGGCCCGGCCGGGAGCCGCGCTTTTGCCTTGGCCCCAGCGCTGAGCCTCCGCTGTTCCGCGCATGTTTTTGCCTTGTTCCCCCGCCTGCTTATCCTAAACTTTTTCTCCCGGCCTTCAAAACCATGCTCCTCACATCCAAGCCGGCATGCGCCGAAAGCTTTTTGGGAAGGGGAAAGCGCCTGATATTCTCCATCTCCACAAAAGCCTCCCCCCCGAACTGAGGAGCCTTCCAGGAAAGCGCCCCTGAGGCTCTGCAGGGGGCCGGCTGGCAGCAGGGCCGGGCAAAAGGCGCTGTCAGGGGGGCTGGCTCAAAGCGGGCATCCGGCCGCAAAGCCTCCCGCCAGGGGGCGCAGGCAAAGAGAGCTGAGATGCTGCTCATTTTTGAGCATAAGAGCCTGCCGTTGGAGAAAAAATGCCTGACGCTGCCTGTTCTCATATCCGCGGGGCGGGCATGGAGGGGGGCCCTTGGATTTTCAGGGGAGTTTTCGGGGGCTTGCTCCAAAGCAGCTGGAGCTGTTTGGGGAGGCGGATTCGCGCTTTCGCCCAGTGATTTTGAATTTGCGGAATATTGATCTGAAAAAACAGGGCCGGGGCTTGAAAGCTTTGCCCATTTGGCTTATATTTCAGAAAGTCCGCGCTGCCAGCGGGCGGGATGTGGCGGACAGCCTTGGGGCCTTGATTTTTTTAAGCCAAAAAGGCATAATAGATTAAGCTGAGGAGGCAGGCTATGAGCGCGGGCGCTGAAAACAAATTTTTTTTTCAAATTGAGGGGGCGGGGTTTGAATCTCCCCGCAAAATACTGACAGCAAAAGAAATTCTTGAGCTGGCTAAAGAAAAAAATCTTCCGGCTGCCAAGCCGCCCCTTGAGGAGCTTGCGCTGAAGGGCAAAAACAAAGTCTATGCCGGAAATGACAAAGTGGACCTGTCAGAGGACAATGATTTTTCCCTGGGACTCAGGCTTTATAAGTTTAAAGTCAACGGCCGGGAGCTGGAGTCCAAGTTTGAGAAGCTGATTGCTCTGGACATTATAGAAATGGCAGGGAAACAGGGCGCCTCCATCCCCGGCGGCGAGCCTGACAAATTGCTTTTAGAGGCTGTGGGCGGGGAAAAGCCCTGTCAGTTTAAACTGGATGAATGGGTTGATTTGAGCCGGTTTCATGAGTTTTTGCTCATCCTGAATGAGCCAACCCCTGTCGCTTAAGGAGCGCGCCATGTCAGGTCTGAAAAGGATAGAGAGCGAGCTGCGAAGCCTGGGATACAGCCCTTTTTATATCGAAACCCCTCAGGGGCGGGCGGTGGCGATTGACTATATCATTCAAACCGGAAAATACCAGGGCCAAAAAGCAAAGTTTGGGTTTTCCTTTCAGGAGGAGGGATACCCTGAATATCCTCCGCACTGGATTCATATCAGCCCGCCTTATGACGATCAAAAAGGCGGAACAACCCAGCCCTATACCTATCCAGACAATAGAGGGATTCCTCATGAATGGCTGGCCTTAAGCCGCCCGCCCCAGGACTTTTGGGATCAGCTGCCCACAAAACATATCAAGCATTACCTGGATTATCATCTGTTCCGCTTTTGCAAAGAGTTAAAATGAGAGCGCGTGAGGCCGCTTTTTGCGGGGAGGCGGAGCGGAAGGCCCGCCGGCATCTTTTGCAACATTTCCAAAAGGGCGAGGATCAAGAGGATCTGTGTTTTGCCCTGTGGCGCCCCTCAACCGGCAAATCCCGCTATTCCGGGCTGATTTACAAAATTGTTCTTCCTGAAAAAGGGGATCGGATCCTCAAGGGCCATGCGGAGTTCAGCCCCCGTTTTCTGTCCAGAGCGCTCAATCTTGCCGTCAGAGAAAAAGCGGGGCTGGCCTTTATGCACAGCCATCCTTCGGACGGCTGGCAGGATATGAGCGGCCCGGACATTGCCGCGGAAAGGGATGTTTTGGCTCCGCCGGCCATGGCCGCGGGACTTCCTCTTTTAGGCTTGACCATTGGGACAGACGGCTATTGGAGCGCCCGCTTTTGGGAAAAGGGGGGCGAGACAGCGCGGCGGTTTTGGTGCCAAAAGGTCCGCTCCGCCGGCAGAAAGTCCTATAAAATACACTGCGCCGATCATCTTCTCCCCCCGCCCGCGCGAAAAGAGGCTTTAAGGCGGACTTTTGACACTTGGGGGGCGAGGCATCAAAACAATATTGCCCGCCTGAAAGCTGGGATTGTTGGCCTGGGAAGTGTGGGCTGCATTGTGGCTGAAGCCATGGCCAGAATAGGGGTTGGCCATATTGTCCTGATTGACCCCGACAAAGTGGAGCGGCATAACCTGGACCGCCTGCTTTACGGCCTGCCGGAGCATATTGGCAGCTATAAAGCGCTTGTGGCCGGGCAAATGCTTGAAAAGCGCTCCACAGCGGACAAGGCCCGCATTGAGGCCATTCCCCTCTCCATACACAACAGCAAAGCTTATCATGCGGCTTTGGACTGCGACTTTCTTTTCAGCTGTGTTGACCGCCCCATGGCAAGGGATGTCTTAAACTTTATATCTTTTGCCCATCTTATACCTGTTGTGGATGGCGGCGTCCAGGTCAATCTGGACAAGCGGGGGGATTTTTACAGCGCCCATTGGCGGTCTCATCTTGTGACCCCTTATCATCAGTGCATGCGCTGCAATGGGCAATACACGACAAGCGATGTCTCTTTGGAGCTGGACGGCTCGCTGGATGACCCCTCTTATATTGACAGCCTTCCAGAGGATCAGAGGGACAGCGGCCAAAATGTGTTTCCTTTCAGCCTGGCTGCCGCAGGCGCCGAGGTGAATGCGATGATCCGCTATATCATATCCAAAGACTGGTGGCCTGAGATCCAGCAGAGCGACTTTCAGTTTTTAACCGGGTCCGCAAAAATTAACAGCCAAAAGTGCGGCCCGGGCTGTATTTTTCAAAAAGAGAGGATTGCCGCCGGGGACAGCTGCAGGCCCCATTATATTGTTTCAGAAGAGGATGGCGCCTCTCAAACAGCGGAGGGCAGCCAGGATCCCTCTGGCTTTAAGGGTTTTTTTCCGCGGCTGAGAGCTTGGCTGAAAAAATATTGGCGCCGGCTGGCTGCCAGATTTTTTGTCCGGCTTTTTGGCAGGCTTTTTGGCAGAGATTACCAGACTTTTCGGTAGGGAATCTTGGAGGGGGTGAATTCTGGCCCTAAAAGCCCTCTTTTTTGCGCAAGTTTTTTTAAATTTTGGCATAGCTTTTGTTTGCCTTCCACTCTTGGCCCAATAATAACTTTGCTGTTGCTGCCCAGAATTTTATCAGCGCTCAATCTTGGATCTAAAATATATCTTCTTAAATAAGGGCCTTCGCTTTTAAAATGATATTTTATATCTGATTCTGGACTTGAGGGCATAACAAAGCGATACTCTTTTTCGCTCTCATAGGCAGAGCTTTTGCAAAGAAAATTTAGCCTGTCAAACAATTTTAAAAATTCTGCTGCAAAACTCTTTTTCTTCTTTTCATTATGAAGCTGTTTATATATTTTTTCTCCCAATTCAAAATAATCTTTAAATCTCTCTTTTATTTTTTGTGTTTCGCTGCTGCCATAAAGCGCGGGATCAAGCGCCTCATTGCAGAAATTGAGAGGCGGCTGAATAGAGCATCCCAATCCATCTGTTCCATAAGCCTGCCAGAATTTAAGGTTGTCTCCAATATTTTTATCTCCAGACACAAAAGAGCAGACAAAGACTTCTGTGTCTTGTTTCGCTTTTTTGAGCCATTTATAGTCTTTTTCAAGCTGTTTTTTTAAATAAGCGCCTTCTTTTGGATCGTTTAAAGAAAAAGCGTCATAAGCCCTCAGGCCGCTAATATCACTTTCTAAATTTTGATTCCCTTCGTTGTTTTTGTGTTCATTCAGAATAGAAAAGACAGTTTCTAAATTTGTGTAATGCGCTAAATATACATCCAACGGCTGCCCCTCCTTTATATAATTTTTTATCTCTGAATCCAATCTTTGAGAAAAAAGGAGGCTTATCTCCTGCCATTTTTCATGCTTTATATACTCATTCAATTCATTTATATGACCTTTAATTTTGTCTTTTGATTCTGTTTGCGAATCCCAGCTAAGTATACGATCCAGGCAATCACTTATTTTTTTATTTGTTTCCTGATCCATTTAAAGCCTCTTTTAATTTATTTTACGCCAGTTTTATTTATACTGGTTTTGTTTGAATTTTCCCGGTTTTTCTTTTATAAATATCCATGAAAACTCAAATGTGATCAGTATAAAAACCCCCGCTTTCTCTATTTTGATTTAACCAAAATTTCAACTATGATCAGCATAAGTTTTTGCATTTTGCAAATCACCTTCTTTTTGGCATTTTACAGCTTTTTTGAGGTATTCAGATATTTGTATTTTCGCTGGCATTTTCCCTTCTCCTTTGTAAGCGCCTGCTCAAGCCAGCCTCCCCGGCTGCGGAGAGTGCGCCTCTTTCAGGGGGCCGCAAACAGCCTTATGGCAGCGGGCAAAAAGCCTCAGCCCCCCGCCCTCAAAGCCGCCCAAATAAAGCCAAGCATCTCCCTGGCGCAGGCTGTCTTTGCCATGCTTGCAGGCTTGCCCCTTTGAGTCAAATGAAGATAGCGCTCCCGCAAACGGCGGGAGCATTTTCCCGCAATATCCACAACCTCCTTTGGCATGCCCTGGCGGGCCTCCTTATAACCAGCGCGCGCTTCAAGAGGAAAACCCAGCTGCTGACAGGCCTCCATAATAACCTTCCGAATAGCCTTGTTCCCCCGCCTGCTTATCCCAAACTTGTTCTCCCGGCCTCCAGAACTATGCTCCCTCACATCAAAACCGGCATAGGCTGAAAGCTTTCTGGGATGGGAAAAGCGCCTGATATCCGCTATCTCAACAGCCAAAGTCATAGCCAAAAGGCGATCCAATCCCTGGAAACAGCATAAAATATCACACGATTTCCTATATCTCTCACTCCTTGAAAGCTGGCCTATCCTCTTGTTATAAGAGCTGATCCCCTGACTCAAGCCCTCAAGCTGGCTCGTGAGAAGATCAATATTGAGCCGCGCGATGCCTCCCATCTCCTCTGCCTTCCCGTTAAGCCATGCCTTATGCTTTGCCGTCCAGAGAGACTGGCTTCCTGTCTCCCCCTTATAGTCCAATCCATGCTTCCGGCAAACAGATAAAACTTCTCTTTTAAAATCTGCCAGCTGTCCAGCCAAAAAACTGCGGGAGCGGATCAAGCCCCGCGTTATTTTATCCTCTTTTTCTATAACTGGCCTCATAGCAAGTCTCCAGCTTATACCCCTTTTTTTTTAGAGTTTCCAGCTTTTTCAGCAGCGCGCCGATGTCCGGCTGGCAGGAAAACTCAAGCGTTTCCCCGCTTTTTCCGCATAAGCCCCTCCCATGAAAGACTTTGCCGCCGGCATTTAGACCAATAAAGTATGTTTTTCATTGAATAGCCCCCTTGCTGTGTCAAAATTTGCCCCTCGGCCTGGCAGGCGGGGGCGCTTCACACATTAGGGCAGCCAGCCCCCGGAGTCAAGGATGATCATCCACAGCTTCTGTTTTTTCCGCGGCCCCGGCAATGAGCCTGCTTTTGCTCAAAAAACCAGCCCTGCCCCAGCGATGAGCCTGTTTGAGCGCCAGCCCCGCAGCCGTTCCCCCTCGCAAACTTGCCTTCCCTGGCTAGCGCATGGCGGCCTCCTCCCATTATTCCGGCCTGATTTACAAGATTATTCTCCCTGAAAAGGGAGATCGGATTCTTAAGGGCAATGCGGAGTTCAGCCCCCGGTTTCTGTCCAATAAATGGAGAGCAGTCCAAAGAAAAGGCATCCCATCAAGCTGAAGAGGCAGGCGTTTTTTGAGTATTTTATTATCACCTCACCCTTCATCATTCATTTCCTTTATTTTTCTGAACCAAGACTGTACATCATCCCATGCTCCTATTTCCTCTAAACTGCTTTTCGAGACTTTGTCAGAAAGCTGTTTATGAATTTTATTTTTTATATCTTTTTCATTCCAGGATGGGTTTTTCTTTGTGCAAAGTTTTACTATGTTTTCATTTTTCCAGTTTGCTTTCTCTTCTTCAGAGAATTCAATATCAAAGGCTTCCTCAATTAAACTTGGAGCAAAGTAATTCTCTATAGCTAAAAATTTTGTTGCCCGCGCAAAACTCTTGCCTTCTTTATTATTGATTTCTTTTATTTGTTGTCTATACTTAGGAACATCATTGTCAAACAAATAAAAAGCTTTTATATTTGATCCTTTCAAATAGTCTCTATTGATCCAGCTTATAAGACTTCCTCCAAACAAAGGCAAAATAGAAATAAGCTCAATATCCGCTATTTTTCTTAATTCCTCTATGTTTTTATTTATAGCCTTTAAGAAGCGAATATCGTTAACTCCCTCAACAAATATAGAGAATTTGTTTAAATACGGCAATACACCTAAAGTTTTAGCGATTTTATTCATTTTCTCATCGGATTTGTCAACTGATATCTCATGATTGTTTTTTTCTAATAAAATTAAATTTTCATGATAGCATAATTTTGCTATTTCAGGAGTATGGGTTGTAATAAAAATTTGCGCTTTTTTCCGCTCCCCAAGTTTTTTTAATGATTCAATTAACATTATTTGATAGTTAGGGTGCTGGGATGTTTCAGGCTCTTCAATTGCGTATATAATATGGCCTCTCCGAGCGCTTTTTCGCTCTGCTTCCGCTCTAAAGTAGTTTAGCAATATAAGACGCCTTATGCCGCTTCCTCTTTTATTTATAGGAATATTCCGATCATCATCAAATGAAAAGCTAAACAATGATTCCCATGGTTTGTTAGTTATTTTCGGCTCTAATCTGTCAGCAATCTCTGGAGCCATCTCTTTAAGTTTTTCCACAGTCAATAAGCCCAATTTATTTATTTCTTCTTCAATCTCATTTTTTATTTCAGAAAGTTTTTCTTCTACTGAGCTAATAGCCTGCTTGGTAATTGCTTTGAGGGGGTTCTGAACCTCTTTGTCACTGTCCTTGTTCGCTCTGTCAGATTGAAAAAGAAAAAACTTGGGAAGCTCTTTTTTTATAGATTCCCAAATTCTTTTGGCATCCTCTTTATCAATCTGAATGAAAGTTTCTTTTTTAGATTTATCGCTTAGGGATTCGTATATTGATTTCCTGATTTCAGAATTAATCTTTTTATCAGAACAGCTTAAATCTCTCTTTTCCATCTCTTTTTTCAGATCTGAATTCTTAAAATTGATCAAAGGCTTCTCTTGAAATTCATTAAAATAATGCGAATGAAAGCATTTTGAAAGAGATTTTGCTGTAATAGAGCTTCCGCTGCAGTCCCATTCCTTATAAATTTCAAGATAGCCTTCTTGATTCAATAAACTTTCTTCCTCAAGAGTGGTTTTTACAGCAGTATCAAGCAAATATTTTTTGTCTTTTTCTGTTTCAATAATTAATCCGATTTTTATCTTTTTTTCTTCAGAAGCCACATCCACATTAAGATCGGATATGTCAATCTTTATGGCGCCTCCTTCAAGAAAAATATCCATTGCCTCTAAAATTGTTGACTTTCCAACATCATTTTTCCCAATGATGACATTAAGATTTGAGTCCAAATCTATAGAAATGTCTTTATAGGCTCTAAAATTTTTTAGAATAAGTTTTTTTATTTTCATTTTTTTCTCCTTTTAGAGCGCTCTTGTTTGAATTTTCTGGCTCAGATGGACAGATTTTCAATTGCTCAAACCCTGCAGTCTGGCTTATACGAAACAAAAAGTTTTCAAAAAGGGGAATTATATGCTTGACTCTCTATTAAAACGAAAAGGATCGTGCCAATAACAGCCCTCACAAGTCCCTTCATAATTTAAATTTCCTTTAAACACAGATTTTTTATAGCCAAGTTTTTTAGCGTCAAATCTTATCTTTGTTTTTTTGCATTTTTTGCAATGCTCTCTCTTTGCGTCATTGACAGATTTATGCATTGGCTGAAATAAGCCGTCTGTTTGATTTTCAGGCTTTATATCAAAAGCCTTAAATCCATCCTTATGATCAACCTCTAAATTGTGCGTTGTATTCAAAACAACACAGGGCCTTGACAAGACACTCTTTTTAATAGAGGTTTTTACATGCTGGCTGTAACTATGAAGTTTATTAAATCCTCTAAGCTGAATATACTCTGTTTTGCCTTTTTGCTTATGAATATAGATATTGTGTTTTTTAAAACTCCTGGCCCATGGGTTTCCATTTCTGTATGATAATGGGCTATATTTGCCTGTAAACTCTCTTGGATAAACTTTCCTTGACAAGCCTGTTTTGTCTGGCTTTGCTAACTCTAGGAACAGAACTTTTTTTGTTGGCATCTTCAATTCGCCTCCTTGCTTTTTTAATATAAAAATGGTCTTTATCACCGCCTATAAACCGCCTCTTTAATTTTAATGAGGCCAAAGCCGTTGAGCCAGAGCCTAAGAATGGGTCAATAACCAAGTCATTGGCTCTGGAATGTTTTTCTATAAGAGCCTCCATAAGCTTTAAAGGCTTTTGTGTTGGATGTATTCTTTTTTCTCTGTGAATAGGAAATTTATAAACTCCATTGTCATATTTGCTGTTGAATGTCGGCTTGCCGCCCTTTATTCCCAAAACCGCCACTTCCCTTGAATTGCTTAAATAAATGCTGTGTGAATTGATAGGCACAGGATTTGTTTTTTCCCAAATAATAAGCCTTATCATTCCAAATCCAGCCGATATAAAAGCCTCTTGAACCTTTGTGATTTTCCATAAATCATAAAAACAAATAATAGTTCCGCCAGCCCTTAAAGCTTTATAGCTTAATTCCGCAAAAGTTTTTAAATTTATTTCCTTTTTATCCCATTTTCCAAAGTCCATAGAGACAGCGAATCTTTCTATAGAGTTTTTCCCCAGCTGTTTAAATCCTGTTTTCTTTGAAATGGAATAGGGCGGATCAGTTAAAATTAAATCAGCTGTGTTTGGCCCTGCGCTTTTTAATAAAAGCTTAAAATCTGTAGTTTTTAATAAAAACTGCTCTTTTTTATAAAAAGAAAAGTTTTTCTTAACGGTTAAACCTAATTGTTTCATCTTATCAACGGTGTTAAAGTTAGCTTGTTTTAGCGCTGTTTTTTTAATAAAGAAACAGGCGGCTATGTCTAAAAAAAGCTGGCCTTAAAACCCAATAATGGACAAGGCAAATCCCATGGCCTCTCTGCCAAGCCGCTGGCTTTCCTAATGGCCCTCTCCTCCTGGCCGGCCCCCTGACAGGCCTTTTTCAGCTCCAGGGCCGTCGCGAGGGGCTTTTGCCGGCATCGCGCGGCCAGAAAACAGCTGTAATCAATGTATCAGGCGCTTTTTGCTTTGTCCAGCCCTGACGCGCTGCAAAATTCAAAATTAAGGCATTTTTTTAAATTTCCAGGCTAAATCTGGCCTAAGGGCCTAATGCGGCGCAACAAAAAAAACCGGCAGAACCGGCAAAACCTCTTCCTTCCAGAGCCTTTTTTCAGGGGAGGGCATTGAAGAGCTAAGCCAGACGGAAACTTAATTTTTTGAGGGAGGGGCGGGCGCGAGAAATTTTACGGAGGAGGCAGAGGGGGTTGCGAAGGGCCTGGAGGGGGCAGAAGGCGGGTGGAAGGCGTGGAGGAAAGCATGGAAGAGAGGACAGAAAGCTCTTTTTTAAAGGGCTGGCCTCGCGCGGCCGCTCCCTCTTGCGGCCTTTTCTGCCTAGGCCAGCGCATGACAGCTCTGACGCAAAGCCTCCGCTTGTCCCCCGCGGCCCTGCGCCGATCCTATTTGTTGGGCCGGCCTAGCGGCTGTTCCTGCTATCAGATGCCCCTTCCCTGGCCAGCGCATGGCGGCCCCCCCTGAATCTCTGCATCTTCCAGATCCTAACGCTGAACCTCCGTTTTTGCCACGGCCAGATGCTGACCCTCTTTATTTCCCCCTGGTCCCAACGCTGAACTCCGATTATCCAAAAATCTGTCAAAGCCGGGGGAAATGACCAAGAAGACAGCCCCCTAAGCTCCTCTATTTTCGCCGGAAAAGCCTGACGCGGCGCAGCAAATTCCTATAAAAAAACTGCGGAGACAGCTCGACGGGCAGACCTTGCCCTAACCCCACAGCGGCGGCAGAGGCGAGCTTCTATGCGGCCCCCCACTGTTCAGCGCCCGGCAAGCCCCTGAAGCGGCAAAGGCCGGAGCAAAAGCGGCGGGGCCGGACAAGCGCCCCGCCAGGCGGGCAAAAAGCCAGCCTTTCAGCAAAAAAATCCTGATTCCCCCCCTATAAACCGGTTTTTTTTAAAATTTTTCATAAAACCGCTTGACCAGCCAGGCTCTTTTGGCTAAGCAAGGCAAAAGAAGCTTTAGCGGAGCCGCCAAACAGAGGGCTTGCCCCTCAGCTTGAAAGCGGCGGAGGCCGCCGCGCCCGCAGAAGCCAGCGCGGCATGAGACCAGCAAAAAAGGAGGGAATATTATGAGGAAAAGCGCGGTTATTCAAAAAATATGGAATCCTGTCTGCAGAAAAACTGCTTTTTTAGGAAAAAATCAGGATTTTTCAAATCAAGCCAGTATAAGGCGCGGGGCGGGCCGCGGAAAAAACAAGGGACAAGACAAGGGAAAGCCATGCCCTTTGTTGCGAGATGGGGTTTTTCGGGCCGCGCTGTTAGGTAGGGGCGGTTTTGGCGCCAGCTTATGCGGCGCGCGGACAAACAGGCAATGTGTTTGGTTTTGCTGGCGCGGTGTTGGCTCATTTGGAAATATCCCGCGCGGAGCGCCATTGTGATGGGGAGATTAGAGGGAGAATAATCCATTTTTATATCTGGGGCGGTTTTGATGAGACTGTTTCAAATCCATTCTGCGCTGCAAAAGCTCAGCTCCAAAAGGAAAATAACTCCTTTGTGGTTGAGTATTGGAGATATAGAGAGCCGGGCGCCCCCGATCATATTTTTGACTTCAGCCCGAAAGCCCGCCAGGCAGCCATAAATTTTTTTGAGGATTATGAGCGGCCTCTGACAGATATTTCAGACGGAGCAAAACTTGTTCCTAAAGATTTTGATTTTTGCAAAGGGTTTTTCTTGGCCGGGTCGGCTGCATACCGCTTTGATTATCTGGCTGTTCACACAGAAGGCGGCAAAATCGGCGTTGTCCGGCCGCATAAAAGCGGGCTAACGGTCTGCGGCATTCTTAAAGGCTCAATTAACGAGACATGCTCCAACATTAAAATCCTCGCCGGCGGAAAACTTGCCGCCTGCCAGAAGGGCGCGGCATCCCGCCTGATAAACATTCCCTCTGAATTTATTTATCACGACCGCTGCCACACAATAAAATTTCTTGGCGCCGGCGAATTTCTAAGCTGCGAGCTTGGGGCGCAAAGAAGCTTCATAGACATTGAGACGGAAAGGCCTGTCTCTTTTGCCGGCCTGCCAGCCCGCATTCAAGAGGAGTTTCTTCTTCTGGAAGAATAAGGCATCATGGCTTTTTCCAAAAAATCCCGCTTTTGAGCAGATCGGGAAAAAAAATTCTGCCAGGCCTTCAAGCGCTGAGCCGGCTTTTGACCAAAAAATCAGCCCTGCCCCGGCAAGCCTGTTTGCTGCGCCAGCCCCGCAGCCGTTCCCCCGCACGGGCTTTCCTTCACAGGCCAGCGCGCAGCGCCCGCGCGGCAATCCCTTTGTTGTTCCTCCGACCTCAGCGATGAGCTTGTTTGCTGGACCGAAGCCTGTTTATTGGGACGGCCTCGCAACCGTTCCCCGGCCCTTCCCTATTTGGAGGGCTGGCTTAAAGATCGTTTGTTTTTGCTGCGGCTTGGATCTGAACTTTGGCTTGCTTTGTCCCGGCAAAAAACTTAAGCTTTCCCCCTTGAGGCAATTAGATAAGAAGCGGTTTGTTTGGGGGGGCTGATCAAGATGGTTTTGTGTCAGGCTTTTAGAGGGCGCTTTGCTGTTTTGAGGCGGGAGTCAGTCTTAAAAGGGACAAAACAAGCAAAACATGGATAATGGAAACAGCTGTCTGCTTGTGAAAGCCGGCTGAAGGCAAAAAGCCATGGCAAATATGGTTTCTAAGATTAATGCCTCTTTTATCAGTTAAAAGAATTTGAAAATAATCCGGGACATTTGGATTAAATTTTTCAAAAACCTTGATAAATTTTGGATCTCTAAGCAAAGCGCCCAAAGATTTTAGCGCAAACCCTCTTTCTTCAGAAAAATTAGCAGGCTGATAGATCTCTCCTCCTCTGATTGATATTAACTCTCTGACTGCCGCCTCAATTTGAGCAATCAATATGGAGCAGCATGCAATATAATTTTTATTGAAATAAGCTTCCAGGCCGGCTTTTATAATTTGATGATTCTCTTCAGGAAAAACCGGTGACTGGAACAAATTCCTGGAGAGCAAATCCGCATTAAGGGATTTTGTTTTTTCAATATGCTCTAATGAAAGATTGATTAACAGCCGGTAAAAATGGATTGATCGTGATATTTGAAGGGCAATATGCCCCTCTAAATCATCTTTTAAGGGGCCAACTTCAGCAACTTTTCTGCCTGTATAATCCATGATTGTTTGAGAGATCAGGGCTGGAAGAGGCTGCTCTTGCGCGGTTTTAAGAATGACATTTTTTGCCTGCTCTTTTTCAGGAATAAAGCTCCTTGCTATTGTTGCCAGCGCTTCAGAAAGGTTTTGGCTGTCAAGAGTTTTGATGCAGCGGTCCATTGCCTCTTTTGGAAATGGGCTGGTTATTTCATGTTTTTGCAAATCAAGAAAGTCCTCTTTTTGCAGCGCCCTCATTTTTGCCTCTAGCCGCTTCGCCTCTTCGGAGAGGCCATGCTGGAATAAAACTGTTCTGACTCTTTCCAGCCAATGGCTTCCTGCCATTACAGAATTATTTTTAATGCCATGCAAAAAAGAATCCCTGTATATCAGCAAAACTCTTTTCATGTTTTCCCTGTCATTTTTGCCTTTATAATAAGGGGCTAATTTTGTTATTATATGCTCAACAAAATGAGGCTCAAAGGCGCCTGATCCCTTATCAGAAAAAACTTTTAATTTTCTTTCAAGCTCTTTTATAATTTTATCTTCCTGCCGCTTTTTTAATTGAGCTTTCTGATATAAGTTTCTGTCTCCTATCAAAAAATCATAAGCATAGCCCCATGTTCCCGGCTTGCTGTCTTCAGAATGTGAGTTTTCATAATTGATGATGCTGTCCCTAAGTGAAAAAATTCTTTTCCTGTCATTGATTCGGACAGCCAGTTTTAAGCCTCTTCTCAGCTTATGCTTTAAAAAAGGAGCGCCGCCAAGGCGGGCCTGCTCAATTATGGAATCAATAAATCTATGAGCAAGGGATATGTTCGGCTTTTGGCCTCTGATGTTCCGCGCAAAATCCCATGCCAGTCCGGCATAACGGCATATCAAAACAGGGTTTTTCGCTTCAAATGCCCGCTTTTCCCAATATTTTATCATCTCCAAGGTAATGTTTTTAATATCAGGATAGGCATGCAGCCATTTGCCTAAGGGGTCTATTTTTCCCCCTAAGGGCCTGTAAAATGTATCCCCCCATTCAGATGGAATGGGGGTTTCCCCCTCCATAAAGGCAAAGGCTGTCTGCTCGTAAGTTAATGGAGAGGCGGGCGGCAGAGCTTCCCCCCGCATCTCCTGACTGATAAATTCACCAATTTTTCCGTAGATTTTTTGCTCTGTCATAAATTCTGGCCGCGCGGCCTTTTCTAAAAGAATATATAGTTTTTCCATCATAATATCCTCCTATTTCTGTTTGTCTTTTTGGCTGTCTATAATTTTGAACAAAAAAGAAAAAAAGCCAAGAACTTCCAGAGCGTCCTGCAAAGATTCAACCTTATATAATTTGTGATGATGGCCCGCTTTGTTTCTGATTGTTTTCATCGCTCCTGAAAATAAAAACATAAAGCCTTTCTGCTCTTCTTTAAATTTTTTTTCTCCCGCCTTCTCATCAGATAATATAATTTTTGGATTGTCAGGAGAAAGCGCTGTTTCCATTAATGTCGCTCCATCTAAACCGGCAATATCCGCTTTTTTTTGGATATATTTATTCAAAGAAATGCAAACATCAAGTATTATTCCCTTATATTCTCTGGTTTTTATTCTGTCTTTTGCTATTTTTGCAACTTCCTTGTGCATGCCGCTTATTATGGCTTTTTCATTACAATATCCTGAAGGAATATTGGTTTCTTTATTTTCATGAACACCTTTAAGAAAACCAGGCTCTTTTTGGATTTTCTCAATTAGCTCCTCCAAATATGCAGCGCAATCTGACATTTCCTTTTTTAATTGTTTTTTCTGAGGGCAGGATTCTTTAAAATTTTTCTTTTCTTCTGGCGAAATATGTTTTTCAATAATCACAGATGCGCCATAGCGCCATCTATAAAACTTCTGCTCTAATGCGCTCATTCCATCATGATCTCCCCAAAGCTCCTGATTACCTAAGCTTAGAAAATGATTCTCTTCCGGTCTCATGTTATTCAGCTCAGCAAGCTGTTTTTTTAACATGTCAGCCAAGCGCATTTTGCTGCCCTTTCAATTTTAATTTCTTTGGAGTTAGTTTTTTGAGGGGCCTGCAGAGAGGGCGGAGGGCTTTGCGGAAGGCGCGGGCGCGGCAAGCTCTTTGGCGTAAATGTTCAGCTGCCTTTTGTCATATCCCGTCACCTGGATATGAAAAAAAGGGACGGGAGTGGCTTTCAGGCTTTTGGCAATGTCAGCCGGCCTCTTTTGAGATTCCATCTCGTAAATGATGCGGTTAGAGGCCAAAAGCCTTTCCTGCAGGCTCTTGATGGCCGGGACATGCCGCTCCAAAGCCTCCTTCAGCTTTTCCTTTTGGCGGTGATTTAAAGGCCCCTGAACCCCCAGCAGCAAACGGCTCAAATCCAAAGAGCCTGTTTCCTTGTCCAGCGCCAGCTGATAGGCAAAATTTTCAAAAATGTCTTTTTCAAAAACAGACCTCAGCGCGGCGGGGATGGCTTTCCCGCCCTGAGGCCCGCCAAGAGGAAAAAAAGGCAGCGCCTTTTGTTTTTTCACATGAAATAAAATCTGCCGGGTTTTGATGTTGAAGACCTTAAAATAAAAATAGCTCAAAACTTGGGCTTCATCTTTGCGGAGGCGGACAGCGCCGGAGGCCACAATATCGCAGCGGAGCAGCCGGGCCAAAGGCTCAAAGTGCTTTAAAAGAGAGCCGGCGGGGGCGGCGCTCCGGGGCAAATGCTCATAGCTCCGCTCAAAAACCGGATCAATGACATAAAAGCCCTCATCTAAAAGCCTCCGGCTCAGGCCCTGAAAAAACGCGGCAGCCATGCGGCGGGGCCAGGAAAGCGGAGCGGCTTTTGGCCTGAATGATTGTTTGCCGGCAGCGCTCCCGCCGGTTTTTACAGAGCCGGCAGCGCTCCCAGAAACAGCTCCGGCAGCCGCTCCGCCAGAGGCGGCGGCAGCCGCCCCGCCAGAAGGCTCCCAAGGCTCGGCCCACCACAAATAAGATTCTTTTGCGGCGGCAGAGGCAGCGCCGGAGCCAAGCTCCGCCTCAAAGGAAACCACAGGAAGCAGGCAGCTGACCCCCTGTGAAGAGTAAAACAAATCACGCTCCACAAGCAGGGACTGAAAGTTTTTTTTGGAAACGCCGACCCTGACCTCAGTCAAAAAGCTTCCGTCCTCCTGAAGCTCCGGCGCCGAGGGCTTTGTGGAGAGAATGTAGCGGTTTCTGCTGTCTATGACCCGCTTTTTGATTTTGGCCCTCTGAGCTTCAAGCTTTTGCTCTCCAAGAGCCTCGCGCGCCAGGTCCCAGGAAACCTCCAAAGCGGCCTCCCGCGCGGCCAGAGCCTTGTCAGCAGCGCCAGTCTGGATCTCCTTGACATAAAAAACAGGCTCCGCCGCCAAAGCAGCCAAAGGCGCCAAAGCCGCGGACAGCGCCAAAAGAGGCGCGGGCAAAAAAACCGCAAAGATAAAAATGTTCCGGCTCATGCTTGTCAAGACAGATGAATCCGCCCCCGCGCGCCGCCCTTTGAGAGAAGGCTGCCGGCCCGCTCCAAAAATCCGCGGGTCACTTTTACATCAGGCAGGCCGCCTGTGTCAAACTCAACAAGCGCCTTGGCTGAAGGCAGATAAGACCGCAAAAACAAATGGCTCGCCCCCGGCCCGCCCTCCTCCAGAAGGCGGCGGAGCCGGGCCAGATCCCCGCGCGCCATATCAGAGGGCAAATCCATCCGAACAGCCTTAATCTCCGCCAAAAAATCATCTAAAAGCTGAATTGTTTCGGGAACAAGCTGGCGGGTTTTGTCTTTTTTTTGAACTGACCCCTCAAGGATGGCGATCTCGCCCTCCGCCTCTAAAAAAGGCATGGCTTTTTCATAAATTTCAGGAAAAAAAACCGCCTCTATTGAGCCGGAATCATCTTCAAGCATAACAAAAGCCATGCGCTTTTTGTCTTTTTTTGTGGTGATGATTCTGACACTTTGAGCCATGGCCAGAACTTTTGCGGCCGGAGCTTTTTCCAAAAGCCTGGAGGGTTTGCCGCCTTGAGCCGCAGGCCTTAAAGGCGCGGCCGCGGGCGCTGGAGATTCAGACAGCCCCTCCAGATCTTTTAATCTCATCAGGCCGAAAGACTCCCGCAGCGGCTGAAGAAATTTTATGGGATGGCTGTTCAGATAAAAGCCAAAAATCTCTTTTTCATAGAGCAGGCGCTGTTTTTGCGGCCAAGGCTCCAGAGCCGGCAGCTCCACATGGCCGGCCTTCTCCATGGAGGCGCCGCCAAAAAGGCTTTGCTGGCCGGTTTCCCGCTCCCGCTTTTTTTGGGCGGCTGAGCCGGCAAACTTGTCAATGCCCTCAAAAATCTCCCTCCGCCGGCGGCCAAAGCCGTCAAAAGCGCCAGCCTTAATCAGGCTCTCCAGTGTTTTTTTATTGACCAGCCTCAAATCCGCTGATTCAAAAAAATCCTCAATGGAGGAAAATTTTTTTTTAGGAAGCTTCGCCCGCGCCTTTTCGATGGACTGGGCGGCCTGTTTCCCGACCCCCTTCAGCGCGCGCATGGAAAACTGAATCCGGCCTTTTTTTATGGAAAAGCGGCTTTCGGAGCTGTTGACATGGGGGGGGGAGATCCCAATTCCATGCCTTCGCGCGTCCCTGATATAATTGGCGAGCTTCCCAGAATCATTTTGATCAATCGTCATCTGCGCCGCAAAAAACTCAATCTTATGATAATGCTTCAGCCATGCGGTCTGCGCGGCCAAAACACAGTAAGCCGCCGCATGAGACTTGTTGAAGCCGTATTTGGCAAACTCCGCCATCAAATCAAAAAGCTTTTCTGATTTTTTGAGGTCAAAGCCCTTTTGGGCGGCCCCCTCCAGGAACCGCTTTTTTTGTCTGGCCATTGCGGACCGGATTTTTTTCCCCATGGCGCGGCGCAGAACATCCGCCTCCCCGTAGCTGTAGCCGGCAATTGTCACAGCGATTTGCTGAACCTGCTCCTGATAGATGATGACCCCGTAAGTGTCCTTTAAAACAGGCTCCAGCTCCGGGAAAATATACTCCACAGGGGCGCGGCCCTTTTTGCGGTCCAGGTAAGAGGGTATCATGCTCATAGGCCCCGGCCTGTAGAGCGCGTTGATGGCCACAATGTCCTCAAAGCAGGTGGGCTGGCTCTTAATCAACAGATCAGAGATTCCCTGGCTCTCAAACTGAAAAATCCCCACCGTGTCGCCAGACCGCATAACCTCATAAATTCCCTGATCTTTCAAAGAGATGGCCCGCGGGCTGAGTTTTTCTCCTTTTGTCCGCTCAATCAGGCGAAAGGCCTCGGCAATATGGGTGAGAGTCTTCAGCCCCAAAAAATCAAACTTGACAAGGCCGATCTGCTCGGCCCGCTTCAGATCATACTGGATGGCGTTTTCCCCCTCTGACCCCCTGTAAAGAGGCGCGTAATTTATAATGGGCGTGTCGGAGATGATGATGCCGGCGGCGTGAATGCCCACATGGCGGATCAGCCCCTCCAGCATTCCTGTAATTTTTAAAAGCTGCGCGACTTGAGGGTCCTCATCGCTCAGGGCTTTCAGCCGCGGCTCTTTTTTTAAAGCCTCTTTTAAAGTGACATCCAAAATGCTGGGGATGAGCCTGGCGACTTTGTCTGTGTCCCCGTAGCTCCAGCCCAAAACCCGCCCGACATCCCGGACTCCGCCCCTAACCTTCAGCCGCCCGTAAGTGACCACATGCGAGACACAGTCTGAGCCGTATTTTTCGTTAATGTAGCTGATGACCCGGTGGCGGTTTTCCTGGCAAAAATCAATGTCAAAATCCGGCATGCTGATTCTTTCGGGATTTAAAAATCTTTCAAAAATCAGCCCCAGGGGCATGGGATCAATGTCAGTGATTTCAAGGCAAAAAGAGACCAGGGAGCTTGCGCCTGAGCCGCGCCCCGGCCCGACAGGTATGCCCTGATTTTTGGCCCAGTGGATAAAGTCATGGACAATCAAAAAATATCCGGTAAAGCCCATTTCCCCGATGATGCGAAGCTCGCTGCCAAGCCGCTGGCTGTAAAGGGCTTTTCTCTCCGGGGAAAAGCTTTCGCCCAGGCCCTCCAGCTCCCGAAAGCGCTTTTGCAGGCCCTTTTCCGAAAGGGATTTCAGGCTTTCTGTCTGATTGCTCCGGCCCGCGCTTTGCGGGAGATGATAGATGGGCTTGCCGCGCGAGTCTTTGATTTTAAACTCAATGGCGCAGGTTTCAGCCAGCCCGCCGGCCGCAGCCAGAGCCTGTTTATGCGCGGCGGAGTTTTCAGCGGCAAAAAGCGCCTCCATCTCCGCTTCGCTTTTGAGGTAAAATTCCGGGGGGCCGAGCTTGGGGCGCTCCCTGTCATTCAGGGTTCTGCTCATCCCTATACAGGAGAGAACATCCTGGACCAGGCTGTCCCCCTTTTCCACATAATGAACATCATTGGCCGCCACAAGAGGCGCGCCGAGGCTCTCAGACATTTCCAGCAAAAATGAGTTATAGGCCTGGCCTTGCGGGAGCGCCGGGGGAAGCAGCTCCAGATAAAGGCTGGATCCGAAAATGCTTTTTAAAGTTTTGATCTCCTTTGCGGCGGCGTCCCGGCCCCTGGAGCGAAACAGGGTAAAGGCGCGGCCCCGATGGCCTCCTGTGAGGGCAAACAGCCCCTCTTTATGCCTTTCAAGGGTTTTGTAATCCGAGCGCGGGACAAAATAAAAGCCCTTCTGATAGCCAAGGGAGCTGATCCGGCAGAGGTTTCTGTAGCCCTCCATGTTTTTGGCCAAAAGGACAAGAGATCTGGCATGGCGCTGGGAATCCCTGAAGGCCGCCGTCTGGGATTCTTTTTTGGAGATATCCTCCACATAATGCATGTCGCAGCCGATGATGGGCTTGACGCCCTTTTCCCTGGCCTGAAAGTAAAACTCCAGCGCGCCAAACATATTGCCGTAATCAGTGAGCGCCATGGCCGGCATTTTCAGCTTTGCGCATCTTTCCGCATAAGCCTCCGCTGTCCCGGCGGCCTGCAGGGGAGAGTAATGGGAATGAACATGCAAGTGAACAAAAGGCATTTTTTCTCCAAAAAGCTACTCCCATTCAATGGTCCCCGGCGGCTTTGAGGTGATGTCATAAACCACGCGGTTAACCCCCTGGACCTCATTGACAATCCGCCGCGAGACAAGCTTCAAAAACTCCGGCGGAAAGGGATGCCAGTCCGCCGTCATTCCATCTTCAGATGTGACGGCCCGCAGCGCTATGGCCCTTTCATAGCTCCGGCTGTCGCCCTGAACGCCGACAGAGCGAACCGGAAGCAGCGCGCAAAAGGCCTGCCAGACTTTATCATAAAATCCGCGGGACTTCAGCTCCTCCATATAAACAGCGTCAGCGGCCCGGAGAATATTCAGGCTCTCCCTGTCAACAGCTCCGGGGATGCGGACCGCCAGCCCCGGCCCGGGGAAGGGGTGGCGGCCCAAAATCTCCGGCTTGATTCCCAATGCCCTCCCGATCTCCCGAACCTCGTCCTTAAACAGCTCCCTCAAAGGCTCCACAAGCTTAAGCTTCATTTTTTTCGGAAGCCCCCCCACATTGTGGTGGGACTTGATAACCGCCCCGCTGCCCTTCGGAGACATGCTTTCAATCACATCGGGGTAAAGCGTGCCCTGCGCCAGCCATTTGCAGCCCCGCGCCTCCCCCTCAAAAACTTCAATAAATGCGCGGCCGATGATTTTCCGCTTTGTTTCCGGATCAAAAGCCCCCTTCAGCGCGGACAAAAACCGGGCCTCCTTTTTCAGCCCCCTGACAGTCAGATTCAGAGAGCGAAAAATTTCCAAAACCTCCTCATATTCCCCTTTTCGGAGAAGCCCCGTGTCCACGAAAGCGCAAACAAGGCTTTCCGGGCTTAGAGCGCGGCTCAGCAAAACAGCGGACACTGTGGAGTCCACCCCGCCGCTCAAGGCGCAAAAAACCCTCTCTGAAGGGGGAATCTGAGCTTTAATCTTTTGGATCAGCTGATCCGCCTGAAGGCCCGGCTTTTGACTGTTCCGGGGGGCGCCGCAAAGCTCAAAGGCAAAAGCGGCTAAAAGGGCGCCTCCCCCCTCTGTGTGGCTAACCTCAGGATGAAACTGAAAGGCCCAGAGCCGCGGCATGGAAAACGCCGCAGCCATGCCCCTGCCGTCACTGGCCAAAAGCTCCGCTCCAGGGGGAAGCCGCCTCACAGAATCTCCATGACTCATCCAGGCGTTTTGCGCGCTTTGGCCCGAAACAAGGGGTTTTTTCCAAAAAATCCGGCTCAGCCCGTAAGTTCTCTCCCGCCCGCGGGCGAGCGCGCCTCCCTGCTGGCCGGCCGCAAGCTGCATCCCGTAGCAGATGGCCAAAACCGGGGCGATTTTTTGCAGCTCCGCTATGGAGCGGGAGGGGGCGCCCTTGTCCAGAACAGAGGCCGGGCCGCCGCTGACAATGATCCCCTGCGGGCGGCGGCGGCGGATCTCCCCAAGAGGCGCGTCATAAGGCATGGCCTCCGCCCGGCAGCCCAGCCCGCGCAGCCGGCGGACAATCAGCCAGGCATACTGGGAGCCAAAATCCAAAACCAAAAACCCGGATTCCATAAAACAGCCATGCCTATACAGCTTTGGGGTCAAAGGCCTCGCGAACCCCATTGCCGATAAAAGTCAGCGCCAGCAGGCTGCAAAACAAAGCCAGAGAGGGATAAACAGCCAGCCACCAGGCGGTCGTGATGTGTTTTTCCGACTGGGCCAGCAGCTCCCCCCAGCTGGGGGTTGGCGGAACAAGGCCAAAGCCCAAATAATCCAGAACCGACAAATAGCCAATCAGCATGGCCAGGGCAAATGGCGAAAATGTGATGATGGGAGTCAGGCTGTTGGGCAGGATATGCTTAAAAATGATTCCCATGTGCCCTCTGCCCAGCGCGCGGCTGGCCTCCACAAACAGCCTTTTTCTGAGCCGCAAAAACTCGCCCCTCATATAGAGCGAGATTGGCACCCAGTTTATCAGCGAAAAAAAAACAATCATCAATGCCAGGCTCCGGCCCAAAACCGCCGTGATGGTGATAAGAATAACAAGCGAGGGGAGCGCGTCAACAATCTCCACGGCGCGCTGGCCCGCCAAATCCGCAAGGCCGCCAAAATACCCCATCAGCGCGCCCAAAAAAGAGCCGATGATATAAGAGAGCAGCCAGATGGAAAAGGCAAATATCATGCTGTAGCGAAAGCCGTAAATCAGGCGGGAGAGCATGTCCCTGCCCCTGTCGTCTGTGCCAAGGAGGTTTGACCGGCTTGGGGGGCCGGGGAATTTTTCGGCCTTTGTGTTGCTTTCCAGAGGGTCCCATGGAATGGGCGGCCACAAAGCCCAGTCGCCCGCTCCCAGGCGCAGCTGCCGGTAATCCATAATGATTTGATTTTCCGCCCCAAACTCCTTTGGATGATAGCGCTTTGCCGCGGGAGCGTAGAGCGAGCCTTTGTAAAACAGCAAAATGGGCCGGCTGTTGGCCCAAAACTCGGCTGTCAGGCTGACAAACAGAAAAAACAAAAAAATATGAAGGGAGGCCCAGCTCAATTTGCGGGACTTAAACAGCCGCCATCGTTTTAAAGTCAAGGGACTCTCTATAAAGCGCTCAATCATTTGAAATCAATCCTTGGATCAACAGCCATATAAACCGCGTCGCTTAAAATCCGCCCGGCGAGAAACAAAAACGACTGAATGACAATCAAAGCCATTAACACATTATAGTCCCTGGAGATGGCTGAATCAAAGGCCAAAAGCCCAATCCCGTTGATGCTGAAGATTTTTTCAATAATCAGGGATCCGGTTAAAAACACGCCGAGAATATTGCCCAGGCTTGTGGCTATGGGGATGAGCGCGTTGCGGAGCGTGTGCCGGTAAATGACCGCCATTTCCGAAAGGCCCTTGGCTTTGGCGGTTCGCGCGTAGTCCTGGCCAATTTCCTCTAAAAGAGAGTTTTTCATCAGCTGGGTCAAAACTGTAAAGGCGCCGGCCATATAGCAGATAAGGGGCAGAATGAAATGATGGATGCGGTCCAGGGCCCGGCCCGGGAAGCCCTTTTCAAAATACATGTCAGAATAAAGATCGCCGAGGGGAAACCAGTCCAGCCATGCCCCGCCGGCCAAAAAAACCTTCAGCAAAATGCCCAGCATAAGCGGAGGGATGGAGTAAAGAATGAGCAAAACCACAGAGGCGGCTGTGTCAAAAGCCTCGCCATTTCGGACAGCCATCCTCAGGCCCAGGACAACACACACAATATAAGTCAGGATCAGGGAAATCAGGCCAAACTGGAGGCTCACGGGAATCCGCTCAGCGATCATGTCAATGACCGGCTCCTCTGTGGAAAAGCTCTCTCCAAAATTCAGCGTCAGGATGTTTTTCAGCCATATCAGGTATTGGACGGGGATGGGCTTGTCAAAGCCATACTGCTTTTTCAGAGCCTCTATGACCTCCTGCGAAACCCCATATTCCCCTCCTGATCCGCCGCCGTCCATTCCCCCGGCAAACCGGATCTGCGAGATCTTTTGCTCAAGGGGGCCGCCCGGAGCTATGGAATTCACAAAAAAACAGGCAATGGATATGCCAAGAAGGGTCGGAAAAATCAGCAAAATCCGCTTTGCAAAATATTTAAGCAATTTTTTGCCCTCCCATGCTGCCGCCCTGTCTTTTTGAAAGCCGCGCGGGCCGGCGGGCTAAAAATTCCAGCTGGCCCCGGCGCCGAGCTGCGGCTCAATGAGCTGAAACTGAAGCCCCGCGGACCACACAGGGGAGTTGGCAAACATAAGGCTGGCCTCAAGATCCGGAGCGGCCGCGCCCTGCCGGAATATGACTTCCGCGTCTGTAAACAAATATTTTGTCCATTGAAAGCGCTTTTCCAGGTCAAAGCGGAATTTCCCCCTGTGATTGATCAGCGCTTTGACCTCAACAAGCATGGGCAGCGTGTATCCAAAGCCCGCAAGCCCGTTAAGGCTCCGCCTGACATGGCTCCATTTTAGAGGGCCATTTTGATGCGGAGCGAGGTATTCGCCGCCGGCTATGAAATGAAAAAACCGGCCCATCCAGCGCTTGTAGAAAAAGTCCGCGCGAAGGCCGGCAAGGGTCTTGTAGGAATGGCCCTCCAGCTCCGCCTCCAGGCTGTCCCATGAGCGGGACAGCTTGAGCGACAGGGCCAGCCGGTTTGTGGCCAGATTCAGGCTTCCGCTGAAGTAAATGTCATCCCTCAGCATGGGGTTTTTGCCCTGCCATTTGGCAATCTCCGGCTGGGGCGCAAAGCCGGAATACCGGACAATTCGCGACATGCCGGTTTTCATGTGATAGAGGTTGTGGCAGTGGAGCATCCATTCTCCCGGCTCATTGGCCAGAAACTCAATGACCCGCCGGCCATGGGGCGGAACATCCACTGTGTGCTTCAGGGGGGAAAGCTCCCCGCCCTGGTTTAAAACCCTGAAAAAATGCCCGTGCAGGTGCATGGGGTGATGCATCATGGTCTCATTTTCAAAAACAAACTGGATCACATCCCCCTCGCGGACTTTGATGGTTTGCTCCTGATGAGCGGCTTTGCCGTTGATATGCCAGACATAGCGCTCCATATCGCCGCCTAAAACCAGCTTCAGTTTGTGGCGCGGCAGCCTGGAGGGAAAGTCTGTCCGGCGGATGGCCCGGATATGATCCGCCGTCAAAAGCTTCAGGGCGGCGCCGGAGGCATGGTGATGATTTGTTTTCGGCTTCAGGCTTGAGTCAGGGGCCCTCTGGGGGGCGGGGCGTTTGCGCTCTCCCGCGCTGGAAGGCTTTGGCGGCTCAGGCATGACATGCGGCCGGCGGCGCTTTTCATGCTTTTTATGATGCCCCTTATGATGAGGCCTCTTATGAGCTTTATGGCCCGCATGATCTGCATGGCTATGATGCCCCTTATGATGAGCTTTATGATGGCCTTTATGCCCGGCATGACTCTTATGCCCGCCGCTGCTGTGGCCGGCATGCTGCATGACGGCATACAGATCAGGCTTTGGCTTTTCGGGGGCGGGGGCCGGGGCGCCGCCGCCGATATAAGCTGAGGCATAGCCCGTGACATCCTGAACTGTGGCCCTCAGCTCGTAATTTTTCTGCTCAGGCAGCTTAAACAAAACATCATAGGTCTCCCCCATTCCCATAAGCAGCTCTTTCACCTCAACCGGCTGAATGTCCATGCCATCCGCCGAAATGACTTTCATGGGCAGGCCCGCCAGAGAGACATAAAAAAAGCTGGAGGCGGCGGCGTTAATCAGGCGGAGCCGGATGGCCTCGCCCTTTTTGGCTTTCAGAAGCTGGCTGGACGGCCTGCCGTTAATCAAAAAAGCCTCATAGCCGACATCCGAAAGATCCATGCCTCCCATTCGGGTCCATTCGCCAAGCAAAAAGCCCTTCAGGCCCCCGGCCCGGATGGCTCCAAACAGAGAGCGGACTGTGTTTTTTTTGTATCTGTAGTATTCGCCGTCTTTGCGGAGATTTTTCATGATCTGATCAGAATGCTCATCAGACCAGTCGCTTAAAACCGCCACAGCCTGTTTGTGATAGACATGCCGGTTTTTTCGGGGATAAATCACAATGGCTCCGTAAAGCCCTCTCTGCTCCTGCAGTCCGGTGTGGGAATGATACCAGTAGGTCCCATGCTGGCGGAGCTTAAAGCGAAACAGATGGGACTGCCCGTAAGCGATGGGCGGAGTGGTCAGATAAGGGACCCCGTCCATTTCCGGATCCAGAAGTATCCCATGCCAGTGAATGGAAAGCTCTTCGCCGGGGATCTGGTTTGTGACTTGGATTTCGGCCGTGTCCCCCTCCACAAATTCCAAAACCGGGGCGGGGATGGAGCCGTTGAGCGACAAGGCCCAGGGAACAGTTTTTTTGCCGCTTAGATTTTTTGGCCCCCTTTGGGCTGTCAGCTGGTATTTCACTGTCCGGCCGCTTCCAGGCTTCGCCGCCCCGGCCCGCGCTCTTTTGCCAGGCTCCGCCCCGCCATGATGGCGGGCGCTCATTTTGGAGGCCGCCGCGGCTGCGGCTGCGGCGCCCCCCGCGGCGAAACAAGCCGCCAGGGCCAAAATCAAAGCTGACACAGGTTTTTTCATCATTTTCCCCTCCTTTTTGGCGCGGTTTAGGCCGATCAAACAAAATAAATCATAAAAAATCAAGCGCAGGCGGCAGACTTCTTTCAGGATTTTTTTCTGTCAAGGGCCAGCCCCAGCCCCATCCAAAAACACAAAACCGCAAAGCTCAAAAGCAGCAGCGCCCCGGCGGCCAAAACCGCCAGGTCCAGCCGGTAGGAGGAGAAAAAATCATGCGCGATCAGCGCCAGATTCCAATGCCCGCCGGACACAATCAGGCTGTAGGCAAAATCCCCGCAGGCCCAAAAGCCCGCCATGCCGGCGCAGAGAAAAAACCCCCCGCGGCTTTGGGGCCAGAGGATTTTCCGAAAGATCAGCCCCCAGCCGGCGCCAAAAAAGCGGGCTGTTTCAGCCTGGCGGCTCAGCTTTTCCAGTGTCAGCTCGCCGCGAAAGCGGTAAATCAGGGGGAAAAGCAAAATGCCCAGGCCGAAAATCCATTTCATCAGGACAGCGGGCTTTCCGTAAAGCGGCAGCAGCAAAAAGGCAAAGCCTGTCAGAGTGGAGCCGGGATGCGAGAGTGAAACCGCCAGGCGGCGGGCCTTGACATTCTGAAATGAAAGCGCCATAAGCGCCAGCATGGCCAAAGTCAGGGCGCCTGTCCCCAGCCCAATCAATGCGGATGACGCTGCCGCCGCCAAAAGAAGCTCCCTAAGCTCCCAGAGCTTTCCAAAGGCTTCCGGGCCGGGCGCGAGCAAAAGCCCCCCCCAGGACATCAAAAACGGCAGCGCCGGGATCAGGATAAGCCATGCCGAGGGCAGCAGCCGGGGCCGGGCGGTCAGGGCGCGCGGCTCCGCCAGCGGGGCCGGGCGGGAAAACCCCTTCAGGCAGACAAAAAACACAAAGGCGGCCTGCAGGAGAATCAAAACCGCCGCGCCGGGCCATTTTGAGGGGTATTTCAGCTGCTCGTAAATAAAAAACTCCAGGCTGAAAACAGGGCTTCCGGCTGTCAGCAGGGGCAGGCTCAGGCTGCAAAAAGCCCCGGCAAAAACAAGAACTCCCAAGGTCCGCAGGTCTTTTCGCAAAACTGTTTGCGCCATCGCCAGCAGGCAAAGCCAGGGGGAGGCCCCATGAACAAGCGCCCACTCCTCCAGGGCCAGGCCCTCTTTTTGGATGGCGCGGGCCAGGGCTGCCGCGCAAAGCCCCGCGCAGGCCCCGGCCTGAAAGCCAATCAAGGTCCAAAGCCCAAAGGGAAAGGGAAAGGCCAGCTCAATAATCCGGGCGGAGGAAATGACCAGTATCAAAGGGGGGGCAAGGCATGGAAGCAGCGCGGCCGCCTCAATCAAAAAGTAATATTTTTTATGGGCGAAGGCCAGCATCCCCCTCGCGCCAAGAAGTCCCAGCGCGAGAGCGGCCATGGCGGAAACCCCGGCCTGAAAGCATGTCCAGCCCGCGGCATAAAGAGCCTGAACGCTTTCTGGAAGCCTCAGCCCCTCAAGGCGGAGAGCGAGCGCGGCAAAGGGCGCGAGCAGGGCCGCGCAAACCGCGGCGCCCGGCCAAAAATAAGCGCTTTTCAGGCTGGCCCCAAGGCTTGTCTCCGGCATAGGCGCATATTATCCCAATTTGCCCAGAGGGCGGGCAAAAAACCGCTTGCCGGATGCGGGCGCCCCGCCTATTCTGGTTTCTGATGATGAAAAAACTTTATCTGATTGACATCAGCGCTTTGTTTTTCCGCTCCTATTACGCCATCTCTCCAAGCATGGCAAGCCCCGGCGGGCTCCCGACCAACGCGCTTTACGGCTCGCTCAAGATGCTCCACAAGCTGATAAGGGAAAAGCGGCCGGATTACATTATCTGCTGCTTTGACTCCAAAGAGCCCTCCTTTCGCAAAAAAATATTCCCGGATTACAAAGCCAACCGCGGCGAGATGCCGGAGGATCTGGCCCTTCAGGCCCCTTATTTAAAGAAAATGATGGAGGCCATGCGCCTCTGCCATGTTGAGGCGCCGGGGTTTGAGGCCGATGACATTGTGGCCTCGCTCACAAAGCGCTGGCTTGGGGACAGCAGCTTAAAGGGCGGCCTGGAGATTTATATTGTGAGCGGCGACAAAGACTTCGCGCAGCTGGTGAGTGGAAATGTTTTTCTTTATGACACAATGAGGGAGCGGATTTATGACGCAAAGGCGGTCAGGGAAAAATGGGGGGTTCGGCCGGATCAGATGCTGGATTATCTTTCGCTCACTGGGGACAGCAGCGACAACATTCCCGGAGCGCGGGGCATTGGGCCGAAAACCGCCGCCGCGCTTTTAAACCAGCATCAGTCTCTGGAGGCTGTTTATAAAAGCGCCGGCTCCATAAAGGGCGCCGCGCAAAAAAAGCTGGAGGCCGGAAGGGAGGGCGCCTTCCTCTCCAGGAAGCTGATCGCCCTCAGAGAGGACATAAAATGGGAGGGGCCGCCCTCAAAAGCCGCCCTCAAAAGCTTTGAGAGCTTTTCCGTGAAGGAAAAGCTTGTTTTAAAGGATTTTTTAGACGATCTGGGCTTTCGCTCGTTTTTGAATGTTTTTTTTCCGCGCGGCGCTGCCGGCGGCGCCAGCGGGAGCGAACAGCCAGGCCAAAGCGGCCGCGGGCGATCAGACAGCAGCGGCAGCGCTTTTGCGGGCGGCGCGGCAAAATTAAAGCCGGGGGGGCAGCCCCGGCCTGCGCCCCGCAAGGGCGATTCCTCCCAGATGGGTCTTTTTGAGAGCAAGAATCTTGAGCCGGCGGGGCGGGAAACAAGCTTCAAAGAGTTTTTTCGCCTTCTGGAGCCTTGCTCCCCGGTCTGGTGCTTTATGGCTCCAGGGGAAAATTCAGGCGGAGGGCAAGGCGCGGAGGAGGAGGCATGCATATTTCTTGCGGCTCCAAAAAAAACCTCCGGCCTCAGGGCCGCCCTCGCTTTGAGCCTGCCTGAATGGAGAGAGGCCGGCCGGCGCCTTGATAAAAAATGGGCGCGCTATGCCGGCTATGACCTGAAAAGCCTGTGGCGCCGGCTGGGCTGCCAAAGGCCCCTTTTGGAATGGGACTCCATGCTTGCGGGGCATCTTTTGGATTCCCGCCCGCAAAGCTCTTTTGAATCCCTTTGCCAGCTCTATTTAAAAAATGAGGCCGGCCCTCTCAAAGAGAAGCCAGAGGCCAAAGCCGCCGAGGAGCCTCCGCTCCGCCCTCCGCCTGAAGCCATTTATCAGAAGCATCAAGAGCTGAAAAAAATTCTTGAGCAAAAGCTCAGGCAAATGAGTTTGAAGCATGTTTTTCAAAACATTGAGCTTCCCCTGACAGCCGCCCTTTACGATATGGAGCGCCGCGGCATGCTTTTAAACGGGGCCGAGATCAAAAAGCAGTCTGAAGGCCTGAAAAAAGACACAGAGGCCCTGGACAGGAAAATCCATGCTCTGGCCGGGCGGGAGTTTAACCTCTCCAGCCCCAAGCAGCTGGCGGAGGTTTTGTTTGACAATTTGAAAATCCCCAAAGGGCGAAAAACCAAGTCGGGATACTCCACAGACAGCCATGAGCTGGGCAAAAAAAAGAATCTTCATCCCATAATCCCTTTGATTTTGGAGCGGAGAGAGCTGTTTAAGCTGAAAAGCGGCTTTACAGACAGCCTGCTTTCTCAGTTAGAGGGACAGCCTGAGGGCTCTTCCCTGAGCAATGGCAAAAGAATACACAGCCAGTTTCGGCAGGCGGCGGCCTCCACAGGCCGAATCTCCAGCGCCAGCCCCAACCTTCAAAACATTCCCATCCGCAGCCAGCGGGGCCGTCAAATCCGAAAGGCCTTTGCGGCGCCGGCGGGGAGCCTGCTGATTTCCGCTGATTACTCTCAGCTGGAGCTGCGGATTTTGGCTCATATCACAGAAGATCCGGGGCTGATGAGGGCTTTTGCCGAAGGCCTGGATGTTCATGCCGCCACAGCCGCTGACATATTTCATGTTCCTCTAAGTCAGGTGTCCCCGGAAATGAGAAGAAAAAGCAAGGCGGTTAATTTTGGCATTGCTTATGGGCAGGGCGCGCATGGGCTGTCGGAGGCGCTGGGCGTCTCCCGGGGGGAGGCCAAAGAGATCATTCAGAGCTACTTCAGCAAATTTAAAAAAATCAGGGACTATATTGAAACCGCAAAAGAGGAGGCGGCCGGCAGGCTTTATGTTCAAACAGTTTTTGGCCGGAAGCGGTTTTTCAGCAGGGGGGATTTTGCCCATCCCCGGACGAGGGCCGCCGCGGAGCGCGCGGCCATCAACGCGCCCATACAGGGGACAGCCAGCGATATTGTGAAGCTGGCCATGATTCAGCTCAGCCGGAGCCTGCCCATTCCGATTGTCTCCCAGGTCCATGATGAGCTGCTGTTTGAGTGCCCGGCCGGGGATGTGGAAAGCGAGTCCCGGGAGATTGCCGCCATTATGGAGGGCTGCGCGGAGCTTAAGGCGCCTTTAAAGGTTAATGTGGCGGCCGGGGCTGACTGGGCCTCCGCCCACAGCGCCTGAAACATCTTTTTTTGCCTGTTGGAGAGTTTTTGCATGTCTTCAGCCCCGCGAATTTTTATATCAGGAGCCGCCGGCTTTCTCGGAAGCCATTTGGCGGACCGCCTTCTAGAAAGGGGCTGCCATGTGATGGGCTGCGATAATTTTTCCCTTGGCAGAAGGGAGAACATTCCAAAAGATGTGGAGTTTTATGAGTATGATGTTTTGGATCTGGAGGAAAACAAAAAGCGGACAAAGGGGGCGGATGCGGTTTTTCATGCGGCGGCCTGGCCTTATGACAACTTCAGCCTCCACGCCCCTTTTAAGGCGGCGGAGCAAAACTTCAGCGCCACAGCCTCTTTTTTAAGCGCCGCCATTCAAAACAATGTCAGGAGGTTTGTTTTTTGCTCCTCAATGGCCAGGTATGGAAACAGCCCATCGCCATTTTCTGAGGACATGCCGCCGCGGCCGGTTACGCCTTATGGAGTCTCCAAAGCCGCTGGCGAGAGCCTGGTTCAGAGCATGGCCCAGGCCCATGGCTTTGAGCATGTGATTGCCATTCCGCACAATATTTTCGGCCCCCGGCAGGTTTATCATGATCCCTTCAGAAACGCGGTTTCCATCATTATCAACCGGATGCTCCAGGACAAGCCCCCTGTGATTTTTGGGGATGGGGAGCAGAAGAGAAGCTTCTCCCCTGTTCAGGATGCGGCCCTTCTGCTTGAGGAGTGTTTGTTTTCGGAAAGGGCTGCCGGCGAAGTTATAAACATTGGGCCGGATCATGAAAACCTCATCAGCCTGAATGAGCTGGCGGCCATGCTGAATCAAATCATGGGAAAAAGCCTTGATCCCGCGCATGCGCCCGCCCGCTGCGGCGAGGTCAGGCTGGCCTCGTGCAGCGCCGAAAAATCCAGGCGGCTTTTTGGCCGGCGCCCCCTAAAGCCTTTGAGGGAGGCCCTGGAGGAGCTTGCCGCTTATATTGAGGCTCAGGGGCCAAAAGATTTTTGCTATGGCCGGCAGCCGGAAATCCAGAGCCGGATTTTCCCCGAAGTCTACAAAAGCCAGGCCCTTTAAAGGCCGATCTTTAGGGGCAAAAGAGGGCTGGCTTCAGATGAAAGGGGGCAGAGTAAAATTAAAGCCGAAGAGATTAAAGACAAGCTTTTGATGAAAGAGACCAAGCGGAGCGCAATCAGCCATAAGAATCTAAAAGCCGCGCATGCGGCTTTAGACAGCGCGCATGAGGAATGCGGGGAGGAGGAGTTTGAGCGGTTTTCCGAAACTGCCAGGGAAAACGCGCGCTGCATTTTGGATTCTGTCTGCAAAAAATTTCCCGGTTATGAGTATGACATATACCCCACAGAAGAGCGGGAGATAGCTGTTGACTGTCATTTTGCAAAAGGAAGAGGAATATTGATGCTTTGTGATTCCAAAGGCAGCCTGGCTTATTTTGCCGCCTATGACGGAAAAAACAGCTTGTTCCGCTGTGATGATATTGATCAGTTTGCGCGCGAGGCTTGCAGGATTTTTGATGAGTTTGACAAAAAAATCTCCGCCGCGGCGCGATAAAACCCGAAGAGGCTGAGACGGCCCCGCGGCCGCTCCGCCCCGCTATGCCCGGCCTTTGTCAAAAAACCCTTGGCTTAGAGCCTTCAGGATTCAGAAAAACCGCATTCTCCCCTTTAACCAAAATCATAAACAAACCCTTGTCAATTACATATTTAATGACCTCTGGCGAAGTCCTCAAACAGGCCAGGCCCGCATACACAGTCAAATGGCTGAACTCAGGGCAATATTTCTTAAACTGGGCCATCGCCTTTAAAAACTTGTCAGCCTTTTTTTGATCCAGAGCGGACTTGGCCTCCACAACCACAATCTCCTTTCCGTTCAGGGCAATCAAATCATACTCCTTTATGCGCCCGTTTAAATGCCCTGTATAGCTGGGGACTGTCTTTTTTACATCCAAACCCCTGCTTTTGAGGGCTTCAATTAGATTCCCCTGTATCAAAGCCTCCACCAAATCCCCCCAGAGGTTGCCGAATTTTCCATCCAATTTGTTGATCTGACGCTCGGTTTTCTGCCACAGCTCCTCGCTCTCCCGCTTCATTGCGCTGAGAATGCGGGCGCTTTCCTGTTTCTGCCGCTCAGTTTTCTGCTTCATTTCCCTGATAATGCGCTCAGTTTCCCGCTTCATTTCCCCGATAACGCGGTCAGACTCCCGCATCCGGCGGTCAGACTCCTCCCGGCTGGCCCGCATCCGGCGGTCAGACTCCCGCATCCGGCGGTCAGATTCCTCCCAGCTGGCCTGTATCCGGCGGTCAGACTCCTCCCGGCTGGCCCGCATCTGACGGTCAGCTTCCTCCCGGCTGGCCCGCATCTGACGGTCAGCTTCCTCCCGGCTGGCCTGTATCCGGCGGTCAGCCTCCCGCATCCAGCGGTCAGCCTCCTTTCGGCTTAAGGACAGCTCCCTTAAAATTTTCCAAATCTCATCGGGAGAGGGAACATGGCCCTTCCCAAAGGTTTGCCCAGGGGTTTTTCCAGAATCTGTTATTTTGCTCACTTGCCCTGCCTCCTTTAATTGTTATCGGCGGCTCTGCCCGCGGCCCCCTCTCCAAAAATTAGCCGGCTGCTATACAGAGATTATAGCGCAAATCCGCCAGCGGGGCCAAGCCTGTTTATCTGGACAGCCTGTAGGCTGTTCCCGGTCCTCTGCGGAGTGACAGGCTTTTCCAGAGGGATGGCCTTGTTTGTTTCGATAGACAGCCCCGCGGCCGCTCCCTGTTTCGATGGCCGGCCTCGCGGCCGCTGCGCCCCGCAGCGGCGCAATGGCAGGCTCTGCGCCGGGGGCTGGCTGGCTTCCCCGGCGGCAAAAGGCTTTGCCGGAAAGCTGCAGATGAGGGGGGTTTTGGCAGTCAATTCATAATGCGGCGCGATAAAACCCGAAGAGGCAAAATTGCCGCCCACAGGCGGGGGCAGCCATAACAAATTAGGATGGCTCCGCCAGGGAAATCGCCAGACTCACGCCCTCCAGGGGAAAACTTTGCCTCCTCTGTGATATGAAAAAAGGGAGGGGCATGGGACTCCCCCTCCTTATTAAAAGTCCCAGGTTTTTGCCCCGCGCAGGGGCATTGAGGCCGCTTTCCAGAAAAATTCTCAAGCCATGAGACAATCTGCCCGCCGGGGAGATAAAGAAGCCTTGCTTTAGCGGCCAGATCTGAAGATTATCTAAAGGCATGAAATTTTTTGTGATTTTGCTGCTTTTCGGGGCCTCTGCCGCGGCGAACACATTGTCTGAACAGGAATGGCGAATCTTATCCGATTATGCCGCGAGCGCGCCATGCAGCCACAGTATAAAAGGCGCCCCGCACAGCAATGGCGGGGGCTTTGTTGAAGCCACGGCAACTGTGGCCGGGACAGCTTATGTAGGGCCAAAAGCGCGTGTTTGCGGAAATTCAAAGGTTTTGGGCAATGCAAAAATTTTTGGCAATGCAAAGGTTGGGGGCAGCGCATGGGTTGACGGCAATGCAATGATTTCTGGCTATGCAATAGTTAAAGGCCATGCAATAGTCAAAGGCCATGCAATAATTGCGGACATTGCAAGGGTTGGCGAGCAAGCCAGGGTTTATGGAAAGGCAATAGTTAAAGGAAATGCAAAGATTGAAGGCAATGCATGGGTTTTTAACAAAGCAGGTGTTTTCAACAAGGCAAGGGTTTATGGCAGGGCAAGGATTTCTGGGAATGCAAGGCTTTTTGGCAGCGCATGGGTTTTTGAAAAGGCCAGGGTTTATGGAGAGGCATTAGTTGGCGGCAACGCGCGGATTTACGGCAGCGCTGTTATTTCTGAAAAGGCAAAGGTTTCCGGCAGGATTTACGGCAAAGCAAAGGCTGCCGGCAGCGCATGGGTTTTAGAAAACGCGCAAGTTTCCGGCAATGCGCGGGTTTCCGGCAATGTATGGATTTTTAACAATGCCAGAGTTTATGGCGATGCCAGGATTTATGGAAATGCAATGATTGCCGGCGATGCCAGAGTTTATGGCAGCGCAATAGTTGCCGGCAGCGCCAGGGTTGCCGGCAGCGATCGAATTGCGGGCGGATATGTTTCAAAATGGCGGGACTATTCTAAACCCGCCTATGCTCCTGAAAAGCCTCAAGGTGTTTATAAAGCCTTCAAGACGGGCGCTGAATACAGTCTTTAAAAAAACATGCAAGCTTTGGCTGTTTTCCAGCCATTATGCAGCGGCAGAAGCCTGCCATGCAGCCGCGGCATAAAAGGCGCCCCGCGCGGCAATGACGGGGGCTGTTTAGGGCTTTGGAGGGCGGGATTGGTTTCTGATTTGCTCATACACCTTTTTTAAAAGATATTTTTCAACTGTTTTTTTAAATTGCTCTTCGTTCATGAATTTAGCCGTTATATTTTCGTTCTGCTCCATTCTGTCTATGAATAAATTTTCAAGCTTTTTCAGGAAAGCATATTTAAAGCTCTCCATTGGGTTGGCCATTGCGGCCTCCCTTAAACTGAAGTCAGCCGCAGCATCCTCTTTAATAGAATCAAAAAAAAGCTGATCTGCCGGCGAAAAGCTTGTTCCAAACCGCTCATTTAAAATATCTATCAGCTGAGACAGCTCAATGGTTTCATCCTTTGACGATCCTGTTCCCACAGAGACAGGGCCGGGCGCCTCCCCATCCCTCCCGCTTTCAAGGGAAATGGACCCCTCGCTTATTTTCTGAAGGCGGTAATACTGAAGCGCGACATCATCGTCAAAATGATAAAAGGGGCCTGAAGCTCTTTTTGGCAGCTTTTTTAATAAATATCGGATATAAGAGTAAAGCTTTTCCAGGCTGGGGTCCATAAAAGGCATCACTTGAGACAAAAAAGAGTATAAATTGCGAAAATCCGCCAAAATCCCCCTAAACTCCTCCCGAGCGGACTCATCCAGCGCGTTAAACCTTGCTGTGGCGGGATCAATGCAGGCGCTCATTTTTGCATGATCTGAAGGGGTTTGCGCTTTTTTCGACTGGTAAAAAATTCTGCAAAACTCCTTCACTTCGCTTTGATGATAAACCTGGAATTCATTTAAGCGGGACTGGAGATTATAAAGCTGGATGGGGTCCGCCCGCTCTCCGGAAAGAGTCCTTTCGTAATAGGGCTGAAAGGCCTTTTGAATGTCTTCAGGCCTGTTTGCAAAATCCAAAACGAAAGTGTCCTCTTTGCCGGCGCAAACTCTGTTCAGGCGGCTGAGAGTCTGAACCGCCTGAATGCCTGACAATTTTTTATCAACATACATTGTGTGAAGCAGGGGCTGGTCAAACCCTGTCTGGTATTTTTCGGCCACAAGCAAAATATGATAATCCGGGCCGGCAAATTTTTCAGGCAGCTCTGTCTCTTTTATTCCTTTGTTCATTTGAGGCTCTGTATATGATTTTTCCGGGATATCAGGATCAATAACCGCTCCTGAAAAGGCCACCAGGGTTTTTATATCTGTATAGCCTTTTTCAGCAATGTATTTGTCAAACGCCTCCTTATATCTGACAGCATGCAGGCGGCTTGATGTGACCGCCATGGCTTTGGCCCTTCCTCCGACTTTATGGCGGGCAAACCGGCGAAAATGCTCAACCATTACTTCTGTTTTTTGGGAAATATTATGAGGGTGAAAGCTCATAAAGCGGGCCAGCGCGCGGGCTGCCCTCTGTTTGTCCACTTCACGGCTGTCTTGATTAACAGCCTCAAGCCGGCGGTATGTTTCGTATGTTGTGTAATGCGCCAAAACATCCAGAATAAACCCCTCCTCAATGGCCTGTCTCATGCTATACAAATGAAACGGCCGGGGCGGCCCGCCTTTTTCAGGCGCCGCGCCAAAAACCTCCAATGTCTTGTGCTTTGGCGTTGCTGTAAAAGCAAAAAAACTGATATTTGGCTGACGGCCCCGCTTTGTTATTGAGCGGATGATTTCCTCTTCATAGTCCAGAAGATTTTCCTCTTCAGCCTGTTTTTTTGCCCGCTTCTTAATGGCGGCGCCGGCCAGAGCCTCTTTTAAGCTTGCCGAAGACTCCCCGCCCTGGGAGCTGTGGGCCTCATCAATAATAACAGCGTATTTTTTAAGCTGCCCTGTTTTTTCATTAAGCCGGCTCATTTGCTCAGTGATAAAGTTGAATTTTTGCAGAGTGGTTATTATAATCAGATCTGCCGAAGCGATGGCCTTTGCCAGCTGAGCGGAATCTTTGTCAATTTTTTTTACCGCGCCCTGTTTATGCTCAAACTGATAAATCGCGCTTTGCAGCTGCTGATCCAAAACCCGCCGGTCTGTGACCACAATAACAGAATCAAAAATCTTTTCATCCTGCCTGCTGAACAGGCTGGCCAATCTGTGAGCCAGCCAGGCAATGGATTTGCTTTTTCCGCTGCCGGCGGAATGCTGAATCAAATAGTTGGCCCCCGCCCCTTTTTCCCTGGCGTCAGAGATCAGCTTTCGCGCGCAGTCCAGCTGATGATAGCGGGGAAATATCATGGCCTCCTTTATGATCTGCCTGCTGTTTAATTTTATCTTCTTTTTTTCCAAATGAATAAAATGAGCCAGAATCTCCAGCAGGCTGTCTTTTTGCAAAACATCCTCCCACAGATAGCTTGTTTTATATCCTCCGGGGTTTTCAGGATTTCCGGCCCCATTATTGTTTCCCCGGTTGAAGGGCAAAAACACAGTTTTGTTTCCCTTCAGATGGGTTGTCATATAAGCCTCGTCTGTATCCACAGCAAAATGAACCAGCGCCCTTTTTTTGAACTGAAAAAGCGGCTCTCTTGGATCTCTGTCGTTTTGATACTGGCGGATGGCGTCTTTGCAGGTCTGGCCGGTCATTGGATTTTTCAGCTCCATGGTGGCAATGGGAAGCCCGTTTAGGCTTAAGGCCAGGTCTATGGAGTTTTCGCTTTTGCCGCTGTATTTAAGCTGTCTTGTGACAGCGAGCCGGTTGGCGGAATAGAGTCTTTTTGTGTCCGGGTTCAATCCGCTGGCCGGGGCAAAATAAGCCGCTTTAAAAGTTTTTCCAAAACATTTAAAGCCATGGCGGAGGGCCTTTAAACAGCCGCCCTGATCTGAATCCAGGGCTTTTCGCAAGTCATTAATTAAAATCTCTTTTGCCCTGTCTTTTTGAAGGCTTTCCAGAGCCTTCCATTCCGCGGGCTGGGTTTTTTTAATAAAGCTAAGCAGCTCTTTGGGGTCAAAGCCCAGGGCCGGGTCAAACTGGCCCCTTTTGCCTTTGACATATCCGCCTTTTTGCAAAAGGCTTTGCTCTATGGCCTTTTCAAAGGCCGCCTCTTTGACATTCTCAGGCATTTACAAGCCTCCCCGGGCATAGAAGCCCGCCGCTAAAAACCAGACAATGCGCCGCTTTGCCCTCATCATTTTGCCTCCTTTGGCGCTATTGAGACTCCCGAACATCAATCCGGCCAGTGACTGCGGAGGCGATTAAAGCGGCGCGCCATTCCTTCAGCAGCTTTATGGACTTTTTAATTTTTTCTATAAGCAAGTCAATCCGGGAGGTTTCTTTATCCAAAAAACCGGCAATCGCTTTTTGTTCTTTTCTTGAAGGCTCTAACAGAGGTATATTCTTTATAGTTGATAGGTTCAAACCTTCCTGCGCTGAACTGTTATCTTCTGACCAAACTTTTGATTGAAAAAATGATGACAAAACAAAATAATAAATATATTTATGAGCTGCAACACGATATACATGCTCATTTAACAGCATTTTCTGTTTTAATTGATTCTCATCAACATAGGCGGTTTTGCCAATTGTAGCCCCGTCCTTAACTATTAAAATATCTCCTTTGTGTACTCTGCCCTTCTTGCTTTGATTATAAAAATCTTCCGACACATATTTTAAATTTTTTAAATTTAGCTGATGGTTAGAGCCAATATGCTCTCCGCCGATGCTTAAAACATTAGAATACTCAACTAAATCTCTTTTTCCGCTCTCTATAATGTCAATTCCATATTTAAATCGGGTGATGCTCCAATGCTCTGGCACTCTCCCAAGCCATTTTATGCCTGAATCCCTCATTTTGGCTTTAGGACCAAGCCCTCTGGTCACGGCTTGAGCGATAAGGGCTGAGCGCTTTTCCCTCAGCAGTTCAATCTGCCTCTCTTTTTTTTGAGCCAAAAAATCAATCCGGGAGGTTTCTTTATCCAAAAAACCGGCAATCGCTTTTTGCTCTGATAATGGAGGGAGTAATACAGGATTGTTTTTAACCTGCTCTACAGTAATTTGAGGTATCGCTGTTCTATCGTATTGAAATAAATATTTTCGACAGCCAATTTGATAGAAAAAAATAAAGTTTACTTCTAAATTTTGAAGAGCGCGTTTTTTTGCATATATAGTTGTTTGTGTAGAAATTGAAGGTTCTATAACTTTTTTCACCGCTCCTATAGATATTCCACGAGCAGGAATTACAAAGTCACCTTTTTCTAAAATAAATTGTGGATTTGAAATATAACCAAAATAATGATTTTCTTCTGTAGCGCTAATAACAGGTATATCTCCATTATTCTCAAGATCATTCACTAAAATAGTTTGTCCCATTGAAAAACGATAATTGTATTTAAATGGCATTATCCCCCAATGCGCGGGAATCTTCCCAAGCCATTTTATGCCGGAATCTTTGTATTTTGAGTAAGATTTTCTTGTCATTATAATATCCCTTTGACTGTCTTAGATTATATAAGCCTCTTTAAATTTTATCAGCCCGCGCGCTTTTGGATTCTGTATAAACCGCGCTTTTTATTTTTTTGTTTGTTTTTTTTTTTGCGGACAGGGATTACAGGGATTCGTTTCCTTAGCTGCTTTTCCAGTTTTTTGACCTCCTGATCAAAATCAGATTCAAAAACCCTGTCCTGAAAGACGCGGTATTTTTCAAACTCGCTTTCCGCAAAGCTTTTTGCCAGCTCATGGCTGATTTTTCCAGAATCTTTTAAAATTTTTCTTTCATCAAACTCCAAAAATGCTGGACAAATGCTTCGTAATCACTGATCTTTCCGCAGAAAACAGCTCTGCCATCAGCTTTTGTGTGAGCCATATAGTCCCTTTTTCATAGCGGACCTCAATTTGAGACTCGCCGGACGGCTCTTTGAAAATAAGAAACTCTGCCATGCTGCCTCCAGCTGTTAATTTTTTGCTCATCTTATTGCCTCCAGCAAAATTTCCGCAATGCTCAGCTCTTCCTTGCTAAAAATATTGGCCAGTGTCTGAATTTTGCTTAAAATGTCCAAGCAGTATGTGCAATTTTTGCACATACTGGGTTCCCCGCTGCTGAAAATATGGACATTTTGGGCATTTTATTCATCCCGAAGCCCCCAGAAGCGCCTCTGAAATTTCCCTTTCAATTTTTTTCAAGTCCGCTTCAATTTTCCGCAAGGGGCGGGGAGGCTCATATTTATAAAAATAACGGCTGAAATTAATCTCATATCCAATTTTTGTTTTTGTCTCATCCATCCATGCGTCAGGAGCATGAGGCAAAACCTCCCTCTTCATATAAGCTGCGGCGCCCTCTTTAAGAGGGACATTTTCATAATCCCTTAGCTCAGGATCAGGCTCTGGATTCCCTTTGCTGTCTTTGCAGACATCCGCCGCCCCGTCCCTTTTTGAAAGCGCCTGCAGGACAGCCTTAAAAAGAGAGGGGGATATTTTAAGGCCGGCTTTTTGAAGCTCTTTTTTGAGCAGACCGGCAAATTTTTCACGGTTTTTTACAACGGCCCCTGATTTCAGCTTGGAAAGGGCTGCAAGGACAGCTCTCTGTGTTTTTTGCCCCTCTTTAACCTCCCGCGCCGCCTCTTTTGTTTTTTTCCTCTTTTTGCTGGAGGCAAGGCTGCAAAAAGCCCTGGATTCCTGTAATTGAGAAATCCGCTCCTCATTTGCCTGAAAATTCAATCTCAATGGGCGCTCCACAGTGATCCGGCGAAAGCCAAACTCCGAGCTGTCAAAAATGCGGACAAACCCGCCCTCCTCAAAAGCGCCGCACAGCCGGGCGACAGCATTTTTTTGCTCTGGGCTGATTTCATGCCTCTTTTTTCCCAGGCTTTTTCTCATTTTTTCAAAAAAACCCGCAGCATTAACAAGCTGGATTTTATTTTTCCGGCGCTGTTCCTTTCTGTTTGCAAGGACCCAGATGTAAGTGTGAATGCCTGTATTGTAGAAAAGCTGATCCGGCAGGGCCACAACAGCCTCCAGCCAGTCATTTTCAATAATCCATCTCCGTATCTCGCTCTCCCCTGAGCCGGCGCCCCCCGCAAACAAAGGAGAGCCGTTAAACACAATGGCCATCCTCGCGCCCCCCTCTTTTGGATCTTTCATCTTGCTGATCATGTGCTGGAGGAAAAGCAAAGATCCATCGCTTATTCTGGGAAAGCCGGCTCCAAATCTCCCCCCATAACCCTGCTCAGAATGCTCCTTTTTTATGAAGTCCGCCTGTGTCTCCCATTTCACGCCAAAAGGGGGATTGGCCAGCATATAATCAAAAGCTTGCCCCCCAAACTGATCTTTTGCAAAGCTGTCGCCAAGCTGAATATGCTCTATGTTCTGCCCTTTGATCATCATATCCGAGCCGCAGACAGCATAAGATTCCGGGTTGCAGTCCTGCCCAAACACTTCCAGACGGGCCTGAGGGTTAAGCTCCCTGACATAATTCAAGGAAACAGAAAGCATGCCCCCCGTTCCGCAGGCCGGATCAAAAAGAGTTTTGATAATGCCTCTTTTTGTTAAAATGTCACTGTCAGGGAGGAAAATAAGATCGGCCATAAGGCGGATCACCTCGCGGGGGGTAAAGTGATCGCCAGCCTCCTCATTGCTAGCCTCATTAAACCTTCTGATCAGCTCTTCAAAAATATAGCCCATTTGAATATTGCTGACTCTGCCGGGATGCAGATCCGCCTCGCAAAATTTTGAAATCACTTTATAAAGACAGTCATTTTTCTCTAATTCTTCAATCTGATTTTCAAATTTAAATTTATCGATAATATCCCTGGCTTTTTCAGAAAAGCCGTTTATAAAGTCTGTAATGTTGGCTGAAATATTATTCGGGTCATCCTTTAATTTTTTAAATGTGAACTGGCTTTTATTGTGAAAGCTCTGCCCGGCGGCTCTGTTGAGGATGGCCTCTATATTTTTAAACCTGCTTTTTTTTAAACTTTTTGCTTTTGCCAAAACTTTCTCTTTTGTCGGCTCCAATACACAGTCCAGCCGCCTCAATACTGTGAGGGGAAGCATAACATTTTTATATTGATTGGGGCGGTAGGGGCCGCGCAAAAGCTCAGCCACCTGCCAGATGAAATTGGTTATTTCATTATGACTCATTTCGCTTTGTCCTCACAGAGGGGCCGCGCGGAGGCAGCCTCCCAAACCCTCTCATAAGGTTGTCTCATATATTTCAGCTGCAAGGCATGCGCTTTTTGAGATATTTATAAAAACAGGACTATAGCCTATATATTCGGCCCTGAGACAGAGGGAAAATAGAGAGGCTTAGCGCCAGGGCAAAAAATAGAGGCTTGGGGCGGGATGGGGCTGCGGCTGGCTTTTTGGGCAAAAACAGGGGAGGAGCGCGCCGCTTCGCAGCGCAATGGCAGGTTCGGCGCTGGGATCTGGCAAAAACCGCGGTTCGGCGGCGGCAAAGGGGAAATAAACGGCCCTTAAGGGGAGCGGCCGCGAAAGGGAGCGGCCGCGAAAGGGAGCGGCCGCGAAAGGGAGCGGCCGCGAGGCCGGCTATTGAAACAAGCGCTTTAAACAGGAAGCAGCCAAGAACGGCCGACAGGCCGGCCCAATAAACAGGAACGGCCGACAGCCCGTCCCAATAAACAGGCCCAGCGCTGGAACCGCTATGCGACCGCAGCAGCGCTATTCCGCTTTTCCGTTTTTTATGCCCGCTTTTCCGTTTTTCAGCTTGAGGATTTTTGCTTTCGGCTGGCCGGTGACTTCAGAAATCAGGGAAATGTCCAAATTTTTCTGGAGCATGTTTAAAATGACCTCTCGATCCCTTGCCTGCCGGCCTTTCTGCCGCTCTTTATATAATTCTTCCTGATAACATGACATAGCCATAATTCTTCCCTCCTTTTTCTTTATAGTTTTTCCCGACTTCGACGCTTTCAAAAAAAAAAATCTGTGATTATAGGGCTTTGCAGAGGCCCATGAGCCACACAAACACGGACTTTCTGGCTTAGCCGCGCCGCCGCGCCAGAGGCTCTGTCCGAGACACTCTCTTTAACTGAAAAGCCCTGTAAACCGCCTCAATCTCAGGGGTTATGGGGCTGAAAACCTTATACCTCCTCCCTGTCTTCCTGTCCTCTAAAACAATATGCTGATCTTCTTTCAAAACCTCCCTGATCCTCTCAATGCTCCAGCTTAAGCCCGCCCCCTCCAGCCGGGCTTTCAAAGTGTAAGACACCGAATACGCCAAAAAACAAATCGCCACATGGGACTCTATCCTCCTCCTCTTCCAGTGAAATATCGGGCGCATCCTCAAATCATGCTTGTTCGCCCGAAAAGCCGCCTCCACCCTCCAAAGGCCCCGATAGCGCTCCAAAAGGCAGCTTGCCCTTTGATCCCGAATGCTCGTCACAATCCCATGAAACCCGTCCCAGCGCTCATCCTCCCTGATCTTTTCCTCATCCAAAACCGCTCTGGACTTTCCCTTGACACTGATGTATTTTTTCGTCCCGCTGTTTGAGATCAAGCGGCTTAAAGGAATTTGTCTGTCCCCGGCTTTTTTCATCAGGCGGTCGATCTTCTTTTGGCGGTCTCTGGCTTCTTTTTGAGCCCTCTTCTTTGACCAGCTGACGATCATCCGCCTCCCATTTTCGCATTCCAGCTCCATAAAACGAGGCTTCTCCCCCTTATTGTCTGTTTCTCTGTGTTCTGTTTTTTCTTTTTTCTTTTTTCCTCCGGCTTTCGCTTTCTTTCCGCTTTCCCTCTCCCTCTCTTTTTCCCTCAAACAGCTTTCATTCAAGCCCGAAGCCAAAATCTTCTCTTTCTGAGTCTTCTTCAAAGACCTAAGATTGCCGGCCACAACATAATCAATCCCCGACCGCTCCAAAAACTCAAAATTGCTCTTGGAAAACATCCCCCTGTCAGCCACCACAACTGTCCGCCGCGCGGAAAAAGCTCTTCTCAGCTTTTGTATGCAGACGGCCAAAGTCTTCGTCTCCGCTGTGTTCCCTGAAAACAGCTCATACCACAGAGGCTGGCCCTCCTCATTCACTGCCAAAGCCAAAACAACCTGTGTCTCTTTGACCTTGTTGTCCTTGCTGAAGCCCGGCTCGCGAAAGCCATCGCTTTCAAAGCTTTCAAAATACAAAGTTGTCACATCAAAAAACAAAACATCAGCTGCTTTTTGAAACATTTCCAATGTGTTTTTCATAGTTGCCCGCTTGATCCGCTCAATGCTCCCATGCAGATGGTCCATCATCCGGTATATCCGCTCCAGGGGAATGTTCAAATGGCAGCCCCCGCTTAAAAACCTGACCGTCCCTCTTTTTGACCGCGGATCAAACACGCGGGCTAAAACTAAAGCCCTCAGTATTTCATTCCACTGATCCCCTTTGTATCCGCCCTGAATCATTGAGGAATAGCCCAGGCGGTCATATACGGCCCCCAGAACATCATCAAAGCTTTGCATCGAGCGCCAGCGCTCCAGGGGATCATTTAAAACAACAGCCGGCGGCCGGCGCGCGTCCAGCAGGCCCTTGGCCTCCAAAATCTCTCTGGCTCTTTCAGCCGCTTTAGCCTCCGCCGCCGCCTTTTCCTCTTTCCCCTGCCGCCTCTTTGGAGGCCGGCGGGAGCTTCTTTTTCCTGTCTTTCCGCTCTGTTTGGCCTCCTGGCTTTTCAGCTGTTTGAGGAGCCATTTTGGGAGCCTGGCTTTTTTTCTTTTTCTTTTTTTGGGCGGCTCAAGGCCGGGAAGGGAGAGCTGGGTTTTGAACTCTTCCAGCTTGTCTAGGACGGCCTCTCCTTCTTCCAGCAAGCTTTCAAGCTCAGCCCTTGTGTTGCCGGAGCCAATGTAGAGAACAGACTTTTGGCTGGTTTTCTGGCCATTGCGGCGGGACTCGGCGATTCGGAGGGCGGCTCCGCCGCCAATTTTGGGGGCAAATTTTACAAACATAGCTTTAGTTTAGGGCGGGAAAATGTTTTGTCAAGCCTCTTATTTAATTTAGGCCACACAAAACTTAAAAATCAGAGAAAAACCGGTTATGACACAGGGCAGAAAAACCAAAAGCGTCGAAGTCGGGAAGAACGGCCGACAGGCCGGCCCAATAAACAGGCCCAGCGCTGGAACCGCTATGCGACCGCAGCAGCGCTATTCCGCTTTTCCGTTTTTTATGCCCGCTTTTCCGTTTTTCAGCTTGAGGATTTTTGCTTTCGGCTGGCCGGTGACTTCAGAAATCAGGGAAATGTCCAAATTTTTCTGGAGCATGCTTAAAATGACCGCCCTGCGCTCTTCCTGCCGGCCCTCCTGCCGCTCTTTATACAATTCTTCCTGATAACATGACATAGCCATAATTCTTCCCTCCTTTTTCTTTATAGTTTTTCTTTCAAGCTTCGCCAAAGCCTCTATTGTCCAGCGGGGGTTATGCCGCCTCAAATAAGATAAGCCGCGGGGGGCCAAAAACCAAAGGCCCTTCTCGCTCAAACCCTGGCAAAGGCGAAAAAACTCCGCCACATCCCGCTCGCCAATATTACGGACTTTTTGAAATATAAACCAAATCGGCAGAGCTTTCAAGCCCCCGGCCTTTTTTTTCAGATCAATATCCCGCAAATTTAAGATCACAGGGCGGAAATTCAAATCCGCCTCCCCAAAAAGCTCCCGCTGCTTTGGGACAATATCCCGCAGGCTCCCCTGAAAGTCCAGAGGCCCCCTCCAAGCCTGCCCCGAAGATACGAGAACAGGCAGCATCAGGCCTTTTTTCCTCCAAGTCCTCCGGGCGGAAGACAAATAATCCAGAAACTGCTGCCAATGCTCTGCCTGATGCGAGCTTTTATGCTCAACAACAGCCAGCATCTCAGCTCTCTCTGTCCGCGCCCCCTGGCGGGGAGCTTTACGGCCGGAGGCCCGCCTCAGGCCGGCCCCTGTATCTGCTCCTTTACTGGCCCGGCCGCCAGCCGGACCTCTGGACAGCCTCAAGGGCAATGTCTTGGCAGGCCCCTCTGATCGGGGGAAGGCTTTTGTGGAGATGGAGAATATCAGGTCGGCCCGCCTCTCCTGGCCCTCTTTTGTAAACAAGACAGGATTCCTGAGCTTGAGGGTTTTCATATCCAAAAATTCATATCTTTCCCGGCTGAGGGCCAGAAGCAAAATATCAGCGGCAAACTGTTTGTTGGAAAAAATCTCCCGAAACAAAAGATCGTGGCTGGGGAGGGATCTTTCCCCGCGGGGCTTTTTTGCTCCGCGCTTTTTTGGAGCGCCTTTTTGGGGAATCTTGCGAGCCGCAAGGTAAAACATGTTTTTTGAAAGGGATGTCTCATCCGCCAGGCTCCTCCGGCCTGCTGGGGAGCCTGCCGCGGGCGGGGCATTCTGCCGGAAAGCTTTAATTTTAGGCGAATCTGACTGGCGGTTTATGATATCCATGGCTCCTCCTCCCCCTTTGCGGGGCGTTTATTTAAAATATGCCGGTTTTTTTTAATCCCCTCTGCTTTTTCTGTTCTATTTTATACTGAATTATAAACCGGCATGCAAAACTAAATCCTGAAAAAACCTGAAATTTCATTTTTCCTGGCAATGGGTTAAAATTTATGCGCGGCAATTTAAGAAAAACCATAATTCCAAGCTAAAACAGCCGTTTTATCAGCTGTGGCGATCAGCATAAGCTTTTTTGCTGAAAACATCCAAAAAAATATTTTCCCCTGGCTTGAGGCGCCGCGCTGCGTTATTTTTCGCTCATTTTTCCTCCCTGCCTGCAAAAGGAAACAGGCTGAACAGGGGGAGATCGCGCTGCTGCGCAGCGCAATGGCTGGTTCGACGCTGGGATCTTTTTGGAGGGAGAGAGCGCCGCTTCGCGGCGCAATGGGAGGCTCAGCGGAGAGGCTTTTCCCAAGAATGGGGTTTTCTCACATTTTTAATATGCCTCTTCTCCATCGCTCCATATTTTAAATAATTTTTTTTGCCTCATTCAGACTGACTCTATTTGCGCCGACATCATAATTTGGATCATCTGATTGAACTGGATCGTCTTCCCAGAAACAGACAGAGCATATCTCAAAGCTTTCAAAGCGCTCCAGCATCCAGCAGCCGCAGCAGCGGCAGGGATATTTCTTTTTGCTCCACTTCCGCATCAACCTCAGTGTCTTTATGGGAGAGGCGAAAAAAAGGGTCCAGCTCCACAATGGCCTGCTTCTGATCCGCAGTTTTTGCGCTCCTTTTTCCAATATATTGCCTTAAGCCGCTTGTCTGTTAATGAAATCGAGCAGCCTCTCCCAATAATTCATTCCCGCCGATTGCTCCAAGCATGCCGGCTCTTTTCTTTTTTCTTTTTGGGCTTTCTCTTTTTTATTCTTTTTCATAAAAAACCTCGCTTTAAATTATGCCTGATTTTGCTTTTTTTCTGAAATTTACGCGCCGCATTATAAGCTTTATATTCCCCTCATGGAAAAAGCTTTAATGGACGGCCTAGCGGCCGCTCCAATTTAAAAGAGCTGTTTAGAGGCTCAGCTCCGGGATCTAGCTGCCTTCCTGGGGCAAATGCAGGCTCAGCGCTGGGATCTAGGGGCAGCTGGGCTGATGGGCGACTGTTCCGCTTGTGCGCGATCCAGAGCAAACCTTTGCATTGCCGGAAACTTGCGCGCTGCCGGAAACTTGCGCGCTGCCATAAACCCGCGCATGGATAAGAATCTTCGCATCGCCCGAAACCACCGCCTCGCCTAAAACCTTCGCCTGGCCGCCGGAAACCTCCGCATGGCCCAAAATCCGCGCCCGCGGCCCCACTTCAGCCCGGGAATCCACAGAGGCCGTGTTCGCCACAAAGCCGCCTTTGGTTCCGTCGGGGTTGAGATGCGGCGAGCAGACAACCCCGGCGGGGCAGGGGGACAGATCGCCATGCAAAAAGCAGGATGTCACATAGCCGCCGGCGCCATCGGAGCGGCCCTCGGCTATGGCCTCGGCCGCTGTTTTGGCCGCAACCGAAACCCCGGAAAGCTCCCAAACAAGGCGAAGCGCCTCTTTTGTTTGCCGGAGCTGCCGGAGCCAGAATAAAATCGGAAATTTTTGCAATTTTGATGTTTTTCAGCCAAAAAACAAAAAAAAGCTTGCTTTTGCCGGAAACCTCTGGTATAAGATGCCCCTAAATAATAATTTTTAGAAAGAAACAATATACAGGAGGATCTGATATGAAAGCGCTATTTTTCTCTTTGTCTCTTGGCTGGTCTCTTGGAGCCTTGCTCTCAGCTGTTTTCGGGGCGCCCGCTCAAGCATCCGAAAGCTCTTCCGGCCCCCCGGCGGTGATGCGGGCCATTGAAAAAGGGGATGCGAAGGCTTATGCCCGGGAAATGAGTCAGGCTCTTCATGGCCCCGCCCCTGAGTTTTTTAAAATCATTTCTTCCGCTTCTGAAAGCGGAGACACCATTTTCCACAAATTGGCGGCGGCGGGAGACAGCCCGGACGCCAAAACTTTTTTTGCCGGCGAAATGGAGTCTTTGCACAGCTGGCTTTTCCCTGATGAAAGATCAGGCCCCCCTCAAGGGCCTCTTGGAGGCGTTCATATATCTGTTCCCGCGCTGGAGGAGACAAATATCGGAAAAGCCGTTCAGTCTCAAGATCCCTTCGCCGTTATCAAACAGGCGAGGCTGCTTTTTTCAAAAGGGACAGCTGCCGAGGCGCTTCAGATTCTCCATGCCAGAACAGAATCCGGCGGGGATCTTAAGGGCTTTCTCATCAAGAATCTGTCCTTCAGCCAGCTTATGGAAGTCCGCGACTCGGGCCTGGAGAACACAATCAGGGAGACATTTCCCCAAAGAGATCTTCTCTCCAAGCTCAACAAAGAGGATCTGACGGCGAAAGACATCGCCTATAGAGAGGGCAGCGAAGCGGCTTATTTGTTTCTGAAGAGCAAAGGGCCCGCCAGCGATGGCTGGGGGGGCGTATTGGGGGTTTCCGGGGTTTTGACCGCCTTGGTTGCCGGGAGCGCGGTCACCGGCGCCGATCCCCTGCTTTCTCTGGGGCTGCATTATTGGCCGGAGGGAGGGGGCTTTCTGATTGCCGCGGAATGGCTGGCCTATATAGCCGCCGGCGGGGCGGCCGGCGAGGCTTGCCATAGAGCTTTTATAAAGCGAAAACTCAACAGGAGATTCGGCGCAAGCGCCCCGCCCAGACAGCAGGGCGCAAAATAAAGGGGGGCGGCTAAATAATGTTTGCGCCATGCTGATAATTTGTCCCGATCAATTATCAATGCGGCGCGAAGTCCAGAGTCAGCCCGAAGTCAGCCGGCGGGGCGGCGGCTCCAGCCGGCCGGCGGCGGACAGGCCTGGGCGGGGCTTTTGCCTCAGGCGATGCCCCTTTTTCAAGTGATAGGCGCAGTCCTTTGAGCAGGTTTGAAAATGATCGGGCCCGCTCAGGCAGCTCCGGCAGGCCAAAACGGAGGCCCCGCAGCGAAGGCACTGAATGTTTTCGCTGCCCGGCTGCCCGCAGCGGGGGCACAGCGCATACCTCTTTGAAGGGCGGAGATTTTGGTCCAGCGCCGCCCTCCGGTCAAACACAAAGCACTCGCCCTCAAACTGGGAGCGGGGGTATTTTTTCAGGTAATTTAAAATCCCGCCCCGCAGCTGAAAAACTTTTTTAAATCCTTTGGCCTTCATGATCTCCACAGCCTTTTCGCAGCGGATTCCGCCAGTGCAGTAAATCAGCGTCTCCCTGCTTTTATCGCCCCGCCACCGGCTGAGCCTGTCCGAAAATTCGCCAAAGCTCTCAAGGCCAAGGTCTTCAGCGCCGCGGAAGCGGCCGATGCGGGTCTCATAGCTGTTTCGCGCGTCCAGCAGCTGCGGGGGCGGCGGGCGGCGGCTGAGCCTGGCCTCCCAGTCTTCCAGGCTCAAATGGCTGCCTGGGCTTTGGGGGCGGAAACATGGCATGCCCGCATTGACAATCTCTTTTTTGATTTTCACAGAAAGGAGGCGAAAGCTCCGGCCCCCGCAAAAGCTCTCCCTATAGTCAAACTCCTGATCAAACAGGCGGGAGATTTCCCTTTTATAGGCCTCAAGGCCGGCCTCAGGCCCCGCGCATGAGCCATTCACCCCCTCCTCAGCGAGCAGAATGAGGCCGCGGGCCTGAAGCCCCCGCCCCTTGTCTAAAAGCGCGCGCCTCGCTTCAGGGAGCCGGCTTTTCGGCTGAGGAAAAAACTTGTAAAAAGAGATGGCTTTAAACATAAAGGTTTTATATAAAAAAACATGGCAGCGGTCAAGAGGCTCAAAAACAATCCGGGCTGAAAATCTCAAAAACAGGCCGGGCCGGGAGACTCAAAAATGAAAATCCTGGAGGTAAAAAATATTGTCAAAACCTACGGCCGGCTCAGGGCGGTTGACAATGTCTCCTTTGAGATAAACAAGGGGGAGATTTTTGGCCTCCTGGGGCCGAACGGCGCCGGAAAAACAACTCTCATATCAAGCATTATGACACTGGAGCCTTTTGACGAGGGGCAGGTTAAAGTCTGCGGCCTGGACAACAAAAAAAATCCCCGGCAGGTGAAAACTCTGACAGGATTTATGCCGCAGGAGCTTGTCTATCATGGCTACTTTAATGTGAGCGAGGTCATTCAGTTTTACTCCGGGTTTTGCGGAGTCTGGCCATCAAGGGAAAAAACAGAGCAGCTGCTGAAAAGGCTTTTTCTCTGGGACAAAAGGAATCAGAAGGTCCGCTCCCTGAGCGGCGGCATGAAAAGGCGCGTCATGCTCGCAAAGGCTCTGATTCACTCGCCGCGCCTTCTTTTGCTGGATGAGCCGACCGCCGGGGTGGATATTGGCTTGAGAAACGAGATTTGGAAGCTCATCAGGGAGCTGAGGGATGAGGGCGCCTCAATTTTGTTCACAACGCATTACCTGGAGGAGGCCGAAAAGCTCTGCGACCGGGTGGCCTTTATCCATCACGGAAAAATCCGCGAAACAGATGAGACAGGGAAGCTGATCGCAAGGCTCACGGCGCGGCATGTCTCCCTCAAGCTCAAAAAAAGCCTTCCCAAAGGCTTCAGCCATCCCCATTATGCGGGAAGCGGCCCTGGAGGCAGCGAAATGTTTTTGCTCCCCCATTCCGCAAGCCCCGGAAATTTGCTGAAAGAGCTGCTGAGCGATGAGCTGCCTGAAGGGCAGCGCCTGAAGCCGGGGGATATTTTGGATATGAAGATCAAAGAGGGGAGTCTTGAGGATGTCTTCCAAAAAATTTTAAAAAGCAAAAATGCCTGAAGTCTATATTGTTTCGGCAAAAAGAACCCCCATTGGGCGGCTGCAGGGGGCGCTTTCCTCATTTTCGGCCCCGGAGCTGGGGGCCATTGCCCTCCGCGCGGCGCTGGATGAGGCGGGCCTTCCGCCGGAAAAAACCGGGGAATGCCTTATGGGCCAGGTTCTGGCCGCCGGCTCGGGCCAGGCGCCGGCGCGGCAGGCAGCCCTTAAGGCGGGCTTAAGCGCGTCCGCCCCATGCCTGACGGTCAATAAAGTCTGCGGCTCCGGCATGAAGGCCATTATGCTGGCCTGTGACTCGATAATTTTGGGGCGGGCCGAGACAGCTGCGGCCGGCGGGCAGGAGAGCATGAGCCGCGCGCCGCATTTTCTGCCCGAAAGCCGCGGCGGATTCCGCCTTGGGGAAGCCCCTCTGAAAGACAGCATCCTTGAAGACGGCCTGTTAAACCCCTCAGACGGCCTGCGCATGGGGGACATTGCGGAAATGTGCGCGGAAAAATTTCAAATCAGCCGCCAGGAGCAGGACCGCTTTGCCGAAGAAAGCTATAAAAAGGCTCTGAAGGCGCAAAGCGGGGGCCTGTTCAAGGCGGAAATTGCTCCTGTCCCCCTCAGATCAAAAAAGCAAAGCCTTGAGGCTCTTGATGACGAAGAGCCTCTCCGCGCGCGGTTTGACAAGATCAAAACGCTCCCCCCCATCTTCAAAAAAAACGGAACCATCACAGCGGCCAGCGCCAGCAAAATCAATGACGGCGCGGCGGCCTGCCTTCTGGCCGGCGAACAAGCCCTCAAAAAACACAGCTTAAAGCCAATGGCGAGGGTTGCGGCCTATAGCGGCTTTGCCCAAGACCCCCACTGGTTTACAACCGCTCCGGTTTATTCCATCCAGAAGATTCTGAAAGAGGCGGGGCTGAAGATCCGGGATATTGATCTTTTTGAGGTGAATGAGGCTTTTGCGGCCGTGGCCATCGCCGCAATAAAGGAGGCCTCCATCCCAGCGGACCGCCTGAATGTTCATGGAGGCGCTGTGGCCCTGGGCCATCCCATTGGAGCCAGCGGCGCCCGCATTCTTGTGACTTTGATCCATGCCTTAAGGGCGCGCGGCAAAAAACGGGGCCTGGCCTCTATATGCCTTGGCGGCGGCGAGGCCCTTTCCATGATTGTGGAGATGGCGGCCTGACGGCCCCAGCCTGTAATTAATTATCCCAGCCAATTATCCCAGCTTAATTATCCCAGGCGGGGGCGAAGGGGGGATTGACTGTCCTTTGATTGTTCCGGGTCAGGCGGAACAGCTGGCTCCGCTCAAACTCATTCAGCTGAAAGTCAAAAATATCGGCGTTTTCCCTGATTCTCTCTTCTTTTGAGGAGCGAAACAGCGCCGCCGCGGCCTTTTGCTCCACAATCCACCTCAAGGCAATTTGCGCCGCTGTTTTTTTGCGCCGGCGGGCTATGTCCGCAAGCTGCCGGATTTTTGTGATTTTTCCCCTCATAAGGGGGGAATAAGCCGTCAAAAACATCCCTGAGCGCTCCGCAAAGTCCAGCAAAGCCGCCTGAGACAAAAAGGGGTGATACTCAACCTGGTTTGTGATGATTGAGGGGCAGAGCTTTTTGGCCTCCCTCATCAGGGCGAGCGGAAAGTTGCTGACCCCGATAAACCGGATCTTTTTTTCTTTTTTCAGGCCCTCAAAGGCGGCCAGAGTCTCTGCCAGGGGAAACTGCGGGTTGGGCCAGTGAATCAGCAGGAGATCAATGTAATCGGTCTGGAGTCTTTGGAGGCTTTCAGCGGCGGTTTTTTTAACCAGCTCCGGGGAGAGCGAGTCCCGCCATATTTTTGTGGTCAGAAACACATCCTCTCTTGGAACATGGGACTCCCTTATGGCCTGGCCGACCTCGCTTTCGTTTTTATAAATCTGAGCGGTGTCAATCAGCCGGAGGCCGGCGGAAAGCGCCGCCTTGACGGCAAAAACCGCCTCCCCGCCCCGCAAAAGCCAGGTTCCAAAGCCCAGCCGGGGGATTTTCATGCCTCCGCTCGTCCAATGCTCCATAAAAAAGCTCTTTTGGCTTGATTGAAATTTCCAGCTTCCAAACTCTCTTATAGCCGAAAAATCAGCAGCCTGCAAAGCAAAGCCATGAGAAAAAAACCTGAAATTTTATTTCGAGTCCATGGCGGCTTTCAGGATTTTTAAAAAGCGGCCTTTCAGCAAAAGCGCCGGCAGCGGAAAGGCCTCCCCTTTTTGATTGTAAAAAATATAAAAAGGGACCCCTCTCTGGCCATAAGAGTCCAAAAAGCTTGTGATTTCAGGGTTTCTGGAGGTCCAGTCCCCATAATAAAGATGAATCCCGGCCTCCCTGAGAAAAGCGGCGGCCTCCTCATCATGGAAAACCTTTTCGTTCAGCTTGCAGGAAAGGCACCAGGCTGCTCCAAAAGCGGCCAGAGCGGGATGCCCGCCGGCAAGGCTTTCCCTGAGATGATTTTCTGAAAAAACCCTCCAGCTGAGATTTTTTGAGGGGAGCTGGATTTTGCGCTCTGTTTCCGCGGCAGAGAGGGCGGGCGGCCCGGCAGCCCGCCAGGCCGCCTGCAGCGCAAGCGCGGCGGCAATCAAAAGCGCAAGCCCCAGAGAGGCCGCCCTTTTCAGCCTCAGGCTTTTGATTTTTCTTTCAGAGAGCGCAATCAATGCGAGCAGCGGAAAGCACATGAGGCTCAAAACAAACAAATGAATGCTCAGCTGCAGATAAAGAAGCCATGCCAGCCAGGCCGCTGTTAGAAAAAGCGGAATGGAAAGCAGCGCCTTTAAAGTCTCCGCCCATTTGCCGGGGGCTGGAATATAGCGCAGCCATTTTGGGAAAAAAGACAAAATCAAATAGGGAGAGCTTAGCCCCAGGCCGAGAAGCGCAAAAATCACCAGGACCTCTGTGTAGCTTCGGGAAAAGGCAAAGCCCATGGCGGGCGCCATAAACGGAACTACGCATGGGGAGGCGGCGGTTGTGGAGAGAATGCCGGTGACAAAATGAGACAGAGCTTTTTGATCTTTGAATTTCAGCGGCCCGGCGCCGGCCGGAAGCCGCAGCCGGGGCAGCCGGATCCAGCCCAGAAGATAAAACCCCATGCTGACAAACAGCAGGGCCAGAAGGGAGACAAACAATGGGGACTGAAGATGAAAGCCCCAGCCGGCAGCCTCCCCCGCCTTCTTGGAGGCAAGGATAAACAGCGCCAGGGCCAGAAAAGAGAGGATGACGCCGGCGGCATAAATCAGATTGAGCCGGATGATCCGGCTTTTCGGCAGCCGGCCAAGCTCCGCAACATTTTGAAACTTGATAAAAATGATCGGCAGAACGCAGGGCATAATGTTTAGGATCAGCCCGCCGATAAAAGCCAGAAAGGCAAACCATGCAAGGCCAAAGGGCTTTGTCTCAAAGGAATGAAACAGGGCGGACTGGCGCAAGCCGGCGCGCTTGTAAACAAGCAGGCCGGAAATCCCCGGCAGCCGGGATGAGCTTTTCGCCTCAAAAAGGCAGGAGCTTTCGCTTTGGCTTAAAAGCCGGGGCGGGGCGGCGGAAAAATGCTCCGCGCCTTTGGGGAAAATATCCTCGCAGGCCAGCGGCCCGTCAAAAAAGAGGCTGACAAGGAGATGCGGGTCCGCCCTTTTGAACTCGCTTTTTATCCTGGGGGGGGTTCCGCCGGGGGCGGAGGCCCCGCCGGATGCCTCAGGGCTGGAGGGCAGGCGGGCCTCCCATTTTTGAAACAGGCTTTGGATTTTTGGCAGAGGCTCAAAGTCCGGAGCTGCCAGCAGCTCAAGGCTGAGGCGGCTCTGTTTGGCAATGCAAACCTCCGAGCAGACAAACCACTCCATATCCAGTGAGATTTCAGCCTGACTGCGGGGATAGCTGTCCATGATTTGCGCCTCAAACAAAAAAAGAATCTCTTTTTTGTAAATGAAGCTGTGGCTTGAGGCGGTTTTCCCCTCCATGGGGGAATAGGCATGGCGCTCCGGCCGGGGGAAAGGCCTTGGCGAGATGCTGAGGCCTTCCGGCGCCTGAAAGGCAATTTTCGGCGCCCTGCCAAAATCCCCCGCATAAGACCAGTAGCTGTGCCAGCCCGGATCCAGCCGGATAAAAATCCCTATGGGAAAAGGCTCCCCTTTTTTGACTTTTGAAAAAGGGCTCAGAAGCTGGATTTGATATGGCTCCAGGTCCGCTGGCTGCCTGCCTGCGGGCGCCAGGCGGGAGCGGGCCGGGCCTGCAGCTGAAGCCTGGCTCCCCTGCCCGCCGGCCATCTCCGCCGCCGGCGGGGCCGCAAAAGCCGGGCGGCTCAGGCTGGCCGCGCCGCCTAAGACAAACAAGAGCAAAATCCTGGAACAATTTGCGCGCCGGGCCATTTGCATTCTGCCGGCAGTTTAGCGCAAAAAAAGATGGATTTTTTATTTTTTAGCCCTTGACATTTGAATCCGCCCCATGCCAGACTATTTGCGCGGGGTGGAGCAGTCTGGTCAGCTTTTCGGGCTCATAACCCGAAGGTCACGGGTTCAAATCCCGTCCCCGCAACCATTTTTTCCTCTTCCGCAGCCTTGAATTTAAACAAAAATCAGGCCACAATAAAAAAAATCCGAAGCCACAGCCTCCGCCTTAAGGCTCACAGGGGGGCTTTGATGGCAGGCGCGGCCCGCCCCGGCGGGAGGATTCTGATTATGGCAAATATGGTCCAGGCCATCCGAATGGCCCTCCATTACGGAGAGGAGCATCTGGAGCTGAAAGATGTCTTTGGAGAGGATGTCGGCCCGCCCTTGGGCGGGGTTTTTACCGCGACACAGGGGCTGAAAACCGCATGGAACACCCCCCTGGACGAAAGGGGCATTGTGGGGATGGCCGCCGGCATCGCCATGACAGGCCAGCGCTGCGTGGCGGAGATTCAGTTTGCCGATTACATCTTTAACGCCATAGATCTGCTCAAACTGACAGGAAACAATTTATGGTGCAGCAGCGGGCAGTTTCCCCTGCCTTTAGTCCTGATGACTCCAAATGGCGCGGGCATTCACGGGGCGGTTTACCACAGCCACAGCTTTGACACCTGGGCGGTCAGGCTTCCGGGCTGGAAGACAGTCATCCCCTCCAATCCCCTGGACGCTTACGGGCTGATGCTTTCGGCCCTTTTAGACCCCAACCCGGTCTTGTATCTGAAGCCCAAGGCGCTTTTGCGGGTCAAATCAAAAGAGCTGATCCCCGGCGAGCCGGAAGACGAAAAACAGCTGAGGGAAATGATTGACGCCCCCTTGGGCAAAGAAAGAGAGGGCTGGAAGCCAAAATGGCCGCCTTTAAAAAAACACACGGTCCCCATTGGAAAGGGCAAAGTGATTCAGGAGGGGGAGGACTTGACAGTGGTCAGCTTTGGCCGCTCCCTGCATCTTTGCCGAAAAGCTCTGAAGAGCTGCAAATACAGCGCGGAGCTGATTGACCTCCGCTCGCTCTACCCTTATGACTGGCAAATGATCAAAGCCTCTTATGAAAAAACCAATCGCATTCTGTTTGTGAATGAGGACACTGAAGTGGCCAACTTTGGAGAGCACCTGAGCTTCAGGGCTGTCAAAGAGGGCTTTTATCATCTTCTGGCGCCGCCCTCAGTTCTTGCCGGCCGGCAGGTCCCCGGCATCGGCCTCAATCAAAATCTGGAGCGCGCCTCCGTCCCCCAGGAGGAGGACATCCTGCGCGAAATCAGCCGGCTTATGGAGACCAAATGGTAACCCGCCGCTGCTGCCCGGCCCCCGCCGGGAAAAAGCCCTGACGGCCTTAAATTTTATGACTTTTTAGAAGCGCATTCCAAAAAAATCATGACTTTTTAGAAGCGCGCTTAAAAAAAGTCTTGTTTTCCCTCCCGCTTTATGCCATTTTAAAGGCATGAGGCTCAAAAGGCTTTTGCTGCCCTTTCTGCAAAAATACCTCAGCAAAAAAATTTTGCTGATCAGCGGGCCAAGACAGCGCGGGAAAACCACTTTGGCGAAAATGCTTCCCGGCGCCTGCGCTTATGTCAATTTTGACAACCCCAAAGACCGGCTCATTTTGGAGGAGCAGTCCTGGGATCGCAAAAAACAGCATATCATTTTTGACGATCTCCATAAAAAAGACAAATGGAAAAGCTGGCTGAAGGGGGTTTTTGACAGCGAGGGCATCCTCCCGGCATCCTGGTTACAGGGAGCGCCAAAATGGATGTTTATAAAAGGGCCGGAGATTCCATGGCGGGGAGGTTTTTTTCCTTCCGGCTGTTTCCTTTAAGCTTGAAAGAGCTGCGCGGACAGAGCGGCGGCCAGGACCCTGACGCTGTTATGGACAGGCTGCTTTTATACAGCGGCTTCCCGGAGCCTTACTTGGAGGCCAGCCAGACTTTTTACAATTTATGGGAAAAAACCCATATAGACACAATCATTCGGCAAGATCTGATTGATATGGAAAGCGTCCGGCAAATTGCAAAAATTGAGCAGCTGATAGAGCTGCTGAAAGAATCTGCGGGCAGCCCCGTCCCGGCCGCCCGCCTGGCTCTAAAATTGGAGGGCTGCTCTCCAAAAACTGTTCAAACAATGCCTTATGACCGCTTCAATCCGCCCCAAGAATCCGCCGGCGGGCTGTTTTGATTAAGACGCTGAGCTTTTGCGGTTTTTGCAGGGGGGGCTGCCGGGTTAAATTTGCGAATCCTCCAGGAATTGAAAAAACAGCCGCCCGTCAGAGCCGCCCATCCAGTCATGCGCCGCCCTTTCCGGGTGAGGCATCAGGCCGGCGGCATTCCCCGCTTCGCTTATAATCCCGGCGATGTCATTTAAAGAGCCGTTGGGATTGTTTTCGTAAGACAGCCAGATTTGCCCATTGCCCTCCAGCTTTTTTAAGGTCTCCGGAGGGGCAAAGAAGCGGCCCTCGCCATGGGCTATGGGAAGGCGGATTTTTTTGCCCCTGCCGCAGGAGCTGGCCCAAAAGCGGTTTTGATTTTGAAACTCAAGCCGGCTCCAGCCATCAGCAAAGCGGCCGCTTTCGTTGCTTACAAGGGCGCCCTCCAGAATCCCCGCCTCGCACAAAATTTGAAAGCCATTGCATATCCCCAAAACCGGCGCGCCCTTTTTCGCCGCCCGCGCCACATCCCGCATGGCCGGCGAGCGGGCCGCCAAAGCCCCCGCCCTCAAGTAATCTCCATGGGAAAAGCCTCCAGGGATAACAAAAGCCCTGTATTCGCTGATGTTTATCGGATCCGCGGAAAACAAAAGCGCCGGGCGAAAAGGGGCCAGAGCCTTCAGAGTGTCCCGATCGCAGTTTGTTCCCGGAAACTGAAGGACAGCTGTTTTTTTCATCAAATAGGCCCTGCTTTGGCGCGCCCCCCGGCTGGGGGCCGCCGCTCAGCTCAAAATCTCCAGCTGAAAAGTCTCTGTCAGATCATTGCGCAGGGCGCCGCGGGCCATCCGCTCCGCAAGCTGCATGGCCTTTTCCCTGTCGGATTCCTCAATATGCAGAACAATGTATTTCCCGCTCTGGCAGCCTGACACAGGGAGCTTTTCAGCCTGCAGGGCCTTCAAAATGGCGCGGCCGGCTGTGTCCAAAACCTCCGGCTTCAGCTGGATCTTCACGCCGATTTTTATTGCTTCAGATTTTGCCATTTTTGAGGCCCCAAGAAGACAGTATCCCAAAAGCCCGGCTGAATGGCAAGGCCTGGCCTAAAGTTTTGCGGCGCTTTGTCCGATAAATCCTTGCAGTGAAAGCAAAAAACCCAGCCTTTGGTCTACCCCCCCCCCCCCGACTTTTGGCGGGCTGGAGGGGGCCCAAAGCGGATTCACTTTGGTCAGTGTTTTGGTCTCCAGCGTTCTGGGGCTGATGGTGGTTATGGGAATCTCCCACAACATGATCCAAACCACGCTTAACCGGCAAATCATGGAAAAGCGCCACCTCAGGCAGGACATGCAGACATTTATCAAAGCCGCCCTCAACAACTCAGCCTCCTGCCAAAACACGCTCTCATCACAGCTGGACTCTGGCGCCGCGAAAGCGGACAAAAACCTCGCGCCCCATGCCGGCCAGGAGCGAAAGTTTGAGATCAAAATCCTCAAAGACGCCAATGGAGGGGCGATTCTTGACTTTTCCAAAGACGCCTCCGGGAATCTCACCCATCAGGCAAGCAAAAGCCGGCTTTCCGATCTGGGGATTGACCGCTTTGAAAAAATGGAGTTCATCCACAGCAAATCCCAGCCAAGCCTCGGAAAAGTTGTCTTAAAATCCAAAACCAGCATCGGGAGCCTTCACAATAGGCAAAACAGAGAGCTTGTCTGGCATCTTTCCGGCCTGACAATAGGAGATCCGGATGGGGCGGATACCGATGGCGATGGGACGGACCTTGGCGATCAGGTCCAGTCCTGCTCGGAGGCTGAGCCTTTGAAGATTCTCTGCGGCTCAGCCGTCACGGGCAGCCCGCATGAAAATGGCGGGGGCTTTGTGGAAAACAGCGCCAATGTAAACTCCAGCGCTTTTGTGGACAACAAGTCTGTGGTCTGCGGAAACGCCAAGGTTGAGGGGCAAGCCAGGGTTTTTGGAGGCGCTTTGGTGAAAGACAGAGCTATAGTCAAGGACAGGGCTCTGGTCTATGGGAACGCGCAAATATCGGGAGATGCGGAAATCTCCGGCGATGCAAAAGTTTATGACAGCGCCAAAGTTTCAGGGACGGCGAAAGTCAGGGACAGGGCCCTGGTCTATGGCATGGCCCATGTTGGGGGAGGGGTCGTAAAAGATGATGCCAAAGTCTATGATATGGCAAAAGTTTCGGGAAGCGCGCAAGTTTACGGAAAGGCGCAGGTGTGGGGAAGCGCGATAATAGCGGACAGCGCGCGTGTCTATGGGAATGGGGTGTCTATTTATCAAACGGCGAAAGTGTCAGGATCTGCGCATGTGAAGGGGGAGGCGCATGTGTTTGGAAACGCGTCTATTGGCGAAAGGGCGGAAGTGTCAGCCGGCGCAATTTATGATCAAACGGGGATTTACGGCGATGCCATAATAGAAAAAAACTCCGGCGGGAGCCCGAGCCTTGGAGGAAAAACCTGGATTCATGGATATGGCAGGGTCACAGGAAGAATAGAGCTTGTTGACAAGCATGTTTGCAACAGCTGCCACTGCTCGCACTCTGGAAGCAATTTGGTTTACTTCAGCGGCGGCTGCTGCGCGCCGCCTGGCCAGCCCCCTCAAAACACATGCCCCGCCTTAGTGGACCATCCCTTTCAGGACTAAATGGCGGCATGAGAGGTTTTGCTGGCGCGCGGGAACAGAAGCCGAAAGCCGGTTTTCTGAAATTTAGCCGCTATGGCTTTCAGCCGCCGGAGGCTTGCAAAAATCAGCATAAAAATAACTTATAAATTATATAAGAAAGAACTATAGACAGGTTCTGTTTTCTCCCTCCCGTTTTTGTGAAGATGGTCATTGTGTTTTCCTGACCAGCGCAAAAATTGACACATTGCAGCTTTTGCGGATATGCTTGCTTATAAGATTATGAGGCCCCGCCGCCTTATCAGGAGCGCAAAGGCCTCCGCGGGGAATTAAATAAATGGCAGCCGGGCTGTCATAAGGAGAAAAAATGCAGGATCAGCAGCCAGTTCCAGCTCCAGACGAAATCTGGAGAATCTTAAAAGAGGTTTCCGCCAGCCAAAAAAGGCATGCCATGGCATGGGAAAAACTGCGGCAGGAGATGGCCGAAGAGCAAAAAAGGCATGCAAAAAGGCAGGCCGAGGACCGAAAAAGGCAGGCCGAGGACCGAAAAAGGCAGGCCGAGGACCGAAAAAGGCAGGCCGAGGACCGAAAAAGGCAGGCCGAGGACCAAAAAAGGCAGGACATGGCCTGGGAAAAACAGCGCCGCGATCTGGCCGAAAGCCGAAAAAGGCTGGATCTGGCATGGGAAAAGAGGCGGCGGGAGCTGGCCGAGCAGCAGGCCGAAAGCAGCAGAAGGCTTGACAGGGAAATAGAGAAAACCAACAAGGCAATACGGGAATCAGACGGCAAGATGGACAACCGCTGGGGGAATTTTGTAGAAGCTCTAACCGTGGGCAAGCTGAAGTCTCAGCTTCAGGAAAGGGGCATAATGGTCTGCAACATATCCCAGAATGAAACAGGCTCTATGATAACTTCTGACAGCTCAGACGGAAAGGAGAGAAAGAACTGCGAGATTGACATTATTGCCAAAAACAAAGATGACCTTGTGGCGGTTGAGGTCAAATCCGCTTTGAGCAAGGCCAAGGTGGATCGCTTTTTGCGTGTTTTAGAGGATTTTCATGAGATGTTTCCCTCATATCAGAGGATGCGGGTGAGAGGGGCTGTGGCCTTCTTGAGCGAAAAAAAGGGGGCGGCGGCTTATGCGGAAAGCAAGGGCTTGTTTGTGATCAAGGCCGTCGGAGACAGCTCGCGCATAACCAATAAAAAAAGCTTTAAGCCAAAAGTTTTTTGCTCTCCCTGTGTGAAATGAAAACAAAACCCAGCCTTTGGTCTACCCCCCCCCCCCCCCGACTTTTGGCGGGCTGGAGGGGGCCAAAGCGGATTCACTTTGGTCAGTGTTTTGGTCTCCAGCGTTCTGGGGCTGATGGTTGTTATGGGAATCTCCCACAACATGATCCAAACCGCGCTTAACCGCCAAATCATGGAAAAGCGCCACCTCAGGCAGGACATGCAGACATTCATCAAAGCCGCCCTCAACAACTCAGCCTCCTGCCAAAACACGCTCTCATCACAGCTGGACTCTGGCGCCGCGAAAGCGGACAAAAACCTCGCGCCCCATGCCGGCCAGGAGCGAAAGTTTGAGATCAAAATCCTCAAAGACGCCAATGGAGGGACGATTCTTGACTTTTCCAAAGACGCCTCCGGGAATCTCACCCATCAGGCAAGCAAAATCCGGCTTTCCGATCTGGGGATTGACCGCTTTGAAAAAATGGAGTTCATCCACAGCAAATCCCAGCCAAGTCTCGGAAAAGTTGTCTTAAAATCCAAAACCAGCATCGGGAGCCTTCACAATAGGCAAAACAGAGAGCTTGTCTGGCATCTTTCCGGCCTGACAATAGGAGATCCGGACGGGGCGGATACCGATGGCGATGGGACGGACTTAGGCGATCAGGTCCAGTCCTGCTCGGAGGCTGAGCCTTTGAAGATTCTCTGCGGCTCAGCCGTCACGGGCAGCCCGCATGAAAATGGCGGGGGCTTTGTGGAAAACAGCGCCAATGTAAACTCCAGCGCTTTTGTGGACAACAAGTCTGTGGTCTGCGGAAACGCCAAGGTTGAGGGGCAAGCCAGGGTTTTTGGAGGCGCTATTGTAAAAGACAATGCCAAGGTCAAGGACAGGGCTCTGGTCTATGGGAGCGCGCAAATATCCGGGAGCGCTCAAATTTACGGCGATGCCAAAGTCTATGGGAACGCGCAAGTTTCGGGAACCGCGGAAATTTTCGGCCATGCAAAAGTTTATGACAGCGCCAAGGTTTCAGGGGCTGCAAAAGTCAGGGACAGGGCCCTGGTCTATGGCATGGCCGATGTCGGGGGAGGGGTCGTAAAAGATGATGCCAAAGTCTATGATATGGCAAAAGTTTCGGGAACCGCGCAAGTTTACGGAAAGGCGCAGGTGTGGGGAGGCGCGAGAATATCGGACAGCGCGCATGTCTATGGCAATCATGCGCAAATTCATGGGAACGCGCGGGTGGAAGACAGCGCGCATGTGAAGGGGACAGCGAATGTGTTTGCAGGGGCGCAGATTGGCGGAAACGCGCAGGTGTCAGCCGGAGAGATTAAAGATGATACGGGGATTTTTGACAATGCCATAATAGAGGCCAACTCATCAGGCGGCTTTCCGCGCATTGCCGGGAAAACCTGGATTCATGGAAATGGCAGGGTCACAGGACCCATAGAGCTTATTCACACGCGCATTTGCAATAACTGCCACTGCTCGCACTCTGGAAGCAATTTGGCTCAATCCACCGGCCACTGCTGCGCGCCGCCCGGCCAGCCCCCTCAAAACACATGCCCCGCCTTAGTGGACCATCCCTGGGTGGACTAAATGACCCGCATGAGGGGTTTTGCATGCGCGCGGGAACGGGAACAGCCGCGAGGCCGCGTCCAATCAAACAGGCAAGACCGGCCCTCTAAACAGGGGCAGACACGGATTTAGTCTGGAAGCTGCCGCTTTTGCGGGGCCGCGCGCCATCCCGCTCCAAAGCCTTTTTCAGGATGGAGGCCCATTCCGGCGGAAGGGGCCGGGATTTCAGCCGCCGGCGGTCAGCGCAGACATAAACCGCCTCCACTATGCAGCAAAGCTCCTCCTTCAGAGTCAGAATCTTATACAAAAACCCCACGCTGCTTTTTCCGACATGAGCCACCTGAAGCTCGGCAATATACTCCTCCCCGGGAAACAGCGGCTTTTTGTATTCATTGCGGAGCCGGACGACAGGCATAAACAGCTGATCGCTCTTATACCAGCCCTCCCAGGAGATGCCAAGCGCGCGGATATAATCCTCCATCACCCTCTGGACGATGATGCTGTGCTGGCCGTAAAAGGCGATCTGGGCCGGATCCCCCTGGTCAAAATAAATGCGGACTTTTTTCCTGAAAGGCATTTATGCAGTGTATCAAACAGTTTTTTTGAAAGCAACAGCGGCCAAAGGCCGGGGCGCCTGCTTTACAAAATGCCGCGGCTTTTAGAGGCCGCCGGCAGGCCGGATTGAATGTTCAGCCCGCCAAGCGCGCCGGGGGGCAAATGCTCCAGCCGCAGAGCCAGATCCAAAAACCGGTCCGCCTCTTTTTGGGGCAGAGCGCCTTCCGCAAGAGAGCGGAACTTTCGGATATAGCTCTCGCGGCCCCCCCCGCCGAGGCGCCTGCCTGAGGCGCTGCCTGGCGCGCCGCCCCATTCCCAGGAGGCCTTGCCGTTTGGATGCGCGTCAGCAACCCCTTTTTCCCCCTGAATCACCCCGCCGCCGGAAAAACAAATCTCCGCCCGGCCGCCAAAAAGCCGCTTGGCTGGATCTGGGTTGTGATAGGCGCGGGTCCAGGCCTTGTCCTCAAAAGTTTTGATTTTGCTCCAAAGCGCAATGGTCTCAGGGCGGGACGCGCGCTGCCTGCTGTAAGACTGAATGTGATGGAAGGCGCCGTCCTCCAAAGCCACAGCAAACAAATACATCAGGCTGTGATCCAGAGTTTCGCGGCTGGCTTTGGGATCCCGCTTTTGCGGGTCGCCGGCCCCGTCGCCAATCACATAATGAGTGTGATGAGAGGTCCAGAGCTTGATCTCCCTGATTTGACTGAGGCGCCGCCGCTGTTTTTTGATCCGGCTTTTCAGCTCAAAAGCCAGATCAATAAAAGCCTGCGCCTGGTATTCCGCCGAGTGAGCCTTGGTGTAGGTTTCCAAAATGGCGCGCTTTTCCTCCCCCGGCTCGGGAAGGGGGATTTGATAAGCGGCCTGCGGCCCGTCCAGCATGCAGGCCATCACAGAATCCTCCCCCTCATAGATGGGCGATGGCGAGTTTTCCCCTCTAAGGGCGCGGTCTGCCGCCTCTATAGCCATTTTGCCGGCAAAGGCCGGGGCATAAGCCTTCCAGCTGGAGATCTCCCCCTTGCGGGACTGGCGGGTTGTCCAGGAGACATGAACCGCCTGCTGAATGGCCTGATAAAGCCTGTCATGAGGCATGTTCAAAAGCGCGCCAATCCCCGCGGCCTGGGCCGGGCAGAGATGCGCGATGTGATCGATTTTATGCTTGTGGAGGCAGATCCCCTTGACCAGGCTGATATGGATTTCATAAGCCGCGGCCAGCCCGCGGATCAGGTCTTTTCCGCTCCGGCCTGTCTGCTGCGCGACAGCCAAAAGCGGAGGGATGCTGTCCGCGGGGTGAGAGTAGTCCGCCGCAAGAAAAGTGTCATGAAAATCCAGCTCCCGGACAGCAGCCCCGTTGGCCCATGCGGCCCATTCCGCATGAAAGCGGAGCCTGCTGCTGAGGCCAAACACGCAGGCCCCGCCTTTGCGGGGATAGCTGAGCGCCTGATCCCTGGCATGAATAACAGGATCCCTTAAAAGCGCGGCGGCGGCCGCGCCGGCGCTGTCAATAACCCGGCTGATCAAAGTCTCCCTGACTTCAGGGGGAACAGGGGCTGGATCCAGCGCCGCGCCGGCAAGCTTCCAGGCCAGCTGCTCTTTTTTGGGCAGGGGCTTTTTTGAGGGGCAAACCTTAACTTCATGCAGCTTCACTGCTTTTTATTATGCCAGCCGCTCTGGCTTTGCAAGCCGGGATTTTTGTTTTTTTGTCGCTCTTTGGGCGCGCATGCCCCCGGCTTTGCGCGGCCGGCCGGCTTTATGATAGACTGTTTCCCCGGCCTCCAAAAAAAGCGCTGCGCCTGGTTTTTTCTATGGTTTTTTCTCTGGTTTTTGCCTGATGAGCCTTTTTGTCTATATATTAAAGGTCTCCGCCGCCGGCTATATCGCTCTGGCCGGGATCATGTATGCCCTGCAGAGAAAGCTGCTTTACATTCCCTCAAAGGCGCGGCCCGCTTTGGAGGATTTTAAAGGGCTGTATGAGGAAATCCAGGTCCAGGCCAAAGACGGCCTGACTCTCACCCACTGGCTGGCCCGCCGCGGGCGGCCCTATTTGATGATCCTGCATGGCAATGCGGGCAGCATCCGGGACAGGGCTTACAAATTTCAGTTTTTAACAGATCAGGGGTTTTCGGTTTTATTGTTCAGCTATCGGGGATACGGGCAAAATCCCGGCCGTCCGGCAGAGGCGGATATAGTTTCTGACGCCGCCATGGCTTTTGAATGGCTGCTCAAAAAGGAGGGCCTGACTCCAAAGGATGTGGCTCTTTTAGGGGAGTCTCTGGGATCCGGGGCCGCCATTGCCCTGGCGGCCAAATACCCTGTCAGAGGGCTGGTTTTTGACGGCTCGTATTCCTCCATAGCTGATGTGGCGCAGTCGGTTTACCCCTTTCTGCCTGTCAGATGGCTTTTGAAAGACACTTGGGATTCGCTGTCCCGCATTCAGCATGTCCGCTCGCCCAGCCTTTTTATCCACTCAAAACGGGATTCTGTTTTGCCCTTTCGCTTTGCCGAAAAGCTGTTCCAGGCCGCGCCGGGGCCGAAACAAAGCCTCTGGCTGGAGCGCTCAGACCATAACGACAACTTAGAGTCAGAATCTGTCAGAAAATCAATCATTGATTTTCTGCGCTCTTTATAGAGGCTGCGGCAGTCCATGTCCCGATCGGCGCAGAGGCGCTTAAGCAAAACAGGGGATATAAAAAATCCCGGGCGCCATGCCGCCGCGCTCCGCGGGGCTTTCAAAAGCGGCTTTTTTGACGAAACCGAGGCTCCCCAAAAAAAAGGCCGCTGGCGGGAGCTGGCTTTTCGGGCCAAAAGCTCCGCGCCTCTTCATCTGGAGATCGGCCCTGGAAACGGCAGCCATTTCGCGCGGCTCTGCCTCGCCCACCCCGAAGCCCTGTTTTTGGCTGTGGAGCTGAGATACAAATCACTGGCCCAAACCCTTCGGCTGCTGAAAAATCAGGGCAGCCTCAACGGGAAAGCCATCCGCTATAACGCCGCCATGCTGGATCAGCTGTTTGATGAGGGCGAGCTGAACAGCGCTTACATTCACTTCCCCGACCCATGGCCGAAAAAACGGCATGCAAAACACCGCCTGGTCAGCCCCCGGTTTGCTGAGATTCTGCATAAGGCGCAAAAGCCCCTGGCGCTTTTGGAGTTTAAAACCGATGATCTTGATTATTTCAAAAGCGCTGTCCGCGCCTTTCAGGGGGCGGGCTATAAGCTCCGGGAATGCGCGGAAGATCTTCACCGGGGCAAAAGCCCGGAATCCGCGGACAAAGAGTTTTGGGAGAGCTTAAGCCTGTTTGAGGCGATATTTTTTCGCCAGGGCCTCCCCATTGGCCGCGCCCTTCTGCAAAAGGCCGCTGGCGGACCAGCCCCCGCTGGCTAAAGCCCCCGGGCTTTTGTCCAGCGCGCAAAAACATGCGGGGGCCGCGGCTTTTTATGGCTGTTATGGCTGTTATGGCTGCCAGAGGGAGGCCTGCCTCAAATGCCCCCGCGCGGGGGCAAAGGTTTTTCTGTGCAGAGGGCATGGGCCAAGCTTTTTTATGGCTTCCAAGTGCTGTCTGGTTCCATAGCCCTTATGGCGCTCAAAGCCGTATTCCGGGTACTCCCTCCCCAAAGAAACCATAAGCCTGTCTCTTTCTGTTTTGGCCATAATGCTGGCGGCCATAATGGAGGCCGCCCTTCTGTCCCCCTTGACAAGGGGCCTTTGGGGGAACCCGGGCAGGCCATTGATTGCAAACTGCCCGTCAATCAAAAGGAGAGCTGTCCGCGAGCCGAGGATTTTGGCGGCTTTTTTCATTGCCGCCTCCACAGCCCGCCTCATGGCCAAAAGGCTGGCATGATGAATATTGAGCTTGTCAATTTCCCAGACGCCTGCCGAGCCAAGGCCAAAAATATGGTTTTTTTTGATCGTCTCAGCAAGCTCTTCGCGGCGGCGGGGCTGAAGGAGCTTGGAATCCTGAAATTTGCCGGGAAAGCGGAGGATCACAGCGCCGGCAAACACAGGCCCCGCAAGAGATCCCCTGCCGGCCTCATCCACCCCCGCCACGGGCTGAGGGGAAAGCGAAAAGCAGTCAACAGGCTGCAGGGCGCTTTTCATGAGGGGGGTCTTTTGGAGGGTTTTGCCTGTTGCCGCGGCAGGCTTTGCCGCCATGGCGCCCCGGCGAAAGGGGCGGGAGTTCAGGCGCGCGGCGCGTCAGCGGCTCTCCTCATCATCATCTTTGCCAAAGCTAAATTTTCCGAAACAGACTCTTCTGGCTCTTCTTTCAACAAAACCCACTGTTCCGCCTATTTGATCCTTGATAAGAACCCGCGAGCCGCCGGCCATAAGCCTCTCCCATGCCGACTCATATTCTGTGTCCCAAGAGTCCGCCTCATCCTCCGCATCGGCGTAAGCCTCATCAAAGGCATCAGCCATTGAATACAGAAGATCCGATATTTCCTCTTTTGCGATGACAACCTCTTCGCGCATCTCCTCTATATCGCTTTCGGCGTCTTCATTGCCCCTGTATTCCCGCTCCAGCTCATCCAGCTCCCTCTCTTTTGTGCAAAGCGGGGCCAGCCCCTTGTCAATGATTTTGGCCATGCAGTTTTGAAGCGCTGTCGCCGGCGAATAGGGGCCAAGAATGCTGATCGAAACGCTGTGTTTGCTCTCATAATCCGCGCAGTTTTTTAAGCCGGCGGCCTCTCCGGCTGTTTTTCTGATGTCCTGCAAATCTATCTCCCCCAAAGAGTCAGGATCATACTCAGTTTCGCCCTTCCCCTTGTCCCTGAGGGGCTCGCTCTTTTTTTCCCCATTTCCGCAGGCGGCAATGGCTGGGAGGAAAAACATCAAAATCCAAAAATTTTTCATGATTAAGGCCTCTGCCTCTTTAATGGGCTTATCGGCTGAATCCGGCCGGCCCTTCAAAAAACAAGCCCGGCCCCCAGTCAGAGCCATCCCATCCCGGCGGAAACCGCGCCTCATGGAGAGAGCTGCCCCCTGCTAAAGCCTGGGGAAGCCCTCAGGGAATTACCAGAAAAAACCGCCGCATGGAGGGGCTTATGAGCCTTTTTTCCACAATGCCGCTGGGCGCAAAATAAAATTTCCCTTGTTATGCGCTAAAAAAAATTATAGATTAAGCTAAAGGAAATTGGCTAAGCAAAAAGCTTAAAAAAACAGGACTAAAAGCCATGGAAGAAGCCGAAAAAAATAAGCCCTCCGCCCAAACAGCTGCCGGGCGGGAGCAAAAACCCGCTGCAGACAGCGCGCCAGAGCCTGTTGCAGGCAGCAAGCCAGAAGCCGCTGCAGGCAGCAAGCCAGAAGACAAAAAAAATCCTTTGGACAGCAGGGCGGACTCCGCGCCCCAAGATTCCTCTAAACAATCCGCCGGAGCCTCCAGCGCAAAGCAGCCCACAGGGGAGAAAAAAACAGCAAGGCCCAAAAAAAAGCAGCCGCCGAAAAAAAAACCGGCAAAAAAACAGGATGCCGGCCTTCGTCTGGGCTTTGCCTCTTTGGAATCCGTAAAATGGGAGAATCTGCGCGAGGAATACAAAGGCGCCGCAGCCGCAAAATACAATATAAAGTCCTCTTTTGAGGCTCTGGCCCCCATTCAGCACAGCGTTTTTGGCTGGGGCTTTGTCCTCTCCAATGCCAATGACCGGCTGGAGATTCTGTTTAAAGACAAGGTCAGAATATTGATCTCCAATGTCAAGCAGGGCGGCAAAGCCGGGTTTTTATAAAGGATTTGCGGGCGCGGGCGGCGGGACAAAATTATGGCAAAAAGCGATTTGGCTCAGTTTGAGGGAAAGGTGGTTGATATAGCCGCCGGCGGCCGCTACAAGGTGAAGCTTGATAACAGGGATATCGAGGTTTCCGCCAAGCTTTGCGGAAAAATGCGGCGCTACAACATTCAGGTTGTTTTGGGCGACAGGGTGACTGTGGGATTTTCGCCGCAGGATATGAGCGCCGGCCTTATTGTTTACCGCTATCGCTGAGCCTGAGCGGCCTGCTGATATGCCGCTGGAGCGCCAGCCGCAGCCTAAGCGCCGCCGCTCTTTTGCCGCCCCGCCCCTCAAACCACTTAAAAATGCCCTCTCCCGGCCTCCTTATTCATGTCAGGATGCGCCAGACAGCCTAACTCCCGCTTTTGAGATTGGAAAACAGCGCTCCGCAAGAGTCTTCTTTTTTTACAGCTTTTTTGCAAGCCATTGGTCCAGGCTGAGCCTTCCCCCTCCGGCAGCTGTAAAAACAAGAAATATCAGGCCATAAACAAGGGCCAGCTCTTTCTCTTTAAAAGGGTCGGGGGCATGGACTATCAGGGCCGCCACCATCATGGTGAAAAACACCGTAAATGAGGCCGCTCTTGTAAGAAGCCCCAGGGCCACAAAAATCGAGCCAAAAAACTCAGAAAACACAACAAGGCCGAGGCTGACTGAGCTGCCCAGGCCCAAAGGGTCGGGGAAATGGGGGGCAATATTGGAAAAGCCAGTGAGCTTCCCATAGCCATGCGTCAGCATCAAAACCGCGGCGCAGACTCTTAAAAAGAGCCAGCTCCAGTCTAAAAGCTGTTTCTCCGCCTTGTCCCCAAAATCGAGCCCGCCAAGAATTTTTATTTTCATAAGCCCCTCCCTGGATATGCTTTCACTGCGTTTCCAGCTTTCAGCATGTTTTGACAGGATTTTTTTGTCAAGCCGGAAAAAATCCCCCCCCTCAGTCCAGGGCTGGGAGGCCCCGCATCAGCCAGGGACGGAAGGCCCTCTCTTAGCCAAGGGGGCGGAAGGCTCGCATCAGCCAGGGACGGAAGGCCCTCTCTTAGCCAAGGGGGCGGAAGGCTCGCATCAGCCAGGGACGGAAGGCCCTCTCTTAGCCAAGGGGGCGGAAGGCTCGCATCAGCCAGGGACGGAAGGCCCTCTCTTAGCCAAGGGGGCGGAAGGCTCGCATCAGCCAGGGACGGAGGGCCTAAACAGGCCGGGCTTTTTCGGCCCCTCCCGCCAGCTCCGCCAGGAGGCATTGCTGGATGGCGCGCTTTTTTTATGCCGTCTGGCTGTTTATCGGGCCGGCCTCGCAGCCTGTTTAGAGGGCCGGCCTCGCGGGCTGTTTATCGGGCCGGCCTCGCGGCCGTTCCTGTTCTGTCAGCCGCCAGCTCCAAACCTGTCTGCCAGATCTGTCTATAAACCGCCTGCCCTCCCCCTTCCCAGACTTTATGCCAGCTCTTTCTATGCCCCCCCTCTTTATGCCGTCCGCCAAGCCGGCTCTTTCTATAAAGCCGTCCGCCATGGCAATTTGCAGCCTGCCAGGCCCGCTTTCCCCCAGGCCAGCTGACAATCTGCGGTTTTCTTCGGGTTTGGTCCGAAAAACCCGCCAAAAAAACCACAAAGCCCTTGCGGCGCAGCAAAAACCAGGATATAAATTTTCTGTTTCCACTGTTTCGGCTTCCTCAAAATGCCAGGCCTTCTTCTGGACAGGGGGCTTAAGCGAAAGCCGGAGGCGCAAACTGCGGGTGTAGCTCAGCTGGCTAGAGCGCAACCTTGCCAAGGTTGAGGCCGTGGGTTCGAATCCCATCACCCGCTCCATTTTTTCGCGGTTTTGCCGGCTGGCGGGAGGCAGGGGGTTTTTCCGCGCCTTTGCGGGGGCGGGAATCAGCAATGAAAGGCGATTACATTAAAATCAACAAAAAATACTGGGATCAATGGTCAAAAGAGCAGGGCCCCTGGAGCAAAAAATGCTCTGAGGACAGCCTGAAAAAAGCCAGGCAGTCTCAGGCGGAGATTTTTATCACGCCGGCAAAGCCTGTTCCCAGAGGCTGGCTTCCCGCAAGCTGGAAGGGGCTGGATGTTTTGGGGCTGGCGGCGGCGGGAGGCCAGCAGGCTCCTGTTTTAGCAGCGGCGGGGGCCCGAGTCACCTCCTTTGATTTTTCAGGGGAGCAGCTAAAAAAAGACCTGGAAGTCTGCCAAAAGCATCATCTGAAAATCAGGGCCATGCGGGGGCATCTGGAAAGCCTTGGCGCTTTTTTTAAAAGCGAAAGCTTTGATTTTATAATCAATCCCATATCCACTTGTTATATAAAAAACCCGCCAAAGATGTATAAAGAGGTTTTTGGGATTTTGCGGAAAGGCGGATGTTTTATAACGGCCTTCAGCAATCCAGCCGTTTATACACTGGACTTTAAAGCTTATGACAATGGGGAGTTAAAGATGGCTTATTCCATTCCCTATTCTGACTTGCAGGCCCTTTCTGAAAAGGAAATCCAGGCCAAAGGGTTTGTGGAGTTTGGACACAGCTTGGATGATTTGATTGGAGGGCTGACCTGCCTGGGCTTTAAAATCACAGGCTTTTATGAAGACCGCTGGGGGCCGGCTTTTAATAAAAAAATTGACTCCATAATGCCGCAGTTTATCGCCCTAAAAGCCGTAAAATAGCTTTCATCTGAGGCTGCTGCGGCGGGGGCTGTTTTTTTGGCTGCCCGCCGGCGGGCCGCGCTCCGCCGCCTGAAAAAATCCCGCTTTTTCCCCCGCTCCAGCCCACAGCGCTTAGCCGGGCAGGCCCTTAGCCCTGGCATATTTTTTTTTAAGAAGTCCGAAATATTATTCCGATATGGCCAATTAGAGGCTTATGAACTCTTTAATAATGCCTGCTGTTAATTTTTTTTTGAAAGAGTTTTTTTTCAGCCTTTAGTCTGTATTCTCTTTTGCATGAAGAAAAAAACCAGCCTGCTGTTAAAATAATGGGTTTTGTTAAAAAGATTTTTCCCGGCGGCGGGCTGGAGTGCAGAGAGGAAAGCCTGCCGGTCCCCTTTAGCATTCAATTTGATGAAATTGAGGATTTCATTCAAAAAAAATTCCCTAATCAGCAGATTTTAAGGTTTGTCTCATCCCGCTTTGATAAAAAAAGTTTTCAGGCCCATGTTTTGCTGGCCAGCCAGCCGACAGGCGCGCCGGGCATTTTCCAATTTAAACAGAGAAAGCGCGCGGATGAAAGCCAGTTTAACGCCTGCTTTTTGATACCGACAGGCATTGGATGTGAAATTGGCGGCCATGCGGGCGATGGAACGCCGGCGCTGAAGCTGATAGCGGGCAGCTGCAATAAAGTTATAACCCATCCCAATGTGGTCAACGCCTCTGACATAAACGAAATGCCGCCAAACGCGCTTTATGTGGAGGGAAGCCATCTCACACAGTTTCTGATGGGGGCCATCGGGCTGCTTGAAACAAGAACAAACAAAACGCTTGCGATTATTGACAGCGGCCCGGAAAGGGAAAAGTTTGCGGATCTGGCGGTTAACTCTGTTAACAGCGCGAGAATCACCCTGGGCATGGAGATTGAGGCGTGTATTTTGGATTCAAAAATTCAAATGGAGTCCATTGTCAGGGGAAACAAAGCTGCCGGAAAAATATCAAAATTAAATTATTTAATGAATCTTTTAGAGGAAAAAGCCTCTCAGTTTGACGCTGTGGCTGTGACCTCCTCTGTTAAAGTGCCAGAGGGAGCCCATGAGGTTTATTCAAAATCCAATGGGGAAATGGTTAATCCCTGGGGCGGGGTTGAATCCATGCTGACTCATGTCATATCCTCAAAGCTCAGAAAACCCTCCGCTCATGCCCCTATGTTTGAAAACAGCAAAGCGGCAAACTTGTCAGTTGGCGTTGTTGATCCAAGGATAGCCCCTGAGATTGTGTCAGCAACTTTTTTTCACTGTGTCCTGAAGGGCCTCTGCAAAGCTCCAAAAATATCTGATCCCCATGAGGGGATTTCTGTAAAAGACATCGCGGCGGTTATTATTCCCGACGGCGCGCTGGGCCTCCCTGTTCTGGCCGCCCTGCGGCAGGGCCTTAAAGTCATCGCGGTAAAAAACAAAAACACCATGAAAAACGATTTGTCTCAGCTTCCGTGGGGGGAAAATCAGTTTTTCCAGTGCGAAAGCTATATTGAGGCCTGCGGCATTTTAAACTGCTTAAAGCAGGGGATTGACGCCGGCCTTGTCAAAAGGCCGGTAAAGCCTTTAAAAATTCATAAAGGCGCGGCCGCCCCGGCAAAAAAAAGAGACAAAAAAACTGACTTGCCAGCAAGCCGCATTCAGGGCTTGTCATTATAAAAAACCATTTCCTCATGATCCTCTTTTGTATATTTGCAAAAGCTTAAAATTCTATTTCTTGGGATGACAATCCCGGCGGAATCCTCAGTGATTTTATATTTTCTGACCCATTGGATTTTTTCCTTTTGATCCCCTTTATCAAAATATTTATAGCCGGAAAAAAGAGGGAGGATGCGGATAACCTGGGAATCAATAACCTGTGTGGCGACATAGGGAAACTCAATCAAAATCCCAAAAAACAATGTGTGTTTTGCAATAAAGCGGGGATTTGTTTGACATGTTTTTTTATTCTCCCCCCCCTCAGATATTATCAAAGACTCTTCAGCTGCGGCCAAAACAGGCTCCCCCTCATATTCAATGCAGTTTTTTATAAACTTGTCCCGGTTTTCCAGAGGAAAAAAGAAATAAACAGCGCTCCATAAATTAGAGGGCATAAAAAAGTTTGGCTCATCTTCAAGTTTTTTGACAAAGGGGCCGAAAAGATATTTAATAACAAAAGGGATAAAAAACGCAGCGACTGAGGAGATAAAAATATTCAAAGGATATGAGGAAACCCCCAGCCAGTATTTAACCGGAAGCGTTGTGATGGCGCCTATAAGAACAATAAAAAACACAAAAGGCCAGCCGGAAAATTCAAGGCTTTCCACATCCCGGAGCCTGTTGTAGGAAAACAAAAAACAAATGCCGGGAATGGTCCAGGCCAGGTTTTCCAGGGTTAGCTCAGACATATTGCCCTCTGTCAATCATGCTCTTCCGCATCAGGCCGGCTTATTTTTTTTTCAATATTAAATTTGTCCGCCCTTTGTATAATTTCCCTGTTTTTTTCCATAATTTCAGCTGGTGTGTAAAAATTGTCATTCACAGTTCCCTTTATAAATTTTTTGTAGAACCAGCTCCAATAGCGCTTTTTGTATATTTTTTTTCCGCTCATTGCCTCCTCCTGTTTTTTTTTACGCTCCATGCCGCTTCCAGGCTTTAAGGCGGGGCGGGCATGTTTTTATGCTTTGGCTGCTTGGCCTGTTTGTTTTGGCCGCTTTTTGCTTTTTCAATCTCTAACTTGATTTTTTCTTTTCCAATCTCTGTCTCGTTTTTTATCTTTTCAATCTTTAACTCTTTGTCAATTTTTTTTTGTTCAATCTCTAACTCGTTGTCAATCTCCCTGTATTCCAGAAAAAGCCGGAACAGCCTTTTCTCCCTTGAAAAATAAGAAATGAAAATCAAAACCAGCGCCAGTAAAGCTGCTGATGAGAAAAAAATCACAAGCCAAAAACAGCTGCTTCGGCCCCGGCCCGCAGCCCCCTTGAAGGCAAAGTCAAATTTTGGAAATTCTTTCATGCTGGCCTTTATATTGATATGGCCTGAGCTTTCAGAGTTTTGCAGGCGGGAGGGAGGGAGCTCCTGACAGACTGGGGGGCAGCAGCCTTGCGGCTGGTTTTGCGGGCTGGCGGGGCCGGCTTTCGGGCTTTCCGCCGCTTTTTTGTTTTTTAAAGCGCGGGCGGATGAATCCATCCCGCCTGACAGCGCCGGCGCTTTTGCGCTTGCCGGCTGATCTTCAATTCCGCCGGCGGAAGCGGCGCGGTTTAAATGGCAGAGGCTGTAAAATTCGCATCCGGCAAAAAAAAGAAACAGCGCTGCTATGCCTATAACAGCCGCTTGAGGCAGGCTCCGCCAGAAGCCGCATTTTTGCTGATGCTCAAAAAGCGCATTAAGGATTTCCTTAAATCTGTTTATCTGATCCCCGCTGCGGCCTGTCTGATCTGCGCTCATAATTTTTTCCTCCTTTATAATATATGCAAAAAATTCATTATGAATCACGCCTTAGGACAGGACTCTTTTTTTTATGATTCCTGATAGGCCTAATTGATGAGACTCTGTCCGTTTTAGATAATCAGCCGCGGCTTTTCAATGCCGTTGAAGGCATTCGCCTTCACATAAGAGTAAGCTCCAACATTTTTAAATATAACCAAATCTCCTATATTTAGAGGATCCTTAAATCCGTATTCTCCAAACACATCCCCGGCAAGGCAGGAGCAGCCGGCCACAATATAAGAGAAGCCGCCGTTTTCATGGCTGTTTAAAACATCAGGCCGCTCATTATACTCAAGCGCTTCCGGCAAATGGTTTACTGTTGTGTCAAGAACGGCCGTTTTTTTTCCGCCTTTTGCCGCAAAAACATCAATAACTGAAGAGACTAAGAGGCCGGCGCTGTTTGATATGTCAAAGCCCGGCTCCATTGCCAGCCGCTTCAGCCCGTATTTTTCGCGCCATTTGCCCTGCAGCTTATTAACAGCTTTTATCAAGCTCTCCTGATATACATATCCTCCGCCAATGTTTACGCGCTTTAACCGGCTGAGCCAGCTGCCTAAATGATTTTCAATATGCTCCATGGTTTTGATAATATCAGCGGGGCGGCGGCTCTGGCAGTTATTGTGAAAATGCAGGCCATCAATTTTCAGCCGGTTTTTTTTTATATATTCTGAAAATGCGGATAAAGGGACCCCCAGATGGGAATGCTGCCGGCAGGGGTCGTATCTGCTGTCTTTTACAAAAGATTTTTCCGGGTTGATTCTAATAAGGGCCTGGATGCGGGGATTTAAATATTTTGCCAGCCTTTGAAACTGGCCAAATGAGTTAAAAGCCACAGAGTTTCCATGCTGGCTGATGGCCTCTATTTCAGAGAGCCGGATAAGAGGAGAAACAAAATGAATCGGCTTTTCAGTTTCCTCTCTGACTTTCCGCAAATCCCCCTTTGAGCTGACAGTAACGCCGTCTAAAAGGCTCTCTGTTTTTTGTATAAGCCCTTTAAACAGACAGGACTTGACGCTGTAATTGAGGGCAAATTCGCGGGCCGCATACCGGCTGATATTGCCCCTGAATTTGCTTATATCAAACAAAAAATAAGGTGTCTCTGTTTTTTTGATTTTTTTGTCCATGTTGTTATTCCGCATTATTATTCCGCAGGCGCAGGCGCTTTGCGGCAAAGCGCTTTCCAGGCATGTTTTTTTCGGGGGCCAAAACTGGGCCAATCCATTTGGACAATCCTGCCGCTCCGCGGAGCGGCCGCTGGGCCGCCCATCGAAACAAGCCGCGGGGAGCAGCCGCCAGGCCATCCCAGCAAACAAGCCCTCCCCCCCGCATAGTTAAACAGACTGGCGCATCCTTAAAAAATTTGCAATTTATTGGCGCAGGTTATTGACGCTCCGCATTATAAAATCAGCCGGCCCTCCTTAAGAGCTGGCCTTGCTTGTCTCTTAAGCCCCCTCCCTTTTTTTGCCTGCCAAGGGGGGATTTTCAGCCCCTGCCCCGCATGGGCCTGCGCAAAAGCCGGGGAGGGGGAATATCGGCGGAAAAGCCAGCGCTTTCCTCTGACAGCTGGCCAGCCCCCAGACTCAGGGATTTTGACAGGGCTTTACAAAGTTTGGAAGCGATGGGAGCGCGCGGCGCTGCTATTTTGCCGGGGAGGCGCTGTTTCAAATTTTTGGAGTCTGAAAGCGGCCGGCGGCCCCCCCCCCACCCCCCCCCCCGCCCCCGCCCCCCGGCCCACTCCCCGCAACCCAAAGCTTTTGACATGATTTTGCGCGCCCGCGAAAGGCGCGGACGCAGCCGAAGCAGAGTCTTCGGAAGAAACTCCTCCGCCCAGTGCCGAACCTCCTCTAACACAAGAAGGCGGAGAGCCACATTCCGCAGCAGCGCCTGCTACCTCCAGGGCGCGCCCGTCTGGAGCTACCTCTACGAACTCCTGGAGGACAGCGAAGTCTCAGACAGAGAATTCAAAGGCTCCCCCCTCAGCATCGAACAATGCAATAAACACTGCGGAAACGAAAGGAGCGAAACATGCGACACCATCTTTTAACCAAAAACCTGACACCGCGCAGACCGGCCCAGCGGCCGCTCAAAAAAAACAAAACCGCCCTCAAAAGCCATAAATAACCGATTCATTAAACAGCTTGCTTAAAAAAAAAAAACTCAAAAAAAAGCCTCTAATAAAAATATCAACACTTGCAGACACCTTATAACTTTATGGCGCCACTGACAGCTGATGAAAAAACCAAAGGAGGACAAAACATGAGCAAAAAACTTTCCCTAATCAAATGGCTTCTCGCCGCAGCCCCCATCGCAGCGCTTCTGTCAAGCTGTGTCATACCCGCAAACAGAGGGGCGCTCAGCGGCGTAGAGCGCGTCATCATCAGCGCCTCGGAAGAAGAGGAAAACGCCAAAGAAAGAGAGGGCCGCCGCCGGCGCGGAACCTCCACAAAAAGATTCTCCGGCTCCCCCTGCGGCGACGACGACGACTGCTACGACATCTGCGAAGACATCTTCAACCCAGACGACGACAGCGAAAATGAAGGCAAAGTCAAAGCCTGCGCCAGAACCAACAAAAAATATGTCCTCCAATTCGAAGACATCAACGAAGCCTTCGAAGACCCCGAACACATCAGCGAACTGGAGCTGATCGACGAATCAGCCTTCACAGTCATGATGGACATCTCCGCAAGCCCCTGGATCGAAATGACAGAATCCGCCCAGACAAGAGAAGCCAAAATACTCCTCGTATGGATCGCAAAAAACAAACAAATCGCAAAAGCCATCAACGAAGCCCAAGACAACTACGAAGAATACGATTCTTATGAAGGTGTCAAAAACCTCCTGAAACAAGTGGCGCCTAACAATCTTAAATGGCGGACGGTTTGGAAATGCCGAATATATTTCATTGGCTTGGGCGCTCAAGTGCTATACAGCTCAGCCAGCCCTCCAGACGATGATGTTCCTGGCGCAAAAATATCCGGCGGAAAAACTTTTATGGATATTTACCAAAAAGAAGACAATGGGGAGGCGAAAGAAATTTGCGACGCTATTTATGCTGAAGCATGCGACAGTTTTTCCTCGCCCCCATCTCCTCCGGGCAATGCCATACGGGCCCCACGCTCTTGCCCCAATGCATAAAATTGCGTCAGGCTGCAGGGAATTATTAAGGAGTCTACAAATATTATTTCAAAACATAAAGCCAAAGGAGGGCAGAACCTTGAGAAAGAAAAAACTTAACAAACATAATATAATTAAGGCTCTTGACACTGTATATGACAATGCTTTAGAGGGTCTTATGGCATCTGCCTCTGTAGAGGAGCTGAAGGAGGATTATTTAAGCAAAAGCAAAAACAAAGAGGAGGCGGTTGATTCCCTGATTCGATGGTCAACAGCCAAAAGCTCAATATCTGGATTTGTTTCTTCTGTTGGAGGGGCAATTACTCTGCCTGTCGCCATTCCTTTGGATATGACAGCCTGTTTGTATATTCAGCTGCGCATGATTGCCGGCATAGCCGCCATATCAGGTTTAGAGCCGCGATCAGATAAAATAAAAACTGCTGTTTATGCCTGTCTGCTTGGAGCTTCAGCTAGAGAGGCCCTTGCGCAAGCGGGAATAAAAATGAGCCAAAAACTGACCCAAAAGGCAATTTCCTCTGTCAGCAGGGAAGTTTTAACGCAGATAAACAAGACTATTGGCTTCAGGCTGGTGACAAAATTTGGCTCAAAAGGCGTCCTAAACTTGGGCAGATTGATCCCTGTTGTTTCCGGGGTTGTTGGCGGATCTATTAACGGTTTTTGGTGTCGATCTTCAGGGAAAGCCGCAAAAAAACTGTTTTTCAAAAAGTCCGCTGCCTGAAAAAGACAGCGCAAAAAAGCGATCCGAAAAGCCGGCCCTTTTGAGAAAGCAAAGCTCCGCTCTTCAGAAAAATCAGCTGCTGTTTTTCAGAAGCCAGCCCCGGCAGCAAAACCCAAGCTGCAGCTTATTCAGACTTGCCGTTTTTCAGCCTGTGGATTTTGGCCTTTGGCAGGCCAGTCACCTCAGAAATCAGGGATATCCCCATTTTTTTCTGGAGCATGCTTAAAATAACCTCCCGATCCCTCGCCTGCCGGCCCTCCAGCCGGCCTTTCTGCATGCCTTCCTGCCGGCCTTCCTGCCGGCCTTCCTGCCGACCCTCCAGCCGGCCTTTCTGCATGCCTTTTTTCACGCCTTTCTGCTCCGCCTTGTATAAAACTTCCTGATAACATGACATTGCCATAACTCTTCCCTCCCTTTTTGTTACTGTTTTTCTTTCAACCTCCATCAAAGCCTTTTTCGTCCAGCGGGGGTTATGCTGCTGCAAATACGCCAAACCCCGCGGAGCTAAAAACCTGCGGTCCCGCGCGCGGACAGCCTGGCAGAGGCGAAAAAACTCCGCCACATCCCGCCTGCCAATATCACGGACCTTCTGAAATATAAACCAAATGGGCAAAGCTTTCAAGCCGCGGGCCTTTTTTTTCAGATCAATATCCCGCAAATTCAAGACCACAGGGCAAAAATTCACATCCGCCTCTCCAAACAGCTCCAGCTGTTTGGGAACAAGCCCCCGCAAGCTCCCCTGAAAATCCAATGGCCCCCTCCAGGCCCGCCCCGTGGATATAAGAAATGGCAGCATCAGGCCTTTTTCCCTCCAGGTCTGGCGGGCGGAAGACAAATAATCCAGCAACTGCAGAAATTGCTCGTCCCGCGGCAGGCTCTTATGCTCAAAAACCAGCAGCATCTCAGCTCTCTTTGCCCGCGCCCCCCGGCGGAGGGCTTTATGGCCGGATGCCCGCCTCAGGCCAGCCCCTGACAGCGACTTTTGCCTGGCCTGGCGGCCGGCTGGCCCTCTGGATGATTTCAGAGGCAGCTTCCTGGACGGCTTCTCAGGCCGGGGGATGGCTTTTGTGGAGATGGAGAATATCAGATCGGCCCGCCTCTCCCGCCCCTCGCTTGTAAATAAAACAGGGCTTCGGGGCTTGAGGGTTTTCATATCCAGAAATTCAAATCTTTCCCGGCTGAGGGCCAGAAGCAAAACATCAGCGGCAAATCTTTTTTTTGAGAAAATCTCCCGAAACAAAAGATCGTGGCTGTGGAAAAGAGCTTTGCCCCGGCGGGGATTTTTTGGAGCGCGTTTTTTTGGAGCGCTTTTTAGGGGAGGTTTCCCCGCTGCCAGGTAAAATATGCTTTTTGAGAGGCTTTGATCCTCTTGGAGCGCCAAGCCCGCCGCCGCTGCGGCCGCCCCGCTTGGAAAATCCCGCCGGAAGGTTTTGGGCAAATCCGGCTGGCGCTTTATGATATTCATGATGATATTCATGGCTCTCCCCCCCCCCTTGTCCGGTTTTTTTCCAAGATCCGCCGGGGGTGTTTGAAAGCTCCCGCTCCCAGCCAGAGGCTTCAGCTGTGAGGTCAGCATAAGATCTTTTTCTGGAAATATCCAAAAAATATTTTCCGGCAGCCTCACAATGACGCTCTGCAGCATTTTTGACAAAAGCTTGAGCAATTTAAGCCAGGAATAAACTAAAAAAGCTTCCGGCTTCCGCAAAATAGCCCCGGCGCCGCTGCTGTTTGCTGAGCCGGCCTCGCAGCCGCTCCTGGCATGACCAGCTCAGGGCTGCCCTTGCGCTGAATCCTCTGTTTTCCCCCGGCCATGGCCCCAGCGCTGAACCCGCTTTCCCCTTGGGGCGGCAGCCTGTCCAGGGGCCGGCCCGCCTGATTCTCCGCTGCGGCCTCAGCCCCCCGGCGGGGGGGCGCAGCCGCTCTTTTTTTTGCTTTTTTTAGTTGACTCCCCGCTCAAAAGCGATATTTTTATAAGCAGGAGGGCAAATTCTAACAAAATTGCAGGCAATTTTCCTAAACGCGCTTTCAGGAGCTTCGCCCTCTCTTTTGCAAGAGAAGCTTTTGCCCGAAGCTCTGCCTGAAACACAACAAGCATAGTGTTAAAAATATATGGCAGCGCGAATATTTTTATGTTTTACAGCTTTCAGTGTATTTTGGCCTTTAGCCTTTGCCTCATCAGATGACTGCCGCGCCTGGTTTAAGCGGCTGGGAATAAAAACAGAAGCGGACTGCCTGATTGAATGCTCTATGGCGGAAACAGACATGGGGACATTTCATTGTTCTGAACAATGCGGGGATCTCTGTAAAAAAAAACAGCCAAAAAAGAAGCTTTATCTGGCCTTTTCCAAAGTTTATCCCACACTAACCCAGGCAGAGCGTGATTTGGCGGCTGAATATCCAAAAGAAATGCTGACAGCTTATAAAATAAACTGGGAGGCTGAAAACCTATGCTTGACCCTTTTTAAAGAAAGCCTGACAAATGATGACAGTGACGCCTGCCGGCATTTTGTTGGAGCGGCGCTTCTATATAAAAAATTTGGGCAAAGCCTCAGCAAAAAGATTTTAGACGCTCATGAGGAAAATCCAAAACAGCCCGCCAAAGAGAAATTAATGGATATGACAAATAACCATTTAGGGCTAACCGCTGCAGCTTATCTTAAAAAGAAAAACAAATTAAATAAAGAGGAGATTTTAAAATCTTTCCAGAAAAATTTAAAAAAAGGGAATCTCGCAATTCTTAAGCCTGGAGCTAAAAAAGCGCCCTCAAAACCAGCCGCGGGAAAGATATGGAACAGATTAAAAGAAACAGGCGCGCGCAAAAAATTAAAACAAAGGAGAGGGAAATGAAAAAAATATTTTTAAGCGCGGGCATTTTTATTGCTTTTTGCGCCGCGATTGCTTATGGCGCGGCAAAAATGCATTTGCGGCCAATGGAGTATATGAGCCTCAAAAAAACCTGCCGCCGCTGGGGGGAGCAGCCTTTTAATGAGGAGCAATTCAAAGCTGCCGGCGGAGACAGAGCTGTTCGCGCAAAAATGACATGCTCTCTTTTAAAAAATCAAAAAAAATATATTGGACTGGACAGCCTTGAGATAAGAAAAAGGCTTGGAGACTATACAGGGTATTTTTTCAGCGAGTCATTTCCAGCTTACATGATTAACAGCGCGGCAGAAAAAGACAAAAATGCATGGCAGATACTTTTCTTTGTTGATGGAGAGCATAAGGTTTCAGAAATTGTTGTTCATAAAAACTGCTGCTATTGACATTAAAGCCGCCGGCCATGCGCGAAGCCAGAGGGAAAACGGGTTCAGCGCCGGGCTCAGGCAGCTTGTTTAGAGGGCCGGACTCTGCCGGTCATTTGGCTTTGCCGTTTTGAAAGCCCGCTTTTGCTCGGTTTTTCAGCCCGCCGTTTTTGAGGCTGCCGTTTTTCAGCCTGTGGATTTTGGCCTTTGGCAGGCCGGTCACCTCAGAAATCAGGGAAATCTCCATCTTTTTCTGGAGCATGTTTAAAATAACCTCACGGTCCCTCGCCTGCCGGCCCTCCAGCCGGCCTTTCTGCATGCCTTTTTTCACGCCTTTTTGCTCCGCTTTGTATAAAACTTCCTGATAACATGACATTGCCATAACTCTTCCCTCCCTTTTTGTTACTGTTTTTCTTTCAACCTCCATCAAAGCCTTTTTCGTCCAGCGGGGGTTATGCTGCTGCAAATACGCCAAACCCCGCGGAGCTAAAAACCTGCGGTCCCGCGCGGGGGCAGCCTGGCAAAGACGAAAAAACTCCGCCACATCCCGGACGCCAATATTACGGACCTTCTGAAATATAAACCAAATGGGCAAAGCTTTCAAGCCCCTTTGCTTTTTTTTCAGATCAATATCCCGCAAATTCAAAATCACTGGGCGAAAGTTTACATCCGCCTCTCCAAACAGCTCCAGCTGTTTGGGAGCAAGCCCCCGCAAGCTCCCCTGAAAATCCAATGGCCCCCTCCAGGCCCGCCCCGTGGATATAAGAAATGGCAGCATCAGGCCTTTTTCCCTCCAGGTCTGGCGGGCGGAAGACAAATAATCCAGCAACTGCTGAAATTGCTCGTCCCGCGGCAGGCTCTTATGCTCAAAAACCAGCAGCATCTCAGCTCTCTTTGCCCGCGCCCGCCGGCGGAGGGCTTTATGGCCGGATGCCCGCCTCAGGCCAGCCCCTGACAGCGCCTTTTGCCCGGCCCGGCCGCCAGCTGGCCCTCTGGATGATTTCAGAGGCAGCTTCCTGGACGGCTTCTCAGGCCGGGGGATGGCTTTTGTGGAAATGGAGAATATCAGGTCGGCCCGCCTCTCCCGGCCGTCTGTTGTAAACAAAACAGGGGGCTGGGGCTTGAGGGTTTTTAGGTCCAAAAACTCAAATCTTTCCCGGCTGAGGGCCAGAAGCAAAACATCAGCGGCAAATCTTTTTTTTGAGAAAATCTCCCGAAACAAAAGATCGTGGCTGTGGAAAAGAGCTTTGCCCCGGCGGGGATTTTTTGGAGCGCGTTTTTTTGGAGCGCTTTTTAGGGGAGGTTTCCCCGCTGCCAGGTAAAATATGCTTTTTGAGAGGCTTTGATCCTCTTGGAGCGCCAAGCCCGCCGCCGCTGCGGCCGCCCCGCTCGGAAAATCCCGCCGGAAGGTTTTGGGCAAGTCCGGCTGGCGCTTTATGATATTCATGATGATATTCATGGCTCTCCCCCCCCTTGTCCGGTTTTTTTCCAAGATCCGCCGGGGGTGTTTGAAAGCTCCCGCCCCCAGCCAGAGGCTTCAGCTGTGAGGTCAGCATAAGATCTTTTTCTGGAAATATCCAAAAAATATTTTCCGGCAGCCTCACAATGACGCTCTGCAGCATTTTTGACAAAAGCTTGAGCATTTTAAGCCAGGAATGAACTAAAAAAGCTTCCGGCTTTCGCAAAATAGCCCCGGCGCCGCTGCTGTTTGCTGAGCCGGCCTGTCAGCTGTTCCCGGCGGTTTTCCACAAAAACGGGGCATGTTTCGATGGCCGGCCCGGCAGCCGTTCCCGAACCTCAGCTGAGTGACAAGCCTGACAGTCTGGACGGCTGCTCTTGGCATGGCCGGCGCATGGCTGCCCGCCCGCTGAGCCAGATTCCCCCCGGCCCCGGCGCTGAGCTTGCGCTTTCGCCTGGAGGCGCCAGCAGCCTGTCCAGGGGCCGGCCCGCCCGATCCCGCCCCGCCGGCGGGGGCTTTGCGCAAAATTCTCATTCTTTGAGACACTTTTCCCCGGCGGGAGCCAAAAAAAACTTTAAATTTTGAATAAAATGCTGTCTAATTTTAGAAAACCAAACACAAAGGAGGTTATGATGAAAAAAAGACAGAGAAAAATGAATTTTAAAATTTTGGAGTCAATTTCAAAATCTCAAGTAAAGATCAGGAACTGGCTTTGGCTTTATTGCGCGGCAAAAACAGCGGGAAAAAGAAAGGGCTGGGATGACAGGGAAAGAAGAGAGAGCCAGTTTGAAGATCTGAAACAATCAATCATGCCGGGGTTTTCGCGCTTAGGTAATTCCCGCGAGCTGAAGCGCATGGCCAGAAACTGGCGGGATGACGAGATAAAATGGCAGAAAAAGCATTCCAATAAATACAAAAGGGAAGTTATTATAAACAGCCTGTCTTATCGCCTTCTGAGCGTGTTTTTTCTCAATCATATTCACTGCCCTTTTTATACAGAGGGACGGAAAGGAAGAAAGCCGGACATCACAGATTTTCAACAGGAAAATCAAAAATTATTCAGAAAGTTTTTAAACCATTTGATTAAGGCCGAATCCTCCTCTAAAAAAATCCGGCTTTTTAAGGAGATCAAAAAAATCAATATTTCCGAGAGCTTTTACTCAGCCGCCCACAAACTGTTCGGCAAAGACTGGGATATTGCAAAAGGCTTTTTGATTGGCGGCGCAATAGGGGGGGCGGCCAGCATCCCCCTGGGGCCTGTTATCGGCGGCTATATAGGAAAGCTTGCCGGATTTTCCGGCGCGGCGGCATCCAGCTATGGGCTGGCTCTTCTGGGGGGAGGCTCCCTGGCTGCTGGAGGATTTGGCATGGCCGGAGGCAGCGCTGTTTTAGGCCTTGGGTTTGGAATATCCAATGGAGTCAGGCGGGGAGTCAAAAACGCGTCCATAGATGAGCTGAATGCGCTGCAGGGGCAGCGGCATTTGCCCATGCTTTTGGCAATAGGCCGCTCGCAGCGCGAAAATGGAGATGGCATTATACCGGCTCTTATTCGCAAAACTGTCTCCGGGAGATTAAAAGAATTTGACCAGCGGCTGGAAGCGCTTGAAGATGAAAAGGCCTTTGTCAGGAGCGCAAAAAAGATTGAGAATCTGGAAAAATCAATCCATCTGGTTAAGAATTCTGTCAAATTATACAGAATGGCGGAGGAGATGTCCCGCCTCTATGACTGGCGGTCAGGGTATGATATATGGCAAAGCGCAAAAAAACTGGCAGGCTGAAAAACAAAAGCTTTCAGGGGTTAAAAGACCAAAGCCTGTTTGCCAGCTCCGTTGTTTTTGAATCTCACCCCAAGCTGTTTCAGGCCCTGGAAGGGCGCAGTCCATCCCGGTATGACAAAATAATGGATCAAACATACAGAGACACTCATATTGGAGGAGGCGCTCACAGGCATTTTGACGGCTCTCACACATTCAAAGGCAGCTATGACACAATCAAATCATCCATAAGGGGTCTTGTTGATCCTGTTGAATATTTAAAGGCGCATTTTAAAGAGCTTGTGACCCCGGAGGGCATCCCTCTTTTTACTTTGGATCAGACTCATCATGCAAAAATAAGCAGTGAAATATCAGAAGCTTTGGGCGGAGCTGTCAGTCCGGAGCAGATCCGCCAATACATAAGGAGCATGAACAGCTTTAATGCCGGGGACTTGGCAGTTGCCGGCCTGGGGTCTGTTTTTTTGTTTTTGGCGCTTCGCTCAGGAAGCTCAAAAGCCATTTCGCGGACCGCTGCTGTTAATATCTGCCTGGGAGCGGCGGCAGGCAATCCTTTGCAGCTGTTAGTCGGAGCGGCTGGTTTGGCGGCCGGCCTGCATTGCGGCAAAATCAAATCTTATGATCTGTTAAGAGGCTCCGCTCCTGTCATTTCAGGAATGATTGCCCATAAGGCTGCAAGAGGGGTTTTTGATTTTTCAAAAAACGGCGCTATTGTTTTTTCCATTGGAGCAGTGATAGCCTCTGAGGCGGTTTTAAGCCATTTGGAAAGAAAGCGAAAAGAAAAAATTTTAAACGAGCTTGGCAGAGACAATCCTCATTATATTGCGGCGCTGACGCCTGAGATTTTGGGCCGCGAATTTATGCGGCTTTCGCGGAAAACTCCCGCGATCGGCGCCGGCCTGATGATTTGAAGGCTGAATTTTTGCATTTGCCGGCCGGCCCCGGCGCCGCGCGGGAAAAAAGCTGTTCTTTCAGCAGCGGGGGGCTGCCGCAGTTATGAGCAGCTGGACTTTTGCATGAAAAGGCGCGCCTCCCGCTTTTTGCGGAGTTTTTTGAGAAAATAATGCGGCGCAACACGAACAATCCCCCCCTCCATAATTTTGGCCTGGTTTTTTTATTATGCCAATCAGAGGACAGGAAAACAGGGAAGAGGCATAAGGTTTTTGGGCATATAAGCCCTGAGATTGAGAGGTTTTACAAAGCTTTTCACTTGGAGAGGGTGTCCCAGGACAGAGCCTTTGGCGCGGCGGCGCGGCTAAGCCAAAAGTTCGGGTTTGCGCGGCTCATGGGCTTTTGCAAAGCCCTATAATCACAGACTTTTTTTTTGAAAGCGGCGAGGTCGGATGAGTAAACTGCAGCTTGGGTTTTGCTGCCGGGGCTGGCTCCTGAAAAACAACAGCTGATTTTTCTGAAGAGCGGAGCGCGCCTCTCTTGCTCGCGGCGGAAAAGCGCGGGACAGTTTCCTGTCAAAAAAAATCAGCTGCAAACAGCCGAGGAATGGCCGAAAGGCCATCCCAACAGACTCAGCGCCGGGGTTAGAGAGAAAACAGGCTGCTGCATGCAGCAAAGCCTGAAGATTTTTATTATGCGGATGAGATTAGAGGTTATAGGAAGGACATGTATTATTATGATTATATACAGGAGAACAACCCCTTGCATTATTTGCATCTTCTGCAATTTGGTCGCAAATTTTTTCTGCCTCCGCATTGTCTTCTTTTTGGTAAATTTCTATAAAGCTTTTGCTGCCGGATAATGTCACGCCGGAAACGCCGCCAACATTGCCTAAGCCTTTTAAAAGTTTCTCGCAAGAGTTATTAGTACTGCTTTCAGCCACTTGTTTCAGGAGGTTTTTGACACCTTCATAAGAATCATATTCTTCGTAGTTGTCTTGGGCTTCGTTGATGGCTTTTGCGATTTGTTTGTTTTTGGCGATCCATACGAGGAGTATTTTGGCTTCTCTTGTCTGGGCGGATTCTGTCATTTCGATCCAGGGGCTTGCGGAGATGTCCATCATGACTGTGAAGGCTGATTCGTCGATCAGCTCCAGTTCGCTGATGTGTTCGGGGTCTTCGAAGGCTTCGTTGATGTCTTCGAATTGGAGGACATATTTTTTGTTGGTTCTTGCGCAGGCTTTGACTTTGCCTTCATTTTCGCTGTCGTCGTCTGGGTTGAAGATGTCTTCGCAGATGTCGTAGCAGTCGTCGTCGTCGCCGCAGGGGGAGCCGGAGAATCTTTTTGTGGAGGTTCCGCGCCGGCGGCGGCCCTCTCTTTCTTTGGCGTTTTCCTCTTCTTCCGAGGCGCTGATGATGACGCGCTCCACGCCGCTGAGCGCCCCTCTGTTTGCGGGTATGACACAGCTTGACAGAAGCGCTGCGATGGGGGCTGCGGCGAGAAGCCATTTGATTAGGGAAAGTTTTTTGCTCATGTTTTGTCCTCCTTTGGTTTTTTCATCAGCTGTCAGTGGAGCCATAAAGTTATAAGGTGTCTGCAAGTGTTGATATTTTTATTAGAGGCTTTTTTTTGAGTTTTTTTTTTTTTTAAGCAAGCTGTTTAATGAATCGGTTATTTATGGCTTTTGAGGGCGGTTTTGTTTTTTTTGAGCGGCCGCTGGGCCGGTCTGCGCGGTGTCAGGTTTTTGGTTAAAAGATGGTGTCGCATGTTTCGCTCCTTTCGTTTCCGCAGTGTTTATTGCATTGTTCGATGCTGAGGGGGGAGCCTTTGAATTCTCTGTCTGAGACTTCGCTGTCCTCCAGGAGTTCGTAGAGGTAGCTCCAGACGGGCGCGCCCTGGAGGTAGCAGGCGCTGCTGCGGAATGTGGCTCTCCGCCTTCTTGTGTTAGAGGAGGTTCGGCACTGGGCGGAGGAGTTTCTTCCGAAGACTCTGCTTCGGCTGCGTCCGCGCCTTTCGCGGGCGCACAAAACCCTCATTTTGCAGTTTTTGTCAGGACAGGCGGATTCCAAAACCTCATAGCCCATGTCAAAAGCCGCCTCGTTTTCCTCATCAGAGGCAAGGTAAAAAAAAGTGTCCTCCCGCCCAATCAGCCCCATGTTCAGCCCTGTTCCCTTTTTGTTGATGGCGCCCTGCTGCAGCCGGCCCAGCTCCTTAAGAGCTGTCCCTATGATTTCGCTTGATCTGTCCTCATCGCGCAAAATTTCAGCAATGTCCTCATTGATGGCGATCCAGGCGAGAAAGCTTTTCAAATCGCCGGCGCTCATGTGATCCTCCACAAGGTCCATGACAAGTTTTTTTTCAATGGCGAGGATGCCCCTCCAAAGCGCCGGCCGAAAGTTTACAGCATCGGCTTCAGAAATGCTGATCAAGGTGAAAAGCCCGTCCTCCATGTCCCGCGCCAGCTCCTCCGGGGCCTTATAGCAGCGCTTTCTGTTTTTGGTGATCTCGTCGCAAATTCTCCGGCATTCATCAGATTCTCCGCAGTCAGGCCCGTCATAGTCTTTGACATGCCCGCCAACGCCGGTGTGCCGCTTTCCCACAGTGGAATCAATGGCAAAATCCCGGTTCCGCAGGCGCTCCCGCTCGTTTGAGCGGCTTTGCTCCGACCGGAAATCCCCCCTTTCATCATGGTCTCTTCCGCTTGAGCGGCTGCCTCCATCCCGCAGGCCGCGGACCCCGCCTTCAGAGCCTTTATCGCCGCCGCAGCCTCCAAAAAAAGCGCCGCCGAAAACCAAAAAACAACAAAAAAGCTTTTGTCTCATAACCGCCTAATCAGCCGCGCAGGCGCTTTTTGCCAGGCTTTCGCCTTTTTTCAGGCTCTTCTCATCAAAAGAGCCGCCGAGCTTTTGCGCCAAAACCCCCCTAAACCCCTCAAACCCAAGCAGCTCCGAAAACCCGCCGCTCCGAAAGCGGCTTCCCGCAAGGCAATACTGAGTCAAAACACAGGCCGCTAAATCCCCAGCCCCAGCGCAAAGCTTTTCAGAAAAAAAACCATGAGCCCAGACCATAGCCTGGTCATTTTGTTTTTTCAGGGCCATTTCATGAAAAACCATATTGTCCTCTATAGCCTCCCCTAAAGCGCTTATCGGATGAAAATCAATTTCTTTCAACAGCGCCTCCAAAAAAATAAAATCCTGATCTTCTTCAACAAACAAAGACGCGCGCTCATAATCCGCCAAAATCCAGGCCAAAAGCTCTTTTGAGGCCGCCATGCCAAGCTGGCTGAAGAGAGCCAAAACAGACTCCGGGCTTAAATTCAAAAAAACATTCAAATCAAAAACAGCTGACTGATTAAAAGAATCCAGCCTTTTGTCCTGAAAAATTTTTCGCATATCCGCAAGCCGGCGGACTTGAGCGGGCGGAAGGCTCTGGCAGTCTTTGATGTCAGAGGGGCTGGAGACTGTCTCTTCACATGCTTTCAGGCAGTTTGAATCGCTTTGGCAGGAGGCTTGGCTTTTGTAAACCTCCCGGGATTTTTTTAAAACCTCTCCGCGGTTTTTGTCGGCCTGCTTTCTTTTCTCAAAAAAATCCCGCGGCTTTCCCAAAGAGGCAAGGATCATCCCCTCCTCGGAGGGCGCGCAGCCGGCAGCCAGGCCGGCAGCCGCTGAGCAAAAAAAAAATAACAATGCCTTTTAGCAAAGATCATCGCTCCAGTCTTCGCTCAGCTCATCAATATCCTCAATATCCCGGGCGCTCCAGCTGTTAGAATTAATCTCCTCATCAATGATCTCCTGCAGGTAGCTTCGGAAATATTTGAAATCAAGCATGGCGGCGGCTGAATCGCGGCTCATTGCGCCTCCGATTTCGCAGTATGTCTCCAAACAGCTGGCTGTTTCCGCGCTTCCTCCGCAAATTTCATCCTCTATAAAAGCATGAAGCCAGGCGCCGGCCCGGCTGTTTTCCGCTTCGGCAATCAAATCAAAAACAGTGTCCCCGGCCTGGATATTGGCTTTTAAGCCGCCCTCATCCCCTCCCAAAGGCTTCAGGAGGGATTTTAACAGGTCAAAATCGCGGTCCTCTTTTTGAAAAATCCTTGTGATTTCAGGATCGCCGGCAATCCAGGCAAGCGCCTCTCTGGCCTGATGCCGCCTGTATTTTCGCAGCCGGCGGGTTATAGGCTCAATGCTGATGTTTATATAAAGGTCAAATTCGCTGGCCCTTATTGTCTGGAAATCCTCCAGATTGGCGTCCTCCATTGTTTCATGAATGTCTTTCAGGGCGCCGGCTTTGGCAATGGAAAGCTCCCCGCATTCCTCCGCCCGCCGGCGGCGGCTGTAGATTTCATCGCACAAATCCTGGCATTTTTTGTCCTCCGCGCATTCTCTGTCATCGGTTTTATGCCTGGTGATCACGGCGCCGCGATCCCGATCGCTTTCAGCCCTTCTGTCATAATATTCGCTGTCTTTTTGGCTGCTGTCCCCGCCGGACCCATCGGCCCCGGCCCGCCCGCCGCCGGCTGTTCGGGGCGAAGAGGCTGTACAGCCAGCCAAAAAAAGCATCATCAAGATGGCCAAAGGGCCGGAGTTTTTGTAAAAATTTTTCATAAGAACCTCCCTGTTCCGCTTTTTTTTTGCAGCCTTAACCGCGGGGCTTTTAAAAACTCCTCAAAACCGTCAAATTTACAGGCTGCCTCCCCTTGAGGCGCCGCGCCAAACCCCCGCGGCGCTTTGTTCCGCCAGCCCCTCCCTCAAAAAAACAGCCTGCGGAGAGGCTCCACAGCCAGAATAGCGCCTGACGCATGGATTTTTCTATAGGGCGGGCGAAATCAATCCTTTTGTCCTGTTTATTGGGCCGGCCTGGCGGCCGTTCCCGGCAGGCTTTTACAGGAGGCAGACTGTTTGTCTGGACAGCCTGGCGGCTGTTCCCGATCCTCCGCGGAGCAGCAGGCTTGTCCAGAGGGAGCCTGTTTGCCGGGGCGGCGGCTGCGGGAGGCCGGCGCTTTAATGAAGCGCTTTGTCGGAGCTTAAAATGGTGTTGTCTACAATATGAAAGTAAGTCCTGACCAAAATCTCAAAATTTTCTGAATTGAGCTGGCTGAGGTAGTTTTTTTTGTCCTGAACGGTTTTTCGCGACACAAGCTCTGCAAAAATGTTCTGTATTTTTTTCATATTCCTGGAGTTGAAAAAGTTTTTTTCCCTCGCCGGGGCGCTGAGAATATTCGCTATCCGGGCCTTGTCGTCAAAAAGGTGGTGAAGCCCCTTGGCTGACTGGGAAAAAAGAAACTCAATCTCCCTCAGCTGTTTTTTCAGCTGCTTTTTTTCGATTTTCATTGATGCCCCCTCCCCGCTTTTGCCTTTATTTAATTCCCGCTTTTTTCTATAATCAAGAAATCAGCGCCGGCGCAAGCGCGGCTGGACTAAAGGACAGAAATCGGGATGAAAAAATTAAGCATAATGGCCTTGAGCGGCCCTGTCAAAGGGAAAACCTTTGACCTGAAAAACGGCCTGGTTTTTGGCCGGGCCGCGGGAGATGTGATGCTCCAGGACCTGCGGGTGTCCAGCCCCCATGCGGAAATCAAAATCTACAAGAGCGGGCAAATTATGCTCATAGACAGGAACTCCAAAAACGGCATTGAAGTGAACGGGGAAAAAAAAGCCAAAAGCATTTTGTCCCTTAAGACCAGGTTTTCCATTGGGGTTTCTGAGTTTGAGGTGATTGCCCCAAAATCTCCTGAAGAGGCCTGCCTGAATATCCTGAAAAAGCATCTGCCGGAGTTTGAGGATGAAAAACAGCGGGAGCTTAGCGCCTTTTTCAAGCCCCTGGAATTAAAATTTTTAAAAGGCCCTCAGGCCGGAGTTTTGCGGTTTCTGGCTTACGGCCCCAGGTTTTTTGGCTCAGAGTCTGTGGATGGCCCCCTGTTTGACGCCGCGGCCCCGGGGGATTCCTTCGCCCTCCGCCCTTCTGAAGGCGGGATTTTGTTTGAGACGAAGCATCCTGAGATCATTAACATAAACGGCGAAGCGGCCCCGCAAAAGGCGGTTCAAAGCGGCGATATTGTCTCTTTCGGCGGCTCGGAGATCAAAATCTCTTTTGTTTCTTAGGAAGTTTCTTAAGCGCCTCCCTCAGCGGGAGCGGCCGCCAGCCCGCCCCGGCAAACAGGCGCTACTTGCCGGCAATGTCTTCAAGCTCCTTGGCGGCAAACCGAAAAAACGCCGCGCCGCGCTCCGCCTGAAACAGGCTTTCCCTGAAAGCCCGGCAAAGCTCCCCGTCAAGGGCGGCCTCAGCCTCCAGAGCATCCATGGCCGGCTCTCCGGCTGACTCTCCGGGGCTTAAGCCCCTCTGGGCCGGCAGGCCGCCGTCTGTCCCTGTCAAGGGGGCCTCCCCCGCGGGCAGGGCAGCTGGCGAAAAGCCGCCGCCGGGAGCCTCCTCTGGATAAAGCGCCGCCGGGGCGGCGGGGCGGACATCTGATGATCTCTCCGGCAGGATCAGCGGCTTTATCTTTTGGGCATGAGCCATTTGATCCTCCTGTTGATTCCTCCGGGCTTTTGGAGCTGGATTCTCAGCGGAGGGCTTCCCCGCCGCGGAGCTTTTGGCCTTAAGCGGCAGGGCCTTTTGTCCGCGAAGCCCCCTGTCTTCAGGTTTCATAAGCCGCCCTTAAATGTTTTTCCAAATCAGCCGCCCGGCAAAGTGAAATTATCTTAAATTTCAGCCCGCGGCCCGCAAAGCGGCCCGCAGAGGCGAAAAACCCTCAATGCTGCCGCCCGCTTTTGTCTCCGTAATAGCCGCAAAAAAGGTTTTTCACATCGTATTCCCTGATGTTCCGCCGCGAGGTTCCGCTGGGCAGGTTTCTTTTCATAACCGAATGGGCGGCGCCATGCGCAAAGGACCCGCGCCCCCTGCCTTTTGAGGCCGGCCCCCGGCCCGGGCTCATTCTTTTGTCCTCAATATGAGCCAGGCCGGGGGAATGCCCCAGCTCGTGAATGATCAGGCTGGGGAAATCAACATGGCCTGAAGGGACTTTGGGGCGGCGGGCGGCCACCTCCCTTTGAATAGACTCCGGCCTCTTGAAAAGGCCAAAAATCCAGCGAAAAACAAACAAGAGCCTGCTCTTAAAGGCAGCCCAAAGTCCGGGGGATTCTGTAGAGGACAAATATCTTTTCGCGCTGAATGTTTCGGCCATGGCCAAAATGTCCCTGTCATAATCCCGGTCATAAAAATAATCTATGGTCTCGGCATTGATGATGATGTCTGTGTCTATGATCTCTCCGGGATCATCGTCAAAGGTGACTGTCACAGCCTGAACAGTGGGTTTGCCGGCGCCATACCGGGCGGCAAAATTCTCATTGATAAAAAACAGCATGTTGTAGCCGTCTTTTCCCGGACGGCCGGAAAACACCTGGCTCTCGCTGACAATGGCAAAAAGCGGGGCGGCCTCAATGCCCATTTCATCCGCATGCTCCTCCCAGACGCTGTTCCAGTGCTCAACGCTGGAAATAAAATTCCGATGCGCCTCCAGGGGGACAGATTCATGAGTGTAAAAAGATATGGGAAGCTCAGAGGCTTTCCATTTCATGGGCTTTCCGGTATAGGAATCCAGCGCGAATCCGCACTCATCCGATCCGCCGCGGTAAAGCTGATACCCGCCGCGGCCTTGAGGAGGGCCGATAATGCAGCCAGACAGAGCCGCCGCCGAAAAAGCGGCGGCAGCAAGAGATTTTAAGCGGCTGTCCACAATTTCCTTATCGGAAAAACCAGCGGATATTTTTACAAAAGCCCGGCCTTCGCATAAAATCAAAAGCGGAGAGGCTTGGGCGGGGGCCTGGACACAAGCCCTGCCGATTTTGCGCCAAACCAGAGGCCCTTAATGAGCAGCGCGAAAACAGAGGCGCAAATTCAGGAGCGCGGCCGGCGGCTGCTGAAGGCTCTCAGGGCGGCGGAAGCCCGGATACAAAGCCGCCGGCAGCAAAAAACCCTCTCTATAGCCCTCAAAAGCCCCCGGCTGAAAACCAGCCTTCTCCGGTTTGTGGATGTTTTGCCCAGCCTGAAAAGCCCGGATCAAATTTTGTCCCTTATCAGGGAATACTTTAAGGAGGGGGATTTGGGGCTTCTGTCAAAGGGCCTGGCGCGGCTGCCCCCCGCCCTTGCAGCCGCGGCCGCCAAAAAACAGGTCCTTGAGACAGCAAAAATCTTTATCGCCGGCTCCAGCGGGCGGGGCGCGCTGAAGACTCTTGCCGGGATCCGCCAAAACGGCATGGCCTTTTCGCTTGATCTTTTAGGAGAGGCCACTTTGTCCGAAGCGGAGGGCGAAAGCTATCAAAAAAAATACCTGGATCTGATGGACATTCTTCTTGAGGCCAAAAGCGAATGGGCGGGCGGGGGGCCGCGCGGGGGCGGCGCGGGCTGTGATGACTATGATCAAATGGGGGCTGTTCCCTCTGTTAACCTCTCTGTCAAAGCCACGGCCCTTTACTCTCAAATCAGGGAGGAGGCCTGGGAGCATTCCAAGCGGGAGCTGAAAAAGCGGCTTCGCCCCCTGTTTCAAAAGGCTGCCGAAAAATTTATCTTTCTCAACCTGGACATGGAGCAATACCGCCACAAGCGGCTTTTTATGGAGATCTTTCAGGAGCTGCTTATGGAGGATGATCTTAAAAATTACCCCCATTTTGGCCTGGCGGCGCAGGCCTGCCTGAAGGAAAGCTTTGAGGACATAAAAAACCTGATCGCCTTTGCCCGGCGCCGGCGCATCCCCTTCAGCGTCCGCCTTGTAAAGGGGGCTTATTGGGATTCAGAGGTCCTGACCGCAAGGCAAAAAAACTGGCCCATCCCCGTCTATGCCGGCAAAGCCCTGACAGATCTGAATTTTGAAAGATGCGCCGCCCTTCTGCTGCAAAGCGGCGGGTTTGTGAAAACCGCCATCGCCTCCCACAACATCCGATCCATAGCCTGCGCGCTGGCCATTCAAGAAAAAAACCCAAACTCCTGCCTGGAGTTTCAGACCCTTTACGGAATTGGAGAGGCCGCGGCGGAGGCTTTAAAGGGCGAGGGGCTGCGGCCCCGCCTCTATACGCCTGTGGGGGAGCTTCTTCCCGGCATATCTTATCTGGTCCGGCGGCTTTTGGAAAACAGCTCCAGCCAGTCATTTATCCTTTCAGCCGTCTCAAAAAACCAGCCGGCGGAGATTTTGCTGGCCCCGCCGGCAGCGGCAGCTCCGGCAGGCCAAAAGGCTGGTTTGAGGGGAGGCGCTGCGGAGGGCGCGGCCTCTGGCGGCGGCGGCGAAGCGGCCATTCAATATCCGCCGGCGGAAAACCTGTGGCGCCGGGTTTTTTATAAAAAAACCGGGCCGGCAAATCCCCCAAATAATGAGAGCGGCAGCCGCCGGCTTCAGGGCTTCCAAAACTATCCGCCCCTTGACTTCAGCATCAGGCAAAACCGGGAGCGCTTTCAGCAGGCTCTTGAGGCATGGCGCCGAAAGCTCCCTTCAGAAGTTCCCCTGATGATTGAGGGCCGGGAGATTCGCTCCCTGAAAATCCTGGAGCGCGAAAACCCCGCCCGATCGGACCAGCTTGTCAGCCGCGCCCATTTATGCGGCGAAGAGCAGGCTGAGCGGGCTGTCCAAACAGCCGCGGATTTTTTTGAAACATACCGGGACACCCCCGCAGAGGAAAGAATTGCCTGTCTTGAGCGGCTGGCCTCCCTGATTCAAGAGCGGGAGTTTGAGCTTTCCGCTCTTGAAACCCTGGAGACAGGCAAGCCCTGGGCCGAGGCCCATGCCGATGTGGCCGAGGCCATTGATTTCTGCCGCTATTACGCCGAGTCCTTTCGGCAGCTCTCCAAGCGGCGGAGAAACTGCGAGATTTCCGGCGAGGAAAGCTTTTCGTCTTATGAGCCGGCGGGGCCGGCGGCTGTGATCGCCCCCTGGAATTTCCCGCTCGCCATTTTGACCGGCATGACGGCGGCGCCTTTGGTCTGCGGCAGCCCTGTTCTCATCAAGCCGGCGGAGCAGAGCCCGCTCACAGCCCTTCAGCTGGCGCGGCTGCTGCTGAAAAGCGGCTTTCCCAAGGAGAGCTTTGCCTTTTTGCCGGGGCGGGGCGAGCGCATCGGGGCTTTTTTGGCCCGCCACCGAAAAGTTCCCATTGTCTCCTTTACAGGGTCTTTTGAAACAGGCGCGCAAATCATCAAAGAGACTTCCGCGGCGGCGGGCGGCCGCTTTGAGGGGCAGCGGCGCATCAAAAGGCTGATTTTGGAGATGGGCGGCAAGAACGCCATCATTTTGGACAGCTCGGCGGACTTAGATGAGGCCATTCCGGGGATTTTGGCCTCGGCCTTTGGCTTTCAGGGGCAAAAATGCTCGGCCTGCAGCCGCGCCCTGATTGTGGAGGACATTTATGAGAGGTTTATTGAGCGCTTTCTGCCCGCCGCAGAGAGCCTGATCCAGGGGCCGCCGGAGCAGCCGGAGTCTTTTATCGGCCCTTTGATTGACCGGGAATCTCTGGACAGAGTCAGAAGGTTTTTAAAGCAAGAGGAAGGCTCCTTTCAGGTCCTTTATAAGGGGAAGGAGCTGGAGGGGGGCTGGTTTTTGCCGCCCATGGCGCTTGCCTGCGGGGATCCAAACGCCCCGCTGATGCAGAAAGAGCTTTTTGCGCCGGTTTTGGCCATAGCAAAGGCCGGGAGTTTTGAGCAGGCCCTTCAAATCGCCAACAACAGCCGCTTTGGCCTGACGGCGGGGCTTTACTCGCGGCGCCCCAGCCATATTGAAATGTTTAAGCGGCGGGCGGAGGCCGGAAACATTTACATCAACAGAAACTGCGTGGGCGCCATGGTTCAAAGGCATCCCTTTGGCGGGAGAAAAATGTCAGGGCTGGGAAGCAAAGCCGGAGGGCCTGAATACCTAAAGCAGTTTTTGCGGGAAAAAACCTGCGCCGAAAACACCATGCGCCGCGGCTTTTCGCCTGAGATTTTTTCCGAGGATTTTTTGCGGGATCTGGCGTGATGGCCTTATTTGAGAGGCTTGTTTGCGCTGCGCAGCAGGCGGCCCCCGCCAAGGAGCTTTGCATACTCAGAGGGGCTGAGGATTTTTCCCCGATTCAGGGACTGGGGCGATCTTGCGGTTTGATCCAGGCGCTCAAACTCCTCGGATTCCTCTGGAGTGGGGCGCCTCCCTGCTGTCAGAGAGGAGGAGGAGTTTGAGAGCTTTGGCGGCGCCAGTTTTGGCTTTGAGGCGATGCCGCGCGAGCTTTTGTTTTCATGCGAAACTGTGAAAAACAAAGCCGCGAAGACAGCGGCGGAAATGGCGGCGGAAGCCTGCCAGCCCCAGCTTTTCCGCGGCGGAACAGAATCTTCGGGAATGCGCTCCTCAGGAAAGGGATCCCATTCCGGCGGCTTTTTCCTTTCCAGATACTCGTCCATAAAGATCACCCTGGGCAAATCCGCGCTGCCGTCTTTTAAGCGGCCGGCCGGCAAAGCGCCCGCGCTCCCAGCCTGGGCGCTATTTTGGTTTTGGCGGCCATTCATAAAAATAATGTTGGGCGGCGGAGGCCCTGGCGCCTTAGGGTCTGCGGATTTTTCCATCTCCCGGGCCGGCCCTGCCGCGGCAGAGCCTTTCCCGGCAGCCTCCTTAAGAATCCTGAAAGTCTCCGCCTGGTTTGTGTCTTTGGCGCAGTCTATTGGGGTTTTCCCGTCATTTGCCCTGGCGTCCAGCTTTGCGCCGCCTTCAATCAGCGCCTGAGCGGCCAGGGCGCCCCCCGCCATGGCGGCAAAATGCAGAGGGGAGTATCCGTTTTTATCTTTGATGTTTGGATCGGCTCCGGCGCTGACAAGCTTTTCGGCCCGCTCTTTATCGCCCGCTTCAGCGGCGCGATGAAGGGCTGTTCTTCCCTGCCAGTCTCTCTCATTTGGATCTTTAAGCTTTATGGCCTCCTGAGAAGAATCCTCTGAGCCTTTAAAAGGGCCGCTTTGGGCGCCGGCCCTGCCCTGGCGCTTCCGCTTATAAGAGTTAAAAGAGATGATGTTGCTTTTTTTGCTCATTGGATGTTATCCCTGAAAACTTTTTGAGGCGGTTTTTTAGGCGTTTTTTGGAGGGGGGGCTTCCCTTCTGCCCGGCCTCTGCTTTCTATGCGCGCTGATCTGAAAATCCTGCCCGCCCGCCGGCTGCATGAGGCTCCGCCAGCCTGCGGAGCTTTCCGCCACACTGGACCTTATCGGCGGTTTTTTTATGAAATTTAGGTTTTTTTGGGGAATTTTCTGAAAAAAACCGCCCCCGGCCCTGTGTCATGACCGGTTTTTGGCCAACAAAACCGCTTGACATGTTTGTTTTTTTGTGGCAGAATGCCGCTGTCATGAGAGCTTTTTTTCTCAGCTGCCGCCAAAAACAAGCCTGTCACTTCCTGGAGGCTCGGGAACAGCCGCCAGCCCGTCCAAATAAACCTCCGCCGCGGGGCCGGCCCGCCGCGCCGGCATTGATTTTTGGGCTTCTGTTTTGGTTTCCGATTCTGGGAGATCAAGCCGCGGGGCGGGAGTCTTCCGCCGCAGAGCCGCGGGAGCTTTGCCTGCCTTTGTCCTCCGAGACTGTTTTTATTGATGACATTGCGGGCGCTGGCGCCAGCAATTTTTTGTATGAAGCGAAAATCAGCTCATTGGGGCGCCATGTTTTTTACCGCCGAAAAACAGAAGACTCCGCATTCACCCCCCTAACCATCCTTGACTTGGAGACCAAAGAAAAAAAGGATGCCTTTTTTGACTGGCCGGAAGAGTTGATCACCGGCTCTTTAAGATATGGATTCTCAAAAGACGGCCTTAGGGCTTATGCCCTTTTGACAAGCGGGCAGCTGGCAAAGCAGCGCGAAGCGGCAGGGGGCGATCCCGGCGGATTTTCTCATCTGCGGGACAGAAACTACATCAAATCCATCCGGCTTTTTGAGGAAAAAACCAGCATGATTCCCATGCCATCCGGCGAGATTATGAGCGCCGGCATGGGCCTGAGCCGCTCAAAAATGATTTTCATGTCAATTTCCAAAAAGGATGCGGAGACAATAAATGAATTGAGCGGCCATTCCAGCCGGGAAAAAGAGGCGCTTAAGTTTATGCAAAATCTGCCATTTAAAATTTCTGTTTTGGATATGGATTCAGGCCAGGTTTCAGAAAATGAGGCAAAATTGCTGTCTGAGGATGAAGAGGAAACAGCCTGCCAGGGTTTTAATGAAAGTCTGGGCAGGGTCGCGGCGAGGCGGGATGGCTCAATGTATGCCATTCCCATCGGAGGGCTGGCCGGCGAATCAGGCAAAACAAAGCTTTTTGGCCCTTTGGAGGGAATCCGCGTCCAAAGCTATGTTGAGGCCATGCTGGAGAATCCGCGCAAAAAATGGAACTGCGCTTTTCTCAGCGAAAACATGGCCATTATGAAAAACGAAAACGGCCGGTTTATTGTCCGGAGGATTAAGGAGAGGGAGCAGTTTGTGTTTGGAGCAGAGGATATTTTTAGAGGCGTTAAGCCTCTTAAATCCATAACATCCCTTTTAGAGAAAATGGCAAGCGGCTTTAACAGAGTTGAAGTCACTTTTCCTTTTTTTGCGGGACTGGCGGAAAAAGAGGGAGAGCCGGCGTTTTTCTCCTATCACATCCCAACAAATAAATTTCAGCTTATAGAAACAGAGGGCCTGACAAACATCCAGGCCGGAAGAGGCGGGCGCTTTGCCCTGGAACGCTGGACTGTTGAGAGCCGGGGCCGGGAAGAGCCTCTGGAAAAAACCGCCGCCGTTTTGCGCCCCTTTGAGCCGGAAAAGCGGCGGATACTCCGGGAGTGGGATCAAAGCGAGATATGCCATATATCCTTAAATCAGGACAGCAGCCTGGCTTTTGTCAACACCATTTACGGCGATTTGTTTGTGATTGACGGCTATTCAGGCATTTTAAGGCGCCGCTTTATTGGCGGCTGTCTGGCTGGCATTGCCGTTTCAGATAATGGCAGAGCCATTGCTTTGCATGCCAGGGATCCCAGGAGGGATAACGCCCCCCGCCCCCAAAGCGGCATTGAGGTCCGAAAATTTCAGGAAACATGCTTTCAGCCGCTTCCCCGCCTCCCCGAAAGCGCGGCGGAGAGCCTGGCGGCCCTTGCGGAGGCGGATGACGCTTCAGACCCTGAGTTATTGGCGGTTTTGGCTAAGGCGGCTGAGGATGAGGAGGCGCTGGCGGCGCATGCCGATCTGATCCGGGAGGCCCTTTGGAATGTTTTTTTGAGCTATCCCCGCCTTTACCGGCATCTGCATGCGCTTTACCCCGGACTGCGGGACATTCCTCCGTTCCCCTCATCGTTTTTGGAAGGCGGCCTGGAAGCAAAAGCCAAAGCGCGGCGCGCCTTGAAAGATGTTTTTCAGCTTGCGCTTTCGTTCCGCTACAGCCGCCTTTCTGAATGGGGTTTCGTCAAAAAACTTCAGCCGGTTATTCATGCCCTTTCAGAAAGCGAAAGGGAGGCTTATATGGATCAGATCACGGAATCTGTTTCAAACGGCGCGGCTTTGGCTGTTCCCCTTTTTCAGGATGTTTTTCAGTCAAAGATTTATTACACCGCCAGGGGCCATGTCCGCGAGCTTTTTGGCCTGCCAAGGGAGCCGGTCTCAGATCTGACTGTTGCCCGCAGAAAAAACCAGGCCCTCACAGTGATTTTATCCTCTGACCCCATTCAAAAGCGCCCCTCAAAACGCTCGGATTTTGGCCTGCATTACGCTGTTGTTGAGGAGGCAAGCTTTAAGGAGCTTTCTGATTTTCTGTTTCAGGATGAAAATTTAGAGGCTGGCGGTCTTGACGCCCCCCCTGGGGAATGGGAGGCCGGCTCCGGGCCGGGCGGTCCAAGCCCCCGCAGCCCGGAAATATTTAAGGGCTGGATCAGCTGGGGGCTGGAGGGCGGAGGATCCTACCGCGCCCATCTTCGGATTCAGGCCAAGACCCCGGATTTTATTAACCGGCTTCTGGCAAACCGCAAAAAATCCCCAAATTACCAGGATATCTGGAGCGACCGGCGGATGACAGGCATTATGATCATCGGATCCTCGCTCCGGCCGTTTTCCAGAGCTTTGGTGGAAGAGTATGCCGGCTATTTTGAAAGCGAGGGGTTTCGGTTTGAGAGCCTGCCGGCCCCGGACTTCAAGGATTTTTTTCTGGACAAAGTCAGAAGCTGCGAGCTGGATTATTTTTTAAAGGAAAGCCACTCTGACGGCGACGAGCGCAATGTGTTTCGCTTTAACAGCGAAAGCCATGTTTTAAGAGGATCGCGCAGCGATTCCAGAGGGGAGCGCGAGGTGATTTATCTGGCCTTTCCGCCGCCCTTTTATATGATGGGCAAGCCGCGGACAGAGCTGCTTTCAAGCCATGAGCTTGGCCGGGCCATAGCGGAAAGGGAGCGCGCCGGCTGCGGGGAGATTGCTTATTTTAACACCAGCTGCTGGGCGCATGTGAAGGCGCGGAGCGAGATAGAGGCCGTGGGGTCTGATTTGTTTTTGAACATCCCCTCCCAAAGCATGAGCGACACTTTTTTAAATGAGGGGGGCGACGCCATCCGCGCGCTCATCCACTCTTACCGGCAGGGCCTGGACTTTGAGGGCTTTCGCGGGGCTTTGAGGCAAAACAAGGGCTATGCCTCGGGAAAAATCAATGATTACATTTTTCCCGATGAGAGGCGGTATATTGATAAAATTTTCCGGCATATCGCCGTCCCCATGGACATCCAGATTGATCTTGAAAGAAAAGAGGGCGGCTCGTGGCGCGCCATCAGCCCCGACGAAGCCCTTTGATTTTTTATTGGCGGAGGCTTTCCCGGGCCTCCTCCCGCGCCCTTAAGGCGGTCATGGCGCGAAAAAACATGCCCAGGCTTTTTCTCATTTCAAAAAGCGCGGTGTAAGCCGCTTCTTTGCCCTCTTGGGAAAAATCCCTGTTGTTTTCCGTGTCGTCAAAGTAAGCGGCGGCATTCATTTCAGGATAGGATTTCTGCAAAATGGAAAAAGCGATAAACTTTTGCGGAGTCCATGCCGGAAGCGGGGCTCCCGGATAAAGCGCCTGCAGCTCCTCCACAGGATCCCAGGCGGGATCCACAAGCAGCGCCAGAGGATTGTCTTCTAAAAAATACCCGATATCAAACCTTTCATCACGGCTTAGATCTGGATTCCGCTCTGGATGCATTTTTTTCTCAATCTCCTTTAAATCCCCCTTTTTTGGAGAAAAAACCCGCGGCTCTCTGGAAACTCCCGCCGCATAGCTGTCATGATAGCTTTGCAAAAGCTCCGCCGCCCGGCAAAGCGCCTTGTCATAAGCCGCCTCATTAAAAGGCCCGGGGCAATAAACATCCATATCAGGCGCGGAAGAGGCGCCCTCCGCAAGGCAGCTGCCGGGAGCTGCCCGCTGCAGAGCCGGCTGAGAGGCCTCCGCCTCTTTCATCTTTAAAGCCTTAAGCTGCCTCATCCAAAAAAGAGACTGAAATATGTATATCTCAAGGCCTTTAAAGCCCTCTAAAAAGCCCCTTTCCCGCGCGGCCCTTTCCGCATCATAATAATTCAAAATGCCGGCGCACCGGCTTTCCCCCTCTAAAGCCGGAGCTAAAGCCGGAGCATCGCTTAAAGCCGCGGGAAGAAAATCCGCTATCCGCGCCTGGCTGCCGCCCCCTTCAAAAGCGGCGCGGTTGATCAGCTCAGGGATAAAATGCCTTTCCGTCACCAGGTCCAAATTCTCCAGAGCCAGCGCGGCCGCGCTGTCCAGAGCCTCCGCCGATCTCAGCTCAAACTCGCTCAGCATCAGATCCTCCCTGTGAAAATATCTTCTGACATAAGCTTCAAGAGCCAGCCAAAGGCTTTCATGGCTTCTCCCCAAAAGCTGGACCCGGCGGCCAAACAAAAAGCTCCTGAAGGCGGCAAGCTCATCCGGCAGCGGCGCGTATCCGCCGTTTTTGACAGAAAAAACCGGGGCCGCGGCGCAAACCTCTGGAGGCAGGCCGTCAAACAGCGCAGGCGCGGCAAACAGATGGCTTTCAGCCTCTCCGCCTGATTCAGGGGATTCCGGCGCGCCGCAAATCAAATTGAGAAACAAGGCCGGAGCGGCAGCCTGATCCGCCGCAAACTGAAGAAAGTTTTTTTCCTCTGCCGGATGATCGCCCGCGCCCGCGAGGCTTTTCAGGCTTTCAGATTTTTCGCGGAGCGCCGCAAACAGGCCCTCGCCCTTTCGGCGGGCTTTCATCAAAGAGGCCAGCTTTAAAAAGCTGGCGGGCTGAAACTCTGGATGCGCCCTGTAAACATCCAGCTCAAAGCCAGACTGGCGGATATCATCCATCAAATAAACAGCGGCGGCGGCCATTTTATTTAAAAGATGAGCCCGCGCATGGCCGGCCATCTCCCTCTGCGCAAGACAATGCCCATAAAGCTCAGGGCTGCCGCCGGCGCCCCCCTCCTGAGGATATATAGAAGCGCAAAAGCGCTTTTCAGCCTTTTCCAAAGCGGCTTCGCTGTAATAAGGCGAAAGCTCTCCTGTGAAGAGGCCCTCTAAAAGCGAGGCGGCAAGGCGCCATTTTTCCTCCGCGGAAAGCTCTGAGGCCGCCGGCGAGCCGGAGGAAAACAGCTCATCAGGCTCCGCCCCCAAGTAAAAAGCAGCCTGGCTGGCGGGCATGGGGGAAAGATCAGGCGCCGCCGGGCCGCCGGAGCCCGCGCCTTCCTGACTGGCCGCGCTTTGATAATTTGCGGCTTCATTCAAATACCAGTAAAGCGCGAGAAGCAGATGGCTGATGACCTCATCGCCTGTCCAGCCCGGCGACTCTTCGCCCTCTTTTCCAAAACAAAAAGCCGCCAGGCTGGCAGCCTGCCTCTTCAGCTCATCCCTCTCCGCAAGATAGGGGCAGAGAAAGCGGCGCTTTAGCAGATCGCTAGAGGCTAAAAAGCCCATCCAGCTCCCCGCCAAATCAAAGGGGGAGTTTTTTTCCTGAAAGACGGGATCTTCGGCCGCCTCTGGCAAATTGACTCCGTAAGGCGCTGAGGCGCTTTGAAACAGCAGCTTTAAAAGATGAGATGACATCTCATAGTCAGAAACAATTTTGTTTGTCTGCAGGGTCCAGCGGCGCAGGGGGATCTCGTAATGGCCGGCCTTTGCGCCCGCCCAAAGGGAAAACTTGTATCCAAGGGCTTTGGCCTCGGATACAAAGCTTTCCTTATCTATTGAGGCGCCCGGGCGGCTGAAGCGGAGAAAATTGATCATTTTCGCCTTTGCCTCTTGAAACGAAAAATGCTCTTTCAGCTTTTCCCCGATAACAGAATCCGCAATAAAATGAGTTTTCATAAACAGATAAATGGTCGCGAAAAACCCAAAATAGCCTGTCATTCTGAGGCCGGCAGCCTTGGTTATGCGGGCAAGCATGGCCGCCCCGCCGGGAACAATCCGGATCCCTCCAAGCAGAGTCTGAGCGGCCTTGTGGGCCAGCAGCATGGAGCCAATCACAAGCCCCAAGTCAACAGCGTGTTTTGCCCCCTGACCCTGGACCCATTTCAAATACAGCCTGTCACATGGGTTAAGATACTCATTTTCAAAGCCTTCGCCTCCAAAAAAGCGCCCTGAGAGGCATTTTTGCGCGTCCTTTTCAATAAACAGCTCCTGCGCGGCTGTTATGGCTATGGTTGAGGCAATATAGCCTGTGGCCAGCCCCGCCACAGGGGCCAGACTCCGAAGAGCGCGGCTGTCATGCCTCATGCCATGGCCGTAAAAAAATGTGTTTGTCTTATTGGCGGCGGCGATAAAGACAGCAAAGCTCCCGGCGTGCATGCCAAGATTTCCCCAGTCCTTTAGATGATCAATTGTTTCATTCAGCTCTCCCGGATCCCTGTGAACGCCGTAGAGAACAGGGTCAGAGTATTTTTTTGTGTAGATGGCCCCTCCCATAGCCAGGCTGAAAAGCGCAAACTGCGGCCCAAAGCCCCGGACAAAGTTTGAGAATCTTCCCATCTCCTTAAGCTGGTCATAATGCATCTGATCAAAGCGCCCCCTCATCTCCCGCAAAACCTCCCAAACCGCATGGTCAGAGGCGCGGGCGCCCTTGGCTTTAATGGCCTCGGCGCCCTGAGAGCCGGCGAGCTTGGCGTCATAACTGGCCTTGCCGGTTTCGCTTAGTTTGTCAAAAAAATCCTTGGCTTTATTGACATCCTTCATTTTTTCGCCATGACGGCTTTTTTCCTCTTCGCTTTTTCCCGCATGGCGGTCAGGGTGATGCCTTTGAGCCATTTTTTGGAAAGCGGCTTTAATGTCCTTTGGCGGGGCTCCCGGCTTCAGGCCCAAAGTGTCATAATGGTTTTTTACAGAGGCAGCCTCAGCCGCCCGCGCCGCGCCGGAGGGTTTTTCCCCCTCCGCGGCAGCCTCCGCAAAAAATTTCTCCAGATAATGATTCACAAGGAGGTCGTTTTGGGCATGGGAGGGAATGTTCAGAGCCTTCAGGACCTTTCTGAAAAGGCGCGTCTCCCCCGCAGTGATGTCTCCAGTTTGGGAGCCGCTGTTTCTGGCAGCCAAAAGCTCCCTGAATGTTTCAATGGCGCGGCGCTGGCGCTTTGTGAGGTCTAAAACCACATAGCGCTCCTTAATATTATTGACAAACTCATGAAAGGCCGCGATAAAGCCCCCGCGCGGCTGGACTGTGAGATGCCCCTCTTTTTGCGCCTGATTCGGGAGCCAGGCTTCCGCCAGATAACTTTGCGCGTGGCCCATTCCCTTTTGATAAAGCGCCTGTCTCTCAGCCGGAGATTTTTCTGTGTAAAAGTCTTTCAGAATCCGGCGCAGCGCCTGTTTGTCATAGCGGAGAATCTTGCGGTCAGAAAAAGGAATCTTCCGCTCAAACAGGGGAATTTTCAGCTCCCTCATCAGCTCGGCAAGCTGGAGGGCGGCAAACCGGCCGTCTTTTTTGAGCCAGCTTTCAAAAGTCTGGCTTTCCGAAGGAGTGAAGCCCTTGTCAGCCCGCAGCAGAACATGAAACAGCCACAAAGCCCTTGGGGAGATTTGCGCGCTTTGATTTTGGCCCGCCGGGATGGCGGGGCCCAGCTGGAAGCCCCCTCTTTCAGAGGAGAAAGAATGCGCAAGCCGGCTGGGCTGGCCCATGCCGGAAGACTCCCCGGCATAAGCCGGCCGGCCGGCCATAAAAGCGGCCATAAAAGCGGCGATGAAAAAAACAAAAGCCGCTGCTGAAAAACGCCTGACAGTCATAATCCCCTCCCCTGTTTCCAGTTTTTTTTTTAAGCCTGCCCAAAAGGCTGCCGGAAAAAAACTCCAGGCAGCCGCTGCCCCCCTGTTTGCGCGCCCTTTATATTGGGGCGGCGCATAGTGATTGTGGCGCAAACTATAGCGCAAAAGGCTGCCGGCTGTCAAGCGGTTTTGCCCGGCAAAGCTCAAAAGCGCGGCGGATCAAGCGTTTTTGGGGCTTTCTTGAAGAAATCTTGACAAAGCCGCCGCGCGGGTGTTTAAAGTTTGGACGGTTTGCTGGGACGGCCATTGAGGCCGTTCCTGGAAGTGTTTTACAAGGGACGGGGATTGTTGTCTGGGCGGCTTGGGATGTTTGCTGGGATGGGCTTTTATGATGAGAGAGCTTTTTGACGGGGCGGGCGCCGCCCATATAAAAAGGGAGCGGGAAAAGGCCAGGCTTTTGCGGAAAACCCGCTGGTGGCGGGACAAAATCCGCCAGGGCCGCTGCCATCACTGCGGAAAAATATTTCCCCCAAAAGCTCTCCGCATGGATCACCTGACGCCCCTGGCGCGCGGCGGCAGGACCGGCAAAAACAATGTGGCCCCGTCCTGCCAGAGCTGCAACAGCGCAAAAGCCCACAAAACCCTGGTTGACATGAAGCTTTCGGCTGATTAGCCCGCGCCTGATTTTTTTGCCCGCCGCTGAGGGCCTGGCGCCGGGGCGGCCCGCCGCCAGCAGATTTTTCCAGAGAGTTTTTTTTTAAAGACAAAGCCGGGGTTTTGGGTTTATATAATAATGACAGGAAGCGCCTGTTTTTTTTCTTCCTGGGAAGCCAGCTATGCCGCAAATCACAAAAAGCAGCGCCTCGGCTTATTTTGCGAAAAACCTGCAGCAGGTGGGGTTTTCCTCCCCCACAAAAGCGGTTTTAACAACCCTCAAAGAGGCTGTGGACAACTCCCTTGACGCATGTGAAGAGGCCGGCATTCTCCCCGAAATCCATGTCACAGTCCATCGGGAGGGCAAAGGCTCCTCGCGGGGGGCCGATCTGATCGGCCTGAAAATTGAGGACAATGGCCCCGGCCTGGAGGAAAAAAACCTCGCCAGGGTTTTTGGAGAGTATCTGGTTTCGTCCAAGTTTGGGCAGGGCCGCTGCTCCCGCGGACAGCAGGGGATCGGCATATCGGCGGCCACAACATGGGCGCAGCTCACAAACGCCAGAGGGGTCAGAATCCTCAGCAAGACAAAGCGAATGCCAAAAGCCCTTTCGGCCCTTGTGAGCATGGACATCAAAAACAACAAGGGCATTTTAAAGGAAAAAAAATCCATCCCTTATGACAAGCCCCACGGCCTCAAAGTGGAGTTTTTTATTGACGGGCGGATTCAGCTGAACGGCGACGGCGGGCTGATCACCTACCTTGAGGGGACCGCCCTTGTCAATCCCCACCTGGAGCTGAAATACCAGCTCTTAGACCGCCCGCCCCGCGAAATCAAAAGGGCCAGCCGGCAGGCGCCTGTCATCCCCCCCGCGGTTTTGCCCCATCCCCACACAATGAAGCTGGGCGAGTTTTTGCAGCATGCCGGGCTTTACGGCCGCATGTCTTTGAAAAATTTTCTAAAAACCGGCTTTTCCCGGGTCACAGACAAAACCATTCAGGAAATGGGGAAGCGGGGCTTAAGCGCCTCTCTTTTTGAAAAGCCCCTGACCTCTATAAAAGAGCGGGATCAAAAACAAATATTTGCCGTTTTGCATGAGATCAGCCTCCCCAGCCCCTCCACAAAATCCGTCCTGTCCGTGGGCGAGGAGGGCTTGAGCCAGAGCATTCAGCGCATGGGGGATGTGGATTTTTTCAGCGCGCTGACCCGGAAGCCCCGGATCTGCGACCACAAGTCCGTTGTTGTGGAGGTGGCCATAGCCCGGCTCAAAAAGACAGAAAAAAAAGACGATGATGAGGCCGCTGTTCAGCTGCTTCGCTTTGCCAACCGGGTTCCGCTCCAGTTTGACAAGTCCTCCTGCGCCATCACCAAGGCCGTTGAGTCGGTCAACTGGAGGACTTACGGCCTGGCGCAGCCAAAAAAATCCCTTCCGCTCGGCCCTTATGTGTTTGCCGTGTCCGTTACCTCTCCGTTTATTAAATTCAAAAACGCCTCCAAGGAGACCATTGACGCCAGCCAGGATCTGGTGGAGGAGATCCGCCTTTCCCTGATTCAAACGGGGCAAAAGCTGAGGCGGCACATTAAAAAGGAAAAGCGGACAGAGGATCTGCTGAGAAAAAAGCAGTATATCGAAAAATTTGCCCCCATTTTGATCCGCAAGCTGAAGGATATTTCCGGCGCCTCGGAAAAGGAGATCAAAAAAGCGGAGCGGGGGCTGGAGCGCATTCTCTCAAAAGACGCCGCGGCGGCGGAAAAAGCGCTTGAGGAGGCGGAGGCGCGGCTGGAGAAAATGCGGGGGGAAAGGCGGTTTCAGCTGGATCCCGCAAAGCCTGAGGATCAGGGCGCGGGGCCGGAGCAAGGCGCCGCAGCGAAGCCTTCAGGCGAAAAGCCAGAGGAAAAGCCAGCGGGAAGCTCAGGGGAGCCGCCGGAAAAAGATCCGGATGGCCAACGGCCGGCGCCCAGCCAGCGGAAAAAATTAAAAGGCAGCCCGAAAGGGGCTTTAAGCGGCCAGAAAGAGCTTTTTCCAGAAGCTGCGGCGAAAAAGCCAAAAAACAAAAACCCGCCAAAGCCGCGGGGCAAAACAAACAGGCCCCAATGAGAAAAAAAAAACCTGAAGCGGCTGTGATTATGGGCAGCCCCTCTGACGCGAGGGTTATGGGCGCCGCGGTCCGCCTCCTCAAAGAGTGGAAAGTTCCTGTGGAGGCCAGGGTGGTCTCAGCCCACAGAACGCCCGGCTTTTTGAAGGACTATGCTGAAGGGGCCGCGGCCCGCGGAATCAAAGTCATTATTGCCGGGGCCGGCGGAGCGGCTCATTTGCCGGGCATGGCAGCAGCCTTCAGCCAGCTGCCGGTGATTGGAGTCCCTGTCAAATCCAGAGCGCTGAAGGGCCTGGACTCTCTGCTTTCTGTGGCGCAAATGCCAAAAGGGGTCCCGGTGGCGGCGGTTGCCGTAGACGGCGCCTATAACGGCGCGCTGCTGGCCATTCGCTTGCTGGCCCTTAACAACAAGGCGCTCCGGGGCCGGCTGGAAAGTTTTCAGAAAAAGCAGAGGCAAAAATCCCTAAACTCAAACAAGGGCCTCAAAAAACTCCTGCTCTAAGGCCCCCGCGCCGGGGGGCGGGGCCGGGCGGGGCCGGTCAGGGCCGGCAGAAAATCAACATATAATAAAGCCATGATTCTCAGCCAGCCTGTTTTTTCTGTTCTCCGGTTTGTCAGCCTCTTTGGCAGACCTGAGCTGCCCTGCTGGGTGGCGGGGCGCTTTGCCAAAACTGACCATGACAGCGAGCTAATCAACCGGTTTCCAGAGTTGAGCCGCCCCTTTCTCTGGATCCGCCAGGCGCCAAAAGAGGAGCAGCCGCTTTTTGAGCTGAGAGGCAATGGGGCGAGGATTTTGTTTTCGCCGGAAAAGCCAGGCCTTGCGCCTAAAGCCAGTGAGGGGGACTGGCTGGCCGCAAGGCTTGTCCGCCTGTCCAGCTGCGGCCGCTTTTACTTTGCCAGCCGCTGGCTGAGGCTGGCCCGCTGCAAGCGGCCCCCTGCTGCAGATGCCAGCCGCTGGCAGACAGCCGGGAAATGGCCGGTTTTTCTGGACCGTGTCAAGGACAGTTTTCAGAGCAGAGACATGCTCCCTGTGGAAACCCCCTCCCTGGTCCGCTGCCCAGGGACAGAGCCTCATCTGCAACCTTTTCGGGCGGAAAAAGAAGCTCCTGGCCTGGCGGCGGCGCGCCTGGAAAACCCTTTGTTTTTGCCCACAAGCCCGGAAATGTCCCTTAAGAAGCTTTTGTGCCGGGACGCGACAGATATTTTTGAGATCAAAAAGTGCTTCCGCGCCGGCGAGCTGGGCGCGCTTCATGAGCCGGAGTTTTATCTGCTGGAATGGTATCGCGCCTTTTGCCCTCTGGAGTCTTTAATGGATGATATTTTTGCCCTGATAAAATCCCTAACCAATGAAAAGCCCTTTGAAATGCCTTTGAGGCCCTTCAAGATTTTTACTGTCCAGGAGCTGTTTCAGAAGTTTTTGGGCTTTCGGCTCAGGCCGGACACAGAAAAAAAAAAGCTGGAGGAGCTGGCAAAACAAAAGGAAAAGCTTCTCAGCGATGCCTCAGATTATTCCTGGGGAGACTTGTTTCACATGCTGTTTCTGCGCCATATTGAGCCAAAACTGCCCCGCGGCAGGCTTGTGATTGTGAGGGATTACCCGCCGCGCCTCAGGGCCTTTGCCAAAATCAATCCACAGGGCTGGGCCGAAAGGTTTGAGCTTTACTGGCAGGGCATTGAGCTGGCCAACGCCTTTTGCGAGGTGACGGACGCGGCGGAACAGGAGCGATTGTTTCAGGAGCATTTGAGCGAGAGGGGGGATTCTGTCCCCGCCGACAGGGAGCTTGTGGCGCTTATGGATGAGCATGGGATGCCGCCCTGCTCCGGCGCCGCTTTGGGGCTGGACCGCCTGTTTTTGATTCTTTCTGGAAACAGCCGGATTTCAGACATTCGGATGTTTGCCAGCGGCTGAGGGGCGGCCGGACAAAGCCTTTTTGCCTTAAGAATTGTATGGCTGTGAGAGGCAAAAGAAGCGGCATGCTGACAGATCTCAAAAGCCTGCTTGACAGGGAAAGCCTGAAGCAGCAGCCCCGGGAGCTGCGGCAGATTTGCCGGATCATTTTCTCCAGAGGGAAAAGCCTGAGAGCCAGCCTGGTTTTTCGCGCCGGGGCGCGCCTCCGCCTGAGAAAAAAAGACGCGCTTGTTCTCTGCCGGATCGCGGAGTATATTCACAACTCCTCGCTGCTTCATGACGATTTTATTGATCAGTCGCTTTTCCGGCGGCGCCGGCAGGCGGCCTGGAGCGAGTTCTCCCCCGCGCAGGCTGTCCTGGCCGGAGATTATCTGCTTTCCCAGGTTAATCTTTACCTGGCCCAGATCGGGAGCCTCCCCCTTCTGAAGCTGACCGCCGAGACTTTAATCTCCCTGGCCAGGGGGGAGTTTATCCAAAGAGAGGGAATGCCCTTTTGCGAAACAAGCCTGAAAAAAACAGACGATGTCAGCGAGGCCAAAACCGGGAGCCTGTTTAAATGGTGCCTCCGCGCGCCATTTGTTTTTCAGGGGCGGAATGAGCCAAAGCTCCATCAAATCTTAAACAAAACCGGCGCTCTTTTTGGGATTTTGTTTCAGCGCTCTGACGATCTGCTGGATTTTGCCGTCAGAAACCCGGAGGGCAAACCGGTTTTGTCCGACTTGAGGCAAAGCTATTTTAACTCTTTTGCCTGCCATCTTCTGGAGGGAGGGGGCGGCGCCAAAGCGGCGGCCCTGAAAACATGCCGGTCTATGGGCGCTGTCCGCAGGGCTTTCCCCCAGTTTCAGGAAAAGCTTCAGGCCTTTGACAGGCAAAACATGAAAATCATAAGCCGGGCGGAAAAAGAAACCGGCAAATTAAAAAATTTTTTAAACGCCGGGGAAATGGGCCTTCTGGAGGATTTAAAAAAAATGCCCTCCCTTCTTTACTGGAGAAAGTGAGTTTTGCGCGGGGGCGGCGCGGGCTGCAGAAAGAGATTTGTCTTGACAGCCGCCTGAAATTGATGTATATATCCAGTCCTGCATGAAAAATTATTTAAACAGGCGGGGGAGCGGCTGCGGGGCCGGCGCGGCAAACAGGAGCGGCCGCGGGGCCGGCCCAATAAACAGGTTTGTTTTGCTGTTTGGATTTTGCCTTGCTTTGCCTGCGGGGCTTGCGGAGCAAAAGGCTTTTTCGCAGCAAAAAGCGCCGGGAGAATCTCTTAGAAATCCCTTCGGAAAGCCCGCCGCGGCAAAACCTGCGGAGAGCGCGAAGCGCTGCAGGCGGAGCTTCCCCTCCGCCTCTGAGCCGGCCTCCCGCCGGCAGCCGGAAGCGCCTCGCCCGGATCAAAATCATGCGGACGCTTCAGAGAGCGCCGATGGCGCGGGCGGTCAATATCCCGCAGCCCATTCTGCCGCCAGCCAGCCCCCTTTAAACAAAAAAACCGCCGCAGGCCAAAGCGATGCGGCCCCGGCGGCGGAGACTCGGCCCCCATCAGAGTCCGCCGGCGCCCGGGCCGCGCTTAAGAAACAAGCCTTAAACCAGCTTTATCATCTGTTTTCTTATATAAACAGCGCCGGGAGGAGGGCATGGGAGCAGCCCCTGCAGGTGATGCTTTTGCAAAATTTCCTGAAGGGAAACATCACGGGGGAAACCGCTTATTTTATCCTCAAAGAGGACCGGCTGGACGCAAAAGGGCAGCATATAGGAAGAGCCGCCGTCCCGGGAAGAATCATCAAAGAAACCGGCCCCGGCCGCGCGCGGGCGGAAATCATTGTGGACGGAAGCCTCAAGACAGTTGAGATAAACATGATGTCAGCTGACACTAAGGAGCCTCCCGCGGCAAACCCTTCAGAGAGCTTTTTGCATGCAAAAAAGGTTTTAGATGTTTTTCGGGAGCGGGAGCGCCGGCAGGCAGACCCTCCAAAAAGATTTTTGCATGCTTTAGAGGAGTCTTCCCCGCTCAAAAGGCCTTTGCGGACAGCTCTTCAGGGAAGCCCCGATCTGGGCCTGGCCTTCAAAGCCATCAAATCCAAAACTGAATCCATTGATTTTTTGCCTTCGCCCAAACAAATCCGCGCCATAAAGAGGGAAAAAGAGCGGCTGACAGCTCTGGGATACGGCCCCGCCTTTTTAAGGGGCTTTGAGGAGCTTATGGAGGGCCTTTTGCTGAGAGAGGCGCTTATAGACGGGGCTGCAAACCCCCGCGCCTCGCATATTGAGTATTTTGCGCGAAAGGCCCCGGAGCTTATCGCGCATGCCAGGGCGGGAATCCAAGATGGGGGGGTTGCGGCCGCAAAAGGAGAGGCGGGCGCCGCGGATCTAAAAGCTGAAGCCCTGAAAAAACTAAACCTCATTGAAAGCCAGGCCGCTGAGGCCATCAGCAAAAAACAAGCCTCTTACGCATGGTGGGTTGGATTTTTTGCAAGCCTCGCGCGGGCGCTTTCCCCCCCTGAAAAAGCAGCCGCTCCGAAAAGCCGGAATGCGCGGAATTATGACCGCCATGTCCAGGAGCTGATAAATGTTTTCCCCTCTCAAATGCTTATGCCTCTGGCTTCGGGAACAGCCGGGGTCCTGGCCATGAATATGGCCGGGGCGAGGGGGGTCCATGCCATTGGCCTGATCAACAAGCCGGAAATGGCTGATGGAAAGCTTATGAGTCCCATGGAGTTTGCCGCCCATGACATCGAGCACACCCATCCCTTTGTCTATGATTTGATGGGGCTTTACTCCGGCGAGGCTGTCCGGAGGCTTTACTTAAAGTTTGAGGCTGCGGCGGAGCTGGGCCTTCCCGCCGGGCGGCGAAAAAACTTTGAGACCGTTTATCTGCTGCAGTTTCATCAGGGGCTTGGAATTTCCAGGCCTTTGATTTTTAAGCCTCCAAATAAAAAGAATTTATCAGGGGATATCAGCGAAGATCTTGACATAGCCTATAAATTTAAATTCCCCTTTAAAGGGCTGGCAAATGTTTCAGATTCTGACGCCGCCCAAAGAAAAAGGCGCTTTGAGTCTGTGGCGGCGGATTTTGTTGAAACAGCCCTTATGCTTGAGAGCCAGGCGGCGCAATGAAAAAACTGCCGGTGTTTTTAGCCCTTGATGTCAATGAGAGGGATCAGGCTCTGGCCCTGGCTGAAAAAACCCATGAGCATGTTCTTGGGTATAAGATTGGCCCCCGGCTGCTGTTTTCCCCGTCTGTCAGATCTCAAAAAAATTTTCTCAGCGAGCTGAAATCCCCCAGAGCTTCAGACAGCTCTCAAACCAGTCCGCCAAACCAGCCGCCGCCAAAGATTTTTCTGGACTTTAAGTTTTTTGACATACCAACCTCCACCCTGGAGGCGGTTAAAGCCGCCTATCGGCTGGGCGCGGACTATGCCACTGTCCATGCCGCCGCCGGAGCGGAGGCTTTAAAGGCTCTCCGCGAGTGGCAGACAGAGCTTGAGGCCTCTCCAGGCAGCCGGATTTTTAAGATCTTGTTTGTGACAGCGCTGACCAGCGAGCCGGCCTCAGCAAAAACCAGGGAAAAAGTTTTTGATCTGGCCCGTCTGGTTATTGAGCATGGATTTGACGGGCTGGTCTGCTCCCCCCGGGAGGCCGCGGCGCTCAGAAAACAGCATCCGCGCGCCTTTTTGGTTTCGCCGGGGATCCGCTCGGAGGGCGAAAGCCCGGGAGATCAAAAACGAGTGATGACGGCTCAAAAAGCCCTGGCCGCGGGAAGCTCCGCTCTGGTTATGGGCCGAAGCCTGATTCAGGCCAAAAACATTTCCGCAGCCCTGAGGCAAATGGCTGAATCCATAAAGGCGGCTGATTTTTAAAGAATTTATGCTGGTTTGGTTTGAGTTTTCCCGGCGCTTTCCTTTATAAAAGATCCCTGAAAGCTCAGCGATCGGCAGAACCGGAGAGTGTGATGTGAAATTCTTTTTGGCGCTTTGCTGCCTGTTTTTTGGAGGCCCCGCCTTCGGGATCTTTTTGGACACAGCCTCTCCCGGCGCGCCCTGGAAAGCCCTGCCTGTTCAGCATCAGGGAAGGGTCAAGCCCTTTGACACCATGGCCCGCGAGGTTTTGCGAGCTGTCTCCGGCCGGGAGACATTTCAGGGCCGCTCCGCTGTGGAGGCGGTTTTGTCCTGGATGATCATCCCGAATATTTGGGATGAGCTCCCCCTTGTTTTGGTTGAGAATTTTGCCCTCAAAGAGGCCCTGGGCCTTGACGCCTCCAGGCGCCGCTTTCCTCCAAAGGATTTTATAAAAAACAGGAAAAAGCTGGAGCTCCAGTTAACAGAGCTTCAGTCTTTGAGGCAAAAGGGGGAAGACTTGGACAGCTATTTCAAAAGCCTCGCCCGTTTGGAGACAAAGCTGATTTTATATTATGCCGCAAAAAAAGGGGATTTGCTCAGGGTTCAGCCGCCGCCGAAGGAAAGCGCCGGCAAGAGCCTGAGCGGGCTGCCGGCGAAAAGCCAAGCTCCCGCTCCGGCAGAGCCGCGCCCCTGGCTTTCTGTCTCTGAACTGACGGGCAAGGCTCAAACCGGCTTTCAGGAGGCGGTTCTCTCGTATATCGGCTTGATCTCCCGCCAGGCTGCTGCCAAGCGGCCCTCTGGACAAGGCCCGCCTCCAGCAGCGGGCGCAAAAGCGGGGAACAGCCGCATTATCTATTATCGCCCCAGGGCGCTTGATGCCTTCCCGATGCTGACAAACCCTGAGGACATCCCTGAGAGCGGGAAGCCCGCAGCGCCGCAAAGCTCCCCGCTGCTAGACAGCCTCCTCCAGCAGACAGACAGCCTGCAGAAGGCGCTGGAGCGGTTTCAGGCGGCGGCTTTTGCCGGCGGGCTGGAAACATGGCTCCAGCCCCGCCTCATCAAAGCGGAGGTTTTTTACAACTCCCTAAAACCCTTTCAAAAGGCATGGATTCTTTATCTGCTGTTTTTGGTTTTGGCGCTTCTGGCCTGGCTGCTGAAAAAATCTGACAGGATGTTTCGCTGGCTTCTGCCGGTTTTTGCCCTGGGCTTTGCAAGCCACACTTTGGGCCTGGGCTTAAGAGCCTGGATTATGGGCCGCCCCCCGGTTTCAAACATGTATGAGACTGTGGTTTGGGTTCCATGGGCTGCGGTTTTGGCGGGCATGGGGTTTTTTTTCAGAGGGGCGCGCGCGCCCTTTTTGGCTGCCGCGATTTTGGGGTTTTTCTGTTTGTTTCTCTCAGAATCCGCGCCTCAGGCTCTGGACAGCAGCCTTCAGCCCCTGGAGGCAGTTCTCCGCTCCTCCTTTTGGCTTTCCACTCATGTTTTAGTTATCACCATGAGTTATTCGTTTTTCTTTTTGGCCTTTGTTTTGGGCGACATGGCTTTGGCGGGCTTTCTCGCCAAAAACAAACAGAGGGGGACAGCCTTTGTCCGAAAAATGAGCGCGCCGATTTACCGCTGCCTGCAGTGGGGAGTCACTTTGCTGGCGGCTGGGACCATCCTGGGAGCGATATGGGCGGATTATTCCTGGGGGAGGTTTTGGGGCTGGGATCCCAAAGAGTCTTGGGCGCTTGTCAGCCTTCTGGCCTATCTGGCTCTGCTTCATGGGCGGCTGGCGGGCTGGATTCGGGACATGGGGATGGCCATGGGATCTGTTCTTATGTTTTTTCTTGTGATTATGGCATGGTATGGCGTGAATTTTCTTTTAGGGGCGGGGCTGCACTCTTACGGATTTGGGACAGGGGGCGCGGGCTATGTGGCGGGGTTTTTGGCCATTCACCTGCTGCTTTGCGCGGCGGCCTGGCTCAAGCTGCGAGGCATGTTTTTTTTTCGCCGCCTGGCGTGATTTTGCAGCCGCGGCGGCTTGGCTGGCAAGGCGCCGGCAAAACAGCGCGGCGGCCCGCAAAAACATGCAGATATTAAGGAGTCCACAAATATTCTCACAATATCAGGGCTAAGGCTTAAAAAAAAAAGTGTTGTTTTATTTTTATGTTATGATAATGTGGTTTTATGAATATGATATGCTCGTTTTATGAATAACCGGAGGGGGAAGATATGTTTTCTAAAAAATGGCTGTTTTACAGGGCGGCTGCAAAAACGCGCGTAAAGAAAGCGGCTTCTCTTTTGGAGGCCGGCATAAGCCCTGACTTGCCGTTCAAAAACAGAAATGGCCGGACAGCTCTGCATTTGGCAAGCTCTGAGGGGAATGTCACGCAGAGGCGGATAATGGAAGGCAAAAAGAGCAATGAGGCGGCTCGTTTTGAGATGACAAAGCTTTTGCTGGAAAAAGGCGCGAATGTCAATGCCAGGGATGATGACGGCTTGACAGCGCTTCATTTGGCAAGCGGGGACGGCTGTCTGCGGATTGCGCGGCTTTTGCTGGAAAAAGGCGCGAATGCCAATGCCCGGGATAATGAGGGCAATACAGCCCTGTATTATGCAAGCTCGGAAAATCTTTTGGAGTTCTACAGGCCTCTTCCCTAATGAGGCTGTTTTTTATTGGGAAAAGAGGGAGCATTTGGAAATAGCGCGGCTGCTTGTTTCAAAAGGGGCCGGCATTAACATTCGGAATGGCGCGGGCAGGGAGGCTCTTCATGCCGCGGGCATTGTGGGCAGTTTGGAAATTGCTGAATTTCTATTGGAAAAAGGGGCGGGCATTGACAGCCCTGAAAGCCATGGGGCCACAGCTTTGGGATTTGCATGCCTGCATGGGCATTTTAAAGTGGCGCGGCTTCTATTGGAAAAAGGGGCGAATGCCAATGCGCGGGATAATGAGGGCAATACAGCTTTGCATTGCGCCAGCGAAAGCGGGCAGCTGAATTATGTGGACGCGCGCGAGGAAGACATCCTGAAGATAATGAAAGCTCTTCTTGAAAAAGGCGCAAATGTTAACAGCCCTAATAATTTTGGGCGCGCGGCTTTGCATTATGCGGGATCGCAGGGAGATTTTGAGACAGCGCGGCTTCTATTGGAAAAAGGGGCGAATGCCAATGCGCGGGATAATGACGGCTTGACAGCGCTTCATTTGGCAAGTGACAGCGGCCATCTGCGGATTGCGCGGCTTCTGCTGGAAAAAGGCGCGAATGCCAATGCCCAGGATAATGACGGCAATGCGGCCCTGCATTATGCGAGTTCAAGCAAAAAAGATCGAAGGGAGATAATCAAATGTCTTTTGGAAAAAGGGGCGGCTGCTGATATGAAAAATAAAGAAGGCGAAACTCCATTGGATATTGCAGGCAAAAAGAGCCATAAAAAAAATTTGCAAAGCTAAAAAACAATCTTCTTTTAGAAATATCGCAGCAGCGGAAATTTTTCCCCAAAAGTCTGGATATTCCGGATGGCTTAGGCTTTTCAATCTCCAAAAACAGGCCGAATCCCGGCATTTCAGCGAAACAAAGCTGATCCAAACACGGGCCGCAGCTGCTATGCAGCGGCCGCAAATTCAAGCCTGGACTGGGCCGGGACTGGATACAAATCCCCCCGACTCCACAGAAGGCGGCAAGAAAAGCCCCCCCCGTGGAGCAATGCGGACGGAAGATCGCCGGCATTGAGGCGGCGCGGCGGATGATCCGGGAGCTGGAGGCCGATCGGGGGAAGACTGGCGGGCTGTCGCCCGCCGCGCTAAAGAGCATGAGCTAGGTTTTTGCGCTTTTTTTCATTTTTTTTCCTTTCCAGGGCGCGCTATATTCTCCGCATAAACCAAAAAGCCGTGTCTGAAATGCTTTGGCCCCGCCCGGCGCCCGGCCCGCGGGGGGCTGTCTCAAGTTTATTTGAATGTCTGGCAGGCCGCCTTCATGGACGAAAGGGAAGGATTTTGAAAAAGTCCTGAAAGCTTTCCAGCGCAAACAGAAATCCAGCCGCCCCTCATAAAGCGGCGTCTGGCCATCCTCCAGCATGGAAGGCATTGAGGCTGATCGGATGTCCCGCTCAAGCAGGCGCTTCTGAAAAAGCGGCCCGGCGGTCAAGGGCTTCATTGGCCGCGGCGTCAGCGCCGCTGTTTTGCTCTCTGCGAATGCTCTGAAGGCGGCAGCGGGGGATTTGCTCCATCAGGCGCCGGCACTTTTGAAAAAGCGGACGGAGGTTTGGAGATTTGACTTTGTATCTGCCCTGGAGCTGCCGAATCACCAGCTCGCTGTCCGAAAACAAATACAGCTCCTGAACTTTATGCTGAAAAGCCAGGTCCAGCCCCCGCAGCGCGGCGCTGTATTCAGCAAAATTATTGGTGTTTTCCCCCAAAGGGCGGCCCTCCCTGTAAATGAGCCGGGCAGGCTCAAGCGGGGGGGCGGCTCCCGCCGCGGCGGGCATGGCTTTCAAAAGCGGCCGGCCCGCCGAATTGTCAGCGGCGGGCATGAGGGCAAAAGCCTGAAGGCCCAGAGAGCAGGGGCCGGGGTTGCCCCTTGAGGCTCCGTCTGTGTAAATCGCGACAGCTTTCGGCCATATCAAACCCGGCATGGCCATAGAGAATGCGCTGTTTTGGCCCGCTTTGCAAGCGGGAGGCGCCCCCCCCCGCCGGCTTTCCCGCGGGCGCAGGCCCGCTTTTTGATCTCAGCCCATTGATGGATATCTTAAGGGCTTGATTTCTCATCCGGCTTTGTCTATTATAAAGCATATTTTGGGATCAAACCGGCAAAACAGGAGGAAAAATGCAGCAGGCTGAAAATCAAAATCAAGGGAAACCAGCGGGGAAAACAGCAGGGGAGACAGAAGCGCTTCTGATCAAGGTGGCCCCAAGGGCCATTAGAGGGAGGCAAAACAAAAAGCTGCGGAAAGAGCAGCGGATTCCCGCCATTGTCTATGGGCCGGGGCAAAAAAGCCTCCCGCTTTCCCTTCAGCTCAGGGACGCCGAAAAGCTGACCGAAAAAGCCTCTGAAAACAAGGTTTTCACCTTTCAGTCGGAGAACAAGCCCCTCAACGGCCTGCGGGTGATCAGAAAAGAGATCAGCATTCACAAGGTCCGCCGCCAGCCCCTGCATATTGATTTTCTGTCTCTTGACATGAACAAACCCATCCGCATCCATGTGGATATTCGCTTTAAGGGAACCCCGAAAGGCGTCAAAGAGGAGGGCGGAGTTTTCAGCGCAATTCTCAGAAGCGTTGAGATTGAATGCCTGCCTGACAAGATCCCCCCCGGCTTTGATTTGGATGTCTCCGGCCTGGAAATAGGCCAGAATTTCCATGTCTCTGACCTGAAAGCGCCGGATCATGTCCGCCTGATCACCAAGCCGGAAAGAACCCTCTGCGCCATTTCCGAGCCTGAGGAGGAAAAACCCGCCGATGCGGAAGCCGCCCCAGAGGCGGGGGCAGCGGAAAAAGCCCCTGCGGAAGAGGCGGCGGCCAAAAAAGACAGCTCCGCGGCGGCCAAAAAAGACGCCCCCAAAAAACAGCCCCGCTCCTGAGAGCTTCGCATATTCCGCATATACAGCCCCCAAGCTTCTTCAAAGCCAGGCGGAGGCTGGACAGGACAATGGTCTTGCATGGGCGGCCCTTTAGAGCCTGCCCGCGCAGGCTCCGCTTTCATCTGATAATATAAGGAAAATGAAAAGCATCGAGCCTGCCGGCGGCGCTTTAGAGCGCCGCCCCCCGGCTGAATCTCAGCCCGGGGAGCGCTTTTGGAAAGAGGCGCGCTCCCAAAACAGAGGGGAGCTGAGCCAGGCTGCTCTTTCTTTTTATGAAAAAATCAGCGCAGTCTCCAGCCTCAGGGATTTTCTGATTTTTCTGAGCCGGCAAATACCTAAAAAGCTGAAAGCCGGCGAGCTGATTTTGTTTTATGTCTCGCCGCAGTTTGGCCTTCGGCGGGCTTACCTCAGAAAGGGAATTTTCTATGAGGAGATTGTCAAAACCCCCTGGCCGGCGCTGAGCGGCCTGCAATATGCGGATCAGGCTCTAAGCCTTTACGCGGCCCGGGAAATGGGCCGTCCGTTTCCAGGGCTTTTAGCCGCCCCTTTCCCAGAGGCCGATCCAGGGATCAGCGCTGAGACAATTCGCCCCCCTTTTGGCAAAAGCCTTTCGCCGGCGCTTTTGGCTGAGATTCGGGACATGCGGAGAGAGCAAACGCGCTGCGAATTGAAAGAGTTTTTTCGCCAGCGGCTTTTTGCCATGAGCTTGATTTTAAGGCGCTCGCTCTTGAGCGCGGACTTTTCGCGGACATCTTATTTGTGGGGTCAGATTTTCGGCAAATGGGACGAGCCTCTGGCCATCCTGCAGCGCGGCCAAAAGATTCTTGCAAACAAAGCTTTTGAGAGGCTGCTGCCGCTTTGCCCCGATTTGCCGGGCAAAGAAGGCGCCGGCGAAAAGCCAGGGGGGCAGCTGGCCGCCGGCGGCAAAATCTACCGGCGCCGGGCTTACCCCATTTCCCCGCTTCCAGAAAAAGCGCGCCCCCGCAAAATGGAGGAGGCGGTTTTCCTTTATCTTCAAAACATGACTGGGATTTTCAGATTAAGGGAGCTGCTGCTGCAGAGCGAGAAGATGGCGGCGCTTGCCCGTCTTGGCCGCAACATGTCCCATCAGCTGAGCGGCCCTCTTGAAAGCGTCCGCCGGGAAGCCCAAAGCCTGAGACAAAACCCGGAGTTTCAACAAATGTCTGAAGATCTTAAAGATGTGGAAGAGGCCGCGGAAAGGGCGCAAAAAATTATCAAAAGCTTTTTGGCTTTTTCCCAAAAATCCTGGCAGCCGGAAACCCATGCCTTTGATCTGAATCAGGCTGTCAGGGGCGCGCTGCCTCTTTTGCAGGCTGTGACTTTCGGCATACAGGTGAAGCTTAAGCTGTCTTCAGAGCCTTTAATGGCGCGGGCGGATTTTGCCCTGTTTCAGCAGGTTGTTTATAATTTAATTTTAAACGCCTGCCAGGCCCTCAGGGAGAAAGCCGCCCGCCAAAATTCAGAGGCGCCGGAAGAGGCCGCCGCGCGGCGGCGCGGGCCGAAAAGCGGCGGCGCTGCGGAGCCGCCGGTGATTGAGATTTTTACAGAAAGGCTGGCCGGGGGCCAGGCTCTGATGCGGATCAGAGACAATGGGCCGGGAATCCCGGAAAGCGACTGGGAAAAAATATTTCAGCCTCTGTGGACAACAAAAAAGCCGGGAGAGGGGACTGGCCTTGGGCTTGGCTTTGCCCGGCGCTTTGTGGAGCGGGCGGGCGGCAAAATCTCCGTCCAAAGCCGGCTCAATCAGTTCAGCTGCTTTGAGGTTGAGTTTCCCCTGCTTTGATGGCCGGCTTCGCCTTCCGCAGGCGCGGCGAAAAGCTTTTCCTCTCTGAAAAACATGGGGAAAAAAACAGGCCATGGAGCTGTTCTCTGCCTGATTGAGAAAAGCGCCCCGCTCTCCCGCTCCGCCACAGCCATTCCGGCCTCTTATTTATAGAGAGATTTTTATATGGGTCTTCCCGTCTTTTTTGAATGCGGAATGGCATTTTCGCGCCGCCAGCTGGCCTTTGCGGGCAGCCCACAAAGCAATCGGAGCCTTCCACATGGTTGAAAACCAGCTGTCAGTGATGGGGTTAAAATCCAAGACCCATGCGGCCAGCCCAAAGCCGGCAGCCGCCCCCAGAGCCTCCACAGCCTTTGATTTTGTTTTGAGAGCGTCCTGAAGGCTTAAGTCATCAAAGATTTTAATCTCATCGGCCTCCTCAGCAGCAGCTTCATCGCTGTCCTGGCTTTTGGCTGCAAAGCTTTTGCGGAGGGCGCGGCGCCCCCTTTTATTGCCATGCTTTTTGGCCAGATCTGCCGGCTTAAGGCCGTCTTTGCTTTTTTTTCGGACAAGCGCCCGGAAATAGCTTCTGATTTCAAGCATTGAATTTTCCAAAGCCTGCCGCCGAATCTCATAAGCTTCAGAGTCCTCCCCATAAGCTTTTTCAAGGCCATCCAAAAGCAGTCCGTAAAGGTTTTTTCTCCAATTGTTTGAATCAGATGAGGAGCCGTCCGCAGCGGGGCCGCCCGGGGGGCCGGCTGTCCCCTGCAAAAGGCTCAAAACCTCAGCGGCGGAGGCTGTTTCCGCCAGCCGCCGCGCCTCAGCCAAAAACAAGGGCATGTCACCAGCCATGGCCGCGCGGGCAGCCGGCTCCCGCTCAAGGCGGGACATGCCAATTTCCAGGCCCCCCAAAGAGTATTGCCTCTGAATGGATTCCGGCCCGTCCGGGACAGAAAGAATTTGCAGCAAAATCTCCAGCTCTTCTGCCAGATCTTTTTTTTCCGCGATGCGGCTCCAAAAGGTCCGGCCGGAGCTGTCAGCCGCCTCCATCGCCTCCATAAACTCCGCAAAGGGGCCTTGAAGGAGCTTTCTGATGTCCCTGTGAAAAGCCATTTTGCCCTCAACTGAGGGAAAAGCCGCCGCCCCGGCCAAACTGGCGCGGCTGGAAGGCGCTGATGCAGCGCATAAAACCAGGCCAAGGCCAAGGCCAAGCGGCGCGCCGCTGAAAAGCCGCCAGATCAAAAAAAACCGCGTTTTGGCGATCTCCATTTTTAAGTGATTTTGCATAAGAAGCGCCCCCTTTATTTTTGGATTATGCGGGGAATATAGCGCGCTTTCGCCTTCAAGTCAACTAATGCTTTTGCCCCCCCGCCCGGGACCGGCAAGCTCCGCAATAAGCTGTGTCTGAAACTCATAAATGCCTCAAAATCATTCTCAATTTGAGCCATCCCAAGAGATAATAAGAAGCTGATTTTTTCGCCTCCTTAAAGGAATCTGCGGGCTGCTTTTTAGGGGTTCCGGGAGGTTTCCAGAGGCTGTGATACAAGCAATGCCCCCTTTTTTATAACTTAAAAATATTGTCTTTTATCTGATTTTGGAGCATTTTAACCCGCAAATTCTTTCAAAAAGCCGTTTTTTCTATTGAACGGAAATCCCTCCCTGACTCTTTCAGCCAGGCAGGCGCCGCTCAATAAAAAAACCTTGTTTGTCAAGAGGGAAGCTTTTCAAACACAGCCTAAAATGGCGGCAGGGGCCTTTCCAGCTCGGGGGGGGGGCCCGCGCCGGCTTCGGGAATGTTGTTTTCAAAGGCGCCGTATTGGGGCATCCAGCGAAGCGAAACAACCCCTGTGGGGCCGTTTCTCTGTTTGCTCACAATCACCTCGGCCTGCCCGGATTTTTCGCCATCCTCGTAATAATCCCCGCGATAGAGCATCATAATCACATCGGCGTCCTGCTCTATGGCGCCGGATTCCCGCAGGTCCGAAAGCATGGGCCTCTTGTTTTGCCGCGACTCCACCCCCCGGTTCAGCTGGGAGAGCGCGATGACAGGAATGTTCAGCTCTTTGGCAAAGGATTTCAGCAGGCGGGACATTTCCGAAACCTCCCGCTCGCGGCTTTCAGTCTTTTCCGCAAGCTTCATCAGCTGCAGATAGTCCACAATCACCAGGTCCAGGCCATGCCGCGCCTTCAGCCGCCGGGCTTTTGATCTCACCTCATAAGGCGAAAGCGGAGAGGAATCGTCAATAAACAAATCCGTTTCGCTTAATCTTGCCCCGGCGGAAATCAAATCCCCCCATTTATGATCCTTAACCTGGCCGTTTATCAGCTGGGAAAGGTTGATCTGCGACATGGAGGAGAGAAGCCTTATTGCAACCTGCTCGCGGGACATTTCCAGAGAGAAAAAAGCCACTTTTTTTTTGTTGAGGGCGCTGTGGAGCGCAATGTTCAGGCTGAAGGCGGTTTTTCCCATCGATGGCCGGGCGGCAATCACAATCAGCTCGGAGTTTTGAAAGCCGGAGGTTAAATGGTCCAGCTCATGAAAGGAGCTTGAAAGCCCGGTGACAGCGCTTTTTTTGTGATAGAGGTCTTCGAGCTTTTTCAGGCCGCTTTCTATAAGGCTGTCCACTTTTACCGGATCTGAGCCGCTCTGGCTTTCCCCCAGCTTAAAAATTTCCGACTCTAAATAGTCCAAAAAATGCTCAATTTTGTCATAGTCCTCTTTTTGGGCCTTTTGGATAAATTGTTCGGATTTGCGGATCGCCTGCCGCAAAACAGACTTCTCCTTTATGATGTCGGCGTAGGCGCGGATATTGACTGTGGATGGGGTCTCATGAATCAAATCGCTTAAATAGGCGGCGCCGCCCACCTGATCAAGAGAGCCGCTTTTTTTGAGCGCGTTGCCTGTTGTGACGGCGTCAGTGGGCTGGCCCTTTTGCCGAAGATCTTTGATATGGGCAAAAATGACTTTGTGGGCGGGCTGGAAAAAATCACGGTCCGAAATAAGGGGCGCCACTTCGTCCCAGGACTCCTCCTCTCCCAAGAGCAAAGCGCCGAGAAGCGATTTCTCTGATTCCAGATGGGCCGGCAGGGCTTCCCTCATCAAAGGCCTCCCGCCGCGCGGGGAGCAGCTGCTTTCAGGCGCCTGACAAAAAACAGGGCGCGGCTTTTTTTGGGCGCGGGGCGGCGGCCCGCGCCGAAGCGCATGGCGAAAAAAACAAGGCCGGGCCGGCTCATAACAAAGCGGCCCCCCCTTCGCTCAGCGGGCCATTGCCGGCCGCCTTTAATTGTCTTTTCAGCGTGTTGCGGTTGATTCCAAGGCATTGGGCTGTTTGCGCCAGGCGGTTTTCAAAAGCATGGAGGGCGGTTTTAATGATGGCCTGCTTCACAGGAGCGCAAAAGGCTTGTATCATGCCTGATTTTGGCTCAGATCTGGAAGGCTGCCACTGGCTGAAAATGCCCGCCTGCCGCAGAAGAAACATTTTGGCGCGGCTGGCCTCCAGAAGATCAATGGCGGAAAGCTGGCTCAAAAAGATCTCCCGCCCGGCGGGGAATTTTAAACAAAAGTTTTCCCTGCTGCCCAGGCTCTGCGCGGACATCCCGCAAAACCTCAGCTTTTTTCTCAGGGTGTTCCGGTTGATGCCCAGCATCGCAGCTGAGCGCGTTTGATTCCATTTGCAAAAATCCACGGCCGCTTCAATCAGAGCCTGCTCAGCGGGGGCATAGAACCGCTTTAGGAGATCTATGGCGGGATTTTCGGCCCGCAGATAATGAATCATGGCTTTTTGAACAATCCGCCACAGAGGATCCCGCTCCAAATGAATGATAAACATGCTGCTGGAGCTTTCGGTCCAGGCGGCCTCTGGCTGCTGCGGCGGGCCGGCGCCCAAGAGCGGCTCTTTTTCCAGCAGGGGGCTCATCATGCAAGACCTCGCGAGCGGACGGGAAAAACAATGCCGGCTTCAGGCCTTCTCTATGCGGGGGGGGCGCGTCACAGGCAAAATCTCATAAAGCGGACAAGGTTATAGCTCATTCATTGCGCCGGCGCCAGCCCGCCAGGCTGGCCCCTCCGCGGGGCCTCCTCCTCTAAACAGCCTGTGGCTGCGGGAGGCTGCCGGGAGCGGCAGCCAGAGGCCGTCCAGATAAACAGGCCCTTCCGCCCTCAAGCATCGCCGGCTTCGCCTCAAACTGCAATCAAAACCGGCAGCGGAAAAAAATCTGTGGATAAGCCTGGGGAAAACTCGCTTTTGCCAGCCCCGCGGCCCTTTCCAGCCATTCCGGGATCTGCCCCGCATGCGCCAAAGCGCATGCTCTCCGCTGCCTGGATGAGGCCAGGCGGCTTTCGGCCCGGCCATGCGAAAATCAGGAAAAACAAGACTTTATTTTTCGGGGGCATTCGTCTTAAGCTAAAAGCCGCGCCGCGGGGAGTTTTATGGAAAGCCGCCTGAAAGCCCGGAGACGGGAAAAATGGAATCGCCTGAAGGGCGCTTTTTTGCTCAGCCTGACAGCGTTTTTGGCTCTCAGCCTGGCCAGCCACAGCCCGCAGGACCCCTCGCTCAACTCTTTTGCGCCGCATTCCTCTGTGGCCAACCTCTGCGGCTATGCCGGGGCCTTTTTGTCTGATCTGTTTTATCAGATCTTTGGGATGGCCGCCTGGCTTTTTATCCCCGGCGGGCTGGTTTTCGCTCTCAGCCTTTTTCAAAGCCGCGCGAAAAAGCCGCTTGCGGCCGCTCTTCCGGTTTTCCTGTGCCTTTTGATCTCGCTTTCCTCCCTGCTTGCGCTGTATTTCCCCAAAGCTTTGTTTTTTGGCGGAGCTGTGGGCTGGGGAGGGGGTGTCTCAGCCCTCCTGCTGAAGGCCATGGGGCCCCTGTTTCACAAAGCGGGGACATCCCTCGCGCTTTTCTCCGCTTTGGTTTTGGCCCTTCTTTTTTACAGCCACAGGCCATGGCTTTTGGCATGGGCCGCGCTGCGCGGGGGGGCCAGCGGTTTTTTTGCGCTGCTTGGAAGAGGCTCCCGCAGCGCTTTGAGAGGGCTGAAAAGCGGCGGGAAGGCTTTAGGCAGAGCCTTCTCCGCGCCGCCGGTTTTGAAGGCTCTTTTTCAGCGGCGCCAAAAGGCGGCGGCTGAGGCTTTGGACCCCGGCCCTGAACCCGCCCCCAAAGAGCCTCCGCCCCCGGACCTGGACTTAGAGACTGAGGATCTGCCAGACTCTTCCCTTGAGCCTCTTGAAAGCGAAGCCCTGCCGCTGGAGGCGGATCGGCGCGGAGATTTTGAGGAGCCGGCGGCTGAGCCGCGCCGCTTCAGCCCCAAAGATCTGCCCTCCCTGGATCTGCTTTCAGATCCGGAAAAGCATCCTCAAAAAATCGGGCGCGGGGAGATTGAGGAGCTTTCCAAAAAGCTCGCCGGCAAGCTGGCCCAGTTTGCCATAAAAGGGCAGATCACAGCCATCAAAACCGGCCCCGCCGTTGTGTTTTTTGAGTTTAAGCCGGAAGACCATGTAAAGGTGAAAAAGATCCGGGAGATGGGGAGCGACTTGAGCCTGGCTCTGAGCAGCGAGTCGGTTCGGATCATCGCCCCCATCCCCGGCCGGGATGTGGTGGGGATTGAGGCCTCCCGCCCCCGGCGCGAAAAAGTCTGCCTGAAGAGCATGCTAAAAGATCCGGGCTTCTCCAAAGCCTCTCTGCCACTAACATTGGGGCGGCGGGCTGACGGCGCTGTGTGGATCAGAGATCTTTCCCGGATTCCCCATCTTTTGATTGCCGGGACAACCGGATCGGGAAAGTCTGTTTTTGTCATTAGTTTTGTGACAGGGCTTTTGTTTCGCCACACGCCGGAAACCCTGAAGCTGATACTGATTGATCCAAAGCAGGTTGACCTCTCTGTTTTTAAGGGCGTCCCCCACTTGCTTTCCCCCATTATCACCGCCTCCGCCAGGGCCGCGGGGGCTTTGGCCTGGTCGGTTTCCGAGATGGAAAAGCGCTACCGGTCGCTGGCCCGGTTTGGCGCGCGGGACATGCGCTCCTTTAATGGCATGGCCAAGAATTTTTCTGCGGCGGAGCGCTCGGAGCATGAGGCAAAAAACCGGGAGCTTCCCTTTGGAGAGTCTTATTATTTTGAGCCGCTTCCCTTTATTTGCCTTGTGATTGAGGAGTTTGGAGATCTTATGGCGGATCCGCAGATCAGAAAGCCGATTGAAATGTCGGTTGTCCGGCTGGCCCAAAAAGCGCGCGCCAGCGGCATCCACTTGATTTTGGCCATGCAAAGCCCCCGAAAGGATGTGGTGACCGGCCTGATCAAAACCAATATTCCCGGACGAATCAGCTTTAAGGTGGCCAGCGGAACCGACTCGCGGGTGATTTTGGATGAGACTGGAGCCGAGCGCCTGCTCTCCCATGGAGACATGCTGTTTTTAGAGCCGGGGACCTCTAAGCCGGCCCGCTATCATGGGCCTTTTGTGAGCGAGGCTGAGGCCGAGGCTGCCGCCGGACACTGGCGGAGTTTGGCGCCGCCCCGCTATGAGAAAGCCTTTGAGGGAAAACCCGGCGCGGGGCTGTCCCCCGGCCTTGATTTTGCCGGCAGCGGAGCGGAGGGAGTTGGCGCCGCCGATCCCATGTATGGCGAAATTGTTGAGTATATTCGCGGCTTGAGCGAGGTGAGCGCATCGTTTCTCCAGCGGAAGTTTCGCATTGGATACCCCCGCGCCGCGCGAATGATTGAAACCCTGTTTGACGAAGGCCTGGTCGGACCGCCGCAGGGGAGCCGCCCGCGCGAGGTTTTGATCGAAAAATCCCCGCCGCCCTAAAGCCAAAAAAATCTTGACTTTTTTATTTCCCCTGTTTATTTTAAGGGCATGAGCGAGATCATAGCTTTTTTGTCTCCCTGGCTGAAAGAATGGCCGCCGGTAATGACTCTTGTCATTATCGTGGTTTTCTATGTTTTTTATTTATTCATAAAGAAAGAAATGGCGTATATGAAGGGGACTCTGAGCAAGGATATAGAGCATGTAAAAGAGCTCCTAAGCAATCATGTGACGGACACACACAAAACAATTGACAAGCTTGAGTCCAGCATGAAAGAGGGGCAGGACAAGCTTGAGTCCAGCATGAAAGAGGGGCAGGACAAGCTTGAGTCCAGCATGAAAGAGGGGCAGGACAAGCTTGAGGCCAGAATGGACAAGTTTGAGGCCGGCATGAAAGAGGGGCAGAGCCAGCTTGAGGCCAGAATGGACAAGTTTGAGGCCGGCATGAAAGAGGGGCAGAGCCAGCTTGAGGCCAGAATGGACAAGTTTGAGGCGGGCATGCAAGAGCAGCAGGTCAGGCTTGAGGCCAGAATGGACAAGTTTGAGGCGGGCATGCAAGAGGGGCAGCTCAAGCTTGAGGCCGGCATGAAAGAGCGGCAGGACAGGCTTGAAAGCAAGCTTGACAGGCTTTTAGAGAGGCAATGATTTAAAACCATTCACATAAGGCGGTAGCTGGGGCCGCTTCCGCGCTCTCTGGGACTCCATCGGGGGCCCAAAATGTCCGTGGCTTTGCAGTCAATGCAGTTGGACGGGCTGACAGCCAGGCTCTCCCTCTGCTCATAGACTCCGGCAGGGCACATCCGCTCGTAAAACCGGCCCCGCAGCTTTGAAACACCTTGGCCCCCAGCCTCAGGGCCAAACCGCAAGTGGGAGGGGATTTTGTCTCTGGTTTTGCTGCCGGAGAGGTAAACCGCATCGGCTTTGCTTAAACGGGCCGGCAGCGTCTGTCCGCCGCGGTCCGGCTCTGGATCCGGGCGCGGCGAAAAAGCCTTTGCCGCCTCCGCGTCAGGCTTTAACCGGCCCGGCGGGAAATCCCGCGGCCAGCGCCCTCCTGTGAGGCTGATGACTCCCGCCCGAAACATCCCGGAGAAAAACCCTTTCTGAAAGGAATGCCTTAGATTTCTGGAGGCCCAAAGCTCTTTTTTGATAAAGCTGTTTTTGATTTTTTTGTCATATCCGCTGAGCGCGGCTTTGGAAAAATCATTTTTTTCCAAAGCCTCAGCCAGAGTTTCAGCGGCCAAAATCCCAGAGGCCATGGCGTAATGGACTCCCTTGAGCGAGAGCATATTCACAAAGCCCGCGCTGTCGCCAATAATTAAAAGGCCATGGCCATGGAGTCGCGCCGGCAGCGCCTTCCAGCCGCCCTCAGGGATGGTTTTTGCGCCCCATTCAAGGCATTTTCCGCCTTTAAGAAGAGAGGCAAACAGCGGGTGGCGCTTCATTTCCTGCAGTTTGTCATGGACTGACAAGCCCGCTGAGGGGCTGTCCAGGCCGGCCACAAGCCCCAGAGAAATCAAATGATTTCCCAGAGGATACATCCAGCTGCCGCCAAAAGCCTCCCTGCCAAGCGGCCAGCCCAAAGTATGCAGAATGCCCTTTGGCTCAGAAGGCGCCTCCCAAAGCTCCTTCACGCCAAGCGCGTAAGTCTGAGGGTATGCGCCGCGGCCAATGCCCTCTTTGGCCAGCCAGGCCTGAGTGAGATGCCCCCGCGAGCCTTCCGAAAGGACAACAGCTTTGGCAAAAATTTTTGAGGCCGGCTCAAAACCCGGCTCCTTTGAGCCGTCTTTGTTGAGGCCAAAGGGCTTTGAGGCCGCGCCAGCAGCCCTGTCCCCTCTCATTAAAAGCTTTTCCGCCGGAAACGATGTGAAAACATGAATCCCTCTTTTTTCAGCCTCAGACCCCAGCCATCTGACAATCTCGCAAAGCGAGGCTGTCCAGCAGCCCCGGCTGCTCATTCCCGGCGGAACAGGGAGCGGGATGGAGGAGTTTTTTGTGAGAAAGCGAAAGGACTCTTTTGTGATTTTTTTTCTCAAGGGAAAGTCAGAGATTTTTTTCTCCGGGAACAGCCACTGGAGCGCAATGGGGCTGACGGCCGCGCCGGAAAGCGTGTGGCCCCCTATTTGATCGGCCTTCTCCATAATGCCTATGGAGACTTCGCTCTTCCCGGCCGGCTTTCGCTCTCTGGCTAGATCAGCCAGCTTTATGGCTGCAGCCAAAGAGGCGGGGCCGGCCCCCACAAACAAAACATCCAGGTCCAGGCTCCCGCTTTGCGGCGCCTCTTCAGTCTGGATGATATGCCGCGAAGGATCCAGGCGGGGCTGATATTCAGAGGGGATAAACGGCTTCATGGCTTGTCCGCAATCAGGTTTAGAATTTTGCCGGGGCGGTAAATCCGCCTTACAGGCGCCCGGCCGGCCAGCGCTTTTTTGACCCGCTCTATCTGAAGGGCTTTGGCGAGGGCTTCCTCTTCAGAGGCCCCCTGAGGCGCGGCAATGGATCCTTTGAGCTTTCCATTGACCTGAACGCCAATGCTGATCTCCCCAGGCTGCGCTGTTTCCAGATCATGCTCAGGCCAGGCCGCCAGAGAAACAAATCCGCGGCCCCCCAGCATCTCCCATGCCTCTTCGGCCAGATGAGGCGCAAAAGGCGCAAGCAGCCGGGCAAAAGTTTTTGCCAGCTCTTCGTTTTGCGCCCCCTCTTTATAAATTTCGTTTAAAAAAATCATCATGGCGCTGATGGCTGTGTTAAATTTCAGGGATTCAATGTCATCCCCGGTTTTTTTGACTGTCCGGCGGAGCGCGCGCTCCAAAGCGGGGGAAAGCGGCCGGCTTTTTCCCCGGCTTTTTAAGGCAAAGCGCCAAAACCGGTCCAAAAAGCGGCGGCTGCCCTCAATGCCTTTTGAGGACCAGGGCTTGTCTTTTTCAAAAGGCCCCAAAAAGCAAATATAAACCCGGACAGCGTCGGCGCCGAGCGCCTCCCGCAGCTTGTCGGGATTGACGCCGTTCCCTCTGGATTTTGACATTCGGAAGCCGTCCTCCCCAAGCACAACCCCCTGATGAACAAGCTTTTTGAAAGGCTCTTTGTGGGACACAAGCCCCTCGTCATAAAGAACTTTTTGCCAAAACCTGGCGTAAAGCAGGTGCCCCACGCTGTGCTCCGCGCCGCCCACATACAGATCCGCCGGCATCCAATACTGCTGCGCCTCAAAGGAAAAAGGCCGAGAATCATTATGAGGGTCTGTGTAGCGCAAAAAATACCAGGAGGAGGCCGCTGAGCCGGGCATGGTGTCAGTTTCTCTGCGGGCCGGACGGCCTTTGCTGTCCCGGCAGTTTGCGAAATCTTTGGCGCGGGCCAGGGGCGCCTCGCCTTTTTCCGATGGCTGATAGTCCGCTGCGGGGGGGAGCCTGACAGGCAGATCGCTTTCCGGGACCATCTCAATCCCCTCCGAGCCAAAAATAAGGGGGAAAGGCTCCCCCCAGTATCTTTGCCGGCTGAACAGCCAGTCTCTCAGCTTGTATTGGGTGTCGCGGCGGCCTTTTTTATTTTGCTCCAGCCAGAAAATGGCTTTCTCTATGGCAGCTTTGTTGTTGAGGCCGTTCAGGCTCAGGCCCCCGCCCTCAGAGCTGATATGAGGGCCATCGCCCTCAAAGGGAATGTCCTCAGACTGAATGACCGGCTTGACGGGCAAATCATTGGCCCTGGCAAACTCACAGTCGCGGCTGTCATGGGCCGGAACCGCCATAATGGCGCCGGAGCCATAGCCCATCATCACATAATCCGCTGTCCAGAGGGGAATTGGCTCTCCTGTGGCGGGATGCTTTAAAAAAGCGCCTGTGAACAAGCCGGTTTTCCCGCCCCCGGCCCGGCGGCCCGCCTCGCTGAGATGGGCGCATTGAGCCTGATAAGCCCGGACTTTGGCGAGGCGCCCGGGCGCGGTTAGTTTTGGCAAAAGGGGGTGCTCAGGGGCTATAACGGCAAAGGAGGCGCCAAACAGAGTGTCGGGGCGGGTGGTGAAAACCGAAAGCGATGCCGGCAGGCCTTTGCCGGGGCTGAAAATGGGAAAGTCAATCCTCGCGCCATGGCTTTTGCCGATCCAGTTTCTTTGCGCGGCTTTGGTTCTTTCCGGCCAGTCAACTTCATCCAGGTCTTTTAAAAGCCGCTCGGCATAGGCGGTGATTTTCAGCATCCACTGCTTCATGGGCCTGCGGATGACCTCATGCCCGCCCCGCTCGCTTTTGCCGTCAATGACCTCGTCGTTGGCCAAAACCGTTCGGAGCGCGGGGCACCAGTTGACCGGAGCCTCTGTCTGATAGGCCAGCCCCCTCTTGTAGAGAATTTGAAATATGCGCTGAGTCCATTTGTAATATTTGGGATCGCAGGTTGAGATTTCGCGATCCCAGTCAAAGCAATAGCCAAAAGATTTCAGCTGCCGCCGAAAATTATTGATGGCTTTTTGGGTTACCTTTTCGGGATGGATCCCGGTTTGAATGGCATACTGCTCCGCGGGGAGGCCAAAGGCGTCATAGCCAATGGGGCGGAGAACATGAAAGCCCCTGGCTGTCTTGAAGCGGGCGACAACCTCTGCCGGCGTGTAGGAGGCCAGGTGTCCAGCATGAAGGCCCTCGCCCGAAGGATAGGGGAACATGTCCAAGACATAAAATTTTGGCCTGCGGGGGGCGGCTTTGCTGCCTGATGATCCGGCGGCTTTGCTGCCTGATGATCCCGGCCCGCCGCTTTGAAAGCATTTGGCCCGCTCCCAGCGCTCCTGCCATTTTTTTTCTATTTTTTGATGCTCATAAGCCATGCGATTTTTTTGCGCCTGCCCGCATTGCGCAGCCCTCGGGCGCGCCTCCCCGTTTATAGCCAAAGCCCTCAAAAACCGCAAGGCCTTAATGTTGTCTTAAGGCTCTGAAAGCGCTAAAAAAGCTCTATGCCTTCTTCAAGCAAAGGCTCAAGCAGCTCAGCCAAAAAACTGCCGGACCGGCGAATCTTTGGCCGCGGCCCTCAGATTCAAAGAGCCAATTTGGAGTATTTGGAGGAGGTTTTTGAGCTTTGCCAGATCCAGGGCCAGGAGATCCAAGACCAGAATATGCAGGGCCAGGCCCGCCCGCAGCCCCTAAACAGCTCTTTGAGGGAGGAATGGCAGCGGTTTTTTCGCGGCGCTGGCTTAGCGGGACGGCCTCGCGGCGCTGGCTCCGAAACAGCAGCTGCCAGTTCGCCGGGCCTCTCTGAAAGCCGCATCAGCGGAAAAGCCGGGCTGGATGCCGCCCCCGGCAATGCGGGCGCTTCTAACAGCGCGGAGCCGCAGAGCGGAGTTTCGCAAAGCAGAGCCTCGCAGAGCGGAGTCCCGCAAGGCGGAGTCCCGCAGAGCAGCCGCCCTCCAGCTGAGCCGGAAGCCGGGGAATGGCGGGGCGAGCTCTCAGCCGCGCAGCTTCTTCAAAGCTATAGAGAGAGCGGAAGTTTGGCCGCGCGCCTGAATCCCCTTGAAGATAGCGGCGGCGGGGGCTGGCCTCCCGGCCATTCCCTCCCGGCCGCGCAGCGCGCCTGTTTGCCGGGCCGGCCTCTAGGCCGCTCTCCCCAAGGGGATTTTCATATCTCCGAGAGGGATCTGGACCGCGAGTTTGCCGCGGCCAGCCATCTGTTTGGCCAAAAAAAGCCTTTGCGGGAGGCCATTCAATTCCTGGAGCGCGCCTATTGCGGGCGGCTTGCCCTTCAGGCCGGCGGCTGCCCGCCTGAAGTCCGGTCCTGGCTTTTTCGCGAGTTTGAGGGGCAAAAATTCTCCCTCACAAAAAAGCAAAAGCTTCAGGCCTTCGCGAGCCTTGCAGAGGCGGAGTGTCTGGAAAAGTTTCTGCATTCCCGGTTTCCAGGCAAAAAGCGCTTTTCCATTGAGGGGCTGGATGTCCTGATGCCCATGCTGGAATACATTTTGGAAAAGGGCGCCGCGGATTTGGAAATGCGGGACCTGACCATCGGCATGGCGCACCGGGGCCGTGTAAATGTTTTGATCAATTTGATGAGGCAGGATCCAAGGGTCATATTTTCTGAGTTTGCCTTTGATGACAGCCGGACGGCTAAAGAGGCCAATGATTTGCTTCAGGCGGGCGGCTGGACGGGGGATGTAAAATATCACTTGGGGTTTTCCTCAGAGCGGGAAACCTCCGCCGGCCCCTGCCGCCTCTATTTGGGCTATAACCCCAGCCATCTGGAGGCTGTAAATCCCGTGATATGCGGCATGACCCGCGCCCTTCAGAGGCGAAACCGCGACACCCAAAGGCGAAAGTCCGCTGTCCCTGTTTTGATTCACGGCGACGGCTCTTTTTGCGGCCAGGGATCGGCAGCCGAAACTCTTCAGCTCTCCCAGCTCAAGGGCTATACAACAGGCGGCGCGATTCATATTATTTTGAACAATCAGCTGGGCTTTACAACTTCGCCGGCTGAGGGGCGGTCCACGCCGTTTCCCTCTGATCTGGCAAAATCCATTCAGGCTCCGGCCCTGCTGGTCAACGCCGATGGCGCGGAGCCGGCTCTCAGGGCTGCTGACATTGCGCTCCGATTCCGCCATCAGTTTGGATCGGATATTTTTATTGAGCTGATTGGCTACAGAAGGCATGGGCACAACGAGGGCGACGAGCCGTCCTTCACCCAGCCCCTTATGTATAAAAAAATCAAATCTCATCCCACAGCGCTCAGGCAATACAGGGATCAGCTCATCAAAGAGGGCCTGATCACAAAAGAGCGGGCGGAGGCGCTTTTTCAGGAGCGGACAGACAAGCTGGAGCGCAGCCTTCAGTCTCTGAAAAGCCCGGGGCCAAAGATCAAAAAAGAGGACTGGACGGGGAAAAAGCTCAAAACCAAAAAAAAGCCGCTCCGCCGCTCTCAGGCCTCCAAAGCGGATCTGGAGGAGGTTTTTCAGGCGCTTTGCGCGGAGCCGCCCGGAGCCAGCCTCCACCCCAAAATTAAAAAAATTCTTCAAAAAAGGCGGCGCGCCATTCAGGAGGACAGGCTGGACTGGGGGCTTTGCGAGCTGGCGGCTTACGGAACTCTTTTAAAGGAGGGTTTTTCGGTCCGTCTGACGGGGCAGGATTCCAAGAGGGGGACATTCTCCCACCGCCATGCGGTTTACTGGGACTGTGAAACCGGCGGGGAAATTGCGCCCCTGAAAAGGCTGGCCAAAGGCGAGGGCCTGGAGTGCTGCCTCTATAACTCTCCCCTTTCAGAAATGGCGGTTTTGGCTTTTGAGTACGGGAACTCCTGCCTTGCCCCGGATTTTTTGACTTTGTGGGAGGCGCAGTTTGGGGATTTTGCCAACGGCGCGCAAATCATTTTGGATCAGTTTATCGCCTCAGGCGAGATGAAATGGATGCAGCGGACGGACATTGCTCTTTTGCTTCCCCATGGCTATGAGGGGCAGGGGCCGGAGCACTCCAGCGCCTATCTGGAGAGATTCCTTCAGCTGGCGGCGCAGGGCAATATGCGGATAGGCAACATCACCAGGCCGGCCAATTTGTTTCACGCTTTGCGGCGGCAAAAGGTTTTGCTTCGGGAGAGAAAGCCGCTTGTGATTATGGCGCCAAAGTCGCTTCTCAGGCATCCAGAGGCCGTGTCCTCAGCAAAAGACTTGATTCATGGAAAGTTTGAGGAGGTTTTGTGGGATCAAAGCATTCAAGATCCGCGGGATATAAGATCTGCTGTCCTTTGCAGCGGAAAGGTTTTTTATGACTTGGAGCGGGAGCGCCGCGCGGCCATGGCGGCGGACCGGAGCGGCGCCTCTCACATTGAAGATGGCTTGAAAGCGGCGGCCCGCCTGGCCTGGCCAAAAATGGCGGTCTTTCGGCTGGAGCAGCTTTACCCCTTCCCGGAAAGCAGCCTGAATCCCATCTTAAACGGATTTTCCTGTCTGGAAAAAATTATATGGCTTCAGGAGGAGCCGAAAAACCGCGGCGCCTGGAGCTATGTGGAGCCGCGGCTGAGAGAGCTGCTGGAGGCTGTGGGACAGCGAGCCAAAATTTATTATGCGGGGCGCCCGGCCATGGCGGCTGCGGCTGAAGGCTCGGAGGCCGCCCACAAGGCCGGGCAGCGCGCGCTGATTGAGCGCTGCCTCCGCCTGGTTTGAACAGGCTTTCTGAGGGTTTTGAACAGGGCAGGGCGCGCACGCCAGCGGCGGGGAAACGCGCGGCAAAAAAGGCAGAGGGGAGAATCTTAAAAATCCTTAAAAAACGGGCCATTATTTATTAAGGGGCAAAAATTGCAAAAAATTATGTTTTTTTTCGTTGACAAAACGGAAACAGCAGGGCATAGTGTTTTTCGCGGGATCAAAAAACCAGACAAAATGGAGATAATGGAGGGATAATTTATGAAAAATCAATATATGTTTATTTGGATGGCAGCCTCGCGGCGCTGGTTTAGCGGGACAGCCTCGCGGCTGTTCCTGTTGTTTTTAGCGCTTGTTTTTGCGGGGCCGGTTTTTTCTGAAAAAGCTTTCGGCGCGGCGGCCGCCCTTTCAGCGGAGCAAAGGTTTTTGCGGGCTGCAAGGCAGGGGGACATAGATGAGCTTGAGCATTACATCTTGGAAGGGGCTGATCTGAACATTCAGAGTGAAGGGGGCTGGACAGCTCTTCACACAGCCGCGAAAGCCGGGCAGACAGAGGCTGCGGCGATTCTTTTAGAACATGGCGCCAATCCAAACATGCTGAGCGCGCCCGGCGGGGCAGCTCTTCACCAGGCCGCGCGGGAGGGGCATGCTGACATTGTGTCGCTTCTTTTAAAGCATGGCGCTGATCCAAACATTCTGGACATCTACATCGGGGCAGATGGCTGGACAGCTCTTCATTCTGCCGCGAAGAGGGGGCATGCTGACATTGCGGCGCTTCTTTTGAAGCATGGCGCCGATCCAAACTTGATAAATAATTCTGGCAGGACAGCTCTTCATTCTGCCGCGAAGAGAGGGCATGCTGACATTGCGCTGCTTCTTTTGGAAAGCGGCGCCGAGCCAAACTGTCAGACCGTGACTGGCTGGACAGCTTTGTTTCTCGCCTCGCTGCGGGGGCAGACAGAAGCTGCGGCGATTCTTTTGAAAAATGGCGCTGATATGGAAATAGAAAACTCCTTTGGCGAAACGGCTTTTGATGTGGCCATGGAGCGGGGGCGCAAAGAGACGGCCCGGCTTTTGGCTGAGCGGACAGAGGGTTTTTTATTAAGAATTTGGCGCCAGTGGCAGGCTGGCGGCCTGCCCCCGCAAAATGCTGATTGAGCGCTGCCTCCGCCTGGTTTGAACAGGCTTTCTGAGGGTTTTGCCCAGGGCAGGGCCAGGGGGGCGCCTAAAAGCTTTTTTTTAGATGGCGGAAAGCGGCCTTCAGGGCGGGCTGCGCCCGCGCCGGCGCCTTGAGCGGCAGCCGCAGCTCTGGAGAGGCAATCAGCCCCGCCTCATGCAGGACCTGCTTGATCCCGATGGGATTGCTTTCTTTATAAAGCTCCCGCAAAAAACCGCCATATTTTTTTTGAAAATCCTGAAGAGCGGCCTTGCCTCTGGCGCTGAAGCTTTCCCGGGCTGGCGCAGCCGGGCCGCCATCGGCCCCTGCCTGTCCGGCTTCCTGCAGAGCTTTGGCTTGACGGGCGGCTTGCAGGGCGTCCTGCAGGGCCGCCTGCAGGGCAGCGGCTGGCTTCTCCTTTTGGGCCAGCTGAAACAGATCCAAAAACTCCCGGCCCAAAACATGGGAGGCCACAGAGATCACGCCATTGCCTTCAAGAAAAAAACTCTCCGCAGCCGTCCCGTCATCCCCGCTCAGCAGGGCAAATCCGCTGCATGCGGCGCGGATTTTTCGAAAAAAATCCAAGTCCCCGGAGGCCTCCTTAATGCCTTTGATATTGGGGGTTTTGGCAAGCGCTTTGATGGTTTTCAGATCTAAAGAGACCCCGGTCCGCGAGGGAACATTGTAAAGAAGAATGGGCAGGGCCGGGGCGGCTTTGGCCACAGCCTGAAAATGCGCCAGCAGGCCGGCCTGGGAGGGTTTGCTGTAATAGGGGGTGACCACAAGCGCCGCGTCCGCCCCCCAGTCTGCGGCTTTTTTTGTTTTCTCAGCGCTGGCTTTTGTGGAGAAAGTCCCTGTCCCCAAAATCAGCCGGAGCGGGCGGCGGCTTTGGCTTTCAAACTCCCTGAGCCAGGAGCAGAGCCTTTGAACCTCCCCCTCTTCCAAAACAGGGCTTTCCCCCGTTGTCCCATTGATGACAAACTGGCTGATCCCCTCATCCGCCTGGCTTTTCAAAATCCGAAAAAAAGAGTCCCGGTCCAAGACTCCGCCTTTAAACGGGGTGGCGAGAGCCGTGATCACCCCAGAAAAATCCATAGCCGCCCCTCTTAATGATTATGTATAGCAGTGATTGCGGCGCCTGTCCAGAGCAGCAGCCCTGCGCGGGTAAAAAAAATTTGCCTCTAAGATGGCGGCGCCTGGCTTTGTTGGGCCGGCCGCGCCCAGAGGGGGAGGCATGACCGCTTGAGCGGCTTCCAAGCCCTTTGGCGGGAGAGGGAGGATCCCTCCATCCCTCTCTTTCAGAGATTTTGCGCTTTTTTTGTTGACTGCCAGCCTGAGCCTGTATTTTTATGAAAGGGGCCTCTTAAACCCTAAGGGGCAAAGGGGGGCCAGGGGGGCCAGCCCCGGCTTCAGGGCCTTGGGGAGGGCTGTCTGCCGCGGCGCGCGCAGCCGAAGGGCCTGATTTTGCGGCCGCTGCCGCTTTGCCGGGGGCCGCGCGGGGCTTTCCCGGGAGGCAAAGCATGCAAAAAGAAAATTATGATGTCTGTTTAAAGCGTTTGCCGGCGCAATGCGGGGGGCGGGCTGAGGCGGAATAAAAAGCGCGCCAGGAAGCTTTTTAATATGGAATTACACAATATCCATGGGCGGCCGCGGGGCCGGCCCTTTAAAACAAAAAAGCTTTTTCAATATCAAAACAGGGAGAGCTTTTCTCTTAATAAAATTGTTCAGGATGACTGTCTGAAGCTCCTGGACAAAATCCCAAACCGCGTCAAGTTTGATGTGATTATAGCCGATCCGCCTTATAATATAGGGAAAAATTTTGGAAACAATTCTGATAATTTGCCTTTGCATGAATATATAAAATGGTCTGAATCCTGGATCAAAAAATGCTTAAGGCTTTTAAAAGAGGGCGGGCTGGCTTATATTTACGGATTTCCGGAAGTTCTGGCTCATATATCAGTAAAATTCCCATTGGAAAATCAAAAATGGCTTGTCTGGCATTACACAAACAAGACAGTTCCCTCTCTTAAATTCTGGCAAAGAAGCCATGAGACAATTTTGTCTTTATGGAAGGGCAAAAGGCCTAATCTTGAAATCAATAAAATAAGAGAGCCTTATACGGAAACTTATAAAAGCTGCATAGGAAAAAAGAGAAAAAACACTCCCGGGCGGTTTGGCGCCAAAGAGACCGTTTATAATGGGCATAAAAACGGAGCCTTGCCCAGGGATGTTATTAAAATTCCATCGCTTGCGGGGGGAAAAGGCTCCACGGAAAGATATTTTCTCTGCCGTGACTGCGGGTCCGGCCTGTTTCCGCCTTCTGAGATCGAGCGGCGCAGGAAGCATAACATATTAAAGCATCCAGCCCAGAAGCCTCTCGCCTTAACTAAAAAACTGATACATTCGCGGATTAAAAGCAAAAAGGGGAGGCTTTTAATTCCATTTGCCGGCTCCGGCTCGGAATGTGTTTTGGCAAAAACCCTGGGAATCAGTTATTTGGGGATAGAAATAAATCCAGAGTATGTTTTTTTTGCAAATCAATGGCTGGAGAGGGGGCTGGATCATGAGCTTGCTAAAAGAATTTGAGGATTTTCTGTCAGGATTGAATCTGCCTTAAGGATTTTAAGAATGGAATCATTGCAGTTAAATTTATGTGATAATCCTTCCTCTGGCAGAAAGATAACAAATGCCGCTTCAGTTCCCCACAGGAGCCCTTTCAGGTATCCCGGCGGCAAAACATGGTTTGCGCCTGTTTTCAGGCAGTGGATGCAAAGCAAAAAAAACAGGCCATCTTTTTTAATAGAGCCTTTTGCCGGGGGAGGGATAATCAGCCTTACAGCTGTTTTTGAAAACTGGGCGGATCGGGCCGCGCTGGCTGAAAAAGATGAAAATGTCGCAGCGGTTTGGAAGGTTATTCTTGAAAAAGACTGCGAGAGGCTGGCCTCTGATATTTTGAATTTTGACTTAACATTTAAAAATGCAAAAAAAATTCTAGAATCAAAGCCCGCGTCAATTTATCAAAAAGCGCTTCAAACAATTGTTCGCAATAGAGTAAGTCATGGCGGCATTATGGCCAATGGCTCAGGACTGACTAAAAACGGAGAAAACAGCAAGGGCCTGTCTTCCAGATGGTATCCGGCCGCGCTGGCCCGGAGGATCCATAATATTGGCTCCCTTAGAGACCGAATTTCCTTTATAAAAGGCTGCGGCTTTGATGCAATAAAAAAATACAAAGATTCCTCCGGCAGCTGTTTTTTTATTGATCCCCCTTACACAGCTTCGGGAAAAAGCGCCGGCAAAAGATTATACACGCATCATGAAATCAATCATAAATATCTGTTTCAAATATTCAGCAGATGCCCGGCTGATTTTTTGTTTACTTATGACAAGAGCGAAGAAATTGCAGCTCTAGCCCAGTCTTATGATTTCCAGACTTCTTTAATTCCAATGAAAAGCGCTCATCATATAAAAATGGAAGAGCTGATTATAGGAAGGGATTTGTCATGGCTCAGCCAGGATTTTTAAATCCTCTTCCCAGCTGTCCTCAAACATCATCCTTAAAACCGCAGAGGGGCTGCCGGCTCTCATTTCCCCCCTGTCATGGGAGGATTTATAAGCGCGCTCCAGCCTTTCAAACAGGTTTTTCTTATATTCTGTGTCTGAGCTGCCCCTAAACTGCCCGCCCTTCAGCTCAATGATAAAAAGCCTGCGGCTGTCCTGGCGATAAGCCAAAAAATCGGGATAAACCCTATGCCTCCGCCATCCCTGAAGAAAATAATCCTGCCTGGCCGCTATCCTATGCCACCAGTGAATGGCATTGCTTTTGTCAAGGCAGATGGCGGCGTTTTTTTCAATTTCGCTGTCAAAAGCGCTTTCAAACACTGGCTCAAAAAGGCTGTATTGCATTTCCGATCCAAGCTCCCCCTGAAGAGTCCTTGATTTTCTGGGAAGCGTCACCTGGAAGGAGCGCTCCATTTCATAATTCAGCCGCTCGTCTGTTTCCAGCCGAAACCTGATTTCATCTTTTCTTACTTTGGCGCGAAACACAGCCTCGGCTTTCATGTCTATGTCTTTTTTAATTCTCTTTTTTAAAACCTCCGACAAATAAACCCGGCTGCCTGGAAGCCGGGAGGAGTCATGCCCCCGCTTTTGATGCTTTTTGATAAAGCTCTCCGCCGCGCGGGCAGCCTGCCAGGGGTTGGGAATCACATCCTCCAGGCGGCGGGCAAAATAATCCAAAGTCAGGCTTCCGCCCCTGTCTATGGCCTCCGCTGTGACTGTCTCTTTCCCCTGCAGGTCAACGGCGGCTTTTATCTCCTGAACTGTGTCTTTGTCATCCAGATTGACAGCCGCGCCGGCGGTGACACTCTCCCATTTTAACTCGGCCAGCACATGGCGGTCATAATCAATGGGCTGCCAGCTTTTTCCTTTTTTATGCAGGACTTGAGGGAGAAATATCCGGCTTTTTTGGTATTTTTTTCTGCGTCTGAGCGCAATGGCTTTTGCCCCGCTCTCCGCCCCGCTATAGCCATGAACAAAATGATCAAGGCCTGTCAGGCCCTCCCGCTCAAGGCTTTCCCTGACTTTTTGGACTGCCTCCCTCACTTTTTTATTGAAGCAGTAAATATAACAGCGGTTAAGCGCCTCCATCCCTGAAACCTGCTGAGCCTGCGGCTGCCGCATGACCCGCCCCGCCATTTGCGTGATGGCCGTGTTGGCCCGCGCGCTGTCCAGCAGCGCGAGTATATAGGCAAAGGAGCAGTCCCAGCCCTCTTTAAGGGCGTCTTTTGTGATAATCCAGCGGATTTGGCTTGCCTCTCCCATTAGATCCTCCCCCGCAAGCTCTTTTTTTTCTGAGGACTGGATTCGGATTTGCCCTGCGGGAACGGAAAGACTCCTTATTAAATATTTTTTGACATCTTCGGCATGGATTCGGCCTCTGCCGATTTGCGCTTTCCCTGTCTGCTCCGCCCTGACAAGCGCCATGGGGCGTATATAGCGGCTCGTTTTCATATAAAGGCGCCGGGCGTCTTTTTCCAGCTCATTTAATTTTTTTTGGGTTTCAGCCAATGTATGCTTCCAGTCTGAATTGATGAAGCTGTGGATTTCCAAAGGGAGCTTTATCATTTCCTCCGCTTTTAGCTCCATTCCCGGAACATTGACAAGAATATTGCTGGCCCCGGCCTTTGGAGTGGCGGAAAGCTCAAGAACAAAGCGGGGATTCAGCTGATTGACAGACTTGACAAACTCCCGGCCGCTTTCATCGTTTTTCCCGTAAGCCTTGTGGGCTTCGTCCAAAATAACAGTGGGGCGGATCCGCTTCAAAACATTTATCAGGCTTTGTCTGGCCCAGCCGCCGGATTCGCTTTTTTCCAGATCTGGATATTGCTCCAGGAGCTGCCGGTTTGCCAGATCGTCATCCGCTTCAGGAAAAAAAGAGGCATAGCTCCCGCTGTCCCGAAATATTTTAAGGAAGTTTTTGTTTTTTTGCCGGTTTGCGGATGGCAGCATCAGCGTCATCAGGCAAAAATGATTTTCCAGGTCATGCCTGATCCAGCGGTCGTTTTTTTCCAGCAGCTTAAGTTTTCCGCCTGAGATATTTTCAAGAATTTGCCGGCAGGGATGCTCGCGGGTTCTGAAGGCCTGAACAGTTTGCTCATAAATGGCCTTTGTCGGAACAATCCAGAGGACAAAGCCTGTGTCTTGCTTTAGGCAGCGAAGGGCCTCCGCGCCTAAAAGGGTTTTCCCGCCGCCTGTGGGGATCTTCAGGCAGACATGGGGGATGGGGGCGCCGTTTGCCCCTGTCCGCCGGACATATTCCGGGAAAATCCTCTGCCCGCCCTCAAAAACAGGGGGAATCAGATTTTTTTTCTTAAGAGCCTCCCATGCGGCCAGAGGATAGTTTTCGGCAGATGGGGGGAGCCTTGGCGCCCCCCGCCTTTTCAAAATCCGGCGGGCGCCCTCAATTTCCGCCCTGGTTTTTTTCAGCTCATCAAAATAAAGCTGAAGCTTTTCAAGCGCTTTTTGCTGATAGTTTTTAAGGGTCATATTATTTCAATATTCCGTAGGGGAGGCCGCAGAAGATGATGCCGTTTTTGGTCAGGTCTTTTTGCCCCACAAATTTATGGGAGGCATATACAAGGGCTTTTTTCCCCTTTTTGGCAGCCTGCCGGGCAATTCTTTCCATGGAATCGCTGTTTAGGGCGGAATCAGCGCTTCGCAAAAAGTTCAAGTCCGGCCTGTATATCAAATAAAAAAGCCGGCTTTCCGTCTCATAAAAAAAACCATCTCTCCCCCTCCGGCCGGGGATTTTGGCGGGGGCCTTTCCGCCAGACGCTGTGTATAAAGCCATGCGGGCCACAGCCTCATAAGAGGGAAGGGACTGTCCTTTGAGCATTTTTTCAATGTTTATCTCCTCCCCTAACTCGCAGTAAGCAAAGCTGCCGCCCAGGCCTTTTTTAAGCTTTGGGTTTTTTTTAGCCCGCGGCAGGCCCTTAATCACGCGGCGGATCCGCTCCGCCGTGATCTCGTCCGCCACATTGACAGCTCTTTTCTTTTTTTTGTCATACTCCCCGCGCTGAACAAGTATAAACTTTCGGCTTCCGCCGTCCTCCCTGTTAAGCTCCAGCACAGCCTGGCCCGTTGTTCCGGATCCGGCAAAGGAATCCAAAACAATGGCGTCCCTGCCCGCGCCAATCTGAAGCAGGCGGCGGATCAAACTGACAGGCTTGGGGTTTTCAAAAGGAGCGTCTTTATCATAAAATATCTCTTTGATCTCCCTTCTGGCCGCATCCGTATGCCCCGCCTCGTCATAAGTCCAGAGGGTCAAAGGGACCAGCCCCTGCTGAACCTCCCGAAGATATCTTTTTAACTGAGGGGCGCCTTTCCCGTCTTTTCCAAAAAAAATCCGGCCGGCTTTAATCCATGCCTTCATTTGATCTTGAGATGTCCTCCAGCAGCTTCCCTGAGGAGGGGCGTGGGTTTTTCCTGTGTTTGGATTGACAATTTTGTAATCATACTCAGAGGCATAGCTTTTGACGCTTAAATCCCCTGTCCTCCAGGGGCCCCGGCCGTCTTTGTCATCGTATTTGTAGAGCTTGTCCTGCCTGTCCGAGCGGGGGAGAAGCCGCCGCCGCCAGCCGGCCCGGCCATTGTCCCCGCCGTTTGCCCTGTTTTTTGCGTAACAGAGAATAAAATCATGGTTATCGGAAAAATATTTGGCGTCATTGGCGGGGGCGTATTTTTTCTGCCATATTATATTGGCGATAAAATTTTGCTCCCCAAAAATTTCATCCATTATCAGTCTCAGGCGGTGCTGCTCATTGTCGTCAATGCTGATAAAAATCACCCCCTCATCAGAAAGCAGCTCCCGCAGAAGCTGCAGCCGCGGCCACATCATGCAAAGCCATTTGTCATGCCTTTCCATGTCCTCGCCGTCCACGGGATTTTTGCTTTTCAGCCATTCTTTTATCAAAGGATGGCTGCTCACATTGTCGTTATACACCCAGCCCTCATTTCCTGTATTGTAGGGAGGGTCAATGCAAACGCAGTCAATCCGGCCCGCATACAGAGGCATCAAAGCTTTTAAAACTTTAAAATTGTCCCCATGGATGATGAGGCTCTCATCCAGAGACGGCTTTTTCCCTTTGGGGGCGAGGGATTTTTTTTCGTCTATATTTAAAACATGCGGGGGAACATTAAAATGGTCCGCCTGAATCAGCTGCTTTCCCTTAAAATCCAGATATGGCATAAGCGCCTCTCTTCTTGAGTCCGGCTGAGCTGAAAAAGCCTGAAGGGGCATGAAAAGCGCCGCGCGGCGGGAGTCAAGCTTTTTCAGGGCCGGTCCTGGACTGATCCTGTGTTGATCCTGGGCTGATTCTGGGCTGATTCTGGGCTGATCCTGGGCTGATCCTGGGCTGATTCTGGGCTGATTCTGGGCGGCGGCATCCGATTTTCTGCCGGCTCCTCTTTTTCCCAGCATATCCGCCGCCCGGCAAAAGAGCAAGGCTGATGACGCAGGATGTCACCTCCGCTGGCTTGCCGGGACAGCCTGGCGGCTGTTCCCGAACCTCCGCGAAGTGACAAGATTGTCCAGAGGGCTGGCCTCGCGGCAGCTTGCTTGCAGGGCCGGCTTGCGGGGCCGGCCGCCTGGGACAGCCCCGCCCCCCCGGAGGGGGATGACTATTCGGGAGCATATTCCATAATAGTCGTGACTATTATGGAATACAATCCTGAATGGTCTTGGCTTTTCCTTGACTTTTTCCTTGACTTTTCAAGGCGCGGCGCGGCATTCTGGCCTTATGATTCGCCGAAGCCTTGATTCTCCCATAATGCGGGATCTGCGGGACAAAATCGTCCTGCTCTCCGGCCCCCGGCAGGCGGGCAAAACCACCCTTTCCAAGGCGCTTTTTAAAAATTTTGACTATTTGAATTATGACTCCCCTCCGGATCGGGAGATTTTAAGCTCCCGAACCTGGAATCGCGGCGCGGATCTGCTGATTTTTGATGAGCTGCATAAAATGCAGCAGTGGAAGTCCTGGATCAAAGGGGTTTTTGACACTGAAGGCGCGCGCCCCCGGCTGCTTGTCACAGGAAGCGCCCGCCTGAATCAGCTGAGAAAAGCCGGAGATTCCCTGGCTGGAAGGCATTTTCATTACCGCCTTCACCCTTTGGACCTCAAGGAGCTGAGCCTGCCCACAGAAAAAGAGAGGGAGGAGGCCTTAAGCGCCATTTTAAATGTGGGGGGTTTTCCAGAGCCTTTTTTAAAAGGCTCCCGGAAATATTATAACCGCTGGAGCGCCTCTCACTTAGATGTTATCCTCAGGCATGATCTTCTTGATATAGATCATGCAAGAGACATTAAAGGCATAGAAGTCCTCATCTCCCTTTTGGCGCAAAAAACAGGATCTAAAATCTCCGCTGCCGCCCTGGCCCGGCAGCTGCAAAGAGATCCTAAAACTGTGGCCAGATGGCTTTCCCTGTTGGAAAACCTGTATGTTATTTTTAAAGTTCCCCCTTACCACAAAAACATCGCAAGGGCCATTTTAAAAGAATCCAAATATTATTTTTATGACACAGGAAGAGTGGATGGGGGGGATTCCATCCGATGGGAAAATGCCCTCGCCTGCGCCCTGCTCAAGGAAACACAAAGGCTTTTTGACACAGAGGGGATAAAAGGAGGCCTGTATTTTATACAGACAAAGTCCGGGCGGGAGATTGATTTTTTTGTCCCCATAGAGGGCAGAGGGAGCTGGCTGATTGAGGCAAAATGGAGAGATTCCAGCTTTTCCCCCAATTTTAAGCATTTTGCCCCTCATTTTAAAAATGTCCGCTGCCGGCAGATTGTCCGGCTGGCCTCCCGCGCAAAAACTCACAGAGAGGGCTGGCAGTCTGTCAAGGCCTCCAAGTGGCTGTCGCAGCTTTGCCTTGCGGATTTTAAGGCGCTTTGACGCGGCGCCGGCCGGCCCCCGCGGTTTTTGCCCTTGTTTGCCCTTGACAAACGGCTGCCGGCCCTGCAGCCTAAAGGCTGATAATCAGAAAGCGAAAGGCGGGCTGATATCCAATCAAGCCAGCATAATTTTAAGCTATGACAGCTCCAATCTCAGACAAAGCCGGCCTTCAGATGCTCAAAGCCTCCTTGGCGAAGGGCCAGAGCCGGCTGAAAACTGTCCGCGCCCGGCTCAAAAGGCCGCTTGTTTTTGCGGAAAAAATCTTGCTCTCCCGCCTTGACCGCCCAGAGGAGTTTCAGGACAGCGCGGAGTTTCTTATGCTTCGCCCCGACCGGGTCATCCTGCAGGACGCGACAGCTCAAATGGCCGCTTTGCAGTTTATGCTGGCGGGCCGCCCCTCTGTGGCCGCGCCCACAAGCATCCACTGCGACCATTTGATCACCGCAAAGGAGGGGGCTGAGGCCGACATGGAGGCCGCCGTCGCAGCCAACAAAGAGGTTTATGATTTTCTCTCCTCCTTTGCCCGCCGCTATGGCTGCGGATTTTGGAAGCCGGGGGCGGGGATCATTCATCAAGTGGCTCTGGAAAATTACGCCTTTCCCGGCGGGCTGATGATTGGAGCCGATTCTCACACTCCAAACGCCGGCGGGCTGGGCATGCTGGCTGTGGGGGTTGGCGGGGCCGACGCTGTGGATGTGATGGCCGGCTTTGCCTGGGAGCTGAAACGGCCCCAAATCACAGGGGTCCGCTTAACCGGCTCGCTTTCCGGCTGGGCCTCCCCAAAAGATGTGATTTTAAAGCTGCTCAGCATTTTGACAACAAAAGGCGGCTCAAACAAAATCATTGAGTATTTTGGCGAAGGCTGCCAGAGCATCAGCTCCACAGGCAAGGCCACCATAGCCAATATGGGGGCGGAGCTGGGGGCGACTTCCTCTTTGTTTCCCTATGACAGCCGGATGGGGGATTACCTGAGGGCCACCAGCCGGGGAGGCTGGGCGGACTGGATTGAGGGCCGGAGCGCGGACTGCGCGGCGGATCCGGAGACAAATGAAAACCCTGAGGATTTTTATGACGAGCTGATAGAGATTGATCTTTCCCGCCTGAAGCCTCTGATCTCCGGCCCTCACTCGCCGGACCGGGTCCGCCCGCTAAAAGATCTAAAGGCGGAGCTGAAAGAGCATGGCTGGCCGCCAAAGCTCTCAGCGGCTTTGATTGGCTCCTGCACAAACTCCTCTTATGAGGATATGGGGCGCGCCGCGCATGTCGCCCGCCAGGCCGCGCGCGCGGGCTTTACAATGCCCCAGCCCTTTTTGGTGACCCCCGGATCAGAAATGATCAAAAAAACCATCGGGGAATACGGCTATATAAAAAGCTTTCAGGAAGCCGGGGCCAAAGTTTTGGCCAACGCCTGCGGCCCCTGCATCGGGCAGTGGCGGCGGCCTGTAAAAAAAGGCGAAACAAACACCATACTCAACAGCTTTAACAGGAATTTTCCGGGCCGAAACGACGCCAGCCCCAACACGCTTTCTTTTATCGCCAGCCCGGAGATTGTGATGGCCGCGGGCCTTGCGGGCCGGCTGGATTTTGACCCGGAAACTGACGAGCTGAAGCGGGATGGGAAAACCCTGAAATTCCAGCCCCCGGAGGCTGAAGATCTGCCCAAAAAGCCTTTCCAGGATGCAAAAGGCGGATACATCCCGCCATGGGGCGCTGCCCGCGCGGCAAAGGAGGAGATAAAAATCAGTCCGCAGTCCGAAAGGCTGCAGCCCCTGAAGCCTTTTCCGCCTTTGGACTTGGCGCGGGATTTTCAGCGCCTGGCGGTCCTGTGCAAAGCCCGCGGAAAATGCACCACAGATCATATCTCGCCGGCGGGCTTTTGGCTGAGATACAGAGGGCATCTTGACAAAATCTCAGACAATCTGCTGATGGGGGCGGTTAATGATTTTACCGGAGAGCGCGGGCGCGGCTTAAACCTTTTTACAAAACAGACAGAGGGCTTTGCGGCTGTGGCCAGAGACTATAAGCGGCGCGGACAGGGCTGGGTGATTGCCGGAGGCGAAAACTATGGAGAGGGCAGCAGCCGGGAGCTGGCCGCCATGAGCCCCCGCCACTTGGGCGCGCGCGCGGTCTTGGCGAAAAGCTTTGCCAGAATCCACGAAACCAACTTAAAAAAACAGGGGGTTTTGCCCCTGGCTTTTGACATTCCGGGTGATTATGAAAAATTCCGGGAGACAAGCCGCCTGACTATCAAAGATCTCCCAAAAATTTCGCCCGGCAGCCGGCATCAGATTCTCATCTCTTATGAGGATGGATCAGAGGAGAGCATTTTTGTCCGCCACTCTCTGAACAGCGAGCAGATAAAGTGGCTCAAAGCCGGATCCTCCCTCAATATGCTGAGACAATCCCAGGCTGAGAACATTCCAGGCTGAGACAATCCCAGCCCGCGCCTTTTCGGCGCCGGCCGGGCTAACCGCTAAAAATCTCCTCCAGCCCCGAGCGCCACTCAACGCAAAGCGCGCTCTGAATCCGCTGCCTCCGGGGATCTCTGGAAAAACAATACAGCTCAGAGTTTGGAATGCCGCGCCCCAGGCAAATCAGATTTTTCACATCGCCCTCCGTGATCCGGCTTGAGGATTTAATCTCCACGCATAAAGCGGTTTGGCCGGGGCGCTCAATAATCAAATCAATTTCCGCCCCGTCTTTTGTCCGCAGGTAAAAAAACTTCCAGCTTTTTCGCTTGTATTCCGCAAGCTTGATGATCTCCAAAACAATAAAATGCTCAAAGGCCTCCCCATAGTCATAAGTTTGGGGCGGAAGAGGAAGGCTTAAGACCCCCCTTAAAGCCCGGCAGACTCCGGTGTCAAACAAATAGAATTTTGGGGCCAGCCGCTGGCTTTTGCGAACTGACCGGTGATAACTGCTCAGAAAAAACCCTGTCAGCGTATCCTCAAGAATGGAAAAATAATTTTGCGCCGTTGTCACATCCACTCCGATATCCCTTGATATTTTGGAGTAATTGACGATTTTTCCGCTCATTTGCGCGGCAGCGTCTAAAAACTTCCGGAAGGGCCTGAGCTTTCTCACAGCCTGCTCCATTTGAATCTCCTCTTTTAAATAAGCCAGCGTGTAAGCTTTTAAATACTCTTCTTTTTCCCCGCTGCCCTTTAATTTGAGCAGGCGGGGGAGAAGCCCCCAGCGCAAGGCCTCCCCCAGATCAAACCGGCGGCCCAGCTCAGCGGAGGCAAAAGGATATAAATGAAAAAAAAACGCCCGCCCGGCAAGAAGATTGGCGCCGCCTCTTTTGAGCTTCCGGGCGGAGGAGCCGCTTAAGATAAACTGAATCTCCCTCTCCTCCAGAATCTGATGAACCACATCAAGGATGCGGGGCAGCTTTTGAACTTCGTCAATAATCACCCGCTTGAGCTGAGGCCGCCCGGCCAGCTCCTTTTTCAGCCCGCCGGGGTCCAGCCGATAGCGATCTTCTGTTTGAGGATCTAAAAAATCAATATACAGGCTGTTTTTGGAGTATCTTTGCTTGATAAGGGTGGATTTGCCGGCGCCCCTTGGGCCAAGGAGAAAAAAACTTTGAGAAGGGGACAGGCGGGCAATTCTGTTGACCATACCCTATATTTATACGGAAAATATTGGGTATGGTCAATATTTTTCGGCTGCCAGGCTCCCCTCCCCCCGGCTATCCAGGCGCCCCGGCGGAGCTGCGGCTGGCCCCTGGCCTGAATGGCCTGATCTCCAGCAAAAATTTTGTCCGAATCCCGCTGAAGTTTGAGGGAGTCTGGATCATGGAGGCCGGCCTGGATATTCAGGCCCATCTTGAAAACTGCTATTTTGCCGATCTGGGGCCGAAAGCCATTGAGGATCATAAAAACCGCTGCGGCCAGACTTTGGCCTTGTTTGATATTCCAGCCCGGACGCGGCGCGCCCGGAAAGCCCGCCAAAGGCTTTTGCGGGGACTGGCAGAGCTGGACGGGACAGAGAAAACCGCGGCAGCTGTCACAAGCTTTGAGATAAGGCAGCATGAGACGCGGGCCGGAAAGCTGGCCAGGATGGACGCCGGGCTGGCAAAACTTTAACCATGGAGGCAAAAAGTCATGAAAGATCTAAAGAAAATATCTAAAGCCCTTATGGCAATGGGCATAATCATGAAACAGATAAGCAAAGAAAAAAACAGCAAAAAACAGATGATTAAAGTCTATGACATGCTTAAAGCGCTGATTGAATTTCAAAAAGCCGAAGCAGCATTGGTTATCTCCTTAGGCGATCTTGTAAAACAAAATAGAGAATACATAGCAGAAATTCAAAAACAGGCAAATAAAGCCTTTCATAAAATACAAACAGACATAGCAGAGCTTGAAAGGCAGTTAAAGGCGCTCAAAAAAGACAAAAAAAGACTGGACTAACGGCGCCTGAAAACAGGCCCATAGGCTGGCAATAGCCAGGGGGGAATCATAAAGACGGGGGGGCGCCCTTTTATCACAGGCGGGGGCGCGACATCTTTTTCTGAAAACTGAAAATCAGGGATTTTCCGGCTCGGGGGCGGAGCTTATGGCCGGAAAAAAGAGGCCGATTTGAGGCGGAGGGCGCCCATCGCCCGCGGCCCTCAAAATTATGAGCAGCTTGGCTGATGGGCGACTGGCCCGCTTGTGTGTGTTCCAGAGCAAACAACTGTTGTCCCCTTAACCAAAGCATTGCCTTTTATTACTGCATTGCCAGAAACAATCGCGTTGGGGAAAACTCCTTTTATTACTGCATAGCCGTAAACCCGCGCGCCGCCGGCAACCCATGATTTGCCGGAAACCCGCGCATCGCCATAAACCCGCGCATCGCTGCCATTAACAATCGCATTGCCGGAAACCCGCGCATTGCCATAAACCCGCGCTGATCCTTGAATCTTCGCCTTTTCATAAACCCGCGCATCGCCATAAACCCGCGCATCGCTCCAAACTCCCGCATCGCCATAAACCCGCGCATTGCCGGAAACCTGCGCCCCATCAGAAATATGCGCATTGCCATAAACCCGCGCATTGCCATAAACCTTCGGCCAGTTGGTAATCCTTGCATTCTCATAAACCAGCGCCTTGTCACAAACAGCCGCTTTAGGCCCCACAAAAGCGGTCTTGTCCACAGTGGCCGTGGCCGCCACAAAGCCCCCGCCGTTGCTATGAGGCGCGCCCTTTACTCCAGGGCCGCAAGGGGAGGCCGCCGCCCCGGCGGAAAGCCCAAAAATCAGCAAAGCCAAAAAAATTAGTTTTTGCATAATTTAGCCCTCCATGTCTGGTTAAGTTTTTGCCCCCGATCCGCCGGGGCCAGCCTGTTTATACCGCAGCCCGGCCCGGCAAACAAGCCCCCGCCGGCAGCGCCGCGGCTGCCCGTCGGGGGGGCTGTCTCAGAGCTTGAGAATTCTGCCTGCCTGGCAGCCTAAAAGCCCCCGCGGGCCGCGCAGATTTTTCCGGCGGGGGCCTGCCGCAGACTTGACAAACAAGCATATTTCCTATATAATGGCCGCATTATGAAGCGCGCCTGTCTTGTTCTTTTGCTGCCCGCGCTTTGTTCGGCCTCCAAGCTGAAGCCGGCGCCTCAAGACAATTCTTTATTGCAGTCTTCTGCCAGCTGCAGGGCTGCTTTTATTAGAGGCATCCTGTTTAACCCCGATGGCTCCCCAAAAGGGGAATACAAAGGCCAGATGGAGGGCTATCCCCGATTTGCTGAAGATCATTTTGCTGGAGCCATGAAAAAGGCTTTTCTAAATGCCTCGGCTGTTTTGAGCGAAAAAGAAAGGAAGCTGTTTGGCTGGCAACTGTTCTCTGGCTCTGTGGCGGAGTTTCGCGCTATGAGGGGCAAGCTGTTTAACCCCGATGGCTCCCCAAAAGGGGAATACAAAGGCCAGATGGAGGGCTATCCCCGATGCGCTGAAGATCATTTTGATGGTGATATGCAAAAGGCTTTTAAAAATGTCTCGGCTGTTTTGACTGAAAAGGAAATGGAGCTGCTTGGATGGCAGGCATTTCATGGCGCTGTGGCGGAGTTTCGCGCTATGAGGGGCAAGCTGTTTAACCCGGACGGCTCCCCAAAAGAGAAATATAGAGGCCAGATGGAGGGCTATCCCCGGTTTGCTGAAGATCATTTTGCTGGAGCCATGCAAAAGGCTTTTCAAAATGCCTCGGCTGTTTTAACTGAAAAGGAAAGGAAGCTGTTTGGCTGGCAGGCATTTCATGGCCCTGCGGCGGAGTTTCGCGCCATGAGGGGCATCCTGCTTAACCCCGATGGCTCCCCAAAAGGGGAATACAAAGGCCAGATGGAGGGCTATCCCCGATTTGCTGAAGAGCATTTTGCTGGAGCCATGCAAAAGGCTTTTAAAAATGTCTCGGCTGTTTTGACTGAAAAAGAAATGGAGCTGTTTGGATGGAAGCAGTTTCAAGGCCCTGTGGCGCTGTTTCGCGCCATGAGGGGCAAGCTGTTTAACCCCGATGGCTCCCTAAAAGGGAAATACAAAGGCCAGATGGAGGGCTATCCCCGATGCGCTGAAGATCATTTTGATGGAGCCATGCAAAAGGCTTTTAAAAATGTCTCGGCTGTTTTGACTGAAAAGGAGATGGAGCTGTTTGGCTGGCAGGCATTTAATGGCTCTGCGGCGGAGTTTCGCGCCTTGAGGGGCAAGCTGTTTAACCCCGATGGCTCCCCAAAAGGGGAATACAAAGGCCAGATGGAGGGCTATCCCCGATTTGCTGAAGAGCATTTTGCTGGAGCCATGCAAAAGGCTTTTCAAAATGCCTCGGCTGTTTTGACTGAAAAGGAAATGGAGCTGTTTGGCTGGCAGGCATTTCAAGGCCCTGCGGCGCTGTTTCGCGCCATGAGGGGCAAGCTGTTTAACCCCGATGGCTCCCTAAAAGGGGAATACAAAGGCCAGATGGAGGGTTATCCCCGGTTTGCTGAAGATCATTTTGATGGAGCCATGCAAAAGGCTTTTCAAAATGTCTCGGCTGTTTTGACTAAAAAGGAAATGGAGCTGCTTGGCTGGAAGGCGTTTCATGGCCATGTCAGCCAGTTTCATTCTCTCATAGAGGATTTTTTGGAGCATTATCCCAAAGGCTGGATGGGGCCGGAGGGCCAAAGCCGGGTGGCGGATAAAATCTTTAAAGGGAACAAAATCACAGCTTATGATAATGTTTCTGTTTTGAGAGGATATTTGTTTGGCGCCGATGCCACAGCTGAATTCCGCGCGCTGGGCTGGCGCCGGCAGCGGTAAATAAGACTGTCTTTTAGCGGGCGGCGCTTTATGCCCCGGCCCGGCAGACAAGCCCCGCCGGCCTGGCTGTCCCATCGCTTGAAAATTTTGCCTGGCTGACAAGCTAAAAGCCCCCCGGAGCGGGGCAGAGGCATTGAGCTTTAGATAAGGGGGGAGTCTCAAGCAAAGGGGGGGGGCAGGCAGTTTTCCTGCGGGGGATCCGAAAATCAGGGGTTTTCCGTGACAGAGACTCCCAGAGAAGCATAAAAAAAAGCCATGGTTCCAGGCGCCGGGGCCAGAGCAATTTCCATATATGATTCAAAAAGAAACCGGCAAACAAAAACCCTCAATCCTAAGCGGGGCTGCGGACAGTTAGCTGCTCAATCCGCTTTTCATAGTTTTTCCCCTGAAAAATCCTCTGGACAAACACAGCGGGGGTATGGATATGATCCGGATCCAAATCCCCCGCCTCCACAAGCTCCTCAACCTCCGCGATGGTCACTTTGCCGGCCATGGCCATTATGGGGTTAAAGTTTCGGGCGGTTTTCCTGTAGATTAAATTGCCAAGCCTGTCGCCCTTCCAGGCCTTCACAAGGGCAAAATCCCCGGCAAGGGCATGCTCCAAAATAAACTCCCGGCCCTGAAAGCGCCTTGTCTCCTTTCGCTCCGCGGCTTTTGTTCCAGCCCCCGCCGGAGAGTAAAAAGCGGGAATGCCCGCCCCCGCCGCGCGGATCCTCTCGGCCAAAGTCCCCTGGGGAACCAGCTCAGCCTCCAGCTCGCCGGATAAAAACTGCCTTTCAAACTCTTTGTTTTCGCCCACATAGCTCGCGATCATTTTTTTGATCTGGCGGGTTTTTAAAAGAATTCCCAGGCCAAAATCATCCACCCCCGCGTTGTTTGAAATGCAGGTTAAATTTTTCGCCCCCAGGGATTTTAAAGCGGCAATGGCGTTTTCGGGAATGCCGCAGAGGCCAAAGCCGCCGGCCAAAAGGATCGCGCCGTCCGGGATGTCCCTGACCGCCGGCAAAGCGCCTTCATAAACTTTGCTCATTGCTCTGCCATTATAGCAGCATCCAGCCGGCCGCGCCGGATTTTTAGCGCCTGAAGCCGGCCGTCCGCGGCAGGCCATCAGACAGGCCATCAAAAAAGCCGGCGCTTTTCCAGCCGCTCAGAAACATCCGCGGGGCCAAAAAGGCCCGGCCTGGCGCCAGCAGCTCTTCCGGGAAATCATAATGCGCCGCGGCAAATTCCCCAAAATGGAATATTTTGCGCCAAAATGGAATATTTTTTTTCCAAAACCCCCCAAAAACGGCTTCCCAGCCCGGTTTTGGCTGGAATCCTTTTTGCATGTGAACAAAACAAGAGGCCCAAAAAAAATCGGGCCTCCTCAAACCGCAAAAAAAGGAGGGGTTTTTCATGAAAAATTTAAAAACAGGCCATTTTTTGGAAAAAAGGGCGGAAAAAGAGGCCCAAACCGCTTTCAGCCCCCAGCCAGAAGGGGCAGACCTGGGGCGGGAGGCCCGGATGGGCCAAACAGAGAGGGCGCAAAAAATGAAATGGCTTTCAGTTGTCCTGCCGTTTCTCCGCCCGGCCCTAACGCCAAAAGAGGAGCCGGACTCGCTTTTTCCAAAAAAAGTCAGGGAGGCGGAAACATCCATTGTCAGGATATGCTTTGAGGACGGCGGCAGGCGCTGCAGCGAGGGGAGCGGATTTTTTATCAGCGAGACGCTTATCGCCACAAATTTTCATGTGATTGTGGAGATGATGAGCTGCCGCTCCATGAGCATTCAGACCCCATCGGGGGCGCGGGCGGCCTTTCAAAGAATAAGGCATATTTCCGCCATAAATGATCTGGCGGTTTTAGAGACAGGCGGCCTGATTCAGCCGGAAAATCCCCCGCTGGCGCCTTATGGGCTGGAGCTGGCCGGCCGCTCAGATTTTTTTCCAGGCGGCGAAGCTTATATTTTGGGCTTTCCGCGGGGCAGATTCCGCAAAATCAAAGGCGCGCGGGCAAAAAGCGACAAGTTTAATTATTTTTTCGCGGCTGATTTTTCCGAAGACCTGCGCGGCGGAAGCGGCGGCCCTTTTTTAAACCGCGATGGCAGGGTTATGGGGGTTTTTTACATAGCCTCGGGAAATATATGCTGCGGGAGCCGGGTTAAGTTTTTAAAAGACATGCTCAAGACTCCGCCTCTGCCCTGGACAGACAGGCCGGACATTTTGATCAAAAAAGAGGCCGGCCGCTTAAAAAGCCTCGCGCAAAACGGAGGGGGAATGGAAAAGGCGGAGGCGCGGTTTCGGACCGCTCTCTCCCTTTTAGATGGCAAAGAGCAAAAAGACAAGCGGATGGAAATTATAAAATGGCTGCAGCCGGCAGCGGACTATGGCCATTCAAGGGCGCAGTTTTGCCTTGGGTTCCTGCTGTTTGACGGAGAAAAAAACTACGAGGGCGCCATTAACTGGCTCTCCAAAGCGGCGCGGCAGGGGATGGCCTCGGCCCAGTTTTGCCTGGGGCTGGTTTTGCTGCGCGGCAAAAAGGCCATGCGGAGGGAGGCCATCCAGTGGATCCGCTCCGCCGCGGAGCAGGGCTATTCTGAGGCGCGGCACAAAATGGGGCTGATGCTTCTCAGAGGGGAGCACATAAAAGAGAACTTTGGAGAGAGCCTGAAATGGCTGCGGGCGGCGGCGGCGCAGGGCCATGCGGAAGCCCAGCAGCTGCTTTCCCTGGAAATTGATGCCGCCTGGCTGCCCCGGCGCTGAGCCTGCGGGATCCAGAGCGGCGCTATTTTTGCAGGTTTTGGCGCAGCTGAAGCCCCGGCGACACCAGCGCGCGCTCCGCAAAGCCCAGCGCTCTGTCCACGGCAGCGGCCAGGAGCGCGGCGGGCGCGGCGCCTAAAAAAATCAGCCGGGAATCCATGGTCGCGATCCCGCGAAATATGGGGTCTCCAAGGCCGCCGGCCCCCACAAGAGCGGCCAGAGTCGCCGTCCCAACCACAATCACAGCCGAAGTCCTGAAGCCGGCAATCAAAAAGGGCATCGCAATGGGCAGCTCAACCCGTCTTAAAATTTGCCATTTTGTAAGCCCCATGGCCAAAGCCGCCTCAACAAAATCCCTCTCCACGCGCTTAACCCCCTCATAAGCGCTGCGCATCAGGGGCAAAACAGAGTAGACAAAAAGCGCGATCAGCGCCGCTGCATAGCCAATCCCAAAAAAAGGGACGCAAAAACCCAGAAGAGCCAGCCCCGGAATCGTCTGCATGGTGTTTACAAAAGGAAAAACAATTTTGGCAGCCAATGGCTTTCGGGCTGAATATATCCCCAGGGGAAGGGCAAGGGCCAAAGCCAGAGCGAGGGCGGAAACAGTCAAAATCAAATGCTCAGCAAAAATCCTGAAAAAATATCTTTTTTTTGAAAGATAATAGCTCCACAGGCTTTGCCGGCCGGGCCCCGCTTGATCAGGCGCGGCGGCTGAAATGCTGCCGGCGCTTAAAAGGCCTTTTTTGATCAGAAAGCTCCGGGCCGCGCGGGCGGGATCCCGCTTTAAGCGGTCTGTCTGCTCATTCAGGGCAGTCATTTCAGCCTGGCTGATTTTTCCCTCCAGGTCTTTAAAGGCCAGGGCCAGCTCCGGCGAGGATTCCAAAACAGAGGCGCGGGTTAAATAAGCCGCCTGATAGGAGGGGAAAAACTCCAAGTCATCCTCAAGCAGCCGAAAGCCAAAAGCCTTGATTCGGCCGTCCGTGGAGTAAGACATAATCATATCGGTTTTTTTGCTCTTCAGCGCGGCATACATCAGCCCGGAGTTCATTGCATGAACCTGATCCTCTGGAAAGCGAAGGCCGTAAAGTTTGACAAACTGATCAAAGCCGTCGCCCCTTTCCATAAACTCATGCCCCGCGGCAAGGGAGAGCTTTTGCCCCCGCCCCCTCAGGCTGCTGATTTTTTTGACATCTTTAAACCGCGGATCGCCGGCCCGGACCGCCAGCCCGTAAGTGTTTTCAAAGCCAAGGGGCAGGGACCATTTCATGCCAAACCTCTTTAAAAAAGCCCGGCTGACCTCCTGATAAATCTCTTCAGGAGATCTTTTTTCAGAGCGCTTTAAAATCATAATGTAGCCGGTCCCCGTATACTCTGGATAAACATCAATCTGCCCTGAGTTCAGAGCCTCAAAAACCAGCTGAGTCCCGCCGAGATGCAGCCTCCGCTTCACAGGCTGCCCGTATTTTTCCTCCAAAAGCAGGGCCAGCGCCTCGCCCAGGACAGCGCTCTCTGTAAATATTTTGGAGCCGATGACTATGGGATCTTTGCCGTCAGCGGCTTTTAGCGGCGGCGCGGCGCCGCGGCCGGCGCCTTTTTGAAAGCCGGCCTTTGCCGCCAGCTTTGCCGATCCGAAACCGGACTCTTTTTTATTCCGGGCCGCATGCGCTGAAAACAAATCCGCAAAACAAAAAATGGGGGAGGCTGAAAAAAACCACAGGATCAAAAAAAAGCTTTTCATAAAATTTTTCCATGCCTGAATAAAGGCCGCCGGCAAATCCGCATGTTTATAATCTTTTTATACTGATCACATTTTAAGCTTTCAGGGATCTTTATAAGGAAAATAAGGAAAAAAACCAGAAAAACTCAAACAAAATCAGATGTTTGAGAGAAACTCTGACACAAACGGATCAGAGGGGCGGTTTCTAAAATCTGACTCGGCGCCTTTTTGGACAAGCCGGCCCCGCCTCATAAGAATCAGCTGATCGCCCATTTCAAAAGCCTCCCGCAGGTCATGGGTGACAAGAAGTATGGTTTTTTTCATTTTGCGGCTTAAATCCAAAAACTCCCCTCTTAAAGATATTCTGCTGATGGAGTCCAGGGCGCTGAACGGCTCATCCATCAAAAGCAGCGGCGGATCCTCCATCAAGGCCCTGGCAATGGCGACCCTCTGCCTTTCGCCCCCGCTCAGCTCCAAAGGATAGCGGCTCCTGTATTTTTTCGGCTCAAGGCCGGTCAGATTCAGCAAATAGTCAGTCCTCTGCTGAATAAATTTTTTGTCTCTTTTTAAAACCCTGGAAAGCAGGGAAATATTCTCCCCTGCCATCAGATGGGGAAACAGATCCGCCCTCTGGGTGACATAGCCCATTTTCCGGCGCCACTCAAAGGGGCGAAGCTCAAGGCTTTCCCTGCCGTTCAATTTGATAAGGCCCGAAGAAGGCTCAATCAGCCCGTTGATCATTTTTAAGACGCTGGTTTTGCCGCAGCCGCTTGGGCCTATGAGGCAGCTCAGGCTGCCCGGATCCAGAGAGAAGCTGACATTGTCAACAGCGGGCGGCTGCCTGACATCAGCCGCGGGGGCAAAAGACTTTGTTAAATTTTTGACAAAAAGCGCTTTCACGGTTTTTTCTGCCCATCGCTCCTGAATTTTCAGTCTCTCAAGCGCGGGCGGAATGAGCGCTGTTTGCTGCCTTTTTGCAGTCTCAGCCCATTCACAGGCTTTTCAGGCGCCGGCAGTCATCCCAGCAAAGCCAGTCATGTCACAGCCCGCCGGATGAGCCTTCGCGGCGGGTTTCATGAGAGGCAAAAAGCCGCGCCGCCGCCTGATCCTCCCGCAGAGACGCGGCAAACACCTGCGCGATATAATCCCTGTATTTGATTTGATGCCCCAGGCTTTTTAAATAGAGCATGACCTCCGGGCTAAACCTCTTGCTCTCCGCAAAAAGCTGCCGCGGCAAAAACTGATGATGAATCCTCGGCGACTGAATGGCCTGGGCAATATCCATCCCATGGGCGAGATGCCGATACAGAGTCTGCAAAACCCCCGTGATGATTGTCGGGCCGCCGGCCCCTCCAAGGGCTAAAACAGCCCGGCCGCCGCGCTCCGCAATCATGGGAGTCATGGAGCTGAGAGGCCGCCTGCCCCCCTGAACCTCATTGCCCCTCCCCTGAACCAGCCCATACATGTTGGGCTTCCCGGGCAGAGCTGAAAAATCATCCATCTGGTTGTTCAGGGTGATGCCGTATTCCCCGGTGACAAGATAAGAGCCGTAAAAGCCGTTCAGGGTTATCGTCATGGCTATGGCCCGCCCCTTTTTGTCCATCAGAGATATGTGAGTTGTTTCGCCCGGCTCCCCCCCTGGCGGGACAGCGCTCATCTTGAGAGGCGGCAGCCGAATGGCTTTTTTTGGAGATATGCTCCGGCTGGCCTCCTCAATGGCAGCTTCAGAGATCCAGCCTGAGAATCTGGCCGGCTGCGGCCCCTTTTTGGAATCCGGATTTTCCGCGCCGCTGCCGGCAAAATCCCCCATAAGGCTTCGCGGGCGGAAGGCCCTGGACATGATCTCCGCTAAAAGATGCAGCTCGCCGCCGCTCAGCAGAGGCTGTTTGTGAAGGCTTTGCCTTTCAATCAGCTTCAGCGCGCGGGACAAAACAATCCCTCCAGAGCTGGGCAAAGGCATGCTGTGGATTTGATGGCCCCGAAAAGACACTGACACAGGCTTTAGCCAGCGGACCTGATAGCTCTTTAGGTCCTCTTTGTCCATAACTCCCTGGCTTTGCCTGACCGCGCGGATGATATCGCTCCCCAGGGGGCCGCTCTTCAGGGCCGCGGGGCCTTTTTTCTGAAGGAGCGCAATGGCCTTTGCCAGCCGCGGCTGCTTAAAAATTTCATTGGGGCGGAGCGCCCTTCCGCCCCTGAAAAACAGCTTTTGCCCGGCGGGGCCAAAGCGCTTTCTGGCCTTGTTTGTGATGCGGACCCAGTCGCCTGACACAGGGAAGCCCTTTTTTGCCAGCTCAAACGCCGGCTGCAAAATCTTTGTCCATGGGAGCCGGCCATGCCTTTTGTGAAGCGCCTTAATGCCGGCAGCAAACCCGGGAACCCCCACAGAGGCGCCGCCCTTTCGGGATGAAAGGCCGCTCGCTGCATAAAAATCCGGCCCCATGGCCCGCGGCGCGGTTTCCCTGAAATCCAAAGCCTGAGTCTCCCCCTCCATTTTGATCAGCGCAAAGCCCCCCGCGCCCAGGGATACATAATAAGGATGGGTGACAGCCAGGCTCATGGCGCATGCCGCGGCCATATCAGCCAAATTGCCGCCCAATTGAAAAACATCTCTGACAATGCCCGGGCAGTAAGGGGAGGGGCCGGAGACAACAGCCTCCCTCCCCTCAAAAGGCTCAGCCCCGGCAAAACCGGGAAAGACAGTTATGGCCCCGGCCAATAGGCCGGGCAAAAAACTGCCCAACAGGCTGGGCAACAGCCAGCCGCGGAAAGAGCATGTTTTCCCCTTAGCTCTGATCCGCATCCAGAAACTCCATAGGCTGCCCCAAAGGCTCCCCCAGAATCTCATCTTCCCGCATAACGGGCCGGCCGTAAAGGCAGGTGATGATGGGCCAGCCCCTTGCGGAAAAGCCCTCAAAGGGCGACCAGCCGCATTTGCTGGCCAGCCAGGAGGCTTTGATTTTCCGTTTGGCCTTTAGATCTATGATGGTAAAGTGCGCCTTCCAGCCCTCTTTGATCTGCCCCTGCCCCCTGACCTGAAAGCGGCGCGCGGGGCTGTGGGCCAAAAGCCGCGCAAGGGTTTTCAGGCTGAGGCGGCCATGATTGACATGGCTCAGCATCAGGGGAAGAAGGGTCTGGACCCCCGGCATCCCGGCTGGCGAGCCTGGGTAGGGCAGCTGTTTTTCCTCCCTTGTGTGCGGGGCATGATCCGATCCGATAACATCAACTGTCCCCTCCCGGATCCCCTTCCAAAGGGCTTCCCTGTGAGCTTGGCCCCGGATGGGGGGATTCATCTGGGCGAAGGCGCCCAGCCGCTCATAGCAGTCAGGCGCGCTCAAGGTCAGGTGCTGCGGCGTCACCTCCACAGACACAAAATCCTTATGATCTTTTAGATAGTCCATCTCCTGTTTGGAGCTGACATGCAGGACATGAATCTGGATTTTATGCCGGCGGGCCAGCCGGACCGCCCTTTTTGTGGCCCGAAAGGCGCTCTCAGCGTCCCGCCAAAGCAGGTGGTTTCGCGGATGGGGCGGGGGGGTTTCAGCCAAGGGCGCTCTTTCCCTCAGCCGGCTTTCGTCCTCGCAGTGGAGCGCTGTGATCCGCCGCCTTTTTGAAAAAATCAAGCTCAGAGTTTTTTCGTCATCCACGGCGAGATTCCCAGTAGAATTGCCCAAAAATATCTTCAGCCCGCAGCAGCCCCGCCTGTTGTCCGTGATCTGAGTCTCCGCGGCGTTTTGCCGCCCCGCCCCCAGGTAAAAGGCAAAATCACAGCGGCTGCGGCCCCTGGCCCGGCGGATTTTCTCCTCCAGATCTTCGGCGGCCATAGTGGGGGGGAGCGTGTTGGGCATCTCAAAAACAGCCGTAATGCCGCCTTTGATGGCAGCGGCTGTCCCATGGGCCAGGTCCTCTTTGTGGGTGAGGCCCGGCTCCCGAAAATGAACCTGAGTGTCCATAAGGCCGGGGAGGACATGGAGGCCCCCGGCCCGGATGGTTTCCGCCGCCACGGCCCCCCGCAGGCCGCCAATCTGCCGGATCATGCCGCCCTTGACGGCAATGTCCGCCTCCTCCTCAATCAGCTCTGCCGGGTTTCTGGGATGGGGAAGAAGGCAAATCCCGCCCTTTATGATCAGGTCAAAACCATTCATTTTTCGCTCTCCGCAGCGCCAAAATAAAAAAGCCTGTGAGGCTTCCCCCACAGGCTTTTTTTATCCACGGCGGCAAAGCCTTAAAAATTAAATGTCAGCTCTCCAACAAGTTTTTTGGACTTGGTGTCGCCAGTGCCATGCGCGTATTTGGCCGCAATGCTGGTGTTGTCCCAAACATTGTATTGGCCTTTGACAGCAATGCCTTTGCCGGAATTTGCGTAGTCCGTGTCGGCAAGCGCTGTGTTCCAGGCTGTGCCATCGCCAAAGGTGTAATAGCTGATGGCGGCGGCGTATTCGTTCGCCTCGCCAGCGCTTTTTGAGCATCCGGCTTTTCCGACAAACACCCCGGCTGTGTAGGCGTCTTTGTCCTTAAACTTAAAGAAGTCTTCGGTGTTTGTGCTGTAAAGCGCGAAAACCCCTACTGGCGCGGCCAGGTTGTGAGCGGCCACCTTGAGGCCGGCATTAACCAAAGTTGTGGCGTCCCCGGCTCCGTCTTTTTTAAACAGAGCGTCGTTTTGAACCCCAACCTTAACCTTTGTGTGGATGTCGCCGGTTTGGAAATGCCCGCCGGCCATCGCTTTTATAAGGTTTGAGTGGCTGAAAGGGCCGCCCCAGTCTTTTTTTTCCGCGGCTGACGCGAGCGCTCCTAGCCCAGAGAGAGCAGCTTCGGCGCCAGTGGAGCCTTCGGCTGCAGCGGCTGCGGCGGCGGCGGCCTCTGCCTGTTGAAGAGCGTCTTCAGCGCCGCTTTGCTGCAGCTTCACAATGCCGGCTTTGACGAAAAACTTGTTGTCGCCGGCGCTGTGATGAAATTTTGCAATGGCGCCCTCGGCGTAAAGGTCATCATCATAGAAGATGCCTGTTTTGTGGAAGTGAGTCCGCCAGCCAAACTTCCCCGCCTTGATGTAAAAGCCATCAGCCGGCTTGTAGGCGACATAGGCCTGCTCCAAATTGATGGGCTGAAGGCCGTAATTGCCATCAAAATTTTGGGCAATTTGTGACGAGAGCCCCAGGCCCCATTTGATGGCCTCATTGACCTCGCCCTTCCAGCTGGCCCGCGTGCGGTAGCTGAAGCCATGGCCCCACTTGGCGTCCTCGCCGGCGCCAGAGCCTCCTGTATACTTCAGCTCAAAGCTTCCGTAGAAGCCCTCAGCCTCGCCGCCCTCCATCGCCTCAGCCGTTACGGGGGCGGTGTCCGACAGCAGATTCCTGTCCGAAGAAATAGGCATATCGGCCCCGTGGCTTGAAAAAGCAAAAGAGCCTAATGCGATAAAAATTAATTTCCTAAACATGGTAGTACCTCCTTAAAAAAAGTTGCTTTGAACACTGGTTCAATAACCTTGCCCTTATGGATAATACGGGCATTGAGCTTTTGTCAAACAATTAAAAGCAAAATTATGGGCTATAGGCGGGAATTTTACGCATTGCGGCAAAAATTCAGGCCTTTCCCCCCTAAAAGGCCCCCCCGAAACCCCAAAAAAAATAAAAAAGGGGCCGGCTCAGGGCTTTTCCGCTTCAATTTTAAGGGATCTTGGGCTTTTTTGGCAAATATTTTCCAGAATTCGGCCTGTTTTCTGGGAATTTTCCTGCTTTTTTCGGGATTTTCCCTGTTTTTTCTGGGATTTCCCTGTTTTTTCTGGGATTTTCCAGGATTCCCCTGGGATTTCCTGGGATTCTCCTGGGATTTCCCTGATTCCCTAATGGATTTCTCCTGATTTTTTATGAATTTTTATGAGCTTTTTTGGAAATTTCCCTGAGATCTGCCTGGGGATCTTCCTGAATGCTGTTAAATTCCTAATCATCTTAAAAACTTAGACTAAAGTCTGGCATGCCATAGCCCTGCTCTCTCTCTTCCTTATTAAGCTGCCCATAGCTTTTTTTATGTTTTTCGGGAATCTTGAGATATTTTTTTTCAGTTTTTTGCGGGATCAGAGCTTGCCAAACAGGAACAAGCCGCGAGGATCCAATCAAAACAAGCCCCGCCGCGGCGCAAAATTACCATTTCCCTGGAATTTTCAGGGAGATTCCCTGGGATCTCCCTGGAATCTCCCTAGATCTGCCTGGGGATTTTCCTGAATCTGTCAAATGCCTTCAGCTTCAGCCTCAGACTAAAGGCCGGCCGGCAGCGGCGCCCGCCCGATTTTTTTTAAAACCGCCTCCCTGAACCTCCCATCTTAATTTTTTCGGCATTATGCGCTTGCCAGCCCGCCGGCGGCCGCGTATACTGGCGGGAGGGTTTAAAGGGCGGCCTGCGGGCAGAGCTTTCAAGCTGCAGGCCCGCGCAAGAAGCCTCAGGCTTTTATAAAGGGCCGGTTGAAGGCCCTTGCTTGAGGCCAAAAAAATAAAAAGCCGGCAGAGAGCGCGGAAAAACACAGAAACAGCCTGTTTATTCAGAAGCGCCCGCGCGCATTCCGGCAGCGCAGGGCGCATGATTAGAAGCTTTTTTTTAAACCCTCTTTAAAGCATGCTGTTTTTAGGCGGAATATTTATGAAGTCTTTAATCAATGCCAGGGGGCGGTAGTTAAGCTGGTTATAACGCCGGCCTGTCACGCCGGAGGCCGCGGGTTCGAGTCCCGTCCGCCCCGCCATTATATTGAGCGGTTTATATTGAGCGGTATAGCGCAATGATTTGGCTGAATGGGGGATTTCAGGCGCCGGGCAAGGGCTTAATGGGCTTATCAATATTTAGGCGGCGCCCGGGCGGCAGCCCGGCCCTCAGCCAGCGCGGCAGCCCGGCCCTCAGCCAGCCCGCGGCGCTTGTTTCCCTCGCTGTCTCCTTTGTTGTTTTCTCTGCTGTTTTTTCCGAAAGCCCCGCCCTGGCAGCCACAGAAGCCGCGGGAGGCTCAAGCCCCTCAAAACCCCATGCTTCAAAGCTGGCGGATTCAGCTCCGGCTCAAGGGGCCGCGAAAAACCCAAACTCCCCTTCTTCAGCCGCCCCGGCGGCTCAGCAAAACCCGCCGGCAGCGGCTCAAAGCGCCCCCTCTTCCCCTGCGGCAAAAGCGCCCCCCCCCTCTCCTGGAGCCAGCCGGGCCGGATCCTCTCAAAAAAGATCCCTGGCCTCTGGCGGCGGCGCAGCGGCATCCTTTGTCAACGAGGAGGGGGAAACCCTGAAGTTTGCCGGAGAAAAGCCGCCGAGCCTCTCCGCCGCCCAGGCGCAAAATCTATGGAATCGGATACAGGCCAAATTGAGCGCGCTGAGGGAATATTGCAGCGGGAGCCGCCCCTCAGCCAAAAAAACAAAAAGCCTCGCCGCGCAGCTTCAAATGATCCAAAGGCAGGCGGCGGCGGTTTATGAAAAGCATAAATATTCTTTCAGCGGCGCAAAAATCAAAATCAGCGGGCAGACAGCGGGACTCGGACCGGTTTTGCTGGATATTTCATCAATCCTGCAAATACAGTACGGGCAAATCCAGAAAAGCGCCAGCCTGCCCGCAGCCTGCCGGGCCTTAAAAGACAGCTTCATCTACAGCCTTTACTCTTATTACAATATCCCGGATGAGGCGGATTTAAACCAGAGGCTGAGCCATTGGGCCAGGACCGTCCTGTCGGCTGTTAAATGCGCCTGCCCCGAACAGCGCTGAAGCGGATTTAAATCAAAGGCTGAGACACTGGGCCAGGACCGTCCTGTCGGCTGTTAAATGCGCCGGCCCCCGAAAAGCCTGAGCATCAAGATCGGCGGGCGGATTCAGGGAAGTTTTTTAAAATCCTGATTTTTTTAAAGGGCCGCAGCTCCAGAAGGGCGGACAGCCTTGAGCCGCGGACAGCCTTGATGACAAGCGTCCGGCCGGTTTTGTTTGTCTTGATCTGATCGTCCTGGATTTTTTTGACAATATAGCCGGGGATCTGCCCGCCCCGCAAAGCCTCAGCATCCCTCCCTGTCAAATCCAATTGCGGAAACTGCGGCAAGGCCTCTGCGGAAAACAAAAAGCTCTCTTTTAAAATGCCCTTCAGCTCCTCTGATCCGGCGGGCGCGCGGCCCTCAAGCTTTGCGCGGAGATCTGAAACCGTGAGGGCGACGGAAGAGGAAAGCCCCCCGACAGACAGCCTTTTCAGATTCATCAGGCAGGCGCCGGCCTGAAGCTTTTCGCCCAGGAAATGAGTCCAGGATCGGATATAGCTCCCCTTCCGGCAGGAGATGGAAACCTCTGCCATGTCCTCTCCTGTTTTATGAATTTTCAGATCGCTGAAAGACATTTTTCGGACAGGGAGGTCCACCTCCCTGCCCGCCCGGGCGTAAGAGTAAAGCTTGCGGCCCTTGACTTTGACGGCGGAAAAATAAGGCACCGCAAGCTCCAGGTCAGAGGCGCCGGCAGCCAGCGCGGCCTCAATGTCCTGTTTTTTTAAAGAGGTTTTTTCCTCTTTGAGAATCTTCCCGTCTGCGTCCAGCGTGTCTGTCCGCAGGCCAAACCTCATGGTCAGCCGGTAGCGCTTATCGCCACCAATAAGCCACTGGCTCAGCTTTGTGGCCGATCCAAGAAGAAGGGGCAAAAGCCCCTCCGCCAGAGGGTCTAAAGTGCCGGCGTGGCCCACAGCTCTCTGTCCCAAAATCCGCCGCGCCTCATCAACCACATCATGGCTTGTACAGCCCCTGACTTTATTGATCAAAAGGGCGCCGTCAAACAAAACTGGCTGTTTCGCTTTGCCCATCGCCCTGCCAGCCTAAGCTCTCTGTTCCAAAATCCGCCGCGCCTTATCAGCCGCATCATGGCTCGCGCTGCCCCTGGCTTTATTGATCAAAAGGGCGCCATCAAACAAAACTGGCCGTTTCGCTTTGCTCACAGCTCTGTTCGGGCAAGCTCTTTTTTGATATAGGACTCCAAAATGTCTTTTGGCTTGATGTCGCTGAAGTTCTCAATCATGATCCCGCATTCAAGGCCGGCGGCGACTTCTTTCGCGTCCTCTTTAAACCGCTTCAGGCTGGACACAGCGCCCTCATAAACCAAGCGGCCGTCGCGGATAAGGCGGACAAAGCTGTTTCGCGCCATTTTGCCCCTCGTCACATAGCAGCCAGCCACAACCCCGCCTTTGGAGAGGCGGAAAATCTCCCGCGCCTCGGCAGCGCCCAGATCCTCCTCCACAATTTTCGGCTTGAGCAGGCCAAGCATTCTTTGTTTCACATAATCCAGCAGCTCATAAATAACCGAAAAGCAGGCAATCTCTATTGACTGCTCTTTAGCGGCGGCCGCCGCCTTGCCGTCCGGCCGGACATTAAAGCCCGCAATCACCCCCTCCACAGTGGAGGCCAAAAGAACATCGCTCTCTGTGATTCCCCCTGTGGCCGAGTGGGCGATTTTTAAAGATATCTCATCGGCCTTCAATTTTTCCAGGCCGGCCCGGACAGCCTCCATGCTCCCCTGCGCGTCGGTCTTCAAAATCAAATTCATGTCCCGTTTTTTTTGCTTTTCAAGATGCGCCTTTAAAAGCGCCTCCTCCAAAGAAAGCCGGGAATCGGATGTTTCAGCCTGCCGCTCAGACTCCAGGGCAGACCCCCGGCGAAAGCTGACAACCTCTTTGGCCGCTTTTTCGCCCTCAAGCGCGTGGAACATGTCCCCGGCCTGAGGCAGCTCATTCAGGCCGGAAATCTCAACAGCAAAGCCGGGGCCGGCCTCTTTAATGATCTGGCCCTGATCGTTTTTCATCTGCCGGATCCGCCCTGAGCAAACCCCCGCCACAATGTTTTGGCCTGACCTTAAAGTCCCGTCCCGCGCCAAAAGGCTGACCACACAGCCGCGGCCCTTTTCCCGCCGCGCCTCAAGAACAAAGCCTTTGGCCAGAGCATCGGGGCGGCATTTGAGATCATGGGCTTCGGCAATCAGCTGGAGCTGCTCTAAAAGCTCGCTGATCCCCTCGCCTTTCGGCGCCGCCAGAGGAATAAAGCTGACATCCCCGCCCCAGTCCTCAGGATTGAGGCCATGCTCCGACATCTGCTGCTTGATTTTGTCGGGATTCGCTCCGGCTGTGTCCATTTTGGTCATGGCGGCAATCAATGGCGCCTTGGCCGCTTTGGCATGGTTTATGGCCTCTATGGTTTGAGGCATGACTCCGTCAGCCGCGGAAACCACAATCACAACAATATCTGTCACTTTGGCGCCGCGGCCCCTCATGGCGGTAAAGGCCTCATGCCCCGGCGTGTCAATAAAAGTTATCCAGGAGTTTTTAAAGGGAACGGTATAGGCGCCTATGCGCTGGGTGATGCCGCCGGCCTCCCGCTCCGCCACTTTTGTTTTTCGTATGGCATCCAAAAGGGTTGTTTTTCCATGATCCACATGGCCCATGACTGTCACCACGGGAATCTTGGGCGCGAAAGCCCCGCCCCCGTCTTTGGCGGCGCCGCTGCCGGTGGCGGAGGCCAAAACCTCCCGCTCTGTTTTTTTTGTGTTTTTTGCCTCAAATCCAAAGTCGGGGACAATCAGCGCAATGGTTTCAAAATCCAGAGCCTGAAGCCGGCTGGCCTCCGCCCCCTCCTGTCTCAGCTTTCTGACAAGGTCCTCTCTTTTGACGCCGATTTGCCTGCACACTGTCTCTATCTTCATCTCTCCGTGAACCTTTAAAATCCTTTTATGGGCCTTGGGGGTTGTGATTTGAGTCGCTTTAAACTCCCCGGTCGCAACCCGCTTTTTTTTGGGCTGAAAAATCACCTCCCTTTTGCGAAAGTCTGTGGCCAAAAATCTTGAGGAGACCTCTTTTTCGACCATTGGCTTTCGCGGCTGTTTTTTGGCGGCTTCGTCTTTGGCCTCCTTGAGGCTCCAAAAATTCTCCTGCAGGGGATCGGTATTTTGGACAGAGACCATATCGGAGCGAATGCTTTTTGGCAGGCCGCGGGCTTCAGGGGGGGAAAACGCGCCGCCCGCCCTGGAAAGCTCTTCCTGGGAGGCGGGATCCGGGCGGGCGGGCGCCGGGGCCAAAGGCTTCTGCTCTGACTTGCGGCGGCGGATGATCCGTCCAGCTTTTGGAGGGCGCGGAGCCTGCTGGCCGGCTTCCGCGCCGGCGGGCGGCTGCGGCTTTGCGGAGAGTTTTTTTTGAGCGGCGGCGGAGGCTTTCCCCTGGGCTTTCCCCTTGGATTTCCCCTGGGCTTTCCCTGGGGCTTTTTTGACTTTTGCCGCTGTTTGGGCCGGAGGCTTTTTTTTTGGCTTTGCCCGCGCTTTGGGTTTTTCTGAAGATTTCGCGGGGGTTTTTGCGGGGGGTTTTGCGGATTTTGCGGCGGCAGGCTTTTTTTTGCGTTTTTCTTTAGAGTCTTTGTCTGTTGTTTTTGCGGATTTTTTTGCCGGGCCGCTTGTTTTCGGCTGCGGCGCTTTTTTGGCCGCCGGGCCGCCGGCCGTCTTTTTTTTGGCGGGCTTTTTCTTTGGCGCGGCTTTTCCGCTTTGCCGAAGGTATTTTTGCTCGATTTCCTGAGCCAGCTCCGGGGTCAGGGGCGACATGTGCGTCCGCACAGGGAGCTTCCAGTCCTTTCGGATCTTGTCCATCAGAAGCACGCTGCTGACCCCAAGGCGCTTGGCAAGCTCATAAACTTTGATTTGATCGGGCATGGCAAATGAATTTTTATTTGTTTCTTTCCCTGAGGCGCCCCCCTCTGGCTTTTTCGGCCTTTTTCCAAAAGCGCTTTTGCCCGATGTCCTGAGCCAGCTCCGGGGTCAGGGGCGACATGCGCGTCCGCGCGGGGAGCTTCCAGTCCTTTCGGATCTTGTCCATCAGAAGCGCGCTGCTGACCCCAAGGCGCTTGGCAAGCTCATAAACTTTGATTTGATCGGGCATGGCAAATGAATTTTTATTTGTTTCTTTCCCTGAGGCGCCCCCCTCTGGCTTTTTCGGCCTTTTTCCAAAAGCGCTTTTGCCCGATGTCCTGAGCCAGCTCCGGGGTCAGGGGCGACATGCGCGTCCGCGCGGGGAGCTTCCAGTCCTTTCGGATCTTGTCCATCAGAAGCGCGCTGCTGACCCCAAGGCGCTTGGCAAGCTCATAAACTTTGATTTGATCGGGCATGGCAAATGAATTTTTATTTGTTTCTTTCCCTGAGGCGCCCCCCTCTGGCTTTTTCGGCCTTTTTCCAAAAGCGCTTTTGCCCGATGTCCTGAGCCAGCTCCGGGGTCAGGGCCGGCATGCGCGTCCGCGCGGGGAGCTTCCAGTCCTTTCGGATCTTGTCCATCAGAAGCGCGCTGCTGACCCCAAGGCGCTTGGCAAGCTCATAAACTTTGATTTGATCGGGCATGGCAAATTAATTTTTATTTGTTTCTTTCCCTGAGGCGCCCCCCTCTGGCTTTTCGGCCCTGGCCTCAGATTCCGGCTCCGCCGCCGGCCCTTCATCCGGCTCCGGGGCCGCGGCTGCAGCTTCCTGGGCCTCAGATTCCGGGGCCGCCGCCGGCCCTTCATCCGGCTCCGCGGCTGGCTCCGCCGCCGGATCGGCCGCAGACTCCGCTTTCTTTTTATCTAATTGGGCAAGCTCCCGCCTTAGAATTTCCTCGGCCTGCTCCTTTAAGTTAAACGACTGTTTTTCCCTGTCCGCCTCCTCAAATTTTGGAAGCTCTTTCCCCTCCGCAGCGTATTTCTTTAAAACCTCTCTGGCGGACAAAATCAGCCTCTGCGCCTTTGGCCGCTCCGCAAACCCTGGAACAAGCTGAATATCAGAGATTTTCGCCTCTGACAGCTCCTGAACAGACAAAAATCCATACTCAAACAGGCTCTGCGCCTCGGTCTGTGTCATGCTGGGGACAAGGGACAGGCTAAACAGAGCCTCCTGCCTTTTGCGCCTCGCATCCTGCTCCGAAACCAAATTCAAGCGCCAGCCGGTCAGCTTGACAGCGAGGCGGACATTCTGGCCCTTTTTGCCAATCGCCAGAGACAGCTGGTCGTCAGGAACAATAATCTGCATCTCTTTGCTCTCCTCATCAACAAGCGCCTTTGCAATTTTGGCGGGGCGCAGGGCCTCGCAGACATATTGAACGGGGTTTTCGTCCCACACGATGACATCAATCCGCTCGCCTTTCAGCTCCTGGGTGATATTCTGGACCCTGTTTCCCTTGACACCCACGCAGGCTCCCACAGGATGCACATCCGGGTCTGTGCTGTAGACCGACATTTTTGCCCTTTGCCCCGGCTCCCGCGCCGCAGCCACAATTCGGACAATCCCCTCATAAACTTCGGGGACCTCGGCCTCAAACAGCTTGATCAGGTATTGCTCATGCGCGCGGGACATAATGATTTGGGGGCCGCGGGTTGTCTGCCTCACCTCCAAAAGATAGCCCTGAATGCGGTCTCCCGATTTGTAAATTTCGCCGGGAATCTGCTCCCTTCTTGGAATATAGGCTTCTGTTTTGTCCAGATCCACGACAATCATGCCGGGATCAGCGCGGCGGACAACGCCATTGGCGATCTCGCCCTTCCGCTTTTCAAACTCATTAAAGATGATCTCGTTTTCGGCGCCCCTCAGGCTCTGAATAATGATTTGCTTTGCGGCCTGGGCGTCCACGCGGCCCAGGCCATCTAAAGTCATCTGGGTTCCGATTTGCTCCTCAACCTGAACCTCCGGGTCCAGCTTCAAAGCCTCGCTGAGCTTGATCTCAATCAGCTCATCCTCAAAATCCTTGTCAGGGACAACTTTTTTGAACTCAAAAAGCTCAATTTCCCCGGTTTCCGCGTTGTATTTGGCCTCGATGTCGCGGTAGGTCCCGTATTTTTTGCGGACCGCGGTCAGCGCGCCCTGAATGATCGAGTCAATAACCACTTGTTTCTCAATTCCCTTGTCTTTGCTCACCTGGTCAATGACCCGCGGCAAATCAGAAAGCAAATCCAGCGCCATTTTACCCCCCTCCCTTTTTTTGTTTTTTGTGGTTGTGTTTTATGCCGGTTTTGTTTAAAATCTTCTATTTTATTTTAACCGGAATTACAAGCGCGAGCGGCCTCATTCAGCCAAACTTTTATTTTACCGCGCCCCCTTTTGAGCCTGGCTTGTTTTGCAGGGGCTTTTTCGGTTTTTTGACTTCCCCTGGCTCAGCTGCCGGCCCCTCCATCTTTGAAGCCATCTCAGAGGCGGCCCCCTTTATTTTGACTCTTGCTGATTTTATCAGGGAAATGGGCGCCTGCCACCTCACAAAATCGGCCTTTAGCGTCAGCTCGCCGTTTTTTATGGAGATCAGCCGCCCCTCCGCCAGACATGAGCGAAACACTTTTTTTGTTTTCTGATTTTCAGCCTCCACAGGGGAAGATGTGGTTATCTTCAGAGTCTCGCCCAGAGCCTCCTCAAAATGCCATTTGTCCCTCAGCCGTTTTTCGATTCCAGGGCTTGAAACCTCCAGGCGGCGGCTTTCCAAAAGCTGGGGAAATTCCGAGCGGATCAGAAAGCGCAGGCTGTGGAAAACATTTTGGCAGTCATTTAGAGTCACAGGCCCCTTAGGCGGCTTGTCGATAAACACCTGAATCCGGTCCCGATGCCGATAGACATCATACAGCCGGCAGCCATTCTGCCGCCCCGCCTGCGAGGCGATTTCCCTCAATCTCAAGCTCATGCTCATAGCTTCCCCCCCCTGTTTTTAAGGGGCGCTGCCTGCCGCGCGGCGCCGCAGGGCTTTCAGCCGCCTGGACTGCCTAGGCTGCCGGGGCCGCCGCCGGCGCCGGCAAAAACAGCCGGGCAGCCCCCCTCTTAAACGCCCCTCTTCGCCGGCCTGCCGGAAAACAAACAAAAAAAGAGGGGGTTAGCCCTCTTTTAAGCCTCTTTATCAAATATCAAACGGAAAATCAAGCCTGATTTTTTAAAAAATTCCCGAATTTTTGCGGCTGTCAGAAAATCCCGGGCTTAGAGCCTTTCGGGTTCAGCAAAACCGCATTTTTCCCTTTGACCAGAATCATAAACATGCCCTTTTTGATAACATATTGGACAACATCCTCCGAAGCCCTCAAACTGGCCATGCCCGCATGCGCAGTCAAATGGCTGAACTCAGGGCAATATTCCTTAAACTTAGGCCATCGCCTTAAAAAAAATTGTCCAGAATCTGTGATTTTGCTCATTTTTCCCTCCCCCCTTGCTGATGATTTTGCCGCTCTCTAATGATTATAGCGCAAAGCCCGCTCCACAAGCTGCCGGGAACAACCCCCCCGCCGCGCAGCCAGCCGCGCCATTGCGCCGGGGGAGCAGCCGCCCTCCCTCTTAAAAAAAGCAGCTCAAAACCTGGATTTGCGGTTTTTTTCCGCAGTTTAATCTCTGTTTTTATGAAAGGCATGGGCGCATCCGGCAGCGGCCAAAAAGCCGCCCAAGGCAAGCATCTCTGTGTTTCCTGTGATCGCGCTTGTTAAAATGATAAGCGCTCCGCCCGCAGCAGCTATTTTATCTGTATCCAAAAGCGCTTTTTGCCATGTGGAAAACTCAGCCTCCGGCTTGACAGGCTCCCCGCTTTCGGAAGCTGCGCGATCCTCCAAGCCAGCCTGGGTTTTTGTCTGGGCTGGAGACAAAGGGCTGTCTCCCCCGCTGGCGGCGGGGCTTGCCGGCGGGACAAGCAAAAAAAGCAGCAAAAAGCCGCTGAAAAATCTCAGCATGGATTGCCTCTCCTAAAATACGGATGCCTAAAGCTGATTTAAATCCGCCGGGGGAGCTAAAGTCAAGCTTTTTTTTCAAAAATCACAAAAAAAGCAGATTTTAACCCCATTCTGAAATCCTTTTTTGTTATTGGAAACAGCCGCAATGCATGCGGGGGATCCCCCTCCCCAGCGGAAAAGCTGCGGAGCCAGCCCTCTGGAAACGCCCGCCATGCCGCAGAGGCGCGGGAACGGCCGCCAGCCCGGCCCGGCAAACAGCCCGGGAGCCTTACTCTTTTGGATCGGGGGCCGGCTCTTCGGAGGATTTTTTCAGGAGGCCTTTCAAAAAGCCCTGCTTTGGCTTCTCCCCAAATATGGCCATCAGGCGGCTGTAGGCGGACTTGCTGTTGATGATGGCGCCAAGAGTCCCCTCGCCGGAATCAATTTTTTTCAAAATGCTCTCCGCCTTGTCATGAACAGACCTGTCATTGACAAGAGCGCCAAGAGTCCCCTCGCCGGAATCAATTTTTTTCAAAATGCTTTTGGCTGTTTTCAGGATCTCCCTCAGATCTTTTTTGCTCTCCGGATCAATCAGGCCGGGGAGGCCTTTTTTGTCAAAAGCCCCGGCAAGGCGGCTGATTTGCCTTAAAAGGCCTTTCAGGCTCCCCTCCCCTTTTTGAGCCATGCCCCCCCCGGTGAGAAAAGTCATAATGTCCCACTCTGGGGCTGAGGGCGCAAGCCCCCCTTCGGGAATAAGGGGAGCCGAGAGATCAGGCGTAATGATGTTGAGATAGCGATCGCCCAGGGCGCCCTGGGTTTTCAGATGGACGCGGCTGGACTCGTTGATCAAAAAGGCATGGCTTTTTTGCGCGGCAAAGACAATCTCCACGCGGCCGCTGGGAAGAAGCCTGGTTTTGACGACATTTCCCGTCCGTTTTCCGTGAATGGTGACCTCGCTTCCGATATAAATGCCGCGGGTCTGATCAAAAACAGCCCTGTATTTGACCGTGGATCTGAACAGCGAGCCGCGGCTTTGGCCGATAATCACCGCCAGGGCCGCAAAAATAATCAGCCCGGCCGCCACGATAAGGCTGACAGAGAGCTGCCTCCAAAAAAAGCTTTTCATTTTGTTTTCCCTCCCTTGATTCCCTCTATAAAATTTTTCAGAAGAACATTGTAGCTTTTTTCCAAAGTCTCCGGCGTTCCTATGGCCTGAATGCTGCCGTCAAGCAGAAGGGCTATCCGGTCGGAGATTTTAAGGGCGACAGGCATGTTGTGAGTCACTAAAACAGATGTCGCGCCTCTGTTTTTCAGCTTCAGCATCATCCTTTCGATATTGGCGGTGTTGTAGGGGTCAAGGCTGACTGTTGGCTCGTCATAGAGTATAACCTTTGGCTTTAAAATCATAGCGCGGGCTATCCCCACCCGCTTTTGCATGCCCATGGACAGCTGCGGGGGATACAAATTCTCCGCCCCCTTCAGCTCAAATTCATCAAGCTCCCTGGCGATGACCTTGCGGATGGCGCGGCGGCTCAGCCTGGTGTGCTCTTTAAGCGGGAAGGCCAGATTCTCAAAAACTGTCATGGAGTCAAACAGGGCGCCGTTTTGAAAGGCATAGGCCACTTTTTTTCTGATGGGAATCAAATCGTCCTCGCCCATTTCCACAACATTTTGCCCCTCGACATAAACCTCCCCCCTGTGGGGCTTCATCAGCCCGATGATCGAGCGCAAAATCGTGGTTTTGCCGGCGCCCGACTCGCCGACGATGGTCAGGCACTCCCGCTCGCTGACGGCAAAATTCACATCCCGGAGGATGGATTTTCCGCCATACGAGATGTGAAAGTTTTTGACTTCAATCAAAGGGTTTTTCATGATCTGCCTTTCGGGCCGCCGCCGCCGCAGGCTCTGCCCTCCCATGCCCCCGGCTTTCAATGCCCCGCCGCCCTGCTAAAACGCCCCCGCCAGCCCCTTGAGGCTCTCATGCCTCCGCCTCCATGCCCCCTGTCTTTCAAATGCCGGCCCAAACAGCCCCCCGCCCGCAACTCACCAGTGCAAAAAGCTGTAATAAAACTTTGTGAGCAGCAGATCTCCGATGATGATCAGCGCAAAAGACGCGACAACCGCCCGCATGGTGGCCCGCCCAACCTCATAAGAGCTTTTGGCCACATTCAGCCCGTAGTGGCAGGAGGTTATGGCGATAAAAAAAGCGAAAATAACGGTTTTCAGCATCCCAAACACAAAAAACACCAGTTTTGGAGTGTAAAGCGCTTTGGCGATAAAATAAACAGGGTCCAAATTCAGGCGGGTCATGCCGACATAAGCGCTTGTGAAAAGGCATATCACGCTGAAAAGCAGGCAGAGTATGGGGATGATGACAACGCAGGCCGCGACTTTTGGAACAACCACCCTTTTTATGTGGGAGACCCCCAGGGCCCGTATGGCGTCAATCTGCTCTGTGACCTGCATGGTTCCGATCTCCGAGGCGATGCCGGCGCCAATTCTCCCGGCGAGAATGATCACAGTGAGGACGCTCGCCAGCTCCCCGAAAACAGTCAGGGCGACAACCCTGGGGATGTAAAGCTTGGCGCCGTATTTCTCAGCGGATATGCCGTAATGAAGGGTGATGACAACCCCAAGGGATATGCCCAGCGCCGCGACAATAAACAGTGACCTGTATCCAAAATCATACATGTTTTTGATGATCAGGTTATAATAGTAAGGCCGCTTCCAGGCTTGGGAAAGCGCCTGCCATGCCAGAGAGGCAAAGCTCCTGGAAAAATACAGCAGTTCAGAAAAAACTCTCATAATTTTTAGTTTTTTTGCCAGCTGCGGCGAAAAGCCGGTTTTGCGCGCGGCCGGGCGTTTATGAAGGCTTAAACCTCTCAATAAAGCGCCGGAAAACCGGCTCCTCCCCTTTAAAAGCGGCCCTGGAGGGGGCTATAAGATTCAAAATATAAGAGCAGCTGCCTTTTTTGAGGATAAACAGGGCCAGCATTGTTTTTTGGCCTGAGTTTTCAAACTCAAAAACAGAGTAAAGGCTTTGGCCGGCCTCTTTTTCGCGCAGGCGGCGGCCCCCCTTGATTTCTGAAAGGACATTTTTTTGAATCTCCCGCAGGCTTTCGTCATGAACAGAGCAGTTTGAGAGATAAGAGATTGAGGCGCCGGCCGCCCCGCGCTGCCACAGCGCGTCCAGCGGCGGGCGGCTCTGCCTTTTATAAGGGGAAGGCGGCGGCTCATATTCAACAGATTCCGCTTTTTTGTCGCGGGCGCGCTCCAGAAAAGACTTTATGGCCATTTTTTTCGCGGAGGCGCATCCGGCGGATCCGGCGGCGAAAACAGCGAAGAAAACAGCCGCGCGGGCAAGGCGGCGGCGGGCCGCGGCTCCGCGCGGCGGATGGGTTTGAGGCTGGGCGCCGCGGATGCCCCGCGGCAAAACGGGTATCTGAGATTTTAAAGCGGCGGCGGCGCGCGGCGCATTTTGAAAACAAGGCATATTCAGCAGCCAATGATTTTTCAAATGAAGCCAAAATTCAGCCGGCCGGGCGGCGCTTTTGCTTAAGGCTTTCAGCCTAAGGGCCTGTCCGCGGCGCTGCAGGGCTTTCAGCCGCCATTTCTTAGATTTGCCTTTAGATCCGCCATTTTTTACCCCGCCAGGGGGGGCGCCCTGACAAAAGCCCCCTCTTCAGGGATCATTTCAAACCCCTGCGGGGGAAAAATCAAGGCTTTTTTTGCATGGCTGGGAATCTGCCCCTGAATTTAAGCGGCAGAGGCAAAATGACACATTGCGGCAAAATCCGCCGCCCGCCCTCATTTCCGCATCGCCCCTGGGAAAGACTGTTGGGGAGCGGCCGCGCGGCCGGCCCTATTAAACAGACTCATCCCTCTGGACCAGCTCGTTATTCCGCGGAGGAGAGGAGCGGCCGCGCGGCCGGCCCATCAAAACAGGCCCTCAGCGGTAGTATATCCATGGGGCGCACTGGCGGCAGGTGAGGCGGGGGGCGGGGACGGCGCGCTCTTTCAAAAGCCTCAGCTGCTCCTCAATGATGATATTGCCTCCAGAGGAGGGGCCATACTCAACCTCCACCGAAAGCGAATTTTTTTTCACATGGTTTGAGTTTCTGGACATAACCGTCAGCGGATACCCTCCGCCAAGCCCCTGGTTTTGGGTCAGTGTTATGGAAAAGCCTCTGTTTTCGTTTATGGGGCGGGCTGTTGAATGGACGGCAAAAGCGGCGCTTTGGCCATAGCCGCCCCAGTTTAAATGGCTGTGCTTTGGCCATATAGTGACAGTGGCCCCGGTGGGGAGCTTTCTCTCCTGAAACTGGATCTGCATGAATCCCTCTCTGAGCCAGCCATCGCAGCGCCTTGGGCTGGATCGGCTTTCAAATATTGTTTTTACATGAGTCCCGCCGCACTGCTGCCTCTTGTCAATGCAGCGCAGACAGGAGGACATCAAAAGCTTATAGCTCCCGCTGCTTTGAACTTTAAAATAATTTCCAAAAAAAATTCCAGAGCTTTTGCTTGCCGCCTTTCCGCCTTTGGCCGGCGCCGCTTTGACAGGCGGATCGCCTATGGACAAGCCGCTGTCCCCGCTGCCCCCAAGGCAGGCGGAAAGCAGGGCCATCAGAAAAAAAGCCGCAAAGGCGGCGCCGGCTTTTGCCATACATAGCCATTATCGGCTGCCGGCCGAATTTGATTAAGCTGTTTGTTGGGGCGGCCGCTCCCGATCCTCTGCGGAGGCGCAAGCATTGCCTGGGGCGGCCCCGCCCTGACTTGCGGAGAGCCGGAGAGCCGCGCCTGAGGCCTGCGGGGGCCTGGCCTCCCGCGCGGAGGACTGAGAAAAATGATTTCCGCCCGCCCTCCCCCGCGGGCAGGCGCCAAAAATCAGGGCTTGACTTTTATCTAAGGCGCCTGTTATGCTATGACAAAAGAAACGGGGGGTGAAGGGCTTCGACGCAGGTCCTGAGGCTTTCGGGAGCATGTAGAGGGCGCGCGGGGAACTCTTAAAAAACGCGCAATTTTTTAAACGGCAACCAATTTGCCCTCGCTGCCTGATTCAGGCAGCGCGCGGAACCGGCTTTCGGCGGCGAAGCCGGGGAAGCGTCGACTTTAGCCGCCTCGGCTTTTGGCTTTTTCCCGGGGCCAAAAGCCTAAACCTTCGGGAAAAGAGCGGCGGGGGCTTTGTCCCTTGGAGGCCCCGCCCGCTCCAATAAAACAGGGACTAAACATGTAGCGCCTAAAAGATGATGCCCTGCGGACACGGGTTCAATTCCCGTCACCTCCACCATATTGCCGGGCGGCAGGCTCAGTTATAGTAATGGGTAACATCCGCGCCATAGGAGTATAAATCCCACAGCCCTTCAGAGTTGAGATCGATCCAGTAAAATTTGTTAGGCTCCAATAACAAGTCAAGCCATTTGTTTTCTTCAGGCCTGAATAAAGCCAGTCTAAATTTCCGGCTGGAATAACTGCATTTTCTGCAGACAATCCGCGCGGTTTCTTTGGGATCCAATTTGTATCGAACCCAACCGCTGTCAGGCGAGGCCCGCCAGGTCCAGGAGCCTGACAAGTCATTCCGCGCAGCGCGAATGCTGATTGTTTTTGCGCTCTCAGATCTGTTTTCTATTGTCACCCGCAGCCAGTTTTCATCCAGCGGCTGCGCCGGAGCCTGGCCCGGCGCTGAAAAGGCGCAAAAAAAGAAAAACCCTGTTAAAAGCCTAACTGGCATTTGGCTGTCCATATCTGATCTGACAGGCGCCGCAAACAGGGGGGCGCCCGGCTCTTATAATCTCTATGGCGGGGGGGCGGGTCAAGCCAAAAAAGCTTTGTTTGCCGGTTTTTTGAAAATTGTCCGCATGGCCCCTGATTATTCTGGGGCTTTTAATAAAATAAATTTATAAACTATATAAGAAAAATTTATAAATAAGGGCTTGCCCTCTTAATGATCATTATTTTTTCCTGGACCAGCGCAAAAAACCGCGGCTAAAGCCTCCCCGCAAAAGATCAAAAACCGGAGGTTTTTATGAAAAAAATATTTTAAGCGCATGCCTGCCTTTTGTTTTTTTTTGCTGGCTGTGAAAAGTTTGATGGGCGCGGGCGCGCCGCAAATGCCGCTGAGGCCCGCAAGGCGGACGAACAGCTGTAAAATCCGCCGCCCTGTCTGAGCCGGGACAGGCTGAAAAAAAAGACAGCATGAAAGTTAATGGCTCAGACGGCGCTTATGCCAATTTATTATAGCAGGCCAAACCATATTTAATAGCCAGGCGGCCAGATCCCCGAAAATTGCGGGCCAAACCGGAAAATTTTTCAAATTTCTTTAAATTTTCTTGCTTTCAGAGGAAAAATATGGGACAAGGGATGGCTTGCAAGCCCGCCGCGCCAAAGGGAGAGCTGTGATCTAAATATGATCTAAAGAGGGCTGAATGATCTAAATAAAAAGGGGGGGTCCATGAAACAAGCAAAAAGCCAAAGACGGCAGTCTCCGGAGGCGCCTAAAAGCCTGGCCTCCATCCTTATAATGGGGGCAGCGGCCGGCTGGCTTGCGGCCTGCGGAGAGCCCCCTCAGCAGTATCAATACGAGATTCCCTCCACAGCCAGCGCGGACGGCTCCTCCCACAGCCGGCCCAGGGCAGCCTATTCTCTTGGCCTGAAAGCCGCCTTTTTGTCAGACAAGCCCACCCGCCCAAATGGAGGCCTTTTGTTTTTGGAAAGGCCGGAGGAAACCGAAGCCGGCAAAGACGAAAAAACCAGACAAAACTCTCTGATTCCCATTAACTATCAGAAGGGGGCTGCGGGAAACATCAGCATGGAGACCAATTATGAGGAATCGCTTGGCATTTTAAATTTTGACCGCGCCACATCCTCAGGGGTGTCTGTTTATAAAGAGGGGCTTGCGGCGGCCTGGCGGGATGACACCCCCCGCGTCCCCTATGTAATCTATATACTGGGATCCTACCAGGGATCTTTGGATTTTGGGCCTTTTATGGGGGAAAACCGGTTCGCGCGGATAGGGCAGTCCTTTGCCAGCCATTTCAGCGAAGGGGAGATGGATATCCTGGAAGATCCAAAAGCCCGCGCGTTTATCACCTCCCTTTACCGGCATCTGGAGGGCGGGGGCGAAGACTGCCTCGCGGCGCAAACCTGCTCGCTCTCCATCAATCCCCAGAGCAATTATGTTCTTTTTCAGCTTCCCAAAATGTATCTTTTGTTTGGAAACAACGAGCGGCGCAAACTCGCGCAAATCGCTTTGATCCGAAACAATGATCCCGCCTGTTTCCTCAGCCCTTTTGACCTCGTCACAGGCAAATTCCACTGCGAGGGGGGGGATGGCTCAAAAACTGTTTTCGGCCTGGGCGGGAGCTACAGGGAAACGCTGGAAAAATCAGGAATCGACCGGGGCCTGCCTATCACTTACAGCAGCAATTTCCTCCGCCAGGAAACCCAGGCTGTCAGCATTTTATGGAAAAGAAACAATTTTGAGGAAAAAGAGCCGGCCATCCCCGATGACAGCCATTTGTCCGCTGTTGTGATGAGAGATCATGAATACAATATGCCGTTTTTGATCAATGAATCCCTTGTTAAAGTGTCGCTTGCGGACGGGGGGGGCCAGAGCCTGGCCCTCAGCCTGGAGCCTCTGGCTGAAAACGGCGGGCCATGGTCTATGGAGGGCATAAAGAAAAAAATGGAGGCTGTCAAAGGCGATCCATCAGTTTTTTATCTTGCGACAGAAATGCCTCAAATCAGGGATAATTACCCTTTGCAAAAAAACCTAATCTCCGCTTTGCTGGATCTTCTGGAGAGCGCGCGCATCAGCCCCAGCCCGCATCTGGATTCCGCGATCCAGACAGGCAAACGGGTCTTTGGCCGCCACAGCGACACATTCGCGCTCAAAGCCGAAGGCCTGCTGAAAACTCAAAGCATAAAAGGGCGGCGCCCCATGTATTTTTATATTGAGATTGATGAGGGCAGCGGAAGGGCCTTGTTTATTCTGTCGCTGGCGGATGACAATGATTTTGAAGGCTATGCTATGGAAAACCAAAGCGCTGACTTGGATCTCAGCCAGCCGGCTGAGGGGCTTTTGGGCTTTAAGCTTGGCAGCAGGATCTATCTCAGGGACAAAAAGCCGGGGCCTGGAACAGCCATAGCAGCCTACCCCGCGGACGGCGGCCGGACTCTTATTGCCCTGAGCAGCTATTCCGATGAGGTGGAATCATCGGCTGTGTATCCTTCGGGAAGAGACAAAAACATTGCTTTTGAAAAATCCGAGCGGATAACCGCCGGAGGGGTTAGTTTTTACATCCATCCCACATTCCAGGCCAAAGACATTGGCGGGAAAAGCTTTGATGAGTATGAGATCAGCAAAATCTCCGCCAACTCAGGCGCTTTTTTCGGCGCCATCCGCGCGCTGTGCGGCATTGAGGGCTTTGATGTCAGCATGGGCCTTCGCGATCAAGAGTTTGCAGACAGGCTTGAGGGGGAAATTCAACAGGCCCGCGCCGGCGCTGACAGCGGCCGGCCCTTTGAAGGCTGTTTTTACATGGCCCCCTTAGACTCTCTCTTTTCAGGAGTGAAAAGAACATTTTACTTTCCAAAGCATAAACTGATTCTGGACTTCACATCCAGGGAGCTTGCCGGCCTGACGATCTATAAAAAACCCTTAGAAAACAAAGAGGCTCAAAAATGAAAAGCCTATGCTGGATTTTTGCCGCAGCCGCCGCGGCGGCAAGCCTCGCATCCTGTGTCAGGGTCAGGCCCATTACGCCTATGCCCGACGGCAACCGGGACCGCATGCTCAAGGAGGTTTTTTCAGGGACAAAAGCGGATCCTAAGTTTTGGATCTACAAAGTGACTGTCACAGACACCTCCTTTGGAACTCCGGCCCTTGTTTTTTCCTTTGAGGGGCTGCAAAGCGAGGCCAGGGCGGGGTATTTTGAATTTACAAGGGACAAGCTGAAATTCCACAACGCCGTTAACAGGCGGCTTTTAGAGTCTGAGGATATTGCGAGCCAGGGGGGGCCTGAGCTGATCAATGAATGGGACATCAAGCATTCGGAGTACCGCCTGGCGGAAGTGGATGGCTACACCACAAACCGGGAGGAGGAAAACAAATACATCCCCTGGCGGAGCAAAAGATACTTCACAGTGGACTGGGGCAAGGCGGACATATCGGAAAAAACCACCTTTCCCTACTTTCAAAGCCTCGCGGAAAAAGAGCGGTGCTGGGCGAAAAAAGCCTCCCATGTTATTGACAGCTCAAGAGAGGCCGGGGACGATTACATCACCTGGACAGTGGCTGTGGATTATGAGCAGGATCCCCTTTGCTCCCGAAGCCTGAAGCGCTGGAGCGAGGGGAATTTTGTCAGCTCAGTCCATTACAAATATTCCTTTAAAAGAATCCCTGATCCGCGCCAAAAAGACGAAAGCTATGAGCCTTATGTCTATGCCGGGGAGCAGGACCCCCTGCTTAAAAAATATGGCTTTTTCCGCACGGTCCGCGCGGCCATTGCCGAAGACCAGAGAGACAAAAACATCTTTTACATGAACCGCTGGAATCCCAATAAAAAACATGTCTTTTACTTTACAGAGGATTACCCGGAAAAATACAAAGACATTGCCCATGGGGCGGTCTGCAGCGTGAACAGGCTTTTGGCCAAACACAAGCTGAATGATTACCCTTTGGACGGAAACTGCCGCGCTGACGGCTCTGCTCTGCCTCTTGAGGGGGAGACCTGCTCAACAGGGATATGTTTTGAGCTGCGGGAAAACTCAGGGCAGAAGTTTGGGGATATCCGCCACTCCTTTTTTCATCTCATGCAGACAAGCCTGCCCATCCTGGGATATGGCCCCTCTGACGCCCATCCGGCCACAGGGGAGATTATCAGCGGGAATGTGATCGCCACAACCCATTACCTGGATTACTATTTGAAATATCTGGTTCATGAGCCTTACAAAAGAGACTTCAAGAATTACATTGACGAAAATGGACAGCCTGTCCAGAGCAGCGCGGCAAAATACAGCGCCAGCTCGCTTTTTGAGCAAATGAAGCGAACCCTCAAGGAAAATGATCCCGCAAAATGGACATCCACAGCCAGGCTCATTGACGCAAAATCCAAGATTCGCCCGGAGTTTGAGTGGCTGACAGCGAATTTGACTTTTGGGCATCCCGCCCTTTCCCAGTTTACCAGCTCCTCAGCTCTGACGGAAAAGGCTGAAGATTTATCAGACCTGCGGGGGATAGATGAAGCCCTCTCCGCCCCGGGAAACGATCATTATGGGAGGGCGCGGAGGCCGTCCGGCAGAACAGCCCTCCCCGGCTTCCGCTTCATCCCGCAGCCTCTTGCCGGGAAAGTTCCCCAGCTGCTGCGCCGGCTGGGCTTTTATTTCAACATCGATCTTCCACAAATAAACTCTAGCATCCCGAAATCCTTAAACAAGGAAATAAAAAACATCATTTCCCAGTCCAGGGAAAGCGATTTAAAGCTTTTAGCCCATGAGAGAAACACAGTGATTTATCCCGCGGATCCCGTTATTGCCCGGCTGCCGAAGCTGCTCGCCAATGGAATGGCGCCGGAGGAGGCGAAAAGGCGGATTCTTTTTAATCTTATGTCCCATGAATTTGGCCATGTATTGGGCTTGAGGCATAATTTTTACGGAAGCTTTGACCGGAGACACTGGCATGGCGGCCCGGATGGCGCAAGCGGCAAGCTCAAAACCTCCTCTGTGATGGATTACATGCATATCAAAGACGAAGTTTCGGGGCCTCTAAAAGCTCTTTTTGGCCCTTATGATGAGGCGGCTTTGGCTTACGCTTATTCCAGCGGGAAAAAGGATCTTTCCAAGACAAAAAAAACGCATTTTCTTTTCTGCTCTGATCACCATGCCTTCTCCAACGCGCTTTGCGGCAAATGGGATCAGGGGGACACGCCCTCCCGGGTCATGATGAGTTTGATTGAGAGTTATGAGGAGCGCTATTTTATCAGAAATCTGAGGCTGGACAGAGCTTACTGGGACACCAGCCGCTATCCCTCCCAAATATTCAAGACAATGTGGGATATCAAAAGAATGCTGATGATGTGGAGGACGGCCTTTCGCCCTGATTATATAGATGAAATCCTGACGGAGTCCAAAAAAAGCTACACGGATGATGAGATCCGGCTGATTTCGAATCAGACGCAGAAAGACATCCGCCAGGCCATCAAGCTCAGCATGGCCTTTTACAACTCCGTTATACAGCAGTCCCGGGCGGATCGGGACTGGCAGACCATTTACAATGAGGAATCCGGAGCCATCGAAAAAATTGGAATCTTTTGGGACAAGCTGTTTGCCATGATTTTTCTTATGGGGGATGACGGATTCCTTTACAATCCCAACCACTACCTGGGCAAAGCCAGCTACCTGACTTATATCAGCAGTTTGGGATTTCGCCAGATGATAGAGGAGATCATGGAAAACGCCCTGACTGTCCGGGTGGATATGGAGAACTGGTTTATTGATTTTGGAAGGCAGCTCTACGCCAAAAACGCCTCCAACTATTACAATTTGAGCCTGGAGGGCGATCTGCTTGAAAAAATCGGCGTCCGCTGCTACACTCCCAGGGGGCTTAAAAGCCGCTTTGGCATTGATCCCATGGCTCACAGGCCCCACAGCCATAATGAGCCGGGCTTTTTGGACACGGCTGTTGTTTCCATGGAAGAGCTTTCTGGATCAATCTCCGACATTTACTACAGAAACACCGGCGAAAAGCTGGGGGTCGCTTATTTTGACGGGAATTACTACACAGCCTCAAGCAATTTAAACAAATACTCCTTTACCATTATTGACCGCCTGCGGCGGGTGACTCACTCCGATGGCGGGAGCCTCCGCATTGGAAAGCAGGATGTGTATAACACCTTCTTTTTATATAACTATTTCAAGAAAAACGGCGCGCTTCCGCAGGCTTGCGACGGCGGAGGCTAGGCTGAGCCTGCAAAGCCCCCCTCTTGACAAGCGGGTTTTTTTTCTTAATTGAGCGGCGCATATTCCGGTTGAAAGAGTCAGGGAGGACTGCCATTCGGCATAAAAATCAGCTTCTCATTATCATGGAATGGTTAAATTGGGAATGATTTTGAGGCATTTATGGCTTTTCAGGCGCAGCCTAAGGGAATAAACATGACGGGGCGGCTATGACCTCTTTAATATTTCTCAGGCGGCTCAAATGCTCTCCCGGCAAAAACAGCAAACCCAAATCTTTTTTTTGCGCGGCGGCCGGCCTGGCCGCGCTTCTTATGCCGGGGGCCGCTTTTTCAGAGATTGATCCCGCCGGCAAAACAGCTTTTGATCTTATTTACGAAAAAGACCCTCTGGCGGGGGAGGGGGGCCGGCCGGATAAACAGGAGCGGCCGGGGGGCCGTCCAGGCAAACAGGAGCAGCCTTTTTCCCTCAAGGCGGGGCTGGGATACACCAGCGGATTCATCACAAGCGCGGACCGCGCGGCCCGGTTTTTTGCCTCCGGATCTTATCAGCTTTCGGAATCTCTTTCTTTTTCCCTTTCGCAAAGCCTAAACCAGAGCTTCATTCTCAATCCAAACAGCGGCGACACGGGGCTTTGGGTTCAGGACACTTTGCTTTCCCTTCAAAGGAGGTTTGAGCTTTCATCTGAGGAAAGCATTTTGACAGCCGGGCTGTCCGCCTCGCTGCCGCTTTCTTATCACTCGCGGCTGAATGACATTTACAGCCTTGGAACAGCTTATTTCATGTGGAGGCTCAAGCTGGACCCTTTTTTGAAATTCCTGCCAAAAGAGATCAAGAGCGTCACTTTTTCCCTAAAGCCCGCCGCCCGGCATTATTTTTCAAAATACACCACCTCGCCCACAGCGGGGCAAAGCGATGGGGGGGCTCCGCTGCCGCAGCTTCTGTTTGGAATTCAGGCTGCGGGCCTTTCCATGGACATCACGGATTATTTTTCCCTTTCGGGAAGCTATGGCCAGTGGGCTGTTTCTGTTTATGATATCAGCCCGGCCATTGCCGCAAGGCCCAATTACAAAAAGCGGCTGCGGCATTTTTACATTCTGTCGCTGGCCGGGGTTTTTAAGCCCGGCGGGCAGTGGGAGCTGTCGCTGTCCTACTCTCACGGAGAGAGGCTGGACCAGCAGGGGCGGACAGAGGCGGTCGCTTTTGACAAATGGGTCAGTGTCTGGGCCTTTTCCCTGTCCCGATCGTTTTCCTTTGATTTTCCAAAAGCGCGCGATGCGGCGGCGGCTGAAAGCGGCGCCGCCCCTGTCCAAAAAGACGAACCCCGCCTCTGAGCGCCGGCCCGCCGGGGCTTTTCCCGCGCGCGCGGCCCTCACAGGTCCGCGCCTTCAACAGAAGAGCAGGCTTTGTAATTGACCCCGATGCTTTCAAAATGCCTCTGGCCGCATTTGATTTTCGCGATTTCCAGCCCGCGGAGCCCCATCTCTTTCAGATCGGCTTTTGTCTCTCTTATCATATAAACAACATTCCCGTTTTTTTTGAGTATAGCCCAGTCGGGGTTATAGTTTCCAACAGGAGTCGGGACTTTAAACCAGCCCGGCAGCTTGATAAAATATTTTATATTCCTCATGCTTTCAAGGGCCTCCGCAAATCTTTTTTCAACCCCTGATTCATAATAAATATAATCATAAACGGACTTTTTGGACGGGATGATTTTGTCCCCGGCAAACTCCATTTTATGCTCGTCTTTTTTAAACCGGGACATTTCATAAGAGTCCCCGCTCAGCCTCTCGTATTTGATTCCCTCTATGACAAGGCCCTGCAGGGTTTTTTGTATTTGCTGGACCGCCAAATCCATAAACTGCTGCGGATTGACAGAAAAATCCCCCAGCCTCCCTGACTTTTTTAATATGTTTAAAATTGTCCTTTTTGTGATGGGGACTCTTTCTTCAATATAAGACAAAATATCAGGCGCTCTCTCCGCTTCAGGAAGGGGGGAGCTGTCAGCGGTCTGCGCGGGGATCGCGCTGAGGCCCCTGGACTCCACCTTGATATCCGCTGTCTGAGTGATAATTTTCAGGGGCTGGACAGGCGGGCTGTTTTTGATTTCCCGCCCGGCTTTTTCAATCAGATCCCGGCTCTCATAATGAACGGAATAAATTGTTTTTTTTGAGATGGCTTTCCAGAATTTCTGAAATTCAGGATCTAAAAGCGCCTTTTGATTTAAGCGCGCCTTTTTCCTTTCCGCGCGCTTTTTTATGTGGGACTCCAGCTGATGCTGCTCCACTGTCTGGATGATGCCGGCGGCGATGGCTTGAAATTTTTTCGGAGCGGAAAAGCTGCTGTTTTGGACAGCCTGACTGAACTGTTTTGTGATAAATCCTGTCTCAGAAAGGCAGCCTGTTTTTTGCAAATGATCCCATATCTCTTTTGACTCCTCAGCGGAAATTGTCCGCTCTTTGCCCCGCTCCTCAAAAGCCATCCCCGCAAAAGCGCCTTCTGGAAGGGAGCCAAAAACAACCCCGCAGTCCTCCTCAAGCTCTTTTTGCAGGCTCTCTGTCCAGGCGCTATAGCTCTCATTGGCCACAACTGTCAGGATGCTGATGAGATCGTCTTTGACTCTCTCCCCTTTTTGATTGACCGGCAGCCTTAAGCCGCGGCCGATTTCCTGCCTTTTTTTAATGGAGGATCTTGATTCGCCAAGCGCGCAAATCTGAAAAATATTTGGATTGTCCCAGCCCTCCCTCAAAGCGGAATGGGAAAAAATAAATTTCAGGGGGTTTTTTATATCCAGCAGCCTCTCCTTGTCTTTCATAATCAAGCTGTAAGTGTCCGCGTCCTCCGCGCCGCGCCCTGTTGTGTTTTTCAGGGCGCCTTTTCTGTCTTTTGAAAAATACCCGTTATGAGCCTCTGAAACAGGGGTTATGTCCAGGTCTTTTCTGTATTCTTTTGAAACCTCCCTGTAAATTTCCTCAAACCACCTGCCATAAAGCCCTAAAAAGGCCCGGCCGTTTTTGTAAACTCTGTAGTTTTCCACCCGATCCAAAAAAAACAGGGACAAAACCTTTATCCCCATGCCTCTCAGCTGCAGCTCTTTTTCAAAATGGGCTTTGACAGCCTCTCTGATTTGAATTTTAAGCGCCTCTTTTTTAAAGCTCCCCCGCTCCTCTCCCTGAAACAAACGGAGGCCATTGGAAAGTTTAATAAACTCCCGGCCGGGCCTGCAGCTGATTTCCGCAATTCTGAATCCGTGTTTGTAAACCGGGTTTTCCTTTGAGAGAATAAACAGGTCATCATGCTGCCTGCAGATTCTTTTTGCCAGCCCGCGCCCCTGCGCTGTATTTTGAAAGAACTGGACAGAGCATCGGAATTTGCTGTTTTTATTTGTTATTTTTAAGACTTTCAGGTATGCCCGCGAGAGGTCATTTTCCTCCAATACAGAAGCCACGGAAATTTTTTTAACCAGCTTTTTCTGAAAAGCCCGGACAGGGTTCAGGCAGTAAACAGGGTTATAAAGATCCCTGTGCGTGGCGGAATATCTTAAAGTAAAAAGCGGATTGAGGGATTCAATGGCTGAGCGGGATTTTTCGCTCTCCATGTTTTGTGGCTCGTCAATGATGACAATAGGCCGCGAAGCCTGTATAAAGTCAATGGGCCTGGCCCCTCCGATATGATCTCTCTGCTGTCTGATGATGTTGCTGTCTTTGTTAAAGGCGTCTATGTTGATAATCATTATCTGCAGGCTGCTGCCTCTGGCAAAAGCCCTGAGCATGCCGGGCTTTTTAGACTGATAAACAAACCGGAAAAACAGCGGTTTGTTATACAGCTCATTAAAATGCGCTTTCATGATTTCAAGAGACTTTAAAACCCCCTCTCTGACGGCCACTGAGGGGACAGCGATAATAAATTTCTTAAATCCGTATCGGCTTTGCAGCTCAAATATGGTTCTGAGGTAAGTGTATGTTTTTCCCGTTCCTGTCTCCATTTCCACGGAAAAGTTCAGCCCTTTGGACTCCACGCTTTCCTGAGAGATGATGGAGTTTCTTTTTTGGACAGCTTTCAGGCTCTTATCGATTTGGCTGCGGATTTTTTCTGAGCTGGTTTCATTGTTTAAGGCAAGCTTGTTGCCATAATATCCGCCGGCATATCCCTCAGGAATCGCGGAAAGCTCCGGCAATTCGCCGATTTTCCCGCCGGATTCGCCAAAAATTTTATAAGAATCAGGCTTCTGGCCGGCAAACAAATCCGTTATCGCGGATATGGCGTCCAGCTGATGCTTTTGGCCGGGGTCAAACTTGAGCTTCATTGCGCTTTTCCTCTTTGCGGCTTTGGCGAAACCCCGCCCCCGCTTAGCTTTCGAGAGCCGGATTCCCGGCAGCTCCCGGGGCTTTTCCCCTCCGCTCCCTCAAAAGCGGTTTTTATTGTATTTTCAAGCATTTACAAGCCCTCATTCCGCAAACATGCCGCTAGTTTTGCCGCTAGTTTTGCCGCTAGTTTTGCCGCTAGTTTGCCGCTAGTTTGCCGCTAGTTTGTCGCAAACATGTCGCAAACATGTCGCAAAGTTTGTCGCAAACATGTCGCAAACATGTCGCAAAGTTTGTCGCAAGTTTTGTCGCAAGTTTTGTCGCAAGTTTTGTCGCAAGTTTGTCGCAAGTTTGTCGCAAGTTTGTCGCAAACAGGCCGCAGTTTTGCCGCAAGTTTAACCTTTTCCTGAAAGGCGGTAAAACTGCCGGTTGGTCTTTCCTTCCGCCTCAATGATTTTCTTGTCAGCCATATCTTTCAAATCTCTTTGCAGTGTTCTTTTAGTCACCTTGGATATTGTCTGCTTTTGCCCTGCTTTGCCCGGCCCGCTCATTTTTGAGCAAAGCTCTTCAAAATCCTTTGGGAGGAGCTTTCCGTTTTCCAGGATATGCTCAATGACCAGGCCCTGCCTTTGCGATAAATTATGGTTTTGCATCAGGGCGTCTTTAAAAATAACCTTTTTTCCGGCCTCCACAGCCCCGCTCATTTGAGACAGCAGCCCCTGGACAAAATACTCAAGCCAAAATGTCATATCCATGCCGCTTTCCCGGACAGACTGAATGGCGCTGTAAAAGCTTTTTCTGTCCTTGTCATAATACTCGCTGATGGAAAAAAGCCTTTTAAAATCGTAATCTGATTTATAGAGATAAAAGGCGCAAAGCAGCCGCGAGGCCCGGCCATTTCCGTCAACAAAAGGATGGATATGAACAAACTGAAACTGGATAATGCCGCTTTTTAAAACCGGATGAATCTTTGTTTCCTGATTGATCCATCTCACAAAATCCTTCATAAGGGCGGGGACCGCCTCAGGCTTGGGAGGCGTGTAAATAATCTCGCCGGTCATGGCATTTCCCACATAATTTTGCAGGTCCCGATACCGGCCGGGCTGGGCCCGGTTTCCCCGAACCCCTTTGACCAGCTCTTTATGAATCTCTTTGACAAGGGATTCTTTGACCGCGCTCTCTTTTTTCAGATAATTCAGCATCAAATCAAAAGCGTCTTTGTAATTTTTCACCTCTTTTATGTCCTCTTTGTCCGCTCCGGGGGGGCGGCGGCCGGCCAAAATCTCCGCTGACTGCTCAAGCGAAAGCCGGGTTCCCTCTATATGGGTTGTGTGATGAGTTTCTAAAAGAAAAGCGCTTCGGCTCATTTTTTTTATCCATTGATCAGAGAGTCTGGCCGCTTCCAAAAACCCTCTGGCTTTTTCAATTTTCATTAAACCGCCCAGCATCGGCTGGGTGATTTTAAATTTTGGCGAAAACAGTTTTTTGCTCATTTTGCCCTCCTTAAAATTTTTAGCCCAAGGCCTTAAGAGACAATGGCTTTTTTTCTCATCCCTGCAGCGCTTTTCAGCCTTTAATCATAATATCTTTTTTTGCTTTTACACTGTCTTAAAGTCCCTGACTCCAAAGGACTTGAACATTTCTTTGGCGTTTGTTTTAAGCCAGTCATTGCCATCAAAGCCCCTGTCAAGGCAAATCACCCGGGCGGGGCATCGCTTTGCCATTTCAATAATCAGATGTTTTGAAATCTTCCTCTGAAGGCAGATCAGCAAAGCATCGCCCTCCACAGAGAAAATCACCTGGCCCGCCAGCCTCAAGGGCTGGACTTTTGCTGTGAGCTGAAAGCCTGTTTTGATAAGAATTTCATAGAGCAAGTCATCTTCAGAGGCGTTTTTGTCAATCGCTCTGTCCAGGCGCAGCTCTATTTGCTCCCCGGGTTTTTTGTCCGCGCGCATTTTTCCGTCCCATATTCTGAAATTGGACTCATCCAGCTTAAAAACCCGAAAGCCCCAGTCCATATCATTTATATTTTTGCCGGCGCCGCTATTGTCACTGGCGCTTTGATTGTCTCTCCCGGCATTCTGGGAGCCAGCTGATTTGCCTAAGCGGCCCCTGGCTTTGCCTGCCCGATCCCTTTCCTGAAAAAGCAGGACCTGCCGGCTGCCTGCCGCGGCTTTGCCCGCGCCGCGGCGCCGCGCTGAAAGCGGCTTTTCCGCCTCCCCGGCTTTTGCTTTGAGCTGCTTAACAGCCCGGCGGATCCGCTCCTTTCCTATATCGGCAATGGTTTTGCATCCCGCCTTATAGGCTTCCGCATTTTTATCTATCGGCTCAGGCAGCTGAACGCAAATGTATCTTCTGCTTCCGCCATCCTCCAGGTTTTTTTCATAAACCGCATGGGCTGTCGTCCCCGATCCCGCAAAAAAATCCAAAATAATTGAGTCTTTGTCCGCTGCTGCCATGGAGATTATGTTTTCCAAAAGCTTTAAAGGCTTTTTGCCGCTTTCAAACTTAACCCCTCCCTCTTTTGTGAGATTGTTTAAGTTTAAGTCATCCCATAAAGTGCCAAGAAGATCTTTTTTATATATTTTGCCTTTCTTTTTTTCTGTGACATCTCTCAGCCATGTCAAAAGGCGCTTTTTTTCCCCTTTATAAAACTGCTCATAAATTTTTCCCTTGTGTTTGCCTGTTTTGGGAATGTATTTTATTGAATGCAGATCGGAAGAGGAATTTAGCGCGTCTATGGCTTTTGCTGCCCTGACTCTGATAGAGCTTTGAGGCATGGCTGTTGTGAATATTTTGTCAATATATCTGTAATAAATATCTTTTTGAGAGGCTTTTTCCTCTTTGGCTAAAGCCTGAACAGATTTGATTATTGGATTCTGTCTTTTAAAAATTTTTATTTCATTTCCATCGCCGTCTTTGGCGGATGTGAGATATTTTTCTCTGCCCGGACTGACCAAAACTGAAGTGTATTTCCAGCTGATATTGTTATACTCATAATATTTAATTAAATTGCAGATTTCTGTTAATTTATAGACTGAATTAAATGGCTTTAACTCATCATAATTTTTTGAATAAACAAGAACAAACTCAATATTTTTTTTCAGCCTTTTGTCTTCTCCGCCGCCGCTTGCCCCCGCTATATTTTTCATTTTAGCGGAAATTATATTAACAAAATTCTCCTCGCCGAAAATTTCGTCGCAGATTTTTCTGAGGTTGGCGATTTCATTGTCGTCAATGCTGATAAAAATCACGCCGTCATCCCTCAAAAGATTTCTTGCAAGATACAGGCGTGGATACATCATATTGAGCCAGTTGGAGTGAAACCGCCCGTCAGTTTCCTGATTGGTGGAAAACTTTTGCCCGTCAGCGCCTTTCTGCCCCGTATACCGCAGATAAGTTTCCAGAGATTCCGAATATTTGTCGGGATAGATAAAATCCTTCCCGGTGTTGTAGGGCGGGTCAATATAAATCATCTTCACTTTTTCATAATAAGACCTTTGCAGGAGCTTTAAAACCTCCAAATTGTCCCCCTCTATAAACAGGTTCCGCGAGCTCTCCCAGTCAAGGCTCTCTTTTTTGCGGGGCTTTAAAGCTCCAAGGCTTGGCTCTTGAATGATGCGAAAGCAGCCTCCCCTGCCGGGCCAGTTAATATTGTAAAGCTCCCGGCCGGATTCCAGATGCCTGCCCAGCGAGACCTTCAGCTTTTCCCAGTCAATGTTCTTTTCAGAAAAAACCTCCGGGAAAAGCCGCCTCAGCTTTCTTTTTTGATCATCCACAACGCTCATGGACCGCAAATCCAGCCGGGCCGGCTTCTTTGCCCCGCTCATTTTGTCCGCCCGGGCCGTCCGGCCCGCTCTGCCCGGCTTCTCCGCCCCGCTCGATCGATTCGCCTTTTTATTTGTTTTTTTATTCGTTTTTTTCATAAATCCCCCTTTCAAATTATTTTTTATTTGCGCAAAGGATATAACTTGGTTTTCGCGCAACCGCATGTCCAGCAATCATTCCTGTTCTTTTGAGGCAGCTCTCCGCATTGAGAGCATATAAGCGCTTTTCCCAGCTCAATGGCTCTGTCCAAAAATGGCATAATTTCTTTATCTGAAATATTCATTCCTGAAATATTAAAATGAGAGCCTACTTGGTTTCTAATTGGCTCTGCTGTTTCAAAAAGCTTATTTATTATCTCTGACAAAGGTTTTTCCTGATCATTATAAACGATTTTCATCTTGCTGATGAATTTTTTTGAAAAACAGCTCATCAGCTCCCCTAAAGTGTATTTAGGCTCAGGCCGCCGGGGCGCGTGAAGCTCATAGAGCAAAGAAAGGCTGTCAAGCAGGCTTTCTAGAAAAACCCCCGCTTTAGAGCCAGCAGCCTGGCGATCAAACGGATTCTGTTTTTTAAGAGCCTCCAGCTCTTCAATGGAAAGTTTTGTCTGGCTGCTTTTTATGCCTTTGTCTAAAGACCAAAAGGCTGAAAGCTCAATCAGCTGAATATTTGAGCTTGGCTGGCGGGAAAACTTATACCTTTCCCTCCAGGGCCGATAATGAGTGGTGAGAATGGTTTGATTAAAATTTTGACTTTCATTATGAAGCATTTTGATAAAGCGATCCAAATGCTGCTGATCCAAAGAGGTCACAATATCATCCAACACAATAATATCATTTTTAAAATGCTTTGCTACAGCAATAAAAACACATATTCCAAGAGTGTCCAGATGAGATTCGCTAAAATAGGCTTGCGGCGGAACAGCCTCTTCACTTTGAAAATTGCTCGTGATCTCAAGTGAAGAGCGAGCATTTGGCTTTAAAGAAAGCTCGATATTACCAAGCCCCTCTTTGGGATGAAGTTTTGAATAAAGTTTTTCTATATCTTCAGATATTTGTCTTAAAAGCCCTTCAACATAGCTCTTCCTTTCATTTTCAACAATTTGAAGGACCTTAGACAAGAATTTTTCTTTTCTGTCCAGCTTATTTATTTTATTCTCTGTTTCTTTAAAGCTTAAGTAAGATGTTTTTATTAAATTTAGCTGATGTGAGATTTTTCGGCTGTTCTCGCAGGTTTTATTTGCCTCTTGCAGAAGAGATTCTGCGTCTTCAAAAAATATCTCTGCCTTTTCTGCATCAATGCTCTCTTTGTTCAAAAAATTATTCTGCTTACAGTTTTCTTTAATTTGTTTTGATTCTTTAATGTCTGTTTTTTTCTCTGAATGTTTAATCAGTTTTTCAGTTGATTGCCTCAGCTCTTTTTCTTTTTCAAATAGCTTTTTTTGAGCAAAATCATAATCTCTATTTGCATTTTGATATTGTTCTTTTGCCTCAACAAGAGCTTTCATATTGTGCAGTCTTTCAGAAATTCTTTTTCGCAAATTTTCCGAGACAATAGGCTGTTCACAGGCGGGGCATTCTTCAGCTGTTTTTTCTTTTTGCAAAAAAGACTGTGTTTTTTGCAGTATATCAATGACTTCCTGCAACTGTTTTTTGCCGCTTAGATCTTTCAAAACCTTTTCAGCTCTATTAAACTCCTTTTTTGATCTGGCATATTTTTCCCTTAGATCTTTTGCCTCTTTCCAGCATTCAACAGGCTTTTTTATCAGCTCAATAAACTGTTCAAGTTTTTTAATTTTTTCATTTAATTCTTTGCTCTCTTTTTCGCTTATTTCTTCCGCCCAGCTGAGAAAGCTCTCTCCATTTTTGCCTTCTTTTTCCCAAGAGTTTTTCAGAGTATCTTCTTGTGTTATTCTATTGGATGTATTTTTATTTAAATCTTTTTTTATCTCACTAATCAAATCTCTTAAAGATTTTTCAGAATAGCGAATATTTGGCAATTTAATAAAACTCTTTAAAACTTTATATCTCTCGCTTGGTATTGCATCTATCAGTTTAAGGATTTTACTCCTTCTTAAAACTCCCACTAAAAGGATATTGTTATTTCCCTCAATTTCAGGTTTTGAGCCATTAAGCCTGCCTTTCCAAGTTCTTCCCTTTTGAGTCTCAACCATTACCTCAACATTTGCCGGCTTAGAGCCGAGAGCCGGTAAATGACTCTTGATATTTGTTGAGCTTTTTTCTTTTAAGGAGCCGCATTCCCTGTTAAAAACAAAATCCAGAGCGTCAATAATTGTGGATTTTCCTGTCCCGTTTTCGCCAAAAATCAGAATCATTGATTTTTCCGGCCTAAAGTCCAACCGCAAAGGCTTTGTGGCCCCGCGAAATTTTTTTAACTCAATGGCTTTAATTTTATCTTTATTCATCAGCCTGATCCTTTTCTTTAATATAAAAATCCGCAAGCAAATTCCAGTCTTCAAAAGAAGCTGTCTCTGAAGACAGTTTTTTCATCCACTCTTCCCTTCTTTTTTCAGAAAGAAGTTTTTTTTCAGCCAGCCGGCTTACAATTTTTTCAGCCACAATATCATCCGGTTTCTTCAGCTTTTCCATAATCAACTCCTGGTTCATTTTTAAACAATCTCCCATTCTATTTCAAATATGGCTTTCTCTGTGATTTTTTGCTTCATGCGGGCCTCAATATTGTCAATCAGCTGCTCTTTTTGTCTCTCAATTTCTTTTTTGGCCTTGTCAAACTCCCTCCATTCTTTGTCTCTTTTGCCTTCCATGTCATTGACTTGTTTTTGGAGCTTAATTTTGTCTGGAAGATTATTGGCTTTGCGGCTGGCTTTTTTCAGGCTTTTAATTTCTTTGTCCATTTCCCTGAGCTTTTGCTCTAAAGTTTTTTTTCTGTCCTCTGCCCAAAAATCCAGTTTGTCCATTTCCTCATCAAAGCTTTTAGAGTTTCTTTTTGAAATAGAAGAGATGAGTTTGTTTTTTTCTTTCTCATACAACCTGTTTAAGCGCCCGTTATCTCTAAAGCCTTTTAATTCAGAAACTTTTGCCGGGAGAGAAAAAAGTCTTGAGCGCTGCTCTTCATCCAGAGCAATATCCTTATTGGTTATAGCGGAAACAATAAGACAGTCCTCTTCATCAAAGCTTTCAACAGTTATTTTTGTCAATCGCAATATGCCAGATTTTCCAACAAATTCCTGCAATATGCTGATTTTTGGAATTAAGGGATCATTATAGTTAAATATCAGCCTGGCTGTTCTTGTTTGTTTTTCTTTCACTGCCTCTATAATTTTTTCAGCTAAAGGATGGCCCAGCCTGTAAATATGAGAGTCTTTGACATTATTTCCCATTTTGTAAGGGCCAAGAGAAATATCACTTAAGCCAAAAGGTCTTGTTTTCAAGTTAAACCCATAGGTTTTCGGCTCAAATACAGCATCATTTTTTAAAATCAATTTTGTAATTTCCCAGAGCCAGATCTCGTATTTAGTTAGATATTCCCGGCTGTTTTCCTGGCTGGTTTTTAATTTTTCAACAACCTCCTCATCAAAATTCTCAATTAGCTTTTTTTTTGCCTGCTTCATTTTTTTACTGACAGGCTCTGAAAGCTCATCCTGCAAATCATCAAAAGCTTGCTGAATTTCCCCGCTGGTTCGGCATTTTTGATAAATCTGCAAAATCCTTTTTTCAAAATCAACCCCGGATTCAATGCTTCCCAAAACCTCATCGCTTGCCCCAAAAACACCTTTAAAAAGCTGAAATTTCTCTGAAAGAAGCTGAAACACTCTTTGATCCGCCTCATTTTTTCTGTTTAAAAAATTAACCACAACCACATCATGCTTTTGCCCGTAGCGATGGCACCGGCCAATTCTCTGCTCAATTCTTTGAGGATTCCAGGGAAGATCATAATTCATGATTAAAGAGCAGAACTGAAGGTTTATGCCTTCAGCGGCGGCTTCCGTGGCAATCATAATTTGCGCTGTTTCCTTAAAATAATCCACCAAAGCGGAGCGCATATCAGCGGTTCTGGAGCCTGTCGCGCGATCTGAATCTTTGTTTTTTGTTTTCCATTCCTCATAAATTTGTTTTGATTTTTGATCATCGTTGGAGCCGTTAAACAAGACAATTTTTTCAGCATGCTTTGTTTTCTCTAGCAGTCGCAAAAGATAGCTCTGCGTTCTTCTGGACTCTGTAAAAATGAGAGCTTTTTGCTTTGCGCCAAGCTTTCTAGCTTTCTTAAATCCCAGACTGAGAGCTTTCAACAGGCTTTCCCCCTTTGCATTCTCTTTTATGGAAACAGCCAGCTTTTGAAAATCCTTTAAATCTTCAATCTCCTCTTGTATGGAGGCTTGGTCCGCTTCAGACAGCAGTTTTTGCTCTGTCTCCCGCTCCTCCTCCCACTCTTCTTTTGTATTTTCAAAAGATTCAAAATCTTTTGAAAACTCCTTATCTGAATTTTCTTTTTGCGCCGCATCATCTTTCAGAATTGCCTCCAGCCTGTTAATCATTTTTATCAAAGCGCCCTGAATGGCATAACTGGAAGAGGCCAGAAGTTTTCTTAAAACCAGAGTTATCAGCTGTCTCTGGCCGGATGGCAAAGCGTGAAGGTTTTCCCTTTGCAGGTATTCTGATATTTTCTCATATAAAATTTGCTCTTCCCTCTTGGGAGTAAATGCTTCAGTAATGGGAATACGCTTTGTGTATCGGACATACTCCTGAACCTGTCTCCTTAAAGCGCGCTTGTAGACTGACTGCAGCCTGTTTCTAAGCTCAGAATAAAGCTTCTCATCTGAGCCGGCGCGCAAAGCGTATTGAGTCTGAAAGCTTTTTTCATCTCCGAAAATATGCTCATCCACAAAACTGGTTAATCCATAAAGCTCCATCAGGGAATTTTGCAGAGGGGTGGCCGTCAGCAGCACTTTTGGAGCGCCTTTAAATGTTTCCCTTAAAGCTCTGGCAATTTTATTTTGCGGCTTATAGACATTTCTCAGCCTGTGGGCCTCGTCAATAACTGCAAGATCCCATTTGATCTTGCCGGCAAAGTTTGATTTATTTCGAGCAAACTGATAAGAGCAAATAATTATTTTATCATTTGTTTGAAAAGGGTTTTTCGCGCCCTGTTTGAGGGCTTTATTAAAGGATCCGGTCTCCAGTATGCGGGAAGGGAGAAAAAATTTTTCCCATAACTCCTGACTCCACTGCTTCCTTAGGCTGGAGGGAACTATGACCAGCAGTTTTCGCTTCCGCTCCGCCCATTTTTGAGAAAGCAAAATGCCCGCCTCAATGGTTTTGCCAAGCCCCACCTCATCAGACAAAACAGCGCCTTTTGACAAGGGAGACTTGAAAGCAAACAAAGCCGCTTCCACCTGATGAGGGTTCAAATCCACTTGAGCGGACACAAGGGCGGGGATAAGCCCTTCAATGTCCCCTGAAGGACGGCGCTTTGTCAGCTCATAAGCATAATATTTGGCATGATAATCTGTAATTTGCATGTTTTTTGTCCTGTGCTTTTTGCTCTGACTTTAATTTTCCCTCTTTGGCATTAAAAATCCAAGTTAAAATTCTTTATTATTTTTTTAAATGTGGCGGTCTTTCGGATGCCAAGCAGCTGAAAAGCCTCTCTAAAGGGGGTGTATCCCTCCAGAGCGCTAACCGCCAGAGCTCTTGCAAAAGGAGGCGCAATGCGCGAGTTAAAAGTTCGGAAAAAATCCCCGCCGCCAGATCCATCCCCTTTTTTCAGCGATTTGATTTTTTTCAGCTCTTCCCCATACTTTCGGCTGAACTCCTGAAATGTTATATGCTTTGCGTCATAAAGCCGCCTTAAAATCACCAGAGAGCTTACTTTGAAGCTGCGGGCCAGCCGCTCAATCTCTTTGGAAAAATCAGCTTTGTTTTTCGCGAAAAAAACCTCTTTGCGGAGCGCCTTAAGAGGCGCAAGCAGCTCCGCAGCCACCTTATTGCGCCAGGCTTCAATACGGCTTTCAGAAATATTTAAAGATGAGGAGCCTGATTGAGAGCCGGAAACATGCAGAGCCTGCATGTTTGAAACCGCTGTTTGATCAATCCACAGATGAGCCAGCTCATGCGCCAAAGTAAACATCTGGGCGGCCTTTGTGTCCGCGCTGTTAATAAAAATCAGAGGAGCCAGAGGATCAGAAAGGGCAAAGCCGCGAAACTCTTCGGGATCCAATTTTCGCCGGGTATTGTTTCCCGCAATTCCCCTGCGCATAACCAATATCCCCTTTGAGTTTGCCATTTCTATAAACTGGCGCAGGGCAGCTGTCCAGGACGGCAGTTTTTTTCTCTTTTCAATGTCAAATTTTAAAACTTTGGCAATATGCTCCGCCGTTTTGACAATATGGCTTTCCAGGGGGCGGGCGGAGCCAATAAAAGCCAGCGGGCGCATTTTCTCCGCCTTCTGCCAGTCCCTATACCAGTCCTGCTGTCTTTGGCAAATATAAATGGTTTCCAGAAGATTCGGGCTGGGGCGGATGGATTTTGCCTCAGCCATTTTCCGAAAGTCTGGTATAGGCGGCTTTTCCTCCGGAGGCTTGTCCCAAAACAGATACCCGATGGGAACATGCGCCGCTTTGGCAAACTTTTCCAGCTGCTTTAATGTCGGCTGTTTTTTGCCCGCTTCCCACAATTCCATTTTGGGGAATTTTTTCAGAAAGCTTTTCGCGCTCAGGCCCGACCGCCTCCGCGCCCAGCGAATCAATTCCGGCTTGACATCCACATAAATCATAGCCCCCTCCTATCCTCTGAAAGCGGTTTTTTTTGTGTTTTCAGACATTTATAAGCTTTCATCCCGCAAATATGCCGCAAGTTTTGCCGCTAGTTTGCCGCAAACATTATTTTTTAAAAGAGAGCATGTCATTTTTGCCCTGATATTTTTGTCTTCGCCGGCGGCTTTGAACTTTGCCTCATTAAAAGGGCGCTCTCCCCACAGGCGGCAGACTTTTTTCAGACTCATAAATTCCACCGGCCGCAAATAGTTTTTTGCCGCATAAACAGAGCCAATAAAAAGCATAAGGGCTCCAAGAGCTGTTAAAGCCAGATTTTTCATTTTTTGCCTCCCTGTTTTTTATCTTTTATTTTTTCTGAAGGGAGGGTCAACTAAAAAAATGAAAAAATCTTAAAATTAACGGGGAGCGGGGGAGGACACTGGCTTTCTGTCCGCCATGGCAGGGGGCGGGCGCTGCCAAAAAAAGCCTTGAAATGGGGGGATTCCCCCCCTCCCCCCGCAAAAAAAGAAGCCTGGAGGCAAAAACAAAAGCGCCCGGCGGCTGGGGCCTGTTTAGACAGACAGCCTGGCGGCTGTTCTCGCAGACAGACTCAGCGACGGGGATGTTTGGAGGACTGCCCTCACAGCCGCTCCCGCTGCTTGGCTCAGCGACGGGAGCTGGACGGCCTCCTGGGCAAAAACAGAAGCTCAGCGCTGGAAGCGGGGCTGGCCCCCCCTGGGCAAAAACAGAAGCTCAGCGCTGGGATCTGGCTGGCCCCCTGGGCAAAACAGAGGCTCAGCGCTGGGATCTGGCTGGCCCCCTGGGCAAAACAGAGGCTCAGCACTGGGATCTGGCTGGCCCCCTGGGCAAAACAGAGGCTCAGCGCTGAAAGCGGGGCTGGCCCCCTGGGCAAAAACAGAAGCTCAGCCCTGGGATCTGGCGGGCCTCCGGGGCAAAAACACAGGCTCAGCGACGGGATCTGGCGGGCCTCCGGGGCAAAACAGAGGCTCAGCCCTGGGATCTGGCGGGCCTCCGGGGCAAAAACACAGGCTCAGCGACGGGATCTGGCGGGCCTCCGGGGCAAAACAGAGGCTCAGGGCTGGGGTCCTGTTTAGATGGATAACCCTTTCCCCGCGGAAGGGAGTCGGAAAGGGGCAAACTTTTGAGGAAGGGGGGCATTTTTTGCCTGTCAGTGGCGGACAAGCTGGATAATGGCCTTGATTCTCTGTATGGGGATGATATGATTGGAGGCAGGGGCGGAGGGATCTGGAAAACAAGGGAGAGGGGGGAAGCCGCAGGGGAAAAACCCTGAATTATGATAAAAGCCTTGTTTTTGAGCTTGTCCCGCCCCCGTTGAACCCTGGAAGCGGCTGGCTTTAGCCGGCAAAGCGCTTTTTTAGATCCGCCCGCTCAGTTTCAGGAAAAAACTGAAAAAACTGTCTTTTATAATAAAATCAGGAGATCGGCAAATGGCGCAGGCAGATTTGTTAGTTGATCTGATAAAAAGCGCCAGCGCCGGCAATCAGATGGCTTTCCGCAAAATTTCTGAAGCTCTCATCCAGGAAGAAAGAAACAAAGGCCATAGAATACTGGCGGATCGCTTAATCAAAGCCCTGCGGCCCAACGGCTCCATTAGCTCCCATGCTTTCAAAAAAAATGAGCATAATAACAGCAGCCACAAAAACTTTATTTTTGAAATAACTCCTGAAAGGGATTTAAACAGCTTGATTTTAGCGCAAAAAACGCGCGATCAGGTTAAAGAAGTGGTTGAAGAGCAGCATAGAGCGGAATTGCTGCATGCGCATAACCTGTCTCCAAGAAACCGCCTGTTATTTGCAGGCCCCCCCGGCAATGGAAAAACCTCCCTGGCGGAAGCTGTGGCTCATGAATTAATGTATCCTTTGTTTGTGGTCAGATATGAAAACCTGATTGGCAGCTATTTGGGGGAAACCTCCAGCCGCTTAAAGCATCTTATGGATTATGCCAAAATCCAAAAATGCGTTTTGTTTTTTGATGAGTTTGAAACTCTTGGAAAAGAGCGCGGGGACACACATGAAACAGGAGAAATTAAGCGGGTTGCAAGCTCTCTGCTTTTGCAGATTGACAGCGCGCCGGATTATGCTGTTATAATCGCCGCAAGCAATCACCCTGAGCTGCTGGACAGGGCGGCATGGCGCCGTTTTCAGGTAAGAGTGGAGTTAGGCGCGCCTGAGCAACAACAGCTGTCCCATCTTATTCAGGCTGTCGGCCGGCGCTGCAAAATAGATTTTGGATATGCGCCGGACGATTTGGCAAAATCCCTGGCTGGAGCCAGTTTTTCTGAAGCGGAGGAGTTTTGTCTGGATATTGTTCGCTTTTCCGCGCTTAAGAGGCCAGCCAAAAACCTGAGAGCTGTCACTAAAAGCAGGCTGGAGCAGTGGCAGAGCCGCCTGATGCCTCCAAAAAGCGGCTAAGATATAAGAGAAGCGCGACATGCCTGAGCGCCTGCCTTTATTGATATTTCCCAGAGCCATATCTGTTCAAGCTCCAAAGGGAATGGGATTCCCCGGCAAAATCCATTTTCCTGATCATCAAATCAGAGGATGTCGCTAAGAAGAGCTAGATCAAAAGAAAATCAGGGAATAAAAAAATCCAGCAATATCAATGCCGCCCCTGCAAGCGCCAGTTTACCGCAAATTCCCTAAAACCCACAGTCAATCAAAAAAAGCCGGGCCTGAATAAAAAGATAATGGAGCTTTGCTGTGAGGGCAGCGCGCTCCGCGGCATAACCAGAATCCTAAAACTCCCCTATAGGACAGTTGTCCGCAAATGGCGATTCATGGCCGCCCAAGCCAAAATCAGGCATGAGGCCGCCATGGGCGGCGGCATTGTCACAAAATATATCCAGTTGACCAGATGGAGACTTTTGAGCGCGCAAAAGCAAGGCCCCTGGGGATCGCCCTGTCAATCAGGCCCAAAACCGGGCAAATCCTGTCCGCCAAAGTCTGTCGGATTCCTATCCGGGCTTTGACTGTGGCCCCCTCAAAGCTCCAGGCCTATAATGCCAAGACAGACCGCCGGGAAGCCTTTTTTGCCAAAATGCTTTATGAGACAAGACAAGCCCTCCACAAGGGCTATGAGCTTTAGGCGGCATCACGGATTAAATCCCGCGTCTCAATCAAATCAATCTGCCAGCCTCTCTTATTCTCAAGCCGGTTTTTTTCCTCAATCAAATCACGGCTAAAAGAATGGGCAATAATAATTCCAGCGCCTCTTTTTTCTATATGCTTATAAAAGCTGTCCAGGACAGGGCGCCCCGCTTTATAGCTTTTTTTGACCTGAATCGGTATGTGATTATAGGTATAGCCATCCACACCGCCATCCCCCACCTGCTTTAAATTCGGCTCCCCTATAAGCCCCACAACATGCCTTTCAAACTCAAAAGGATCAAGCCTCATTATTTGAGACTTTGAAAGGCTGCCTGTGGGAATAACCTTGATTTTAAGCTGATGCTCCTTGGACATCCGCTTTCTAATAACTGAAATAGCGTCTTTTGAAATATCACAGCCCAGCCAGCGGCGCCCTAAATTTTGGGCAGAGCTTATAGTCGTCCCACACCCGCAAAAAGCGTCAAAAACCATATCCCCTTTATTTGTAAAGGATGTGACAAGCCTGTCTAAAAGCTCTAATGGTTTTTGAGTCGGATAACCAAGCCTTTCTGTCTTATCTTTTGGGTCAATAGCTTGTATTTGAAAAACATCATCTATAACCTCTCCAGTTTGTTTGTAAATGACATCCCCCTCTTTTGGCGCTCTGTTGTTTTCTTTAATCCATCTTCTTAGGTATGCAGAAAACCTGGAGTCTGTTTTTGGATGTTTTCCAAAAATAATTTCAAGATCTTTGTTTATAAAGCTTTTCCATCTGTTATAATTGACCGTTTCCTTATAATTTTCTTTATATCCAAGCTTGAAAATATACTTTTTGCTTTTTGAATAAACCAAAATAGTGTCATGTTTTTTGGGGAAGCTGTTTTTTACTCTGCCTTGATAAGTCTTATAGTGCCATATTATTTCATTGACAAAGTTTTTTTCGCCAAAAATCTTGTCAAGCTCCACTTTGGCATAGTGAACGGATCGCTGATCCAAGTGGAGGCAAAAGACCCCCGTCGGAGCTAAAAGCCTGTGAAATTCCTTGAGCCGGGGGGAAAGCCAGTGGATATAAGATTGAACGCCACCGCCCCACTCGTCATTGAATGAGACGATTTTTTTGCCCCATGCCTTGCTTTTGAAAACAGAGCCGGCGCAAAAGGGGGGGTCTATATATATAAGGTCAATTTTTCCTGACTCAAGCTCTTTGAGAAGGGGGAGATTGTCTCCCTGATAAACGACATTGGCTTTCACTTTGCGGATCGGCTTTTGCCCGATCTCAAGCCGCCTCTGCCGCGGTCTAGAATTTTTGCCGGGGCCATGCCCCAATTTTATGATCCTCCCCACAAGGCTCTGATCGTAATCTTTTTTGAGCCAAAACAGGGGACAAAAGTCCAGTTTTCAGGGAATCAGGGGCCGTGGACTTGACCGGTCACGGATAGCCGCCCAAGTGATAAAATTAAGGGGGGGCTGAGCTTTCTGTCCGCCATGGCGGGGGAGGGCGCTGCCAAAAAAAGCCTTGAAATGGGGGGATTCCCCCCCTCCCCCGCAAAAAAAGAAGCCTGGAGGCAAAAACAAAAGCGCCCGGCGGCTGGGGCCTGTGTAGACAGACAGCCTGGCGGCTGTTCCCGCAGACAGGCTCAGCGCCGGGATCAGGCGGGCCTCCTGGGCAAAAATAGCTGCCGGGGGAGCTTGCAAATCCCCGCATCTCCCGAATCAAAATTCCTGCTTTTGCTGAGTCTGGGCTGCCAGAAAATTCTGACGCAATGCGGCAAATATTCCAAAATGGAATATTTTTGCGCCAAAATGGAATGTTTTTTTCTCAAAACCCCCCAAAACCGGGGTTTTGAGGGCATTTTGGCTGGATCGTTTTTTGCATGATGTTTTTTGATTGCGCCTGAGCTTAAACAGATTTTTTAGAGATTTGCTTAAAATTTGGGCGCTTTTTGAGATTTTTTTTCAGATTTGGGGATTTTCGGGATTTTTAGGCGCTTTTTGAGATTTTTTTTAAAAAAAATGCAAAAAAATCTCGTTTTTACATCGTTTTTGCATGTTGTTTCACAAAGTCTGCGGCAAAAGCTTCAAACAGAGGTTTTAGCGGGGGCGGGCAGGCAGTGGACAAAAACCAAACAGGAGGGACAGCCATGAAAGCAAACATTTTCGGCAAGGGAAAAAAGAGAAAAAAGGACAAATCAGGGGGCAAAGCTGGCGGAGGCCGGGGCAAAAACAGCGGGGGCGGGGCAGGCGATGCCGGGACAGCAAAAAGCCGGCCCTCTGGACAAGCCCGCCATGCCGCGGAGGCGCGGGAACGGCCGAAAGGCCGCCCCAGTAAACAGACATCCTCTGGACAAGCCCGCCATGCCGCGGAGGCGCGGGAACGGCCGAAAGGCCGCCCCGGCAAACAGATGCTGACAGGGCGGCCCTCTGGACAAGCTCGCCATGCCGCGGAGGACCGGGAACGGCCGCGAGGCCGCCCCGGCAAACAAACCCGCAGGGGAGCTTCAGTCCATGACTCTTACTTCCGCAAGGTTTTTTCCAAAAAAAGATACACCCCCAACATCTTTAAGCTTGCGCTCCCCGAAAAACTCTACAATCTGCTGGACTGGAGCTCCCTGGAGGTCGAAATGAAAACCTTTCTAAGCGAGGAAATGAGAGAAAGGCGGACCGACATCCTCTGCTCTGTGAAAATTAAAAACGGCGGCGGACGGCTGGGCCTGCTGTTTCTTTTGGAGCACCGGAGCCACCAGGGAAAGGACATCCACCAGATTCTTCTGGAGTATCAGACTCCAGCTTACCGGGCCTTGAAGATGCCCATCATCCCGATTGTGCCCTACAGCGGAAAAAGGCCAAAGTGGACCCAGCCGCTGGATTTCCATGGCTCGCTGCTGCGGGATTTTAAGAGCCAGCTTTCGCCGGCCCAGTCCAGGGCCGCGGCGGAGGTTTGGGATGCAATAAAGGGGCATGTTTTGAATTTCCGTTATTTTCTGCTGAATTTGAGGGATTTAGATGAGGGAAAATCCAGGGGCTTGACTTCTCATCCGGCATTGTTTATCCTGAAACATATATGGGATTTGAAGGGGGACTGGGAGCGGGCTGAGCGGATTATTAAAAAGCTGTTTCGCATGGGGGCCGCTTTAAGCCTTGAGGACTGGAAGGTTTTAATAAACAAGGCTGTTGATTACATTTGCAGCGCTCATCCGAGGCGGTTTAACTGGGAGGTTTTAAAGGAGATCGATAAAAAAGCCACAGGAGGGAAAAACTTTATGCAGTTTATAGACACAATGGAAGAGGTTGGCAAAAAAAACCTGCAAAAAGGCCTGCAAAAAGGCCGGCAGGAAGGCCGCCAAGAGGGCCGGCAGGAAGGCCGGCAGGAGGAGCGCCGGGAAGTCATTTTCAATATGCTCCAGAAAAATTTGGAAATTTCTCTGATTTCTGAGGTGACTGGCCTGCCAGAAACTGAAATTATCAAGTTCAAAAACGGCAAGCTCAAAAGCCAGCCGAAAGCGGGCGCTCAAAACGGCAAGGCTGAATAAGCCGCCAAGCCGGTCCAACAGGCTCTGCCAGAGGAGCCTCTGGAAATCCCCGCTTTTCCCGAATCAAAATTAACGCCTGTTTTTCTGACTCTGCCTGCCTTGAAAAACCCTGATGCGCCTCAGCAAATATTCCAAAGGGAAAAATCATGACTCAGCAGCGGGGCCAGGCCAGCCTCTTGGAGACAGCCGCCCCCCCGCCGGGGCCCGCTCTCAGGCAAAAACAAACCCGCCTTGGAGGCGGGTTTGTTTTTAGTTAGATGGAGGGTTGGGGAAAATCAAAGCAAATTATTAAAGAAAGCAGTTTCTCTCCACCGCTCGCTGCTGCTCCCTGGAAACTGTGCCATCTTGCAGGCCTTGTCCATACTCTTTGACTGCGGCAAGCCATGGCTGGTCTCCGCTTCGCGCGGCCAGAACAGTCGCGGCGGCATAAGAAGATGCCGTCACTTCGGCTGTGTAGGTTTTGCCAGCCTCGCGGCGCACGCCGTATATGTCCGGCAGCTCTTTTGCCATTTCGCCAAGAGTTTCCGCAAGCTCCGGAGCTTTCATAATTGTGTCATTAAAAGCGGAAATGACTCCAGCAGTAAGAATTTTGCTGCCGGCCGCCGCGCATTTCGCGCCGCAATGCGAAGTTTGAGCCAGCCCTGGCTTGCTCTGAAAAGCCTTCCCGCCAACAACAGGCCCTGGAGCAGGCTTCAAAGATCCCGGCTTGGCTCCCAGCGAGGCAGGCGCAGGCAACACTCTCGCCTCAGAAACAAAAGGCGCAAATCCCAGCAGCGCCGCAAGAAATAAATTTGTTTTCATGGTTCTTCCCTCCTTTGGTTTTTTTTTATTGTTTTTAGCGCTTTTCGGCCCAAGCCGCAATTTTTTTTTGCCCAAGCTTATGCCCGCGGCGCTAAACCCTTATTTTTTATAGACTATACAGCTTTTAAAATAAAACGCAAGCGGTTTTTTTGAAAAATGCAAAAATTTCACTTTTTTTCATTTTTTTGGCTTATTTGCTGGGACAGGCTGGCGGCCGTTCCCGAAACGCCGGGGAGAAACAGACTTGTCCAGAGGGCTGGTTTGTTGGGAGCCGCCCTTAGAGGCAGATTTCCCGCGCGGGGGGCTGCAAATTGTAAGAGCTGGCCATAACATGGCCATAAGCCCCGGCGTCGGCTATGGCCAGCCAGTCCCCCGCCTTAAGGGGGGGCAGGGGGCAGCCCCTGGCAAAAACATCCCCTGTCTCGCAGACAGGGCCGGTTACATCGTAAATTTCCCGCCAGCCCCGCCGGCCGCCCCGCCCCGGGGCCGAAAAAGGCAGGATCCTGTGAGCGGCGCCATAAAGGGCCGGCCTCAAAAAATGACTCATGCCGGCCTCTAAGATGGCAAACTTCTTTCCGCCGCTTTCCTTTATATAGATAACTTTTGCGCACAGCAGGCCAAAGCGGGCGGTCAAAAAGCGCCCCGGCTCAGCCAGGGCCCGCCCCGAAAACCCCTTTAAGATTTTTTTAAGCCCCGCCGCGAGGCTTTTCATCAGCCGCCTTTCGCCTGCCAGGCCGCCGCCTTTGTAATCCACGCCAAAGCCCCCGCCAAGATCCAGAATTTCCAGGGGGAAGCCTGTTTTTTTCAAGCCATCGAAAAGCTTTCTCAGGCCCGCCGCGGCGCGGAAAAACGGCTCCAAGTCAAATATCTGGGACCCGATATGCATGCTCAGGCCCCTCAGAGACAGCTCCTTTGGGCGGGAGCGGATGAAATCCAAAACCTCCGGCAGATCCTCCTCCTCCAGGCCAAACTTGTGCCCCCGCAGGCCGGTTTTAATGTAAGGATGGGTTTCAAAATCCACATTGGGGTTGATTCTGAGGCCCAGCCGCGCAGGTTTCCGCAGCCGCCGGGCCTCCCGCGCCATGACCCTGATCTCAGCCAGACTTTCGGCATTGATCTGAAGAAAGCCGCTTTCAATGGCCAGCCTCAGCTCCGCCGCGGTTTTGCCCACGCCGGAGAACACAATTTTTTCCGGCGGGAAGCCTGTCTCCAGGGCAAGGCGGGCCTCGCCCCCTGACACAACATCCGCGCCGCTCCCCCCCTCAAGGAAAACTCTCAAAACCTCCCTGTTGCTGTTAGCCTTTACAGAGTAAAAAACCTCCAGGGCCGGCCAAGATCCGCTCAGGGGCATGGATTTCAAAAACAGCTGATGCCAGCCTCTCAAACCGTCTAGATCATAAAGGTAAAAAGGCCCCGCCCCCCGCCGTTCCGCTGACCGGGCAACCCGCCTCAGAGGCGTCCGGCTCCGGCCGCGCTCCAGAATCAGATCGCCCCGCGCGCTGTATTTAAAGCCGCATTTGCTCATAAGATTTTTTCTCCAACAATTGCCAGCCCGCCCAAATAAACAGGCCGCCAGGCCCGGCCCGGCGCGCAAGCCTTCTCCAGACAAGCCTGCGACTCCGCGAGGGGCCGGGAGCAGCCGCTAGGCCGGCCCTCTGGACAGGCCAAACTCCTCGTGAAGGGCCCGGGCCGCCCGCTTTAAATGCCTTTTTCCGATAATGGCGCTGATTTTAATCTCTGAAGTTGTCACCAAATGCAGAGGAACATCCAGCCGCCGAAACACCGAAAAAAACCGCCCCGCCACGCCGGAGTGATGGGCCATGCCAACCCCTATGACAGAAATCTTGGCCACATGATCAATGACTGAAACAGAGCTTTCGGGGAGACTCCGCTCCCGCATCAGGGTTTTGAGAACGCCCCGGCAGGCCGCCTCCTCTGTTTTGGGGACAGAAAAGGCGAGCGAGGGCTTCCCCGAAACCCCGCTCTGCGAAATAATGTCCACAAAAACCGCCTGCCGGCCCAGCTTCTGGAACACATCGGCGAGAAAGCCGGCGCCCCTTGGAATTTCCTCCATCTTGACCACAATGGCGTTCAGGTCATGGGACAGGGCGGAAACCGCAGAGCCTTCCATAAGATCCCCTTTTTGATCTGTCTTTTTGATGGCCCTTTTGGTTATCCAGGTCCCCTCCCCCTCCCTAAAGGCATGGCGGACATGGATTTTTATACCATGCTTTGCGGCCAGCTCCACACAGCGAAAATGCAAAACCCTTGATCCCAGCGAAGACATTTCCATCATTTCTGAAAAGCCTATCCGGCTGATTTTGCGCGCCTGGGGAATCAAATCAGGATCTCCTGTAAAAACCCCTGAAACATCTGTGCAGATTTCACAAGATTCCTGCTTTAAGGCCAGGGCCGCGGCCACGGCGGTCAGGTCGCTCCCCCCCCGCCCAAGGGTTGTGATTTGGTTTTTTCTGGTCACCCCCTGAAAGCCGGCCAGAACCGGCAGCCGCCCCTCTTTGAGCGCCTGCCTGATTTTTTCGGCCTTTATGGACTGGATGCAGGCTTTGGAAAACAGCTCGTCTGTCTGAATGCCTGCCTGATAGGCGAGCATGGGAGCGGCTTTTACCCCCCGCTTTTCCAGCGCGAGGCTTAAAAGCGCCACGCTCACCTGCTCGCCGGAGGAAAGCAGCATGTCATAAGCCTCGCCGCGGGCAGAGGGGTTGGCCTCTTCGGCCATTTTGGCCAGCATGTCAGTCTGCCCCGACATAGCGGAAACCACCGCCGCCTGGCGCTGCCCCGCGCGATGGCATGCTTCCAGCCGATCCGCCACAAGATTGATTTTTTCGAGGGAGCCGACAGAGCTGCCCCCAAATTTTTTGATCTTTATGTCCCGCAAAAAATCTCCTCCGCGCCGGCCGGGGCCAAAAGCTTAAAATTTCAAAAGCTTTTCAATATCCGGCGGGCCGGATCCCCGGCCTGTGATTCTTGCCCTGTATTTGACTCGGCCCTCCGCCTCCTCTTTAATGCCGGAAAGCATCAAATCCAAAAAACTCAAAGGAAAATCCCCGGCCGCGTCAATCTGCATCTGAAAATCATAAGATCCCAGGCGGAATCTCTTATAAGATCTCTTGATTTCCCCGTTTCCCCTTATTTGAATATGCAGATCGTCAGCGGAGGCTCCGAGGCTCAAAGACTCAATGATCAGATCACCGTCTTTGAAGCGAAAAAGGGCCTTGCCCTCAGACCATGACAGGGGGGGCAGCTCCAGATCCCCCATTCTGGTTTCAATCCGCGCCTGCTCCCATTTGATTTGAGAGCCTTTAAGCTCCAGCATCCCTTTGGCGGTTTTTATGTTTTTCGGCTCCCCCTCATATTGAAAGCGAAAGGATATCCGCCCGGAGGCTTTGGCCTTGGGCCACAGGGGCTGAAAAAACTCCATCCGCAGAAGCGGAGAGCGCCCCCCGGCAAACAGATAATCCCGCGGCGCGGCGCCCTCTGTTTTTTTGGCCTTCCGCCAAAAAGAGAGCGCAAAAGAGGAGTCCCCCCGCCGCCCGCGGACAGCCCAGGCCATTTTCAAGGCCAGCCATTTTCCCAAATCCGGGGAAACAGACAGGCTCTCCAAAATCAGAGGCTCCTTAAAAGGGCCGCCGGCAAAGGAGGCCCCCTGCAGAGCGAGGCCGGGGGGAAACGCCGTAAAGCCCGCGCTTTCAAAGTCCAGGCTCAGGGCGCCGGGAGCGCGCTTTTGAGCGTTTCTGACAATTGTTTCCGCCGCCTCGTTCCATGGAAAGCGAAGGGCAAAAAACAAAAGGGCCAGCAGCAGAACAGCCAGCGCCCGCTTTTTATGCCTCCATAAAAAAGAAAGCCCTTTGGCAGCCGCCCGAAACATATCCCCCCGCGCCTAAGGGCCGGCCCCCCCGCCTGTTTTTTTGCCGGTTTGTTTGGCCTTCCGCTTATTGGCGGATGAGCGGCGGCGCGGCGGCGGGCCAAGGCCCTCCCGCGCCTTTGCCCTGGAGATAAAAGACGAAGTCCAAAAAACCGCGTCATAGCGCTTGGGGCGCTCCCGGCTTTCCCTCAGCTCCAAAGAGGACAGCCTGGTTTGAGGCAGATCGTGAAGCTCTGTCCCCAGCTGAACAGCCTCTTTCACATTCAGCAGCTGAATCTCCAGCTCAAAATCAATTTGCCGCGCGCTTTTGCCGCTGATCCATTTTTTGGGCTTGTCTTTGATCAAAAACCCGTCTTTTTGATATTTTTTCGCAAGAGTTTCAATCCGGCGCCTCAGATCTGACTCCGATGGCTGCGAAAAAAGCGCCTTTGGCTTGTGGCGAAGGCTCAGCATCTCCAAAGAGGCGGAGCGCTTTTCCTGAAACTCCCCCCAATGCTTAATTGAAGAGGAAAAATACAAAAACGGAATCAGGGCGGGCAGCGCGAGGCCCGCGCCGGCGGCAGCGTATTTGATCAGCTTTTGCCGCGAAAGCGGAAGGCTCTCAAACCTCTCCCGCAAAATATTAAAAAGGCTGCTCTCAATGATTTTGCTCTGAAGGGATTCCAGCTGATAGGCCAGCTGTTTTTTCAAGCTTTCATAGATTTGCCGCATAACACCCCCCTTTGTTTGTTTAAATATCCCGCTTCAGCTCAAAGGAAAAGGCAAAGCTTTGTCTGTTCGCTCCGGCTGATGTTTCCGCCGGCGGGCTTTTGATCGGAGAAGCCGGATCTGGCTTTCTCAAAGAGGCCGGGGGGGCGGGCGGGGCTGTTTGTTTGGACGGCCGGTTTGCTGGGGCGGGCGGGCGGCTGTTCCCGGCCGCTCCCGCGCCTTTTTGAAGGCCGCCCTCTAAAAAGGGGGGCGGCGGAGGCGGGGGCGAGCTGTTTTCCGCCTCTGGAAGGCTCTGCGGCGATCGCTTCGGCGGCTGAAACCCCTCAAGAGGCCCTTTGGCCAGAGACTGAAGCCTGAGCTTTAAGGCCTCCAAATAAGGCCCGCTGATCTCTCCGGCCAGGCTGACTTTTTGATCTTTCAGCTTCAGGTAGGCAATCCTCATGTCCCATTCCGGCTTTGGATCCATGCCTTTTGTCAAAGTTTGAAGCCAGTCCATGGGGCCGGGGCCTGAAATCCGCTCTTTTATAAGGCTTTCGTTTTTTGCCAGAGCCTTTTGATCCCTCAAAAAATCCCTCACAGAGTCTATATCGACCTGGCTCTCCCTCATCAGGGCGATTTTTTTTCCGTAGCTGACAAAAACAGAATGAATCTGATCGGCCAGCCATCGGCTCTCCCTGTCCCTCAAAAAAGAATAAGCCGTCCAGACAAACAGCGCGGCGCCCAAAGCCATAAGGGCCGGGCGGACGGATTTCGGAAAAAGGGAGATGGCTTCGGGCTTTTTCAGGGAATGAATCAGATTCAGCCCGCTGTAAGGGGCTTTCTTCAGCCCCTCCACAGCGAGGCCGAAGGGGATCAAAAACAGATGGCTCTTGGGATCAGAAAGATCCAGCCCGGGGAGTTTTGGCAGATCCCGCAGCCTGGAAAAATTTAATGAAAGCTCTTCAGACAAAAAGGCGGAGAGGTTTTTGACGGCGGATCCAGGGCCAAAAACGGCCGCCTCCTGAATCTCCCCTTCGCTCCGGGTCTTAAGCGAAAGCTCCAAAAGCCGGATTTTGGGGATCAAAACAGCCAGCTCGGACTTGATCAGGCGGGAAAAAACCGCCTGCTCCTTTGTCCAGCCCTTTTGCTCTGTCAAAATAAAAGACTTGTCAAAAAACTCCTTTAGGGCCTCTTCAAAGCCTAAGTGATATCTCTCCCTCATTTTGCTGATTATGGCGCTGGCGCCCCAGTCAATGGCAAAAACAGATTCCAGGGCACCGCCCCTGAAAAACAAGGCCGCGCTCTCATAAAGGCCAAGGTATAAATAAAGGGCCGGAGCCTTGCTGCCGCGCCGGCCCGCCGGAAAAAAGGCGCATTTCGCGCCCCCCTCAATCAAATTGGCGAGCGCCGAGCCTTCAGCGGTCAAAAGATGGGGGCTGAGGCCGGCAGCCTTGAGCAGCTGCAAAAACCCGTCCGCGCTTTCCTTCAAAGCGGCAAAGCACAAAGCGCGGCAGCCGCCCTTGTCTGTGATCTGTGAGATCCGCGCGTCAAAAAGGGCTGTCTCTGGGGGAAAGGGGGATTTTTCCTCCAGCTCAAACGGGAGGGTTTTTAAAATTTTAAATTTTTCCTTAAAGGGAAAGGCCAGCGGAAAGCTGCTGATCTGGCTCTGAGGCAGCCCAAAGCAGAAGCGGACGCCTTCGCCCTTGAATTTCTCCCGCAGCTCCCGAAGCCGCTGGACAAGCATGACCCGATTCCGCTCCAAATCGGAGCCGCCGTCAAAAGGCAGCTCATAAGCGCCCTTCAGCTCCAGGGACTGGCCTTTCAGCAGAAGCTCAGCTATGCTGAGGCGGCGCTCTCTGACGCAGATCCCTATGCTAAGCATCAAAAGCCCCTCTCTTCCCCGCCCTCAAGCGGCTCATAAAAAAAATCACAGCTTTCCCGGATCATCCTCTTGAGCATAAAAAACCGAGGCCGCCAAAAGCAAGGGTTTTTTAGCCAAAAAAACCCCAGACCCAAGCGGGGCTTGTTTGCGCTTTCAGGCTTTGGCTGTTATAACTGGTTCTGCCTGAAACACTATTGGTTGTGATGATGCCGGTTTTTCCCCTATTTCAAAATGCTCCCGGCGCCGCAGCGCAGCAGCCGCCTCAAAATTGCATATATCAGGGGAAAGCGGGGGCGCCCGCTAAAAAAACCTGAAAAAATCAAGAGCAGCCGGCTGAAAAAACAGGAGAGCGCGCCTGATGAAAAAAACAGGATCCAGCCCCGAAAAGCTTGGACAGGCAGAGTTTGACCTGGCGGTGATAGGCGCCGGCCCCGGCGGCTATGCGGGGGCCATTCGGGCGGCGCAGCTGGGGCTGAAAACCGCCGTGGCGGAAAAATCCAAAACCCTTGGCGGAGTCTGCCTGAATGTGGGCTGCATCCCCTCAAAGGCGCTTTTGGAATCCAGCGGGCATTATGAGTTTGCAGGGCTTGAGGCCAAAGAGCATGGAGTCATTTTCAAGGGCCTTAAGCTGGACCTGGGCCAAATGATGCGCCGCAAGGAGGCTGCGGTCTCCGATCTCACAAAGGGCATTGAGTTTTTGTTTAAAAAAAACAAAATCACCCGGTTTCATGGCCATGCCCGCCTGAAATCCCCTTCGGAGATTGAAGTCTCTTCAGAGGGAAAAACAGAAATCCTGAAGGCCAAAAACATTCTGCTCTGCGCGGGGAGCCAGGCAAAAGAGCTTCCCTTTGCCAGGTTTGACGGGGAGACATTTGTCTCCTCCACAGAGGCTTTGAGCTTCCCTCAGGCCCCGGAAAAGCTGGCGGTGATAGGCGGCGGCTATATTGGCCTGGAGCTTGGATCTGTCTGGAGCCGGCTGGGAAGCGAAGTGACCGTTATTGAGGCCGCGGACTCCATCTGCCCCGCCTCAGACAAAGACATAAGAAAGCAGCTGCTGGGAAGCCTCCAGCGCCAGGGGATGAAATTTCACCTGGGCGCCCGCATCCATAAAGCGGAAAAAGCCAGGGGCGGCGGAGGCCTTTTGTCCTTTACAGATTCAGAGGGAAAGGCCCAAAGCCTGAAATTCTCCAAGGCCCTTGTCTGCGCCGGGCGAAAGCCCCTGACCGATGGCCTTGGCCTGGAGAGCCTTGGCATAAAAACCTCTTTAGGCAGGCCTCTTGATGTAAATCAAAACTTTCAGACCTCCATCCCGAATATTTTTGCAATAGGGGACATGATCCGGGGGCCGATGCTGGCCCATAAGGCGGAGGAGGAGGGGGTCGCCGCGGCGGAGTTTATCGCCACAGGCTTTGGCCATGTGAACTATGATCTCATCCCCGGCATCATCTACACCCATCCAGAGGCCGCCTCAGCGGGCAAAACCGAAGACGAGCTGAAATCCCTGGGAGTCCCCTATAAAAGGGGATTTTTTCCTTTTAAGGCCAGCGGCCGGGCCAAAGCCTCAGGCTTTGACGGCGGCTTTGTGAAAATCCTGGGCCACAAAGACAGCGACAGAATTCTCGGCGCGCATATTTTGGGGCCGCGGGCGGGCGAGCTGATTGCCGAAGTGATTGTGGCCATGGAGTTTCATGGAAGCTGCGAGGATCTGGCCCGATCTGTCCATGCGCATCCCACGCTCTCTGAAGCTGTCAGGGAGGCCGCTCTGGCCGCCGGCGGCCGGGCGCGGCAAATATGATGGGCGGCGGGCGAAAAAAAATATTTTTTCAGCGCGCCTGCCTGTGGACCTTGGTTTTTGTTCTGGGAAGCGTCCTTTGGGGCGCATGGACCCGCATCTCGCTTTCCGGGGACGGCTGCGGAGACAGCTGGCCTCTCTGCCAGGGCGGGATTCTCCCGCAGGGCGGCAAAGCTTTTGTGGAGTGGATCCACCGGCTCAGCTCCGGGCTGGCGCTTTTGATGGTTTTGGGGCTGTTTTTTTTGTCCCTGAAAGTTTACGCCAGGGGGCATGTTGTCAGAAAGCTCGCCCTGGCCTCCCTGATTCTTATTGTTATTGAGGCGCTTATCGGGGCGGCTTTGGTTTTGGGCCGGCTTGTCGCTTTGGACATGTCCGCCGCGCGGGTCATTGTTTTGGCCTTTCACATGATCAACAGCCTTTTGCTTGCGGGCGCGCTGACTCTCGCGCTGCGGGCCGCGCGGGCAAAGCCGCTGAAAATCAAGCTGAAAATCAAAAAGCCTTTGTTTTATTTTGCGGCGGCTTTTCCTGTTTTGGCGCTGACGGGAAATATCGCCTCTCTGGCGGGGACGCTGTTTCCCGCCGGGTCCCTGAGCGAGGCGCTGAGCCTGGATCTTCTCCCCTCCCCCCACATCTCCATCCAGATTCGCCCCCTGCACCCTCTTCTGGCTCTGGCCTTTGCCGGCAGCCTTCTGTGGGCGGCGGCGCGGAGCAGAGCCTGCCGGCTGCCTGCCGCGGGCGCGGCTCTGGCCGCAGGCTCCGGCCTTGCGGCCCTGCTCAGCCTGTCTCCGGCTTATCTGAAAATCACTCACCTGCTGCTGGCTTACCTGCTTTGGACTGGCCTTGTTTTTCTCTCTTTTGAGCCGCGGCCTTTAAGCCGCAGCCAAAAAAATGCGGTATAATGGTTCAAGAAAGCCGCAAGGCGCGGGGATCCAGCTTGAAAAACCTCCTGAAAATTGTCAGAGAAAAAGCCGCCGGCTCCAGAAAGGAAAAACATAAGGCGGGAGGGGGCCGCGGGCCGCGAGCGCCTGTCCAGGCTTCAGCCGCCTCAAAAATGGATTTTGAAATCCGGATCGCCTCTCTTCTAAGAGGCGGGGCGGGGCTTTCGGAAACAGCCCAAAAAACCGCCGGCGCCCCGGACGGAGAGGAGGCCGCCCGCTTTCTTTATGCGGCCGGGATGCTGAAAAGCCTGCTCAAGCTTGCCATGCAAAAGCTCCAGAGCGGAGAGCCTGTTCCCTGGCCCTTTCTGCTGGCGGCTTTCCGGCAGCGGGGGATTGAGCCTGCCAAAGCGGATTTTGACATTTTGCTCCGGCATTTTTTAAAAGACGCCGCCCAAAAAAGCCCCGCCATGCTGGCCTGCAAAGGCTGGGAGTCTGTTTCGCCGGAGTTTGAGCGGCTGCGGTCTTTTCTTCTGGAGGATTTAAGGGAAAAAAACATTTCTGAAGCCGGGCGTCTTTTAAACCAGCTGGAGTTTGTCCAGTCCCAAAACCTTGTTGATGAGGAGGAAAAAATCCTCAGGCGGCTGTTGCGGGCCGAGCCTGACAATCCAAAATTCAAAAAGCTGCAAAAAGCCTTTCAGGAAAAAAAAGCCGCCGGCCTGATACAACAAAAACGGCAGGCCCTGCGGCGCGCCCCGCAGCCAAAACAGGGGCGGTTTGTCCCGGAGCAAAAGCCCTTTAAGGAGAGATGGTTTCAGGCTGTTTCCTCGCTGGCGGAGCAAAACCCGGAGCGGGCAAAGCCGCTGGCCCTTTTTCTTTACTTTGCCGGCTGGCCCGAAAAATCCCTTAAAATCCTTGAAGAGCGGGCGGCGGGCGGCGGCGCGGGGGGGGAAGAGTGTTCGGACAGCTGGTTTTGCATTGACTGGCTTCTGGAGACAAAGCAGTATGCCGCCGGCCTGAGCATGATCAACAAAATGATTGTTAAAAAGCAGCATGATCCGGACGCGCTGTTTTTTTTGAGCCGCGCAAAGGCCCTCGCGCTTTATTATCTGGGAAAAAAATCCAAAGGCATTGAGAGCCTGAAAGCCGTGATCAATGCCCGGCCCGGCTGCCGCGAGGCGCAGTTTCTTTTGGATCAATGGACGAGGGAAAGGAGCTGAAAAATGCAAAAAAAAGCAAAAGAAATCTTTGGCCGGCTTCTGAGAGGGAGATTTGCCATTCCCCTTTTTTTGATTTTGCTTCTCGCGCTTTTTGCCCCCCTGAGCCTGAAAACCGCAAGCCTTAAGGCTGAAAATTTTTTAAGCGAAAAAATTTATGAGGCGGCTAAAAAGCTGGAGCGGCGGCAGGGGCTGGCTGTTAAATGGGAAAAACTGCATGTCAGCCTGATTCCCCTGATTATCCGCCTCAAAAGCCCAAAGCTTTACCCCGCCTCCATGGATCTGTCAGCGAATCTGCTGGAGGCGCTGTCCCCTGCCGATCAGAGCCGTCCGGCCCCATCAGATCCGCGGAGAAAAAAATCCGGCAGGACCCCCGCCCCCCAAGCTTTTTTCAGCAAAATCCTTGACGGCGTCCAGTCAGCGGAGGCCATTTCTGTCCGCCCCGCGCTGCTCCCCCTGCTGTTTAAAAGGCAGCTGAGCATCTCCAAAGTGACAGTCAGGGGCGGAAACATCGCCATTAAAAATCCAGAGCTTGTTTTTTCCCATTTCAAAAAAAAGCGAAAGGCAAAAGCCGGCTCCCTGAAAAAGCTTCTGAAAACCGCCAAAGAGTTTTTCCTCAAAACCCCCATCATAAAAAGCATCCCCGCCGCGCCTTTAAGGGCGCTTTCGCTCCAAAACGCAAGCTTAAGCCTTAAAAGCAGGGGCCAGACGCTGAGGCTTTCGCAGACCCATGCGCGGCTGCAGGCCGAAAAAGACGGAAACTTCCGTTTGAGCGCGCTCATTAAAAAAGCGGAGCTTAATGAGGAGGAGCCGGCGGCGCTGAAATTTTCAGCTTTGATTTCAAAAAATAAAATCCTTGTCAAAGAGGCCGGGCTGAAAAACAAGCTTTTTCATCTGGCGGCGGAGGGCCTGGAGGCTGAGTTTGGCCTTAGAGGCCTGAAGCGGCTGAAGCTGAAAAGCTCCGGCGCGCTCCCCTCCTCTCTGCTTCATCAGGCGGGCCTTTTCGCCGGAAGATCTGTGCCGGAGTTTGACGCCTTTTTGGATTACAAATTGGACATGGGCTTTCGCCGCCGGAGCGGCGTTTCGGGGCGTTTTGAGCTTAAGGGCAAAGGCTTTTCCCGCAGGGGGCTGAGACTGAGAGCTTTTGCGGCAAAAGGAAGCCTGAAGAGAAAAAAGATTTCCATCCGCCGCGGCTTCCTTGAGACAAGCGGGCGCTCCCGAATCAATATAGACAAAATGGAGCTGGATTTTCAGCAAAATCCAGGCATGTTTTCCCTCTCCGCCCGGACAAAAAATCTGCCGCTCGCCTTTATAGCTGAAGAGCTTGCGCGCCAAAAGGGCTTCCCCGCAAAAGCTGATTTGTCCGGCTCCGCGGTTTGCCAGGGGCAGATCAGCCTCAAATCCCTCAGCTGCGAGGCGGATCTCCAAAGCCGGCGCGTTTCTGTTTACAGCGGCGGAGAGAGCCTGGCCTCCCTCTATGACATGAGCGCGGCTTTAAAGGGAAAGTGGCAGAATCGGCGGCTGAATTTTGAGATTCTTGGGAAAAAAGAAACCTCCGCTTTTTTAAAAATTTCTGGAAATTTTCCGCTCTCCTCAAAAAAACTGGCCCTTTCGCTTGATGGCTACGCGAGCCTCCCCGAAGACATCCAGTTCCATGCGCCTGTTCCCCTAAAGGGCGAGCTGTATGTCAGCGGGGGCTTTGCGGAGGCGCGGGGCGGAGCGTTTAAAGCCGGGGGCCGGCTCAAGTCCCCGCTTTTTGAGGCGGGCGGCTGGCGGCTGGAAAACATCTCCAGCCGCTTTCAATACAAAAAGCCCCAGTTTCAAAGCGGGCGCCTTGAGTTTTCCGGCTGGAAAGGCTCTCCAGGCACAAGCGCTTATTCGGGAGAGGCTGCCATTGACTTTCAAAAAAGGGAGTTTTTTTTGAAAGGCTTTTTCCCTTTTTTAGACGCCCGCGACCTCCAAAAGGCGGCAGCGGCCAGACTCCCGCTTCCCTTTTTGGTCAAGGGAACCGGGGAGATGGCTTTTCGCGCGCGGATTCCCTGGGAATCAAACAGAGAGTCAGGCAGGGATTCAAGCCTGTCCCCAGGCCCGGCGGCAGCCAAAAAACATCCTGAGTTCAGCCTGAAGGGGAATCTTTTCAGCGCCTCCATAAAAGAGGAGACATTTCAGAGAATCAGCTTTGACATATCCTCTGCCAATGGAAAGGGGCTTGTCAAATCCCTCACGGCAAAAAAGGGAAACGGAATGATTGAGGGGAGCGGCAGCTTTGACAGCCGGTTTCATTTGGATTTGGACTTTAAAGGGGATGGCCTTTACTTAGAGCAAATAGAAACCCTAAACAGCGCCCTTCCCCTGAACCAGTCGGGGATTGCCAGCCTGCGCCTTAAAGTGACGGGCCCGCTTTCCCGGCCGCGGGCCGCCGGCAGGCTTGCCGTCACAGACAGCTTTCTCTACACTTACCCTGTGAGGGACACAAAGCTGAAGGCTGATATTGACGGGGACAGGTTTTCGCTTTCAGGGGATTTAATGGGCGCGGTTTCTGTGAGCGGGATCAGCGGGTCTTTTTCAGGCAAAGGCCCGTTTGCCTTTCAGGGGAGCTTTAAAGACTGGGATATCATCAGGGCTTTTTCGGCCAAAAGCCGGAGCGCGGCGGCGGACTACAGCTCCAAACTGACAGGGGAGTGCTCTTTTTTTATCAGGCCGGGGAGGGCCTTGGGAAAAATCAGTGTCAGCAGGCTGGAGATCTCAAAGGGCAGCCAAAAGCTGAAAAACAAAAAGCCTTTTTCAATTTCCCTTCGGGAGGGCCAATGGCGCTTTTCGCCGGCGGATTTTTCCCACCGCGGCAAAAAGGAGCTTAAGCTTCGGCAAACCGGGGATGGCCGCATTCTGATTGCCGGGAAAAGCTCCCTCAGCCTGTTCTCCGCCTTTTTTCCTTTTCTGGAGGGCCTGGAGGGGGATGTCCAGGCGCGGATCCAGGCCGGAGGCGGCGGCGGCCCGGCTGCCGGCGCCTCTTCAAACCCCTTTTTGAATCTGGCCTCAAACCCCAGGGGCTGGATTCAAATAACAAACGGCTTTTTTGCCCTGCCGGCGCTGCCGGATTTTGCAAACATCAAGGCGCTGATAAAAATAGACGGCAATAAAATCCATATTCCGCGCTTTGAAAGCGATGCGGGCGGGGGATCAGTTGAGGCCAGAGGCGCGCGCCTGTCCTATAACTTTTCTGATCCCGTGTCTGTTGATATTCCTCTGGAGTTTGCGCATGTCAGCCTGAATCTTCCAGAGGGATTTCACACAAAAGGCAGCGGGCGGGCGCATATCAAAGGCGAAAAGCCCCCTTACCTGATAAAGGGCGGCTATTTTATTGACTCGGGGACTATTACAAAAAAATTCTCCCGCCCGGCGGGGGGCATTAAATATAATTTTCCGGCTTATGAGGAGGAGGAGCGCGCCGGGGGGCCGGACCTTTTCCGCCTGGATATGCAGACCCGGACAAAAAACCCCATCTTCATCAACAATGATTTGGTCCGTTCCGCCATTGAGGGCGGGGCGCATGTTCAGGGGCCTTTGAAGGCGCTGCGTTTGTCGGGGGGCTTTCAGCTCTCAAAAAAGCGGGAAAGGCATTTTATCACTTTCAGGGGGCGGGAGTTTTCCATCAATTCCGGAGAGGCTGTTTTTGAAAGCTCCCCCCCTGACAATCCCATTTTAGACATTAGGGCGCAGACCCTGTTTGAAGCCAAGCCTCTTGACGCTTTTGAGGATGACGCGGACAGCTCCACAGAATACCGGATAGCTCTGGCTGTCAGCGGCCCCGCCAATGATCTGGATTTTTCGCTCAGCAGCCGGCCGGTTATGAATGAGAGGGAAATTATATCCATGCTGGCCTCCGGCGCCGGCTCCCGTTATTTTGACGCCAAGGCGGGGCAGTACTCTTATCAGCTTTTAGGCTCCTTTCTTTTGCAGTCAAGGCTGAACAGAGAGGTTGAAAGCGCTTTGGGGCTGAATTTGGACATAGCCCCCCATATTAACGAAAACAGCGAGCCGGTGACGAAAATCATACTGAAAAAAAGCTGGCTTGACCGGCTGAAAACCTCTGTCAGCCGGACAGTGGAGGAGTTTCCGGAAAGCGGCGCGCGGGTCAAGTATTTTTTGAAAAAAAACATTTCGCTTTCCGGCTTTTGGGAGCGGACAGAGCGGCAAAAACAGGAGCAGGCTCAAAACGAAAAAATGGGGCTGGACTTTGAATTTAAAACAGATTTTTAGGATTTGGGGGGGCGGATCAGAGCTCAATGGGCGGAAACCGCTTGCTTTTTGGCGCCCGATCAAATATGCTGAAAGCCTTATGGGCCGGGCATTTCTCTCAGCCGCTCTCCTCCTCAGCTGCCTTTCAGGCTGCCATTTGGATCAAAATCTTCTAGCCATAGCCTCTAATTACGCTGGAAAAGCGGTTTTTTGGGACAGCCTGCAAAAAAAGCTGCGGCAGATCCACAGCGATTGCGATTATGATGAGAGCTGCTTTAAAAAAGAGGCCGAAGAGTATATTGAGGGCAAAGTCTGCCAGAGGGGCGCTTTTCAGGATTACGGGTTTGTGTCGCTGAAAGAGTGTGATCGGGCAAGCCTGGCCCTGGCTGATGCGGTGTCCGGGGGCGCGCTGAACAGCGGGCAGGCCAGCCTCAGCAAAGAGGCCGAAAAAGCTCTGGAGGATCTGAATGAGGCCGAGGATGATCTGGACGATGCCCGCGGCGATTTTGATGAGGCCGAGGAGGACCTTAAGGATGCGGAGGATGACTTAAGGAGGGCTGGGCGCGATGGGGAAAATTACGCTCAAATCAGAAAAGACTATGACGAGGCTTATGACAGCTACAGAGACGCGGCAAGAAAAGAAAGCCGGGCTTACTCCAGCTACCGGAGGGCCTTTTCCAAATACAGGCGCGCGATCCAATAGCCGCCGCGCCCATCCCGCGCTGGCGCTGTTTATGTCTCTCAGCCTTGTCAGCTGCCAGAGCCTGGAGGGGTATTATTCGTCTGGCGAAGAGGATATTCAGGCCTACTGCCGGAGTGTTCAAAACTCGCTGAAAGGCGCGCGGGGCCTCAAAGGCAAAAAAACAGTCAGCGCGAAAACATTTTATATGTGCCTTGTTGAGGGGACCGGCCACCGCCTCCAAATTGAATCCATGAATCAGGAAAGAGGCGCCAGGATCATTTTGTGGTCTATTGGCATTTCAGCCCTTGCCGGGACAGCTCTGTGGATTTCAAAAACAGTCTCAGGCATTTTGCCCGCCGGCGGATCCAGGGCGCGGCTCCCCAGCCCCTAAAGCCCCGGGCGCGGAAAGCAGGCTCCCGCATAAAAAAGGTTAAAACCGGCCTTCAAACTCTGGGAAGGATTTAAAAAAGCTTTCCCCTCTGATTTTGTCTATGGCGGCGGTTGCGCTGAGAAGCTGTTTTCTAAGGGAATCCGCGCGGGACGGCGGCGGAGACTCCAAAATACGGATCAGATGGCTGAGGCCGTTTTCCTCCTGCTCCCGGAGCTTATAGCGGCGGCTGGCGGCCTTTAGATTTTTTGCGGCCCTGGCCCGCAGCTCCCCCCTCAAAACAGAGATATGCTGAAAGGCCGGCCAGTGGAGCATGTCAAAATGAACCGGAACGGCCAGGCCAAAGCGCGCCTCAAGGCTGCGGGACCAGTCCAGCAGCCCGCTCAGAGAGAGAATATTATAGGCGCTTGTCACGCAGTTTATGTAAGGGGCGATGTTTTTGCGCTTTTTTGCCGCCGCGCAAAGACTTTCCATGTTTTTTTCAATCAAAAAGAACCTGCTGGGCGCGCGAAGCCAGTTATTGCGGCTGCCAAAGGCGTCAATGCTGGCGCCAAAGTCAATCCGCTTAAAGGCGGAAAGCTTTTCCAAAAAAGCGGCGGGAAGCCTGGTGAGGTTTGAGTGAAGGCTGACTGTGATTTGCCGCGCCCCTGAAGACTCCGCAAAGCGGTCAATAAGGGCCAGCTGATCTTTAATCAGAAGAGGCTCGCCTCCCGAAAGATAATTTTTTTGGACGCCGCCCCTGACTTTAGAGATGGTCTCAAGAAAAACGCCCGCCTTAAACCAGCTGGAAAACTGCCTCTGCCGGCGAAGAGCCCCCTTATAGCCATCACTGAAGGCTTCTTTCAGCGCAGGCTCCCCCTCATAAGCTGACTGGCGGCGGCGGATCTCCTCCGCCCAGGCTGAGGAAAACAGCGGCCCGCAGGAGCGGCATTTCAAATTGCAGAGATTCCCCAGCCTCAGATCCAAATAAACAGGATTCCCGGAAAGCCGCCCGCCGCAGGCAGCCGCCTCGGCAAACCGGCTGTAATTCTGGGACAGGAAGTTTTTGTTTTCCCTTGTCCGCTTTGAGGTTTTTCCGGTCCGCTCCTCCGCATAGCAGTTTGCGCAGGCTTTGAGCTTTTCGCCCCGCAGCATCGCCAGGCGAATGGATTTCAGGGCCTCGCTGTTCCATATCTCCTGAAGGGAGCGCCTGTCAAAGCGCAAAGGCTCCGGCGGCTTGCAGCCGGCAAGGCTCTCAGCATGGCTGTTCGCCTGTTTTTTCTCTGTTTCCAGAAGCCCCTTTGCGGCGCAGCACAGGCGGGCCAGGCCGTCAGGCCTCGCGCTGAGGTGGACAAAGGGAATTACGCAAAAAGTTTTTGGAAGCTTCATCTGCCGGCCCCGGCAAAGCGGATTTCTGGACAGCCATTGCAGGAAAACGGCCGGGTTTTTTTTTCGCCCCCTGAAATTTTTCCGCAAAAAAACCAGGTTTTTGCAAAAAACAATACAGCCCCGGCAAAAACAGCATACCCCTCCTGGATCAGCCATGTCAAGCTCCCCGCGCTCCGGCGGCGGCCCGGTTTTTGCCCGCAAATTCTGGTTTTGCATGAGTTTTCTGGTTTTTTTGCTGGAAAGATATCTGAAATATTAGGGCGAATCGGCATAAAAAACCAAAAATTCTCATAAAATTCTCATAAAATGAGACACTTTGAGGCGCTTTTTTTTCGCCGGCCCTCTGGGGCCGCTGGGGCGCTGCCGGGCTTTTGGCCGGATTTTGCGGGCCAGGCCATAAATTGCGCTATACTGGATTGAGTTGCCAGCAAATATCACCCGCGGCGGGCATAAGCCGGGCAATATCTGGGATCTGGGCAGCGGCTGACAAAAAATCAAAGCGAGCCGATTTTATATTTAAATTAAGGAGGGGCAATAAAATGACAAATAAGCTTTCAGTTTATGGGCCAAACAGGCGCAAAAACAGTCAAAAAAACAGATATTCTGATGGAATGATTGCGGGCGGCGGGGGCTGCCCCCCTCATGCTGCCGGCTTTAGCGGCTTGATTCTCGCCGCAGCGCTCGCGCTTTTTGGATATTCCTCTTTCGCAAATTCCCTTCCAGACACTTACGCCAACATGCCTCCTGAGGAGGCTTTTGAGCGGAAGCTCAACTATATGGAGACCCAGGCTGAAAATCATCTAAAAAGAATAACCCGGCTGCAGCGCGACGCAAGGGACGCCATTCAGCAGATTCAAAAGCTGGAGGATGAGATTCAGCGGCTGGACGAGGAGATTAAATTCATTAATGATAGGGGAAGGCCCATGCGGCATAGTGATCGGCCGAGTCACGGCGGCAATGGGCGGTGACGGCTTGAGGGAAAAACATTCAGAGCCAGATCTTAAATAAACAGGCTCATAAATTCCAGCATGGGAAAAGACGCGGCATCTGAAAAATTTTGGGCCTGCCGCATAAAAACAGCCGCATAAAAACGGCATAAAACCAAGGGAGGGACAAAACGATGATATCTCTAAAAATCAAAAAAAGCGGATTTTTTGTGGGGCTTATGGCCTTTATGGCCGGCATGCTTTTGCCAGCCTTTGGCCCCCCTGGCGCGGCGGAGGCCAGCTGGTTTCAAGGCGCGGAGTTTGATCACAATGCAGTCAAGAGGGAATTTAACAAAATGAAAAAATTGCCGGGGACGATCAATTGGGATATTCCGCATCTGGAGGAAATAGCCAGAAGACTGCAAAGTAAGATTGTCAGCCTAAAAACTGCGCTTCAAAAAAAACAACAGCAGCTTGAACACCTAAAAACATCCCATGCCGCCGTCAGAACCCGGCAAAGACAAGAGGCTGTCAGCAAAGCCAAAGGCAAGGTCAGGAGCTTTTGGAATAAAGTCAAGGAAGTCCCGAAGGAGTATGACTCCTGGGATGAGTATCATGAAGATCGAGAGTGGAGACAGATACAAAACTCCGGCAGATAAGGCATGCTTTGCCGGCGCGGCGGACAAGCCGCCAACGCAAACCTTGCTTAAAGATTTCATAAATATTCCTGAGTTTCAGAATCAGTTAAACAGACTCTGGCCCCCCTTCCCCCGGCGGCCCGCCTCCGCCTGTCTCAGGCTCTGGCCGGGCCGGGATGGCGCTGCATTCGCCGGCGGCGGACCATTTTTCGGCCAAAGCGATATATTTATTGAATTTTTCCAGATAGCATCCGCGGATGATTTGCTCATCCACAAGCGCAAAGGAGGCGGATTTTCCCGCCTGCAGAACAATCCCCCCCTTTTTTTTCAGGCTTTTCATTTGTTTTTTAAAGCTTTTGAGCTGGCATTTTGCAAATTTTTTGTTTGAGGCGTCCCGCAGCTGGACAAATGTTTTAAACGCAAGCGCCTCTTGCCCGCTCATCTGGATGGCTCCCCGGCCTTTGGCCCTCTCCGCGGTCTTTTTGAAAATTTTGTTCATGCTGTCCAGCTCGGCGGCGCATTTATCAAGAGCTTTTGAATGATTTTGCCAGAGGCATGCGCGCGCCCGCAAAACAGCCCCGCAGCGCGGCCCTATCACATTTTCAAGCAGAAAATCATTCTTGATTTTCCCTGTTTCAAAAAAGCCCGCAAAAAAAACAGCGGCGGCGGAAACCAGGAGGAAGGCGCTGGCAATGCGGAAAATCTTTGAGCGAAAGAGGCTTAAAATCATCGGCTCATCTCCTGGCATTATGGCGAGCGGCGCGAATTTTTGGCGGGACTCGCATGATGATCCGCGCCCATGCCCCTCTTATCGGGCAGTTAGGCGGCATAGTTAAATTTTTCTCCCGCCCGCCCCGGCCCTGGGGCGGGATGGCCGCAGCGCCCCCCCTCCCCCGCTCCGTTCCCTCAGAAGGAAAACAGGGACTCTGGATGTCTGTTATGGCCGCGATTCCCCCGGAAAACAGCCAAAACAGGCCGCAAAAAGCCCGGTTAACCCCCCTTTTCGGCGCTTATAGCGCCTGGGTTCAGCTTGTGTTTTTGCCTCTTTAAAGGAATCTGTGGGCCGCTTTTGGGGGATCCGGGAGGTTTCCAAGGTTATGATATAAGGCAATTTCCATAGCTTCCAAGCCTTTAAAACTATAAGGTTTTTTTGTCACAAGAAATATCAGGCAAAATCAGGGGGCCGGGCGGGAGCTGCAAGCCGCCTGGATGCGGGAAATGTCTGCCGCGCCCGAAACCGGTTATGGCCGGCGCATAACAATCTCATGTTTTCTTTTGTGGACAAGCCCCCCAGGGAATATGGCTTAATATGATCCATTTGAATCATATACCGGGAGCCGCATCTCCGCCCGGTTTTGGGATTGACATAAGAGCAGCGGCCCTGATCTCTTGCCCATACAAGCCTTTTGACTTCCGCGGGGATATATCTGCTTCCCCCCGGCGGCCCCGGCGCGCGCTTGCGCTGCGGAGCAGCGCGCTCCCTCCCAAAAGATCCCAGCGCCGAACCTCCGATTTTGCCCGATCCCGGCGCCGCGCCTGCTGGCTTTCCCTTAGATCCCAGCGCCGAACCCGTCTGTTGGGCCGGCCTCGCAGCCGTTCCTTGCTGGGCCGGCCTCCCGGCCATTCCTCCTCCCGGCCATTTGTTTTCCCCTGACCCAGGCGCTGAGCCTGCTGGCTTTCCCTTAGATCCCAGCGCTGAGCCTGTTTGCTGGGCCGGCCTCGCGGCCGTTCCTCCTCGCGGCGGTTTGTTTTCCTCCGGGCCCGGCGCCGAACCCGCGTTTTTCCCTAACCCAGGCGCCGCGCCTGCTGGCTTTCCCTTAGATCCCGGCGCCGAACCTCCGCTTTTCTCTGGCCCTGTCACTGAATTTTTGCTATTCCCGGGGCCCGGCGCTGAGCCTGACTGCGGGCGCAGCAGCGAAGCCTGCGCGGGCGCTTTTATTTTTGCCCCCAAGCTCCTGTCTGAATGCGCGCTTGCGCTCCTGTCTGAATGCGCGCTTGCGCTCCTGTCTGACTGCTCGCTTTCGCTCCTGTCTGACTGCTCGCTTTCGCTCCTGTCTGACTGCTCGCTTTCGCTCCTGTCTGACTGCTCGCTTGCGCTCAGCTTTTGAGAAGGCTTTTTGCCGCGAAGGCTGGGATCATGCTTTTTTAAGCCTAAATCCAATAAATTCCCCAGCAACTCCCCATAACCCATAGAAGGATTCTTATGGGAAAGCAAAAACTTTAACCGCTCCAGCTTCCCGCGCGTTTCCCCGTCAATCACAGCTTTCAGCTCAAACCGGCCCTCTCCCAAAAAACGGACCTGATCTTTTTGCAAAAGCCTCTTTGAATCCGGCGCCTCCTCCAAAAGCAGCCTCTCCGTCTCGCGGGATGAGCAGCCCTCCGCCTTCTCAATCAGCGCCAGCTTTTTCTCCCTCTCCAGAGCTGGACTTTTGTCCGCCTCAAAGGCTGGCCCCCGCCAAGCCTCCCCGGCCATAAACTGCTTTTGCATGGCGGCGTCAGGGCCTGGCGCGCGATTGCTCTGCGGAGCGGCGCGCTCCCCCCAAAAAGATCCCGGCGCCGAACCTCCGCTTTTGTCTGGCCCTGGCGCTGAGCCTGACTGCAAGCATCCCTGTTCTGGCGCAAGGGTTTTGTTTTTTTCCCGCAGCGCTGAGCCTGCGGCGCCTTTCAATTCAAGCTCTCCCCGCTGTTTTATAGACTGTCCAGACAAATCAAACTCAGAAGCTTTTTTTAAATCATTTTTTAAACGGGACTCCTCTTTTTTTTGCTTTTCAAAAAAACTCTGAAGCTGGCTTGCGGCGCAAAGGCTCAGCCTGCCGGATTTAATCTTCTCCAGAGTTTCCGGCTCATCCCGGCAAAGCCTCATGGCCTTGATGCGGCGGAAGGCCGCCCCTTTGCTGTATCCAAGGCCCCTGACAGCATAGTCAAACAAGCTGGCATAGCCTTCAGAAAAATACAGCTGCCGGGCCTCAATCTCCCGCAAATGGCGAAAAACCTGAACATGAAGGCTCCGCTCTTTTTGAACCAAAAGCCTTGTCTGGGAGAGCAGCGCCTGATCGCTAAGCTCTGTGATTTCCGGCATCGTTAAGCGACAGCGAACATTCAAACCAGCTGTCTCTTTTTTATTGCAGGCTTTGCCCCAATGCCCGGCGCCTGCGCGCGCCCGCTGAAAACTCTCGTTTTGATTTTGCATAAATAGTGTCTCCTTTTTTGTTATTATTGTTTTTTTGCGCAGCCCAAAAACCTTTCAAAAGCGCAAAACTTATTTGTTTGAATCTTAACAAGTTTTTCTATATTTTTTCAATCTTTATTTTGCTTTTTTTTCTGAAATTTATGCGCTGCATTATAAGCTTTATAAGGGAGGGCTGAAAAAAGGCTCCGCCCTCTGGAAAAAGCTTTGATAAGGGACTTTGCCTCCGCAAATATTTGAGCGCCCGGATCGGCTGCGGCCTGTCTCTGCAGGGCAAAGAGGCCTTGGCCGGGATTTTTGATTATTTTGTTTTTGCGCGAAAGCCCGCGCTTCCCTCTCTTTATAGAAGGTTTGGAAACAAGGGCGCTGTTTTTGATGGAGCGGGGGCGCGCGCCTGCCCTCCCTTTTTATAACCTTAAAAATAGTGTGTTTTTTCAGCTGATCTTCCATCATTTTAACCCACAGATTCTTCCGAAGAGCCGTGTTTTTTTCTCTTGCGCCATTCAAAATAGAAAACAAAAAAAACAACTATCGCAATCGCCAAAATACAGACAACAATAAGTGAGTTTTGCCCGGCCTCAAGCGCATTATGGATGTCTATAAGCGAATCATGGATTCTCTCAAGCGAATCATGGATGTCCTCATTCCGCCCCTTGATCTCAAGCGGATCATGGATCCTCTCAAGAGAATCATGAATTCTCTCAAGCGTATTATCAATGTAATCAAGCCGCTTTTTGTCTTCATAGCTTAAGATTACTGTAATATCTTCCATGGTTATCTCATTCCAGGCTGGCCATAATCCACAGGAAAACAGGCGGCAGAGAAGGCCCGGCTGCCCCTCCTTTTTGTGGCGCTTATAGCGCCTGTTTTATGGCCTATCTGGATTTCTCTTTTCACTGGCAGCCAGCCAAGACTTTCTCAAAATCCTTTCCTTGTGTCCAGGAAGACGGCCTGCCAGATATTCAAATAAACTTGAGATTAAGGGCTTATTTTATGTAGCTATAATGTTTATCACCGCCAAAACCAAGTCTAAGGTTTGATTTCAAATGCCCCTCTTTCTCTAGTTCGCCGCATAAGCTTTCTAACTGTTTTTTTGTATAATTACAAAGTGGAGATCCCTCTTTTTTATCTTTTATAAATACGGATAACTCATGAAGTGATATAGGCTGTGTGTTATAATCTTCATAACACTTTAACCTAAAGACATCTAAAATTTCCTTCTTTGCTTCTTCTCTGGTCATGGTTGCCTCCTTTTTGCTTTTTGGTTAAAATATCTCCTTATTCAAGTATAGCATCAATGGGCATGTTTTTTTTGATCCAGTCCAGGCCGGGGGCCTCTGTGTCTTTGTAAATATTCTGCTTAGTGATCAGGTAAAGCTCAAAGCCCTTCAGCATAAAGACAAGCCGATCCTTTGCCGCCCGGTCCCGGCAGTTTTCCGCATAGCGCTCGATCGCCTTCTGCCAGCGCGGCTCGCCTTTTCCAAGGTAAAACTTTACCGCCGCCTTCTTGTTGGCCGGCATGCTGTCTCCAAAAATCCAGACAGAGAAAACAAGATCTGTCTGATCGTCAGAAGTTCTGGCAATATCCCGCGCCTGATCCTGGCAGTCATGAAACTTATAAAACACTTTCCAGCCGGCCCATGTTGTGGCCACAAGGAAAAAGAGAAAGAAAAAATTCCCAAAAATCAGCTTGCGCTCCGTTGTCATGTTTTCCCTTTTAGAAAGGGATCCTTTGATAAGCAGTTTGCCTTTTCTTTTCATATTTCCACCTTAGGAAAAGCCCCCGGACAATCCGGGGGCTTTGTTTTTTCTGTTAAGTTCCGCATTCCCCATCCGTGTTGCATGTGGCCTGATCGGCCGTTGTTGTCCCCCCAGTTGTTCCGCAAGTGTTGGCACCATAAACAACAACTGATGAATTAGCGGTGCAGGAAACATTCACTGCATTGCCGCAACCAGATGGACAGCTGCAGCTTGCCGGCGAAGGCGGGGTTGCTTGATTTGCACAAGTGCAACCGCTTGCCTTGATTGTTGAGCATTGAGTCCCTATAGGCTGTCCAGTAGTTTCTCTTTTAGGAATGCCTGTATTGTTATTTTCAAACTCCACACATCCTGAATAATTGCCCCCGTCTACTTTAACAAGCCAGCATGCCCTTTGCCCGCTTTTTAAATTTGAATCTATTTCCGCCCCTGTTTGAGCAAGTAGCGTGTCGTTTATGCTGTCTGTGGCGCAATCATTAAATTGGTTAGCTGTCAAACAAACAGGAAAAGCCTTTTTGATTTGGGTTATTGTCGCGGTGACAACCCCCTGATTAGCGCCTCTCTGATAGCGGTTATAAGCCGGGATGGCCACAGCGGCCAAAATCCCCATAATAGTTACCACAACCAAAAGCTCGATCAATGAAAATCCAGCTTGCCCCTGCTGCGCTCTTTTTTGCGGGAAAAGAGCTTGAAAAACCGCTTTAATTGTTTTCATGAGAATCCCTCCTGGATGGATAGTCTCCAAAGCCCGGCCCATCGCCGGACAGCCTCAAAAAATCAGCGGGGGGAGAGGCAGCTGCGGCTGGAAACGGGCCTTAGCCGCCAATGCCCCGCCAAAATACGCCGGAGGGATGGGCCTTCCGGCGCTGTTAACTGCCACAGCCTTTTGCCGCCATCTGCATGGCTTTTTCAGCCATGCGCCGCGCAGCCAGATCGAGGGGCAATCCCCGCCCGGCCCGCAGCCGGCAAAGCAAAAAAATGTAACATAATGAAGCTTATCGGCGGCTTTGGCGGCTTTGGCCGGGCCAGGCCAAAGAGGGCGGCCCGCGCTGCCCAGCCTAAAGGCGGGGAAAATCGGGCTTTAAATCCCAGAGCAGGGCCTGCGGCTGTCCTTTATAAAGGACATTTGCGCGCCCTCAGAGCCAGCTGCTTAAACAGGTCCCAGCGCCAAACCTCTGCTTGGCTGCTTTGCCGCTGCCGAACCCGCTTGAAGGGAACAGCCGAAAGGCCAGCTCTCTGGACAAGCCTGTCTATACTGCGGCGGCTCGGGAACGGCCGCCAAGCCATCCCAGCAAACAGGCCAAGCCCCCCGCGCCGCGCCTGAGCTTTTCCCCCGCTGCAGCTGCCTCTCCAAAGTCTGGATTTTTTTCTTGCGTTTTAGAAAAATCAAGGGAAAGCTTATATCTCCAGAAGGGATCTTTCAGCTGGACTCAAAGACAGCAGGCTTATGCCAAGGGAAAGAGCAGGGGAAAATACAGGGGAATGCGGCATAGCCAGCCAAAAAAATTAAAGGGGGAATTATGGCAGAACAAAAAAAAACAGCTTCCAGTCCAGCAGAAGCGCCGGGAGCTTCTGGGATTCATGACAGATTTTTCAAAAGAGCCTGCGAGCTGCCGGGTGCGGCCGCAGACCTCTGCCGGGCGGCCCTCCCCCTGGAAATATTCGCGCTCTTTGACTGGCCGCGCTGCCGGCTGGCAAAAGACAGCTTTCACGACGGCAAAAGGGCTGATCTGGTTGTGGCCGTCCCCTTTTTATCAGATCCGGGGGTTTTGACTTACATCGTGATTGAGCATAAATCGCAGCATGAGCCAAAGAAGACTTATGCCCAGTTCTACCGCTATCAAATGCAGTTTTCAAACGACCAGTTTGAAAAGCATGGCATTTTGCCAGAGATTTTGCTTGTTTTGGTTCATCAGGGAAAGAGGCCTTACAAAGGCCCGCTTTCCCTTCGGGAGGCCCTTGGCCATCCGATTTCCCCGAAAAGCCGGATAGCGCGGCAAAACATGCCGGGTTTTAAACCGTATTTGCTGGATCTCCATGATCCGCGCCTTGAGGAGGTTTTTAAGGATTCAAAGTCTAAGATTGGCATCTGCCTGTATTTGCTGCGGCATGTTCGGGATCGCAGAGCGGATGTTGAGTTTGTTTTGGGCGTTTTGAGCATGTTTGGAGGGGATTTTTTGAGGAAATATCCAGATTTTTTGTTGAGTTTCCTTGACTATCTGCTTAAGGGGTATAAAATGAAGTCAGAGGTATGGGCGGAGGCTGAGCGGGAGGCTGTCCGCCGGGGGTTATTGCCAAAAGGAGGTTATATGACAATACGGGAAGAATTTACAGAAAGAGGCCGCGTGGAAGGCCGCGTGGAAGGCCGGCAGGAAGGCCGGCAGACAAGGGAGCGAGAGGTCATTTTCAATATGCTCCAGAAAAATTTGGAGATTTCTCTGATTTCTGAAGTGACCGGCCTGCCTGAAGCTGAAGTTATCAAGTTCAAAAACGGCAAGCTGAAAAGCCAGCCGAAAGCGAACGCTCAAAACGGCAAAGCTGAATGAGCCGCGCGCTTCGGGCTGCTCTGGCTGTCCGGCAATAAAAGGCGGCGCCTTGCCGCGCTGAAAGGCGCCTTTCCTTGCAGCAGTCATTTCCCCCTGAAAAGGGCGGCCCTCCGCGCTCTCTCCGGCATCTTTTGCTTTTGCCAAAAAAATCAGCCGGAGCCCAGTGCCGAGCCTTTGCCTTGCTGCTTTGCCGCTGCCTAACCCGCTTGAAGGGAACAGCCGCAAAGCCATCCCTCTGGACAAGCCCGCCTCTCCGCGGCGGACCAGGAACGGCCTCCAAGCCAGCCCAGCAAACATATATGGACACAGCCGAAAGAAAAAAAGCGGTGGAGTGGAGTTTTCCACAAAAACCCCCGCGCCGCCAGGGAAAGCAGCTTTTTTAATCTCACCTGAAACAAGCATCGCCTTAAACAAAGGAGGCCAAAACAGCCCGCAAACCAAAAAACAGGATGAGACTGCAAACATATATCCGGCCTGTTAATGGGGCTTTTGCCCCTGGCCCTTATGAAATCCGCGCTTTTCCGCCTTATCAGGCAATCGGCGTCTTAATGCGCCCTGTTTACTCTCAGGCTCTGGAAAAGCCGGTCTTACCTGTTTTGTCATAATGCAAACTATGGCAATCTCCTTGGTTTATGCAATGCCTTTAATCACCGCTTTAACTGCCGCTTTTCAAAATCCTCCCGCTCTTATAGCTCTTTTCAAAGCGCAGGAGCGACCACATAACCCGCGCGTTCTTGTTCGCCAAAGCCACAACCGCCTTGTTGTGCCCCCGCCTCTTCTCCACCCCCGCAGCCCACCGGGAGCGGGGGTCCTTTTTCCGCAGAGCAGGCCTTAAAGCCGCCCGCGCCCCATGAATCAAAAGACTCCGCAAATAACAATCCCCCCTCTTGCTGATGCCCAAAAGCCGGACCTTCCCCCCGCTGCTGCTCTGGCGGGGAACCAAACCCAGCCAGGCGGCGCATTCCCGGCCATTCTTAAACACCCCCGCATTCTCCCCGCAGGCCGAAACAAAGGCCGTCGCCGTCAAAAGGCCGACACCCTCCACTTTCGCGAGGCGCTGGCAAGCCTCCGACTCTTGAAAAACAGCCCCTATCCGCTTGTCAAAGCCATCAATCCGCTTGTCAAGCTCAACAAGCTCGCTGTAAAGCTCCCGGAAGAAGTCCCGCGCGCGGGGGGAAAGCTTCTCCATGCCCTCCTCAGACTCAATGACGGGCATCAGCCGGCCCCTCACATTCTGTATGCTGCGGGGCAGAACTATCCCATATTCTCCAAGCAAGCCCCTGATCTCATTCACAAGAGCCGTCCGGCGCCGAACCTGCCTCCTCCTTATCCTGTGGAGCGACTGAATATCCTGCTGATAAACAGATTTTTGAGGGACAAAGCGCATGCCCGGCCGCTGAACGGCCTCGCATATCCCCTCCGCGTCATTTTTGTCGCTCTTGTTGGACTTAATGTAGGGCTTAATAAACTTTGCCGCCATGATCCTCACATCATGGCCCATCTTTTTCAGCTCCCTTGCCCAATAATGGGACCCGCCGCAAGCCTCCATGCCTATCAAACAGGGGGGAAGCTTGGCCATAAACTCTGGGAAACGGGCGCGGCGCAGGGCCTGGCTGAACACAGCCGCCCCCCTTTTGTCCGCCCCGTGGACATGAAATATATTTTTTGACAAATCTATGCCTAATGTTGTAACTTTCATCTTGGACCCTCCTTTTTTTTGTTGATTTTGATAATCATCATCATTATCATGGCTCTTTTTAGAAGCCGATCCTTTTAAAAGGCTGGGTCCATTTTATCAGGCTAAGCCTGCCGCTCCGCGGCGGACCGGGAACAGCCGCCAGGCCGCCCCGGCAAACGCCTTCTGACTCTGCTGCCCCCTGAAAAATCCTGACGCAATGCGGCAAATATTCCAAAATGGAATATTTTTGCGCCAAAATGGAATATTTTTTTCTCAAAACCCCCCAAAACCGGGGTTTCGAGGGCATTTTGGCTGGATCGTTTTTTGCATGACAAATATTATTGCGCGCCAACGCTTCAAACAGAGGTTTTAGCGGCGGCGGGCAAAAACCAAACAGGAGGGACAGCCATGAAAGCAAACATTTTCGGCAAGGGAAAAAAAAGAAAAAAGGACAAATCAGGGAGCAGATCTGCCCATGAACGGCCGCGAGGCCGTTCCGGCAAACCAGAAAATCTCCGTCCCGCTGGCGGAGGTCGGGCAGGCCGCCCCGCTGGGACAGCAAAAAGCCAGCCCTCCGGACAAGCTCGCCACTCTCCGGCGGATCAGGAACGACTGAGAGGCCGGCCCAGTAAACAAGCCTCCTCTGGAGGGACCTGCCGCTCCGCGGAGGGCCGGGAGCGGCTGCCAGGCCGTCCAGATAAACAAACCCGCAGGGGGGCTTCAGTCCATGACTCTTACTTCCGAAAGGTTTTTTCCAAAAAAAGATACACCCCCGACATCTTTCAGCTTGCGCTCCCTGAAAAACTCTTCAACCTGCTGGACTGGAGCTCCCTGGAGGTCGAAATGAAAACCTTCCTAAGCGAGGAAATGAGAGAGAGGCGGACTGACATCCTCTGCTCTGTGAAAATTAAAAACGGCGGCGGACGGCTGGGCCTGCTGTTTCTTTTAGAGCACCGGAGCCACCAGGGAAAGGACATTCACCAGATTCTTCTGGAGTATCAGACTCCGGCTTACCGGGCCTTGAAGATGCCCATCATCCCAATTGTTCCCTACAGTGGAAAAAGGCCAAAGTGGACCCAGCCCCTGGACTTCCATGGCTCGCTGCTGCGGGATTTTAAGAGCCAGCTTTCGCCGGCCCAGTCCAGGGCCGCGGCGGAGGTTTGGGATGCAATAAAGGGGCATGTTCTGAACTTTCGTTATTTTCTGCTGAATTTGAGGGAGCTGGATGAGGGAAGGGCAGAGGGCTTGACTTCTCATCCGGCATTGTTTATTCTGCAGTATATATGGGATTTGAAGGGGGATTGGGAGCGGGCTGAGCGGATTATTAAAAAGCTGTTTCGCATGGGGGCCGCTTTAAGCCTTGAGGACTGGAAGGCTCTAATAAACAAGGCTGTTGATTACATTTGCAGCGCTCATCCGAGGCGGTTTAACTGGGAGGTTTTAAAGGAGATCGATAAAAAAGCCACAGGAGGGAAAAACTTTATGCAGTTTATAGACACAATGGAAGAGGTTGGCAAAAAAAACCGGCAGGTGGGCCGCCAAGAGGGCCGCCAAGAGGGCCGCCAAGAAGGCCGGCAGACAAGGGAGCGAGAGGTCATTTTCAATATGCTCCAGAAAAATTTGGAGATTTCTCTGATTTCTGAGGTGACCGGCCTGCCTGAAGCTGAAATTATCAAGTTCAAAAACGGCAAGCTGAAAAGCCAGCCGAAAGCGGGCGCTCAAAACGGCAAAGCTGAATGAGCCGCGGCTTAGGCCTGGCCCGGGCGAGGCCGGCCCGGCAATTAAAAGAGCTTTTGTCTTGGCCCCACACAGCGCTCATCCGGAGCGGTTTAACTGGGAGGTTTTAAAGGAGATCGATCAAAAAGCCACAGGAGGGAAAAACTTTATGCAGTTTATAGACACAATGGAAGAGGTTGGCAAAAAAAACCTGCAAAAAGGCCGCCAGGAAGGCCGGCAGGAGGGCCGGCAGGAGGAGCGCCGGGAAGTCATTTTCAATATGCTCCAGGAAAAGCTGGACGCTTCCCTGATAGCCAAAGTGACTGGCCTGCCTGAAGCTGAAGTTATCAAGTTCAAAAACGGCAAGCTCAAAAGCCAGCCGAAAGCGGGCGCTCAAAACGGCAAAGCTGAATGAGCCGCGGCTTAGGCCTGGCCCGGGCCAGCTGGCAATAAAAGGCGGCCCCTTGCCGCGCTGAAAGGCACCTCCCCCCGCAGCAGCCATTTCCCCCTAAAAAGGGCGGCCCTCCAAGCTCTCTCCGGCATCTTTTGCTTTTGCCAAAAAAATCAGGCATATCCCAGCGCCGAGCCTGCGCTTTTCCGCAGGAGCGGCTGCAAAGCCGGCTCTTTAAGCAGATCCCAGCGCTGAACCTGCTTTAGCCCTCGGCGCCGAACCCCTGATTTTCCCGCAGGAGCGGCCGTCCAGACAAATATGCCGTCACTCCCCGGCGGCAAGGGGATGGCCCCTGTCCCAGCAAACAGGCATCCTCTGGACAGGCTCGCCTCTCCGCGGCGAACCGGGAGCGGCCGCTAGGCCAGCCAGATAAACAGGCGGGGCCGGCCATTGAAACGAAAAAATGAGACAGATTTGGCGGCAAAAAGCCGAAAAAGGCTTTAGAGGGATTAAAAGAAGCCCCCGCCCAGGGCCGCGGGGGAAGAAATCTTCTTGGCTGCTGGACTTTTGGCTTAAAAGTGTCTCATTTTTTCGCCTTTTTACTTTGTTAGGGCTGGACAAAAGGCGCAAGCCGCCGATAAGCTTCATTATGTTACATAAACAGCCCCGAAGCTGTCCTTAAGTCCAGGCAAAAATACCCCTTTCCGGTTTATTGTCAGAGCCGCTCAATGCCCGCCAGCCAGCGGCGCGCATCCTCAAAGGCCAGCATCGCGCAAGGCGCCCAAAACAAAGTCAGCGCAGTTGCGGAAAACAGCCCCCAAAAAAGCGACAAAGTCATCGGCGCCAAAAGCGGCTCAAAGCCAGCCAGCCCGTAGGCTGTCGGAAACAGGCCGCCCAAAGTGGTCAGGTTTGTGATCATTATGGGGCGAAACCTCGCCTTTGCAGCCGAAAGGGCAATATCAGACAGAGGCGCCTCAGGCTTTTCCTCTCTGAGACGCAAAACATAGCTCACCAAAATAATCGCGGAATTGACCACAACGCCGGCCAGCCCCACAACCCCAATCAGCGCAAAAAAATTCAAATCCCTCTGATGCGCGAAAAATGCCCAGACAACGCCAATCATCCCAAGGGGAACACAGGTCAAAACCAAAAAAGACAGCCAAAAGCTTTTAAACAAAACAACCAGCATAACTAAAATCAAAAAAAAGGCCGTCAGCGAGGCGCGCCGCAGAGACTCAAGGGATTCGCTGATGGCCTCCTGCTCGCCAATCATTTTAAAGCTGACTGAGGGATGGCTTTTGGCCTTTTCCTCAAGGATGCTCCGGGCGCGGCGGCCGGCCTCCATGCTTGTTGTGATTTTGCCGTCAATATCAGCCTCCAAAAACACCACCGGCTCAAAGTTATAGGCTCTGCGGTCTGGCTCAGACCGGACGGTTTTGATTTCAGCCGCCTCGCTTAAAGGGATGAGCCGCCCCATGCGCTCTCTCAGCCTGATTTTTTTTAAATCCGGGATGGAAGACATTTGCGATTGATCCTGTCGGACGCGGATATAAAACGACTCGCTGTTTTCTGTCAGCTCCGAAACCAAATGCCCTTCCAGAGCAGTCCGGACCGCCAGCCCCGCCGAGCGAAAATCCAGGCCCAGCCGCGCCATGGCCTTCCTGTCCAAATGAATGCGGCGCTCGATCCCCTGATCCGGATCGGGATTGGATTTTAAATTCAAAACGCCGGGGATTTTTTTCAGATCCGGAGCGGCCTCTCCGATGAATTTTCCAATATCCCGGCGGCTGCTGGACTGAACAGCAATGGAAAGGGCTTTTCCGGCTGGCGGCCCAGGCGCCATAATGCCAAATCTCAAAACCCTCAAGCTGCCAGGCTTTATCCCCTGCCGAAACGATCGCAGAGTCTCCTCGCGCTTCAGCCGCTTTAAGGCGGAGGGCCTGAGCTTGAGAAGGATCCCCGCGCTCTTAAAATTTGAATTGACGGATATCCACTCCACAGCCTCCCCGCCGCCTATAAGAGAATACATGCTTTCAGCTGTCTGCCGGGCTTTTTTGTCAATGGCATGCAGGGGCGCGCCCGGCTGCGGCTCAAGATAAGCGCTGTAGTATTCCGGGCTGCGCGCGGAAAACAGATCCACCCGGACGCCAAACCGAAACAAAACCGCTGTGGCGCATATCAAAAGGCCAATCAGTCCAAGACTGATGTATTTTGAGGAGATGGCCCTGCGGAGCAGTTTTTCAAAACCTTCCTCCGCCAGGCGGAACAGGTCAGAGCCGGCGCCGCGCCTCAGCCGGTCAAGCCATCGGCTGGAAAACCCTCCAAACTGCCGCCCGGCAAACAGGCCGCGGGATCTCCTGGAGGGGCCTTTATTGGAAGACAGCCACTGGAGCCGGCTGGGCAGCAGGCAAAAAGACTCAAACAGGCTCGCCAAAAGAGCGGTTGTCACCACAATGGGGATCCATTTGATAAACTGCCCCATAACCCCTGCAGTCACTAACATGGGCAAAAAAGCCGCTATGGTTGTGAGAACTGTCGCCGTCACAGGCTTCCAAAAGCGCCGGACAGACTCCAAAGCGGCTTGGGCCGGCGGGATCCCCCCATCCATGGCGCGGCGGGAGTAGTATTCCGATATCACAACAGAATTATCCACCAGCATCCCTATGCAGATCACAAAGGCCAGCATGGTGATCACATTAAAGCTCACGCCAAAAAAGGGCAGGACTGAAAAAGCCCCCAAAACAGAAATGGGAAGGCTTAAGGCCGCCATCATCCCTGTTCTTGACGGAAGAAAAAGAAAAAACACAATAAAAATCAGCGCGAGGCCTGTGAGCGCGTTGCTGATCACATTTGTCAGGCGGTTTTTTATCGCTGCCGCCTCGCTAAAGCCGGCGCGGACCTTATAGGCGCCATGATAAGGCGGGCCGGGCAGGCGCCGCTCAAATTTTTTGGCGGCCGCGCGGGCCAGCCGGGCCGTCAGCAGGGCGTCCGCCTCCTTTGTCTTCTTCACATTAAGGGAAACAGCGGGCAAAAGGCGAAAGCCCCCGGCCCTGTCTGGCAGACTGTATGGCGAGCCTCCTGTCTGACAGTCCGGCTGACAGCCGGAGCGGTAAAAATGCGCTCTCCGGCTCTCATTTTCCGGCCCGTCAGTCACAGACGCAACATCTTTGACAAGGATCTGCCGGCCCGAAAAATTGGATCGGATGATGGTTTCCCCAAGCTCCCGCGCGCTGCGGGCTTTTCCCAAAATACGGACCAGAGAGCGGCCCTTTGGCGACTCCAAATACCCGGCGGGCGCGTCCATGCTTTTTTGCTTAAGGGCGGCAATCACATCAGCTGATGAAATGTAATGTTTCCGCATTTTTTTTGGAGAGAGCGAGACCAAAAACTCCCGCTTTCTGTAGCTCTCCATAATGACTTCAGAAACACCGGGCAGGCGCTCCAGCTCTGTCTTCAGCTGAAAGGCCAGCTCGTCCCTCAAGCGGCGGCTGTCATGGGCCGGATGGGCGGGCGCCGCGTTATTCGCGGCTGAATCAGGCGCCGCGTTATTCGCGGCCGGACCGGCCAAATAAAAAACAATCAAAGACTGATCGCTGCTGCTGCTGTGATTCAGGCGGGGGGGATCCAAAACCTCGGAGGGGAGGCCCTGGACTTTTTGAAGCGCCTGGCTCAATTTGTTCAGGGTTTCAGGCGAATCGCCATGATCAATATCCATCCGTATATTGATCAGGCTGAGGCCCGGCCTTGAGACAGAATGAACATCTTTTAAATGGCTGACAGAGCGGATTTCGTCTTCAATTTTTTTTGTGATCAGCTCCTCAACCTCTGCGGAGGAGGATCCGGGATAAACTGTCATGATGCTGGCCCTCGCAAAATCCACATGGGGCCTGTATTCCCTTTTTAGATGCCAAATCCCCTTTGAGCCCAGCGCGGCAAAGGCGATCATGATCAAAATGACAAGGCGCGGATTGCCCAAAAAAATATTCATAAATAACTCTCCGCCAGCTGATCCAAAAGCGCCGCCCGCTCCAGCGCCAAAAGCGCGCGCCGGCTGCGGGCCATTTCCAGCCGAACCTCAGCCTCCCTCAGCTTGCCCTCAGCCCTCATCAGCTCAAAAACGCCAGTCCGGCCCTGGGCAAAGGCGCGCTGAAGCTCCAAAAAAGCCTCCCTTTGATGATGGCGGGCTTTTTCCGATCGTTTCAGGCTTGAGCGGCTGAGCGGGATTTTGCTGTTCAGCAAAGAGATTTTCCGGCCCATCTCCGCCTTAAAAATCTCCAGGCTGATTTGCGCCTCCTCCAGGCCGCTTTTTTCGCTCCTGGATTTTTCGCGCGCGGCTTTGGAAAACACCGGATACAAAAAACTCAGGCTCAGCTCATAAAAGGGCTTTCTGCCGTCCAGAAATCCGCTGCGCGGCGGCTCCGCCCCTCCAGAAAGCCAGCCCGCCTTTGTCTGAAGGCGAAGGGAGGGCCAAAGGGCGGAGCGGGAGGTTTTCCAGGCAAGCTCGCGCTCTTTGACTGTTTCCGCCAGGATCCGGACAGGCCGAAGGCTTTCAAGGCTTTCAGCATGAGCCGGGCCCAAAGCGGCTGGGGCCTCAGGCTCCGGCTCGGCAGGCGCAAAAGCCGCAGCGCCCGGCGCCGGCTGAATCTTCAGGAGGACAAAAAGCCTGCACAACTCGTCTTGATAGTCTTGTTTTTTTTGATCCAGCTCCTGGCTGGCCCGCTCATACCCGGCAAAAACCTGAGGCCCCTCGCCCGGCCTTAAAAAGCTCTTTTTTTGCTTCTCCCTGATCTGCCGCCTCAGCCGGCTGTAGGTCTGAAGCCCGCTGTCCGCCTGCTGATAAGCCGCGCGCGCGATCCTCGCCTTCCAGTACTGCCCGGCAGCCTTCAGGGCCAGGCTCTCCGCCTCCTCCAAATGCCTCCACTCCGCGATGCGGCTTCCAGAATCAATCTGGGCCAAAAACCGCCTTTCCTCAAGGCCAAAAAAATTTGGCAGCAGATCTATGCTCAGCTCCAAAGACAGTTTTTTTTTGTAGATCTCGCCGGGCGCCTGAAAGCGCCGCAGCAGCCGGCTGTTTTCAGATCCCCTGAACGAATCGCTGTAAGCGGATTTGAGGCTCAGGCCAAAGGGGAGCTTTTTTTCCAGCCCAAAGCTGTAGAGCCGGCTTTTTTCCTCTTTTGATTCAAAGGGCGAAAGCATAAGGTTTTTTTTGCTTTGATGGCCCGCGGATGAAAACAGCTTGTAGCTGTAGGGGGCAAGCCTCTGAAACCGCAGCTCAGCCCGCGCCTGCCGCCGCCGCGCCTTGAGCCGCGCGATAAACCGGCTTTGGGAAAGCGCCTGTTTAATGACATATTCCTGGGACAAAACAACGCGCTTTGCCGGCTCTGCGGAGGGCGCGCGCTCTGCAGCGCAAACGGCATGGGCTGCGGAAAAATCCTCCAAAGCGGCGGCCGAAAAACCCGGGCCGCCCAAAATCAGCAGGCGCAGGCAGGCTGCAAGGCTCCGCCTGAAAAGCCCCTGCCGCCCCGCCGCCGGCGCCAAAAAACCCCGGCCGGGGGGCCGCCTCAGGCCTCCCCCCTGAAAAGCCTCTTCCAGAGAATCCAAAAAACCGGCCGTTTTAACAGAGGGCATGGCAAGACAATAACGAAAAAAACCCGCGCCCCCCAAGCGCGGCGCGGGAGGGGTTTTTGCCGCTTTACCGCTTTGACGAAAGCAAATGGACCTCTCTGCCATGGTGATAGAGCTTGCTCTCCAGCCTGTGAATTTGCTCTTGAATTTGATTTTGCAGCGACTGGATATCGTGCATCAGCAGCCCCGCCTCATAGCCCTGTTTAAAGTTTTGCTTCAGATGCTCCGGGCAGCCTCTGGTCTCCTCATTGAGCTGGGAGAGCCCGTAAATGTAGCCTGTTTTGAACCGGCAGTATTCCCGAAGCCCCGCGTCAAAGCCATTTTTATAGGCTTTGGCCTGAATGGCCTCCTCCTCCAGAGGGCAGACTTTTTGCCTTCTGAGAAAGCTGGCCTCCAGCCTCAGCCCCAGAGCGCTGTCCTGGCGGCCCAGCTCATACCAGTTGACATCAAGACAGCTTTTGTCTATATGCGCGCAGGCGCCAAGCAGGCTCAGAGACAGAAGAAAAATCAGATTTTTTGCCCCCATGCTGCAAATTATTATAGCATGTTTGTTTTGTTTTTGGTATACAATGTCTTGCGCGTCCGCAGCTTTAACAGGCGCGGAGGCCATCGCGGGTGATATGAAAAAAAACTGCGCCCTGCGCGTCCGTAGCTCAATTGGATAGAGCGCTGGACTTCGGATCCAGAGGTTAGGGGTTCGACTCCTCTCGGGCGCGCCATTTTTCTGGGGCGGCCTCGCCTATTTGCTGGGACGGCCTCGCGGCCATTCCCGAACCCCCGCAGAGGCGCGGGCTTGTCCAGAGGCATGGCCTTGCGGCCAGTGAGCCGCCCGGCAAAGCCGGAAATGCCCAAACTTATTTGAGGCTGCCGGAAGCCGTCCGGTCCAAAATTTCCAGGATCTCCTTTTTTTTGATTAGATTTTCCGGCGTCCGGTATTTTTTATAGCCCTTCAGCAAAATCCAGGCTTTTTTTTGCAGAATCTGCCGGGCAAATTCCCGCTCCGCTTCTGTCAGATTTTTGTCATCCACATAATCCTTAAGGGCCAGAACCCTCCAGTAATCCATGGCGGGATGCCGCCGGGACAGCTGATCCCCATGGCCGCCATGTTTGATAACCAGAGCCTCTTCCAAAAAGCCCGCGGGATAGCGGCTGCCCGCGCGAAGCCACATTTCATAATCCTCGCAGACGGGAAAGTCCTCCCGAAACAGCCCTATCTCGCTGAAAAGCGAGCGCTTCATCAAAGCGGCGGAGGGGCTGACACAGCACAGCCTGACCGAGGGGATAAAAATCCGCCCGCCTTGTTTTTTATGCTTCTTTTTTTGCTGAATCCTCCGGCCGTTTTTGATCCAGATCTCATCGCAGTGAATCAGCGGGCAGTCAGGATGATCCCTGGCAAGGCGCAGCTGGCGCTCCAGCTTTTCAGGCAGCCATTCGTCATCGGAGTCCAAAAATGCCGTCCATGCCCCCCGGCCCCGCTCAATCCCCCGGTTGCGGGCATAGCTTGCGCCCCTGTTCCCTTTCAGGCGAATAAAACGGATTTTGCCATAATTTGCCGCGGAAAAGTCTCTGAAGGTTCCGTCTGTGGAGCCGTCATCCACAACCCAAAGCGTCCAGTTTCTGAAAGTCTGGCGCTGAACAGAGCGGAGCGCCCGCTTCAAAAGCTCGCGCCGGTTGTAAGAGGGAATGATCACATCCACCACAAACAAGCCCCTCCCTGTAAATGGCTGCGAACGGCCGCCAGACCGGCCCAGCAAACAGAAGACGGCCGCCAGACCGGCCCAGCAAACAGGCGGATCCTGATGATTATAGCGCCAAAACGAGTCCGGCTCCCCCCTGCCCTAAAAAAAACCTTGGACAAAAAGCTTGAAAACAGCTCCAAAAACAAGCACAATGATTGATGGGCTGAAAAAGGCCCCGCCGCATCATGAATCCCCTAAGCTCCCTGCTGAGAAAAATACGCAAAACCCGGCCTAAGTCCAGCCTCAAGTCCAGTCCCAAGTCCAGCCCCTCAGGCTCAGGGCTTATCCTCAGGCTGGAAAAATCCCTCAGGCAAAAAATCAGCCGCCCGGAGCTTTTTGAGGAGGCCTTTACACACAAGGGCCGGCGCCGGGGGGGGAGGGACAACGAGCGGCTGGAGTTTTTGGGCGACGCCGTCTTAAGCCTCGCCATCACCGACGCGCTGATGAGAGAGCTCCCGAAGGCCACAGAGGGAGAGATGACAAAAATCAGAGGCTCGCTTGTCAGCGGGCAGAGCCTTGCGGAAGCCGCCCTTGATTTGGGCTTTGACTCTCTTTTAAAAACAGCCAGAAAAAAAGACCGCAGCAACCCAAGGCTTCTCGCCGGAGCTTTTGAGGCTTTTTTGGGGGCTGTCTACCTGGACAGCGGCTATCCCGCCGCCGAAAAAATTATTCTTTCGCTGTTTCGCAAAAAAATCAAAAAGAAGTTTTTTTACTCAGACTACAAGTCCTCCCTGCAGGAGTGGAGCCAGAGAACATACAGGCAGATCCCTGAATACAGGCTGAAAAAAGAGGAGGGGCCGAGCCACAAAAGGCTGTTTTATGTGGATGCGCTGGTAGACAGCCAGGTTTTAGGCTCAGGATCTGACCGCCAAAAAAAACAGGCGGAGCAAAATGCCGCCAGAGAGGCCCTTAAAAACCTGAAAGTCCCTTTATAATGGCTGTAATGGCATGCGCCATGCTGGAGACAGGCTGGAATTTTCTGATAAAATCCATATATGAAGCCTCCTCAAAATCCTTTTGACCGCCAGGCGCCTATTCCCGGCGTGAGGCATATTGTGGCCGTTGGCTCCGGGAAGGGCGGAGTCGGCAAAAGCTCTGTGGCTTTGAATCTGGCCTCAGCGCTTGTCAAACTGGGATGGGCGGCGGGGATTTTGGACGGGGATGTTTACGGCCCCTCAATCCCCCGGCTGACAGGGACTTTAAACCAAAAGCCGGAGCTTGGAGAGGACAAAAAGCTGATTCCGATTCGCCGCTACGGCTTGAGCCTTATCAGCATGGGCCATTTGGTGGAGGAGGAGTCCCCCTTGGTGTGGAGAGGGCCCATGCTGTTTAAGGCCATTGAGCAGTTTTTTCGCGATGTCAACTGGGGGAGGCTGGACTGCCTGATCATTGATCTGCCGCCGGGGACAGGCGATGTGGCCCTGACTATGGCGCAAAAAGCGCCTGTGTCGGGGGGAATTGTGGTCAGCTCGCCGCAAAACCTGTCCCTTGCGGACACAAAAAAATCCCTGAGCATGTTTCGGCAAATCAGAATCCCCGTGATTGGCGCTGTGGAGAACATGTCGTATATGAGGGACTCCAGGGGCGAAAAAATTGAGCTTTTCCCCCGCGGAGGGATTGACTCCTACCTAAAAGAGAGGAAAATCAAAAAGCTGGCGAGCATCCCCTTTCATCCCCATGTGGGAATCAGCTGCGAGGCCGGAGTCCCTCTTTTAGAGAGCCATCCGGATTCTGAGGAGGGGAAGGCAATTGTTCTGCTTGCGAAGCGGACAAAAGATTTTTTGGAAAAAAAAACTTTTTGAGGGCCTTTATAGACCGCGCAGCTCTTAACAGATTTATGGAGATGGCCCAAACCCCTCAAAAAACATTGCAAGACCGCGCAGCTCTTAACAGATTTATGGAGATGGCCCAAACCCCTCAAAAAACATTGCAAGACCGCGCAGCTCTTAACAGATTTATGGAGATGGCCCAAACCCCTCAAAAAACATTGCAAGACCGCGTAGCTCAGATGGACAGAGCAAGAGTTTCCTAAACTCTAGGCCGCAGGTTCGAGTCCTGCCGCGGTCGCCAGACTGCTCTAAAAAAACCTGTATCAGGACGGCGCAGATCAGATGGACAGAGCAAGAGTTTCCCAACCTCCAGGCCGCAGGCTCATGCCGCGGTCGCCAGACTGCTCTAAAAAAACCTGTATCAGGACGGCGCAGATCAGATGGACAGAGCAAGAGTTTCCCAACCTCCAGGCCGCAGGCTCATGCCGCAGCCGCCAGACTGCTCTAAAAAAACCTGTATCAGGACGGCGCAGATCAGTATTCCCTGGGGTAACACTTTCTGATCTGATCAATAATTGCCTGCAGCTCTTCCAGAGTGGCTGTCTGCTTCCAGACTGTGGCCACGCTGAGAGCCACAATTTTAGAGGCGTCCTTTGGCTGGGAGACAAGAGCTTTTTCGTATTCAAAATCCATAAAAGCGTCAAAAAGAAAGCCTTTTTTTAAATCATAGAGTTTTTCGTATTCAGCAATGATTTCGCTGTCTTCAATATAGAGCTGAATTTTCCCGCAGTCTCTCCCCGCCTCGCCTATATCCTGATAAAGGCGGAGAAGGCTGATTTCCTGCTCTTCTGTGAAGCTGGTTTCAGACAAGACGGAGGCAAGTCCTGTATAGGAATACTCCTTCCAGTCCTTAAAAAAATTCTCAAAATAAGGCCCGCAGGACACAAACCATCCGCAGAGCAAAAAGACAGCTGCCGCGCGGGCCGGCCTGCGGGCTGAAAAAAACCGGAAAACAAAAACCCCCTTCACATTCTTTTTATCGGCAGTTTAAGGGGCTGTTTTAAATATAGCGCAAAGCGCGCCTGCCATATTTTTGGACAAAAGGCCAGTTTTTTGGATTTTTTTCCGGCATTCTGGCATAATGAAGGGGAAATGAAAACCAGATTCAGAAAAGAAAAAGACATTTTTTTCATAGACATTGAAGGCTCCCTGAATCTTCGCGGGGCGGACAGCCTAAGAGCCTTTTGCGCCCAAAATTTAGCGCAAAAAAAAATTGTGTTTAATTTGAAGTCCCTGTTTTTTGTGGGATCTTCCGGCATCATGGTTTTTTCAAAAACTTTGGAGAGCCTCGGAAAAAACAATGATTTAAAAATCTGCGGCGCAAGTCCGGAGTTTCAAAAAATTTTCCAAAGCGAGGGGCTGGATTTGATCTTTTGCCAAAGCGAGGGGGAGGCGATCTCCTCTTTTCGCCGGCCAAAAGCGCCAGCGGCAGGCTCCCCCGCTGGAATCCCCGCTGAACCCCTGGCTGAAGCCTGCCCGCGCCAGCCGGAAGTTGCGGCGGCGGAGCAAAGGGAAGCCCCTTCTGATCAGGCTGCTTCTGAGCAAGCCCCCCATCAGGAAATCCCCGGCAAAGACTGCCTCAGAGAAAACAACATCTAAGCTGCGAGGCCAGCCATCGAAAGCCCTGGGAACGGCCGCCAGGCCGGCCCTCTGGAAAAGCCTGTGACTCCACAAAGGTCCGGGAACGGCCGCCAGGCCGTCCCAGCAAACAAGTCCGCCACTCCGCAATAGGTCCGGGAACGGCCGCCAGACCGGCCCAGCAAACAGCCTAGGCCGTCCCAGCAAACAGCCAACTCCGCTTGACAGACAGAAAAAAACGCGCTATGCTCCCCCCGCATGAAGATTCAGGCTTATTTCCCGGCTTTTCCAGCGGCTTTTTTTCTCCTGACAGCCCTCTCTCCGGCAGCGGAGGCCATTGTCTCGGTGGCCTATATTGATCCGGCGGAAAACCCCCCCTCCAGCTGCGTCCTGATCTATCCTGAAGAGAGCGGCAATATATGCTCAGGGAATATTATTGGCAGAGACAAATTCTTAACCGCCGGACATTGCGCGCAGAAAGACAGCGAAACCGCCATCATCCAATGCCAGGATCAAACCGCGCGGTTTGTCCGGGGCATGAAGATTCACCCCCTTTATCATGAGGAATCCCCCCTCTTTGATTTGGCCCTGCTGCAGGCGGAATCTGATTTTCGCCTTGAGCCGGCGCGGCTGCCTAAAAGCAGCGCGGCGGCGCCCGCCCTGATTGAAGAGGGGGAATGCGCCGCCTTTGGCTTTGGCTTAAACTCCGCAGGCAGCTTTGGAGAGCTTTTAGGCGGGCCAGTTTTTGCGGCTGTTAACCAGTCCCTCGGCCGGGAGACAGCTGCCTTTGGCGGACCCTCAAACATCCAAAGCGGGGACAGCGGCGGAGGGCTGTTTTGCCGCAGCAGCGGCGCAGGCAAAAAAAGCTGGATCCTGACAGCCGTTTTGAGCAAACTCACTGTGATTGAGGGGGAGGCCATCGGCGTGGCATCGATCCTCGCCGGCGCTGCCGCGGGCTGGATCAGCAGGCACTTGGACAAAGATCTTCCGGCAGTCAATGGCTTCCAGCCAGCAGCGCAGCTCAAAACAGCGCCGGAGGGATCTATGGAATCCCAGGAAGCCTGCGTCTCAAGGCTTGTAAAAAAGCAGGCCTGCGCCCAAAACACTCCCCTGACAAACGCCCTGTCTTCAGAAATTCTCCGCCAATGCGGCCTGACCATGCCTCAAAGCCATCTAAAAGCCCTGATTGAAAGCGGCCGGGCTGCCGGCGCCACATGCGCTGAGGACATTCCAGAGAGTCTGGCAGAGAGCCTTCAGAGCATAAGGGAAGACTATCTGTGGGAGGCCGGATACTGCGGGCGCCTGGCCTCAGATTACAAAAGCTCCCCCTGCGGAAATTGCGAAAAAAATCTGGCGGCATGCCTTAAAAGCTCAGCTTCAGAGAGGGAGGCCGCGCGGCAGACTCTAAGCCAGTCGGACTCAATTTTTGATTTGCTGGCAGTTTTATTTATGAAGTCAGGCGAAAGGAAGCTGCCGTATCCCCCCGCCTGCATCAAAGATTTTGAAAGCTCAAGCCTGTATGCGGGAATAAAAAATCTCTGCCGGATAAATCCGGATTTCTGCAATAGCGAAAATGATGAGTTTAAAAGCAAGGCCATCTCCGCCATGGATGAGTGCGCCGCGGAGGCAAAAGGCTGTGAATCCCATTTTCATTTTTGCATGATACAGGCAAAGGATTCGATCCTGGCAGCTGAGAATATTTTTAAAGGCTGCGCGGGCGCTTTTGCGAACCGGATCTATGAAAACAAAAAAGCGGCTTACGAGCTTCCCAGGATAAACGCGGCGCTTTGCATAGAGCGGAGAATTGACGCGCTCAAGATGGCCTTCCGGCCTGAGGCATCCATTTTCCTTGAAGATATGAAAACCGCCGCCGCCATCAACTATTACAGCCTAAACTGGGAGCGCTGCGGGGAGATCATCACTGAGGCCGCGGGGCAGAGCCGCTGGCTGGAGGAGCGGCTGCCGCAGGCCATTGATTTGCATTGCGAAAGACATTTCGGCCTTCGGCCGGACATGGCCCCGGATGGCTTTGGCGGCGCCATGGATTACAATGAGTGCGCCAGCCGGCTGGGGGCAAAAGGCCTTGCAAAAGCGGAGATTGCCAGAGAATGCGTCCTTAGAAATTTTGATTTGCCGCTTTCTGAGCGGCTTTGGATTTTTGGGCTTTCAGATGAGCATGAGGTTTTTCTTGAAGGCCCGGGCGATGGGCCGGAAAAGGGAAAGGCTTACAGGGTTTCCAATGGCATGTGGGTTAAGAGCGCGGAAAAGCCGTCGTCTGTGGCGGAGGCAAATGAAACCTGCTTTCTTGGAGAGGGGAGAATTATAAAAATTGCCGGCTTTTCTCCTGACGGCCGCCGCGCCCTGATTGAGGGCTATATAGCGGCGGAGAGGCCCGCCGGAACAGCCTGCCCCGAGGCCGCGCGGTTTATTCTGCCTGTTGAAGGCCTGAATGGCCTTGAGGGCGCCTCTTTTACTGACAGGACTGATGCCCAGTTAAACAAAATCTTGGATTTAGGAAAACGAATCATTGATCCGTTTTTGCCGAATGACTGGCAGCGCTGAGCGCTCCCTTTTTGCCGCGGAATGCCGGCTTTTGGCCGCCGGCGGAGCGGGGGGGAGAGGCGCCTGGGGCCTCTTCCGGCAAATATTTGCCTTTGACAGGCCAGGCATAAGCTTATAGCCTGAGAGCCGGAAGCCGCTCTGAGCCTGCCTGCGCGCTCATTGGAGGCGGCGGGAAGCTTCAAAAATCAGGCCGGGCCGGCAAAACAGGGAGGGAATTATGGAGAAAAATCAAAAACAGCCGCAAAAAAACAGCCAAAACCAGGGAGGCCAAAAACCGGGGGGGAAACCTGGGAAAGCGAAAGCCGCTCCAGACATGCCTGTCCCCGCAACAGGGGGCAAAATGGTCAATTTAAGAGACTTTAAGGGAAAAAATGTGATTCTCTATTTTTACCCAAAGGATGACACCCCGGGCTGCGCCCAGGAGGGAAAAGACTTCAGCGCCGCCTACGAGGAAATCAAAAAGCTGAATGGAGAGGTTTTTGGGGTTTCAAGAGACACAATAGCCTCCCATGAAAAATTTAAGGCCAAATACAAATACAAATTCGATCTGATCAGCGACGGCGCGGGCGGGCTCTGCTGGGCCTTTGATGTCCTGAGGGAGAAGGTCATCTATGGAAAAAAGCGCCTTGGAATCGAAAGAAGCTCATTTGTGATTGACAGCGGAGGGAAAATCGCCCGGGAATGGCGCAAAGTCAGTGTGGATGGCCATGCCAAAGAAGTCCTGAGCTTTCTTAAAGCCCTGCAAAAATAATCCAATAAACAGCCCTCCCGCAGGGGCAGAGCGGGCGGAGTCTGCGAAACAGCCAAAATCCAGGCGCTGGCAGGCCCCCCCGCGGCAGCGGACATCAAAACCGGCAGAAAATGATTTTGCGCCGGCAAGCCCTCAAAACAAGGAGTCTCTTTTGAATCATCTCTCAAAAAAGCGCGCCCTGACCGCCATTTTCAGCGTAATTTTTGCGGATATTTTCGCTTTTGGGATGGTCATTCCCTTAAGCCCCATTTTGGCGAGGGATTTTGGGGCCGACGGGCTTCAGATCGGCCTCCTGATCAGCGTCTACTCCCTGATTCAGTTTTTTTTCGCGCCGCTTTGGGGCCGCCTGAGCGATGCCATAGGCCGCCGGCCCATTATGCTCTGCGGGCTTTTGGGGACAGCTTTGGCCCATGCGCTGTTCGCTTTTTCGCTGAGCTTTGCTCATTTGTTTCTGGCCCGCGCCCTGGCGGGGTTTTTTGGCGGGAATCTGGCTGTGGCCAAAGCCTGCATTGCCGATGTCACCAGCCCTGAGAGGCGCTCAAAAAACATGGCCCTGATCGGCCTCGCCTTTGGCCTGGGGTTTACCCTTGGCCCCGCTTTGGGCTTTCTGTTTATCTTTGCGGGCCAGGCTCTGGGGTCATCTCCGCCTTACGGCGAAAGCTTTGCCGCCCTGGGAGCGGCCATTGTCTGCTGCGCCAATTTTGCAGCCGCTTTTTTTATTTTGAGGGAAACCCGCCCCGGCCCGCCGCCAGCCGGCGCCAAAAAATCCAGAGACAAAATCCCTGCCCGGATCTCCGCCGCGATTTTTTCAAAACAGAGCCTGCTGTTTTCCCGCCCGCCGCTCTGGTCTGTCTGGAAGTCTTTGCGGGCGCCGCGGCTTGGCGCCGCGCTTGTGATGTCCTTTTTGCTGTGGCTTTCGCTCGCCCAGCTGGAGCCAACTTTGATTCTTCTGGTTCAGGATGATTTTGGCTGGGGGAAAACCGGAGCCTACGGAGGCTTTGCCTTTATTGGCCTGCTGATTGCGCTTTCCCAGGGGGTTTTGGCGCGGCGGCTCATCCCCAAAAAAGGCGAAAGGCAGGTGAATCAATGGGGGCTGGGGTTTTTGTTTTCCGGGCTGTTTCTGATAGGGGGATCGGCCTGGCTCCCCTCTGCGGGCCTGCTGTCCCCGGGGTTTTTCAGCCTCGCCATTGGCGTCACCTTGTTTTCCATTGGCTACAGCCTGTCCGACACAAGCCTGTCCGGGATGTTGAGCCTTTTGAGCGGCAAACAGGAGCAGGGGAAAATCTTCGGGGTCAATCAGAGCCTTTCGTCTCTGGCGCGAATTGCCGGCCCGGCCCTTGGGGGCTGGCTTTACAGAGATCTGTCCCACAGCAGCCCGTTTTTTGCCGCCGGGGCCATGGGCGCCGGGGCCTTTGCCCTTGCCCTTTGGAAATCCAGGGTCCTCCCCGACACAGGCTGCCGCGCGGGGGCCGCCCCCGCCCCTCTTTCCCAAAAAGACACTCTTCCCCCCCATGCCATAAACAAATCCCAGCTGAAAAGCCTTCTGGAGAAAAAAATTCCCTTTTGCTTTTTCGCGCTGGAGGATCTGCCCCCTTCAGGCCAGCCGGAAATTGACCGCCTTGCTCAGGCCGCCCCCCAAAAGTCCGCGGAAAAGGCGCTGGCCCTTTTAATGGAAAAGGATCCCCTCCAGCCGTATATCCTGCTTTGCCGAAACGGCCGGGTTTCGGAGCAGACTCTAAGAAAGGCCCGCCGCCAGGGCCGCGAAAACGGCTATTATGTTTACAAGGGCCTGGATGGCCTTGTGTCTTCTGACTGATGTTTATGAATTGAAAGCGCTGAAGCTTAAAAATCCTCCGAAAACATTTTAGCCCCCAGAGGCTGAGCGCCCCCCCCATGGCGCTTCCGGCCAAAGGGCTGGTTTTGGCTTTGAAAATGCTTGCGCCGGCCGGGCTATGCTATTCTATAATCAGGCTGTTTATAAACAAGCCAAGGAGGGTTTAATTATGCAAAAGCTAATTTTTCCGGCTCTGCTGATTTTCGGATTTTCCGCCGCTGCGGCAGAAGATCAAAAGATCCCGGGGGATCTGGCTTTAGAGGCTGCCGGCCCTCTGTCTGGCGAAGAGATCCATGAGGAGTTTATGGATATGCCCCTGCCTGTTGTCAGCGAATCCGAACAGGCAGCTGGCTGCATTCCCGCTCAAAATATGGAGGATCCTCTGCATTTGTCTGCTTTGCCCATTGTCTTGACAGTGATGGGAGCGGCAGCGGCCCTTTCAGGCTGCGAAGTCAATGTTGGCCCAAGCGGATGCGGCGCGGGCTTTATGCGAAAGCCCTGTCCTGGCCCAAGCCCTAAAGAAATGGAGGAGATATTCAGACAAGCAGATGAAAAGTTTCCCGGCCCGGACTCGCCAGAGCGATGTGAATGGGAGCTTCGCCAATTGGGGATGACCCAAAGAGAAATAGACAGGCATTCTTGCTGGGATTGATTTCAAAAAAATGGGGAGGCCATTCAGGCCGGCATTAAGCAGAGCCTGTGATGTTCCGCCGCCCGCGCCTGGCCCGGACGCATAATTTTAAAGGCATGGGATCTTCCGCAAGCCGCAGCATTCTTTTGTGCGCGCTTTTTCTGGCCGGCCTGGGGCTGGTTCAAGTTTACAGCTCTTCCTACATGCTGGCCACCGAGCGCTATGGCGGCGGCCTGTTTTTTTTCAAAAAGCAGGCGCTTTGGACAGCTATCGGATTTGCCGGCCTTTTTGCCCTGTCCTTTTTGCCCTGGAAGATCAGCTGGCGCCTGGGGACGGCTTTGTGGCTGATGGCGGCGGGGGCGCTGGCCCTGACTTTGTTTTCAGGGATTGGGGTTTCTGGCGGCGGCGCCAGGAGATGGCTGGCCCTGCCCTTTGGAATGCGCCTGCAGCCTTCTGAGCTGCTAAAGGTGTCCGCCCCTTTCTGGCTGGCTTATTTATGGCTTCTGAAAAGGCGCTGGCCTTTTCATCAGATGTTTTTCTGGGGGCTGGCGGGCCTTTCGTTTGGACTGCCTCTTTTGATTTTGCTGAAGCAGCCGGATTTTGGATCCGCGGTTCTGATTTGCGCGCTGGCTTTTTCCATGGCTTTTGTGATGGGAATGAAATGGCGGCATGCGGCCTTCAGCCTCAGCGCCTTTGGCGGGCTGTTTTATTATTTGATTCACAGCCAAAAATACCGCCTGTTTCGCCTGGAGAGCTTTCTCGATCCATGGGATGACCCTGCAGGAAAGGGCTTTCAGGTTATACAGAGCATGCTGGGGATTCACTCTGGAGGGCTTTTTGGCGCGGGGCTGGGGCAGGGGCAGGCCAAGCTGTTTTTTCTGCCTGAGGCGCATACGGATTTTGCTCTGGCCGCTCTGGCTGAGGAGGCTGGCTTTATCGGCCTTTTGATTTTGTTTTCAGTCTATGGCTTTTTGATTTGGACGGGGATGAGGCTGGCTCTGGAGATCCAAGAGGGCCGCGGAGACGCCGCCGGCTTTCAAAAAATTCTGGCTTTCGGCCTGATTATGATTTTTGCCATCCATGTTTTGGTTCATGGCGCCGTCAACTTGAGCCTGGCGCCGGCAAAAGGCCTGACACTGCCGTTTTTAAGCTATGGCGGAAGCTCTTTAATCTCTGTCTTCCTGCTGTTTGGCTGGCTTTTGTCTCTGGAAAGGCATATCCGGCCGGCCCCCCGCGGCGCCTAAAGGAATATGCATGCTGGTTTGATTTGAATTTTCCCGGTTTTCACTTTATAAAGAATAAACCGCGCTGAGAGCCTGGCTGCGCCAGGCATATTTGCGCTTCAGCCGCGCCTGAAAAATCTGCGGGAGGCTTTTATGGGCAAAACATTTTTGATTGCGGCGGGGCCTTCGGGGGGGCATATTCTTCCGGCTTTGGCTGTGTCTGATGGCCTGACGCGCGGGGACCCTGAGGCCCGCATCCATTTGATTCATCCCGGCGGGGCTGCGGCCGAGCTTATCCTCTCAAAACAGGCCGGCCAAAAAAACATGTTTATTCATGAAATCCCCTTGAGAGGCGGGCTGGCGGGCGGCCAAGGCGCCTGGGCAAGGCTGGCTGTTTTTTTGCGGCTTCCTTTTGTTTGTCTGCGCTGTTTTTGGCTGGCCTTTAAAATCCGGCCTCAAGCGGTTTTTGGCGCGGGGGGCGCCATCACCGGCCCCGCGGTTTTGGCCGGGATTTGTTATGGAAAGCTGTTTCATATTTTATTGTGTCTTTTTACAAACTTTGCCCTTGCGCGGTTTTTTTGGAAGAGCATTTTCCTGGACCTGGGCTTTGGCCTGGTGTGCGCCGCCCTTGGCTGGCTCTATTGCAGGGCCTGGCGGCGCTCCCCCACAGGCAGTATTTTTTCTGTGGCTGAGGAAGCGCGCAGCTTTCGCTCGGCAATATGGGAGGGGAACAGCCAGCCCGGACTGGCAAACCGGATGCTCGCGCCCTTTGCGGACGCGGTTTTTGCTGTGTTTCCCCATGCCAAGGGGATTTCCAAAAAGAAACAGAAGCGGCCGCAAGGCCGTCCCAGCAAACAGATACGCTGCGGCTATCCGCTCCGCCGGGAAATTCAGCAGGCCATTCAGCCGGAGGGCGGCAGGGCCGGCTGGCCGGAGGGTTCAGACGGCAAAAACCTTTTCGCAGACGGAAAATTCCATGTTTTGGTTTTAGGCGGAAGCCAGGGGTCTTCGCTTGTCAACCGCGCGGTTTCAGAGGCGCTGCGGGATGAGGGCTGGCGGAGGGATATTTTTATCCATCATCAGACAGGGGAGGGGGATTTTCCCTCTGTTCAAAAAAGCCGCGAGGGGATAAAGGGGGCGCGGGCCTTTGGGTTCAGCTTTCAGATAGAGGATGACTATCGCGGGAGCGATTTGATTTTTTCGCGCGCGGGATCGGGAGCGATATGGGAGGCTGCCGCCTTTGGAAAGCCGCTTGTTTTGATTCCCCTCACCCATTCCGCCGGAGGGCATCAGAGGAAAAACGCTGAGTTTATGCGGGAAAACGGCCTGGCTGAGATGATTCCCGAAAGCCAGTTCACAGCCCAGGCCTTTAAAGACATGACCCTGAGCCTGAAGAAAGACAAAAGCCGCCGCGGCGCGCTGGCCCGGGCTCTCCGCGCCGCAAGCCCCGCCGGCGGCGCGGACACAATAGCCAGATGGCTCGCCGGGGGCGGCCAGGCCGCTCCGAATGCGCAGGCCGCGGCAGACGCGCAGGCCGCTCCGAACGCTCAGGCCGCGGCAGACACGCAGGCTGCGGCAGACACTCAGGCCGCGGCAGACACGCAGGCGGCCTCGGACAAGGGAGAATAGGTTTCAGATTTTGTCATCAGGGCCTCTTTCCAGAGGGCAGAGCCTCCCGCGGCTCTCCCTCAGAGCGCTGATAATTATGCGGCGCATAAAAATGGGGCTTGTTTCTTGAATCCAGCCGCAAAGCCGCCTATATTTGTTTTGAGAGGCTCTTTGTTTTTTTTATGATGGAAGTCCAAAAAACCCTGTTTGGCGCGGAGCCAAAGTTTTTTAAGCCCCGGCTTGGTTTCCCTTTGCCGGAAAGGGGCTTTGCCCTGCATAACCGCCGGTATATTGGGAGCAAATACAAGCTTGCGGACTGGATTTTTTCCATTATCAGCAAAGAGTGCGGCGGCAACTCTTTTGCCGATATTTTTGCCGGAACCGGAGTGATCGGGGCCGCTGCCGGCAGGCGCTTCAGAAAAATCATCTTAAATGATTTTCTTTACTCCAACCATATCATTTACAGGGCTTTTTTTGAAAAAGGGGCATGGAATCAGAAAAAAACAGAGAGCCTGATAAGCGCCTATAACAATATCCGCGCGGACGAGCTGCCGGAAAACTATTTTTCCAGGAGTTTTGGCGGAAAATATTTTTCAAACAATTCCGCAAAAATTATCGGATTTGCCAGACAGGATATTGAGAGAAAAAAAACCTCCCTTTCGGAAAAAGAATATCATATCCTAATAGCCTCGCTTCTGTATTCAGCGGACAAGATCGCCAATACAGTCGGGCATTATGACGCTTATTTTAACAAGCCTCCCGCAGGAAAAGAGCTGCGCATGCGGCTGATACAGCCTGATCCAATTCATTCCCTTTCCATCTTCAGAGAGGATTCAAATCTTCTGGCCAAAAGGATTCGCGCGGATGTTGTGTATATTGACCCCCCTTATAATTCCAGACAATACAGCCGGTTTTATCATGTTCTGGAAACGCTTGTGAAATGGGACAGCCCGAAGCTTTATGGAAAGGCTTTAAAGCCGGAAAGGGAAAACATGAGCGATTACTGCAGGGAGAGCGCAAAAGCCAGATTTTCTGAATTGATTAAAGACATAACCGCAAAGCATCTGGCTGTTTCATATAACAACACCTATAATTCAAAAAGCAGCTCGTCGCAAAACAAAATCGCTCTGGAGGAAATAAAAAGCATTTTAGCTGAAAAGGGAAAGACAAAAGTTTTTGAAAAAGACTATCGTTATTTTAATGCGGGAAACACAGATTTTAAAAACCATAAAGAATACTTGTTCGTCACTTCAGCCGCGCGCTGCAAAGCCATTAAAAGATCTCCCTTGTTTTATGTGGGGGACAAATACAAGCTAATGGAACAGCTGCAGGCTCTTTTCCCCAAAAAAATAAATAATTTCTATGAGCCTTTTACAGGAGGCGGAACAGTTTTTTTAAATGTTCAGGCCAACAAATATTTTCTGAACGATATAGATAAAAATCTTATAAATATACACAAGCTGCTTTTAAAAAGCTCAGCCAATCAAAACAAATTTTTCAAAGAAGCTGAGAGAATAATAAAAAAATATAATTTATCTTATTCCTGTAAAAAAGATATTGCGCCGGATCATTTAAAGAAAAAGTTTAAGAAAACTTATTATGCAAGATTTAACAAACAAGGATATGAAAAATTAAGGCATGAGGCAAACAAAAATAAAAAAAATGATCCGCTGATTTTATATATTTCGCTTATTTACGGATTCAACAGAATGCTCAGATTTAATGGCGGCGGGAAATTCAATCTGCCTGTGGGAAATGTTGATTTTAACCGGAATGTTGAAAAAGCCCTGAATGATTACTTTGCCTTCATAAAAAGCGCTAATGTCCAGTTTACATCAATGGATTTTAAAGAATTCTTTAAAAACAGGAGCTGGGCAAAAGATGACTTTATTTATTTAGACCCCCCTTATTTGACTGCAAACAGCGAATACAACAAGCTTTGGGGCGCAAAGCGGGAATCAGAGCTTTTAAGCCTTTTGAATGGATTAAGCAGGGCAGGCGTCAACTTTGCCCTTTCAAATGCAATTGAGTACAGGGGAAAAAAGAATGATCTTTTGATTGAGTGGATGAAAAAATACAATATCCATCAAATAAACAGCAATTACATCAGCTGTCACAATAACGGGAAAAAGAAAATAAAAGAGGCTCTAATAACAAACTATTAGAGATGAAAATCATGTCAAGGCATGATCAGCCGCCGGCCCCATGATTATGCCGGGATTTGAGGCGCCGGCCCGCGATCTCCGCGGCGGAGCCGGGCAAAGGCAGGCGCTCAGCGCCGGAGGAAAACAGGAGAAAAGCCAATATTCCGCTTGAAAGGCCGGCTGAAAGCGGCCATAATTCAAAAACATGGGGCCTTTGCAGAAAAAAAACCTGCATTTTGTGGGGATCGGCGGGATTGGAATGCGGGGGCTTGCGGAGCTTCTGCATAATCTTGGCGGCCGGATTGCCGGCAGCGACCTGCGGGAAAGCGAACAGACCCGGCAGCTTTCAGCCCTGGGAATCCCCGTCTTTATCGGGCACAGCGCCTCCCACATTCACGAAAAAACCGACATTGTCGTATACTCAGGCGCGATAAAAAAAAACAACCCGGAGCTTGCGGAGGCCCGCCGCCGGGGCCTGACTGTGATTCACCGGGCGGAGGCTCTGGCCGAAATGATGCGGCTCAAAAGGGGGATTGTCGCTGCCGGCTCTCATGGGAAAACCACATCCACAGCGCTTTTGGCCTCAATTTTTTCCTTTGCCGGCAAAGATCCGACAGTGGTCGCCGGGGGGCGGCTGGATCTGTTTCAATCAACTGCCCGCCTGGGAAACAGCCCCTGGTTTATCGCCGAGTCGGACGAAAGCGACGGCAGCTTTCAGCATCTGTATCCTGAGCTGGCCCTTCTCACAAACATTGACAATGATCATGTGGATTTTTACGGCAGCTTTCAGGAGCTGAAAAACAATTTTTTAAAATTTTTAAAGCGGGTTCCCTTTTACGGGTCAGTGACTGCCTGCGGCGACTGCCCCCATGCCAGAGAAACAGCAAAAAAAGGCTCTTCGGGGCGGCTTTGGCTCTACGGCTTTGGCGCGGAAAATGATTTTATTCTGAAACAAACCCCTTCCGGCTATGCCGTCTTTCACAAAGGGAAAAAATGGGGGGATTTGAAAACCCCCCTCTGGGGCGCGCATAATGCCCTGAACAGCCTGGGCGCCGCAGTCTGCGCCTTTCAGGCGGGCCTGGACAAACAAACCATACTTAAAGGGCTGGAGCAGGCGCCGGGGGTTCAAAGGCGGATGGAGTGGAGGGGCCGCGCGGGCGGAATCGATGTTTTTGACGACTACGCCCATCACCCTGCAGAGATCAAAGCGGTTTTGGCCTGCTTAAGCGAGCGCTTTCCCCGCCGCCGCAAAGCGGTTTTGTTTCAGCCCCACCGCTACACCAGATTTAAAAGCTGCTGGGAGGGGTTTCTCTCCTGTTTCGCCCTGGCCGATCAGGTTTATGTTTCCGAGGTCTATGCGGCGGGCGAGGAGCCTGCAGAGGGCGTCAGCTCGGAAAACTTTGCGGCTGAAATCCCCCATCCCCATTGCCGGTTTTTGCCTGAAAGCGAGATAGCCGCCGAAATCCCGCAGGCCCTTCGCGCCGGGGATATTTTTATCACCCTGGGGGCTGGATCGGTTTGCCAGTTTGCCGGAGAGGTTCTGCGCCGCCTAAAGGAGGCTGAAGGCGGGCGGGCGGAGGCCCGGGGGCGCGAGGCCTCTCCCGCCTAAGGCTATGATGCGCCGCATAATTAAACAGAGCTGAAAATTTTAATTCATGTTATGCTCAGGGTCAGGGCGCAGGGAAAGACGGAGAGGTTTAGGGCAGAGGGCCTGGCTGATTTTTTTGCTGGGCCGGCCATTGAGGCCGCTCCGCCTGTTTGCCGGGCCGGCCATTGAGGCCGCTCCGCCTGTTTGCTGGGACGGCCATTGAGGCCGCTCCGTCCTGCTGACGGCCTGGCCAGCTCCCCGGCGGCTTCCCGGGCAAAAATGGAGATTCGGCGCGGGGGCAGAGGGAAAACAGGACCTTGGAGCCGGGGGCGGAGAAAGCGCGCATATTGGCTTGATTTGAAGTTTCCGGCTGCCATCCTCCCCGCCTTATCATGGGGGCATCTGTCATTGGGAAACTGAAAACAAGCCGAACAGCAGCCCCCCTGAAAACCCAGGCGCGGGCAGCATAAAAGGAGCAAAAAATGCCGGTTTTAAATTTTAAGGGCAAGTCTGTTATTCATTCCAGCCATCTGGGCGCGCCGTTTCGCGCTCTGGATATCAGCGGGGCAAAATCCTTCCCGCCAAAAGCGCGGGGCGGGGGAAAATTCAAGCCGGGCCTTGACGATAATTTGATCATTCATGGAGACAATTTTCATGCTTTAAAAGCCCTGCTGCCGAGATACGCCAAAAAAATCAAGTGCATTTATATCGACCCCCCTTACAATACAGGCAATGAGGGATGGAAGTTCAACGATAAAGTAAACAGCCCTATGATAAAAGAATGGCTGAAGCAAAACGGCGTCCGGGCGGATGACCTGGAAAGGCATGACAAATGGCTTTGCATGATGTGGCCGAGGCTGCAGCTGCTGAGGGAATTGCTGGCCGAAGATGGGGTTATTTTTGTCAGCATCGATGACAATGAGCAGTTTAGGCTGACAGCGATTATGGAGGAAATTTTTGGAGAAAAAAACTATGTCACTCAATTTATATGGGAAAAAAAGAAAAAACCCTCCTTTTTGCATAAAAATGTCGGAGTCGTGACAGATTTTATTGTCTGTTATGTGAAGAACAAAGATTATTCCTTCCCCTTTTCTTTGGAAAAAACAACAGAGGGCAAAAAATATCCTCTCAATCGGGCGGGAAATAAAGAATCTGTTCTGAAGTTTCCAAAAGGATCTGTTCAGTTTTCCTGCAAGGATCAAAAAATAGAGGCTCAGGACATGTCAGAAGGGGAAATAAAAACAAAGCTTATGGATAATCTGACAATAAAAAACGGGGTGAATTTTTCAGATTTTCGCCTCAAAGGAGAGTGGGGCTATTCTCAAAAAACCTTGGAAAAAGTTATTTCAGAAGGCGGAGTCATCAGCATAAGCAAGACACCTTTCAGGCCTAATCACATTAGAAAAGGCGGAGAAATAAAAAAAATGAAAAATCTTTTATCTTTCTCAAACCATTACAAAATTCCATCAAATGAGGACGCGACAAGCGAGATAATACAAATGTTCGGAAAGCCGGTTTTCACAAATCCCAAGCCAAGCGGACTCATTAAAAAGCTTATTCAGGCGGTCACCTACGATGACAAAAACGCGGTTGTTTTGGATTCTTTTGCCGGCTCCGGGACGACAGCGCATGCGGTTTTGGATTTAAACAAAGAGGACGGCGGGCGCCGCAAGTTTATCCTTGTGGAATGCGAGAGTTACGCGGACAAAATCACAGCGGAGCGGGTTCGCCGCGCAATTAAAGGCGTCCCCCAGTCTAAAGACGAGCGCTTAAAAAAAGGCCTGGGCGGCTCCTTCACTTACTGCTCTCTTGGAGGGGAAATCAGCCAGGAGACCCTGATAAAAACAAAAAAGCTGCCAGACTATGACACCCTGGCCCGATACATATTTCACACCGCAACAGGGGAGACTCTTGAAAAATTAACCGAAAACAAAGACTTTTATGCGGGGAAGACAAAAAACAACACAGGCGTTTTTGTTGTCTATAAACCGGATAAAAGTTTTTTAAGAAGCGCTGCCTCCGCTTTAAATTTGGAAAGGGAGGAGGCTGCGGTTAAATTTATAAAAGACAAAAACCTCAGAAAAGCATATATCTTTGCGATGGCCTGTTTTGTCCCCCCGGAAGAGCTTTCAGACAAAAAAATTGTGTTTTGCCAAATCCCCTTTGCCATTCATAAAATCGCCGGGAGATAAAAAATGGAGCTTAAAGAGTTTCAGTCCCTTGTTTTGGAAAAACTCTCAGAGTATCTGGAGGCTCTGAAGCGGGAATATCAGGATGAAAGTGTCCTTGTCAGGCATTACAGGCAAAAAGGGGAAAAGAGGCTTTTTACTGACTTTTGCAAAAAAGCCTGGGAAAAAATGGATGAGGGCGGCAGGCTCCCTGTCTCAAAAGACAAAAAAGGCGCGCCCCAAAAACTGCCGTATCTCTCAAAAAAAGACGGCTCGGGCCATGCGATCCCAAACATCTGCCTGAAGGTCCCCACAGGCGGCGGGAAAACTCTTATAGGGGCCAATGCTGTTGAAAGAATCAATTATGATTTCTTCACAAGAAATGCCGGCCTGATTCTGTGGATTGTCCCCACAGAAGCCATCTACAGGCAGACTGTCAAAAGCTTTAAAGACAAAAGCCATCCTTACCGCCAGGTTTTTGAAAGAGCCTCCGGCGGGCGGGTCAAAATCCTGGAAAAAGCATCCTCTTTTTCCCTTCAGGATATTCAGGAAAGTCTTTGTGTCATGCTGCTTATGCTGCAGTCAGCCAACAGGGAAACAAAAGAATCTTTAAGGATTTTTCAGGATTCAGGAAGCTTTATTGATTTTTTCCCGGAGCCGGGGGACTATCAGGCAAACAGCAGACTGCTTGCTGAAATACAGAATTTAGATTTTAAGGGAGACCTTTCCCAAACATTCGGCGGCGCCGCCAATATATCCATAACGCAAAGCCTCGGCAACGCTTTGAGAATCGCCCGCCCGATAATTATCCTGGATGAGGGCCACAGGGCTTATTCCGATCTGGCGAGGGACACTGTTTCAAAGCTAAACCCCCGGTTTATTTTGGAGCTTTCCGCCACTCCCAACATGAAAGAGCATAGAAGCAATGTTTTAATAAGCGTTTCAGGGGTTAAGCTAAAAGAGGAGGAGATGATTAAAATCCCGATCAACATTTCAAATTCCGAAAAAGGGGACTGGAAAAAAACCCTGTGCCAGGCTTATGAGAGGCTTTTGGAGCTTGACAAAGCGGCCCAAAAATATTTTAAAGCCTCCGACCGCTATATCCGCCCCATTATGCTGGTTCAGGCTGAGCGGACAGGGAAAGATCAAAGAGGGGGCGGGTTTATTCATTCCGAAGACGCAAAAGAGTATCTTGTCCGGCATTTGGGCGCGCGGCCTGATGAGGTCCGGATCAAATCCTCCGGCAGAAACGAGTTAAAAGATGAGGACCTGCTGAGCGATATGTCTCCTGTCCGGCACATTATCACCAATAAAGCCCTTCAGGAGGGCTGGGACTGCCCTTTCGCTTATGTTTTGGCCATACTGGGAAAATCCCAGTCCAGACAGGCTCTGACTCAGCTGATCGGCAGAGTTTTAAGGCAGCCTTATGCCAAAGAAATAAAACAGTTTCCCTCTTTGAATGAGAGCTATGTGTTCTGCTATAACCGGGCTGTTCAGGATGTTGTTGAGGATATAAAAAAAGGGCTTCAAAAAGAGGGCATGGGCGATGCGGCGGATCATATCAAATACAGCGCCGGCTCTTTTAGAAAAGAAACCGCCCGGAGGAGGAGAAAGAAAGGCTTTCGAGACAAAATATTCCTGCCCCGCGTGTTATGCAAATATAAGGGAAAGTGGCGGAAAATGATTTATGAGGCTGATATTCTGGCAAATATAGACTGCTCAAAAATCTCTTATTCAAAAACAGAAGAACTGACGCCCGCCGCAATAGAAGCTTTAAAAACAGATACTGTCACAGTGGGGCTGGAGGATCAGCATGGCCGCCTGACTCTGCCTGAAGTTCAAAGGCGGGTCTCCGAAAGCAATGATCTGCCTCTTGACTTTGTTCTGATGGCGCAAAGGCTCTGCAATTTTATCCCAAACCCTGTGGAGGCCGGCAGAATGCTGGATGAGGTTTTGTCATCCTTAAAAAATAAAAAAATATCTGACAAAACAATCTGGCTGAACAGAAATTTTATTCTGAATGAAATAGAAAAAGACATCCGCGCTCAGATGGAGAGCCTGTCAGAGCGGCTGTTTGCGGATAAATTAAAAGCGGGGAAGATTTGCTTTAAAATTTTTAAAGACCGCATTGATTTAAACTGGGAGCTGGGAAGGGAAATTGATTTTATTGTCTCCAGCGGGGATCAACTCTTAAGAAGAAGAAACAATGCTGATTTGCAGCTGTCCCTGTTTGACAAAACTTATGAAAAGCATTACAATGATTTTGAAAAAAAGGCGGCCTGGTATTTGGATGAGAGCGAGGCCCTTAAATGGTGGCATCGGATGGCCGCAAAAAAGGATTATCATCTTCAGGGATGGCAAAAAAGAAAAGTCTGGCCGGATTTTTTGGCCTGCGCCGTTTCAGGCTCTAAGGGGAGCAAATACATTGTTTTAGAGACCAAAGGCGATCAGCTCAAAGGAAACGACGACACAAATTATAAAGAAAAGCTGTTTCGCCTTTTGAAGCGGTATCATAAGGAGCCTGTGGATGCGGGCGCGCTTGAAATTGCCGCGCCGGAAGAGGAAAAAATGGTCTTCAAGATTTTAATGGAAAAAAACTGGGAGACAGATTTGCAGACAGCCCTTAAAGGGAGCTGAATGCCGCTCTAATGCGGCGCATAATTAAACGCGCTTGAGAATAAATAATATGCCCAAGCCCGCTGCAAATAAACATGGCCCATAGGCTTAGCAGGCATGCCTTCAAAAAACAAAAAAACAGCGCGCCGCAAAAATCCTCAGGCCCAAAAAAAAATTGCCATAGTCTGCGGCGGGCAGGGGCCGGAAAGCGCCATCAGCCGCGAAACCGCTCAGGCCGCCGGGCGCGCGATGAAAAAGCTGGGGCTGCCCTTTTTTTTTGCTGAGGCTGACAGCAGCCTTCCGGCGGCGCTTTTAAGCGAAAAGCCGGCAGCGGCTTTTCTCGCGGTCCATGGCATATATGGCGAGGACGGCTGCCCGCAGGCGGTTTGCGAGCTGCTGCGCATCCCCTACACAGGAAGCGGCATTCTGGCCAGCGCGCTCTGCATGAACAAAATCTTTTTTAAAAAGCTTCTTCAAAAAAACCGCATCGCCTCGCCTGATTTTTGGGAGATCCCAGAAGCCCAAGCCGAAGCGGCGGCGGCAAATCATTTCAAATACCCTGTTGCCGTCAAGGCCTCTCATGGCGGATCAAGCCTGGGGACATTTATCGTCCAAAAGCCGGAGGGCCTGGCCAAGGCTCTCCGGGAGGCCCGAAAAACCAGCCCCGCGGTTTTTATTGAGAGATATATCCGCGGCGGGGCGGAAGTGGCTGTCTCCTGCCTTGCGGGAAAAATTTTAACTCCGGTGGAGATTGCCCCGAAGGGCGGCTTTTACGATTACAGGCGAAAATACCAAAAAGGCCAGTCGCAGTATTTTACTCCGCCGCGGCTGGATCCCATGCTGACAAGAAAAATCATGCGCCAGGCGCAAAAAGCCTTTCAGCTGGCCGGGATCCGGGGCTGCGCCCGCGCGGATTTTATTGTGGAGGGCGGAAAAATCCCATGGCTTTTGGAGCTGAACACTTTGCCGGGCCTGACGGAAAACTCCCTGCTTCCCAAAAGCGCCGCGCATGATGGCCTCAGCTTCGTCCAGGTGATACAGAAAATTTTGAGCTGCGCGTCAGCGGACTATAAAGCATGAGCCTTCCAGACAAAAAGCTTTTTTGGGCCTGGCTCTCTGGCGGCGGCGCGGCGGCTGTTTTTGCCGCAGCCGGCGCGCTTTATTTTTCAAAAGTCAGCTCTGTGGAGCTGAAAGCCGGGGCCGGTGTTCAGCAGACTGCGGGATATCAGGCCGCCCGGCGGGAAATCAAAAACTACCTCTCCCAATACATGGGACAGGCCATGGGGAGGATTGATTTGAAAAAAATCACAGAGGACACAGCCCGCATTTATCCGGCGGCTGAAGTTCGGGCGGCCCGCCGCCTTCCGCGCCGCCTGACTGTGTTTTTAAGCCAGGGCCGGCCGCTGTTTCTTATGCTGAAGGGGGCTGGAGATTTGCTCTCTGTTTTCCCCGACGGCAGCGTCCGCGCGCAAAGGGGCTGGGATCAAACGCTTGACTTTCCCCTGCTCAGGGGAAAATCTTTTTATGAGAGCGCGGGCCTCAGAAAACAGGCTGCGGAGTTTGCGCTGGCCCTCCCGGAAAAAGGCCTGCTCCGGGCGGAAAACATCTCAGAGATCCTTTACAACAAAAAAAACAAAAGCTTTGTGTTTTTTCTCATTCCGGGGGATGTTGTCCTGGAGGCAAAGGCCCCGGCCACAAATCAAAAGATAAAAAACATTAACTTTGTTTTGGAGTATATGGAGCGAAACGGCGCGGACAAAGCCCGGCCGGCTGCAAAAAGCCGGCGGCGGGCGGCGGGCGGCGGCTGGCGCGTAAATGCCATTTCAGAGAAAAAAATCATTGTCAGCGCCATAGAGTAAAATGCCAGCCTCTTATAAAGAGTTTCTCTGCAAAACATACCCCTCGGCTGCTGGCCTTTTAAGGGAGGGCGCATGGGGCGGGGCGCCGATTTCCCCTGAGCCGGCGCTGTTATCCTCCAAAGCCTTAAAAGGCATGCAAAAAACAGTTAGAGCTTTGTTTCAGCTGAAAAGCTGCGGGGATTATCTGGACTTTCTTTTTTTGGAGAGAACTCCCCCGGATATTGTGTCCTCTTTGAGGGGGCATCCCCAGGATTCTGTTCTTATGGGCTATGACTTTCATATTGACTCTCAGGGCCTTCCCCGGCTGATTGAAGTGAACACAAACGCCTCCGGCTTTCTGATTGTGAACTCGCTCAGGCAGTTTCAGGGGCTGCCGTTTCAAGAGGCTCTTGACAGCCTGAAAGAGTCATTTCGCCGGGAGTGGATAAAATTTCAGAAAGCCGCTGGCGGAGGCGGCCCGGAAAAGCCCCGGCTGCGCCTGATTGACGAGAGCCCTTTGGAGCAAAAAATGGCTCTTGAGTTTTTTATGTATAAGGATTTGTTTCAGTCCATGGGATGGGATTTTGAAATTTGCGGCAGCAATTCTTTAAAAATTAGCCAAAAAAAGCTCCTGACAGAGCGGGGCGCGCGGGCGGATTTTATTTACAACCGATGCGCGGATTTTTATTTTAAAAGGCATCCTGTTTTGGCGCGGGCTTTTAGGGAGCAGCTCGCCTGCTTCAGCCCCCACCCCCTTGAATATTATCTGCTGTCCGATAAAAAAAGGCTTTGCGCCTGGCATGCGCAAAAAAACCGCTGGCCTGTTTTGGAATCCGCGCGAAGGCATCTTATCCCCACAGAGGCATTAACCCCGGAAAACCGGGAGAGGGCCTGGGCCGAAAGAAAAAAGCTTTTTTTTAAGGCGAGCGGCCTGCATGGGGGGAAAATGGCCTATAGGGGAAAAAGCCTCACAAAAGGAAAGTTTGAGGCTTTATGCGCCGAAGGGGCTGTGTTTCAGGAGCATATTCCCCCCTCCTCAAGACGGGATTCCCGGGGCATTGAGTGGAAAGAGGATTTTCGCGCCTTTGCGCATGAGGGGCGGATACAGCAGCTGATGGCGCGCCGCTGGCGGGGGGCGATAACAAACTTTAGAGAGGAGGGAAGCGGCTTTGCCGCCGTCCGCGAAGCTAAATAACCGCCGAACTGGAGGATTTTTTGCCTCTTTAAAAGAATTTGCAGGCTCTTTTTAGAGAATCAGGTTTTTTTATGCCGCGCGGCGGTTTCCTCTTTCTGCATCCTTAAAACAGCGTATTTTATTCCTGTTCACAGGCTTTTCTTAAAACAATAAAAGCCTCTTTCAATTCTTGAGAAACAGCAGCGGCCGGCTCATTTAAAACAAGCTTTTGATATTCATCCAGAAAACTCATTCTAATTCTATAAAACAGATAGAGAAAATGTTTAATAAAGCCTATGCAGTCCAAAACAGCAGTTTCAACTCCTGTTAAGGAGCAGCTTTTTTTCGCAATTTCTTGAACAGCCTCTTTTACAGGCTCTGTGGTGATAAAAATATAACTGTCCAAATGAGATGACCTTTTGATTTTCTCCAAAGCAGCATGGATATCGTTTTCAATAATCTCTTTTGTTTTCATTTCATAACAAGTCACCACATTATCATCATCAGCTAAAGTGATTTCCACATCTCCAAAAGCCTTTGTTTGCCTGTCAGCGGCAGTATGGGGCTTTAAAGGAAGAATTTTTTGTTTCAGGCGCTTTTCAGCTGATTTATAGGCTGCCGCAACAATCAGAACTGAAAGACGGGAGGAGTTTTTACAGGCTAAATGCTGAACCAATAAATTAATGATTTCCTCAACGCTCAAATGAGATTTGTCTCCAGAAGCTTTAAGGCCGGACATTAAAGTCCTAAGCCTTTCAGCATTTTCATTTTTGACTGTTATCAAAATCCTGATACAGTCCAAAAGCAGGGCTTCAGCTTTAATTTTGTTTTTATTGACAGCATCCAGCAAAAACAAAATATCTCTATAAACATCCCTCGGCCTTCCGATCAGCTGCGCGTCCAAAGTTAAAGCTTTGTTGATATTTCTCAGAGCGGGAGTCAAAAAGGCTGTTGTTGCATTGCAGGGCAGCTCATATTTATTGATAAAATCGGATAAATATTTTTCGTCATAAGCTCTTCCTGAAAAAACCCCTTTTCCGCCAATTTCAGTATAAGGCTTTCTAATATCAATTTCCGGCTTGTGAATTTTAGCCAGGAGGCAGGACATTAACAGCCTGACAGCCGCCCTGTTTGTTGAGCATCTTGCCGCATAGTCTGTTTTTTGGAGCAAGACGGAATCAGAAACAGATCGGCTTGTTAAACTCCGCCCGGCCTCTTTGTATAATTTTTCCAAAATTGCAGGGCATTTTCTTTCAGAAGTCATAAAGCCATCCCCAATTCATTGAAGCCTTTTTGAACCTGCCTCTTTTCAAGAGCAGCCTCATTGCTCATTAGTTTTTCAGGATCATAATTAGTCCATAAACTCTCCGCCCTCTTGTCTTTTGTGGAGTGAATGGTTTTTTTCGGCCCTGTGGTTTTGAGCCATTTTTTCGCGGGATAAAGGCGGCTCATAAAATCGCAGTCATAATTGCTGACAGCAACAAGCCCCTGAGCGGAATTTAAAACCCGGGCCAGCTCCTCATGATCTTGATCATTCATTTCATTGGAATAGGCTTTGGCATCCCCTCTGGTTTCGTGGATATAGGGGGGGTCGCAATAAAATAAAGTTTGAGGGGAATCATACAGTTTGACAGCCTCAACGGCCGGCCTGTTTTCTATTTGAACCCTGAGCAGCCTTTCAGAAATTTCCGCAAGCGATTCCAGCCCGCCAAGCCAGCGGGAAACAACTCCTGACATTCCCCTTCTTGATGTGTTTTTGCAGTTGGCCCAGCGGCCAAGAGAAGCCCTTTGGGCCAAGCCGGTCCTTACCTGTCTTGCCCGAATGTAAAACCGCCTTGCCCTTTCAAGGGCGCTTAAGCCGGGCTGCAATGCGCAGGCAAGGGCAAACTCTTCTCTGGAAAACGGAGTGAGGCTGACAGCTTCAATCAGTTTTTCTTTTCTGCTTCTGAGAACCCTAAAAAAGTTGACAACCTCTCCGTCCAAGTCATTGTAGGTTTCAACAGGAGAAGGCTCCCTGTTGAGCAAAACCGCCCCAGAGCCGGCAAAAGGCTCGCAGTAGTGGCGGCATTCAGGCAGCAAAGGGAGGAGCCAGTCTAAATGGCTGAATTTCCCCCCATACCAGCCGAAGGGGATCAATTTTTTGCCCTGAAGAGAGCCTATTGGAGAAGGTTTGTTTCTGCCCACAGGCGCGGCCTCCTTTTAAAAACTTCTGACATCTGTTAACATATAGGGGGTTTCAGCCTTTTTCAATAATTTTCTTGAAAGGGCGGGAAATGGCCAATTTTAGGGAAGCTAAACAAATAAAGGGAGGAGGACAAAGCAGCTCCTGACTGCCCCGGCCCTTCCATCGCTTTCCCGCGCCTTGTCCAAGAGGCGGCTCTGCCTTCTGAAACAGCCCATTTCAGGAATCCCCTTGTCGATATAATACAGGCTTTCTCTGGTCCAGACAAGCCCTTCCTCCCTGATAAGGTCCTGAAAAGAGCTTGTCAAGAGAGCGCGGCGCTCCGCGGCGGAATAGCGGCCGGGGCCGGGCAGCTCCTGTGGAAAAATCATAAATAAAGTCATGGACAAGAGCATCGGCATTGGGCATTATGGATTCAAGAGCTTGCGGCGCGGCCCGCGCGGGGGAGGGCGCAAACAAATATGTCTAATTTAAGAATTGGCATTAACGGCCTTGGCCGGATCGGACGGCTCTTGTTCCGGGAGATTTTTGATTCCGGGGGAGGCGCTCTCTCCATTGCGGCGGTCAATGGCAGAAGCCCGGCGGAGATGGCCGCGCATTTGATCCAGCATGACAGCGTCCATGGGGTGTGGGGCCGGTCTGTCCGGGCCGGGGAGGCCGCGGGCGGAGGAAAGGCGCTTTTTGTGGAGGGCCGGGGCAAAACCGCCCAGTTGGCTTATTTTCAGGAAAGCGATCCGGCAAAAATCCCCTGGAGCCGCTGCAATGCGGACATTGTGGCTGAATGCTCCGGCGCCTTTAAAAGCCGCTCTGATTTAGAGAAACACCTGGCCGCCGGCGCAAAAAAAGTGATTGTTTCAGCTCCCGCTGAGGGGGCTGATTTTCACATGGTTTTTGGAGTCAATCACAGGCTTTGCCGTCTGAATGAGCATCGCCTGATCAGCAGCTCGTCATGCACAACCAACTGTCTCGCCCCCATTGTTAAAGTTCTGCGGGAAAGCTTTGGCATTCAAAGGGGCTTTATGACCACAATCCACTCTTACACAAATGATCAAAAGCTTTTGGATTCCTCCCACAAAAAAGACTTTCGCCGCGCGCGGGCAGCAGCTTTGAATATGATCCCCACAAGCACAGGCGCCGGCAGGGCGCTGGCGGAGATTTTTCCTGATCTGAGGGGAAAAATAGAGGGCATGGCGGTCCGCGCGCCTTGCCCCAATGTGAGCCTCGCTGACCTGACTGTTGAGACAAAAAAACCGGCCTCCGCGGAAAGCCTTGCTCAGCGCCTTCGCCAGGCCTCCGAGGGAGAGCTGAAAAACATTTTGGCCGTTGAGGAAAAGCCGCTTGTCAGCTCTGATTTTATCGGCCGTTTTGAGAGCGCCATTGTGGACCTTCCCTGCCTGAAGGTTTTAGACGGGCGGCTGATTAAAATCCTGGCCTGGTATGATAATGAATCCGGCTTTGCCCAAAGAATCATTGATTTGCTTCTCTATATGCAGTCAGCCGCTGACCAGCCTGTTTAAAGGGCCGGCCCCGCGGCCGCTCCTAACCTTGCGATCGGCCCCCCCATAACCTTGCAATCGGCCCCCGCCTAACCTTGCGATCGGCCCGCCTGTTTCGATGGCCGGCCTCGCGGCCGTTCTGAACCTTGCGATTGGCCCCTCCATAACCTTGCGATTGGCCCCCGCCTAACCTTGCAATCGGCCCGCCTGTTTCGAGAGCCGGCCCCGCGGCCGTTCTGAACCTTGCGATTGGCCCCCCCATAACTTTGCAATCGGCCCCCCCATAACCTTGCAATCGGCCCCCGCTAAACCTTTCGATCGGCCCCCTGCTTTTTTTTCCTTGACAGCCTTCAACCGGCGCCTGATAATTCTAAATGATGGCTGAAACGGCATTATATCCGCGCTATATCAGGCCGCTTTTTTTGGAGGCCTTAAAAGACTCGCCAGTGACGCTGATTCATGGCCCGCGCCAGTGCGGGAAAACAACGCTTGCCCGCATGGTTGGAGGCAAAAAATACAAATATATCACCTTTGACGATGATGTTGCCGCTGAAGCAGCCAAAATAGACCCTATCGGCTTTGTCAGCAGCCTGCCAAAAAAGGTGATCTTGGATGAGGCGCAAAAAGCTCCAAAAGTTTTTTCGGCGCTCAAAAGGGCTGTTGACAGGCGGCGGGAGCCGGGGCGCTTTATATTAACCGGCTCGGCAAATATCCTGAGAATGTCAAAGCTTTCTGATTCCCTGGCGGGGCGCATGCGGATTCTGAGGCTCCGCCCCTTGGCGCAGGGAGAGCTGACCGGCCAAAAGTCTCGTTTTTTGGACCGCTTGTTTAAGGGAAGGTTTACAAACAGGCTTAAGGGCAAAGAGGCAAAAATCTCTTTCAGCCGCCTGGCCGATCAAATTGTCATGGGCGGGTATCCAGCGGCAATCGCAAGGCCGCCCGGACGGAGGCGGTCAAACTGGTATCGCGATTATATAGAGATTTTGACACAAAAAGACGCCTCTGACCTGGCCCGGATCCGCTCTATTGACATTCTTCCAAGGCTTTTGTCCGGGGCAGCGGCGCAAACCTCGCAGCTTGTGAATTTCAGCAATTTAGCCTCTGCTTTTCAGGTCAGCCGCCCCACAATTTGCGATTATGTGGCCCTGCTGGAGCAAATGTTTTTTTTGGAGAGGCTGCTGCCATGGCACAGCAGCCGCTCAAGGCGCTTTGTTAAAACTCCAAAGCTCCACCTGGGCGACTCGGGCCTGGCATGCGCGCTGCTTGGCTTCAGCGCCCTCTCTTTAAAAGAGGACCGCTCTTTATTTGGCCAGATTTTTGAAACATTTGTTTTTCAAGAGCTGAGAAAACAGGCCAGCTTTCACAAGCAGCATCATGATTTTTTCCATTACCGCGATAAAAAAGGGCATGAAGTGGATATTGTCATTGAAAGGGATCAGCTGGCAGCGGGGCTGGAGGTCAAGCTTTCCTCCACAGTCAGCTCTTCAGACTTTAAAGGCCTGAGGAAATTCGGAAAAACAGCGGGAAAGCGCTTTGCCGGCGGCGCGATCCTCTATAATGGAGATATATGCGCCAGCTTTGGAGGCAGGCTCTTTGCCGTCCCGCTAAGCTTTTTATGGCTTTAGAGCCTGATCTTTTTGCTGGGAGGGCCCCGCAGCCCCCGCCGAACCCTGCGATCAGCCCCCGCCGAACCCTGCGATTGGCCCCCGCCTAACCTTGCGATCAGCCCCCGCCGAACCTTGCGATTGGCCCCCCCATAACCTTGCAATCGGCCCCCTGTTTTTTTGGGCCGAACCTTGCGATTGGCCCCCCCATAACCTTGCGATCGGCCCCCTGTTTTTTTGGCCTTGACAGCCGCCCGCCGGCGCTAATATGCTTTTGGCTTGATTTGAACAATCTGGACACTTTCCCAGCCTAAGGGCGTGTTTTTAGCATAACAGGCTTCCATGCCTTTAAAATTTTCTGTAAGGCATAATGTATGGATTTTGCTTTAATCAAAAAGAAAAAAACCGGCTTGAAGACTCAAACAAGCCTGATTGCTGGGCTTCTCCTGGCTTTAAGTTTGCCGCGCTGCTCCGCGCTTCAAAAAAACTTTCTTTCAGGGGAAAAAGCGCGCCCATTGCCAGAAAATTCTTTTAAAAACGCCTCCAGAAAACTGTCGGCGGCTTCTCCCAGGCTTTCCCGAAGAGGCTTTTCCCCGGCAAAAAGCGCCTTTGCAGAGCCCAAAGCTTTAGATGAGCTGTATGACCGCTTTGTCACAGAAGTGGACTATGAGATTCGCCAGGGGCTGGCCCAAAAAGATCAAAAAAGAGTTTTATTCGCGCTGCAAAATTTGCAGCGCATGCTCCCTCAAACCCAAGAAGGCCGGGGCTTTCAGGCTTCCGGGCCTGGCAAAAAGGAGGCTTTAACTGTTTTTGAGCGCCTTAATGCGCTGCTGGACAGCAATTTAATGATTTTTTCCGAAGGAAATCCCTCCCCCGCGCGGATTGATTATTTGCGGGCTGCGGAGGATTATAAGTCTTTAATGAGCGGAGCTTCCAAATATGCTGCAGCCTCCGCGCGGCATGATGAGATATTTCAAAGTCTTTTGAGGCGGAAAAGCCAGACGGCCGGAGCGGGAATAGTCCTTGGCGGATTTGCCGCCGCCGCGGGCATAGCGGCGTTAGTTACCTGGCTGGGCATGAGGGGAGCGGAAGACGAGCGTTTAATTGAGGTTTTTGCCGTTTTAAGAAAGAATCTTCAAGCATGCTCAAACAGCGCCCTCGCCTCAGCATACGCGGCATATAAAAAGTCTGGAAAAATTAAAGGCCTTAACAGGCGCCACCAGGAGGTTTTGCGAAATTTGCTGTTCTTGAGGCCTTCTCACTCAGATCGCCCCGCCCCGGAAGAATTATTTTGCAGCCAGTCTCCCCAGATTATAGACAATTATGAAGATTTTTTCGGGGATGTCAGCCGCCTCTGGGGCCGGGCTGATCTATGTGAATCTATCGGCGCGCCCTCCAAAGAGAGCTGCTTTCTTCGCAATTGGCTGTGTGAAAATATAAGAAGCCTCATAGGCTGCCTGCAGGAGAAAAACATTCAAATTGAATGGCTGTCTCCAGCATAGCCGCTTCCCCGCATCCAGAATATAATTGGAAAAAAGCCCATGTCTCTGCAGCGGCAGCAGCAGTTTGCAAAGCTCTCAGCCAAACGGCTTGAAGACGCGCTAAGGCTGCATCCAAGGGCTTTTGGATAATCGGCCCCCTCCGAGCCTTGCGGCTGGCCCCCGCTCCGCCTGTTTGCCGGAGGCGGCCGGCGGGCCAAAGCCCGCGCGGGCGGGAGAAATCATTTCCGAAAAAGAGGGGGTCCATCCCGGCTTTAGAGTCTTAAAGAGGGCTGTCTGCCGCGGTTTTTTTCTGTGAAGGCTCCCCCTGTTTTTGTGGAAATTCCGCCAAAACCGGGGTATGCCATAATAAGGCAAGGCAGGCCAAAGCCCGGAGTCAGGCTGTGAATATCATTTTTTTTGGGCCGCCGGGATCGGGGAAGGGAACCCAGGCGCAGGCGCTGTCGGACAGGGAAACATCTGAGAGCCTCTTTAAGGGCGCTGTCCGGCATATCAGCACAGGGGATCTGTTCCGCCGGCATCTTCAGCAGAAAACCGCTCTGGGGCTCAGCGCGCGGGCCTTTATTGACCGGGGGGCTTTGGTCCCGGACAGCGTCACATCCGGCATGGCGGAGGAGGCTCTGAGGGAAATCCCTCTCCAGGATCATATAATTTTTGACGGCTTCCCAAGAAGCCTTCCGCAGGCGAAAGCCCTTGCTGAGATGCTGGGGGCGCGGGGGCAGGCGCTGGATCTGGCGGTTTTTTTTGATGTCTCCGATGAGACAGCCCTTGAGCGCCTGAGCGGGCGGCTTTGGGCGCCCCGAAGCGGCCGGATCTATCACATCAAAAACAATCCGCCGAAAAATCCGGGCCGCTGCGACCAAACAGGCGAGGCCCTCGCCATCCGGAAAGACGATCAAAAACAGGTGATTCTCTCCCGCCTGAAGGCTTACAGAAAGTCCACGCTCCCGCTTTTGGAGCATTATGAAAGGGAGGGGGTTTTGCGGAGGATCGATGGCGGGCGGCCTCCGAAAGCCATCCGCCGGGACATCCTGCAGCTGGCTTTTCCCGGGGCTGTTCCCTCAGACTCTTCCGCAGGCTCCTCTAAAGGCTGAGATGGCGGCGCCCTTGTTTTTGCGGGAAGAGTTTTTGCGGGGGGCGGCGCTCCCGCCATCCTGGAGGCTGAGCGCGGACAAAGACGGAAATCCCTCTCTTTGGACAGGCGGAGGCCGCCCTTTCAGGCTGGATTACTCTGAGCTGAAGCCTCTTTTAAAAAGCCAGCCCCTGGCAAAAGCGATTGGCCTGAAGGCGCCGCGGGCCTCATCAGCCTCCAGGCCGGAGCCTTTGTTTGTTTTAGACGCTATGGCGGGCTGGGGCCGGGAGGCCTTTTTGCTGGCCGCCGCCGGCTGCCGAGTCCAGGCTGTAGAGGCGCATCCCCTTGTTTTTGCTTTTGCCCGGGCCGCGCTGGAAAGCTATGTGAAAAAGCGGCCCAGGCTCCCGCCCTCAGAACAGCCCCGGCGCAAAACAGAAGCGTCTTGGCGGGCATCTTCCAGGAGGGAGCCTGCCGCCGGCTGCCGCCCGCCGCCCCTATCTTTGGAGTTTATCCATGGCGAGAGCCTCAATTATCTGAAAGCCATAAAGTCCGGCCGCGGGCCGGATGTGATCTGCCTGGACCCTATGTTTCCTGAAGGCAAAAAATCCCTGAGCGAAAAGCCTCTCAGGATCCTGCGGATTTTGACAGAGTCCAGCCCCCCCGGCCGCCCCTCCCCCGCCAGCGCAAAAGAGCTTCTTCAGGAGGCTCTGAAAAAGGCGCGGCGCCGGGCCGTTGTCAAAAGACACCGGCTGGAGCCTCCCCTTTTAAAGCGGCCGCTTTGCTCTTTTCATGGCCGGTCAACCCGCTTTGATGTTTATAAGGGGCTTGCGGGCTGATCTGAGAGCGGGCTGTCTGACATGCCTTGGGAAGCGCTTTTTCATTCCGCCGGCCCGCCTTAATCATTCCCCGCAGATTTTTTTTAAAGACAAAACGATAGGTTTGGGTTTATATAATAATGGCGCAATGCTTTCCCTTTTTTTGCGGCGGGGGGGAATCGCCTTTTCAGCCGGCTTTTGCCGCAGTTTTTTTTTAGGAGAGAGATGAAAAAAGACACCAGATTTTTGATTCAGAGAATCAAGTCTCTTGAAAAGCGGCTTGCGGAAAAAGACAGAGCGCTTTGCAAATACCGGGAGACTCTCAGCGACTCGAGCGGAAAAATCCAGCAAATCACAAAGGACATGGAGGAGGCGCTTTCCCTGATCAGGGAGGCGCACAAGCGCCTTGTTCCGCTGCGCCTGCCCCGCATTCCCCACTTTGAGTTCAGCTATAAGTTTTTGCCGGCGGCGGCCGGGGTCAGCGGAGATTTTTTTGATGTGATTCGGATAAAAAAGTCGCTTAAGTTTGCCGTTGTCCTCTCCAGCTGCTCCAGCTATGCGGCAGCCTCGCTGTTTCTTTCGTCCTTTTTGAAGTCCGCCGCCCGGCTGAGGGGCTATGAGTCTTCAAAGGATTTTCTGGCTTATATTTCAGAGGCTCTGCTTTCCTCTGGAAACTGGAGGGATGGCCAAAGCGCCGATCCGGTTCATTTGTTTTACGGGATCATTGACCGGCGGGATTTTTCTTTGGACTATTGCCTTGCGGGGAATATTTTTGCCGGCTTCAGAGCCTTTGGAGAAAGCTTTCAGGTTTTGGAGCCTTGCGCGGACAGCGCCTGCCAGAAAAGCGCCTCCCTTTTTAAAAGCCGCCGGATATCCATCAATCCAAAAGATTCGCTTTTGCTCTGCTCGCCGGGGATTTCTCAAAGGCGAAACCGCCGCCGGGAGGTTTTTGGATCCGGGGGGATTCTTCAAGCGGCCGCGGGCGCGAAAAACCAGGATGTTTTAGAGGTCCGGCAGAGCGTCTTGTTTCAGTGCCGGGAGTTTGGCGGCGGCTTGCCCGCTGCAAAAGACCGGACCATCCTCGCCATAGAGGCAAAAGACAAAATCCTCAAGCTGAAAGATTTTAGAAAAGCAAAAGGCGGATAACCAAGCCATGACTCAGGCGCCAAAATCTCTGCGGCGGCGGCAGCCCGGCAAACCGGCCGCGCGCGGGCAGCCTGGCAAACCGGCCGCGCGCGGGCGCGGCGCAAAAAGCCCTCAGGCCGGCCAGCCGGAGCAAAAGCGGATCAGCCGAGCGCTTCAGCTTCTTAAAAAACATTACCCCAAGGCCCGCTGCGCCTTGGATTTTAAAAACCCTCTGGAGCTTTTGATAGCTGCCCAGTTAAGCGCGCAGTGTACAGACAAAAGAGTCAATATTGTCACAAAGTCTCTGTTTAAGTCCTATAAAACCGCCAGAGATTACGCCAGGGCGCCTTTGAAAAAACTGGAGGCGGCAGTCCATTCCACAGGGTTTTTCCGAAACAAGGCGCGGAACATAAAAAAAGCCTGCCAGGAGCTGGAAAGGCATTATAAGGGCCGCCCGCCCGCGGATTTTGAGAAACTGACCGGCCTCGCCGGCGTGGGGCGGAAGACCGCTCATGTGGTTATGGGAAACGGCTTTGGCCTGCCCTCCGGGATTGTGGTCGACACCCATGTGAAGCGGCTCTCCAACCGCCTGGGCTTTGCGCAGACCGCCAATGTTCTGCATATTGAGCGCGGGCTGGAAAAGCTCATTCCCAAAAAAGACTGGATCATGCTCTCTCATTATCTGATTGAGCATGGAAGGCAAATCTGCCTCGCCCGCCGGCCCCGCTGCGGGATATGCTTTTTATCGGAGCTTTGCCCAAAGCGCGGCGTCCGGTTTGATGGCCGGCCTGGCGGCCGCTCCCGCGCCTCTGCAAAATGACCGCCTTGTCCAGAGGGATGGCGGCTGTTTGCCGGGCCGGCCTGGCGGCCGCTCCCGATTCTCCGCGGAGCGGCAGGCTTTGAGCATCAATCATGAACAAAAACAGCCATAAAAAAAACGCCTGGAAAAGCCGGCGCGCGGAAAGCGGCAGGGCCTGGGAGTGGAATTTTGACGGCCTTGCGGGGCCAAGCCATAATTACGCGGGCCTGCCGGAAGGCAACCTGGCCTCCATGTCTCATAAAGGCCAGGCCTCCCATCCCAAAGCCGCCGCCCTGCAGGGGCTGGAGAAGATGAAGCTCCTTATGGACCTGGGCTGCAGGCAGGCGGTTTTGCCGCCCCATGCGCGGCCTGACCTGGATTTTTTGAGGCGGCTGGGGCTGAGCGGCCGGCCGGAGCAGATCCTGCGCAAGGCATGGGAAATTTCCCCCGATCTTCTGGCAGCCTGCTATTCAGCCTCCAGCATGTGGGCAGCCAACAGCGCTGTGACATCCCCAAGCGCTGACACCAAAGATCAAAAAGTCCATTTTACCCCGGCGAATATGGTTTCATGGCTTCACCGCTCTTTGGAGGCTGGGCAGACCAGCTTGATTTTGCGAAAAATTTTTTCTGATCCCCGGCATTTTGCTCATCATCCGCCTCTTCCCGCCCAGCCTGTTTTTTCGGATGAGGGCGCGGCCAACCACAGCCGCCTTTGCGCAAGCTATGGCTTGGCCGGGGCGGAGCTGTTTGTCTATGGCAGAAGCGGCTTTGCGCAAAAGGACACAATCCGCCGCGCCTCCCGTCCCCTGTCTGAAAGATTTGCCTCCCGTCCCCTGTCTGAAAGATTTGCCTCCCGTCCCCTGTCTGAAAGATTTGCCTCCCGTCAAACTCTGGAAGCTTCCAAAATGCTGGCTTTGCGGCATCAGCTGAGGCCGGAAAAAACCGTTTTTGCAAAACAGAATCCTCAGGCTGTTGCCGCGGGGGTTTTTCATAATGATGTGGCTTTTGCCTCTGATCAAAATCTGGTTTTTTTTCATGAGCTGGCCTTTGCGGACACCAAAAAAGTTTTGCGGCAGCTTGAGGAGGCTCTTCGCCCCAGCCCTCTTTTAAAAATCACTGTCCGCGAAAAAGAGATTTCCCTGGCGGACGCCGTTTCGTCTTATTTGTTTAATTCCCAGCTGCTGCCGCTTCCCAGCCCTCCAGAGGGAGAGCGCCGCTGGCTGCTGCTGGCCCCCTCGGAATGCCGCGAGATCCCCTCTGTCCGGGATTATCTGAGCTTAATCGCTGGAAACAGCCCTGTTCATAAGGTTCGGTTTGCCCCCCTTCGCGAAAGCATGAAAAACGGCGGCGGGCCCGCCTGCCTGCGGCTCAGGATTGTTTTGACGGAAAAAGAGGCTGCGGCGGCGCGGGCGGGGGCGGGGGCGTTTTTGGATCAAACCCTATATGCGAGCTTAAAGGCCTGGATTCATAGGCATTACAGAGAGCGGCTGCTGCCGGAAGACCTTTTGGATCCGCTTTTGATCAGAGAAATCCAGGAGGCTCTGGACGAGTTAAGCCGCATTCTTGGCCTGGAGGGCATTTACCCCTTTCAGCAAACCCCCGCCCGGCCATAGATGGCCATAAATGGGCTTTCCAGTTTGCCTTGCGCCGATGCGCCTGATTTTCCGGCGCGCGGCGCATGGGGCCGCGCCTCCGGCAAAATCATTTCATCAGACAAAACAAGCATAAGCCTGTCAAAGCTGCCGGGCCACATCGGAGCTTTTGACCGCCTTGGCGCTGAGCCGTATGCGGCCCCCAGCCTCCACGCTTAAGACCTTCACCTTGACCTTGTCGCCCTCTTTCAGAACATCGCTCACCTGGTTAATCCGCTGTTTGGAGATTTGGGAAATATGCAGAAGCCCCTCAGTGTTGGGCAAAATCTCCACAAAAGCGCCAAAATCCTTCACGCCGCGGACAATGCCCTCGTAGACTCTCCCCTCCTCCGGCTCCTCACAGATCCCCTCAATGATTTTTATCGCTTTGGCGATTCCCTCTTTTGAGGGCGAGGAGACAAAAATGGTTCCGTCATCGTTAATGTCAATTTTGACGCCGGTCTCCTCTGTGATGGAGTTGATCATTTTTCCGCCGGAGCCAATCACCTCGCGGATTTTTTCTGGAGGGATCTTCACAATCTCAATCCGCGGCGCGTGAGGCGCCAAGTCTTCCCTTGGCTGGGCGATGGCCTTTTTCATCTCGCTTAAGATATGAAGCCTCCCGGCCAGAGCCTGCTGGAGGGCGCGCTCCATGGTCTGAAAATCTATATTGTCTGTTTTGATGTCCATTTGAAGGGCGGTGATGCCATCTTCCGATCCGGCCACCTTAAAATCCATATCGCCAAGATGATCCTCGTCGCCAAGAATGTCTGAGAGCACAACTGACTGGTCTCCCTCTTTGATCAGGCCCATGGCGACCCCGGCGACCGCTTTCTTCACGGGAACGCCCGCGGCCATCAAAGCCATGGCTGCGGAGCAAACTGTCCCCATGGAGCTGGAGCCGTTAGACTCCAAAACCTCGCTCACAATGCGGATGGTATAGGGGAAATCATCGTGGAGGGGAATCATTGGCCTCAGAGCCTTTTCGGCCAAAAAGCCATGGCCAATCTCCCGGCGGCTCTGCCCGCCAAAGCGGCCTGTCTCGCCCACGCAAAAAGGGGGGAAATTGTAATGGAGATAAAACTGCTTCCGGCCCGAGTTCCAGAGGTTGTCGATGATTTTTTCGTCGTCGCCTATGCCCAGAGTCACTGTTCCCAATACCTGGGTTTCGCCCCTTGTGAAGAGAGCCGATCCATGCGCCCTTGGCAGAAGATCAGTCTCGCAGGCAATGGGGCGGATTTCGCTCCGCTGCCTTCCGTCAATCCGATCTCCGGAGAGAATCATCCGGCGGGCCTCAGCCTGCTTCAGCTCAGAATAAACATGAGAGATGGTTTTTGAGATGGTTTTTGTTTCCGTCTCGGAGCTTGTTTCCGGGATAAATTTTTCCTCCGCTTTTTCCTGAAGGCTCTCCAGCGCCTCATAGCGCTGAAGCTTGTCCTTGATGCTGAGGGCTTTGGGGATTTCCGGCTTCAAAAACTCCTGGATGCGGCGGCAAAGATCCTCATCCATCTCAGGCGGAGACATGTCCCTTTTGGGGCGGGAGCCGGTTTTGCGCCTCAGCTCCTCCTGCATCTCCAAAATCGGCGCCATGGATTCATGGGCAAATTTTAAAGCCTCAAGGGCCTGGGCCTCAGAGACAAAGCGCGCCGCGCCCTCAACCATAAGAAGGCCGTTTTTGGCCCCCGCCGCGATAAAGCTGAGATCTGGCTCGCCCTCGCCGTCCGCGGCCTCCTCTTTGGGATTCAGGACAAGCTTTCCGTTCCGGCCCGCTGTTTTCAAAAAAGCCACAGGCCCCGCAAAGGGGATATCGCTGATGTGAAGGGCTGCGGAGGCGGCAATTCCGCCCAAAATCTCCGGCGGGGCCTCTCCATCAGAGCTTAAAACCATAACGGCAATCTGAGTGTCCCGGCGGCAGCCTTCCGGGAAACATGGCCGGATGGGGCGGTCAATGAGCCGCGCGCAGAGAGTGGCCTCATAGCTGGGGCGGCCCTCCCTTTTGAAAAAGCCCCCCGGCACCCTGCCGACAGAATAAAATTTTTCCTGATACTCAACTGTGAGGGGGAAAAAATCCAGATCCGAGTCCTTTTTGGCGGAAACCACAGAGGCGAGGACCCGTGTTCCCCCGCAGCTTGCGAGGACCGCGCCGTCGGCCTGGCGGGCCATGCCGCCGGTTTCCAAAGTGATTTTGCGCCCCTGAATTTCACAATGGGCTGTTTGTTTATTGAACATGTTTGTTTTTCTCCTTTAGTTTAGTTTTGGCTGTTTTGAGGCCAGAGATCCTTGATTCCTCAAGGATTCCTCAAACTCAATTTGACAGATGTTGACAATCCGGCTCTGACCTTGATTGATTGTTTCCCTTACTTTCTCAAGCCTAAAGCTTTGATTAGATTTTGATAAGCTTCAGGCTTTGTCCTTTTTAAATAGGCGAGCAGTTTTTTGCGGCGGCTGACCATTTTCATCAGCCCCCTCATGGAGTGAAGATCTTTTTTATGGGTTTTAAAATGCTCTGTCAGGCTTTTGATTTTCTCTGTAAGGAGAGCCGCCTGAGCCGGAGCGCCGCCCGCGCCGCCGCCAAGGCTGCCATTTTTGCTGTTATTCCCTTCTTTGCCCTCCCAAGGCCCGGCCGCCCCGAATCTTTTGATAATCTTCTGTTTTGTCTCTTTGGGCAGCCGCATGATCATCTCTTGTTTTGCCTTATGTTTTTTTTTGCATGGCGGCTTTTGCCTGCGGGGGCTGCTGGATTTTTCTTTTTGGAGGTTTTTGGGATTTTTGCGGCGGACCGGCGGCGCTTTTTAGCTAAAGCCCGCTTTTATGCCGGAAAACCGCCCCTGTCAAGCTTTTTTTAAGATTTTTTTTAGCCCGTCTCTTTATTCAAGCCCGCCGCTCCGCCAAGCCCATCCTCTGGAAAACCCCTCTGGCAAACCCCGCCATTTCATGAAGACCTGGGAACGGCCGCGAGGCCGTCCCAACAAACATAATATGGTTAAAGCCCGCTTTTATGCCGGAAAACCGCCCCTGTCAAGCTTTTTTTAAGATTTTTTTTTAGCCCGTCTCTTTAGCCCAAAACACCCCAAGCCCGCCGCTCCGCCAGGCCCATCCTCTGGAAAACCCCTCTGGCAAACCCCGCCATTTCATGAAGCCCGCCCTCTGGCAAACCCCTCTGGCAAACCCCGCCATTCCATGAAGCCCCGGGAACGGCCGCGAGGCCGGCCCAACAAAAAACAGGCGAGGCCGGCCCAGCAAACAGGCCGCTCCCGCCCTCTGGCAAACCCCTCTGGGCAAACCCCTCTGGCAAACCCCGCCATTTCATGAAGCCCCGGGAACGGCCGCGAGGCCGTCCCAACAAATCAGGCGAGGCCGGCCCAACAAAAAACAGGCGAGGCCGTCCCAGCAAAACAGGCGGAAAAAAAAGCTTGACACAGAGAGACTTTTGCTCTAATATTTCCCCCGAAAGGAGGCTTGGAGCCTGCTTTTTAGATGTTTTTCAGGGGTTTTATCGGGAAAATTTCCCGGGGTTTTATCGAAATTTTTAAATGGAGGTTTTTATGGACTTTTCTCAGCGATTGGCCAAAATCAGGATGTTTTTTTTATTTGAACGCGGCTTTCAAAGCCTAAAATCTCAAAGCCCAAAACAGGCAGGGGGGCTGAGGGCGAATGGCCAGAAAAATTCCCAGGCCCCTGGCAGCATTAAGGGCAATATTTTGCGGCATTTTGCGGCCGCGGCTTTTGCCTGCCTGGGGGCGGGGCTGCTTTCCGGCTGCGGCGGAAGCCAAAGGCCCGCGGCCCGGCAAGGCTCTGAGGCTCCGCCAGCCTGCGAGGCGTCCAAGCCCAGATCCAATAAAACAGCCTCTGGAGACACCCTGTTTCATCAGGCCGCCAGAAGCCATGATTTAAAGCTGGCTGAATGCCTTTTGGGCCTGGGCGCCGATCCAAACGCTCAAAACGATGAGGGGGAAAGCCCCATCCTCCTGCTCAGCGCCAGGGATGAGTCTGACACCTCTGAGTTTCTGGCCGGCGGCGCGAAAATTCTGCAATACATTATCAGCAATTTTGAAGCTGCGGATATTGACGCTGTGTCAGAAAAGCATTTCCAAACACCGCTCCAAAGAGCGGTTTTGACGGGGCATGACGAGGCTGCAAAAATTTTGATCCAAAGCGGAGCGGATATCCATAAAAAATCTGAGGGGGAGAATCCCCAAAGCGCCTTTGATCTGGCAAAACTTCAGGACAGGGCGGATATTCTTGAGCTTATGAAAACGGCCGGCAGCAAAGGGCCTGTTTTTGAGCCTGCTGATCCCAATCCTTCGGCAGATGAGGCTCAAGGCCAGCCAGGCGCCGCTGAAAAGAACGCGCCAGCGCCTGCTCCAAAAGAAACAGCTGATCCCGCCGGGGAAGCCAGCCCGCCAGGCGCAGCTATGGCAGAGCCGGAGCCATCTCCAAAAGAAACCGGGCAGGCCCGGGAGGAAAGCCAAGGCGCAAATCCAGAGAATGCGGCGGCGGAGGCGCCAGAGCCGGCTCCAGCAAAAACAGCTGATCCCGCCGGGGAAGCCAGCCCGCCAGGCGCAGCTATGGCAGAGCCGGAGCCATCTCCAAAAGAAACCGGGCAGGCCCGGGAGGAAAGCCAAGGCGCAAATCCAGAGAATGCAGCTGCTGCGGCAGAGCCGGCTCCAGAAGAAACTGAGCCAGGCCAGGGGGCCAGCCCGCCGGCCGGGCCATGGCTTCCGACAAATGAGTCCATCGCCCGGGGCGGGGAAGTCTATCAAATTAATTGCGCCATGTGTCATGGCCCCGGCGGGCTTGGAGACGCGCCAGCGGCTGCGGCCTTTAATCCGCCCCCCCGAAATCTTGTGGAGGGCCAGTGGACAAACGGCGGATCCTCAAAAGAGCTGTTTATCACTTTGCGGGACGGGATTGCCGGCAGCCCTATGACCCCTTTCAAGCATCTGTCCCCGGAAGACCGCTGGGCGCTGGTCCATTACATTCGCTCCATCACAGAAAACATGGTTGAAGATGATCCAGAGGATCTGGCGGAGTTTGCCAAAGGGGAGGCTGCCAAAAATGAGGGCAGTTAACAAATAGGAGCGCTTATGGCTTTTTTATCAAGTTTATTGCGGTTGATGATTCTTGCTCTTGCTTCTCAGCTTCCCTTTTGAGAATCAACCGCGCGCGGCATTCAAAGGCGGCGGTGTTTGTGGGCAGCATGCATTGGGCTGAGGAGGGGGCAATGCCGGTTCACATCTCTTTTTGCCTGTCTGTTCGCAGCCCCCCTTTCTTTTCCGCCAGCCCGGCCAAACAAACAAGCCGCCCGGCCTGTCCAGAGGCGAAACATCCCTTCCGCTGTCAGGCCGCAGCCGTTTAAATAAAGGCTGTCATGGGGGCGGCCCGCCCGCCCGCAGCTCTTGATGGCCGAAAACAGGCTCAAATCATTGCCCGCATTGATTGAGAGGCCGTGCTGGCTGACCCCTTCGGAAACATGAATCCCAAAAAAAGCAATCTTCCCCCTTTGTGTGGAAAGCCCGGAATCCCGGTCCAGCCGCTCGGTCTGAATGCCAAGGCCGGCCAAAGCCTGCCGGGTCAGATCCTCAAGGCAGAGAATATAATCCCGGACTTTTATTTTTAGAAGCGGCAGTGACATCACTGGATAAATAACCAGCTGGCCCGGGGCGTGAAGAGTGGCCTCCCCCCCTCTTTTAAGGGCTGCTCTTTTGATTCCCAGAGATTTCAGCCGGCTTTCCGGCCACAGAACATCCGCATCCCCTGACCGCAGCCCGTGGCTGATCACAGGCTGAAGCGGCTCAAAGCCAAAAAAACAGAATTTCCCTTTTTTGGCCAGGGGCTTCAGCCGCTCCTGCTCTTTCAGGCTCTCCTCAAAGGGGATGGCGCCCGCCCAGCGGCTTTTGATCTCAAAACCCGGCGCGGGGGCCGCCATCCTGGAGAGACTCTCTTGGGGCTTGTCTTTTGCTGCCTGGATCATATCCTTAACTGTGATTTGTATAGCATGCTTTTAAAGAGGCTTAAAAAAAAAGAATTTTGCCTCTTTAAAGGAGTCTTGGCTGTTTTCCTCAAGCCCCGGCGCCATTTGCGCTTTTCCACAGGCAGGGGGGAAGCGATGAGAGAAAAATACCGCGGCGCGGCGCCGTTAGCCAGGGGAAATGCCAGGGGAAAAACCAGGGAAAATATTTTTTGGATGTTTTTATCAAAAAAGCTTATGCTGACCCAAATTGGGTTGAGCTGATCTTACAATATTAATTTTCTTACATCAGCGCGCGTAAAAATTAAGCTTATTTCCAAAAAAAATGTAATTTTTTTGTGAGATTTCAAGTTTTTTCAGGATTTGGCTTTGCAAACTGCTGATTTTATACTGATCACATTTGAGTTTTCAGGGATCTTTATAAGGGAAAAAATCAGGAAAACTCAAACAAAACCAGTATATTAAGGATTCCGCAAGCATTCCGAAAGCCTTGCTTATGAGCTTTTTTTTAAAACCCTCTTTGAATTGACAGAAAACAAAACAGAGAAAACGAGAGGGGGGGCTTTCAAAATATTTTGAAAAAAAACCACAGGAGGAAAAATCCATGGATATCACAAACCGCCAGTCAGATTTGCTTAAGCCTAAAGCTTTCCGGCAAAATGCCCCGCCCGCGGCGGCCGCGGCGGCCGGCCGGCTAATCCCGGAGGACGAGACAAGCCTGTCCAAAAACATAGCCGAGCGAAAGCGAGCATTCGCCGAGCGAAAGCGAGCGTTCATATTTTATCTTGCGGCCCGCAAAATCCCCCCAAAAGGCGATCCCGCTCCAAAAAAACGCGCGGCAAAACATCCCCGCCGGGGCAAAGTCCCCTTTCACAGCCACGATCTGCTGTTTCGGGAGATTTTCTCAAAAAAAAGGTTTGCCCCTGATATGCTGCTTCTGGCTCTCAGCCGGGAAAGGCTTGAGTTTTTGGACCTAAAAACCCTCAAGCCCCAGCCCCCTGTTTTGTTTACAAGCGAGGGGCGGGAGAGGCGGGCCGACCTGATATTCTCCATCTCCACAAAACCCTCCCCTCAATCCGAGGAGTCTGCCGGGAAATCATCCAGGAAAGCGCCTCTGAGGCTGCGAAGATATCCGGCTGGCGGCCGGGCCGGAGAAAAGTCGCTGTCAGGGGCTGGCCTGAGTCGGGCATCCGGCCATAAAGCCCTCCGCCGGGGGGCGCGGGCAAAGAGAGCTGAGATGCTGCTGGTTTTTGGGCATAAGAATCTGCCGCGGGACGGGCATTTTCTGCAGTTTCTGGATTATTTGTCTTCCGCCCGCCAGACATGGAGGGAAAAAGGCCTGATGCTGCCTGTTCTCATATCCACGGGGCAGGCCTGGAGGGGGCCATTGGATTTTCAGGGGAGCTTGCGGGGGCTTGCTCCCAAACAGCTGGAGCTGTTTGGAGAGGCGGATGTAAACTTTCGCCCAGTGATCTTGAATTTGCGGGATGTTGATCTGAAAAAAAAGCAAAGGGGCTTGAAAGCTTTGCCCATTTGGTTTATATTTCAGAAGGTCCGTAATATTGGCGTCTGGGATGTGGCGGAGTTTTTTCGCCTCTGCCAAGCTGTCCGCGCGCGGGACCGCAGGTTTTTAGCCCCGCGGGGTTTGGCGTATTTGCAGCAGCATAACCCCCGCTGGACGAAAAAGGCTTTGATGGAGGTTGAAAGAAAAACCGTCAAAAAAAGGGAGGGAAGAGTTATGGCAATGTCATGTTATCAGGAAGTTTTATACAAGGCGGAGCAGAAAGGCCGGCAGGAAGAGCGCAGGGATGTCATTTTAAACATGCTCAAGGAAAAATTTGATATTTCCGTTATTTCCAAAGCAACCGGCCTGCCAAAGGCAAAAATCCTCAAGCTGAAAAACGGCAAGGCGGAATAGCTTAATCAGTTTTTTCGCCTTTGCGCGGGAATGTGAGCGGGATGTGGCGGAGTTTTTTCGCCTCTGCCAATTTGCAAGCGCGCAGGCCCGCAGGTTTTTAGCCTCGCGGGGGGGGCCGCCGCGCCCTCCATTTTTATAACCATAAAAATACTGTCTTTTGAGCTGATTTTGGAGCATTTTAACCCACAGATCCTGTTTCTTTAAGCAAAATAAGCCTGTAAGATCATATACGCCGGCGGGCGGGAGGGCTTGCGGGCCAGGCCCTGCCGCTGCAGCGGGCAGCTGAGACTAACTGTGAAAAATGACCATGCAAAAAGGTTTTTTTGTCACAGGAACAGACACCGGCGCGGGCAAAACCCTGAGCGCGCTGGGGCTTTGCCTGCATTTTCAGGCGGATTACTGGAAGCCCGTCCAGACCGGCGGAACGGAGGACACTGACTTCATCCGCCGCTTTCTGCCTGAAAGCCGGATCCGAAAAAGCGCCTTTCAGCTGCGGGCGCCGCTTTCCCCCAATCAGGCGGCGGAAAAAGAGGGCGCTGCGATCAGCCTGAAAAACATTTCCCCGCCGAAAAGCCGCTTCTTGATCGCCGAAGGCGCGGGCGGAGTTCTTGTCCCTCTCAGCCGGCGCGAGACAATGGCTGATTTGATGGCCCTGGCCGGCCTGCCGGTTTTGATTGCCGCGCGGAGCGGCCTGGGGACTTTAAACCACACTCTCCTCACCATAGAGGCTCTGCGGCGGCGGGGCCTCCAGCCCCTTGGGCTGATTCTTTCCGGCCCTCCGCATCCCATGAACAAAAGGGACCTGGAGGCCATGGGCGGCGCGCCCTCGCTGCTGGAGATTCCCCAGCTTGAGACAATCACAGAGGCCGGCCTCAGAGAGGTTTTTCAGAAGTTTCGGAGCCGCCTCATCCCCCCGGAGCTTCTGCCCTGAAACTCCCGGCCGGCAGCGGGGAATGAAGCCCAAAGAGATCAAAAAGCCGCAGCAGCCTCTGGACCAGCCCCAAAAGCGGGCGCTTGTGATGCATAAAGCGCTGCGCCAGAATCCGGCCATGCTGAAAAGAGGGAAAACGATCCCCCTTTGCCTGGCTTCGGGATTATTCGCTGGAAAGCTTGAGGATTCTTTCAATGCGGAACACGCGCTCGCCCTGGACCAGCCGGCAATAGGCGCGGAGCCCGAGAAACTCTCTTCCGCCATAAGTTTGAGGGCCGGCCTCCAAAGGCTCAATTTCTCTGTGAGACTTCAGGCCGCTGGGCTTTAGGTAAGTGATTTTCAGGCTGCTGCCGCTCTTAATGGCCTGCTGGATGCGGCGGAGCTTTTCCTCCACGGGCATTTCCCTCTCTGATTTGCGGTACGCGCCGGCTGTCAGAAAATCAAAAATCCGCCAGTCTGTCTTGATATGCCCTCTTTTAAAAGGCGCCGTCAAAATCATTCCCTCAAGAGACACGCAGCGGCTGAGCGCCACATAAGCCTGCCCCCCGGCAAACATTCCATGGCTTGGGTCAATGATGGCGCGCTCAAAGGTTTTCCCCTGGCTTTTGTGGATGGTGATGGCCCAGGCGAGGCGAAAGGGAAACTGAACAAAAGACCCGGCCCATTCCGACACAAGGGATTTTTTCTCCTGAGAAAAAGAAAAGCGGTGGATGTCCCAGGTGTGGCGGTGGACCGTGACCTGTTTGTTTCCGGGATGCAGCATGACCCGCGCCTCCTCCCCGTCTCCGCTGACGGAATGAATAAAGCCCAGGCTTCCGTTGACCCAGCGCCTTTTGCTGTCATTGTTGAGGAGCATGATTTGCGCGCCGGCTTTAAATTTCAGGTCCGGGCTGGTCGGAAAATACTCTTTTCCAAAATCCCCGTCAATAACGGCCTCCGAGCGAAAAAGGCGGCCCTTTAAGGTCCGCAGGCGATCCATATTCAAAGCGTCCGCCGATTTGTTTCTGGAGGTGAGGGTGATGTAAAAATCGCCTTTTTGCGGCTTAAAGCCCGGCCGGCAGCGGCTGTTTAAGGCCTTCAGATCCCCGTCTGTGACGGCGTTTGCGCGGACACGGCCCAGCAGGCTGATGAATTTTTGATCTTTTTGCCTGTAGATTTTCTCCAGCTCAATGATTTCCATATCAAAGGACTCAAAAGCTTTGGCGCTGAAGAAAAACGGCGTTTTGTAATGGCTGGAGAATATCTCCCTCTCCGCGGAGCTTACAACAGGCGGCAGCTGATACAGATCGCCCACAAAAATCATCTGGACTCCGCCAAAGGGCCGCCGGGAGCTGGGGCCATGGCGGCGGAGAAACTCATCCGCGCAGTCCATCAGGTCCGCCCGCGCCATGGAGATTTCATCAATAACAATGGTTTTCAGATTTTTATAGAGCTGATGGTTTTTTGGCCGGCCGCGTTTTTTTCTGACAGATTCCGGCGTCACATCTATATAAAACTTAAAAAAATTGTGAATTGTCTGCCCCCTGACATTCAGGGCGGCAACCCCTGTGGGCGCCAAAATCACAGGATTGCGCCTGGATCGGGAGCGAAAAAGCTCCAGCAGGGTGGATTTGCCTGTCCCCGCCTTGCCGGTGATGAACAGGTTTTTCCGGCCCCCCTCCATCAGCTGCAGGGCCCGCAGAAACTGAGGGTTTAAATCAAGTTTTTCGGCCATGCCGCGCCATCATCTGATCTCTTTGTGGAGCGTGTGGCGCCTCAAAAAGGGGTTGTATTTTTTTTTCTGCAGCCTTTCGGGGTGAGTCTGGCTGTTTTTGACTGTTGTATAGCGCGAGGGGGCCTTCCCCTGGGGGCGGGCCTCTGTACACTCCAGTGTGATGATCTTTGCGCCTTTCTTTTTTTTCGCCATGCAGTGGTTTATACTTTGCGGGGCCGGCCCTGTCAAACAAAAAGCGCTCCTAAAATTGATCTTTCAGGCGCCTGAGCCTGGCAAACTCCCCGGCATCCGCCGCCCTTATAAAGGGGTTGGTCTCCAATTCGTCCTTCAACCGGAAGGGGACTGTGGGCATGCCCCGGCTCCGCTGTTTTCGCGCAAGCTCCGCCCTTTTAGCCAGCCGGGGGTTTTTGCCATCCACAGAGAGGGCAAAGCGCGCGTTGGCCTCGGTGTATTCATGAGCGCAATAGACGAGAGTCTCCGGCGGAAGCGCTTTGATTTGAGACAGGCTGGCAAACATCTGCTCCGGCGCGCCCTCAAACAGCCGCCCGCAGCCCATGGCAAAAAGGGTGTCGCCGCAAAAAAGGGCGCCCGCGCCGGGGCTCCAAAAAGCGATATGGCCTGAAGTATGCCCCGGGACAAACAAAACCTGAAACTCCGTCCCGCCAAGAAAAAACCTCTCCCCCTGCCGCAGCTTTCGGCTGATGCCGGGCAGCCGGGCGGCGTCCCCCTCATAGCCGAAAATCCGGCAGCCCCAGGCTTCCCTCAGCTCCAGGTTTCCGCCGGTATGGTCAAAGTGATGGTGGGTGTTAAAGATAAAATTTAAGCGCCAGCGCCGATCATTCAAAACCCGGTTGACGGCGCCGGCCTCGGCCGGGTCTACAGCCGCTGTCTGGCCGGAGGACTCATCCCGGAGCAGGTAAATGTAATTGTCGGTCCAGACCGGAATCTGCAGGATTTGCAATCCCGCGCCAGCCTGTTTCGATGGACGGCCCCGCGGCTGTTCCTGAATCCCCGCAGAGTCACAGGCTTTTCCAGAGGAGGCATGTTTGCTGGGGCGGCCTTGCCTGTTTCGATGGACGGCCTCGCGGCCGTTCCCGGTCCTCCGCCGGCCCCGCGCCGAGCCTGCCTGCAGGAGCCTCTGACACTCCCCGCTCCAGCTGTTTCCGCTTTTTCCCCCAAAAAAAAAACTCTGGCTTTGAAAAAGCTCTTGGCTGTGAAGCTCAAAAATCATGCTTCCAATATATCATCGGAATGTTTGCGGACTCTTTAACTGCCCGCGCCGGCAAAGCCAGCTTGCCCGCGGACCGGCTTCGCTGATATAATAATCAAAAAACCGGCCATGGCGCATTTGCGCTGCAAAAACCCCATAGACAAAAAAACAGCGCCCCCTCTGATATAATAATCAAAAACCTGTTATGGCGCCGCCAAAAAAATACAGCCCCGCGGACATTGAGCGCAAGTGGCGCGCCAGATGGGAGGAAAGCGGGATTTATGCCTTTGACCGGCGGCCCGCCGCCGCTCAGGCGCCTCCCGCTCAGGCGCCTCTCCCTGAAAATCAGCCTGAGAGCGAAGCCGCCCGGCGCCCAGAGTCCTCATCATCCGCTTCGCCGCCCGGCGGCAGCGCAAAGCCCCTCCCAAAAAAAAGCCGAAAGCTTTTTGTGATTGACACCCCGCCGCCAACGGTTTCCGGCTCTCTTCATATCGGCCATGTGTTCAGCTACACGCAAACCGACATTATCGCCCGCTTCCAGAGAATGAGGGGCAAAAAAGTTTTTTATCCCATGGGCTGGGACGATAACGGCCTCCCCACAGAAAGGCGGGTTCAAAAGCTGCATGGGGTTTGCTGCGATCCAGCCGCAGCGGCTGCGGCTGGGGAGGAAAGCCCTGTTCAGGCCCCGCGCCAGGCTGATCAGAAAAATCCCCGGGGCGGAAGGGGCCGAAAACCGGGGCTTCGGCCCGTCTCCCGAAAAGCGTTTTTGGAGATTTGCGAAAAACAGGCCGCCGAAGACGAGCAAAAATACAAAAGCCTCTGGTCCCGGCTGGGGCTTTCGGTGGACTGGAGCAAAACTTACCGGACCATTGGAAGCCGCGCCCGGCAGACCTCCCAAAAGTCTTTTTTGGAGCTTCATCAAAAGGGCCTGGCGGAAAGCCGCTTTGCGCCGGTTTTGTGGGACACCTCCTTTCAAACCGCTGTGGCGCAGGCTGATGTGGAGGATCGCGAAATCCCAGGCTTTTATCATGACATCCGCTTTGCCGCCCGCGGCGGCGGGGATTTTTTTGTCTCAACCACAAGGCCGGAGCTTCTACCCGCCTGCCTGGCCATTGCCGCCCACCCCGAAGACAGCCGATACCAGCATCTTTTTTCCCAAACCGCCATCACTCCGCTTTTTGGGGCTGAGGTTCCTGTCATTCCCTCCCCTCATGCCGACCCGGAAAAAGGAACGGGAATCCTGATGGTCTGCTCTTTTGGGGATTCGGAGGATGTCCGCTTTTGGCAAAAGCATCGGCTGCCGCTGAAGCGGCTCATCAGCGGGCGGGGAGCCATTTTGGAGGGGATTTCCTTTCGCGAAGGCCTGTTCAAAAGCCTTGATCCTGAAAAGGCTGAGGCCTGCTTTCGGGATCTGGCCGGCCTGAGGGTCTCTCAGGCCCGATCAAAAATCACTGAGATCTTAAGAGCTGCAGGCGCTTTGGCCCGGGAGCCAAGGCCCATCACCCATTCCGTGAAATACTACGAAAAAGGGGACCGGCCCCTGGAGCTTCTTCCCGCCCGCCAGTGGTTTTTGAAGATTCTGGACAGCAAGCGGGAATTTTTGAGGCTGGGGCGGGAGCTTGAGTGGCATCCCCCCAGATTCCGCAAACAGTATGAGCAGTGGGTTGAGGGGATGAGTCAGGACTGGTGCCTGTCGCGCCAGAGGTTTTTTGGAGTCCCTTTCCCCGTGTGGCTTCCGCTTGATTCCAAAGGCGAAAAAATCTGCAGCCGCCCCATTGTCCCGCTCTCTGTGGAAAGGCTTCCCATAGATCCTCTGAGAGACAGCCCCCGGCTGGAGGATATTCGGGCGGCGGCGCGGCGGCCGGGCGCTGGGAGGGAGGCGGCGGAAGCGCTGCTTGAAAAGGCTTTAAGCGCCGGGGCGGAGGGGCTTGCGGCTTTGAGAGATCAGCCCCATGGCTTTGCCGGCGAAAACGATGTGATGGACACCTGGGCCACCTCGTCCATGACTCCTTTTATCAACAGCGGCTGGGGGTTTGACCCGGCCGCGCATAAACAGCTGTTTCCCTCGGATCTTCGCCCGCAGGCGCATGAGATCATCCGAACATGGGCTTTTTACAGCATTGTCAAGGCGCATTTTCACCAGAATCGCATCCCCTGGCGGCGGATCGCCATCAGCGGCTGGGTTGTGGATCCCCTGCGCGCCAAAATGAGCAAAACCAAGGGGAATGCTCTGGCCCCGGAAAACCTTATGGAGACATACAGCGCGGACGGCGCGAGGTATTGGGCCGGCCGGGCGCGGCTGGGGCAGGACACCGCCTTTGACGAAAGCGCGCTCCTGACGGGGAAGCGCCTCGCCGCCAAGCTGTTTAACGCCGCGCGCTTTATCTGCCTGCAGCATGAGGGGGCCGCGCTTGAGAGCAAAAACTCCCCGGCGCCGGGGGCTTGGATAAACAGCCGGCTTTCATTTATTTCCAATGCTTTGGATCAATGCTGGATCAAAAAAATGCGCGAGACCCAGGCCGCCGCGACCGATCATCTTGAGAATCTGAAATACGCGGAGGCGCTGGAGCTTATAGAAAAGCGCTTTTGGCTGTTTTGCGACAACTATATTGAGCTGGTGAAGGCCAGAACCTACCGGCTGAAAAACCAGCCGGAGGGGCTGAGCGGCCTGGCCGCCTTAGACTTGAGCCTCTACATGCTCTTGAAGCTGTTTGCGCCTTTTTTGCCCTATATCACTGAGGAGATCTGGTCCTGGAGATTCCAAAGCGAGAGCCGCTCCATTCACAACTCGGCATGGATTGGCATGGAGAGCTGGCCGCGGCGGGAGCCATCAGCCGGCGGCAAAGTTTTTACGGAAACCCCCGCCCCCGCTGCCGCCGGGGCCGGGGCTGGCCTCTTGGACTTCGCTTTTTTTGTTTTAGAAAAGATCAGGGCGCAAAAATCCGCCAGGCAAATAAGCCTCGCGGCGCCGGCCAGGAGTCTTCTGGTCCGGGGGGCCCCGAAATACGGCCCCATGCTGGAGCTGGCCAAAAAAGATCTGAGCCGCGCGGGGCATGTTCCTGAGGACAAAATCCGGTTTGAGGAGGGAAACCCCTCAGAGGGGGAAGGCCCGCCGGCAGGCCCGCCTGGAGCAGGCCAGCCTGGAGCAGGCCCGCCTGGAGCAGGCCCGCCTGGCGCCTTTGCCAAAATTCTGCTGGAGCTGGATTGAGCGGGGGGGGAGGCTGTTGCTGCAGCCCCCTTTGTTTTGCCGCCAAGCTCTCCCTGACAAATCAGCTGAGGGGATTTATCAGGGGGGGCGGCCCCCCGCCGGGCGGATTTTTTGCTTTTTTTTTCTGTTTTTGAAAAAAAAAAATTAAAGTTTTCCGCCGCGGCTGCCGATTCTGTGTAATGAGGGGCAAAAAGCCGGGTTTCAACAGTTTTTCAGACATTTGCCTCTTTTAAAAAAAAACTTTCGCTTTACAGCCAAACCAATATGACTGGCATATTTAGCTGGCCGCGAAAAACAAAGAGCGCGGGGGAAATTTTCTATGAGTTCTTTTAAAAAAATCTGGATAAAACCCTGGATAAAATCCCTGTCAAAATCCCAGGCAAGATTCTTGGAAAAAAACCAAAGCGGCTTTATCAGCCGGGCGGCGGGCCTTCCGAAAAAACTGTCCAGGCCGGTTTTTCTTGATAAAAGCGCTGTTTTTTTTAAAAAGAAAATTTACCCCCCCCCCCCCCCCGCATATTTTGAAAAACTTTTTAAAAAACAAGCTGTTCAGTTTGAAAAGAATTGTAAAAACCAGGCCATCCAGTTTGAAGAGCATTTTAAAAACCAGCCAGCCCAAACGGAAAATCATGCGCGCTCAATTAAATCCAAACAAATCCAGGCTTTTCAGCAAAGCAAAGCCTTTGGCGGCCAAGGCGGCTTTGGGCCTTTGCGCGGCCCTTGCCAGCCCTTATGGGCATGCCTATTCACAGATAATCTTCGGAGCAAACGAAGCCCAAATGGCTAACAAATTCTGCAGCGATAATTTTTCTGGAGAGATAGAGAGAGAATATGAGACATTAGAGAGAAGACGCGCAAAGCTGCAAGCAACTATAGACAGACATCAGCAATCTTCCCTAACTAACGCCATCCGGCAAAAACAAAATCATATCACAAACCAGCTGGCTAAATGCGGCGATGAGATTAAAACCAGTCATTTAGACACAAAACAAGCAATTGATGATATAGAAAGAATCAATGATAAAATGAGTCAAAAAAATCTGGATGGGGCCATAGAGATTTTTAAAAACCTGCCCCACAATGAAGTCGCCAAAAAAGCTGAAAATCTGAAAGCAGCCCATAAGAAGCTGCAAGATGCGCATGACAGATGTTTTGGCAATAACGGGAATGCCTGGAATGATCTTTCATTTGACAGCGGCAATAATGACGCTGTTGTCCAGGCTTTAAACAGCGCTCTCCAAAAGGCTCATCAATGCGCGGCGGAAAATGGGACGGAGATAGAGGCAAAGACAGCTTATGAGGAATATGAGACAGCCTTAAATGAGCATAATGACAAATGGGAGCTTGTCAGGGAAGCGGGGGCGGAGAGCGGAACCTGCGGCCATGAGGGCCCTGAGGGGGCTTGTGTCCAGGAAATCAAGCAGCTTTTGTCTCTTAATCCACACCTCATCCCCGGCTCCCCTGGCTTCAGCTCTGCTTCCGCAAAGGCTGCCGCGCAAAGCCTCCCCGCTGCCTGCAGCCAGGCTCATCGGGAAGCCAGCGCCTGCTGCCTCAATCCCGCAGGCTGCGCATTAGAGCAACTGGCAGATGTCCAGGCAATCTACGCCAAATCTTCAACATCAGCTTGCAGCGAAGGCGGGGCCCAGGCTCTTCAAAACTCAAAAAACACAATGTGCCAGCGCGCAGTGACGATTTGCCGAAGAGCTTGTGATTTAAAGCGGAAAGAGCTTGCCCGAAAAATCAAACAGTGCTTTGCCATTCTGGGGGGAGACGGCGCTCCCGAAGATGAAAAAACCATTGCGCAAACCTTAAATGCCAGCTCTCACACACCATGCTATAACAAGCTGGCTGACATTAGCGCTTGGTATAAACAAACAATGAGCAGGCTGATTGCCAACTCTCAAAACGGACTCAGAGATGACTCTTACAGCTCTGATGACTGGATCAAATGCGGACAAATTGAGGCGAAGACAGCAGTCCTGCAAGTCAGCGCGCGCTGCAAAGCGCAGAAGGCTGCTGCTGAGAGAATAGCTGCTGAACGAGCGGCTGAGGAAGCAAAAAAAGCTGCTGAACAAGCGGCTAAGGAAGCAACACACAACAGCGATCTCTCGCCGGCACACAGCGCCAAGCCAGCTGAATTTCAGGACACCAGAAGCCCAGACGCTATTAAACAGTCGGTTTTAGAGGATCGCCACATTCTTGCCTCTAAAGCCGAAGCCTATTACCCGCCCGCCGCGCAAGCCAGCGCGACAGCTTCTGCCGCTTCTGCCGCGACGGAGAACGCCAGCTCAGAAGATACATCAGGAAATGGAGGCGGCGCCAATGTTGCAGCAGGCTCCACTACAACAGACACATACTTAGGAGATCCCGATGATGTTTCTCTGGAAAAAAAAGGCGCATGGGCCAAAGCCTGGGATGAAACCAAAAGGGATTTGGGAAATTTATGGGGCGCCTGGGTCAAGATTTTCACCGCGCCCTTCCGCTGGCTGAGCAGCCTGCCCGCCCCCGATCCTTCTGAAAAAGACGATCGGAGTGGCAGATGATTAGGGAAAGCAAAAAATCTTTGGCTTAAAGCTTTTTTTATTGGCTATATGCATGTTTCCCGGCCGCAGCGGAGCTTGACACAGCCGGGCCAGAGCGCTTTAACTTGGAAGGCTTTAGGGGCCTTAGGCGCCTTAGGCGCCTGCTGTTAGGGGGCAAAATCCGCCATGAAGCTTATTGCCGGTTTGGGCAACCCCGGGGCAAAATACCTGCTGACCCGCCATAACATTGGCTTTATGGCGATTGACGCTCTGGCGGAGGCTGCCGCCGCGCAGCAGCCTCCCCCTCCAAGCCAAAAAACAAGCCAAAAATCCAGACAGCAGGCAGACGCCTCTGGCAAAGCCCGCGCCTCTGCGGAGGCGCGGGAGCGGCCGCCAGCCCGGCCAGATAAACAAGCGGAGCCGGCCCGGCAAACAGGCGGCGGGAGCAGCCGGGAGGCTGGTCCAATAATCAAGCGCCTCTGGAAAAGGCTGTCACTCCGCAGAGGGCCGGGAGCGGCTGCCAGCCCGGCCCGGCAAACAAGCGCCATTTTGGGCCAAGCCCACAGCCAAACCCCCGGCCAGCCCCCCACGGCATTTAAAAAAGAGCGCCAAAGCCTCATTCTGAGGGCGCAAGTCAGCGGCGCGCCGGCCCTGCTGGTCAAGCCCCAGGCTTTTATGAATCTTTCCGGCCAGCCCATCCGGGACATCATGGATTTCTACAAAATCCCCCTTGAGAGCCTTTTGGTGATTCAAGATGACAAAGACCTGCCCTTTCAGTCCATGAAGTTCCAAAAATCCCGCGGACATGGAGGGCACAACGGCATCCGAAACATTCATGACCGGCTGGGATCAAACGGCTATGCCCGGCTGAAGCTTGGCATCGGCCCCTCCCTTCGGAAAGCGCCAGCCCCCAGCCCGGCCCTGCCCCATTATGAGCTGGATCCGGGCCGCTGGGGGGCGGCGCCGGAGCGGCGGGAAACAGCAGCCGATTATGTTTTGTCCCCCTTCAGCCAGGAGGAGATGGCGGCCCTCCCTGATTTTCTCCAAAAGGCGGCGGAGGCGGTTTTCCTCTTCATGGATTCTGGCTTTGAAAAGGCCGCAAGCCAGTTCAACCGATAAAGCCCCGGCCGCCGCGCTGATATTGTCATGCCGGCATAAGGTTTTTGGCCGGGGGCAGGCCTTCCGCTTTCAGGGGCAAAAACCCCGCCTTGACAAAGCCCGGGCTTTCAGGGATTCTGCGGCAGGGGCAAAATCATTCCGCCGTCAAAAACAAAACCTTGCGGCCATGTCTCCAGAACCAGTATAATTTTTTTAGAGGCCAGCTTATGGATATTTTGCTTTCCGGCCTGGGGTTTCTTCAAAAGGGGCTTTTTTCCACAGGCCCCTTCTTTCTCCTTTTAGGGGTCCTGATTTTTATCCACGAGCTGGGGCATTTTCTGGCCGCCAGATACTGCGGTGTCACAGTTGAGGTTTTTAGCCTTGGCTTTGGCCCCAAAATCCTCCAGCGCAAAAAAGGCGAAACTGTTTATTGCATTTCTCTTTTTCCCCTGGGCGGCTATGTGAAAATGTTTGGGGACAACCCCATGAAAGAGGTCCCTGATTCAGAAAAGGGCCGGGGCTTCCTTTATAAAAGCGTCCCGCAAAAGCTGCTCATAGCCTTTGGCGGGCCGTTTATGAATCTGCTGTTCACCCTAATGGCCCTGTTTGCTCTTGGGCTTATGGGCGTCCCATCGCTAAGCCCCTTTGCCGGGGATATTGAAAAAGCCTCCCCCGCTTATGAGGCGGGCTTTCGCTCAGGAGACAAAATTGTGTCTATAAACGGAGAGCCTGTCTCTTACTGGAAGGAGCTGAGCAAAGCCATTAAAAACAATCCCGGCAAAACCCTCGCCTTTGAAGTCCTCTCCGAAAGCGGCAAGACCCGCCGCGTTCAGGCGGCCCCCGCCTGGGCCGGCAACCCTGATGTTCTTGACTGGCGAAGCCGGATTGGCAATATCAAGGGCCTCAGCGCCGGCTCCAGGGGAACAAAAGTTGGAGTCATCTCCGGATCTCCCGCCCATAAAGCCGGCCTCAGAACTTTTGACGAAATCAAAAGCCTGGGCGGCAAAAAGCTGGTTTATGCAAGGGATCTTGAGCCGGCGCTTCGCGGGCAGAGCTTTCCCCTAAAGCTTGAGGTCCAAAGGGAGGGCCGCGGCAGGCTGCTGACAGTTTCTGTCCAGGGCCCTGCGGGCGCCGCGCCCCAGTCTCTGAAAGCTTTGGGGATCGAGTCCCCCCAGCTGTATGTTTTCATGACAGGCCCCGGGCTTCCGGCGGAAAAGGCGGGGCTTCAAAAAGGCGACCGCCTGCTTTCAATTAACGGGAGGGTTTTAGAAAAATGGGAGGATGTTGTGGAAAGGGTTTCCCAGCTCTCCGGCGCCGCCGCCCCCGACAGCGCTTATGAGGACAGAAGCCGCGCCTCTTTGCCGCAGGCAAAGCCTGCGCCGCTTTCCTTTAAATACAGGCGGGGGGAGAGGGAAAAAACAGCCCTCATTGCCCCAAAATCCACATTTGTTGAGGGAAATTTGAAAGAAAAGCCCATGATTGGCATTGGCTCTGTAAGCAATTCCGCTTTCCCGCCGCAGGTTTTAAGAAAAAGATCAGTCCCCGCCGCTTTGGCCTATTCAGGGGGGGAAACATGGAGGATGCTGAAACAGATCACGGCTTTTCTGGCCCGGATGGCGCAGGGGAAGGTTTCTTTTCGGAATATGGGCGGCGCTGTGGCTATTGGCCGGATATCCCACAAAACATTTCATGCGGGCTTTTATGCTTTTCTGTTGCTGATGGCTGGCATTTCCATCAATTTGTTTTTCATAAACCTCCTTCCCATACCTTTGCTGGACGGAGGGCATATTTTGTTTTTCTCCCTGGAGGGCTTGATGGGGCGGCCCCTGGATTTGAAAAAGCTTGTTCTGGCGCAGCAGGCCGGGCTGCTTTTTGTGCTCTTTTTTGTTGGCTGGACTTTTTTTAACGACATCAACAACTGGCTGAGCGCATGGTAAATAAAAGGGGGCGGCCCCTCTAACAGCATCAGCAGCTGGCTGAGCGCATGGCAAATAAAAGGGGGCAGCCCCTCTAACAGCATCAGCAGCCGGCTGAGCGCATGGCAAATGAAAGGGGGCGGCCCCTCTAACAGCATCAGCAGCTGGCTGAGCGCATGGCAAATAAAAGGGGGCAGCCCCTCTAACAGCATCAGCAGCTGGCTGAGCGCATGGCAAATGAAAGGGGTTTTTCTCGCTCTTGAAACCTCCACAGACAAAGGCTCTGTTGGGGTTTTCCGAAAAACCGGCGCCAGGGCCGAGACTTTGGCTTTCAGGGAATGGCTGGCCGGCGGCCAGCTGAAACAGAAAAAAGCCTCCCACAGCTCAAAGCTTCCTTTGGAAATCCAGGAGGCCCTTAAAGAGGCCGCGCTGAAGCCTGCTGACTTGGAGTTTTTATCGGCGGGGGCCGGCCCCGGGCGCTGGACCGGAGTCCGGACCGCTGCAAACACAGTCCGCGCCCTGGCTTTTGCCCTGGACAGGCCGGTTTATCCGGCGGACTCTCTGCAAATCGCCGCTGAGCCTTTTTTGTCAGAGCGGAGAATGGTCCCTGTGGCCTGGAACGGATTTAAAAACACGGTTTACTTTGGAGAGTACTCCCGCCGCAATCCCCGCAAGGCCGGCGCGGGCGGGGCCCCTTCCCGCAGCCCCGGCTCAAGGGATGAAAAGCCCCCGCTGCCGGCGGGGCCAGCCGCCCTGCCCTTTCCAGAATGGCTGAAGCTTATGGAGGGCAGGGATTTTTGTGTCGGGGATGTTGAGGATTTTTATGAGCTGCCGCCATCTTTGAGGCAAAGCTGCCGCTTCCAAAAATCCCTTCCCTGCGCAAAATCCCTCGCGCGGCTTGTCTGCCGGGAGTTTCAAAGCCAGAGGCTTGTCCCCTGGCGGCTTTTTCAGCCGCTTTATTTAAGAGGCCCGGCTTAATTAAGAGGCCCGGCTCAGGAGTTTTGCTGGCTGAGAGGAAACAGGTTTTTGAAAAACTTAACTGTTTCCTCAAAAGAGGCTTTGGCCGCGGCTTCATTATAAGCCAGGGGGATATTAAATTTTTTGCCGTTTTCCGTCGCCTGGGGATTGGTAAAGCCATGCTTGGCGCCGGGATAATTGATCAGGCGGTAATCCGCGCCGGCCCGCTCCATCTCTTTTTTGAAGCCCTCAATCTGCTCAGGGGGGACAAAAGGATCATCCGCGCCGTTCAGTATCAGAATTTTGGCCTTGACCGGCCCGGAAACCGCATGCCGCGGCTCCAGATTGCCGTGAAGGCTCACCGCGCCCTGAATTGTCTTGTCAGGGCTGTCCGCCTCCAAGCGGGCCAGATGCAGAGACAAAGTTCCGCCCATGCAGTAACCCATAGCGGCAATTTGACTCTCCTTTGTCTGCTCAAGGCTTTTCAGATCGCCTAAAAAGCCCTTTAGAAAGCTTGCGGCTTTGTCCATATCAGAGAGAAGTTTTTGCATGGCGTTTTTTGCCTGGTCCGCGGTTTCAGCAGTCCAGCCATCTCCGTAAAGATCAGGGGCTAAAACCGCAAAGCCGCTTTCCGCAAGCTGCCGGGCTTTGTTTTTGATGTTCTCCGCAAGCCCCCAAAACTCATGGAGCATGAGGATCCCCGGACGGGGGGTTTTTGACGCTCCGGCTGATTCCGCGGGACAGGCCAGAAAGGATTTTGAAAGGCCATCCCCTAGTTTGAGGTCTAAATTTTTTGTCCAGATCATTGCTCCAAGCCAAAAGCCTCATGAGCTGGGCTGCCCCAGTGTTTAACTGCCCCAGTTTAACTGCCGGGGGCGCCGCCAGCTAAAGCTTATAATTAAGCTTTGCATATTTTTTGCCGGGCTGTCAACAAAGTTTAATGGTTTTTCAAGCAGAATATAGTATAAGCATGATGATTTTGAGCGGTTTCTGGCTTTTTCAGTAAAAATTAAGCAAAAATTATGAAAAAAATCTGGCTGAAAAACTATCCCCCCGGCATCCCTTATGAAATCCCGCCTCTCAGAGACAGCCTGACAGGGCTGTTTTTTAAAGCCTGCCGGGAGTTTGCCGGGCAAAAAGCCTTCACAAGCTTTGGCAAAAGCCTGACTTATCAAGAGCTTCGGGAGCTTTCCCTCCGCCTGAGCGCCAGCCTCCAAAGCCTCGGCCTTCAAAAAGGCGAGGCCATTGCCATTCAGCTGCCAAACATCCTTCAATATCCTGTGAGCTTGTGGGCCGCGCTTTTAGCTGACCTAAAGGTTGTGAATATGAATCCCCTGGCCGCCGAAAGGGAAATGCTGCATCAGCTCAAAGACTCCGAGGCCAGGGCCATCATTGTTTTTGCCTCCGCCGCCAAAAAACTGGAGCGGATCGCGGCGCAAACCCAGCTCAGGGCCATCATCAAAGCGGAGCCGGGGGATCTTTTAGGCTTCCCCAAAAAACAGGCGCTGAACTTTGCCTTCCGGCATGCTCTAAAAGCCAGGCGCCTTCTGTCCGCGCGCCGCGGGGGCGGGAGCAAAGGCCGCGGCTGGCCGGGCGGCCCCGGCGCGAAAAGCCAAAAAACAGCTGCCCGCCCCAGAGCGCTCTCTTTCGCCCAGGCGTTAAAGCTTGCCCCCCCGGAAGCCGCATTCCGCCAGCCGCCCGCCCATTTTTCCAGATCCTGGGACAGAATTCTTTTCATCCAATACACTGGCGGAACAACAGGCTCCTCAAAAGGCGCCTGCCTCAGCGAGGGCAATATTCTCTCCAACCTGAAGCAGTGTGATTTGTGGACGCGCGGCTCTCTGAAAAGGGGGCGGGAAAAGGCTCTGGCCCCCCTGCCCCTTTATCACATCTTTGCTTTTTTAATCAACGGCCTGCTGCTGTTTCTGAATGGGAGCGAAAACATCCTGATCGCCAATCCAAGAAACCGGCGCTCCCTTATCAAAGAGATCAAAAAGCGGCCCATTACCCTGGGAACAGGGGTCAATACTCTTTTTAAGGCGCTCCTTAAAGAGCCTAAGCTCAAGGAGGCGGATTTTTCCCGCTGCAAGTTTTTTATGGCGGGCGGCATGCCTTTGGAGCCTTCGGTTCAAAGGGAATGGCGGGCCGCCACAGGCTCCCCTCTGATTGAGGGCTACGGCCTTACAGAGGCCTCCCCCGCAGTCTGCTGCAATCCTATTCAGGGGCCGGAAAACCCGGGATCCATTGGCGTCCCTCTGCCCTCCACGGACATCCGGATTGTGGATGAGGCGGGGCGGGAGCTGCCGCCCGGAGAGGAGGGCGGTTTGGAGGTCAAAGGCCCTCAGGTTATGCGCGGCTATCATCAAAGGGAAAGGGACACCAAAGAGGCCTTCAGCCCCGGCGGCTGGCTGAAAACAGGCGACATTGCGGAAATCAGCAGGCAGGGCCTGGTCAAAATCAAGGGCAGAAAAAAAGACATGATCAATGTTTCCGGCTTTAATGTGTATCCCGCAGAGATTGAAGACGCGCTTTGCCTTCACCCCGGAGTCCGGGAGGCGGCTGTCATTGGCGTCCCATGCGAATCCTCGCTTGAAAAGGCAAAAGCCTTTGTGGCGCGCTCCCATGGCGCGATCACAGAAAAAGAGCTGCTGGCGCATTGCCGGCCCCTGCTTGCTCCGTATAAAATTCCCAAAGCCATTGAGTTTGTGGATGAAATCCCCAAAACCATCCTTGGAAAGCCGCTTCGCCGCGCCCTCAGAAACAGCTGAAAGCCCCCGGCTCAAAATGGCCCTGATAATTTTTTTGGCAAACCGGCTTAAAAAAAACCTCCTTTCTGCCGAAAAGACACAATGAGCGGGCGCTTCCGCCCCGCCGTCATGCAAAAATCCGCCGCGCCATGAGGATTCAGAGGGCGGGCTTCAAGGGGGGGGGAGGCGCAATGATTAAAGATGTCTAAAAAGCTGGTTTTTTTTCTGATTGTTTTAAGCATAGCCTCAGCAGGCGCTCTGTGGAGCCTGTTTTCCCAGCCGCAGCCGGATCCGGCGGCTCAGGCAAAGGCCGCCTTCCCCGCCTCCGCCGGCCAGGCGCTCGCCGGCAAAATGGATTCAAAGCAGAAGCGGCATCTCCGGCTGGGGACGCCGGAGTTTACAGACAAGCCAAAGCAGCAGGCCTCCATTTTGGAGCAATATGCGCAGCATGCCCCCAAGCAGTGGGCCCTGAAGGACATTTCCGCCCTAAAGGCATGGGAGGAGACAAAAGGCGACAAAAACATTGTGGTCGCTGTGATTGACACAGGCATTCACACAGAGCACTCCTGCCTGAAGCCCAGCCTCTGGACAAACCGGGGCGAAATCCCCGGCAACGGAATTGACGATGACGGCAACGGCTACGCTGATGATGTCCACGGCTGGAATTTTGCCGAAAACAACAGCAACATCCAGGATTTTCACGGGCATGGCACGCATATTGCCGGCGTGATTGCCGCCGCGGGCAAGACTCCAAAATCCCCCGGCTGCCAGGTGATTGGCATCGCCCCCAAGGCCAGCCTTATGATTTTGAAATATTACAGCGAGGACGATCCCTCAAAAAACCTGGAAAACACCATCAAGTCCATAGAATACGCTATAAACAACGGCGCCCACATCATCAATTACTCCGGCGGCGGGCCGGGGAAAAACAATCACGAGAGGCGGGCTGTCGCCCGCGCCTCTGACAAAAAAATCCTTTTTGTGGCGGCGGCGGGCAATGACGGCCGAAAAATTGAAAAAGGGGATCCCACAAGAGTCAGAGCAAAAGCCGGCGCCGTTTTTGAGTATTACCCGGCAAGCTACGGCTTTCCGAACATTTTTTTGGTTCAGTCAATCAGCGAGGGAAGCGACATCATTCAGTCCAGCAACTGGGTCACAAAAATCAGCCATCACAAAGACGATGGCGGCTTTAAGGAAAGGAGCCAGGCCGCTCCGGGCGAGGAGATCATCTCCACCCTTCCGCCCCGGAGATATGTTCAGGGCCGGCTCTCCGGCCCGCAGAGAAAAATCGCCGCCGCCCGGCCGCTGCGGCAGGACAATTACGGGCAGATGACAGGGACCTCGCAGGCGACGGCCGTGGCGACGGGAGTGGCGGTCCTTGTAAAGGCTTATTATCCGGGGATTGGCATGAGCCAGCTTATCCAGCAGCTGGCCAAGACGGGCTTTGGCCGCGGGACAGAAAAAATCCGCCGCAAAACCAATCAGGGAAAAAAGCTTGACGCCTATCAGGCGCTGATTATGCGGCAGCGGGTTATGGACACCTCCGACAGGCCATCGGATTCTGACGCCATCATGCCGACAGATCCTGAGGCTTTGATGAAGCTAAAGTCCTCCCGCGGCATGATTGATGTTCATGGAAAGCCCCCAAGCAAGCATGAGACTTTTAAAAACCTCCATGAAATCATGGCCAGGAAGCTTTCCAGCCCCGATCCCAATGTCCGAAAAGACGCGCTTCGGAGCATTGGAGAGGCAAAAACCTCCTCCGATGAGGATTGGTCCAAAGTGAGGGAAACAATGCGCTCCGACCCCGATCCTGAAGTTCGGGAGCTGGCCGCCGCCACCTTGAAAAAAATCACTCCCCGGCGCAAAAAACCCCCCTCTCAGCCGAATATCCCGTAAAATCCAGGCATGGAAATCAAAAAAGGGGAGCCGCTGAAACAGCGAAATTCCTGGCGGGTCGGCGGGCCCGCCGATTATTTCTGCGAGCCGGAAAGCTCCAGAGATATGCAAGAGGCTCTTTTCTGGGCGGAAAAAAACCGCCAGCCTTATTCTGTCTTGGGCGGCGGCTCCAATATTCTTGTCAGCGACAGGGGCGCCGCGGGCCTGGTCATCTCAACCAGACGGCTGAACCGATTCGCCATCCGCGAAGAGAGCGGCCGGTTTGTTATTTGCGCGGAGGCGGGCCTAACCAAAGGGGATCTGATGACGGCCTTTCGCGAGAATCAGCTGGCCCCGGCAGTGTTTTTATCAGGGCTGCCGGGAGATCTGGGCGGCGGGATTGTAATGAACGCCGGGGTTTCCCGGCCGCTCAAGCCCTCAGAGTTTTCTGAAATCACGGACTGGTTTGATGTGATCACCCCCCGCGGCGAGCGGACCTATTATAAAAAAGACATCAAATGGGAATACCGCCGGACATCCGGGTGGGAGAGGGGGGTGATTTTCCGCGCCGCGCTTTCCTGGCCTTTAGAGCCGCAAGGCGAATTGAGAGAAGCCATCAAGCGGGAGCTTAAGCGGCGCAAAGCCTCGCAGCCTCTGAATCACCCCTGCTGCGGCTCGGTTTTTAAAAACCCTTACCCTGAATTGGCCGGCCGGCTGATTGAAAAAGCCGGCCTCAAAGGGCTCTCAGAGGGCGGCGCTTTTGTCTCCCCAAAGCATGCAAATTTTATTATAAACGGGGGCGGGGCCAGCGCGCGGGACATTGACCGCCTGATCCGAAAGATTCAAATGGAGGTCCAAAAACAGTTTCAGATCAGCTTGGAGCTGGAGGTCCGCCGCTTTGGCCGCTGGGAGCGCCATTTGTCTGGGAACTAATGGACACAGCCAAAAAAATCGCCGCCCAATTGTCTGGCTTCTTTAAATCCCTGAAGCTTGCGGTTTTGGTCCTTTCCGCTCTGGCTGTTTTGACGGCCATAGGGACTTTTGTGGAGTCCCGCTATGATCAGCAGGCAGCCAACAAGCTGATCTACCACTCCCCCTGGATGGGCGCAGCCCTGATGTTTTTGGCGCTGAATTTGTTTGCGGTTTTGACGGACCGCTGGCCATGGAAAAAGCGCCAGGCGGGGTTTGTGGCAGCCCATATTGGCATCCTGACCATGATACTTGGCTCTTTTGTCACAAAATACCTTGGCATAGACGGCTCGCTTCGCTTTCGGGAGGGGGAGACTGTCCGAACGGCAGGCGTTCCGGAAATGGAGATCAAAATCTACAGCTCTTTTGACGGACAGTCTTTTAGCCTTCTGCATGAGGAGGATGTGGATTTTTTTCTCCGCCGGCCATCAGAAAGCCGCCCTTTTGAGGCTTCAGCCGGGGGGGAGTCGTTTATTGTGGATTCTTACCTTCCTTACAGCCTGCCCCGCCGGGTTTATAAACAGGCGGAAAAAGGCGGCCGCCCGGCGCTGCGCTTTCATATAGAGGGCCGGATGGGGGCCGATTCAGGCTGGCTCTATATAGAGCCGGGCGAAGCCTCCGCCTCATCGGATTTAGGCCCTGTCTCCATCACCCTCACAGAAGACCCCTCTTATAAAGGCTCAAAAAACAGGGAGCTGGTTTTTCTCTCCAAAAGCCATCCCGGAAACCCTCCTCAGCTGCTTTATTTTTTCTCTGAAAAACCCCCTCCTAAAAAAACCCGCCATGAGGACGGAACGGCCAGGCCGCCCCGGCAAACAAGCCCGGCAAAGCCAGGCGCCCGCATAAAAACCCCCTGGATGGACTTTCAGCTTCAGCTGCTTGATTTTTTGCCCCGCGCGTCAAAACGCTTTCTTGTGACTCCGGCAAAAGCCCCCTCTGATTTGACAGTTCAGGCCATCCGCGCCCGGCGCCGGGGCCAGCCCGCGAGTCAGGCTGTGTGGGCGCTGGAAAACTCCCCCATCCGCTTTTATCAAGAGGACAGAGTCCATGTTTTTGGCTTTCTAAACAAAAGGGTCAGCCTGGGGTTTGACTTGAAGCTTCTGGATTTTCGGATAGCCCATTATCAGGGGAGCGGAAAGGCAAAGTCCTATGAAAGCGAGGTGGAGTTTGATGGCCAGAGCCGGCTGATCTCCATGAACGAGCCGCTGAAGCATAAGGGCTTTACTTTTTACCAGTCCAGCTTTGAAACAGACAGGGACGGGCAGGCCAGAACTTCAATTTTATCTGTAAACAGGGACCCCGGGCGGCCCTTAAAATACGGAGGGGCGCTTCTTGTGGTTGCGGGGATTGTTCTGCTGTTTTGGCTTCGCCGGGTTTGACGGCTTTTTGAAGGCTTTATTTAAACATTCGGACTCATTGAAGGTTTGACAAGCCCGGGGCATCCCTGATAAGGCAGAGCAAGGCGGAAAAGCCGGGATTTGAGCGGCATAAAAAAGCCCGCCGCGCTTTTCCTCCGCGCCTTTGCCGGGGGGGCCTCTGAATCAGGCAAGGCGCTGAAAAGGCTGGGGCCGCCAAAAACTGCTCCCCGCGCGGGCGGGGATGAGCCGCATCATGATCTACAAATGGCTTTTTGGCCTGTCCCCGGATTTTCCGGCCTTTAATCTTTTCCAATACATTACCTTTCGGTCTTTTCTGGCCTTTTTCACCTCTTTTTTTGTCTGCTGGCTTCTGGGCCAGTGGTTTGTGTCCAAGGCGCGAAAGTGGGGGATGAAAGAAAAAATCAGCAGCGACGGCCCCGCCTCCCACCAAAAAAAAGCCGGCGCCCCCACAATGGGCGGGAGCTTTATGCTCCTTGGCTTTTTGGCTGTCTGCGCCCTGTGGGCGGATCTGTCAGAGCCTCTGATCATCGCTGTTATAGCCATAGTCTGCGGGTTTGCCCTGATTGGCCTCTGGGACGATCTTCTGAAGCTGAAAAAAGGGAGCTTTCGCGGGATCAGGCCCCGCTGGCGCCTGCTGATGGAGTTTTCCCTCGCTTTTTCCGCTCTTTTTCTTTTGGGCCGGGCTGAGGTCATTTCAACAGCCCTTTACCTGCCGTTCCTAAAAAACTTCAGCTGGGACATGGGCTGGGCTTACTTTTTGTTTGGCGCCTTTGTGATCACAGGCTGCGCCAACGGCGTCAATTTGACCGACGGGCTGGACGGCCTGGCTGTTTTTCCCGCGCTGGTCTGCGCCGCGGCGCTTTCGGTTTTTGCCTATTCCGCCGGCCATCAGGAAATAGCCGCTTACCTGAACATCCCTTATGTGGCCGGGGCGGGCGAGCTGATGCCGATAGCGGCGGCGGTCGTGGCCGCCTGCCTCGGATTTTTATGGTATAATGCTTACCCCGCCCAGGTTTTTATGGGGGATGTCGGATCTTTGGGGCTGGGGGGGTTTTTGGGCGCGATGGCGGTTTTGACAAAAAACGAGATACTTCTGGTTTTGCTTGGGGGCATCTTTGCCGCTGAAACCCTGTCTGTGATTTTCCAGGTGGCCTCTTACAAGCTGACGGGGCGGCGGATCTTCCGCATGGCCCCCCTGCATCATCATTTTGAGCTGAAGGGAATGGAGGAGTCAAAAATCATTGTCCGCTTTTGGATTTTGTCGATTTTGCTGGCGGTTTTGAGCCTGGCGGCGCTAAAAATCCGCTGAGCCTTTGATTGCGCCGCGATTTTGGCCGCGCCGCGTCTTGACCGGCATTGAATATTCTGTATTTATTAAGGGGGCCGCAAGTGTTTTGAGATTTCAGAGCCTGTGATGCCCTCAGCCTGCTTTCAGGCTTTCGCCGGCAGATGAAAACCCGCCTGATAAAAGGGATTTAAGAGGTTTTTGAAAAAATATCATCCATGCGCAAAAAATTTCATTTAAAAGACCTGAAAGGGAAAAAAATCGCCGTTGTGGGCTTGGGAAAGACGGGCCTGGCTCTGGCCCGGTTTTTGCTCCGCTGCGGCGCCAAGGTCCTGATCAGCGAGCGCAAATCCGCTGCCGAGCTTCCCCTTTATGAGGAGGCCAAAAGCCTGTCTCTGGAGTTTGAGCTGGAGGGCCACAGCCCCAAAAGCCTCAAGCAGCAGGACTATGTGATTTTGAGTCCGGGGGTCCCCTCCAATTTAAGGCTGTTTGACTATATCAGAAGCCGCGGCGCGGAGGTCACCGGAGAGTTTGAGTTTGCCTCCCGGTATGTCAGAGAAAAAATGGCGGTTATCACCGGCACCAACGGCAAAACAGCTGTTTTGGAGATGGCGGCCCTGTTTTTAAGAAACTCCGGGGTGAATGTCTGGACAGGGGGAAATTACAAAACCCCCCTCAGCCAGTATCTTTATGAGGGGAAAAGGGCCGATGTTCTGCTTGTGGAGGCCTCCAGCTTTATGCTGGAGAGCGTCCAGAGCATGACTCCCGGAAACATTGTGGTTACAAATATTTCGGAAAGCCACCGGGACCGCTACCTCTCTATGGAGGACTACATCGCCGCCAAAAAAAACATCTTCGCAAACACCCACAGCAAAATGACCAGCATTTTAAATGCCGACAGCCCTGAGGTTATTGACCTGGCGCGGGATCCTGTGGCGCAGCGGGGGCGGATATTTTACTTTTCAAGAAAAAAAAGCCTGAAGCCCCAGGTGATGAGCATCGGCGGCGCCGTGGCCCTTGATGGCGAAGTTCAGGTTAGAACCCGGCCGGAAATTGAATACTACAGCCTGAAAAAATCCCCCCTGATTGGCCCGCGCTCTCATGAAAACATTATGGCGGCCATTTTGACAGCCAAGGAAAACGGCGGGAGCTGGCAGCATATCCAAAGGGGGATTGACGAATACAGGGGAAGCCCCCACCGCCTGGAGTATGTCCGGCGGGTCGGCGGGGTTTTGTTTTACAATGACTCCAAGGCGACAAATGTCCAGGCGGTTGGCTGCGCTCTGGAGGCCTTTGAGGGCAATGTGATTTTGATTATGGGGGGGAGGGAGACCGGCCTGGACTACACCCCTCTCGCTGATCTTGTCCGCCGCAAAGTGAAAACCCTGATTTTGATTGGAGAGGCCAAGGAGATGATCAACCGCCATATCGGCGGCTGCAGCGAGACTTTTTTGGTGGGAACTTTTGACGAGGCGGTTTATATCAGCTACAACAAATCCCGCATTGGCGACATCGCGCTGCTTTCGCCCGGATGCCCCAGTTTTGACATGTTCAGCTCTTATGAGGAGCGCGGGCGGCGCTTCAGGCAGATTGTCAACCAGTTTAAATGACAGCCAGCGCCAGGCCCGCGCGCGATTTTGGACTTGATTTTGGGGAGATTTTTCTTGAAAGAGAGGGGGCAAGCGCTTAAAAAGCCAGGCGCGGCGGGCATATCTTTTATGGGCAGGGCAAAAAGAAACAGGAGAGGATCTCTTTTGCCGGCGGGCGAAATCATAAGCGCGCTGTTTAGGCGCAAAGGATCGCCGCTGTCTGAGGGGCATTTTTTGTCGGAGCTGAACCGTGTCTGGGAGGATCTGGCCGGGGAGGCCATTGCCCGGGCGGGCCGCCCCGTTCAGTTTAAAAACAGGCGGCTGTTTGTCGCGCTGCCCAGCTCAGCCTGCATTCAGGACATGTATTTTATTGAGGAGCCTTTGAGGCGGAAAATCAACAGCCGCTTCCCGGACAAAAAAATCAAAAAAATTGTTTTTCAGCTGAAGCCCCGCGCGGGGAGGGCTTTTCCGCTTTATAAGCTTTAAGCGCCGCCAGCGGGGGGGGGCGGGGGGGCATCTGGCGGGCAGATCCAGCCGCCGGCGGCGCGCTCAAGAGCTTGGCGCGGGTTTCAGCGCGGGCTTCGGGGGGCGGGGGCTGACTCAGTTGCGGGGGCCGGTTTTGACACGGTCTATAATTATCTGTCTATAGGGGATATTTTTGCCGGCAGGGCTTTCCATTTGCTTAACAAAAAAATCTCTGGTTTCCTGTTGCATAGATCTGGCTGCTCCAACGAGCGCTCGCCAGACATCCTCGTTATAATTGCCGCTTGTCATATCCTTTATTTGATGAAACAAATCTTTTGCCTGTTTCTCTGGATTGGGATCAAACTGCGCGTAAAACACCATGTCATTGGCAAGGCTGTTTAACACAGCGTCTTTTTGGCCTGAATCTGTGTAGGGGACAGTTTGGATGGCCTCGGATAAGCTGGCGCTGTCGCCATCCCGAAAAAAATCCCGCGCCGCTGTCCGGACCGCCAGCTCATAAGCGGCTTTGTCGTTATTAGTGGCGCCGTCTGCAACGGCTTTCTCTTTAGCCTCTCCGACATCTTTGAGGATTTTGTCAGCGCTCATGCCCTGATACTGCAGCCCCTTTTGGATTTGCTGTATATAGGGGCTGGCTTCATCTGCGGGAAAAAGCTGTGTGTTTGCTGCAAGCTCCGCGGCTTGCTCTTTGCTAATCAGATCATATTGATTGAGCTGGTCTATGGCGCTGGCAGCCAAAATCCGGCTGCCTGTGTCATCGCCTTCGGCGGCGGTTATTTGAGCTGTTATGATTTGATTTGTTTTGTCCTTGATATTCGCGTCGCAGCTGATCTCTTTGCAGAATTTTAGATAGTCCGCTTTGGCTAAAACCGGCTGAACAAGGGAGTCAATTTTTTCGCTCAGCGCGGTTTTAAAAGTGTCTTGCTTCAGTTTTGCTTTAACCTGATTTTTAAAATTATTATCTCCGGCCGCCCCGGCAAGCTTCCATGTGTCATAAATATTGCTGAAAAGCAGATGCGAGGCCTTTAGATTTTCTCTTTTCAGCCTCTGGACTTCGGCTTTGATTTTTTGTATGTCCTCTGCGCTTTTATCTGCGCCAAAGATTTTTTTGATTTTATCATCTGTCATGCTTCCAGTTTCGCTTAGCGCTTTGTCTAATTGATTGATGCGGTCCAGGGTTTTTTTTATTTTGGTTTTTGCCGCGGCTTTTTGCTCAGCAGAGGCATCAGGATTGTCCAAAACCTGCTTGGCCTGAATCAAATCGCAGCCCAGCTGGCGGATGCCTTTATAGCTTTTGCCGTAAACAGACTGGGCCGCATCGTGGACTCCTTTTTCCCAGGCTGTTGCCCTTATTGTTTCGCACGCCTCTTCGTTTGCCGCCAAAGCTTTGATTCCCTCAACAAAAGCTCTGCCATGCTGATCAGTCAAGCTCGTGTCAATTATTTTTCCAATCTTCACAATATGATGAAAGAGATGGCTCTGCCCTTTTTCAAGCTCTTCATTTCCAGCATCCATGCCGGACAGGTCTTCGCTGGTGGGGGCTTTGTCAAAAAAGCCATATATTTGCGCATTGGGAAAACTCCTTAAATAACGGGAGCTTAAGGGGGAGCGCTCATCAATGCTGGCCTTATAAGCATGCTGAATGCGAGCGGTCACTCGCGGATGCTGAATGCTCTTATCCGCTTCAGAGAGAAAGGATCGGGTTCTCCGGTCGCTTTCGCCTTTTGTGTATTTATGATCTTTCACTAAATTTCTGAAAGCGGCGCCTCTGAGATCGGCCAGATTGTCATCAGTGACGGTGCCGGAGCCATGCAGCCACAAAGCCTTGATGCCGGCAAACCAGTCTTTAAGCCCCTTTTCACAGGCCATTTCCTCCAGGTCTTTTAGAAAAAGCGCTTTTTTTTCCCCATAAAAATGCCCCATGTGGTTTCCCGAAATCATCAGGCTGTCGCATTTATGGCTTGCATCCCCCGCCATTTTCCTGAAGGCGCGGCGGATGTTTTTTGTCTCCTCCACCCCATAAGCTTTGACTTTTACGCTGCCCTTTGGGACATCAGTCCCAAACTCCTCAAGTCTTGTTTGAAGCTTTTTTGTATTGTAAGCTTCATGCTCTGAGTCTTTTTCGTCTGTGATGTGAAAGACACATATATGAAAGGGATTGTTAGAAGAAGGCTCTGCCCGCGCAAAAGCCAGCCCGGCCAGCCCGGCCAGCAGCCCCGCCGCCGGCAGAAGCTTCCATATCCGCCGCCGGCCCCCAGCTCCAGCTGCCCGGCGGTCCGGCGGCCCGGCCACAGAGCTTGCCTTCGGCTTTTTCGCCGCTTTGGCTTTTACTGCCCCCGGTTTCATAACAGCTTTCATAACAGCTGGCTTCCCTTAATAACCCCGTCTGGGCTGATCAGCTGAGCTTTTAAGGCGGGCGCCCGCAGCCCCGCCTGCATAAAGGCTTTTAGCGGCGGGGGCGCCTCAGGGCGGCAAACGCGCCAGCGCGGCCGCCGCCGCTGACAATCATTATACAAATTTTTGCGGCTTTGCGGCTGAGAAAACCAAAATACAGCCCTTAGGCCGGGAAAATCTCTTTCTTCCCCTGTCAATAAACCAAGGCGATGGACAGGCTTTCTTCTGAGGGGAAGCCGCCGGCCTGATGATGGAGTTTCCTCTGGCTTTTTGAGAGGCTTTTTTATAAGCTTGCAGATCCCCTTCCCTTAAAGAAGCGAAAGGTTTGCCCCCAGCCATGCGGCTGCCTGCTGCTTTGGGCGCCCCGGCAGGGCGCCTGCGGACCTTGGTCTTGATCCGGCAATTTATTGACTCTGCGGAGGCTTTGAGTCAGGCTGAATGCAGGCTAGTAAGGCAATGCTCAAAAATATGTCCAGACAGCATACATTCAGACAAGGGGGGGAGGCTCTGAGGCGGCTTTGCCGCCCAGCCGGCCTCTGCATTATTTTGCTGTTTGCGGCGGGAGCAGCCGCCAAGCCTGAAGCTCCCGCCTCCGGCAAAAAATCCAAAGCCGCGGCTGTTAAAAAAACAGCCGCAAGCCCCGCCCAGCCAGCAGGCCCAGCCGAAAACAGCCGCAAGCCCCGCCCAGCCGCAAGCCCCGCCCAGCCAGCAGGCCCAGCCGAAAACAGCCGCAAGCCCCGCCCAGCCGCAAGCCCTGCCCAGCCAGCAGGCCCGGCGGCAGCCGCCCCGCCCAGCCAGCCGCTGGCCAAAAACGCAAAAACTGCCTTAAAAAATTTTTTAAAAATGTTTTTGGACAGCAAAAAAGACGAGGAGCGATACAGCCAGGCTGTTGAAATCCTGGAGGCCTCTGTCTACAGCAAGGCCTCTTTTGAAACCCTGAAGCTCCTGGCCGAAACCTACAGGGAAAACAAAGACTATTTGAATCAAATCAAGGTCCTTAATCATGCGGCTCAGGCCTATCCCGATATGCCGGAGCCTTACTACCTGCTGGGAAAAGCCTACAAAGCCATTTACCTTCAAGACAAAACAAAGCCGGGGCGCCGGGACCTGGCGGTTGAAAATTTCAGCGAGGCTATCAGGAGAAACCGAAAGCTCGCCGCAGCTTATGAGGAGGTTTTGCCGCTCATCACAGAGGATGGGCGCACAAAACACTCCCTCGCCCTTGTGATAGACATGATCCGCTACATCAAAAAGCCGGAATATTACAGCGAGCTTTGCAGGGCTTATTTTGAAACCGGGTTTTTTCAGCAAAGCCGCAGAGCCTGCAAAAAGTCAATAGCCAAAAACCCGAAGGACCCGGCAAGCCATATTTTGCTTGCGCTTTCCCAGAGAAAGCCAAACAAAAGGAAGGCCATGGTTATTGAAGCCGCCAGAAAATTCAAAAATTCCTTTTATGTCCAAAAACAGGCATGGCTTTTTTTTCTAAATGAGAAAAGCAGCCTGGCCTTTTCTTATTTAAAAGCGGCCGCCAGGCTGCAGCCAGAGGAGCTTGAGCTTCAAAAGCTTCTGGCAAAGCGGCTCTTCAAGGATAAAAAATACAGCCAGTCCCACAAGCATTTTGCCAAAGCCTGCGCCTTGAGCCATGGCAGCTTTTTGAAAGAGTTTCGGAAAGCGGCAAACAAGCTGGACCGCCTTAAGCTGCCCGCCGCCAAAAAGAAAAGCCTGGCGGAAAAATTCACACAGGGGATTGAGAGCTGCTTTGCCCAAAGAAAAAAAGAAATCCAAAAAACCGCCGCCGAGCCGAAAAAAAAAGACAGCTTGAAGCTGCCCAGCGACTGATTTTTTTTTCAGAAAAAAACCAGCGCCCCCAACAAGCTTATGGAATCAGGCAAAAACATGCTGGAGGCAAAAAAGCCTTGATTTTTCAAAAAAAGGCTTTTAGGCTGAAAAACAATGGAGGCGCGCTTTTAAAATGATGGCAAAAAGACAGCAAAAACCTGTCCCCGGCAGCCCGGCCGCGAGGCCGGACATCAGACAAGCCGCGAGGCCGGACATCAGACAAGCCGCGAGGCCGGACATCAGCCCGGCCGAGAGGCCGGACATCAGACCAGCCGGCAGCCCGGACATCAGGACTATGGCCGGGGGCATGAGCCTGGCCAGGCTCAAAGCAGCCACAGCGGGCACTGTTGCCGGGCTTTTGGCCCGCCCAAGCAGCCCTTCGTCCAGCCTGCAGCCCGGCCGCGCAGCCGGACATCAAACAGCCCCGGCCGCCAGCCCGGTCCAGCAAACAAGCGCCGCCAGCCTGGCCCAGCAAACAGCCCGCCCCCAGACTGCCGGCGGCTTTTCCCTTGTTGAGCTGCTGACCATTGTAAGCATTATCGGGGTTCTGGCCTTTGTGGCCATGCCGGTTTACACCGGCTACAAAAAAGAGACAGTTAGAAAGGAGCTTCTTAAAAGGGCGGAAACCTTTTTTGCCTCCGCCACCCTCTGCTTAATGGACTCTGAAAGCGCGCTCAGCGGCTGCAACACAAAACTAAAGCTGGGCTACTACTGCCCGTCCGGCTGCGAGGGTCCGAAAGAGGGCAAGCTAGGAGCGGGAGCAACAAACGACACCCTGTCCCTTCAGTTCACCATTGAAGGCGTCTCCGGCTGCGTCTCCCACTTTACAGGGGTATGCCATGTTGACTCCACTGGAAAACCCAAACACCCTTTGGTCCACTGCCCCGGAACTGCCTGCGCCGCAACAGGCGAAACCTGCATGCCCTACAAAAACTTCCGCGCAAAGGGCGTGTGCAATAACAGCGGCCAAGCGGTTTTTCCCATAAAGTTTTGCGCATCGGACAGTGACTGCTCATCAGCAACCTGCTCCACAAAAGACGGCAAGCTGGACACAAGCAGCGGCAAGTGTATTGATGCCACCTGAGTCTGTTTGATGGGACGGCCTCGCGGCCGTTCCCGAACCTCTGCGGCGTGACGGGCATGACCAGAGGGCGGCTTGTTTGATGGGACGGCCTCGCGGCCGTTCCCGGCCCTCCGCAGAATAGCGGGCATGGCCAGAGGGCGGCTTGTTTGATGGGACGGCCTCGCGGCCGTTCCCGAACCTCTGCGGCGTGACGGGCATGACCAGAGGGCGGCTTGTTTGATGGGACGGCCTCGCGGCCGTTCCCGAACCTCTGCGGCGTGACGGGCATGGCCAGAGGGATGGCCATGCGGAAGTTTGCTGCTGGGGCGGCTTAGAGGCTGATAAAGCTGATAAAAATGAAAAAAGCTGTGATTTTTGCCGGGGCCGCGGGGCTTGTGTGGCTTGCGGCCTCTGTTTTGCGGGGAGACAAAAGGCTCCTCATGAAAGCCAGCCAAGAGCTGATTGATCTGGCCTCCGCCCCCGCGCCGCCCTCCGACATAGCCATTCTGAAACGAGTCGAAAAAATGGCAAGGCATCTTCATTTTGATATTCAGTTCCAGGCGGAGCTTGATGGCCGGGTCTATGAGGGGCGATCCCTAAACGAGGCGCGGTCTTTTCTTATGGGCTGGCTCAAAAGCGAATCGGGCCGCGCGGCGGGCAAAACCTCCCCTCAATCAGGCGCCGGCCCGCGCTTTGAGGCAAAAGGCCTGGCTGTCAGGCTTTTGCCGCCCAACCCCCCCTCTGACATTCAAGCAGACAGGGCCGGCCCTCTGGAAAAGCCCGCCGCTCCGCAGCGGTCCGGGAGCAGCCGCCAGGCTGTCCCAACAAACAAGAGGGCGGAAACCTCCCTGCAGGCCAGCTTTCAGGCAAATGGAAGGAGCTATAAAAGCTGCCTTGTCTGGCTCTGGACAAAAGAAAAAAAATGGCGCATAAAAACAGCAAAAGCCATGCCCTGCGACAGGCGGCCGCAATGATTTTCTCCGCCGCCGGGGGACAGAGGCCTTTTAGAGGCCCGCAGCCCGCCCGCGGCGGCGGCCATAACCGGGGGCGGGCCTCAAAAGAGCTGGTTTTTTTGATCATCCGCATCCATGTTCTGGTTATTGCCTTTATTATGGTCTTATGGTCCAGATCCAAGCTGAAAAGCGGCGGCGCCATCATAAAGCCGCCTTTTGCGGCTGAAAGCGGAGCCTCAAGAAAAGCCAAAGCTCTTGTTGTTCGCCCAGTCCGCCAAAAACCCGGCGAATCAGCCCCCGCGGGCCGGGCGGGGGAAGAGCAGCCCCCCCCGCCAGCCAAAGCATTGGAGAAACCTCCATAAAGCAGAGCTTGAAACAGCCGAAAATCTGCGATACAATCAAAGCATCATCAGACGTAGCTCAGCTGGCAGAGCAAGCGGCTGTTAACCGCTGGGTCGCGGGTTCGATCCCCGCCGTCTGAGCCATCACTCCGCAAAGCATGCCCCCCGCTCTGAAACTGCCTTTGATGCTTGCTCTTGCGGCGCCGGCGGCGCCAGCCGGCGCGGCCAGCGCGGCAGACAGCGCTCAAAGCGGCAAAGCCCCCCCGGCGCTTCTGAAACGCCTCCCGCCTCAAGCAGAAAGCCCCGCAGATCTGAAGGGGCCAGCCAAAAAGCCGGCGCAAACCCTGGAAAAAATCATCTCCGACAACAAGCCCCTTTCCCGAAAAATCAAAAGGCGCCTCTCCGGCCTGAAAGAGATATCAAAAAAAGACATTCAGGACTTTCTCGCCGAAAACAATTACTTTAAAGCCTCTGTTGAGGCTTCAGATTCTGGATATGAAATAAAAAACCCCATCCAAACCATATTTGTCATCAGGGGGAACCAGTTTTTCAGCGGGCGGGACATCCGCAAAATCATCAGGGGCAATCAGCTCAAGCTCGGAAGGGGCCTTTACAGAGTCATTGAAGGGGCCATAAAAGCGGCTTATCAAAAAGAGGGCTTTCCCCAGACAAAGATCCGGCGGAAAATCAAAAAAAAGGGCTGGAAAGAGTGGGTCTATCTGCTTGTCAGCGAAGGCCCCCGCCTGCGGATAGCGGAGCTGAAGGTCTCCGGGGTTTTTTCAAAGCCATCCTCTGAATACGCCAATTTTATCAGAAACAACAGCTCGCCCCTGATAAAAAAAGGCTTTTACAGAAAAAAAGATCTGGAGGCCGGCTATAAAAGCCTGATTGATTTTTTAAGGGGCCAGGGCTACCTGCAAAGCAAAATTTACCCCGACCGCGCGAGGATTGAGGGGCGCCGGGTTTTTATCAAAGTCACCTTGAGGGAAGGGCCCCTGACAATCATCAGAGACATCAGGCTGAGCAATATACAGGCCTTCCCCGCCCGGCTGATTTTGTCCCGCATGGAGTCCAAAATCCAGGCCCCGCTCCGCCTGAAGGCCCTGGAGGGGGATTTAAAAAAAATCAAGGAGCTTTATAAAAGCCATGGCTATTTAAAAATGAAGCTCATGGGCAAAAGCCGCATGCTGAGTTACGAGCAGGGGGGGCAATACGCCAATTTAACAATAGACATTGACGAGGGGCCTCAGATTCTGGTTTCGGAAATTGCCTTTGAGGGCCTGAAAAAAGCCAGAGAGCCCGCGCTCAGGAGGCTTTTGGATTTTAAGGAGGGCGGGCTTCTCACTCCGGAAAAAATCAGCCAGTCAATCAAAGATCTCAGCGAATGGGGGCTTTTTTCGGGGATCGCCATTGACTATGAAGAGCTGGAAAAGGGCGCGGAGCGGTTTAGCCGATCCCGGGCCATTGTGTCTGTCAAGGAAAAAAAGCCGCGCTCCATCAGATGGGGCGCCGGGCTGAACACGGAAAGGGGCCTCACGGCCAGAACTTACGGCGAGTTCGGCTACAGGAATCTTTTTGGCTATGGGCGCTCTGTGTTTGGAAAAACCAGCTGGCAGATTAACTTAAAAGAGAAAAAGCCTTTTTTTGAGTATGAGGTTTCGGGAAGATACAAAGAGGTTTTTTCGCCCGGCGCCGGCTGGCAGGGGAATGTGAGCCTTTCCCGGGCAAAAAGCGTGTTCACATACTCAAGCGAAAATATCAACTTTCTGCATAAGGATCAAATCGGCTTTTTCATAGAAAAAAAAATCAGCAAAAAAACAAGCCTTCAGCTGAGCCTCTGGAGCCTGGAGGCGCGCCGCGAAAACTGCTCAAAAAGCGCCTGCCCCGAAAACAGCCAGAGAATCGGAAGCTCAAGCTTCACTTTAAAGCGGGACAGCCGCGGCAATATTTTTGACCCCGCGGAAGGCTCGCTGCTCGCCTTTACCGGAGAGGCGGCCTCTCCCCGCCTCGGAAGCTCCAGAGACATTTCCTTTTGGAAAGCTCATTTTCAAAGCCACATGTATTTTTTGCTGCGGGAGCGGCTTGTCCTGGCGCTTATGCTGAAGGGGGGCTGGATTTCAGCCGGCGCGTTTCTGCCTGTCAGCCGCGCGTTTATTTTAGGCGGGCAAAGCTCGCTCAGAGGCTATGACGGAAACATTGAGGGGGAGAGAATCCCCAGCCGGGAGGCTGTCCCCATCGCCAAGGCCAACGAGCCTCTGCATCTGGCTTCCGGGGAGAAAGCCTCAGCCGCTCAATACGGCCTGGCAAAGCTGGAGCTTCGCTTCCCTCTGATGAAAAGCCTTAAAGGGCTGGTTTTTTATGACGCGGGGGCGGCGGGCCTTGTCAGCCGGTCCCGGCGCCTGACAGAGTTTGGACATTCATTGGGGGCTGGATTCCGATACAGCGCCTTTTTTATGCCCGTCGGGCTGGACATTGGCTATAAGCTGCCGCCAAAAAAAGGCAGGAGCTATAGATTTCACCTCTCCATAGGCTTTTTTTGAGGAGGCGCCTCTCCCCGCTCCGCGGCGAAACAGCGGCGGCGGCGCGCCCCGCTTTCAGAAAAAAACTTCAGGGTTTTTTGGATGGCCTGATCCCGGTATTTGTCTCTCTCCATAAAATGCTCATGCCGGCCGGGGATTTTTTCTATGTGGCAGCATTCGGGAATTTTTTGGCAGAATTGGCTTTGATGGGGGTTTGAGACCAGGTATTCGCTTTCCGCCTGAAGGATCAGCATGGGCAGGCGGACAGGCTCAGCCTCCTGCTGTTTGAGAACCCGGCGGCCGGCCTTAAAGCTTTCCAAAACCCAGTGAAAAGAGGGGCGGGACAGCCGGGCCTGCGGGAGCTTCCGCTCAGCCCTTTCGCTAAAGCTGTATCTGGCATGGCTTCCGGTTCTTTGATCCTTTCGGCTTCTTCCCGGATCGGCATCAAAAACCGGCTTCAGGCATCCGCCAAGCAGGCAGTAAAGCTTTATCATTCCAAGAAGGGCGCTCTCCACAAGAGGCGGCTGATGAGAGAGAATCCAAAACATGGGCGAGGACAGCGCCGCCGCCTGAAAAACCCCCTGACCGGAATGGCTTTGCAGATAATCCGCCGCAATGATCCCGCCCATGGAGTGGGCGATCAAAAAAGCCTTTTCGCTCTGGAAATCCGGGTCAGAGGAGACAAGGCGGACAAAAGCCTCCAGATCCCCTTTGTAGCGGCTGTAATCCTCAACATGCCCGGTTTCAGGCTCCATTTCTGAGCCAGGCAGAATGCGGCCGGAAAAGCCCTGCCCTCTGTGGTCATAGGTGTAAATGGGGGACCAGCCCATAAGGCTCAGATCATAAAACAGCTCTATGTATTTGAGCAGGCTCTCGCCCCATCCGCTGACAAAAATCAGGGAGCCTTTGCGCCCCCTTCCGCTTCCAAACTTGAGGCTCTGGAGCTTTATCCCGCCCAGGCCCTGAAAGCTCCCGATCCGGTAATGGCCATTGCCGCTTTCCAGAAGCTTATACGCTTTGGAAAGGTCTGACTCCCTCAGGGCCAGGGCGGCGGGCGGCTCAAGGCCCTCCGGCCCAAAAAGCCAGACAGCCCCGGCGGCAAAAAACAAAAGGAATCTCATGATGAGCCTGTTAAAAAAAACCCGGCCTAAAGGCCAAAGCCCTTGAATCGCCGGGGGAAGTCCATAAAATAAAAATTTATATGCCGCGGGTCAAGCCCGGCGGGGCTGTTTTGAGGGCCGGCAAAAGCTCAAAAAGAGGCAAAAGGCAAAAATGGCGGAGCGAAAAAAGCTTGTGATTGTGGAATCCCCCACAAAGGCCAAAACCATCCGCCGGTTTTTGGACTCCAGCTATATGGTTGAATCCTGCATGGGGCATATCAGGGATTTGCCGGAGTCCGCCAAAGACATCCCCGCAAAATACAAAAAAGAGCCTTGGGCCCGCCTTGGCGTCAATGTGGAGAGCCGCTTTGAGCCGATCTATTTGATCCCCAAAGACAAAGCCAAAGTGGCGGCTCATTTAAAGAAAAAGCTGAAAGAGGCCGGCGAGCTGATTTTGGCGACTGATGAAGACCGCGAGGGCGAAAGCATCAGCTGGCATTTGACTCAAATCCTGAAGCCAAAAATCCCCGTCAAGCGGATTGTCTTCCATGAGATCACAAAGCAGGCCATCACGGAGGCGCTGAAAAACTTTCGCCAGGTCAATGAGCGCCTGGTCCGCGCTCAGGAGGCCCGCCGGATCCTGGACCGCCTGGTCGGCTACACCATCTCCCCCCTTCTCTGGAAAAAAATCACCTACGGGCTGTCCGCCGGACGAGTCCAGTCAACCGCTGTCAAGCTGATCTGCGAAAGGGAAATGGAGAGGATGAGCTTTGCGCAAGCGCCTTACTGGCGCCTGGAGGGGGAGTTTTCCCCGGCTCCGCCCGGCGGCAAAAAGCAGGGCGGCTTCCCGGCCTATTTAAAATCATACAAGTCCCAAAAAATCGCTGAGGGGAAAGACTTTGACCGGCAGGGCCGGCTGAAAGACAAAAAGCTGCTTCATCTCAAAGAAAAGCAGGCCCAAAGCCTGATCAAAGAGCTGAAAGGCGGGCCCTGGACAGTCCAAAGCCTTGAAAAAAAATCCATCTCCCGCAAGCCGCCCCCCCCTTTTACCACCTCAACCCTTCAGCAGGCGGCCAACAGGCGGCTGAATTTTTCCTCGCGGCAGACGATGGCCGCCGCCCAAAAGCTTTATGAAAAGGGCTTGATCACTTATATGAGAACCGACTCCACAAGCCTTTCCGCGGAGGCTCTCAAAGGGATACGGCAGGCTGTTTCCCGCATTTTCGGAAAGGGGGAGCTGCCCGCCGCGCCGCGAGTCTACAAAACCACAAGCAAGGGCGCGCAGGAGGCGCACGAGGCCATCCGCCCCGCCGGCCAAAGCCTCAAGCCGCCGGAGGCCGCGGGGCTTGCCGGCGCGGAGCTGAAGCTCTATCAGCTGATCTGGCAGAGAACTCTCGCCTGCCAGATGAAAAACTGCGAGCAGGAGCAGATGAGCCTTGCCATATCCGCCGGAGAGGCTGTTTTTTCAGCCTCCGGGACAGCCATTGTTTCGCCCGGATTTTACAGAGCCTATAAGGGGCTGGAGGCCGGAGGCCAGCCGCTCCCGCCGCTTAAGAGGGGGGAAAATCTGAACTGCCTGAAGCTTGAGGCCCTGGCAAAAAAGACCCAGCCCCCGGCCAGGTATACCGAGGCCTCTCTCATCCAAACCCTGGAGCGCGAGGGCATTGGCCGCCCCTCCACCTACGCCCCCATCATCACCGCCATCCAAAACCGGGGCTATGCGCGAAAAAAAGACAAAAAAGCCCTGACCCCCACTGTCACCGCCATGGCCGTGTCCAAGCTTTTGAGCGAGCACCTGCCCGACTATGTGGATCTCAATTTCACCTCCAGGATGGAGCGGGCGCTGGATGAAATCGCCTTTGGAAAAAAAAACACTGAGCAGTATCTGAGCCGGATCTACAAAGGCAAAAACGGCCTGAAAAGCGAAACAGACCTTAAGGAAAAAAGCATTGACGGAAAAAAAACCCGAACGCTCAGCTTTGAGCCGTTTAAGGATATTTTGTTTCATGTGGGCCGTTTTGGCGCCTATATCACAATGCTCAAGGGCGATAAGGAGCTGAAAGCCACGCTGCCGGAGGATTTTTTTCTGTCTGATTCCAATCAGAGCCAGCTTGAGGCCCTGCTGCATGCCAAAAAAGCGCCTGACAGATTAATTGGCCTTGATCCTGCGGCAAAACACAAAATTTTTCTCAAAATCGGGCGATTCGGCCATTATCTGGAAAGAGAGGGGGACGGCAAAAAGTCTTCCGTTCCGAAGTTTATCCCCCCTGAAAGCCTGGACCTGGACACAGCCCTCAAGCTTTTGGAGCTGCCAAAAACCCTGGGACAGCACCCCAAAACCGGGAGCGCGATCAAAAAAAGCATTGGCAGGTTTGGGCCTTATGTGGTCCATGAGGGGGACTTCCGATCTGTCCCAAAAGATGAGAGTTTTTTTTCTATCGGGCTGAAAGAGGCTTTGGAGATTCTGGCCAAAGAGAAAAAAAAACGGAGGGGAAAATGGCCGGCGGGGAAATCCGCCGCAAAAAAAAAGCCCGCCGCAAAAAAAGCTGGAGGAAAAAAGGCGCCGCCCCCTTCCCGGACAGCGCGAAAAAAAACCGGAGGAAAGAAAAACTGACTTTGCTGTTGATTTTTCCGCCGGCAGCGGGTTAAGCTGTTTTTAACGGCCCCGCCTGCGCAGGGGCGCCCGGCCCCCGCCGCGCCTGGGGAATGGCCGCTTTTTGCCCGGAAATAATAAAAATGCCAAAAGTTTTTTCTCTTGTTTTTGCTGTCTTTTTTCTGCTGCCCGCTGAGGGACAGGCCAGGCTCTCCTGCAGCTACCTGCACCGCATTCAGCAGGAGTTTCTCCGGAGCCATATTTTGCGCCGCCGCTCGGCGGCTGACATGCAGAAAAGGGTTTGGAGCAGTTTCTCAAATTCCTTGACAGGGACAAAGTCTTTTTTCTGGAATCCGATATCAGAAAAATCAAAAGAAAAAACAGGCGGCTGTTTGCGCAGCTCAGGCGGCAAAACTGCTCGGGCCTGAACTATATCTACGATGTCTATATCAAAAGAGTCAGCAGCCAGATGAATTTTGCAAAAGAGTATCTGAAAGACAATTTTCAGTTTGACAGAAAGGCGGCTTATGTTTTAGACGATGGCGCGAAGGCTTACCCAAAAACTGTCAAAGAGGCCAGGGAGGCGCTGACAAACCGCATTCAGTATCAGGCGGCCAACATTTTTATCACTGAAGAGAGCATGGCCAAGACTCTGAAAAAGGTCTCTTACTTTTTTGAGGATTTTAAGAAAAACGCGCGCTCCTGGAAGCCTCATCTCAATTCAAGGGAAAAAAGAAAATGCCGGAAAGACAGCAAAAGCCCAAATTTCCAGGCCTGCAAGCCCTCAAAATGGCTGTCCCGCTATTTGAACGCCTTTGCCCAGTCTTTGGATTCGCATTCCAGCTATATGGACAGCGACGCGGTTGAGGAGTTTCAAATGTCCATGAGGCTCTCCCTTGAGGGGATTGGCGCGACCCTCACCCCGAGTTTTGGCTACACTGTGGTGGAGAATCTTGTGCCGGGGGGGCCGGCCTTTAAGTCTGGCCAGATCAAAAGAAAAGACAAAATTCTGGCTGTCGGCCAGAAAAAAAACAGCTTTGTGAATATTTTTGGCGAAAGCATAGAGGATGTGGTTTCCATTATCAGAGGAAGAAAGGGAACCCCTGTTTATTTGAAGATCCTCAGAGAGGGCGCCGGCAAAAAGAGAAGGGTTTTTACTGTCCGGCTGATCCGGGACAAAGTGAGGCTGCAGAGCGAGGCGGCCTCCATTTATTATATAGAGAAGCCCCGCAAAGTGGCTGTGATTGACGCGCCATCTTTTTACGGCTCCGGGAGCTATGGAAAATCCATCAGCAGGGATGTGAAAAGGCTTCTCCGGGAGGCCAAAAAAAACCAGGCCCGCGCGGTGGTTTTGGATCTTTCCAACAACAGGGGCGGATCTTTGGAGGAGGCTGTTTTTTTGAGCGGCCTGTTTTTTGCCAGAGGCAATGTGGTCAAGCAGTCAGAGAGGGCCAGAGAGCCAATCTTGTTTGCGGACAAAGACAAAAGCCTTGTTTATAAGGGGCCTTTGGTGGTTTTGGTTGACCGCCTGAGCGCCAGCGCGTCGGAGATTGTCTCAGGGACTCTGCAAAACTACAAAAGGGCGGTCATAGTCGGCGCTGACCACACTTTTGGAAAAGGGAGCGTTCAGTCTGTTGAGCAGCTTGGGGGGCTGGGCGCGCTGAAAACAACTGTCGGGCTTTACTTTATCCCCAGCGGGCAGTCCACGCAAAAAAAGGGGATATCCTCTGACATTGTCTTCCCAAGCATTTACGCTTTAGACGACTTGGGCGAAAAAAACCTGGACTACGCCCTGCCGTCTGAGAAAATCGCTGATTTTCGCTCGCCGGAGGAAGAGGTTTTCCCGGACAATCCGGCAGACGGCTGGACGCCTATAAACAGGGATATCATAAAAAGCCTTGAGGCCGCCTCAAAAAAAAGAGTGGCAAAAAGCGAAAAATTTAAAAAAATCATCCAGCGCCTGAAAAAAATCAAAGAAAGAGCCTTAAAGCAAAAATCCATTGCCATTGCGGAGATCCTTGATGAAAAGGATCCCGGCGCCGCGGCGGACAAAAAAGAAGAGGAGGAGGCGGAGGCGGCCAGGTATAACCCTGAAAAAATCAAAGAGAGGTATTTGGCGCGCCCTGAAGTGCAGGAGGCCGCCTCTGTGGCCGCTGACCTGTCCCGGCTGCTTGAAGCGCCCCATCTTTTGCGATCCGCTCAGATCCGCGCCCGCGCCGAAAAATCCAGCCATGAAAGCAAAATCCCAAAAAAAATCGCAAGATAGCGGCGCCGCAGCCCTGCCGAAAAAGCTGCTTCTGAAAATCCATAATCTTATGGTGAAGTCCCGTGTGGCTGAAGAGCGCCTGATTCATATCTACAAACAGGGCCTGGGGCGCTTTTGGATTGGAGGGCCGGGGGAGGAGGCCTTTTCCGTTCCCCTGGGGCTTTTGACTGACAAGGGCCAGGGGATAAAGCATGACTGGCTGTATCTGCATTACCGCGGGCTGCCGGTTTTGATGGCTATGGGGCTTTCCATGAAAGAGGCCTTTCGGACCATGCTGAACAAGTCCACAGACCAGTCCTCCGGCGGAAGAAATTTCGTGAACCACTACAGCATTCCCCAGTGGAATGTGGCGCCCGTCACATCTGTCATAGAGGCGCAGTATGCCATGGCCATAGGGACCGCCCATGCGCAAAAAAGAGACAAAAGCAGCCGGGGAATCACGATTGTCACAGGAGGGGACGCCGGGACCCATGAGGGTGATTTTGCGACTTGTTTGATCTGGGCCTCCCGCCCGGGCCAAGAGCTTCCCCTTTTAATTACAGTTCAAAACAACGCATGGGGAATCTCGACCTCCTACAGCTCCCAGCATGGCGAAAAAAGCATTGCCGCGCGGGGCCGGGCCTTTCAGATCAAAAGCTTTTCCATTAACGGAAATGACCCGGTGGAAAGCTGGCTCGCGCTCAAGCGGGCCATGGCGGACATCCGAAAAACCCGAAAGCCTGTTTTGATTGAGGCCAAAGTGTCGCGGCTTTACGGCCACTCATCGGCCTCCGGCGCCAGCTATGTGGATGAGCTTTGCTGCATAAAAGAGTTTGAGAGAGCCTTGAAAAATGATGGCCTTTTGAGCGGGGGCCGGATCCGGGAAATATGGGGCGGCTATAGAGAGGAGGCCAAGGCTGTCCAAAAGGAAGTGATGAGGGAGCCTGAGCCTGAGGGCGGAACAATATGGAATCATGTTTACGCCGGCGGCGCGCAGCCTGACTGGCGAAAATTCTGACACAATGAGGCAGATGCCGCTTTTTTCGATCTTTCGCCGCCGGCGGGAGGTTTCCGGCGCAAAGCCATCTGTTTTTTTTCGCCGGGGCCTGCCCATCACTTTGCTCCGAAGGCCGCGGCAAAAGTCTCTCCGCCTTTGGATAGAGGCTGACGGCAGCGCCCGAATCAGCTGCCCTCTCAGATCGTCTAAAAAAGAGATAGAGGCTTTTGTTGACTCCCACTGGCGCTGGCTGCAGAGCCGGATGGCCGAGCGGGAGAGGCTGAGAAAAAAATACCCTCCAAAAAAATTCCGGGCCGGCGAGGGTTTTTTGTTTTGCGGAAAAATCTTAAAGCTGGATTTTCAGCGCCTGAGAGAGAGGGCGGAGTCCCGGTTTGGCGGGCGGAGCGGGCGCCTGATTTATTACTGGCGCGGCCCGGACGATCTGCGAAGGGAGGCTCTAAGGGCGCAAATGCTGGATTTTTATCAGCGCGAGGGCGAGGCCCGTCTGCGGGAGGCTTTAGAAGCCTGCGGGCGCCGCATGCGGCTTGCCCCTAAAGCGGTCCGCATATCCGCGCAAAAAAGCCTTTGGGGCTCCTGCTCAGATTCTGGGAGAATTTCCTTAAACTGGCGGCTGATAGCGGCGCCTCCCGAAGTTCTTGAGTATGTTGTTATTCATGAGCTGGCCCACTTAAGGCATTTAAACCACTCCCCGGCCTTTTGGAGGCTGGTTTCCCGGTTTTGCCCGGACTGCAAAAAGCATGAGCAGTGGCTCAAAAAAAACTCCCATGCCATGGACTTTCTGCTCCCGGCCTCTATAGAAACAGGCTGATCCGCTGACTTTGGCTGGCCATGGAAACAGGCCGCCGCGCATAAACCCCTCAGGGAGAGCAAAAAATCTTCGGCTTAAAGCTTTTTTTATTGATTATATGCGAGCTGTCTCCAACGGCCTTGATCACAAACAGGCCCCTGCTCTCCGCATAAGCCGCCGCCCCGCGCTTTTCGCTCAAATACGCCACAGCCCCTCTTATGCGCATCCTCCGATATGAGGGAAACATCTCATGAAAATGATCTAAAACATACAAAAAACGATTCACCTTGGCCTTGTTCAAAGAGGACTTGACCTCAACGGCCACAAGCTCATCGCCGTTTTTGGCAACAATGTCAATCTCGCAATTCTTCCTCTCCTGCCGGCCCAAACTGTCAGTTATTATCATAGAGCCTGTTTCATTCTGGGATATGTGGCAGATCATGATTCCCCTTTCCCGAAGCTGCGCAGTCAGATTTCCAACGGTTAGGCTCTCGACAAAATCCCCCCACCTGTTGTCCATCCGGCCATCTGATTCCCGTATCGCCCTGTTGGTTTCCTCTATTTGCTGATCAACCCTTTTGCTGCTTTCAGCAAGCTCCTCCCGAAGCTTTTTTCGATCCTCAGCAAGCTCCCGGCGCTGTTTTTCCCATGCCTCGGCCCGCTTTTTTTCCTCCTCGGCCTGTTTTTTTTCCCACGCCTCGGCCCGCTTTTTTTCCTTGGCGGCCCGTTTTTTTTCCTCGGCGGCCCGTTTTTTTTCCTCCTCGGCCCGGGTTTTTTGCTGTTTTTCCAAGTTTTCGGCCATCCTTTTTTGGCTGACTGAAAGCTCTTTTAAAATTCTCCAGATTTCATCTGGAGCTGGAACTGGCTGCTGACTCTGCATTTTCCCTCCTTTTTTTTAAACGGCCCCCTTTGGACAAGCCCGCGCTCCGCAGAGGCGCGGAAGCGGCTGGCGAGGCCATCCCAGCAAACGCCGATCCCTGTAAAAGACTGCCGGGAACGACTGACAGGCCGGCCCAAAAAACAGGCCTAACAGCAATTCTAAGGCGCTGGCCCCCGGCTGTCAACAGCTCTCAAAAAAACTTCCCGCCGGCGCAGCGCTGGAATCTTTTTGCAGAATGCGCGGCGGAGGCGGGGCAGAGAGATTGCCAGCAGGGGGTTTGATGCATGACGGGGGCGGGGCCGCGGGGGCAGTGATTGGCGGTCTGGCTGCCGTCCCGAGTTTGACACTTGTTGGGATAAAGTGGCTCAAAAAAAACTCCCATGCCATGGATTTTCTGCTCCCGGCCTCTATGGAAACAGGCCGCCGCGCATAAACCCCTCAGGGAGAGCAAAAAATCTTCGGCTTAAAGCTTTTTTTATTGATTATATGCGAGCTGTCTCCAACGGCCTTGATCACAAACAGGCCCCTGCTCTCCGCATAAGCCGCCGCCCCGCGCTTTTCGCTCAAATACGCCACAGCCCCTCTTATGCGCATCCTCCGATATGAGGGAAACATCTCATGAAAATGATCTAAAACATACAAAAAACGATTCACCTTGGCCTTGTCCAAAGAGGACTTGACCTCAACGGCCACAAGCTCATCGCCGTTTTTGGCAACAATGTCAATCTCGCAATTCTTCCTCTCCTGCCGGCCCGAACTGTCAGCTATCATCATAGAGCCTGTTTCATTCTGGGATATGTGGCAGATCATGATTCCCCTTTCCCGAAGCTGCGCAGTCAGATTTCCAACGGTTAGGCTCTCGACAAAATCCCCCGCCTGTTGTCCATCCGGCCATCTGATTCCCGTATCGCCCTGTTGGTTTCCTCTATTTGCTGATCAACCCTTTTGCTGCTTTCAGCAAGCTCCTCCCGAAGCTTTTTTCGATCCTCAGCAAGCTCCCGGCGCTGTTTTTCCCACGCCTCAGCCCGTTTTTTTTCCTCGGCGGCCCGTTTTTTTTCCTCGGCGGCCTGTTTTTTTTCCTCGGCGGCCTGTTTTTTTTCCCATGCCTCGGCCCGCTTTTTTTCCTCGGCGGCCCGTTTCTTTTCCTCGGCGGCCCGTTTTTTTTCCTCGGCGGCCTGTTTTTTTTCCCACGCCTCGGCCCGCTTTTTTTCCTCGGCGGCCCGTTTTTTTTCCTCCTCGGCCCGGGTTTTTTGCTGTTTTTCCCAGTTTTCGGCCATCCTTTTTTGGCTGACTGAAAGCTCTTTTAAAATTCTCCAGATTTCATCTGGAGCTGGAACTGGCTGCTGACTCTGCATTTTCCCTCCTTTTTTTTAAACGGCCCCCTTTGGACAAGCCCGCGCTCCGCAGAGGCGCGGAAGCGGCTGGCGAGGCCATCCCAGCAAACGCCGATCCCTGTAAAAGACTGCCGGGAACGACTGACAGGCCGGCCCAAAAAACAGGCCTAACAGCAATTCTAAGGCGCTGGCCCCCGGCTGTCAACAGCTCTCAAAAAAACTTCCCGCCGGCGCAGCGCTGGAATCTTTTTGCAGAATGCGCGGCGGAGGCGGGGCAGAGAGATTGCCAGCAGGGGGTTTGATGCATGACGGGGGCGGGGCCGCGGGGGCAGTGATTGGCGGTCTGGCTGCCGTCCCGAGTTTGACACTTGTTGGGATAAAGTGGCTCAAAAAAAACTCCCATGCCATGGATTTTCTGATCCCAGCCTCTATGGAAACAGGCTGATCCGCTGACTTTGGCTGGCCATGGAAACAGGCCGCCGCGCATAAACCCCTCAGGGAGAGCAAAAAATCTTTGGCTTAAAGCTTTTTTTATTGATTATATGCGAGCTGTCTCCAACGGCCTTGATCACAAACAGGCCCCTGCCCTCCGCATAAGCCGCCGCCCCGCGCTTTTCGCTCAAATACGCCACAGCCCCTCTTATGCGCATCCTCCGATATGAGGGAAACATCTCATGAAAATGATCTAAAACATACAAAAAACGATTCACCTTGGCCTTGTTCAAAGAGGACTTGACCTCAACGGCCACAAGCTCATCGCCGTTTTTGGCAACAATGTCAATCTCGCAATTCTTCCTCTCCTGCCGGCCCAAACTGTCAGTTATTATCATAGAGCCTGTTTCATTCTGGGATATGTGGCAGATCATGATTCCCCTTTCCCGAAGCTGCGCAGTCAGATTTCCAACGGTTAGGCTCTCGACAAAATCCCCCCACCTGTTGTCCATCCGGCCATCTGATTCCCGTATCGCCCTGTTGGTTTCCTCTATTTGCTGATCAACCCTTTTGCTGCTTTCAGCAAGCTCCTCCCGAAGCTTTTTTCGATCCTCAGCAAGCTCCCGGCGCTGTTTTTCCCACGCCTCGGCCCGCTGTTTTTCCTCGGCGGCCCGCTCCCGGCGCTGTTTTTCCCATGCCTCGGCCCGTTTTTTTTCCTCGGCGGCCCGCTGTTTTTCCTCGGCGGCCCGCTGTTTTTCCTCGGCGGCCCGCTGTTTTTCCTCGGCGGCCTGTTTTTTTTCCCACGCCTCGGCCCGTTTTTTTTCCTCCTCGGCCCGGGTTTTTTGCTGTTTTTCCCAGTTTTCGGCCATCCTTTTTTGGCTGACTGAAAGCTCTTTTAAAATTCTCCAGATTTCATCTGGAGCTGGAACTGGCTGCTGACTCTGCATTTTCCCTCCTTTTTTTTAAACGGCCCCCTTTGGACAAGCCCGCGCTCCGCAGAGGCGCGGAAGCGGCTGGCGAGGCCGGCCCAGCAAACGCCGATCCCTGTAAAAGACTGCCGGGAACGACTGACAGGCCGGCCCAAAAAACAGGCCTAACAGCAATTCTAAGGCGCTGGCCCCCGGCTGTCAACAGCTCTCAAAAAAACTTCCCGCCGGCGCAGCGCTGGAATCTTTTTGCAGAATGTGCGGCGCGGGGCGGGGCAGAGAGATTACCAGTAGGGGGTTTGATGCATGACGGGGCCGGGGCCGCGGGGGTAGTGATGGGCGGTCTGGCTGCAGCCAAAAGAGCCCTGCCTCTGATAGCCGTTGGTCAGGCCGTAAATGCCCTGGCCGATAAAGGGAAAGCCCGCCTGAAGGCCCGCCAGATTGTAGGCAAAATTGTTTTCCGCCGGAAGGCCCTGCCAGGCCCGCAGGTCATTGGCTGACGCGGAGGCCCGCCGGGCCTCCCGCATGCCGAAGTAGGAGAGCGCGCCGCCGCCAAGTATGGCCGCAAAGCTTCCGATTTTTTGGCTCATGCTTGGCTCATAGAGCTGCTTTATGGCCTTGATGCGGTCGCAGTATTCGCAGTCCGCCTCAGCCTCAGTTTCGCTTTCATCGTCCCATTGCGCTGTTTCCAGGCGGAATTTTTCCTCGTCCAGCCTGTCCTCCGCTTTTTCCGTTTCGCGAAGGCTTTTAGAGACGCGCCTCATGCGCTTGAGGGCTTTTTTGCAGCTGCTTTCGTCTTTGGCGTAGCGGCCGCAAAACTCTTTGGCGTTGATCCGGCCTCTGCCGCCGGCATAGTCCCCCTCCCGCCATGGCCTGTTCGCGCAGCATTTGCCCCCCGAAATCGTCCCGCCGTGATTGACCAGGCATCTGGCGGCGGGGCTGTTTTCCGCTTGTTTTAAAGCTTTTAAAATTTCTTTTTTTGCTTCTTCAGGAATATCACTTCTTTTATTAATTTCCTCTTTAATGGTTTCAAAATTACTGCCTTGTATAATATCTCCCATCATGTCGCCGGCAACATTTGCGCTGTGTCCATCGCCCCCGCTTCCGCCTATGATGACTCTAATATTGTTTCTAACAGAATTGTCAATCATGTCTCTGCCAACTGTGGTTGTGACTGTTTTGTTGCGGTAACTTTCATCGTGAACAGGCCCTGTGCAATTTACGGTAGTTGTCATAGAAAATTTTTGTCTGTCTGCTGTTACTTGTGGATTTGCGCCCCCGCATTCAACAGTGGAAGCGCCAATCGTTGTCCCATTTGCCTGCGCGGGCGCTGCCGGCTGTGCCGGCGCTACTGGCACGGGGGCTGACGCAGAGACGGGGGTTACCTCCGCCGCAACACATGATGGCCTATCTGAAACATTACTGCAAAATGATGGAGCCTTTTGCAAATCTATGCAATTTGCTGGACTGCTGTCAGAAACAAGAAATTTTTTGCAGTAATCATCGCAGAGAGAAATGTTTTGGCTTGCAAAGAGTGTTTTACATGCTCCAACTTGGTTACTTTCATAACATTTATGGTTTCCATCAATTGTTGTTAATTTCTGATTGCATAGTTCTTTTTTTGTTGCGCACTTGTTCATTTTTCCTGGCTGATAATTTTTGCAAAAGTCTTCTTCTTCGGCGAAGTTATGTGAGAAGCAATCTTGCTCTTTAATAATCTGTTTGCTGCAGTATTCTGAACAGAGCGGCAGGCTGCTCACTTTTCGACAATCAGCTGCTATGAGATTCTCTTCTCGGTTGCTGTTTTTCAGGCATTTTTCTTGATTTCCAGCTTTTTGTATAATGCGCTTGCACTTGCCTTCTAGGCGCGCTTTATCTCTTTCCTTTTGTGTTTTTTCTGATTTTGCTTTTTCTGCCTCCTTCAGCTCTTTGCAGGTTTTTAGTTCTTTTTGCCAGTCTGACAAGTAATTGCTGCATTCAGGTGGAAATTGCTCCCTTTTGCATTGGACGCCATCAGTTGGTTGATGGCCTTTCCAGCCTATAAACCTGCGGCAGTAGGTTTGGCAGGAGGGGGTTTTTTCTTTTTGGAAAAATGTATTGCAGCCGGCAATATCTTGTTTTTTGACACATGTTTTGTTGATTATCATCTTACTTTCGCAATGTTTTTTTAGTCTTGCGCACTGCTGCTGTCCATTGCCTTTTTTGCACAAGCAATAGCCAGTATCATTACACATCACTTGATTGCTAGATTTTTTTAGAACAAGGCCAGCTTGCTCATATTGCAAGCAATTCTCATTGTTGCATTTTGTATTATTCGGGGGGGAATCTACGCCGGTTCCGTCTGTAGCATCTCCATCGGTATTAGCCTCAGCCTCAGGCAACAGCGCCCGGCCAAAAGTTTTCAGCCAAAGAGATCCATCAAACAAAAAGCTCCGGGCTGCGGAAGGCTCTGCGGCTGCGGTTTTTTGAGCGTTTGGCCCGCGCGCAGGCGCTGCGGGCAGCAGGCGCGCAAGCGCCGCGGGCCATGACGCCTCAGGCAGCAGCGCCCGGCCAAAAGCTTTCAGCCAAAGGGAGCTTTTAAATACAAAACTCCGCGCCGCGGGCAAGGGCTTTTCAGGCAGCATAAGCTGAGCGGAAATCTCCTCGCACTCCTTGAACTCGTTTTTCCGCTGCTCAATGTAATTTCTGATATCCTTTGCCGCCGCTTTGGCGCTTCCGCCGGTCTTGGCGCTGTCAAGGGAGTTTCGCAGATCAGCCTCTAAATCATCAAGCTTCTCTTCATATTTTTCTCTTGATGTTTCCAGGCCCTCAAGTTTTTTCTTAATTTTGCGGAGGCCGGACTTGCCCCCGCTGGAAGATCCGGACTGGGAGAGCAATGCCGCCAGCTCAAAAGGCGAAAAGCAAAGATTGTGGTAGGCCTGGGCTTGCTTAGGCGCCGCAAAGCCCGCGGCCAGGCCCGCAATTAACAGGGCGCGGGCGCCAAAGGCCGGTTTGATTTTCAGGCCAAAGGCCTGGCGGATTTTTAAACAGCTCATAATGTCTCTAACAATTTCCCAGATCATGATCTCCAAAAGAGGGGATTCCGGATCCCTCCCCCCCTTTCAGCCCCCTTCAAAAAAAGGGGGAAAAAAGAGGCCAGCCCCTGTCCGCCCCCGCTCAGCCCCCTTAAGGACCGCCCCTTGATCAGGGGGAAGGCAGGGCCTCTATAAACATTATCGGCGAAAGCTTTCCAAAAAATGAGTCGGCTGGGCCTAAACGGGGCTTTGGGCTTGGTTTTTCCAGATCTGCGGGCCGGCTCCTCCATGGCCTTTCCATGGCCTTATTTTTGGCCCAGACCCCGCAAAAATGGCTGAAATGCCTGTTTTTTGGGGGGATTTTTTTTAGGCCCCCGCCGGCAAATTGCGCGCTATAATGGCTGCATAACTGTTAACCAGCCGCTGGCGGGCGGAAAAAAATCATAAAAGAGGCAGAAAAAAAGCGCCCTTAAGCCAAAAGGCCAGCCGGGAAAAGTTTGACCGCGCGCTGCGGGCCCGCCGGGAGGATGTAATAAACAAGGGCTTGTTTATGATTTTGGCTCAAGGGGAAAGCGCGGCTTTGCTGAATCCCAAAGGCTTTAAGCGCAGGTCTTTTTAAACAGCCGCGGAATGACAGGCTGGCCCAGAGGAGGCTTGGCTATGCCGGGCTGTCTGGCAAGCGGCAAAACCACACCAGGCCTGGATTTTGGCATGAAGCTCCCTAAAAAAGCGCCCGCCATCTCCGCCGCGGCCGCCGCCGTTTTGGCTTTGGGCCTGGCTTTTCTGATTTTGTTTGAGCTGTTTCAGCCTGCGGATCCCCGAGGCGGGAGGGAGGCTCTGGTGGATGTTCCCCCCGGCATGGGATTCGATCAGCTGGCTCTGGAGCTGGAGGAAAAACAGCTCATCCGCCGGGCGCTGTCCTTAAGGATTCTCGCGCGGGCCTGGGGGCTTCCGCCCCTTATGGCCGGGGAATACAAGCTCTCTTCAGGGGAATCCCTTTGGCAGCAGTTTCACAAGCTCAGGGCCGGCAGGGCGCATCATTTTTCCGTCACTTTTGCCGAAGGCCTGAACCATCATGAAATCTGGGAGGTTTTAAAAGGCGCGGGCTGGCCTGAGGCGGACAGGCTTTTGCGCCTTGTCAGGGACCGGCCCTTCGTCAAAAAGCTTTTAGGAGCGGAGCTGGATTCCCTTGAAGGCTATTTATTTCCCGAAACCTACGCCATTACAAAATACATGAAGGCGGAAACTCTGCTGCGGCTTATGGCTGAAGAGTTTTCCAAAGCCTATCGGGAGGCGGCGCCGGCGTCTTTTCGCCGCGCGGCAAAAACGGCGCGCCATGGCATCAAAAGCCGGCATGAGGCGGTGACCTTTGCCAGCCTGATTGAAAAAGAAACCGGCGCCCCGGAAGAGCGCCCCCGCATATCCTCAGTCTTTCACAACAGGCTGCGCCTTGGCATGAAGCTTCAAACCGATCCCACAATCCTTTACAGCCTGTATTTGGCCAAAGGCTTTTCCCATCCCAAAAACATCCGAAAGCGGGACATTCTTTTTGACTCGCCCTACAACACTTATGTGATCCATGGCCTTCCGCCCGGGCCGATTGCCAGCCCCGGCCGCGAAAGCCTTCGCGCGGTTTTTTCCCCCGAAGAAACGGATTATCTGTATTTTGTGAGCCAAAACAACGGAAGGCATTTTTTTTCCAAAACCCTCAAAGAGCACAATCAGGCGGTTTACAAATACCAGATTCTGCGGCAAAAGCCCTAAGCTTTAAGCGCTTTTTGGATGCGGCTCTCTGGCGGGGGCCAAAACAGCGGGAGCCAGGATATGGCTTTCGCTCAGCTGGGAAAAATCCCCAAGCCCCAGCGCCTTAAGCATTTCCCGGTGATGTCTGGCCAGATGCATGGCGTAGCTTTTGACCCTTTCGGATTTTTCCTCAATATCCAGGCCTTTCATCAGCCGCGGATTGTGGGTTGTGATCCCCGTCGGACAGCTGTTGGTGTGGCAGCGAAGGGCCTGAATGCAGCCCAGGGCCAGCAAAAAGCCTCTGGCGGTGTAAAAGGCATCGGCGCCAAGGCAGAGCGCCATCATCTGCCGCCCGGCGAGAATCAGCTTCCCGGCGCAGAGAATTTTGAATTTGCCCTCAAGGCCGGCCTCTTTTGACAGGCTTTTGACAGCGGGCAGCGCGCGCATAAGGGGATAGCCCAAGTCGTCCATAAAAGTCTTTGGCGCGGCGCCGGTCCCGCCCTCAGAGCCGTCAATGGCTATATAGTCGGGGAGCGAGTTTTGCCTCTTCATGGCGGAAAAAAGCTCCCGCAGCTCCCGCTCCCGGCCCAGGCAGAGCTTGATCCCGACAGGGAGGCCGCTCACTTCCTGTATCCGGCGGATAAACTTGACCGCGGAGGCCGGGTCCCCGCATTCAATATGCCTTGGGGGCGAAATGATGTCTTTTCCCATGGGGACGCCTCTCAATTCAGCAATCTCCGGAGTGATCTTCTCCTTAGGCAGCAGGCCGCCTTTGCCGGGCTTTGCCCCCTGGGAAAACTTGATTTCAATCATTTTGACCTGCGGCAGCCGCGCCAGGGACTCCAGCCGGCCGGGATCCAGGCGGCCGTCTTTTGTTCTGACCCCAAACTTTGCCGTCCCCATCTGAAAAATCAGATCGCAGCCCTCCATTAAGTGATATTTTGGCCAGCCGCCCTCGCCTGTGTTCATCAGGAGGCCGGCCCTTTTGGCGCCGCGGGCCAGCGCCCTGACCGCGCTCTTCCCCAGCGAGCCGTAGCTCATGCCGCCAATCAAAAGAGGGCTTGTGATGCGGCAGGGGGATGGGCAGCCCCTTTCCTCTCCAAAGGCGAGCGAAAAGGGGCGCGGCTCCCCAACAAAGGGGTAAAGCGAGTGCTTCAGCTTAAAATCCCGTCCGTCAAAATTCAGCAGCGAGCCAAATGAGGAGTCGGCTTCCTGGTTTTTCGCTTTTTTGTAAACGCCGCCCCGCTCTGTCCGGCTGAAGGGCTTTTCCTCTGTGTCGCTGGAGTAAAGATACTGGCGGAACTCAGGCCCAAGGCTCTCTATCAAATAGCGGAGCATGGCAAAAATCCCAAAATTTGCCAGAAGTGTGTGTTTTTTCTGGATATGGCGAAAGTAAAAGTTGAGGCCGTTCAGAGCCAAAAGAGCCGCGCTTGTGAGATAATAGCGGGAGGGGAAGATGAGGCTCATGGCGAGGAGCGCGGGGAGCAGGATATTGATAAAAAAAGCGGCCCGCTCGATTTTAAATCTCATAACATGGTGATTTTACCCCGGCTTTTGGCTTTGCGCAAATCCCGCCGGTTTTCGCCGCGGGGCGGGGGGGCGCCCTCCAAAATTCCCCCAGCGCCGAGCCTGTCGGAACAGCCGCAAGGCTGTTCATTGAAAATGTCCGTTTTTTCAGATTTTTTTTTCACAAAGGGGGCCGAAAAAACATTTTGACAGGCGGGAAGTTTTTTTGAAAGCTGTTGACAGCCGCAGGCCAGCGCCTTAGAATTGCTGTTAGGCCTGTTTTTTGGACCGGCCTGTCAGGTCGTTCCCGGCAGTCTTTTACAGGGATCGGCGTTTGCCGGGACGGCCTCACGGCTGTCAGATCCGCCGCTGTTATTATTGGAAAATAATGCCCGCCGGGGCCGTCAAAAAAAAAGGAGGGGAAATGCAGAGTCAGCAGCCAGTTCCAGCTCCAGATGAAATCTGGAGAATTTTAAAAGAGCTTTCAGTCAGCCAAAAAAGGATGGCCGAAAACTGGGAAAAACAGCAAAAAACCCGGGCCGAGGAGGAAAAAAAACGGGCCGCCGCCGAGGAAAAAAAACGGGCCGCCGAGGAAAAAAAACGGGCCGAGGAGGAAAAAAAACGGGCCGAGGAGGAAAAAAAACGGGCCGAGGAGGAAAAAAAACGGGCCGAGGAGGAAAAAAAACGGGCCGCCGCCGAGGAAAAAAAACGGGCCGCCGCCGAGGAAAAAAAACGGGCCGAGGAAGAAAAAAAACGGGCCGAGGAGGAAAAAAAACGGGCCGAGGAGGAAAAAAAACGGGCCGAGGCATGGGAAAAACAGCGCCGGGAGCGGGCCGAGGAAGAAAAAAAGCGGGCCGAGGCATGGGAAAAACAGCGCCGGGAGCGGGCCGAGGAAGAAAAAAAACGGGCCGAGGCGTGGGAAAAACAGCGCCGGGAGCTTGCTGAGGATCGAAAAAAGCTTCGGGAGGAGCTTGCTGAAAGCAGCAAAAGGGTTGATCAGCAAATAGAGGAAACCAACAGGGCGATACGGGAATCAGATGGCCGGATGGACAACAGGCGGGGGGATTTTGTCGAGAGCCTAACCGTTGGAAATCTGACTGCGCAGCTTCGGGAAAGGGGAATCATGATCTGCCACATATCCCAGAATGAAACAGGCTCTATGATAATAACTGACAGTTTGGGCCGGCAGGAGAGGAAGAATTGCGAGATTGACATTGTTGCCAAAAACGGCGATGAGCTTGTGGCCGTTGAGGTCAAGTCCTCTTTGAACAAGGCCAAGGTGAATCGTTTTTTGTATGTTTTAGATCATTTTCATGAGATGTTTCCCTCATATCGGAGGATGCGCATAAGAGGGGCTGTGGCGTATTTGAGCGAAAAGCGCGGGGCGGCGGCTTATGCGGAGAGCAGGGGCTTGTTTGTGATCAAGGCGGTGGGAGACAGCTCGCATATAATCAATAAAAAAAGCTTTAAGCCGAAGATTTTTTGCTCTCCATGAGAGGTTAAGGAAAAAACAGTTCAGGACTATAAGGGAGTCAAAACTCATCTGCCGCCCCTTTCAGAGCGGCAAAGCCTGTTTTCGCAGCGCGGCCCCGCGCCAAAGCTTATGGGACAGTATCTGCGCTTTTCTGAAATCAAAAGCCTGCAAATCGAGCCGGCCAGCAAATGCAATCTGCTCTGCCCCCAGTGCGCGCGCGTCCATCGGGGCCGGGTCAATCCGATTATGCCGCTTGCGGAGCTGCAGCCGGAGGATTACAATAAAATTTTCAGCGCTGATCTTGCTGCCCAGCTGAAAACCATCGCCTTTAACGGAAACTACGGCGATCCCATAGCCTCCAGGCATCTTGATTATGCCATTGGCAAATGCCTTGGCTCCGGCATGGCCATCAGCATAGCCACAAACGGCTCCTTAAGATCCCCCGCCTATTGGCAGTCTCTGGGAAAGCAGCTCTCCGGGACAAAAAGCCTTGTGTCTTTCTCCATAGACGGCCTGGCGGACACAAACGCCATTTACCGCAGGGGCAGCAGCTTTGAAAAAATTATGGAAAACGCCGCCGCCTATATTCAGGCCGGCGGGCGCGCGCGATGGGATTTTCTTGTGTTTGATCACAATCATCACCAAATTGAGGAGGCCAAAAATCTGGCCCGCAGGATGGGCTTTGCCGGCTTTCAAAAAAAATTCACGGCCCGGTTTGCCCCGGGAGATGGCTCAAAAGACCCTTCATCCCATACAGTTTTCAATACAAAAGGCCGGCCCGCGGGGCTGCTGAAAAAGCCGCCGGGCGCGCGGGATCAGCTGCGCGGAGTCATCAAAAAACACGGATCCTGGCAGGCTTATATGGAGGCCGCGCCCATCGCATGCAAATTTCAGAGGCGCAGAGCCTTGTTTATAGATTTTGAGGCTTTGGTTTGGCCATGCTGCTGGACAGGCGCTCCGGTTTACTTTGTCTGCCGGAGCCATCCCCAAAAAAAACAGCTTGAGGCGCTTAGAAAAAAATACAAAAAAAATTTTAACAGCCTGAGGCATTTTTCTTTAAAAGAGATTTTGTCCCACCGGTGGCTCGCCTCAGATCTGGCGGAAAGCTGGACAAACAAAACAAATGACAAAAAAAACCCAAAGCTTGAGGCCTGCAGCCGGGTTTGCGGGCCAGACTATGAATTTACCAGCGGGCCGGGGAGCCGGAACAGCCAGATCACAAGCTTTGCCGCCGGCGCTTAAGAGCTTTATGAAATACTCAAGAGATTTGCTGCAGACCCGCCGCCCACAGAGCATGTATGACTCGGAGGTTCACGGCTTTATCGCCGAGCTGACAAAAACAGGCGAAAACTTTGGCGAAAGCCCCGGCCGGCTCTTCCAGTCTTTTAAAGACAGCTTTGAGAGCTGGCTTTTAGGCAGCGGTTTGTATTCCATTAAAGGGCTGGAGGCTTTTCCCGACCGGGACATCATTATTGGATGCGCGCAGTATATAGATGACCTCCACCTGATGAAAAAAGCCATAGCTGTCATGGAAAATGAATACAAATACCACTGGCGGCTGTTTGGCGATTCCCTTAAAATAAAAAAAAGCCCGCGGCAGCTGGAGGCCGGGGAGCAGCTGATCATCAGCCTGCCCTTTTCCTATTGCGGGGACATTCACCCGGAGATGGATCTCATTCTGAAAGTCTGCGCAGCGAAAAACATCCCCGTCCATATTGACGGCTGCTGGATGGGCTGCGCGCGGGACATCACATTTAATTTTGACCGCCCCTGCATTCAAAGCGCGGGCTTCAGCCTCAGCAAGGCTCTGGGGCTGGGAGCCAACCGCATCGGGCTGAGATTCGCGCGAAAGCGCTGGCGGGGGCCGGTCTCCATCATGAACGACTTTAATATGAACAATCAATCGGGGGTTTGGCTTGGCCTGAGGTTTATGCAGAGGTTTGGCCCGGATTTTTGGCAGAAAAAATACGGGGAGGCCTACAAAAAAGTCTGCGCGGATTTTCAGCTTCGGCCAACAAAAGCCATTCATCTGGCTTTTGACGGGGAGCAGCCCGTGGGAGTCAGGCCCCTGCTGCGGATGCTGGTCAAGCAATGAACAGCCGATAGGCCGGCCCAAAAAACAGGCTGCGGCTCCGGCCATTGAAACAGCTTGCGGAAGCCGGCTTTTTTTGTTAATTTAAAAAAAAGAGCCGGGGCCGGCGCGCGCGCCGCCGCTCCGCTCAGGGGGTTAAGCCATTGGAATCTTCAAGCAAAACTTTTTGCCCTCTGGCCTGGACAAGCCTTGGCATGAATCCCCATGGCCGGGTCCGCGCCTGCGGAAGAAGCCGGCCAAACCCCGAAAACCCCAGCCTGAAAGACATCTCTGTCATTGAGGCCTGGAACTCCGCCTACTACAGAAAGCTCCGCCTGGACATGCTGGGCGGGCGCGAAAACCCCAACTGCGAAGTCTGCCACACAATGGAAAAATCCGGCGGCCTCAGCAAGCGGCAGGAGATCCATAAGGAGCTTCAGCTGGCTGAGGGGGAGGCGCGCCGCCTCACAGACAAAGAGGGGGCGGTCAAAATCCCCCCGCGATCCCTTGACATCCGCGTGGGAAACATCTGCAACCTCAAATGCATTCACTGCTGGACGGGAAACAGCTCCAAATGGTTTGAGGACAAGCTCCTTCTGGACAAATACCCCAACACGGCCGGCCTCAAAATCAATAACCGCTGGATCTCCGCCAAAGGCCATGTGTGGAGCTATATAAAAGACAACATCAAAAGCATCCGGCATTTGTCGTTTCTCGGCGGCGAGCCTTTTGCCAGCCGCCCCCAGCTGGACCTGCTGAAATGGCTGGCTGAAACCGGAAACACAAACCTGTTTTTGAGCTATGTGACTAACGGAACCCTGATCACAAAGGAGATCATCAGCCATTTGTCGCAAATAAAAAAAGTCGAGCTGAGCTGCAGCCTGGACGCCATCCGCGAAAGGGCGGAGCTTTTGAGAGGGCCTTTTTTATGGAAAGGCCTTGAGCCGGCGCTTGAGCTGCTGAGCCGCGCGCCGTTTTCGGTTTTCTTTAACTGGTCGGCCTACAACACAAGCTTATGGACCCTGCCGGAAACCTATGAATACTGCCGGAAGAGCTTTCCCGGCATCAAATTCCGGCTGTGCTGCTTTGTCACCTCCCCCGCCCACATGAGCATACAAAACCTGCCGGAGCCGTTTAAGCAAAAGGCCGAAAAAAAGCTGGCTTATCTAAAGCCAAAAATAAAGAGCCTGGATTATTATCTGCGCTTTATGAGCGAAAAAAACTCCTGGGGCCGCCTCGGGCCTGTCCTGTTTAATTATCTGGAGGATCTGGACCGCGCCCGCGGAACAAACTGGAGGCAAACTCTCCCGGAAATCGCTGAGCTGTTTGACTGAAAATGAGCGATTTCAAAAAAAGCATGTCCCGGAACAAAGGCGCGCCGGCCCCCTGGTGTGTCCTGCCCTGGTCTCATGTCAGCGTCAAGGAAAACGGCGATTACAGGCTTTGCTGCCACAGCGAGGCCAGCCCCGGCCGCGGCATTTTAAAAGGACGCCATGGCCGGCCCCTGCATGTTTCCGGCGCCTCATGGAAAGATGTCTTAAACTCTCCGCTTATGAAATCTGTCCGCAAAAACATGCTCTCCGGCCGGTGGCCCAAAGAGTGCCGGCGCTGCCAAAGCGAGCATGAAAGCGGCATCATGTCCAGAAACATGTATGAGCGCCGCCATCTCGCCGATCTTGTGGAGGCGGAGCGCTATCCCTCTTATAAAAAGGCCAGAGCCCTGACCCGCGAAGACGGCTCTGTCAGCCTTGAGGATTTTCCTGTATCCTATCCTGACATCCGCTTTGGGAATCTCTGCAATTTAAAATGTGTCATGTGCAGCCCCATAAGCAGCAGCAAATGGTATGATGACTTTCATGGCGTGTGGGGGTACAGCCATTTTTTTTATGGCGCCAAAAAAGTCAGCTTGATCCCGGACAAATCAAAGGGGCTTCGCCGGGCAAATTCCGGGGATCCCCCCCGCATGAAGCTGAAAGAGGATATTTACGGCTGGCAGAATGACCCCAATTTTTGGAGCGAGATGGAGCGCCGCATGGGGGATTTTCGGCATATTTACATTGCCGGCGGCGAGCCCCTGCTTATCAAATCCCATTATGAGTTTTTAAAAAAATGCGTTCAAAAGGGCCTGGCCCCGAAGCTGAACATTCAATACAACACAAATCTCACAGTCATCCCCAAAGCCGCCCTTGATATATGGAGGCGCTTTCGGCGGGTTTTGATTGGAGTCAGCCTTGACGGCATTGCCGGGCTGAATGATTTTATCAGATTCCCCAGCAAGTGGGAGAGCATTGAGAAAAACCTTGAGCGCCTCAGCCGGGCGGAGGGCAGCTTTGACATTCACATCACCATCAGTGTCAGCCTGCTGAACATCTGCCATCTTCCCGGCTTTATTGAATACATAATGAGAAAAAACTACAAAAGGGTCGGCCCCTGGGGCCGGCAGTGTGTGATCAGCCCCCACCCTGTTCACAGGCCTCATTATCTGAATGTGAATATTCTGGAGGACACATTCAAAAGGGAGATCAAAGAGCGGTTTGAATTGAGCAAAAAAAGATTTCTGGCCATTGACTGGCGGGCGGAATGCGGCGAAAGCCGGGGCGCGGCCGGCTGGGATGAAAAAGCGCGCCAGGCCTGCCAGATTTTGGACAGCTATGCCGAATACATGAACAAAATCACTTACAAAGGGGATGATCTGATAAAATGGAGAAGCAATTTTATTCACTTTATGGACAGGCTGGACGAGCTGAGAAAAACCTCCTGGCCGAAAGCTCTCCCGGAGCTTTATCAGCAGACTATGGCCTGGAGGGATCTGCCCAAGGGGCTTTACTGAGCGCCGCGGCGCGGGGGATTTTTGCGGCAATGGAGGATGATATGATTTCAAACCCCGAAGCCGCCTCTTTGCGCGCGCGCGGCCGGGGAGCGGCCGCGCCGCCGTCCCAGCAAACATCCCGCCTTTTTGCAAGACTCCCGGGAGCGGCCGCCAGGCTGTCCCAGCAAACAAGCGGGGCTGTTCCAGCAAACTGGTGCTCCATGCCATGGACTCATCTGTTTGTCGGGCCTGACGGCCGGATCAAGCCCTGCTGCCGGTTTAAAATGGCGCGCGGGGAGCAGGAAAAATCCCATCTGAAAGCCGCAAGCCTCCAGGAGGCATGGGAAAGCCCCTTTATGGGAACGATCCGCTCCGCCATGCTGCAAAACAAAAAAATCCCCGGCTGCATCCGCTGCCGCGAGGAGGAGGCCAGCGGAAAGCAAAGCCTCAGGGAGCGCTATAACTCAAGCCGCAGCCTGCCGCCGGACAAGTTAATCTCCAGCCTGAAAAAGCCAAAAATCCGCTGGCTGGAGCTGGGGCTTTCCAACAAGTGCAATCTGGCCTGCCGAATGTGCGACAGCAGATACTCCTCAAAATGGTTTGAGAGCGAAAAAGAGTTTTACGGCAAAACCCTCAATCCGGAAAAAAACTCCGGCTGGGATGTCAGGCTTCTTGAGCCTTTTCTTGACGGCCTGGCCCATATCAAATTCACAGGCGGGGAGCCTCTGCTGATGCGGGAGCATATCGCCTGCCTTGACAGGCTGATAGAGAGCGGCCGGGCGGGGGGGGTTTTTTTGAACTACAGCTCAAACATGACTGTCAGGCCGGGGAAACGCCTGATAGAAAAATGGAAAAAATTCCGGCATGTGGAGATAGCCGCAAGCTTTGACGGGATCAAAAAAACCTGGGAGCTCGCAAGATGGCCCAGCCGCTGGGAGCGGGCTGAAAAGTCTCTGCGGTTTTTTTTCCGGCTGACCCATGAAATGGACCTTCGCATAGGGCTTAGAAGCTCAATCAGCGCAAACAACATCCTCGGCATGGCGGAGAGCTTTGACTGGTGGATTGAAAACTGGAATCAGCATGCCGCCCGGCCTTTTGACAAAAACCAGTGGATAAACCCCACTCATGTGAGCTTTCCCGGGTTTTTAAGCTCCACGGTGTTTCCGAAAAAATACAAAAGCCTCATCGCGCGCCGGCTGCGGGCAGAGGCCCGCCGGTTTTCGGGAAAAATGCGGGCAGGCCTTTTAGCCCAGGTCAGCTATATGATGAGCCGGGATGACCAGGCCCTTTTGCCGCAGCTGAGGCGCTACACCCTGCATTTTGATAAATCGCGGGGGCAGAGTTTTTTTCGCGCCAACCCGGCTTTAAAAGGGCTTTTTGACTTTTGACTGGAGGCCCATGTGAAAGAAAAATCCCCGCCCCGCCTTGTTGCCCTCAAATACAGGCATAACCGCTGGGGCAGCATGATGATTGACTGGTATATAGGCAAGCGCTGCAACTTTGCCTGCAGCTATTGCGCGGATTTTATTCATGACAATTACTCGGCTCATGTCCCTTTTGAAAAAATGAAAATTTTTGCGGACAAAATCACCTCGGTTTGCGGGACAAACATCCACTGGAGCCTCACAGGCGGCGAGCCTACCCTGAACCCGGATTTTTTGAGGCTTTTAGAGTATCTGCAGGATAAAAAGCATGAGATTTCCGTCACAACCAACGGAAGCCGCTCCGCGGATTATCTGAAAAAAGTCCTGAAGCTCTCCGACAACATCACCTTCAGCCTGCATTTTGAGCATATCGCCTCCCAGCTTGAGGCCTGCAGCCAAAAAGCCATTGAGCTGGAAACATGCCGCCTCGCCTTAAACAAAGGCATCCCGCCAGAGAGGCAGGGCTTCGGGCCGGGCCAGATTCATCCCAAACAGCTGCTGCTGCGCTTTATGGCCCTTCCGGGATTCCTGAAAGAGATTGAGGCCATGGGAAAGCGGCTCGCCCCTCATATTGAGAAAATTGAATACCGGGTCATCCGCCCGCAAAAAGAGAGCTTTCTCAAAAAAGCCAAGGCCAAAACCGAAAAGGGGCATTGGAAATGGAGGGAGCGGCCGCCGGAGACTCCCATCAGCCCGGAATCCAAGGTCGCGCCTGACAAACGCAGCCCCCAGAGCCATGCGGAAACCGAAGAGCGGGAAAGCCGCTATTATTCAGAAGGCGACCGCGCTGCGCTGGAGCGGCTTTATCAAAAAACAAGCTCTGAGAGAAAGTGGCTGACGGGCTTTATGGAAACAGAAAGCGGCGAAACATTTAAGCGCGATTTTCATTACAACGAGATGAATTTTCGGAAACAAACCGGCTTCAGGGGCTGGACCTGCCATGCCGGAGTCCGGCTTTTAAAGGTTGCGCCTAACGGCGATATTTTTATCGCCAACTGCTTTCAAGGCGGGGCGATTGGAAACATTTACACTCTGGATGCGAGCTTTCAGCCGCCCCGGCGCCCGGTCATCTGCCAAAAGCCCCGCTGCTCAGACCCTATGGATCTGCGCGCGCCAAAGCATCTCAGCGAAAAATACAAAAGCCTGGCCCTGGACTGACCCCCCCCCTCCCCCGCGCCGCTCCCGTCAAAAAAAAGGGGGGGGGAGCGGGGGGGAAATCCCCGTATTTCCGCGTCTGCATTTCCGTTACAGCGGAGCCCGTCAAAAAAAAGGGGGGGAGCGGGGGGGAATCCCCCCGCAAAGGCGCCCGGAAACCATACAGGACCAGCCTCTTAAGATCTGGTTTTCAGGCCCTTTGTCAAAAAAACCGCTTAAGCGCCCCGAAAAGCCCGCCGATAATGTTTTTAGAGCGGAAGATCAGGAGCTTTGTCAGGCATGAAAAAAACCAAAACAGCGCAATCGGGCCATATAAAAGACATAGAGGGCTTTTTGTCCGGCAGCGGAAATCTTCTCACCATGAGAAGCCTTCCCAGCGGAAAAATCCATATCCGGCAAAAAAAAGATCAAAAAAAGATATCCTTTGGCGCGAAAGAGATTGAGGCCATTTTAAAGAGAAAAGACACCCAGGGGGAGCCGTTTTTGCAGGTCAATTTTCTAAACGGCAGGAAAATCCTTTTGACAAAAGAGTTTGTCGGATTTTCTCCGGCGGTTTGCGAGGGCATAGACCCCAGCCAGATGCCAAAGGTTGTGACCACAGCGGATCTGTTCAGCGTGATTGAGGCCATTGAGGGGACGCTTTACGGAAAAGAGCAATACAATATATATGATGTGAAGAATTTTTTTGAGTCCATCGCCTGCGGCGCCGAGGCCATTGGCTTTAATCTGACCGGCGAAAGGCTTTGGGTCGAAAAGCTGGTCTCCAGCCGCCCCGCCATCTCCGCCGCCGGCAGCCATTAAAAAAACAAGATCAAAAGCCCGGCCTGGCGCCTCAGGCGCGATCAGCGCAAGGGCCGGAAGCCCCGCCGCGCCGCTGGACAGGCCCGGCCAAATAAAGTATAAACAGCTGTCTTGGGGGGGGCTTTTGTCCGCCCGGAAAAACATGTCTGCCGCAAAGCAAAAGCTGAAGCCGCCGGATTACCGGATCTGCCGCCCCGCCATGGAGGACAGCGGGCGGTTTGAGAGGCTGGCCCGCTATGGCCGCGAGGAAATCAAAATCGCCGAGGGCGAGATGCCGGGGCTTATGGCCCTGAGGGGGGAATATGGCCCGAAAGCCCCTCTAAAGGGGGCCAGGATCACAGGCTGCCTCCACATGACCATTCAAACAGCTGTTTTGATGGAGACTTTAAAGGCTCTGGGCGCGGAGATCCGCTGGTCCTCCTGCAATATTTACTCCACGCAGGATCATGCGGCGGCGGCCATGGCCATGGCCGGGGTCCCTGTGTTTGCCTGGAAGGGCGAAACAGAAGAGGAATACCAGTGGTGCATAGAGCAAACTGTTTATGGCTGGGGCGCGCGGGGCTTTCATTTGATTATAGATGACGGCGGGGATTTGACCCGGTTTATTCATGAGCCGGCGCAAAAGGCCCATCTCCAAAACCTGATCGGCCTTTCGGAGGAGACCACAACAGGCGCTCAAATCTTGAGAAATCTCCATCAAAAAGGGCAGCTGAAAATCCCGGCCATAAATGTCAATGACTCAGTGACGAAGTCAAAGTTTGATAATTTATACGGCTGCCGGGAATCTCTGGCTGACGGGCTGAAACGGGCCACAGATGTGATGATTGCCGGAAAAAATGTCCTCATCGCTGGCTATGGGGATGTGGGCAAGGGCTGCGCCCAAAGCATGCGGGCTTATGGCGCGAGGGTTTTTGTCTCAGAAATTGATCCGATTTGCGCTCTTCAGGCGCGCATGGAGGGCTATGAAGTCGTCCGCATTGAGGATGCTGCCGAAAAAACAGACATTTTTGTCACAGCCTCCGGCTGCCGCGGGGTTTTGCATGGCGGGCATTTTCAAAAAATGAAGTCAGGGGCCATTGTCTGCAATATTGGCCATTTTGATGTGGAAATTGACATGAAGTGGCTGAACAGCCGCTCAAAATCCAGAGAGATAAAGCCCCAGGTCAAGATCCATCAGCTTGAAAATGGCCGGGAAATCATTGTTTTAGCCGAAGGCCGGCTTGTGAATCTGGGCTGCGCCACGGGGCATTCCTCTTTTGTGATGAGCGCCTCTTTTACAAACCAGGTCCTGGCGCAAATAGAGCTTTGGACAAACCCCAAAAAATACCCTGTGGGGCTGCATGTTCTGCCAAAAATTCTGGATGAAAAGGCCGCCCGCCTTCATCTGAAAAAGCTTGGAGTCAGGCTGACCCGCCTCACAAAAGAGCAGGCGGATTATCTGAACATTCCGCCGGAAGGCCCGTTTAAGCCAGAATCTTACCGTTACTGAGCCGGCGGATGATCCCGCCCAAAAATATCCTGTTTAATCCTGAGGCTTGCCGCCCTCTGGGAGCTTGCCGCCCGGCGTTAGGGTCAGGGCAGGGTGAGAATTTCATAGTTTTTGCCGCCGCTCCCGTCAGTGATCAGCACAGTATGCTCAAACTGGGCCGAAAGCCCGCCATCCGCTGTATGATAGCTCCGAATGCTGGAGCCGGGGATGGGAAGCTCCTTAATATCTGAGGATTTTTCGTTGATCATAGGCTCCACTGTGATGCAGCTCCAGGGAATCAGAGGCTCTCCCCTGCCCTTCTTGCCGAAAGAGGGGACAAAGGGATCGTCATGAAATTTCCGGCCAATGCCATGCCCTCCAATATCCCTCACAGGGAAAAACCCCTTCCGGGTGACATATTTCTCCACGGCAAATCCAATATCCCCTGTGGCGCCATGGGGCTTTATGGCCTCAATGCCCTTTTTCATGGCTGCAAGCGCGCAGTCCGCAAGCGCTCTGGCCTGATCAGAAACCTCCCCCACCAAAAAGGTTTTTGAGGTGTCTCCATGAAAGCCGTCTTTGAGGCAGGTGACATCCACATTCACAATATCCCCCTCTTTAAGGGGCGAGCTGTCAGGGACGCCGTGGCATATACAGGAATTTACAGAGGCGCAGATGGATTTCGGAAAGCCATTGTAATTCAGGGGGGCGGGGCGCGCTCCGCGGGACACAATGTATTCGTGGCAGAGCTGATCCAGCTCCTCTGTGGTCACGCCAGGCTTGATCCGAGGCTCAATGTAAACCAAAACCCCGGCAGCCAGCCGCCCGGCGCTGCGCATAAGGGGAATTTCGCCTGGAGATAAAACTTGCGGCATGGCCGTCTGGAAAAAAAAAACGGAAAATTTTGCCCCGCGCCAGCCCCAAAAGCAAGAGGGGAGAGGAGGCTTCCCTCCTCTCCCCCTCTTCAGGCCGATGACAGGGATTAGTCTTTCAAGTGCCTGCCGAGGCCCTTCGGCAGCTCAAACATAGTGATGTGCCTTTTGCCTGGAAACATTTTTCCAAGCTTTGTGCCGCCGACATTGATCTGACGGCGCTTTCTGGCATCCTGCAAATCATGCTTTTTGATGTAATCCCAGATTTTCTTGGTCGCATGAGGGCGGGAAATTGTGGCGGAGCCAACAATCGCCTGAAGAACAGGCGAGGCCTTAAAGCTCCTCATGAAAGCCGGGTTTGGCTTTCTCTTCTTCCGGCCCTTCTTTTTGACAGCTTTTTTCTTTCTGCCGGCTTTTTTCTTTCTGACAGTTTTTTTCTTGACGGCTTTTTTTCTGCCGGCTTTTTTTCTCCTGACAGTTTTTTTCTTTCTGACGGCTTTCTTTCTGCCGGCTTTTTTTCTGCCGGCTTTTGTCCTGCCGTTTTTTGTCTTTTTAACAGCTTTTTTCTTTCTGCCAGCTTTTTTTCTGACAGTTTTTTTCTTTTTGGTTGTTTTTTTTCTAGGCATATCGAGCACCTCCTGTGTTTTTTACTATACTTAAGAATAATCAAAAATAATTTTGCTTTTCAAATCAAAAAAAATATTTTTTTTGGTTTTTTCCTCTGCGGCGCCGGCAGGCTTTGCGCCGCCCGCTGGGAGCGGGGCGGGTGTTTAAAAAAAAACCTGTAAATACAATACTTTAGAGGGATTTTAAGAGGCGCCCCGGCGGAAGCCATCCGCGCCCGGGAGGATAAGGCGCTGCGGCATGAATCAGGACCTTGGGCTGTGTTTTGGCGCTCTAAAGCCTTGAATCCGCCAGCGCCGGGAGATTTTTGAAGGTTTTTTCCAGGCTTTTGCCCTCATTATGCCTTAAATGGCCTTAGAGCCTGCCCTCAGAAGGGGAAAACATCTCCGCCGCTGGATTTTATGACGGGGGCGCGGGGGGCTTTTTGGCGCAGGGCGGGGATGAGGGAAGGCTGCCGCCGCGGCGCTGCCATTCCTCAGGGGTGAATGTCCGCTGGGAAAAGGCGTGAATCCGATCTTTCAGCTCCAAGCTGATAAGGGAGTGGACCAGCTGATGCCTTTTCACAGCCGCAAGGCCCTGAAATCTCTTGGAGACAATAATGGCCCGAAAATGGCTTTCAGCCCCTTCCGGGACATTGTGCTGAGGGCTTTCGTTAATCACCTGGAGATGAGCGGGCTGAAGCCCGTCTGTGAGTTTTTGCTCCAAAAGGCTTTGAACTGTCATGCCTCTCCCCCCAGCCCGCGCGCGCCTGTCTGGCCTTTGGCGGCGCCGGCAGGCGCCTGATCCGCAGCCGCGGCCTGAGCCTGTCCAGCTGCTTTTGATTATGCCTCAATTTGCCTGCATTGTCCGAAAATCCTTTAGGATTTAAAAGCGCTTGAGTGTCTGTTTCAATGGAGGGCCTGCCGGCCGCTCCCGGGCCATTGCGGGAGCGGCCGGCTTGTCCAGAGGGGCGCCTGCGAATCGCCGGGGGGCGGCAAGATCATCCAGGGGGCATTTGTTTTGCCTTTCGGGGCGCCGCGCGCGCGGCGGAAACCCCGCCTTTGGTCAGGATAGCGCCCGCCCCCGGCGGCCAGCTGTTTAGAAAAACAGGGCGGCGGGCTATTCTAAAGCCATGAAGAGCAAAATGGCGGCAGGGAAAAACCAGCGCGGCAGAGCCGGACAGGGCAGAATCCGGCGCGCCTCCCCGCCGGAGGCCGCTGCCGCCCGCCGCTGGCGAAACAAAAAACTCTCTGAGGCTCTGCTTTTGATTCATCAGTTTTCAGAGACTCGGGACTTGTCCTTATTAAAGGGAAAGCGGTTTTTAGATCTTTGCGGGGTCCAGGCCATTGAATGGGAGGGGGGGGAGGGTCTTTTCAGGGAGGCTTTTCAGGCGGAGGGCGCCCTTCTCAAGGGTTCCCCGGCAGAGGAAAACCCCCTGAAAGCCGGCCCGTTTCCCCACAAGCTTGTCTGCCCCGCCTCCTTTAAAGGCGAGAGCTTTGGGCGGCTGGTGTTTTTTTCCTCCCAAAAAATCTCCGCGGCCAACAAAAGGCTTCTGCAAAAAATCAGCCTCTGCGCGGCTGCGGCCATGCGCTTTGCGGCGCGCCGGCAAAACCTGGAGGCCCAAAAAACCCACTGGGAGGCTGTCTTTGACTCTTTCCATCAGCCGCTCTGCATCACTGACAGGCAGTTTAAGGCGCTGCGGGCCAACCGCTCTTTTGCCCGGCTGGCGCGAAAATCAAAAGGGGAGATCTTTGGAGAGAGCGCTTTGGGGATATTCCCCTTTCCCCTTGACAAACCCCCTGATGAGGGCCGGCCCCCAGATGGCAAAGCCCCTGAAAGCGGGCGCCTTGGCGGGCCTTTCAGAGATTCCTGGCTTATCCGCCGCCATCTCCGCGGGAGGCTGCTTTGCTGGAGGGTTTCTGTTCAGGCCATTGTCCTTAAAAACGAAAGGCTCCCCTTAAAGCTGCTTCTTGTGGAGGATATTTCAAAGCAGACGGAAATGGAGGAGGCCCTTTCGCGGCAGGCAAGGGAAAGAGAGCTGGGCTTTATCAAGGGAAGCCTGGCGCATGAGCTGAACAGCCCGCTCGCAAGCGCCAAAACCATGATGCATGTCATTGAAACCGGCTTGGAGGCGGGCCTGGAGGGCGGATTCGGAGAGCGGCCGGGAGGCCGCCCCAGCAAACAAGCGCGCCGGATGAGGGAAAGCCTCAGCGGAATCAAACAGGCCTTGGGCCAGTGCCAGTCTATTGTAAGCGGCCTTCTTGAGGCCTCCAGAGGCGCGGAGCCTTTGGATGGCGGGGAAATATCAGGCGCCGCCCCTGATTAAAGGGAGCGCGGTTTGCAGGGGATTCTGTTTGAGGCCGCTTTCATCAAAATGGAGTTTTTTTAGCGGGCCGCTCGTTTTCAGCCCCCGCCGCCGCGGTCAGGGGCTTTCCGCTGGAGGCAAAGCAATATTTCGTCCAGTTTTTCAGAAAGCCGGGGCCGGCTTTCAAAAAATCCTGTATTCTGGATGAGATGGCGGCCGCAGCCGCATGCTCCAGCCCTCAGGATGGTTTCGGAGAAAAATGTTTGGACAGGGCTTTTCGGAAAAAACAATCGGAAAAAGCCTTTGGAGCCAGCCGCATGGAAAGGCGCGTTTTAATTATTGATGATGATCCGGCCTGCCGGCAGTCCCTGAAAAAGCTTTTGGAGGCCAGAGGATTTCAGTCTGAAGGCGCCGGCAGCTGCGGGGAGAGCCTTCGGCTCAGCCCCTCCTTAAAATTTGACTTGGCCATAGTGGATTTAAACTTGGGCGATGGATCGGGCGCGGATTTGATCGCGCGGCTGAAACAAATCCGTCCAGGACTTCAGTCCATACTCATCACAGGCGCCAGCTCAATCAATGTCACAATTATTGAGAGCCTTAAAAAGGGGGTTTTTCATTTTATGCCCAAGCCGTTTGAGCCTGAGGCGCTTTTCCGGCTGATCAGCGAGGTTTTAAGGCAAAAGGAAATTTTGGAGCAAAACCAAAACCTCAGGGAAAACCTCAAGCGGCAGTTTCACTTCAGCCGGATCATAGGCAAAAGCGGGGGGATCAGCCGGCTGACGGAGATCATGCGCAAAGTGGCAAAAAGCCGCTCCAATCTTTTGATCACAGGGGAAAGCGGGACGGGAAAGGAGCTGGTGGCCCGATCCATCCACTGCGCGGCGGAAAGCGCCCGCCCTTTTATAAGCGTCAACTGCGGCGCCATCCCCAAAGAGCTTTTAGAGAGCGAGTTTTTTGGCCATATCAAGGGGTCTTTTACCGGAGCCATCAGAAATCAAAAGGGGTGTTTTCAGGCGGCGGAGGATGGGACGCTTTTTTTGGATGAGATCGGCGCCATGGATTTGAGCCTTCAGGTGAAGCTCCTCAGGGTTTTGCAGGAAAGGGAGTTTCGCCCTGTCGGAGGGACTGAGGCCATTGCGGCCCGCGCGCGGATTGTCGCCGCCACCAATATTGACCTGGAAAAAGCTGTGGAGCAGGGCCGGTTTCGGAAGGATTTATTCTACCGCTTAAATATTATTCCGCTTTTTGTCCCCCCTTTGAGGGAGCGGCGCTCTGACATTCCCCTTTTGATCAGGCATTTTATTGATTTTTTTAACAAAAGCCATTCTTCCGGGATTGAAGGGCTTTCCCCTGAGGCCATGAGCGCCCTTTGCGGGCATCAATGGCCTGGAAATATCCGGGAGCTGGAAAACCTGATTGAGAGGCTTTCTGTTCTTAAAGGCTCAGGCCTTATTCAGCTGCGGGATCTGCCTGACAAATACAAAAAGCCGGAGGACAGATCCAGCCGCTTTGAGGCCATAGAGATGCCAGCCGGCGGAATGGATTTCAACAGCGCGGTGGGCGCTTATGAGGACGCAATCATTTTGAAAGCCCTCAAAAAAACAAACTGGAACCGGAGGCGGGCCGCCGGGCTGCTGAGCCTCAACCGCACGACTCTTATCGAAAAGCTCAAAAAAAAGGGCCTGAGGAAGCCTCCCCCGGATATTTCAGATTCGCGCCCTCCCCTTGAGTCATGACGAAAGCCGATCGCCCCTCAGGCGGGGCGGGGGGAGCCTCCCGCATCAGCTTGATTTTGCCCTGCCACAACGAGGAAGAGGCCATCCTGGAAGTCATCCCCAAAGCCATTGAATGCGGAAAAACATTTCCCGGCCTGGAAATCATCGCCGTTGATGACGGCTCCACAGACTCATCAAAGGCGGCTCTTGAAATCTTTAAGGGGCAAATCAAAATTGTCTCCCACCCGCGCCGCCGGGGCTATGGCGCCGCCATAAAAACAGGAATTCAGGAGGCTAAAGGAAGCTGGATGGCCTTTTGTGATTTGGACGGCGCCTGCGAGCCGGAAGATCTGAAGATTTTAGCCGCCGCCGCGGCGCCGGGCAGCGGAGTTTTGGCTGTGTGGGGAAACCGCCTTCACAGCCAAAGCGCCATGCCAGTGATCAGGCGAATCGGGAGCCGGCTGTATCAGATGGTGTTTCTGGTCTGCTTTTTAGACCGCGCTCCAGACCCCTGCAGCGGCTTTCGGCTTTTTCAAAAGCAGGCCCTGCTTTCAGCAGTCATGGATTTTCCCGATGACTTGAGCTTTTCTCTGGCTTTTACCTCCCATTGCCTTCGGGAAAAAACCCCCTTTCGCTCAGCGGACATCAGATACAGAAAAAGACTGGGCCGGTCAAAGCTTTCCCCCCTCAAAGACGGCGCTGTTTTTTTGCGCGCCCTGTTTAAATTCCGCCTTTAAGGCTGGCGGAAGCGCCAGTATTCCTGGCCGATTCCATAATTAAAGGAGGGCTTTGGAATATGGATCCTGCGGCTGAGGCCGTAAAACCGGCGCGGGCTGTGAAACATAAACACACAGGGGATGTCCTCAGCAATCACCCGATACAGCCGGCGGAAAATTTTTGCCCTTTTTGATCTGTCAAGCTCGCCCCGGCCGCGTTCAATCAGCTCATCCGCTTTGGGGTTTGAATAGCCAATGAAATTATATCCGCCGGGGCGGGCGCTTTCTGAATGCCAAAAGGGCTTTGGATCAAAGTCTATGGCCCTTATGGAGCGGATCCAGGCCGCGGCCTCAAAGCTCCCGCTGTCCGCGGCGCGGATCAAAGAGGGCATGTCCAGCCGCTTTAATTTCATTTCAATCCCCGCTTTTTTCAGATCCTCCTGATAAAAAGTCAAAAATTTTTCCATTTCTGCGGAGGAAAACAGCGCTGTCCACGAAAACTTTGCCTCCCGGCCCTTAATGGATTTTTCCAAAACGCCGTCCCTGTTTTTGTCCCTCCAGCCGGCGGCCCGCAAAAGCTTTGCGGCTTTTTCCGGATCAAAGGCCAAAGGCCGGACAGACGCATCGGCAAAAAAGCTCCAAAACTGCCATGGCCCCGCCGCCGGCAGCAGCTGGCCAAAGGCCAGCTTTTTGCTCATCAGATCCCTGTTCATCAGATGCGAGAGCGCGGCCCTTGATCTTCGATCCTGAAACAGGGGGTTTTTCAGATTCAAGCCGATAAAGCTTATGGGCCGGGCCTCTTTGTTTGCGGTTTTGATTTTTCTGAAACGCTGGGTTTTGGGCCGGGATCCGGCAGAAGCTTTGCTCCATTTGCTTTCCGGCGGCGGCGCGGCGGCTTTCCCGCCAGACGGTTGTTGGCTGGAATTTTTGAAATGTTTCCGGCCAAAGCCCTCTTTATAAGAATCCCCGTAAAAGCCTTCAGGGGTTATAAAGCCAAAATCCAGATCCCCTTTTTGCAGGCCAAGCAGGATGTCAGAGCTTGAGGGGACAAAGCGAAACACAATATTCTTAAAATTCCATTTTCCGCGGTTGTGGGGAAGCCGCCGCCCCGCCCAAAGCGGATTTTGAGTGAGGATGATCATTTTGCCGCGGATATAGCCGGCCATTTTGTAAGGGCCGGATCCTATGACTGTTTTGGAAAGCCCGCTCCCTGTTGAATTTTGGTAAATATGGCGGGGGATGATTTTTGCCTCCGCTATAGACTGAAAGCTCCCAAAATAAGGCCGGCCAAGGCGGAAAGCAATGGCGCGGCCGGATATGGCTTTTGCCGATTCCAGGGCTTCAAAATGGGCAAGCTTTCGGAGGCCTCCGTATTCCGGGTTTTTATAAGCCTCAAAGCTGAACTGGACATCCCGCGCGCTCAGCGGCCGGCCGTCAGACCATTTGAGATTTTTGCGGAGATGAAAAACAAGGGTTTTGCCATCATCTTTGATCTCCCATTTTTCGGCCAGCGCCGGCTGCCACTCATAAGTGTCCAGATCCCGCGCCAAAAGAGATTCCAGGACATGGTGATGCAAAACCGCGGAGTAATAATCCCGGCCTCTTATGGGGCGCAGGCTTTCAGGCTCCTTTTTCAGACTGCTGAAAAAGGTTTCTGATTTTTTAAGCGCCGGCTTTAAGGGCTGCCGCCTGGCGCATCCCGCCTCCAAAACTGTCAGCGCCGCCAGGGCTGCCAGAGCCGCCGCCCGCGGCGCCGGAAAATCCCCTTTCACAGATCTAAAAGCAGAGCTTTGTCGTAGCATTTGCCTTTGATGGATTCAATAAAGCTTTTGATCTCCTGTTTTTTCGCGCCGCTGATTTTTGGGAGGTCTTTTTTATAGGGGTCGGGCGCCTGCATCCGGATCAAATGCGCCTCCAGGGGGTTTGAGGGGTTTTTGCCCTCGTTGTTCAGGTAATCCGCATGTTTTTTGATTTGGCTCAAAAAGGCTCTAACCTCCTTTGTGGGCAGCGTCCCCTGAAACGCCGGCATATCAAAAGCGGCTGGCTTCCCTGTCTGGAGCCTTTTTCTGAGCTTTCCCATCCTGTCTGAGCATTCCCTGGAAGAGCTGTTGTTTCCGCCATCGCAAAAATCTCCAATGGCGATGGATTCTTTTTTGTCTTCAATAAAAGACATCAGCCTGTCCTTGACCACTGTGATCCCGCCGTTATAGGCCTGATAGGAAAGCGCCCACTTTGTGTTTTCATCTATATCAAAAAGAGCTGTTCTTTCGATGGTTAAATCCTCCGGCTTGTATTCCCGGCGCTTTTTCCCGGTCTTTGGATCATACAGAAGCTCATAGAGCTGGCGGCGGCTCCGCGCAGTCCATTCTCTGTAAACCCGCTTTCCATTTTCTGTAAAATGCCCCTTTACAGACAAAGCCTGGTTTAGCGGAACCCGCGTTTTTAAATGCCTCTTTAAATGCTCCGGCAGGCTGCCCTCAGAAGATTTCTCTCCCGCAATTTTTAAATCCTCCGGCTTGTATTCCCGGCGCTTTTCCCCTGACTCCGGATCATACAGGAGGCTGTAAAGGTGATGAATGCCGCGGACCTTCCAGGTTTTTTTTGTTCCGTCTTCAAACCTGGCCTCAACTGTGACTGTTTCGCCGGGAAGCATGGGGTCTTTAAAAAGATCTTTCAGGCTTTTTGGAAGAGACATGCTTTGGCGGCGGCGCTCCCCCAGGCTTGACTCCATTGTCCTCTCTATCTGCCTCAGGTTAATTCGCATATTATACATGGCGTAAAAAAAACAGGCGGGCGCATGATGGGTCAGCCGGCAGGTGATGGGGAGGCTTTTGCCGATTTTTTTTTCAAAATGGCCGTTGTCTTTTCTGCGCGCCCCCGGTTTGGGCTTTATGGAGTCTGGGAGCCGGGCGCGCTCCGCGAGATTGGGGCAGCGGGCCAGGGCCTCATTGTAAATGCGGCTCCTCCAGTGAGGCTCCGGGTTTCCGCTCAAATAAATCCTTTTGCTGATTTCAACGGCGGTATTGTACAGCAGCTGGCCGTAGCAGCGGGCGCCGGTATCGCTTTTTTGATTGAGGATGAATTTGGATTCATGGTTCAAAAGGGCAAATATCCGTTTTTTTTCCTCGGGAGAAAACCCGAAGCAGCGGGCCATGGCATGAAAAGCCCCAAAAGTCATCCGGGCGTAATCCTCATTCAGGCATGGCGGCCTGGGCCATAAATCCCTTTTTCTTCCAGCTGTGTCTGTGGCGGGCTGCAGGCCCGCTTTTCTGTAACTGTCCTCCAGCTTATTGCAGTGGTAGTAATTATAGAAAAATTCTTCCTCATCTTCATCCTCTATTTTAGAGGGCTGTTTTTCAATGGAGCGCGCGGCGGAGGCAAAAAAGCACTCCGGCGGCAAGTCTCTCTCTGAAATGTCAGCAAGCTGGTCTAAGAGGGCTGGCTGGCCGGAGTTTTCGGAGGCGGCGGAAAGGCAGTCCGGGCAATAGCCGGCCTCTGTGATGGCGGCTGTGTCGGCAGAGCTGTTTCGGACAAGCCGCTCGGTGTATTCCCTGTTTCTCCAGGTGCACTCCTGGTAAGGGATCTCAGCCGGCGCAAAATCCGCGCCCGCTAAAAAGCCAAGGGGCAAAAACGCTTTAATTAAGCGGGGCTTTCGGCCTGGCTGAAATCTATGCATGACAAAGCTTTTAGAATCACTCGGGCCCAGGCCGGGGAAATCAGCGAGCCTTCGGGCAGATTATGATAATAGCGAAAATTATGCTCAAATGAGGCCCGGATAAGCTCGGCGGCGCGCTTTGGAGAGGACTCTTCGCTGATGATTTTTCTGTAGGGAAGCTCCTGAATTTGGCTCAGCATTTCGTTTAAAAGACTGCGATCCCGCAGCTTGAGCCGGCCGGCGGCTTTTTTTCCATAAATCCACTGCGCCCACTGGTCCAGGACATCCTGAAACAGGGCCAGACGCTCGGCGGCGCTTTTTGAGCCTGCGCCGCAGATGGCGGAAAGAGACTCCAGGCGCTCTTGAAACTCCGCATCTATGTTTTGCGGGGCGGCGCTGATTTGCCTTTTGGGAGCGGCGCTGGTTTTTTTTGGTTTTTTTCCCGTTTTTTGTTTGCCTGCCTCTGCAGCAGCGGCGCTTTTGCCGGCGGCGGCTGATGCTTCAGCTGGCGCTTCGGCTGATTTCCGGCCTTCCGGCGGGGCGGACTTCCGGCCTTCCGGCGGGGCGGACTTCCGGCCTTCCGGCGGGGCGGACTTCCGGCCTTCCGGCGGGGCTGACTTCCGGCCTTCCAGCGGGGCTGACTTCCGGCCTTCCGGCGGGGCTGACTTCCGGCCTTCCAGCGGGGCTGACTTCCGGCCTTCCGGCGGGGCGGACTTCCGGCCTTCCGGCGGGGCTGACTTCCGGCCTTCCAAGCGGGCTGACTTCCAGCCTTCCAAGCGGGCGGAAAGGGACTTTATGGAGGGCTGGCTGGCAGCCGCCATGGCGGCTGCGGCCAGCATGGCTGGCAGGGCCGGCAGAAAAAAACTTCTGGGCCAAAAAACCCTCTTAAGGCTGGGGCGCTGCTTCATAAATTCTATTTTGAGCCTCTAAAGGCCAAATGTCCAGCCTTTTTTATGCTGGAAAAAAGCGCCCCGCGAAGGCCTCCCGCCTCCTGAAGGAAAAGACTGTCAATCAGGACCATGGCCGCATTTTTCGCTTGATTTTGCAGGCGCAGCCAGGGGCCGGCCCTCTAAACCTGGCATCTGACAGCATTCAATATTCTCCGCTGCCTGGCAGAAAAGCCTTGCGGCATCCAGAAATGCCTGTTATTTTTTTCATAAGGGATTCCTTTGTTTGCTGTTAACCCCTTGTTAATCCCAGGCTCAGGCTCAGTTTAACCTGCTCAGTTTAACCTGCGGGGGGGGTCAAACCCTGATGGGATTTCGGACAAGCTAAAAAAAAGTTTAACAAATGCCGCTTTTTGGTAAAATGGAGAAGTTATGGGTGAAGACAAATACACGGAATGGAAAGAATCCTGGAAAGATGAATATCTTAAATGGATTTGCGGTTTTGCTAACGCTCAAGGCGGAGTTTTAGAAATCGGAAGAAACGATAAGGGGAAAATAGTTGGCGCCGCCAATGCCCAGAAGCTTCTCAAAGACCTGCCGAACAAAATCAGGGATGTGTTAGGCATCATCCCTGAAATAGACCATTTTAAAGAAGGGGGCAAAAGCCTAATTCTGGTAAAAGTCAAGCCCTATAAACATCCTGTCAATTATAAGGGAAATTTTTACTGCAGAAGCGGAAGTACAAATCAGGAGCTGAGGGGTTCCGCCCTTCATCATTTCCTGCTCCAGAAAATAGGAAAAACCTGGGACAGTGTTCCTGTTGAGGAGGGTTCTGTTTCTGATTTGTCCTCCGCAGCGATTGCAAAATTCCGCAAAATGGCTATTGAAAAGAAACGGCTTTCCCCCAGAATTTTAAAAGAAACAAATAATAATTTGATAAAAAAACTGCATTTGAAAGAAGGAAATCAATTGAAGCGGGCAGCTGTTCTGCTTTTTCATCCCAACCCTGAAGCTTATTTTACAGGCGCTTGTGTCAAAATCGGTTATTTTGCCAGCGACGCGGACATTTTATATCACGATATGGTCCAGGGCGACTTGTTCACTCAGGTGGATAAAACCATGGATTTGCTTTTGACGAAATATCTTAAGGCATTTATCTCTTATGAAGGCTTGTATAGGAAAGAAACCTTCCCGGTTCCTGAAGACGCCCTGCGGGAAGTTGTTTTGAATGCCGTTATTCATAAAGACTATGCGATGGGAACTCCAATTCAAATTAGAGTTTATGAAGACAAAATTGCGATTTGGAATAACAGCCGATTTCCCTCTAACTGGTCAGTGAGAAAACTGCTTTCAAAACATATTTCAAAGCCATTTAATCCTGACATAGCAAAGGTGTTTTTTATGTCAGGCATGATTGAGGCCTGGGGGAGGGGGATTGAAAAAATGATAGAAGGCTGCAAAGATCATGGAGTCCCAGAGCCTGTTTTTCGCGGAGAGTCAGATGGCTTGCTGGTTCAGTTTAAAAATCATGATGCCGATATGAGAAAAAATGTGGAGAAAGCAGCGCAAAAAACAATATCAGAAACGCCTATGAAAACTTATATAAAAACGCCCATGAAAACGCATATAAAAACGCCCATGAAAGCGCCTGTGAAAACGCCCATGAAAACGCCCATGAAAACGCCCATGAAAACGCCCATGAAAATGCCTGTGAAAACGCCCATGAAAATGCCTGTGAAAGCGCCCATGAAAATGCCTGTGAAAGCGCCCATGAAAACGCCTGTGAAAACGCCCATGAAAACGCCTGTGAAAACGCCCATGAAAACGCCTGTGAAAACGCCCATGAAAACGCCTGTGAAAACGCCCATGAAAACGCCTGTGAAAACGCCCATGAAAACGCCTGTGAAAGCGCCTGCGGAAACGAGCATGAAAATTCTTGAAATCCTGAGATTGCGCCCAAATATGACAATTCCTGAATTAGCCCGGCAAACTGCCCGCTCAGAAAGCGCTGTATGGCGGGCAATTAAAAAACTTAAGAGCGCAAATCTTTTAAAACGAATAGGCCCGGACAAAGGCGGCTGCTGGAAGGTGATGGACAAGCAAAAATGAGGCAAAAAAAAAATCTATTTCAAAGAGGCCCCTAAAAGCTGTTTTTTGGCCATCAGGTAATCCCTGAGGCTCTCCTCGGCCAGCCGGTCATGCCGGCCCGCTTTCAAACTGGATTTTGGCCCCGGTTTTTGAGAGGGAAGAGCCAGGTTTTTTAGCGCAAAGCCCCTTTTTTTGGATAAAACCAGGACCTTGGCGCCGCCGTCAAAAATCGTTCCAAGGGATTTAAGCGGGGATCCGCTGTATTCCGATGGCTGAAACAGATTCTTGGAAAAACCCTCCTCGGAAATAACAAAAGCCATGGGGAAAGCCATGGAGCGCTGAAGGCTGGGGAGCAAAAGGCGCTTTAGATCTTCCAGGCCCATGGCCGGGGCGGCCAGCAAATGGAAGCCATCTCCGCCAAGCTTCCGCGCCCGCTCTCTCAGCTGGCGCTCCGATTTTAATCCCTCATGCGGCAAAAACATGGCAAAAACCGAATCCGCCGGCAGGCCCAAAGCTTTCAAAATGATGGCGGGCTGCCGGCGCGCCTCTTCTAAAAAGGAGTTTTCCCCATAAATAAGGACAAGCGGCTTTTCAAAAACAGCATCCTCTGCCAGCTCGCTCTGGATTTGTTTTTTGTCCGGGGAGCTGAAAAGCGACAAAGGCGAGATCCCCTGCCTCAAAAGCTCCAAATTGACCGCGGCGGGGGAGAAAGCCAAAAGCCCCGGCCCTGAGCAGTCCATCGCCTGGATTTTCAGCCGCGCCGGGGGCAGGTTGTCCATCAGCAGCCGCGCAAACCCCCTAACGCTGTTTTTGCAGTGAAAGCAGGCATAGATCAGATTGACGCCCAATATCCCCAAAGCCTCATGCTGCTGGAGCCGGCCCTTGTCGCGGCAGCGCGCATGGAAGGCAATGTCATTGAAGGCGCCGCCCGGCTCCGCCTGAAAGCGGATTCCCATCCATGCATGATGGCTTCCGCCAATGCTGGCGCGCCCTTTTTTCAGAGAGCGGGCGCCGAAACCCCTGGCGGCGCTTGTCGCCGCCGTAACAGCAAAGGCAAAAAACCGCGCCCTTTTGCCCATTTTGCGCTTCAGCCGCCTTTCCAAAAGCCGGTATTCATGCTCCAGCATGGCCCGGAGCCGGCCCTTGCTCACATAGCGGCCCTGCCGGCCGTAAATATCGTCGCTGAAGGTCATGTCATAAGCCGACATGCTTTTGGCCACAGTCTGTGAGGCCAGGCCAGCCTTAAAAAAGTGGTTGACGGTCTCCTGCCCCGCGCCGATTTCCGCAAAAGAGCCGTAAATGCCGGGATCTTTGTTGATGGCAAGGGCTTTGCCCGTGGCTGTCTGCTGCTTCATTGCTTTTTGTCTGCGCCGGTTTTGCAGCAAAGGCTTCAACAGGCTTTTGGCTGAAAGTCCGGCTTGCTGACAATTATGGGCGCTGCCGCGCCCCTCCGCTTTCAATTATTATTATGCGCCAGCCAGGCCAAAAAGGCAAAGCTCTTGCCAAAATCCCCGCTTCCTGAAGGGAAAGCCATTGATCAGGGCCATGGATATATTTTGACGAAGCATCTCAAGGCGGCATGCTCTGCCGGCGCTTTTTTTACAGCCTAACAATATGCGGGACTTTTCCCCTTAGTTAACAAGTCATGACGCGGCGCGCCCATGGGGAGGCAAAAAAAAGCCCCCGCGGGCCGGGCGCTGATTATGGCCCGGCAAACAATGCCCCTCCGGCTGCGCCGCGCGGCAAGTGTCCCATGGCTTGAGAATTTTCCCAGACAGCAGCCTAAAAGCCCCCGGCGCAAGGCATTGAGCTTTAGATAAGGGGGGCGCCCTCTTATCACAGGCGGGGGCCGGCTGTTTCCGGCCGTTTTCCCCCGTTTTCCCCCGTTTTCCCCCGTTTTCCCTCGTTTTCCCTCGTTTTCCCAGGGGGATCTGAAAAATCAGCTCCCCTGCGGACTCAATGGGCAGCTTGGCTGACTGGCGACTGTTCCGCTTGTGTGTGTTCCAGAGCAAACCCGCGCATTGCCGGAAACCTCTGCATTGCCCTTAACTATCGCATTGCCGTAAACCCGCGCATTGCCGCCAACCCGCGCATTGCCGGAAACCCGCGCGCTGCCATCAACACTTGAATGGCCGCCTATCCTTGCGCGGCCGAAAACCTGCGCGCTGCCGGCGAGAATCGCATGGCCGGAAACCTGCGCGTGACCATACAATTGAGCGTCGTGCTTAATTTGCGCGCCGCCATGAACAACCTTCGCATGGCCATAAACCTTGGAATTATCAAAGACCATTCCGCCCATAATTTCCGCATCGCCATAAACTTGCGCCAGGCCATAAACCTTTGACTTGTGGTGAACCCTGGCGCTTCCATAAACCTTTGCATGGCCAAAAACATGCGCGTTCATGTAAACCTTCGCATGGCCGGAAACCTCTGCATTGTCATTAATCCGCGCCCAATGATACACCCGCGCATTGCCGCCAACCCGCGCATGGTCATGAATCCTTGGAGTTCCGTAAATCTCCGCCGTTCCGGAAACCCGCGCATTTTCATACACAGAAGCCTTGTCTTTAACTTTCGCATCGCCGGAAACAGCCGCATGGTCTAAAACCTTTGCTGAGCCGGTGATCTTCGCATGGCCTAAAACCCGCGCCCGCGGCCCCACTTCAGCCGTGGCGGCCGCAGAGGCCGTGTTCGCCACAAAGCCGCCTTTGGTTCCGTCGGGGTTGAGATGCGGCGAGCAGACAACTCCGGCGGGGCAGGGGGACAGATCGCCATGCAAAAAGCAGGATGTCACATAGTCGCCGGCGCCATCGGAGCGGCCCTCGGCTATGGCCTCGGCCGCTGTTTTGGCCGCAACCGAAACCCCGGAAAGCTCCCAAACAATGGGCTTGTTGTTTCTTTCCAAAAGGCCGGACATTTCTGTCTTTGAGGATAAAACAATCTGGCCCCATTTTGGGTTTGCGGCCTTATAAACAAACTCCAGCTTTATGAATTTGTCTATGCCAAGGCTTTTCAGCCTTTCCTTTGCGGCGGCGCTTGTTAACTCCCCAGCCGCGCTTTTGGAAAAATCCCAAATATCGGCTGGCGGGGCGGCGCTGTCCTTTATGGCCGCAATCTCAATAGCTCTTTTTCCGCCGGAATCAGCGGCGCTCAGCTTTTTCTCTTTCAGCGTGTTTTTGCAATGCCAGGCCTTGCCCATAAACATTTGCAGGCCATCCGCGCCCCGCCGATTGACTTCCGTCCGCGCGATCCGCTTTTCCAAAGCCAGAAGATTAACCTTTTGCTGGACAAAGCTTTGGGTTGTCCCCATAACCACAACCAGGCCGATGGCAGCAGCGGCCAGGGAGCCTAAAAGCGAAAAGCCGGATTGATTGGCCGGCAGTTTAAAGGCAGCCCTAAGCCGGGGGGCTAAGCCGCGGGCAAACCGAGAGAGAGAGAGAGAGAGAGAGAGAGAGAGAGAGAGAGAGAGAGAGAAGATCCTCTGCGGCTGAGGCGCAAAAAACCAATAAAGCTTTCATGCTTAAAATAATAGCCGCTGCGGGCCGCTGAAACAAGCGTTTTTCGGCTGCCTGGCGCGGCAAGTGTCCCATGGCTTGAGAATTTTCCCAGACAGCAGCCTAAAAGCCCCCGGCGCGGGGCATTGAGCTTTAGATAAGGGGGGCTTAAGCCATGAAAGCCAGGCGGCGGCGCTCAAGCAGTATTTTGCGGAGTCTCAAGCGAAGGGGGGCTTAAGCCATGAAACAGGCCCAAAAATAGGGAGCGGGCGGCTGAAATAAGCAGGGATTATGGATAATGGGGGATGATGACGCAAAGCATCTCTCACTTCAAAGAGACCAGATAAGCGAGGTAGGAGTCACAGGGATCTCCGGCAGAGGATTTTCTCAAAACCCCGCCGCTGCCGCCTTTGCGGGGATCAAACTCCCAATACACATGAGTCTTTGAAAAACCCGCCTCAGACAAAATATCCTTCAGCTCGGGAAGCCCCCACATCCGCCAGTTATATGAAAACACCCTCTCTCTTTTTTTTTCGCCGCGGCGCTTAAAGTGAATAAAAAACCGGCTGTGATTCGTAATAGGGTTGAAGTCAGCCTGATCCCAGTAGTATTTAAACCCCTTGTGGGAAACCTCCTCCTCATTGGCCTCCCCGCAAGCCGCGCCGCCAAAGGCGTCAATGATAAACAGCCCTTTATCCATCAGCTGGCGCCGGACATTTTTAAAATATCCAAGAAGGGCCTTTCTCTCCCTGATCGAAAAATAAGAAAAATTGCTGACAGTCACAATTTCCGCCCCCGGAAGGTTTGGGGCGGAGACATTTTTGTTCACAATCTGAATGCGCCGCCGCTCGGCGGCCGTCATCAGAGGCAAATGATGCCTGCGGCCATAGTCCAAAGGCTCCCGGCTTTTATCAATCACAATGGCCTGGTTCTTTCTGCCGGCTTTTACCCAGTGATGCCCAATGAGAAAAGTCCCGCAAAAATCCTCCCGAAACACCCGCGGCGGCCTCTTGTAGATGGAGCGGTAAACCCTGACAAAAAACTTTATATCCTCCTCAGGGCTTTGAACAGACTGCTTATAAAGCAGATATTTGTCAAAGCGCTCTCTGGGTTTTTTCATAAGGGCCTCCGCGGCTGGGGCTTTCATAAACCTTGAGTTTTATCAAAGCGCTTTTTGGCATGTTTTCAGGGGGCTGTCAACAGGCTGGTTTTTTTGCCGGGCTTTTCCACGGGCTGCAGCTCCACGGGCTGCAGCTCCGCGGGCGGCGCAATGCTTAAAATCTGATCAGGAAACCAGTTTTTCCCCCTCCTCATAACCTGGCGCCGGCTGCCCCGCGCCAGGGATTTTTCCTCAGAGCGGCTTTTCAGCATATTGTGATAAAAAAGGTAGTTTCTGATAAGCAGGCGGACATAGTTTCTGGTTTCGCTGTAGGGGATGCTCTCTATAAATTCCAGGGGATTAGAGGCTGGGAGCCTCCGCCGCCATTTTGAAACCGGGACTCCGCCGGCGTTGTAAGCCGCCATGGCAAGGATGAAGCTCCCCTCATACCGCTTTAAAAGCCGCTTTAAATGCGCTGTTCCCAGGGTGATGCTTTTTGACGGATTGTAGAGGTCCCGGAATCCGCGGTAAGGGATTTTCAGCCGCCGGGCGGTCAGTTTCGCTGTGGAGGGAATCATCTGCATCAGCCCAAAGGCGTCCGCCAAGCTCCGGGCCCGCGTCTGAAAGGCGGATTCCTGGCGGATGAGGGCGAAAATCATGGCGGGGTCCAGGCTGTTTTTTTTTGCTGCCGCCAGAACCTCGCGCTCAAAGCCAAAGGGAAACAAATAGGCCAGGCCCCTTTCAAAAAAATGTCTTTTGGCCGCGGCGTCCAGCTGCTCCAGCGACTGAAACACCTTTAAATGCCGGCCGGCGCCTGTCCAGAGGGAAAACAGCGACTGCCAGCCGGCGGCGGTTTTTTTTCCGCTCTGGGCGAAAAATTTTTCCCTTGTCTCCAAAAACCGGCCCAAAAGCTCTGATTCCCTGAAAAAGCTCAGCCAGTAAACCAGGCTCTCCGCTTTTTTGTCAATCAGGCTCTGGCCCGAAAAGCCCCCCGCCAAGCCCTCAGAAAAGCTCCGCTGAGGCCCAGCTTTAATGCTCATGCCCTCCCTCAGCCGGCGGCGGGCCATCAGGCCGTAATAGCCAAACAGATCTTCGGCTTTCAATTTCTGAAAAAACCTTCGCGCGCGAAACTGATAGCCCATCTCCCTGTAGGTTTCCCCCCGCCAAAACCAAACTCTGTATTTGATGTAGGGGTTTTTGCTGTGGGCCTCCAGTTTTTTGAGGGCGGCCAGAGACGGCCTCTCCCTCCTCTGAAGCCTTAAAAGCCAGGCTTTTTTCCATAAGGCTTTTTCCAAAAGCGCGGGATCTTTTTGGCTGTCCAAAAGCGCAGTCAGCTCCTTCAGGTCCTGAAGGCTTGCGGCATGGCGGCCCTCCTCCTCTCTCACAAGCGCTCTCAGATAGAGGGCGCGGGCGCGCGCGGCGCCAGCCTTTGGATCCTGCAAAATCTGACTGACAAGCGCGAGAGCTTTTTTGTTTGCGCTGGCGTTCCAAAGACTCCGCGCCTCCTTGAGCCGGACGCTGTAATAGCGGGACAGGCTCTCGGCTGAGTTCTCCCTCAAGAGCCAGCTGGCCCGCTGCCGGCGCGCCCGCGCGCTCCCCCTGCGGTTCCCCCGGACTCTGTAGATCCAAGCCAGCCGCCTGAAGGCCTGATCCTTTTCAGCAAAACTGAATTGTCCGCCCCGCAGGATTTTTCGGTAAAAGCGGATCGCCTGGCTAAAAGAGCGGTTTTTCCGAAAATCATCCGCGACAGCCAAATAATCAGCCGGGCCGGGGCGGGGCCGCAGCCTTGGGGCTTCGCGGAACAGCCGCTCTTTTATATCTTCAGCCCCATAGCCCTCTCTGCCGGCAATAAACAGCGCGTGTTTTAGATAGGAGGCCCTGATCTCTTTGTAGGGGCTTTGAAGCCCAAGAAATTTTGCAGCCTCAAAGGTCTGCATGGGGCTTCTGAATCTGGCTTTCCTTTTGTAAAAAGCCTCCGCGGCCCGGACCTGAAGCCATGGCGGAAAATCAGACGGCTCAAGCTTCAGCCCCTCCGAGTAAGGGCAGATCTCAAAGGACTGGATCAAAGCCAGCTGATGCAGGGGAAAGCGCTCCATGGACGCGAGCAGCTTCATGCCTTCGCAAAAAGCTTTGGAGTCTTTTTTTTTTAACAGCAGGGCCTCCCGGTAAGTGAGGCTCCAAATTGTGGAGGGGCTGGCTGCATGCTGTTTTTTCAGAGGGGCAAAAACCGCGCGGATTTCCCCGGCGCTCATTTTTTTTATTCCCTTTGGAAGAGAAACCAGCTCCGGGGGCGGCAAAATCCCGGCCTGGGCAGGCGGCGAAAGATTCCGGCGGGAGGCGCCGCTCTCGGTTTTGCCGCTGGCCCTGTCCTGAGATCTGGTGTCATCCAGCCCATCCGCCGCAGCAAAAAAGCCCAGCAAAAAGGCGGACAAAAAAACAGGAGCGGCGGCGCGGATAAGCCCCGGCAAAAAGCCTGTCTGAGTTTTTGAAGCGCCGCGCGCGGGCAGGGGCCTGCCTTTCCCCTCTGACTGGCCGGGGGATTTCATGGCTTTATCAAACAATGCCGGTTATAGAGAGCTGCGCGGCCGGCGGCCCTCCATGCGCCGCAAAGCCTCCTCAAGCCATGCGCTCCAGCCTTCGAATCCTCTCGCCTAAAGGCGGATGAGTCGAAAACAGGCTGCTTTTCCGCGAGCCGGAAATCTGGAGATAATTATAGGACTTCCGATCACCCCCCGCCGCGGCTGCCGGGGCCGGCCCTTCAATATAATTTTGGAGAGAGCTGAGGCCGGCTATCATGCTGGCGCTGCCGGCCAGCCGGGCGCCCCCCCTGTCGGCCCGATACTCCCGCCGGCGGGAAAACGCATTCAGGACCAAAGTTCCAAAGAAGCCAAAAACGATTTGAAATCCTATAAACACCCCCATCTCCACAAGCCAGGACCGCTCCCGCATCTGCGCGAGAATCGCGTTTGTGACAAGCCTTGCGGCTATAAGAACCATTGTATTGATTAAGCCTGTGAGCAGGGTCATGGTCACCATGTCTCCGTTGGCAATGTGCGCCACCTCATGGGCCAGAACGCCTTCAAGCTCCTCTTTGCCCATTCTCTCCAGCAGGCCGGTTGAAACCGCCACAAGGGATTTCCTTTTGCTGGGGCCTGTGGCAAAGGCGTTAGGCTCGGGGCTTTCATAAATGCCGACCTCCGGCTTTTCGGGAAGGCCGGCCTTCAGGGCCAGCTGATGAGTCATCTCCACAAGCTCCCGCTCCCGCCCGCCGGCTTCGCGGGGGTCAATCACCCGAACTCCCATAAATTTTTTGGCCGCCCAGCGGGAGACAGCCAGAGAGATAAAAGCCCCGCCAAAGCCTATGATGGAGTAAGAAATGGCGTAATAGGCAAGATTTCCCTCAATGCCAAAAAACCGCATGATGATCACAGCGGCCAAAGACGCTGTGATCACAACCAGAAAATTGACGGCTAAAAATATAAAAAATCTTTTTGCGATGCCCATGGCTTTGCCCCCCTTAGTGTTTGTTTTGTCTGCCTGTTTGTTTTCCCATCTCCGATCCCGCCTGTTTTGCGTGTTTTGACAGGCGCTGTCTCAAGTATAACAAAAAATTCCAGCCGCGCTCAATCCAAAAAATCAGCGCTTGGAGAACTGATGGCTTTTGCGGGCCTTGTGGCGCCCGTATTTTTTTCGCTCCACCATTCGGGAGTCCCTTGTCAGGAAGCCATGCTTTTTAAAAACCGCGCGATGGGACTCGTCTTTTTTGAGCAGCGCCCGGGCCAGGCCCTGGCGGATGGCCTCCGCCTGGCCGGCAAAGCCGCCCCCTGTGACTGTGGCCAGCGTGTCAAAGGACGACTCTAAATTCAGGACTTTCAGCGGAGCCGCCGCCGAGTTCAGCTGCTCCGGCTTTTTAAAATACTCCTTGAGGCTTTTCTTTTTGCCTGAAGTCCGGCTTTTGACGGAAAAATCCCCGCCGCCAGGCCTTAGAAACACCCGGGCTGTACTGGTTTTCCGCCGTCCCGAGCCGTAAAAAAAATTGTCCTGTTTGTCTGGCATGGATCCTCCCGCTCGCAGGCTTTTTTAAAAAGAATGCTCCACCGGCTTTCTGTCAGCGAAGGGATGCTCCGCCCCCTCAAAAACCCTCAGCCGCTTGAGGCGCGGGGCCCTGAGCTTGTTTTTTGGAAGCATGCCCCTGACGGCTTTTCGAATCAAATCCTCGGGCTTTAGATCCCGGGCCGCCCGCTCCTTCAGGGAGCCTATATAGCGGGAGCGGCTGTAGTATTTTTTGTCTGTCCATTTTTTTCCTGTCAGAACAGCTTTGCCGGCATTGATGACCAGCGCGCAGTCCCCTCCGTCAACATGGGGGGCGAAATCGGGCCGGCCCTTGCCCATCAGCAGCTGGGCCGCATGGCTCGCGAGCCGCCCGACAGGCTTCCCGGAGGCGTCCAGCAGGCGCCAGACCCTTTGCCTCCCCGCCCCGGCGGGCTTGGGCGTCCATGTTTTATGGGCGCCGGAATGGAGCGGCGTCTGGCTTTTCGGCTGTTTTTTTGCGGCGGGCTGGCTCATGATCTGATGTTTCCCCTGGTTTTTCCCTGGTTTCCTCTAACTGGATATCTGGCTTTTTTTTGGCTCATGCCTGGGTCAGCTGGTTTTTATGCGGTGTGTTAATATCCCCCTGGGGAGGTTATTTATAAGGGGAGCTGGCTGTCCTGAATTTTACGCCGGCTTGAGCTGGATTTTCAAGCTTTTTCCTGCAGCCTCGCCGGGTTTTTTAGATTTTCAGGCCCGCAATACGCCCATAATATAAGGCGCTTTTTTCGGATGTCAAGCGTTTTGCCGCCGCAGCCCGGATTTTTCATCCTCTGTCAGCCAGAAGGGGGCGGATTTCAGCCCTCTGGACAGGCTTGCCGGCCCCGCGCGGAACGGCCGCAAAGCCATTCCTCTGAACAAGCCCGCGCCTCTGCTGAGATTCGGGAGCAGCCGCGAGGCTGTTCCAGCAAACAGGCCGGGGCGGCCCTTTAAACAAGCTGCCGGCACTGCCGCTCAAGCTCCGGGGGGTAAAAAACCTCCTTTAAATAGAGGCCGCAGGGGGGGGCGGGGCGCAGGGCTTTTCTCCGGTCGCGGCTTTTCAGGATCTGCAAAAAATCTTGTTCAGGGCTTTCACGGCCTAAAAGGCCAATTTGCGAGCCGGCGATGTTTCTAACCATTTGTTTGAGAAAGCCGGAGCCGGTGATTTGATAGCGAAAAAGGCCCGGGGCTTCCCGCCGCCACTCCGAGCGGCTGACTGTTCTAACCGTTTCGCGGATATCCGATCCTGAAGACTGAAAGCTTTTAAAGTCCCGCTCGCCTTCAAGAATTTGCGCCATTTTGTTCAGCGGCTTTAAGGGGCAAAAATCCGGGTCCGCCGGCGGCGGCTTCTGCCAGAGGATGTATTCCCTAAGCAGGGCGGGCGGGGCCGCGCTGAAAAAAATCAGGTAAATGTAGGTTTTTTTTTCGGCCGAAGTCCGCGCGTGAAAGCCCCGGGGCGCCTCCCATGCCCTCAGGATGGAGACATCCGGGGGGCTTAAGCGGTTAAGGGCCTTGACAATGCTCATTCGCCTCAGCTTTTTTTCGGAAACAGAGGCCGGCAGCTCAAAATGGGCGTTTTGGGCTATGGCATGGACCCCGGCGTCCGTCCGCCCGGATCCTGTCAGCGGCGCCTCAGCCTGAAACAGGGCCTTGATGGCCTTTTCCAGCTCCCCCTGGACGGTCCTCTTTTGCCTCTGCCTCTGCCAGCCAAAAAAATTTGTTCCCTGATAGGACAAAAGAAGCCGAATCTTCATTGCCAGCCTCAATATATAATATAAGGAGATCCCTTATGCTTTTTTTTGATTTTTTTGACTGGCCTCCCCGCGCAAAGGCTGAAGGGTTTCCGGCTGGGCGCGGGTTTCCAGCAAGGCGCTGGCTGGCGGTAAAATGCTGGTTTCAGGAAATGCGCGAGTCGCCAAAGCCCATCTGAAAACCGGCAAAATCACTTCAGGAATTCATTAAACCCGAAGAGATTAAACAGGGCCTGTAATGCTTTTGCCCCCGCCCGGCCCGGCGGGGGCTGTCTCAAGTTTATTTGAATATCTGGCAGGCCGTCTTCTGTGACGCAAGGAAAGGATTGTGAGAAAGTCCTGGAAAATTTCCAGAGAAAAGAGAAATCCAGCCGGCCCTCATAAAGCGCCCGCTGGCCATCCTCCCGGCTTTGCTATAGATATTGAGCCCAGGCCGATGATCCCAGCGGCGGACTGTTTATCTGGATGGCCTATTGGCTGTTTCGGCGGGCTGTTTATTTGGAGGGACTGGCGGGCCGGCAGGGGGGGTGAGCATGGCCCAAAGGCCTGAATGCAGCATGTCTTTTTTCTCCTAATGAAACAAACGAGACCCCTCCCCTCTCTGGAAAAGCCTGTGACACCGCAGAGACTCGGGAACAGCCGCCAGGCCGGCCAGACGAACAAGCAGGGCCGGCCAGAAAACAGGGGAGCCAGCCATAAAAGCCAAAAATCAGGCAAAAGGCCGGGACGGAGGAGGCCCCCAAGCCTCTTACATCAACCTCTGCCAGGATGCTATGTTCAAGGCCTTCTTCTCAAAAGACAAGCGGCTGCTGCGGTCCCTTGCTGATACCTTTGTTCGCTTTCCCGAAGGCAAAACTCTCGCCTCGCTGAAAATCAAAGACAAAGACGGGAAAGATGGGCGGCGCTGTTTTGCATAAATAAGGAGATATTTGAAGTGGCTAAAGCGGTTTTGCGGGAAATATCTGCTAAGGGGGATGTTCGGCGTCTGGAGAGGCTTCCGGGGGAGGTGGCTCAGTGATTATGTGTCTGACATCAGCTATGCCGAGAGGAAAGGCATCCAGAAAGGCCATCGGGAAGGCCGCGAGGAAGGCCGGCAGGAAGGCCGGCAGGAAAACTCAAGCATTTCCCCGCTTTTTCCACAAAAGCCTGCTCCATGGAATGCTTTGTCGTCGATATCTAAGCCAACATAAAGTATATTTTTCATCGGATGACCTCCTTTTCTATGTTAAAGTTTTGCCCCCTCCTGCCAGTCAGAAGGGGGGCGCTTCACATATTAGGGTAACCAACCCCCGAAGTTAAGGGCGGTCATCCATAGCTTCTCCAGAAAAAATTTGACATTTCAGTTATCTCAGAGGCGATCGGCCTGCCAGAAGCCGAAATCATTAAATTCAAAAACGGCGAGATCAAAAGCCGAGCAAAAGCGAGCAGTCAAAGCCAGGCGAAAGCGAGTGTTCAAAACGGCAAGCTCAAGAACGGCAAGGCTGACTGACAAGCCCTGTCCCGGCGGGGGCCTTGGCTTTTAGCCAAAACCAGCAATATTTTCCGTGATTTTCCCCCCTTAAGGCCAGGACTGAAATCCAGTTTTTAAATAAATTTTGCTTGTTTGATGTTTTGCGGCGCAGATCCAGCCAGCTTGGAAATCCGTGGCCGGCGGCGTGTTTGCCGGGCCGCGCTATAAACAGGCCATCCCCAGCGGATTGGAGGGAAAAACTTTCCCCCCTGCCTGCGCAAAAGCATATATGGCGCTGGGACTGGGGGAAAACAAACAGCCAAAAAGGGGGAGCGGCCGGGAGGCCGGCCCGGCAAAAACCATATTATGGGCCTGTTATGGGATTTTTTTGACAGAGACCACATTATAATCCCCGTCCAGGGTGATCTCGTATCCGTCTTCTCTCGCATTCTCCAAAAACCGCTTGATGTATTCCTCTGACCGCGCTTTCAAATGCGCCTTGGCAAAGTCTTCGCCAATGCCCTGAATATACGCCTCTAAACTGCTTGGCTCCGGCTCTTTGCCCTCCTGTTGCTGGCTCTCCCTCATGCGGGCGCGGTATTCCCCTTCAATCTGTTTGTCTATCCTCTGCTGAACAGCGCCGGGAAGGCGGGGCCGCCTTTCCAGATCATCATGCCAGAGGGGGGCAACATTCAAATTCATTTTTCCCGGAGACTCAGCGGAATCCTGTTTCGGGCGGTTTTCATCATCATCTGAATCAACAGAGGACAATCCCGCCGGGCGCCTGTCTCCTGAGGACTGGGAGTTCCGCCCGGAAAACCATGCCTGATAAAAAATCAAGACAAGCGCGCCCGAAAAAAACGCCAGCCCGGCCCCCAGAGCTGTCCAGGCCGTCCAAGCCGTCCAGGGACGTCTGAAAAGCCTGAAAATCCGGGGGAAAAGCCTTTTTTTTTGCCGCAGATTTTTAAGTTTTTGCAGCGCGGACTGGGGCCGGAGCGCTGCCGGCAGAATTTGCTTTATTTTAGAAAAAGCCATGCTGCTTTGGCTTATCGGAAACAAAAGCTGATTCCTTAAGCATTAAGCAATGCCGGGAACGGCCAATAGGCCAGCCAGCGCTGGCAGCCATCCTCTGGAAAAGCCTGTGACTCCGCGGAGGGCCGGGAACGGCCGCCAGCCCGTCCCAACAAACAGGGGGCCGGGAACGGCCGCCAGGCCGTCCCAACAAACAGGGGGCCGGGAACGGCCGCCAGCCCGTCCCAACAAACAGGCGGATTTCAGAAACAGCGAAAAACCGCCGATCAGCTTTCATGAGAGGGCCGTGAGTCTGTATGCAAAACAGCTCCCAAGACTGAAGAAACCCAGAGAAGCCTGAAACCATATAAAGAAACCAGGAAAAACCCGAAAAAGCCTGGAGCGCTGAAAGCCAGACTGCCGCAGCGCCCGCCCCTAAACAGAGAGAAAAAGCGAAAGCGGCAAAAAAATCATAAGGAATGCAGGCTTATGAGACTCCCCGCCCGCATAATGCTCCGCCCCTTTAGAGGCGGCAAAAAAATCATAAGGCCCGCGGCGGGGAGCAGCGCTTCCGCCACGCTGCCTGCCCTCAAGGCGCTGGCTTTGGCTGTCTGCCTTTCCTGCGGCCTGACAGGGCTGGCCGGCTGCCAGCCCATGACCGCCCATCTGCATTCTGAAGGCGGCCGGCCCGGGGGCGGCTTTGGCCATGATGGGCTGGAGGCTTTTCAGGGGGGGTTTTTAAGCAGCCAGCTGGATCTGGTTATTGTTCTGGACGCCCGCCCGGAAATGCGGGAAATTCTTAAAGCGAATCTTTTTGGCGAAAATTTTTTGGATCAGCTCTCAGATTATGACTGGAGGCTCGCCCACACCGGCGCCTCTGTAAATCAAGCTCTTTTTTCCAAAAAGGGCAAAAATTCCAGCGGCGGGGATGAAGGCTGCTCATGGCTGGGCGGCTTAGGCCTGGGAGCCCTTGGATGGATGTCGGCCAGCCCCATTTTGGTTGCTTTTGGCTACAACTCCGTATCCTCCTGCTTTTCCTCTGATGATGATTCATCGGAGGACAAGGCAAAAAGCTCCGGCGCGCCGCCTGTCAATGGGGTTTTCCAGCCCTTTGAGCGCCAAAACAAAAAATGGCGGGACGGATTGATTTCCCTAAGCAAAGATGATCCGGGCTATAACGAAATCTTCAATGACACAATGGCCTTAAGCGGAAGCAAAAAACCCGGATTTTTCGCTTTTCAGCAGAAAAAAGAGTTTTACGAGGCGCCGATCGAGCAGGGCGGAGACTCTCTCCCTCTGCTGGCTGTCCTGCTTTCCCTTTCAAAACCCTCTCATCAGCAGCATTTTTTCAGAGACAGCTCGCAAATTGTATATGCGGCTGTGACTCCGGGGGATATCAGCCGGAAGTTTTCCGGGAGAGCGCTCCGAAAGGCTGTGGGCCAGGTTTTCGGCAGAAGAGACCGCTTTCAGCTGATTCCTGTGAGCATCCCCCCCGGGGACCTCCCATGCCAGATGCGCTTTCAGGAGGCGGGGGTTGAGGATGCCGCCCCGGCGCTCAAGCTGCGAAAGCTGGCCAGGGAACTGGGGAACAAAGGACTCAGCATCTGCTCGCCCAGCTTGGGGAGGGACTTGGCGGATGAGATAAAAAAACACCTGCGGCCGCCGGGCTTGCTGCGGAAGGCGGATAAATCATGACGCAAAAACCTCAATGCGCCATCCTCACGGGGATTAAGCCCACAGGGGAGCCTCATCTGGGAAACTACGCGGGGGCCATCAAGCCCTCCCTTGAGATGGCCGCGGAGCCGGGCGCTCTGGCCTATTTGTTTATCGCTGACTGCCATTCCCTGACTTTTCTCTCTGATCCAAAGGAGCTGCAGCTTCGCGTCCGGCAGGCCGCCGCCGCATGGCTTGCCTGCGGCCTTGACCCGGAAAAATCAGTGTTTTACCTTCAGTCCGGCGCGCCGGAGCTGTTTGAGCTGAGCTGGATCCTGGCCTGCCAGACTCCAAAGGGCCTGATGAACCGCGCCCATTCCTACAAGGCCAAAAAAGATCAAAACCTGGCGGAGGGCCGAAAGGATGGGGACAAAGGGGTCAATATGGGGCTTTTCAGCTACCCTGTTTTGATGGCGGCGGATATTTTGCTGTTTTCAGCCAATAAAGTCCCTGTGGGCGGGGATCAAATCCAGCACCTGGAGATTGTCAGGGACATTGCCCAAAAATTTAATCATGTCTATAAACGGGATGTGCTTGCCATTCCAGAGCCTGTTGTTCAAAGGGGGGGGGCTGTTCCCGGCCTGGACGGGCGGAAAATGAGCAAAAGCTATCAAAATTATATCCCGCTTTTTGCCGGCGAGAAGCGGCTGCGAAAGCTGGTCATGAAGATCAAAACCGATTCATCCCGGCCCGAAGAGCCAAAAGACCCGGACAAGTGCCTGATTTTTGGAATCTACAGGCATTTCGCCTCTGAAGAGGAGCTTTCCGCCATGAGAAAGCGCTATGCCGGCGGGATCAGCTGGGGAGAGGCCAAGGGGATTTTGTTTGAGAGGCTGAGGGATTTTTTCAGGGACAAAAAAAAAGCTTACGACTATTATATGGAAAGCCCCTCCGAGCTGCATGCGGTTTTAAAAAAAGGCGGGGAGAGGGCGCGGGCGGCGGCGGGCCCAGTTTTAAAAAAAGTCCGCGAGGCTGTGGGGATTTTCTCCCCTTAGCCAAGAGGGCGGCGGGCGATCCGATGGCATGATGATCTCGGAGGGCCGGAAAAACCAAAGGCTCAGCATGGAAACGCGCATCATTAACATTTGCCGGCGCCTGCATAAAAAAAATTTCCTGGCCGGATGCGACGGCAATGTGAGCGCCCGGACAGCGGAGGGCCTGATCAAAATCACTCCCGGCGGCCTCTCCAAGCGCTCGCTCAAAAAAGAGCAAATCGCGCTTATGGATCTTGAGGGGCAGCCTCTGAAAGGCCAGCCCTCCAGCGAAAAATTCATGCACCTGGCCGTCTATCAGGAGCAGCCCCGCGCAGGCGCTGCGGTCCATGCCCACCCCCCGCATGCTGTGGCTCTGAGCCTGGCGCGCCCCGGCTGGAGGGAGCTGCCCGCCGCGCTGCCGGAGATCATTATTGCTTTGGGAAAGGTTCCCTTTGTCCCTTATGTTCAGCCGGGGACCCGGCAGTTAGGGGGCGCCTTAAGGCCCTTTGTCAAAAAAAGCCAGGCCCTTGTCCTGTCTCATCATGGGGCTTTGACATGGGGGGAGTCCCTGGAGGAAGCTTATATGAAAATGGAGTGGCTGGAGCATTCCTGCCAGATCATCTGCCTTGCGGAATCCATGGGAGCGGGAGGCGCGCGGCCGCTGCCGGCAAAAGCTGTGGACTCTCTGAAAGCCGCCAAAAAGCCAGAATAAAGAGCCTGCATAATGACAAGCTTTGAGATCAGAGAGCTTTTTCTGAGGTTTTTTGAAAGGCATGGGCACCGGCGCCTGCCCGGCTCATCTCTTCTGCCTCAAAACGATCCCTCCCTGCTTTTTGTGAATGCGGGGATGAACCAGTTTAAATCCGCTTTTCTGGGTCTGGAAAAGCCGCCGGCTCAAAATGCGGCGACAATTCAGAAATGCCTCAGAGCCGGGGGGAAGCATAATGACCTGGACAATGTGGGCCGGACCCCCCGCCACCACACTTTTTTTGAAATGATGGGAAATTTTTCTTTTGGAGGCTATTTTAAAAAAGGCGCCATTAACCTCAGCTGGGAGTTTTTAACCAAAGAGCTGCGGCTGCCTGAATCCAGGCTTTGGGTGACTGTTTTTGAGGATGACAGGGAAACCGAAGAGCTTTGGCGGACGGAAATCAATCTCCCGCGCGGCAGAATTTTAAGACTGGGGGAAAAAGACAATTTTTGGCGCATGGGAAGCTCCGGCCCCTGCGGCCCCTGCTCAGAGATCCATTACTACAATGGGCCTGAAAAAAAGCCCCCGCCGGAGGATTTGCTGGAATTTTGGACCCTGGTTTTTATGGAGTTCAGCGAGGATGAGCGGGGCCGGCGGACTCCGCTCCCCGTCAAATGCCTTGACGCCGGAATGGGGCTGGAGCGGCTGGCGGCCATCATGCAGGGCAGGGACAGCAATTACCACACAGACATTTTTCAGGGAATCATCCAGGCTCTGGAAAAAGAATCGGGCGCGGTTTACAGCTGGAAAGGCAAAAGCTGGCAGCAGACGGCTTTTCATGTTCTGGCCGATCATGGCCGCGCCGCGGCGTTTTTGACAGGCGCTGGGGTTTTGCCGGGGAATGAGGGGCGGAGTTATGCGCTGCGGCGGATTTTAAGGCGGGGATTTTTTTACGGGCGCCGGCTGAATCCCAAAAAAAACCTTCTGCTGGCGGCCGCGCGGGCGGCGGGGCGGCTTATGGAGGGCGTTTATCCTGAGCTGCGGGAGCGCTCATCCGAAACAGAGCGGGAGATCAGCAAAGAGGCTGAAGCCTTTGAGAGAAACCTCAGAGAGGGGGAAAAGCGCCTCCTCCAAAAAATGGCCTCCCTCTCTGAAAAATTTATAGGGGCCGGAGATGTTTGGGACCTTTACAGCTCTTACGGGCTTCCCCCGGATCTGACCCGCCTCATTGCCGGGGAAAAAGGCTTTGGCGCCGCTGATGAGGCGGCGGTCAAGCGGCATGCGGAAACAATCAGGCAAAAAGCAAAATCATCTGATTCAGAGGGGGATGAGCATAAAAATCTGCCCCGGAAATTTGCCGCGGGCCAGATGCTCAGAGGGCAAAAAACCCTTATGACCTGCTATGAAAAAGACGAGGATGAGGGGCATGTTTTATGGACTCTGTCCCGGCAGCGGCGCGGACCCTCAAAAGACATGGATGCGGGCGGGCGGGTTTCCACAGCCCCGCTTCAAAAAGGCGAAAGGGGCTGGATTGTTCTGGACAGAACCTGCCTTTATCCTGAAGGCGGGGGCCCTGTGGGCGACACAGGGATGCTGGAGGCAAAAACGGGCCGCGCCAAAATATTGAGCTGCGAAAAGCATGGGGATGTGGTTTTTCATGAAGCGGAGGTTATAGAGGGGGAGCTGAAAGGGGTTTTCCCGCAGCATTCAGAAAAAAATCAGCAGCGGGGTGGGGCGCCTAAAGCCGGCAGCCGGCGCGCGGCGGGGGAAAAAGACAGCGAAACAAAATGCAAAATGAAAGCGGATCCGCATCACCGCCGGGCCGTCAGGGCGGGGCACTCCGCGACCCATCTTCTGCACAAGGCTTTGAGGGAAACCCTTGGCCCTTCTGTCCGGCAGGCCGGATCGCTGATTGACGCCCAAAAGCTCCGCTTTGACTTTACTTATGAAAAGCCTCTGACAGGGGCGCAAATACAGGAGGCTGAGGATCGGGCGCGGGCGGATATTCAGGCCCAGAGCCAGGCTGTCCCCTCCCATCAAACGCTTGAGGAGGCCAAAAAAAGCGGCGCGCTTTTTTTGGCTGGAGAGAACTACCCGGACAAGGTCAGGGTGATTTCCATAGGAGAAAGCCGCGAGCTTTGCGGCGGGCTGCATGTCAAAAACTCTGCGGAGATTGGCTGTTTGAAAATCATTTCCGAAACAGGAGCGGGGGCTGGAATCCGCCGGATCACAGCCTTAACCGGCGCGGAGGCGGAAAAATGGCTGAGCGCGCTGGCCGGGCAAAACCTTCAGCTGAGGCGGCATCTCAGCTGGCCGGCGCCCGCCTTTCCCCTTCAGGAAAAGGAAAACCCCTTTATCCCCCTTATGGAAAAAAAAGACCGGGAGATTCAATCCCTGAAAAAGCAGCTGGCCCGGCTTCCATCTGGAGACTCTTTTTCCCCCGCGGAGCTGAGGCGGCAGGCCAGGCCTTTCCGGGCCAATGGCCTTGAGGGGCTGCTTTTGATCAAAAGCCTGCCGGCCCGGGACAAAAAAGCCCTTGGAGAGCTGGCCGATCAGCTGAAATCCAAAATTGCCGGCGGCGCCGCCGGCCCCGGGGCTGTGATTGTGGCTGTTGGGGAGGGCCGGGGCCGGCAGCCTGTCGCTGTGACAGTGAGCAAAAGCCTGCAAAAGCAGGTCTCCGCCGGAGATCTTATAAAGAGAGGCCTTGCGCCGCTGCTTAAAGGCAAAGGGGGCGGCGCGGCCCGCTTTGCCCAGGGCATAATCACTGACAAGGCCAGACTCCCTGAGCTGGAGCAAAAGCTGCTCTCCCTGATTCAAAAAAGCGGCGCGGGCCAGCCTCCTGGCCAGCCCTCCTCTCCTGACCAGGCCTCTTGACAAAGGCCCTGAATCTGTGGCGGAATCACATCATGTCCATACAAGGGAAATCCCTGATCAGCGTCAATGACCTGAGCGGCGAAGATATTCAAGAGATCTTTCAGCGGGCGGAGCTTTTCAGCAGCCTGCAGCGCGCGCGGCGGCCCATTCTTGAGGCCCTGCAGCCCAAAAAAAGCCGGGAGGGGCAGCCTGCCGGCTGGCCTTTTAAAGGGGGGGGGAAAGCCTTTTTGTTTTTTGCGGAGCCAAGCACAAGAACCCGAATCAGCTTTGAGCTGGCATGCTATAGCCTGGGAATCATCCCCATAGTGTTTTCCGACGCCAAAAGCTCCAGCATGACAAAAGGCGAGGGCATTGAGGAGACTCTCGCCACTTTGCGGCACTTTGACCCCTCTGTGATCATTTTGCGCTACAAAAGCTCCCGCGTTCATTTTGAAAGCCCCATCCCGGTTGTCAATGCCGGGTTTGGCTCTTATGAGCATCCCACTCAGGCCCTGATTGACGCCTTCACCATTCAGGAGGCCAGGGGCCAGATTAAAGGCGAAAAAGTTTTGATTGTGGGCGACGCGCTTCACTCGCGGGTCAGCAACTCCAATTTAAAGCTTCTGCGGCGCATGGGGGCGGAAGTGGCTTTTTGCTCTCCCAGAAGCCTGCTTCCCAGGGGCGATCTTTGGAAAGGGGTCAAGCGGTTTGAGAGCCTGAACGAGGGGGTTGAATGGGCCAGCGTCATCATGTGCCTCAGAATTCAGCAGGAGCGGCATGATATGAGCATCGGCCTTTCCATTGCCGAATACAGGGATTGTTACCATTTTGGCCCAAAGCAGCTGGAGATTTTGAGAAAGGACAGCGCGATTTTGCACCCAGGCCCCTATATATGCGGCGTGGAGATTGACGCGGAGGTTTTAAAGGACCCCCGCAGCCGCATCATGGCGCAGGTCCGCCACAGCCCCTTCATCAGGGCCGCGGCCCTTTCTCTGATTTTGGGCCTTGAGGCGCAAAATCAGCCGAAACAGGCATGAAAACAGAAACTGCAAAGCCGGGGCGGCTGATTTTTGAGACGGGAGAGGTTTTCTCCGGCCTGTTTATGGGGGCGGCCGCGGGGCGGGCGGGAGAGCTGGTTTTCAACACCTCCCACAGCGGCTATGAGGAAATTGCCACCGATCCCTCCTATCACTCGCAGATCATGGTTATGACCGCGCCCCTTCAGGGGAATTACGGAGTTTCGGATGAGGTTTGGGAGTCGGACAAGATCCACATTGCCGGGCTTGTCTGCCTTGAGGCGCAAAACAGCCCAAGGGATTCTGAATGGCTGAAGAGGCTGAGCGCCCATGGAGTCCCTGTCCTGAGCCAGGCGGACACAAGAAGGCTGACTCTCCGCCTTCGGAGCGGCGGGGCGGCCTGGGGCGCGCTGCTTCCCATGCAGACTTCCATGGAGGCTGGGGCGGAGGCCGGCCGGCGGCAGGCCATGGAGCTTATTGAAAAAGCCAAAGCCGAGCCTTCTGACTGGACCCAAGCTGTCTGTGTCAAAAAGCCTCAGGATTTTCAGGGGCAAAAGCCACGGGGGCCGAAAATCGCCATGATTGATTTTGGCTTCAAAAAAAACATTTTAAGGGAGCTTTTAAAGCGGGCCTCAAAGGTCAGGATCTTTCCCTCAGACTCTTCAGCGGCGGAAGTCAGCGGCTGGAAGCCTGACGGGATTTTGCTCTCAAACGGCCCTGGAGATCCAAAGAGCGCGCTGGACGGGACCCGCCTTGTCCAGGGTCTTCTGGGGCAGCGGTTTATTTTTGGGATTTGCATGGGGCATCAGGTTTTGGCCCAGGCCCTTGGCGCGGAAACTTACAAGCTGAAATTTGGCCACAGGGGCGGCAATCATCCCATTAAAGATCTTCAGTCTGGGAAAATCTTCATGTCAGCGCAAAACCATGGCTACGCTGTCCGCGGGAGCTCGCTTCCAGAGGGCGCTGAAATCAGCCACATCAACTTGAATGATCAAACTGTGGCGGGGATTTTTTCCGCAAAAACAAAATGCCTTGGCGTTCAGTTTCACCCGGAGAGCTGCCCCGGCCCCGGAGAGTGGCTGGAGCTGTTTGATTTTTTTGTTCAGAAGGCGGGCGGCCCGGCGCCGCGGGCCAGGAAACCCGCCGCCGGCCGCGGCGGGAAAAAATCCGCAGCCAGCCAAGGCGGCAAAAAAACGCCCCCTCCCTCAAAAAAAGCCGCGGGCCGGAAATCCGCCTCTGGAAAACAGGCATGAGCGCAAATAAGCCCAGACAAATAACCGGAGCGGGCGGGCTTGCAGCGCCCCCGCGGGCAGCGATCTGGACTATGGGCCTAAACGCTGTTCCCTTTGCCCCTTTTGCGCGCTATCTTTAAAAAAGCGGGAAAAAAATAAGGAGGTTCTGTTATGAAGCTGTTTTTATTTGCCCCTCTTGCCGCCGCCGGCTTTGCCCTTGCTGGCTTTGCGCCGCCGGCTCAGGGGAAAGTCATTGCCACCTACACTTATCTGAGGGCGCCAAAGGCCAGGCAGAAAAGCATCACCCTCAATGACCTGAAATACAATTATGACATCGTCAGGCGAAACACATTCACCCCCCCATCCCCCCAAACCTTTTTCAGGGATTTTTTGAGATTTAAGCTGGGGGTTGAGGCCGCCCTCCATGACAAAAAAATGGTCAGGGCCCCCAACATCCTAAGCATGATAGTCAGCCAGCCGCTCCGCGCCCATTTTGAGCAGGAGATCTACAAATTACTTGCCGAGTCCCGCCTGGACAGGCAAATGCGGGCGCTGGACAAAAAAGCAAAAGACCTTCCAGAGGCTGCTCTCCGAAAGCGCTACCAAAAACAGCCTGAATTTAACTATTTTTACATATCTGTTCATCATCCTGTGAATCCCACTCCGGCGCAAATCAAAGAGGCTTTGAGCCGGGCCAGAAAAATCCATGCCCAGGTCAAAAAATCCAAAAAGCCCTTTCAGGAGCTTGTTGTTCTGTATTCCGACGACAAGGGCGGGGGGTCTGTGTCCCTCAACCGCTCAAAAGGGCATATTTTGCCAAAAGTCTATGCCCGGCTGCGGACAATGACAAACAATCAGCTCAGCGAGCCTGTCCGGGTTGTCAACGGCTACCGCATCGTCAGGCTGAACCGCCGCGTTCCGTTTAAAGAGGCCAACCTGACCTCTGTCCGCCTGGATTACTTTAATGAGGAGCGGGTTAAGATGTTTAACGCTTATTTTGACGGCCTGAAAAAGCATTTTAAAACCGCCATTTTAAACCGGCAGCTGATTGATTCAATTTGAGCTTGGTTAAGCCCGGTTAAGCCCGGTTAAGCTTGGTTAAGCCCGGCAGCGGCTTGCTTGCTGCTGGGGGGCCTTGCGGCTGTTCCCGCGGCGCCGCAAAATCTCTCATGATGTCTCAGAGGAATGGCCTCGCAGCGGCTTGCTTGCTGGGGGGGGGGGCCTTGGAGAGCTCACATCCGCCTTACATCAACATGACAGTTTCGCGCGGAAACATTTCTGCCTCTGAGGCTTATGGCGCCTGAGGGGCCTGTCTTTTTTGCCAGCGCCGCTCCGATGCCTCTGCTGACCTGACCGCCGGGAAATGAAACAGACTCATACATCCCAACAACCCTGCCCCTGTCATAAGCAAGCGCTTTGATTCTGTATTCCGGCCTCATATCCACCCTTCTAGATGAGCTGCCGCTTTCGCTGCTGGAGAGCAGCGCCGGCTCCTGGCGGATATATTTAATTGTGTCATGAAAAGCAAGATATGGCTTGTCCGGCGCTTTTTGCCCAGATGAATTCAGGGAATAAACCTCAAAAGTTCTTGCGCTGTCATTGAACTCCAGCAGGCCAACTTTGGCTGAGCCTTTCGTGATCACGATGCGATAATATCCCCGAATTTTTATCATTTTAGACAGGCATTTTCTATGTGTGATGGAATGCCAGCACTCACCATTATGTGTCAGAGCCGTGTCTCCAAAATGGACTGTATGCCCCCCTATGCCTTTTTTGCCCGAGCTTCTTTCAACAGAGATTTTTTCCTCTATAAATGTTGAGCCGGGCAGGCTGATTATGTCAGGAATATCCGGACAGGCTCCCGCCCTATGGCCGCCAAGAAACATCAAAGCCAGCAGAGAGCAGACAATGGCCCCTCTGCCGCTAAATCCATGGAACAGTTTGTTGATTTTCATAAACAGCGCCTCCTTATTATTAATTTTGCTTGAATTTTTCAGATTCTGCTTCAAGCTTAATCCGGCATTTTTATAATTTCAACATAAAAATTATGATGTTTTGCTTTTTTAGGGCTAAAGGCTGGTTTTTCTCTGTTTTTGATTGCGGGGGCGGCCCGGAAAGCGGCGGGGAAACAGATTTTTGAGGAGCAGCCCCCCGCCCGGAGCCGGCGGACGCATAAGGCCGGAGGCTGCCGCCCCTGAGAAAAACAGATGCCCCCCTCCATGAAAAATTGAAAAAAAAATAAGCCATGTTGATTTTGCGCCCGCGATCGGCATAAGATTACAGCAAAGCTGGAAAATCCGGACAGCATGCAAAACCAGCGCTGCCAGCTGGAGTTTTCAAGGCTCTTTAATAAAGGGAAAAACCAGGAAAACTCAAACAAAACCAGCATTAAGAGCGCAATCCGGGGCATGAAAATCCAGGCGCAGCCGGCATAAGTCTGAAAAAAATGGCTGTGGGCAGGGCTGATTTTTTAAGAGGGTTTTTTCCAGATCTGAAGGGGCTGGAAGAGCAGCCTCTTTTAGGGGATGGCGGCCACCGGACTTACACAAGGCTGAAGTTTCAGGGGAAAACCTGTATTTTGATGTTTTCGGGGGAAAACGACCCCAGCCTGAAAAAATTTGTCCGCATCCAAAAAAGGCTGCGGGCGGCGGGCCTGCCTGTTCCGCAGCTGCTCTGCAAAGATTTTGCGAAAGGGCTTTTGCTTATGGAGGACCTAGGGGATGAAAGCCTGGAGTCCATTCGCCTGAAAAGCCCCGGCCGCTGCGCCTGGAGAGCCGCAAATTCTCCGGCGCCGCCATCTGAAAATTCCCAGTTAAAAAGCCGCCCCCGCGCCGCCGGGTTTTATTTTCAGGCGCTAAAGCGCTTAGCCAAAATGCAGGAGGCTGTGAAAACCCTGCCTGAAGATGAGACTTTTAACAGAAGCTTTTTTATGGCGGAGACAGATCTTGCCCTCAGCCGCCTTGAGCGGCTTTTGCGGGGCCGGGCGCGGGCGCGCGCTCAGAGCAGCCAGAAGCTGTTTAAAGGGGAGATGGAAAACATCGCCTCCCGGCTGGAAAAAACTTTTTATGTTTTTTGCCACAGGGATTATCACAGCCGGAACATAATGATCAAAAACGGCAAGATCTGCCTTTTAGACTTTCAGGATGGGGGCCGCGGCCCCATGGTCTATGATCTGGCCAGCCTTCTGTATGACAGCTATGCTGTTTTGGAAGAATCAGAGAGGCGCGGGCTTTTAAAATTTTATTTTGAAAGCCTCCCGGCAGGGCTGAAAAGCCGCTTTGACTCCCTTTCTGATCTAACTTTTTTGGCAAAGCTTCAGTTTTTGCAGAGGGGCTTTAAGGCCTGCGGCTGTTTTGCGGGGTTTTACAGCGACAGCAAAAAAGGGGCTCATCTGCGCTATATTCAGCCCACTCTTGAGCTGCTGGCGCGGATGGCGCGGAACATGGGCTTTCCCGCCATATCCTCTTATGCCGGGCGGACAGCCGCCTCTTTGGATATCAGCAGTTTTTTGCCGCGCCCGGATGGAGGAAAATGATCCGCCATCTTTTTGCAGCGCGGCTTCTGAAGCTGTTTTGGCCTGAAGGCTTGCGGGGGGCCTGCGGGGGCTCCCAGGCCGGCTATCTTCTGCCGGAAGATCTGCCGGGCCGCGGCTTTTTGGATCGGGGGCTTGCGCCGGGGCTGTCAGGATCTGTCCGCCGCAAAAGCGCTTGGATTTCCCAGGGAGACATTTCATGCGCCTCGCCGGTCTTGACGGCCCTGTCACAGCAGTGATCCTGCCTCTGGACGGGATCATCCTGAAAGGCCTGGGTTTCCCCTTCAGGCAAAACGCCCTCCTTGTCCCCTTTATAGACAGTTAAGGGCTTCTCTTCAGAAAAAGCGCTGCCGCCGCCGGCCAGAAGCCCGGCAAAAAAACAGGCAAAAAGCCCCAGGCAAAAAAAATTTTTAAGAGCCATAGCAGCGCGCATCATCCTTAAATATTCAACGCAGGCGGCGGGCATATTTAGATATTATTGGCGGCCTTGCCAATAAGCTTTTACAAAATGACCATTTCCTCCGCAACCGGCGAAATGGTTTGAAGAAAATTATTAAACACAGAGGTCACCTGGGCCATAATCGCAACCCCGGCCTTGCCCGCCTTTAGATCCACCAGCTCGCCTTTTTCGTTGTAGATCACGCGGACTGAGCCAACCCCCTTGCGGGTAATGACCGCCGGCTGCTTTAAGGTTTTGTGCCAGCCGATTGTCACCGCTTTGCGCGACTGATCCTCCATATATCTGAGGCGCCCCTGTTTGTCGTGGCGGACCTTGATCCATTCATCATCCGATTTTTTTGCCAGCCGCAGCTCGCAGCTGGAGCTGTTGTATTGGAAGGAGATGATGTCCCGCCTTGTGACTTTTTTTGAGGGGGGGGACTTGTGAGCCATTTCCACAAGCTCAGGCCGCCGGCATTTTTTGTGGTAGTTTTTGTATGTCACAGTCAAAAAAGGGGATTTTTTTTCCTTTAAAAACCCATTGGCGTAGTAATCCCTTTTTGTCCTGACCCCGTTTCTGTAAAAAGAGATCGGGGAGCCAAACTTTGGATGATAGGTGACATCAGCGGTCAGGACCCCATTGACGACAGTCCTGGCCCTGTGAAGGTATTTGCCCCCCCGGCCGCCGGGGAGCGGTTTGTTCCAAAACTCATATTTGCTTCTGTTGACCACCCTCCTCTTCGCCCCCCTGCCGCATGTTTTTTCAACGGTTGAAAAATAATGGTCTGGGTTTTTTTTGTTTTTTCCAAAGCCGTAGCTTTCCACGCAGCCGCGGCGGTCGATGAATTTCACCACCCAGTCTTTTTTCACATTGTAGCGAAGCTCCTCAGTTGTCTTGTCAGGATAGACTGTTTTGGTCAGGTTATGAAAGTCATCATAGTCATGGCTGAAAGTCTCGTTATAGGCGTTTTTGATTTCTTTCAGATCTTCGCCGTCATGCCTGTAGGAGGCCACGGTTTTTTTTCCGAATTTTGCGGTTTTGACCTTGCCTGACTGCAAAATCAGCCGGAGGATCCGGCCCCTGCTGTCCGTGACAAGAATCTCTTTGGGCTTCCAGGATATCTCTATAAAATGGCCCTGCCTGTCAGTCACTTTGACCAGCCGGCCATCGTTGTTAAAAATCTCTGAGATTCCCGTCGGCAGGACCCGGCGGAAGCCTCCCCCGCCCCTGAGGGGGATGACATACTCATTGGACCTGCCGCTGGCGTAGTGCCTAGCCCCCTCTCTGACCTTTCCCTTGAGCTTCAGCGCGCCGATAAAGTCCGATCTCAGGGTCTGGCTTCGGAGAAGGTCCTGCTCCAGCTTCCGCAGGTCTTTTTTGCTCATCCTTCTTTGCTTCATTTTGTCTATAATGGCTTTTGTCTGCAGGGCGGCGTCCACTGACTTGCCTTTTTGGTAATAAAGGGTCTCCTGGCCGCCCCCGCACTCAACCGCTTTGAGCGAGTTGTCGGGCATGGCGTCCATCCGTGTTTCAAAATTAGAGCACCAGCCAAAGCCGAAAATCCCATTGTAAAGCGAGCGGCTGTTGTAGCTTCTTTCGATTCGCAGAGCAAAGCCGCTCCCCTCCCTCCTCCAGTCAACAAAGGTCTTGCTGTATCCGGCGCTTCTGGTGTCCATAATGCCGGCGGACAGGAAAGGGAAACTGAGAAAAACAAAGAAAATAATGTGTTTCATTTTGGCTGTCTCCTTTTTTTTTGCTGGCCTTCCGCTGAAAAAAAGCGGCTTTTTTTGTCCTGCCGGGGGGGGCTGTTTCCCGCCGGCTGCCCCGCGGCCTCCGCTGCTGTCCAGCCCCCGCGCCGGGGATCCCCCCCGCTTCAGATTTTATTTTATGGCAAAAAAAAATTTTGCGCAGGTTTTTTTTCCGAATCCGCTGTTTTTTTTGCGTTTTTTTTCCAAAACCGGCTTCAAAACAAGCCCATGAGCCAGTTTTTCAGGGCCGCCGCCTGCTTGTTGGGCCGGCCTCTGCCTGTTTGATGGGACGGCCTGGCGGCCGTTCCCGCCGCCTGCTTGTTGGGCCAGCCTAGCGGCTGTTCCCGGGCCGCCGCGGAGTGGCAGGCCTTTCCAGAGGACAGCCTCGCGGCCGTTCCGCCCTCCGAGGAGTGTGGCAGGCTTGTCCAGAGGGACGGCCTTGCGGCGGCTCCCGCGGCGGCCATCAGGCGATTGAGAAAAAAAGCCCGGAAAGCGCGGACAGCGCGCTCAGGCCGCCGAAAAAAATGCCGGTTAGGGGAAAAGAGAGTCTTTTCTCCCTGCCAAAAGAAAAATAAAACCGGACATAAAGCGCGGCAAAAAGAAAAACCCCAAAAAAAAGCAGAAATCCAAACCCCATGTGGAGGGCCATGCCAAAAGGGGGCTTTTCCGCGGAAAGCGCCTCCAGAAAATGAGACAGCGGGTGGATTTTGTAAAAAGCCTCCGCAGCTGGCAGGGGGATGGACTTCAGGCCAAAAGAGGAGACAAAAAACATGGCGGCCAAAAAAGCCAGGGCGTTGTTTTCCATCTCTGTTTCGGAAAACAGCCCCACAAGGCAGCCGATAAGGCAGGCTGTCCCCGCAATCGGAAGGATATTCAGAAAAACAAAAAGGCTCAGATTGACTCCCGCGGAGGCCCAAACCAGCGCCGCGGACAGGCAAACAGACAGCGCAAAGCAAAAAAACAGCTTTCCCAAAAGAAACTCCTGATATTTAAGCGGCGAGATCAAAAGCGCGGACAGGGTCCCTTTTGTTTTTTCATGCAAAATCAGCTGGCTCATGGCGACACAGCCCGAAAGAAGCAGCAGCATCAGCATGCCGGCAGAGGCTATATCCGCCGGGGAAAGATCAGCCGCGCTGACTGGCGCCGCGGGTTTGCCGCCATCCGCTGAAAGAGAGGAAAACGCCAGAATAATAAACGCGGGGGCGGCGGACACGGCGATCAGGATTTTGACATCGCCTTTGATCCAAAGCAGATCTTTTTTTATGACCGTCCAAATCCTTTGAAGGCTCATGGCTTTGGCCTCCGGGCCATGGCGAGAAAAATATCCTCCAGGCTTTTTTCATCTGAGCGGATTGAGGTGATCTCCCCCTGGCCGCTGATTTTTTCCAGCTCCTTTAAAAAGCCTTTTTTGAAGGGGATGCTCAGGCTCTTTTGCCGGCCGCCGGCAGTTAAAGACACCCTGATCTCCAGGCGCCCATGCTTCGCCCGCAAATCAGAAAGAGATCCCTCCCCCCGCTTTTCCCCTTTGCTCAGGAGGATAATGGAATCACAGAGCTTTTCCGCCAAACTCATTGAATGGGTGGTTAAAAGAATGGCCGCGCCGGCGCGCTTCAGCTCCCGCAGGATCTGGCAGACAAAATCCGCCGCGTCAGGATCCAGGCCCGCGGCCGGCTCGTCTAAAAGCAGGACCCGGGGGTTATGAACAAGCGCCCTGGCGATCAAAAGCCTCTGCCTTTGGCCGCGGGAAAGCCGGCCCGCTTTGGCCCCCGCCTTGTCTGAGAGCTGAAGCTGCTGAATAACCTCCTCTGTCCGGCCGGCAGGGGCTTTGTTCAGCTGCCGAAAAACCTCAATATTCTGCCGCGCGGTCAATTCATCATAGACAGACTGCCTGTCCGGGACATAGCCCATAAACGAATGGATGTCTTTGGAGCGGAAAACAGGGTCTATTCCCAAAACCAGCGCCCTCCCCGAACAGGGCCGCAGCTGCCCCGTCAATATGGACATCACAGTGGATTTGCCCGCCCCGTTTGTCCCCAGCAGGCCGGCGCACTCCCCCTTTTTGACCTGAAAGGAAAGATTTTTCAGGGCCTGAACCCGGCCGTATCTTTTGGAAAGCCCCTCTATAAGAATGCCCGCGCTCATCTTAAGAGTTTTCCGCCAGATCCGCCCGCCCCGGCCGGCCGCGGCCCCCCGCAGTTATACAGGAGTTCATAAATATATTCCAGCATGGAATAACATTTTTTAAAGAAGGCTTTATTAGAGAGTTCCAATAATTTTGTCAGAATATTTGTGGACTTCTTAATATAAGCGCGGCCATAAATCTTCCGTCATTGGACAGCATGCTTAAAAAGGGCTTTATCAGTCAGACCTTGATGGCGACCATTTTTTTCATCATGAACCAGCCTCCGACAACAAGCCCCGTGATTAAAAGCAGGCAGGCCCAGCCAAGGGGCGTAAAAAGCAGAGGGGAAATATACGGCTTGTCCATGACATAAAAAATCCCGATCAAAATAAACGGCAGGGCGGACATGATCCGGGCCTGCATCATCCCCTGCGCCGTCAAAGCCTTGATTTTTTTCTCCATTTTTTGCCGCTCGCGGAGGGTTTCCGCCATGACAAAAAAAGTCTCCGCCAGGTTCCCCCCAGTCTCCCTCAAAATATTGATGGTCGTCACCAGCATATCAATATCCGGGCGCTGAATCCTCTCGCCCATTTCCGTCAGCGCCTCCTCCAAAGACTGCCCCAGGCGGGTTTTGTTTAAAACCAGCTGAAACTCCTTTGACAAAGGGCCGGAAAAGCCCTTCATCACCCGCTCCATGGCCTGCGGCATGCTGAGTCCCACCTTCAGGCTGTTGCACATAATGGTCAGCGCCTCCACCATCTGCCCCACAACCTGGCTGCAGTGGGCGCTCCAAAGCCCCCGCAGAAACACCTTGGCCCCCATCCAAACCCCAAGAAACGCGGCTGTTCCGCCGGCAAAGCTGAATATTATATTCGGCCAGAGCAGCAAAAAAACCAGGCAGGCCAGGCTTAAAGAGAGTATCCACATATTGCGGGCGGTTTTTTCTTTTGGCTGGCTGATCAAAAGCTTGTCTAAAAGCTCAAAAATCTCCTTTTGCGAGCCAAAGGTTTTCTCACTCAAAAAGGCCCTGATTTTATCGGACCAGCAGTAAGAGCAGATAAAAGCCATAAGCCCTATAGTGAGGCTCAGGATCAGCGGATGCATAAAATAGCTCATCATGGCTTATGCCCCTCTTTTTATCAGCTGGCCGGGCTTTGCCAGTCCGGGGGGCCGGGCCGGCGGCTGGCCCATCCGCGGCTTTTGCCCTGCCGCAGCGGCAGCGCCCGCGGCGGGCCTGATCAGGCCGGCGGGCCGTCTTATGGCGGGCCGCCTGAGTCCGCCCTTTGCAGGCCCCGAAGGCGGAGACGGCTCCATAGACTGGGTTTTTTTTGTGGTAAATAAATCTCTTGGGATCTTGACGCCCCGCTGCTCAAATTTTTCAACAAAGCCGGGGATGATCCCCGAAGCCTGAAACTGTCCGATGATTTTCCCCTCCTTGGTAAAGCCCTCCTCCTTAAACCGAAAAACCTCCTGAAGGGTGACAACATCCCCCTGCATCCCCACAACCTCTGTGACGCTTTTCACCTTTCGGCTGCCGTCGCTCATCCGCCCAATCTGAACAATCAAATTGACCGCCCCGGCGATTTGCTCGCGGATGGCCTTGGCCGGCAGATCCATGCCCGCCATAAGGCAGAGGGTTTCCAGCCGCGCCACAGCCTCCCTCGCGTTGTTTGCGTGGACTGTGGTCAGGGAGCCGTCATGCCCTGTGTTCATGGCCGAAAGCATGTCCAGGGCCGCGCCGTCCCGGCACTCTCCGACAACAATCCGGTCGGGGCGCATTCTGAGCGAGTTTTTGATCAGATCCCTGATGGTGACGGCGCCCTCGCCCTCAATGTTGGCGGGGCGGGTTTCCAGGCGGACCACATGATCCTGCTTGAGCTGAAGCTCGGCGGCGTCCTCCACGGTGATGATTCTCTCGCCGCCGGGAATAAAGCTGGAGAGCACATTTAAAAAGGTTGTTTTTCCCGATCCTGTTCCGCCCGAAATGATCACATTCATCCCCTGCTCCACACAGATTTTCAGAAAGCCCGCCATCTCTTTGGTAATAGACTTAAAGCGGACAACCAGATCATCCATTTTGATCTGCTCTGTGGGGAACTTTCTAATGGTTATGGCGGGGCCATCCATGGCCAAAGGCTCAATAATGGCGTTCACCCGGCTTCCGTCAGCCAGACGGGCGTCCACATAAGGGACTTTTTCGTCAATCCGCCGGCCCAGCGGGCTGACAATCCTCTCCACAATGTTTCGGAGATGCAGGTTGGAGGTCACAGTATGGGGGCTGAGCTGCAGGCGGCCGTTTTTTTCGCAGTAAATCTGATCGCAGCCGTTGATCATGATCTCAGAGACCGCCTTGTCGGATAAAAGCTCCTCCAAGACCCCCAGCCCCAGCGACTCGTCCAGAACCTGCTTGATGATTTGGGATCTTTTTTCCCTTGTAAGGTCTCCGCCTCTCAGATCCACAAGGCGGGAGATAACTGTCTTGGTTTTGCTCCGAAGCTCCTGCTTTGAGCTTTCGTCTTTGGCCTTTGTCAGGTCTTTTTTCAGATCCATTTCTTTGATCAGCTCTGAATGTATCTGCATTTTGAGCAAAGTCATGGGATCAAGGTCTTTTTTGCCCTTCCCAGGCAAAACGCCGGCAGGCTCCGGGGCGGATCCGGGGGGCGGCGCAGCGGCAGCCGCGGGCTTTGGCGCGGCGGAGCGCCCCATTTGTTTTCCTTTTTCAAGAATCCCGCTGTTCAGCTTGCGGATCAGCTCGTGGCAGCTTTTCGCGCTGGCCGACTGCGGGCTTGAAACCACATAAGGCTTTGAGGAGTGCAGGCTTTCGGCCACAAGGTTTTCCTCCGGGAAGGAGGCCAAAATCGGGCGCCCCAAAGCGCGGGAGACCACAGAGGCGTTCAGCCCGGAAGATCCAACCCGGTTGACAGCCAGATAAAAAAGGGCGGAGGGCAGATGGGACAGCTCTCCTAAAATCCGCTTGCTCTGGTTGAGCGCCAGGATTTCCGGCGCGGCAACCAGCAGGACCGCGCTGGCCGAGTCCAAAACGAGGCTCTGGAGCGGGCCGATATCGCTCCCTAAATCCACAAAAATATAGCTGAAAAACTGGGAGAGCGAGGACAGCTGCTTTTTAAACAGGGAAAGCTCGCAGCTCAGACGCTGATCCGGCCCTGTGACGGCGCTTAAATACGCCATGCCGGAGGGATGATAGGCCAAAACAGAGGAGAGCGCGCTTTGGTTAAGGGCCTGCTTGAAGCTTCCAAGCTGCTCCACATTCAGCTTGGAGCGCATTCCCAAAATCACATTTTGATCCCCGCAGCTCCGGCTGTCCAGATCAATCAGCAGGACGGGGATTTTAAACTCCTTTTGGGCGGCCAGGGCCAGGTTGGCGGCGATGAGGCTTTTTCCCAGGCCGCCCTTGCCGCCGGTCAGCGGGATGATATGGCATTTCTCGGATATGCGCATGGCCTCAGCTCTCGTCCAGCTTGAATTTCTTTTTGATCCTCTCAATCCCCGAGCTGGCCGAGCGGGTGATTGAGGGGGTGATAAAAACCACAAACTGGGAGGTTGAGGTTTCGTAGGTTTTTGAAGACAGCAGGGTGAAAAGCGGCGGCGCGTCGCCAGAGCCTGGCGGCAGGCGGTTAAAGTTTTTCCTCATGTTGGAGCTGATCAGCCCGCCAAGGACCGCGCTCACCCCGCCCCGCACGCGGAGGTTTGTCTGCAGTGTTCTTTCGGTGGTTAAAACCCCCTCGCTGGAGCGGCCCGTTATATTTGTTGCTCTAAAGCCCACTTTTATATTCACATGATCCTTCATAGGGCCTGTAATCTTCGGTGTCATATCGGCCATAAGAGTCTCCCTCGGCGCGCTGGTGGAAATCTCCCCCGATGCTGTCTGCTGGGAAACCGGAACAGTTGTGCTGACATTAATGATTCCCTTCTCCCCATCCTTTAAAATCAGGCTGGCATTGTGAAGGATTCTCGCAAAGTTAAAGCTTTTGGCCCAGTTCAGCTTGGGGAGCAGGTTTTTGACTGTGGCGGTCAGCGCGAAGGGCAGCTGCGACACCCCGCCGCCTGAGACATTTACCGTGGTCCCGTCGTTTATCAGCGGCGACCACTGAAAGGCAAAGCCCTTGTTAAAGCTTTTGTGCAGCTCCACATAGTGGACAACAATTTGTATGAGCTTTTTCTCCGCCGGGGGCTTTTTTTTCGGCGGCGGAGGCGGCGGCCTGACAGTGATCAAATTGACCACTTTCTGCCTGCCTCTGCGCATCACCTTTCCCGGGCCTGAGCCTGAGCCTTCCAGGTCAATTCTTGTATACAGGCGGGCGATTCTTTCCGCTCTTCCTTTTTCCGCCTCGTCCTCCACCTCGCCGCGCAAAATAAACTGGCTGTAGATGACATCAAGCGAAATGTCCGGGTTTTCGATCTTTTTCAGAATCAGCTCGGCGATTTTGTTTTGGGCCTCAGGGCTGAAAGTCACCAGAGAGACCACTTGCTGGTTTCCATACTGAGCCATGACGGCGGCAATCCGGTCCATATCCTTTGGCAGCATGATCTGGCCGTCAATGACCACCTTGCCGTTTAGGATTTTTATATTGATTCCATCAACGGCGATCAAAAGATCGCTCACCTCTTTGGCGATTTTGCGCAGATTGATTTTTCTGACATCAATGTTCAGCTTTTGCAGGATCTCGCCCTTTGCGCTCTTTATGATCAGGGCGCCGAAGCCTTGTTTTTTTGGAACAAAGCGGAGGGCGTTTTCTTTTTTTCTATGGGACATGCCGGAAAGCCTTTTGTAAGTGCCCTCAAACTTTAATTTTTGGCCTTTGTAGTCTTCGGGGAGCTTGTAATCATGCTGAATCCCGACAGAAAGGGTCAAAAAGCTTATGCCTTTATTGACATCATCATCCGCCGCGTCAGCGGGAGGCATTAATAATAAAAGCCCGGCGGCTGCGGCTCCGCAGAGCCAGGCCCGCGCCTGTTTATCTGGACGGCCTTGCGGCCGCTCCCAGGCCGCTGCGGAGTCACAGGCTGGCCCAGAGGCGGCTGGCCTGTTTTGGCTGGGACAGCCTTGCGGCGGCCGCTCCCAAGCCTCCGCGAAGCAGCCAGCCTGTCCGTTAAACACTGCCAGATTCCCTGTTTTCATAAAAGCTTTGCCTGCCTGTTTAAACCCTCTGCAGCTCCTGATGAATCCCTTGAAAATGCTCATAGCCGCCAGCCGGCCAGCCCTGCCTGTTTAAACCCTCTGCAGCTCCTGATGAATCCCTTGAAAATGCTCATAGCCGCCAGCCGGCCAGCCCTGCCTGTTTAAACCCTCTGCAGCTCCTGGCGCAGCCCTTGAAAATGATCATAGCCGCCAGCCGGCCAGCCCTGCCTGTTTAAACCCTCTGCAGCTCCTGATGAATCCCTTGAAAATGATCATAGCCGCCAGCCGGCCAGCCCTGCCTGTTTAAACCCTCTGCAGCTCCTGGCGCAGCCTCCCCCTTTTTTAACGGCCGAAGCCTCCGGCAGAGGCCGCCCCGCGCGCCGGCGCGGGAGATCCCAGGCCCAAAACATCAGACATTTCCACCTGTTTTAAATCGCGCTGGCTGTTGTCAGAGGGATGGCGGAGGGTCAAAAACAAAGATCCGGGATTTGTGGAGAGGATGAAAACCACCTTTTGCGCCTCTTGGGGATCCAGCTCAACAGTCACGGAGTCAAAGTTATTCTCTGTCCGGAGATTTTTGATATAATCCTCGCCGCCAACCTCCTCATGAACCCTCGGCAGCTCATTGACGATTTGAATCCCTGTGGCCAGGATCACCACATCCTGCAATATGGTTTTTATGTATCTTTTTTGAGCCGCGCCCGCGCTCAAATCAAGGGCGGCCAGAAGATCCACCCGATCCCCCGGCTTGAGGAGCTTGGCCACGGCGCGGGTCCCATCAACGGGGAGCGTCACCGCTCTTTTTCCCGGAGAAACCTGCAGGGACAGCCCAATTTCCGGCCCCGGCTTGATAACCTTGTTTTTTAAAAGCTGCTCGCCCTTGAATATGGGGGCCAGGGCCACCAGGCCAACCACATCCTCAATCCTCTTGGCGGCGCCGGGCTGGATGAAATTTTCAGGCATTTGCCGCAGCTCAACCATGTTCTCCTGAACAGTCTGCATTTCATGAATTAGCTCCACAGCCGTCACAATAGAAACCTTGACTCCATAAGTTTTGGAAATTTCCTCGGTTTTTTCCTGTGTGTAGCTGTAAAGCAGAGCGACCGCAAAAATCGCGGCGGCCACGCTAATCCAAAGGGTTAAAGTTTCGTTTTTGTTCATGCCCCCTCCCTGATGGCTTTTGACTGGCCCCTTAAAATCCCCGCCTTTCCTCTCAGGCGGCCCCTAAGGGCGGCTCTCTCCCTTGAATCCTATCGGCAGAGCCGGCGGATTTATTAAGGGGGGCCTCAAAAAAAAAACCGCCGCCGGCGGATTTTTCCGCGCGTTTGCGGTCTCCGGAGTCTCAGACAGGCGCGCCCCGCAGAAATAAATCCTGGGCTTTAGCCTGGGCTGCGGCGGCCTTGCGGCGGCTCCCGGCAGTTTTTTACAGGGGGCGAAGCTTGTTGCTGCGGCGGCCTTGCGGCGGCTCCCGAGCCGCGGCAGAGCAGCAAACCTGTTCAGAGGCGCCTATCGGATGCTCCCGAGCCGCTGCGCGGATATTTGATGGCCGGGATCGGATCTGGATCAGACAGCAGGATGGGCCATGGCTTTTTTCTTAATGCAAAGAATCAATCCTCAGTTTTCCCCGCAGGCTGTTTCAAGGCATATCCCATAGCCTGTCATAAGCCAGATGGGGTTTGCCGGCTGCGCTCCTTTGTCTGTAGCCTCAACAGTTTTCCATGTTTCTGCATGAAACCCCGCTGCTTGACCCTTATAGGGCTTAATGGTGTCTGTTGGCAATGGATCGCTAAATCCGCGCTTAAGCTCAGAAAAAAAATTAATCCCTCTTGTGGCAACATGAGGCGCATCTCCTCCAAACTTGTCGGGATCATCCACTGTCACAACAAACAGCATTTGCTGTCTCTTTCCATAATGTTTGCTGGCTTCCTCCTTATTTCCCCCCATAATCATAACGCCGGGGCCTGAGACTGTCCCCTTCGTATAATCCCTGAAATATTCAAAATGCGGCCTGTTGTTGATCACCTCAAAGGCATAATGCCTTGCGGCTATGGACTGCAAAACTGCTGAGTGGGCTGCCCCCCAAAGCCCAAGGGTTATGCCGACAAGAATCATAAAAACCACAAGCAGAAACAGCATTTCAAAAACAGCCACGCCGCGGGCGCCTCTCAGCGCGCCCTGAAAGCAAGGCCCCGCCCAGCCGGGCGGCTTTTTCGGCTTTGCCGCTTTTGTTTGAAGCATCTTTGCCGCCCGCGCCTGAATTTTTTGGATGTTTCGGCGCGCCTCCTGCTATGTTTTTCCCCAGATTTGCCCCTTTGCGCTTCGCTTTCCCCGGTTTCTGAAGGCTCCTTTTAAAATTGAGCTTGCGCCGGCCTTTGCGCCTGAGGCCCGGCGGTCCGCGTCATGGCCCCCGCAGCGCCCTTAACAGCCATTGTCCCCCTCTTCGGGCGCTGATTTCTTCGCTTGGTCAAGATCGCATGGCGCCTTATACAGATCGCAAATCCAGCGGGCCCTTTTTCCGTTGAATGTCTTGCATTCCGCTTGGGAAGGCTCTCTTCCCAGATAAGAGCCGACAGCCGCCATGGCCCCGCCTTTTGAAGACGCGCTGCCAAGAAAGGGAAGCTGCAGCCCCGGCGAGCCTTTGAAAGGCGCCCAAACCCCGTAAAACAGGTTTCTGTGGCCAGCCTCTCCATATGGCATAGGCTCTGCTATTTTCGGCGCGGAAAGAAGCTTGCCAAGCTTAAGAGCTTGTTTCAAATCATCATACACACGCTCCGAGCGGCTTTTTTGAGCGCCAGCATCCACATCCCCCAGAAACAGGCTCCTCGCCGCCGCATAAGTCACATACTGGGCCTTGCTCCCCTGAACCAAATAAATGCAAAGCTGATAAAAAGACAGCGAAAAAGTCAACACAATGGTTAAGGCAAACAAAAACTGAATGGAGACCACCCCGCGGCCGCCTGTGATTAAACAAGCCATAAGCATTCCGGGTTCATCCTCCGCAAAAGCCATTTTCAGGGAGCGGCTGAAAAACCGCCCCAGCAAACAGGCTTAATTAAGGGTCTATTGTCAAATGCCGCTCATGATGGTTCGGGTGCCGGCGGCGGGCGCTGGCCGGAGTATCATCCCAAACCCCGTTTTCCATCATGTTTCCAATCATCTTGTTGGGCTTATTGAGCAAATCTTGCATAAGGTCACCCTCTTCTATCCGCTTAAAGGCAACCTGGGCGCCAATGATAACAACTATGGCCATTAAAATGTACTCGGTCGTCACCTGGCCCTTTGCCGGGCTTTTTGCATGGACTTTTGCCGGCCGCTTCGCAGGGCGCCGCCGGCCCCCTTTTTCTGTTGCGCGTATCATAAAGGCTTATAAAAACTTTGGGGTTTTTAACAGAAGCCCCTGTATCAGATCCTCTGTATCAGATCCTCTGTATCAGATCCTCTGGACCTTAGGGGGGTTAGCCGGACGAGCCGCCTTTTCGCGGCTGGAGGGAATCTAAAAGCTCCCTAAGCAAACCCTCCACCCGATCCAGTCTGGCCTCTAATTTTGCCTGCCCAGCCTCTAATTTTGCCTGCCCAGACTCTAACTTTGCCTGCCCAGACTCTAACTTTGCCTGCCCGCCCTTTAAATGCTCAATGTCCTTTTGCACAGGGCCAAGCATAAGGGACACAGCCTTTCCAAAAACCGCAACTATTGCTGAAAAAGCGATGATTGTCATTAAAATCGCATGAAAGTCCATAGTTTTCCTCCTCCGCTTCAGCGGTTATTGCTTAAAAACCCGGCAGCTTGGCTTTGCCTGTTTGATGCTGCCGCCCCTGTTTGATTCTGCCGCCTCGTTTAATTTTGCCCGCCTTCGCCACAAAAACCGCCGCGCTCTGCCGGGGGGGCCTCATTTTCCCCCACTCATCCCGCTCATCATCAGGGGGCTTCAGCCGGATGGGCGGCAAACCAGCTCAAAGCCAGTATAGCATACAGGCCTGAAAGCGCAAGCCGCGGCCTGGCCTGTTTGTCTGGACAGCCTCGCCTGTTGGCTGGGACGGCCTCGCGGCTGTTCCCGAACCGCTGCGGAGTGACCAGCTTATCCAGAGGCGGCTGTATCCTGCTATGTTTGTTTGAACAGCCTATCGGCTGTTCCCGAACTGGCTAGGAGTGACCAGCTTATCCAGAGGCGGCTGTATCCTGCTATGTTTGTCTGGACGGCCTCGCAGCTGTCCCCGCAAGAGGATTTAGCGCGGGAGCTGTTTGAGCGCTGCCCCGCGCCTTGACTTTGCCAGAACTGTCTGAAAGTCTAAACAAACTGCCAGCCCCCCGGCAGCCAAAAAACCCGCTTGAGCCGCGGGAGGAAACAGCCATGAAAGCTAAAAATCAGGATCAGGGGAAATTCCCGAACAACTGACAGCGCGGGCTTTTGGGCCAGCCCCGAATGCAGCAGGCAGCGGCCAGGCTTCAGCCAGAGAAAATATTAAGGAAAATACAGGGGAATGCGGCATAGCCAGACAAAAAAACTAAAGAGGGGATTATGGCAGAACAAGAAAAAACAGCTTCCAGCCCCGCAGGCGCGCAGGGCATCCATGACAGATTTTTCAAAAGAGCCTGCGAGCTGCCGGGGGCGGCCGCAGACCTCTGCCGGGAGGCCCTCCCCCCGGAAATATTCGCGCTCTTTGACTGGCCGCGCTGCCGGCTGGCAAAGGACAGCTTTCACGACGGCAAAAGGGCTGACCTGGTTGTGGCGGTCCCCTTTTTGTCAGATCCGGGGGTTTTGACTTACATCGTGATTGAGCATAAATCGCAGCATGAGCCGAAGAGGACATTTCTCCAGTTCTACCGCTATCAGGCGCGGTTTTCAGACAATCAGCTTGAAAAGCATGGCATGCTGCCAGAAATTTTGCTTGTTTTGGTTCATCAGGGGAAGAGGCCTTACAAAGGCCCGCTTTCCCTTCGGGAGGCCCTTGGCCATCCGATTTCCCCGAAAAGCCGGATGGCGCGGCAAAATATGCCGGGGTTTAAGCCGTATTTGCTGGACCTCCATGATCCGCGCCTTGAGGAGGTTTTTAAGGATTCAAAGTCTAAGATTGGCGCATGTCTCTATTTGCTGCGGCATGTTTGGGATCGCAGGGCGGGTGTTGAGTTTGTTTTGGGCGTTTTGGGCATGTTTGGGGGGGATTTTTTGAAAAAACATCCAGATTTTGCGCTCAGCATGCTTGACTATTTGTTTGAGGGGTATAAAATGAAGCCAGAGGTATGGGCGGAGGCTGAGCGGGAGGCTGTCCGCCGGGGGTTATTGCCAAAAGGAGGTTATATGACAATACGGGAAGAAATTGAAGAACGGGGCATGCAGAAAGGCCGCGTGGAAGGCCGCGTGGAAGGCCGCGTGGAAGGCCGCGTGGAAGGCCGCGTGGAAGAGCGCAGGAAGGTTATTGCAAATATGTTTAAGGAAAAGTTTGATATTTCCGTTATTTCCAGGGCAACAGGCCTGCCTGAAGCCGAAATCATCAAATTCAAAAATGGCGAGATCAAAAGCCCTGCGGCTGCGGAGACTTTAAACCAAGCCGGCAGCGGCGCTCCAAACGGTCAGGCTGAATAAGCCGCAGCCAGGGCCGGGGCTGTTTGTCTGGACAGCCTCGCCTGTTGGCTGGGACAGCCTAGCGGCTGTTCCCGGGCCGTTGCAGAGTGACCGGCTTGGCCTGTTGGCTGGGACAGCCTAGCGGCTGTTCCCGGGCCGCTGCAGAGTGACAAGCTTTGCCAGAGGGAGAGCAGCTGTTAAAACAAATGGATCTGGAGCCTGTTCAAAACGCCCCAGCTGAGCCAGCCAAAAAACAGCGGGATCGAAAAGGGGATTTTGTGGAGGCTTGTTTGCTCAGGCTTCTGCAGCATAATCAAAGAGAGCATGTTCAGAAAAAACGGCTTCAGCTGCCTGTCCAAAGCCATTTTCACAAGGCCCAGGAGAAGGGACCAGGGGAGGGCGAGCAAAAAACTGAGGCAAAGCGCCTTCCAGTGGACAGTCAGGGCGAACAGCGCCAAAAGCTTCATATCCCCGCCCCCTATCAGACGGCTTAGAGCCAGCGGCGCCCCCAGCGCAAGCGCAAAAAGAAAAGACAGCCCGCCCCGCATCAAGGCGCTGAGGCCCCCTGTCAAAAAAACCAGCAGAAGGACAGCGGGCAAAAGAGCCAGAATCAGCTTGTTATGAATTTTTTTGGAGCGGAGATCATCGGCCGCGCCGATAAGCAAAACCGCCCCCGGCAAAAAGGCTTCCGCCGCTGCAGCAAGCTGAGACATCACTCTGGCGCGGGCGGCAGATTATCTTTGCCATCCGACTTGTCTCCCCGCGCGCGGGTAAAAAAACCAATACCCTGTTATTGTATGCGCCTCCACCCGGTGAGCCAAAATAGGAGTCGCCTCGGCAAACATTTTTGTGGGGCCGTCTTTAAAGCCAAAGGAGGTAAAAACAAACATGGCCGACAACAGCAGCAGCAAAATATACTCAAGAGCCATAGTATCCTCGTTTGTGGGGCCGGCCTCGCCTGTTTATCTGGACAGCCATTGAGGCTGTTCCCTGTTTGTTGGGACGGCCATTGAGGCCGTTCCCGAGCCTTCGCGGAGAGACAGCCCCTGCCCAAAGGCGGCTATCGGCCGATCTTGTTGTTGGGACGGCCATTGAGGCCGTTCCTTTGTTGGGCTGGCCTGTCAGTCATTCCCGGGCCGCTGCCGGAGAGACAGGCTTGTCCAGAGGGCATCTGTCAGCTGTTCCTCCTCTGCCTCGCGTCAGGGCCAAAACCTAGTTTTCGCGAGCTTGTCTTTTTACTTTCCCTTTTCCTCGCGCGCGGGGGCGGGCGAGAGCTCCCAGCTCCGGCAGGCAAAAAAAACCATCCCTTAAGGGGTGTGGGTGACGTCGCCCAAAGCGCTTTTAAGACCTTCCACCTTGTCTTCGATTGCTCCCGTAATTTTACCTTTAAGAGCAATCACAATGCCAACAACCACAACCAGCATCAAAATATACTCGGTTGTTCCCTGGCCGGATTCGTCTTCCCACAGCCGCTTTAAAATTTGTTTTGCTTTTTTCATAAAACCTCCTGTGTTTGGTTAACCACATAAGATTTGTCGGCAGGCTTTTTTGCAAACTTTAGGGCTTTTGGGCTTTTTTTTCTGATTTTTTTGTTTTTTCCCGAATTTTCCGATGATTCTTATAGATGGAGCTGCTCAGAAACAGCCGCCGCGGGGCCGGCCTAACAAACAAGCGCCGCAAGCCCCCCCCTTTGGGCAAGCCTGCTGCTCCGCAGAAGACCAGGCGCGGCCGAAGGCAAGGCCGGCCACCGAAACAGACTCCCCTCTGGACAGGCATGTCACTCCCACAATGGCCCGGGAACGGCTGCCAGGCCGGCCCAGCAAACAGCCAAGCCTGTCACTCCCCGGGAGGCCGGGAACAGCTGCCAGGCCGCCCCTCTGGCCAAGCCTGCCGCTCCCCGGGAGGCCGGAAATGGCTGCCAGGCCGCCCCAGCAAACAGGCCAAGCGCCTCTGGCCAAGCTGGCCGCTCCGCGGAGGGCTGGGAACGGCCGCCAGACCGTCCCTCTGGACAAGACTGTCATTCCGCAGAGTCGCGGGAACGGCCGAAAGGCCGTCCAAACAAACAGGGGAGCGGACTCAATGGCCGTCCAAACAAACAGGGGAACGGACTCAATGGCCGTCCAAACAAACAGGGGAACGGCCGCTAGGCCGTCCAAATAAACAGGGGCAGGCCGCCATGGAATACATCCTGCTCCTTATTATAGTGGTTGCGGTGGCGCTGACTGTGGCCAAACCCATGGCAGAAGGCATGAAGACCATGTTTGGGGCTATGTTTGACACCCCGGATTCAGATTCAGGTCAACAGGGCTATTACTATTGTCTGACAATACAAGGAATACTTCCAGGCCAAGAGCTTAAAGCTGGAGGCCACACAGTGGGGGGGAGGGACGATCCCTGCAAGCTTACGGCTGAATGGGATCTGACCGCGGGCGCGGGCGGAGGCGGCGCGGCAGGCGGAGCCGGCAGCGGACTTGGCGGCAGATCGGGCGGGCCGGGCGGCGCGGGCGCGGGCGGCGGCGGATCAGGAGGCAGCGCCGGGGGGGGCGGCGGCGCGGACGGCAGCGCGGGGGATGGCCGATCGGCGAAATCAAAAGCCGGGCGGGGCCGCTCAAAGCGCAGGGGGGCCTCAAAGCGCGCAAGGACAAAAACAGGCGGAAAAGGCAAAAAGGGCAAAGCGGGCCAGGGCGGACCGGGCGGACCGGGCGCCGAAGACGGGGAGGCTGAAGGCTCAATCCCCGCCGGCGGCGGGGGGGCCGGCGGCGCGGGCGGAGCCGCGGCCGGAGCCGGGGCCGAAAGGACAAGCCTGATTGCCGCCTCAGGCTCAAAATCCAAGAAAAAAAGAAAAAAAAAGCGGCGCCGAAAAAAGCGGACAAAGCTGGCCAGAGAGGATTCCGGCGAAGAGGAAAGCTTCCAGGCCGCAAAAAAAGGCCGGTCTGGAGGCTCGGGCAGTTTCCGATACAACAGGGGCCAGGGATATTTGGGGGCCGTATATTATATAGAGGATGACTGGGAGGAGGAAGAGCGCCAGCCTGTTTTTCAGGCCGCCGCCCCGGCAAAAAAAACCGCCGCCGGCGGGCGCGAGGCTGCCGCAAAAAAAGCGCGGCTGGACAAAACCAGCCTGAATAAAAAACAGGAGGAGCTGAAAGACCCCGAGCCATTGAGCTTTGGAAACATCATCAAATATTTTGTGATCGCGGCCATCATTATTGCCATTCTTGCCGCAGTATTCTCTCAGGTTATGGAAATGCAGAACCGGGAAAACTAAGCCGGCCCCGCCAGTATGCTATAAAAGCAGAGTTATGAAAATCGCCGTTGCGCAAATGCGGGGGGGCCTTGGGGATTTTGCGGAAAACAGAAAAACCGCCGCCCGGCTCATCCAAAAAACCATCAAAACATCCAAAGGCGCGGCGGACTTGCTGCTTTTCCCCGAAGGGGGGCTTTTTGGCTACCCCCCAAAAGATCTGCTGCTTCAGGGCCGGCTGATTGAGCGGCAAAACAAGGAGATCACCCGCCTTGTCCAGGGCCTTCCCCCCCATGCTCCGGCTCTGCTGCTGCCAGCCTTCCGGATGGTCCAGAAGGGGCAGAGGCTTCAAAACGGCGCTTTTCTTTTGAAAAAACACAAGCCGAAAAAAAACAGCCGGGGAAAGCGCAAAATGCCCCTGTTTTTCGCCAAAGAGTTTTTGCCCGATGATGGGGTTTTTTGCGAATCCCGGTACTTTGCCCCCGGAAAAATCTCAAACAACACATTCACAAAAAAAGGCAAAACATTTCAAGTTCTGATCTGCGAGGACATGTGGCGGGCCGGAAAGCTCAAAACAAGCGCCGGCAGGCCTTTCAGCGCCATTTTCTGCCTCAACGGCTCCCCATACACAGCGGAAAAGCAAAAAGCCCGTCTGGAAAAGGCCCGCGCCCTGACCCGGCAATGCCAATGCCCTTTTTTTTATGTCAACCGGGCGGGGGGCCAGGATGAGCTGATCTTTGACGGCGGAAGCTTCATCCTTGACAGCCAGGGGAATATAAGATGGCAGGGGGCTTTTTTTGAGCCTGACTGGACGGCTGTTGATCTCCCGGATCTAACTCTTCCCATGGCCGCTGCCTCTGCGGCAAAAAAGCCGGCCAGCCCGGCAAGATCCGCGCGGGGCATCATCCGCCGGCCTTTTCTGCCTCTGGAAGAGCAGCTAAGGCGGGCGATCAAGCTGGGCATTCAGGAGTTTTTTTCCCAAACGGGGTTTTCCAAAGCGGTTTTGGGCTTAAGCGGGGGGATTGACTCGGCCCTGACGGCTTGTCTCGCCGCTGAGGCCCTGGGACCGGAAAACATCCATGCCATGTTTCTTCCCGGCCCTTACACCCGGAAGATCAGCCGCCGCCTGGCCAAAAAAACCGCCAAAACCCTCGGCATTCAGCTCACAGAAACAAGCATCACCCCCCTGTGGGAAGCGGCCATGAGGGTTTTTTTCCCCGCGCCCCTAAAATCCCCCGGCCCGCAAAACCCTTTAACCAGCCAAAACCTTCAGTCCCGGATCAGAGCGATGGCCCTTATGGCGGAAAGCAATGAGTCTGGGAGCCTGCTGTTGGGGACCGGCAACAAAAGCGAGCTGTCTGTGGGCTACAGCTCTCTTTACGGCGATCTTGCCGGAGGGCTTTTGCCCATTGGAGACTTATGGAAAACAGAAGTCTATCGCCTGGCCAGACATATTAACCGGCGGGCCGCTGGCGCGAAGGGCGCGGGCAAAAAACAATTTGTTTTCCCCAAAGATCTCTTATCGCGGGAGCCTTCGGCTGAGCTGGCGCCGCGGCAAAAAGATTCCAGCGATCTGCCTCCCTATCCCAGGCTGGATCCTTTTTTGCAGCGGGCGCTTCATGGCGGCCGGCCCGAAAACCCCGAAGAAAAAAAAATAGCCTCTCTGCTTGAAGGCAGCGAGTTCAAAAGGCGCCAGGCGCCGCCCATTTTAAAGGTCAGCGGGCTGGCTTTTGGAGAGGGCCGCCGAATGCCCATCGCTTATGCCAAACAATGGCTGGGATAAGCGGACTCGAACCGCTGGCCTCTGCCATGTCAAAGCAGCGCTCTAACCAGCTGAGCTATATCCCATGATTGTTATCATACAAGCCGCCGGCGCTCTGTCATTATGCCATGATTCCAGAAAAACAATGCCTGTCAGGGTTTTTTTTTGAAAGGCTGATCGGCAGGCGCGCCTCAGGCGCCGCAAATCTTTGCCAGCCGCTCTTGGCTAAGGGCTTTCCTTACCATCATGGCCGCGCTCTCTTCACAAGCTTCTTTGGAAAGCACCCCTTTATTTAGACAGTCTGTCAAAGAGCGCTGCGAGCTGGCGGCGATATTGTTCAAGTCTTTTTGAGCCGCTGCCGCAGAGCTTTTGATTTTGCTCTTCTCCCCTTCTGAAAGCTGATTCCACAGCTTGTCCGCTTCGGAAACCTCTTTCTGAAAGCCTGGAATGCAGGGCAAAATGGAATCCGAACTGGTTTTGTAACATTTAAACAGGCTCCGAAAGTTCGCTTCGCACTTGGCTGTGTAGCTGTTTGTCTGCGAGGCGGGCGCCCTTGCCGGATCCTCCGCGGCAAACGGGGCGGAAGCTTTGGGAGCGGCTATGCCGGCGGGCGGCGCCTCCGCCGCAAAGGCCGCCGGCGGCAGCCAAAAAAAAGCCGCCAGGGCCGGAAGCGCCGCGGCGCAAACCCCTCCAGCCGGGGCAAAAAACGCAAAAAACAAAATCTGAGGCGCGCGCATATCCCCACAGTCTGCCATATTTTTGCCGGCAGCGCCAGGCCTTTCAGCTGGCAAAAATGACAGATCAAAAAGGCGAATCCGGCTGGACAGCCCGGCTTTTCCAGGCATAAAATTTCAGCTGGCGAAAATGGCGGCTAACTGGCCCCGCAGGAGCATAGACACTCATGAGCTGGAAAGACAAATGCGCTGTCATGGCTGTTTGGAATCACCCGGAGGCGGCCTTTCTGACCTATCTGGGGCTGTATGCGCTTCAGCACCGGGGGCAGGAGGGCGCCGGAATTGTCTCGCTTTTTGAGGGCCGGCGCCGGGAGCGAAAGGCTCCGGGCCTTGTCGGAGATGTGTTCTCCGCAGATCAGCTGCGGGAGCTTCGGGGCCGCGCGGCCATCGGGCACACCCGCTACTCCACCACAGGCTCCGGCGAATTAAAAAACATTCAGCCTCTCACAAGGGAGATTCCTGGTTTTGGGCCGGTCTCTGTCTCTCACAACGGAAATATTGTCAATCACCGCCTCCTCAGCAGCGGCGGCGGACAGGAAAAATCAGAAAAAACAAAAGGAAAAAAGGAGGGGGAAAGCGACACAGAATGCCTTTTCCCCCTGCTCTCCAAAGAACTCTCTAAAAGCGGCGGGAGCTTCAGCCGCGCCCTAAAAAGCTCGCTGGCCGCCATGGAGGGCGCCTTCAGCCTGGCCATTTTAACAAAAGACTCTTTGATCGCCGCGCGGGACCCTCTGGGCTTTCGCCCTTTAGTTCTGGGAAAAAAAGACGGAGGCTTTGCTGTGGCCTCCGAAACATGCGCTTTTGATTTGACAGGCGCCAGGCTTATAAGGGAGATCCAGCCGGGGGAAATTCTGACTGTGGGCAAAAGCGGGCTCCGCTCGGAGCGTTTGCCCCCCTCAAACAAAAAGGCTCAGTGCATTTTTGAATATGTTTATTTTTCCCGCCCCGACAGCATGGTTTTCGGGCAAAATGTCTATGAGAGGCGAAAACTCATGGGCGCGCTTTTGGCGCGGGAGCATCCGGCCCCCGCCGATCTTGTGATCCCTGTCCCGGACAGCGGAGTCCCAGCCGCCCTGGGCTATGCCAGAGAGAGCGGCCTCCCTTATGAAATGGGCATTGTCCGAAACCATTACATTGGCCGGACGTTTATCCATCCATCGCCTTCTGTCAGAAATTTCCGGGTTAAAATCAAGCTCAGCCCCATATCCCGCCTTGTGAGGGGAAAACGAGTGGCTGCGGTGGATGATTCCATTGTGAGGGGGACAACCTCCCGCTCGCTTATTGAGGTTTTAAGGCAGGCCGGCGCCCGCGAGGTCCATTTGCGGATCTCCTCGCCCCCCATCAAAGCGCCCTGCTATTATGGGGTCGACACCCCGCAAAAAAAACAGCTGATATCAGCCGCCAGCAAAAACGCGGAGGAGACAAGAAAATCCATTGGCGCGGATTCGCTGGCCTATCTCTCAGAGGAGGCCCTTCTGAAGGCGGCAGGCGGAGGAAGGGGGGATTACTGCCTCGCATGTTTTGACGAAAACTACCCCACAAAAATTTATGCCGATCCGGCCGGCTGAATCCCCGCCTGTCAGGGGGACGGCGCGCTGGGAGGGGATGGCTTTTTGCCCGCAGACGGCTTTTTGCCGCGGGCGGGGTCTCGGGCCGAAGATGGTTTTTTCGCCGCCGCCGGCTTGCCAGCGGCCGCTTTGTCTGCCTCCCGCAAGTCTTTCGCCCGCAGGGCCTCCGCCAGCCTTCTTGCGTTCGCCTGTCTTTCCGCAGCTGTCCGTTTGCCTGCCGGCGGCCGGGCCGGCTTCCAGGCAGGGAGTTGTTTCTTCCGCGCCGCGGATTTTTTTCTTTTAGCGGCGGCGGCGCTCTTTTTGCTGCTGGCTTTTCTGTCCGCTTTGATTTTTTCTGAAACGCTGCTGCGGTAATCTTTTAGGTCGGAAAGGTTTTTCCCCTTCATAATCATGTCCACTTCCTGGGAGTCAATGGTCTCAAAATCCAGCAGAGCCTGCGCCATGATGTGGAGCTGCTTGATTTTCTCCCTGATGATTTTTTTTGCCTTCTCGTAGGCGCTGTTAATCAGCTGGCGGACTTCGCTGTCAAGCTCCCTTGCAATCTCCTCTGAATAGCTGCGGACTTTGCGGTAGTCCCTGCCAATAAAAACCTCTTCCGGCTTTGATCCAAAAAACAGAGGCCCCAGCTTGGCGCTCATTCCCCACTCGCTCACCATGCTTCTGGCCAGATCTGTCGCCTTCTCAATGTCATTGCTGGCGCCGCTGGTAAAGTCCTTGAATATTTCCTCTTCCGCGGCGCGGCCCCCAAACAAAAAAGAGAGGGTGTTTTTGGCCTTTTCCACGCTCATGTTCAGCAGATCCTCCTTGGGAAGGGTCTGGGTGACGCCCAAGGCCATGCCCCTTGGGACAATGGTCACTTTATGAACCGTGTCCAAAAGCGGCAGGCTCATTCCCACAACGGCATGGCCCGCCTCGTGATAGGCGGTGATTTTTTTGTCTTTTTCGCTCATAAGAAATGACTTGCGCTCAGAGCCCATCATGACCTTGTCCCTGGCCCGCTCCAGGTCCTCCATTTCCACATTGAGCTTGTTTTTGAAGGCGGCCATAAGGCTCGCCTCATTGATAAGGTTTTTCAGATCAGCCCCGGAAAATCCAGGCGTCCCCCGCGCGATTTTCTTTAAATCCGCAAGAGAGGAGATCGGCGTGCCCTTTGTGTGGACTTTTAAAATCTGCTCTCTCCCCTTTTGATCAGGGAGGCTCACAACAACCCGGCGGTCAAACCGGCCCGGCCGGAGAAGCGCCGGATCCAGAACATCCGGCCTGTTGGTGGCCGCGATCATAATGATCCCCAGCTTGCTTTCAAAGCCGTCCATCTCAACCAGCAGCTGGTTCAAAGTCTGCTCCCTTTCGTCATGGCCGCCGCCCAGGCCGGCCCCGCGGCGGCGGCCCACAGCGTCAATCTCATCCATAAAAATCAGGCAGGGGGAGTTTTTCCTCCCCTGCGCAAACAAGTCCCTCACCCGCGAGGCCCCCACCCCCACAAACATCTCCACAAAATCAGATCCGGAGATGCTGAAAAAGGGGACTTTGGCCTCCCCCGCCACAGCTTTTGCCAAAAGGGTTTTCCCTGTGCCGGGCGGGCCTATTAAAAGGACTCCTTTGGGGATCTCCCCGCCAAGCTTTGTGAATTTTTTGGGGTTTTTCAGAAACTGGACAATCTCCCTCAGCTCCTCTTTGGCCTCCTCCACCCCGGCCACATCCTTAAAGCTGGCCTTGCCCCTGCCCATGACCAGGCGGGCGCGGCTTTTGCCGAAGGAAAAAGCCTTTCCGCTCCCCATCTGCAGCTGGCGCATAAAAAACACAATGATCCCGATAAACAATATAAAGGGGGCCCAGGTCAAAAGAACGGCGGGCCAGAAATTTTTGTCCTTGTTGGAGTAAGCGGGGGTGATCCCCTTGGCCTGCAGTATTTCAAAGCCCTTGTCGCTCACATTGCCCTGAATAACAAAATCAGAGCCTTTGTGGACTTTCCGCCCGTCCTCGTTCAATTTGCCTCTGATTTCCTGAGAGACAGTGTTGAAGACAATGCTGTCTTTGACAATGTGGTTTTTTTCAAGGGCTTCCAGAAATTTCGGATAGCTGAAGCCCTCGGCCATGCGCGTCTGTCTTTTTTCGTAAAATTTAAAAAACAGAACCCCCAGGGCGATGACCGCCGCCCAAATCAGAAATGTCTTGCGGGAGCTGGGTTTGGCCTGTTTCATATTGCGCGCCTCCTTCAACAGCATAGCCCGCCGGGGCGGAAAAATCCAGAATCTCTTTTTATCATTTTATGCCGCGAAACATCCGCCCCCAGCGCATAAAATTCGGCTTGCATAAAAACCTGACGGAAAAAGCGGTTTCCTCGCAGCTCAGAAAAATCCCAAAAGCCCGGCCCATAATATGCCTTGCGGGGAGAGATCCCCATGACCGGCTGTCCCGCGAGGCGTCCCTGTTGTCCCCAAGGACAAAAACATGGCCCTCAGGAACCTCATAGACCTGGGTCTCGCCGCGAAAATAAGAGGGGGACTCTCTGTAAATGACCCGGTGGCGGCGGCCTGAAGCCCCCTCCTCCAGAGCAAACTGATAGTCGTCGTAGCTGGCCCCAAGGCTCCTCTCGCTGACAGAGTAAAAGCCCGCGGCTGTTTTGGGGTTTTTTATGAGCGAGCGCGGCAGCTTTTGGCTGTTGATCCAAACCTGCCCCCCCTCATCCAAAAAAACGGTCTCTCCAGGAAGGCCAATGACCCTTTTGACCATGAATTTTCTGTCCTCCATGGAGCGAAACACCACAACATCGCCCCTTTCAGGCATGGCGCGCTGCCATATAAACCTTTCGGAAAAGGGATAGCGGATGCCGTAGGCCAGCTTGTTGACGACAATATGATCATGGATCAAAAGACTGGGAATCATGCTCCCTGAGGGAATCACATAAGGCTCCATAATCAGCCAGCGGAAAGCCAGAATGGCAAGAACTATATGGATAAAGGGGCAGGGCAGCCAGACCCTGACAAGCGCCTCGCCCCACTGGGCGTTTTCCCCGCCGGCCTGAGGGGAATGATCCGCAGAGGGCTTTTCGCGCTGCAGGATGACCATCTCCAGGCCTTTAACATTTTCCTCTCCGGCCTCCTGAGGGGAATGATCCGCAAGGCCCCGCCCCCGCGCCAGAGCTTTTTTAGGCGGCCGCCTCCTTTTGGGCGGCTTTCCCCGCCCGCCCCTGCGGCCCCCGCCTGAATTTTTATTTGATGAATCGTCCAAAATCTGCCCCGCCGCCGCGGCTGAAAATCAGCAAAATCAGTCAAAGAAGCTCCGAAAAACCGCAAAACACAGATCATGGGGTTTTTTTTAGAAAAGTCAAGCCCCGCCGCCGCGGGGCGCCTGCCCCCCGCCGGCTTCTTTTCCGCGCGCCTTTCGGAGGCGCTTGGCCTGATACGACAGCTGATCCGCCCGGTAATAAATCTCCTCCCATTTTTTATCCTCCGGCCGCCGCTCTGAAACGCCTGTGGATATGCGCGCGTTAAAACTCTTCCCCTTAAAGGAAAAACCCCGGCTTTCAACAGAATTTTGAATCCGCCGGGCAATTTTTTTTGCCTCCTTTTCGTCATTTGGAGTCAAAAGGCAAAACTCATCCCCTCCATAGCGAAAAAACATATCCCCCTCCCGTATCATGTCCATAATAATTTTTGACATTTCCCTTAAAACATAATCTCCGGCCAGGTGCCCCATTTCATCGTTTATGGGCTTAAAGTCATCAATGTCAAAAACAATAAGGCTTAAGCTGTCTCTGGAGTGAAAATACTCCAGGGCCTTGATTTTAAGAGACTGGCGGTTGCCCGCCCCGGTCAAAGGATCGGTCTGCGCCTTGTTCAGCGTCTGCCGGGCGGCGGCGATCTCCAGGCTCCCCGCCGGCAAAAACTTAAAAATCAGCTGGCTGGCCTGAATCAGGCTTCCCGGATCCAAAGAGGCTTTTTTATAAGGCTCCAAAAGCTTTTCATTCACCAGGGTTTTGTTTGTGGAATCCAGGTCGGCAATGTAAAATTTTTCGCTCTCTTTTATGATTTGAAAATGGGCTTTGCTCAGTTTGCTGCAGCTTATGCTGATGTCAGAGAGGCTGCGGGAGCGGCCGACAGATGTTTTTTCCTTCAGCAAAGGCCAGGAAAACCCAATAAGGTCATCAGGGCCGGCCAGAAGAAGCAGAGAGGGCGGAGCCTCCCTGGCCCGGCGGGCCTGGCTGACAGTGGTCCCTTTTGTGTTCTCAGAGCTGATAACAGTTTTGCCCTCCCAGGCCTCCGGCCCCTCGTTTAATGGGGGATAACCGCTGGGGCCGGGCGGGGCAGACCCGGCCTCTCCCGCTCTGGAATTGTCAGGCCCGCTTTGTTCGGGCGGGGCGGCGGGGCCAGGCCTTTTGCTTTCAAGATTTTCGCCGGGGCTGGCGCCAGGATCTGGGCTGCCGCCAATCCTGAAATCCGTTCGGGAATCAGTCTGCTCAGGCCCGATAATGTCCTGAGCGGTTTTTTTTGTGTTTTTTTCTTCAGGCACAGCTTTCGCCCCGCTCAAATTTTTGTTTTTTGCTTGCAGCGGTCAACATAAGGCTGGGAAAAAATATCCGCCGCCAGCCAGCTGCCCGCCCCGTAGAGGACTTGAAAAAGCGCCGACATCAAGGCCTCCACAGAGGGCATGCTCCAGGCCGAAACATGAAACTCCAGAGCGGGGCAGCGCTCCTCTGCGAGAAGATCCCTTAAAGCTTTTTGCATGCGGGCCTGAAACAAAGCCGCGCTGCGCTGCCCGCCGGCCTCGCGGCCGGGGCTGTTTAAAAGCCACAAATAGCGCTTCCCCGCCGCCAGCTCTTCCAAAAAAGCATAGCGCAAATCTGAAAGCGGGCAATGCCGAAGAGGCTCCGGGGGCCGGCGCGCCTTTTTTTTAAACAGGGATTCCGACCAGGCCATTGAAAACCAGTCCCCAAGGGCCGCCGCCTTAGGCTCCATGGAGCAAAAAAAACCCTGCTCGCCCTGGTCCATGCGGGAGAGGGCAAAAGCCAGAGCGCTTTCAGCCGCAAGCGAGACTCCGCTTTTTGAGGCCGCCGCAAGCCCCTGGGGCTTCAGGCCAAAAAGCCGGCTCTGAAGCTGGCCGCCAAGGTTAAAAAAACTCAGCCGTCCGGGCAGCTCTGATTTTGAGAAAAAAACAGCCCCTCCATTTTTAGCCGCCCACTCCGCAAGGGGGGATTCGGGGCGGGAGACAAGCGCTGTCACCCGGCCCTTTAGGGACAGCCCGGCCCGCCGGTAAATTGAGCTTAAAAAATCCATGGAGAAAATGATCTCCGGGGCTGAGCCGCTTTTGGAAATAAACACACAGTGGGAGGACCGCAGGCTTTTTTTGCTTAAAAGGCGCAAAGGCTCTAAAACATGCTCCTCAAGGGAGTCGATAAGCTCTGGAGAGCGGGGGGCCTGAGAAAAAAAAGGCCTTAAAATTCTTGAGGGCGAGGCGCTGCCTCCGAAAGCAAAAATAAAGATCTTGTCAGCGGAGGCATGGATGTCTCTGGCGGCGGCTCTGGACGCCCTTAAGCGGGATTTTTCCCGGCTGCTCCCCGCCCCGCCGTCATAAAAGGCGCTTTTAGAAAAGCCCCGCAGCGCGGCTTTGGCCTGTTTCCGGTATTTTTCGGGCGGGGCCCTAAAAAGGGAGAGAGCTTTAAGCCGGGGTTTTGCCAAAGATGATTGTAATAAAGACGCAGCCATTATGTCTCCTCCGGCGCGCCGGCGCGGGGCCGCGGAATCAGTCATCATTTTCAGAATTTTCGGAAAAATCCCCCTCAATGGGCGAAAAGCCGGAGCCTTCCAGACTGTGAATGGTCGCCCGCAGCGCGGCCACGGCTTTGCGGGAGCCGTCCCGCGCCCTGTTAATATGGGCTTGAAGATCCTGGTTTTTGCTTTGCGCGGCCTTCAGGCTGCCGCTCAGCTGATGAGTTTTTTGCTGAAGCTCCATAATTTTTTTGTCTTTAGATCTTTGCAGCGCCGCGCCCTCTAATTTCATAATCTCAATCCGATTGGAAAGAGAGTTCTCCCGCAGCCGGATATTCTGCAAATCCTTTGCCAGCCGCCGCTCCAGCTTCTTTTTTTCGCCATCAAGGCGCGTGTTTTCTTTTTTGGCCTCTTCTATGGCGGACATCAAAACCTCTTTTTCATCGGCAAAACTCTCGCTCTCCTCCCCGCGCCGGCGGCTCAAATCCTCGGCCCTTGCCATAAGAGAATCCGCTCTCTCCCTTAAAACCTCCGCGGCGGAGGAAATGTCCTCGTTTTCGCTCCGCAGCTTTTGTATTTCCTCCTCCAGAGCGGTGATTTTCTCCTGAGCGGCATGAAGAGTCTCCGACTGCATCAGCTGCATCTGCAGCTGAACATTGTCTGAGGCGGCGGGGGCGGCTGCCGTCTTTGTCTTTGACATCATCAGCTGAAGCTTTTTGGCTTGAAGCCCCTTTAAATCGGCAATCTCCGTCTCATCAGCGGCGGGCGGGCGGAGGCCGGCTTTCTTCCCAGCGCCTTCTATATATGTCACCAGGTATGGCTGCTCCGGCGGCGCGGGGCTGGCTGCCGGGGCGGGGCTGGCTGCCGGCGCGGAGGGGGGGGGCTTTAACTGCCGGGAAGCTTTTTTTTTCGCCTTAAGCGCTCCGGCCCGCGTTTTTGCGGACGCGGCGGCGGCAGGCTTTTTCATAAGAGTCAGTTTTTCCTGGCTTTCCTCCTCCATGGCCATGCAGTCTTCGGCGAGTGTCTTGCCCTCATCCCAAATCTGCTTGATCCGGTGATCCGGCTTATGCTCCGCTCTGCCCATGAGATTTTCCTCCGCGGGGCCTGAACAGGCTCCCTGCTATAGCTTTATCGGCGCCCCCCGCGCCCGGCTAAAAATTTATTGGCCCGGAGCCATCCCTCTGGACAAGCCGGCTGTTTCGCGGAGGGCCGGGAGCGGCCGCAGAGGCCGTCCCAGCAAACATGGCGCTCCGCGGCGGTCTGGGAGCGGCTGCGGGGCTGTCCCAATAAACAGGCGCCCCCGGCCCAAAAAAACTTGCCTGCTTTTGATTTTGACTTTATTTTCTGAACATATAAGGCAAACAGAGGCTGGCGGCCATGTCCCAACAAGACGACATTCTGAATCATCCCTTTTACAAAAGCGTCCTCAAAAATCTTGAGGAGGCCGGGGAATCCATCAACATCAACAGAAATGTTCTGGAAAGGCTGAAAAAGCCCCGGCGGGCCATCCGCGTTTCCATACCTGTCAGGATGGATGACGAAACTGTCCAGGTTTTTAATGGCTACCGGGTCCAGCACAACCACACCCTGGGGCCTTTTAAGGGGGGCATCCGCTATCATCCCTCTGTGGATATGGGCGAGGTGGCGGCCCTGGCCAGCCTGATGACCTATAAAAACTCCCTGCTGAACCTGCCCCTTGGAGGGGCAAAAGGCGGCGTCCAGGTCAATCCCGCGGCGCTTTCCAAAAAGGAGATCGAGGCGCTCACAAGGCGCTTCGCCACTGAGCTGGGGCCTTTTATCGGCCCCGACAAGGACATACCGGCCCCTGATGTGGGCACAAACTCCGAGACCATGGCCTGGATGCTGGACACTTTTTCGCTGGAAACCGGCTACTCCCAAACCGGCGTCGTCACGGGAAAGCCTGTTGAGATCGGCGGCTCCAGGGGCCGCAACTCCTCCACGGGGCTTGGCGTCGTCTTCACGGCCAAAAAAGCTCTGGAGGCCAAAGGCAAAAACATATCAGGCGCCACTTTTGCCATCCATGGGTTTGGAAAGGTTGGATCTCATGTGGGAATTGAGGCCCATGCCATGGGCGCGAAGGTCCTGGCGGTCAGCGATTTCAGGGGGGGGATTTTTAAGGCTGACGGCATCAACATCAGCGAGCTTTTCCGCTATCTGAAAACCAGCCGGTTTGTCGAGGGCCTTCCGGGGACAGAGACAATCACCAACGATGAGCTTTTGGAGCTGGACGCGGAGGTTTTGTCGCCCTGCTCCATGGAGAATGTCATCCACGAAAAAAACATGAAAAACATCAAGGCGCGGATCATTGTGGAGGGGGCCAACGGCCCTCTCACAACAGAGGCTTCTGAGCATCTTGCCGGCAAAGGCGCCATGATCATTCCTGACATACTGGCCAACGGGGGCGGGGCCGCCGTGAGCTATTTTGAGTGGGTGCAGGACATTGCATGGCTTTTTTGGACAGAAAACGAGGTCCGCCTCAAGCTGGAGCAGATCATGAACAACGCCTTTAAGCGGGTTTGGAATTTCGCCTCAAAATATCAGCCTGGAGCAGACAAGAGAAATCTCCGCCTGGCGGCTATGGCTATAGCCCTGCTCCGCCTGGAAAAAGCCATGAAGCTCAGGGGCCAGGCCTGGTGACCGGCAAAAACAGAAGCCGGGCGGGGCCTCATAAAAGATCCCTTAAAAAATCTGGGGAGGGCTTTGGCTGGCGGGATCTGGCTGTCCGGCCATGGCTCTGGCTTCCCCCCCGGCTGGCCCATGATCTGAGTCCGCATCTTCTGAAAATCAGCAGCCGCTGGCATGCGGCCCGGCTTTTTGCCGCGGGGAAATGGCCGGCCGGGACGGGCGGGCGGCGGGATGACAGCAGGCGGCTCAGGCCGGGGCCTTATAAATGGGGAGGATTTTTTTGGAGGAATCTTTATTTCCCCAACCCCCTCGGCCCCGCCGGCGGCCTGGATAAAAACAGCCTGAATGTCCGGGACTGGTGGATTCTGGGGGCCGGCTTCTGTGAGACAGGAACAGTCACCCCCATGCCGCAAGGGCCTAATAAAGGGAAGATCCTGGACCGGAGTCTGAGGCATGCCGCCTTGTGGAACCGCATGGGATTCCCCAACAGGGGGCTGGATTTTGCGCGCGCCCGTCTAAAGAGCCTGCCCGCTCCACAGTTTTTTCCCATGAGTTTGAACAAAAAAAGCTGCCGCGCGGATGAGCCGCTTTTTTTAGATGTTTCAAACAGGGAGGCCCGGCCGGCGCCTGTGTTTGTCAATATAGGAAAAAACAGAGAGACCCCTCTTGACCGGGCGGAAGAGGACTACTCCAAAAGCCTCAAGGCGCTTTGCCATCTGGCGGACGTTTTTGTCATCAACATCAGCAGCCCCAACACAGAGGGCTTGAGGGAGATTTTTGGGAAAAAGCGGCTGCCGGGTTTTTTAAAATCTCTGAAACAGGCTTTAAAGGAGGCGGCGCCGGCCCGCTGCCCGCCCCTCATTCTAAAGCTCAGCCCCGATGCGGGGGAAAGCGATTTTCTCCGCCTTGTTGATCAGTCTCTTGAGGCTGGAATCGATGGCTTTTGCCTTGGAAACAGCTCAATCCGCCGGGAGGGGGCGCCGCCGGAGTTTCCCCCTTATGGAGGGGTTTCAGGGAGGCCCGCCGCCCATAGATCCCGGCTCCTGCTGAAAAAGCTTGCCGGGTTTATGCGCCGCCGCGGCGCCAGGGGCCGGCTGATTATATCCTGCGGGGGGATTCTTTCCCCGGAGGATGTTTTTGAGAGGCTGGAGGAGGGGGCGGATTTGGTCCAGGCTTACTCTGCTTTTGCCTTTAACGGCCCGGGATTCCTGCGCCGCGCGAGCGCCCTGGCGGGCCGGCGGGGCGCCTGTTTGCCGGGCCGGCCTGGCGGCCGCTCCCGCGCCGCCGCGAAGTGACTTTTTTTCCCATGCCCAGTCAGGGGGGAGCTTTGCGGCCTGCCGGCTGTGCCCGCGCCGCCGCGGAGAGCCCCCGCTCCAAAGAAACCGGTTTTTGTGTTGATTTTGTTTAAATTTAAAGGCATGATAATAATCTTTCCGCCGAAAACTCTATGTTTGGAGGGATGCGGGCCTGCCGGGCGCAAGCCTTGAGCGGCCTTAAGCAGCCTTAAGCCGGCCAGGAGATGCAGGGAGGGAAATGAGCATGACAGCTGTTTTTATTTATCTGTTTTTTTTGAGCCTGACTGCCGCGCCGGATCCGGCTTTTGGGCAGCAAAACGATCTGACAATAGAGGACTGCCGGGGAATAAGCGAAACCCCAAGGCTGGAATGCCTGGATCTGCTGGCTGAAACATGGCTCCCCGGCCCTGTGTCAATAGAGGACTGCCAGGGAATAAGCGAAACCCCAAGGCTGGAATGCCTGGATCTGCTGGCTGAAATGCGCCGCCTTGAGACGGAGGCGGCATGGGCCTGCCATGAGATCAGCTACAAACCTCTGAGCATGCGGTGCCTGAATATCATTTCTGGAAAATATTTTTTCAGCCGCCTGGCGATAGCGGCATGCCGCAGCGTGGAGAATTATTCCAAAAAAATCAGCTGTCTGAAAATCATAGCTGACAAACGCTTTCTCAGCCATCGGGCCTTAAACAGCTGCGGGACAATCAGCGATGACTCCAAGAAAATTAATTGTCTGAAAATCATAGCTGAAAGGCTTTTTCACAGCCCGCAGGCGGTTAAGGCCTGCAATGAAATCGGCGACTACTCCCAAAAAATCAGCTGTCTGAAAATCATAGCTGAAAGGCTTTTTCCCAGCCCGCAGGCTGTTGAGGCCTGCAGCGAAATCAGCGACTACTCCCAGAAAATCAGCTGTTTGAAAATCATAGCGGAACGGCGCTTCCCCAGCCCGCGGGCTGTTGAGATTTGCAGCGCAATCAGCAGCAGCTACTCCCAGAAAATCAGCTGTTTGAAAATCATAGCGGAACGGCGCTTCCCCAGCCCGCGGGCTGTTGAGATTTGCCGGGGAATACAAAACTATTCCAAAAAAAATGAGTGTCTGAAGATCATTGCCGAAAAAGAAAGCCTGCCCGGCCTTGAACACTGCGGCCGTGTAAGAAATGATTTTAGAAAAGTCAGCTGCTTAAAGAAGCTGGCCGGCGACTGACTTGCTCATTGGGACGGCCTCGCGGCCGCTCCCGAACCGCCTGGCCTGTTTATCTGGCCGGCCTTGCGGCCGTTCCCGGTCCTCTGCAGAGCGGCAAGCCTGTCCAGAGGGCGCCTGACGGCCGCTCCCGAACCGCCTGGCCTGTTTATCTGGCCGGCCTTGCGGCCGTTCCGGGCGGCCTTTTTATGCGGCGCGTTAGATCTTCGCTGTCCGGCTTGACTTCCCAGAGAAAGCCCCCTTAAGTTTACTTGGGCGGCCAGACAAAAAAATCAAGCCGCAAAAACAAATCCGGCAAAATATGCGCCGGAAGGAGGGTTTTATGACCACAGATCTTTATTCCTTTACAGAGCAGCTGTCAGCATGGCTGTTTATCCAGTGGGGCCTGGTGATCCTCATCAACAAAAACATACTCAAAAAATATTTGGAGCTTTTTCTCGATGAAAAGCATGAAATGATGTCTTATTTTATGGCCGCGCTGTTTTCAGTCTTTGGGGCGCTTGTCATTTTCACCCATAATGACTGGATTTTCGGGCCTTCCGCTGCTGTGACAGTTATGGGCTGGATTTTGGCCGTCAAGTATTCCCTGTGGCTGGCCTTTACGAAAATCATGAGAAAAGCCGCCAAAAAATTTGAGCCTTTGATCATGAGCGCTTACTTCAGCCCTGTCATCGGCGCCCTGTCCCTCGCCCTTGGAGGCATTATTTTGTGGGGAATCAGCGCCGGCGGCGCGCCCTGAGAAAAAGAAGCTTCCGCTTTCCCTGATTTTTGGAGAAATCAGGAAGATCGCAGAAGAGATGTCTCAGGGAGGGGGCAGCCGCGCTGAGAAGATGAGAAGAATTAGGGCGGCGGGCCTTTTTTTGTGTATCCCCTCCACGGAAGCGCCCCGCTGTCTCTTCTCTTTGTCCCTGACTCTGGCCCCACAGCTTCCGCCGGAGAGGCTTCCGATCAAATCCCCGCGCAGAGGCGAAAAAACTGATGAAGCTATTCCGCTTTGCCGTTTTTCAGCTTGAGGATTTTCGCCTTTGGCAGGCCAGTCACTTTGGAAATATCGGAAATATCAAATTTTTCCTTGAGCATGTTTAAAATGACATTCCTGCGCTCTTCCTGCCGGCCTTCCTGCCGGCCTTTCTGCACGCCTTTTTTCACGCCTTTCTGCCGCTCTTTATACAAAACTTCCTGATAACATGACATTGCCATAACTCTTCCCTCCCGGAACGGCCGCGAGGCCGTCCATCAAAACAGGCGCGGTTTGTCTTTCAGCCTCCATCAAAGCCTTTTTCGTCCAGCGGGGGTTATGCTGCTGCAAATACGCCAAACCCCGCGGGGCTAAAAACCTGCGGTCCCGCGCGCGGACAACCTGGCAGAGGCGAAAAAACTCCGCCACATCCCAGACGCCAATATTACGGACCTTCTGAAATATAAACCAAATGGGCAAAGCTTTCAAGCCCCTGGCCTGTTTTTTCAGATCAATATCCCGCAAATTCAAGATCACTGGGCGAAAGTTTACATCCGCCTCTCCAAACAGCTCCAGCTGTTTGGGAGCAAGCCCCCGCAAGCTCCCCTGAAAGTCCAATGGCCCCCTCCAGGCCCGCCCCGTGGATATAAGAACTGGCAGCATCAGGCCTTTTTCCCTCCATGTCTGGCGGGCGGAAGACAAATAATCCAGAAACTGCAGAAAATGCCCGTCCCGCGGCAGGCTCTTATGCTCAAAAACCAGCAGCATCTCAGCTCTCTTTGCCCGCGCCCCCCGGCGGAGGGCTTTATGGCCGGATGCCCGCCTCAGGCCAGCCCCTGACAGCGACTTTTCTCCGGCCCGGCCGCCAGCCGGATATCTTTGCAGCCTCAGAGGCGCTTTCCCGGATGATTTCCCGGCAGACTCCTCGGATTGAGGGGAGGGTTTTGTGGAGATGGAGAATATCAGGTCGGCCCGCCTCTCCCGCCCCTCGCTTGTAAACAAAACAGGGGGCTGGGGCTTGAGGGTTTTTAGGTCCAAAAACTCAAGCCTTTCCCGGCTGAGGGACAGAAGCAGCATATCAGGGGCAAACCTTTTTTTTGAGAAAATCTCCCGAAACAGCAGATCGTGGCTGTGAAAGGGGGCTTTGCCCCGGCGGGGATTTTTGGCCGCGCGTTTTTTTGGAGCGGGATCGCCTTTTGGGGGGATTTTGCGGGCCGCAAGGTAAAATATGTGGTTGGACAGGCTTGCCTCGTCCGCCGGGATCAGCCGGCCGGCCGCCGCGCCCGCCGCGGGCGGGGCATTTTGCCGGAAAGCTTTAGGCTTAGGCGAATCTGACTGGCGGTTTGTGATATCCATGGATTTTTCCTCCTGTGGTTTTTTTTCAAAATATTTTGAAAGCCCCCCCTCTTGCTTTCTCTGTTTTGTTTTCTGTCAATTCAAAGAGGGTTAAAAAAAACTCATAAGCAAGGCTTTCGGAATGTTTGCGGAATCCTTAATAAAATCAGCAGTTTGCAAAGCCAAATTATGAAAAAACTTGAAATCTCACAAAAAAAAAATTACATTTTTTTTGGAAATAAGCTCAAATTTTACGCGCGCTGATGTAAGAAAATTAATATTGTAAGATCAGCACAGCCTGTTTTGGCCAGCATAAGCTTTTTTGATAAAAACATCCAAGAAAAGATTTTCCCTGGTTTTTCCCCTGGCATTTTCCCCTGGCTAACGGCGCCGCGCCGCGGCATTTTTCTCTCATCGCTTCCCCCCTGCCTGTGGAAAAGCGCAAATGGCGCCGGGGCTTGAGGAAAACAGCCAGCCAGGAGGGGGAGCGGCCGGGAGGCCGGCCCTTTAAACAGGCCCGGGCGCGGCAGATATTTTCCTCATCCGGGCGGCCTGAGACTCCCAGCCAGCCCTCTGATTTTGCCTGACATTTCTTGTGATAAGAAAATCTTATCGTTTTAAAATCTGGAAAAAGCTTCTGAAATGTTTTACCGCCCTGAGGCGGCGGGGAAATTGCCTTGTATCATAACTTTGGAAACCTCCTCCCTGATCCTCCAAAAGCAACCCACAGATTCCTTTAAATACCGCAGCTTTTGGACCGCAATTCTGGATTGCTCTCTGTTTAATGGAAAAGGAGAGCAGGGGCAGAGCATCAGCTCAGCCGCGAGGCCAGAGGGCTTATTGCCCCAGAAAGATTTTTTTTGGCTGTTCAGCGAATTTGCGCTATACTATAATCGCTGTATAATCCGCTGAAAAGCAAAAACAATAAAAAATCATCAAAAATGAGGCAGCGAAAATGAGAAAAATAACAGATTCTGGACAAACCCCTGGGAAAAGCCATGTCCCCGCTCCCGATGAGATTTGGAAAATCTTAAAAGATCTGTCCTTAAGCCAAAAGGAGGCTGACCGCCGGATGCGGGAGACTGACCGCCGGATGCGGGCCAGCAGGGAGGAGACTGACCGCCGGATGCGGGAGACTGACCGCCGGATGCGGGCCAGCAGGGAGGAGGCTGACCGCCGGATGCGGGCCAGCAGGGAGGAGGCTGACCGCCGGATGCGGGAGACTGACCGCATTATCAGGGAAATGAAGCAGAAAACTGAGCGCCAGAAGCAGGAGACTGATCTCATTATCAGGGAAATTAAGCGTGAGAGCGAGCAGCTGTGGCAGAAAACCGAGCGGCAGATCAACAAATTGGATGGAAAGTTCGGCAATCTCTGGGGGGATTTGGTGGAGGCCTTGATACAGGGGAATCTAATTGAAGCCCTCAAAAGCAGGGGTTTGGATGTAAAAAAGACAGTTCCCAGCTATACAGGGCATTTAAACGGGCGCATAAAGGAGTATGATTTGATTGCCCTGAACGGAAAGGAGATTGTGGTTGTGGAGGCCAAGTCCGCTTTGGATCAAAAAAAGGCTGACAGGTTTTTAAAGGCGATGGCCCAGTTTAAGAAATATTGCCCTGAGTTCAGCCATTTGACTGTGTATGCGGGCCTGGCCTGTTTGAGGACTTCGCCGGAGGTCATCAAATATGTAATTGACAAGGGCATGTTTATGATTCTGGTCAAAGGGGACAATGCGGTTTTGCTGAATCCTGAAGGCTCTAAGCCAAGGGTTTTTTGACAGCCGCAAACTGGCCGCTTTGGCCGCGGCCGCCACAAAGCCCCCGCGCGGCTATGAGGCGCGCCCTTTATGCCATCTCCGCAGGTTTCAAGTTTCAGGTTTCAGTGGCTGAAAAGTCTGTAATGCTGCTGGGAGGCGTTGTTGCAAGTAAGACGGCCATTTCTGGACTAAAACCCAGTGTTATTGGCGTTTTACTGGCGCTATGATTGGACATATAATCCCTGAGGAGGTGTCCAATGGCAGCAAAAAAGAGAAAGATAAATTGGAGAGTTTATAATCAGGAGCTGAACAACAGAGGCGCCATAATTTTTTTGATTTCCAAGGATCTGGCTGCATCCTGGTATAACAGGGAGCCTTCGGGCCGGGGCGCTTTTAAAGTGTAAGCTGATGAATATGATGGCCTGCCCAAAGGTCCAGCAATAAAATATCTGATAAGAAACTGTGTCTCTTAAACCTCATATACAACAACGCCAACAGGCATAATAATATTGCCTCTTTAAAGGAATCTGTGGGCTGCTTTTGGGGGATCCGGGAGGTTTCCAAGGTTATGATACAAGGCAATTTCCATAGCTTCCAAGCCTTTAAAACTATAAGGTTTTCTTGTCACAAGAAATATCAGGCAAAATCAGGGGGCCGGCCGGGAGCTGCAAGCCGCCTGGATGCGGGGTCTGGCTGATAAACAGCGATCTTGAGACTTTTTGCAAATCCACTTTGCGGTGGCCAAACACAGTCGGCAGCATGCCCTTGCTGAATGATGGCCGCCTGGCGGACCGCCGCTATGTTCGGACAAACAGCGTCCCGAATGACAAAACCAAGGGCGCCGGCGCCGGCCTTTCAGAGGCTTTGCTTGTCATTCCTTCAAGCATTGTCTGCGCCCGGTGGGGCGGCGGCATGCAGCTTAGCGTCTCCACGCAGGAAACAGAGGCTTTTAAGGCGGGCGGGGTTTTGATCCGGCTGCTTGATTCTCTCAATATCGGGGTTCGCCGAAAAACCGATGCCATACTGGCAGCCATGGATAGCCCCTAATTATTCCATTTCCAGCATTGGCATTCGCCGCCTAGCTGCCATTGGAATCATCGGCCTGGCGCTCAATATCTATTCCGGGGCGCTGATCCGCTTTCCGCTGAAAATCAAAAACAGAGACGGCGAGGCCATGGAGGATCATCCGGCCCTGGCGGTCCTGGAGAGGCCAAACAGCTGGATGCGCAAGACCGATCTTATGCTGCAATTGGCAGAAAACTGCCTGCTTGGCGGCAACTTTGTTGCCAAAGTGGAATGGGACATGGCCACGGGCCGACTGAAGCAAATCCTGCCTTTTCTCTCCGGGAGTGTTTGGGCTTATCCGCGCCTCAAGGCGATCGGCTGCGCCGATCCGATAGCTTTAAGCGGCGAGCGCGCCTGGTTTTACAGAGATTTTAAGGGGCGGGCGCGGTGGTCAGAGGGCGGGGCCGGCTATTCCATCCTGCGCATCCGCGATCTGGCCAACTCCGCGGATTTCCTGATGGGCATCAGCCGCCTGACGCGCGCCCGGCTGGCCGCCGAAACCAGCATGTCCGTGGCGGATTCTATCTTAGGAGCCGCGGCGCGGGGCTTTCTCAATCCCGCGCTTATCAGCGGCTCCCTGGCCCAAAGCGGCAGCGAAAAATCAAAAAAAGCCGCCGAGGCGGCGATCAGGAAATTCTATCAAAGCGGGGCGGCCAAGCGGGGTTCGGCCCTTCTTTTGCCTGGAGATTTGAAAATCAGCGCTTTAAATATGGACATGAGGCAGGCCGATATTGCCTTTTGCAAAAAGTCCAGCGATCAGGAACTGGCCAGGATTATGGGCATTCAGTGGGTGACGGCTGAAAGCCTGAACGTCCAAAGCGGGGCCAAGGAGGCCGCCCGGAGCCTTCAGGCGGTGACCTTGAAGCCCTGGCTGGAGCATTGCGCCGGGGCCTTTACCGCCTTCCTGCTATCGGAAAGGGAGCGCGCCGCCGGCCTGAAGTTTTGCTTTGAGATGGAGATTATGCAGTCAATGAACGGACGCGAAAAGTCCAGCTATTTGGCTGCCCTGCTTAAGAATGGCCTGATAAGCCAGAATGAGGGCAGAGAAATGCTTGGCCTTCCGCGCCTTGCCGGGCCGGGCATGGACATGCCGGAAAAGGAAAAAATAGCAGAGGCAGAGATTAAAAAGCCAGACATGGAGGATCAAAATGGACAATCTTATTCGTAAAAAATTGCAGCTGTATGCTGCCTATTTTCAAATGGCTTTGGCCGCGGATGGCCGGAAGGGCTTTAAGTTTGTCTTTTCGGATGTGATAAATACTGAGGCTTTGCCCTATGGAATTGTGGGCATTGTCTCTATGGAAAACAAGGGCGCAAGACCTGAAAAGGTATGGGATCAAGGGAAGGTATATTACAGAACTTCTTTAGATGTTCATTGCCGGGCCGGAGTGGCCTCTTTAGACCCTATGGATCCGCCGAATCTCTGCCATACTCTGCTTAGCTGCCAGGGGGCAGAGGAATTGAAAAAGCCTATTCAGGATCTGGCCGGGGATGGCCGCTTTCCGGGGTTCCTGAAAATGGGGCCGATCACCCTCAATACTTCCATGCTGGAGGATGGCCAGACGCCGCTTTATGAGGGCCGGCTGGAGTTCTCTTTTAACTATGGATCAGAACTGAATATATCCGATGACTTCCCATGCATAACAAAAGAGGGCTTGCCGGATGTTGGGGTTCACTTGAGATCGAAATAGCCCCGCCGGGCCGGGCGGGAGTGGGCCTGTTTATAGCGCTTATTTTTCACACATCCTATGGCATTTGGATCTGGAGCCTCCTCCATTGCTTATACAGCTACTTACGCAGTCTTTTTTCTGAATCTTCGGTGCAATCCGCGGAATTCTGGGTGGATGGTTGCTCTTCAAACTAAAATCGCCAAATAAACCGATGATTTGGTTATAGCCGCCAATCTTTCTATTGCCGCCAAACTTTGAGTTGACAACCCGCACATTGCCGAAAAGTTGCACTCTGCCAGAAATTTCTGAATTTCCAGAAACCCGCGCATTGTCTGAAAGTTGCACTCTGCCAGAAATTTCTGAATTTCCAGAAACCCGCGCATTACCTAAAAGCTTTACATAATGCAAAACCTTTGCATGGTCGCAAACAGCCGCCCGCGGCCCCACAAAAGCGGTCTTGAACACAAAGGCCGTGGCCGCCACAAAGCCGCCGCCTTTGCTATGAGGGGCGCCCTTTACTCCAGGGCCGCATGGTGTGTTTTGCGCTCCAGCGGAAACCCCGAAAATCAGCAAAGCCGAAAAGATTAATTTTTGCATAATTTAGCCCTCCATGGCTGGTTAAAACCCCCGCGGGCCGGGCGGGGGCAAAATCATTACAGGCCCTGATAAAATCCCTATCGGCGGCCAGTGGAGCCTTTGCTGGATTTTGCCGGCCCCGGAGCAATCATAAGATTTTTAGGGACAAGATACTGGACATATCTTAGCTCATTTATATTGACTGTCCCCGTATCGGATCTGATTGGCGACCAAGCAAGCGCCATTCTATTGGATGGCAAATAAGTTGGCAAAAACTTTGCGGTTGCGGCTCTTGCCGCCGGGCTTGCCGGAATCGGCCTGGGGGTTACCTTGTCTTTCGCTTTTGCAGCGACTGCCCTCTGATATTCCTTTTGTGCTTTCTCAAGTGCTCTAATCCTGGCCAGGTTTTTTTTTCTTTCGGCCTCCCTTTCTTTTGCCCGCTTTTTAGCTATTGCGGCATTGTGTTCTGCGGTCTGTCTTTTTTGATACTCATAAGCGCCATTGTGATCCCCGGCTAGGCTTTGAAAGCCCGCCCCCATTAAAACCCCGGCCAGAGCCGAAAAAATTAATTTTTGCATAATTTAGCCCTCCATGGATGGTTAAAGCCCCCGATCCGCCGGGGACAGCCTATTTATACCGCAGCCCGGCCCGGAAAACAAGCCCCGGCCCGGATTTCCAGGCCCGCCGGGGGGAAAAGTGTCTCAAAAAATGAGAAAAACCGAAAATAAGCCGGCCTTATGGCTGGATTTTTAACGCAAAGCGGCAAATACGCAAAATTTATTGAAAAACTGGGCTTCAGTCCTGGCCATAAGGGGGGAAAATCACGGCAAATATTGCTGGTTTTGGCTAAAAACCAAGGCCCCCGCCTGTCCAGGGCGGGGGCGCTCCTTGCCATCACACGGAAAAGCTGCCCTATGGCGTTTTAGGCGTTGTCTCCATTGCTCAAAAAGGGGCTTTTCCTTCAAGGCATCATGACGGCGAAACTATGGTTCACAGAACTTCTTTAGATGTTCATTGCCGGGCCGGAGTGGCCTCTTTAGACCCTATGGAGCCGCCGAATCTCTGCCATACTCTGCTTAGCTGCCAGGGGGCAGAGGAATTGAAAAAGCCTATTCAGGATCTGGCCGGGGATGGCCGCTTTCCGGGGTTCCTGAAAATGGGGCCGATCAGCCTCAATACTTCCATGCTGGAGGATGGCCAGACGCCGCTTTATGAGGGCCGGCTGGAGTTCTCTTTTAACTATGGATCAGAACTGAATATATCCGATGACTTCCCATGCATAACAAAAGAGGGCTTGCCGGATGTCGGGGGTCACTTGAGATTGAAATAGCCCCGCCGGGCCGGGCGGGGGCGGGCAACATTACAGGCCCTTAAGAGCAATTGCCTGTCGGCATCTTCTAAACAATCCTACATTAAGGCCAAAAACCTGCGCATTGCCGGAAACCAGCGTCTTGCCGGAAACCTGCGCATTGCCGTCAACCCACGCATTGCCAAAAACCCGCGCGTTGCCGGAAACCTGCGCCATGCCGCCAACCCGCGCCTCGCCATGAATCAGCGCATTGCCGTAAACCCACGCATTTTCAAAAATCCACGCATTTTCAAAAACCTGCGCATTGCCGGAAACCTGCGCATTGCCGGAAACCTGCGCATTGCCGGAAACCTGCGCATTGCCCCAAATCCGCGTATTGTCTTTAACCTGCGCATTGTCAAAAACCGCCGCCTGCGGCCCCACAAAGGCGGTCTTGGCCACGCTGGCCGTGGAGGCCACAAAGCCCCCGCCGTTCGGATGCGGGGCGCCATCAACGCCATGGAGGACAGCCGCCCCAGCGGAAAACCCGAAAATCAGGAAAGCGCTCAAAAAAGCCGTTTTAAAGTGATTGTGTTTCATAAAAATACCTCCTTTTTTTATTTTATGGGCAGAATATAGCGCTTTTTCGCCTTCAAGTCAAACAAAAAAAGCGGGTTTTGCAAAATTTGCGCAAAAAAACCCCCGCCGGGCCGGGCGGGGGCGGGCAACATTACAGGCCCTTAAGAGCAATTGCCTGTCGGCATCTTCTAAACAATCCTACATTAAGGCCAAAAACCTGCGCATTGCCGGAAACCAGCGTCTTGCCGGAAACCTGCGCATTGCCGTCAACCCACGCATTGCCAAAAACCCGCGCGTTGCCGGAAACCTGCGCCATGCCGCCAACCCGCGCCTCGCCATGAATCAGCGCATTGCCGTAAACCCACGCATTTTCAAAAATCCACGCATTTTCAAAAACCTGCGCATTGCCGGAAACCTGCGCATTGCCGGAAACCTGCGCATTGCCGGAAACCTGCGCCATGCCCCAAATCCGCGCATTGTCTTTAACCTGCGCATTGTCAAAAACCGCCGCCTGCGGCCCCACAAAGGCGGTCTTGGCCACGCTGGCCGTGGAGGCCACAAAGCCCCCGCCGTTCGGATGCGGGGCGCCATCAACGCCATGGAGGACAGCCGCCCCAGCGGAAAACCCGAAAATCAGGAAAGCGCTCAAAAAAGCCGTTTTTAAGTGATTGTGTTTCATAAAAATACCTCCTTTGATTGATTTACAGGCGGAATATAGCGCGCTTTCGCCTTCAAGTCAAGCAAAAAAGCGGGTTTTGCAAAATTTGCGCAAAAAAACCCCCGCCGGGCCGGGCGGGGGCAAAAGCATTACAGGCCCTGTTTAATGCGTCCCTGAAGTGATATTGCCGCTTTCCAGATGGGCTGTTAAAATCCAAGCCTGCCGACAACCAGCGCATTGCCGAAAACAATCGCCTTGCCGCCAACCAGCGCATTGCCAAAAACCAGCGCAGCGCCATAAACCTGCGCCTCGCTGCCAACCCGCGCAGCGCCATAAACCCGCGCATTGCCGCCAACCCACGCATTGCCGCCAACCCACGCATTGCCATAAACCTGCGCATCGCTGCCAACCCGCGCATTGCCGCCAACCCACGCATTGCCGCCAACCCGCGCATTGCTGAAAACCAGCGCATTGCCATAAACCTGCGCCTCGCCGCCAACCAGCGCATTGCCCAAAACCCGCGCATTATTGCAAACAGCCGCGGTCTTGGCCACAAAGGCTGTTTTGGCCACAGAGGCCGTGGCCGCCACAAAGCCCCCGCCGTTGCTATGAGGGGCGCCCTTTACTCCGGGGCCGCAGGGAGTGTCTGCCGCGGCGGCGGCGGAAAGCCCGAAAATCAGGAAAGCGCTAAAAAAAGCCGGTTTTAAGTGATTGTGTTTCATAAAAATACTTCCTTTTTTTATTTTATGGGCAGAATATAGCGCGCTTTCGCCAGCAAGCCAAGCAAAAAAAGCGGATTTGCGCAAAATTTGCACAAAAAAAATCCTCGATCCTCCAGGGACAGTCTATTTATACCGCGGCCCGGCCAGGCAAACAAGCCCCGGCCCGGATTTTCAGGCCCGCCGGGGGGAAAAGTGTCTCAAAAAATGAGAAAAACCGAAAATAAGCCGGCCTTATGGCTGGATTTTTAACGCAAAGCGGCAAATACGCAAAATTTATTGAAAAACTGGGCTTCAGTCCTGGCCATAAGGGGGGAAAATCACGGCAAATATTGCTGGTTTTGGATAAAAACCAAGGCCCCCGCCTGTCCAGGGCGGGGGCGCTCCTTGCCATCACACGGAAAAGCTGCCCTATGGCGTTTTAGGCGTTGTCTCCATTGCTCAAAAAGGGGCTTTTCCTTCAAGGCATCATGACGGCGAAACTATGGTTCACAGAACTTCTTTAGATGTTCATTGCCGGGCCGGAGTGGCCTCTTTAGACCCTATGGATCCGCCGAATCTCTGCCATACTCTGCTTAGCTGCCAGGGGGCAGAGGAACTGCAAAAGCCTATTCAGGATCTGGCCGGGGATGGCCGCTTTCCGGGGTTCCTGAAAATGGGGCCGATCACCCTCAATACTTCCATGCTGGAGGATGGCCAGACGCCGCTTTATGAGGGCCGGCTGGAGTTCTCTTTTTATACAGGAGTTCATAAATATATTCCAGCATTGAATAACATTTTTTGCCTCTTTAAAGGAATCTGTGGGCCGCTTTTGGGGGATCCGGGAGGTTTCCAAGGTTATGATACAAGGCAATTTCCATAGCTTCCAAGCCTTTAAAACTATAAGGTTTTCTTGTCACAAGAAATATCAGGCAAAATCAGGGGGCCGGCCGGGAGCTGCAAGCCGCCTGGATGCGGGAAATGTCTGCCGCGCCCGAAACCGGTTATGGCCGGCGCATAACAATCTCATGTTTTCTTTTGTGGACAAGCCCCCCAGGGAATATGGCTTAATATGATCCATTTGAACCATATACCGGGAGCCGCATCTCCGCCCGGTTTTGGGATTGACATAAGAGCAGCAACCCTGATCTCTTGCCCATACAAGCCTTTTGACTTCCGCGGGGATATATCTGCTTCCCCCCGGCAGCCCCGGCGCGCGCTTGCGCTGCGGAGCAGCGCGCTCCCTCCCAAAAGATCCCAGCGCCGAACCTCCGATTTTGCCCGATCCCGGCGCCGCGCCTGCTGGCGTTCCCTTAGATCCCAGCGCTGAGCCTGTTTGCTGGGCCGGCCTCGCGGCCGTTCCTCCTCGCGGCGGTTTGTTTTCCTCCGGGCCCGGCGCCGAACCCGCGTTTTTCCCTAACCCAGGCGCCGAGCCTGCTGGCTTTCCCTTAGATCCCAGCGCCGAACCTCCGCTTTTCTCTGGCCCTGGCGCTGAATTTTTGCTATTCCCGGGGCCCGGCGCTGAGCCTGACTGCGGGCGCAGCCGCAAAGCCTGCGCGGGCGCTTTTATTTTTGCCCCCAAGCTCCTGTCTGACTGCTCGCTTGCGCTCCTGTCTGACTGCTCGCTTGCGCTCCTGTCTGACTGCTCGCTTGCGCTCAGCTTTTGAGAAGGCTTTTTGCCGCGCAGGCTGGGATCATGCTTTTTTAAGCCTAAATCCAATACAGCCCCCAGCAACTCCCCATAACCCATAGAAGGATTCTTATGGGAAAGCAAAAACTTTAACCGCTCCAGCTTCCCGCGCGTTTCCCCGTCAATCACAGCTTTCAGCTCAAACCGGCCCTCTCCCAAAAAACGGACATGATCTTTTTGCAAAAGCCTCTTTGAATCCGGCGCCTCCTCCAAAAGCAGCCTCTCCGTCTCGCGGGATGAGCAGCCCTCCGCCTTCTCAATCAGCGCCAGCTTTTTCTCCCTCTCCAGAGCTGGACTTTTGTCCGCCTCAAAGGCTGGCCCCCGCCAAGCCTCCTCAGCCATAAACTGCTTTTGCATGGCGGCGTCAGGGCCTGGCGCGCGCTTGCGCTGCGGAGCAGCGCGCTCCCTCCCAAAAGATCCCAGCGCCGAACCTCCGCTTTTCTCTGGCCCTGGCGCTGAGCCTGACTGCAAGCATCCCTGTTCTGGCGCAAGGATTTTGTTTTTTTCCCGCAGCGCAGAGCTGGCGGAGTCTTTCAATTCAAGCTCCCCCCGCTGCTTTATAGACTGAACAGCCAGCCCAGACTCAGAAGCTTTTTTTAAATCATTTTTTAAACGGGACTCCTCTTTTTTTTGCTTTTCAAAAAAACTCTGAAGCTGGCTTGCGGCGCAAAGGCTCAGCCTGCCGGATTTAATTTTCTCCAGAGTTTCCGGCTCATCCCGGCAAAGCCTCATGGCCTTGATGCGGCGGAAGGCCGCCCCTTTGCTGTATCCAAGGCCCCTGACAGCATAGTCAAACAAGCTGGCATAGCCTTCGGAAAAATACAGCTGCCGGGCCTCAATCTCCCGCAAATGGCGCAAAACCTGAACATGAAGGCTCCGCTCTTTTTGAACCAAAAGCTTTGTCTGGGAGAGCAGCGCCTGATCGCTAAGCTCTGTGATTTCCGGCATTGTTAATTTATTGCAGGCTTTGCCCAAATGCCCGGCGCCTGCGCGCGCCCGCTGAAAACTCTCGTTTTGATTTTGCATAAACAGTTTCTCCTTTTTTGTTATTGCTGTTTTTTTGCGCGGCCCAAAAACTTTTCAAAAGCGCAAAAATTATTTGTTTGAATCTTAACAAGTTTTTCTATATTTTTTCAATCTTTATTTTGCTTTTTTTTCTGAAATTTACGCGCCGCATTATAACCTTTATGCGGGAGGGCTGAAAAAAGGCTCCGCCCTCTGGAAAAAGCTTTGATAAGGGGCTTTGCCTCCGCAAATATTTGAGCGCCCGGATCGGCTGCGGCTTGTCTCTGCAGGGCAAAAAGGCTTTGGCCGGGATTTTTGATTATTTTGTTTTTGCGCGAAAGCCCGCGCTTCCCTCTCTTTATAGAAGGTTTGGAAACAAGGCGCGCTGTTTTTGATGGAGCGGGGGCGCGCGCCTGCCCTCCCTTTTTATAACCTTAAAAATATTGTGTTTTTTCAGCTGATCTTCCATCATTTTAACCCACAGATTCTTCCGAAGAGCCTTTTTTTCATGATAAGCCCTCCATGGCTGGTTAAAGCCCCTGCGGGGGGCCTCCAGGGGCAAAAGCATTACAGGCCCTGTTTAATGCTCCCCTGAAGTGATCTCGCCGCTTTCCAGATGGGCTGTTAAAATCCAAGCATTGCCGCCAACCCGCGCCTCGCCGCCAACCTCCGCATGGCCATAAACCTTTGCCCCATTACAAACAGCCGCTTGATGCCCCACAAAAGCGGTCTTGGCCACAAAGGCCGTGGAGGCCACAAACCCCCCGCCGTTACTATGAGGCGCGCCCTTTACTCCGGGGCCGCAGGGAGTGTCTTCCGCAGCTGCGGAAAGCCCAAAAATCAGGAAAACGCTCAAAAAAGCCGGTTTTAAGTGATTGTGTTTCATAGAAATACCTCCTTTTTTTATTTTATGGGCAGAATATAGCGCGCTTTCGCCAGAAAGTTAATCAAAAAAAGCGGATTTGCGCAAAATTTGCGCAAAAAAACCCCCGCGGGCCGCCGGGCTGGAGGGCAAATTGTCTCAAAAAATGAGAAAAACAGAAAATAAGCCAGCCTTATGGATGGATTTTTAACGCAAAGCGGCAAATACGCAAAATTTATTGAAAAACTGGACTTCAGTCCAGGCCATAAGGGGGGAAAATCACGGCAAATATTGCTGGTTTTGGATAAAAACCAAGGCCCCCGCCTGTCATAGGGCGGGGGCGCTCCTTGCCATCACATCGATGGCGCGCAAAGCTGGCCTTAAATAGGAAATGTATTCAAAGCCTGCCGCGGGGGGGGCAGAAAAGTCAACCCCCTGATGCGGCCCGGCGAATACAATCCCTTTTAAAGCTTGCAAGCAATAAAGCCGATCGGCCAGGAAGGCCAGCGGCGCCAGAACTGAAAAGGCCGGAATAAGCCGGCCGAAAAAAAATGGCCATGGGGGCCAACAAGAGGTTGTCCGTATTTCCGTTAGGGTTTGAAAAGGGGACTCCCCCGGGGGCAGACTGAGTCTAAACCTGGGGTTTAAGCAAACAAAACAAAGGAGTCCCTTATGAAAACTGTAATTTTTTTATTCAGCATTATGTTTGCGGCATTTATGGCCGGCGGGAGCGCTTTGGGCGGAGGCTCAGCCGGGAAAAATCAAGCCGGCGCGGCGCAAAAGCGCCCGGCGGCGCTTTCTCCGCAAAACAAAGCCAAGAGGGAAGGCTTAAGAAGCTCAAAAAACCCAAAAAGCCGCGAAGGCGCATGGAGAGATCGCGCCATTAAGGATATAAACGCAGTCCATAAAATTATCAAAGAAAACCACCCCGGCCCTCTTGACAGGCAAAATCCCTCATACAACAGGCAGCTTCATAAAAATCACAGGCGCGCGCTTGCAAAAGCCGGGAAAGCAAAAACTTATAATGGCTGGCGCTATGCCCTGCAATTTTTTATGAACAGCTTTCAAGACCCCAAGGCCGGCCTGTCATTTATTTCAGCCTCTGAAGAGGGCAAGCTTTCTTTCAGATGGCCGTCCAGCTGGCTGTGGCCGGGGTTTATCGCGGCCTGGCGGCATCAGGGCTGGACTGTTCATTTCAGCGATGGAATAAGCGGCTCTCCTAAAAAGGGCTGGAAGATTATTTCCTGTGACGGAAAATCCTTAGACGATTTGATGGAGGCAAATGTTTCCCCTTTCATGGGCATCAAGGGCCTGGCGGCGGATAAAATTCGTTTTGCGCCAGAGCTTTTTTTAGACAAAGGGAATCCTTTTGTCTCCCGCCCAATGGCCTGCCTGTTTGACACGGGCAGGGGCCGGCAAAAAATCAAGCTCAAATGGACAGCCCTCAAGTTTGAAGATATAAAAATGCCTTTGAGAAGCGCGCAGGGGGTTTTTGCCGCAAAAAGAGAGTTTTCTTTTTTTCTTAAAGACGGCCTGGCCTGAGCGCGCCTTCCGACTTTTAATTTTTCCGGGCCGGAAGATCCCCGGCTGAAGGATATAAGAAAAATTGTCAAGCGGCTGCCCGCTGTCCGCAAAGCAAAAATTATTGTTTTTGATGTTCGGGGAAATGGCGGAGGAAACGGCATGTGGGGGCATAAAATAGTTGAAAGCCTTTGGGGCGCGGATTTTGCGGGCGCCATAAAGGAGGCGTATTTTCAAGATGTTTTTATTGAATGGCGGGCCTCCCAAAAAAATATTGAGAGCCTGGAAAATCATACTTTCAAAAGCGCGCTTCTTGCCAGTTCGGAATTATCGGGCCAGATGAAGCAGTTTATAAGGGAAATGAAAGCGGCGCCAAAAGACAGGCTTTACAGACAGCCCCGCGGACAGAGGGAAAACAAAAATTTAAAAGCTGCGGCAAAAGACAGAGCAAAAAATCCGGTCAAAGGCCGGGTGTTTTTTCTTGCAAACAGCTCCTGCATAAGCGCCTGTCTTGATTTTGCCGATTATATTTTGGCTATGCCGGGAGTCATACATGTCGGGGCGGCGACTGCAGCTGATTCTGTTTATATGGAGGCAGCGTATACAAAGCTGCCCTCCGGCGGCGCCATGATGATGTATCCCATGAAAGCATGGCGAAACAGGCCAAGAGGGCATAATGAGCCTTACATTCCCCGGCATTACTGGCATGGAGACTGGCATGACGAAGCGGGCCTTCAGCGCTGGATCAGATATCTTGCGGCTTTAAAACAGCCTTAAGCGCGCGCCCGGCAAATCAAACCGCCGGAACATAACTTTCAGAGAGATTTCCACGCCCATGGGCGCGGCCATCATCATGCGCCGGGTCCATTATACTGCTGGGACTTATCTCATTCTCTCTTTAAGCGGCTGGCGCAATCGTTTCAGTGGCTGAAAAGTCTGTAATGCTGCTGGGACCCAGCCGTTCTGAAAGTCCGCCGTCTAAAACCTTGGTTTCAGTGGCTGAAAAGTCTGTAATGCTGCTGGGACCCAGCCGTTCTGAAAGTCCGCCGTCTAAAACCTTGGTTTCAGTGGCTGAAAAGTCTGTTATACTGCTGGGACAAAAATGTCCCCGACGACCCGGAAATTCAGATTTTGTTTCAGTGGCTGAAAAGTCTGTTATACTGCTGGGACTTCAAGCCTAAGAAAAACAGGGACCCGGAGGAGGGTTTCAGTGGCTGAAAAGTCTGTTATACTGCTGGGACGGCTGTGATCGTGATTTTATTTCCTGTCTGAGTCCGTTTCAGTGGCTGAAAAGTCTGTTATACTGCTGGGACTGTGACGCAAAGCGGCGAGGACTTGACAACCGAGTCGTTTCAGTGGCTGAAAAGTCTGTTATACTGCTGGGACTTATTCTCAGAGACGCCGTTCCCGACACCGGGACTGTTTCAGTGGCTGAAAAGTCTGTTATACTGCTGGGACTTATTCTCAGAGACGCCGTTCCCGACACCGGGACTGTTTCAGTGGCTGAAAAGTCTGTTATACTGCTGGGACCTGACATTGACCTTGGCGATCTTGAGGATTCTTCGTTTCAGTGGCTGAAAAGTCTGTTATACTGCTGGGACACAAAAATAAATTCGTCTGTAAGCCCCTTTTACCAGTTTCAGTGGCTGAAAAGTCTGTTATACTGCTGGGACCTGACATTGACCTTGGCGATCTTGAGGATTCTTCGTTTCAGTGGCTGAAAAGTCTGTTATACTGCTGGGACACAAAAATAAATTCGTCTGTAAGCCCCTTTTACCAGTTTCAGTGGCTGAAAAGTCTGTTATACTGCTGGGACTGTGACGCAAAGCGGCGAGGACTTGACAACCGAGTCGTTTCAGTGGCTGAAAAGTCTGTTATACTGCTGGGACAAATAAGCCTCCTCCACAAAGCTAAAAGTCGGGGGAGTTTCAGTGGCTGAAAAGTCTGTTATACTGCTGGGACTGTGACGCAAAGCGGCGAGGACTTGACAACCGAGTCGTTTCAGTGGCTGAAAAGTCTGTTATACTGCTGGGACAAATAAGCCTCCTCCACAAAGCTAAAAGTCGGGGGAGTTTCAGTGGCTGAAAAGTCTGTTATACTGCTGGGACTTCAGCCGATCTTCGCGTTCATCCGCATAGCGGAGTTTCAGTGGCTGAAAAGTCTGTTATACTGCTGGGACGCCTCCTCCCTCCGGGCCTCTGAAAGCCCATCCGGTGTTTCAGTGGCTGAAAAGTCTGTTATACTGCTGGGACCTAAAATCTGAAAATTCTGGGCCGTAGCTGAGAAGTTTCAGTGGCTGAAAAGTCTGTTATACTGCTGGGACCTATAATTGGGAAATATTGCGTTGGGAGGAGGACGTTTCAGTGGCTGAAAAGTCTGTTATACTGCTGGGACCCCCCCTCAAAACACTTGAAATTACAGGGTTTTAAGGGGTTAAGGCCCCCATGATACTTCTCAAACGGGCGGGTTGTGTCAAAATGAGGCAATTTTGCGAAAAAAAAAGAAAAAAACTTGCAAAAACCAAAAAACCGCCCTACACTAAAAATTAGTATAACAGACTATATGCCCTGTAATCATCTAAAAGCATATTGAACGGACCTCTGTCTGACACGTCTGCCCTTGCTTGACAAGGGAGCAAAAGCCGCCTAACAGCGGCTTTTGTTTTGTCAAAACCCGGCGCAAACGCCAGATTTTCAAAAATTCTCAGCAAAGCATGCCTCAAAATGAGATATCTCAGCAAAAATCAGCGAGCGGCCGCCGGGACAGCCGCAGGGGCGATCCGGCATGCTCCAAAAAATTAAGATGGCCAAAAAAAAAGTTTTCCACATAGTTTTCCACATGCCGCAGGGATGATCCGGCATGCCCCAAAATGAGATGTCTCAGCTTCTGCCCCCCCGCTCAGATGCTGAATTTTCGCCAAAGCGGCGCTGAATAACAGATTTTACTCAAGACAAAAATCACAGCCGGTCATTGCAAAAATTGATATACTCACACGCGCTGCATTGGGCCGCCGCCGCGCTGGAATCCGGCTTTAAGCCTTTTTTCAGCATTTTTCGTATCTTGTCCGCAGCCTCCAAAACAGAGCGGCGCCTGCCCTCATCAATATTGACAACATGAACAGCTTTGCCTCCGCCCGTTAAAAAGCCAACCGGGGCGGGCTTTGCAAAGCGCTTTTCCAGCAGCATGGAGTAAGCCGCCAGCTGAAGCTGATCGCCCCTCTTTTTGCCGCTGCTCCCCGATAATTTAAACTCAACCGCATAAACCGCCTGGCTTGTTTCAATCGCCATGTCCGCAACCCCATGCAGGCCAAGCTCCCTGTCCCTCAGCCGCGGTTTATAATGCGCTTTTCCGCTTTTCAGATGAAAGCGCGACAAATTGCGGCGGCCCCATAATTTTTCCTCAACAGAATGAAAAACCTCCCCCTGCCTGACCCAAGAGGGGCGGCAGACAGGAATATTTGCCAGCTCCATATAATACACAACCCGCGGGCAATAGCTCCACTGGCGAATCAAATTGGCCGGAACGCTATATAACATCAGTCTCTTTCCAGTCAGTGAAACTGTCTTTTTGACAGCCAAAAAACCAGCTTTCCCCCAAGCTGTTAAAGCTGGAGCGGACAATAAACGCCTTGTCTGTCTCCTCCAAAACGGAGGAAAAATATCTTTTGACCGCTGAAAGCTCCGCCATTGTCAAATACCCCCAAAAAACTGATTTCTGGGCGGGCTTGAGGCCGTATTTTTCCAGCTCTTTAAAAACCTCGCCGCGAATTTTGTTTTCCGAAATGTCATAGCAAATCAAGTATTCCCTTCGGAGAGGATAAATTTTCATTTTAAGCCGCCCCGGCGCTTAACGCCTCTAAATGACTGAAGATCTGCCTCTCAGATTCCCTATTGCTGCCAAAGCGCCTGATTCAGCTTTCGGCAGGCTTACCATTTAAACAAATACGGCTTGTATTTTTTTTCTCCGCAAAAACAGCCGCATAAACGATACACCTGCCTTTGAATGATATGCTCCAGCTTATGCTTTTTTTTGCGGTACAGGTATTTTTTAGAGCAGGTTTTCTGAACTTCCCCAATAAGAGATTTTTTTAAATCTTTGCTCAATTCTCCAAGCCCTTCCGATCGGGAGCGAAGTTTTATCACAGCCCGGTCCACAACCCATGCGCGGTATTCCTCCATTATGTCAAGCGCCAAAGAGGCTCTTCCCGGCCGCAGCGCATGCAAAACGCCAAGATAAGGCTCCAGCCCCGCATTGACAACAGCGCTTAAAACATAAGAGCTGAGAACAGAATAGCCCAGATTGAGCATGGCATTGTTAATTTCCCGGCTGCCGCGCCCCTCCCTTTTGACAAATGAGGATGAAAACAGCCTGGCCTCCCGCAGGGCCTGAAAATACGCCGCCGCCGCCGCGCCCTCAAAACCCAAAAGGGTCTCAATATCCCGGCTTCGGCCCGCTTTCCCCGCATGCGCCAAAAGATCAGCCGCCGCTGAGCGCAAAACCAAATGCCGGTGGTATTTGCCCAAATGGCTTAAAACCGCCCTTTGGTTTTTTATTTTTGCTGTGACGATTTGTTTTGCGAGGGGAAAGCCGGATTTCCGGCAAAAATCCATTTGCGCTATGCGCGCGGCCGCTGTTCCATGCCGGGACGAGCTTAAAAGAGCGGAATGGGCAACGCCGCGAAAGTCCAGAAAAAACAGCTTAATCCCCCGAACGCTGAAAGCCTCAATCAAATCGCTTGAGACAGAAACCCCTTTTTTTGCAATAGACACAGAGGAAAGCCTGTTGAGGGGATAGCGCCGGACCTCCCGCTTTTGCCTTACCGAAAGAAGATGATTGTCAAGCCCCAGGAATGAGCCGTAATCGCTTACCACCAAGCGCTTCATTTATGCCCTAAAAAAAAGAAGGCTTTCCGCCTGTTTTTTATATCCCCGCTTTTGCCGGCTTTTTATTAGAGAGGGAAAAATCATGTTTGGCTGAATAAGAAATTTCTGTTTCTTCTTGTGACATGCCCCAGTAATTTTTGAGCTTATGTAATGCCGGCAGGACATTTTTTGGCTTCTTTTTCATATTCTCAATTTCATTTATGCGCCTGTCTAATTGCCCCTCGTTTGTTAGAGTCTCTATATATTCTTTCCTGTATTTTGATTTTAAGTCCTGCAGTTTTCTAAATGGATATACTTGAACAAACTGTTTAAAAATATCAAAATTCATTCGGTTAGATTTATTAAAGGAAAATGTAAATTGAGGGCGGTCAGCGCTAGTTCTCTTGTTTGTAATTTTTGTTATATACGGCCTAAAATCAGGGGGAATTTCAGCGCTGTAATGTTCATTGGGATCAATGGCTGAAGCATTGTCTATAGGCTTCAAAATTTTTTCCAGTTTTTTTGCGCTGTCCTCTATATAGAGGATATTCGGCTTTCTGTATACTCTGGATAACCTGTCATCTCCGTTGATATGCCCCACTGTTTGAGAAAAATCATTGCTTGCGGGGCGAAAATAAAAAACATCTTGTTTTGTCCAATTTCTTTTTTTAACCAAATACCCTTTGCCGGCGGCTATAGGCAGGGAAAAAACCCTTCTTGTTTTCATGTGATGACTCAGCGCTGTTTTTTCTCTGCTTTGATTTTTCAGAAAATAATCTTTAACCCGCCCCTCAAGATTATTTTCGCTTTCCCCGATGCAGACTTTCAGATGATCCCATGCGTATTTCAGCTGCGGATTTACAAATTTCGCGCACTTAAATTTATCTGTTTTAGGCTTGTAAAGCCCATTTTTGCCAATAACATTTTCCCTTTGAGTGAAATACCACAGATCTTGTAAATGACTGAAAGTGTTTTTATCCTCTTCAGACCATAAAGATGGATCGCTTTTAGAGTTAAACTTCTCCATCAAAAATTTATAAACGGCTTGTTTGTTTAAGCTGTAAATTTTTACACAGGCTTTTTCCTCTCCAAAATCTTTAAGCGGCGTTTTTCCCTTATTAAAGGTCTTGAATTTTCTGAGATAAAGGTTTTTTATGTCTTCAAGGGATCTGCTGTTTGAAATATCCTCCGCATATTTCCCCTTGCGCCCTCCTGTTTTTGGATGACTGGAGGGGCGAGTCCAGGGAAGGGCAGATTTATATCCGTTTTCCGCATCTGCCTCTGTTCTGATTTTATTGTCATTCTTGCCTCTGCTGAGAGTCTGCTTAAAAGCTGATCGAGACCAAAACCCCTTTAAATAAACTGTCTCCAGTTTGCCCTCTTTATTGGTGAAATCAACTTGAATCAGCTTGAGAAAATGCATGGCCACAGCGTTTTGATTGAATAGCGGGCGGTGAGAATGCGCCGCAGCTTTTGCAACAGGCAGCCTTCTTTCCAGGATTTTCTTTTTAAAGCTGCTGTCAGGGAGCTTGATTTTTCCGTAAATGGTTTTGTCAAGGGCCCGGCCGGGGGGATGCAAAGCAAAGCTTTCAGGGATGTCAAGCCTCAAACCCCCTTCTTTTTTGTGCGCGTCCGCCGCTATGGCAAAAGCGATTTGCGCGTCTATCAAATGAGAATAAGCCTCTTGAGATTTGCCAGGCGCTTTTTTATATTTATTTATATGGCTGTCAATCCTCTCATACTCTTTTCTTAAATCATAAATGCCATCACCTCTGGAGCTGGATTTTGCCTCCGCGCTGAAATAATCAAAAGAAAGGCGCTTTTCCCAGCCCTTTTGCTCCGCCAGGGCTTTTTTATAAAGAACATTCGCCAAAACTTCGGCAAAATATCTTTGAGTCCCATTCACAAAAGCGCGGGAGCGGCTGTCAATCGCCCGGATGATTGTTTCTCTTAATGAGTCCAGGAACAAGGCGTGACGGAAGGCTTTTTGCCCGTCAGGGCTTAAATTGATAAAGCTTCGGTACCGGCCAAATTTAAAATCCTCTTTTGATTCATCCCATATTGTATCAATAATCCAGTCTTTGATCTCTTGATCTGTTTTTCCGGGAAAAACCCGCTTTTTATATTCAGGCTTTAAATTCGCCAGCTCATATATTGCTTCCCCTTTTTTTTGATTGCCTTCCCTGGAGGACCAAATCAGGTTGGCCTCGTCGTTAAGAGCTCCCCATTGCGCAGACCGGGGGATGATATGGTCAATTTCCCCCTCCTCCGCGGCAGGGCGGCCTGTATAAGGGCAAACTCCCATGCCCGCGGCTTGGATCCGCGCCTCTTTAGCGCTGAATCTTTTTTCTGTTAATTTAAACCCCTCCTCATAAGTCAGGGCTTTTCCTTTTCTGAGCCTGCCTGCTTTTCGCCTTTCGTTCTTAACCAGGTCTTCTTTGGAAGGCTCAAATTCAAACTGATTGGACTCTGTGATTATGGGGATGCGGACCGCATGGCCTTTTTCCAGCTCCGGCTCTATTGTGTCCCATTTGTCCCGGGCGATGGCGCCGCCGGCAATTTTTGCCATTTGCCGGACCGCGCCGTCAATAATTCTTGCCGGAACAGCCGGAAGGCGCTGCGCCCCAGCGCCGCCCGCCGGACTTTTATTGCCGCCGCCCGCCCCCGCCGCCTCCCGCATCCTCAAAGCATTGTCCATGCTGCAGACAGGGCATGTATTTGCGTATCCAGAGCGATCTTTGAAAGCGATATTGTTGATTTGAGCCAGAAAATAAACCGCTTTGGCGGGGTTTTTGTCTGCTTCTTTTTTTAAATCTTCCTGTTTCCCTCTTTCATATAAAATTTCTGCAAGCTCCTGATGCAGTTTTTTGGCTTTTTCGCAAAATTTGTAAAAATCAAAGGCTTTATCCACTTTGGAATTTTTTAAAATTTCTTTAATTTTCCTGTCTTTTTTTGCTTTGTCAGAAGGCAGAGGCTTATTTTGAGTTTGATAATCAATCAGCTTGTATATTCCCTGAACATCCAATTTGAGCGAGCCGCGGCGGTCTTTCTGCTCTTTTGCGGCTGTTTCGCAGTTTGACTTCAGCCCCCTAATGCTTTTTGTCAGCCAGGAGACAATTTGATCATCCATGCTTTGAGGCTGCTTTGCCTGATTATCTGAGCTTTTGATCTGCAAGAGGCTTTTGTCCGGCTTTTCAGCCCTCTCCGCATGATTTTTCTCATCAGATGAGATTTTTAAAGTTTTTGGGCCTGCCGCGCTTTTGCCGCCAATTATTCCTTTCAGTTTTTGAGAGGAAACCTGCAATAAAGCCGCTAAATCCTCCAGCATTTGATAGCGCTTTTGCCGCGGCTTGCGATTGCAATAGGAGAGCAGGCAATCTCTGCTGTCAAAGCGGCCTGTGTCTTTATATCCCCGGCCTTCAATGTAATGATATTTTGGATGAATAAATATTCTGCCGTCTCTGGCCTTTTGCCTTAATTTGTAATATTTGCAGATCAAATGAAAAAAAGATTTTTCTTTAAACAGGCTGCCTCCATTATAGTCTCTTTCGGTTTTTAATTTTGCTGGAAGGCAGCTTTTTTTGACAGCTTTTTCCAGTTTCTCCCCGGCTTCCGCCTTCTCCAGCTCAGTTGTTTGGATCTGTCTGTGTTTTTTGACATGGCTGAAGATGTCATTAAGCTTGAGCGGATCATCTTTTTTTGCCCGGTCAAAAATAAACTGAAGGGCGCGGGACTGCAAATAATCCCCGCTTTTCTGGTATTGTTTTTTTCGCTGGCGCCGCTTGTTTTTTAAGCTGCCGCCGCTTTTTTGAGACAGCCTGCTGAAATAGGAAAAATCAGAGCCTCCCGGCCCCTCTGTGTCAGAATGGCCTGAAGTTTTCGCTAAATTCAAGCTTTGTTTTGATGGGCTGGCTTTTTTAGAAGAGCTTTCCAGATCTTTCAGCTGATTTTTATAACCGTCTAAATAAGATTTGACATCCTCTAAAGACTCCAGCTCTTTAAGCCAGCCTCTCCAGTCTGGATAATGCCTGTCCAGGCATTCTGGATTGAGGATAAAGCTTTGGCATTTTAAAGGGCGGCGGTTGTTGTTGTCCTGATAGGGCGGGATTGTGAGAACAGGAGTTTCGCTCAGGAAGAATTTGACCAGCTTTCCCTTATGCTCTCTGCCCCACTGGCCTCTCAGCTCTTTCCATATCTGTTTGTTTGTTTTGCCGGTTTGTAAAGATGAGCCGGAATTTGATTTCAAAGCGGCTTCCCATTTTTTCTTTAACTCCTGATAATCACCGCTTTTGCCGGGCTTTTTGTCTTTGTCTTTTTGAAAGTCTATTCTCCACTCCCGCAAAATCCAGTTTTCAAGCTTTTCCGCCAGGCGGCCCTCATCCCAAAAATCTCCCTTCTTATGCCTTGTATCGTTAAAATATTTCCTCAGCGGCCTCAGCTCAAAATTGCTGATATGGCCAATCAGATGGGAAAGCGCCCGCGCCTCAATATCAGCCTTGTCTGCGGCGCCTGACTTCCTCCATTTTTTCAGCGTTTCTTCTGAAACAAGCTTTTGGAATTTATATTCGCCTGAATGCAAAGCTTTGCAAAAATTTTTTAAATAATGATGGCTGTGATTTTTGTTTTTTAAAACAGATGCAATTTCCTCAAAATATTTTTTTCTGTGGCGGGCTCCCGATTCCAATTCGCCTTTGATTTGATAAAGGGCAAAAGCCAGATGATGGAGATGATTTTTTATGTATTCTGTTTTGCTTTTGGCTTTCCTGGACTGCGAAGAGCCAGCCTCTTGAGCGGCGCTTTTTAAATTCTCTATATTTTTAAAATCTTCCGGTTTAAAATTCCAAACAGAATTTTTAAGATCTGAATCTTGTTTTTTGATTCCTGATTTCGGCGGCAGGCTGTCTAAAATTATCCGCGCTGTTTCAGCAGCCTGCTGATTCAGCCATTCTGTTAAATCACCTGAAAAACCGCTCTTGTCAGGCAGGCTTTTGATTCCATTTTTTTTCCATTCATCAAGGATCCAGCCTGATAATTTTGAAAGACCGCTGGACTTGCTTTTTTTTCTTTCATCTTCAATCTGATCCCCTTTTGCTCTTTTTGCGCAATATTCCCTCAGCTTTTTTGCTCTGGAGAGCATAACCCGCTTGCGGGCGATTTCCTTCGGCTCTTTGCTTATAGCTTCAAACTTCTTTTTTATTGTTTCAATATCTCCATTTTCTGCCCAGGCTGTCAGCGCGCTGTCAAGATCATATCCCCCCTCATCTTCATTTTCTTCGGCGCCGGCTTTAAGAGCTTCAGGCAGCCTGTCATAAGCGTCTTTGGGAAACCAGCTTAAAATCTCTCTGTCATAAGCCTCATTTAAAAAAGTGAATCCGCGGCGGTTAAAAAGAAAGCTGATTGTCCGCTGAATATTTTCATCCCAAGCCAGGCCAAGATATTTTTCCCAAATCAGCTTGAACAGCCTTTTTGCCAGCTGGCGGCGGTCGTAACCGCGCTTTTGATGCCGGGCGGCGGTTCTGCCAGCCATAAGATAAGTATAGCTGTTGTCTTCCAGCTGATAGACTTTGCCTGATTTTTTAATTTCATCCAGACTGGCCCCCTCCTTATAATGGGAAAAAAAAGCCCCCGTGTTTTTATACCCAAGATCAATGGAAACAGGGCTGATAATTTTTTTCTTTGACATGAAAATCCTCCTTCTATTATGATTCTATGCCGGCTTTGTCTGGGTCTGCCGGGCTTTTCCCCTTATATATATACAATGTCAGCGATGCCGCAGATATTCCGATTGGACAGCATGCTTAATGCTTAAAGAAGGCTTTAAAAAGAAGCTTCTAATCATGCCATCTGAAACGCTTATGGACTCCTTATATAAATGCCCGCGCCCCCTGCCCCCTGCCCCCGCGCCCCGGCGCGGCAGCCCGCCTGAGGCAGGCAAAAAACAAGCTCAAGGCGGCGCGGCAATGCAAAATCCAGCCTAACATGGCAAAATGCATTATTTCAAGAAAAAACCGCCTGACTGAGACAGATGGGGGCGGAGCGGGCGGTTTTTTTTAAGCCCCCGCGGCGGAAAAAGAGAGGTTCCCTCCCCTCCCCCCCCCCCGGCAAAACGCGCAGCCTGTCTCAAACTGAGATAAATGGAATGTTAAAAAAAAAATTTAATTCTGTCTCAAATTGAAACAAAAGGGGGAGAATATCCGGCCGGAAAGCCGGGATCTGCCGGCTTTTGGCCCGAAATTCTGGACTGGATTTATCCTTGAATATTTGGATCCAATATGCAAAAATGCAAGGATGATTGAAAGAGAGATAACCCCCCTTCTGGAAAAAGCCCTGGGGCGCCAGCCGGCGGCTGCGCTTCTTGGCCCCCGGCAGTCCGGCAAAACCACACTGGCCCATGCCATAGCCCAAAAGCGGCCCTCCGTTTATCTGGATTTGGAATCCCCCGCTGATCTTTTAAAGATGAGCGATCCTCTGGAGTTTCTTTCCCAGCGGATGGACAAGCTGATTATCCTGGATGAAATCCACCGCATGCCAGATCTGTTCATGATTTTGAGAGGCTTGATTGATGAGGGCCGGAGAAAAGGCCGCGGGGCCGGGCGGTTTTTGATTTTAGGCTCCGCCTCTGGAGATTTGCTGCGCCAGTCTTCGGAAAGCCTGGCCGGCCGCATAAGCTTTCTTGAGCTGTCCGCCTTTAACCTCGCCGAGGCCGGAGCAAAATCTCTGCGCCAGCTGTGGCTTCGCGGCGGCTTTCCCGAAAGTTTTTTGGCGCGGGATCTAAGCGCGAGCTTCAGCTGGCGGCAGGATTTTATAAAATCTTATTTGGAGCGGGATATCCCGCCGGCCGGCTTTCGCAAAATCATTTAACAGTCTGTGAGTTTTTTGGCAGCGGCTATATAGGGCCTCCAGCGGCTGATATGGCGGCGGGGGATTTTGGCAAAACAAAAAGCCCCTTTTTCAGAAGCCTGCTGATCTTGTATTTCAGCCTGCCGGGCCAGCTGCTGGATTTTATGCTCCTCGCCTTTGGAAAAATAAAGCTCCGCATCCTCCGGCAGGCCGCCTATAGCTTCCCGCATCTTTGCAAAAAGGGCATCCATGCCGGCTCCGGTTTTTGCGCTCAAAGCCGCCTGGTTTTTCCGGGCGGGGAGGCCGGCCCGCTCAGCCGGCAGCAGGTCAATTTTGTTGAAAACATAAATAACAGGCTTTGGCTGCCATCCAAAATCCTCAATCAGGCTTTCAACCACTTTCATCTGCCGGCTTCGCGTCCGGCTGGCTGTGTCAATCACATGCAGAATGACATCAGCCGCCTCGGATTCCTCCAAAGTGGCCTTAAACGCGGAAATCAAATGGGGCGGGAGATTTCTGATAAAGCCCACAGTGTCAGTGACAACAGCTGTCAGGCCTTTTGACGGGGGTCCGGGAATAAAAAACTTTTTGGTTTTGGGATCCAAAGTGGTAAAAGGCTGATTTTTTACCTTCGCAAAAGACCTTGCGGAGGTTTTAGCCAGCCGGTTTAAAAGAGCGCTTTTGCCGGAGTTTGCGCAGCCGATCAAGGCAAAAGACGGAATTTTGTTTTTTTGCCTCGCCGAGCGGCGCTGAAGGCGGGCGCTTCTGACTTTTTCCAGTTTTTTCCTGATCCGCTTGATCCGCTCTCTGGCCTGGCGGCGGTCGGTCTCCAAAGCTTTTTCGCCGGGGCCGCGGGCCGCTCCGCCCCCGCCCTGCCGGGAAAGCGATCCCAGCCAGGCGCCCGTCATCCGGGGCATCTGATCCAAAAGCCGCGCCAGCTCCACCTGAAGCTTGCCCTCATGGCTTTGCGCCCTTTGGGCAAAAATTTCCAAAATCAGCTGGCTTCTGTCCAAAACATGGATCTTCAGGGATTTTTCCAGGTTTCTGATTTGAACCCCGGACAAGGCATGATCAAAAACAATATAATCCGGCCTGAGCTGCGCCGCGCTTTCCTCCAGCTCTTTTCGCTTGCCCTCTCCAATCAGCCATGATGGATCAGCGCGCTTTAAGTTTTGCCTGAATGTTTTTAAAGGGCGAAGCCCGGCGGCAGCCGCCAGCTCAGCAAGCTCCAAAAGGCTTTCATCCAGCCTGCCGGAGCCGGCTTTCCGGGCGGCGCTGACCAAAAAAACAGTCTGGCCTTTTTTGACAATATTCAAGCGGGCCTCCTTATGCAGATCATCAAACAGGCGCCTTTAACTTCAGCAGATCTCTCAGCTCCCCGGCCATGGGGTGCTTAAAAAAGATCCCCGACAAAACATACAGCCCGCCGCCGGCAAGCAAGATCAAGCCAAGCGAAAGCGCGCGGCCGGCCTCATAAAAAACCAGGCTGCCCTCATATCCCAAAGCCGCCCCCAAAGCCGCCCCCAAAGCGGACAAAAAATCAAGAAGGGGCTTGTGGAGCAAAAGCGCCAAGGCCAGAAGGCCAAGCCCCGGAGCTGTCCGAAGCAGCCGCGCGCCTGTCTGGCGCAGAGGCAGCTGCCCCACACAGCGGCTCATCAGCCCCCACAGAAGCAGAGCGTGAAAGCCGGAGGAAAGCGCCGTGGCCCAAACCAGCCCCGCCAGTCCAAAAGCCGGAGTCAAGATCCAGGCCAGCGCCCCGTGAATGGCCACATAAAGGCCGCTCCCAAGCGCTGCTGTCCAGTTTTTGCCGGCGGCAAAAAAACAGGAGGAGAAAATCCTCGCCGCGGACGAAAACACAAGGGCCAGAGAATAAACGCGCAGTATCATGGCCGTCTTGGCCGCTGCCGCCCCGTCAAAAGCCCCTCTTTGAAACAGCGCCTCAATAATGGGCGCGGGGGCCAGCAGAAAAACCAGGGCGCATGGCAGAGTCAAAAACAGGGAAAGATCCATGCAGTGGCCGGCGGTTTGAAAAAAACCGGCAGAATCCCCGGCCGCCCGCAGCCGGGCCAGCTCCGGAATCAAAGCCATCCCAATGCTCAGGGCAATCAGAGATCGGGGCAGCTCCATAAGCCGGTCACCGTAATAAATGGCTGTATGGGCGCCCTCCTCCAGCCAGCCCGCAAAATACACATTGATCAGGCCAATAAGAGCCAGCCCCGAAAGCCCGGCCGCGGCGGGAAAAAACCGCCTCAAAACCTTTTTGGCCGCGCCCCAGGACTGAGAATCCCGCCAAAATCCCAGACGGGGCCAGAATTTCAATTTGCAAATGACAAACAAAACCAGCCCCAGCTGAGCCAGGCCGCCCAGAGCCACAGCCCAGGCAAGGGACAGAGCCGGAAAGGGCCACCAGCTTTGAGGCAGCAGGGCGAGCGCGATCAGGCAGCCGTTAAAAAGCGCCGGGGCCAGAGCGGGAAGAAAAAAGCTCTTTAAAGCCTGCGCCGCCGCCATAAAATAAGAGTAAGCGCTGGCCAAAAACAAATAAATAAAGACGATGCGGCCCGCGATGATGGTTTTTTCCAGCTTTCCCGGGACAAGCGCGTAGGGGGAGCCGCCAAATAAAGCCTCCATAATGCGGTCCATAAAAACCATCCCCAAAACAGTCAAAAAAGAGGTGGCGCAAAAAAGGAGGGCGAAAAGCGCGGAGTAAAAGGCCCTGGCCCGCTCCCGGCCGCCTTTTTCCTCAAGGGTTTCGGCAATGGCCGGCGTGAGGCTCGCGGAAAACGAGCCTTCTCCCAGAAACCGCCGAAAAAAATTGGGAAACCGGAAGGCGACAAAAAAAACATCGGTTTCGCTGCGGGAAAACAGCGCGGCGATCAGCATGTCCCGGACAAAGCCCAGCCCGCGGCTGACAAGCGTCCCCGCCGACATGCGGCCCGCCTGCCGCGCGGCGGCCTGCCCCGAAGACAGCTTTTTAAGCGGCTTTTGAAGCTGGCTGTCAGGCTGATTCATGTTATTTTTCGGCGGTTTTTCAAGGCTAGGCCCCCAAAAACAAGCTGCAAAAATCGGCTCCGGGGGCGGTTTTTTTAAAAAACAGCTTGCTTTTTTTTAAAATTCCGCGCTAATGTCTTTATAAATTAAGCATTCAGGAGGCTGTTTTGGCAAACCACAAATCGGCAAAAAAATACATTCGCTCCTCAAAGCGAAAGGCCCAGGCCAATAAAAGGATCCGCTCCGCCCTCAGGACCTGTGAAAAAAGCCTGCGAAAAGACCTGGCCGCCAAAAACCGGGAATCCGCCGAAAAAGGCCTGAATCAGCTTTTTCGCCTGGCCGACCGGGCAAAAAAGCGGGGGGTTATCAAGCCAAACACCGCCAGCCGCAAAAAATCCCGCTTCTCAGCCAAAGCGCATTCTGTTTTTTCCCCTTAAGCCTGTTTATTGGGACAGCCATTAAGGCTGTTCCTGTTTTGTCAGGATTTTTCCCCCGGCTTGCGGCGCCTTTGGGGCTACAGCCCGCGCTTTTGGATCAGGCCCCTGAACTCCTCATAAGCCTCCAGACAGTGGGTGTTGTGGAAAAAGATGCTGGCCGCCTGCCCCAAAAGGTATCGCTTGACAAACTGAAAGTGTAAAAATTCAGATCTGCGCGGCAGATGATAGGCCGGCAGGGGGCTGAGGTAAAACCTGCGGCCGCCCTGATAAAGCCGCCAGCCCAGATCTGTGTCCTCAAAGCCGTAGCAGGTGTGGTTTTTGCGAAACCATCCCGCCTGTTTGAAGTCCTTTGTTCTCAGGCTGAGAGTGTTTGTGGAAATGTATTTCCAGGGCAAGGCTCTCTGATTCCAGTCCGCCGCGGAGCTGTAAAAGCGCTCCCAGTAGCCATCCCCCTTGACGAAGGTGTGCCGCGCCGGATCAATTTTCTCATAATCCCCTGGCGCCAGCCGCTTTAGATGAAGCCGCGGGCTCTGGATAACATCCGCCGCGCTTTCAGACAGCCCGGGCGGCAAAGCCCCGCCGCCCGGCTTTGGCCGGGATTTAAAGCCAAGCAGCTCAATCACTGAGCGCAAATAGCTGGCAGGGGCCAGAATATCCGAGTCCAGAAAAGCCAAAACTTCGCCGCGGGCATGCTTTGCCCCCAAATTGCGGGCTATGCCGGCCCGGAAGCGGTGATCCCCCAAGGGGCCAAAAATCCCGCGCCGGGGCCGCTCCCTCGGAAAGCGGATCAGCTTGAAATTCATCCGCCGCAAAAAATCCGCCTGGAGCAGCATGTCTGAAGTTCCGTCGGAGCTGCCGTCATCCGTGACAATCACCTCAAAGTTTTCTTTTGGCATGGCTTGCGCGGCCAGATGCCGGAGGCACAGCATCAGCTCCCCGCCGCTGTTATAGGAGGGAATCACAACAGAGGCCAGAATGTCTGAAGAGGGGAGGGCATGCGCGGCCTCCGGCTCAATTTCCGGCTCCAGCTTCAGGTCCGGCGGCGCGGAGAGGCTGAAAACATCAATGGGGGGCGGGGGGCAAAACCGCTCTTTGAGAAAATCATACATCTCCTGAGACGAAAAAAGCAGAGGATGCTTTTTGTGAAAGACAGGAAAATGAATATGCAGCCGGGGGCGGAGCGCTTCTGGAAGGCTCTCAAGCAGCTCTTTTGGATTGATGCCGCGGCGGGCCGGGATCGTCAGCTGAAAGTCCGAAAAAGCGGCCCCGCAAAAAGCCGCTGCCGCCGGAGAGCTTTGCTCATAAAGCAGATCCGCCATGCAGGGGAGCCGCCGCCCCCCGCTCAGGCCGGCAAGCTCTCTGGCCCGGCTTTTAAACTCATCCAGCCGGATCCCGCGCATTTGAAGGGCATGCCGGGAGGGATCGTCCCGCGCAAGGCGAAAAATCTCCCCCGCGGCGCTGTGAAAAATAAAATTCCATGGCCAAAGAATTTTGTGATAGCCGGCGCGAAAAGCCTTTTCCGCCTCGGCCTTGATCTGCGCGATCGGCTTTTCCTCCTGATCCGAAAGCCCTCCAAACAAATAAAGGGAAGCCTCCTGTTTTTCCGCCCGCCCTGTTCTGAGCTGATACCAGCGGGGCCGGCCTTTTGTCCTGTTTGCTGGGGGGATTGACATTGTTAAATTTTCTCTGATAATGGCGGTAAGGGCAAATGCAGCGAAGCTCTGAAAGCCGGAGCCTTTAACAAACCGGCTGGGCAGCGGAGGCAAAGCATGAAAAAAAGCATGAAAAAAGGCGTCAATGTCAGCGGCTGGGGCATTTTTATCGGGCTGATCGCCGGGATTCTTATAGGAATCCAGTTTAATTACTGGAAGGAAGACCCGTTTTTTGGCCCTTTGTCCCAAAAAATAACCAACAATCTTTTTTGGCCTGTGGGGAATGCCTTTCTCCAGGCTCTGTTTATGGTGGTTGTGCCCCTGGTGTTCAGCTCCCTTATGGTTGGAGTGGCCAATTTTGGCGGCGCGGGCGGCAGCATCGGGCGCCTCGGCAGAAGGCTGTTTGTGTTTTATCTCTGCAGCACTGTGGCCGCCATCACCATCGGCCAGGTTTTCACAAATGTTTTTAAGCCGGGGGAGAGCATCACAACAGGCGAAGTCCGGGAGGAGGCTCAAACCATGCAGTCCAAGCTCTCCTCTCTGAAGGAAAAAAGCTCCATGGTCAGCAAAGACATGTGGCCGGGCATTGTGACGAGAGTCATACCGAGAAACATCATTGATGAGTTTGGAGAGGGCAATATGCTGGCTGTGATTTTTGTCTCTCTGATTTTTGGGCTGGGGCTTCTTTATATGCCCAAAGGCCCTCCAAGGGAGTCGTTTATTCAGTTTATGACCGCGCTCTCACACCTCTCCATCACAATCATCGGCTGGATTATGAAGACAGCCCCTTATGCCGTGGCGGCGCTTTTGGCCGCTGTTGTCTCCATGTTTGGCCTGGATTCAATAAAAAAAACCATAGATTATATTCTTGTCGCCTCCGGGGGGCTGCTGTTTCATGGCCTGTTTACCTACAGCCTGTTTTTGATTTTTCTGGCCAAGGCCCCCTTTAGCAGGATCTACAAATTCTACAAGGGGATGTTTCCTGTTTTTTCAACAGCCTTCAGCACCAGCTCCAGCAGCGCCACCATGCCGGTGACCATAGACACTCTGGAAAAGCGCTTTGGCGTTCCCTCTGGCATCGCCAACTTCAGCGTCCCCATAGGGACTATTGTCAACATGGACGGCACAGCCCTTTTTGAAGTGGCGGCAACCCTGTTTATCGCTCAAATTTACGGGATTGATCTGTCCCTGACCAATCAAATTCTTCTGGCCGCTGTTGTGGTCATCACCTCTGTTGGGATTGCCGGCGCGCCGGGGGCCTCGATTCCAATACTTATGTCAGCCCTTGTGATTTTCGGCATTCCACCGGAGGGCATCGCCATGATTCTCGGAGTCGACCGCCTTATGGACATGGGCCGGACAGTCGTCAATGTAACGGGGGATTCTGTCGCCGCCCTCTATCTCGCCAAAAAAGAGGGCGCGGACATCAGCGAAAATTTAAAAAACCTATAGCGCCCGCCGAGAGCGCGATCCCTCATGATGTTCCGGCTTTTTTGCCTAAGCTCTCCGCTTTTTGGGATGTTTTTTCCGCCAGCGGCCGGGGCGGCGCTCATGAAGCCTGCGGACGGGCATTATTTAAAGCAGGATGTTTCCGATCGGACGGAGCTGATCTTCAGCGAAGATCACAAAAGCCTCGGCCCCCTGCTGCTTCAGTCCATTGGCCAGGTGGAAAGCGAATACCAAAAGATCTTTCCCCTGCCCAGGCATTACCGGAAAAGCCATATTGTTTTTCGCTCCTCCAGAGAGCAGCGCTCCATAGGGAGCGCCAAAATGCTCCCCCTGCCGGCGGCGCATATTTATCCAGCTCCTATGGAGGTCATGGACAGGTTTGCCTTTTACAACTGGCATCTTGATCTTTTGATTCATGAAATGGCGCATCTTTATCAAATGAGCGTCCAGACTGATGTGTCCCGCTGGATGTCTTATTTTTTGCCAAAATCGCTTTTTTTGTTTGTCTACCCCAACCTGGCCTCCCACTCGTTTATAATGGAGGGGCATGCCGTGCTTTTGGAGTCTTTGTATGGCTCCGGCGGGCGCCTGTTCAGCGGATGGACAAGGGCTTTTGTTTTCGCGCAGCTGAAGGAGGGGATTTCCCTCAGCCGGATTTTCCGCCAGCGCGCGCATCCCTTTTCAGGGATGGAAAAATACCACCATGGGGGGTATTTTTTCTCTTATCTTCTTGAAAAGCGGGGCATGAGGGCGGTCAACAGCTTTTTTGACTTTTCCTCCCGAAACATTGTCTTTCCCTTTGGCTATTTTGCCGTCAACAGGGCGTTTAAAAAATCCATGGGGAAAAGCCTTGCCTCTCTGTTTAATGGCTATCACCGCGCCGCCCTGCCCATGGCCAGGGCGCAAAAATCCTCTTCCGCGCCGGCGCTTTTGCGGAGCCATATCTCGCCGCCCATGAACAGCAGCGGCAAAAATATTTATTTTCTCGCCTCTGACAAAAAATCCCCGCCTGAGCTTGTGACAGTCAACAGGAAAACAAAAAAAATCCGCCGCAGAAAAACCGATCTGCCGGAGGGAAAAATCTTTCTCATCGGAGGGGATTACCATTCCGCCGGATCGGGCCGGACAGGGACATTTCTGCATCAGTTTTCCCTTTTTAAGGAGGGCTTTTCCCCGTTAAGGGAATACAGGTCCAAATATGTTCAGGACATTCGCGGGGGCCAGATCCTCAGCATGGACTCTAAAGAGGGGCTGGCTGAAGTCCGCCTTGAGCTGAACGGAAAATTCTACAGCCAGACGCATTCCTCGGCTGTCCTGGATCATAAAGGCCGGCCCTGCTATTTTCGGCAAAAAGGCGGCCTGCGAACGCTTTACCGGGGGAAAACAGCGCTCAGGAGCTTTAAAAGCTATTACGCCTTTCCGGTGGAGGCTGACGAAACGGGGATATATTTTATCTCCGCGACAAAATACGGCTCCGGGCTGTTTGTTTTTCGGAGCGGAGAGGTCTGGCGCCTTTCCCCCTCTGACACCATTGTCTCCGCCCGCAAGCTCAATGAAAAAGGGGAGTTTTTGGTTTCTGAAATCGGGCCGGAAAGCTATGAGTATAAAATCATTCAGGCCAGCCCCGCGCCGGAAGAGCCTTTTCTCTATAAATACGCGTTTGAAAAAATCCCCCTTGGCGGGGGCGCCTCTTCCGGCCGGGCGGCAAAAGCCGCAAAACAGAGATCTCCGGCCATGGCGGAGGAAGCCCTGGAAGAGGATTTTTTAGAGGGGGAGGCTGCTTTGGCCGCGCGCTTAAAAGAGGAGGAGGATGATTTTCTGGAGGGGGCGGATCTGGACAGCCTGACTGCGAAAGAGAAGGCTTTGTCCGCGCGCCGGCCCGCCGGAAGCTCGCCGGCCCCCCGCGGCCCGGCGGAGGGGGGATACGCCCCGCGCCCCTATAACCCCCTTGAGAATCTTCGCTTTCAAGGCTCCCGCCTCCAGTTTTTGGCTTTTCAGCCGGCAAGGGCGCGGCTGATGCTGCGCGCCGCTTTTGAGTGGACAGACCCTCTGGAGCTGGACAGCCTGCGCGCGCGGTTTTTTCTGTCCAGCGATGGCCTCCGCCCGGCAGCAGGCGCCCAAAGAGGGTTTTCCCTGTCGTATATAAACAAAAGGGGCCGGACAAATTTCAGGCTGAAGGCCTCTCATGAGATCAGAAGCTTAAGCATGGATATTGGCCTGGGAAAAACCCTGAGGTATCTGGATATTTTAAAAGAGGCTGATTTATGGGAGAGGCGCGGAGTTTTTGGCGGGTTTGCCGGGCGCCGGAAACGCCCCTTCGCGAGGTATGCGGACAGCAGCCTGCATGCCGCCGCCCAGCGCCCCCTTTTTAGAACAGAGAACTGGCGCCTTTCTTTTATCAAACAGGCGGTTTTGTCGGCAAAGCAGTTTAACAATGAGGGGCCCTGGCGGCTTTCCATCAATCACACAGGGCGCCTGCTTTTGCAGAGCCAAAAAACATACCCTTGCGCTTTTTCGGATTACAGGGACGCCGCCCTCTCCCTTATGTATAATGTGATCCATGTGAGGGATGAAAAGAAAAAAACAGGCTATGAGACTTACAGCTCCGGCGGCGCCCTGCTGTTTTATGAGACAGAGGCATGGAGGGATATTTACCTGACCTTTGCCGGCCAGCTGCGGAGAAAGATATGGAGCAAGGGCGCGAGGCGGCTTTTTTTCAGCGGCTCTGACCCGTTTTTGCCTTTCAGCTATCACAGCTTTTGGCAGGATCAGCTGTTTAATTTAGACCAGGCGGGCGCGCGGATCCAAAAAGCGCTTAACCTGCCCGCATATCATTTGTGGATTCCGCTGTCCATCCGCCGGTGGGCGCCCTTTGCCGGCGCCTCAATGGCCTCTGTTCAAAAGGGGCCGGAGCAAAAGCGCTTTTCCCTTTTAAACGGCTTTCTCGGCGCTGAGTTTGAGCTGTCCCTTAATCACAATGTGATTGGCAAGGCGGGGCTTGCGGGAGGGCATATATGGAGAAAAGGCCAAAAACGGCCCAGCTTTGCATGGGGGTTTTGGACAGACCTGGACGCGTTTTAGGGGGCGCTTAATGAAATCTCCGCATCCTCTGGACAAAAGCTTTTTGGCTGATAAAAGCGCCCGCCGCGGCCGCTGCCCTTTTTTGCTGAAAACAGCTGACTTTAAGCCCCTGTTAAAAAGCGTCCCGGAGCGCGCGGCGGATTTGATTTTAACTGATCCGCCTTACTCCATTTCAAAAAAAACAGGGTTTAAGCATTTGGGGAAAAACTCCATAGAAAGGTTTGCCGTCTCCATGGATTTTGGGCATTGGGATCAAAAAGAGATAAACTTAAAGGCTTTTGCGGAGTTAAGCTGCAGGGCCTTGAGAAAGGGCGGAACAGTTATATGCTTTTATGATTTATGGAAAATCACAGCGGTTCATGAGGCTTTTGTGTCGGCCGGGTTTGGGATGATAAGGCTGATTATCTGGGAAAAAACAAACCCTGTCCCCCTCAACTCCCGCAGCAATTATTTGAGCAATTCAAGGGAGGTGGCTGTGCTGGGCATAAAAGCCGGCCGCCCGACTTTCAACAGCAAATACGACAACGGCGTCTATCGCTTTCCCATTCACAGAGAAACCAGAATACACCCCACCCAAAAGCCTCTGCGGCTTATGGAGGCTCTGATAAAAAAACACTCCAGAGCCGGAGATCTTGTGATTGATCCTTTTCTTGGCTCAGGAACCACAGCGCTTGCCGCGCTCAATCTCAAGAGGCGGTTTTGGGGCGGCGATAAAGACGGCAATTACATAAAAAAAGCCAGAAACAGAATGAAACGCGCGGCTCATTCAGCCCTGCCGCTTTGAGCGCCCTCTTTCGGCTGGCTGAAGATCCCTGAAAACCCGGGATGTGGCCGGCGCAAAGGCGCAAAACCCGCTCATTCAAAAAGAGTCCGCCGCGCCGGGGATTCCCGCGCCTGCAGACACCTCCACCGGGAAGACCCGCTTTTGCTCTTCAAGCCAGGACAAAAACAGGCGGCCCGGCTTTTCAAAGCCGGCCAGCCGGCTGAGATCCCCCTCTTTGCCCTTCTGCGGAGCCTTTGTTTCAACAGAGAGGACTTCCGCAATATAAAACTTGTTCCCTTTTTTAACAAGCTGCGGAATGAGGCCTTTTTGCGGCAGATGATCAAGGATCGCCTCCCGAAGAATGCCGCTGTTGTCCAGTTCAGGGATAAAAGACTTTGCCGGGGAAAACTTTTTTGTTGTCCGCCACTTTGCCTTGATCCCTTTTAAAAACCGCTCAGCTCCTTTTAGATCTCCTGACTGGACAAGAGGCTCCAGCGTTTCCTCAAGCGCCTCTCCCAGCCCAAGCTGCGCAAACCGGACCTTAATCTGAACAAGGCCCCTCTGCCTGTTTTTTTTGGCTTCCAGGGAATGCGGGGCAAAGGCTTTAAAGAAAAGGCCGCTCCAGTTTGCGGCCAGGCGCTCCCTCCTGATGATGCCCTCAAACTGAGAGGCCCGCATCCCGCGGCTTTTTAAAAAAGCGAGATACTGGGAATATATAAACCGCCCTTTGCTCTGGAAAACCGGAAAGGAGCGGATGGCCTCGCGCAGCTCCGCATCGCTCAGGCGGAAGCCTGATTTTTCAGCGCCCTGAAAAGCAAGGCTTTGCCTGATCAGATGGGCCAGCGCCTCTTTTCGGATTTGGCTTTGGAGCCGGCGGGTTTCCTCCTCTCCGGCCTTTTCCCACCGCCCTCTGTATCGGCCGCTTAAATTCTCCTCAGCCTGGGCCAGCTCTCTCAAATAGACCGGCTTCCTGCCGACATAAGCGGCGATTGTTTTCCCTGAAAGATTGGGGAGCGAAGGCCCTAAAAACACAAAAACAAGGCAGATGGCTCCAAAAACCACAAAATAAGCAAGCTTTTTTAAATAGCTTTGCTTTCCGGCCTGCTTTGGCCGCCGCAGCTTTTCAAACATGCCCCCGCCCTCCCGCTTGTTTTTTCACTGATCTTCCGGCAGATCCCCCCGCTCCTATTGACATTACATCAGTTTGTTTTGGGCTTCAAGAGAATTTCTGCCGCATCAATAGGCGAGCCGGCACTGGGAGTCAAACCATTCCCGGACCGATCGCATATAATCAGCATAAGCCCTCTCATACTCTATGGCTGCCTCTGCCGCCCCGATCTTCGCAGCAGCGCTGCCGGCAAAAGGCCCGCCGGCCCCCCCCTCCTGAAGATATGATGAGCCAGGCCCATCGCCGGCCGCCCCCCCTTTTTCAGGCCTTATGTAATCCTCAATGGCTGTTTCCGCCCGCTCCGCCGCCACGGCAACAGCCAAAATGGCCCTGTCCAGCCGCTCAAACACCGCCGCGCATTTTTGCGGCGGCTTTTTTATCTCCCCGTCCGCGGAGCAGTAATTTGCGTAAGTAAAGTCAATTTTAAAATCCCTGTTTTGCCTGGACTGAAAATGCCTGCAAAAAAAAGCCAGCTCAGAATAAACACAGCCGGTCAGGCTGCTTTGGCATTTTAGCGCGTCATCCCCGCCCCTTTGAATAAAATTTCTGAGCGCCCCAAGATTCACGGACAGCCAGTCTTTTCCCGACCTCTCCCTTCCGGCGAAGTTAACCCCCACAGCCAGCCCCCGGCCATTGACCACAGGGCCGCCGCTCAAGCCTTGAAAAACCGCCCCATCGTAGTTTCTTTTTGTGTCTGTCATTAAAGTGTATTTCCCTTTAAGGCGGGGGTTTTCGAGCTCCATAACAGCAAAGCTGCTCCCCGGAAACCCCAAAGTGAAAAGATTTTGCAGATCATTGAGGCTGTCTCCGATTTTCAGGTAATCCCTGACTGGCTCGCGCGATTCCAGAAGGGCCAAATCATACAGGGCTGAAACTTTTTTCAGCCTGGCCTCAATGGCTTTTGACCTTTGGATGGGGGTTTTGCCAAAATCGTGTTTTTGGATCTTTAATGACAGCTCTATGCCGGGATCAATCAGCAGCCTGCCGATGACATGAAAATTGGTTATCAGCCGGCTCTCGCTGATAAAAAAGCCGCTGCCGCGGGAAACAGCAATCAGCATCCCGCGGTAATAATACAAAACCTCAATCATATAGACAGATTTTTTTGCGGCTTCAACAGTCTCCCTGGAGAGTTTGCCGGGGGCTGAAGGCCCCTGCTCATAATAAGCCATCGGAAAGGCGGATGGATCATCGCTGAGGCTGCGCAAAAGCGGGGCGCGCCTCCCAGAGCCGGGGAGCTGATGCGGATCGGAATGGGGGAGGCACCCGGCGGAGCCATAGAGGGCAAACAGGCAAACAAAAACCAGCCTCTGCATTTTTTTCATCATAAGCCCGCGCTTTTCATAAAACAAGTTGACAAACGGCTTGATTTAGGTTAAAACCAGCCGGCAAAACAGCGCAGGCTGGCGGCTTTGCCGCGCCGCCGCGCCGCCGCGCGCGGAAAGCGCCCATTGCCTCCCTGCCGCGCCGCGGGGGGAGCGGCCGGGAAAAAAACAGAAATACAAAGGGAATGCCTAGATGAAAGCCGCATTTTGCCCGCAAACCGGAGCTTTTTTGCTGCCGATGCTCCTGCCGGCGCTTTATTCAGCAGCTGCGCTAAGCCAGCCTGACCCTTCTGTTGGCAGCATTAACGCCATCCCCTTTCAGCAGCTTTTGCCCGATCCCGAAGAGGAGCGCCGCCGGCCCCCCTTTATCAGCGCCCTCAGCGGGATGAAAAACACACCTTTAACCGGGGAGAAGCCTTTTATAGAGCCTTTTTTTCCCGCGGTTATTCCCGATGAGCTGCGCAGCCTCGCGGCTGACAGCGAGCCGTTTGCCGGCGATATTCCCCTGGAATTAGAGGAGGAGCTTCAGGCCCGGGAGGCCCTCTTTGAGCAGGCGCATTCTGTTCAGGGAACAGACCGGCTGGCCGCCTTTATCGCAAGCGAGCCGGATCAAAACCCTGACATAAAAGCGGCGGCTGAATTTCTGGACAAAACCCTTAAATCTGATGATATGGAGATTTTTCGCTCCTTTGCCGGCTGCGCGCTGGAGCGCTGCAGCCTGGCTCAAATTCTGTCTCTTTTGCATAAAGATCTGGACAATAGGGGAAACACGGCGCTGCATTACATGGCCCAGTCCCCCTCTAAAGAAACAGCTGATGAGATCCGCTTTTTGCTGGCGGCTTTTCTTCCGGTTGAGGAGGCGCTGCGGGAAACTCCCCTGCGGGAAATAAGAAAAGCTTTTGCCCCTGATTCAGATTCTGAGGACGCTGCTCCGCAGGCCAGCCTTTGGGATCAGGCCTTAAAAGAGCAGCTGGAATGGCGGGGGGAGCTTTCTGATGGAAAAGGCGGCCTGTCTATAGAAAAATCAGGCTTTGCGGAAGCCTGGCGGCGGGGGGATAAAGAGGCTTTTCAAAACACTTTGGAGCGTGAGATTTTTATGCCTGAAAACGCCGCCATTGCCTTAAGCCTTCTGCTGGGAAAAACAGCGGAAAAACTGTCTGTGTTTGATTTTGCGGCGGCTTTTGACAAGCCGCTGAGGGAGGATCTTGAAAAAGAGCTGGCTTTGGTCCGCCGCTGGATCGCCCTTCCGCTTCGCGCAAAAAACAGGGCGGGCCGGACCCCCCTGGATTTAGCGAAAAAAACTTTTGAAAACAAAGGCCATCCAGGCGCTTTCGCCGCCCTTTATAATGCGGAGCGGGCGCTGCGGATAAGCCCGCCGCCGCCCGCCGGCGGAAGGCTGAAAAGGGGCCTTAAAGGCGGAGCGCTTGCCGCCGCATTGGCTGGCGCCGCTGCCGCGGGCGCGGGGGCCGCCGCCTGCTTTGCCTCTTTTTCCTCTTTTTAGACACGCCCTAAGAGCGCGGCTGCGCAAAAGCCTCCAAAAGCGGGCCTTTCAGCCGGCTCAGATCTTTTTCCGCCGGCCGGCATTTGAGGACAATCCTCAAGCCATCCCCCCCTTTAGGGACTGCCGGACAGCGGATGGCCCTGACATTCAGGCCCCTGTCCATTAAAAGCTTTTCTTTTTTCAGGGCCTCGGCCGGCCCCCCCGCCGGCAAAAAAATCACAGGGCTTTCGGTTGGCTCCAGTCCTGCCGGAAAGGCGGCTTTTAGCGCCTTGCTCAGCCAGAGCCGGAAGCTGAGGGATTGTTTTCTCAGCTCAAGGGGGCGAAAAGGCTCCTCTTTCAGGACCTCTATGGCGGCCTTCCACTGGACCATAAGCAGAGGCGGCGGAGCGGTTGTGTAAATAAACGAGCGGCAGCAGTTGATCAAAAAATCCCTGATCAGCCGCTGGCAGCCGATAAAGGCCCCGGAGCTGCCAAGCGCCTTGCCGGCTGTGTGGAGGCTGATGATATGCTCTTTTTCGCTCAGGCCGGCGGCAAACCCGGCAAACCCCGGCCCAAAAAGCCCTGTGGCATGGGCCTCATCCACATATAAAAGGGCATGATGCCTCAGCGCCAGATCAGAAATCTCCCTTAAAGGCGCAAGCCCCCCAGTCATGCTGAAAAGGCTTTCAGTGACGATGATTTTTTCGCCGCGGGTTTTTTTTAAAAGATCTTCAAGGGCGTTTAAATCCCTGTGGGGAAAAACCTGGCAGCGCCCGCCGCTGAGCCGGATGCCGTCAATCAGGCTCGCATGGTTGAGCCTGTCAGAAAAGACGGCCTTTTTTTTGCCCCCCCCGCGCCGCCCGCCCCCGGCAATCAGGGCCGGCAGGGCGCCGATGTTAGCGAGATACCCGGACGAAAAAGACAAAACCCCCTCTCTTGAGAGAAAGCCGCTGAGAAGAGATTCTGTCTCCTCATGCCATAAACTGTTCCCCGACAGAAGCCTTGAGGATTTGGCCGAAAGCGGGATGCCGCCGGCAAGGGCTTCGGCCATGCGGGCCCGGATTTTTGGATGGCCGCTCAGCCCCAGATAATCATTTGACTCAAAGTCAGGCCGCTCAGGCCCTGTCTGGGGGCTTTTCAGATGGCGGAGCAGGCCCTGGAGCTTTCTTTCCCTCAGGCTGTCCTCAAAGGATTTAAACATATTGCCCCTTCCCCGCTGCCGGGGGTTTTTTCTGGCAGCTGTTTAAAAGCTTAAGCTGCGGCGGACAAAAAGTCTGGACTTTCACAGATCAGGATTTTACCTTATAGTTTTCATGTGAAGCGGTTTAAGCCAGCCCTTTTTCCCAGATTGTTTGTTGCGGCGGGGGCCTGGACCTTGGCCTCATGCGCTGCGCAGTCCCCGTCAATCCCAGGCTTTCGGCAGGGATCTGCGGGCCCTCCCGGCCCCTCTCTCTTCCCCCCTCCCCCTCCTCCGCCTGTGACAGGGCAAGAGCCCAAAAAAGAGGGGCCAAAAGCAGACCCCTTTTCCGTTCCAAGGGATCCGGGGGCCGCCTCATACAGGGATGAATTTTACCCTTTTGATCTGACGCTGGACACTATAGCTTACATGAACTGCCCTCTCGGGTATCCGCCAACAGCTTTTTTCAGCTTTAAATTTGGCTCTTATTTTCAGGGGCTGAGGCTTTCTGAATCTTTTTTAGATTCTATAGCGGGGGGAGACCCGACTGTTGAAGATGTCCGGCGGGCCTTAAAAACCTCGCCCCTGGTCAGAACAAGAGCGCGGATTCATCTGTCTCCAAAGGGAGATCCGAGAAAGGCAGAGACATTTGAACGAGAAAACGGATACGGCTCTTTCAGCCAATCATTATTTGATCATGTTGAAGTGATAAGCAACTTAATCAACAGGGGCTGGAGCCGCGTTTTAGCGGGGAACAAGCTGATCGAGGCAAACTTTCCCGCTAAAGGGGAGAATATCCCCCACATCACGACTCTTTTGGGGAAAACCCATGTTTTCACCATGACTTACAGCCGGGGGAGCAACAACAAGCCTATAAGAAAAAGAGCGGGCGTCTATTACGGCCGGACTTATGATGTTTTTTTAAGGGGCGGCGCGGATCACAATAATTACATGGAGCATATAGACGAGGTTGATCTGCTGACTTTAAGGCGGGCCGGCAGATGGCATTGCCCTGAAAGCCTGAGGTTTGTCATTCACCGGCACAGGAGCCTGGTCGACAGGACGTGGGAAGACAACGAGGAGTATTTTGAGCAAGTGGGGGATAGACTGTCTTTAGAGGGGTTTTGCCAGGCGCAGCCGCGGCTTTTAACTTCAAACCGGAAAGATCTTGTGGAAAGGGTTATTTTGAACCGGGTTTTTGCTGTGGGGGAATCCAAAGCTTATCGCTACGGCAGCGACGATAATCCCGAGGATGCGAGGGCCACGGGGGAGCGCTGCATTGTTCCCAAGCATCATCAGTATAGATGTTATGATGGTGAGGACTACCATATCGAGTTTGATCCAGATGAGAGATGTTATATTAAGGGAGAGAACCCCAAAGGTGTGCGAAGATGCCCCAGCTATCTGTCTATATGTGTCCGGGACCGGAGATTTTAGGCTTGGGAGATTTTAGGCTTGGGCGGATATAACGCCGCTCCCTTTGACGCTGCGGCAGGCATTGCGCCCGGGGCTGGAGGCTGCGCGGGCCGCCGCCCGCCGCCGGGGGGGCAGCCCCGCCGGATTCAGGATTTTGGCTTTTGCCGCTTGATGTAAAACTGCAGGAGCGCCTTGTAGGCCTCCTCTCTCAATCCGTATTTTTGTATGTTTTTATAGAGTTTTTCCGTCTCCTTTAACTGGAGGAATTTTTTTCTGCCCAGCTTTTTTTCTCTGCTTTTTTGCATAATACGCATGTAAAGCCGGTTTTTTTTGCCTGTCAAGGTTTTTTTCCCAGGCTTTTTTCAAAAAGGCTCTCCGCCGCGGCGGCCGCCCCCCGCTTTTTGAGTGTCTTTTGAGTGTCTTTCAGCCCAGGCCGGGAAAAAGGGGGCGCAAAACCTGTCCAGCCCCCCTCCCGAAGTTTTGGCTGGCAGGCCCGCCCTCTCCAGATGAGCCTTCAGAGCATAAGACACCGAATGCGCCAAAAAACAAATCGCCACATGCGACTCTATCCTCCTGTGGCTTTTTGATCGATCTCCTTTTTTGCTGGGCTGGCCCCGCGGCTGTTTTGGCAAAAAAGCAGCGGCTCAGCGCCGGAGCCTGTTTGCCGGGCCGGCCTATCGGCCATTTTGGCAAAAAAACTCAGCCGCCGTTTTTTCTGCTGTTTTTCAGCCTGCGGACTTCCTTTTCAGGCAGGCCAGTCACTTTAACAATAAAGGCTATATCTGCCTTGGCATGAAGCATGTTTAAAGCGACTTCTTTATGGCCTTCCTGCCGGCCTTCCTGACGACCCTCCAGCCGGCCTTTCTGCAGGCCTTTCCGCATGTTTTTTTTGCCAACCTCTTCCATTGTGTCTATAAACTGCATAAAGTTTTTCCCTCCTGTGGCTTTTTGATCGATCTCCTTTAAAACATTCCAGTTAAACCGCCCCGGATGGGCGCTGCAAATATAATCCACAGCCTTGTTTATTAGAGCCTTCCAGTCCTCAAGGCTTAAAGCGGCCCCCATGCGAAACAGCTTTTTAATAATCCGCTCAGCCCGCTCCCAATCCCCCTTCAAATCCCATATATGTTTCAGGATAAACAATGCCGGATGAGAAGTCAAGCCCCTGGATTTTCCCTCATCCAGCTCCCTCAAATTCAGCAGAGCCGAAGCGACAGCGAGCCTTAAAAATACTGCGGAAATTCAAAACATGCCCCTTTATTGCATCCCAAACCTCCGCCGCGGCCCTGGACTGGGCCGGCGAAAGCTGGCTCTTAAAATCGCGCAGCAGCGAGCCATGAAAATCCAGGGGCTGGGTCCACTTTGGCCTTTTTCCGCTGTAGGGCACAATTGGGATGATGGGCATCTTCAAGGCCCGGTAAGCCGGAGTCTGATACTCCAGAAGAATCTGGTGGATGTCCTTTCCCTGGTGGCTTCGGTGCTCCAAAAGAAACAGCAGGCCCAGCCGTCCGCCGCCATTTTTAATTTTCACAGAGCAGAGGATGTCGGTCCGCCTTTCTCTCATTTCCTCGCTTAGAAAGGTTTTCATTTCGACCTCCAGGGAGCTCCAGTCCAGCAGATTGTAGAGTTTTTCAGGGAGCGCAAGCTTAAAGATGTTGGGGGTGTATCTTTTTTTGGAAAAAACCTTGCGGAAGTAAGAGTCATGGGCTGAGGGCCCCCCGCGGGCTTGTTTGCCGGGGCGGCCTCGCGGCCGTTCCCGAGCCTCCGCGGCATGGCGGGCTTGTCCAGAGGATGACTGTTTACTGGGACGGCCTCGCGGCCGTTCCCGCGCCTCCGCGGCATGGCGGGCTTGTCCAGAGGATGACTGTTTACTGGGACGGCCTAGCGGCCGTTCCCGAGCCTCCGCGGAGCGGCGGGCTTGTCCAGAGGATGACTGTTTACTGGGACGGCCTAGCGGCCGTTCCCGAGCCTCCGCGGCATGGCGGGCTTGTCCAGAGGATGACTGTTTACTGGGACGGCCTAGCGGCCGTTCCCGAGCCTCCGCGGCATGGCGGGCTTGTCCAGAGGATGACTGTTTACTGGGACGGCCTAGCGGCCGTTCCCGAGCCTCCGCGGCATGGCGGGCTTGTCCAGAGAGCTGGCTTTTTGCTGTCCCGGCATCGCCTGCCCCGCCCCCGCTGTTTTTGCCCCGGCCTCCGCCAGCTTTGCCCCCTGATTTGTCTTTTTTTCTCTTTTTCCCTTTGCCGAAAATGTTTGCTTTCATGGCTGTCCCTCCTGTTTGGTTTTTGTCCACTGCCTGCCCGCCTCCGCTAAAACCTCTGTTTGAAGCTTTTGCCGCAGACTTTGTGAAACAACATGCAAAAACGATGTAAAAACGAGATTTTTTTGCATTTTTTTTAAAAAAACCTTAAAAAGCGCCTAAAAATCCCGAAAATCCCTAAATCTGAAAAAAAATCTCAAAAAGCGCCTAAATTTTAAGCAAATCTCTAAAAAATCTGTTTAAGCTCAGACGTAATCAAAAAACATCATGCAAAAAACGATCCAGCCAAAATGGGGCCAAAACCCCCTTTTTGGGGGGTTTTGAGAAAAAAACATTCCATTTTGGCGCAAAAATATTCCATTTTGGAATATTTGCCGCATTGCATCAGGATTTTTCAGGGGGCAGCAGAGTCAGCAGGCTGTTTGTCTGGACGGCCTCTCAGCCGTGTCCCGCGCCTCCGCGGAGCGGCAGGTCCCTCCAGAGGGGGCTTGCTTTGGACAGCTTATCAGAGCAGATCAGCCATTTCCGGAAACACAGACCGAAAATCCGTCCCCCTGATTTTGTCCATCCGGGAGATGTATTCCCTGAACTCCGGCATTCTGCCGGACCAGTCCTCCGACATCATAAAGCGGATCATCCCCTGGAGCCTTTGGATGCCGTAAGGGGCCTGGGCAAAGCCCTCAATGTTTTTAAGCCTCTCCCTCAGATAGGGGTAAAAGCTCTCAAACTTTTCGGCTGTTTTCCTTTTAAATTCAGGGGGCAGGGCCTTCACATTCAAAAAGGCCGGATGATAGACAAAATGCGTGTCTATCAGGCCCGCGCTTTTTGGCCACTTGTTGATTTTTTTAAAGCCTTTGCCAAGCTTCCATTTGATGAAGTCGGGGATGTAGTAAATGTTCAGGGCCTGGACGGCGCAGGCAATGGTGACAACTGTGGAATCAGGGGTTTTGTCCAGCCGATCCAGCTGGCTCTCCAAGTGGGAAAACCGGCTGGGGAAGCGGATGTAATCGCTCATTTTATGAATGCTGTCCAGGGAAAAATGAAACACAACCCTTTCAAACTGTTTCCACAGCTCAAACAGGCGGCCGGGCAGCTCAACCCCGTTGCTGTTGTAGCGAAGCTCAATGTTTTTCGCAAAGCCCCGCTCGGCGCATTTTTCCAAAAGCTCATAGTGCTCGGGGATGATTGTCGCCTCCCCTCCGGCAAAATAAAGCTGCCTCATGTTGGGAATTTGCTCCAAAAGCTGGCTCCAAAACCTCTTGTTGTTTTTGTGCCAGCTGTAGGATCCGCCATCAGCCCGGCCCTGTTCAGGCCAGGTCATCAGCTCCTTCAGGGAGGGGTTTTTGATTTGAGGGTAAAGCTTTTTCCAGTCCCCAGTCCAGAGGGAGCTGTCATGCGGCGAGCACATGATGCACTTCAGATTGCATTTTGAGCCGAGGCGGAGATCCATATAATAGATTTTTTCAGGGGCTTTTCCGTCCGGCCGGGTTTCCTGAAGCAGGCGGCTGATATCCAGCCGTTTCATCCAGAGGCGGTTTTCCCAGATTCTTTTGGACTGGTAGCCGGCGGCCTCCTCCTTAAAGCATTTTGCGCAAGACGCGGGGACCCTTCCCTGGAGCATGGAGCTTCTGACATTTTTCATGTAGGGCGCGTTCCAGGCGGTTTTTAGATCGGTGTGATTGAAGTTGGCGGGGCGGCCGTCGGCTTTTTTGAGAATCCCCGCTTCGCCCCTGAATTTTTGATCGTTGGAGGCGGCGGCGCTGGAGGCGTTGGCCGCGCAGCAGAGCCTCATGTGCCCGTTCGGCCGGGTGGAAAGGTGTATCCAGGGGAGGACACAAAAAGTGGGGCTGACATCCTCTGAGGATTTGATGGGTTTTTTCATATCAGAAAGATTATACCCTGTTTTTGCCGCCATGGCATGCTGTGTTTATATGCGCCTGCGGTTAATCTTTTTTCCATTTTTAGCTTTATATTTATTAAAAGCCTCTCTAACTTCCTGAATATCCTTTTGAACAGATGGGGCTTTCAGAACCTCTTCAGGCGTCCGCCAAGGCTCCGCCACTGTATCCTTTTCCTTCAATTAACCACTCTAAGAAGCTGGGCTTGCCTTCTGAAGAGCTGTTTTTTGCTTTTGATTTATCTTTAAAATCAGTCATAAAATTCCCTCCTTTTGTTTTTATATAATTAAAAACCCTCATTTTATTCTTCTCTAAAACCTGCGCTGGCTCCTGCATTCAGAGCGGGGGGATGGAGAATTCTCTCAGAAACCATCTTGGCTGTCATTGCTTTATTATCCCGCCCCCAAGGCTGCAAGTCAACCAAAAGCGCCAAAAATGCCGTTTTGCGCCCGCTCCGGCGCTTTCAGCGATGCCCACAGGCAATGAGATTATTTTTTGAGCATCTGCTGATATCCAGCTGGTCATCCAGCTGATCATTCAGGGGGACAGGCCATGGCGGCAGCCATGGAGTCAGCCATGAGGTCAGCCAGGGCGCCAGCCATGAGGTCAGCCAGGGCGCCAGCCATGAGGTCAGCCAGGGCGCGGGCCATGGGGTCAGCCAGGGCGCGGGCCATGGGGTCAGCCATGGCGCCAGCCATGAGGTCAGCCAGGGCGCCAGCCATGAGGTCAGCCAGGGCGCCAGCCATGAGGTCAGCCAGGGGGCCGGCGGAGGGCGCTTTGCCGGGCGCCGTTTTGCCGGGCAGCCGCCGCGCGGATTAAAAATCCCAACCCTCCTTCGCCTGCTGCGGGCCAGCCAATTGATCAGGCAGCCAGCTGCCGCCCGGATTGAAAATCCTCAACCCCCCCGCCTTTGGACCGGAAAATCCGGCAGGCTCTGGCTTCGGCCTGCAGGCCCCTAAAGGTTTGACGCGGCGCATCCGAAACATCAAATATGGGACAAAAATTCAGGGTCTTTCTCCAGGCTATCCGCGAAAAAGCCAAAACCGAAAAAGAAAAAGGCGCCTTTTTTGAGCGCGCCATCTGGGATTTTCCCGCCTTTAGCGCAGTTTTTTAAAACCTTATGGCGCCTCAAAAACTTACAGAGCAAATCAGGCATCTTGCCAAAAGGCCGGGGCATGAAAAAGTCAGGCATATTCTTTCAAATATTTTGAAAGAGCAGCTTGGCGCAAAAAATGAGGAGATTGCTTTTGAGGAGAATCTGCTCGCCTGCCGGGGGCGCATTGACGCTTTATGGGGCCGGACTGTTTTTGAGATAAAAAGAAATCTCAACCAGGAATTGTCTGCTGCGGAATCTCAAATCAAAAGATACATTCAGTCCAAAGAAAGGGAATCCGGGGCAAAATATGTCGGGATTGCCGCAGACGGACAAAAATACAAAGCTTATTTTCTGCTTAAAAATCAGCTGAGGGAAATTAATGAATTTGTTTTGAGCGAAGACAAAGCCTCTGAATTTATCCAATGGCTGGAAAGCGCTGTCCTCATCAAAACACAGCTGGAGCCGTCGCCGGAAATTATCTGCGGGGAGATAGGCCATGGCAGCCCGCTTTGCAGGAGCGCGCTCATGCAAATTGAAAGCCTTTGGAAGCGGGCCAAACAAAAGCCTGATATAAGGCTGAAATACGATTTATGGAAAAAGTCCGTTGATATTGTCTATGGAAAGGAGGGCGCGGATGAATCTCTGTTTATTGAGCATACTTATTTGACGATTATTTCCAAAGCGATAGCTCATGCCGCCTTTTTCCCCGGCAATCCGCCTCCAGATGGAAAACACCTCTTAAGCGGAAAATTGTTTAAGGAAATCAATATATACGGTGTTATCGAGAATGACTTTTTCAGCTGGACAGCTTTTTGCGGGGAGGGAAATGGCCTGATAAGGCAAATTGCCTCTCATGTCCGCCGGTTTGATTTTTCCGCTGTTCAGGCGGATATTTTAAAGGGCTTGTATGAAGGGCTTATCCGGCAGGAGCAGAGGCATAAAATGGGGGAGTATTACACCCCAGACTGGCTGGCTGAAAAAATCTGCAAAAAAGCCATAAAAAATCCTCTTGAAAACAGAGTGATTGATCCAGCCTGCGGCTCTGGAACTTTCCTGTTTCATTCCATAAGGCGCTTAATCACATCGGCTGAAAAGAAAAACATGCCCGCCAAAAAGACAATAAGCCTTATATGCGACAAAATTGCGGGCATTGACATTCATCCTGTGGCGGTTATTTTTTCCAGAATCACTTATTTGCTGGCCATGCTGAAAACCATAAAAAAGGGCCGCCCCGGCAATATGAGCATTCCAGTTTACTTAGGAGACTCCCTTCAGTGGAGCATAGACGAGGTTCTTGGGGGAAAGAGCTTGAGAATAACAGTTCCCGAAGACCGGCAGACAGGCGCGGAAAAGAGGCAGCTGGTTTTTCCAGAATCTGTCTGTTTAAACAGAAGCCTGTTTAAAGAATCGCTGAGCAAAATGATTGAATTGGCCGGCAGGCGCAAAGAGGCGGAGGTTTTTAAATCATGGATTAAGAGCCAGTCAATCGAAAGCCAAGAGGCTCAAACCCTCGTCTCAACTTACAAAGCGCTGCTGGAGCTTCAAAAAGAGGACAGAAACCATATTTGGGGCCATGTCGCAAGCAACCTGGCCCGCCCGATATGGCTTTCCTCTGAACGGCAAAAGGCGGATATTGTTCTCGGAAATCCGCCCTGGCTGAAGTTTAACAGCATGAATCAGGACATGCAGGAAACCTTAAAAAAGGAGTGCTTTTCCCTCAATCTATGGGAGAAAAAAACAGAGGCCAAGTTCAGAACAAGCCAGGATATTTCCACCTACTTTTTTATCCGGTCTGTTGATTTGTATATGAGGGAAAAGGGGGAGCTGGCCTTTGTAATGCCTTATGGTGTTATGAACGGGGAGCATCACTCTGTTTTTAGAGAGGGGGCTTTTGAAAGGGCAAGCGGGCGGCGCATACAAATTAAATTCAAAAACGCCTGGGTTTTTGATTCAAATGTGAAAAACCTTTTTAAAATGCCCTCCTGTGTTTTGTTTTCTGTCAGAAAAACTCATTCTGAAAAGCCGGCGCTTCCTAAAATTTTGCGGTTTGAAGGGATTTTGCCGCAGAAAAACGCCAGGCCGGCAGCGGCTGCTAACGCTTTGTCTCAAGAGGAAAAAGAGTGGCCCGCCGGCAGCGCTTCCAGCGATGACCAAAATTTTTCTTACTATTATGATAAATTCAAGCAGGGGGCGTCTTTGGTTCCAAGAAGGTTTAACTTTGTTGTGAAGCTTAGAGGGGGGCGGCTGGGAGCCTCTGAGGAAACTCCCCTTGTCAGAGGGCTGGCCTCCAATCAAGACAAGTTTCCCTGGAAGGATATTGATCCTCCTGAAGGAAAAATAGAATCCCAATTTTTAAAGCCGGTATATACAGGGCAGTCCATTGCCCCTTTTAGAGTTCTTGGGACAAACCTTGCCGTGATCCCCTATAGCAGAGAGGCGGGGGTTATGAATGCTGAAGAGGCAGGGTCTCATGGCCAGCTGGAGTTAAGCGCCTTTTTGGAAAAATCAGAAAAATTATGGGATGAGAACAGCAAGGGAAATATGCTTTTTAAACAGCAAATCAATTTTAGAAACAAACTGGAAAAGCAATTCCCTGTTTCAAAACTAAGAGTGGTTTATGCGGCGTCAGGGACTTATCCGGCTGCGGTCTTGCTGACAGACTCAGAGGGAATCATTGACACCTCTTTATATTATGCAGAAGTCAAAACTAAAGAGGAAGGCTCTTATCTTGAGGGAATTTTAAACAGCTCTTCTCTTATAGAAAGAATCCAGGGTTTGCAGGCGCAAGGCCAGTGGGGGGCGCGGCATATTCACAGACATCTTTTAAAGCCATATTTTCCAGAATACAATCCTAAAGATCCTCTGCATCAGAAAATTGTGGATTGCGCGCAAAAAATAAAAAAAATCGCCTCATCTGTTCACCTGGAAAGCTCTTGGAAATTCCAAAAATCCCGTCAGGAAATCAGGAAAAGAATAAAAGAGAAGGGCTATTTGTGGAGCCGGCTGAATCAGCTGGCGGACAAGCTTCTGCAAACAGCCCCTCCCTCCCGCCGCCGCCCTGCCTCATAATATTTTCATATTGCGCTGGCCTTAAATTTTCAGATCAAAAAAATGGGCGGGGGTTATTTTTTATCACCTTGAAATTTATTGATATATCTCAAAAGAAGTCCAGTTTGATAGATGAGAAATTCATTTTCCGCCTCAGTGATATTTCCGTCCTTATGTTTGCTGTGTTCATTAAAATATTGGTCCAAATAGTGAAAAGTTTGGCGCATAATATTTCTTATTTCTAAAGAGGCTCCGCCCTTTTTTAAAGTTTTCTCCTGATCTTGGATATTTCCTGGAAGCTCACTTTCATCCCCTTTTTGATTTTCTTCTGGCAGTTTTTTTATATTTTTAGCCAGCCCTTTTGTGTTTTGCCGTTTATGCCGAAAAAACTCTTCCAAAGCGCGCCGAAGGCTTTCCGCCGATTTGACATGTTTTTTGCTTTGATAAAGTCTTAAGGCTTCCTCAAAATGCCTGTTGCTTTTTTCATCTAAAAAAGACAGCGGTTTATTGACCAGAGCCTCGTCCAGCGTTTTTTCCCCTTTTGGATAGAACATAATATTCCCTTGAGAGTCTTCCCTCATGGCAGCATTCACTTCAGACATTTCCACGGCCTCTTTGATTTTTTTTAGCATGTGTCTTTTTATAGAGTATGGGTTATCAAAACATAAAAAAATAACCTCTATCAGCCTGTAAAATTCTTTTTCATTTTTCTCATTTCGCAAACGATCAATGATTGTAATTTTTTGCATAACATGAAACTTTTCCTGAATGCCATAATATTGGCGAAAATCAAGAGCGCCTTCTGCTGTGATGACCTGATCAATGCCTGTTAATGAATAGTTTCTTATATCCTCAAAAATATTTAATATTCTTCGTTGAAATTTTTGAAAGGCCTGTTCATAAGACTCTGATGATGAGATGTCCCATCTTTTGTTAAAAATTTTTCTATGCTCTTTAAAACTCATCACTCCTCAAATTCTCATTATCTCATAAATTTTCTCAACAGAGATTTCTATAACCTTTTCCCCTGTGTCTTTGTCCAAAATTATCACTTTCCCGAATTTCCAATCTGGCCTTTGTTTAGGGACATGCTTTTCGCAGAAATTTTTCCAGTCAAGACTTTTTTGAGGCAATTCTTCATAAAATAATTTCTCCATGCCACAAATGCTTGCGCAATACAAGCCCAGCCTTTTCTTTATTAATTCTGCAGGATCTGTTGTCCAGCAGCAGCAATAATCGCCATCATAGCCAAAACAAGCCAGGTGGATCAATTCACAGTCCGCTAAATCAGCGTGTGGCTTTAATTTTAAACCCTGCCATGTTTTAAAAATTGCTTTTCTGTCTTCCAGGCTGCCAATATTTTTCTGATAAGCCATTTTTATCAATCTTTCTATTGCTCTGAGACTGCCCAAAGTTCGTGTTTTGCAGCAAATACTTCTCATAATGAAAGGGTAATAATGCTTTTTATTAAATTCCCTCTTTTCTTCAGGAGAAAATTTTGAAGTGTTTATTTCAGGCAGGCGATCCAAATATAAATTATGGAGCAGGTTTTGATAACGATCCTCTTTTTCAAGATAACTCTTTTCATATCTTTTTAAAACTATATTTCCCGCTTCAGAAAGGATGCCTGACACAGCCCGCTCTTTGTCTAATATCTTCTGTTTCAAAAAATCTTTAGTCACTTTTTCTTTAATTTGCCTTCTTAAATCAGCTGTTACCTTGCCAAGCTCATTATATCTGCAAGGATAATCCCTTAATAATTTTCCCTTGCAGTAAAATTTAAGCAAATCTTTTGCCTGAACGCCAATAAACTCCAAAAAAGAAAACGGAGGCAGCGCCTGTCTGATATTTTCACTCATTAATGTATTCTTGCATGTTTTCTTGAAATTTTCCTGGAAATCCTTATGCTCAGGTTTCATTTTGGAGATTTTCTCCATCATATTTTGATCAAAAAAATGCGAGATTGTTTTGCGCGGCTGGTTCATTCTTTTTCTCTTGAATAAATTATCACGAAATTTTCTTAAAACAAAGACCAAAGCTCCTTTAAAAGGAGATGTCGCGAACAAAAGAAGAAAGGCAGAATAAAGACATAGAGAGGGTTTTAGATATAAAAAGGGACAGTTAATGGATAAAAAAAGCCATGCCAGTCACATTTGAAATTTCAGGTTATTAAGGAGTTCATAAATATTCTCTCATTTTATAATATATCTTAAAGAAGGTTTTAAAAAGAAACCTCTAATAATATCAGGTTTTCTTTGCAAAGATTTTAAGTAATGAGTAGTCTTTTTCTGAAGCTCCTCTCCTGTTCTTATACATAATTTTCCAATATAATGACATTTTAAATGATTCCAAACCAATTCATCTGGATTCAAATCAGGAGCATATGGCGGAAGATAAAATAACTTCAGCATGCCCTCCGTCGATTCCACAAACTCACGCACCCTCTTTGACTTATGCACAGGATGACCATCCACAATCAAATAAACAGGCCCGCTCACATCCAAAATCAGCCGCTTTAAAAATGAAATAAACACCTTCCCCGTAACACCGCCCCTTACAGTCATAAATCTCATGCCGCCTTTAGAAGAAATAGCTGAAATCATATTTAAGCTAAAACGCCTGCCCGTACTCTTCACCACCGGAGTCCTCCCTTTAGGAGCCCAAGTCGTCCCGCTATGATAATCTGACCGCAAACCAGACTCATCGCCAAAATAAATTTGCGCCCCCTCCCTTTTAGCTAACTTCTTTATATTTGGAAATTCTTTTTTCTGCCACTTCTTGACAAGAGATGGGTTTTGCTCATAAGCCTTGCGCAGCGGCTTCTGACAAGTCAAACCCAAAAGGCTCATTACACGGCCCACAGTTGTAATGCTAACCTCAGTCCCATATTTCAATTTTATAGCCTCCTGAACCCGCCTCCGAGTCCATAAAGCAAAAGGAAACTTTAATTGTTGAGGGTCTTTGGTTACTGTTTCATAAATCCACTTCAATTGATGCGTTTTAAGAATAGGAGGGCGGCCTGGAGCTTTTCTTCTTTTTAAATTATCCCAGCCGCCATTCGCATATCTAGCCATCCATTCATCTACTGTTCTCCGGGAAACACCCAAAAGCTTAGCCACTTCCTTCGGTTTCACATCTGAATGAATAGCCTTCACTCCACGAATCCGCAAAGTCTCTTGTGACTGCCGATCTAATTTTCTCGCGTCATTTTCTTTCATAAAACCACATTATCATAACATAAAAATAAAACAACACTTTTTTTTTCATAACATAAAAAAAAATATTTTTTTATACCTTAGTCCTAATATTGGAGAATATTTGTGGACTCCTTAATAAAACAGAATAGAGAATACAGGAATTTCAAACAAAATTGGCATAATACATAAAATCACCATAGAATTTTGCCAAACTGCCACTAAAAAGACCAACTGACAATTCTTATTTTTTTGATGTTGAGACATTTACATAGAATTGATAAATTTTTCTCTGAAATTCTGCTGTATTTGCCGGCAAAGGCAAAACCGAAGTTGGCGCGGCGCATGATTCATTTTCAGAGTAGTAATTGTTATAACAGACATTTATTTTATTAAAAAAATTATCTTCAAAGTATTCTACAATATTATCAAATTGCTTTTGCAGCGCTTCCTTTTCTTCTTCCTTAACCTTCTTCATGTTTTCATTAAACTTGTTTTTCCAATTTTTTTTCCAGTCTTTTGAAAGGCGCAGCCAGTAATCATAGGAATCTGGAATTTTATTTTTAAATTTTTTGCTGTTTTCCCCGGGCCTGCTATACTCAGTAAAAAGAAAAACGAGGGCATTAGCTGCTGCCCATGTTTCTGTTATCTGATATTGAAGAGGATCCAAATGCTCTTTCTGCAGCAAAATTTTAGCTTGCGCGCCGGTTATTGTGTCTATAATGTTTTGATGATAGACTCCTGCAAGGATTATTGGCGTAACAACAATGAGATGCTGCGGGCTGATAACAGCATTTATAAGCAAGTCAATTTTTTTAAAAATATAAACTAAAAATATCCGTGAAAAATAAAAATCTCCTCGTTTTAAAAGGCTCATCATGGAAATGAAAAGGTTATATATTTTCTTAAAAATCATTTCTCTAATTTACCACTAATCCATGTTTTGGCAGCAGCTCTTTTAATGTATAGTGCCTATGATAATCCGCCGCTTGATGGAATTTATAAACATTTAATTTTACAGCTTCAGCTGAAGACTGAAGCTGCTTAAATAACTCATCTTTTTGCATTCTCCAATCCTTTTCATTATAATCTAAAAATTCTTTTTGATTTGCATTGTCAAACAGCTTTCCTGACTGGGCAGCCTCTTTCCATTTATCTTTTCTCTCATTATAGCCTTTTTCCACACTGCTTTTATAAGACAATATTTCTTTAACCGCGTTTTTGATTTCTGAAAAATCACGGTATTTTATTTGTTCATGTTGATAATACAGTTTAGAGAATTTTAATAATTTTTCATGCAATTTTTCACAGCCTTCCAGAAAAGTTTTAGGGTTGTCTCTTTTTCCAGACGGCTGCCTGCTTTGTTCATAAGTAAAGCTCCACTCCAAAAATGGCAAATCAGGGCAGGTTGAAACAGATCCATGCCCTAAAGCTTGTGTTGCCAAAGAAGATATATATCCAGAGATTGTAGGATATTTGTCAGCAAGCCGTCCTAAAAAACTTTGCTTATTAATAACTGATTCTCTCCAATTTTTTCTGTGAAATTCCTTTTTATTTTTCTTTGTAAAAGTTTTATGATGTGTGTTTAATTCTTTAGATTTGTCTTCTGGAAATTCAAAAGTTGACTGATCTGCCTTATTATTTCTAGAAGACAGTCCAGAAAATCCATAGTGGGAGAAAGTGTCAATATATACATGAGAGGCAATTCCAATAAGATGCAGTATAAAAGGGAGATTTTCCCTTGAGCGGTTTATGTGATTGTTAAACATTTCATTTACAAGAGGGCTGTCTTTTTGACATATCAGCCTTTTTGATAATGAGTTGCCCATATTGCCGGGATAAAAATGGAAAGGGACCCACATCCTTCGCTGTCCCCTTGTTTCATGTAAAATAGTATCAGCAACAGCTTGGCTAGAATGGTGCGCTGTGGCTACAGCATACAACAATCCTCCGTCCTTATTCTGATTGCTATCTGTATGAGTGGAATCATCCACAAACTGAGCGGAGTAAGCTATAATTTGAGCGTCTTTTGGCTTCAGCCCTGCCGCCCTAGCCATAGCATAAGTGCCGTAATAGTGCATGTCTATTTGCATTTTTTCCTCCTAACAATTATTTCCCCGGTCTTTTTCTGTTGTAATTAAAGGAGTATCCGTAAAATGGCCCAGAGGTTTTTGGCCCGCCGGGATGCTGGTTTTTCTGGGCATTTTCCCATTTTTGGGCTGCCTTCTGGCTGGGAAATTTCTCTTCCACTTTAAAATTGCTCATTCCTGAAAACTCCCTTTTCAGCTCCTTTTCCCGCCGGGCAGGGTCGCTTGTAATGCCGCTCTTTTTCTTCTTCATAGAAAAATCCCCCTTAATCTGCTTGTTTCATGAGGCTTATGGCTTAAATAGAGGTCTTTCTCTGCAAGAGTCAAGGCCGCCGGAACATTTTTTTGGAAATATCTTGGCTGCGGCGGATTTTTCAGATTTTTATGGGCAGCGCCCCCCTGTGAATGCCACGGCGACAGCGGCCCATAGCATATCATGGGCGGCTCCCCCCGCGCCTATAATGATAGTGAAAGGGCATATCCTGTAATGAGAGGTCATATTCTGCTCATGTCAAGCCTGGAGAAAAATTTCTTGAATTTATTGGCAAAAGCTCATCAGCCCCTCTGCCCCCGGCGCTGAGCCTGATTGGCGAAACAGCCGAAAGGCTGGTCCTGACTGCCGGGACAGCCGAAAGGCTGGCCCTCAAAAAAAGCGCCGGCAGGGGGAGGAATGGCCGGGAGGCCAGATCAACAAACAGGATCCCGGCGCTGAACCGGATTGCCGGAACAGCCGCGAGGCCGTCCAAATAAACAGGCGCGGCTTATTCAGCCCTGCTGTTTTGACTGCTCGCTTTTGCTCGGCTTTGATCGCCCGCTGCCGCGGGGCTTTTGATCTCACCGTTTTTGAACTTGATGATCTCAGCTTCAGGCAGGCCAGTCACTTTGGCTATCAGGGAAGCGTCAAGCTTTTCCTTAAGCATATTTAAAATGACCTCTCGATCCCTCGCCTGGCGCTCTTCCTGGCGGCCTTCCTGGCGGCCTTCCTGATGGCCTTCCTGATACTTTCTTGCTGCAATTTCCTCTCTTACATTCATATAACCTCCTTTTGGCAATATGCCATCTCTGACTGCTCTCTCCTCCGCAGCCTTCAAAACCGCTGGAGAAATCCCATAACCATACTCCAAATACACAGAAGCTCCCAGCATCAAACCTTCATCACTCTTGAAACAATCATTGAGCGAAACAAAAAACTTATACACAAATGCGGCGTCATCCGCCCGCGGCTCATGGATATTTCGCAGCAAAAGCAGCCCCGGACAGCAGTTTAAAGCGCCCTCCCTAATCGCTGCCAGAACACGCTCCCCGCGGATAAAATCCAAAACCAGCATCTTAAAATCTATCATAAAATCCCAGACAGTCAAGGGTTTTTTTGCAAAAAAATCCTCCTCAAGACATTCGCGATACCCGGCTGCGGGAACAGCCGGCGGGCCGGCCCTGTCCGCAGATCCGCCCCCGGCCCGCTTCAAACCCGCTGGCGGAGCATAAGGCTCCCGCCCCTGATGGGCAAAAACAGACAAAATGCCGGGAATCCGCCCGCGCTTTTTGAAATAATCCTCTATAAATCTGTGCTGATAGCCGCTCAGCTGCCAGACAGCCTTGCGGCCAATCTTCTCCGCCTTGTGCTCAACTAAAACTGAAAGCCAGGGGCAATCCTCCGAGGCGCCCTTGATTGGGACAGCAAGCAGCAGATCTGCCATTGTTCCATCGGAAAAGGTGTCTTTGTCGAGCCTGGCGCGCTTAAGATCAAGGCAGAGCAGGTCCTGCTCAGGCAGAGCCAGCATCAAAAGCTCTGGCGTTATTTGAGGATGGCCGAAAAGCCTCTTAAAAAAACTGTCATGCGGGTTTGGCTGTTTTTGAGCCGCTGGGTTTGCTTCCATAATGGCCTCCTTGTTTTAGCTGTTAACTGAGAGCATGATCTTATAACTGATTTTTCAGAAAAGCAATAGCGGGGCCGCGCTGATGATGCGCGGCGGCATATCTTGCGGCCTTCTCTGCCCCCGGCGCTGAGCCTGCCGCCGGGAACAGCCGGAGGGCTGGCCCTCAAAAAAAGCGCTGGCAGGGGGAGGAACAGCCAAGAGGCCAGATCAATAAACAGGAGCCCGGCGCTGAACCGGATTGCGGGAATGGCCGGGAGGCTGGCCCTCAAAAAAGGCGCCGGCAGGGGGAGGAACAGCCGCGAGGCCAGATCAACAAACAGGATCCCAGCGCTGAACCGGATTGCCGGAACGGCCGCGGGGCTGGCCCTTAAACAGGCGCAGTTTATTCAGCTCGGCTTTGATCGCCCGCTTTTGCTCGGCTTTGATCGCCCGCTGCCGCAGGGCTTTTGATCTCGCCGTTTTTGAACTTGATGATCTCAGCTTCAGGCAGACCAGTCACCTCAGAAATAAAGGGAATTTCCACTTTTTTCTTAAGCATGTTTAAAACGATCTCTCGATCCCTCGCCTGCCGGCTCCTTGCTGCAATTTCCTCTCTTACATTCATATAACCTCCTTTTGGCAATATGCCATCTCTGACTGCTCTCTCCTCCGCAGCCTTCAAAACCGCTAGAGAAATCCCATAACCATGCTCCAAATACAAAGAAGCTCCCAGCATCAAATCTTCATCGCTCTTGAAACAATCATTGAGCGAAACAAAAAACTTATACACAAACGCGGCATCATCCGCCCGCGGCTCATGGATATTACTTAGCAAAAGCAGCCCCGGACAGCAGTTTAAAGCGCCCTCCCTAAGCGCCGCCAGAACACGCTCCCCGCGGATAAAATCCAAAACCAGCATCTTAAAATCTATCATAAAATCCCAGACAGTCAAGGGGTTTTTTGCAAAAAAATCCTCCTCAAGACATTCGCGATACCCGGCTGCGGGAACAGCCGGCGGGCCGGCCCTGTCCGCAGATCCGCCCCCGGCCCGCTTCAAATCCGCTGGCGGAGCATAAGGCTCCCGCCCCTGATGGGCAAAAACAGACAAAATGCCGGGAATCCGCCCGCGCTTTTTGAAATAATCCTCTATAAAGCTGTTCTGATAGCCTCTCAGCTGCCAGACAGCCTTGCGGCCAATCTTCTCCGCCTTATGCTCAATTAACACAGAAAGCCAGGGGCAATCCTCTGGAGCGCCCTTGATTGGAACAGCAAGCAGCAGATCTGCCATTTTTCCATCGGGAAAGGTGTCTTTGTCGAGCCTGGCGCGCTTAAGATCAAGGCAGAGAAGGTCCTGCTCAGGCAGAGCCAGCATCAAAAGCTCCGGCGTTATTTGAGGATGGCCGAAAAGCCTCTTAAAAAAACTGTCATGCGGGTTGGGCTGTTTTTGAGCCGCTGGCTTTGCTTCCATAATGGCCTCCTTGTTTTAGCTGTTAACTGAGAGCATGATCTTATAACTGATTTTTCAGAAAAGCAATAGAGGGGCCGCGCTGATGACGCGCGGCGGCAGAGCTTTATGGCCTCCTCTGCCCCCGGCGCTGAATCTGCTGGCGGAAACAGCCGAAAGGCTGGCCCTGACTGCCGGAACAGCCGCAGAGCTGCTTCTCAAAAAAGGCGCTGGCGGGGGGGGACAGCTGGGAGGCCAGATCAACAAAAAAGCATCCTCTGGACAAGCCTGTCCATCTGCAGCGGCTTGGGAACAGCCGCTAGGCTGTCCAGACAAACAGGCGCGGCTTATTCAGCCCTGCTGTTTTGACTGCTCGCTTTCGCTCAGCTTTAATCGCTTGCTTTCGCTTAGCTTTAATCGCTCGCTTTCGTTCGGCTTTGATCGCCCGCTTTTAGCTGGTTTTCAGGCCATCGCGGCGGGACTCGGCGATTCGGAGCGCCGCTCCGCCGCCGGCTTTGGGAGCAAATTTTACGAACATAGCTTTAGTTTAAGGCGGGAAAATGTTTTGTCAAGCCACTTATTTAGTCCATACAAAAAGGGGAAATCAGAGAAAAACTGGTCTTTGAGCCTGAAAAACCAGCAAAAACAGGCCCAACCCCCCCTAAAAAGGCGGGGCAGGCTAAAAACCGGTCATGACACAGGGCAGAAAAAACAAAAGCGCCAAAGAAGTCAGGGAAGATGTCTCTTTTTTTCGATTTTTTGCTTGCTTTCCCGCTCAAAAGCGGTATTTTTATAGATAGGGGCCCTTAAATTCTTAACGAGGCTGCGGATAATCTTCCAAAAAAACACATGACAGCGCAAATATTTTCATATTTTATAACTTTCAGCTTGTTTTGGCCTTTAGCCTTTGCCTCATCAGATGACTGCCGCGCATGGTTTAAGCGGCAGGGAATAAAAAAAGGAGAAGACTGCCTGATTGAATGCTCTATGACGGAAACAGACATGGGGACATTTTATTGTTCTGAACAATGCGCGGATCTTTGTAAAAAAACAAAAGCTAAGCTTTATCTGGCTCTGTCCAAAGTTTATCCTTCATTAACTCAAGCAGAGCGCGATCTTGTGGCCAAGCATCCAAAAGAAATGCTGACAGCCTATCAAATGCGCTGGAAAGCTGAAAGTTTATGTTTAGATATTTTTGAGGAAAATGGGCTAAATGACGATAGCGACGCTTGCCGGCATTTTGCATGGGCAGCTTTTTTATATAAAAAGCTTGGTCTTGAACTTAGTCAAGAGATATTAAACGCGCATGAAAATAAACAAGGACAGCCCATAGAGCAAAAATCAATGGATTTGGCAAATAACAGAATAGGGTTAACAGCAGCGATACGCCTTAAAGAAGAGAACAAATTAAATAAAAAGGAGATTTTAAAATCTTTTCAGAAGAATTTAAAAAAAGGGAATCTTATAATCCTTAATCCTGGAGCCAGAAAAGCGTCCTCAAAATCAGCTGGGGGAAAAACATGGAACAAATTAAAAGGAAAAAGGAATTATAAAAAATCAAAACAAAAGGAGGAAAAATGAAAAAAATATTTTTAAGCATAGGAGTTTTTATTGCCTTTTGCCTTGCGCTTGCTTATGGCGCGGCAAAAATATATTTGCAGCCAATGGATTACATGAGCCTTAAGGAAGTCTGCCGCCGCTGGGGAGAGCAGCCTTTGGATTTGGCAAAATTTAAAGCTTCCGGCGAAGACAGATCTGTCCGGGCAAAAATGACCTGCTCCCTTTTAAAAAATCAAAAGAAATATATTGGCCTGGACAGCCAGAAAATAAGAGAAATGTTTGGCCCTCAGTCTGGATATTTTTTCAGCGAGTCATTTCCCACTTACTTAATCAACAGGGCGGAGAAAAAAGACAGAAATGTATGGCAGATTCTTTTCTTTGTTGATGGAGAGCATAAAGTTTCAGAAATTGTTGTCCATAAAAACTGCTGTTATTGAAATTTAGGCTCAAGATTCTTTTTGTTTTCCCCGCGGAGCCCGCGCCTTATATAATAGCCATGTCCCGCGAATGTCACGGCAACAGAGCTTCATGGCATAATCATGGGAGCTTCCTATGCTTATAGGGAGAGGGCATGCTCTGTTCATGTTAAAACTGGCGAAAAATTTTTTTGAGATTGCTGGCAAAAGCCCATCAGCCGCTTTGCCCCCGGCGCTAAGACTGTCTGCAGAAACAGCCGGGAGGCCGGCCCTGCCCGCGGGAACAGCCGAAAGGCTGGCCCAATAAACAGGAGCCCGGCGCTGAGCCTGCCGCCGGGAACAGCCGGAGGGCCGGCCCAGCAAACAAGCCTGCCATTGGACAGCTGTTTCAGCCCCTGGAAGCTTTAACCGGCAGCCTGCAAATAAAGATGCCTGGCAGGCTCAGCCCCGACACCCAGGGCAGGGGCAAGAGGGAGCTGTTGCCGGCGGGCTGAAAAACCAGGGCCTGAGCCTTATGGCCAGCTTAAGACAAGGGGGCGGCCTGCCGGCGGCCAAACTCAAGGCTCTCCCCCCCCGGCGCCGCCGGGATCATGGCATGGCGCGTTATTTTCATGCCATGAATCAGGACCTTTTTTTGAAATTTTATGCAATTTTTGCATACTGTTTGATATAGCTCATGATTGGTTATGCTGTTTCGCCTGAATTTTTCCGCTCGGCAAAAGGGCGGCGGGGCCGGGGGGCTGGCCATTGCCGCTTTCCGCCGGGAGGCGGGGTTATTCAAAAGATTCCGTCCAGCCGGCAGCAATGCGGGCGGCCCGCGGCCGCTTCCCCCCTGGCGGCGGGGATATTCATGAAGGTTTTAACAGGCTGGCGGAAATCCCGGCTTTTAAAAAAACAGCCGGAAGCTTGAAAATGCCGCTCATTAAGCGAAGGGGGCGGGAGATATGACAGAAGCGGAAATAAAAACAGAATACCTGTATGGCATGGAGGCGCCTTTATGAAGCTTAAAAAAAATGCTATGAAACCGGCCGGAAAGGGCCGCATTGCTGATTTTATTTCAGGGAAAGAGATAAAAGCCTCTCCTGAGGAGATTGAATCCGCGCAGGTTTTTGCGAAACAGCTGGTTGAAGACTGTAACTATCCCAAAAGCCATATACAAACAAGGCCGCAGTTCAGGGTTAAGGCCAGGCCCTCTGACACAAAAAAAGAATACCCAGTTGATATTGCGGTTTTTCTTAATGAAAAAAAGAAAGCGGATGATGTTTATATAATTATTGAATGCAAAAAGAAAAGCAGAAAAGACGGGAGGGCCCAGCTTCAGGATTATTTGAGATTTTCAAAAGCTTTTTTGGGCGTTTGGTTTAATGGAGAGGAAAGGCTTTTTTTAAGAAAGCGGGAGAAAGGCGGGAGAGTGGAGTTTGAGGAAATTCCAAACATCCCCCAATATAAACAAAGAATTGAGGATATTGGAAAATTCAAAAGAAAAGACCTGAGGCCAGCCCATAATTTAAAGGCGGTGTTTAAAGCTGTCAGAAATTATCTGGCCGCAAATGCGGTTGGAGCGGCAAGGGATGAGGCGCTGGCGCAGCAGCTTATAAATATTATTTTCTGCAAAATCTATGACGAAAAATTTACAAAGCCGGATGACATCGCCTCTTTTAGGGCTGGAGCCGGCGAAAAGCCCAAAAACATTCAGCGAAATGTTGTGAAAATGGCAGTTGATATATTAGATCCAAATGAGGATGATCTGATTATTGATCCCGCCTGCGGGAGCGGGGGATTTTTAATTGAGGCTTTAAGGCATGTCTGGAAAAAGGCGGACAGGAAAGGCAGAGAGTATGGCTGGCCGCGGGATGAAATAAACAGGCAAAAGCAAAAGCTGGCTGCGGAAAATTTCAGGGGCATAGATAAAGATTATTTCCTGTCAAAAGCGGCAAAAGCTTACATGACTTTGATAGGGGGCGGAACAGCTGGAATCGTTTGCGATGACAGCTTGGACGCTTTAAGCTGGAAGCGGATCACCAGTCAAAAGATACAGCTCGGAAAATTTGACATTCTTCTCGCCAACCCTCCGTTTGGAGCAAAAATCCCTGTTTGCGGGGCAGAGAAAATGAAGCAGTTTGAGACTGGCTATAAGTGGAAGTTTAATGAGGAGGCTGGAGAGCGGCTCAATTTTGCAGAGCATCCGCTCATCTGACTTAAAAAAAATAAAAATTATTTTGCCGCCAGAGGAAATGCAAAACTCAATGGGAGACAAGCTGAAAAAAGCTGTTTATATCTCCGCATCCGCGCGGAAGATCATAAAAGAGGCGGAAGGCAGCTTAACCTCTCAATTATTTTAATGTTTGCATGCCGGCGGGGCGGCTTCAGGGCTTTCTATAAAGGGAAAAACAAAAAGGGAAAAACAGAGACTGCAAGGGGGCGCGGCATGGAAAATGAATCTCAAAAAACCCGGCTGGGATGGTTTATCTCGGCGGGGATTGTCGGGGTGGATATCGGCACTTCTGTGTTTTACAGCACGGGCCTGCTGTTTCCGATTGTGGGGTATTTTTCGCCCCTTCTGATTTTGATCTGCTGCCTCTGCATGTGGATGTTCAAGCGGACTTATGAGGAGGGGCTGGCCATGTCGCCAAGAAACGGCGGCGCCTACTCCATGATTTTGCGGTCCCTGGGAAGGCGGGCCGCCGTGGCTGCGGGCGCCCTGACTTTTGTGTCTTACCTGGCCACAGCGGCAGTCAGCTCCCTTTCAGGGAGCTACTATATATGCTCGCTTTTTTCCTCTGAGGCCTCTTTGCAGACAGTGGTTTGGATTGCCTTTGCCCCGATTGTTTTTTTCGGGCTTTTAAACATTAAGGGGCTGAAAGAGCCGGCAAAAATTGTCACAGCCATCGCCTCCTTTCACTTTGTCTTTCTGTTTATTGTCGGGGTTTGGGGGCTGATCTACCTGAGCTTTCATTTTGAGGATCTGGACTGGCGGAAATTCACAAGGTTTTTTCAGGAGGGGGAGAGACGGCTCACCCTTCCCCTTCTGGCTTACGGGCTGGCCGCCGCGTTTTTGGGAATCACGGGCTTTGAATCCGCCGCTCAAATCATAGAGTCTGTCAAACAGCCGCAGATCAAAACCCTGGAGAAGCTTTACAAGACTGTCATTATAGCTGTTTCCCTGACCGCGCCTTTGATCTCGTTTATCTGCCTTGCGGTTTTAACCCCCGCCGAAGTGGAGGGCAATTTAAATCATCTGCTTTCGGAAATGAGCTACAAATTAGGGGGCGCGCCCTTAAAAACCCTTCTTGTGATCAACGCCAGCTGGACGCTGTTTGCCGCCGTCAACACCGCCCTTGTCGGCTTTGTGGGGCTGGCCGCCACTATGGCGAAAAACGGCAATCTGCCGCAGATCCTTTTGGCCCGCCTGATTCACAAACACCCCCGGCTGGAGGGCTATCCTTATATCACTCTGCCCTTTGCGGTTATAGCCATGATGATGTCGGCTCTTGTGGCGGGGGAGGTGAATATCGCCGCAAAAGTTTATGGAATGGCCTTTTTGGGCGTTATGGTCAGTTTTGCCGCCGGAGTTATTTTGATGAGAAACAAAGGCTATAGAAAAAGCGCTCCAAAGGAGTATCTCTCCAGGGCGCTGATCACAGTCAGAGGAAGGGTTTTCCCCCTTCCGGCGCTTTTGACGGCCGCGCTTCTGGCCTCTTCGCTTTTGATTTTGCTGGCCAAAGCCAGCTCTGAGACTCTGTTTATGCTGACTTTGCTGCTGGCCGCCACATCCCTTCTTATGGCTTTTTACCGCTGGAGCGTTTTGGAGACAAGGCTTGCGACCCACTCTGACCTGCGCCTGGGCCTGGGAAAATACGCGGATCAGCCCATGTCTGATCTGCCTGACAGTTTGACAAAGTTTCTGCTCTGCATCGGGACCGCCAACACCCGCCGCCTGATTATGGCGACCATTCAGAGAATCAAAAGAATCAGAAAAGACGAGCCTTTTGAGCTGATTCTTTTTTACGCCGAGGACGAGGACATGGAGGACAGCAAGATTTTTTACGAGCTGCTGCAGAGGGTTGTCTCCCAGCAAATCGCCCCCATTGTCAAGTCTGATCTGATTTTGACAGTGAAAATTCTGCCCGGAACCCTGCTGGAGGGCTTAAGCCTTCTCAAAGCCTCCATCCCGTTTAATGAGGTGTTTTTTGGCGTGGGGCATGACCCGGCGCATGCCTACAAGCTGAAGGAAACCCTGTCAAAGGAGCTGGAGATTTCCGCAACCAGCGTGTATTAGATTATGCTGGCTGCGCCATGCCCCGCTTCCAGGAGTTTATGGCCAAGATCCTCCTGTTTGACAGGCCCGGCGGCTTGCGGCATATTTCCAGAAAAAGCGGCGGGAATGCTGCGGCGCGGCAAAAGCTTGCCAAAAAGGGCTGGCTGCGGCATGTTAAAAGCCGGCGCGGATTGATGAGCATTTAAGCCGCCCGCCGCGGTTATATTGACCGCAGGGGGCAGAGGGGGGTTTTCCGGCTAAAACATCCGGCTAAAACAAAGCGGAGAGGCTGAGTTTTCCCATAAAAACAAGGAGGCCTAATGGCTGAGATCAAAATCTACACTACAGGCAGCTGCCCCTCGTGCGTCCTGGCCAAAGAAATTTTGAGCGCCAAGGGGGCCGCTTTCCAGGAGGTCAATCTGGACGGCAAAGCAGAGGAGCGCGATGAGCTGATGAAGCGGACGGGAATGCGGACAGTCCCCCAAATCTTTATCAACGGCCAGCTGATTGGCGGCTGCTCTGATATGATAGCCATGGATCAAAAGGGGAAGCTGGATGTTTTGCTGGGCGCCGACACTCAAGATTCTGACATATAAACAGGCCGGCGCCGGCAGGGGGTTTTTTCTGAGCGGGGAAAAATAAGCGGGGAGGGAGCTTGAAGGCCAAAAAAACCCGCCCGATTAAAACAATCGGCGTCTTGGGCGGCGGGCAGCTTGCGCGGCTTCTGGCTTTAAAAGCCCCCGCTTTGGGGCTGAAAGCCGCTGTTCTCTCCCCCTCCGAAGATGATCCGGCGGCGCGGGCGGCGGAGATCTGGCAAAAAGGAGATCCCAAAAAAGCCGCTGATCTCGCGCGGTTTTTAAAAACCGCGGACATTGTCACTTTTGAAAGCGAGTTTATCCCCGCCAGGCAGGTTGAAAGCGCCCTGCGCCGGGCCTTCCCGAAAAACCTCCCGAAAAACCTGCCAGCGAAAATCCGCGGCGGAAAAACCCCCGGCCCCGCCCCCGCCCCCGGCCCCGCCCCCGCGGCGGGGCCTGTGATTGCCCCCTCTTTGCAGGCCCTCTCTCTGATTCAAGACCGCCTTCCGCAAAAGCGGCTGCTTCAAAAGTTTCAGATTGAAACCGCGGAGTTTGAGCCAGTCTCCTTTGCCGCCCCCGGCAGGCTGAGCCGCGGCGCCCGCGAAAAGCTGGCCTCTGTATGGGAGAGGCTTGGCCCCTTTGTTCTGAAAGCCCGAACCGGCGGCTATGACGGCCATGGGACTTTTCTCATTCAAAGCAAAAGCCGGATCAGGACGCTCAAAGCCGGCGGCCGCTTTTTTATTGCGGAAAAGCTCATTCCCTTTAAAAGGGAGCTTGCCATTTTGGCCGCAAGAAGCCGCCTGGGGCGGATTGTTTTTTTTCCTTTAATGGAAACCAGGCAGGAGCAGTCCCGCTGCCTTTGGGTCCGCGGCCCGGCTTCCCATAAAAAATTAAGCCCCCTTAAACAAAAAATAAAAGTTTTTTTGGAGGGCCTTCAGTATGAGGGGCTGATGGCGTTTGAGCTGTTTGACACAGGCCGCGAAATTCTGGTCAATGAGCTGGCGCCAAGGGTTCATAACTCAGGGCATTACTCCCTTGACAGCCTGGCGGAAGATCAGTTTTCCGCCCATTTGAAAGCCATCGCCGGCCTCCCTTTGACAAGGCCCCGGCCCTTAAAGGGAAAAAAAGCCTTCGCCATGCTGAACCTTTTGGGGGAGGGGCATAAAAAGCCGAAACTGGCGGAGCCTAAAGGCATATCAGTCTGCTGGTATGAAAAAAAAGAAAGCCGCAGAGGGAGAAAAATGGGGCACCTTAACAGCTGGGGCCATTCCCCGGAGGCCGCGCTTGGCAGGCTGCTGAAGGCCCGCCCCCGCTTTAAAGTTTAAGTTTTTTTTAGTTTTCATGCGGCTGATATTTTGCTCTCCTTAAAACAAATCGGAGATTAAGCTATGGCCGGTTGTTTTAAGCCTCCCCCCTTTTTCTGCGGCTGGATTTTGCCGGCCCTTCTGGCCGGCGGGCTGGCAGCGGCCCCGGCCCGCGCGGCAGAGGCTTTTGAGGATTCCGAAGAGCGCTATGACTTTCAAAATCCGTTTCAAGACCCTCACCTCATCCCTAATTTCAGCAAAGAGCTGTTTGTTTTGATCCTCAAAAAGCCAGTGAGCATGGCAAAAGCCTATATGGCGGGCTTTGAGGCAAAAAAAATGTGCTCTGACTGCTTTGAGGCGCTTGACTCTAACGGCCCCGGCGACGCCTGCCGGCATTTTGCATGGGCGGCGCTTTTATATAAAGACATCGGCCCGGCTTTAAGCGAGCGGGTTTTCAGCGCTCATGAAATCGATTCGCAGCAGACAGAGCTGGCAAGGGAGATGGACATGGCAAACAATTTTCTGGGCCTTGCCGCGGCCGAGCGGCTAAAAAAGTCAGGCCGGCTGGAGCCAAAAGAGATTATGGCCGCCTTTTACGAGGATCTGCAGAGCGGGAATTTGTCAATCATACAGGCCCCCTCCCAAACCGGGAGCCTCTGCCCGCTGCAGGGCAGCTGATCAGCGCCGCAGGGCGTTTTTGCAGCCAAGGCGCTTTAAAGATCTCCTGATGGCGGCTTTCAGGCTGTGGCTGCCCTCTTTCCCCTGGCGGGCCTCTAAAACGGCGATTAGGCGGCCCTGAAGCGCGGGATACATTCCGCCAAAGCGCTCCAAAAGGGCAGCCGCTCTTTTTCTGATTTGAGGCTCAGGGCGCGAAAGCCCCTTTTCAAGAGCCGGCTGGATGACAGCCCATGGCCTTTCATAATTTTTCAGCTCTGTTTCCGCCGCGCCGCGGGGCCTTGGATGATCTAGCTTTGGATAAATCCATTTCGGCCAGCCGGCCCCCTTTGCGGATTCTTCAATCATCTGAAAAAACCGCAAGTCAGCGTGACTTGATGTTTTAGTTAGGGCGCGCTTTAGCGGCTTTGAGCCGGAAGCCGCGGCGGCGGCGGCCCTTGCCGCGCCCATGCCGCGCAAAGTCAAATCCGCCATAACCTCAATCACAAAAACAGCCGCTGAATCCATTGAGCTGGGACTCTGAATGCTTTTTTTTCGGATAAGAGCCATGTATTGATCAAACTGCTCCGTCAAAACCTGATCCAGAAAGCCGGCGGCTGCAAGGCGCGCCTCCAGGCTTTTTTTGGGATCCAGGCCGGCCGCAGCCAGATCATAAGCGGATTCAACGGCTTTGACCCATGCGGGGCGGGCAATTTCAATGGCAACCATGTTTTCGCCTAAATAAAACAAGTTAACTGATGAAAAAATTTCTCCGGCATGCTCTATTTTTTTTAAAAAAACCGCGCCGGAATCCCCTTTTTGTTTTTTTGCCAAAGCTGCAAGGGCCTGGGTTTTTGTGTCTGAGGAGGCTGCCGGCGCCGCCCAGTCTTTTAAGGCTTCCGCCGCCGCCGCCCGAACAGCCTGGCTTGAGTCTGCCAGCCTGAGGGAAATGGCTCCAATCACCGCGTCTCTGAAGGTTTGTCCCGCTGGCTGCCGCAGCGCGGCCAGCTGTTTGTCATGGAGGGCGGCTTTTCTTTCTCTCCAGGAGTTGTCTTTAAGGCGGGATGTCCAGCGGGCTATATCAAAATCTGAGGAGGCTGCCGGCGGCCCCCCCTCAGCAGGCTTTTCCGAGCGCCTCAAAAGCGCCGCATTCAATTCAGCCGGCCGCCCCGCCGCGGCCTCCGCAGGCCTTCCAGAGCGCTTCAAAAGCGCCGCAGTCAATTCAGCCTGCCGCCCTGGCGCATGCTTTCCGCGAGTCTGGCCCGCGGCGGCAGCCGCCGTTAAAACAAAAAAACCAGAAAAAACCAGAAAAAAATATTTCATTTGACCCCCCTTCCGCCTTTCAGCCTTTCAAGGCGCTTTTCCGCGCGCGAAGCGCAGATCCAAAAAACTCCCGGAGCGGCTGCCAGTTAAATAATGCTGTTGATTTAAAGAGTCAAGCGGCTTTTTAATGGCTTTCGCCCCCGCTTTTAAGGAAATTTAAGAAAAGCGCCCTCTCCGCCGGTCAAAAAACCGCTTTTTTAAGAAAATTTAAGAAAAAGAATTGCCTTTTGGCTGAAAAGGCCATAAGCATGGACTGTGTATGGAGATTTTTCTGGACACGGCTGACATTGGGGAGATCAGGCAGGCCTTTCAGCAGGGGGTCCTGGATGGCGTCACCACCAACCCCTCTCTGGCGGCAAAAGCCGGAAAGCCGCTTGAACCTCTGATTACGGATATATGCCAGCTTCTGGGAGACAAGCCGGTTTCCGCCGAGGTTTTGTCGGTCCGCGCCGGGGATATGGTTGAAGAGGGCCGGCAGCTCTCTAAAATTCACCCCTCTGTTGTTGTAAAGATTCCTTTAATTGCTGAGGGCCTGAAGGCCATCAAACAGCTGAGCGCCGAGAGAATCGCCACAAACGCCACCCTTTGCTTCAGCCCTCTCCAGGCCCTGCTGGCAGCCAAGGCGGGCGCGTCTTATGTATCTGTTTTTATGGGGCGCCTGGACGATGCGGGCCATAGAGGGGCGGATGCGGCCATCGCCTCCCACGAAATATTTTTGGAGCATGGCTTCAAAACGAAGCTTTTGGCAGCCAGCATCCGGCATACGGGGCATGTTTTGGAGATGGCCGAAGCCGGAGTCCCTGTCTGCGCTATGCCCTATAAGGTTTTCAGCCAGCTGGCAAACCATCCTCTGACAGATATTGGCCTGAAAGCTTTTTTAAAAGACGCCGGAATCTCAAAATAACCCTGTCCGCGCGGAAAAACCCCTGCAAAAACCTGCCGGCGGCGGAGAGGCGGGGGGCCTGAATCCGCAGAGTGTGAAATGCCCGTTCTGAGCGCGCTTTTTGGAGAGCTTTTAGAAGGCTTTGCGCGCGGGCTTTTGCATGGGCTGACGGAGTTTTTGCCGGTTTCCAGCTCCGGCCACCTTCTTTTGCTGGAGCAGCTGTTTCCAGCCCCGGAGCAAAATCTTCTCAGCCTTGTTTTGCTCCTCCACGGGGCGACTCTTCTTTCTGTTTTCACAGTTTTTTTTAAAGACCTGAAAGATCTGGCGTTTTCGCTGAAACATGAGCGGCGGCTTTTGCTCCAGACAGCTGTTTCCCTTTTGCCTTTAATTGCCGCGGGTTTTTTTTTAAAGCCTTTTGTGGATCAAAGCTTTCGGCAGGCTTTCGCCGCCGCCGGGTTTTTAAGCACGGGGCTTTTGCTTGGGTCGCTGTTTTTTTGGGGGCGGCGCGCGGCCGCTGCCCCCGCCGCTCCCTTAAGGCGCCTAAGCCTTTTCAAAGCCTTTGTTATTGGCCTGGCGCAGGCCATTGCTGTTTTGCCGGGGTTTTCGCGGTCGGGATGGACCATCTCCGCCGGGCTTTTTCTGGGGCTTTCGCCCAAAGATTCTGTTTACTTTAGTTTTTTGATCTCTCTGCCCGCCATTGCCGGCTCGCTTTTTGTGGAAATTTTGTCCCGCCCGCAGAGCTTTGTTTTTTCGCCGGGAATGATTGTGGCTTTTTTGACAGCTTACGGAAGCGGAGTTTTCTGCCTGCGGCTGCTGCTCCGCCTCGCTCAGCGCCGCCGGTTTTTTGTTTTTTCGCTTTACTTGATTCCCCTGGGCCTGTATTTGCTTGTTTAAGCCTGCGGGCTGGGCCGGCCGGGCGATTGTTCCCGATCCTCTGCGGAGTCACAGGCTTTTCCAGAGGAGGATCTGTTTATTGGGACGGCCGTTTTGGCTTTTCCAGGGGGCGGGGGGCCTAAGTTTTTTCTTGCTTTTGTTAGAGATTCAGGGGAATTATATCTCCAAGCCTTGGCGCGCGCGCCCCGCGGGAGCTTGGGGAGCCTGAGCCGGCTTCGGCGGCAGATGCCAGCCCCGGCTCCAAAGACAGCGGCCGGCGGCAGAATATTATGAAGTTTCAGACAAAAGCCATCCATGCCGGCCAGCCGCCCGATCCGCTCACAGGGGCTGTGGTCACTCCCATCGTCACCGCCACCACTTTTGCCCAAAAATCTCCGGGCAAACATTCAGGGTTTGAGTATTCAAGGGTTTCCACGCCCACAAGAAAGGCCCTGGAGAGCTGCATCGCTGAGCTGGAGGATGGCCGCTTTGCCCTCGCGCTCTCTTCAGGCTGCGCCGCCATGCGCCTGATTGCGGAGCTTTTGAGGCCGGGGGATTTGATTCTCGCCGAAGAGGACCTTTATGGCGGAGCGGTCCGCCTGCTGAGCCGCCTCAAGGAGTCACAGGGCCTCCGGCTGGAGATGATGGATTTTTCCCGCCCTGATTTGGTCAAAAGCCGGCTGGCCGCGGATCCGGCGCCGAAAATGATATGGATCGAAAGCCCCACAAACCCCCTCCTGAAAATCATTGACATTCAGGAGACCGCGAGGCAAAAGCCGCCAGGGAGCCTTTTGATCGCGGACAGCACTTTTGCCAGCCCGTTTTTTCAAAAGCCGCTCCAGCTGGGGGCTGACATTGTGTTTCATTCAGCCACAAAATACATTGGAGGGCACAGCGATGTCCTTGGCGGCCTGATCGCGGGCCGGAGCGAAAAGCTGCGGGAGGAGCTTTGCTTTCTCAGCAAAACCACCGGCCCCGCCCTGTCCCCTTTTGATTCTTATCTGCTGCTCAGGAGCCTAAAAACCCTGAGCCTCAGAATGGAGGCCCACGAAAAAAACGCGCTCCAGGCGGCAGAGTTTTTAAGCTCCCGCTCCAAGGCTGAAAAAGTCATTTATCCGGGCCTGCCATCCCATCCCCAGTTTGAAACAGCCAAAAAGCAGATGTCCGGCTTTGGCGGAGTCCTCAGCTTTTACATAAAAGGCGGCGGCGCGGCCGCTGAAAAATTTTTGAAGAGTCTAAAGATTTTTACTCTTGCCGAAAGTCTGGGGGCTGTGGAGTCCCTGGCGGAGCATCCCCTGAGCATGACTCATGGCTCTTACGGAAGCCGCGGGGTCACAGACAGCCTGATCCGCCTGAGCCTTGGAATTGAGCATATTGATGATCTGAAAGCTGATTTAAACCAGGCTTTTCATGGCATTTGATTTTTGCCTGCGGCATGAGCGCGAAAGCCGGGATTCAATACCGCTTCCAGCTAAAGCCCGGGTAAAAGTCCCGCGGCTGAACAGGCAGTTTATAAGGCCTCGCCGCTTTTCTCATTTCTTCTGTCTTCCTTTTCAGAAGATAAGCCCTTTTTGTTCGGATGTTAAAGCGCTGAAGCAGGCTTTCGAAAATTTCCAGGGGCGGAACATCTTCTTTTTTTAAGCTGCTGCGGATCCTCCGGCCTCCCGCCGCCGCGGTTTTTGCGGCGTATTTTGCCCAGGAAAACCCCGGATAGCAGCTGACCACATTGCTCGGAAGCTTATAAGGCCGCGCAAGCTCCTTTGCAGCCGCTGTCCGAAACCATCTAAGATACTCTGCCCTTGTGACAATATTGTTTTGAGACAGCAGATTTTCAAAAAACTCCAAAGACGGCGCGTCTTTGGAAGACACGCGATCCGCCAGTGTTTTTTGGCCGTTCCGGGCGGCCCAGCTTTGAAAAGAAAACCCTGGAAAGCTATGCTCAGGGCTGAACGGAAGCCTGTAAGGCTCTGCGGCTTTTTGCGCCTCTTCTGTCTGGATCCATTTTCTGTAGTCTTTTCTTCTGAAAATGCCCGCGCTCAGCAGCAGATTTTCAAACACTTCCAGGGGCGGCGCGTCTTTGGCGGAAAAAGCGGCCTGTTTCATTCTCCGCCCGCCTTTGAGCTGAAACATCTTTTCAGCATGGCGGCGCCAAAAAAAATCTGGATAAAACCGATCCGGGTGCCGGGGGAGCTTAAGCGATTTTTCCATGCGGGCGGCTTTGGCCGCGCCCCGCTCAGCGCCCGTTAAAGAAGCCGCTGTGTCCGCGCCCTCATTCCGCTGGGCGCCGGATGGCTGAAAATCCTTTTTAGGCCGGCCCAAGGCAGCCCGCCATAAAGCCTCCTCTTCCAGAAAGACAGCGCTGCCGGGGCTGCTGTCTAAAACATGAAAGACGGGGACAGCGCGAATGCCGAGCCGCGCCAGCCAGCTGGCGTATTCCTTTTCCGCGCGAATATCTAAAAATGCCAAAAATCTTTCAAACTGGCTTTGAGAAAGCCAGTTTTCTTTGTTGAAATAACCGGGCAGCTTCAATTTTGCGCGCGGGGGCGCTGATGAGGCTTGCTCCGGCGGCGCGGGCCGCTCCGAGCCAGAGCTTTCATCGCCTCTGGGAGGGGGCGCTGATGAGGGTTTTTCCGGCGGCTCTGGCTGCTCCAGGCCAGAGCTTTCATTGCCGCCTCCAGCCTTTGCGGCCGCCGGCAGGCCCAAAAAAATATCCCAGCCTTCAAATTCATCGGGAAAATCTCTTTTAGGGGAAAGGGAAAGGCCCTCCGGCCTTTCCTCCATGACAAACTGTATGTATTCTTCTTTGGATATGATGTCCATTTCCCGGACATACATCTGCGCAAGCTCTTTGGCTCTTTGATATTCCTCTAACCTGCCGGTTTCATCTGCTGCGGGGGAAGAGTCAAAAGCGGCGGCGCAGAGAGACGGATTCTCAGCCGCCTCAAGCGGCGGAGAAACTGATAACAGCGCTGTCAAACAAACAGCAAGCGCGGGAGCTTTCAAACACATGCGCCGGCTGAATTCTTCTATTTTGGAAGTTTTTTTAATATGGCGGCCGCCTCAGGGAGGCCCAAATCCGCTGCCTGAAGAAAAAACTCTTTTGCCTTTTTAAGATTCCGCTCTGTCCCCTCTCCATTGTAATGCATGGCGCCCAAAGTGAATAAAGAGAGGGCGGATCCCTGATCAGCCGCCAGGCTGTGCCAGTAAAGCGCCTTCTCAAAGTTTTTTTCCACCCCCTCCCCCCTGTAATACATAAATCCCAGACTCTGCTGCGCCTCGGCATGGCCCTGCTCAGCGGCTTTTTGCAGCCAGAGGAAAGCCCCGGCGGAGCTTTGCGGGACGCCCTCCCCGCGATAAAACATATATCCAAGGCGCGCCTGGGCGCCGCGATGGCCGCGCTCCGCTGAAAGACGGCTCCAAAAGGCCGCTTTTTCAAAATTTCTTTCCGATCCCTCCCCTTTGTAAAGCATGCTGGCCAGATTGTTTTGCGCCATAGGGCAGCCCTGCCGCGCCGCCTGGCGATACCATTTAAGCGCCGCTTGAATGCTTTTTTCCGCCCCTTCGCCATTATAACGCATGGCGCCAAGATTTGACTGGGCCGGCCTGTGTCCCTGAAGCGCCGCCCGGCGATGCCAGTACAGGGCTTCAGACTCGCTTTTTTCCACCCCCTTTCCTAAAATATGCAATCCTCCCAGAGCCTTTTGCGCCAAAACAAAGCCGGATTCCGCCGCCCCGCGGTAAAGATCTGCAGCCCTGGCGGGATCGCTTTTCATCCAAAACCCCTCGGCATGAATGGCGCCAAGGCGGTAAAGGGAAAGAGCATCCCCCCGCTCCGCTTTTTCATGAGCGGCTTTAAGGGCCTGAAAAAAACATTCCCACACAGGCCCGGCCGGCTGGCAAGCCTCCCCTTCGCGCCCTTCAACAAAGCGCTTCAGCTGGCTGAGGCCGGCGGAAAGCGCATGATAGCTGTCAGATCCAAACAGCGCCCCCGCGGCCCGCCCGCGGGCATCTAAAACAGGGCCTCCGCTGGCTCCCCTAAGATCAAAGTAATTGACAGGAAAAGCCATAAGCCCGGAAAAGCTTTGCGCTGGCCCGGCTTTTTTTATGTAAGCAAAAGAGTTTTGGGGATAGCCGATGATGAACAGATTCTCCGCTGCGGATGGAGGGCTTTGCCGCAGAGTCAGATAAAAAGGCATATCATGACTGACCTCCAGAAGGGCCAGATCCAAGGCGGCTGAAAGGCGCAGCATCTGCCGGATCTTTAAATTTTTTGGCCAAGGCCCGCCCCCGGCCCCGCTGCCTGAAAGATGATTCGGCTTGAGGCTGATGCCATCCAAGCCGCCTTTGCCCAGAAGAGTCCAAATGACATGAAAGTTGGTCAGTATGAGGCGGCGGCCGGCGGCAAAGCCTGTTCCAAAGCCTATATTATTTGTTATGTGATAAACCGAGCGGGCCGCCCGCCGGACAGCTTCCGGGACAGGAGCTTCACCGGAAAAATTAAGGACTTCCGCCGGGGGCTGGGCCTGGGCTGTCTCAGAAGCCGCGCTGAAAGCGGCGGCCGGCTGAAGCGCCGCGGCAGCCGCAAAGGCAGGCCATGCCCATCTCAAAATGAAAAAAAAAATTGTCATTGCCGGCTTTCCCGCCGCCAGGCTTCAAGGGGATCTTCCCGCGGCGCTTTCTGCCGGCATGATGGCGCGCGGAAGCTTTTTTGTCAAGCCTTTGTGGGGGGGCAAGCCCCCCCTCCCCCCCTTTGATTTTTCAGCTCCTGGTTTTCCACAGCTTGAAATGAATAAAAAAAGAGGTTAGCCTGAATCCTGTTTTTTTGCTTTTGCCGGGGGGGTTGGCCCTTTTTCCGCAAAGCCAGCGAAAGGCGAAAAAACCGCCGCCCCGCCATTTAAGCGGCTGAGGCGGAGATCAGAAGAAAGGCCCGGCAGCTGAGGCGGAGATCAAAATCAAGGCCCGGCAGCCGAGGCGGAGATCAACTGGAAAAAAAGCTTGTTTCAGCGGCCAGCCGCGGCTATCATTTTAAACATGAAAGCTTTATTGATGGTTTTTGGCCTTTCAATCAGGGCCCGGCAGCTGAGGCGGAGATCAAAATCAAGGCCCGGCAGCTGAGGCGGAGATCAAAATCAGGGCCCGGTAGCTCAGGGGTAGAGCAGAGGACTGAAAATCCTTGTGCCGGCGGTTCAAATCCGTCCCGGGCCACCTGTTTGCTGGGACGGCCTCGCGGCCGTTCCCGGAGCCTGTTCCGATGGACGGCCTCGCAGCCGTTCCCAGAGCCTGTTCCGATGGACGGCCTATCGGCCGTTCCGATCTGCAGAACAGCGAGCTTGTCTGGAGGAGTCTCTTCCCAGAGCTTATCTGGCCGGCCTCGCAGCCGTTCCCAGAATCCTGCTATTCTCAAGCCATGAGACACTTGCCCCGCCGGGGAACTGGAAAAAAAGCTTGTTTCAGCGGCCAGCCGCGGCTATCATTTTAAACATGAAAGCTTTATTGATGGTTTTTGGCCTTTCAGCCGCAGCGCTTCTTCTCTCTCTCTCTCTCTCTCTCTCTCTCTCTCTCTCTCTCTCTCTCTCTCTCTCTCTCGGTTTTGCCCGCGGCTTAGCTCTCCGATTTAAAGCCGCCTTTAAACTGCCGGCCAATCAATCCGGCTTTTCGCTTTTGGGAACTTTGGCCGGGGCCGCTATCGGACTGGTTGTCCTCATGGGGACAACCCAAAGCTTTATTCAGCAAAAGATCAGCCTTCTGGCCCTGGAAAAGCGGATCAAGCAGATTGAAATCACCCGGCGGGGCGATCCCCTTGGCGCCGGCGGCGGACAGCAAAAGATTATGGGGAAGGCTTGGAGCTGCCTAAACACGCTCAAGGGACACAGCCTAAGCGGCGCTGATTCCCATGGAAAAAAAAGCTTTGAGATTGCGGCCGTCAAGGACAGCTCGGCACCCCCGGCCACAGTTTGGGATTTTTCCAAAAACTCCGCCGGGGAGTTAACCAGCCCCGCCGCCAGGGAAAAAATAAAAAGCCTTGGAATAGACAAGTTTCTGAAGCTGGAGTTTGTTTATGATCCGGCAAAGCCCACAGAGGGCCGGCTTGTTTTGCGCTCAAAGACTGTGATTCCCGGCCAGCTGGAGAGAGAAAACAAGCCCGCTGTCTGGGAGCTTTCCGATATAAAGGTTGCCGGCTCCAAAGTGACGGAATGCGGGGGGACGGAGCCAAAGGCTGAATACACGCCATGCGGCTATGCCGTTGAGGGGGCTTATCACACAAACCCCGGCGGCGGCCAGGGCGGCTTTGTGGCGGCCACGGCCACCGTCCGCAAAATGGTTTTTGTGGGCAAAAATGCGGCTGTTTGCGGCCTGGCGCAAGGTTCTTGGATAAAGCGCAAAGATTAAGGGCTATGCGCGGGTTTTAGACAGCGCGCGGGTTACCGGCAAGGCGGAGATTTCAGCAAAAGTTTCCGGCCATGCATGGGTTAAAGACTATGCGAAGGTTATTGACAGTTCGGAAGTTTCGGGATGGGCGGAGGTTTCCGAGCGCGCGGTGGTTGAGCATGTTGCGAGGGTTTTTGAAAATGCCAAGGTTTCCGGCCAGGCAAAGATTACTGAGGCGGCCTGGGTTTTTGGCCGGGCAGAGGTTAAGGACAACGCGCTAATCAAGGGTCACGCGCATGTTTACGGCCATGCAAAGGTTGATGGCATAGGCGATAATCCGCAGGTTTATGGCAATGCGCGGGTTTTAAACTGGGCGCATGTTTACGGCCATGCGCATGTTTACGGCCATGCGCGGGTTTATGGCCGCGCGCAGGTTTACGGCAATGCGCGGATTTTTGGCGCGGCGCGGGTTTATGGCAAGGCGCGGATTACGGCCAAGTCGCAGGTTTTTCAAAATGCGCAGGTTTATCAAAATGCGCTGGTTGAGGGTGGTTACGGATACCATGGCGTAATTATTAGAGAAAATGCGCGGGTTTATGGCATCGCTCATATTACCGGGAAGGCGGTTGTTAAAGGGGAAGCGAAAGTTTGCAGAGGAAGGTTAAGAAAAAGCGCTCACCGCGGGGATTACTGCAATGCCCCCCCCCCGTCGCCGCCCAGGGATACTGGTGGTCCAGAGAGGGATGGAGCATGAAAGCCTATTTTGTTTTTCCGGCTAGCCAGGCCGGGGTTTTCCTGATTTTCAGATCCGGGGGAAAATGGCCTGCCCCCGCAAAGCCTTATAAGCGCCTCAAAGCGCCGGGCCTTCCGCAGCCTGCTTTCCAGGGGAATCGCGGCCGCAATGCCAGGCTTTCAGACAGCCCTGGAAAAAGCCAAGGCTCTGAACCGCGGGCCTTTCCTGTCCCAGCGCAAAGCCCTCTGCGCCCTAAGGCTGGCCCCGGATCGGCCTACTCAGCCTTGCCGTTCTGAATGCCTGCTTTCGGCTGGCTGTTTTTGATCTCGCCGTTTTTGAATTTGATAATTTCAGCTTCAGGCAGGCCAGTCACTTTAGCTATCAGGGCAGCGTCCAGCTTTTCCTGGAGCATATTTAAAATCACCTCTTTTTCTTTGTTTTGCCGGCCTTTCTGGATGCCCCTTTCCTCAATTTCTTCCCGTATTGTCATATAACCTCCTTTTGGCAATAACCCCCGGCGGACAGCCTCCCGCTCCGCCTCCGCCCATGCCTCTGCCTTCATTTTATACCCCTCAAACAAATAGTCAAGCATGCTGAGCGCAAAATCTGGATGTTTTTTCAAAAAATCCCCCCCAAACATGACCAAAACCCTCAAAACAAACTCCGCATCCGCCTTGCGATCCCAGACATGCCTCAGCAAATACAGGCAGACGCCAATCTTAGACTTTGAATCCTTAAAAACCCCCTCAAGGCGCGGATCATGGAGGTCCAGCAAATACGGCTTAAACCCCGGCATGTTTTGCCGGGCAATATGGTTTTTCGGGGAAATCGGATGGCCAAGGGCCTCCCGAAGGGAAAGCGGGCCTTTGTATGGCCTTCTCCCCTGATGAGCCAAAACGAGCAAAATCTCTGGCAGAAAGCCATGCTTTTCAAGCTGGTCGGCTGAAAACTGCATCTGATAGCGGAAAAACTGGAGAAATGTCTTCTTCGGCTCATGCTGTGATTTATGCTCAATCACGATGTAAGTCAAAACCCCCGGATCTGACAAAAAAGGGACGGCCACAACCAAGTCGGCCCTTTTGCCGTCGTGGAAGCTGTCTTTTGCCAGCCCGCTCCGCGGCCAGTCAAAGAGCGCGAATATTTCCGGGGGAAGGGCCTCCCGGCAGAAATCCGCAGCCGCCCCCGGCAACTCACAGGCTCTTTTGAAAAATCTGTCATGGATGCCAGAAGCCCCCGGCGCGCCCTCTGTCTTGGAAATTTTTGTTTCTTTTTCTGCCATAAATCCTCCTTTTAGCTGGCTATGCCGTATTTTCCTGGATTTTCCCCTGCGGCGCCCCCCCATGGCTGAAGCTTGCTGTCTTCGGGGCCGGGACTCTGCTGCTGGAGCTGTCCCAAGCCCCCGCCGCAAAAGCCGGCCAAAGCTTGTCCAAGCTCCCGCGGGCCGCGCGCCAGGGCTTGAAGATATAAGCTTTCCCCTGATTTCTGACAAAAGCAAGAAAAAAACAGCTCATGCCTCTCCGGCCTCTGGGCCAAAAAATCCTCCGCCCGGCGCAGATCCTTCTGGACAGCCGCAAGGCCGGCCCAATAAACAGTCTTGCAGGCGCGGGCCGGCAGGCGCTATAATCACTGAAGAAGGGATCTGGCCCCTTGGAGATGCTTGGATATTGCCCAGATTATGCAGGAGGAGGAGCTGTTATGACAAACTCTTTTTTTGAGGCCGGCGGGCTGGTTTTTGGCCTTTCAGCCGCAGCGCTTCTTCTCTCTCTCTCTCTCTCTCTCTCTCTCTCTCTCTCTCTCGGTTTTGCCCGCAGCTTAGCCCTCCGCTTTAGGGCCGCCTTTAAACTGCCGGCCGGTCAATCCGGCTTTTCGCTTTTAGGGACTTTGGCCGCCGCCGCCATCGGCACGGTTGTGATTGTGGGGCAAACCCAGAGCTTTGTTCAGCAAAAGATCAGCCTTCTGTCCCTGGAAAAGCGGATTCAGCGGCTTGAAGTCAATCGGCGCGGGGGAGACGGCGGCCAGCTGTTTATGGGGAAGGCATGGGACTGCAAAAACACCCTGAAGGGGAAAAAGCTAAGCGGCAGCTCCACGGACGCCAAAAGAACCTTTGAGATCACGGCCATAAAGGACAGCGCCGCCCCGCCGGCCACAGTTTGGGACTTTTCCAAGAATGCCGCCGGGGAATTAACAAGCGCCGCCACAAAGCAAAAGCTGAAAAGCCTTGGCATAGATAAGTTTGAAAAGCTGGAGTTTGTCTATAAAAAAGGCCCCCCCGCAAAAGGCCGGATTGTTTTAAAATCCAAGACAAGCATTCAGGGCCTTATGGAAAGGGAAAACAAGGCCACTGATTGGGAGCTTTCCGGGATAACGGTTGATCAAAAAACAGCGACAGAGGCCACGGCAGAAAACTTGGCTGGCGGAGCCGGCGACTATGTGACGGCTTGCCGCTTCAAGCCAGTTACAGAGGCTTGCGGCTCCAATGTGGCGGGCGCGCCTCATAGCAACGGCGGGGGCTTTGTGGCGGCCACGGCCAAGGCGAATGTGGCCTCCACGGCTTTTATAGGGCCAGACGCCGCGGTTTGTGACACCGCGCGGGTTTTTAACAATGCGCAGGTTGATGGCAAGGCCAAGGTTTCCGGCGCCGCGCGGGTTTTTAACAATGCGCAGGTTTATGGCAAGGCGCGGGTTTATGGCGACGCGCGGGTTTATGGTGACGCGCATGTTTACGGCGCCGCGCAGGTTTATGGCAAGGCGCAGGTTTATCACAATGCGCGGGTTTATGATAGGGCTAAAATTTATGGCCAATACTTAGTTGAGATTTACGACCATGCGCGGGTTTATGAAAACGCAGAGATTTGGAATTATACGGCTATTATTGACAGCGCGCAGGTTTACGGCAATGCAAAAATTTCTGGAAATGATAGCAGCAAACATATAATTATTAGCGGCGCCGCGCATGTTTATGGCAAGGCGCAGATTTGGGGCAAAGCGTATATTGGCGGCGCCGCCAGGGTTGGCGGCGAGGCGACAGTTGAGGGCGATTCGGAGATTCGCGGCCAGGCAAATATTTATGGCAACGCTAAAATTCATGGCAGCGCAAAGGTTTCAGAATGGGCGCAGGTTTATGGCAATTCGGAGATTTACGGCAGAGCGGAGATTTCCTATTTTTCAAATATTTGGGGCCAAGCGCATGTTTTCGGCACCGCTAAGGTTTACGGAGCCAATCAGGTTGGGGATGATGCGCGGGTTTCCGGCAGCGCGGAGATTTTAGGCAGAGCAAAGCTTACAAACAACGCCTATGTTTTAGGCAGCGCGAAGGTTTGTTATGGAGCGCATACAAGCGGGCAAGTTGCCCATCAGTCATGCTGCCCATCAAGCTGCCCCCCATAAATAAACAATCCAGGATGGGGCTGCCATACTGCCATAACCGGCCCCGATAAAAAACCTTTGAATTTTATTTGGCAGCGGGGCTGCCTGCGAGCGGCGCGGGGGCTTTGCTCTCTCTTTTTTCCGCCCTTAGTCCAGTTCACCCCCAGGGGAAAATCTGGAGGGTTTTTGTGTTTTTGATTTTTTGAAAATCCGCGGCGGTTTCAGCTGCCAAAAAAAGCGCCCCGCCGGCCTGGACTAATGGGTTGATCCGAGAGATGGCGACGGGAGCGCCCATCGCTCGCGCCACCCGCTCAAAACTTTGGGACTCTGGAAAATTCTCAAGGCTTGAGACACTTTGTCCCCCCGGCGGGCCTGGCAATCCGGGCCGGAGCTTGTTTGCCTGGCCGGGGCAAGTCATAATCAGGCTGGCCCCGGCGGATCGGGGTCTTTAACCAGCCATGGAGGGCTTATCATGAAAAAAATAATTTTTTCGGCTTTGGCCGGGGTTTTAATGGGGGCGGGCTTTCAAAGCCATGCCGGCGAGATGGAAGACAATCAGCGGGCGAGTGTAAAGCGGAAGGCGGCCAAGCAGCCGGCCAAGCGGCATGTATTTGAACAGCAGCTTAGAGCTTATCAGGCAGCGCAGTCAGCAAGAGCCAAACAAGAGGCAAGAGACAGGGCCGCAAAAAACAAAGCTCACAAAGCAAGGCAATTAAGGCTGGCCAGGGAAAAAATCCATCCCATCCCCCTCCCCCGCGCCACAGCCTCCCCCAAGGGAGTCCACCATCCGACTTGGATAGATAGCAAACACAAGGACACCGTTTTGCCTTATAGCAGCTCCAAAGGGATCAGCGGTTCAGGCGGCGGTTGGAAGGCCGATTTTTCGCCTGATAGCAGCTCCAAAGGGGTCAGTGGTTCAGAACATTGGGTCAAGCTAAGCGATCTGAAATCTGTCAAGTGTCTTTTGCCTGCCGCGCCAGCAGCCCTCAACAAAAATCCCCCCAAAGGGAAGGGGTCAACAGGCCGCCGATAGGGCATTAAACAGGGCCTGTAAAGATTTTGCCCCCGCCCGGCGCGCGGGGGCTTATGGCCGCTTTTTCACTTTTTTTCACTTTTTTTGTCTCAAAGCGGGCGCTATATTCTGCCCATAAAATAAAAAATGAGGTGTTTCTATGAAACACTTAAAAACGACTCTTTTGAGCACTTTCCTGATTTTCGGGCTTTCCGCCGCTGCGGAAGACACGCCACAAGAGAATCATACAGAACGGATTAAAGTTGTTATTTTTAATGACAACCTCGGTTCAAAAGGGAATGATACAGGGTTGACCCATGGCCTCCGGCTGGTTTATTCCATGGGGCCTGAAGATGGGGAGAATTGGAGCGTTGCCCTGGAATCCCGTCTTTATATCAGCAAAATTTCAATAAAAACCAGCGGGAAAGCGGAAGTTTATCCTGTGGAGCGAAACAGCTTTGAGTTTAATAAAAAAATCCCTGTCTTCAGCGGCGCTTATATTATTTTAGGGGCTTCGGGAGGCTGGACTACAAACATAGCCTCTGATTTTATGATAGGCGGATCAAAAGACCAGCAAAACTTATTTCATGATCTTTTTAACGATTTGTCTAACGATATAATGGATTATGAATATAAAAATGAGTGCTATAAAAAAACTGCCTCATTATTTGCAAAATCGCATAAAATAAAAAGCCGTCGATCTGTCAGAGCTATCAGAGATTTTGAAAATGAACTGAAAAAATGTGACAGGAAAGGAAAGACCAGCCCTCATCTTGGATTAAAATTTGCTTTTGGAAAGATGATCCTGTTAAATGAGGCCCAAAATGTTTGTCGGAAACCGTATTCGGTTCCGGGCTGCAGGGCATATCTCAAAATAGAGACCGGCCTGGACAGCATAACTGTTAAAGATGATTCCACAGTTTATTTGTTCTCTGAAATCAATCAGCCTTTGTTTTTTTTTGGGAAAGAATCCGCATTGAGCGCCATTATCCGCCTGGGGGCCATCCGTCGGATCTCCGAGGGAAATCCAGAGTGGAATCAATCTTGGGGCTTTCAATGGCTTTCCGAAAGCCCCCGCGGGACATCCATCCTCCGTTTGGATGTGACTAAACCGAAAAACAGCTTAGGCCGTTTTTTTGATGTCCCTAATGATGATGACAGCATCATCTATTTATCCTATGAAATGCCTTTTGATTAAACAGCCAGCTTGGCCAAGATTTCTTATGTGGGGCAGGGCTTGTCTGTATAAATTCCAGAGTCCCAAAGTTTTTTGAGGGCCTTGCGAGCGATGGGCGCCCCGTTTTCGGGGCTTTTTTCCGGCCATAAGCTCCGCCCCCGGCCCGGAATCCCGCTGATGTCCAGTTTTCAGAAAAAGATGTCGCCCCCCCCGCCTGTGATATGAGGGGGCCCCCCCCTTTCTTTATGATTCCCCCCCTTAGGGCTAGCCTTATGGGTTGGTTTTGGGCGCCGTTAGTCCAGCCTCAAAACGGCATTTTTTGGACTGCCAAAAAGGCTTATTACCATGTATGAATCTCAAACAGCTTGGCCTTCCGCTTGGCGGTCATGTCCGCCTCCAGCTTTTCCCGATGGCAGGGCTTGCAGAGGCCCTGAAAAGGCCCCTTTATAAATTCTTCCCATGTATTCCAAATCGGGGAAATATGATCGCAGACCGAGGCCGGGGAAAGCCAGGACTGCTTGGCGCATGCCTGCGCCAGTCAGAACTGCGCGCCTTAAAGCCTTATAAGCGCCTCAAAGCGCCGGGCCTTCCGCAGCCTGCTTTCCAGGGGAATCGCGGCCGCAATGCCAAGCTTTCAGACAGCCCTGGAAAAAGCCAAGGCTCTGAACCGCGGGCCTTTCCTGTCCCAGCGCAAAGCCCTCTGCGCCCTAAGGCTGGCCCCGGATCGGCCTACTCAGCCTTGCCGTTCTGAATGCCCGCTTTCGGCTGGCTGCTTTTGATCTCGCCGTTTTTGAATTTGATGATTTCAGCTTCAGGCAGGCCAGTCACTTTAGCTATCAGGGCAGCGTCCAGCTTTTCCTGGAGCATATTTAAAATCACCTCTTTTTCTTTGTTTTGCCGGCCTCTCCGGATGCCTTTCTGGATGCCTTTCTGGATGCCCCTTTCCTCAATTTCTTCCCGTATTGTCATATAACCTCCTTTTGGCAATAACCCCCGGCGGACAGCCTCCCGCTCCGCCTCCGCCCATGCCTCTGCCTTCATTTTATACCCCTCAAACAAATAGTCAAGCATGCTGAGCGCAAAATCTGGATGTTTTTTCAAAAAATCCCCCCCAAACATGCCCAAAACCCTCAAAACAAACTCCGCATCCGCCTTGCGATCCCAGACATGCCTCAGCAAATACAGGCAGACGCCAATCTTAGACTTTGAATCCTTAAAAACCCCCTCAAGGCGCGGATCATGGAGGTCCAGCAAATACGGCTTAAACCCCGGCATGTTTTGCCGGGCAATATGGATGCCAGAAGCCCCCGGCGCGCCCTCTGTCCTGGAAATTTTTGTTTCTTTTTCTGCCATAAATCCTCCTTTGTTTGGCTGGCTATGCTGTATTTTCCTGGATTTTCCCCTGCGGCGCCCCCCTGGCTGAAGCTTGCTGTCTTCGGGGCCGGGCCGGGACTCTGCTGCTGGAGCTGTCCCAAGCCCCCGCCGCAAAAGCCGGCCAAAGCTTGTCCAAGCTCCCGCGGGCCGCGCGCCAGGGCTTGAAGATATAAGCTTTCCCCTGATTTCTGACAAAAGCAAGAAAAAAACAGCTCATGCCTCTCCGGCCTCTGGGCCAAAAAATCCTCCGCCCGGCGCAGATCCTTCTGGACAGCCGCAAGGCCGGCCCAATAAACAGTCTTGCAGGCGCGGGCCGGCAGGCGCTATAATCACTGAAGAAGGGATCTGGCCCCTTGGAGATGCTTGGATATTGCCCAGATTATGCAGGAGGAGGAGCTGTTATGACAAACTCTTTTTTTGAGGCCGGCGGGCTGGTTTTTGGCCTTTCAGCCGCAGCGCTTCTTCTCTCTCTCTCTCTCTCTCTCTCTCTCTCTCTCTCGGTTTTGCCCGCAGCTTAGCCCTCCGCTTTAGGGCCGCCTTTAAACTGCCGGCCGGCCAGGCTGGCTTTTCGCTTTTGGGAACTCTGGCCGGGGCCGCTATCGGCCTGGTTGTCCTCATGGGGACAACCCAAAGCTTTATTCAGCAAAAGATCAGCCTTCTGGCCCTGGAAAAGCGGATCAAGCAGCTTGAAATCACCCGGCGGGGCGATCCCCTTGGCGCCGGCGGCGGCCAGCAAAAGCTTATGGGGAAGGCTTGGAGCTGCCTAAACACGCTCAAGGGACACAGCCTAAGCGGCGCTGATTCCCATGGAAAAAGAAGATTTGAAATTGCGGCCGTCAAGGACAGCGCCGCCCCTCCGGCCACAGTTTGGGATTTTTCCAAAAACTCCGCCGGGGAGTTAACAAGCCCCGCCGCCAGGGAAAAAATAAAAAGCCTTGGAATAGACAAGTTTCTAAAGCTGGAGTTTGTTTATGAGCCGGCAAAGCCCACAGAGGGCCGGCTTGTTTTGCGCTCAAAGACTGTGATTCCCGGCCAGATGGAGAGAGAAAACAAGCCCGCTGTCTGGGAGCTTTCCGATATAAAGGTTGCCGGCTCCAAAGTGACGGAATGCGGGGGGACGGAGCCAAAGGCTGAATACACGCCATGCGGCTATGCCGTTGAGGGGGCTTATCACACAAACCCCGATGGCTCTAAAGGCGGCTTTGTGGCGGCCACGGCCTCTGCGGCCGCCACGGCTTTTGTGGGCAAAAATGCGGCGGTCTGCGGCCTGGCAGAGGTTTCCGGCTCTGCGAAGATTAAGGGCCGCGCAAAGGTTTATGACAGCGCGCAGGTTTTTGATCAAGCTCAAGTTGCCGGAAGGGCGCGGGTTTATGAAGACGCGAAGGTTTCCGGCAATGCGAAGGTGATTGACAGCGCGCGGGTTTATGGAAATGCTGATGTTTCCGGCGGGCAGGTTGATGAAACTGCCAGGGTTTTTGAAGGCGCGCGGGTCTATGGCAGCCCGTCTATGAGGATCACTAATGAGGCATGGGTTTATGGCCAGGCGAGGATTTATCATAATGCGCGGGTTTCTGGCAGCGCGCGGGTTTATGGCGGGGCGCATGTTTTTAACCAGGCGAAGGTTTATGACAGCGCGCGGGTTCATGGCAGCTTGCCGCAGGTTTTGAACAATGCGAAGGTTTTTGAAAATGCGACAATTCTGGACAAAGCAATTATTTCCGGCAATGCAAGCGTTTTTGGCTTTGCGCGCATTGCCAACAAGGCGCAGGTTAAGCAAGAGGCAAAGGTTCGTGACAGAGCATGGGTTTTTGGCGATGCGGTTATTGGCTGGAAAGCGCATGTTTATCATGACGCGCAGGTGTCTGGCGAGGCGTATGTTGGAAACGAAATGAGGGTTTTTGACTGGGCGCGGGTTTATGGCCAGGCGAGGCTTTTAGGCAAAGCAAGGGTTAATGGGGGGGCAAAGATTTATGAGCGGGCGCAAATTCATGGCTACGCCTGGATTAAAGGCAGCGCGCATGTTAGGGGCGACGCGCTGGTTGGCGGCCAGACCTCGGTTAGAGGCAGCGCCGTTATTTCTTCTGGAAGGCACACTGGAAAACAGGTTTTCAAGCATTCTCCAGCGCAGCTTGCCGCAATTCAGAGAGAGTTAGAGAGGGAGCGGCAAAACAACAAATAAATCCAGCTGCATTTTATTTAAAATTATGGCTCTTTAGAAGAATCTGCATGTTCAGGTTTTGCGCCTGCGCCATTTGCGGGAGATTTCTGTCCGCCCTGGCTAAATCAGGCGCGGCCGCGGCCTTTTTGCCTGACGGCGGGCGGTCCTTCCGGCCAAAGGCTTTTTCCCTCATTTCTTTTAGAGCGCGGCTCCCGGCAGGGCGCCTCCGGATCATTCGGCCTCCATGGCCCAAATTAGCTCCAGTGCTTTCGCCGCTCCGGGGATAGATCAGCCGCATTTTTTGGCTGGCCTGAGGGCTTTTGCCCCAGAGCGGACTCTTTTTTGACGGGGGCAGCTGCCGCCTTGTCCAGAGGGATGGCCCTGCGGCGGCTCCTGCCGGGGGGGCGGATTAAAGCTTTGGTCCTGATCTGGCGATAAGGGTTTTAGAATGCCCCCGCCGCATACAAAAAAACCAGCGCGGCCGGCAGAGAGAGGCAAAAGGCGGAAAACCTAGCTTTTGACAGATGGATTCATTAAACAGCCAGTTTAAAGATCTTCATATTTTTCAGAGGCTTAAAGCCCTGCTTTTCTCCCGCTGGAGCATTGATATTTTTCCAGTGGAAAACCTCCAGCCGGAAAAAGGTCCGGGGAAGCTGGCCTTTTCCAAAGACTTTGAGGAAACAGAGGCCGGCAGCCCTGTTGTCAGAGCCCTTTTAAGCTCTAAAATTTTCAGAGACCGCTTTCTGCGCGCGCTCAGCAAAGGCCGGCATTTAAAGCAAAAATTCACAGTCCCATGGAAACAGGCCGGCCTGGATATTTTTGCCATTCCGCTTTTGGCGGAGGAAAACTCCCTAAAGGGATTTATCGCCGCCACCGGCATTTTGAAAGAGGGGGAGGGGGGGAAGCTGCAAAACGCCCTTCGGTATCTGAACTTCCAGGAGGACTGGATAACAAAAGAAACAGTGATGCTGAAGCCGCTCAGCCCCGCCGAAGCCGGCCATTTAAAAAAAATGCTGTCCGCTCTGGCCGAGGAGTCGTTTTCCCTTATTTTGGAGAGGCGCCGGCAGAATCGGCTGATCAAGCAGCTAAAGCTGGTCAGGGGCTTTTCCGGCTATGGAGGCATGGTTGGAAAATCCTCTGCCATGCGGTTTCTCTATAATATTCTGGAGAAAATTAAGCGCTACGACAGCTCAATTTTGATTGAGGGCGAAAGCGGCGCGGGAAAGCAGCTTCTGGCCCGGACAATCCACAGGCAGTCCCTAAGAGCCGGCAAGCCCTTTTTGACTCAAAACTGCTCCCATTTTGGAGGCAGCCTTCTGGCCGCGGAGGCCTTTGGCTATGAGCGCGCCGCCGGCCCTGGCGCCCCCGCTGAGAAAAGAGCCGGGCTGTTTGAGGCCGCCCATCAGGGGACTGTCTTCTTTGACGAGATAGGCGCCGCCCCTTTTGATTTTCAAGCCAAGCTCCTGGACTTTCTTCAGACAGGGGAGTTTTCCCCCGCCGGCTCTTCCCGGCGGAAAAAAGCGGATGCGCGGATCATTGCCGCAACCAGCAAAAACTTAAGAAAAATGGCGGACGCCGGGCTTTTCAGCCAGGAGCTTTTAAGCAGCCTGGGCATCATCAGACTCCAGACCCCGCCGCTGCGGGGCCGGGCGGAGGACATTCCCCTTTTGGCCAGTCATTTTCTGCAGCAAAATGATATTTTGCGGGAAAGGCAGTTTTCCGCCGAGGCTCTGGAGCTTTTAAGCGGCTACAGCTGGCCGGGAAATATCAGGGAGCTGGAGAGCGAGGTTGAGAGGATTCTCTCTTTTTTAAATGACAGCCAGGCTGTGATTGCGGCGGGCTGCCTGTCCCGAAAAATAAGAGATCCGGCTCTTGCGCCCTTCACCCCGGATATCCAGCTGGACAAGCAAAACCTAAAGGAAACTTTGCAGTCCGTTGAAAAGCAGATCCTTCTGGACTGCCTGAAAAAAACAAACTGGAACAAAACCAGAGTGGCGAAAATGCTTGGGTCAAGCCGAACCTCCATCATTTTAAAAACCAAGGAATACGGCATCCATCAAAAAGAGCCTTCTGGCGCTTAAGGCCCGGCTCGCCGCAAAAAATCCTGATCCTGCAGAAGCAGAGTTCTCCCAGGCTCAATATAAATCCGCTTTTCCCCCTCTTTGTCGGCGCTCCTCCATTTAATCGTGTGTCTGCCGGGCGGAAGCGGCGCGGAAAACGGCGTGTAAGACTTAAAATCCGCGGCGCTGATTAAAAACCATTTGTTGGTAAAGACTTTAAGCATGCCGCCGGGCGGCGGGAGGCTTGCCGGGGGGGCGCCGGCAAAAAACACAAGCGCCGCAAAAAAAGCTGTCAGGCCGAGGGGGCGCTTCGGAAAAAACTGCCCCGCAAAGCCTCTTCCGCCGCGCCAGCCCCAGACGGCGCTCTCAGGCTCCCCGGCGCTTTTTTGTGGGGGGTTTGCGGGAAAGCTCTCTGTTTGGGCGCGCCGCCCCTCAAGGGAAGCCAGAATATCCTGAACCTTGCCGGCAATGGAGGGCATGGCTCTGGGCGGCTCATGGCCGGGGAAAAACCGCTTTTGAGGGTCTGGATTTCGGAGCGGATGGCTGTCTGAAAGAAAATCCTCTGGAGATTTTGTTTTCATGGAAAGCCAGCGGCTTGGATTTTCCAGGGCAAACTCAATCACCCCCAAAGAAAACAAATCAGACAAAAAAGACGCCCTTCCCCCTTTTAAAATCTCCGGGGCCGCAAACGGCAAAGTCCCCCGCGGCTGGCCCTGATAGTTGCCCTTTCCAAAATCAATCAGGCGGGCGCGCCCCGCGCAGTCCGCGAGAACATTGTCCAGGCTCAAATCCCCATGGCAGAGGCCCGCTTTTTGCAGATCTGCCAGCCCCTTGTAAATGGAGGCAAGCAAAGACCTGACTTCCGCCGCCGGCAGCGTAAAGCGCCGCATCAAACAGCCAAGCGAAACCCCTTGAATATACTCCAAAATAAGGGCTTTTTTCTCCCCGCCAAAAAACATGCCGGCCAGGCCGCCGCGGGGGAAGGACTCAAATCCAAGAAGGCGCGGACAGCTGGGGGAGGGGTTTTTTATAAGGGAGGCCAGCTCGCCCTGATACTCCTGATCCCTGTTGATAAAGATTTTCAGAAGAGCCTCCTGCTCTGCCCCAGAGGCGCTGTCCCTCACAGCTGCTTTGTAGACCTGCTTTTCGCGGCTCTCCTTAAGGGGGCGCAGCAGGGTATAAACCCGGCCTTTAGAGGTCATTGTTTTTGAAGGCATCACAGGTTTTTTTAAAAAAAACCTTCCGATCTGTCCAATATCGCCGCGCATTGCAGAGACTTTTCCACTGTCAAAGCTGTTTTGGCCGCGGCGGGGATGGATCCGGCGCCGCGGCGCCCGCCGGGAGGTCAAATTCAGAGGCCGCGCCTGGATCCGGCTGATCCCCGCGGCCGCCGCGGCCTTTCAGCTCGGGAACAAGCTTGTCAAGCTCCCGGTATTCAAGGATCTTCAGTTTTTCCTCCAGCCGGCGGCGGCAGATCAGGGAAATTTCTTTTGTCTGAAGGGAGCGCCTCAACAAATCCGCGTCAAAATCAGAGACCTTCAGGCTGAGGCACAAAGTGTCCAGCTCAGAAAGCCGGGGAGCCTCCTGAAAGGGCGCAAAATCCTCAGCGCCGGGAGTCTGGGAGGGCGCCCGCGCCGCGCCGGGCAGCGAGAGCAGCTGATAGCATGCCGCCAGCGGGCTTGATTTTTTGCCGCCGGGGAGATGCCTTTTCGCGCACAGCGCTCTTAAAAAAGAGCGCCTTTTTTCTGTCTGCAGCAGCCGCTGAAGCCCGGCCGCCCCCCCGGCCCGGAGAATGTTATCAAGGGAAAGGCCCCGCGCTTTGTCAGAGCTGAGGCAGAGCGGGATAAGGAGCAGGCAAATCCGCAGAAAAATCAAAAAATATGTTTTCATTGCTGGTTTCCTCCTGTTTTTGTTTTCATGTTTTTAAGGGAAAAAAACGGTTTCAGCCTGCAGGGCTGAAAGCAAATCCAAAATCAAAGGCCCCACAAGAAGCAGCAAAAACGCCGGCAGCTCAAAAAGCATCAGGGGAATCAGGGAGATAAAAGGCAGCTTCTGCAAATGCCTGTCCAGATCCTCCTCTGTGGCTGTTTTCAGGCTCTCCTCCAGATCGGCCAAGGCGTCCAAAACAGGCTCCCCGCGAAGCCCGCGGGTCAAAATATCCACCAGCTGTTTGCGGAAAGGGCTTTTGAAAGCCGGCGCCCCGGTTTGCGCAAACAGCCAGCGGCTTTGTTTTTCCCCAGCCGGCTTCCCGGCGGCCGGCGGCCAGCTCAGCCCCTGCCCGGTCTCAAAAGCAAAAAGCCAAAGCCCCAGCTCCCTGGCAAAAGAGTCATCCACCGCCCTTCGGGAAAAAGAGCGGATGGCCTGCGCCGCGGAGACCCCGTTTTCTATTTCAAGGCGGATCTCCAGGACCGCGCGCAAAGGGGGGGCTAAAGGGACCATTTCATTTTCCTCCCTGTTTTCATGATCCAAAAAAGGCCGGCTGAGAAACAAAAAAATGAGGCGAGCATTAAATTGACATGCCGGCTGCCATAAAACAGCGCGGTCCAAACCAGCAGCCCCAAATAAAGGCAGGCCAAAACCCCGGACTGAATCCGCAGCTGAAGCAAAACCTGGCCGGATTTTCTGTAAAAAGCCCGCTCTGTTTTCAGTTTTTGCTCCAAATGCCTCAGTCTTCTTAAGGGATGAGGGCTGTTTCTGACCGCTCTTAAGTGATGGACAATGTCCTCAATCCGCCTGTCCGGGTGCCGAAAATTTTTTTGAAACAATAGGGCATCTGATATTTTAAGAATTTCCCCCTCTATGCCGCGCCGGTCCATTTCCCGGACGCTTTTTTCCCATGAGTCTATAAAGCCGGAGCCCAGCTTCATTTTTGCGGAGATGGGCAGGGCCAGATCGCGAAGGCGGTCAAAAAGGGTTTGCCGCCTTTGTTTTTGCAGAAAAAAAGCCAGAGCCGGAACCCCCCCCGCCGGCAGGGCCAGAAAAATAAAGGAATAAGGGAAAGCTCTGGCTAGAAAAAACCCAAAAACAAAATAAACTCCCAGAGCAGCGGACAGAATCCTCTGGAAATCCGCCCCGGCAGGCCCCAGGCTTTTTATTTCCCGGATGGACTTCAGGCAAAAAAGCCAGCAGAGCAGAAAGCTTAAGGAAAACAGCATCAGAGCCTCCAAAAATTCCGGGCCAAAACTTTATAACGCAAAGCGCTGCCGCGGCGCGGCTGTCAGCGCTTTTTAAGAAATGTCATGCAAAAATGATGTAAAATATTCAAAAAAGTGAATTTTTTTGCATTTTTTTGCATTTTTTTTGATTTTTGTTGATTTTTTTGGGGTTTTTCGGCGTTTTGGCCGGAAATTTTGGGGATTTTAACAGCTGATTCTGAAAAAACAGCCCCCATGCGCTGCCGGCGCGGCGGGCCTTTTGTTAAAAATATGCCTCAAAGCGGAAAAACCCATAAGAGAAAAAAAATCACAGTCATCGGCTGCGGCTTTGTCGGCTCGGCCTGCGCCCACTGGATCACTGTTCGGGGGCTGGCTGACATCGCCATGATCGATATCAGCGGAGGGCTGGCCAAAGGGCGGGCTTTGGACCTTTATGAGGCGGCTCCCCTGGCAGGCTCTGATCTTCAAATTCAGGGAGGCTCGGACTACAGTCTTGCTGAAAATTCTGACATTGTTATCATCACAGCCGGCCTGCCGCGGAAGCCGGGGATGAGCCGGGCGGATCTTCTCAGCGCAAACAGCAAAATTATGAAAGATATCTGCGGGCGGCTGAAGCCTCTCGCCGGGAAAGCGGTTTTCATCATAGTTTCAAACCCCCTTGACGCCATGGTTTATCTGGCCCATAAAATTTTGGACTCTCCAAGAGAAAGAATTTTGGGAATGGCGGGGGTTTTGGACACAGCCCGGCTGAAGGCCTTTATAGCTGAGAGGCTGCAAATTTCCGCAAAAGACATCTCCGCCCTTGTTTTAGGCGGGCATGGGGATGACATGGCCCCCCTCACCCGCTTTTGCTCGGCGGGGGGGGTCCCTTTAGAGGACCTGACAGATAAAAAAACCATAGATGAATTGATAGAGCGGACCCGGAAAGGCGGCGGAGAAATCGTCTCTCTGCTTCAAACAGGCTCCGCTGCCTGCGCGCCGGCTTTAAGCGCTGTGGACATGGCGGAGGCCATTTTAAGGGATCAAAACCGGATTTTGCCATGCGCCGCCCTGCTGCAGGGGGAATATGGCGAAAAAGGCGTGTTTGCCGGAGTCCCCTGCCTGCTTGGCGGAGGGGGGCTGAAAAAAATCATTGAGATCAGCTTAAATCAAGAGGAGCGAAGCCAGCTGAAAGCCTCCATTGCCTCTGTGAGAAAAACCCTGGCGGAGCTGAAAAGCCTTCTCTGACCGGCAGCCGCGCCCCCCCGGCCGCATGCTCTGAAATTTTTGCGCGCGGCCGGCGGTTTTTCTTGCTTTTTGAGCCGCGGCGCGCTATGATGCCGCCTGTGATTTCAGGAAATTTTTTTGTTTCAGCTGCTGCGGGATGCCTGGCTTTTGCCGGACCGGCAGCCGGCGCAAAGCTGCTGAAGCCGCAGCCTGGCTTATGCAAAAGGCAGTTTCAGAGTTTTATGCAGATCCCCGCCTCTGCTGTTGAAGGGGCAAAAAATCTGCTGAGAGGGGGAAAAGCCCCGCATCAAAAAGAGAGCGCGCCCGCGGCAGTCCATTGGGCAGAAGAAGCTTCGCGCCAGGCGGGCGAAAGCGCCTCCGCGGCGGTTTCTTTTGCTCCCGAAGCGCCCCGCCCGGCGGCGGGCGGCGCCCCCATCGCAGCCGGCATGGAGAGCTATCAGGCGGCCCTGCGGCGGGAGGCTGAGGCTTTGCTCAGCCGAAGCGCCAGCCGGCGGGAGCTGGAGGCTTTAGAGCGGGCGCGCGGCATGGGGGACGCTCTGGATTCCGCCCCGCCGCGGCGGGCAAAAATAAAAGAGACAGCCCAAAGTCTTAAAAAAGCCGGATTTTCAAAACAGGAGGTCAGAAGCCTTATGGAAAGCGGCATGGCGCCGATCCGGAGCATGACAGGCGCGGAGGCCCTGGCAGAAAGCCTGGCAAAGAGGGGGGAAAACACATACTTTATTGATTTTGAGCAAAACATCAGCCGGACGCTCAAAATAACCGGGGAGGATGACACAGGCTTTCAGCTGGAAACAGAGATTTTAGGCCCCGGCGGCCAAAAACAGATAAAAACAGTTAGTGTCCGAAAAGATGTCTTTGAGAATTTGCCGGTTTTCCCAAGAGCCCTGCATCCAGACGCTCAAATTCTTTTTGAGTCTGCCGAAAGCCAGAGAAAAAAAATCAGCCGCGCGGATTTAAATCTGTCGCCGCCGTCAGACATTGAGGCGGCGCTTAAGCGGCAGGGGCTTGGCCCCGCCTGGACCAGGGGAATGAACAAGCTCAATGAGTGGGCGGATCTTGGGCGGCAGCTGCGGGAGCTTAAGCCCAATCCCCGAAAAACGCATATTCAGTATTTTGCGGATCAGCTGCATGAGCGCATCGCTTTTGCCGGGAAAAGCCTTGCCGGCATGAATCTCAGCCGCAGCAAAGCGAGACAGCAAAAAAAAGCTTTGGAAAGGATAAAGAGAGAGGCGGACCGGGCCATTTTAAATGAGGCGGCGTCTTATGAGTGGTGGCTGGAGCTTAACTGGCAGCTCAGCGCGCTGCTGGCGGACAAGCATAAACGCTTTTTGGCCGGCGGGGACGGCTTTTACCGGACGCAGCTGCAGAAAATCATTTCTCTTTTTCCTTTGCAGATGGCTTTGCCCGCAATAGAGGGGCAAATGGGGATTCTCACTCTCAGCCGCGCGCAGAGCGGGGGGCTGCATTTTATAGGCCTTGCCGGGAATGCCATGCCGGCGGATGGGATCATTATGGATCCGCTTCGTTTTTTTAGCCATGATCTGACCCATGCCGCCCGAAACGCCACTGCGGCGGCGGAGCGCTTTTCCAGGGGGCATGATTTGAGGCATAAAAAAATGCAGGAGCTTATGGATGGCCTGGCCGGGCAAAAAAGAAAGCGGGCGGAGCTGGTTTATTTTGCCGCGGTTTTTGAAAATGGGGACAAAAATATTTTGTTAAGCGGCAAATCAAGGGGGGCAGTGGCCAGTTATCTGAGCGCGTTTTTTTATTCAGCCCTGAAGTCTAATGTTTTTTCCGCGAAAATGGCGGGCCTGGGAGAGGAGTTTTCCGGCATTTCCGAAGACGGCGGCATGCGGCATCGGGCATATATTCGCGATCATATCATAGAGGATTTTATGCGGGAGGTTTATGACCCCGCCTTTTGACTGCGCTTGAAGTTTTTGGGAAATTGTTTTAGGCTTAAGCCTTCCGCCAATGAACATACTTGAATGCCAGGCCAAGGTTTTTTTTAGAAAATACGGCATCCCCGTTTTGGAATCCCAAACGGCGGGCGCTCCCCAGGCCGCCCGGGCCGCGGCGCAAAAGATCGGAGGGAATCTCTGGGCGCTGAAGGCTCAGATCCTGGCGGGGGGGCGGGGCCGCGCCGGCGGCGTAAAGCTGGTCAAAACACCTGAGCAGGCTGAGCGGGCGGCCGCGGGCCTTTTGGGAAAGCGCCTTGTGACGGCCCAAACCGGGGAAAAGGGCGAGCTGGTCAGGACAGTCCTTGTGGAGGCCGCCTGCCAGATCAAAAAAGAATATTATCTCGCGCTTTTGATTGATCCGGAGACAGCCTGCCCGGTTTTTATCGCCTCGCCCGAAGGCGGAACTGACATTGAGGAGGCAAGCGCCCGGCAGCCTGAAAACATCTTCAGGCAGAAAATCCACCCCCTTTTTGGCTTTCAGCCTCATCATGCCTGGTCCATCAGCCGCTTTTTGGGGCGCTCCTCAAAAGAGGATGCCCGCCGCCTTTCCCTGCTCTGTCAGAATCTTTACAGGCTGTTTTCTGAAAAAGACGCAAGCCTTCTGGAAATCAACCCTCTTGTTCAAGATGAAAGCGGCGGATTTATCGCGCTGGACGGCAAAATGAGCTTTGACGAAAACGCGCTTTTCCGGCATGAGGACTTGCGGAGGATTTTAGCCTCCCAGGAGAGGGCGGAGAGCGAGGCCATGGCCCTGGAGCATGGCCTTTCGTTTATTCAGCTGGAGGGCGGGATTGGCTGCATGGTCAATGGAGCGGGGCTGGCTATGGCCACCATGGACATCATTAAGCTTTGCGGCGGAAGCCCCGCAAACTTTTTGGATGTTGGCGGCGGCGCGGAGGAGGAAAAAGTGACAAAAGCTTTTGAGATCATTTTGCGGTCCAGGGAGGTTAAAGCCATTCTGGTTAATATTTTTGGCGGCATCATGCAGTGCGATGTGATTGCCGCCGGCCTGATTGGCGCGGTTAAAAAAACAGGCCTGAAAATCCCTGTGGTCATCCGCCTTGAGGGAACGCGCGCCAGAGAAGGGCTGGAGCTTTTAAAAAAATCCGGCCTGAATCTAACCCCGGCCCGGACCCTGGATGAGGCGGCGAGGAAAGCTGTTCAGGCCGCGGAGGGCCGGCTGGCATAAAGCGGGGATAACAAATCATGGCGATTTTGGCTGACAAAAACACAAAAGTGATATGCCAGGGGTTTACCGGCAAACACGGGACTTTTCACAGCCGGCAGGCTTTGGAGTATGGGACCCGGCTGGAGGGCGGAGTCACTCCCGGCAAAGGCGGGCAGCTTCACTTGGGAAAGCCGGTTTTTAACACAGTTCGGGAGGCTGTGGAGGCAGCCGGCGCCACAGCAAGCATGATTTATGTCCCCGCGCCTTATGCCGCTGCAGCCATTTTGGAGGCCATTGAGGCGGAGCTGGAGCTGGCGGTCTGCATCACAGAGGGGATTCCCATATCAGACATGCTCCGGGTAAAGCATGCGCTTAAAGGGAGCCGGACAAGGCTGATCGGGCCTAACTGCCCAGGGGTTATCACGCCGGAGGAATGCAAGATTGGAATTATGCCGGGGCCTATCCATAAAAAGGGGTCTGTGGGGATTCTCTCCCGATCAGGGACTTTGACTTATGAGGCGGTGTGGCAAACCTGCCGGGAGGGCCTTGGGCAAAGCTCCTGTGTGGGGGTTGGGGGCGACCCTGTCAAAGGCTCTGACTTTGTGGATATGCTGAAGCTGTTTGAGGAGGATGAGGAGACAAAAGCGCTGATTTTGATTGGCGAGATTGGCGGCTTTGGCGAGGAGGCGGCGGCGGAGTATATAAAAGCGGGGGGGTTTTCAAAGCCTGTCGCGGCTTTTGTGGCCGGAAGAACCGCGCCTCCCGGCCGGCGCATGGGGCATGCCGGCGCCATTATTTCCGGAGGGAAGGGCGGAGCTGAGGGAAAGCGCCGGGCGCTGGCTGAAGCCGGATGCCATATCGCGGACAGCCCGGCGCTTATTGGAAAGACTATAAAAAAAATTCTGGAAAGCCATGTCTAAAGGCATGTCTAAAGGCATGCTTAAAGCCAGGCCCGGCGCGCGGCAGGCTCCTGATATTTTTTTTCTCTCTTATGATGAGACAAACCGGGAAAAAAACTGGCATATTCTGAAAAGCCGGTTTCCGCGAAGCCGGCGCCTGCATGGCCTCAAAGGGATTGGCCTTGCCCATCAGATGTGCGCGCGGCTTTCTGAAAGCCGGTTTTTTTTTGTGGTCAATGGCGATAACGAGATTCTGCCGGACTTCAAGTTTGAGCTTCCCCGGCCTTTGACAGAAGCGGTTTATGCCTTTCGGAGCTTGAATCCCGTCAATCAGCTGGCTTACGGGTTTGGCGCGGTTAAGATTTTTCCCAGAGAGGCTGTTCTTTCCGCCGGCCCCTTTATAGACATGTCCACATCACTGAAGGCTCCGTATCAGGCGCTTCCCTATATGGCCTCTGTGACCCGGTTTAACGGATCTCCTCTGGAGGCATGGAGAGGGGCTTTTCGGGAATGCGCAAAGCTCTCCAGCCAGAGCATTGACAATCAAAAGCCCGCGGAAACAAAGCGGCGGCTCAGCGCCTGGCTTTCAAAGGGAGAGGATCAGCCTTTCGGCCGCTATGCGCTTTCAGGCGCCCGGCAGGGAAGCGCTTTTGGGCAAAAAAACAGGCATGATCCCGCCGCGCTCCGAAGGCTGAATGATTTTTCCTTTCTTGAAAGGCGTTTTTCCAGCCATTTCAGTCAAGCCAGCGGGCCAGGCCCAAAACATGCTGAAACTCTTTTTCTGAAACCGGCATGACAGAAAGCCTTTGGCCTTTTTTCAGCAGCGTCATGCCGGCCAGAGGCTTTTCGGCGCGAAGCTGATGCAGGGGGAGCAGGCGGCAGGCCCTTTCAAACCGGACTGTCACCCCAAACCAGCGGGGGGATTGCCTTGTGGATTTGGGATCAAAATAAGGGGAGTTTTTGTCAAAAGCGGTTGGATCCGGCGCGGGCGGGCGGCATATAGACATTTGCCCGGCGACCCCGGAGGGCTTTGCGTTTGAGTGATAAAACAGGGCCTTGTCTCCGATCTTCATGTCTTTCATCATAAAGTTCCGCGCCTGATAATTGCGGACTCCGTCCCAAAAAGCCTCTTTCTCTTTTTTTAGATCTTCGATGGAATACACCGAAGGCTCTGATTTCATCAGCCAAAACAAAGGGTTTTTCCCCATAAAGGCAATATAAAGCGCGCTTTGTGAAAAATCAAGCCCCCGCGCTGAGCCTGGCTGCGGGCGCGGGGGCGGGCGCGGGGCCATCCGCCGCGGGGGCATCCATGTTAAGGGCAGCCGGGCTGATTGGCAGCTTGTCCGCTTGCGCGCGTTCCAGAGCAAACCCGCGCGGTTCCAGAAACTGCCGCGGCGCCTTTAAGCAGCGCGCTGCCGGAAACTTTTGCCTGGCCGGAAACATTTGCATTGCCGGAAACTTTTGCCTGGCCGGAAACCTGCGCTCTGTCCCAAATCCGCGCGCTGCCAGAAACCTTCGCATCGGTCCAAATTTTTGCATAGCCCCAAATATTCGCATAGCCGTAAACTTCCGCCCTGTCCCAAATCCGCGCATTGTCTTTAATCTGCGCGTCTTCATAAACCCGCGCGCTGCCAGAAACCTGCGCATCGCCGCTAATCCGCGCATCATCATAAACCCGCGCAAAGCTGGAAACCCGCGCTTTGTTCCAAACTTCCGCATTGCCGTAAACCCTTGCGCGGCCCCAAACATGCGCCTTGTCCCAAACCCTCGCGAAGTCGGAAACCCGCGCCTTGTCCCAAATCCGCGCCTTGCCCAAAACACTGGCGCTGCCCTTGACATGCGCCTCGCCGGAAACATTCGCCTGGCCGGAAATCCGCGCATTGCCTTTAACCTTTGCATAGCCGGAAACCTGCGCCTCGCCCCAAACATGCGCGCTGCCGTAAACCTTTGCATGGCCATAAATCTGCGCCTTGCCCCAAACCCGCGCCAAGTCCAGAACCTGCGCGCTGTCCCTGACATGCGCGGTGTCACAAACCACAGCGGCCGGCCCTATAAAGGCTGTGGCTGCAACATTCGCTTTTGCCGAGGCCGCCACAAAGCCGCCCTTAGTTCCATCGGGGTTTGTGTGGTAATCCCCCGCCACTCCGGCGCCGCATGACTTTTTATCGGACCAGCAGGCCGTTATATAGCTGCCGGCTCCTTCGGCCAGGCCCTCATTTGCGGCCTCCGCCGCTGTTTTAGCCTCAACCTTTATCCCGGAAATCTCCCAAACAGCGGCTTTGTTTTCTTTTTCCATAAGGCCGGAAATAGAAGTCTTTGAGCGCAAAACAAGCCGGCCCTCCGCGGGCTTTGCCGATTCATAAACAAACTCCAGCTTTTCAAACTTGTCTATCCCAAGGCTTGTCAGCTTTTGCTTTGTGGCGGCGCTTGTTAATGCCCCGGCTGTGTTTTTGGAAAAGTCCCAAACAGAGGCTGGCGCCGGCGGCCCGCCCTTTATGGCCAAAATCTCAAAGCCTCTTTTAGCGTCCCCTGGGCTGCCGCTCAGCTTTTTTCCCTTCAGCGTGTTTTTGCAGTCCCATGACCTCCCCATAAACAGCTGCGCGCCGCCCGCGCCGCGCCGATTGATTTCCATCCGCGCGATCCGCTTTTCCAAAGCCAGAAGATTAACCTTTTGCTGGACAAAGCTTTGGGTTGTCCCCATAACCACAAGCAGGCCGATGGCGGCGCCGGCCAAAGCGCCCAAAAGGGAAAATCCGGCCTGATTTGCCGGGAATGTATTGAAGCGCCTGCTTTTACCCGGCAAGCAGGCTCTAAAGCGGGGGGCTAAACCGCGGGCAAACCGAGAGAGAGAGAGAGAGAGAGAGAGAGAGAGAGAGAGAGAGAGAGAGAGAGAGAGAGAGACGAGCGCTGCGGCTGAGCGCCAAAAATCATCAAAGCGGTCAAAAAAAGATTTTTTCATAAAAAAGCTCCTTTGTTTAACATTTTCGGCGCTTATAGCGCGAGGCAGTTTCCGGGGGGCTGCATATCCAGGCATGTCCCCGCGGGGCCACCCCTCTGATGCCGCGGTTTCCAAAGCCTCTGGGAGCCAATGCTGCATATCCAAGCATATTCCCGCGGGGCCACCCCTCTTATTCAATGATTATAGCCCCTCAGGCCCGCGCCCGCAAGAAAATTTTAAAAGATTTAAAAAAAAGCTTCTGAGCTGAACAAAACTGGAGAGAGCGCGGAATCCCTTTGGGGGCGCGGCGCGGGGCCTTGGCGGGCGCTTTGATTTTGGCGGCGGGGGCTTCCCCCGCGCTGGCTGCGTTTGTCCAGCGGGGGAATTTAAGCTGCCATTTGCGGGAGATTGAGGCCCGGCAGCTGTATTTTTCCGAAGGCTGTGCCAGCTTGTTTGACTATGCTGTCAGGGGCCTTGGATACAGCAAAGGGGCAGCCTTCCGCCGCATCAAGGCCATGAGGCTTTGCCGGGATGAGCCGGAAACTCTGGAGAAGATTAAATCCGGCCGGCTGAGCCTTTGCGCCGCAAGCCAGCTTCAGAGTTTTTTTGAAAAGCAAAAAAAAGAGATTGTCCGTTTAAAAAATGATTTAAAAAAATCTTCTGAGTCTGGGCTGGCTGTTCAGTCTATAAAACAGCGGGGGGAGCTTGAATTGAAAGGCGCCGCAGGCTCAGCGCTGCGGGAAAAAAACAAAACCCTTGCGCCAGAACAGGGATGCTTGCAGGCAGGCTCAGCGCCAGGGCCAGACAAAAGCGGAGGTTCGGCGCCGGGATCTTTTTGGGGGGAGCGCGCCGCTCCGCAGAGCAATCGCGCGCCAGGCCCTGACGCCGCCATGCAAAAGCAGTTTATGGCTGAAGAAGCTTTGCGGCTGCGCCCGCAGTCAGGCTCAGCGCCAGGCCTGGGAATAGCAAAGGCTCAGCGCTGGGCCTGGAGGAAAACAAACTGCCGCAAGGAGGAACAATCGGAAGACCGGCTCTGCAAGGAACGGCCGCGAGGCCGGCTGTCCAGACAAACAGGCTATTCCTCTGGACAAGCTTGCTGCTCTGTGGAGGTTCGGGAACAGCCGCGAGGCCGTCCCAGCAAATAGGTTCAGCGCCGGGCCCAAAGGAAAACAAATGGCTGCGAAGAGGAACAGCCGCAAGGCTGTCCTAGCAAACAGGCGGGGCCAGCTATTGAAACAAGCCCTCTGGGACAGCATGGGAGATTTTGTGGCCGCGGGAACGGCCGCGAGGCCGGCCCATCAAACTGTTCAGATTTTAAACAGTTGGCGGCAGAATCAAGCGGAAAGGCCGCAAAAGTGATGTTTTTTCTTGACTTTTGCGGGGTTTTTGTTTATGATGCTCTTGGTTTTGACGAAAAAAATTTGCCAAAAATCAGGCGGAGCCAAGCCAAAGCCAGACAAATATGATGATTCAGCGCAAGCAGGGGGATTGGAAAAAAGCTTTGAGAGGGCAAAAAAAGAAAAATGAGGGTTTTTCACTTACAGCTGAGATTTTCGGTTAAAATGGAAAAAAGTTTTGAGAGGATTGGCCAGGAGAGTTAGACAGGGGAGCCGGCCAGAGGAGTTTAGCCAGAGGGCGTTGGCAGCAAAAAAACAGGCTCTTTGGGTTTGCGAAGGTTCGGGAACGGCCGCGAGGCCGTCCCATCAAAAAGGCTGAGAAGGCCGGGAGGGGGTTATGGCAAAAACTGCAACACAAAAAAAGTTTGTAAAACAAACAGCGCTGATGAATCAAAAAAAGCTTGTGGAACAGGCAGATCTTGCGGGAAAAAGCGGCTTAAGCAAAAAAGCGGGCGGAGAGCCTGGCAAAGCCGGGAGAGGCTTTGGAAAAGCCGCTGGGAGCCTTAGTCAAGCGCTGTTTAAGGCGGGAATCCCTTTGGGGGCGCGGCGCGGGGCCTTGGCGGGCGCTTTGGCCCTGGCGGCGGGAGTTGCCATTGCGCTGCATGGCGCTGAGGCTGCCCAGAGGGGGAATTTAAGCTGCAGCCAGCCGCAGTACATCTATGAAAAGCTTTCCATACACGATGCCAGCGATAAAAGGGCAGGAGACCACGGCCCCGATTATGCCAACCTTTCTGTGGAGGCTGGCATGTGCCGTCTGGCAGAGGGGAAAGATGGCCTGGGCCTTAATAATCTGGAGAATGCCGTGGAACTGGGCGTTCCTTATGCGGCTCTTTTGATTGCCCTGTATTACAAAAGTGAAGGGACTTTTGAAGAGGCCAGGTTTTTTCAGAAAGATCTGTTGCATGTTATCCAAAGGTATGAACAGGTTTGGGCCATGGTCAGCAGCCCGAATTATCCTTATGACAGACCTCCGATTCAAAAGCTGGACGAACAGGGCGAGCTGATCAAGCTCACCACAGCCTATGAAATATCACTGCTTTATTTTTACCGCTGGCTTAGAGCCTCTGTGCACTATAACAGCGAAAGGGCTGCTCAGTCCCCATCCAACACTAAAAAGGATTGGACATCCTATCCAAATGATCGGGGGGCAGCCAAAAACAGTCTTCAAAGCATGTTCCGCTGGGCCTCAACCTGCAGGCAAATCCCGTATGACTCCAACCTGTGGAGCCGCTCCAATTATGACCATATCATGCGGGGCTGCGGCATTTTGCGGGAGGCTGCGGAGAAGATGATTCCCCTTGATCAGCGCAGAAGGGAGGCTGCCCGCCGCTGCGATGATATCCTGAAATGCCCGGATTATGACGAAGTGTCAAGCCAGCTGATTGACTGGTTTAATGATACAAAAAAACAGCTGATTTCAGGGGGCTGAATCGCTGAGCTGCGCATAAAATGCCCCCTTGTTTGCTCTCTGCTGTGGGGCAGTGGCGGCTTTAAAAAAACAGAGTCTTTTTTTTTGGCGAAGGCGGCCTCTGAAGCCGCCTTTTTGCGCTGGGACAGGCCTAAGAGCTTTCCCGCATGCGAGAAAAATCTGGTCAGGAGCGGGGGGGGCGGCCATCTGCGGGGCCTGGTTTTGGCAGGATGCGGCTCCCTCCCCCGCCGCGCCCAAAACAGCAGGTCTTTCAAACCTTTTATAAAGAGAGGAAAACGCAATCTTTCGCGCAAAAACAGAATAATCAAAAATCCCGGCCAAGGCCTTTTTGCCTCGCAGAGACAAGCCGCAGCCGATCCGGGCGCTCAAACACTCGCGGAGGCTGTTTCCCCCATCAAAGCTTTTTCCAGAGGGCGGAGCCTTTTTTCAGCCCTCCCGCATAAAGGTTATAATGCGGCGCGTAAATTTCAGAAAAAAAAGCAAAATAAAGATTGCAAAAACATAAAAAAACTTGTTAAAGTTTAAACAAATAAAACTTGCGCTTTTGAAAAGTTTTTGGGCCGCGCAAAAAAAACAGCAATAACAAAAAAGGAGAAACTGTTTATGCAAAATCAAAACGAGAGTTTTCAGCGGGCGCGCGCAGGCGCCGGGCATTGGGGCAAAGCCTGCAATAAAAAAGAGACAGCTGGTTTGAATGTTCGCTGTCGCTTAACGATGCCGGAAATCACAGAGCTTAGCGATCAGGCGCTGCTCTCCCAAACAAGGCTTTTGGTTCAAAAAGAGCGGAGCCTTCATGTTCAGATTTTGCGCCATTTGCGGGAGATTGAGGCCCGGCAGCTGTATTTTTCCGAAGGCTATGCCAGCTTGTTTGACTATGCTGTCAGGGGCCTTGGATACAGCAAAGGGGCGGCCTTCCGCCGCATCAAGGCCATGAGGCTTTGCCGGGATGAGCCGGAAACTCTGGAGAAAATTAAATCCGGCCGGCTGAGCCTTTGCGCCGCAAGCCAGCTTCAGAGTTTTTTTGAAAAGCAAAAAAAAGAGGTTGTCCGTTTAAAAAATGATTTAAAAAAATCTTCTGAGTCTGGGCTGGCTGTTCAGTCTATAAAGCAGCGGGGAGAGCTTGAATTGAAAGGCGCCGCAGGCTCAGCGCTGCGGGAAAAAAACAAAACCCTTGCGCCAGAACAGGGATGCTTGCAGTCAGGCTCAGCGCCAGGGCCAGACAAAAGCGGAGGTTCGGCGCTGGGATCTTTTGGGAGGGAGCGCGCCGCTCCGCAGAGCAATCGCGCGCCAGGCCCTGACGCCGCCATGCAAAAGCAGTTTATGGCTGAAGAAGCTTTGCGGCTGCGCCCGCAGTCAGGCTCAGCGCCAGGCCCTGGGAATAGCAAAGGCTCAGCGCCGGGTTCAAGGGAAAACAAACTGCCGCAAGGAGGAACAATCGGGAGACCGGCTCAGCAAGGAACGGCCGCGAGGCCGGCTCAACAAATGGGTTCGGCGCTGGGATCTTTTGGGAGGGAGCGCGCTGCTTTGCGGCGCAATGGCGCGTCCGGTCCGGCCGCCGCCATGCAAAAGCAGTTTATGGCTGAAGAGGCTTCGCGGCTGCGCCCGCAGTCAGGCTCAGCGCCAGGCCCTGGGAATAGCAAAGGCTCAGCGCCGGGTTCAAGGGAAAACAAACTGCCGCAAGGAGGAACAATCGGGAGGCCAGCCAGACAAACAGGCTATTCCTCTGGACAAGCTTGCTGCTCTGTGAAGGTTCAGGAACGGCCGCGAGGCCGTCCCAGCAAATAGGTTCAGCGCCGGGCCCAAAGGAAAACAAATAGCCGCGGGGCCGTCCCAATAAACTGTTCAGATTTTAAACAGTTGGCGGCAGAATCAAGCGGAAAGGCCGCAAAAGTGATGTTTTTTCTTGACTTTTGCGGGGTTTTTGGCATATACTGCTTTTGGTTTTGAGAGAAAGCCGCCAAAAAACAGGCGGCGCCGGAGGTTCGGGAATGGCCGCAAGGCCAGCCCAATAAACAGGAACGGCTGCGGGGCCACAGTCCAATAAACAGGAACGGCCGCGAGGCCGTCCCATCAAAAAGGCTGAGAAGGCCGGGAGGGGGTTATGGCAAAAACTGCAACACAAAAAAAGTTTGTAAAACAAACAGCGCTGATGAATCAAAAAAAGCTTAAAAAGCTTGTGGAACAGGCAGATCTTGCGGGAAAAAGCAGCTTAAGCAAAAAAGCGGGCGGAGAGCCTGGCAAAGCCGGGAGAGGCTTTGGAAAAGCGCTGTTTAAGGCGGGAATCCCTTTGGGGGCGCGGCGCGGGGCCTTGGCGGGCGCTTTGATTTTGGCGGCGGGGGCTTCCCCCGCGCTGGCTGCGTTTGTCCAGCGGGGGAATTTAAGCTGTGACGAGCCGCAGCTTACCTACGAGCGGCTTTCCATACACGATGCCAGCGATAAAAGGGCAGGCGACCACGGCCCCGATTATGCCAACCTTTCTGTGGAGGCCGGCATGTGCCGCCTGGCGGAGGGGAAAGATGGCCTGGGCCTCAATAACCTGCAAAATGCCGTGGAACTGGGCATCCCTTATGCGGCTCTTTTGATTGCCAAGTATTATGGAAGCGAAGGAACTTTTGAGGAGGCCAGGTTTTTTCAGAAGAATCTTTTGCGTGTTATCAGGCATTTTGAACAGGTTTGGGCCATGGTCAGCGGCCCTTATTATCCCTACGACAGGGATATGGTTCAGCAGCTGGACGAAAAGGGCCAGATGATCAAGCTCCAAACGCCTTTTGAAATATCGCAGCTTTATTTTTACCGGCATTTTCGGGCTGTTGTGGAAGATAATAATTCCCGCCGGGCCAGGTCCCCTTCCTGGCCGGCAGGCGAAAAGCGCCCTGTCAGTTATTATCCAGAGGATTTAGGGGCGGCAGAGGACAGCCTTCAAAAAATGTTCCGGTGGGCTTCAACCTGCAAACAAATCCAGTATGATTCCAACTTGTGGAGCCGCTCCAATTATGACTATATAATGGAGGGCTGCGATATTTTGCGGGATGCTGCGGAGAAGATGATTCCTCTTGATCAGCAGAGGAGGGAGGCCGCCCGCCGCTGCGATGATATCCTGAAATGCCCGGATTACGACGAGATTTTAGGCCAGATGGGCGGTTTGGACAGCGAGACTAAAAGGCGGCTGGCGGAGTAGGAGGCGTGATGACAAAAAGCTCTCTGCTTTCGCCTGATTTTTAAAAAATTTTGACAATTCAAAAAAGCGGCCCTCCAAAATACGCTGGAGGGCCGCTTTTTTTATATTTCAGGGGGGCGGAAATTTCAAAATCCCCCCACCGGCTTAGAATGATATCTCATTTTGAGACATATATGTTGCTTAGATTTGAGCTTGCTCCCAGGGGAACATGTAATTTTTTATAAAAATTCAGGTTTTTTCCATGGGATTCATTTTGCAGGCTGCTGATTTTGCGGTATTTTTATACAAAGCGCCTCTTTGCCCTGCAGAGACAAGCCGCAGCCGATCCGGGCGCTCAAACACTCGCGGAGACAAAGTCCCTTATCAAAGCTTTTTCCAGAGGGCGGAGCCTTTTTTCAGCCCTCCCGCATAAAGGTTATAATGCGGCGCGTAAATTTCAGAAAAAAAAGCAAAATAAAGATTGCAAAAACATAAAAAAACTTGTTAAAGTTTAAACAAATAAAACTTGCGCTTTTGAAAGGTTTTAGCCTGCGCAAAAAAACAATAATAACAAAAAAGGAGACACTGTTTATGCAAAATCAAAACGAGAGTTTTCAGCGGGCGCGCGCAGGCGCCGGGCATTGGGGCAAAGCCTGCAATAAATTAACAATGCCGGAAATCACAAAGCTTAGCGATCAGGCGCTGCTCTCCCAGACAAAGCTTTTGGTTCAAAAAAAGCGGAGCCTTCATGTTCAGGTTTTGCGCCATTTGCGGGAGATTGAGGCCCGGCAGCTGTATTTTTCCGAAGGCTATGCCAGCTTGTTTGACTATGCTGTCAGGGGCCTTGGATACAGCAAAGGGGCGGCCTTCCGCCGCATCAAGGCCATGAGGCTTTGCCGGGATGAGCCGGAAACTCTGGAGAAGATTAAATCCGGCCGGCTGAGCCTTTGCGCCGCAAGCCAGCTTCAGAGTTTTTTTGAAAAGCAAAAAAAAGAGGAGTCCCGTTTAAAAAATGATTTAAAAAAAGCTTCTGAGTCTGGGCTGGCTGTTCAGTCTATAAAGCAGCGGGGGGAGCTTGAATTGAAAGACGCCGCCGGCTCTGCGCTGCGGGAAAAAAACAAAACCCTTGCGCCAGAACAGGGATGCTTGCAGTCAGGCTCAGCGCCGGGGCCAGAGAAAAGCGGAGGTTCGGCGTCGGGATCTTTTTGGGGGGAGCGCGCCGCTCCGCAGAGCAATCGCGCGCCAGGCCCTGACGCCGCCATGCAAAAGCAGTTTATGGCTGAGGAGGCTTGGCGGGGGCCAGCCTTTGAGGCGGAAAAAAACCCGGTTCTGGAGAGGGAGAAAAAGCTGGCGCTGATTGAGAAGGCGGAGGGCTGCTCATCCCGCGAGACGGAGAGGCTGCTTTTGGAGGAGGCGCCGGATTCAAAGAGAATTTTGCAAAAAGAACAGGTCCGTTTTTTGGGAGAGGGCCGGTTTGAGCTGAAAGCTGTGATTGACGGGGAAACGCGCGGGAAGCTGGAGCGGTTAAAGTTTTTGCTTTCCCATAAGAATCCTTCTATGGGTTATGGGGAGTTGCTGGGGAATTTATTGGATTTAGGCTTAAAAAAGCATGATCCCAGCCTGCGCGGCAAAAAGCCTTCTCAAAAGCTGAGCGCAAGCGAGCAGTCAGACAGGAGCGCAAGCGAGCGCCCAGACAGAGGCGCAAGCGAGCGCCCAGACAGAGGCGAAAGCGAGCGCCCAGACAGAGGCGAAAGCGAGCGCTCAGACAGGAGCGCAAGCGCGCATTCAGACAGGAGCTTGGGGGCAAAAATAAAAGCGCCCGCGCAGGCTTCGCTGCTGCGCCCGCAGTCAGGCTCAGCGCCAGGCCCTGGGAATAGCAAAGGCTCAGCGCCGGGTTCAGGGGAAAACAAACTGCCGCAAGGAGGAACAATCGGAAGACCGGCTCAGCAAGGAACGGCCGCGAGGCCGGCTGTCCAGACAGACAGCCTTCCTCTGGACAAGCTTGCTGCTCTGTGGAGGTTCGGAAACAGCCGCGAGGCCGTCCCAGCAAATAGGTTCAGCGCCAGGCCCAAAGGAAAACAAATAGCCGCGGGGCCGTCCCAATAAACTGTTCAAATTTTAAACAGTTGGCGGCAGAATCAAGCGGAAAGGCCGCAAAAGTGATGTTTTTTCTTGACTTTTGCGGGGTTTTTGGCATATACTGCTTTTGGTTTTGAGAGAAAGCCGCCAAAAAACAGGCGGCGCCGGAGGTTCGGGAATGGCCGCAAGGCCAGCCCAATAAACAGGAACGGCTGCGGGGCCGCAGTCCAATAAACAGGAACGGCCGCGAGGCCGTCCCATCAAAAAGGCTGAGAAGGCCGGGAGGGGGTTATGGCAAAAACTGCAACACAAAAAAAGTTTGTAAAACAAACAGCGCTGATGAATCAAAAAAAGCTTGTGGAACAGGCAGATCTTGCGGGAAAAAGCGGCTTAAGCAAAAAAGCGGGCGGAGAGCCTGGCAAAGCCGGGAGAGGCTTTGGAAAAGCCGCTGGGAGCCTTAGTCAAGCGCTGTTTAAGGCGGGAATCCCTTTGGGGGCGCGGCGCGGGGCCTTGGCGGGCGCTTTGATTTTGGCGGCGGGGGCTTCCCTCGCGCTGCGGGGCGCTGAGGCTGCCCAGCGGGGGAATTTAGGCTGCAGCGATCCGCAGGACGCCTACGAGTTGCTTTCCATACATGATGCCAGCGATAAAAGGGTAGGAGACCACGGCCCCGATTATGCCAACCTTTCGGTGGAGGCTGGCATGTGCCGCCTGGCGGAGGGGAAGGATGGCATGGGCCTCAATAACCTGGAAAATGCCATGGAACTGGGCATTCCTTATGCGGCTCTTTTGATTGCCAAGTATTATTTGACCGAGGGGACATTTAGTGAAGCCAGGTTTTTTCAGAAAGATCTTTTAGGTGTTATCCAGAGATTTGAGCAGGTTTGGGCCATGGTCAGCGGCCCTTATTATCCCTACGACAGGGATATGGTCCAGCAACTGACCGAAAAGGGCCAGATGATCAAGCTCCAAACACCGTTTGAAATATCGCAGCTTTATTTTTACCGGCATTTTCGGGCTGTTGTGGAGGATGACAATTTCCGCCAGGCCAGGTCCCCCTCCTGGCCGGCCGGTGAAGAGCGCCCTGTCAGCTATCATCCAGAAGATTTAGGGGCGGCAGAGGACAGCCTTCAAAAAATGTTCCGGTGGGCTTCAACCTGCAAACAAATCCAGTATGATTCCAAATTGTGGAGCCGCTCCAATTATGACTATGTAATGGAGGGCTGCGATATTCTGCGGGAGGCGGCGGAGAAGATGATCCCCCTTGATCAGCAGAGGAGGGAGGCTGCCCGCCGCTGCAATGATATCCTGAAATGCCCGGATTACGACGAAATTTTAGGCCAGATGGGGGAGTTGGACAGCGAGACCAAAAGGCGGCTGGCGGAATAGAGGGCGAGATGACAAAAAGCTCTCTGCTTTCGCCTGATTTTTAAAAAATTTTGACAATTCAAAAAAGCGGCCCTCCAAAATGCGCTGGAGGGCCGCTTTTTTTATATTTCAGGGGGGCGGAAATTTCAAAATCCCCCCGCCGGCTTAGAATGATATCTTAATTTTGAGACACATTTGCCGCATTGCTCCCAGGGGAAAATATAATTTTTATAAAAATTCAGGTTTTTCCAGAGATTCATTTTGCAGGCTGCTGATTTTGCGGTATTTTTATAAAAAGCGCTGCCTTTTAGGGGGCGGAAATTTCAGCTCTCCCTGGGGCCCTCCCTGGGGGGGAAATTAGATATAAATGTCTTATTTTGAGATTTCTAAATATTTTTTTCAGATTCGCCGGGGGCCGGCCGATAAGCTCTATGCGATGAGGGTTTTTCCGCTTTTTTTGATTTTATTCCCGCTTTTTGGTTATGGAGGCAGTCACGAGGGCCATAGCTCTAGCTCTTACCGCCAGTATAGGGGGAATGGAGCCCCGCCAGCCGCCCATGGGCCAAGAACTGTTGCGGGGCAGAGCGACCAAAGAGACATTCAGGGCAGTCAGAGGGAGCTTGTGGGCATGAAGGAGCTTCTTAGGTGTCACAAGCATGACGGCTTACACTATATTGGCGGCATAGAAGAGGCTGTGAGCGCTGGCTGCAAAGCGCAAGAGGCTGTGGAAAGCTCCTGCGGGCAGGGCTTTGCAGACAATATCTTTGAGCGATATCAAAGGCTTAGCGGCATGGAGCAGAGGCTTAGGAGCCCCTCCCCAAAGTATGGCGGGGCAAGAAACGCCGGTTTAGTGAGACACAAACAGAGAATCCAGAGCGGAATATACCAAGAGCTTTGTGACTGCAGGCGGAATATAGAGACAACATTTGCCAATCTCCGCCATGAGATTGGCCTTCCAGAGCTGAAAAGATCATATAAAGAAGAAAAAATTGATGATTTTATCAGAACCCATAAAGAAGATCAAGACAAAAGCCGTATTGTCTCTTTGGCCGAAGAGGCGCAAAGCAATTTTAATGCCTTGAAAGAGAGTTATAAAAACTGTTTTGGAATGCGCGCGGGGCCGCATGTTGAATGGCCGCCGGAAAGCGGCGGATCTCGCTGCAATCCTGACAGCGGCTCTGTTCTCCTTTTCACACAAACCACTGGCTATGCGGGGAACTGCATTTATCTAAGCCGGCTCCATGACAGCTACCTCAATTCTTTAAGGAATTATCAGGATGCATACAATAAGATCGGGATTAACCAGTGTAAAAAGACGAACTGCGACGATGGATTGGAGCAGAAGCTTAAAGAGTCAAGCGGCTACCTTGGGCTTTTTGAGATTTGCGGGGAGGGGTTTTCAACTGGCTTAAGCTGCTGCGGAAGCCTGGACTGCAGCGGCAGCCGGGAGCTTTCAGCGCAGCTGGATTCTTTTATCAGCAGCGGTGGCGCCAGCTTTCAAAAAGCCTGTGGAGGGGATTCTGCCGCCTATCAGGATGTTTTAGACTCAGCATTGCATGAGCAGCAATCTCTTTGCCAAGAATCAAAACCGGCCTGCGTTAACAAATGCGAGAACGCGCTAGACCAGTTTAAAAAAGATTTCAGGGAATGCTTTGTCTCTGGGGATATTGGCGATTTTCTCAGAAAAACCAGAAACAAGAGAGAACAACAGACCCCTTGCGAGGAGAGAGCCATAGAAATCAGCAATCTATATCGCGAAGAGCTGGAAAAATTTCACAAAAACCAAGCCGCAGCGGCGGCAAACCTCCCAGTCCAGAATTTTCATAAAGGCATGCTTGGCCATTCTGGAAACAAAAATCTGAGTCTCTCAAACCATTCCAGCCATGAGGACATTATAAAATGCAGCCTCATCAAACAAGCGCCTCAGGCTTCGGCAAACTCAGCCCAGGCAAACGCCGCCAGCCGGGCAAACATGGCTCAAGCTGTTAACCGGATATGCAAAGAGCGCTATGGCGCCGGCGCCAGCCCATATCAAAATCAATACCCCGGCCAGAGCGCAGGACAATACCCCGGGCAAAACAGCCAATACTCAGGACAAAACACAGGGCAATATTATTCAGGGGAGAGTTCCTCCACATCTTATAGCGGATCTTCAAGCCCCGGCAGCAGGGCCTCATCAAAAGCCAGCGCCCAGCCCTCCTCAGCCCTTGCCGGCTCAGCCAGCGCTAAGCCAGTTTTTTCGCCCCCAGAGTTTCACGGCAATCAAGCTTCATCCCCTGTTCTCTCAAAAAAGGGGCTTTTTCCGAACAGCAAAAACAGAGATCCGGCCTCAGACCCCGCAAATGGAGACCTCCCTGACGCTGGAGAGTTTGCCTCAGGCGAAGATGACGGCAGCGGCGCTTTTGGCGGCGCCGAATCAGATGCGGCAGCGGCGGCTGATCCTTCTGATGCTGGAGGCCTGGAAAGCATAGGCGATGAGGATGTGACTTTAGAGGAGAAAAGCATAATAAGCAAAACGAAGAGTCTTGCGGCGAAGGCCAAAGCCTGGGGGGCGGGCTTTGTCCGAAAAACCTCCAAAATCTTCCGGCCCAAACGATCAAAAAGAAACAGAGCGGGCGGGAAAGCTCCAGATTTGAAGTTTGATTTTGGGAGCAGTGATGCGGATTCAGAGGCGCGGTCTCCGGCATCCAGCAAGTCTCCGTCATACTGGAAGCCCGGGCAGACAATTTTTGAGCATCACAGCAGGATGTTAAGGCTTTATTTTGAAACAGAGGGGGATTTTGAAACAAATGAAGCGAAAAGCAAAAAAAACCCATCAGAAAACAAAGCTTTATATCAGCCCCTACCAGCTGAGATTCAGAAATAAAAAGTTTTTAGGCTTTCAGCCCAAAGGCGCTTTGCTGGCATTTGATTTTGGCTCCGGGCTGACCGGCTTCAGCGATTTTCTCCCCTGGCCCAGCTTAAGCAGCGAAAAGCCTCTTTTTGCCCAGCTGAAAGACGCGCAAAAAGGCATAGAGAGCTTTCGGCTCCGCATCGCGCGGCAGCGCGCTCTTCTGGACGCTCAGGCCCGGTCCGAAAGCCGCAGCCTGTTTTACGGACTGAAATTCCCGCCCAGCCATTTTTTGATCGAGGACATTTTGTCTTTTTCTGAATGGGAGAAAATCCCGCTCTTAGGATATAAATGCGCAAAGCTTAAACTAAGCCTCAAAGCGCCTGAAAAACAGGCGCAAAAACTAAAGCGCGCGATCTCCGCCCTGCCCCATCTGAAATGGAGGCTGGACCTGGGCGGAGGCAGCTGGCCGCTTTGGAAACGCCTTTTAAAATTTATGGGAAGCCGAACAGATTTTATTGAAGATCCGGCCGGCGCGCCCTTAAGCGGAGGCGATTCCCGAATGTTTGCGGAAGACTGGCTGCCCCGCCGGGGCTTTTCCATAAAAATCGCAAAGCCCGCGCGGGATTCCTCCGCAAGCCTGGAGCGCGGGCTGGCCGCCAGCCGCTGGAGGCGAATCATTTTCACACACAGCCTGGAGCACCCTCTCGGCCAGGCAGCCTCGGCTTTTTGCGGGGCAAAGTTTTACCAAAACCACAGCTCTCTGTTTGAGACCTGCGGATTCAAATGCCTGTCCTTTTATGAGGGGCGCTTTGGCCTCAATGAGCGCCAAGACCCTGTGTTTCGCCCTCCCGGCGGCTTTGGCTTTGGCTTTGGAGAGGCCCTAAAAAAAGAGCCTTGGAAGCGCTGGATTTAGGCTGGCAGAGGCATGCAAAATCAAGCCTCCAGGGGAGGGCTGCCCGGACATTCAGTCATAAAAGCCTGTTTTGCCCGCTGTTAGAGGCAAAAAACAGCTCAATATGACAGTCTTTTTGATCGGCTGATTCCCCTATTCCCATTGAGGCTCCCATTGAGGGGCGAAGCGCCGCGGCCCGCGCGCTCATAAAGCGGGCGGAGCTGCCCAGAGCAAGAATTTTTTTTCTCATCCCGCCTCTGGAATACATATAATAGGCGTCCAAGCCGCAGTCTTTTTTGATGGCCTCAAAAATATCCCGGCCGGTTTTTCTGGCCTCAGGGGCAAGGCTTTTGTCCTCCAGATCCAAAAGATAATCCCCGGCCAGGCAAAAATCCGGCATATTGCAGCTTTTGAGCGACGAAATGATCCTCCAAAGCGCCTCAGGGGGGATGTAGTAAACAATCCCCTCCAGGGCCGCGCAAAGCGGAGCCTCAGGCCGCCAGCCCTTTGACTTCAGCCCCTTGAGCAGCTGATCCGGCTGGCTTATATCCCACTCCAAATAAGAAACGCGCGCGGAGGGCAAAATCTCCCTTGTCAGCTGCTCCTGCCCGCTGAGGCTCTGATCCACCCCGATAAAGGAGTTTTCAGGAAACCGCTCGCTCATTTTGACAAGGGCCGGATCCCATCCGCAGCCAAAAAAAATCACCTGCGCCTCTGGCCCCCTGCTGGTTAAAAACCGCTCCAAAAAGCTGTGAATGCCGCGCTTTCTCCCTCTGATGATTTGATCCAGGTTTGAGAGATGGGCAAACTTTCTGTAAAGCGGCCGGCCCGCGGAGAGATCCAGGCGGCGGAAAAACTCTCCGGCCTTTGGGGTTTGATAGCTTTTTCCCCCGTCATAAATCAGGACAAGGGCGGAGGTTGCTGACAGCAGGCTCTGCGCGGACATGACAAAATTCTCAAGCTTTTTTGATCCAAGCGGGGCCTGTCAAACAAAAGCCCCCTCCGGCTGCCGCGCCCATGAAGTTTTTTTAATCAGGAAGGGGGGCTTTCAGCCCGCCGCGCCTGATTTTATTGAGTCTGGATTTGACGCTGGGCGGAGCGGGGGGGCGCCGCCGCCCGGCGGCAAAACCGCATGTTTGATTTTGAGGCGGCTCTGGCATGGCGGCAGTATAACAGGCAGGGGCTGATTTTTCAAGGCGGAGAGTCATTTAAAGGCCGGCCCTGCCGGCCGGCAGGGGAGCGGAACTCTCCGCAGGATGTCTTGAAGGGGGGATGAGGAGGGGGGCGCGGAGCTGCAGCTTTGGCCGCCTGCCGCCCCCCGATATGCCGCAAAAAAAACCCTGAGTCCCAGGAAAACCATAGTTTTCAGCCCATCTGAAATGCCGATCTCGCAGCTCTGCGGGATTTCCGGAGTGATGTGAATCTGGACATCAGCGCCCCCCGCGCGCCATGACATGCCTGGCAGAAACAAGGGCATTTGAGAGAGGCCCGCAGGCTCCGCTTCGGCGGCTCCGCCCCGCGGCGGAAGGCTCCAGGCCACGGCTGAACCCCCCTCCGCCGGCAGGCTCCGAAAAATGGCGTTCCCTACGGGATTCGAACCCGTGTTTTCACCGTGAAAGGGTGGTGTCCTAGGCCAACTAGACGAAGGGAACTGGCTGTGATGACAAAAACATGGTGACCTGCCTAGGACTCGAACCTAGGACCCTCTCCTTAAAAGGGAGATGCTCTGCCAACTGAGCTAGCAGGTCTTGTTTTTGAGCGCCGCCGCCGGTCGTCATCCGCAGGGCTTTATGTTTTTCCAGAAAACCAGCTTTTGTCAAATGTTTTTTTGAGGCGGCAGCTGTTTGTTTGGACAGCCTGGCGGCTGTTCCCGGCGCTTGTTTTTTTGGACGGCCTCCGCGGGCCGTTCCGCGGAGCGGCAGGTTTGTCCAAAGGGTTTATTGGGACAGGCTTGCCTGGAAAAATCCCGCTTGACAAACTCCTTAAGCCATGGTCACTTAATCCTTTGCGGGGGCGGAAAGCCTCCCCCCCGGCGGGGCAAATCAAAGCCCGCTGCAATAAAAAAGAGAGGTCAAAATGGCTAAAAAATGGGAAGTCGAAAAAGTCAGAAACATAGGGATCTCAGCTCATATCGACTCGGGGAAAACCACCCTCACCGAGAGAATTTTGTTTTATACGGGGAGGATCCACGCCATCCACGATGTCAAGGGAAAGGACGGGGTGGGCGCCAAAATGGACTCCATGGATCTGGAGCGGGAGCGCGGCATCACCATCAAATCCGCGGCGACCAATGTCTCCTGGAAGGATATCGACATCAATATTATCGACACCCCCGGCCATGTGGACTTCACCATTGAGGTTGAGCGCGCCCTGCGGGTTCTGGACGGGGCGGTTTTGGTTTTGTGCGGGGTCGCGGGGGTTCAGTCCCAGTCCTTTACGGTGGACCGCCAGATGCGGCGCTACAATGTCCCCTGTCTGGCCTTCATCAACAAGCTGGACCGGGCGGGCGCCAGCCCCTTTCGGGCCGCCGCCAGCCTGCGGGAAAAACTGCGCCGCAACGCCATCCTGACACAAATCCCCATCGGCCTGGAAGACAGCCATGAGGGCGTTGTGGATCTGTTCACCATGAAGGCCCTTTATTTTGAGGGGGAGCATGGGGAGAAAGTGGCCTCAAAGGAGATTCCTGAAAGCCTAAAGCCCCAGGCCGCGGAATACCGCCAAAAAATGATTGAGGCTCTGGCGGATTTTGACGACGGAGTGGCCGAAAAATTCCTCAGCGAGGAGGACCCCCCCCTTGAAGACCTCTATCGCGCCGCCCGCCAGGCGGCTTTGAGCTTAAAAGCCACCCTGGTTTTTATGGGATCAGCCTATAAAAACAAGGGGGTTCAGCCTCTGCTTGACGGCGTCCAGAAATTCCTTCCCAATCCAAAGGAGGTTGAAAACACCGCCCTTGACCTGGACAAAGAGGAAAAGCCCGTCGCTGTGGAGCCTTTTTCCGAAAAGCCCCTTCTGCTTTTGGCCTTCAAGCTGGAGGACACCCGCTTTGGCCAGCTAACCTACCTTCGCATCTATCAGGGGACTCTCTCCAAGGGGGATTTTATCACCAACACCCGGACAGGCCGGAAAGTCAAAGTCCCGCGGCTGGTTTACATGCATGCGGACGACAAAGAGGATGTGGAAACGGCCGAGGCGGGCGACATTGTGGCTGTTTTTGGCGTGGACTGCGCCTCAGGGGACACTTTCACTGATGGAAAGCTCAACTATGCCATGAGCTCCATGTTTGTGCCTGATCCCGTGATGTCTCTGGCCATTGAGCCGAAAGAGCAGAGCGCTGCGGGGAATTTCACAAAATCCCTGCAAAAATTCCGCAAGGAAGACCCCACTTTTTTTGTCCGCCGGGACGAAGAATCCGGGCAGACCATTATTTCAGGCATGGGGGAGCTTCATCTGAACATCTATGTTGAGAGGATGAAAAGAGAGTTTAACTGCGAGGTCACGGTGGGCAAGCCGCAGGTCGCCTACCGGGAAACCATCGGCCGCAAAATTGATTATGACTACACACACAAAAAGCAGACAGGCGGCGCGGGGCAGTTTGCCAAAGTTGTGGGGACTTTGGAGTCCCTTGGCGAAAACCCGGAGCAAAACTATGAGTTTGTGAGCAAAATCGTCAGCGGGCGCATCCCAAAAGAATACATACCGGCGGTCGACAAGGGCTTTCAGCTTCAGATGGCCAAGGGGCTTTTGATTGGCTTTCCGATTGTGGGGATCAAGGCTGTCCTTTCCGACGGCGCCTATCACGATGTGGATTCCAGCGAGATGGCCTTCAGGATCTGCGCCATGGCGGCTTTCCGCGAAGCCTATATGAAGGGCCGCCCCATAGCTCTTGAGCCGATCATGAAGCTGGAGGTCTCCTGCCCTGAGGAGTTTCAGGGGCCTGTTGTGGGCCAGATCAACCAGAGGCGGGGGCTGATTCAGGGGACGGAAACCCAGGAGGGCCTGACAGTCATTGAGGCGGAAGTTCCTCTTGGGGAAATGTTTGAATACTCCACACAGCTCCGCTCAGCCACTCAGGGGAAGGGGGAGTATACTATGGAGTTTTCCCGCTATGCCCGCGCCCCGGCGGAGCTTCAAACCCAGCTGGTCAAAGAGTATCAGGAAAAGCGCGCCGCCGAAAACAAATAGCTTCGCCGGCCGCGCCCCCCCTGCCGCGCGGCAAGGCTTCTGCAAGGGGGCTGTTCCCTCAGTTTATGGCCGGCGGCAGTTTTTCAGGCGGCCTTTGCCAATGGCGCGGCGCGAAAGCCTCAGCTTCAGCTCTGGGACATGGCAGGCAATCCATGCGGTCCAGGTATTGCTGTTGGGGCCGAAAATCATAGAATATTTTTTCTTATAAGGGTATGTGGCGGCTGCGGCGCGGATTTTTTTGATGGCCCGCGCCGCCGCCGCGCCCCGCAAATCCGCGAGGATCTTCGGACGGTTTCCGAACCAGAGCCTGTCAGGGATGTCTTTTTCCACCCTCAAAACAGTGTCATGCCGGCCGGACATCCTGCGCCAGCCGATAACCTCATAAACCGTGTAGCTTGCGGCCCCCCGCTTTTTTGCCGCAATCCATGTGTGATCGGCGAATCGCCCCCGCAGGCCCCAAAGAGGCGCCGCGTAGGCCTGAACCACGGCCTCATGGCTTTCTTCAGGAAGCGGAGCAAGTTTTGCGGACTCGCGGGAGGCTGTCCGCCAGCCCCCTGAGTTAGAGGCGCATGACACAAACAAAACAGACAAAAAAACAAGCGCCGCCCAAAGCGCCGCTTTAATGGTTTTTCTCATTTTTGGATTTTCCGGCAATGAAAAAAATAACAGGCATTTTAAGGATCTGCAAGGCTTTTCGCTTGGCTTGGCCGCGGGCTGGCGGCTGTTCCCGCAAATCTTCCCCGCAAATCTTCACAGAAATATTTCAAGATTCAGGAAAAAACAAAAAAACCGGCTGTTTTTGGATATTATATGTTGACAAGCCCCCCCCGCCTTGGGCATGCTTTTAGGCTTAAGGCTCTGAAACAGGCTCCAAGTCCGCTTTCCCCGCGGATACTGAGGCCTGCGGCAAGCTGCAAGCCATGAAATCAGCGGGAGGAGGCTAAAAAATGGACATGGAGAATCAGAGAATACGGATCCGGCTGACAGCCTTTGACCACAGGCTTTTGGATCAGTCGGCCAGGGGGATTGTGGACACGGCCAAGCGGACAGGCGCCAAAGTGGCGGGGCCTGTGCCCCTTCCTGTCAAAATCAGCAAGTATACGGTGCTCCGCTCGCCCCATGTGAACAAAAAATCCAGAGAGCAGTTTGAGATCCGGAGTTTTAAAAGGCTTTTGGAGATTTCCGAGCCAAGCCAGCAAACCATAAACCAGCTGATGAAGCTGGATCTGCCTGCCGGAGTGGATGTGGCGATTTTCACAGAAACCCAGCGCTCTGAAGAGGAAAAATAGGCGGCGCCTGATGAAATAAAGAGTTGAGCATGCCGGAAAACAAAAAAAAGATATCTTTTATAGGCCGCCTGGCTGGTCTGCTTTGGAGGAGGAAAAAGCCTGCCAGCGGAGGTTGGAAAAAGCTTCAGGAAGAGGCCAAACCGCCGGCGGATGAAGCGGCCCCTCAGCCTAAATCCGCTCAGTCTTTTATAGGCCGCCTGATTGATCTGTTTAGAGGGAGGAAAAAGCCTGCCGGCAGAGGGCTGGAAGAGGCCAAAGCGCCGGAGGCCGCAGGGAAGCCGGCGGATGAAGCGGCCCCTCAGCCTAAATCCGCTCAGCCCGCCGGGGGGGGCGAGGCAGCAGAGCCGCCCAAAGGGGCGGAATCCGAAGCGCCTCAAGCCAAAGCCAGCCCGCCCGAACCCAAAAAGCCTGAGGAGGCAAAAGCTGCCCTCCCGCCGGAAGCCCCTTCCACAAGCCCCAAAAAGCCTGAGGAGGCAAAAGCCGCCGCGGCGCCGGCCACCCCTTCCACAAGCCCCAAAAAGCCAAAACTCCCCCCCTGGAAGGACACAGCCCTGTTTGAAAGCAAAGCCGGCGGCGCTGAGCCGCTAAAGCTTGATGGCCTTTTTGCCTTTAAGCTTTCAATGACCGCCTTTTACAATGAGTCTGGGGTTCGCGTCCCTGTGACCGCTCTAAAATACAAGCCCTGGATTGTCTCTCAGATCAAAACGGGGGAAAAAGAGGGCTATGCCGCCCTGCAGCTGGCCTGCCATCCGCAAAAAAACGATCGCTGCGGCCGGCCCATCGTCAGCCATCTAAAGCCTGCGGGGTTCAAGCAGGGCGCGCGCCATATAAAGGAGATCCGATTTAAGGGGGAGGGCCAAAAAATTCCCGAAGGCGTTAAAGTTGGCCAGGAAGTCTCCATCAACAGCCTGAAAAAGGGCGACAAAATCCGGCTTTTCGGGAAAACCAAGGGCCGGGGCTTTGCCGGCGTTATGAAGCGCTGGGGCTTTGCCGGCGGAAAAGCCAGCCACGGATCAAAATCCCACAGAAGAACAGGCTCCATTGGCCAGCACACAGAGCCGGCCCGTGTGATGCCGGGGCGGAAAATGCCCGGGCGCTATGGCTTCCGGCAGCTGAGCCGAAACACATCTGTTTTTGATGTTTTGCCCGAAGAGGGCTTGATTTTGGTCAAGGGGCCTGTTCCCGGGGCAAGAAACACCTTGATCGGGCTTGAAAAAAGAGGATAAGAAGATGCCGGTCAAAGCGGAAACGGCAGAAAGCGCCCAAACCGGCGGAGGCAAAATGCTGAAAGCGGATGTTTTTAACTGGAGCGGCGAAAAGGTCTCTCAGATCAAGCTCCCCGCGGAGGTTTTTGGCGAGCGGCTGAACAAGCCCCTTTTAAACGAGGCGGTCAAAAGCCATCTGGCCAGAAAGCGGCGCGGAACCCACAAAGCCAAAACCCGCGGCGAGGTCAGCGGCGGGGGGCGCAAGCCCTTTCGGCAAAAAGGGACGGGAAACGCCCGCCAGGGATCTATAAGGTCTCCGCTTTTAGAGGGGGGCGGAGCGGCCCACGGGCCGAGGCCTCGGGATTATGGCTGGAGCCTTCCAAAAAAAGTCCGCCAGAAGGCTTTTCGCTCGGCGCTTTCCTGGCTGTTTGCGGAAAACCGCGTGGTGTTTTTGGAATCCATGATATCTCCTGAGGGGAAAACCAAAGAGCTGAGCGCGCGCCTGAAGCGCCAGGGCTGGGCAAAAGCCATCCTGGCTGACAGCTCTAAAGAGGAAAACTTCCAAAGGGCCTGCCAAAACTTAAAGCCCTTTAAGTTTGTGTCGGCGGATTCAGTGAATATTTACGATATGCTGAAGTTCAGCCAGCTCGCGCTGACCCCGGCGGCTTTAGGCCCTTTGTATAAAAAATGCGGGTATGAAAGCGCCGCCGCCGCAGCGGAGTCAGATGCAGGGCCTGGCAGAGTGTCCAATGCGAACTTAAAAGCCGCGCCAGCCGCGGGCAAAGCCTCAAATCCTGATGATTCTAATGACAAATCCGCGGCGGATTCAGACAAAACACCCGATGCAAAACCCGATAAAGAGCGGAATGAGCAGCTAGAAGCCGGCGAAGAAGCCAAAGCCGCGCCGGAGGCAGAGTCCAAAGCGGCCCCTGAAGCCGAAGCCAAAGCCGCGGAATCCGCGGCAGAGCCTGATGGGGCTGATTCAAAATCCGCGGCGGGGGAGACAGACAAACCTGAGGGGGGATCTTAAAACCATGTCTTATGTAATTAAACGCCCTCTTGTGACGGAAAAAAACAGCGGGCTTGCCGAAAAGGGCATTTATGTGTTTGAGGTCAGCCGCAAGGCCGCAAAGCCGGCCATAAAAAAGCACATTGAGAGTTATTTTCAGGTCAGGGTCGCTGATGTGAGAACCTCCATCTGCCGGGGCCGGAGCCGCCGGACCAAAACAGGCATGACCAAGGTCAAATACTGGAAAAAAGCCTTTGTCCGGCTGAAGCCGGGCGAGCAGATCGCTGTTTTTGAGGGGGGCTGATTATGGGCATTCGCGTCTGCCGTCCGATCAACTCCTCAATGCGGAACCGCTCGGTTTCGGATTTTGCCGGCATCACAAGATCCAAGCCGGAAAAATCCCTCACAAAGGGGCTGAACAAAAAATCAGCCCGCAACAATTGCGGCCGCATCACGGTCCGCCACCGCGGCGGCGGCCATAAAAGGCGCTACCGGCTGATTGACTTTAAAAGAGGCAAGCTGGATGTGCCGGCAAAAGTCCATTCCATTGAGTATGACCCCAACAGAAACTGCCGGATCGCCCTGCTCCATTATTTGGACGGCGCCAAAGCTTATATTTTGGCCCCGGAGGGGCTTCAGCTTGGACATAAGGTGGTCTCCGGCAGCCAGGCGGCGGACATAAAGCCGGGAAACTCGCTCCCCCTTTCCCTGATTCCCTCCGGCGTCCCCATCCATAATGTGGAGATGAAGCCGGGGAAGGGCGGACAAATGGTCAGAAGCGCCGGCGCGCAGGCCGTGATTGCCGCCCATTTGGGAAAATACTGCCAGCTGAAAATGCCCTCAGGCGAAGTCCGGCAGATTTTGGCCGCCTGCCGCGCCACAATAGGGGCTGTCGGAAATGCCGAAAGGGAGAACATCAAATGGGGGAAAGCCGGGCGAAACCGCTGGCGGGGCAAACGGCCCTCCGTCCGCGGCATGGCCATGAACCCTGTGGATCACCCTCTGGGCGGCGGCGAGGGCGTGGGGAAGGGAAACCACCCCATGACCCCCTGGGGAAAGTATTGCAAGGGGCTGAAAACCCGAAACAACAAAAGGACAGACAGGCTGATTGTGAGCCGGAGAAAAAAAAGGAGGAGATAAAACGGCCCCCCCGCGGCAGGGAAAAAAACTTGGGCCCCCAAGCGGTTTTTATGCTATGCTGGGCCTGTTTGAAAAACCGCTGGCTTTGCCTAAGCGCGCGGGCCGCTTTTTGTCTTGCGGAGAGCCGCTGATTTTTTATGCCGGCCGGCAGCCTTAAATAACGAAGCAAAAACAGGAGAAAAAAATGTCCCGATCAGCGAGAAAAGGCCCCTTTGTGGATTACCACTTGATGGAAAAAATCGAGCGGGCCAAAAAAACAGGCGACAAAAAGGTTATTAAAACCTGGTCCCGCCGCTCTGTCATCACGCCAGAGGCCGTCGGGCTGACTTTCGCCGTCCATAACGGCAAAAAATTTATCCCTGTTTTTGTCTCTGAAAACATGATCGGGCACAAGCTGGGGGAGTTTGCCCTGACAAGGACTTTTCATGGCCATTCCGGGGACAAAAAATCCCCAGCCAAAAAATAAACAGGGAAAAACAAACAGGGAAAAAACAAAATGGAAATCAAAGCCAGCGCAAAATATGTCAGAACCGGGGTCCTGAAGGCCAGGGAGGCGGCTGATCTTGTCAGGGGAAGGGGCGCGCATGAGGCCCTGGCCATCCTCTCCGCGAGCCGCCGCAAGGCGGCCGCCATGATCGAAAAGCTTTTGAAATCAGCCATGGCCAATGCCGGGCAAAAAAAGGTGATTGATGTGGACAATCTTTATATAAAGTCAATATGCGTAAACCAGGGGCCTTATTTAAAGAGGTTTCGCCCCAGGGCCAGGGGCGTATCCGCCCCGCTCAAAAAAAAGCAGAGCCATATTGAGCTGGTTCTTGGCGAGAGGCAGTAAAAAATGGGGCAAAAAATCAATCCCACGGGGCTTAGAACAGGCGTGGTTTTTAACTGGCGCTCCCGCTGGCATGTCAAAGGGCGCAAGTTTGCCGAAAACATTAAAGAGGATTTTGATCTGAGAGAGCATGTGAAAAAGAAGCTGAAAGGGGCCGGGCTTTCAAAAATTGAGATTGAGCGGAAAGCCGACAATGTGAAGCTGTTTATTCACACCTCCCGCCCCGGAGTGGTTATTGGCAAAAAAGGCGCGGGCATTGACGCTTTGACTGCCGATATTCAAAAACAGACCAAAAACAAGGTGATTGTCAATATTCAGGAGGTGAGAAAGCCCGATGTGGAGGCGCAGTTAGTGGCTGAAAATATCGCCTCGCAGCTGGAAAAGCGGATCTCGTGGCGGCGGGTCGTGAAAAAAGCCATCGCCTCTTCGGCGCGAAGGGGGGTCAGGGGCATTAAAATCCGGGTCGCCGGACGGCTGGATGGCGCCGAAATTGCCCGCTCGGAATGGTATAACGAAAAACAAGTCCCTCTTCACACATTAAGGGCGAATATTGACTATGGAGAGGCTGTGGCCTTCACAACTTACGGAACTACAGGGGTCAAAGTCTGGATTTACCATAACGATATTTACAAGGCGAGAAGCCGCGAGGCGAGAATCAGAGAGACAGCCGCCGGGCCGGCGCTGCAAATGGAATCCGGGAAGCCAGCCCCCTGAGGGCCAAAACCGGCATAAGGAGAAAAAATGCTAAGCCCAAAGACTGTCAAATGGCGCCGCCAGCACAGGACAAAATTCCGCGGCATGGCCAAACGGGGGACAGAGCTGGCTTTTGGGGATTACGCCCTGATGAGCTTAAGCTCCGGGCGCCTTACAGACCGCCAGATTGAGGCCGGGCGGATCGCGATCTCCCGCCATGTAAAAAGAAGCGGCAAGCTTTGGATCAGGGTTTTTCCCGACCGCCCCATCACCAAAAAGCCCCTTGAGACAAGAATGGGGTCAGGAAAGGGGGATATTGAGTTTTGGGCGGCTGTGATCAAGCCGGGAAGGATTTTGTTTGAGATGAGCGGCGTCACAGAGAGCCTGGCCAAAGAGGCTTTCCGCCTGGCCTCGCACAAGCTGCCCTTTAAAAGCCGCTTTGTTAAAAGAGATATATGAAATGAAAAAGATAAAGTTTTCAGAGATCAGGGATTTGAAGCCGGCGGAGCTGCGGCAGAGGCTGGACCAGCTGCGCCGCGAGCTGTTTGACTCCCGCATGCAGCTCAAAATGAAGCGGCTCTCCAACCCCTTGAAGATCCGTTTTTTGCGGAGAGACATTGCCCGGCTGCAGACCGCGCTGCTGCAAAACATGGCCCAAAACACAGCCATGGCCCCGGCGGGCGCCGCCGGCCCCGCGGCGCCAGGCAAAACCCCGGCAGGGCAGCAGCCCGAAGCGGAAAAAAAGCCTGAGGGCGCGGCGGCGGCGGCGGAATAATAAAATAAAAAAGAGAGAGGTTTTTAATGAAAACAGCAGAAATGGCTGATGCGGCGGCGCCCGGCAAAACAAATCCTCCGGCAGCGGCCCAAACAAAAAGCCAGGCAAAAAGCAGGGGCCGCAGAAACATCCTGAAGGGAAGGGTGGTCTCCGACAAAATGGACAAAACTGTCTCTGTTTTGGTTTACCGCTCGGTTAAGCACCCCAAGTATAAAAAATACATCAAGCGGTCCTCTGTGTTTAAGGCGCATGACGAAAAAAACCAGGCCAGGGAGGGCGACCTGGTCAGCATGTTTGAGACCAGGCCATTAAGCAAGACAAAGCGCTGGAAGCTGATAGAGATTTTGGAAAAAGCCGGAGAGGGGAAAAAGCAGTGATTCAAATGCAGACAAAACTGAAAGTGGCGGACAACTCCGGGGCCAGGATTGTCCAGTGCATTAAGGCGCTTGGGGGCAGCCGGCGCCGGACCGCGGGGGTCGGGGATATCATAGCCGTCTCTGTGAAAAGCGCCATCCCGCGGTCTAAAATCAAAAAGGGGGACAAGGCCAGGGCAGTGATTGTGAGAACAGCCCATCAGATCCGCCGGCCTGACGGCGCGGCCATCCGCTTTGACGACAACGCTGTCGCCCTCATCAACAATAACAAAGAGCCTGTGGGGACCAGAATTTTTGGCCCTGTGGCCCGCGAGCTGAGAGCCAGGAATTTTGTAAAAATTATTTCCATGGCCCCGGAGGTTTTGTAATGATATCTGTTTCAAAAAAGCTTTATGAAAGCGAGGTCCGCGACAAAATGCAAAAGGCGAAAGGCGGCGGAAGTCCGATGCGGATTCCCCGCCTGACAAAAATTGTCCTCAGCATGCGCGCCGGCCAGGCGGTTAAAAACCCCAAAATCATAAACAGCGTCCAGGAGGATTTAACCCTGATTGCCGGGCAAAAAGCGGTCATCACAAAAGCCAAAAAAGCTGTGGCCAACTTCAAGCTGCGGGAGGGGATGCCCATCGGCGCCATGGTGACGCTGCGGCGGGATAAAATGTGGTCCTTTTTTGACCGCCTCACCCACTTTGCCCTTCCCAAAGTCAGGGACTTCAAGGGGCTTTCGCCAAAGAGCTTTGACGGGCGGGGGAATTATAACATGGGCTTGAGGGAGCAAATTGTCTTCCCGGAAATAAACTATGACAAGGTGGAGGCCATCCGCGGCATGAACATCACCATCAACACATCGGCCGCAGCCGATGAGGAGGCGCGGGAGCTTTTGTCCCTCCTGAAATTCCCCTTCAGAAAATAAAAGGGGCAAAAACATGCATAAACATCCCGCTAATAGAGAGAAAATATCTGGTTTTCAAATAAAACTGTTATAGAGGGGGATAATATTATGGACACAATTGGAGATTTTTGCTCAATCATCAGAAACGGCCACATGGCCGGCAAGGACAAAGTGGACATGCCCGCCTCCAATATGCGGAAAAAACTTGCCGGCAAGCTGGAGCAATACGGCTACATCAGAGGCTGGCGGGCGGCTGATGACGGCCGGCAGGGCATTATGCGGGTTTATTTGAAATACAAAGCTGACCGGTCTCCGGCCATCCAGGGGATTCAAAGGGTCAGCCGCCCCTCCTGCCGCCGCTATGCAAAAAGCGGGGATCTTTTGGCGCATGCGGGCCGCGGCATAACCATTGTGAGCGCCAGCTGCCGCGGATCCGGGGGAATCTTCAGCGGCGAAGAGGCCAAAAAGAAAGGGGTCGGGGGGGAGATTCTGTGCCAGGTCTGGTGACCCCCGCGGCGCATTATGGTTTTCAGGCTTTGCGGGGGCATGTTTATTGGGCGCGGCTGAGATTTAAAGAGGGATTTATGTCAAGGGTGGGAAAACAGGCGATTTCTTTGGATCCGGGGGTGGAGGTTTCGCTTTCCGGCCAAAGCGCCGGCGGGCGGGCCATCACAGTCAAGGGCAAAGGCAAAAGCCTTGCTGTGGCTTTCCCCCATGTTTTGGATTTAAAGCAGGAGTCCGGAAAAGTCTCTGTGGTCAGAAAAAACGAGGAGGCCAAAACAAAAGCCCTTCATGGCCTGACCCGCTCCCTTATTCAAAACGCCGTGACAGGGATCCTCAAGGGCTGGAGCAAAACCCTTGAGCTGAAGGGCGTCGGCTACAAGGCCGCCGTCCGCGGCAAAACGCTGGACCTGAATCTCGGCTATTCCCATCCCATTGTTTATGAAATCCCTGATGGCCTGGAAATCAAAGTGGAAAAGCAGACCAAGCTGATCATTTCAGGGGCGGACAAAGAGCTTGTGGGGCGCGCCGCCAACCAAATCCGCAGCTATCGGCCGGTTGAGCCTTATCTTGGCAAGGGGGTCCGATACGCCGGCGAAATCCTAAAGCTCAAGAAAGGCAAAAAAGAGGGCAAAAAATGATCAAAATCAAGCTAAAAAAAAGGCAGCCCAAAAAGCGGCAAAAGCGGCTGAAAAACAAGGCCCGCATCCGGAAAAAAGTTTCCGGCTCCAGCGGGAGGCCAAGGCTTTGCGTGTTTCGCAGCCAAAAGCATATTTACGCGCAGCTGATTGATGACCAATTGGGGGTGACACTGGCCGCAGCCTCCTCTTTAACCCTTAAAAATGCGGAAAGCGGCGGAGAAAAATCCAAAGGGGAAAAGCCTGTGGAAACCGCCCGCCGGGTGGGAGAGGCTCTGGCAAAACAGGCTTTAGGGCAAAAAAAACAAGCCGCCGTGTTTGACCGCGGCGGATTTATTTATCACGGGCGGGTCAAAGCGCTGGCGGAGGGCGCCCGCGCCGCCGGGCTGAAATTTTAAGCTCAAAGATTCTCATCTCATCAGCAGGAGGGTTTTTCGCTTTTGCCGCCGCCCGGCTTTTGCCTTCATTCCGCGCCGGCGGGCCGCTCTAAGGGGGGCCGCTCCAGGGGAGTGAGCCCTCAAAAAAATCTTTTGACAAAAAAACCCCGGTAAAATAGCCTGTCTGTCTATAAGGGGGAGCGGGCAAAAAAAAGGATTTGGCTGTGAATGATTTTGAATCAATAGAGCTGAAAGAGCGGGTTGTCACCATCAACCGGGTGACCAAGGTTGTCAAGGGGGGGCGGCGCTTTTCCTTTTCCGCCCTGGTTATTGCCGGAGATGAATCCGGGCAGGTCGGCGCGGGGCAGGGGAAGGCCGGGGAAGTCCCTATGGCCATCAACAAGGCTGCCCGGGCGGCCAAAAAGTCCCTGAGGCTTTTTCAGCTTGAGGACAGCCGGACCATCCCCCATCAGGTCACTGGCGAGTTTGGCGCGGCCACAGTGATTTTAAAGCCCGCGGCGCCGGGGACCGGCCTGATTGCCGGCGGCCCGGTCAGAGCGGTCTTGGAATGCGCCGGCGTGAAGGATATTTTGTCAAAGCGGGTGGGCAGCCGCAACCCCCACAATGTGGTCAAAGCCACATTGGACGGACTGAGCCGCCTGACAGCTCTTGAGTCAAACAAGCCCGCAGAGAAAAAGCCCCCAGAGAAACCAGCGGAAAAGCCGGAGGGAAAAACAGCCGCGCCGCCAAAGGCCGCGGGGCCGCCGGCAGAGCGCAAACCCCCGGCGGGGGCCGGCAAAGCCCCGCCCGCCGCGGGCCGCCCGCCAAAGAAGAGAGCCGCAGAGAAAGAGAAAAAACACCTGGAGCAAAAACCTGAAACCAGCCCTTGAAGCTGCGCGGGCCATGTGATCTGTAAAAAGGAGGCGCCATGCCTGAAAAAGCGGAGACAGTCACAGTCACTTTAAAAAAAAGCCTGATCGGCGCCAGCCCCAAGCAGAAGGCAGCAGCGGAGGCTTTGGGGCTGCGGAAAATCAGCCAGAGCCGGCCCTTTAGGGATGGCCCGGCCTTCCGCGGGCAGCTGAAAATTTTAAGGCATCTTGTCTCTGTTGCCGGGAAAAAACAGCCCCGCCAATAATTTGTTTTTGAGGAGTATTATGAGTTTTCTTTCAGAATTGCCAAGTTTTCCAGGAAGCCGCAAGGCCGGCAAAAGGCTGGGCCGAGGCAAAGGCTCAGGCAGGGGCGGAACTTCCGGCAAGGGCCACAAAGGGCAGAAGGCCCGCAAAAGCGGGACCATTCCCGCCGGCTTTGAGGGCGGGGGGATGCCCCTCCACCGCCGGCTCCCCAAGTTTGGCTTCAGCAACTCGCGGTTTAAAGCCGCCGGCAGCATTGTCAATCTCTCGCAGCTAAAAGACTGGGAAGGGGATGTGACGCCAGAGGCTTTGATTGCAAAGGGGCTGGCCCGCCGCGGGGAAAAGATCAAGATCCTGGCCAAAACTGAATCTTCCAATTTAAAGCCTCTTAATGTGACGGCGCATAAATTCAGCGCCAAAGCGAGGGAGCTGATCGAAAAATCAGGCGGACAGGCCATAGAGCTGCCAGAGAAACTCAACAAGACCTCAAAAGCCGCCGCCAAAAAGAGAGCTTTGAAAAAGAAAGCCGGCATGGCTCAGCCCTCTCCAGAAGCTGTTGCGGACAAGCCTTCTGCGGACTCAGCCTCTTCAGAAGCTGTTGCGGACAAGCCTTCTGCGGACTCAGCCTCTCCAGAAGCTGCCGCGGACAAGCCTTCTGCGGACTCAGCCCCTCCAGAAGCTGCCGCGGACAAGCCTGAAGCTGCAAAACCGCAAGATGCCCCTAAATCTCAGGATGACAAAACCAAAGGGGGCGGCTGATTTTTTGCCCCAGCCCTCAAGAAAAAACCAGCTGATAAAAAAGTTATGAATTTTTTTTCAAAAGCCGCGATTTCGCTTGTTTTGTCTGTGTCATCCGCCCCAGCTTTTGGCGGCGCCGCCGGCTGCGCGCCCTGGCTTTTTTTTAAGCAGATAGCCGGGCTTGACAGAGGCCATTCCGCCGGGGCGGCAGCGCCCCGCTTTTACAGCCTGGATGGACAGTTTTGGCCCCGCGGGCTTGGCGCCAGCAAACATCAGCAGCTTGTAATGGGCGGGGAGGATGTGTATTTCATTCTGGATGGGAAGGTTGCCAAAAAATCCCTCTTATCGGATAAGTGGCGCTTTTTAGACGGGCTGGACGGCGCGCGGGCCATTTTGCCCCAGCCCAGGGAAGGCTCTCTTCTGGCCCTGACGAAATCCAGAGAGGTTTATCAGCTGAAAGAAGACGGCGCGGGCGGCCATGAGTGGAGCCTGTATCATAAACCGGGCGTTATCAAAATGTTTTACAATCAATCGGGCGAATTGATTTTCCTTTTGGGAACAGATAAAGAGATGGCCTCCCTGCTGGCGGCAAACAATTAGCCGGCCGCGGGCCTATAATAAGGATACTGACAATGCAGCCAAAACTGCCCGCAAACTTCCGCTTCCCCAAGGAGCTGAAAAACCGGATCATCTTCACCATCAGCGTCCTGGTTATCTACCGCCTGGGCGTTCAGATCCCTGTTCCCGGCGTGGATCGAAACGCCGTGGCTGAGATCTTCTCCCAAAGGGGCGGAGGGGTTTTTGGCCTTTTAAACACCTTTACCGGCGGCGCCCTGGAGACATACAGCATTTTGGCCCTGGGAATCCTGCCCTATATCACCGCCTCCATTATTTTTCAGATTTTGCAGACGGGGGTCCCTTATCTTGAGCAGCTGAAAAAAGAGGGCGAATCAGGGCGAAAAAAAATCAACCAATACACCCGCTACGCCACTGTTTTGCTGGCGGTTTTTCAGGGCTATGGGCTTTCCAAAGGGTTTTTTGGAAATGAGGAGATTATCTCCATGCCTTATTTTGGCTTTATCCCCTTTCAGGCTTTTACTGTTCTCACATTGACCTGCGGCGCCTGCCTTTTGATGTGGCTTGGAGAGCAAATTAACGACAAAGGAGTCGGAAACGGCGCGAGCCTTTTGATTTTTGCGGGCATCGCCGCCAACATTCCGCAGGCGACAGCCAATCTCTGGTCCCTCATCCAAAAGGGCGAGATGAGCGGCGGCATGGGTCTGGGGCTTTTGCTGTTTATGCTGCTGATTGTGGGGGTTATTATTTTTCTGGAAACCGGACAGCGCCGGATTCCTGTCCAGTACTCTCAACGGGCTTTGGGGAGCCGGCAGCCCGCGGCGCAGATGAGCCACCTGCCGCTGAAGCTTAATTTTTCCGGCGTGATCCCGCCGATTTTTGCCAGCTCGCTTTTGTTTTTCCCCGCCAGCATAGCCCAATTCACACAGGCTGAGTGGGCCAGGCGCTTTGAGGAGCTTTTTTCCATTCAGGGCGGGGCGCCCTTTAACATTCTGTTTGCGGGGCTGATTGTGTTTTTGTGTTTTTTCTATACAGAGATTGTCTTCAACCCCAACGAAATGTCCGACAACCTGAAAAAGCATGGGGGCTTTATCCCCGGCATCCGAGCCGGCCAAAGCACCTCTGACTATGTGAAAAAAATACTGGACCGCCTGACTGTGGCGGGCGCCATTTACCTGGCCGCAGTCTGCGTGATGCCGAATATCTTGACCGATCAGTTTAAAGTTCCCTTTTATTTTGGCGGAACCAGCCTGCTGATTTTGGTCGGGGTGGCGCTTGACACAGCCCAGCAAATTCAGTCCCATCTTTTGACCGCCCGCTATGAGGGCCTGGTCAAAGGCATCCGCGTCAAAAGCCGCCGCGTCCGGTTTTAAAATATTTTTGGCTTTTTTATGAGTAAAGAGCTTATTAAGGTGTTCACAAATATTCTCATAATATTAGGACTAAGGTATAAAAAAAAAATATTTTTTTATGTTATGAAAAAAAAGTGTTGTTTTATTTTTATGTTATGATAATGTGGTTTTATGAATAAAAATGATGTTTTTAGACAGGCTGCCCTTTTATGACAGGGGGCGGGAAACACAATGCGCGCCCTGCAAAAGCTGAAGCAGTTTGTCCCCTGGAGCAAGTGGACTCTGCAGGCCGTTCAATGCAAAACAGAAAAGGATTTTAAAAAGCTTTGCTGGCAATGCTTTCAGGAAACCGCAAAAGAAAGCGGCAAAGACTGGAAAGACATCAGCTTAGAGGACATTTACAGGGTTTTGCATGCCATAAGAAAAAAAATGCCGGGAGCTTTAAGAAAAATCACTTTAAAGCAGGCTCTTGATCTCAAAACACGGATTTCCGGCGCAAGCGATCTGTTTAATGTCATATACGGGATTCTGGCTGTCCAGCCCTCCCTCCTGCTCCTTTTCGGCATGAAGAGGCTTTTTGGAAAGCGGGCGGAGTTCGCCCTCAAAATACATATCGTCAGCCTGACTGCCCGCAAGCTCTACAAATCTCCGGCAAAAAAGCGGCCGCGCTAAAACACGGGGTAAATGACAGGCAGGACCGGAGCTGTCTCCACAGCCGCAATAAGAAGCCCAAGAGCCAGCAGCGCCAAAATCAGCGGCAAAAGCCAGTACTTTTTTCTTTTAAAAATAAATTGAATAATATCTTTAATAAAATCCATTTTTCCCGCTGTTTAGCCTGTTTTCCGCCCGCCGGCAAATAAAAAAATGCCCAAGCCGGCCGCAGAATCTCCGCTTTGTCCAATAATTTTAGCGCATATCCGGCTGAAAAGCCGCTCTTTTGTTTTGCCGGGGGTTTTTCATGCAGCCAAAAATGGAAAAAACAGAGAAAACCCGGCCTTTAGGCCGGCGGCGGGGCCTTTTTTCTAAAACAATATTAGGAAAACCTCCGCCGGCCATTTAAAATCTATATTAAATCATATGCCTTTGGCGAAAATTCTAATCCCCATTTTTTTGTTTCCTGTCTTTCTCCTTTTGGGGATTTATTTTTACAGCCTTTATAAATACCCCTCTGACAAAGAGCTTTCCCAGACAATAAAGCCCGCGCGGCAGCTCTATCCCGAAGATCTGATAACCAGAATGGGGGCCCGCCTTTGCGCTTTCCCGAAAACAAGGCATGACAATTTTTTGAATTTTCCCGCCTCCAAGCCTCAAGGCGCCATCCGCATTGGAGCTTTTGGAGACTCCCACACTTTTGGAGATGAGGTTGAGGCTGAGGCCGGCTGGCCCTCCCAGCTCCAGAGGCTTTTGAGCAGGCGCTTTCCAGAAAAAAAAATTGAAGTGTTGAACTTTGGCATGAAGGGCCATGGCTTTCAGGAGCAGTTTTTCCTCTATGAGCGCTATGCCGAAGCTTATGGCATTGACTATGTTTTGTATGGCCCATGGGGCCTCCAGGAAACCAGAGATCTGACTTTTAGAAAAATATGGTTTTACAGCCGGCCCGCATTGGATTTTCCAAAAAACAGGTTTGTCCTGTCCGGCGGGGAAAAGGAAGTCAAAGAGATTTCCCTGCCCGGCCAGTCCCCTGAGGAAAAATACAAGAGCTATTACACGCTGCTTCCCTCCCTGAGAGCCTTGCGCTTTGACAAAAAGCCCTTTCAGCTGTGGGAAAGCCTTTTTCCCTGGCTGCGGGGGAGGCTCAAAAACCCCTTTTATTATTCCACCCTGCCGGCCCGAAAGGAAGCCTCAAAAATCAATCAAATCCTTTTGAAAAAAATTCTTGCGGCGCGCGGCAGAAAGATCTTGTTTTTCAGCAACAACAAAGGCTATTTCCAGGATTATCAAAAAACGGGCAGCTTATACAATCTGAGCTTCTTTGAATCCAAGATGTATAAAAGCTTTCTCTACAGGGTTTTTTGGCATCCCAGCTCTTTTGGAAATGAGATTGCCGCTCATGCATTCCTCAACGGGCTGTCCGGCAGGGCGGCCTTCAATCTAAATATTTTTGCATGCCATTGGCAAAAGTTTAATTTTCCCCCCTCTAAAAAGCCTCCAGATCTGGAAAAAGCGGGCGCGATATTTATCGGCTCAAAAAACAGGGTTTTTGGAGAGCTGCGGCTTAACTCTCCCGAGCATTACCATAAAAACAACCAAAAAGGGGAAATCTCCAGCCGGCTGCAGGGGGCGAAAAGCCTGATCGGATTTTCCAGCCGGCGGGCGGATGGCCTGGGAGAAGGCCCCATCTTTCCGCTTCCGTTTGCCTTAAGCCGCAAAAGCCGCGTGGAAATCAAATTCTCTGGAGGCGAAACAGCTTTCCTTGGCCGGCCGGAGGCCCTGGACGATCTTGGCGGAGTCTTCAATTTTTATTCAGATTATATATGGTGGATATCTAAAGAGGACAGGCACACTCTCTTTTTTTTGCCGGCAAATGTCTCCCCGGCCGGGGCAAAAGCAAAAATTGAGAAAAATAAGGGGCGGCGGGCCTGGCTTCTTGTGGACGGCTTTGCCATTGGAGAGCTTGAGCTGGAAGCCAGGCTGCGAAAGGGAAAGCTGCAGGCTGTTTATGTTCTTAACCTCGGCAAAAAAGCCTCATTTGCGATGATGGGGCCTCAAAGCATGCTGAGCGAAAGCCGGATGCCGGGGAGCTTCCCGCTTTATTTTCATTATGACATGGGCGGCGGCCGCATTCTGAAAAGCCGGATCCCTGAATGGAGCTGCCGCCGGGAAAAGCGCCCCTATCAGCTGTCGCTCACAAACTTTGAGCCGATAACCCCCCCCTGACAAAAAGAGCGCGGGCAGACAGCAGTCAAAACGGCCGCAAAAAATGATCCCTTTCAATAGGCTCCGGCTTTTGAAAAAAGCTGTTTTTCCGCCAGCTTTTGCGGCGCGGCCTGAGGAAGCGAAAAATCCCGCGGACATATTTTGTCGGAGTCAAAATAAAAACATAAATGAGCAATAAAAAAATAAAAATTGCTGTCCGGTTCCAGGCCTCCGCAAATTTCATCCAGGCCGCTTTGGCCCTTGCCGCCGCGGAAAAGCTTTGGGGCCTGACAGCTTTGCCATGGCCTGGCGGCGCCCCGCAGCCAGAGGGCGGGGCTTTGCCAGTCTGGGCGCTGCGGGGATCTGTTTTTTTAAGAGCAAAGTTTTCAAGAATCAGCCAGTCCATATCTGTCCGCCGAAAGCATTGGAGGGCTTCCGCCGGAGATCGGACAATCGGCTCGCCGCGGACATTCAAAGAGGTGTTGATGATTCCCGGACAGTTTGTTTTTTGAAAAAAGCGCCTGAGGAGCTTGCGGTATCTGGGATGCGCCTCCTCTCCCACAGTCTGTATTCTGCTGGAGTAATCCACATGGGTGACAGCCGGCAGGGCGGAGCGGACGCAGCCAAGCTTTTCCAGCCCCCGCTTTTGGGAGTTCAGCTCAAGGTTTTTTCTCTGCTCAGGGCGGATGAAGGCAGTCAGCAGCATGTAGGGGTTTTCCGCCTCTTCAAAATAGCGTCCGCTTTGGCCGCTCAAAATGCTGATGGCAAAAGGCCGAAACGACTCCCGCCCCTTGATTTTTTGATTGAGCCGGCGCTGCATGTCTGGATCGCGCGGGTCAGCCAAAATTGACCGGCAGCCCAAAGCTCTGGGGCCAAACTCCATTTTCCCCTGCAGCCAGCCAATGATTTTTCCCTGAGCAAGGGCCTCGGCAGCCTGCTCTGCCAGATCCTCTTCCGGCAAAGCCTCATAAGAGCATGACTTGGCCTTTAAAAAAGCTTCAATGTCCGCGGCGCTGTATTCCGGCCCCAAAAGCGAGCCTTTCATTGAATCCGGCTTGTCCGGCCGGCGGGGCCGGCCAAAATGCTGATGCCAAACGGCAAGAGCCGCGCCAAGGGATCCGCCGGCGTCCCCCGCGGCCGGCTGCGCCCACAAACAGGAAAACGGGCTGTTTTGCAAAAGCTTGCCATTGGCTGAGCAGTTTAAGGCCACTCCGCCGGCGAGGCAGAGGCTGGAAGCCCCGGTCTCCTTATGGAGGCTTTTTGCCATCCGAAAAACAGCCTCCTCCAAAACCTGCTGAACAGAGCGGGCCGCGTCCATATAATGCCTGTCAATTGGATCTTCATCAGGCTTGCGGGGGGCTTTTCCCAGCAGCTGATGCAGCCGGGGATGGGCCATCCTCATGCGGACAGGGTAATCAAAAAACTCCATGTTCAAGCGAAAGCTGCCGTCTTCCTTTAAATCAATCAGGCGGTCCCTAATCAGAGAGGCAAACTTCGGCTCGCCATAAGGGGCCAGCCCCATCAGCTTGTATTCCCCGGAGTTCACCCGAAAGCCGCAGTATTCCGCAAATGTGGAGTAAAGCAGCCCCAGCGAGTGGGGAAAGTTAATCTGCCAGAGGGGATGAATTTGATTCCCCTCTCCAAGCCAGCCTGAGCTTGTGGCCATCTCCCCCACCCCGTCCAGAGAGAGTATCGCCGCCCTTTGAAAGCCGCTGGGAAAAAAAGCGGAGGCGGCATGGGAAAGATGATGAGAGCTGAACAAAATCTCCGGGATGTCTTTTGATGAGCAGCCCAGGCCTTTTTTCAGCTCCCTTTTAATGAGCGCCCGCATGTTCAGCTTTTTGCCCATCCAAAGGGGCATGGCCTCCCGAAAAGAGGCAAAGCCCTGCCGCGGCGCATAGCGCAAATAGCTTTCCAAAAGCCTCTCAAAGGTCAAAAAGGGCTTTTCATAAAAAACAATGCAGCTTATGCCCCGAAGAAGCGCGCTGAAGTCCGTCGCCGGCGAATCCGCGCCGCGGAGCAGCTGCGGCCCGCTGCCGGCAAGGCAGAATTTTATGGCGTTTAGGGGAAATGAGGGGTCATGCTTTTTTCGGCTGAAGCGCTCCTCCTGGGCGGCCCGCTCAATGCGGCCCTCCCGCAGCAGGGCGGCGGCGCTGTCATGATAAAAGGCCGAAAGCCCCAGTATTTTTTTGCCCGCGGCGCCCATCACAATCTCCCGCTCAGGGTTTTTTTGCGGCGGCTTCGGGGCGGCTGGACAGAGCTTTTGGATCAAAGGCGAACTTCAGCCTTTCCCCTATAATATTCACACAAAGCGACAGAGCCAAAATGCACAGCCCCGGGAAGGCCACAAGCCACCATGCGCTGTCAATATAGGATCTCCCGTCGGAAACCATAACCCCCCATTCCGCAAGCGGCGGCTCAGCGCCAAGGCCAAGAAAGCTCAAAGCGGCCACGCTTAAAATCCCCTCGCTGAAATTCAGCAGGGCCTGGGCAAAAATCTCCCCGGAGGCATTTGGCAGAATATGATAAAAAATCAGGCGGAGCGGCGGCGCGCCAAAGCTTTTCCCGGATTCCACATACTCTTTGCCTCTCTCCCTTAAAACGAGGCTGCGGACAAGGCGAATCATCACGGGCAGGCAGGCCAGGCTGGCCGCGGCGCAGGCATTGACCAGGCCGGGGCCTAAAACCGCCACGATCACAATGGCTGTCAGCAGGCCGGGGAAAGACATCAAAACATCAACGGCGCCCATAATCCATGGCTCCGCCCTTTGCGACCATCCGGCCCAGACTCCAAAAATCAGCCCGAAAATCAGAGACACCGCCATAACAGAAAACCCGGCCATAAAGGAGATTTTTCCCCCGGAAAGAAGCCGCGACAAAAAATCCCTTCCCAAGTCATCTGTTCCAAGGGGAAACTGGGCCATCCCGCCCTGCATCCAGAAGGGCGGGAGCTTTAAAAACTCCTCATAGACTTTGTTGGGCGGGCGAAAAAACGGCAGCTCGGACATAACCCCGGGCGCCAGCCCGGACATCAGCCAGGCCATCAGCGAAAGCCCCTGGATGGCTGCAAAAACCAAGAGGCAGAGCAAAAGCAGTTTGTCTTTTTTGATCAGCTGCAGCATGGCTTTTTTCTCCGGCGGGAGCCTGCAAAACTCAGATGCCGCAGGGCGGCGGGGGCAAGCCCTTTGGCGCCGCCTTGGCTGAAAAAGCTCCGGCTCTCCGGCTGAATAAATTTTGCCAAAAAGCTTTTAATTTCTCAAAAAATATTTTTTTTGCTCCGAGGCTGGGAAAAAGCGGGGATCTGCGCCAGCCGGATGAGGGAGACATCCGCCGCGAATAAGGCCTCCTCAATCCGGCGTCTTGAGACAGCTTTTCAGGGCGGCGCTTTATGGCCAGGCCAGGCAAACAAGCCCCGGCCCCGGATTTTCCGGCTTTCTGGGGGGATTCTGGCGGGCGGGCTGTCTCAAGGCTTGAGAATTTTCCCTGGCTGGCAGCCTAAAAGCCCCCCGCGGCTTGGCTGCGGCCCCGGCGGAAAACAGGCCAAGGCTTGCCGGACATCAGAGCGCTCTTGCAGCGCCCTTAATAACAGGCGCTTTGCTCAAGGGTTTTTATTAATGTTGTGGCTGAAAAATCTCCAGAGCAAATTATCGCGTGGCCGGCAACCTGCTGGCTGCCAAAAACCTTCGCATCGCCATGAACCTGCGCGCCGCCGGAAACTTTCGCGCTGCCATAAACTTTCGCATTGCTCCCATAAACCTCCGCTCTTTGATAAACCTTCGCGTCAACATAAACTTTTGCGCGGCCATAGACTTTCGCGCTGCCAGAAATTTTCGCTCTGTCATAAACCCGCGCGTCAACATAAATCTGCGCGTCTTGAGAAACCTGCGCCCGGCCGAAAACCCGCGCTCTGTCATAAATCTTTGCCCTGCCTGAAACCTTGGCGCTCCCATAAACCTCCGCGCTGTCATAAATCCTTGCATTGTCATTAATATAAGAATAATTATCGCCATAGACTTTCGCGCTGCCATAAACTTTCGCGCGGTTATAAACCGTCGCGCTCTCATAAACCCGCGCGTCGCCGTAAACTTCCGCAAAGCCCCAAACACCCGCGTTTTGATAAACTTGGGCGCTGTCATAAACCCGCGCCCAGCCCTTAATCCGCGCGTCTTCATAAACCTTCGCTGTCCCATAAACCTGCGCCTGTTCAGAAATTTTTGCTCTGTCATAAACCCGCGCCCAGCCCCAAACCTTTGCGGTCCCGGAAACCTCCGCTGTGTCACAAACCGCGGCGTCCGGCCCTATAAAGGCCGCGGCCGCCACAGTTGCTGAGGCCGCGACAAAGCCGCCCCTGGAGCCATCGGGGTTTGTATGGAAATCTCCATCCGCTCCAGAGCCGCAAGGCTCAGCCGCCGGCGCAGCGGCCGGCGCGCCGGCGCATTTTGTGACGCGGTCGCCGGCGGCTAAAGCCGGAGGGCCGGTTTCCGCAGCCTTGGCCTCAACCTTTATCCCAGAAAGCTCCCAAACAATGCCGGGATTGGATCTTTCCATAAGGCCCTGAATGCTTGTCCTGGATGATAAAACAATCCGGCCCTCTGCGGGGGCTGCGGTTTTATAGACAAACTCCAGCTTTTCAAACTTGTCTATTCCAATGCTTTGCAGCTTTTGCTTTGTGGCGGCGCTTGTTAATTCCCCGGCTGCATTCTTGGAAAAATCCCAGACTGCGGCCGGAGCGGCGGCGCTGTCCTTTATGGCGGTAATTTCAATGACTCTTTTTCCGCTGGAATCAGCGGCGCTTAGATTTTGCCCCTTCAGCGTGTTTTTGCAGTCCCATTCCTTTCCCATAAACAGCTGCGAGCCGCCCGCGCCCCGCCGATTGACTTCCATCCGCGCGATCCGCTTTTCCAAAGCCAAAAGGTTAACCCTCTGCTGAATAAAGCTTTGGGTTGTCCCCATAATCACAACCAGCCCAATGGCGCTTGAGGCCAAAACCCCTAAGAGGGAAAACCCCGCCTGCGCGGCGGAGGGAGAGCCAGCCTGTCCGGCGGGTAAAAAGCCAGCCTGATTTGCCGGGAATCTAAAGGAGGCTTTAAATTGTAAGGCTAAAGCGCGGAAAAACCGAGAGAGAGAGAGAGAGAGAGAGAGAGAGAGAGAGAGAGAGAGAGAGAGAGAGAGAGAGAGAGAGAGAGAGAGAGAGAGAGAGAGAGAGAGAGAGAGAGAGACGGAGCGCTGCGGCTGAGCGCCAAAAATCAGCAAATCTGGTCAAAAAACCTTTCATAAAGCCTACTTTAAAGCCCTCAGGCAGCTCTGTCAACTGCGCGGGAGGCGCTGAAGCCAGGCAGAGCCTTAAAAAAGCGGCTTTTGCCTTTTTTGAGAAAAAATGCTATGCCAGTTTTGGAAGGCCAAAAAAACATGCTCCCCTTTTTTTTAAAAAGAGCTTTGCGGGCTGTCCCCGCGCTGCTGGCGGCCAGCCTGATTGCTTTTTTTATTATGCGCCTGCTGCCAGGGGATCCTGTCCAGCAGATGCTCGGCGAAAGGGGGGGATCGCAAAAAGCCGCGGACGAAATGCGCGCGGCCCTCGGCCTTGACAAGCCGCTTTGGCAGCAATATCTGCTGTTTGCCGGATCTGCGGCCAGGGGCGATTTTGGCCGCTCCATAATCACAGGAGAATCTGTGGCCAAAGAGTTTTTTGCCTATTTCCCCGCCACTGTGGAGCTTTCCCTCTGCGCCCTGCTCTGGGCCATAATTTTTGGCATCCCCCTCGGCATATTTGCCGCTTTAAACAAAGGCGCTTTTTGGGACAGCGCGGCGGTCAGCTTTTCGCTTTTGGGGTTTTCCATGTCAATTTTTTGGTGGGGGCTGATTTTGATTTTGGTGTTTTCGGTCTTTTTGGGCTGGGCGCCTGTGTCTGGCAGGCTGGATCCGCTCTATGACATCCCCCCGGCCACAGGGTTTTATCTGATTGACTCCTGGCTTTCTGAAGGCGGCGCGGGCGCGTTTTGGAGCGCCTTAAAGCATCTGGCCCTTCCCAGCCTGACTTTGGGGACCATCCCTTTGGCCTTTATTGTCCGCATCACCCGCTCCAGCTTTCTGGAGGTCCTGGACATGGATTTTGCGCGAACGGCCAAAGCCAAGGGGCTTGGCTTTTATCAGGTTTTTTTCCGCCATGTTCTTCGGAACGCGCTGATCCCCATAGTCACTGTGATTGGGTTTCTGGCGGGCGCTTTGCTGACCGGGGCAGTTTTGACGGAGACTGTGTTTTCCTGGCCGGGCATTGGCCGGTGGTTTGTCCATGGGATTCTCTCCAGAGACTATCCTGTAATCACGGGAGGGGTTTTGATGATGGCCTTTATCATTATTGTCATTAACCTGTGTGTGGATGGGATTTATATGAAAATTGATCCGCGGTTTCAAAGCCTGATGCTGAAAAACTCAGGCGCGGCGCCGGCGGACCGCGCGCTTTAATTTTTTGCCGGAGGCGGTTTTTCCGCCCCAAGAAGAATCCGCTTGGCCTTTAAGCCAAGGGCAAATCCGCCAGGCCCGCCCCCTTTGGCTATGGCCCGATGGCAGGGGACAGCAATCAAAAAGGGGTTGGCCGCGCAGGCCCCGCCCACAGCCCTGGCCGCTTTGGGCCTGCCGATTTTTCGGGCAATGTCCCCGTAAGAGCGGGTCTCTCCGCGGGGGATTTTCTGAAGCTCCCTCCAAACCGCCCTTTGAAACGGGGTTCCCCGCTCAAAAAGCGGAACAGCGGAAAAGCCCCCCTGCCGGCCGGACAGCCCCCGCTCTATCCGGTTTTTGATCCGCTCCGCCGCTCGGGAAAGCGGCGGAGGGTTTTTTTCGGCGATTCGCCGGCCGGCTTTTGAAATGGCGCGGACCCGCTGCTCAGCAACAGAGACTCTGAGCGGCCCAATGGGGGAGCTGACAAAAAAAACCTCTGTTTTCCGCATCGCCGGGGGGAGCTTTACAAGGCAGCCATCCTTTAATCATGTCCAGGATCGCGCCCCGCGGGCGGCGGCGCTTTCTGAATACAAGCGCATGTCCCCCCGCAGCTCAATCCCTGAAGCTTTAGTTTTTTTCATGATTTTGGCCTCCCGGCTGAAATCCCCATGGGTTGAATGGGAAAGCCGGTTTGAAGCGCTGCGGGATCAGCTGAAAAAAGCTTGACTCATTAAAAAAGGCCGGTATCTTGGGATTTATGCGGGGATTTATGCGCGAAATTTTAAAAATGCGCTGTTTGCAGGCTCTTCGGCGGGAGGAAGCCGGCTGGCGCCCCCCAGGCCAGGCCCCCAAGATTTTGTTTTTGGCCTTAATGGCGGCAGCGCTTGCCTCCTGCGCAAAGGCGAAAGAGTTTCTTTTGAAGAATCTTGAGGAGCCGGTCAAAGTTGAGACTCAAGAGGAAAAAACCAGCTACACCGCCGGCTACCTGCTTGGCGGCAACATAAAAGGCCAGCAGAGCATTAAACCAGAGGCTTTTTTGCGCGGCCTGAAGGACAGTTTCGGGAATGCGGCCCCCCTGCCCGTTTCTTTTGAGGAGATCCAAAGCCTCAGAAGCGGTGTCCCCAAGCGCTTTACAGGAGAAAAAACCCGCGCGGGCGGCCCCGGCCTCCCGCAAACCGCTTCGATGGCGGCCGGGGCGCCGGATGCCGCCCCGCAAGATGCTCCGCTCCAAGGCTCCCCGGGAGGCCCCGCAGGATCAGCCGCCGCGCCGGCGCCCGCAGCAGGCAGCTCAGCAGGCCCAGCGGAAGCGGCGGGACAGCCGATCGCAAAAGAGGCAGGCCAGAAAGGCGCCAGCCAGGGAGCGGCTGATCAGAAGGCAGCCTCTGGCGCGGCGGCGGCAGCTAAAGACAAAGATTCCAAAGCCGCAAAAAATAACACAATGAAATCGCCGCCGCCGGCAGCTGCGGGCAAAGAGGCAGCGGCAGCAGGCCCTTTAAGCGAAAAGCCTGATGAAAACAAAAAATTCCTGGAGCAAAACAAAACGAAACCAGGGGTCAAGACCACAGCCTCTGGGCTGCAATACGAGGCCCTTAGAGAGGGAACAGGCAAAAGCCCCTCTGCCTCGGACATTGTGGAGGTCCACTACTCTGGAGCTTTGATTGACGGGACAGAGTTTGACAGCTCCTACAACAGGCGGGAGAGCGCGACATTTCCCCTCAACCAAGTCATTACAGGCTGGACGGAGGGGCTTCAGCTGATGAAAGAGGGGGCAAAATACAAATTCTACATTCCTTCAGAATTGGGCTATGGCAGCAGCGGCTCTGGGAAAATCCCGCCCAATGCAGCGCTTATTTTTGAGGTGGAGCTTTTGAAGGTCGTCTCCGCAGCAGCTCCGCCGGCAGCGCCCGCCGCCGCCGCGCCCTCAGGCGCCGCGAAAGGCGCAAAGCCTCCCTCTGAGCCTGCAAAACAGCCCCTTTAATAAAAGGGTAATAAAAGGGGCCGCGCCGGCCCCTGCCGGGGGGGGCTGTTCCCGCAGAGCGGCAGCCGGCAGCAGCGGAAATCCCCGCGAGAGGCTTCCTGGGGGAGCGAAAAAAAAACCTAAGGGGGATGGAGGTGGCGGCCGGAATTGAACCGGCCTAAGCGGATTTGCAGTCCGCCGCCTAACCACTCGGCCACACCACCTTTTATTAATCTATTGACAAGCCCGCGCTTTTAAAGGATAATTCCCCAGAATAAAAAAAACAAGGAGGAAAGCATAATGACAAATCCCAAATTTTTGCCCCTGCTCTTTTTGCTCGCGGGGCCGGCCGCTATTGCCCAGACCTCAGCCAAAGCTTCAGCCGGCTCTGAGGGGCAGCTGCCGGCGGCCGGCGGGGAAGACTCAGAGGCCAGCCAGGATATTCTTGATTACTGCAGCAAATCATTTGCGGACAGCGCGCATCAAACACAGTGCGCTGCTGCTTTGGCGGGAAAAAAAACTTTTGATTTTAGTTTAAAATTTTGCGATTTCGCTGCAACCCCCGCTGATCAAACCCCAAAAAAGCCTTCCGCCTTTTTAGAATGTCTAAAGTTTGTGTCCGGCAAAGCGTTTACGCTCAAAGAATTAATAAAAATTTACGATCCCAATTATTTTTCCAAGTCATTTCTCTTTTTGCATTTTACGCTGTCGCCGGAAGACATCGTAAACAGCTTAAAGCGCAATGCGGAAAAAGTGGAAGACATTTCTTATGGCGATGAAAATGAAGGCGCGCTTATTGTTAACTGTGTCAATACAAATCTGCACTTTGAGATAAGGCGCCCTGAAAGCCCCTTTCCGCCCTTGTTCAGGCGGGTTATTTCTCATGCGGAAATACTGCAGCTGGCTGACCTTCATCCTGTTCAGTTTGTCATTGCGACAGAGGGAGAGCCCCTTGTGTATGACCTGCCTGAAACAGGCATGCATGTCATTAAATGGGTTGAGGAAAACAGGCGGTTTGAGCTTTTTCCTGAAAGCGGGAACATTATATGCCGCTGAGGCGGCGCGCGGGCCTCCGGGCGCGGGCCGCCGGGCGCGGGCCGCCTGGCGAAAAAAATGGGGAGGGCTTTATGGGGAGACAAGGCGGGAAGGCTCCCTCATGGTCACAAGCTCCTCCGCGCTTGAGGGATGGATTCCCATTGTCCGGTCAAAATCCTGTTTCCCGCGCCGCGCCTTAATGGCCACAGCAAAGCCCTGAAGAATCTCCGCCGCCCCCTCTCCCACAATATGACATCCCAAAACTCTTTGGCTTTTCGCGCAGACGACCAGCTTCATATAGGCTTTCTCCTGATGACTGGACTGTTGATTCATCAGGGTCAGCTTCAGCGGGCGGAAGCGGCTTTCAAAAATCTCCGCATGAAAGCCTTTTGCCAAAGCCTGCTCCTCGGAAAGCCCCACAGTCCCGGCCTCTGGATGAGTGAAAACGGCTGAGGGGACAGCCTCATAGCTGAAATCATCGCCGGGACTGTCCTGGTTTTTTTCAGCCGGCTCCGCCCGGCTCCGCGCGCCCTCCTTGGGGTCCGCCGTTTTGGGCTTTTTGGAAAAAAGAAGGCTGCTGACAAACATCCCCTCGGCCAAGGCTGCGGGAGTGAGTTGAAAGGGCGTTCCGGCGCAGTCCCCCACAGCAAACACGCTGGGGCATTTGGTTTGAAATTTTTTGTTTACAGGAATTTGCCCATTAGGCAAAACAGGCAGCTTTAGGGCTTTTAGGTTCAGGCCTTCCGCGCAGGCCCGCCGGCCTGTGGCCATTAAAATAACTTCCGCCTGGCGGGATTCCCCCTTGTCGTCAGTCAGCTCCAGCAGGCCGCCTTTTTTTTGGATTTTGATGGGATTCCTGCCCGGAAGCATTTGAATCCCCTGCCCGCTCATCTCATTCTGAAGATGCCGGCGCAAATCCCGGTCAAAGCCGGAAAGAATCAAATCCTTTCGGAACATGACCGAAGCTTCCGATCCCAGTCCATGAAAAATGCCCGCAAACTCCAGGGCGATATAGCCGGCGCCCAAAGCCAGAAAAGACTTTGGGAGCTTTTTGAGGGAAAACATCCCATTGGAATCAAGGGCATGCTCAGCGCCCTCTATGGGAAGCCTAAAGGGGCGGCCCCCCGCGGCGATCAGAATATAGCGGGCGGTGAAGGTCCGGCTGCCGCCGGCGGCGGCCGGGCCGGCCGGGGGTTTGGGCTGGCGGACTTCCACAGAATGCGGATCTTTTAAGGCGCCCTCTCCAAAAAACAGATCGACCCCGCTTTGTTTCAGCAGATTTTTGTAAATGCCCTCCAGCCTTGCGATTTCAGCATTCCGCGCCTGGTTAAATTTCTCCCAGTTGAGTTTTAAGCTCCCCATCTCCCAGCCGTAAGACCTGGCTATTTGAATCTCTCTGGGAAAATTCGCGCCATAAACCATCAGTTTTTTTGGAATGCAGCCCCGGATGACGCAGGTCCCGCCCAGGCGGTCTTTTTCGCAAAGGGCGGCGCGGGCGCCCAGACGGGCTGCCCATCGGGCGGCCCGGATTCCTCCGGATCCGCCGCCAATCACAAAAAGGTCATAGTCAAAGCTCCCCGCCATGCTCTCCTCACTTCGCCGGTTTGCCGGCCTGGCCCCGCAGCCGCTCCGGTTTGCCGGGCCGGCCCCGCGATTGCTCTTGTTTGCCGGCGGCGGCGGCGCGGCGGGCCTCCCTTTTTTTATGTATTTCCTCCATGAGAGTTCCCTCCCTCTCCAGCTCTTGAACAAATTCAGGCTCTTTAAACGGCTCGGAAAGATCAGCTCCGGCTTTGGATTCTGCCGCGGCCTCTGAATTAATCTCCCCCCAGTAAATTCTGGCGGGGGCTTCAAGCCGCTCCGCTAAATCTCTGGCCTTGGCCTCCGCTTTTTTAAAGGAGGCCATGTCGCCTCTCAAGACAAAATAATTCTCCGGCCGCCTGGAAACTCCCGGCTTTGGCCGGCTCCTCCCCCGGTCTGGCTGGATGGAGGCGAACTCTCCGGCGCAGACGGAATACCACACCTCTTTTGATTCGCTTTCCGCCAAAGAGCTTGAAACTTCAGGAATCAAAAAAATCTCGCGGATGGGAGTCCCCCTTTTTGGAGAGCTGACGGGGATTTTCATAAGAACATAAACCTGCTGAGCGGTTTTTTTTGCCAAATCAACAGTGACGGATTTCCCGCTGCAAAAATACAGCGCGAAAGGAAGGCTCGCGCAGAGGGCGAAAAGGAACCGCCATCCAGCATCATCAGCCTCCAATGGCCAGGCGGCTTCCTTAAATGTAAAAAAATAAACAAGAAGCAGAAGCAGAAGCATAAACAGCTTCAGCTGGTCGCTTTTCGCCAAAAAAACAAGCTTTGATTTTCTCATAAAGCGCTTTTTTTAGACTGGCGCCTGCCCTGGCTTATATAAGCTGAGCCGCCCCTCTAAAAGCGGCCGCCCAAGAGCATTTTAAAGCCCTCCGCCCGGCCGCGTCAAGCCCTCCAGCCTTCGCCCGGCCGCGTCAAGCCCTCCAGCCTTCGCCTGGCCGCCAACCCGCGCCTCGCCGGTAACCCGCGCCTCGCCCGAAACCCGCGCATTATCACAAATAGCCGCATTTTTGCCCACAAGGGCGGTCTTGGCCACTCTGGCCGTTTTGGCCATGAAAGCCCCCGCCGCTGCTATGAGGGGCGCCCTTTACTCCAGGGCCGCATGGCGCTGCCGCCCGCCGTGGCGGAAAAGCCGAAAAGAAGGACACAATGGGTGTTTTTCAAGCTTTTTCTTTTAAAAGAAAGTCAAGCTTATCCTCAAGACGGGCTTGCCCTTTTTGCAATTCTTTCACATCAGCCTTTACAGGCGCTAAAAGCAGATTGAAAATAAACCCTAAGCCGCCCACAAAAGCGAAGATAGCTATAATGGCGCTCATGACTAATAAAAATCCCTGCAACATGATTGCCTCCCTTGTTTTGGTTAAAACAGCCCCCGCTCCGCCGGGGACAGCCTATTTATACCGCGGCCAGGCCCGGAAAACAAGCCCGCGTCCAGGATTGCCAGGCCTGGCGGGGGGGGCTGGCTGTCTCAAGCCTTGAGAATTTTGCCTGCCTGGCAACCCAAAAAAGCCCCAAAAAAGGCCAGACTAACGGCGCCCGAAAACAACCCATAAGGCTGGCCCTAAGGGGGGGAGTCTCAAGCAAAGGGGGGCGCCCTCATATCACAGGCGGGGGGGCGAACTTTTCCCCCGGGGATCCGAAAATCAGGGAATTTCCGGGCTGGGGCTTATTGCTTTTCAATGATTCCCCGTATAAACAGCTCTGGCAGTAACCGAGCCGGTAACCTGCGCATCGCCGCCAACCTCGCAAGCGGGGCAGCGGGCTTGCCCCCGCGGGGGGCGGCAGTTCCCTCCGCAGCCCGAAATCACTAAGGGCAGCTGTGGGCGGGGCCGCCGACCTGGCCAGTCGTATGCTCTCCAGTGGTTACACTATAAAACGGCTGCCCCACCCCTGAGTAGGTGGCGGTTGCGTCGCCTTTAAGTTTCGCATCGCCACACACAAGAATTGTCCCATTTGTGCCGTCAACCTCTGCATAGCCGGAAATCTCCGCCTGGCCATAAACATTCGCGTTCGCGCCATAAACCTGCGCGCCAAAAAAAACCTGCGCATCGCCATAAACCAGCGCGCGGTCATAAACCTTCGCCGCCCCCCGGATCGACGCCTTTCCAGAAACCTTTGCCCGGTTATAAACCTGCGCATTGACGCCAACCATCGCCTTGCCGAAAACTTCCGCATTGTCAATTACCGAAGCAGTACCGCCAACCACCGCCTCGCCATAAACCTTCGCATTGTTCTTAATCCATATTCTGCCGCCAACCTGCGCCTCGCCGGAAACTTCCGAACCGCTATGAATCCGCGGGCTGCCATGCTGGAATCCGGAAATTTTTGCTTTGTCGCCAACTGACGCATTCCAAACCTCGCCGGCGGACATTTTTGCTTTGCCGCCAATCACCGACTGGCCGCGAACCACGCCGCCGGTAATCACCGCATAGTTGCCAACCACCGAATTATCATAAACCAGAGACTCGCCAGAAACCAGCGCATTGCCCAAAACCTTCGCATGGCCAGAGACGCTAGCGCTGCCGGAAATATGCGCATGGTCAAAAACTTGTGACCGATTAGAGGCCGTTCCGCCCGCAACCCCCCCATTTCCGGAAATTTGCGCATGGCCAAAAATATGCGCATAATGCATAACCTGCCCATCTTCATAAACCCGGGCAAAATCCTCAACAATTGCATTGGCAAAAACCTTCGCAAAATCATAAACCCGCGCTTTGTCTAAAACCTGCGCATTGCCATAAACCTGCGCATTGCCATAAACCTTCGCATAGTTCTTAACCTTTGCAGTCCCCTTAACCTTTGCAAAGCCATAAACCTTCGCATAATCCTTAACCTGCGCGGTGTCGCAAACCGCAGCCACTGGCCCTATAAAAGCCGTGGCGTCAACGGTCGCCGTGGCCGCCACAAAGCCCCCGCCTTTAGAATGAGCCGCGCCAGCCACGTTGGGGCCGCAAGCATCGTTTCCGGGCGCGGCTATGCCGCAGGCCGTCACATAATCGCCGGCGAGGGGGCTATCGGTCGCTCCCTCCGCCGTGGCCTCTGCCGTTGTCAAGGCTTTAACCGTAATCCTGGAAAGCTCCCAATCCGCGGCCTTGTTTTGTCTTTCCATCAGGCCCTCAATGCTTGTCTTGGATTTTAAAACAATCCTGCCCTCTGCGGGGGGGCCGGCCTTATAGACAAACTCCAGCTTTTCAAACTTATCTATTCCAAGGCTTTTCAGTTTTTGCTTTGTGGCGTCAGCGGCGGGGCTTGCTAATTCCCCGGCTGCATTCTTGGAAAAGTCCCAAACTTTCCCGCCGGCGCTGTCCTTGACAGCTGCGATCTCAATGGTTCTTTTGGCGTCCCCAGAACTGCCGCTTAGCTTTTTCCCTTTCAGCGTGTTTTTGCAGTCCCATTCCTTCCCCATAAACAGCTGCTCGCCGTCTTCCCCGCGCCGATTGACTTCAAGCCGCTTAATCCGCTTTTCCAGGGACAGAAGATTAACCCTTTGCTGAATAAAGCTCTGGGTTTGCCCCATAATCACAACCGTGCCGATGGCGGCTGCGGCCAAAACCCCTAAAAGCGAAAAGCCGGATTGATTGGCCGGCAGTTTAAAGGCGGCTTTAAATCGGAGAGCTAAGCCGCGGGCAAAACCGAGAGAGAGAGAGAGAGAGAGAGAGAGAGAGAGAGAGAGAGAGAGAGAGACGAGCGCGGCGGCGGAAGCGCCAAAAATCATCAATAAGGCTTTCATATTTAAAATAATAGCCGCGGCGGGCCGCTGAAACAAGCTTTTTTTCCAGATCCCCGGCAGGGCAAGTGTCTCAAGCCTTGAGAATTTTGCCTGGCTCCTGGCTGGCAGCCTAAAAGCCCCCCTGGCGGGGGGCGGGGGCTTTGAGCTTTGGATAGGGGGGGAGTCTCAAGCAAAAGGGGGGCGCCTCTTATCACAGGCGGGGGGGCGACCTTTTCCCCCGGGGATCCGAAAATCAGGGAATTTCAGGGCCGGGGCTTGACAAAAGTCCAGCCTGGGATAATATGAGGGCAAGCCGGGCAGTAAAGACCGCATCCGCCCTGCCGTCCGGTTGCTGGCAGGGGCTATGCCTTCCGCGCTCCGCGCGCGCATGGGAGCCGGAAATATGATAATGACAGAGGCTTGCTCCAAAACCCGCGCTCCGCGCGCGCATGGGAGCCGGGCATATCAGAAATTATTAAGAGACATTGACATCCCGCGCTCCGCGCGCGCATGGGAGCCGGCTGTGTCCATTGTTTTTGCGCTGTGCTGTTATCCCGCGCTCCGCGCGCGCATGGGAGCCGGAGAGACGCCGGGGGTAGACCGGCAGCCGGCGGCCGTGCTCCGCGCGCGCATGGGAGCCGGCAAAAAAATGTTAATCCCGAATTAACATTTTCCCCGCGCCCTGCGGGCCTGGCAGGGGCAGCAGCATTACAGGCCCTGCTTAATGCTCCCCTGAAGTGATGTGGCCGCCTTTCAGATCGGCCATTGAGACTTTTGCTGTTCCTGAAACTATCATAAAACCGGAAAGTCGCGCCTTGCCGCCAATTCTCGCATCGTCGTAAATCTGCGTCCTGCCGGAAATCGTCGCATCGCCGTCAACTAGCGCATAGCCGAAAACCTGCGCCTCGCCGAAAACCCACGCATCGCCGAAAACCCGCGCATCGCCGAAAACCCGCGCATCGCCGAAAACCTGCGCATCGCCGTAAACATGAGCATTGCCGCCAACATACGCGTTGCTGAAAACATGCGCATTGTCGCCAACCCGCGCATTGCCGCAAACAGCCGCATTTTTGCCCACAAAGGCAGTCTTTTCCGCTTTGGCAGTTTTGGCCACAAAGCCCCCGCCGTTGGCATGAGGGGCGCCTTTTACTCCGGGGCCGCAGGGAGTGTCTTCCGCGGCGGCGGCGGAAAGCCCGAAAATCAGGAAAGCGCTCAAAAAAGCTGGTTTTAAGTGATTCATAAAAAGCCCCCGCTGGCCGGGCGGCAGCATTACAGGCCCTGTTTAATGAGTCCCTGAAGTGAAATGGCCGCTTTGCAGATAGGATTTGAAAACCTGCGCCTGGCCAGAAACCTTTGCCTTGCCATGAACCTGCGCCTGGCCAGCAACCTTTGCATTGCCAAAAACCTGCGCCTGGCCATAAACCTTTGCATTGCCAAAAACCTGCGCCTGGCCAGAAACCCGCGCATTATGCTTAACATACGCATTTCCGTAAACCCGCGCATTGCCTAAAACCCGCGCATTGTTTAAAACCCGCGCATTGTCATAAACCCGCGCATTGCCGGCAACCAGCACATTGCCGCCAAACCGCGCGTGGCCGAAAACCTGCGCCCATCCGGAAACCCGCGCATTTCCGTAAACTCGCGCATTGCCAAAAACCTGCGCCTGGCCAGAAACCCGCGCATTATGCTTAACATGCGCATTGCCGCAAACCGCAGCGTCCGGCCCTATAAAAGCCGTGTAGGCCACATTCGCTTTGGCCGTGGCCGCCACAAAGCCCCCGCCGCTGCTATGAGGCGCGCCCTTTACTCCGGGGCCGCATGGCTCTGCCCCCTCTGCGGCTGAAAAGCCGAAAATCAGCAAAACAGCTAAGAATTTCATAACCTGATTATGGCACAGGCCCTGCCAGGAAAACAAGCCCCGGCCCGGATTTCCAGGCCCGCCCTGGCAGCCTAAAAGCCCCCCGGCGCGGGGCCGGGGCTTTGAGCTTTGGATAGGGGGGGGAGTCTCAAACAAAGGGGGGCACCCTCTTATCACAGGCGGGGGGGCGAACTTTTCCCCCGGGATCCGAAAATCAGGGAATTTCTGGGCCGGGGAAGATATGTTACCGGCGAAGTAACCTACTTCCCCGCGCCCCGCGGGCCGGGCTGGGGCAAAAGCTTTACAAGCCCTGTTTAATGAATTCCTGAAGTGATATTGCCACTTTCCAGATGGGCTGTGAAAACCAACGCATTGCCGCCAACCCGCGCCTGGCCTAAAACCCGCGCATTGCCGGCAACCTGCGCCTCACCGGCAACAACCGCATTGCCGCCAACCCACGCATCGCCGGCAATCCGGGCATAGTCGCCAACCCACGCATCGCCGGCAACAAGCGCATTGCCTAAAACCCGCGCATTCCAGCCAATATACGCCTCGCCAGCAACAACCGCATGGCCGCCAACCTGCGCATTGCCGACAACATACGCGCTGCCGCGAACCCGCGCATTGCCGTAAATCCACACAGTGCCGGAAATCCGCGCATCGCCGGCAACAACCGCATTGCCGGCAACAAGCGCATAGCCCCAAACCCTCGCATTAAAACAAACAGCTGCCCCCGGCCCCACAAAGGCGGTCTTGGCCACAGAGGCTGTCTTGGCCACAAAGCCCCCGCCGTTCGGATGGGGAACACCCTCAATGCCGGGGCCGCAGGGGGTGTCTTCCGCAGCGGCGGAAAGACCGAAAATCAGGAAAGCGCTCAAAAAAGCCGTTTTTAAGTGTTTTTTCATGGCAAATACCTCCTTATTTTTTAATTTATGCGGGGAATATAGCGCGCTTTCGCCAGAAAGTTAATCAAAAAAATTGGATTTGTGCAAAATTTGCGCAAAAAAAACCGCAGGCCGCGCAGATTTTGCCGGCGGGGGGCCTGCCGCAGACTTGACAAACAAGCATATTTCCTATATAATGGCCGCATTATGAAGCTCGCCTGGCTTGTTCTTTTGCTGCCCGCGCTTTGTTCGGCCTCCAAGCTGAAGCCGGCGCCTCAAGACAATTCTTTATTGCAGTCTTCTGCCAGCTGCAGGGCTGCTTTTATTAGAGGCATCCTGTTTAACCCCGATGGCTCCCCAAAAGAGAAATATAGAGGCCAGACAGAAGGCTATCCCCGGTTTGCTGAAGATCATTTTGCTGGAGCTATGCTAAAGGCTTTTAGAAATGCCTCGGCTGTTTTGAGCAAAAAGGAGATGGCGCTGCTTGGCTGGCAGGGATTTAATGGCCCTGCGGCGCTGTTTCGCGCCATGAGGGGCAAGCTGTTTAACCCCGATGGCTCCCCAAAAGGGGAATACATCGGCCAGAAGGAGGGCTATTCCCGGTTTGCTGAAGATCATTTTGCTGGAGCCATGCAAAAGGCTTTTCAAAATGCCTGGGCTGTTTTGAGCGAAAAAGAAAGGAAGCTGTTTGGCTGGCAGCAGTTTCAAGGCCCTGTGGCGGAGTTTCGCGCCATGAGGGGCAAGCTGTTTAACCCCGATGGCTCCCCAAAAGGGGAATACATCGGCCAGAAGGAGGGCTATCCCCGGTTTGCTGAAGATCATTTTGCTGGAGCTATGCTAAAGGCTTTTAAAAATGTCTCGGCTGTTTTGAGCAAAAAGGAAATGGCGCTGCTTGGCTGGCAGGCATTTCATGCCCCTGTGGCGCGGTTTCGCGCCATGAGAGGCAAGCTGTTTAACCCCGATGGCTCCCCAAAAGGGGAATACATCGGCCAGAAGGAGGGCTATCCCCGGTTTGCTGAAGATCATTTTGCTGGAGCTATGCTAAAGGCTTTTAAAAATGTCTCGGCTGTTTTGAGCAAAAAGGAAATGGCGCTGCTTGGCTGGCAGGCATTTAATGGCCCTGCGGCGCTGTTTCGCGCCATGAGGGGCAAGCTGTTTAACCCTGATGGCTCCCTAAAAGGGGAATACATCGGCCAGATGGAGGGCTATCCCCGGTTTGCTGAAGATCATTTTGATGGAGCCATGAAACAGGCTTTTGAAAATGCCTCGGCTGTTTTAACTGAAAAAGAAAAGAAGCTGTTTGGCTGGCAGCAGTTTCAAGGCCATGTCAGCCAGTTTCATTCTCTCATAGAGGATTTTTTGGAGCGCTATCCCAAAGGCTGGATGGGGCCGGAGGGCCAAAGCCGACTGGCGGACAAAATCTTTAAAGGGAACAAAATCACAGCTTATATGAATGTTTCTGTTTTGAGAGGATATTTGTTTGGCGCCGATGCCACAGCTGAATTTCGCGCGCTGGGCTGGCGCCGGACGCAGTAAATAAGCCCCCCAAAAAGCCGCGCTGGCTATTTGTTTAAGGCCGTCACTTTGTCTTTTAAAAGCAAGTCAATCTTATCTTCAAGGCGGGCTTATCCCCTTTCAAGGCGGGCTTGCCCGCTTTTCAGCTCTTTTTGCTCTGCTTTCACAGAAGCTAACCGCGAATCTATCCGCCAGTCAACCATAAGCCCCATGCCGCCAAGCAAGGCGCATACAGCTAAAATAGTTGCCGGATCTAAACCTTCAAGCATAACTTCCCTCCTTTGTTTGGGTTAAAATATCCCCGATCCGCCGGGGATAGTCTTTTTATACCGCAACCCGGTCCGGCAAACAAGCCCGCGGCCCGGATTTCCAGGCCCGCCGGGGGGACTCCGGGGGGGACTGTCCCATAGCTTGAGAACTTTGCCTGGCTGACAAGCTAAAAGCCCCCCGGCGGGGGCATTGAGCTTTGGATAGGGGGGAGTCTCAAGCAAAGGGGGGCGGCCTCTTATCACAGGCGGGGGGGCGACCTTTTCCCCTGGGATCCGAAAATCAGGGAATTTCCGGGGCGGGCGCGGAGCTTATGGACGGAAAAAAGAGGCCGATTTGATGTGAGGGGCGCCCATTGCTCGCAAAGCCCTCAAAAACCTTTGGAACTCTGGATTTATTTAGGCGTTTTAAAGGCTGTCTTTCAATCGGCAACTTTCAGTTCGGCCAGCCTGGCCCTAAGATAAGCCATCGGCCTATCTCTAAGGCAAGGGGCAGCTTGGCTGATGCGCGACTATTCCGCTTGTGTGTGTTCCTTGGCAAACCCTCATGTTGCCATATCCAGTTCCTGAAACAACCGCGGTGCCCTTGATTATCGCAGAGCCGGAAACCTGCGCATGGCCGCCAACCTGGGCAGAGCCGGAAACCTCCGCCTGTCCCCAAATAATCGCATCGCCGCCAACCCGCGCATTGCCGAAAACCTGCGCATTGCCTAAAATATTCGCCCTGCCTACAACCTCCGTCTGGCCAAATATTTGAGAATGGCCGCTAACCATCGCATAGCCATAAACTTTTGCTTTGCCGTAAACTTTTGCGTTGTCGGTGGCATAGGCTCTGCTTTCAATTTCCGCCTCGCCGTAAACCTCCGCCTCGCTGAAAACCTGCGCCTCATTGTGAATTTTCGCCTTGCCACGAACCTTCGCATTGTCGTAAACTTTCGCCCTGCCATAAACCTGCGCATCGCCGGAAATCTCCGCCTCGCCGTAAACCTTTGCCCTTTCAAAAACCTTTGCAGTATCGCCGGAAACCCTGGCATGGTCATAAACCTTTGCGTTCCCTGTAACCTGCGCCGTTCCTGAAATCCGCGCATTTCCATACACAGCAGCCTTGTTTTTAACTTTCGCATAGCCGGAAACCTGCGCGCTGTTTAAAACTCTTGCGTTCCCTGTAACCTGCGCATTGCCCACAACCAAAGCCTTTGGCGCAACTTCGGCTTGAGAATCCACAGAGGCGGTGTTCGCCACAAAGCCGCCCTTGGTTCCATCGGGATTGAGATGGGGGGCGCAAACAACCCCGGCGGGGCAGGGGTTGTGATCGCCATGCAAAAAACAGGAAATCACATAGTCGCCGGCGCCATCGGCCCGGCCCTCCGCTGTGGCCTCTGCCCCTGTTTTGCGCGCAACCGAAACCCCGGAAAGCTCCCAAACAATGGACTTGTTTTGTCTTTCCAGAAGGCCATGAATGGATGTCTTGGATGATAAAATAACCTGGCCCCATTTTGGTCTTGTGGTGTTATAGACAAGCTCCAGCTTTAAAAGCTTGTCTATCCCAAGGCTTTGCAGCTTTTGCTTTGTGTCGGCATCGGTTAATTCCCCGGCCGCATTCCTGGAAAAGTCCCAAATTGTGGCCGGAGCGGCGGCGCTGTCTTTTATGGCCTCAATCTCAAAGCGCCTTTTTCCGTCGGAGTCGGCGGCGCTTAGTTTTTTTGCCTTCAGCGTGTTTTTGCAATGCCAGGTTTTCCCCATAAACATTTGAAGGCCATCCGCGCCGGACCGCCGATTGACTTCAGTCCGCGCGATCCGCTTTTCCAGGGCCAGAAGGCTGATCTTTTGCTGAATAAAGCTTTGGATGGTCCCCATAACCACAAGCAGCCCAATGGCAGAGCCTGCCAAAGCGCCTAAAAGCGAAAAGCCGAATTGATTGGCCGGCAGTTTAAAGGCGGCTTTAAATCGGAGAGCTAAGCCGCGGGCAAAACCGAGAGAGAGAGAGAGAGAGAGAGAGAGAGAGAGAGAGAGAGAGAGAGAGAGAGAGAGAGAGAGAGAGAGAGAGAGAGAGAGACGAGCGCGGCGGCGGAAGCGCCAAAAATCATCAATAAGGCTTTCATATTTAAAATAATAGCCGCGGCGGGCCGCTGAAACAAGCTTTTTTTCCAGATCCCCGGCAGGGCAAGTGTCTCAAGGCTTGAGAATTTTGCCTGGCTCCTGGCTGGCGGCCCGAAAGCCCCCGCGGGCCGGGCGGGGGCCAAAGCATTGCAGGCATTACTCCCGCCGGCAAACCTCATGACATTCAGCCTCACAAGGACCAGGACCGGAGGGGGGGCGGTAGTTTTTTCTGTCAGACGATCCGGAGGATCCGTCTCCGCAGCTTGAAAGAACCGCTGTTGCTCCAATCACTGTCAAGACAAAGGGCAAAGCGGCCAGATGTAAAGGATCCTCCATATCTTGAGCCAGAGGGCTGGCAGATTCTGGCGCCGCCCCGATAAAGCAATCACGCTGACAAGCGTACATGCAAGTGGCGTAATCCGCTATTATTATGGCAGATTCTGGCGCCGCTGGATCAATGCTGGATAAATCCCAGTTTTCCATATTTCCATCCAAAATAGATGTGTCAAGATTTTGTTTGACAGCTCCTTTGCAAACGATGGAAAAGCCGAAAATCAGGAAAGCGCTCAAAAAAGCCGTTTTTAAGTGATTCATAAAAATACTCCTTTGGCGGTCTTGTCTCTGGCCCGTTGCCGAAGGCTGGGCCTTGTTTTCCTCCGCTCTGGCGAGGCTCTGGCATGCTCTGCCGGTGTTTTTTATATCTTAAAATTATGCGAGCCGTCTCCCCTTGTCAATGGCAGTCCTTGTGGATCTAGCCTAATGGCTATAAAAAAACCCCCGCGGGCCGGGGCGGCAGCATTACAGGCCCCGTTTAATGAATTCCTGAAGTGAACTGGCCGCTTTTCAGGTTGGCTTTTGAAACTATTGCATTGCCGTTAACCTGCGCTTCGCCGCCAACCTCCGCATAGCCGCCAACCCGCGCCCGGCCGCTAACCTCCCGACTTCGACGCTTTTGAGTTTTCTGCCCTGTGTCATAACCGGTTTTTGGCCTGAAAACCCCCTTTTTTAGGGGTTTTTGGCCTCTTTTTGCGGGTTTTTCAGGCCCATTTGCCCCCAAAATCCGCGGCGGAGCCGCCCTCCGAATCGCCGAGGCCCGCCGCAATGGCCAGAAAACCAGCCAAAAGTCTGTTCTCTACATTGGCTCCGGCAACACAAGGGCTGAGCTTGAAAGCTTGCTGGAAGAAGGAGAGGCCGTCCTGGACAAGCTGAAAGAGTCCAAAGCCCAGCTCTCCCTTCCCGGCCTTGAGCCAGCCAAAAAAAGAAAAAGAAAAAAAGCCAGGCTCCCAAAATGGCTCCTCAAACAGCTGAAAAGCCGGGAGGCCAAACAGAGCGGAAAGACAGGAAAAAGAAGCTCCCGCCGGCCTCCAAAGAGGCGGCAGGGGAAAGAGGAAAAAACGGCGGCGGAGGCTAAGGCGGCCGAAAGAGCCAGGGAGATTTTAGAGGCCAAGGGCCTGCTGGACGCGCGCCGGCCGCCGGCTGTTGTTTTAAATGATCCCCTGGAGCGCTGGCGCTCGATGCAAAGCTTTGATGATGTTCTGGGGGCCGTATATGACCGCCTGGGCTATTCCTCAATGATTCAGGGCGGATACAAGGGGGATCAGTGGAATGAAATACTGAGAGCTTTAGTTTTAGCCCGCGTGTTTGATCCGCGGTCAAAAAGAGGGACGGTTGGGACGGGTTTCATGGGATTGTGACGAGCATTCGGGATCAAAGGGCAAGCCGCCTTTTGGAGCGCTATCGGGGCCTTTGGAGGGTGGAGGCGGCTTTTCGGGCGAACAAGCATGATTTGAGGATGCGGCCGATATTTCACTGGAAGAAGAGGCGGATAGAGGCTCATGTGGCGATTTGTTTTTTGGCGTATTCAGTGTCTTACGCGCTGAAGGCTCAGCTGGAGGCGGCGGGCTTAAACTGGAGCATTGAGAGGATCAGGGAGGTTTTGAAAGAGGATCAGCGGAGCATTGTAGAGGATAAGAAAACAGGGAGGAGGTATAAGTTTTTTGGCCATATAACCCCTGAGATTCAGGCGGTTTACAGGGCTTTTCAGTTAATAAAGAGTGTCTCGGACAGAGCCTTTGGCGCGGCGGCGCGGGTAAGCCAAAAAGTCCGGGTTTGTGTGGCTCATGGGCCTCTGCAAAGCCCTATAATCACAGATTTTTTTTTTGAAAGCGTCGAAGTCGGGTAAAATTATGCGAGCCGTCTCCCCTTGTCAATGGCAGTCCTTGTGGATCTAGCCTAATGGCTATAAAAAACCCCCGCGGGCCGGGGCGGCAGCATTACAGGCCCCGTTTAATGAATTCCTGAAGTGATCTCGCCGCTTTCCAGATGGGCTGTTAAGACTTTTGCATTGCCGGCAACCCGCGCCTTGCCGCCAACCAACGCCTGGCCGCCAACCCGCGCCCGGCCGCTAACCTGTGCCTCGCCGGAAACCTGCGCGTCGCCGGAAACCCTCGCATTGCCGTTAACCACCGCATCGCCGCCAACCCTCGCATCGCCGCCAACCTCCGCTTCGCCGCCAACCTGCGCATTGCCTAAAATTTTCACATAATCTAAAATGCGGGCATTGTCTAAAACAGCCGCATTTTTGCTCACAAAAACGGTCTTGGCCACAGTGGCCGTGGCCGCCACAAATCCCCCGCCATTGGCATGCTGGGCGCCCTTAATGCCGTCCCTGAAGGGAGTGTCTTCCGCGGCGGCGGAAAGCCCGAAAATCAGGAAAGCGCTCAAAAAAGCCGTTTTTAAGTGATTTTTCATGGCAAATACCTCCTTATTTTTTAATTTATGCGGGGAATATAGCGGGCTTTTGCCTTCAAGTCAAGAAGCAAAAAGCGGATTTTGCAAAATTTGCGCAAAAAGCCCCCCGGCGCGGGGCCGGGCTTTGAGCTTTGGATAAGGGGGGAGTCTCAAGCAAAGGGGGGCGGCCTCATATCACAGAAGGGGGGGGGGGGCGGCATCTTTTCCTGAAAACTGAAAATCAGTGGTTTTCCGTGGCGGATATTCCCGGAGAGCCGCTTAAAAGCCCCCGCGGGCCGCGCAGATTTTGCCGGCCCCGTCCGCAGACTTGACAAACAAACATGCTCCTATGGATGACAGCCGGCCCGAGCCAGACTCAAAGCGCGGCTCATTCAGCTTTGCCGTTTTGAGCGATCAATTTCTCTTGACTGTTGCTCTTGCCGTTTTTGAACTTGATAACTTCAGCTTCAGGCAGGCCGGTCACCTCAGAAATCAGAGAAATCTCCAAATTTTTCTGGAGCATGTTTAAAATGACCTCTCGCTCCCTTGTCTGGCGGCCCTCCTGGCGGCCTTCCTGGCGGCCCTCCTGGCGGCCCTTTTTCCTTTCCTTTTTTAATGGCTCTGAAAGCAGCATAACATGTTTCCCTCCCGTGATTTTTTCATCTATCTGTCTCACAACCTCCCAGTTAAATCTCGGATCAAATTTATGGATGTAATCCAGCGCTTTTTTGATTAAAGCCTTCCAGTCCTTAAGGCTAGGGAGAGCAAGCTAAATTCTCCCCCAAGCGCAAAAGCTTTCCAATAATCTCCTCAGCCCGCTTCCAATCCCCTTTCAAATCCCATATATATTTCAGGATAAACAAAGCGGGATGAGAAGTCAAGCCTCTGGCCCTCCCCTCATCCAGCTCCCTCAAATTCAGCAGAAAATAGCGGAAATTCAAAACATGCCCCTTTATTGCATCCCAAACCTCTGACGCCGCCTCCCCCAGGCTGTCTCGCAAAAACAGGCTCTGGCCGGGCTGGCTGTCAAAGCCAAGCGAAAGCGAGCCATGAAAGTCTGGAGACAGCTCCCACTTTGGCTTCTTCCCGCTGTAGGCCAAAATCGGGACAATGGGCATCTTAAATTTCCGATAAGCCGAGGCCTGGTGATTCAAAAGGCTCTGGTGGATGTCCTTCCCCTGGTGGCTCCGGTGGCCATACCCCCCCTATTTCATAGACCAAAGCCCATAAAAAACAAAACTCCTTGACTAAAGTCTGGAAAGCCTTAATATTGGAAAAAGCTGCCCCGGACTGGCCGGGGGCTTTTAGACTGCCAGGCAGGCAAAATTCTCAAGCCTTGAGACAGTCCCCCCCGTCGGGCCTGGCAATCCGGGCCGGGGCTTGTTTGCCTGGCCGGGGCGCGGTATAAATAGGCTGTCCCCGGCGGCCCGCGGGGGATTTAACCAGCCATGGGGGGCTAAATTATGCAAAAACTAATTTTTTCGGCTTTCCTGATTTTCGGGGTTTCAGCCGCCGCGGAAGACACTCCCTGCGGCCCCGGCATTGAGGGCGCTCTGCATACAAACCTCGATGGCTCTGAAGGCGGGTTTGTGGCGGCCACAGCTTTTGTGGCCAAGACGGCTTTTGTTGCGCCTGATGCGGCTGTTTGCGGCAAGGCGCGGATTTTGGGCGATGCGCAGGTTTATGGCGATGCGCGGGTTGCCGGCAATGCGCTGGTTGACGGCAATGCGCAGGTTTCCGGCAATGCGCGGGTTTCCGGCAATGTGCAGGTTTCCGGCTATGCGCTGGTTGCCGGCGATGCGCAGGTTGGCGACTATGCGCGGGTTTTCGGCAAGGCGCGGGTTTCCGGCATGGTGCAGGTTGGCGGCTATGCATGGATTGGCGGCTATGCGCGGGTTTCCGGCAATGCGCGGGTTTCCGGCAATGCGCGGGTTTTCGGCAATGCGCTAATTAGAGGCAATGCGCAGGTTTCCGGCCAGGCGCTAATTAGAGGCAATGCGCAGGTTTCCGGCAATGCAAAGGTTTGCTCTGGAACACACATAAGCGGAACAGTCGCAAATCAGCCAAGCTGCCCATAAATAAAGCCAGAGTCCCAAAGTTTTTTGAGGGCTTTGCGAGCGATGGGCGCCCCCCACATCAAATCGGCCTCTTTTTTCTGGCCATAAGCTCCGCCACCGCCCCGGAAAGCCCCTGATTTTTGGATCCCCGGGGAAAAGTTCGCCCCCCCTCATGTGATATGAGGCCGCCCCCCTTTGCTTGAGACTCCCCCCCTTATCCAAAGCTCAATGCCCGGCCCCGCGCCGGGGGGGCCTTTAGGCAGCCAGGCAGGCAAAATTCTCAAGCCTTGAGACACTTTGCCCCCAGGAGTCCCCCCGGCGGGCCTGGCAATCCAGGCCGGGGCTTGTTTGCCTGGCCGGGCCGCGGTATAAATAGGCTGTCCCCGGCGGAGCGGGGGCTTTTTTGCGCAAATTTTGCAAAATCCGCTTTTTGCTTGACTTAAAGGCGAAAGCCTGCTATATTCCCCGCATAAATTAAAAAATAAGGAGGTATTTGCCATGAAAAAACACTTAAAAACGGCTTTTTTGAGCGCTTTACTGATTTTCGGTCTTTCCGCCGCCGCCGAGGAAGACACTCCCTGCGGCCCCGGCATTGAAGGCGCCCCTCATAGCAACGGCGGGGGCTTTGTGGCGGCTACGGCCACTGTGGCCAAGACCGCTTATGTGGGAAAAAATGCGTCTGTTTGCGGCAATGCGCAGGTTTATGGCGATGCGCAGGTTTATGGCGATGCGCGGGTTTATGGCGATGCGCAGGTTTATGGCGATGCGCGGGTTTCGGGCGAGGCGCGGGTTTCGGGCGAGGCGCGGGTTTCGGGCAATGCGTGGGTTAAAGGCTATGCGTGGGTTAAAGGCGATGCGCAGGTTTTAGGCAATGCGCAGGTTTATGGCAAGGGGCGGGTTTTCGGCAATGCGCGGGTTTATGGCGATGCGTGGGTTGCCGGCTATGCGCTGGTTTTCGGCAATGCGCAGGTTGGCGGCGATGCGTGGGTTTTCGGCAATGCGAAGGTTGGGGGCAATGCGTTGGTTTTCAAAGCCCATCTGAAAAGAGGCAAAATCACTTCAGGGGATCATTAAATAGGGCCTGTAATGCTTTTGCCCCCGGCGGTCCGCGGGGCGCGGGGAAAATGTTACTTCGCCGGTAACATATTCCCCGGCCCGGAAAATCCCTGATTTTCAGTTTTCAGAAAAAGATGGCCTGCCCCCACCTGTGTATGAAGGCGCCCCCCTTTGCTTGAGACTCCCCCCCTTATCCAAAGATCAATGCCCGGCCCCGCGACGGGGGGGCCTTTAGGCAGCCAGGCAGGCAAAATTCTCAAGCATTGAGACACTTTGCCCCCAGGAGTCCCCCCGGCGGGCCTGAAAATCCGGGCCGGGGCTTGTTTGCCTGGCCGGGGCGCGGTATAAATAGACTGTCCCCGGCGGATCGGGGGCTTTTTTGCGCAAATTTTGCAAAATCCGCTTTTTTCGCTTGACTTGAAGGCGAAAGCGCGCTATATTCCCCGCAGAAACCAAAACCAAAGGAGGTATTTATCATGCAAAATCAACTAAAAACGGCTTTTTTGAGCGCTTTCCTGATTTTCGGGCTTTCCGCCGCCGCGGAAGACACTCCCTGCAGGGATGGCATTGAGGGCGCCCCGCATGCCAACGGCGGGGGCTTTGTGGCGGCCACGGCCTCTGTGGCCAAAACGGCCTTTGTGGCCAAGACCGCGGCTGTTTGCGGCATGGCAAAGGTCTTTCATAATGCGCGGGTTTACGGCGATGCGACGATTTCCGGCTATGCAGAAGTTTTAGGAAGGGCAAGGGTTTTTGGCAATGCGCGGGTTTTTGGCCATGCGACTATTGCCGGCTATGCGCATGTTAGAGACTATGCGCAGGTTGGCGGCTATGCGCAAATTTCCGACAGAGCCTGGATTGCAAACAATGCTGAAGTTTCCGGCGAGGCGCAGGTTTCCAGCCATTCATGGATTTTTGGCAATGCGCGGGTTTTCGGCAAGGCGCTGATTGACGGCAATGCGCATGTTAGAGACTATGCGCAGGTTGGCGGCTATGCGCAAATTTCCGACAGAGCCTGGATTGCAAACAATGCAGAAGTTTCAGGCAATGCGCGGGTTGGCGGCCATTCATGGATTTTTGGCAATGCGCAGGTTTCCGGCGATGCGACGATTTCCGGCAGGACGCGGATTTACGACGATGCGAGAATTGGCGGCAAGGCGCGACTTTCCGGTTTTATGATAGTTTCAGGAACAGCAAAAGTCTCAAAATCCCATCTGAAAAGAGGCAAAATCACTTCAGGGAATCATTAAACAGGGCTTGTAATGCTTTGGCCCCCGCCCGGCCCGGCGGGGCTTTGGCAACGGGCTTGGAATATCCGAGCCGGAAAACCCCTAATTTTCAGTTTTCAGAAAAAGATGGCCTGCCCCCACCTGTGATATGAGGGCGCCCCCCTTTGCTTGAGACTCCCCCCCCCTTAGGGCCAGCCTTATGGGTTGTTTTCGGGCGCCGTTAGTCCAGCCTCAAAACGGCTCAATGCTCCCGCCCCCCGCCGGGGGGCTTGTTTGCCTGGCCTGGCTGCGGTATAAATAGACTGTCCCCTACGGATCGGGGGCAAAAACTTAACCACAAGGAGGGCTTAATTATGCAAAAACTAATTTTTTCGGCTTTTCTGGTTTTCGGATTTTCCATCGTTTGCAAAGGAGCTGTCAAACAAAATCTTGACACATCTATTGTGGATGGAAATATGGAAAACTGGGATTTATCCAGCATTGATCCAGCGGTGCCAGAATCTGCCATAATAATAGCGGATTACGCCACTTGCATGGACGCTTGTCAGCGTGATTGCTTTATCGGGGCGGCACCAGAATCTGCCAGCCCCCTGGCTCAAAATATGGAGGATCCTTTACATCTGGCCGCTTGGCCCTTTGTCTTGACAGTGATTGGAGCAACAGCGGCTCTTTCAAGCTGCGGAGACGGACCATCCAAATCGTATGATCGGCCGTGTCTGGTGTGGCCAGTGTCACCGTTTATTTCAAGTTGCGGAGACGGATCCTCCGGATCGTCTGACAGAAACAACTACCGCCCCCCTGCCGGGTCTGGTCCTTGTGAGGCTGAACGTCATGAGGATTGCCGGAGGGAAGAATAGGGCTTGTAAATCAATCAAAGGAGGTATTTGCCATGAAAAAACACTTAAAACCAGCTGTTTTGAGCGCTTTCCTGATTTTCGGGCTTTCTGCCGCCGCGGAAGTCACTCCCTGCGGCCCCGGCATTGATGGCGCCCCTCATAGCAACGGCGGGGGCTTTGTGGCCACAACGGCCATCGTGGCCAGGACTGCCTTTGTGGGTAAAAATGCGGCTGTTTGCGACAATGCGCGGGTTTTGGGCTATGCGCGGGTTTTCGGCGATGCGCGGATTTCCGGCGATGCGCGGATTTCCGGCAGAGCCTGGATTGCAAAAAATGCTGAAGTTTCCGGCCATGCGCGGATTTCCGGCGATGCGCGGGTTGGCGGCCATGCGCGGATTTCCGGCGATGCGCGGGTTGGCGGCAATGCGCGGATTTTCGGCAATGCGCGGATTTCCGGCGATGCGCAGGTTTACGGCTATGCGAAGGTTGGCAATAGCGCGCGGGTTTTCGGCCATGCGCGGGTTGGCGGCTCTGCGGGGATTGGCGGCGAGGCGCAGGTTTACGGCCATGCGCAGGTTCGTGATGTTGCGAAGGTTTTTGACAATGCGCAGGTTTCCGGCAATGCGCGGGTTGGTGGCAATGCGCGAGTCTCCAAAGCGCATTTAATAACCGGCAAGGTCACTTCAGGAACGCATTAAGCAGGGCCTGTAATGTTTTTGCCCCCTCCCGCGGGGGGTTTTTTGTGCCTCTCCGGGAATATCCGCCACGGAAAACCACTGATTTTCAGTTTTCAGGAAAAGATGCCGCCCCCCCCTTCTGTGATTACAAGGCGCCCCCCATGGAAAAGATTCCCCCCCCTTATCCAAAGCTCAAAGCCCGGCCCCGCGCCGGTTTTTTTTTTGCGCAAATTTTGCACAAATCCGCTTTTTTTGCTTGGCTTGCTGGCGAAAGCGCGCTATATTCCGCCTGTAAATCAATCAAAGGAGGTGTTTTTATGAAACACAATCACTTAAAATCGGCTTTTTTGAGCGCTTTCCTGATTTTCGGGCTTTCCGCCGCTGCGGAAGACACTCCCTGCGGCCCCGGCATTGAGGGCGCTCCGCATGGCGCTGGCGGGGGCTTTGTGGCGGCCACGGCCTTTGCGGCTCCGACCGCTTTTGTGGGGTTTAATGCGGCTGTTTGCGAAAATGCGCGGGTTTTGGGCTATGTGCTGATTTACGGCAATGCGCGGGTTGGCGGCAATGCGGAGATTGGCGGCTGGGCGCGGATTTTCGGCAATGCGCAGGTTTTCGGCAATGCGCGGGTTGCTGACTGGGCGCGGATTTTCGGCAATGCGCAGGTTTCCGGCAATGCGCGGGTTGCTGACTGGGCGCGGGTTGGCGGCAATGCGCGAGTCTCCAAAGCGCATTTAATAACCGGCGAGATCACTTCAGGGACTCATTAAACAGGGCCTGTAAAGATTTTGCCCCCGCCCGGCCCGCGGGGGTTTATTTTGCCCATGAGGATTTTTGCCCTTTTGCTGTGTTTGGCGGCGGCCCCGGCCCTGGCGGCTTATGCCCCACACCGGGAAGTAAGGCCCAAGCCGTCAAAAATGCTGCCCCTCTCCCCTCCAAAGCCGGGGGCCACAATGGCGGCAACTGTGAGCGGCGTCAGCCCCTGCGGCGATGACCCAGGCTCCGGAGGCCCTCACCCGAACGGCGGCGGCTTTGTGGCCAAGACCGCCTCTGTGGCGGCCACGGCATTTGTGGGGCCTCAAGCAAAGGTTTGTGACAAGGCGCGGGTTTTCGGCAATGCCAGGATTTATGGGCTGGCATATATCACACACCGGGCGCAGGTTTTCGGCGATGCGCAAGTCGGCGGCAATACATTTATAGCGGATGATGCGAAGATTTTTGGCCGCGCCCATGTGACGGGCCGGACTCATGTCCTCGCCAAAGCGGAATTTTCAAAAGACAAAATCACCCGCCACGGGACTTTTATAAAGGGGAGCCATTGAAAAAAATCATAAAACCCCTGATTCGCCGCATAAAATGGCGCCTGGCGCTTCGCCGGGCAGACCGATCTAATGCCCGCTGGCGGGCCGCCTTCAAAAAAAAACATCCAAGGGAATTCAATCTATTAACAGAGGCCGTCCAGGACAGAATCAAAAAACAGGCCCGCAAAAACCACTGATTTTCATTTTTCAGAAAAAAATGTCGGGACAGCCTGCTTGATTGAAAGCGCCCCCCTCAAATTAAGAGACTCCAGCCCCTTAGGGCCAGCCCTATGGGTTGTTTTCGGGCGCCGTTAGTCCAGCCTCAAAACGGCATTTTTTGGGCCGCCAAAAAGGCTTATTCCCATGTATGAATCTCAAACAGTTTGGCCTTCCGCTTGGCTGTTATGTCCCGCTCCAGCTTTTCCCGATGGCAGGGCTTGCAGAGGCCCTGAAAAGGCCCCTTTATAAAGCCTTCCCATGTATTCCAAAGCGGGGAAATATGATCACAGACAGAGGCCGGAGCCAGGCGCCCCCATTTTAAGCATTCTTGGCAAAGGGGATTCTCTTTCAAAACACGGCGGCGAATCCGTTTCCAGGCGGCGCGGTTATAAAAGCGCTGTTTTTCCTTGCGGGAAAGCTCTTTTGATTTTGTTATAAAATTTTGAGCAGCCATAAGCCCCCGCTTGATTCATGTTAAAGCTGATTGCTCTATGAGCGCAAGTTGGCCTGTTTTCCAAGGAAGGGGATCGTGGCCAAGCCGCCATTTGGCCAAAACGCGCCAAAACGGCCGTTTTTTTCAATAGCCCTTAGCCCGGCCCCCGTCAGGCAAACTAGTCTACAGTCCTAAAACTCAAACAAAAGGTCGGCGCCCCTTAAGTGATATGAGAAGGGGGGTATTTGCTTGAGACTCCCCCCTATTCTGGAGCCGCGGGCCGGCCCCCGGCTTGCGCCCCCCGGCCCAGGAAAACCCCTGATGATGGTCCTGATTTTCTCAAATGCCCTTGTGTTCAAGCGCTCCCGATTCATAAAATTTAATGGGAGGCTAAATTTTTAAGAAGGAGCAAAAAAACAATGAAAAAAACAAATGACAAAAACAATCTTCCGGTGGCTGCAGACAAGCTGCCGGCCTATAGGAGTTTTGAGGAATATTTGAAAGGGCTTTTAGAGGATTCCCGGAAGGCTCCGGCCCTCTATGTAAAGGCAAGCAGGCTTGAGGATGCCCGGAAATGGCAGCGCCTCGCCTTGGCGGCAGACGCCAAGGAGTTTGCGCAGCTGGCAGGCAAAATTGTTTGTCTCATTGAGGCGGATATTGTCGCGGCCTCCCCGCCCATCCCTCCAAAAGAGAGAGGCAGGGGGCATAAACAAAATGTTAATGCCGCCTTAACATTTTCCAAAGCAACCCTTTCGCAAATGCGCCGGGCCTATCCAGGCTCCAGCAATGATGTTGCCGCCCGTTGTGACAAGGCCATAGCCAGGGGCAAGACGCCAAGCAGGGAGATGTTTCTGAATGAGGCCGATATAGCCATGAATAAAGAGCGGATTGCCGCCGTGGCCAGGGAAAAGGCCGCCCTCCGGGCCAAGCCCCATAAAAGCAAGGTTCAGCTGTATGCCCTGCCCATCCAGAAACTGGCGGCCAAAGTCCCCCCGGAAAGTGTGGATACAATAATCACCGATCCGCCCTATGAAAAGGCCGGTGTCCATCTGTATTCGGTTCTTAAAGCGTTTGGCATTCATGCTTTAAAGCCCGGCGGCTCATTGCTGGCCTTCTGCGGCTCTGCCTGGCTGCCGGAAATTATGCGCCGAATTTGCGAAGACAAGCGCCTAAAATGGCAGTGGGCGCTTAAGTATGTCATGGGCGGCGGAGAGACTAGAAATTATGATAGGCGCGTTTTCGGGGCCTGCAAAAATGTCCTCTGGCTTGTAAAGGGCAAATATAAGGAGCCTTGTTGGATCAATGACAAAGTCACTGTCCCGCCAAAGCCAAAGGGCTATAAGGCCCATAAATGGGCGCAGACACCTGATGGCATGGACGCCATACTGGCCAAGGGCTTTGCCTTTCCGGGCCAGACACTCTGCGATCCCTTCCTTGGAGCCGGATCAGCGGCCCTGGCAGCCGTTCACCGCAAATGCAATTTTATTGGCTCCGATATTGATCCAGAGAATATCAAAATCACAAAGGACCGCCTGGCAGCCGGCTGGCAGCCGGAAAAGCCCGAAAAGGGGGGGGCCGCCGAGCCTGATCTGGAAAATCCCTCAAAAGCGCCCCTGGATATTCGGCAAGTCCTTGGCTTGCCGCCCGAAAAGGAAAGCTCTTTAAAACGCCCTTTAGAATCTATAGCCAAATCTTTTGAATCAATAGACCAGAGCTTAAAGCAGGATATATTGATTAAGGAATTGCGCATGGACGGCAAAATTATCTCAAACTTTGATTCAGAGAAGGCGCTTAAGGAAAAAGAGGCCGCCAAAAAGCGGGAGCTGGCGGCTGATCAGCAAAAAAGCAACTCATAGCCCCCCCGGCGGGCCTGGCAATCCTGGCCGCGGGCTTGTTTGCCGGGCCGGGGCGCGGTATAAATAGACTGTCCCCGGCGGATCGGGATCTTTAACCATCCATGGAGGGCTAAATTATGCAAAAATTAATTTTTTCGGCTTTTCTGATTTTCGGTTTTTCCGCCGCCGACGCGGAAGATTCCGGCAATGCGCGGGTTTTTAATAGCAGCACGGCGATTATTAGCGACAAGGCGATTGTCCATGGCAAAGCGGAGATTAGCGACAAGGCGATTGTCCATGGCAAAGCGAATGTAATCAGAGTAAGGCGGTGCGGGAGAGGCATAAAAGGCGCCCCACACTCGCGCGGCGGGGGCTTTGTGGCCTCCACGGCAGCTGTGGCCATAACCGCCTTTGTGGGGCCTCGCTCGGCTGTTTGTGACAGGGCGCGGGTTGGCGGCAGGGCAAGGATAACCGGAGGATCGATAATTAAACAGAATGCGCAGGTTTGGGGCAATGCGGTTTTTGAAAATGGCGGAGCGGCTTTTGGCCATGCGAAGGTTTATGGAAATTCAAGGATTTTAGGCGGCGCCGTCGGCGACCATGCGGAGGTTGGCGGCTATGCGACTATTGCCGAAAATGCGGAGGTTTACGGCAATGCAAAGGTTTATGGCCACGCAAGGATTTATGACCATGCGACTATTGCCGGCTCTGCGCGAGTTTCCGGCAGAACAAAGATCGGCGGCAATGTGAGAATCTTCAAAGGCCATCTGAAAAGAGGCCATTACACTTTGCAAAGCACTTATGATAGGAGGCGCTGATTTTCAGTTTTCAGAAAAAGATGGCCTGCCCCCACCTGTGATATGAGGGCGCCCCACGGCGCTTGAGACTCCCCCCCCCTTATCCAATGCCCCCCGCCCCCCGCCGGGGGGGCCTTTAGGCCGCCAGGCAGGCAAAAATCTCAAGGCTTGAGACACTTTTCCCCCCGGAGTCCCCCCGCCGGGCCTGGAAATACGGGCCGGGGCTTGTTTGCCTGGCCGGGCCGCGGTATAAACAGGCTGCCCCCGGCGGATCGGGGGCAAAAACTTAACCACAAGGAGGGCTTGTCATGAAAAAAATAGTTTTTTCGGCTTTACTGATTTTCGGCTTTTCCGCCGCGGCAAAACAAACTTCCTGCCGACAAAACGTGAAAGGAAGTTTACATGCGACTGGCGGGGGCTTTGTGGCGGCCACGGCTAAAGTGGCCAAGACCGCTTTTGTGGGGCCTAAGGCGTCTGTTTGCGGCCATGCGCGGGTTTCCGGCAAAGCGAAAGTTAAAGGAACTGCGCTAATTTCCGGCCACGCGGTGGTGTCTGATCGCGCAGAGATTATGGACAATGCGCAGGTTTATGGTTGGGCAAATGTTTCTGACCGATCGCGGGTTAAAGACGCTGCGAAGGTTTATGGCCGCGCGCAGGTTTCCAAAACATCCTCAATTTCAGGCAATGCTGAAGTTTACGAAAATGCGCGGGTTTCCGGCGACAGGCGTCGGGGGCATATTTACGGCAATGCGCGGGTTGGCGGCCAGGCGATGGTTTCCGGCAATGCGAGGATTTATGATGATGCGCGGATTTTCGGCAATGCGAATATTTTCGGCGACGCAACGGTTAAAAGTTCAGCGCGGGTTTGGGGCAATGCGCAAGTTGGCGGCCAGGCGATGGTTTCCGGCAATGCGGAGGTTTGGGGCAATGCGCAAGTTTCTGGCAATGTATTTGTTGGCGGAACGGCAAAGGTTTCCGGCACCGCAAAAGTCTCATCACAAGGGATAACCAGAGGCCATGTCTTTTCAGGGGAGCATTAAGCAGGGCCTGTAATGTTTTTGCCCCCGCCCCCCGCCAGGGGGCTTTTTGTGGCCATGAGGATTTTTGCCCTTTTGCTCCCGCTTGTGGCCATAGGATGCCATTCACTGGAAAGCGACTTTAGGGAGCCAGCCTATGCCATGAACCCCAGAGATCGGCAATGCGAAAGATTAAGGCAAAGGATTGCCCAAGGGACCAGTAAAGATGCGGGGGAGATTTTGGATGATATTTTTGCTGTTTTCGCCCCTGGCCCCTCTGATGCTTATGGGATTCCCATATCAACAATAAGGGCGCAGGAAGAGCAGCAAAAATTTAATGAGAGGCTTATTCAATACAAAATAGCTTTGGAAAACTATAAAACCTTGTGCAAATAACCGCTGATTTTTGGATCCCGGGGGAAAATGGCCTGCCCCCGCCTGTGATATAAGGGCGCCCCCGGCGCTTGAGACTCCCCCCCCCTTAGGGCCAGCCTTATGGGTTGTTTTCGGGCGCCGTTAGTCCAGCCTTTTTTGAGCTGTTTTGAGAGGGTTTTTGGCCAGCTTATTTCTTTTCAGGCGCAGGCTGTTTTTTGGGGGCTTTTTTGGCTGCGGCAGGGCTGCTTTTTGAGGGGGCTTTCTTTTTCTCTCCCTCATCTATCTGCTTTATTATTTTAAACAGCGTCTCAAACAGCGCGTTAAATTCCCTTCGCAGCTCTTTCAGCCTTGTTGGGGGTTCTTTAGGCGGTTTTTGCTCCATTCTTATATCCTCCAAGTTTGTTTATTTTCCCCCCTCCACGGCGGAAGGGCCTAATCCAGCAAACAATCATCCGGGGCGCTGTGTCAATATGCGCCGAGTCATAATTTCGCCAGCTCTGCGTCCAGCCTGGCCATCTTTTCAGCCTCTGTCTCTCCCAGTTGCCGCTCAAAGGCCCTCGCATTCTCTGCAGCCTGCTTGTCTCCAGTCGCCTTCGCATGATCCCAGAGCTTCCGGGCTTTCCGCATGTCCCGGCTTTCCGGCTGCGATTGCCCGTTCTGCGATTCAGCCTCTCTCCTAAGCCTTTTCCTTTCCGCAAACAAAGCCTGCATAACTCCGCCTTTTGGCGGTCCGGATCCAGCTGCAGGGGCTGTTTGGAGCGTGGCCACGGCCTTTTTGCCTGGCGGAGAGAGTCCCGATCTGCCCATGGCTTGCGTCTCCTTTAGCGCGGCGCCCGCAAGGGCGCCTCCCCCGGCAGCCGATAGGCTGCCTCTCCCCCGATCGGCCTCTGCAGCCTGAATCATCCGCCGAGTCTCCAAAATGCCGGGCGCAAAGGGCCTTGAAACTTCCAGGATTTTCGGGGACTTTGCCCCGGAGCGGACTCTTTTTTGACGGGGCGGCAACTCCCGCCATGTCCAGCGCCCTGCCCGCTGATAGGTTTTTGGCCCGCAATCCAAAAATTCCTGCTTTCCGTCTTTTCGGAGCCTGGTTTTTCGGTAATGGACGATGGCCACAGCTCCAGAAATGCTGATCAGCCTCAAGTAATCTTGAAATCCGGAATAATTTTTGAAAATTTTCTGTGGCGCTCGCGCCAGGATCTTCTCTTTCCCGATAGGGAAAGAGGGTTTGGGGGACTCTTTTTTGACGGCTCTTTTATGCCAGTTATGGGCGGTCTGCCGGCTATGCCGAAACAGCTTTTTTTGCCCCGGCGATGGCGGTTCTTCCTGCTTATCCAGCTCCCGCCGGAAATGCTCCTTTATGTCTACGTCCTTTTCCCAAATCCACTGCCCGTCAGGGGTTTTCAGGCTGATTTTCATAAACCGGGCGCCGGCCTGCAGTGAAATACAAGACGCGGAAGGACTTCTTTTAGACAAAAAGCCTTTGGAGCGGGGCGCCCCTGTTCATAATATCCCTGGCATGATATACTGGCGCAAATGCCGGCCGCGCCTTAATCTTGCTTTTGAATTATGAAAGCGCCTGGGCCATAATCGCCATATCTCCAGGGCGCCATGCGGCAAAAACGGCAAAAAATATAAAAGCCTCTGGCATGAAAAAAAGGAGCGCCAAAGGCATAACAGGGGAATATATGGTTTTTAACGCTTTGGAAAAAGAGGCCCAGCCCCATGAGCAGGTGATTTTCTGCTCCGACAGGCCGGCCGGCCTCAAGGGGATCATTGCCATCCACAGCTCGGCTTTGGGGCCGGCGCTTGGCGGCTGCCGGATGTATCCCTATAAAACAGAAAAAGCCGCGCTAAAAGACGCGCTGCGGCTTTCCCGGGCCATGAGCTATAAAGCCGCCCTGGCCGGCCTGGACAGCGGCGGCGGCAAATCAGTTATCATAGGCGATCCGGACAAGGACAAGTCCCCGCCGCTGCTCAGGGCCTTTGGCCGACATGTGGAGGCTTTAAAAGGGAGGTATATTGCCGCCAAAGACATGGGCATCTCAGCGGAAGATCTGCAATGCATGGCTGGGGAAAGCCATTACATTCTGGGGCGCCCCAAACAGGAGGGCGGCATGGGGGATCCAAGCCCCGCCACAGCCAGGGGCGTTTACTTCGGGATGAAAGCCGCGGTCAAATGGAAGCTGAAAAAAGCCTCTCTCAAAGGCTTAAAGGTGTCGGTTCAGGGGGCGGGGGCTGTGGGCCAAAGGCTGATCGGGCTGCTTGTTCAGGACGGGGCTGAGATTCTGGCCTCCGATATTAAAAAGAGCGCCCTTGAGGATCTGAAAAAGCGCTTCCCCTCTGTCAAAATCATCCCTCCAAAAGAGTCTGTCTCCGCGGCCTGCGATGTTTTCGCGCCCTGCGCGCTGGGCGCGGTTATCAACAAGACAGCTTTGCCCGCCCTCAAGTGCTCTGTGATGCCGGGGGCGCCAACAATCAGCTCAGCTCCTCTTTGATTGGAAGAGAGCTGGCCAAAAAAGGCATTTTATATGTCCCTGATTTTGTGATCAACAGCGGAGGGCTGATTGCCGTCCACTCGCATCTCAAGCCAAGAAAATCAGAAGAGTGGGTGGAGGGCAAGATCCGGGACATCCCAAAAACCATACTGAAAATTTGCAGGCGGTCCAGGGATATGGGCGTTCCCGCCACGGAAACCGCCCTGGAGCTTGCCAAACAAAAAATAACCGCAAAATCAAGCGCGGCCAGTTAAAGGGGGGGCAAGGGGCATGGCAGCCGGAAAAAATTTTTCAGCGGAGCAGATCACCCTCTGGCTGGGGGGCAATCTGCGGGGGATTTTGTTTTTTCTGGGGCTTTCGCTTTTTGCCGGCCTGGCATGGACGGGCTATTCGGAATGGCGGGGAAGGCAGGAGGCCAAAGCATATAACAAGCTCTATGACAAGCGGGCAGCTCTCCAGAAAGCTGATGAAAAGGCTAATGGGAAGGGCTTCGGCCGCGGCGAAGATCTGATCTATTCAAAGGAGATGGGGGCGCGGGCTGAGGATTTGGAAAAAGCCCTCGCCGGCTTAAAAAGCTTTAAAGCCGCCGCGGCTTTTGCCATTGGCCTGGCGGATTTTTACCGCCGCCATAAGAAACCGGAAAGGGCGCGGGCGGCCATTGCCCCCTTTGCCCGGCCCGGCAGATCGTCCTCAATCTATCAGCTGGCCTCTTTTCAGCTGGCCGCTTACCTGATGGACGCGCGGCTCTGCTCCGAGGCGATTCCCATTTTAGAGGCCTTGGCGGAAAACAAAAAAGCCGCCCCCTTTCACCGCGAGGCTTATCTCCAGATGGGCCTTTGCCGCGAAGAGCAAAACCAAGACAGCGAGGCTGCCGCCCTTTACAGGAAGGTCCTGGCGGGGCAGGCTGAAAACAAAGACGGCGCCGCGGCGCTTTTGGCCAGGGAATATCTGCGGCTTTTGAAGCTGAAGCCGATTCTTGAAGGCGGCGGCTGACGGCCCCCCGGGGTTTTGCGCCGGCTTTTCAGCCGCCTAAAGCCTCTCAAAATGGGCGGTGAAGTGCCGCAGAAAAGGCGCCTGTCTGGTGATTTTGACTCCCTTTATCCGCTCCGCCTCCTCTTTTTTAAAGGCGGCGGCGGATTCTGCGACATAGTCCAGATGCGGCTGGGTGTAGACCCGCCGGGGCAGGGCCAGCCTGACCAGCTCCTGGCTGTGAAAAATCTCCTCTCCGCTGTTTGAAACCCGCCCCATCATCACAGAGCCAATCTCGCAGCTCCGAACGCCGGAAAACTCATAAAAGGCGGCGGCGAAGGCCTGGCCCGGGTAGGCCGAAACGGGGACATGCGGCAGCAGAGCCTTGGCGTCAATATAAACGGCGTGGCCCCCCGCAGGGCGAATAAGCGGAATCCCAGCCTCGGCCAGCTGTCTGTGAAGGCGCGCGGCGGCGGAAATGCGATGCTTTAAATAGGGCTCTTCCAAAGCCTCCCTCAGCCCGGCGGCAATGGCGTCCAAATCCCTTCCCGCCAGCCCGCCGTAAGTGGGAAAGCCCTCGCTTAAAACCATAAGGCTTTTGCCCGCCGCGGCAGCCGCCTCATTCCGCGCGCAGAAAAAGCCCCCAATATTGCTCAAGCCGTCTTTTTTTGCCGAGACAAAGCACATGTCCGCCTGATCAAAAGCCATTCTGGCAATCTCTTTGGGGGTTTTTCGCTGGAAGGCTTTTTCTCTTTGCTTTATGAAATAAGCGTTTTCCGCAAACCGGCAGCCATCCAAAATCAGGGGGACCGAGCGCCTGCGGCAAAGCCTGCCGGCCTCTGTGATATTCTCAAGCGAGGCCGGCTGTCCGCCGCCGGAATTATTGGTAATGGTGAAAATAACCGCCGCGGCGGATTTGTCTTTTAGGGCATGCTCCAGCTTGTTTAAATCAATGTTTCCCTTGAAATCATGGGGCGCGGCGGGATCGCCCAGCTCCGCGCAGGGGATGTCCATGACCTTGAATCCAAAGGACATGGCGTTGGCCCTTGTGGTGTCAAAAAGGGTGTTGGAGATGATATGCCCGCCGGCAGGCTTTATAATGTCAAAAAGCAGCCTTTCGGCGGCCCGCCCCTGATGGACTGGCAGGATATGCTCCATGCCAGTGATTTCCCGGACTGTTTTCTCAAAACGGAAAAAACTTTCAGATCCGGCGTAAGACTCGTCCCCATTCAGCAGGGCGCTCCACTGCCCCGCGCTCATGGCGCCTGTGCCGGAATCTGTCAGCAAATCAATCATCACATCCCGGGCCTTGAGAAAAAACAAATTAAAATGGGCCTTTTGAAGCGCTGCGGCGCGCCATGCCCTGTCTGTGAAGAAAATAGGCTCGACGGCCTTGATTTTAAACGGCTCCATTTTTCTTAAAATCCCCGCGGCGGCGCGCCTGGGCATGGCCATAATATAAGGTGTTATTTAAGAAGTCTGCAAATATTCCAGATGGCATGTGATTAGAAGGTTTCTTTTTTGAAGCCTGCTGCCGCCGCCCGCCGCCAGAGAAAGGCCTTAGGGCCGGGGGGCGCCCTTTCGCAGGCTCCCGCCGCCCCGCCGCCCGCCGCCCGCCGCCCCGCCGGCCCTGGGGGGGATAATGGCTGCGGGCCTTATGCCTTATAAAGGGGCTGCAGCCCTCATAATAAATGCAGACAGATCTGGCTGCGCGCGGGGAAGGGGGGAAAAACAGCTGCAGCCGGTTTTTTTTTAGGGGGCAGCGGCTTTCCAAGCTGCCTGAAGCCCCGGCCTGAGGCCGGAAATGCTCCGGCTTCATGGCCGAAAGCCCTGCAGCCGCCCCGCCGGAAGCCCCCCTCCACGGGAAAAGCCGCCCGCCCAGCCGCAAAAAGCCCAAAAACCAGCTAAAATTCTCATGCATTTTTAAAAAACCGGCAAAAAACTGCCAAAAAACTGCCAAAAAATTGTCCAAAACCGGCAAAAAACTGCCAAAAACTGCCAAAATCTCAAAAAAATCTTCAAAAAACACCGAAAAAACCAGTTTTTTATAGACCAATGGCCTTTTTAGGGTTATGTAAAGCTAAAACCAAGGGCGGAAGAGCCGGCTTTTTGTGGACTTGACATAAAAAGCCCTGTAGGCTACAAAAATCAAGGCTTGCTCTGGCGGCACAGGCGCCGCGGCGGGGCCAGCCAAAGTCTATGGTTTTATTTGCCGGTTAACAAGCGGCAGCCAAAACAGGAAAAATCAAGAAAACAAAACAAAAAGGAGAAAAACTATGTCAAAAACCGCAGTCAACCCAAGTTTCCAAAAACCGCTTAAAACCACTCCAGAGCTGGAGGCGGTTGTGGGCGCATCTGAAATTTCCCGGCCTCAGGCAACCAAAAAGGTTTGGGATTATATCAAGGCAAACGGCTTGCAGGATAAAAACAACCGCCGAAATATAAATGTTGGCGGCACAGATCTGGGAAAGCTCTTTCCCGGAAAACAAAGTGTCACCATGTTTGAGCTTCCCTCCGGCGTGAACAAACACCTCCTGAACAAGTAAGGCGCGCGCATACGCGCCTCTTGGACAGGCAAGCTGATCAAAGGCAAACCGCGGGCGGACAGCAGGGGATTGTAAGGCTGCCCTGCCCGCTTTTTGCCTCTGGGGGGCTTTGGCCCCGCCCCCAAAGCCTGGCGCCTCAAAAATGATTATGGGGGCCTGGCTCATTTCCGCCGGCGCGGGGCTTTTTGCGCCCGGCGCCTGAAAAACCAGCCGCGCTGATTTTTCAGCTGTCTCTTTGAGCAGGGGTATTTTGAGCAGGGTATATATTATATAAGGGATGCAAAAAATGATGGATTTTTTTGAAAGGCGGCAGCTTGGCCTGCTTGTTTCTTTGGGCTTGACGGCGGTTTTGCTGATCGCCTCTATCCGCATTGTTCCTGTAGGGCACCTGGGCGTTGTGAAGCATTGGGGAAAAGTCAATCATGAGATGATTCTCAGCGAGGGGCTTCATTTGATCACCCCCGTTAGAACAACAGTGGAGCATATAAACATCAAGCTGCTGAAATTCAACCAAAAAACCTCGGCCAGCTCAAAAGACCTGCAAATTGTGTCCACTGTGGTCTCCATTCAGTTTTCCCTGAATGAAGTCTCCCAGCTTTATCAAAAAATCGGGACAGAGGAAATGGTAACCTATGTTTTGCTTAAGCCGGCGGTCGAAGAAAGCGTAAAGGCTGTCACCGCGCAATACACAGCCGAGGAGCTGATCAAAAAGCGGCCGGAGGTGAAAATTCAAATTTCAAAAACCATAGAGGGCTTTCTCCATGAGACTTTGGAGGGAAAGGAGCTTAGCAAGCGCTCTCTGCTTGTGGCCAATGTGGCCATTACCGAGTTTGACTTCTCTGTTGAGTTTAACAGGTCTATCGAGATGAAAGTGAAAGCCGAGCAGCAGGCGCTTCAGGCCAAAAACGAAAAAATCAAAAAAATCACCGACGCCGAGGCCATTGCCGAAAAAATAAAAATTGAAAGCATAGCCAGGGCCAACGCCATTCGGCGGGAGGCCCGCGCCCTCAGGGAAAACCCCCATCTGATAGATTACAAAAGGGTTGAGAAATGGGACGGGAAGCTTCCCGAAGTGACTGGGGGCGCCATTCCCATGTTTGACATCAAACACAAAAGATAAGGCGGCGGGGCGCCCATGCCCCCCCTTGCCATGCCTGCCCAAACAGGGCTTATGGCTTCTGCGGGAGCCTGTCCGCCTCCGCCCGGGAAATCAGCCGGAAAGAGGCCGCCGGCCCGGGCCCGCGCTTTTTAATGAAGGGAAAAACCAGAATAAAAGATCCGGGCATCAGCCTGATCGGCGCATTCCCAAAGGCTGTTTTCAAGCTGGCGGCGGGTTTTTTCGGCCATTTTGCGGCAGTGGCCAAGCCATTTCCCATAAGCGATGGCGCGGCTTTTTCCCTCGCGGCTGTAGATGGCCGCGCATTTTTCCTCTTCAGGCAAATAATGAACAGCGATGGTCCGGATGGCCAGGCCTGTGGCCCTTTTTTGAGAGCAGAGAATAAAAACTTCAACAGGCTTTTCCCCTCCTTTAATCCGGGGCCTGCTGAGGCGGGCGCTTTGAGCTTCGCCGGCGCCCGGCTTTAGACTCTCGCTTTTGCCCGGCTGGGCAGGGGAGAGCTTTGCGCAAAAAACCAAAGGCAAAAAGGCAAAAAAAATAAAACCCAGCCTCATTAAATCTCCCATTCAGCTTATGCCAATCGCGCCTGATTTTTTAAACTATGCCGCGCATTTGAGTTTTCAGGGCTTTATAAGCGCCTTAATTATTTCTCCTTCTTCAGGCTGCTTTTTGCTTTCTAAGGGGGAAGGCTCAGTCTTTTGCGCTGATTTTTCCGGTTTTGCCGCGGCAGAGACTGCCTGAATCAGTTTGACATTAGAGTAGTCAATAAACCCCTCCCGCTTTAAAATCCCCTCTTTTTTGTCATGGCGGGTTTGAACCCGGACGCCTTTGACCCGTATTTTCAGCTTGCGGGCGTCAAGCTCCAGAACAGGGCCTTTCCGGCCCTTTTCGCTCCCCGCAATCACCTGGACCTCATCGCCTTTTTTAATTTTTAGCTTCATGATGCGCCCCGCCTCCTGTTTTTGCGCTGCCCGCGCGGTTTAAGTTTTCCGGCTCTCCCGCCTCTTCCCTTTGAGTTTTTTTAGGATTCTTTTTTTCACCTTTAACGCCCGCGGCGAAAGGCTGCTGTCAGGCTGCCTCAAAAGGAAAACATCAAAGCCGCCCGCTTTGTCAATGTTCCGAATCGCGCTGGCCGCGGCCTTCAGCCTCACAGCCTCTTTTAAATGAAGGCTGAAAAAGCTCTTTGACTGAATATTTGGCAGGGCCCTGGATTTTGTTTTGATATTGGAATGGCTTACCAGGTTTTTGACAGCCCGGGCCTTTCCTGTCAGCTCGCATTTTGGCATTTTAGCTCCTGTTTATTGGGCCGGCCTCGCAGCCGTTCCCGGCAGCCTCCCATAGAAACGGGGTCTGTTTGCTGGGCCTGGCCTCGCAAGCCCCCCTTCGTTTTTGTCTTTTGCCTTGACAATCCTCCGCCTCAAGCCTGTTTTGCTGCGGATTTATCTTTCCCAAGAATATTTTGATAGCAGTTTTTTTGCCCCGCGGCAAACAAAAAATCAAAAAAAACCAAAAATCCGCCCAAAAAACCGCGCTTTTTGCTGCCAGCCCCAAAGGCGGGGCCTGAACAGCCCCCGGCATTAGCAAAAAAGAGGCGGCATAACTGGCTCAGGGAATGCCGCAAAAAGGGGGCAAAAACAGCCCGCTGCCCTGATAAAACCCTGGCAAAAAAAGGCTGGCAGATAGAAAAAGGCATGTTCCAGGCTTTTCCACAAAGCCCCATCAAAAAAGCCTAAAAAAAACCTTGCGGACAAGCGGATTTTTTGATAATCCAGCCTAAATAGCCGGCAAAGCATGGCAAGGCAGCGCGGCATTTTGAAGCGGCTGGCCGGCCAGAAGAAAAAAGCCCAAGGCGGCGCCTAAGGCTAAGGCAGCCGGCAGCAGCAGGGGGGAAAACAATGGATTCAGACAATTCAAAAAACAAGAGCCAGGCGGCTGAGGCTGAAAAGGCTGTCCAGGCCGGCAAAAACGGGGCCGGCAAAAAAGCCAGGCGAAAAAAAGAAAAAAAGTTTGTTTTTGATTACAAGGATCCTGTGACATTGTATAATTTTTTAGAGGGGGGCCGAATCATGCCAGCCAGAAACAGCGGCCTGACAAGCTCCCAGCAAAAAGAGCTTCGCAAGGCCATCAAAAAATCCAGATCCATTGGCCTGATTCCCTCCAGCCTGGGGGCTTATGACGATTTTGGACGCCCGCCGCAGATTTCCCCCCGGCCCTTCAGCCATAAAGGCTAAAGAGGCTTTTTGCCGCTTGCCGGCAGGGGGACAGCCGGCCCCCTGCGCCCCCGCCCGGACCGCGGAGGATTTTGGCCGCCTTCCGGGAATATCCGCCCTGGAAAACCGCTAATTTTTGGAATCCCCGCGGGAAAATGGCCTGCCCCCGCCTGTGATATGAGGGCGCCCCCCAGGCGCTTGAGACTCCCCCCTTATTCAAAGCTCAATGCCCGGCCCCGCGCCGGGGGCTTTTAGGCTGCCAGGCAGGCAAAATTCTCAAGCCATTGAGACAGTCCCCCTGGAAAGCTTGAAAATCCAGGCCGGGGTTTGATCTGCCGGCCCAGCCCGGGTTATTGTAGGGGGGGGGATTATTTCATGGGCATGAAACTTTTGCCCCCGAACCGGGGCGCCCCGCAGGGGCTTTTTAAAACAGCCATGGGAGGCTTAAGCAGGGGAGCTATTTTAACCAAAACAAATGAGGGAAGTTGTGACTAAAAATATGCTTAGAGGTTTAGATCCGGCAACTATTATAGCTATCTTCGCTTTTGTGGGGGGCTTAGGATTGATTTTCAATCTTCTTTTAGATCCTGTAAAGGCAGAACAAAGAGAGCTGAAACAGGGGCAAATCCGCCTTGAAGGAAAGATTATCAGTCTTGAAGATAAAATTGACTTGCTTTTAAAAGCAGAAAAAAGCGCCTCCAGCTGCAAGTCAGCTTTTTTGAGCGCGCCGGAGCGGGCCGAGTCCCTGTTTAACGAGCGTTATGAAAAAATACAAAACAGCGGGATTGAGGCGATATTGACCCATCAAAATTAACGGTTTTTCCGCAGCCGCGGAAAGGCATGCATTCCAATGTTTCGCTGAAGGCCGGCCGCCTGGAGGGAAAACCAGTCATACTGAAGCCAATAGGGACAAATTTGACACGCCCGGGACTTTTCGTCAAAAGGCAAAGTTTTTTTGCGCAAATCCCCTGGCAGCGCTCCAGCTGTTTTATTAGCGGGCTTATATTTTCCCGGCCGCAGCTTTTAAAAAAAAGTTTTTGTGATTATAGGGCTTTGCGGAGGCCCAGGAGCCGCGCAAACCAGGGAAAAAATCCTGGAAAGCGGCCGGGGCCAGGCCCTGGCCCCCATCCCCTGATCGGCCGCGCCAAGCCGCCTGTTATGCGGCGCAGCATAAACATTGACAGACAGCCAGGGGCTGGCTATAAAAAGAATGATTTTTTGTTTTTGATAATAAAGCCTTCTCAAATGGAGGCGAGTCCTCCAGGGAGCGGCTTTTTTCCGCCCTCCTTTTTTTATGAGATACAAGATTCACATGATCCGCCGGGTTGGCCAGCCAGACATGCCGCCCAAGTATTTCAACGCCCCTAAAAGCTTGTCTGTCCGGCAGCTTATGAAGATAGCCCGCAAGGTCTCTGGCTCCAGCAAGTGGGGGGCGATCTCAAGCTGCGGCAAAAATGCCATGATCAGAGTCAATCTTGGCCACTTCGGAGCCGGGCGGTGGGGCATGGAAGTCAATAAGAAGGGCGAGCCAGTTTCAAAAATCACTATATAGGCCGGCCCCGCAGCGTGTCTTCCGAGAGGCGGGGGCGGGCGGGCTGTCTCAAGCAATAAAAAAAACTTATAGATAATCGGTTTTTTTTAGGGGGCGCGGAGCGCCGCGGCAATATACAGGGGCATTGCTTGAAATTGTCTGTGAAACCGGACAAGCTGGTTTTTAAAGCAAGGATGTCTTTTTTTTAGCTCTCAAAAAATGACAGCAAATAACAGAGACAGCGGCAAAACTCCGCCGCCGCCAAGCCAAAAGCCAGCTGGCAGCCTAAGCCGGAGCCTTAACAGTCCGGCTGGAAGTCTCCAGTCTCAGCGCCAGCCCCGGCGCCGGTCTCAGCGAAAAGGCTCTAAAAGCGAGCGGGCCGCTGCCCGGTTTTTGGAAAGCCGGGGCTGGAGCATTCTCCACAGAAACAAAAAAATCTGCGGCGTGGAAACAGACATCATCGCCCAAAAAAAGGGGGCTTTGATGCTGCTTGAAGTCAAGTCTCTAAAAGATGAAAGCCACCTGGAAAAAATCCTTTCGCCAAAGCAAAAAAAGCGGCTAAAGCGGGCTGCTGCCTGCCTGGCAGACTCATTTCAGGGGAAGTTTTATTTTCTGCTGGCAGCCGCGCGCGAAACCCGCGGCGGCGGGCATGATATCCAGCTTTATCCCATTGATTGATTTGCAAGGCGGGCTTTTTGGCTTTTTTGCCGGGAGATTTTTTTTTCGGCATGGGAATCTTTTTTTATCAGGAATCCCCTTTTTGACGCAAAGTTTTTTTCCTCGGGATTTTTGAGCCGGCCGCTGACTGATCTTTTAAGCTGTCTGCCTTCGCCATCCGGCCTCTGGGCTTGTCAGGCTCTTTAATAACTTTCCAGAAACCGCCTTTATCGGGGCCAACTCTTTTTAAAAACCCCTGTTTTTTTAATTGGCCTAAATGATATTTGACGCCATCTGAGCTGATATTTTTGATCTTCTTTGCCAGCTCCGCTCTGGTAATCAGAGGATCATTATCAATTAAATCTAAAATTTTCCGGGCAGCGCCAGCCGGGGTTTTCTGGGCAGTTCCAGCAGGAGCTTTCCGGGCAGTTCCGGCCGGAGCTTTCTGGGCAGTTCCGGCCGGAGCTTTCTGGGCAGTATCAGGCAGAGCTTTCCGGGCAGTTCCGGCAGGAGCTTTCTGGGCAGTATCAGGCAGAGCTTTCCGGGCAGTTCCGGCAGGAGCTTTCTGGGCAGTATCAGGCAGAGCTTTCTGGGCAGTATCAGGCAGAGCTTTCTGGGCAGTTCCGGCAGGAGCTTTCTGGGCAGTATCAGGCAGAGCTTTCCAGGCAGTTCCGGCAGGAGCTTTCTGGGCAGTATCAGGCAGAGCTTTCTGGGCAGTATCAGGCAGAGCTTTCTGGGCAGTATCAGGCAGAGCTTTCCAGGCAGTTCCGGCAGGAGCTTTCTGGGCAGTTCCGGCAGGAGCTTTCCGGGCAGTTCCGGCAGGAGCTTTCTGGGCAGTATCAGGCAGAGCTTTCTGGGCAGTATCAGGCAGAGCTTTCTGGGCAGTATCAGGCAGAGCTTTCTGGGCAGTTCCGGCAGGAGGTTTCCGGGCCGCAGCAGCCCTTAGATTTTTTTTTCTGAAGATAACACTGTAAAACAGGCTTTCATCGCTGTATTGAATTTCAAGGCTTACCTTTTTTTTATGTTTGGCAAGCGCCTCTTTGATGCGGCCAATTCCTGTTCCCGCCCGCTCTATATAGCTTGCTCTGTGAAGCATCGAGGCTATCAGCAGATTTCGCGGAACACTTTTTGTTCCAAAACTTTTTGGATCAAGCCCGCTGGGCAGGCCGCCGGGGTTATAAATCTCCACCCTGTCATCAAACACCTCTACAGCAACATGACACCGCCTTTCAAAATAATCCCTGTGGCAGACAGCGTTGACAATGGCCTCCCTTAGCGAGATTTCAGGATAATCGGGGATTTCCTCCCTGCGGGGCCGGCCTGTAATCACATACTCCGTGTTTGTGTGTCTTTGAACAAAAGCCAGGGCGCTTTCAATATTTTCAATGATATTCCCCTTATACAGCTTTCTGTCTAAAATTTTTACCTTGTCAGGGCCTCTAAACAGCGCGCAGTCCACAGAGGCATGATTCATAATAAAGTCCAAGTCTCTGGCAAAAAACAAAACCCCTAAGTTTGTCATTTTTTTATCAGCTGTCAGGCAGTCCAGGTTTTGCAAAAGGATATCCCGCTTGATTGCCGGGCTGATGCCCGAAAGCTTTAAAAAATATTTAAAAGCTTTGGGATCAAAGTCTTTTTCAAAGCTGGCCTTTTCATTGATCAGCTCCTCAAAATTAACCCGGCCCTCTTTTTTAAAAAAACTGATGATTTCGTTTCTTGTCATTTTTTGCGAGTTGGCCCCCACTCTCATAAAAAAGCCCCTTGAGCAGCTGTAAGGCTTTTCTCCGCCTTTGGGGACATGAATGAGAATAAGATTTTTTTTAACTTCAACAGGAATGTCCAGCCGGGGCTGCAGCTGGCCCAGGGTGTCCTGAATTTGCGAGCGAAGCCTGTTGCTTGCGCTAATGCCTGTGACTGTCCCGTCATCGGCAACTCCAATTAAAATGCGGCCGCCTGAGGAGTTGGCAAAAGCGCAAACCTCCTCAATAAGGGTCTTGTCCACAGACCGCTTAAACTCTATGCGATAGCCCTCTCGCCAGTTAAAATAAGGTTTTTAATCTGCCTGTCTGTCATGCGCGCATGCCCCCGCCGCGGCCCTTAGAAATTTAAGGCGCTCTCCTCTAAGACCGCGCGCGCGATAATCAGCCGCATGATCTCGTTGGAGCCTTCCAGAATCTGATGGACCCGCGCGTCCCGCATCAGCCTTTCAACCTGATACTCATGGGTATATCCATAGCCGCCATGGATTTGAATGGCCTCGTTGCAGGCGCGAAAGCACAGATCCGTGGCCAGCCTCTTGGCCATCGCGCAATAAACCGGCGCCCTGGAGTCTTTTTGATCCAGCTTAAAGGCCGCGAGCCTTATCATCTGGCGCGAGGCCGTGATCTCCGCCGCCATATCAGCAATTTTAAACCGAAGAGCCTGAAAAGAGCTTAAAGGCCTGCCAAACTGCTCGCGCTCCTTCATGTATTTTTGGCTTCGCTCAAAAGCGCCCTGCGCGGCGCCCACAGAGCAGGCGCCGATATTCACCCGGCCTCCGTTCAGCCCCCTCATGGCGATTTTAAAGCCCTCGCCCTCCTTTCCCAAAATAAACCCTTCCGGGACCTTCGCGCGATCCAGATTGACAATTCTGGTCGGCTGGGAGTTCCATCCCATTTTTTTCTCGTTTTCCCCATAAGAGACGCCCTTGGCGCCGGCGGGAACCGCAAAGGCGGAAATCCCCTTGGGGCCCTCTCCGCCTGTCCGCGCCATCACAACCAAAACATCTGTGTCCCCGGCCCCGGACACAAAGGATTTTGTTCCGCTCAATATCCATTTAGCGCCCTCTTTTTTAGCTGTGGCTTTCAGGCCGGCGGCATCAGAGCCTGACCATGGCTCAGTCAGGCAGTAGGAGCCAAGCCATTCGCCGCTGGCCATTTTTGGAACAAACTCCCTCCTCAGCTCTTTCGCTCCAAACTCATCCAGCATCCAAGCCGTCATATTGTGAATGGAAATATAAGCAGTTGTGGAGGGGCATGCCGCAGCCATCTCCTCAAAAATGATGGCCGCGCTCTGCCGCGAAAGCTCCAGCCCCCCGGCGTCCTCTTTCAGATACAGGCCGCAAAACCCCAAGTCCGCGGCTTTTTTGATCGTGTCTTTTGGAAAGATTTTTTTCTCGTCCCAGGAAGCGGCATGCGGGGCCAGCTCGCTTTCCGCAAAATCCCGCGCGAGGGACTGAAACGATCGCTGCTCATCGCTCAAGTTAAAATTCATACAAGCCTCCTCTGATTAAACAGAGCCTCCTGTTAATTATACTGGTTTTGTTTGGATTTTCCTGTTTTTCCGCTTAATAAAGATCCTTGAAAACTCAGATGCGGCCGGCATGCGCGCCGCAGCTTTCCCCTCTTCTGAAATTTTGCGCATAAAAGCAGCCAGCCGCCGCCCCCCGCCATGGTTTAGGCCCCCCGCGGCGCCGCGGCGGCAAGCGGGCTGACAGGCAAATCCGCCCCTCCCTGCCTCATAGCCATCACAAAGGCTTTTATGGCATGAGCCTCGGTAAGGCATGGAACATTAAAGTCAATGCAGCTCCGCCGGATGCCGGAGCTGGCCTGAATCGAAGCGCTGTTTGAGGCTGTGGTGTTAAAAACCAGCGCGACTCTGCCAGATGTGATGCGGTCCACGCAGTGGGGCCGGCCCTCATGGACTTTTTTCACCCTTAAGCAGCTTAAGCCATGGCTTTGCAGAGCCTCCGCTGTCCCCCCTGTGGCCGAAAAGCTAAAGCCCTCCTTTGCCAGAGCGCGGATCTCCGGGAGCAGCAGGCCCTTGTCCTTGTCTCTCAGAGACAAAAAGATTTCGCCGGTTTTCGGAAGCTTGAACTGGCTGGCGATCAGGGCCTTGGCCAGAGCCGAGGGATAATCTCCGCCCAGCCCCATCACTTCGCCAATGGATTTCATCTCAGGGCCCAGAATAGAATCTGTGTTTTTAAGCTTTTTAAAGGGAAACACAACGCCCTTAACGGCTGTGTGGGGGATGTTTTTCCAGGAGTATTGAAGAGGCTGAATCTGCCTGGCCTTAAGGCCCATCATCGCGCGGATCCCCAAATTCACAAGAGGAATGCCTGTGGCCTTGCTGACAAAGGGAACCGAGCGCGAGCTTCGCGGGTTGGCCTCCAGCATATAAATTTGATCGTCTCTGACCGCCAGCTGCAGATTCAAAAAGCCGAGGATGCCCAGCTCGCGGGCGATCTTGAGGCTCAGCTCCTCTATCTGCCGCAAAACCCCCGGCTTCAGCCTTTGGGGGGGCAAAACGCCAAAGCTGTCGCCGCTATGGACGCCCGCCGCCTCAATATGCTCCACAACCCCGCCTATCACCGCCCAGTCCCGCCCCCGGACCATATCCACATCCACCTCCAAAAAGCTTTCAAGGCATTCATCCATAAGGCAGGGCCTTTCCTTTGTGATAAAGCTCCCGCGCTTTTGAAAATAAACCCTCAGATCATCTTCGCTTTCAATGATCTCCATGCGCCGCCCCCCTAAGACATAGCTTGGGCGGCAGAGCAAAGGGAATCCCAGAGCTTTGGCGGCGGCCAAAGCCTGCCTCAGATCAGAGGCCAGGCCGGATCTCGGAGTTTGAAAGCCCATGCGCCGGCAGGCCTGCGCAAAACGGCCCCGGTCTTCGGCCAAATCAATGGCTTTTGAGGAAGATCCGAGGATTTTAAAGCCCTCGCGGCTTAAGCCCTCAGCCAGGTCAATGGGGTTTTGCCCGCCCAGCTGGACGATGACCCCCCTGGCTTCAGAAAAATTTAAGGCCTCGCGGATATGCTCCAAAGTCACCGGCTCAAAAAACAGCTGGTCGGAGGTGTCGTAATCCGTGGAGACTGTCTCTGGATTGGAGTTAATGACAGAGGCCTCGCATCCCAGCCTTTTCAGCTCCCCGATGCCGCGGACACAGTTGTAATCAAACTCAATGCCCTGTCCGATCCGGTTAGGCCCCCCGCCAATCAAAACAATGGAGGGCTTGCTGGATTTTTCCCGCTTAAAGGGCCGCCCCCAGTAGGTGGAGTAATAATAAGGTGTGTGGGATTCAAACTCCCCGGAGCAGGTGTCAACTTTGTAAAAGGCGGGCAAAATCCCGCGCTTTTTTCGGAAGCTGTAAATATCCCTTTCTGAAGACTGAAAGCAGCGGGCGATTTGGCGATCGGAAAAGCCCTCCCGCTTGGCCTGATAAATCAGAGCGGCCTCCGGCTTCCCCGCCTGGCTGAGCCGCTTTTCGGTTTCAGTGATCCGGGAAAGCTGATCCAAAAACCAGGGGTCTATCCCTGTCAGGCGGCTGAGAGCCTGCGCGGAGAAGCCCCGCCGAAAAGCCTCCAAAACAAAATAAACCCTCTGGCTGCTGGGGTAGGTGAGCTTTTTTTCGGAAAAGCTGAGCAAAACCTCCGGCTCCGGCTTTTCCAAAGAGCTCAGCGCCTTTTGAAAAGACTCCAAAAAGGTCCGGCCTATAGCCATAACCTCGCCAACGCTCTGCATTTGAGTGCCGAGGATATCCTCCGCTCCAGGGTATTTCTCAAAATCAAAGCGGGGGATCTTGGTGACGATGTAGTCCAGGGCCGGCTCATAGCAGGAGGGGGTGGCGCCCGTGATGTCATTTGTGATTTCATCAAGAGTCTGGCCCACAGCCAGAAGCGCCGAAATTTTGGCTATGGGAAAGCCGGTGGCTTTGCTGGCCAGGGCGGATGAGCGGCTAACCCTTGGATTGACCTCAATCACAAGGCGCTCTCCGGTTTGGGGATGGACGGCGAACTGAATGTTGGCCCCGCCGGTTTCAATCCCCAGCTCGCTGATAATGGCCAGGCCCTCCCGCCGCATCTCCTGATAGGCGCGGTCAGAGAGAGTCATTTGCGGGGCGACTGTGATGCTGTCGCCCGTGTGGACGCCGCAGGGGTCAAAGTTTTCAATGGAGCAGATGACAACCGATGTCCCCAGGCGGTCTCTCATAACCTCCAGCTCAAACTCCTTCCAGCCCAGAAGGCTCTGCTCAATCAAAACCTCTGAAGTGGGGCTTTCGGCAAGCGCGGCTGAGAGCCGGCTCTGAAATTCCTCCATGGAATAAGCCGCCCCGCCGCCGGATCCGCCCAAAGTGTAATTGGGGCGGAGAATCACAGGGAAGTCAAACTGCCGGACAGCCTCCATCCCCTCCCTGAAGCTGGAGATGAGCCGGCTTTTGGCGTATTTGGCCCCCAGCCTGGAGAGCATTTTCGCAAACTCGCCGCGGTTTTCGGCCTTGCGGATCACACTGGCCCTGGCGCCAAGCAGCTCAATTCCCAGCTCTTTCAGGGCGCCTTTTTCCTCCAGCTCCAGGGAAAGATTGAGCGCCGTCTGCCCGCCAAGCGTGGAAATCAGCCCGGAGGGGCGCTCCCGCTCCAAAACCTTTCGGACATAGCTGTATGTCAGAGGCTCCACATAAACTTTTGTGGCGGTTTCCGGATCGGTCATGATGGTTGCCGGGTTGGAGTTGATGAGGACGACCTCATAGCCCGCCCCCATAAGCGCCTTGCAGGCCTGGACCCCGGAGTAGTCAAACTCGCAGGCTTGGCCGATCACAATCGGGCCGCTCCCGATAATCGCAAGCTTTTTTTTGCTTTTCTGCCGATCGCCGCGCATAAAACTGTCCGAAAGCTGCCAGCCTAAAGCCTCAAATCCGCCGCCAGCCTGGCGGCGCCCGCCTGCCGCTTCAGTTTAGGGGCGGGGGGCAAAGGCTCTTATTGGCAATTCTATGGCAGCCGGGCCGGTTTTTGCATTATTTTTTTCTCATGCGGGGCCGGCGGCTTTGGCGGGCAGCGGAGCGGGCCCGGCAGCCCGGCGGCCCCGCGGCCCGGCGGAGAGCCTGAAGGGCCGGGGCTTTCTCCTGCTGAGAGCGCATTCCGCAGCCCGCCTGGTTTTTTTTGTTGACCGCGCCGGGATTTTGATGGCATGCTCACACAATGAATGCCCCCTGCCCCCACTGAAAAGGGAAGGGGGGGCAAAAAAAGGGGGGCTTGATATAATATAAGGGAAAAGGGATAAGGGAGAGGGGCATTCAGATTTTTCTCTCACAGAGGCCGGCTTCTTGACTTCACATCCCGCGCCCAAACCCTTTAAAACCAGCCAAAAAAGGAGGAGATTATGAGCGTAAAAACCCAGACCGCAGCCATAAACTGGCGCTCAGCGGCGCTGAAAGCGGCGGCCCTCGCGCCGGCCTTTCTGCTTTTGTCCTGCGCGACGCCAAGGGCTTATTTTCAAAAAAGAATCTACAAACCGGACAAAAGCGGCGTTATCAGATACAGGCTGGACCCTGTTTTGTTTCAGCCGGACATTGTTCAGCAAAGGAGAATGGACGCGCAAATGAAAATGGATGATTTTTGCCGGCCCAAACAGCCGGAAATTTTATCAGAGAATAAAAAAGTGGAGATCAAGGGCCATCGGACCAGCACCTCCCATCGGGATTATTCTGACACTCATTCCAGCAGCGTCAGCTCGCTGACAGGGATCCCCTATTACAGCAGCTCCCGCGTTTCCAGCGGAGGGCAGAACAGATCCAGGTTTGGCGGCTCCGAAACAGTCAGCGCGCCAATCACCGACACCTATAATGTGATCTCATTTGCTTGCAAATGATGACAGCGGCGTGTTCTCCCAGAGCGCGGTGTTTTTTTGTTTCCAGCTTCCTCTTTGCTGAAAGAAGCGGAAAACAGGAGACAGCTTGCGAAAGGGGAAAGGGGCGGGGCATTCGGCCTGTCAATGCGGTTTTGCGGAGGCTCTTCATCTGAAAGCGGCTTTCAGGGCGAAAGCATGAGCCTCTCCCAGTCCTCCGCTCCGTCCCGGCCGGCGCGCGCCTCCCAAAGAAAATTCAGTTTATATCTCAGATGCCAGTAAATGACCTGTTTGAGCGCGGCGAAGAAGCTGCCGCCTCCTCCGCCAAAAGCCGGATCAGGGCTGCGGGCATAATAGCCCAGCAACACTCTCTGAGCGAACCTGCTGTTTTGTTCCGTGGCGGCCGCGCGCAGCCATTGCTTAAACCCCTCCATATCCCCATTTTGCTTAAATACAAAGGCCAGCTGTATTATGGCCGCCTCATGGCCCTCAGCGGCCTGGCGCTCAAGATTCTGGATTTCTTTTGTCTCACAGGTTTTGCTGTCAATAAAATAAGCGCAGTCTGTTCCGGCCTTCCCCGACAGGATCTTCAGTATGTTTTGCGAGGCTGAGGCAATTGCCAGAGAAGGCCGGCCGCTTTCAAAAACCGCGGCAACTCTTCCCTTTTGATCAAAAACCGGCGCGCCGCTCATGCCTTGAAGGATGGCTGCGGTTTGAACTTCAAACTCCACCACGCTGCCCCCATTTCTCAGATTTAACTGGGGGCGGCTTAAAAACGGCAGTTTCTGGCTTATTTTTCTCAAGCGGCGATTGGGATATCCTATAGAGAAAACAAGCTCATGAGGGGAAACAGGCTCTTTTCTGATTTCCAGCCCGCGGCGGCCGGGAGCGCGCCCGGATATTTCCAAAAGGGCCAGGTCATACAAAGCTGAGATAAAAACCCTCTGTATCACGGCTATCTCCATCTCTCCATTGTCCTGATACAAAAAAAGCTTGTCAGAAAAAACGCCGCCGGCTGCCAGCTGCTCGCGAATGACATGAAAGTTTGTGACAAAATACCGCGCCGGCCCGGATTCCGCCTCCAGCTTTGCAAAGAAGCCTGTTCCCTGGCTGACGCCTGCCGCTTCTTCCGTCTGGCTTGAATTGGATATGATTCCCCATACCGCCTGAGCCAGCTGAGCCTCATGGGGGGAAAAGGGGGAAAAATCCCCTGAGTCTGCAGACGGCGCGGCCGATTCAAATATCGCGTAATGAGCCGCAAGAATCTGGCTCACATAATACAGCTCTCCCAGCGATTGTATTTTTCCAGAGTCAATCTGGCCTGCCATCCAGTCCGTATACTTTTTTATCTCAGAACTGTTTATTTTAACGATGAAGCTGCCAGCTTCTGGAGGGGGGGATTTTCCATAATCCTTATTTCTTATATAACCCTTAACTGGCCGGGGAGCTTCTGTCTGAGAGGGCTTCTTATTAGCTGCCCCGGCGCCCTCCTCCGCGAAGCCTGCGGAATAAGACAAATCACAGCGGGCGGCCAGCCCGGCGGCAAACAGCGCGCAGGCCATTGCCAGCCAAAGCCCCAAGCTTCTAAATTTCAGTCCGGCTTTCATGATATGAGCTGAAAAATGCCATAAAACAGCCTGAATGTCAATGGACAGGATAAAATTTTTGCAAAAATTTCCCAAAGCTGTTATGCTTCGCGGGCCGGCATGCCTCTGCTGCCCTGGATTTTTTTAAGCTTGGGTTTTGCTTTCAGCCGCTGGCGGGCCGGCTTCCCCTTCGGCTTTTTCCCCTTCGGTTTTTTGATCCACAGCCAAATGCTGTTTCCAGGAAATGCCCATGGGAAGGCCTATAAGGGATTTTACAATGATATGCGCTTTTACAGGGGAAATTTTTGAGACGCGCAGAGCGCCGTTTTTTATGGAAATGTCTTTTTCCTCAGGGCTGATTTTCAGATACTCGTCATCTAAAACCATCTGAACCGCCTCCTTCAGCTCAATGGAGTCGATCCCGCTGAGAAACAGGTCATAGAAAAAAATTCCATCTTCGCCCGCAGAGGGGGTGTTTCCGTATTTTGAAACTTCTGAAAAATCCTCCTTTTGCCCGCCGTCAGGGGCGGGGCTTTGAGGCTCCGCCGGCCCATCGCTGGAAAACTCAAAATCCTCCTCTTGATTTTCCGGCCCGGCTGGCTGATCTTCTGGCGGATCAGCCAGCTGATCCCCTGGCTGGCCTTCAGCTGGGCTGCCGGCGGCCTCTTCGGGCGGCTGCCCCGCGGCTGGCATCAGCTCTTCGCCTGCCGCTTCTGGCTGGCCCTCCGCCGGCGGCTGATCTGTTTCCAGAGAATTATTTTCCAGGGGCGGCTGATTTTCCTCCGAAAAGCCATTGGCCCCGGCAGAGGCGGGATCCCCCTGCTCAAACTCCCCTTCTGGCTGTCCGCTGTCAGCCAGATCAGCTTCGCCTGCAGCAGAGGCGCCGCGGTCAAGCTCTTCTGCCGGCTGTCCGCCAGCGGCGGGAGGCCCGGCCGCGCCCCCGGAGAAAAGCTGATCTGTTTGATGGATCTCTGGAGCAGCCTGGCCCTCCGCGCTCTGAAGCTCCGCCCCCCCGTCAAAAGAGGCCCCCTGATCCGAGCTGCCGGCGGCATCCGGCTCCAAGGCAGCGGAAACCCCGCTTTCAGGCCCCGCTTTTTGCTCTTCAGACTGGGATTCAGGGGCTGGCTGAGGCTCCCGCTCCGGGGCCTGCCCGCCATCAGCGGGAGGCTCTCTGTGAGCGGCGCCCTCCGCCAGGACCTGGCATTTCCCCTTTTGGAAAAGCAGGCTGGACTGGCAGGCCGCGCAGTCGTAATACGCCTCCGGGGCGTTTATGTCCTCATCGGACAGGCTGACTTTTTCGCTGCAAACCGGACACTCCACAACTCCCCCCCTCTAACTGGCATCATAGCATCATAAACAATTTTTTGGAGCTTTTGCGCATTTTTTGCGGCATCTGCCCGGCTCAGGCCATTCTCCCGCAGAAGGCCCCTGGCAGAAAAAGGCCCAGGGGATGGCCTGCCTGTTTTTTGGACAAAACAGCTTAAAAAAGCGGCAGCCGCCGATTTTAAAGTTTGTTTTTCTTCCCTTTTGGACTGTTTTTTGGCATGATGGCATAAGCAGGCAAAAACTGGGCAGCAGAGGGGCGCGCCCCCTGGCGGGGCTGATGGCTCAAGGCGCTGTTTTGGACAGCTGGATGGAAATTCTCTAAAAGACTGCGCTTTGAAACAGCTCCAAAAACAACGCGCCGCAAAAAGCCGGCTGTGGATCAGCTGAATCTGCCAGGGCGCGACAAGCGGGAGGCTGCCCGCCCTGTGGCGGCAAACCAGCCCCCTTTATTAAAGGTTCAGCAGGCATTCCGAGCGGCGCTGTTAGAAGCCTTCTTTCATGCTGGTTTTGTTTGAGTTTTCCTGTTTTTTTATTTATAAAGATCCCTGAAAACTCAAATGCGCCCGGCATAAAGCATAACACTCATATATAAAGGGAGGTGTCTTATGGCTGATCGAATAAAAAATGAAGAAAAAGCAGAGCAAAAAACAAAAGAGAAAACACAGAAATCAGGTTATGGCAACTGGCTTTTCCGCAAAGAGGGAACAGCAGCGGAGCCTTGGCCAACAGCAGAAGATCTTTGGAATGACCCCGAAGTGAAAGATGCAATCAAAGCCCATAATGAGTTAGTCAAAAAAAGAAACGGATCATAATCTAAATGCTGGATTTTTATAATATCCTCTGGGTTATCCCCGGACTGATCTTTCTTTATTTTTATAATAAAAATAATATGGAACACCTTTTATCCTGAATATAAGGAAAAATCTGATCTTATTGATATGGAAATTATTATGCCGCGAACAGGGATTGCCACTTTTAGAAAATTTGGCTCTTCGGAAGAATCTGTGGGTTAAAATGATGGAAGATCAGCTGAAAAAACACAATATTTTAAAGGTTATAAAAAGGGAGGGCAGGCGCGCGCCCCCGCTCCATCAAAAACAGCGCGCCTTGTTTCCAAACCTTCTATAAAGAGAGGGAAGCGCGGGCTTTTGCGCAAAAACAAAATAATCAAAAATCCCAGCCAAAGCCTTTTTGCCCTGCAGAGACAAGCCGCAGCCGATCCGGGCGCTCAAACACTCGCGGAGACAAAGTCCCTCATCAAAGCTTTTTCCAGAGGGCGGAGCCTTTTTTCAGCCCTCCCGCATAAAGGTTATAATGCGCCGCGTAAATTTCAGAAAAAAAAGCAAAATAAAGATTGAAAAAATATAGAAAAACTTGTTAAGATTCAAACAAATAATTTTTGCGCTTTTGAAAAGTTTTTGGGCTGCGCAAAAAAAACAGCAATAACAAAAAAGGAGAAACTGTTTATGCAAAATCAAAACGAGAGTTTTCAGCGGGCGCGCGCAGGCGCCGGGCATTGGGGCAAAGCCTGCAATAAAAAAGAGACAGCTGTTTTAAAGGCGCGGAGCCGCCCCTGTTTAAATGCTCGCTTTCGCTTAACAATGCCGGAAATCACAGAGCTTAGCGATCAGGCGCTGCTCTCCCAGACAAGGCTTTTGGTTCAAAAAGAGCGGAGCCTTCATGTTCAGGTTTTGCGCCATTTGCGGGAGATTGAGGCCCGGCGGCTGTATTTTTCCGAAGGCTATGCCAGCTTGTTTGACTATGCTGTCAGGGGCCTTGGATACAGCAAAGGGGCGGCCTTCCGCCGCATCAAGGCCATGAGGCTTTGCCGGGATGAGCCGGAAACTCTGGAGAAAATTAAATCCGGCAGGCTGAGCCTTTGCGCCGCAAGCCAGCTTCAGAGCTTTTTTGAAAAGCAAAAAAAAGAGGTTGTCCGTTTAAAAAATGATTTAAAAAAAGCTTCTGAGTCTGGGCTGGCTGTTCAGTCTATAAAACAGCGGGGGGAGCTTGAATTGAAAGGCGCCGCAGGCTCAGCGCTGCGGGAAAAAAACAAAACCCTTGCGCCAGAACAGGGATGCTTGCAGTCAGGCTCAGCGCCAGGGCCAGAGAAAAGCGGAGGTTCGGCGCTGGGATCTAAGGGAAAGCCAGCAGGCTCGGCGTCTGGGTTAGGGAAAAACGCGGGTTCGGCGCCGGGCCCGGAGGAAAACAAACCGCCGCGAGGAGGAACGGCCGCGAGGCCGGCCCAACAGACGGGTTCGGCGCTGGGATCTAAGGGAAAGCCAGCAGGCTCGGCGCCTGGGTTAGGGAAAAACGCGGGTTCGGCGCCGGGCTTGGAGGAAAACAAACCGCCGCGAGGAGGAATGGCCGCGCGGCCGGCCCAGCAAACAGGTTCGGCGCCGGGCTTTTTTTGGAGGGAGCGCGCTGCTCCGCAGCGCAAGCGCGCGCCGGGGCCGGGGGGAAGCAGATATATCCCCGCGGAAGTTAAAAGGCTTGTATGGGCAAGAGATCAGGGCCGCTGCTCTTATGTCAATCCCAAAACCGGGCGGAGATGCGGCTCCCGGTATATGATTCAAATGGATCATATTAAGCCATATTCCCTGGGGGGCTTGTCCACAAAAGAAAACATGAGATTGTTATGCGCCGGCCATAACAGGTTTCGGGCGCGGCAGACATTTCCCGCATCCAGGCGGCTTGCAGCTCCCGGCCGGCCCCCTGATTTTGCCTGATATTTCTTGTGACAAGAAAACCTTATAGTTTTAAAGGATTGGAAGCTATGGAAATTGCCTTGTATCATAACCTTGGAAACCTCCCGGATCCCCCAAAAGCGGCCCACAGATTCCTTTAAAGAGGCGAAAATTTAACATAAAAGCCTTTGAGCATTTTGAAAAGCAAAAAAAAGAGGATCCTTCCGCTTAAGCTCCCGCAGCAGCGGGAGGCTCTTCGCGCGCGGCGCCCTCCGCCAGGACCTGGCATTTCCCCTTTTGGAAAAGCAGGCTGGACTGGCAGGACGCGCAGCCGTAATACGCCTCCGGGGCGTTTATGTCCTCATCGGACAGGCTGACTTTTTCGCTGCAAACCGGACACTCCACAGCCGACCCCCCCGCTCCCAGTCAAAGCCCGCGCCCTCAAGGCATGGACCCGGCTTTTTTGGACTGTTTTCCAAAAAAGTCTTGACTTTTTTGGATTCTTGTCTAAAATCGTCATGTAAGGCGAAAAGCAGGGGGGGTTCGCGGCAAAAAAGCAGCGGCAAAACCGAAGGAGGCAAGCCAGGGGGTCAAGCCAGGGGGGGGCAAAGCTAAAATGTTTCACAGATTGGGAAAAGAGCGAATTTTAGAGGATTTGAAAAAAAAAATTGTCCTTTTAACTGGGCCGCGGCAGGTGGGAAAAACCTGGCTCGCCAAAAAAATCATGGGCCATTACAAAGCCCCCCTGTATTTAAACTATGACTCTCTCACAGACAAAAAAATCATTCATGAGCAGTCCTGGCTGGAATCCTCAGATCTCATTGTTTTTGATGAAATTCATAAAATGGACATGTGGAAAAACTACATCAAAGGCGTTTTTGACGAGCGCCCGCCGCATCGCCATCTTCTTGTAACCGGCAGCGCCCGCCTTCAGCAAATCAGCTTTTCCGGAGATTCGCTGGCCGGGAGATATTTTGCTCACACTCTGCTCCCTTTTGCGCCTTTTGAGCTAAGCCTTTTGGACAGGCAGCAGCGGCCCGCCGCCTCTTTTAAAAAATTCTTGGACAGAGGGGGCTTTCCAGAGCCTCTTCTGCTCTCAAAAGACAGCGAAGAGGCGGAAAGATGGAGGAGGCAATACATGCTTTCTCTTCTGAGGGAGGATATCCCCGGCTTTAAATTCATTCAGCGCCGCGGAAAAATGGAGGAGCTTGTTTATTTGATCAGGGAAGGCGCCGGCTCCCCCCTTTCGGTTAACTCCCTTTCCCAGGCTTTGCGGCTGGATCATAAAACTGTTTCAAGGTATCTCGCCGCGCTGGAGGAGCTTTTTATTGTGTTTCAAATTCCGGCTTTTTCAAAGCGGATATCCCGATCGCTTGTCAAGCCCAGGAAGGTTTATTTCCATGATTTTGGCTTTGTCAGCCCTTCAATCCGCGGCGCCCGTCTGGAAAATCTTGTCGCATGCGCCCTGCTGAAATACTGCGCTTTTATAAGAGAGACAAGCCCTTCCCGCGCTTTGGAGCTGTCGTATTTGAGGACAAAAGATCAAAGAGAGGCGGATTTCCTAATCTCAAAACAGGGCGCCCCTTTGATGATGATTGAGGTTAAGTCCAGAGACACAGCTTTTGACAAAAGCCTTGTGTATTTTAACAGCAAATACGGCATTCCCGGAAAGCAGATCTGCCCCGGCCTGCGGCGCCCGCGGCAGATTAAGGGGCGGCAAATCGCCTCAGAGAGCATAGAGAGCTTTTTGCTGTCTCTGAACCCTGAAAAAGATCTGGCTCCGCCTTTTGGCTGAAAAAGGCCTCCCGGCCGCCTCATTATTTCCGCGGCGCCCGCCGGGGCGGGCCGGAGGCGTCCGGCCCAAAGCCCAAAGCGGATCAGGGCCAAAAAAACCAGAAAACCGCAATTTTTTTTTAAATCGGGGCTGGACAGCGCCCGCAAAAATGGATAAGCTTCCGGCATGGCGCTTTTATATGACACCAAAAATCAAACTTTTCGCCAAATTATGGGGAACGGGCTGAAATACACCGCCCCCCCGTTTCAGAGAGATTACTCCTGGAGTCAGGAGCAGTGGCATGACCTGTGGCTGGACGCCTGCAGCCTTCAAACAGAGTCAGAGCCGCATTACATGGGATACCTTGTTTTTGAATCCAGCGACAGCAAAAACTTTGTGATCATTGACGGCCAGCAGAGGCTCGCCACTGTCAGCATCCTTATTTTGGCGGCTATGGACTGTCTGCGGGGCCTGGCGAAAAAAGGCATAGACCCAGATTCCAACAAAGAGAGGGCGGACGCCCTGCGCGGCAGCTTTATTGGATTTAAAGACTCTGTCTCCCTTGAGTTCCAAAATAAAATCACTCTGAACCGAAACAGCGAGGCTTATTTTAGAGAGTGTCTCTGCCTTCTAAAGCCTCTCCCCCAGAGAGGAGTCAAAGCCTCTGAAAGGCTTATGGGCCTTGCTTTTGAGCATTTCAAAAATCAGTTTGAAAGCGGAGATTTCCCCGGCGGGGGCGGCTTTTCAGGCAAGGCTGGCGGGGCGGAAGCCGCCCCTGATGACAGGCCCTCCGGCGGCGAGGTCAGCGGCGAAAGCCAAAAAGGCAGGGCTATAGCCCGCTTTGTGGAGGGCCTGGCCGACAGGCTTTTTTTTACAGCCATAACTGTCGGGGATGAGATTAAGGCTTACACTATTTTTGAAACCCTGAACGCCCGCGGCGCTCAGCTGTCCGCCCCTGACCTGGTGAAAAACTATGTTTTTTCTCTGATAGCCCCTCATCTTGACTGAGGCCGCCCGCCGCCCCCGGATCCGCTCCGCCGCCGGCTGGCATGAACTGAATTGTTAATCGCTTTGATTTTATACAGGATCTCATAAATATTCCGGCATTGAATAACATTTTTTAAAGAAGGCTTTATTAGAGAGTTCCAATAATTCTGTCAGAATATTTGCGGACTCCTTAATAATTGTAAAATTTTCTTAACAAAGAAACAGGGAGGGCAAAATGGAAGACACAGCTATAACCAGAATAGACGATCAAAACTTTAAGATACTGAGCTGTCTGGAGACAGCCTCTGTTAAAAAAGGCAGCGGCGCTTTGAAAGAAGACGGCATAAAGGATCTGCTTGAGCCTCTGCTTTGGGAGGGCTGCAGCGGGGACTCTGTCCAGGGCGCCAGGCTAAAAATAAAGAAATTTGTCTCAGGCCTTTTTGATCTGCCGGACGGAAAAATAAAAAAAATGAAATTTAAAGGCGATAACGGCAAAGAGTATACAGCGCTTTGCCAGATGGTTGGAACAGTGATATTCTCTTTCCTTTTGCTGCCGCTCAGCGATAAGGAGTTTCGCGAAATAGAGAAAAACTCCACTGGGAAAACCTACCTTACAGGAGACCCAAACGATATGTTTAAAACCGAGGATGATCTGAATTAAAAAACATAGCTGGCCCCGGCTGAGAGAAAGGCGCTTTTCCCGTCAAAAAATCTGAAAAACTCGTATTTTTTAAACAGCCGCCGCTTCCATTTTAAGCTAAGCTCCAGCTCCAGCCTGTTTTTCAGCCTGTAAGAGAGGGCAGCCGAAAGGCTGGCGATATGCAGGCGGGTTTCCGCATAGTTTGCCCCATAGTAATAGGAAAGTCCGAGGCTGGATCGGGAGGGGAGGGCTTTTTTCCGGCTTTGGATGAGTGTCAGGCGGCCGCCGTGGGAGGTGTCAAAAACAATGTTGTAAATGGAGCCGGCCGCATCGGCGGTTTTGTATTTGCTCAAATGCCGGGCCAGGCTGTGGCTTGAGGAGGCGGTCAGGCTCAGATCTTTTCCCTTTTTCAAAAAATAAAGCGCGCCGGCAGCCCCTTTCAGGCTTGTCCAGAGAGAGGCTTTGCGGGAGGCTCTGGAAAGCGGCAAAACGAAGGAGAGCCTCATCTCGGCAAGCATGGATTTTCGCGAAAAAAGCGGGCGGGACAGGCCCGCGCTCAAATCCCCAAATCCGTATCTTTTCAGCCGGTTTTTCGCCCCCGCAAAAGGGCTTGAAAAAGAGCCTGCGGCAAAGAGCCTTGCGCCGCGAAAAAGACGGCCTCCGGCGCTTTCGGGCAGATCATAGTCCAGCCGCAGCCCGCTGTAAAAAAACAAATTGGAGAGATCTAACAGAGCCGCCTCTTTTTTGGCGCTGAACAGGCTGCTTAACTCGCTGTATTGGTTTGGAAGCTCCATATTGCGGCTCAGATAAAGGGAAAGCCGGCCCCGCCAGGGTTTTTTTGCCTGTTTTTCAGACAGTTTTTCAGATGGGGTTTTGGCCTGGCTTTTTGACAGGGCCTCTATTTCCCCCCCGGTCCAGGCCGCGGCCGGCAGGGGGGCCAGCCAAAAAGCCAAAAGCCAAAAAAGCCTCATAAAACCCTCCCTGCTGTTTTTGAAGCGCCTCGCCGCAGCCCGCCGCCCCGCCGCCAGACAAATCAAGCCAGCATAACATTCCCCAGCCCCTTCAACTCCAATTCATGCCAATTCTCTGATTCAATCTTTATGGCCTGCCGTTTTCCCTTTTTGGTTTTTACAGCATGGAATTCAGCTGTCTGAATGCAAAACCTCCAAAAGCAATTGATTATGATTCTCCAGCTCCTCCAATTCATATAAACCCTCTGGCATAACCTCTTTGGCTTTGGAAGGGCCATCATTATCCGCAAGCCCATGCATGAGGCTCTGTTTTTTGTCTTCCAGAGCTTTTTGCTCCTCTTCCAAGGCCTTCTCGCTGGCAGATGGAAGCGCGGATGTGATGATTTTTGCAATTTCATCAATCCGGCCCTCAGTTTCCTCTAAATCCTCTTTCCTGAGACGCATGCAGTTAGAGTCAGCAGCCTTCGCTTCTCTGGCTGTGTCATCAGCAGACCCGCTGTTGAATTTTTCGATTTCATCAATCCGGCGCCTGTTTTCTTTATATTTGCAGATGAGCCGGGCCGCCAGGCTGCTGCGGCTCAAGGGGGTTATAAGCTTGTGTTCAGTTTTGTCTTTAATAACAAGTCCGCCGCTGTTTGTTATAAAATTCCAAAAACCTCTGGCTGTTGGGCTGGACAGGAGCGCGCCTGCCGCTTCAGCAGGCTGGCTCACCCCGCTGGCAGAATGGCCCCGGCCCGGCTGCCCTGCTGCGGGCGCGCCTGCGGAAGCCCCGCTGTTTTTCAGGCGGGAGATATAGCAGGGCCACATAGATTCCGCGAAAGCCTTGTCAGACAGCTGAGGATTGTCCGCAATCCGCCGGCCGCAGCCCTGGATGCCATTTATTTCATTATCGCTGCCAAGCGCATTATTAAGAGGATCAAAAACATCCTTTTTAAAATCTTTTAAATCATATATTTTGGCGGAATGGCTTTTATGAAATTTCTCTAATGAATCTGGACGGGCATTAAGAAAAACAGATGATATGCTAATGAAACTATTCCACAGCATGAGCATTCCTCTCGTTTCAGGCGGTGAGAGAAAGGAAACTCCGCTTTCTTTATCCCCTAAAAGCGCGGCCGCCAGCGCCTTTCTGAAGCGGGCGAAAAAATCAGGCTCCCGCAATGCCTTTTCAAAAACGGGCAGCTGCAGCCGAGACAGCTTCGTTTCGCTATCAGGAACAAGAAAGCTGACAAAGGAAAAAGGGGGCGCCACATCAAAAAAAACGCGCTCCGATTTATCCATCATATAGGAAAGGCCTGTATTGTAAAAAAACTCCTCGCCTGTCAGCTTTTCCGGCCTGATCAATGTTTTATTTTCTTTTTCCAAATATTCTCCAATCAAAGGGGAGCTGCAGTCAATAACATAAGCGCCAGGCTTTCTGTTTTTATCAAACAGAGAGCGCTTGATTCTTTCCAGAGGAATCAGCCTTTTTCTCTTTGTCTCGTTATCCATAATATGGCATTTGGCTTCCGGCATAAACGCCAGACGCAGAAGAAAATCAAAAACCGGCTCTCTAATTTCATAATACAGCTTGTATTCATTCGAAATATCAGCTTCGTTCAGCTTGTTGTTTAAGAAGCCTTTGTATTCATCAGCCATGCTTTCAGGATTTTTAAACAATTTTAATGTTTCGGTCCAAAAACCAGATGAGAGCTTATGCCAGTTTGAGTAAACTGGCATATCTGCCATGCGAAAACCAGAGAAATTTTTTCCTCTGGCAATGTTATCGATGTGGGAATTGTCATAGCGGTATCTGTTCAGAATTGCATCTCTTATTATATTTTCAATCTGAAATTCAGCGGCCTTTTTAGGGCTGGAGCCGTAATCATAAACCGCGCACAAAGGATCTTCAGGGTCAGCAGGCCATCCTAGATCGTAATCATCACAATAAGAGTGTTTCCGCATATTCTTTGTTATGCCCAGATCATCCAAAGATTTTTGGCTCTGCAAATATTTGTCTGGATCCGCCTCATTTGCCCAAGGCAGATCTGCAAGTGTCCCATCCTCTTTCTCCACCCGGTCAAAATAAAGATATCTGAGGGCAGCGATGTCATACGTCCCCGGGACAGTCATTTGAGGGACATCCAAGGGCAAATAATCCATCATGCTGGAGGTTTGGGCTATTTGGCCGTTATCCAGCCCCGCTCCGGGAAAAATGTTTTCTATTTCTTCTTTTGATTTGTAGAAGCCGGCTTCCCCGGCAGAGCCTTTAAAGTTGTGCATCAGTCCAAAATTATGCCCCATTTCATGAATCAAAACAGCCAGCGCATTCTCCTGATAAATCGTTCGGGCGCAATCTATAATTGAATCCTTGATAATCCATTCTATATATGTATCAGGCAGAAGAAAGTCAGGGCGGTTTTTGGCTTTAAAGCCTTCTAAAATGCCCTCTGGTGTTATCCATTGCTCAATATCCGGGCATTGAGCGCTGATTTTTTCCCTTATAAACGGGCTTGCCCCATGAATATGATTGTCCTCGCCAGAGCGCCTGCCCTTCTGAAAAAGCTCATATCTGATATATTGCCTGATGAAGTAAATATAATACTCCAAAGGCTTTCTAATCCAGATATTTGCTGTGGCGGAAATAATCTGCCCAGTGTCAGGATTGGCGTAGGAGGGGCCCAATCCAAAAGTCCCGCCGGCGGCGGAGTTTTCGGGCGCGATATTGATAAGATTATAGCGGATATCCCCTAAATCCGGGTCATAGCCTTCCTCCAGCATGACAGTGATTGTTTTCCCTGAGCCTTCGCCGGCTTTCTGAAAGGCCTGATTCATCAGCTTGACGGCTTTTTTGCCGATGTCCCGAAAAATTTCATCCTTGGGCGTGATGCTTGAAAAACGCCAGATGATTTCCCCCTTGTCATTGGGCGCCATTTTTTTGAGCCGGGCTTTTTCTGTATAATCTTCTATAGAGCTGTCCCCGACTTGGTTTTTCCGCTGAGGATATGCAGCAAAAACTCCAAAATACTTTAAATCATCCAGAAAAAATCTTCTTGGCTTGTGATGCCTTTCATTAACAGAGGCGGCTCTGAGAAACGACCATTTTTCTTCGATTAAGCTCGGTATTGGCCCTGTGTCTTTCCAGCCTTCTTCTTCGGAAAAGAATTTCAATGTATGAGCCTTGCTTTCAAAAGTGAGGCTGAAATAATCTTTAGACAGGACGATCTCTTTGATTTCTCTTTCTTTTACTGATATCTTCTCTTCTTCGGAGATTGGATAGGGGTCTCCGCTGAAAGATGTTTTGCCTGAAAAATCAATCCGCGCGTAAGGGCAGTCTCTAAAGTCACAGCGCTCATCCTTCCTCTCTCCAAAATTTTTAAATTTGCCCCCTTTTTTATCAAACGCATGTGTCTCCCAAAAAACAGGCATTTTCTCAGGTAATATTTCGCGGTCGTCAATATTTTTTCCGCTCATATCAAGCATTTCCAGCCGGCCGGATTTTTTTTCAAACCTGATAAGCTTCGCATCATGAGGCGGGGTGTGGCCTCCCTCTCTGGCCGGGGCTTTAATAAGGCTTTTGGCAAAATACCAGAGGTTTGGATTTTGCTCTTTATCCTCTTCTTTGTTTAAAAGATCTTCCTGTCCAAAATAATCAGAGGGAAAAAGATCTTGCTTTTGAGAAATATTGTCATCGCCCAAAAATGTAAATTTCTCCCATGTTTTGGAAAGCCTGATATAGTCCCTGATGCTGTCATCTCTTTCTGGAGCGCAGTCTGGCCTGTTTTGGCTTGTCTCCTCATTGTCAGAATTTCTCACCGGCTCGGGGCGGCAGTATTGGATCTTATAGCCGATAAAGGGAGTCATCCAGGGGCCTTCAGGCTCTTTCCAATGGCCCTGCTCATTAAATTCCGGCGAATATGGCCGGAGCCTGCCGCTTTCATCCAGAGAGGCTGCCGCTGTTCTTTCTGTATAGGGGATGTCTTTTATAGAGTCTGCCCTTTTATACAGGATCAGGTAATCGCCCTCAGCCCGAAAAACAATGTCATGCTTTTTGCCGGGAACTCCTTTGAAATTCAGCTTGTCTGAAGCTTGTTCATCTGACTTTGGAAGGAGGCCTTTTAGCAAAGGATCCCCTGATTCTGCTTCATACCTCAGATTTTGATGGAATTTGCTGATAAATCCAGGATCCTTGCTGCCGGCGCCCCTGCCTTCATCTTCAATGCGGAGGCCGTCTGAGGCCTTGCAGTCTCCATTGTCATTGTTTTTGCAGCTGCGGCCGGAAGCTTTGGTTAAAAGCGATGCGGCCGGCTCTCCGCCTGATGTCTTGATTTTCAGGCTTTTTCCATCAAGCTTTTTTAAAGCATATAAATGATCAACATCTCCCTGGAGAAAAGGATGCGCAATGCCTCTGCCCCGGGCTTCCTCAGAGATGTCCGGCTCCCTCTCTATCCCAAAAAAATTATCGCAGGCGGGCAAAAAAGGGAAAAACAAAAGCCCCGCAAGCATCATCAGCGCCCGGCGCCGCGCGGGCAGGCAAAGCGGCCCGGCGGCCAAATCCAAAAAGCATTGCGCAAAAAGCGGTTTTATGTTTTTTTTCTTCATGTTTTTTTCTCCTGTCTGTATTTTAGCGGCTTTTGCTCCGCGCTCAAAAATTTAAAGCAAAAAAAATAATGAAATTCTCTGTCATGCGCAAATAAAAAATTTGCCCTGCTATAAAAAAAAATAATGGCGCGGGCCAAATTTTTGAGATTTTTGGCCCGGGATTTTATTTAAAAATCCGGCCGGATTTTTTGTCTCTGACGCTTCTTGGATTTTTCAAAAAAAGCGAATAGATTTTTTGGCTGTTTTTTTTGGCAGAGCAGGGCTTTGGGCCGGCTGTGAATTTGAGTGGATTTTGATTTAAAAAAAACAAAAAAAAATTTTAAAGAATCGCCAAAAAATTATATCTTGTATAAATGAAAATAATTTTGCCGGCTGTTTTATGCTGAATCCTGATTCAAAAGCTGTTAAAATCCCTTAAAAGAATTGCCAGAGACTTATAGCTTGTATAAATGAAAGTGATTTTTCCGGCTGTTTTATTTGGAATTTTTGGAAAGCGAAACTCATATCAAAAAGCGGCGGCTTTCGCAGGGCCGGAGGCAAAAAAGCAGCCAGCCGGCTGGCCCTCTAAAAAAAACAGGCAGCTTGCCGGATTTTTTCAAAAAATCCGCAGAAAGGGATTCTTATCAGAGGCCGGCTTTCCATCAGCCGGCGGGGCATTCAATATAAACCCCGATGGCAGAGTTCAGGCTGATGGGATCGTCAATGTCCAGCCGCATGACGCGGGTGTTTCCAGGCGCCTCATCTGTTTTGTCATATCTTTTGCCGCCGGCTGTTAACTCCAAAAGCCAGGGCTTGGCGCAGGGGAGGGTGATTTCCGGGCTTATGACTTTAACGCTGACTTTTTTAAGCTGGCCGTCAAAATCTTTGCGGCAGATGGAGAGAACAGCCCCCCTCTCTAAATTGCCATAGCGCCGGAGCGAGCCTCTTGCCCGGGCCAGCTTGGCGTATTCCTCCCCATAAAAGCCCCTTCCGGCGCCATCTCCGCCGCTGCGGCTCTGGCTCTGCTTTCTGAGGCATCTTTCATCCCCTGGAGGAATAATGATTGGGTAAAAGCTCGCCGTTTTTGTGGGGTGAATTTTGGAAAGCCTTTGGACAAGCGTTTCAGGATAGTCGTATTCATGAAACTCATAGCCGGGGTTGCTCTCTCTGTATTCCTCGCCGCTTCTTTCATCCTCGTCGCTTAAGATAACAACTACAAGGGGAGCTTTTTTTCGGAAAAAGCTTCTGTATTTTCTATTTGCTATAGCAAGGTTGAGGGCGTAAATGGCCCTTTCGTCATAGCTTGGGCAGTTGCCGCGGCCCCTTCCGGCATCAAGCTCCTCGCCGGTCTGCCAGTATTGATCCCCGCTTCGGCCGGACCTTCGGCTGTCCCTTTCCTCTTCCTCCTCATCGTCACACTTAAGGGTTTCCTCCCGGACAAGGGCGCTTTTAAAATTCTCCACATCCCGGCGGCTTGGAGACTCTCCAATGGCCCTGTTTCTGAGAAACATCTCCCCGCCTATGGGGATAAAATTTCCGTCTTGATAATAGGCATTGCGGACAGGGTTGCCCGGCGATCTGCTGATGTCTGTTGTGATGACAGCCAGATGATAGTCCACATTTTTTATGTTGTTCAGAAAATCCCCAACCTGCCTTGCAAGGCTTGTGTGCTCTTTGTGCATGGAGCTGGAGTTATCAACAACAATTATAATATCCACTTTTCCCAGAGACACAGTGTATTCCCATTTGTCCACCCAAGGGACATGCTTGACAAACTTGTCTTTTGGCTTTTTCGGACTGCCCCAAAAATCCCTGTCTTGATCTCTCTCCCATTTTCCGCGGTCTCTGTTTCGATTCCTGCCGCGGTCTCTGTCCCGATTCCTGCCGCGGTCTCTGCCGGCCCCGCCCCGATCGCTGTCCGCTCCGCCCCGATCGCTGTCCGCCCCGCCCTGATCTCTGTCTGTTCCCTGCCCCGTTGTCACATCAGCTTCCATGTCACGGGCATTTTCTTTTGTTATTGGACTGACAGCCACATACAGCCCTGTCTCGGCGCAGCCGGCAATATAGATCGCCGCAATCAAAATGGCGGCGGCAATGACTTTAATCAAATGGCGCAGCATGGCTTTCCCGGAAAAAAGCCCTGATAAAAAAGCTCTTGCAAAGCCTGATTTTTCGGCAGCGGTTTTGATCAGATGGCGAAACATGGCTTCCCCTCTATATAAATAAGCGGCATTTTTACAGCAAAACTTAAAAAAAACCGCCGAACAGCCGCCGGGGCGCGGCCCTATAGCAGCCTTGGAGCGGCTTTGGAGCGGCGCTCAGCCGCAATAGCCATTGTTTTAGGCTTAAAATTTTAGGACTATTGGCCAGGCATGCCTCTGGAAGCCTTTAAATCCGAAATGGCCCGCGCATAATCCCCGCTTTTAAAGACATAGCTCCCAGAGATCAAAACATCCGCCTCCCGGGCTGCTTTGGCTGTTTCCAGAGTTATGCCCCCGTCTACAGCCACAAGCGGGGGGCGCTTTTGGCTGCGGGCCTTTTTTTTGAAGGATTTTATTTTGTCCGCCGCCAGGGGAAGAAACTTTTGCCCTCCGCGCCCCGGCTCAACAGCCATAACCAAAATCAAATCCAGATCCCCTAAAAAGGGAAAAAGGCATTCAGCGGGAGTGTCCGGCTTAAGGCTCAGGCCGGCCTTCAGCCCCAGGCGGCGGATTTTTCGCAGCGCTTCGCCGGGGCTGGGCAGAGCCTCAATATGCATGGTCAGGTGGCTGGCCCCGGCCCTGGCAAAAGGCTCTATCCATTTTGCCGGCTGGCTTGTCATCAAATGAACATCAAAGGGAAGCCTGCTCAGAGGGCGGAGCGGCTGGACAGCCAAAGGCCCCATCGTCAAGTCAGGGACAAAATGCCCGTCCATAACATCAAAATGAATCCAGTCGGCTCCGGCTTTTTCAAGGGCGCGGACCTCCCCGCCCAGGCGGGAAAAATCAGAGGAAAGCAGACTGGGCGCAATCAGGGGAGGCAAGGCAAAACCCTCATAATCATTCAAAAACATCCCCTGCCTGAATGGGGCAGCCTTTTAAAAACTCCGCTGCCGGCTGCTTTGTCCTCCCCTCTTTTTGCAGCTCCAAAATTTCCAAAGCCCCTGATCCGCAGGCAATGATCAGCCGCGCGCGCCCGGCTGGCAGCGCCTCGCCGGGGCGGGGCCTGCCGGCAGGGCCGCTGTTTTCCCGCCGGGCCGCCTTTTCCGAAACCTCCCGCGCCCTGTGGATTTTTATCCGCCCCCCCCGAAAAACCGCAAAAGCCTGGGGCCCCAGACTTAAGGCCCGAACTCTGTTTCGCAGGGCGCCGGCGCTTTGATTCCAGGCGAGCCGCGCCTCCTGTTTTTGAATTTTGGCTGCATAGGTTATCCCCTCGGAGGGCTGGGGAATGGCCTGGATCCCCCCTTTGAGGTATTTTGGCAAAGCCTCCCGCAGCAGTTTTTTTGAGGCTTGAATGGCCTTTTTGCTGACCTCCGCCGCGGTGTCATTTTCTTCAATGGGAAAGGACTCTCTGGCGACAATATCCCCCGCGTCCATCTCCGCCGCCACTTTTTGAAGGGAAACCCCGGTTTCCCTGTCGCCAGCCATCAAGGCCCTTTCAATGGGGGCCGCGCCTCTCCAGCGGGGAAGAAGGCTGGGATGAACATTCAAGCTCTCCATGGGAAAACAGTCCAAAAAAGCTTTGGGCAGCCATTTTCCATAAGCGCAGATTACAGAAAGCCGGCATTTTTTGGCAGCCATATCTTTTAGAAACCCTCTGTCAGCCGGCGATTCCGGCGTCCACACAGGCAAACTGGCCTTTGCGGCTAATGCCCTGACAGGGGAAGGCTCCCGCCGCATGCCCCGGCCTTTTGGCTTGTCAGGCGCGGAAAGAGCCCCTTTGATTTGGATGCCGCTCATCTCCAAAAGGCATTTCAGACATTCCGCTGAAAAATCTGAAGTTCCGGCAAAAATTACGGGATACACCCTTACAGCGCCTCCCTGCCGGCCGCAGCGGGGGGAGGATCTTCAGGGTATCCGTTTTTTCTGATTTCCTCCCGCAGCCTGGCAGCCTTTGCCTCGCTTAAATGATCAATAAACAGCCGCCCCTCAAGATGATCGATTTCATGCTGAAGGCAGATGGAAAGCAGGCCGTCGGTTTTGATCAAAACAGGCTCCCCCTTCTCATTGAGCGCTTTGACCTCCACAATCTCCGCTCTTCTGACCTCGGCATAATAGGAGGGAAAGCTCAGGCATCCTTCGGGAAACAGCAGGCTGCCCTCTGTCCGAACAATTTCCGGGTTGAATAAAATCAGAGGCTGCGGGATTTTGGCGGCCAGGCTCCTTTTTAAAAATGAGGCGTCATAGCGGCTTTCCTCTGATGGCGGCTCAAACTCTGATCTTGTGTCGGCAGTCAAGAGCCTCTCGCAGCGGCCCACCTGAACAGCTGCAAGCCCCACCCCGTTTTTTTCGGACATTGTCTGCAGCATGGCCTCTGCGAGACGGACAAGGTTAGGGGTCACCCGCTCAACCAGCCGGCTTTTTTGACGGAGCCTCGGATCAGGGAATTTTAGAATTTCAAGCCTTTCCATAAAAGCATTCCGCCCAAAGCCCGGCTGGGACAGGCCAAAAAGCCGCTTAAACCGCTCCATGCTGATTATGCCTGTTTTGCCATGTTTTTTTCAACATATTTGGGATTGGCGCAAAATCCCCATTTTTTTCAGCCCCCCGGCGGGGAAGCTTGCAAAGCGCGGCCTAAAGCGCCAAGCTGTATACAACTGGCGCAAAAGCGCCGGCTGCCCGCGCCGGATATCTGGAGTGCCGCAAAATCAGGGGAGGGCCGCTCTAAATGAGCCTGAACGCCGCGCTGTTTAGCGAAAACGAAGTCAACAGAAAAATTCTGGCCCACTCCCTGTATTATTTTGCGGCGGAGATCTTCCGTTTTGAAACATGGGAGGATTTTAAGACTCAGGCCCTTCAGCCGGACATTTTTTTTATTGATATGGATTTGGGCGGGGCGGATGTTCTGGCCCAGTCAGCCAAAAAGGACATGCCCGCTGTCCCTTTGGCTGCCTTATGCCGAAAAGAGGAGGAGGCCTTGGCGGCGGAAGCCATGCCGCATGTGATCCGAAAGCCCATTGACAGCGGCGCTCTCAGAAAAAAAATCGCTGCGATTGTTCCCAAAGCCGGCCAGTCAAAAATTCATCCGTTTTTGAAATTTCCAAAAAATGAAAATCAAGGCGCGGCCCTGGCAGCGGCGAGCCAGCCGGCGCGGAGCCAGAGCAAAAAAACCGGAAATTCCTCAGCCTCCTCTGAGGAGACTTTTAACATGAGCGCCCCAGAATCTGGAGATGAAAGCCTGATCATCAAAGCCGAGGGGGGGCCGCAGCCTGCGGAACATCAGGCAGGCCCGGAAAGCTCATCCCCCGCCTCTTCTGAGGAGACTTTTAACATAAGCGCCCCGGAGGCCGGGGACGAAAGCCTGATCATCAAAGCCGAGGGGGGGCCGCAGCCTGCGGAACATCAGGCAGGCCCGGAAAGCTCATCCCCCGCCTCTTCTGAGGAGACTTTTAACATAAGCGCCCCGGAGGCCGGGGACGAAAGCCTGATCATCAAAGCCGAGGGGGGGCCGCAGCCTGCGGAACATCAGACAGGCCCGGAAAACCCTCCCGCAGCTTCTTCTGAGGAGACATTTAGCATAAGCGCCCCGGAGGCCGGGGATGAAAGCCTGGCATTGGGCGCCGGCTCCCAGCAGCCCGCTCCCGCTGCTCCCGCTGCTCCCGCCGCTCCCGCCGCTCCCGCTCCCGCTGCTCCCGCCGCTCCCGCCGCTCCCGCCGCTCCCGCTGCTCCCGCCGCTCCCACCGCTCCCACCGCTCCCGCCGCTCCCGCTCAAACTCCAGAGACAGAGCAAAAGCAGCCGGAAAGCCGCGCGGCGGCGGCTGGCTCAGAAGCCAAAAGCGCCGCAAAGCCCGCGCTAAACAGGGATGAAATCAATGTGGATGAAAACACAAAAAATGACTTTGCCCCTATGGCAATAAAATCCCCGCCAAAAGACTTCAGGCAGCCTTCAGATGAGGGCATGGAGGCGCCGCCGCCAAGGGCGCTGGATCAGGACATTGCGCGAGCGCTAAACGAATACAAAGACACTTTGGGATTTGAGAGTCTTATGGAGCAAAAGCTGGATCAGTATGGCCGGGAAATGGCTCAAAAGATTTTGGCGCGGGATCATCAGGAGATTATAAAAACCGCATTGACTGAATTTAAAAAAACAGAAGCTTTTGAGAAAATGGCCCTTCAGGTTATGCGGGAGTATGTAAGAGAGCGCTCCGTCTTTCGGGAGGCTTTTGAAAAATCTCTGCGGGACTTTGCCGCGCGGCAGCTTCCCCTTATGGCCAAAGAGATTTTGGAGCGCGAAATCCAGAAAATTCTCAAGGAGGAGAGTTGATGGAGCCGGGCTTTCCCGCCGCCCTAAAGCGCGCCGGATCATATTCAGAAGAGAGGCGCTTTGCCGCCGGCCAGGACGGGGTTTTTTTTGGGGCCGGGTTTTTGAGCGGCTTTCTAAAGAAAAGCCAGCTGCCTTTGGAGATTGTCTGGCATGCAAAAGACGGGGACAGCCTTCTGAAAGGCCAGACCTTTATGACGGCCTTCGCCCCTGATGAAAAAAGCTTTTTTGGCTTAAAAGCCGCTGTGGAGGGCATAAGCTATCTCTCCGGGGCCGCCTCGCTGGCCCGCTGCTACAGGGAAAGCAGCTGCGGCTGCCGCTCAGCCGGCGCGGCCTCATTAGATTCCCCCTTTCCTGAATGGGAGAGAAAAGCCCTGCGTCTTGGCGGCGCGCGGACAGAGCCGCTGCTCCCTTCAAAAATGATCTCTTCGGAAAAGGATCTGGAGGAGGCCTTAACCGGCCATACAGAGATTATCGCTTTGGATGGAAGGGGCGCGGGCTTTTCCGGCATACAAAAGCTTATTGATCAAATTCCCTCTGGGATCCAAAAAGGCATGTATGGGCATTTTCTTCCCAAAGACTTGGAGAGGCTAAGCGCCCTTCCTTTGGATGTTATCTGGCCCAAGCTGCTGCAGGGCGGCTTTCCCCGCCTGAAGATCAATTTGCCGGCCGGCTGATGGCGGTCTTTTTGCCCTCCAGATTTCCCCATTGCAGCTCTGGGGCTGTTTCCGGCGGGCGGATTTTTAAGCGCGCCAGGAATATGAGCCGGATAAAAATAAAACAGAGGCGGATCCCCTTATGGACCCGAAACTGGGCGCGAGACAGAGGCATTGCCCATGTTTTTTTTGAGGAGACGGAAAGCGCGAGCGGGGAGGCCAGGTCCCGCGCCCTTCGGATCCTTTCAACTGACTCAAAGGCTGGCTCAGGCCCCGCTTTCAGCTCTGGATGCGCCCCCGCAATTTTTATCGCCGCAAGCCAAACTGCCGGGCGGGGGCGAAAAGGCGCTATATGGGAGAACAGCGATCTAATGGCCTCCTGGCTCTGGGGGAAAAGCCCCAGCTGCGGCGGAGGCCGGGCTTCCCGCCCGGCCATTCCTCCGAATTTGTCTTGGGATTTTGCCCGCGATCTTTTAAGCGCCGCCAAAGCTGCCTGGCCCTGCATTTTATGGAGGGCAAAGCCGCCAAATGATCTTTATATTAAGGACAAAAAAATTGCCGGGATTTTGCCGGAGATTTTGGATCAGGGGGCTGGCAGGGCTTTAATTCTGGGGCTGGGGCTTAATGTTTTTTCCCATCCCGCGGGGATTCCAAATGCGGGGCATCTTCAGGGCTATGAGAAATCTTTGGCGGGAGTCTCCCCGGCGGATGTCTCCCCGGCAAAGTGGGAGGGCTTTCTCGACCGCCTGCATGCCTTATGGACAGAGAGAGCCTGGACAGCTCTTTAAAGACAGCTCTCCTGCCCGGCCGGGATAAATTGCGCAAAAAGCCCCCGCCAGGCCCCGGGGCGGCAGCCCCCAGCTTTGTCATTTTGAGCCGCTGGGGCGGGAGACGGTTTGGAGCAGATCCCGAAGGGCAGCCTCCCCCTCTGGATGCTTGAACCGAAAGCCCTGGCTTTCCGCCCTTTCGGGGAGGGCGCGGCAGCTGGCCAGAAGACATGCGGACAGCTCCCCTCCAAGACGTTTGACAAAAACCAGCGGGATGGGGATTTTTATGCCCTTTGGCCGGACAATCTCTGAAAGCGCCTGGGAAAACCCGCTAAAAGTGAGGGGGCGGGGGGCGGCTCCGTTATAGGCGCCTTTGGCGGATTCTGAGGCTGCCGCCCATAAAAGCATGCGGACAGCGTCCTCAATATGAATCCAGCTCATCCACACGGGATTTTTTGAAGATAAAACAAAAGGCGCTTTTTTCGCCAGCTCCGCCTGACAGGCTAAAAAACCCTCTTTCGCCAAAACCGCCCCGAACCGAAACACCGCGGTCCGGCAAATTCTGGAAAGCTTCAAGCTCTCCGCCTCCCAGTCAAGGCAGACTTTCCGCAAAAACAGATTTTTTTTGTTTTTGCCGGCCTGGATTTTTTGTATGCCGCCGTCCGCTTCAGAAAAACCGGGCAGCGGACAGCTTTCCTCTGTGAGGCTGCTGCCGCCCCTTTCCCCATAAATGCCGGCGGCGCTGGCGCTTAAAAAAAACTTAGGCTGGCGGGGATGAATCCTGACAGCGGCGGTTAGAGCTTTTGTCCCCTTAACCCTGGAATTATAAATGCGGGCTTTTTTTTTGCCTGTCCAGCGGGCGGGGAATGGCGCGGGGGAAAACCAGAGAAGCCTCTGCCGCCATTGAGCTATAGGCTCTCCGGCCAGATGTATCAGGCCCCACTCAGAATCTTTTGGAAAAGCCTCTTTGGGGAAGGGGCGCGCATAACCCGGCCAGGCAAATGCCCGGCAAATTTTTGGCAGGCCTTTTGTTTTTGCCACATCCCTTGTGATCAGATGGATTTTTGAAAAAGGCCTGTTTTTTGGATGGCCTCCGCCGGCCGCTATTTTTTTTATAAGAGCCTGGCCAATCAGCCCGGTCCCCCCTGTCAGCGCAAGAATCATGCAATAAGCATGACAGATTTTTTGACAAAATATGCCTAAAAGCCTGTTTGCCGGGCCGGCCCCGCGGGGCTGCTCCCCCAGATTCCAGACCTATGTCTTCTCATGTCTTCTCAAGCTTTTTCCTGGAAATTCAGCGGCCGGAGGCTACTAAAAACCCGCTCATGCCCCGGATTCCCCCCTGGACCCAGGCCATGTCTTCTCATGTCTTCTCAAGCTTTTTCAGGCAGGCCTGTTTATTGGGACAGCCTAGCGGCTGTTCCCGAATCCTTTGAGGAGTCTCAGGCTTGTCCAGAGGGAGCTTGTTTTTTTGAGCCGGCCCCGCGGGGCTGCTCCCCCAGATTTCAGCCCCCATGTCTTCTCATGTCTTCTCAAGCTTTTTCAGGCAGGCCTGTTTATTGGGACAGCCTAGCGGCTGTTCCCGAATCCTTTGAGGAGTCTCAGGCTTGTCTAGAGGGAGCTTGTTTTTTTGAGCCGGCCCCGCGGGGCTGCTCCCCCAGATTCCAGCCCCCATGTCTTCTCATGTCTTCTCAGGCTTTTTCAGGCAGGCCTGTTTATTGGGACAGCCTAGCGGCTGTTCCCGAATCCTTTGAGGAGTCTCAGGCTTGTCCAGAGGGAGCTTGTTTTTTTGAGCCGGCCCCGCGGGGCTGCTCCCCCAGATTCCAGCCCCCATGTCTTCTCATGTCTTCTCAGGCTTTTTCAAGCAGAAAGCCCTGGAAATCCGGCCCCCGGCAGCCGCTGAAACCCTGTCCATGCCCCGAAGCGGCTGGTTTTCAGCCCCCATGTCTTCTTATGTCTTCTCAAACAAAAAAAGCTGTTTTAATCTGTCCGATGCGGCAAAAGAGAGCCTTTGTTTGAATACAGGAAAACTCCGGGCAATTATGGAGTCTGGTCCGTCACTCTGTATAACGAAAAGCTTAACAAAAATCTGCTGAGTCTTCTGGAAAAATTAAAAGCCCGGTATAAAAGCGAGGCTGACAAATACAAGATCGCGGCCGCCCTTGTTCTGTGGAGAGACCGGCCCCTGGATAAAATTTTAAGCTATATGGATGAGCATCATGCAAAGCTCGCCCTTGAGATATTAACAGAATCCGACTCTCCATTTTCAGCAGCCCCCATGGGTTCAGATGGAAGGGCCATTAAAGTCAGCCTGAAAAGATGGGGAATGCTAAAGCTAAAGGGGCGGGAGACAAAAGTTTTTTCCGAAGGGGAGGATATAAAAGCCAGAGAGGCTCTGAGAAACTGCGCTTATGAGGCTGCCCGGGGCGGATACATTACAAACAAAGAGGCGCGGGGGGTTTTGGGGCTTTCCGACAGCAAATCAGAGCAGGTTCAGGTTTCCAGAATGTTCCGCTCCTGGATGAAAGAGGATTTTGCGGAAAAAGGGAAAAAAAGGGGGCTATGGAGGATTAAGGCAAAATTTGACGAAAACCACCCCAGTGTCCTTGAGTACCTCCGCCATTATTCTATTGACAGCAAAAGCCGCGGCAAATAGCCTAAGCCAATGTTTCAGCTTTTGACAAAAATCTTTGGCTCAAAATATGAGCGGGACATCAAAAAGATGCGGCCCGCCCTGGACCGCATCAATCAGCTGGAGCCGCAAATCTCCCAGTTAAGCAATGCCGCCCTCCAGGGCAAAACCCCCGCCTTCAAAGAGCAAATTGAAAAAGGCCGCTCCCTGGACAGCCTTCTTCCGGAGGCTTTTGCCGTCTGCCGCGAGGCCGCCAGGCGGGTCCTGGGCATGAGGCACTACGATGTCCAGCTGATTGGCGGAATGGTTCTGCATCAGGGGCAAATTGCGGAAATGAAAACCGGAGAGGGCAAAACCCTTGCCGCCACCCTGCCTGTGTATTTAAACGCCCTTTCAGGAAAGGGGGCTCACATTGTGACAGTCAATGACTATCTGGCCAGGCGCGACATGGAGTGGATGGGCCAGGTCTACAGCTTTCTTGGGCTGAGCGCCGGGGCCATAGTCCATGATCTCTCCGATTCTGAGAGGAAGGCGGCTTATGGCGCGGATGTCACCTACGGCACAAACAACGAGTTTGGCTTTGATTACCTGCGGGACAACATGAAATACTCGCTGAAAGCCTGCGTCCAGAGGGAGCTGAATTTTGCCATTGTGGATGAATGCGACTCTATACTGATTGACGAGGCCCGGACCCCCCTGATTATTTCCGGCCCAAAGGATCTCTCCACAGACAAATACCATGAAGTCAAAAAGCTCATCCCCAGCCTGAAAAAAGACATTCATTTCACCATGGAGGAAAAATCCAAAACAGCCTCTCTCACAGAGGAGGGGAACGCCAAAGTGGAGGAGCTTTTGGGCGTAAAAAACCTTTATGATCTGGCGCATATTGAATACCTGCACAATATTTACCAGTCCCTGAAGGCGCATTACCTCTACAAAAAGGATGTGGATTATATGGTTCAAGATGACGAGATTGTGATTGTGGACGAGTTCACCGGCCGGCTGATGCCGGGCCGGCGGTGGAGCGACGGGCTGCATCAGGCTGTGGAGGCCAAGGAGGGGGTTCAGGTTAAAACGGAAAACCAGACACTTTCCACAATCACTTTTCAAAATTACTTTCGGATGTATAACAAGCTTGCGGGCATGACCGGAACAGCTGAAACCGAAGCCGAGGAGTTTCGGAAAATCTACAAGCTGGAGGTAAAAGTCATTCCCACAAATGAGCCTGTCCGGCGCGAGGACCATGATGATGTGATCTACACAACCGAAAGCGTCAAATACACAAAAATCAGCGAGTCCATAAAGGAGATCCATGACACAGGCCAGCCGGTTCTTGTGGGCACGGTCAGCATCGAAAAATCCGAGCGCCTGTCCCAGCTGCTCAGCCAGCGCAAAATCCCCCATAAAGTCCTAAACGCCAAACATCACGACAAAGAGGCGGAAATTGTGGCGCAGGCCGGGCGCTTTGGCGCCATCACCATTGCAACCAATATGGCGGGGCGGGGAACTGACATCATCCTTGGGGGCAATCCGGATTTTTTGGCCGGCGGAAAAGCCGCGGAGGAATCTGATGAATCCTATCAGGCCCGCCTCAAAAAATTTCAGGACATCTGCCTGAGGGAAAAACAGCAGGTCCTGTCTGCCGGAGGGCTTTTTATTGTGGGGACCGAAAGGCATGAGGCCCGGCGGATTGACAACCAGCTGAGGGGGCGCTCAGGGCGGCAGGGCGACCCCGGCGCCTCAAGATTTTTCCTTTCCCTTGAGGATGACTTGATGCGGATTTTTGGCGGCGAGCGGGTGAAAAAAATCATGTCCACGCTGCGCATGGATGAAGACGCGCCCATTACTGACCGCCTTTTGACCCGCGTTATTGCCAGCTCGCAAAAAAAAGTTGAGGGCCATAATTTTGAGATCAGAAAGCATCTTTTGGAATATGACAATGTGATGAATCAGCAGAGAACGGCAATTTACAGGCTGCGGAAGCAAATTATGCGGGGCCAGGATCTGGAGCGGCTGTTTTTGGACCGCCTGAGCGATGTGACCTCCAGCATTTTAGACCGCTTCGCGCATGAGGAGGCCCGCCGCGAGCAGTGGGACTTAACGGCCCTTCGGGCTGTTTTTCAGCAGGTTTTTGATGTGGAGATTGAATTCCCCCCCTTGGAGCAGCTGACAATAGAAGATGTAAACGGGAAAGTCAAAACGGCGGTTGAAAAAAAATACAAAGAAAAAAGAGAGGAGCTGAAAGAGCATTTTGAGCCTTTGTCGCAGCTTCTTCTGCTCCAGACAATTGACGCGCGCTGGAAGGAGCACTTGGAAAATGTGGATCATCTGCGGGAGGGGATCAGCCTCCGGGCTTTTGCCCAAAAAGACCCTCTGGTGGAGTATAAAAAAGAGACCTTTAACATGTTTGAGGCGGTGAATCTCAGCGTGGCGGGCGAAACTGTTGAAAAGCTTTTTAAAATCCAGCTGAGCGGGGATGCGGGGCTTTCGGCCCATCAGAGGCCAGGCAGCGGGCCGGGCCAGCTGATCTACAGCGAAAGCGGAGATGACAGCGCGCCGCCGTTCGCGCGGCTTCCATCCGCCGGGCCGCCGCCGCCGGCGGGGCCGTCCGGACAGGGCGGGGATCGGCGCCTTAACCGAAAGGAGCGCCGCCGCCGGGGGCTTCGGGGGCCTTTGGGCCAAAGCGATAGGACTGCCGCCCGCCGCATAAAAATTTAAGATTTCTTCCCCCTTTGATGATCATTTTTTGAGCGCTTTTGCGCAAGATTCGCGCAAGATTTGCGCAGGTTTTGTCAAGCGCTCAAAAAATCCGCCAGCCGGATGATTTGCGCTTGCAAAAAAGGCGCTTTTGCCCCATCATGGCCTCAAACACTGCGGATATTTATAACCATTTTAACCAGGGAGGGAAAAACAATGGAAGCATTTCAGCTGCAAACAGGAAAGGGCCAAAATCTGTTCAGCCTCGGCTGGCCGGAGAAAACAGAAGGGAAAATTACAGAGAGAAATCAGCAGGGGGAAGCCGGCAAAAAGGCCGAAAGCCCGGCCGCCGCAGCCGCCGCGCCTGAAGACTCTGATATTTCCCGGTTTATCAAATACAGTCCGGAAATCAATCTGAGCCGGCTGGTTAATTTTTATATCTCCATGTCTCTGCGGCGCTTTCAGTCAAAAAGAAAAGCTGCGGAGGCTTTAGGTGTCTCTGTAAGAACCATTTACAATAAAATACAGAGCGGGGAAGTGGCGGACCTTTGAGAGCGGGCGGCCAGGCGCATGGCTTTGAGCTGTTTAATGAATTTTAAAGGCCCGCGCGGCCAGGCGCCGCCGCTCAGCGCCTGGTTTTTGCGGATTTTGGCTTTTCTCCCGCTGATGGCGGCGGCGGCAGCGGCTGATATAGAGGGGTTTTTGGGGCGGGCGGCCCCGCCGCGGCCGGCGCCTGGAAAAATCATCCCCTATCATCAGCTTCCCGCGGCTGTCAGAAAAACAGCGGAAGCTGTTTATTCTGTTTCCATGACAGTTTTCTTTGAAAAAAAAGGAGAGCTTTGGCGGACAAGGGCAATAGCCACAGGCTTTTTGATCTCTCCCAGTGTTTTTGTGACAGCCGCCCATGTTGTGAAAATTTTAGATCAGCATTTGCCCCAGGCGAAAATCAAAAGCCTGCGCGGGGGCCATGCGCTGCGGGCCGTCAGAATCCTAAATATTTCTGAAAAACATGATCTGGCTCTTGTTGAGGTGGAGGCGCTGAATCAAAAGCGGCGCCCTGCGGGCGGGGCCGCGGAGCAGCTGAAACACTTAAAGTTGAGCGCTGCGGGGGCCGGCCTGGAGGATAAAATTTACGGGCTGGGCTATCCTGAAGGCTCTGAAGCCGCTTTTGAAAACGCCGCGCGGGCGCTTTTGCCAGACGAAATCATTTTCTGGTTTGACGAAGACCCCCCCTTCAGGGGAATGAGCGGCGCCCCTGTTCTGAATGAATCTGGGGATGTCGTGGGCATTTACAAATCCGCCCTTTACACAAATCACTGGAGATACCTGTATAATGAGGCAACCAAAGCGGCGCGCCTCAAAGAGCTTCTGGAAGAGGCGCGGCGCCCGCCCGCAGCCCCTTTCCCGGAGATATATTTAAACGATGGCCTGCCGGTCCATGAGCTTTAAAAAAAGCCGCTGTCCTCATCATCTGAATCCTCATCCTCCAAGCCATCAAAAGGATCGTTAAAAGGCCTGTCAAACGCGCTTTCTCCCTCGCCGTCCTCCTCATCTTCGCCGGGGATCTGCCGATCCCCCTCATCAAACGGCTCAAACATTCCCTCCTCTTCCTCTGAAAAACCCCCTCCGCCATGATCATCAGAGACGGCCCCGCATTCCCGGCGCTCCAGATCTTGATGATCCGGCTCATGACGCTCCAGGGGGACAGACAGGGGAAACGGCGCCGCTGCGCTGCCCCCTCCCATCTCCGGCTCTTCTTCCAGAAGGGGCGGCCGCGCGGGCTGTATGATTTTAAAACCCTCTGGCTTTTCAGGGAGAGGGGCTTTTTCTGATTTAACAGATCTCCCTGAGGGCTTTTTCGGCGCGGCGCGGGCGCCTGGTTTTAGGCTTTTTCCTGTTTTTTTAAGAGTCATTGTGTCAGCGCCTCTTTATATGCCGGGATCACGCTGAATTTTTTCAGGTTTTTTGGCGCGGGCCGCCGATCTCAGCAAAACCAGGGGTTTATCAGACAAGGCGGGCATAATAAACCCCTCACTCGCTTAATATTGAAAATGCCTTAAACATTCCAGCTTTTCCAAAATCCGCCCGCGCCGGAATTTTCCGGCATCTTGCAGCCATTTCCCCTCCATCTTTAAATGCAAACAGCCTTCAAGCCTGGGCCGCCGCCGGGGCGGCCCCCTGCCGGCGTTTCAGGGTATGATTATTTTGCGCCCAGGCGCAAAAGCTCTGTCAAGGGCTTTTGTCAAAAAAAATCAATTTTTTTTTGCCCTGAAGGCAGCGCAAGGCCCTCTGAGGGCGCCAAAAGAGGCGCTAAAAAAAAACAAAAAATCTCTGCCCGGCCGCTCTCCCGAGATCCTCCTGCGGGATCCTCCTTGGATCCTCTGGGGGCGGCCGCGCAAAGCCGGCCCCCCCGCCCCCCCCCTTAAAAGTTGACAATCCCGCAAACTGCCCCCTTATTGTATTTTATGAGGAAACTGCTGGAAAAAATGACTCAAAAAAGCCAGGAGGCTTTTCAAAACAGCTTTTTTGAGGCGCAAAAATGTAAGAATCCCGCCCTGGAGCCTGTCCACCTTATAATAGAGATTTTAAGCCAAAGCGGGGGGATTGTTCCTGAAGTCCTGGCCGGGGGCCTGCCGGAAATTTCCCTTCCCCGCCTTCTTGAGGGCCTGGAAAGGGAAAAGCAAAGGCTGCCCAAGGCTGAGGGGGGCGCTGGGCCTGAGCCTTCCCGCCAGCTTTTGCAGCTCCTGAATCTTGCGGAAAAAGAGGCTGAAAAAGCCGGCGACAGCTTTATTTCCACAGAGCATTTTTTTCTGGCCGCGCTGTCTTCGGCGGAAAGGCCCCTTTCAGAGGTTTTTAAAAAGCATGCCCTCAGCCGCAAGGCCTTTGCCGCCGCTTTGGACGCCATAAGAAAGGGGAAAAAAGTCACTGACAGGGACCCGGAAAACAAATTCAATGTCTTAAAAAAATACGCCAAAGATCTCACAGATCTTGCGGAAAAGGGCCGTCTGGATCCTGTGATTGGGCGGGACAGGGAAATCCGCCGGGTGATGCAGGTCCTTTCCCGGCGGACAAAAAACAATCCTGTTTTGATTGGAGAGCCGGGGGTTGGCAAAACCGCCATCGCCGAGGGGCTGGCTGTCCGGATCATCAATAAGGATGTCCCAGAGGCGCTTTTGGGCAAAAAAATTCTCTCTCTGGATTTAGGCGCCATGGTGGCGGGGACAAAATTTCGCGGCGAGTTTGAGGACCGCCTAAAGGCCCTGATCTCGGAGGCGCGCCGGAGCGATGGGGAGATTTTGCTTTTTATTGATGAGCTTCACAACCTTATCGGCGCGGGGAAAACCGATGGCGCCATGGACGCCGGCCAGATCCTGAAGCCGGCGCTGGCGAGGGGGGAGCTTCGGGCCATTGGCGCCACAACCCTTGATGAATACCGAAAATACATAGAAAAAGACAAAGCCCTTGAGCGGCGCTTTCAAACAGTTTTTGTGGCGGAGCCATCCCGCGCGGACGCGCTCACAATCCTTCGCGGGCTGAAAGAGCGCTATGAGGCCCACCACGGGGTTCGAATCAAAGACTCCGCCCTGATCGCGGCGGTCAATTTGTCCCATCGCTATATCAGCGGCCGCTTTTTGCCGGACAAAGCCATTGACCTGATGGACGAGGCCGCCAGCCGCCTCAGCATTGAGATCAGCAGCGTCCCCGCCGCCCTGGACGAAAAACAGCGGCGGATTACACAAATGAAGGTTGAGCAAAAAGCCCTCTCAAGGGAAAAAGACGAGGCCTCCAAAAAACGGCTCAAATCCCTGAACAGGGAGCTGAAAGGCCTGGAGGAAAGCGCGGCGGCTCTCAAGGCCCGGTGGGAAAGGGAAAAATCCTCCATCCTGAAGCTGAAGTCCCTTAAAAAGGAGATTGAAAGCCTGAAGCTGGAGGCCGAACGGGCAGAGAGGGGGGGCGCCCTGGAAAAAGCCGCCGAAATCAAATACGGGCGGCTGCCGGAGGCGGCAAAGCAGCTGAAAACTCTTGAAAGGCAGGCGGCGGGCCGCGCCTCATCCAGCGCGCTTTTGAAGGAGGAGGCTGGCCCGGAGGAAATTGCCCAGGTTATCTCTCAATGGACAGGCATCCCCGCCGACAAAATGCTGAAAACCGAGGCGGAAAAGCTGCTCCGCATGGAGGATCATCTGCGGGAAAGGGTTGTGGGGCAGGATCAGGCCCTGGCGCTTGTCAGCGGCAGCGTCCGCCGGGCGCGGGCGGGGATTTCCGACCCCAGCCGCCCCCTGGGGAGCTTTATTTTTCTAGGGCCTACAGGGGTTGGAAAAACAGAAACCGCCAAGGCGCTTGGGGCCTTTTTGTTTAACTCAGAGAGCGCGCTCATCAGGATTGATATGAGCGAATACATGGAAAAACACAGCGTGTCGCGGCTGATCGGGGCGCCCCCCGGCTATGTGGGCTATGACGATGGCGGGCAGCTTTCAGAAAGGGTCCGCCGCCGCCCCTACAGTGTTTTGCTTTTGGATGAGATTGAAAAAGCCCATCCCGAAGCGCTGAACATTTTGCTCCAGATTCTGGATGACGGCCGCCTCACAGATGGGCAGGGGCGGACAGTGGATTTCCGAAACGCCATTTTGATTATGACAAGCAATCTTGGCTCTGACATTCTCTCCAAAGAGGGAAAAACCAGGGGGGAAAAACGCGCTCTGGTTATGGAGGAGCTGAAAGCCGGCTTTCGCCCGGAGTTTTTGAACCGCATTGATGAAATTGTCCTGTTTGACCCGCTTGGCATGGAAGAAATCAAAAAAGTTGTTCAGATTCAAATCAAAAAGGCCGCCGCGCGGCTGAGGGAAAAAGGCATTCAGCTGGAGGCTGACAGCCATGCCATTGAGTTTTTGTCCAAAAAAGGCTTTGACCCGGCTTATGGCGCGCGGCCTGTTCAGCGGGCGGTTCAAAAAGAGCTTCTGGATCCTCTGGCGGGCAAAATCCTAAGCGGCGAGTTTGCCGTTCAAGAGCGTCCGCGGCATGGAGAGCCAGCAGAAGATCAAACAATAGAGGATCAAACAGGAGATCAGCTGAAAGATCATGCAAGCTCTGCGCTAAAAGTCACCGCCAATGATCTGCGGCTGGAGTTTCAAAAGCCAAAAAGCCCTCAAAAAAAGAAGGCTCTGGCTTCGGCCTGAGAGCCATGACTTTGATATGTTTTCCGGCATCATTGAAGCTGCGAGCCGCCCGCTTGAAGTCCAGGCTTCAAAGCATCTGATTCGCCTAACCTTAAAAAAACCCGCCTCTTTTAAGTCTCTGAGGGAGGGGGAAAGCATTTCTGTGGACGGGGCCTGCCTGACTCTTGAAAGCTTTAACTCTAAAAAAATGGTTTTTGCGATGGGGCCGGAGACGCTGAAAGCCACAGGCTGGACAGCCCGGAAGCTTCGCGGCAAGCTGATGAATCTGGAAAGATCCCTCACGCTGCAAAAGGCGGTTGGGGGGCATTTAATCACCGGCCATGTTGACGGCCTGGCGCTTGTGACATCCCTTAAAAAGCGCGGGGAGAGCCTGATCGCCAAAATCAAAATCCCTGAGGATTTTAGCCTTTTTTTTTGGAAAAAAGCCTATATCGCCTTAAACGGGGTGAGCTTGACCGTCAATCAGGCAAAAGACCCCTTTCTGGAGGTTTGCCTGATTCCCAAAACTTTGGAGCTGACCAATCTCAGGGAGCTGAAAGAGGGCGTCCGGCTGAATTTTGAGGCTGACTATATGGCCAGGCCCATGATTGCCGCCTTTCAGAAGACGGCCTTCGCCTCCGCTGTTTTTTAAAAACCCCGGCAGCCCCCTCTAAAAGGGATTTTGATGCCGCGGCCGCGCCTGATTTTCAGCTTTTTAAGCGCCCCCCGCTCAGAGGGCTGGAAGGCGGCCAGCTTAAAAGCAGCCGGTAATTTTATTAGGGTGATGAGGAAATGATCTGTTAAATCTCACATCGTTTCTTGTTATGAACAGCGGATTTTTATGAACCATTAAGTCTTTTTTGCTGTTGTTTTTAAGAAAAACTTCTATGGTGACACTCGCTCTGTTGTGATGAGAGGGCAGGGAAGATCCGAGATTAACACTCATTCTGTAAATCTGGGCCGAGCCGCGGGAAGACCACCAAGAGTATTTTTTGTTCCCAGAGCTGTCCATAATGTGGTAAAGATCCCTTTTGCCCTGGCCAATGCGGTAAGGCCATATTCCCGTTGAGTATGTCAGTGTTTTTTTGCAGGCCTGGCGGTCGCGCAATAAAGCCTCAATTTCAGCGCGCCAGCTCATGCCCGCATATTTTGCCTCTATGGCCCGGACAGTTTTCATCTGATTGACCTGCATCTGAGCCAGCCCCAGCGCCACCACAACACCCAGGGAAGCCGTGGTCAAAACGCCAACCAGGCTGAAGCCGGCCGCGCCGCCCGGTTTTGCCGGCGGCGGCTGATTTTTCAGGTTTTTCAGCGCGCGGAATTTTTTGCCTCTGGCTTTCATGATTTTTCAGCCCCTTTTGTGATTTTAAGGCCAAACAGCCGAAAAAATCAAGATTTTCTGAAAAATCAGGCCAAAAACATGTCTCAATTTTTGAGAATTTTGCCGGCTGCAGCCCCCCGCGCCGGCCCAGACAGCGCTGCCGGATCGGAAAAATCAGCAGTTTTATGAGAATTTTCCAGATCTGGCCTCTGCGCCCCAAGCCCTTCAGGCCGATATCTTCCGGATGGCTTTGGCGCTGAAGCGCCTGCCGGGCCGGCCAGCCGGCAGGGGAGGATTCTGAGCTGCCGGCTTAAGGGCTGCTGTCAATCCCGCCGCGCCTGCTGAGGAGTGGGGGGTTAAAAAGGGAGGCTCCCCCCCGGCGCGCAGCCTCAATTTCAGCCAAAAACAGCCGATAAAGCATTAAGAGGGGAGTTTCTATAAAAAAAACCGGCTGTCTTTTCAGCAGAATCCCCTGACGGCGCAAAGGAGCGGCCCCATGAGTTTTGACATGATAGCGCTTTTTGGCGGGCTGGGCCTGGCAGCCCTCTGTGTTTATTTGTTTGTCTCCACGCTTTTAACCCAAAGCCAGGATTCCCAGTCACTTTCCTGGGCCGAGGGCGGGGAGCCGGAAAAATCCAAAGCCCCCCTGATTCAGTTTTCCCGCCCCCTGGTCCATAACTTCACCCTGGACCATGTGAAAAAAATCAAAAGCCCAAAATACCGGGCCAAGGTTGAAAAAAAGATACTCACGGCGGGGCTGACTAAAGAGCTGAATGTGGATGAGTTCATCGGCCTGCAAATCCTCTGGGGCATAGGCTTTCCCATTTTGTTTTTTATATTTAACCTGGCTCTTCAAATGGGCTTTCCGCCCATCATGGGCTTTGTCATGTCGGGCGTGGGGCTGTATTTTCCCCATGCCTACTGCGCCAGCGGCAAAAAAAAGCGGCATATCTCTATCCTGGGCGATTTGCCCCTGTTTGTTGACATTTTGGCCCTCAGCACAGAGGCCGGCCTGGATTTTATGGGGGCCATACAGAAAATCACGGACAAAGCGCCAAAAGACAGCGTCCTCGCTGAAGAGCTTTTTATCGTCTTAAAAGACATCAAGCTGGGGCAGACAAGAAAAGAGGCCCTGACCTCCCTTGCCAAAAGGATAGACATGGCTGAAGTCAGCAGTGTCGTGGCGGTTGTCCGGGACGCTGACGAGACAGGAGCCAGCATCGCCATGGCGCTGAAGGCAAAATCCGTTCAAATGCGCTTTGAGAGGTTTGCCAAGGCGGAGGAGGCTGGCGCCAAGGCCTCGCAGAAAATCCTCTTCCCCATGATGCTGTTTATCGTCCCCGCCATTTTTATTGTGGTGTTTGCCCCCGCCGCCTTTCAGTTTATGGGGGCCAAATAAACCAGGCTGAAAAAGGAAGGGGCCAGGCAAGACAGCGCCTTTAATGGGAGACAAAGCGTGTATGGAGCGCCTTATGATGAAAAACCCCGACCGGCTGATCGCCTCCTCTGTCCGCAGGGCCTCCGGCTTTTTAGAGCGGACAAAGGGCCTTATGGGCCGGCGGAGCCTGCCTGACAAATTCGCTTTCTGGATTGCGCCATGCCCCTCGGTCCACACTTTTTTTATGAAGTTTCCCCTGGATGTGATTTTTGCGGATAAAAAGCTTCGGATTGTGTCTGTGTTTCACTCCGCCCCGCCGGGGAGGATTCTTTTGGGCGGCTGGAAAAGCCATTCCGCTTTTGAAATGAAAGGCGGCCAGCTGCAGGCCCTGGGGCTTAAAAAAAAGGAGCAGCTTTATATAGACAGCCCTTAGGCGCGCTGTCCGCTAAACGGCTGTCCGCCAAATATTTTTATCCGGGCCAGGGAAAACAAAACTGGGGGCTTTTGCATGTGGAGCATTAGATTTTTATCCGGGCCGAAAGCCGGCCGGGAGGTTTTGCTGCAAAACGGGCTGGTAATACTCGGGCGGGATGAATCCTGCCAGATTTCCATCCCCTCAAAAGGCGTTTCAAAAAAACACGCCCAGCTGATTGTCAAAGACAAATCCGTCCGCATTGAGGATCTTAGATCCAGCAACGGCACATTTATTGAGGGGAAAAAAATACAGGCAAAAACCCTCCGGGAGGGCGATCGGGCGGCCCTTCACAATGTCATCTTTGAGCTGGCGAAAAAGCAGCCGCCGCCAGCGGCAGCCCACAGCCCCTATCAGCAGCCTTACCCTTACATGCCCCATCAGGGCTATCCTCCGGGATACCCTCCCGGCCATCCTCCGGGCCAGCCGGGGGCGGAGGGCGCCCCGCCCGCCGAGGGCTGGGGGCAGCCGCCGGCAAAGCCTTTAAGCCCCCTGGAAAACATTCAAAAGGGCGCAAAAGGCTATATTGACGATGTTGTCCTCCCCGGCGTGTATAAGCTGGCTGAAATCATGGAGTTTAAGTTTGTCGTTGGCTTTTTTGTCATCGGCTTTATATTAGTCACCATAATTTTTTCCACTGTCCCTCTGACCCGCATTTTAAAAGCCAGCGTGGAGCAGACCGGCAAAAACCATGCCAAAAGCCTCGCCGAGGCTTTAAAGATAATCAACAAAAAGCATATACAGTCAGGCCTTCCAGGCTCCCTTGATGTGAGTTATGCCGAGAGCTACAACGAAGTCAGGGAAGCTTATATTATCAGCCCTGAGGGGCGGGTTCTCGCCCCCGATGACCATGGAAAGCCGGATTCTTTTATTCATAAAGCCAGAACACAGGAGCAAAATGAAATGTATGTGGAAAAAATCGGGCTGACCAATAAAATCGGAGCCTCCGCCCCCATTATGGCCTACAGCGCCGAAAGGCAGGAGAATGTCCCCATGGCCTACGCCATTGTCATTTATGACACAAGCTCTTTGGCTTCTGGAGCGGGCAAAACCATCAGCCTTGTGACACAGAACTTGTTTATCTCCTGCGCGATTGGGCTGATTTTGTTTTTCTTTTTGATCAATTTGATTGAATTTCCCATCAAAAGCATCAACAGGCAGTTTGGCAAGGCCCTGAAGGACGACAAAGCCTCTTCAGTTTCCACAAAATACCAGTCTCCGCCGCTCAGCGAGCTTTGCAGCCATATCAACAGCTCGCTCCATCAGATCTCTGTCAATCAGATGATGAGCCGGCAGGAGAAGGCCTCAGATGAGGATGAGGGGGCGGGCCGGCAGAGCGAGATGAGCAATCTGGTTGAGATTGTGGGCTTCCCCTCGCTTTCTGTGGATCTGACAACAGACACTGTGGCGGCGCTTAACTCCAACTTCACAGAGCAGATAGGCTGTGAGGAGATTCTTCAAAGCTCTGTTTCAGACATTCAGGAGAGCGGGCTGCGGGAGCATATAAAAATGCTGATTGAGCAGGGGCGGGCAAACCCCCAGGAGATCTCCTTTGGCGAGATCAGCTTAAGCGGCGCGAGCCTGCAAACCACCTGCCAGATTGTCATGGGAAAAAAAGAGCCGGCCTACGCCATTGTGACCTTTATGCCCGCTGAGGGGGAGGCAGCTTAAAATGAGCCAGGCATTTCCAGGCCATGGCCCGCCGCCGCAGGGGCAAAGCGGGCCGCGCCCGCCTCAAATGGCGGTCTTGAAAATTTTAACCGGCCCTTACAGAGGCAAGCAGTTCCGGCTTTTGTCCAAAGACATCGTTATTGGGAGAAAAAGCTCCTGCGATGTGGTTCTCACAGATCCGGGATGCTCGGGAGAGCATGCCCTTATCACAGGCTCTGAGGCGGGCCGCGTGATCAAATCACTCAAAGCCAGCAACCCGGTTTTTGTCAATAAAAAGCCCGTTTCAACCCATGCGCTGAAGCCGGGAGACATTATCAGCATAGGGAAAGTCAATTTTTTGTTTGCCGGCCTAAAAGCCCCCTCCGGCAGGCAGAGGGCCAAAGGCTTTAATCTTCCGAAGAAAAAAAAAGGGGCGGCGCCGGCAAGGATCATTTTTGCGGCTGTTGTTCTGGCCTTTGCCTATTTGTACCTGGACGGGGAAAAGAAAAAGGGGGCGGGGGGGCCGGAAAGAAAAGACCGGAAAACAGAGCAGCTGATCAAAGATCAAATTGACATGCTGGCAAAAGAGGCGGAGGAGGAAAGCGAAACAAAAGATCTGTCCGAAGGCGAGAGAGCCGCCCGAATCGCTTTCATCAAAGGCTTTCGGGACTACAGAAAAGGCTTTTTCTACAGAGCGCTTAAGCAGTTTGAGCACTGCGCCACGCTGTTTAAAAATTACACCCTCTGCAAAAGCTATATTGAAAAATCAAGGGTCAATCTGGAAAAGCTGATTCAAAAAAAAATTATTTTAGGGGAGCGCTACAAGACAAACAAGCAGTTTGAGGCCTGCCATGCCATTTTCAAAAGCGTGGAAATCATGATTCGGGACTCCAACAGCCTTATTTTCAAGGAGGCCAGGGAGAACCGAAAGCTTTGCCTCTCCAAACTGAAAAACAGAATTTAAAGCGCCTGGCCGGCGGCGGCGAAAACAAAGAGTGCCAAAAATGAAGCTTTTGATAAAGCGCCTGGGAAAAACCATTTATGAGGCTGATCTGGAGCCGGGCCGGGAGTTTTTTGCCGGGCGGCAGGATGACTGCGATTTTGTTCTGAAAGACGATCCCGGCCTTTCGCGAAAGCACATCAAAATCTCTCAGGACGGGGAATCCGGACTCTGGGCCATTGAGGCTCTTTCTGAAACAGAAAAGCTCTATCTGGAAGGCGAGCCTGTTCAAAAAAAAGAGATTGACCAGCCTCTCTGCTTTGCCCTGAAAAGCTGCCTTTTTGAGTTTTATCCGCCGCAGCTGGATGTTCCGGAGGAGACGCAAATTCCAGAAGCCCTGCTGCCGGCCGGCCCGCCGGAGCAAAAAGCGCCGGAGGCTGAAGGGGGCGGGCTTGATGAGGCCACAAAAATCATTGCGGACAGCCATCTTGTTTATTCCCTTTCTGTCTCCATTGAGGGGGAGGGCGCCGAGCTGGTGGATTTAAACGAGGGGAGCAGCTGGACGCTGGGGCGCTCAACAGGATGTGACATTGCCATTCAATACAAATTTCTTGGCCGGAAGCATCTGAAAATCACGCGCTCCGGGGGGCAGTTTTATGTGACAGATCTGGGAAGCTCCAACGGAACAGCTTTAAACGATAAAGATCTTAGGGCAAACAGGCCGCATCCCCTGCAGCCGGAGGACCGCATCCTTATCGGGGAGCTGAGCATGGTGTTTGAGGCGCGAAACAGGCATTTTGACAGCATGATGAAAAACCTCCCCGCCATTTCCTTTGAGGAAACAAAAGAGGATCAGCCGCCCGCCGCCATGGCTTTTCCGAAAATTATTCTGGAGGACAGCCTTCCCGATGAAGAGGGGGAGGGGGAGCCTGGAGGCGGCGGCGGAAAAAAAGGCCTGCTCAGCATAAAAAGAATCATTATGTATGGGGGGCTGGCCGCGCTTTTGGGCGGGTTTTACCTCGCGGACAAGAAAAAAAAAGACGAGAAAAAAAAGAGCGAGAGAATGGCTGAAATAGAAAAAAGCTTAAAAAAAACAGAGACTTATAACCTGGCGCGCCAGTTTCATGAGCAAAAAAAGTTTCAGTTTTGCATTGAAACAATAGAAAATTTTTATAAAGGCAGGATCCTGCCCGGGAATGTTGCGGATCTTTTAAACTCATGCAAAAACGGGGAGGACGCCCGCAAAAAGCTTGAAGAGCATGAGGAGCAGAAAAGAAAGCAAAAGGAGACAGAGGAGAAAATCAAAAAGCTTGCGGCCAAGTGCGCGGCAAAAGCTGAAGAGTTTCAATCTGTGGAGGATTTAATGCTCTGCGCGGGGCCTGTTTTGGAGCTGGATCCGGAAAACAGCTCAATCCATGCCATCAAGCTCCGCATAGAGGAGCGGGAAACCCGCCGGCAAATAGAAGAGGAGAAAAAAAACGAGTATAGAAAAATGATTCAGTCAAAAATGAGCCTTTACCGCCGGGCGAAGAGGATTCATGAGCAAAACATGCCGCTTAAGGCTGTGGCCGCTTATGATGTGTTTTTGAGATCGGCCGGGGGAATCCCCGCCTTGAGGGAAACCTATCAGACAGCTGAGCGGGCGAGAAACTCCATACAGTCAAACTATGACAATAATCTGAGAAGGCTGTATGAGGACTGCGAAAGCCTGATACAGGATAAAAAAATGAAAGAGGCTTATTATGAGTGCCAGAGCATTTTAAAATTCAAAAAGAAAGATCAAAAAGCCATCCAGTGGATGGCGCTTGCCAAAAAAACGCTTCAGGATGAAATGCAGCCCATCTATCAACAAGGGGCCTTTGAGGAAAGCCTGGCCCGCATCCCGGCAGCCAAAAAGTTTTGGGAGCAGATCATAAAAAAAGACATTAAAGAGGGGGTTTACTATCAAAAGGCCAGGCATCAGCTGGACAAATACAAATCAGAGGCGGCCGCCGCGCCCTGAGCCAGGGGCTGATCAGTCATGGCAGCAAAGCTCTGGCTTTTGTCATTTGGCTTTTATCTCGGAGCTTTGGCTCTAAGCCGCCCGCCGCTCCAGCTCTTTCAGAGCCAGCCGGTTTACTTTGCCCCGCCGGCGGTCATCAAGCGCTTTTCTTTTGGATTTTCGGATCTTTATGCTGATGTTTTGTGGCTCCGGCTGATTCAGGATATTGACTACTGCAGCTTTCATGCCGGCATCCCTGTCTATGACGGAAAATCCCTCTACAAATGCGACAGGGGATGGTCCTACAAAATGACTGAGGCCATTACAGAGCTGGCCCCAAAATTTCTAAAGCCATACAGGGCTGCCGGACCCATCCTGAGCGTTATCATGAGCGACAAACTGGGGGCAAAAAAAATCTATGACAAGGGCATGAGGAATTTTCCCAATGACTGGCGGCTTCATTTCAGCGCGGGATACCATTATTTGTTTGAGCTGAGGGACGGGGCGGGGGCCGCGAAGATCCTGAAAAAGGCCGCCGACAACGGGGGCCCGCAGTGGCTTTACAGCCTTGCCGCCTCTCAATACCAAAAGCATGGAAGGCTGCTTCTCGCAAAACAAGTCCTTATGGATTTTCTAAAAAAAGACAAGGCCGGCCTGTATAAAAAAATCATAGAGAGAAAGCTCCGCGATCTGGAGCGCGAAATGGAATGATCCCCCGCCCGGGGCCTGGCTCTTTTTCAAGCTTATGGCGCGCGGCGCCTTTAAAACGCCGCCGATCCGCTCCTGCTCAGGGGGGCCGGGGCTGGCCAGACAGAGGGGGCTGCGCCCGCAAAGGGGCTGAATTCACGCGATTTTGGATATTGCAGCGCCTGAATTCACGCGATTTTAGCATTTTTCTTGTTTTTTTTTCTCAAAATCTCTTAAATTAAGCCTAATGCGGAAGAATCCCGCCTGCCGCGGCGGCAGCGGCGCTCTGAGGCGGCAAGGCTTAAAAAAAGGCAGGGAGCGTCTGCCCCCTGAAGCGGGAGGCAAAAGCTGCCGGCCGCATGGCTTGACGGCTATCAGGCGGAGTTTAAATGCGTAAACAGGGACAATGTCCTGGAATTTATCTGCCCATAAGCCTTTCGCAATCTGTTTAAAGCTTAAACGCGGCGAAAAAGCGCTTTTTTTGCGGGGCGGGGCTGGCTCTGCCGGCTCCTGATTTTCGGAAACAGATCCAGAGTGTTTTTTTCCAGCTGCCGGGACAGGCTTTCCTCATCCAGGGCATGCAGACCGGCGGCAGCCTTTGCCACAAGGGCCGCCCAGGCCGGGCGGTTGGGCTTTCCGCGGTTGGGCGCGGGGGCTAAAAACGGGGAGTCTGTTTCAATGTGCAGGCGGTCAGGGGGGATTTTCCGGCAGGTTTCCCTTAGCGCCTCTGTTTTTTTAAATGTGATGATGCCGCTGAAGGAGATATTGAAGCCCAAATCCAGGGCGGCTTTGGCCATGCTGTATGAGCCGGTGAAGCAGTGCAAAAGCCCCCGAACCCCGCCCTTGAATTTTTTGAGAAAAAACAGGGTGTCCTCCTCCGCGTCTCTTGTGTGAACCTCAACAGGCAGGCCAAACTCTCTGGCCAAATTGAGCTGGCGCTCAAAAACCTCTCTTTGGATGGTTTTTGCGGAATTTTCATAATGATAGTCCAGGCCAATCTCGCCAAGCGCCACTATGCTGTCTCTGTGGAGATTCTGTTTCAAAAACCTTTCGCTTTCATCATTATATTCCGCGGCTGTATGGGGATGCATGCCCAAAGCTCCGCAGACTTCTGCCAGAGGCTGGCTCTTGTCCAGCCCCTGGTCCAGGCCCTGAGAGCTTGTGTTTAAAGCCTCTCTGTGATTGGAGGCGGGGCCTTCAGCGGCGGAGCTTTTGGATCCAAAAGCCTCTGACAGCCGGATGACCTCCGGCCAGTCCTTCGGCTCTGTCCCTATGGTGATGACCCGATGGACAGAGGCTTTGGCCGCCTCCCGCAGGGCGGCCGCCGCGCCCCCGCTCAATTTGTCCAGATGGGCATGGCTGTCTGTCCACATCGCGCTCAATCCCCCTCCCCACTTGTTTTGCCCCATTATGGTTTTAGCGCAAATTTTTGAAAAAATCAGGAGCCCCCCTGGAAGGCCCCCCGGCCGGCGGCATATTTTTTGCTTTCATGCCGCGAAAAACTCTGCTACAATGGGACAGGAATTCAGCTGAGCCGCATATTTGGCATCATTGATAACTGGAGAGGTGGGTGAGCGGCCGAAACCAGCTGTTTGCTAAATAGCCGTACAGTTTATAACTGTACCGGGGGTTCGAATCCCCCCCTCTCCGCCACTATAAAGAATTTTGGAACAAAAATAAAAGCGAATGCGCCGCCGGGATCAGGCAAAAACAGAAAGGCTGGGGAACGGCCGCGAGGCCGGCCCAACAAACAGGGACGCTGTCCGCCACTATAAAGGGATTTTTAAGGAATGTCCTTGATCTGACAGAGCTTCCAGAAAGGGAGGGAGCGGCCCTCCCTGTCGGCCCGGCCCGTGTCTCTATGGCCTAAATGCGCCTGGTAAAACTCTGGAATGTCTGTCCGCTCCCTGAAATACTTAATGGACTTGGAGAGCGCCCGCTCGGAAGCTTTGCATTCCACGGCAAACAGAGGCTTCTGGTCTTTAACAACCACAAAATCCACCTCCCGCCCGTCTCTGTCCCTAATGTATTGAAGATCCATGCGCCAGCCTTCCGTATCCTCCAAAAAATGGCAATATTTTAAAAGATGGGAGGCCATCATATTCTCAAACCTCGCGCCGGGAGAGGCTGCAGCGGCCCAATCCCAAAGATAAAGCTTTTGCTCTTTTTTCACGGCCCGTATCCGGGATCTGCTGAAGGGGGAAATGCGGTAGCAGACATAAAGCGCCTGCAAAATATCCAGCCACCGGGAGACAGTGTTATGGCTGGCCTGCAGATCCCTCCTTAAGCTTTCTATGGAAAGAACAGACCCCGCCCGATCGCTTAAAGCGGCAGCCAGGACCTCTATAGAGGAAATTTCCCGAATATTTTCCAGATCATTGATGTCCGTATAGACGACTCGGTTCATCCTTTCCAAAGACCAGCGCCTGTAGCTTTTTTCGCTGCCCTTTAACACAGGCTCAGGGAAGCCTCCCAGATTCAGCAAAGCGCTGACATCGTCCGGCTTGGGGTCTTTGCTCAGTTCTCTGAGGCTGAAAGGATGCAGGCGAAAATAACGATACCGGCCAAAAAGCGAATCCCCGCCCTTTTTAAAGTGATCCAGCCGCGCGGAGCCTGTGACAATAATTTTTGTTTTGTCCCCGTAAGTGTCGTAAAAGCCTTTGATAAAGCTCCGCCAGTTTCTGAGTTTATGAATTTCATCAAAAATCAGCTCTTTTTTATGAGAGGGAAGCTGATAATTTATCAGAGAGCGCCTATGCTCCACATTGTCCCAATTAAGGTAAGAGGCCCTGTCCGGGATAATTTGCCGGGCCAAAGTGGTTTTCCCCACTTGGCGGGGGCCGCCTATGAAAACCATCTTCTCTAAAAGATCAGCCGAGATGGGGGCCTGCAAATATCTGACTTTTTTCATATATACTATGATAAAGTCATGATAATCCCGCAGTCAACAGAAAATTTGCCATAATATTGGCCTTTAGGGGGGAACGGCTGGGGAGCGGCCGCGAGGCCGGCCCAACAAACAGGGACGCTGTCCGCCGCGCTGTCAAAGACTCATGCTCTTGACAGTCTCTTCGTATTTTCCAAGGACAGCTTTATGTATCTCCTCCCTTGTCTCCTTATTGATGGGATGAGCTATGTCTTGGTAGTTCTGGGCAGGGCCTGCCTGTCCAGTGGCGCCAGGCCTTTCCTTTTTTCTTTTGCTCGGCATGGCCACAAAAATTTTGTCCTCTTTTTTGATGATCCGAAGATCATGCACAACAAAACAGCTGTCAAATGTGATGCTGGCAAAGGCCTTAAGGTTTTCAGGCCCTTCAGGCGCGAGATGAATTTTCACTGCTGTGACTTTCATTTTTTCTCCGGGAAATTTATCAGTCTGCGGGCCGCGCTTTGCGGATGGCGCGGGGGGATCTAAGCCCCGCATGAAATTTATCGGGATAAAACAGACAAATTTTAAGCGCCCATTGGACTTTTCTTAAAAATCAGGCCCTTGGGCCTGATTAAAGAGGCAGCTTACAGGTTAAAGCCTATGACAATGGCGTGGTATTGATCGAAATATTTGTGGTGCCTTAAAAGATGCAGCTGGTTAAAGCCGCTTTGAAGGGCGGATTTCAGCTGCTTGACAGAGGAAACAGGCATTCCATTGGCCTTAAAAATCATGTCTCCCGGCCTTAAGCCCGCTTTTCCGGCAGGGGATGAAGGCTGCAGCCGGACGGCAATGGGATGCTTTGCCCCCATGCTGGGGAGTCCAAAACGCTGGAGGATTGCTGGGGATGAATTGGCAGCCTCCAGGCCGCCGGGCAGGCGGACAGACCGAAGCTTTGGCAGTTTTCCTCCGCCTGGAGGGGCAAAAGAAAAGCTGCCCTCTTTGGTTATGCGGGGCGCGATAAACAGGGTTTTTTCTTTTCCGCCCCGCAGAATGACCGCCGCGGTTTTTTGCCCAATGGGGGTTTTGGCTGCAGCCCTTGGAAGATCGTTCGGCTTTTTGATCTCCTGCCCGCCAAATTTAATGATTTGATCCCCGATTTTGACGCCCGCGCTTTCAGCCGGCCCGCCCCTGACAACATTTGTGACCATGACCCCGTATTTTAGGGGGCGAAACTGAACGCCGATAAAGCCTCTTCTTACATAGCCGTATTTTCTCAGATCCTTTAAGACTGTTTTGACATTGTTGATGGGTATGGCAAAGCCAATGCCTGTCGCGCCGTCGGCAATGGCGTTGTTGACACCCACGACCTCTCCCCTGAGGTTCACAAGCGGGCCGCCGGAGTTCCCCCGGTTAATGCCCGCGTCTGTTTGAAGAAGGGGAAACAGGTTAAGGTCATCCAGCTTTCTCTGGACGGCGGAGATGATGCCTTTTGTCATTGTGTGTCCAAAGCCATGGGGGTTTCCTATGGCGGCCACCCATTCCCCAACCTGAAGCTTTTGGCTGTCTCCAAAAACAACAGGCCTCAGGGGTTTTTCAGCCTCAGCCTTTAAAAGGGCGATATCGCTCAGGCGGTCCTTTCCCAAAACTTTTGCGGGGTATAGCTTTTCGTCCCCGGCAAACTGGACTTGTATTTTGTCAGACCGGCTGACCACATGGTCATTGGTGACGATCAGGCCGGTTTTATCAATGATAAACCCGGAGCCGCCGCCGCGGAGCTGCGGGGAGTGTCTTTTATAAGGGGCATGCAAAAAGAGCGGATCAAAGTAAAACAAACTGCTGCTGCCCTCTTGGATGGTGGAGATGTTTACAACACTGGGGCGGACTTTTTTGGCCAGGCGGATGAAGGCGCCCTCAGGGGCAGCGGCTTTTGCGGAGGCCGCCCAGCCCGCTGCCGCGGGCAAAAGCAAATACAGTTTGAGATGGTTTTTTAAAAGCATGATTTTTCCTGATAAAGGCTTTCGCTGCCGCGATCCAGCCGCTTTTAAGAGGGCGCTTTCCCAGCCGGCTCCGCTTTGGACAGCTCTGGCTCCGCTTTGGACGGCTCCGGCCCCTCCTTTTTGGACTGCATCATGACATACTTCAGCTGAAGGTCTTTTTCGCAGGCATCCAAAAGCCGGGCCTCCTTTTCGGTTAAGTTGCCTTTGGTTTTTTCCCTCAGCAGGCCAAGCAAGTCAATATTGTGGCGGGCCATTTTCAAATCAGCTTTTAAGCCGGCAGCTGCCGCGATCCGGGCGCTGGATTCGCCCCCCTGAGATTCGCCCCCAGCCGCGCCCATTGCCGCCTCCGGCTCCAGATTCAACAGGGCCGCCGAAGCTATGGAGAGAATGAGCGAGGAAAAGCCCGACTCCGCAAGCTGCCCTCCTCCTGCTCCCCCTGCCGGTTTTTCCGCCTCTTTCCGCATATTTGCCCTTCCCGCAAAGCCGCAAACACAAGAATTTTATCCTCTCGCCGGGTTTTGTCAAGCCTCTGAGCCTTCCAGAAGCGGGCCTTTTATTATGGGGGATAAGCGCCGGCAAGAGCTTTGATCCGCGCCCTTTTTTTGGGGTGAAGGGAGGCGGGCCGCCTTATGCCGGCGGCGGCGCCGGCCAGAAGGCAGACAGGCGAAAGCGGCGCGAAAAACAAGGGCAGCGGAGGCGGGTTTGTCTGGCTCAAGGAGCCGGCCTTCCACAAAAGGAGGGCGGTTTCCCTGCCATGATGGCCCGCCGCCGCCAGCCGGTCCAGCTTCAAGAAAACAGGACGCGCAAAAAGGGATGCCGCCCAAAAAGTCAGGCCGAAAACAAGCCTTTCAGCCAAATAAAAAGACTGAGGGCCGGCGGATTTTTTTGAAAAAAGCCTTAAAGGGCGCATGGCAGCAAAAACAAACCGCATGACCTGGCTGATGAGGGTCAAAAAAACAGCCTCCCCAGAGGCAGCGGCCTGAAAATGCCATGCCATAAGGCTCTCCCGCTCCCGCTCCGAAAGGCTGTCCAAAAGAGCTTCAGAGACAATGATCCTTGGCGCGCCAAAAACCGGCGCGAGGCAAAGGCTGAAAGGGGCCGCGGAGGCCGCCTTTAGGCAGACAGGGGCTGGCCGCCTCCCTCTCAAGGCCAGCAGGCGCTTTTTTTTTGAAGCCGCCCCCCTCTTTGCCATAAGATCTGCCTTTAGGTTTTCCATGATACGGCTCAGCCCCCAGGGATCCTCTGGCGGAAGGCTTTGAAGCGGAACATGCCGATCCGTCAAGCTCTCCGGCAGCCAAAGCAGCGCCCTTAGAGCGGCCAAAAGCGCCGCCAGGCAAAAGGCAAAAAACAAGGGGTGGAAAAACAAAACAGAGGGAAGCAGAAAAAAAACGCTTAAAGCCAAAGCAAAAAAAATCATGCAAAAAAACACAGCCTTTGCTGCAAGCCTCAGATCCTGTTTCGGCGGCGGGATTTCGCCTGGATTTTGCGGAGGGCTTTTCTTTTTTTATCAGTTTTTTTGGCCAAAAGCCTCCGCTCTTTTTTGTATTCTTTGGAGGCTTTGCGCTTTTCTTTTTCCTCTTTTGTCGGGGGCGGGGCGCATTTAAAATCCACAAACTCAATCAGGGCTTTCGGCGCCTGATCGCCCTTTCGGTTTCCCAGTTTAACAATGCGGGTATAGCCGCCGGGGCGGCTCTCAAACCGCAGGGACAAATCATCTATGATTTTTGCTGCGGTTTTTTTAAAGGGGTATTTTGACAAAATCAGCCGGCGGGCAGCCAGAAGGCTGTTGTTTTGCCTGCCTTTTTTTCCCAAAGTGATGGCCTTTTCCGCCAGAGGGCGCAGGGCTTTTGCCCTTGGCAGGGTGGTTTTGATTCTCTCATGCTCCACCAAGGCGCTGAGCAGGCCTCTCATAAGGGCTTTTCGAGGCCCGGATTTTAAGCCAAAAGCGGAGCAGTTTTTTTTGCGGTGTCTCATAGCTCCCCCTGCCCATGTTTTTTTTGGCGCCTCTTTGACTGCGGAAAAAAACCCCGCGCTCCGCCTTTAATTTTCAGGCCTTGCCCTGGCTGTCCGCTGTCTCTTGTTTGCCTTCAGCAGAGGGCTTGCTGGCGGATTTTTCTCCAGGTTTGGAATCCTCAAGCTTTGCGGAGGATTCAGCGGCTTTTAGAGGGGGGGTTTTCTCTGAATGGCTGTCAGGCTTTTTTGCCGGCTCTTTTAGCCCCTCCGCTTTAACAAATGCAGCCTGCTTGGCTTCTGGCGCCGCCGCCGAGGGCTTTGGCTTCGGCTCCGCTTTTTTCACAGGCTTTTTAACAGGCATCTTAACAGGCGCAGCCTGCTTGGCTTCCCCTGGCGCCGCCGCAGCCGAGGGCTTTGGCTTCGGCTCCGCTTTTTTCACAGGCTTTTTAACAGGCATCTTAACAGACGCAGCCTGCTTGGCTTCCCCCGCCCCCGCCGCCGCAGCCGAGGGCTTTGGCTTCGGCTCCGCTTTTTTCACAGGCTTTTTAACAGGCATCTTAACAGGCGCAGCCTGCTTGGCTTCCCCCGCCCCCGCCGCCGAGGGCTTTGGCTGCGGCTCCGCTTTTTTCACAGGCTTTTTAACAGGCTTCTTAACAGACGCAGCCTGCTTGGCTTCCCCCGCCCCCGCCGCCGCTGCGGGCTTTGGCTTCGGCTCCGCTTTTTTCACAGGCTTTTTAACAGGCTTCTTAACAGGCGCAGCCTGCTTGGCTTCCCCTGGCGCCGCCGCAGCCGAGGGCTTTGGCTTCGGCTCCGCTTTTTTCACAGGCTTTTTAACAGGCTTCTTAACAGGCGCAGCCTGCTTGGCTTCCCCTGGCGCCGCCGCCGAGGGCTTTGGCTTCGGCTCCGCTTTTTTCACAGGCTTTTTAACAGGCTTCTTAACAGGCGCAGCCTGCTTGGCTTCCCCTGGCGCCGCCGCCGCTGCGGGCTTTGGCTTCGGCTCCGCTTTTTTCACAGGCTTTTTAACAGGCATCTTAACAGGCGCAGCCTGCTTGGCTTCCCCTGGCGCCGCCGCAGCCGCTGGCTTTGGCTTCGGCTCCGCTTTTTTCACAGGCTTTTTCACAGGCTTTTTAACAGACGCAGCCTGCTTGGCTTCCCCTGGCGCCGCCGCCGCGGGCTTTGGCTTCGGCTTCGGCTCCGCAGCTTTCTTTTTGGCCGCGGCGGGAGGCTTTGCCGGCCGAACTGCCGGCTTTGCCGAAGCGCCTTCAGAGATTTTGACAGAAGCCTGAATTTTTGCGAGGGCCTCATTGGCGGCTATGGAGGATATCTCCGCTCCGCCCTCTGGATTAGCGGTCTGATCATCAAGGGCTGGAGAGCTTGCAAAGCCTGGAGATTCTGCAGAGCCTGGAGATTCAGGAGATTCTGAATCATCATCCAGATCCCCCTCTCTGGCGGCTGCGGCGGCCGGCGCCTCCCGCCGCGAGGCCTCTATCTCAGTCTTATGCAGGTTTTGAGGGGGCCAGCCCCTGACATCCATTCCAAGGCTCAAGCCTATGGTCATTAAAATCTCTTTGATTTCGTTTAGAGACTTGCGGCCAAAGTTTTTTGTCTTCAGCATCTCCGGCTCTGTTTTTGTGACCAGATCCCCAATGTATTTGATTCTGGCGTTTTTCAGACAGTTGGCGCTTCGGACAGAAAGCTCCAGATCCTCCGCCGGGCGAAACATGATTTTGTGTATGCCCTCTAAATCCTCGTCTTTTTCCAGGCTGTCAGGCTCCATGTTTTTTTCGTCAAAATTCATAAACACCTGCAGCTGCTCCTTTAGGATTTTATAGCCAATGGAGACAGCCTCCACAGGCTTTAGGGAGCCGTCAGTCCAGACCTCTATCACAAGGGAATCATAGTCTGTTCTCTGCCCCGCGCTGGCGGCATTGACCTTGCAGTTTACCCTTTGGATGGGGCTGTGAATGGAATCAACCGCAATAAACCCCTCTGGCAGATTTTGCGGCTTTTGCGAGGCCTCCACATAGCCTCTGTCAAAGCGGACAATGATCTCCGCATTCAGCTTCCCGCCCGCGCTGAGGGTTGCGATATGCGCGTCTGGATTTAAAACCTTCACGCCGGCGCTCAGCTTGATGTCCGAGGCCTTTACATCCCCCGGGCCTTTTTTTGAGATGCTCAGGGTTTTGTCCTTTGCGTCTTCCTGAATAAAGCGGACAGATTTTAAGTTGAAAATAATGTCAGTCACATCCTCTAAAACACCCTCAATGGCTGTAAATTCATGCAAAACGCCCTGGAATCTGACAGCTGTGACAGCAGATCCCATCATGGAGCTGAGGAGCACCCGGCGGAGCGATGTCCCCAAAGTTGTTCCGTAGCCGCGCTCCAGAGGGCGGATATAAAACTTGCCATAAGTTGGGCTGATGGTGTCTTGATCAATTTCAAAGCCCTTTGGCCGGATGAGGTCTTTCCAGAACTTATAATAATGCTTTGGCAGCTCTATTTTTTCCATTTTATATGTCTCCTTTAGGTTATCTGTTTTGGCTTATGCCTGTTTGGTTTGAGCCTCCTGTTTTTTTTCTTATAAAAACCCCTGAAAACCCAGCTGCGGCCGGCATATTTTTCGGACAGGCGGGCGCTTTTGCCGGCAGCTAAACTCTCCGTCTTTTGGGCGGGCGGCAGCCGTTGTGAGGCAGAGGAGTCACATCCCTTAAAGAGGCGATTCTCAGCCCCGCGCGGGCAATGGTTCTTATGGCCATCTCTCTCCCTGATCCAGGGCCTTTGACAAGAATTTCAACAGTTTTCACACCGCAGTCCATGGCTTTTTGCGCTGCGTTTCTGGCCACTGTCTGCGCCACAAAAGGGGTTCCCTTCCGGCTGCCCCTAAAGCCGAGCAGCCCCGCTGAAGACCAGCACAAAGTGTTTCCCGCCGGATCGGCAAAAGAGACCATTGTGTTTCCAAAGCCGGAGTTGATATGGCATCGCGCGAAGGGGACATTTTTTCTGACCCGTTTTTTGGGCTTCCGCGCCGGGGATTTTCCCGCCGGGGATTTTCCAGGCTTTTTTTCCTTTTGATCCGCCATAACAGATTAAACCGCTTTCTTTTTGTTGGCGATGGTCTTTTTTGGGCCTTTTCGGGTCCGGGCGTTCTGGCGGGTGCTTTGCCCCCTGACGGGCAGCCCCTTTCTGTGGCGGACCCCCCGGTAGCAGGAGAGATCCTTGAGCCGCTTGATGGCCATGGCTGTTTCCCGCCGCCTGTCGCCCTCGACCTTATAATTTTGCTCGATCAGCGAGCGAAGGCTCACCGCATCCTGATCTGTCAGTTCATGGACTCTCAGGCTGTCCCTGAGCTTGGCCTTGCGGCAAATCTCCCTGGCGGCGGCTCTCCCGATGCCATAAATAGAGGTCAGGGCGATCTCCACCCTTTTCTGCTTTGGCAAATCCACACCCGAAATCCTGGCCACAGCTCTCCCCCCTATCCCTGCCTTTGCTTGTGTTTGGGATTTTTGCAGATCACCCTCAAAACCCCTTTTCGCCGGACAAGGCGGCAGTCCTTGCAGATTTTTTTGACCGAGGCCCTGACCTTCATAGCTCAGCCCCCGAAACCATAAGCCTTAGCGCCATAATGCCCTGGAGTCTATAGTTTTTTTCAAAAAAAACAACAAATTTTTGGTTTTTTTTGGTTTTTTTTAATTTTTCGGGGCTGCAAAAGGCCGGCTCAAGCCATTATTGCTCGGTTTTGTCGTAATTTACATCGACAGTCTCGCCTGAGGAGCCGGATTTTTCTTTTTCAGCGGATGATTCTCCAGGGGCGGCCCCCGCCGCGGCGCCGCCGGCAGGCCCTTTCCCCTGTTTGTAGAGGCGCCCGGCAAGGTCCTGCAGCTCTTTTTTCAGTTTTTCCTTTGCAGACCTCAGCTCTGACAGCTCTATGTCTTTCTTTTCCATAAGCTCTTTCGCCTCCTGAATGGCCTGTTTTATGCCGGCCAGCTGTTTTTCGCCCGCCTCGCCTTTGCTGCTCTCAAGGGTTTTTTCCGACTGGTGGATAAGGCCGTCAACTTCGTTTTTTTCCGTCACAATCTCTTTTCGGCGGCGGTCCTCATCTTCGTAAATGGCCGCCTCTTTGATCATCTGCTCAATTTCCGCCTCGCTGAGGCTTGGCCGGCTGATGCGGATCTCCTGGGATTTGCCTGTTTTTTTGTCAGTGGCGGAAACCTGGATAATTCCATTGGCGTCAATGTCAAAGGAAACATTGATTTGAGGGACCCCCCTTGGAGCGGCGGGAATATTTCTCAAATTAAACTTCCCAAGGGTTTTGTTGTCAGAGGCCATTTTTCTTTCGCCCTGAAGAACATGAATGGTCACCTCTGTCTGGCTGTCGCTTGCTGTGGAAAAAACCTCCGATCTTTTTGTGGGAATGGTGGTGTTTTTGGGAATCAGGCTGGTGACCACGCCCCCCAGGGTTTCTATTCCAAGGGAAAGCGGAGTCACATCCAGGAGAAGTATGTCACTGACCTCGTTGGACAAAACCCCGGCCTGCGCGGCGGCCCCGGCAGCCACAACCTGGTCGGGATTGACAGACCGGCTGGGGTCTTTTTTGAAAAATTCCTTAACAGCCTCCTGAACTGCCGGTATGCGCGTGCTGCCGCCAACCAGTATCACCTCGTCAATCTCTGAAATGGATATCTGCGCGTCTTTAATGACAGTTTTGCACGGCTTAAGGGTTGCTTTAACCAGATCTTCTGTGATTTGGTTGAATTTGGCCCGGGTCAGGGTCATTTCCAGGTGCTTTCCCTCCGCGACAAAAGGGAGGTTTATGGAGGTTTCCTCTATTGAGCTAAGCTCAATCTTTGCTTTTTCAGCCGCTTCCCGGAGGCGCTGGAGGGCCATTTTGTCTTTTCTCAGATCGAGGCCGTCTTTGGCTTTAAACTCCTCGGCGATCCAGTTCATGATCAGCTCGTCAATATCGTCGCCCCCAAGCTTTGTGTTTCCGTTTGTGGCCTTCACCTCCACAACGCCATCCGCGATTTCCAGGATGGAGATGTCAAAAGTCCCCCCTCCAAAGTCATACACAGCGACAGAGCAGTTTTGCTTTTTGTCCAGGCCGTAAGCCAGGGCGGCGGCGGTCGGCTCGTTAATGATTCGTTTCACATTCAGGCCGGCCACGCGGCCCGCGTCTTTGGTGGCCTGCCTCTGGCTGTCATTAAAGTATGCGGGGACTGTGATAACAGCCTCTTTGACCTCCTGGCCTAAGTAGGATTCAGCGTCTTTTTTCAGCTTGGAGAGGATGAGGGAGGCTATTTTTTCTGGAGACATCTCTTTGCCGTCTATCTCAAAGGCGCAGCTTTCGCTGTCTTTTTTTTTGACAATTTTAAAGGGGTAGTTCTGGATTTCGCCCTGAACTTCGGAAAAAAGCCGGCCGATAAACCTTTTTGACGAAAAAATGGTTTTTTCCGGATTGCTGACCGCCTGCCTCCTTGCGAGCTGGCCGACCAAAACCTCGCCCTTTTTTCCAAAAGCCGCGATGGATGGCGTTGTGAGCGCGCCTTCAGAGCTGGCGAGGATTTTTGGCTGGCCGCTTTCTATAATGGCCGCCACAGAGTTTGTTGTTCCCAGATCGATTCCTATGATTTTTCCCATGGCAATTTTCTCCTTAAGGTTTGTTTTGCTGCCGGCAGACAATTTTTAAAGGCGCCGCCGAGGCTTGCAGTAATTAAGGTGAGGCAAAATCCGCCCCTGTCAAGGCGCTGCCGCAATTTTTTGCCCCTGCCGCCCCTGAAGCCCCCTTCATTTTTTTTGATTTCCGGCAAAAAATCAGAAGCCCGCCCCGCCCGCCGCGATTTTCCGCCCCGATCTTTTGCGGGGGGCAGAGCCTCTTTCAAACAGCCCGGCAAAAAAAAGCCCGGGGCCGGCTGTTTATGTTTTCCCCAAAACAGATTCCTTTTTTATGCCGGCGATCTCCCGCAAAAGGATCTCCTCCCGCTTTTTCAGCTTTTTCGGCATTTCCACTTGAATCTCGCAGATGATGTCCCCCCTCTTCTCTGGAAAGTTGACAGTCTCTGGAAGCCCTCTTCCGGCGAGCCGGATTTGCTCGCCGGGGCAGGCCCCGGGGGGGACCATGATTTTTTCTTTTCCCTCAAGGCTTGGGATGGTTTTTTCCGCGCCTAAAAGCGCCTGCAAATAGCTGATGGGAAGGGGCATTTTCAGGTTTTTTCCTGATTTTTCAAAAATGGGGTGGGATTTGATCCGAACTTCCAGAAAAAGATCCCCTGAGGGGGCGCCATGGCGGCCCGGCTCGCCCTCCCCCCGCATGCGGAGCTGTGTTCCATGATCCACTCCGGGAGGAATGGAAACCGTGAGGGTTCTCTTTTTTTTTGCCCGCCCCCGGCCATAGCACTCAGCGCAGGGGCTTTTTAGAATGGTTCCCTGCCCCTGGCAGCGGCCGCATGCTGCGGAAAAGGAAAAAAAACCCTTTCTGCTGACCGTCTGCCCGCGGCCCTCGCAATCCGGACAGGCTTCTCTTTTTGTTCCCGGCCGGGCGCCTGAGCCTGCGCAGGCCTGGCATGACACCTCGCCGTAGAAGGAAAGCTTTTTTTTGGCCCCCTTCAGGACATCTGTTAAATCCAGCTCAAGATAATGCTGGAGGTCGCTTCCGCGCCGGCTTCTCCGACCGCTGCGAAACCCCCCGGCAAACAAGTCCTCAATGCCGCCCCCAAAAAAGCTTCCGAAGGCGGAATGCCCGCCAAAGCTGCCTGAGTGAAACTCGCTCCCCTCAAAAATATCCTGAAAGGCCGAGAAAATATCGCTTATGTTTTGAAAGCCCGCGCCGCCCCTTTTAAAAGCTGCATGGCCGAACTGGTCATACCGCTTTCTTTTTTCGGGGTCCCGCAGAACATCATAAGCTTCGGAAGCCTCCTTGAATTTCTCCTCCTTGGATTTGTCCCCCGGGTTGCGGTCGGGATGATATTTGAGGGCCAGCTTCCTGTAGGCCTTTTTGATTTCCTCCTGAGAGGCCTGTCTGGAGACGGACAAAATCTCATAATAGTCTTTTGACATGGGATTTTCCGCCCTGACCTTAAAATGTGAGGGCAGAAAAGCCCAAAATCAAGGCATGAGCCATAATTTTTAAGAAATCGGAAAAGCTGCCGGCAGAGTCATTAGAGGCTTCGCGCTTTGGGCGCGGGGCCGGGGGGGCTTCCGGGGGCAGCTTCCGGGGGCGCCGGCGGCGGCGGGGGATTTTCAGCGCCGGCCTCAAGCAGGCCGGCTCCAAATTATGCGGCGGGAAAGCTGTTTCGGCAGGGGGAGCCAGCCGGGGCCGGCTCTTTTTCCCATGTCTCTATGGCATGCCGGATGCTGGCTTTCAGGCCGCTTTCCTTTAACTCCTCTCTCAAAATCTCTTTTTCCGAGAATCCCCCGGCTCTCCGCCCGGCGGCTTTTTCCCTGTATTGCCCGTCCGCCCGGCGGAGAGCCTGAAGGGCCAAACCCGTCTTTCCATCCTCTTTATACATATTGGCGATATGCCACATAGCCAGAGGGCTGCCTTGACTGGCCGCTTTCAGAAGCCATTTATAGGCATGGCTTCTGGGATTTCGCCCCGCCTGGATTTGTTTTTGGATCCAGCCCTGATCTTCCAGCCGCCCCGGGCTGGGGCTTTTGCCAGGCGCGCCCCATGAAAAAAGATAAAGGCCCCCGGTTTTTTCCGCAGCCGCCGGGGCCTGCGGCGCGCGGGCGCATCTGTCCGCCTGCAGCCATATCAGGCCCGCCTCAATTTGAGCGCCTGCATGGCCTTTGCGGGCCGCTTTCAGCAGCTGATCCATGGCCAGGCGATAATTTTTAAAAACATTTTTATAAATCATCCCCGATGCAAACTCAGCCGGAGCAAAGCCTCTCTGGGCGGCTTTTAAGTGCCAGCTGAGAGCTGCCGCCGGACGCCGCTGCCTCTCATACTGCAGGCCTGTGGCTTGCTGCGCCATAGGCTCTTTCATCCGCTCCGCCCATTTCAGCCATTCATCAGGCCGCGCCTCCAAGACGCTCCATTGCATGTTGCGCTCAAGAAAAAGAAACAGCCGCGGCTCCGCATACAGGCTCGCTGTTTTATCTATGACAGCGCCGGGCGGCTCGCCTCTGTTGGAGATGGACAGCATAAAATCCATATAATATTCGCCCAGCAAATACATCTCATGCTGCGCCCTTTTGTTTTCTGTTTTGGACTCCCGGAAAAGCTCTTTTCTGGCCTCTAAAACACAGTCTTTTAAAGAGAGGCAGTCCGGCGGCGGCCTCTCTGACAGAGCGCTTATAAACCGGCCCTCCAGGCCATAGCCATAATTGGAGGCGGAGTGTCCGAGAGCCATAATGGCCCGCCCCTCTCTGTCGACAACAGGGCTGCCGTATAAGCCGTCAATCCTGACACTGTCAGCGATAAAGTCCATCCTCTCCTTGTCTGGAAGCCAGCTGACTCCTGTGATTTCCGCTTTGCGGAGAGCGCCTTCGGGAGAGAAGCCCATCAAATAAAACCGCTCGGACGAGGGGGCGGGGTCTCTGGGAAAGATTCTAATGGGGACAGGCTTCCCCGGCGGCCCCCCGGCCCCCCAGTCAAACTCCAGAAGGATAAGGTTTTCACCTGGCATAAAGGCGGCGATTCTGCTGAGAGGCGCCGGATGGGCCGCGCTGCCGGACAGATTTAGAGGCTGCCGGCCCGCGGGGGCAGCCAGCGGCTGGCCTGATGGCTTTTGCTTTCGCGGCTGGCCTGATGGCTTTTGCTTTCGCGGCTGGTCTGACTGCTTTTGCTTTCGCGGCTGGTCTGATGGCTTTTGCTGCCGCGGCTGGCCTGACTGCTTTTGCTTTCGCGGCTGGTCTGACTGCTTTTGCTTTCGCGGCTGGTCTGACTGCTTTTGCTTTCGCAAAAGATCAAAAATATTCTTATAGCTGTAGGCGTGAATGGCCTCCGGCTGGCCCTCAAAAAAAGAGAGATTGATTGTTCTGAAAGCAGCGGCCGCAAGCCCTCCCCTGACAAGAAAGCCCGTGGCTGTGGCAATCACTCCGCCGTCTTTGTTTTTGACGGCAATCAAAACAAGGGAATCCTTTAGAGCCTCTGCCGCCGGGGGGAAGGCGCGGCCTTCCGCCAGAGCGCCTGCCGGCGCGGCGATTTTCTGTTTTTGTTCAGCCTGAGCCGCCGCGCCGCCGGCCCCTGAGAGCTGCCGGGGCGGGGCCTGCGCCGGCGAATCCGGCTCCGCAGCAAACAGAGGGCCGCCGCCGGCAAGGGAAAAAACAGCAAAAACCGCAAATATAAATTTCATATTCATGCCGGCCGGCGCGTTTTCAGGCCCCTGCCCTCAAAAGCTCTGGAAAAAAAATCTTGCGGAAATTATGCCTCAGTCCATGGCTTTTGTCAAGCGGATTTGGCTAAAAAGCGCTCTCAAAACAGGCTCTGCCAAAAGCATGCTCAGAGCAGCGCTCTGCCGGGAGCGGCCGCCAGGCCCCCCATCGAACAGATTTTAAACAGTTTGCGGCAGAATCAGGCGGAAAGGCGCCAAAATTGAGTTTTTTGCTTGACTTTTAAGGGGGTTTTATATATGATGCTCCTGGTTTTGACAAAAAGCCGTCAAAAAAACACAGGCAGCGCCAAACAAAGCCTGTCACAGCCGGCTAAACTGTGGAGAGCTTGCGCGGGAGATTGAGAGGGCAAAAGAAGCAAAATGAGAGGCGTCAAAAAGCAGGCTGAAAAATCCGGAAGAGAGCTATGGCAAATATTATGAAACAAGGGGCGGTTTTGGCCCTGCTGCCCGGCTTTTTCCTTGCGCCATGGACAGCTAATGCCGCCGCGGGGGAAGCGCAAGGCGGCAGAGTCAGGCCGGTTTTAGACACAGCTTACAGGGGCTTTCTCCGCGAAAGCGCGATCCCTCAGCCAGCAAGAGAAGCTGCCAGGGCTGTTGTTAAAATAAATGTCATCAAAGTCACAGACAAAGGCCTGGCTGCCGATACAGGAACAGGCTTTGCTGTTCAAAGCCCCCGCGGCGAAACCTTTATCGCAACCGCCGCTCATGTGATATATCATCTTTTGCAGACTGGCGCCGATGCTCAGATTGAAACCCTGTCTGAGACTTTGCTGAATGCGGAAATTGCAGCTGTTGATATTAAAAATGATTTGGCTTTGCTGAAGGCGCCTGAATACAAAGGGCCTCATCTTCCGATATCCGGCTTGATTCAAAACGAGCCGGTTTTCTTTTTGGGCTTCCCCTCTGAAACAAGAGAGGCAGCGACAATAAAAGGCTTTAAATCAGGCAAGCTTCAATACTCCAAAGCGCTCGGCGCGGTTTATTACAGCGGCAGCCAGTTTTATGCCTATACTTCCCTTGCTGCCGCAAGCGGCGCAAGCGGCGGGCCTTTGCTTAACAGAAAAGGCGCCGCTGTCGGAACAGTCAAAAGCGCGGGAGAATACCTTTTGTTAGGGCCGGTTTCCAGTCTTTTAGAAGACCTTCTAAAAACTGCGGACGAAGCCGGAACAGAAAAAAGAATCGTTAAAAATTCCATAAAAAAGCAAATGAATAGCCTGACATCCGCCCTGCAAAGGGGTGACGGACGGATGGCTGTTAAGTTTTTGCCGTTCCTTGCAGATTTGTTGAAGGCGCCTGACGATGTTATTAAAAGAGTTCAGAATCTGGCGCTTAAGGATGAGGATAGAATGACTCTGTGTGACGCCGGCTGGCATTTTGAGGAGAAGAAAGATTATGACGCTGCTGCGGAGAAGTTTCGTCTGGCGGCTGATCAGGGCTATGGGCCCGCAATGGTTGATTTGGGGAGAATTCTTCTAGTGGCGGGAGGGCTCGCGCAGACAGCGGAAGGCCTGGAATATATGCGAAGAGCGGCTGGAGCGGTTTTTTCCCTCATCAGAGGCTGCCCTGGGCGGATCTTGCCGCAGCGCTGTCATGAAAGGCGCTTAACGCTTAAGGCCTCTTGCGAAAAATCAGCCTGAGCGGGAGCCTTTATGGCGCGGACTCAATGCGGCGCAATATGCCCGCAAGCCAAAAAAAAGGCGGAGGCTTGACACAGCCGCCTGAAGGCTCTAAATCAATCTTATTGCTGTTAAAGGAGGCGCCAATCAATGAGGATCAATCCAGAAGCCAAAGCGGCGGCTTTTTATCTTTCAGAGGTTTTGGGAATCAGGCGCTATTTGCGCCCCCCGGAGCTGACGGCTCTCCGCCTTGTCAGGGGGCCATTGCCATGCCGGATGCTGGCTGTGGCGGCGGGCGGCTTTTCTCATTCCCCTCCAGAATCCTCTGCCGAATCCCAGCGCGCTTTGCTGAAAAAAATCATGCGGGCTGTTGGATTTGAGGATTTTTCAGTTTTGGAGCTTAAGCGGCGGGAGGATCTTCCGGCTTTTTTTGGCCGTTTGAGGCCAGGCTCTCCGGCGGATTTTGTGTGCGCTTTTGGCGGGAGGCTGGCGGGAGGCATGGCTGAGGGGCTGAAGGCCCGCTCAAGCTTTTGCTTTCACACTTCTTTTTCCCTTGGAGACTTGGATGGCGGCTCCTCAGAGGCTGCGGATCGGAAAAGGCAGCTCTGGGCCGCGCTTCAGGCATGGCAAAACAAGTGGGAGCAGCGCCAATAGCCGCCCAGATAAACAAGCCGCCCATCAAAACAAACCCCTCTGGGACAGCATGAGAGATTTTGTGGCCGCGGGAACGGCCGCGAGGCCGTCCCAATGAACAATCCAAGCCGCCTCTGGAAAAGCCTGCCATTCCGCGGAGGCGCGGGAACGGCCGCGAGGCCGTCCAGATAAACAGGCGCCGCCAAGCTATCCCTCTGGAAAAGCCTGCCGCTCCACAGAGGCGCGGGAACGGCCGCGAGGCCGTCCAGATAAACAGGCGCCGCCAAGCTATCCCTCTGGAAAAGCCTGCCGCTCCACAGAGGCGCGGGAACGGCCGCGAGGCCGTCCCAATGAACAATCCAAGCCGCCTCTGGAAAAGCCTGCCGCTCCGCGGAGGCGCGGGAACGGCCGCGAGGCCGTCCCAATGAACAATCCAAGCCGCCTCTGGAAAAGCCTGCCGCTCCACAGAGGCGCGGGAACGGCCGCGAGGCCGTCCAGATAAACAGGCGCCGCCAAGCTATCCCTCTGGAAAAGCCTGCCGCTCCACAGAGGCGCGGGAACGGCCGCGAGGCCGTCCCAATGAACAATCCAAGCCGCCTCTGGAAAAGCCTGCCGCTCCGCGGAGGCGCGGGAACGGCCGCGAGGCCGTCCAAATAAACAGGCGCCGCCAAGCTATCCCTCTGGAAAAGCCTGCCGCTCCACAGAGGCGCGGGAACGGCCGCGAGGCCGTCCCAATGAACAATCCAAGCCGCCTCTGGAAAAGCCTGCCGCTCCGCGGAGGCGCGGGAACGGCCGCGAGGCCGTCCAGATAAACAGAGAAAGCAGCCGGCAGGAGGCCGGCGCCCGGCAAACAAGCAAAAAAACAGTTGACAAACTGGCTCAAATCCCTTACAATTCGCCTGCTTATGATTTTTTTTCTGTCCATAGCGCTTTTTTTTCAAAACGCTTTCCCTCAGGCGCCCGCGAAAGATTCTCATCTGCGGGAGATGGAGGAGGAGCCTGCTATCAACAAAGCCAGGCGGCTGATTCAAGAGAAAAAATACTTGGAGGCCAAGGAGCTTTTGGATCAGGCCATTGCCGCCAGTCAGGATCAGGCGGAATTTTATTATCTGCGGGCGGCGGCAAAACATTACTCTGATGATCATGAGGGGGCGGAGGCCGACGCGCTGGCAGCCATTGAAAAATCCCCCGCCCCTAAATACGAGGACTATGCCCTGCTGGCGCATATCAAATACAATGTCCAGGACTTTTCGGCGGCGAAACAGGCTGCCGAAGACGCTGTAAGCATGGCCGCGCCTCAAAGTCTTCCTGAGATTCTGCGGGTTCATGGCCTGTCCGCCCTGAAGCTCTATGAGAAAGACAGCCGGGTTCAAGACTTGGAAAGCGCCCTGGAGAGTTTTGAAAAAGCTCTCGCGCTGAAGCCGGAAAGCCAGCAGACTCCCGAGTTTCTGGAGCTTATGGAAAAATTAAATGCTGAAAAAAGCATAATGGACACTTACAGCCATATTGAATCTCTGGTGGAAGAGGGGAAAACCCTGGACGCCCTGAAGCTTGCGGATCAGCTCATCAGCTCTGATCCGCATCTTGCGGCGGTTTATGGCTTAAGGGGAATCATCAACATATATCTTGGAAGAGAGGCAGCCGCTTTGAAGGATTTTGACAGGTTTGTTTTTCTGGAGCCGAATTCCAGAGAGGCTCATCTGTCTTATGCCGGCGGCAGGTTTCTTATTTCTGAATTTGCGGCGGCCGCTGAGGCGGCCGGCAGAGCCATTGAATTATCCTCTTCAGCAGAGGAGGCCGCCGAGGCCCGCTCGCTGCGCATTGAATCCCTGATTAGTCTTGCCGTGGAGAAGCGTGACGGGATGACCCTCAGCCGGGCCATGCGGGAAATAAAAAAAGCGGCGGGAGCGGGGGAAGATCTAAAAAAAGAGAATCTGATCCGCATACTGGATCTTGCGGTTAATCAGGAGATGGCCTTGTTTGCCCGGCGCCTTGATCCTGGCGCCCTTATAGATTTTTTGGATCCCGGCATTTTGGATTTCAGACTGCTGGATTCTTTTTACCTCTCGCGCCTGTTTTTTATAAGGGGCGCCGCTAAGCGCGGAACAGGGGATTATGAGGGGGCCAGCCTGGATTTTGTCAAAGCCATTGAGCAGAATCCTGACTGGCATTACTATTATGAAGAGCTTGCGCGCCTGAAGATGGAGCGGGGGGATCTTATGGGGGCGCTGCAGGCCATTGCTGCCGGGCTTGAAGCCTCAGGAGGCAGCATCTCCCCCGAAGCGCATTATCTTCGCGGGATTGTTTTGTTTGATATTGCCCGGGCGGCAGCGGGGCTCCCTCAAAAAGCCGTATTGGATCCAAGCCATGCGGCTCAGGATCAGGCCCAGGCCATAAGCCTCGCAATTAAGGCTGCCCGCCTGCTTCAGGGCCGGCCCATCGGCGGCGAAGGCGCGGAAGCCGGAGGCGCGGAGCGGGATCCGGAGGCTTACTTTCAGTCTCTGAGCCTGCTTTCAGCTGCGTCCAAAGCTGACATTCAAATAGCTTTGGAGCTGGCTCCCGGCCATCAGGGCGCGCGGGAGGCTTTAGAGAAGATTGAGCAGTTTAGTCCGGCCTGCCGCGCCTCTTTCACCATCCATTGAATCCGGCTGATATCATCCCGGCTTTCGCGAGCCTCAAAACAGGCCCTCCATCACATCCCAGCATTTATGCAGCTCCCCATCTGTGATGGAGTAAGGGGGCAGAATATAGGCAATGCCGCCCAGGGGGCGGAGGAAGACCCCCTGTTTGAGGGCCTGCCGCGCGGCCATCTCCGCAAACCCGGATCCATAGCCTGAGGCGCGCGCCCTTTCCACAGCGGCGGCCAGCCCTTTCCAGCGGACATCCCGAACCCCCCTTTTCTCTTTTTGCCTTAAGGCCATGCCTCTCTCCCTGTGGATGCCCTCAATGGCCCGCCACCTGGCCTCAATGGCGGCCCGGTTTTTTTTGAAAAGCCGCAGGCTGGCCAGAGCCGCGGCGCAGGAGAGCGGATTCCCCGTAAAGCTGTGCCCGTGAAGCAAAGCTCTCTCTTTTTTGCTGGATAAAAAGCTGCTGTAAATTTCCTCTGAGCTGATGGTCAGGGCCAGAGGCAAAAACCCTCCGGTCAGGCCTTTTGAGAGGCAGAGAATGTCAGGGACAGCCCGCAGCTGCTGGAAGCCAAAAAGCGAGCCTGTCCGGCCAAAGCCGGTCATCACCTCGTCAAAAATCAAGTAAGCCCCGGCCTCTTTTGTCAGCCGGCAGACGCGCTCCACAGCCTGCTTTGGCCAGATAATCATGCCGCCCGCCCCCTGAATCAAAGGCTCAATGATCACCGCTGCAAGGCGCCCGCGCTCCCGCTCCAGAACTCTCTCAAAATCCTCATAAAAAAGCCGGGGATCATCAGAGCTGGCCTGCCCCTGCCGGGCGCGGGCAGCGGAAAAAAGCAGCGGCCTGTAGGGCTTTGTGAAGGGGCCGGGGCCTCCCAGACTCATAGCCCCCGCCGTGTCCCCGTGATAGGAATGGGAAAAAGCCAGAAATTTGGATTTCTCTGGATGGCCGCTTTGCGCCCAGCTTTGGACAGCCATTTTTAAAGCCGCCTCCACAGAGGTCGAGCCGTTGTCAGAGAAAAAAACCTTTGAGAGCTGTTTCGGGAGCAGGGATTTTATCTCCCGGGCCAGGCTTTCTCCGGCCTCATGGGTAAAATTGGCAAACAAAACCTGGTCAAGCCGGGCGGCCTGTTTCTGAACCGCCTGGACGATGTCCGGCTCGCAGTGGCCATGAGTGATGACCCACCAGGAGGAAATGGCGTCAATCGCCTCGCGGCGGCCCTCAAGAATGAGGCGGGCTTTTTTGGCGCGGCGGACAAGCGGCGGCTTTTCCGGCGCCGTCTGCATTTGGGTAAAGGGCCGCCATATATCATCCATGGGATTTTTTTAAGGGGATTTTTATGAGCTTGGATCTGCCATGGCGGCGGCCCCCCGCCCCGCCAGAAGCTTCAGAAGGGGAAATTTTCAAACAGACATATATTATAATGGAGGCTCAGGCGGGGCAACCGGGCGCCCCGGCTCATTTAAGGGGCCGGAAGGGGGGCGCCGGAAAGAGCCTGCCGGCAGGCGCAGCGGGGGAGAGGCCGGGCCGGCCATAACTTTGCGCGTCAAAAATGTGTTTTTTTTTAAAAAACCTTGCCGCCTGGGCTTTTTTTTCTAAAATCAATTATACAGGGGCAGGGGGGATTAGGCATGCATTCCAAAAAAACGGCCGCGAGGCTTGCGCGGATTCTGGAGCAGGTGACATCTGACAAGGGCCTTCACGCCCGCTGGCTCAACACCCTGTCCTACCTTGAGTATGTGGGGGCGCGCAAAATCATCAAAGCCATCCCCTCCGGCCGGATCAACAGGGCTTTTCTGGAGCACATCAGCGAGGAGGCGCGGCACAGCCTTTTCTTCAAAAGGCTGTCACAAAAAATTTCCGGGAAAGACCTTGGCTTTCATCCATTTGAGATCCTGGCCTCCGCCGCTGTCCGGGGGTATTTCCAAAAAATTGACCGCAAGGCGGAGGAGTTTTCCCGCTCCGCGCCGCATCTCAACTACCTTTACACAACAATCGCTGTAGAGAAAAGAGCGCTGTCCGTCTACTCTTTTTACAATAAAATTCTGTCGCAAAAAAACATCCCCTTCTCCCTTAAAGGGATTTTGAATGAGGAAGAGCGGCATCTGAGCTTTGTCCAGGAGGCTATAAAAAAAGAAGACCCCCTTTGGGAAAGCCATCTTGAGGATCTGATGGACTTTGAGCATCAGCAGTATTTTTCGCTCCTTCTGGCCATTGGAGAGGATCTGGCGCCCGGCGCCGCCCGCGCGATTGCGCCGCCGCCCGCGCCCCCTTCAAAAAAAGCCCGCCGCCATGCGGCGCCAAAACCAGATTTTCCCGGCATGCGCGAAAGCGAAGCTGTTCAGCCCGCGCCGCTCTGGCCTCCGTAGGGCTGGTTTTTAAGGGCCAGCCACTCTTTTTTGCAGCTCTCCCAGTCTGGAGGGGTTTTTATGTTTTCCGGCGGCGGGCTGATATAGTCCGCGCGGACGCCATCCCAGCCCTGAAAGCGCCACCTTCGCCCCTCCCTGCTCCGCAGAAAATTCGGAGCAAAGCCGGCCTTGCCGCCGCCATGGGGAATATCCACTGACAGCGCGGGCATCGCAAGCCCCGACAGCGCCCCCCACAGCTCGCGCTGTATCCACTGGGAGTTTTCGATGGAGGTTCTGAAATGATCTGTCCCCTCCGAGGGATCGCACTGAAACATATAATAGGGCTTGACCCGCAGATAAAGAAGCCGCCTCATCAGGGCCTGTATCACAGCGGGATGGTTGTTGATGCCGTTTAAAAGAACAGTTTGATTGAACATCAATATGCCGGCGTCCGCCATCCGGCCCAGGCCCTCCGCCGCCTCCGCTGTAATTTCCGCCGGGTGGTTAAAATGCGTCATCAAAAAAACCGGATTGCGCTTTTTAAATATCTCTGCCAGCTGCGGGGTGAGCCGCATGGGGCAGGCTGCCGGCATCCGGCTGGCGGCGCGCAGGATCTCAACATGCCGGATCGCCCTTAAATCCCCAAGGATTTGCTGCAGGGCGCTGTCGGAGAGAGTGAGCGGGTCGCCCCCGGAAAGGATGACCTCCCGGATGCCTGGGTTTTGCCTTATATAGGAAAGCGCCCGCTGATAATCCCCTCCCCTTATTTTTGCCCGCCCTTTGCCGGTAAATTTTTTTCGGGTGCAGTAGCGGCAATAAATCCCGCAAATGTCTGTGGCCAGGAGCAAAACCCTGTCAGGATAGCGGTGAATAAGGCGGGGGACAGGGGAGCGCGCGTCCTCGCCCAAAGGGTCTTTCATCTGCTGGAGGCCCCTGGCCTTTTCAGAGCTTTGCCTTGCGGCGCCGGCTCTTAAATTGGCCTGCGGGAATTTTTTGATGAGGCGCAAATAATAAGGGGCGGCGCCGGCGGGAAAATCCGCCGCTTCAGGATCTCTGCCTGAGCTGCGGCTTTCGCCAGAAGCCCTCCGCGCGGTCTTCCCGCCCGCGGCCCGGATGGGAGCGGCTCCCCGGCCGGCCATCGAAACAAGCCCCCCTCCATCATCTGGCGCCGGAGCGGACATCTGCCTCAGCTGCCATTTCCAGTCATTCCACAAAGCGGCGCTTATGGATTCCGGGCGCCCCACAGGAGGAAAAACAAATCCCATGCCCTAGAGACTATACAAAAACCCGCTGCCGCGCCAGAGACTCTTGTGTGATTTTCCCGCCTGCCGCCGCCGCCTGTTCCGCCGGCGCCGGCGGCGCAAGCGGTTTCGCCTCTGCGGGCCGGGCTGTTACAGGAACGGCCGATGGGCCATCCCAACAAAGGCTTGCCGCTCCGCAGAGTCTCAGGAACGGCCGCCAGGCCGTCCCAGCAAACAGGGAGGCCATGCCGCGGCTTGACAAGGCTCAGGGGGGGGATTATGTTCTTCTTAAGCATCATGGTTTTGCCGCGGAGGGCTTGTCTCTGGGGCGTCGGCAAGTGGTAAGCCAGCAGATTTTGGTTCTGCCATTCGCAGGTTCGAATCCTGCCGCCCCATCCACTAATAATTTTGGCCTTTCTAAATAAAGCGCCTGCGGGTCAAAAATGCCCAAAATCAGCTGCAAAGATGATGGTTTTAAGGTTATAAATTTAAAGAGGCATATAATTTTATGAAAACCCCAGGCGTCAAAAACAAAAATCAGCGGGGGCAAAAAACAAACAAAACAGCATGCGGAAACCCGGCAAAAATTTGCTTTTTCTTTTGCCGGCGGGGTTTCTCTGCCTGACAGCCGGCGGCTGCGCCGCTTTGCCGCGGCCCGCGCCAGCCCCTTTAAAGGCAAAAGAGGCAAGGCATCCGGCGGAGAGCGGATCCTGCGCCGCGGTTTACTCCAAACACTGGATCGGCAGGGCGCCCTGCCGAAAAGGGGAGGCCCGCAAAACCAGAGGCAGCCATCCCCTGATAATCTACGATATTTTTGCCATGTCTTTTGACTTGCGGACAAAATTCCCTGAATGGGCGGCCTATCACCTGGACCCCTCTCTGACCTGGGGGGGGCTGAAGGAAAAGCGGGAATACAAAGCCGGCCCCTATCTTCCGCCGGCCGGCGGCCTCAGCCGAAAAGACTATCAAGGCGCCGGCCGGTTTGGCTATGACAGAGGGCACTTTGCCCCTGTGGGATCATTTAAAGGCTCCCGATTTGCCTATCAGGCCCAGTATTTAAGCAATATTGTTCCGCAAAAAAGAGACCTGAATCAAGGCCCCTGGAGGATGCTGGAGGAAAGCATAAGGGCCTTTGCAAACAATGGGAATGAGGTTAAAGTCCTCACAGGCCCCCTTTACGGCAGCCCGCCCGCCGGCAAAAGCTTTGGAAAAAAAATGCCCCCCTGGCCGGAGCTTCAGGGCAAGGCGGAGCAGCTGCCCTCTGGATTTTGGAAGATGGCGGCTTTTCGGAAAGGGGGCCGGATCAGCGTCTGCTCCTTTATTATGCCTCAGGAGGTCAAGAGCCGAAGGTCCAGGCCCAAAAAATATATCGCCTCCATGGCCAGCGCGCAAAGGCTTTCGGGGCTTGTTTTTTTTGAAGGGGCCAGAGCAGCTGTCCGGGATGACTGCAGCTTTCTGCCCTTAAAATGAGGCTGGCGCGGTTTTGTTGATTTTTTTTTTGAAAAATGGCAGCCTTGCAGACAGGAGTTCAAGAGCTAAGAATTTTGCGGACAGCCTCAGGCAGCCCTTTAGAGGATATTTGGAGACAAAGCCCTGAGATCAAGAAGGAGGCGGCATGACAAAAGCCAAAAGCGCTGAAAAGCCCTCTGCGGGCCTCCCCCCCGCCGGCGGGGCGCCAGCAGGGCGCCCAAGCTCTCACACATTGATTAAGGGGGCTGTTTTAGACAGCCTGGCCTGCCTGCCCTGGGTTTTAAAAAAAACCACTTTGAATTTTGCCCTGATATGGCTGCCCATAGCCGCAATTGTCATCGCCCTTGTGAATATTGCTGGCTTTGGGGGCATTCCCATTCATCCCCTGCTGGCTGATTTTGACAGCGGTGACGGCGGCCTTGCGCTCAAAGATGGAATGATGCTTTCTCTGCGTCTTTTTGAGTATTGCTTTATTATGTTTATTATTCCGTATTTTGTCTATGCCTTTATAAACAAGCCAGAGGGCCGGCAAACAGCAGGCGGCAGACAAACAGGGGCCGGGGAAAGCGGCAGCCCTGTCCCTGAGTTTTGGGACTTTATCGCTGCGGGGGTGTGGCCGCTGGTTAAAAACCACATAAAGGCGTTTTTTGTGATTCTTGTGTTTTTCCTGCTTTTGATTATTCCAGGCATAATCAAGTGGCTGAGGCTGTGTTTTGTGACTCAAGCTGTTTTTTTTAATGAAGGCTGCCTGCGGCAGGGGAAGTCAGCCCTTAAAGCCTCTCAAGATCTGACCAGGGGCCGGCTGCGGGCGGTGGCTCTTTTTACTGTCTATTGGCTTTTGTTTATGACTTTGTGCCCGCTGCTCCTGAACAGCGCCCTTAGCCTGCTGTTCTTTTTTGGAAGCGGCTGGCTTTGGATTGACATCATAAAAGATTCAATAGCGTATGGAGCGGGTTTTTATCTCTCCTGTTTTTCCCTTGTCCTGATGACTCAGTTTTATTTTCACATGCTCAAAGAAAAGGCCAGGGAAGGCGCCCTCCCAGCCGGTCAGGCATAAAATAACTTCAGGCGCAGGCGCCTTAACCCTGGAAGCCTCCCGGGCCCTTCCAAAATAACCGGCAGATCCTTTGACAGAGGGGTTTTTCTTATAAAGGCAGAGCATGACTCAGCGAGTCAAAGGGCTTGCTTTTTTGCTGGCGGGGGCATATTTAAGGGGGCGCGGCTTTTCCCGGAGGCGCCGGGCGGCGGAAAAAGCCGGCATAAGCGGCGGAGGCGGACAGACTGTGCGGACAGGTATTTTCGGACGGACCTCCCAGGGCCTGCCCGTGCCGGCCTATCACTTTGGAGACAAAGGCCCTCAGGCGCTGATTTTGGGCGGCGTTCACGGGGATGAGCCGGAGGGGATTTATATAAGCCTTGGGCTTTTGCGCTCTTTTCAGAGGAATTTTCCCTACCAATTGCGCCTCACTCTTGTCCCCGTTTTGAATATTGAGGGGAGTCTGCTCTGCCAGAGGGTTAACGCCAACAAAGTTGATCTTAACCGCAACCTCCCGACAAAAAGCTGGACTTCAAAGGCTGCGGAAGAGCGCTATCACCCCGGCCGCTTTCCCGGAAGCGAGGCGGAAAATCAGGCCCTCATAAAATGGATTGATATTAGGAAGCCAAAAATCATTATCAGCCTGCACTCCTGGAATCCGGTGATCAACACCAATGGAGACTGCTCTCCAGAGGCGGAAATCATTGCCAAAGCCCTGGGATACAAAACCTCCAGCGATATTGGCTACCCCACCCCCGGCAGCCTGGGGGAATACTGCGGCCTGGAAAGAAATATCCCTGTCATTACTTATGAGGCAGCCAGAGGATCCAAAATCAAAGAGGCGCTGTCGCTTCATGCCCCCGCCATCAAAAAAGCGCTTTTCGCCTCTGAAAAGCGATAGCCGAAGATGACTCCCTTAATGGAGCAATACTGGCGCATCAAGCAGGCCCACAAGGGCCGGCTGCTGTTTTTTCGCATGGGCGATTTTTTTGAAATGTTTGGGGGGGACGCCGAAAAAGCCGCTCCCATTTTAAACATTGCCCTTACCTGCCGAAACAAAAAAGCCCGCGAGCAAATCAAAATGTGCGGGCTTCCCCACCACAGCATTTCCGGCCCCATCGCCAAACTGCTGAAGGCCGGGCTGTCTGTGGCCATCTGCGATCAAATTGAGCCGGCGGATCAGGCCAAAGGCTCTGTGGTCAAAAGGGCCGTCACAAGGATACTCAGTCCGGGAATGGTCTATGACCCCGCCGCCATTGATCAGTCCCAGCCAAATTATATTGCCGCTTTTGACCGGGAGTTTGCGAGCTTTTTGGACAGCTCCACAGGCCGCGCCTTTTATTACAAAAGCCGGGGAGCTGCCGGGGCCTTTCAGCTGATGAGCCAGTTTTCTCCGGCCGAGCTGATTCTCTCCCGCTCTCAAAAAGAGGACATCCAAAAGCGCCTTCTCCCGCCGCCGGAGGCCCGCCTGACAGTTTTCAGCCCGTCTGATCTCCCAGAGGGCGCGCTCAGCCATTCCGATCTGAAAAAGCATGAAGGCAGCCCGGAAAGCGCCCAGAGGCTTGTCCGCTACGCCCTGTTTATGCAGGGGGAATCGGTTTTAAGCCTTCTGGATGCCTTTGAGCTTCGGAGCTTGAGCCGTGAAATGCGCTGCTCCCAGAGGCTGTTTGAGCGCCTTGAGATTTTTAAAAGCTGCGGGGGATCAGCCAAAGGCTCTTTGTTTGCCGCCATTGACAGAACAAAAACCCCGGGCGGCGCGCGGCTGCTGAAGCGAAATCTGCAAACCCCTTTGATCGATCAGGCTGAGATAGAAAGGCGCTGGGATCAGATAGACAAATGGCTTTCCCAGAGGGAAACCCTCTCCCAAGTTAGAAAAATCCTTTCCGGCTTAGGGGACGCTGAGAGAAAAATAGGAGTCATCACCAACCCCATATGCAGCGGGAGGAGCCTTTTGGCAGCCGGGGGCTCGCTGGCCCGCGGCCTTGAGCTTCAGGCCCTTGCGGGGCTTGATCCCTATCCATCCGCCCGCCGGCAGGCTGAACAGGCAAGGGACAAAATCCGCGCCGCCATCAAGCCCTCATGCCCCGGGAGCCTTAAAGATGGCGGGCTGATCAACAAAGGCATAGACGATGAAAGAGACCGGCTGGAGGAGCTGGCTGAGAGCGGGCAGCGGGCCATTTTGGAAATGGAGAGAAGGGAGAGGCAAAAAACCATGATCCCCTCCCTCAAAATCCGCTACAACAATATTTTTGGCTATTATATTGAAATCACCAAAAACCATGTCTCCAAAGCGCCGGCCGCCTACAGAAGAAAACAGACTTTGGTCCATGCGGAGCGCTACACCATGGATGAGCTGGATGATCTGGAGGGGAGGATTCTCTCGGCCCGGGCCAGACAGGCTGAGCTGGAAAGCCGGATTTTTCATAAGCTGCGGAAAGAGCTTCTGGAGCAGCTGCCCGGCCTGCTGAGGCTGGCTTATTTTTGGAGCGAAATAGACGCGCTGTCCTCCCTGGCTTTTTTGGCGATAGAGAAAAACTATGTCCGCCCCAAGTTTGGGCCGCGCCTCTGCCTGCAGGGCAGCCGGCACCCTGTTTTGGAGCAAAAGCCGCTTCATGAGTTTGTTCCCAACACAATCAGCCTTGATCCGGGGGAGGCGCTGCTTTTAACAGGCCCAAACATGTCGGGCAAAAGCGTTTTGATGCGGCAGGCGGCCTTGAGCGCAATTCTCGCGCAGAGCGGCAGCTTTGTTCCGGCGGAGCGGGCCGAGCTGCCGGTGTTTCATAAAATTTTTGCGCGGATTGGGGCCGGCGATTCTCTGCTTCAGGGAATGTCAACTTTTATGGCGGAAATGAGCGAAACCGCTGAAATTTTGGAACATGCGGATTCCAAAAGCCTGATCATTTTGGATGAGATTGGACGCGGCACAGCCACTTTTGACGGCATGAGTCTGGCCCAGGCCATTTTGGAGTTTTTGATCGGGGAAAAAAAGCCTTTTCTGCTGTCAGCCACTCATTATCATGAGCTGACCAGGCTGGCTGATGTTTATCCATCGGCCCGAAACGGCTCTATGGCCATCAGAGAATCCAAAGATGGGCTTCGCTTTCTATATACTTTGACAGAAGGGGCCGCCGGCAAATCTTATGGAATCAGCGCCGCCCGGCAGGCCGGCCTGCCCAAGTCAGTCCTTGATCGGGCTGAGCGGCTTTTGGACCGGCATGAAAAACCCGCTGCCGGCGCGGAAACAAACCTTCAGCGGGAGGCAAAATTTGAGGCGAAAAAAAAAGCGGGCCAAAGCCCGCGCGCCCCAAAGCCGGGCGCCGGGCGGGAGGCAGAGGGGGATGGGCAAATTGGCTTGTTTTCTGGAGCGGTTTAACTGGCAAAAGGTCCAGTTTTTAAATTTTTTATTGATTTTTTTTCCGGCAGCCTGATTAAATGGAATTGTTAGAGGAAACAGGAGGGAGGGACCCCTCCGCAGCTTTGAAAGCGCCGCCGGCGCCATCCATGGAGGGAGACATCATGAAGCCTTTTTCTGAAGAAAAAAAGCAGAGTTTGCGGCAATACCTGGCCAACAAAAAATTATCCAGATGCGAAGTTGAAGTGGTTATTTTGGTTGTTCAAGGCCTTATCAACAGAGAGGTGGCAAACAAGCTCTGTGTGGCGGAAAAGACAGTCAAGTTTCATTTGACAAATGTCTATAAAAAACTGAATATCTCCCGCCGGTCCCAGCTTGTCTGGACCCTGCCTCAGATTGACTTTGTCGGCTATCCTGAGCCTCCGTCCATCCGGCGCCGCCATGAAATGCGCCGCTTCTCCGATCCGGCCCTTCAGCCGGCAGGCGAGGCCATGATAAAAGACAGAGATGAGACGCTCTCCCCCGGCAGCTCCACAGTTGACGATGACACAAGAGAGGGGGAAATCTGAAACAAACATTTCCGCCCCAGAAACAAGTTAACAAATAAATATTCCTCTATGGATGACCGATGCGGGGCCGGAACGGCGCCGCCAGGCCGCCCCAGCAAACAGGCCCTAACTCTGTCTGCCTGAGAGCCAGCCCGCCCCTCCTCCAAAAACCTGTTTCCTTTTATAGGATTCAGAAATATAGACAAGCAGAAAAATCAGAGCGAGATACGGCCAGGTCCATTCAGCCGGCAGGCTCCATTTTTGAAGCGGCGCGGCGGCGGGCAGCTTTTCAAGCCTTTGCAGCAGCCAAAAAAGCGCGCCCCAAAGCCAGTCACAGACAGCGCGCAAGGGAGGGAAAACCGCTGCCGCAAATGACAGAGGAAACAGCAGCGAGCCAATCACAGGGGCCAAAAGCCAGTTGATGATGACTGTCAGAGGGGGCAGAATTTGCCATCGGTTGATGATGGGCAAAATAAACAGGTAGGCGGCAAAAGCTCTTCTGAGGCTTGTGGCGCGCTGCTGCGCAAGCGAGGCCAGCCAGCTCAGCTGCAAAGAGGCGGAGTCAATCCAGGCCGGCTGATGAAACAGACAGAGAATCCCGCTGATGTGAAGCCTCATGCCGCCGCTCCAAAATAATTTAAGAGCCTCTGAAAGCCGAAACAGAAAAAAGGCAAACAGGGCCCGCATAATCGGGGGATAAAGGCGGGCCGCCAGGGCATACACAATCAGAATCAGCGCGAGCGAGGGGGTTTTGATCCTGGCGGGCAGGGGGATTTTTTTATAGGCGCTTTCCAAAAACAAAAGATGCGCCCCGGAAACCACCATGAGGTGAATCAGCCCGCCCCGGACAAAAACAGATTTCAGGCGCCCGGCGGGAAGCCTCTCGCCGCAGAGAAGGGCCTCGTAAATATCCCGGTACCGGCTTTTGAAGGAGACAAAATTAAGGCACTGGCCGTGGAGCGTCTCTGAAAGCTCGCGAAGGTTTTCGGCAAAGCCCAGCCATGGGCTCAGGCAAAAAATGAGGGGAATAAGCAGCCATGCAAACATGCGGATATACATGCAAAAAACGATCCAAATTAGAATTTTTTTTAATTTTTTTGTTTTTTAGAGCCTGTTTTCGCGCGGCGCGGCGGCATGGACTATTGTCTGTTTGTTTTCTCCAGGGAGCGCCTCCCCCCCTGTCTTTATGCTAAGCTTTGATATAGGGGCGGCTGCCTGTTTAGGGGACGGCCTCGCAGCGCCTGTTTAGGGGGACGGCCTCGCAGCGCCTGTTTAGGGGGACGGCCTCGCAGCGCCTGTTTAGGAGGCAGCCTCGCAGCGCCTGTTTAGGGGGACGGCCTTGCGGCGCCTGTTTAGGGGGACGGCCTCGCAGCGCCTGTTTAGGGGGACGGCCTCGCGGCCGCCTGTTTAAGGGGACGGCCTCGCAGCGCCTGTTTAGGGGGACGGCCTCGCAGCGCCTGTTTAGGGGGCAGCCTCGCAGCGCCTGTTTAGGGGGACGGCCTCGCAGCGCCTGTTTAGGGGGACGGCCTCGCGGCCGCCTGTTTAGGGGGACAGCCTCGCAGCGCCTGTTTAGGGGGACGGCCTCGCAGCGCCTGTTTAGGGGGACGGCCTCGCAGCCGTTCCGTCCGGTTGATGCAGGGGCTGTTTTATAGGTTTGATCGGTTTTGTGATGAAATTGCCCGCTCATTTTGCCTTGTTTTTTCTGATGTTCTGTTTTGGCTTCGCCGGCAGCGCATGGGGGGAGACAGACGCCGAGTATGAAAACCGCATGCATAATATTTATTTGAAATACTATAAAGACCCCGTCCCCTACAGCAAATGGTCCGAGCTTATAAAATCTCTCGCTCGGTCTTATCAGCTCAAATACAAAGACAATTTTTGGGATCTGAGCGGCAAATTTTTCAGGGACTCTCTTTACTGGTCAAAACTGTGGGTTGCCAATCCTGAGACAGAAAACCCTCACCGGATTTTCAAAGGGGACTTTATCAAGTTTGACGCCAAATCGCTTCAGGATGCAATAAACTCTGAATACAGCGTTGATATAGCCTCCCAGTTTCCGCCGGACTTGGCAGAGCCAAACAAAAACGCCAAAAAATCCCTCCCCGCCAGCCAGTTCCCCTCATCGCTTCCTTTTCTGCAAAACCCTTTTTTTGCTCCATCTCCAGACATTGTTTTCCGCCTGGAGCCTCTTGAGCCAAAAAAAGAGGCCATTCTTCCTTTTTATCTGGCTGAGGAGGATCCGCCCGCTCAGGGGACAGTGGTCAGCAAGGATGGCCGCGGCTCTGTCGCCTTTAACGGGGAGCATGTGATTGTTGAGATGGAGGGCGGCCCGGTTATTCAAAGCGGGCTTTACACTGTGTTTGAAAACTTAGGCCCTTTCAGGTCATCAATCATGGATTTCAGCGATCATGGATCGGAGATCAAGATCAAAGGGGAGATCAAAATACTCTCTTATTTGTCGGAAAGCGGCAGCATGTATCGCGCTCTTGTGACAAAATCTTTAAGGGCCATCTCCGCGGGGGATCAGCTTCTTCAGGGGCCGGCCCCTGTTTACCGGCTCTCTCAAAAAGGGGATCCTGGATCCGCCAGCGGCTCTATCATTGGAGTTCCTGAAGGGGAAATATCAATGCTTTCCATTTATTCTCTGGCCTATCTGAATAAAGGGGAGGCGGATGGGGTTCGGCCCGGCGACATTTATCATATAAGAGCCTCCAGCCAATACAGACTTATGAGGAGGCCGTATCAGTATGAGGACGCCCCTGTCGGCAGCTTGAGGGTCGCGCATGTCAATCCGCAAAGGGCGACAGCCATTATAACAGGGAACAGAAATCAAATATACGCGGGCGACACATGGACAGGCGCCTCCGGCTTTATTGAGGACTTGAGCCAGTCCGCAAGCCACGAGGAAGCCGGGAGCATTGAGGAAAGGCCATCTGCTGTTCCTGAGGAAAAGGGCATTCCAGAATACGGCGAGGAGATAGAGGAGAGCTATATGGAGGCCCTGGAGGAGCGCGAAGGCGATTCTGAGGAAGGCCTGGAATCTGGATCGGCAGACGCCTTTGACGGTTTTGAAGAGGATATGTCCGAAGATGAGAGTGATGAAGAGGAGGAGGACGGCGGGGAAGACGAAGCAGAAGACGACGAAGAGGAGGAGGACGATGAGGAGTAAACCCCTGCCATGCCGCTTTCCGGCTGCTGTCAGCGAAGGCGCCGAATCTCGTTTTTCATTTCTTTGTTTAAATCTGGAGATTGAGGGTCGTCTTCTTCCTCAAAGTATTCAGTTTCAGCCTTTTTGCCGCTTTCATCATCCACATACTCTCCGCTGTATTCAAGATCAAGGGCTTTCAGCCCCTCTCTCGCGCGGCGGGCCTGGCCCGCTTTTGTGTTAAGGCGCAAGCTCGCAATGGCCCCCAATGTCAAGCCTCTCGCATAATTTTGCCCTGTAAGGTCAAAGTTTCCGTAAAAAGTCAGGCGGACAGGCTTAAAGAAGCTCCAATTTGTCCAGACACTGACTGACACAGCCCTTGGATCAACAGAGTAAAACTTGTAGCTTCCGCCATTCACCCTGTCTGTAATGCTCCATCTTTGGTTCGGCTGCCTGCTGTATGTGTCCAAAAGAACAGGCAGAAAAATGTCAGCGGAAATTCCAATGTCTGTCAAATCGGTTTTTAAAACCCCGCCCGCCGAGCTGAGCAAAAGCGACGACAGCCCCTCAGTTCTGTAGCGAAACCTGGTGTTGTTGAACAAATAAAACAGCCGCGACCGCGGCCTGTAGATGAGCCATGCGCCCGGCTCGGCAAAATAAGCCCCGTCGCCGCCCACAGCGTCATTTGTGTTTTGAGGAACGCTCATCAAAGGGACTCCGCCCCTGAACTCAAACCCCAAATACGATGACTTGATCCTTTTATATATGACAAACCCTCCGCCGGCGGCGGACGGCTGTAAAATATCCCTGACAGTTTCGCCTGTTTTGGAGCTAACCCATATAAGGCCGGCAAAGGCCTCCAAAATCAGCCACGAAAAAGGCGAATAGCTGACAGAGGGGGTGATTTTCAGATATCTAAGGTCGTTGCTGTCTTTTAAATCTTCATATTCTCCAAAAAAAATCCATGACCATGAGTTTTTTATAGGTCTATAATTGCCGGCGCTGTGATAAAACTCGTTTTGAATCTGGAATGCGATGGGCTTTTTTTTGGACGGCAGCTGGGGAAAGCGGGAAACAAACCCCGCCCGCGCAAAAAGCGGGAGCCAGGCCAGCGCGGCAAACAGAAAGATTTTTTTCATAACCGCTCCGCGCCCCAGATGATTCCTCTCTGTATCCCTCTTCGGCAAAAAAACAGGGCGGCTTAAATCAATATTTTCTCCCGCTTTGCGCTAACAATCCGCCCCGGGCGGAGGCTCCTGCCGCCGCAGGGAGGCTCAGCCGCCCGGCGCGGGCAGAGACTCTGTGATTTTGCGGTGGATTTTCGGATCAGCCGGATGTTTTCAGCGCCTCAGCGAGGGAAGCGGCCTCAGCGAAACCAATGATTTCTCAAACAAAATTCAGTATAGCGCGCAAAAACAAAGCGGCAATTTGGATTGGCGGTTTTTTTCTAAAGGTCCGCGGGCGGGGGCTTAGCCGCCCGCCGCCGGCCCCCCCGGCTGGATTTTATGAAATTTTTGATTTTCCCCAGAACTTCCTCCGCGCGCCGGCGCAGCTCCCGCCGGCTCCCCTTGTTGGGGATGACAAAGTCCGCCCGGCCCAGGATCTCCGCCTCCGGGGTTTGCAGGCCCCATCTAAAGCGAATGCTCTCCTCTGTCCAGCCTTTTTTTATGAGCCGCTGAAGCCGCAGAGCCTCTGGAGCTGTGATCAAAATCAGAAAATCAAATGGGGAAAAACCCTCAGCTGTTAAAATCAGGGGGATTTCATAAAAAACCAGCTCAGCCCCCCTGGCCCGCTCTTTTTTCAAAAACCGCAGAAACCGCCTGCGGACCAGGGGATGAATGATGCTCTCCACAGCTTTTCTTTTTGTCTCATTTTGAGATGGATTCCCGCCGGCCGGCGCCGGCTGAAAAAGCTCCCGCGCCAGCAGCTTTCGGTCAAAGCTGCCGTCCGGCTTTAGAAGCCGCTCCCCTAAAAGCTCCCGCAGGGCCTGATGGCAGGGGCTTTCGGCCCCCAGAAGGCTCTGGGCCGCCCTGTCCGCCTCAAACACGGGAAGCCCCTTTGCCCGAAAGGCGCTTAAAATCAGGCTCTTGCCCGCCCCCATGCTCCCTGTGACAACAGCTGTTTTGGCCATGGCGGCGCCCCCCTCTGCCGGCTTTTTCCAGTTTTCCAGCTCTCAGAAACAGGCCAAAAGGCCAAGCCTCCCCAGAATTATAGCAGGCATTATGGCGCGGGGGGAATCCCCCCGGCGGCCCCGAAAAATTTTAGGCTCTTGAAACCTTAAAACCCGCATTAAAGCCGGCTTTTAAAAGCGCCGATAATCTTATTGGAGAGCTTTTAGCTTTAGGGGCTGGAGGCGCCCGGCGGCTCAAGGCGGCTAAATCATGAAATTCACTCAGTTTGGCAAATACACCATAATGAAAAAACTCGCCACCGGGGGGATGGCGGAGATTTTTCTCGCTACAGACATTGGCCCAACCGGTGTGGGCCGGTTTGTGGTCATTAAGCGCGCCTTGTCCCAGTTTTCCGACAATGAGGAATTTAAGGATATGTTTAAAAATGAGGGGAAAGTCGCCTGCAACCTGAAACACCGGAACATTGCCCCTATTTATGAGTTTGGCATTGAGGCCAGCCAGCTGTTTCTCTCCATGGAATATGTGGCCGGCTGCAATTTAAGGGAGCTGATCAAAAAAGTCGAGAGCCTGAAAAAGAAAATAGCGGTGGAAAACGCTGTTTATATCATTAAAGAGGCCGCCTCAGGCCTGAATTACGCCCACAATGCCATAGATTCCAGCGCCGGCAAGCCCCTGGGCCTGATACACAGGGATGTAAGCCCTCAAAATATTATGCTGAGCTTTGACGGAGAGATTAAGCTGATTGACTTTGGGATTTCAAAAGTTGCCGACACAGACCTCACCCGCGCCGGCCATTTAAAGGGAAAATTCAGCTATATGAGTCCGGAGCAGGCCCAGGCGGAGCCGCTGGACCATCGGACGGATATTTTCTGCCTGGGTGTTATTTTGTGGGAAATGCTGGCCGGCGAGCGGCTGTTTTCCTTTAAGAGCGAAATGAACGCGTTAAAAAAAATCAAAGCCTGCCATATTCCCAATGTTCAGGAGAAATCTCCAAGAGTCCCCTCTGAGCTGGCTAAAATCGTCCATCGCGCCCTGCAGAAAAACAAAAACGCAAGATATGAGACAGCGGCCAAAATGGAAAGGGACCTTAATGTGTTTTTAAACAAAAATTACCCGGAATTTTCACAATATGATTTTATATCCTTTATCAAAAAAATTTACTCCAGAGAAATACTGAGGGAAAGGGAAAAGCAGAAGCTTTATTCAAAGGAGTTTAAAAAATACATCAGCTCTTTGAGCGAAAACAGCAATTTTTATCATACAGATTCAGAAATCTCGCCGGAGAATAATCTGGATCTCCCCTCCATTGACTCTGTTTCCGAGTCGGGGGGCAGGGCCGGCGGCGCGGCTCCCGGAGCGGGGGGGGGCGCGACCAAAACACAAACAGCGGGCCAGAGGGAGCATTCCATGTCTCTTTCCAGATCAAGATATGAAAATCAAACCAAAACATCTGAAACAGAGGCGAGCAGAACTTATTTGATGCCAGAGGAGCAAAGCCTCAGCGGCAGCCATGAGCCGCAAACGCTGTCAAAGACCAGAGCCGCCGGAAAAATGTCCAGAGAGGATTCTGGAGTCACAAGCTCCGCGGAGGAGTTTTTCCAGAAAAGCTCCGCAATGAAAGAGCGCCCCGGCCTGCCGCGCGCGCCGGCCGCTGCTCCCCGCGCCGGGGCGGGCGCTGCTTATGATTACAAAGCGGGCAGCCTGCGCGCAGAAGAGAAAAAACAGCGGCTGCTTCAGGCCGCCGCCCTGGCCCTGACAGTGATTATCGCGCTCGGAGCTTTTTTGGTTTTTAAGCGCAGGGAATCCCTGATGCGCTCTGACCTTGCGGGAAAAATTTTTTCAACGGTAAAAAACACATCAGCCGGCAGGGGAGAGGCGCAAAAGCCGCCTTCTCCCGAATCCTCTTTTCAGGCTGAAAAACCCGGGGGAAAGCCGGCCGGGGAAAGCCTGGCCCCCGGAAGCGGATTTGACGCCCCCTCTCCTCCAAAGAGAACGGTCAGCTCGGCCCATCGCCGGATTTTGCTCAGAACAAAGCCCTCAGGGGCCATGATTTTTGTAAATGGAAAGTTTTTGTCCTACACACCAAGCGCCCTGGCCATACTGCCTGACCGGGAGATTCAGATAACCATCCGAAAGCATGGCTACAAGCCAAGGACCCTTGCGGCCCGGGAGATTCAGCAAAGCAATTTATATATCACCCTTAACAGAAAGCGCCCGCGCCGATAGCCCGCTTTCGGAAGCCGCCGGCGGCCTTAATCTCTCTGCCCAAATTTAAATTTTTTTCTCAGAAGGGGAAACTCTGTCTCCTCTTTTTCTGTCAGAGAGACAAAAAACTTTTCGCTTTTTTTGATGAGCAGAGCGTCTGAAGGCTCAACAGGCTGCCGCGCCCCGCCGTCCGCGGCAAAAAAAGCCCTGTCATGGACCTGCAGAAGAATCTCTGATTTGCTGTGAATGACAATGGGGCGGACTGTCAGGCTGTGGGAGCATATAGGTGTAATGACCATGGACTTGACTTCCGGATGGAGGACAGGCCCCCCGGCGGCGAGGCTGTAGGCTGTGGAGCCAATAGGGGTGGCGACAATCAGCCCGTCAGACTTTGACGAATAAATATACTGCCTGTTTATATAAACAGAAAAAGAGATGAGCCGGCTCAGCTCCCCCCTTTCAACCGCTGCCTCGTTAATTGAATAAAAAGTTTTTGCCGGCGTTTCCGAAAAAGCCGGCGCCCTTCCGCCAAAGCCATGGCTTTTTTGTCCGGGCTTTTTCAAAAAGCGGCAAAAGCTTGTTTCCAGAAAGCGGTTTTTCTTGGAATACATGCGGCCGCTCAGCGCGCTGTCTAAAATCGGGATGGCTTTTTTTGCCTCATAAGGCGTTAAAAAGCCCAAAGACCCCATATTGATTCCCAAAACAGGGGCTGATCCCGCCAGCCGCGCCGCTTTCAGGTAAGCGCCGTCGCCGCCCAGAGAGAGAATCAAATCCGCTTTTGCAGCGGGGAGTTTATTAATTTCAGGGGGAAAAAAAACTTCTGAGGCGACAGACCTGCCCGCAAGAAATTTTTTTATCTCATTTATTTTTTTTCGCGTCAGGCTGTCATTGGAGCGGCAGGCGATTCCGGCAAGCCTGATTTTTTTGTTAAAGCGGCTTTTCATTTTGCGCGAGCCTGCCGCGGGTTTCGCGCTTTAACTGGAAAAATCCAGGCTGGATTCAAAAGGGGATTGAGGGATATCTTCATCATCTTCTCTGGAGGAGGGCTTTTCCCAGTCCATTCCCATTTGATTCTCAGAAAGGCGGGGGGCTTCCCCCCCCTGTTTTTCCGCCGCGGCCTGAGCCGCATAGTCTCTCGCTTTGGCCAGAAGCATCTCCCTGGCGGAGGGCTTTGCGCCCGCGCCGGGCGCGGAAGATGATTCGCCTGCATCCTCCCGGCTGATTTTGGCCTGGCTTGGAGGCATGTCAAGCTTTTGCCCCCCGCCGGCTGAGCCGCTTTCCGCTCCGGCAGAATCCAAGCCTGTTTGCCGGGCCGGCCCCGCGGCCGCTCCGGCCTCTTCCCCGCTGCCAGCGGCGGAGAGGCTTGCGCCGCTTTCCGCTCCGGCCTCCGCCGCCTGCGGATCCTCCTCAGCCTCTGATTCTATGGGATCCTCTTGAGCGGGCGCGCCTGTTTGCTGGGCCGGCCTCTCGGCCGTTCCTTCGGATGAGGCCTCCGCGGTTTTTTGCTCTTCCGCCGCGCCCTGCCGCTCTCTCTGAGACATGGGATCTTGGAGATCTTGGGGATCTTGAAAGTCAGAGGCGGCCGCAGGGCTTTCTTTTTTCCCGGCTGCCGGGGAGAGGCTGGCTTCGGTTTCGTTTTCCGCTGTTTTGCCTCCGGCGCTGTCTTCCACAAAGAATGCCTGATCCTGCAGTTTTTTAGAGAGCGTGAACAGGCTGTCCTCTTTTGCCGGGGACTCATCGTTAAATCCAGTGGCAATCACAGTCACGCTGATTTCGTCGCCCATTTTTTCGTCAATCACGGCGCCGACTATGATATCAGCCTCTTTATCAACCTCCCTAGTCAAAAAAGAAACCGCCTGATTGACCTCTGTGAGAGACAAATTCGCGCCTCCAGTGATATTCACAATGGCCCCTGTCGCGCCTTTGATGGAGACATCCTCCAGAAGGGGGGAGGAGAGCGAGCTGGAGACAGCCTCCACAGCTCTTTGGCTTCCGCCCGCCGAGCCCATGCTCATAAAAGCCATCCCCTTGCTGGACATAACAGTTTTCACATCAGCAAAGTCCAAATTGATCAGGCCCTGAATATTCACCAGATCGGAGATTCCCTTAACCGCCTTGAGCAGAACATCGTCCGCTTTTTTAAAGGTCTGAAGCAGAGGAATGTCCTTGTCTGAAAGGCTCAAAAGCTTTTCGTTGGGAATCACTATCAGGGTGTCGACATGGCTTTTCAGCTCCCCAATCCCTTTTTCCGCGTGCTTGCTCCGCCTTCGGCCCTCAAAAAGAAAGGGGCATGTGACAATGCCCACAGTCAGTATCCCCATGGCTTTGGCTGTTTCGGCCACAATGGGGGCGCCCCCCGTGCCGGTTCCGCCTCCCATGCCGGCGGTGATAAAAACCATGTCAGCCCCCTGGAGGCATCTCAGAATTTCCTCGTTGGATTCCATGGCGGCGCGGCGGCCGATTTCCGGGCTGGCCCCAGCCCCAAGGCCTTTAGTGAGCTTGGCTCCAAGCTGGATTTTTGTCTCCGCCGAAGAGGCGGACAAGGCCTGGGAGTCTGTGTTTACCGCGACAAACTGAACCCCCTCCAGCTTTTCCCTGATCATGGTTTCAACGGCGTTGTTTCCGCCCCCGCCGACGCCTATGACCCGGATATCAGCTTTCAAGGCTTTCTCTGACTCGTCAATTAAAAGCATTAAGGGACTCTCCGTTTGTTTAAGGGGGCAAAAGGCCCTGCGGCTTCCGGCCCCCGCCGGCTTAAATTTTGCTTACTTAGATTTTGCTGGAATTTTGCTGAAACTGCCATGAAAGAAAGCCCCGGCGGCCAAAACCTATACCAAGGTCCATATTGCTCCGCCATCAGGCCTCAATGCTCTGGGGGGTTTCCGGGGAGATCCGGCAGGCTGGATCTTTGCGGAGGCGCCGCCCGCGCGGCGCAAATCTATTGCGTGAAAACAAAAAAGTCCCGCAGCTGGCGCTGCTTTTCGCCATGATCCAGGCCATAGCCAAAGATGTAGCGGTCGTCGGAGGTCATGCCGAAAAAGTCAGACCGCAGCTCAAGCTGCCTTTGAGAGGGCTTGTCAATCAGCGTGGCGATTTTAACGCTTTTTGGCTGGCAGGCCTCAATCCGCTTTTTCAAAAACAGGAGCTTTCGCCCGGCGTTTAAAACCTCTTTGACAATCAAAACATCACGGCCTCTCAAAGGGGCTTTGATATCTTTTAAAATATGAAACCCCCCCGGCGCGGTTTCTATTGATATAAAATCCAGTATTACAGGGACATTCAAATAGCGGACCAGATCAGACAGAAAAAAAAGCGAGCCTTTCAGCGGGCAGACAAGGGTCAGAGGATCTTTCGCTTTTTGATATTCGTGGTCAATTTCCTTTGCCAGCCCTTTGACAAGCTTTTGGATTTCCGCCTCTTTTAGAAAAACTGTGGATTCTTTCATATTGACCGCGCCTCCTTTGAGCTGGGGAAATTTTTCAGAAGCATCTCTTTAAACGGCGCGGCCGGCTCCTCCAGCGCCCGCGCCAGCTGCAGGCCATGAAGCAGCGCTTTAGGCAGCAGGGGGCTTTCAGGATAGGCTTTTATCAAAAGGCGAAACCTCTGCAGGGCGGCTTCTTCCCATCCCCTCCGCCTGTAAAAAGCGGCTGTCTCAAACTCTTTCGCAGCCTTTAAATCAAGGATTCTTTTTATTTCCGCCTCAGCCTGCTTTTTATAGGGCGCCGCAGCCGCGCCCAAATCCAAAAGAGCCTGAAAATGCTCTATGGCCTCGTCTCCGATGGAAATATCCAAATCCGGCCGCGATGGCAGCTGCCGGGCGGCGGCGAGACCCATTCGGAAAAGAGCATAAGCGGTTTTTTTGGAGGGATAGAGCGCCCTAAAGGAGCGGAGGCTTTTCAGGGCCTGGGGAAAATCCTCCATGGCAAAATGAATGTCGGCGGCCAAAAGCAGAGCCTTGCCGGCAAAGGGGCTGTAGACAAAAAGCTTTCTCAGCTCCCGCAGGGTTTCAAGGGCCTGGGGATAGCGCTCTTTTTTTTTCTGCTCCAGGGCCTTTTCAAAATGCGCTTTGGCGGAGGGCAGCTCCTTCGGCTTGTGGGCGCAGCCGGCAGCCGCCATGGCAAGGGGAAGCAAAATCCAGACAGGCATTTTTATATCCTGGCAGGCCGCCGCTTTTATGTCAAGCCCCGCGGCCTCTAAAAAAACTTAAGCTGGCGGGCGGCGGCTTTTCCGCCTTAAGCCGGCCTGGATAAAAACATCAATGCCCCCGTCAAGAACCGCTTTTGGGCTGGAGCTTTCGGTCTGTGTTTTGTGATCTTTCACCATTTGATAGGGATGCAGAATATAGGAGCGGATTTGGCTGCCCCACTCATTGGCTTTTTTTGAAGACTCCCGCCTGGCTTTCTCCTCCTCTTTTTTTTCCAGCTCTTTTTTGTAGAGGGCGGCGCGGAGCATTTTCATGGCTTTGTCTTTGTTGGCATGCTGGCTCCTCTGGTTTTGGCACTGGACCACAGCTCCTGTCGGCAGATGGGTTATTCTGACCGCGGAATCTGTTGTGTTCACATGCTGGCCGCCGGCCCCGCTGGAGCGGTAAGTGTCTACTCTAATGTCGCTCTGAGAGATTTCAATTTGGATTTTATCATCCGCCTCCGGCCAGGCAAACACAGAGGCAAAGCTTGTGTGCCGGCGGGAGCTGGAGTCAAAGGGGCTGATCCGGACCAGGCGGTGCACCCCGGACTCCTCTTTCAGCTGGCCATAGCAGCAAGGCCCTTTGATCAGGCAGGAGACAGACTTTAGGCCGGCCTCCTCGCCCTCCGTCAGGGACAAAATCTCAGTTTGAAAGCCATGTTTTTCAGCCCAGCGGAGATACATGCGGTGGAGAATCCGCGCCCAGTCCGCCGCCTCTGTCCCGCCCGCCCCCGCATGGATGGACAGATAAGAGCTGCAATGGTCGTTTTCGCCGCTCAGGCGGCTCTCGATCTCTTTTTTTTCCAGAGCTTCGGCAAAGCGCGCGATGTCTTTTTTGAGATCGGAAAAGCCCGCCTCGTCTTTTTCCTCCTCAACAAGCTCTAAAAGCAGCCGGCTTTCGCTTAGGGAGCTTTCCAGGGCCTTCCATTCAGAGACGGCCCTCTCCAGCCGGGATTTCTCCTGGCTAAGGGCCTGGAGGCGCTGCTGATTTTGCCAGATTTCCGGATTTTCCAGCTCCCGGAGCAGAGCTTTCAGGCGGGATTCGCTGCCAGCTGGATCAAAGACACCTCCGAAGATCATCCATCCGGCGATGAAGATCTTTTAAAAGGCTTTGGGTTTCAAAAAGCTCTGCTGTCAAGGGCATTATGGCCTCCCGGCGGCTTTTGCGCGGCTTGTGTCTGGTCAGGCGGGCCCGGCCTTTTGCGCCGGGGCTTCTAAAACATTATCAGGCCATTAACAAAAGGCGGGCCCATTATGAAGTTTACAGCTGTTAAGACAGATTTGTCAAAAAATATATTTCAGGGGGGATTTGCCGCATATAAAACTGCCGCAAAATCAGGGGTTTTCCGGGGGGGAGACTCCTGGAAAGCGGCCAAAAGCCGCCGCGGGCCGCGCGGATTTTGCCGGCGCGGCCCCCCCCGCCCGCAGACTTGACAAACAAGCATATTTCCTATATAATGGCCGCATTATGAAGCTCGCCCGGCTTGTTCTTTTGCTGCCCGCGCTTTGTTCGGCCTCCAAGCTGAAGCCGGCGCCTCAAGACAATTCTTTATTGCAGTCTTCTGCCAGCTGCAGGGCTGCTTTTATTAGAGGCATCCTGCTTAACCCCGATGGCTCCCCAAAAGAGAAATATAAAGGCCAGATGGAGGGCTATCCCCGGTTTGCTGAAGAGCATTTTGCTGGAGCCATGCAACAGGCTTTTCAAAATGCCTCGGCTGTTTTGACTGAAAAGGAAAGGAAGCTGTTTGGCTGGCAGGCATTTCATGGCCCGGCGGCGCTGTTTCGCGCCATGAGAGGCAGGCTGCTTAACCCCGATGGCTCCCCAAAAGGGGAATACATCGGCCAGACAGATGGCTATCCCCGATTTGCTGAAGAGCATTTTGCTGGAGAAATGGAAAAGGCTTTTAAAAATGCCTCGGCTGTTTTGACTGAAAAGGAAAGGGCGCTGTTTGGCTGGCAGGCATTTAATGGCCCTGTGGCGCTGTTTCGCGCCATGAGGGGCAGGCTGTTTAACCCCGATGGCTCCCCAAAAGGGGAATACATCGGCCAGACAGATGGCTATCCCCGGTTTGCTGAAGAGCATTTTGCTGGAGCCATGCTAAAGGCTTTTCAAAATGCCTCGGCTGTTTTGACTGAAAAGGAAAGGAAGCTGTTGGGCTGGCAGGCATTTCATGGCCCAGCGGCGCTGTTTCGCGCCATGAGGGGCAGGCTGCTTAACCCCGATGGCTTCCCAAAAGGGGAATACATCGGCCAGACAGATGGCTATCCCCGATGCGCTGAAGATCATTTTGCTGGAGACATGCAAAAAGCTTTTAAAAATGTCTCGGCTGTTTTGACTGAAAAGGAGATGGAGCTGTTTGGCTGGAAGCAGTTTCAAGGCCCTGTGACGCTGTTTCGCGCCATGAGGGGCAAGCTGTTTAACCCCGACGGCTCCCCAAAAGGGGAATACATCGGCCAGACAGAAGGCTATCCCCGGTTTGCTGAAGAGCATTTTGCTGGAGCTATGCTAAAGGCTTTTAGAAATGCCTCGGCTGTTTTGACTGAAAAGGAGATGGAGCTGTTTGGCTGGAAGGTGTTTCATGGATCTGTCAGCCAGTTTCATTCTCTCATAGAGGATTTTTTGGAGCATTATCCCAAAGGCTGGATGGGGCCGGAGGGCCAAAGCCGGGTGGCGGACAAAATCTTTAAAGGGAACAAAAACACAGCTTATATGAATGTTTCTGTTTTGAGAGGATATTTGTTTGGCGCCGATCCCATCTCTGAATTCCGCGCGCTGGGCTGGCGCCGGCAGCGGTAAATAAGACTGTCTTTTAGCGGGCGGCGCTTTATGGCCCGGCCTGTCCCGGCAAAGCAAGCCCCGGCCTGGATTTCCAGGCCCGCCATGGGGGGCGGGCTGTCCCATCGCTTAAGAATTTTTGCCTGCCTGGCAGCTTAAAAGCCCCCGGGCCGGGCGGGGGCCAAAGCATTACAGGACCTGTTTAATCTCTTCGGGGTTAATGATCCCCTGAAGTGACATGGCCGCTGGTTCTCCCGTATGTTGAGACTTTTGCGGCGCCGGAAACCTTTGCCGTTCCGCTAACAAGTACTGATCCGGAAATCCGCGCATTGCCCCAAACCCGCGCATTGCCGGAAACCCCCGCATAGCCGGAAACCCGCGCATTGCCCCAAACCCGCGCTAAACCTTTAACCATTGCATTGCCGAAAATATTCGCATTGCCGGAAACCCGCGCATCATCATGAATCTTCGCGCCTCCAGAAACCTGCGCCTTGCCGTAAACCCGCGCATTGCCGTAAATCCGCCCCCGCCCGTTGCCGGAATACCGCGCATTTTCGTAAACTTCAGCATTGCCTGCAATCCAGGACATTTTGGAAACCTGCGCGCGGCCATAAACCTTCGCAGCGCCTTTAACCCGCGAGCGGTCAGAAACATTTGCCCAATCATAAACCTTCGCATTGTCCATAACCACTGCGCGATCAGAAACCACCGCGCTGCCGGAAATCACCGCATTTCCCTTAACTTGCGCATAGCCGGAAACCCGCGCATGACCGCAAACAGCCGCGGTTTTGGCCACAAAAGCGGTCTTGGCCACTTTAGCCGTGACCGCCACAAACCCCCCGCCTTTGCTATGCGGGGCGCCATTTACTCCGGGGCCGCAAAGTGTGGCTGCCGCCTCGCCGGAAAAGCCAAAAATCAGTAAAGCCGAAAAAATTAGTTTTTTCATAATTTAGACCTCCATGGATGGTTAAATTTCAGCCTCCGGTCTGCCGGAGACAGCCTGCCCCCGCGGCAGGCCAGGCATAAAGAATGTAACATAATTAAGCTTATCGGCGGCTTTGGCCGGGCCAGGCCAAAAAGGGCGGCCCGCGCTGCCCAGCCTAAAGGCGGGGAAAATCTGGCTTTAAATCCTGGAGCAGGGCCTGCGGCTGTCCTTTATATAGGGACATTTGCGCGCCCTCAGAGCCAGCTGCTTAAACAGGTCCCAGCGCCGAACCTCTGCCTTGCCGCTTTGCCGCTGTCGAACCCGCTTGAAGGGAACAGCCGCAAAACCAGCCCTCTGGACAAGCCTGTCTATACTGTGGCGGCTCGGGAACGGCCGCCAGGCCGCCCCGGCAAACAGACGCTGACAGGGCGGCCCTCTGGACAAGCCCGCCACTCCGCAGCGGCGCGGGAATGGCTGAAAAGCCGTCCCAATAAACGAATCCGCAGGGGGGCTTCAGTCCATGACTCTTACTTCCGCAAGGTTTTTTCCAAAAAAAAATACACCCCCGACATCTTTAAGCTTTCGCTCCCTGAAAAACTCTACAATCTGCTGGACTGGAGCTCCCTGGAGGTCGAAATGAAAACCTTTCTAAGCGAGGAAATGAGAGAAAGGCGGACCGACATCCTCTGCTCTGTGAAAATTAAAAACGGCGGCGGACGGCTGGGCCTGCTGTTTCTTTTGGAGCATCGGAGCCATCAGGGGAGGGACATCCACCAGATTCTTCTGGAGTATCAGACTCCGGCTTACCGGGCCTTGAAGATGCCCATCATCCCGATTGTTCCCTACAGCGGAAAAAGGCCAAAGTGGACCCAGCCGCTGGATTTCCATGGCTCGCTGCTGCGCGATTTTAAGAGCCAGCTTTCGCCGGCCCAGTCCAGGGCCGCGGCGGAGGTTTGGGATGCAATAAAGGGGCATGTTTTGAATTTCCGCAGTATTTTTAAGGCTCGCTGTCGCTTCGGCTCTGCTGAATTTGAGGGAGCTGGATGAGGGAAAAGCCAGGGGCTTGACTTCTCATCCGGCATTGTTTATTCTGCAGCATATATGGGATTTGCAGGGGGATTGGGAGCGGGCTGAGCGGATTATTAAAAAGCTGTTTCGCATGGGGGCCGCTTTAAGCCTTGAGGACTGGAAGGCTCTAATAAACAAGGCTGTGGATTATATTTGCAGCGTCCATCCGGGGCGGTTTAACTGGGAGGTTTTAAAGGAGATTGATCAAAAAGCCACAGGAGGGAAAAACTTTATGCAGTTTATAGACACAATGGAAGAGGTTGGCAAAAAAAACCTGCAAAAAGGCCTGCAAAAAGGCCGGCAGAAAGGCCGCCAAGAGGGCCGCCAGGAGGGCCGGCAGACCAGGGAGCGAGAGGTCATTTTCAATATGCTCCAGAAAAATTTGGAAATTTCTCTGATTTCTGAGGTGACTGGCCTGCCAGAAGCCGAGATTATTAGATTCAAAGATAATGGGCTGAAAAGCCAGTTGAAAGCGAACGCTCAAAATGGCAAAGCTGAATAAGCCGCGCGCTTCGGGCTGCTTCTGGCTGTCCGGCAATAAAAGGCGGCGCGCATTGCCGCGCTGAAAGGCGCCTTCCCCCGCAGCAGTCATTTCCCCCTGAAAAGGGCGGCCCTCCGCGCTCTCTCCGGCATCAGCGAGGCGCTGATCCGCTTTCCGCTGAAAATCAAAAACAGAGACGGCGAGGCCATGGAGGATCATCCGGCCCTGGCGGTCCTGGAGAGGCCAAACAGCTGGATGCGCAAGACCGATCTTATGCTGCAATTGGCCGAAAACTGCCTGCTTGGCGGCAACTTTGTTGCCAAAGTGGAATGGGACATGGCCACGGGCCGCCTGAAGCAAATCCTGCCTTTTCTCTCCGGGAGTGTTTGGGCTTATCCGCGCCTCAAAGCGATCGGCTGCGCCGATCCGATAGCTTTAAGCGGCGAGCGCGCCTGGTTTTACAGAGACTTTAAGGGGCGGGCGCGGTGGTCAGAGGGCGGGGCCGGCTATTCCATCCTGCGCATCCGCGACCTGGCCAACTCCGCGGATTTCCTGATGGGCATCAGCCGCCTGACGCGCGCCCGGCTGGCCGCCGAAACCAGCATGTCCGTGGCGGATTCTATCTTAGGAGCCGCGGCGCGGGGCTTTCTCAATCCCGCGCTTATCAGCGGCTCCCTGGCCCAAAGCGGCAGCGAAAAATCAAAAAAAGCCGCCGAGGCGGCGATCAGGAAATTCTATCAAAGCGGGGCGGCCAAGCGGGGTTCGGCCCTTCTTTTGCCCGGAGATTTGAAAATCAGCGCTTTAAATATGGACATGAGGCAGGCCGATATTGCCTTTTGCAAAAAGTCCAGCGATCAGGAACTGGCCAGGATTATGGGCATTCAGTGGGTGACGGCTGAAAGCCTGAACGTCCAAAGCGGGGCCAAGGAGGCCGCCCGGAGCCTTCAGGCGGTGACCTTGAAGCCCTGGCTGGAGCATTGCGCCGGGGCCTTTACCGCCTTCCTGCTATCGGAAAGAGAGAGAAAAAAAGGACTGCAATTTTGCTTTGAGATGGAGATCATGCAGTCAATGGACGGACGCGAAAAGTCCAGCTATTTGGCTGCCCTGCTTAAGAACGGCCTGATAAGCCAGAATGAAGGCAGAGAAATGCTTGGCCTTCCGCGCCTTGCCGGGCCGGGCATGGATGTCCCGGAAAAGGAAAAGATAGCAGAGGCAGAGATTAAAAAGCCAGACATGGAGGATCAAAATGGACAATCTTATTCGTAAAAAATTGCAGCTGTATGCTGCCTATTTTCAAATGGCTTTGGCCGCGGATGGCCGGAAGGGCTTTAAGTTTGTCTTTTCGGATGTGATAAATACTGAGGCTTTGCCCTATGGAATTGTGGGCATTGTCTCTATGGAAAACAAGGGCGCAAGACCTGAAAAGGTATGGGATCAAGGGAAGGTATATTACAGAACTTCTTTAGATGTTCATTGCCGGGCCGGAGTGGCCTCTTTAGACCCTATGGAGCCGCCGAATCTCTGCCATACTCTGCTTAGCTGCCAGGGGGCAGAGGAACTGCAAAAGCCTATTCAGGATCTGGCCGGGGATGGCCGCTTTACGGGGTTCCTGAAAATGGGGCCGATCACCCTCAATACTTCCATGCTGGAGGATGGCAAGACGCCGCTTTATGAGGGCCGGCTGGATTTCTCTTTTAACTATGGATCAGAACTGAATATATCCGATGACTTCCCATGCATAACAGAAGAAGGGCTGCCGGATGTTGGGGTTCACTTGAGATTGAAATAGCCCCGCCGGGCCGGGCGGGGGAGGCAGCATTACAGGCCCTGTTTAATGAATCCCTGAAGTGATATTTCCGCTTTCCAGATGGGATTTGAAGATTTGGGCATGCCCGCCAACCTTTGTATATCCACCAATCTTCGCATTGCCGGAAATTTGCGCATCGCCGGAAATTTGTGCCTCGCCGGAAATTATTGCGCTATCTAAAATCAGCGCCTTTCCAAAAACCTTTGCATAGCCCAAAACCTTTGCGCCGCCGGAAACCTGCGCATCGCCGGAAACCTGCGCATTGCCCCTAACCCATGAATTGCCCCCAACCATTGCGTTGCCGGAAACCTTTGCGGCGCCAGTAATCTTTGCCCTGCCGGAAATCTCTGCCTTGCCGGCAACCCTTGCAAAATCTCTGATTATTGCATAGCCAAAAACCTTTGCATCGCTGACAACACTTGCTTTGCCGGCAACCGTTGCGTTGCCGAAGATTTGCGCATTGTCAAAAATAGATGCATTGTATTTGACTATTGCGTTGCCTGCGACTATTGCTTTGCCTAAAACACTTGCGTAGTCATAAACCCGCGCTTTTCCATAAACCCTTGCATTCCTTGAAATATTGGCATGGCCGGAAACCTTTGCATGGCCGGAAACCCGCGCAGAGCCGCCAACCCATGCGCTGCCGCAAACAGCCGCTGTTTTGGCCACATAAGCGGTCTTGGCCACAGTGGCCGTGGCCGCCACAAAGCCGCCGCCGTTCGGATGGGGGGCGCCCTTTACTCCGGGGCCGCATGGTGTGGCCGCCGCCCCGGCGGAAAAGCCGAAAAGCAGCAAAGCGGCAAGGGCCTTCATTGTCTATCGGCGGCCAGTCGATCCGCCAGATGCTCCGCTATTTATCGGACTAGCAATAAAGCATTGTATATCTAAGCAACCAGGCCGAGGTGGGGCAGGCAAAGGGCAAATATCTGAGATAGCGTTCATAATATGCCTGGCGGCTGGCTGATAGTTTCCTTTTTTTGCAGCTAAGGCAACATAGTCCCAAGTGTCCCCGCTTTGATCTGCCTCTCTTAATTTGTCCTCCAGGTAATACCCCCGCCTCCTATAGTTGTCTACTGTGTTTTCCCTAATCTCCCATAAGGAAAGCAAGGCTTTGTCTTGTTCGAGTCTTAACCGCATGATTTCTCTCATGTTGGAATTAGAGGCCCTTGCCCTGTCCAGTCGTGAATTGATTCTTTTTAACTGGGCCTCCTGTTGCTTGATTTGTGCCTTGGCTACCCTTTTTTTGTTTGCTTTTCTTATTGCCTCCTCATGCTGGTTCAGTTGTTTTTGAAAATCCTGCCGAATCGGTGCTCTGCTTTTTTCCTGTCTCTCATAGGTGTGGCCATTGTGATCCCCGGCCAGGCTTTGAAAGCCCGCCCCCATTAAAACCCCGGCCAAAGCCGAAAAAAAAATTTTTTGCATAATTTAGCCCTCCATGGCTGTTTAAAGCCCACGATCCGTCGGGGACAGCCTATTTATACCGCGCCCCGGCCCGGAAAACAAGCCCCGGACGGCTGCCTGGCGGGGGGGCGGGGGCAAAAGCATTACAGGCCCTGTTTAATGCTCCCCTGAAGTGACCTGGCCGCTTTTCAGATGGGCTGTGAAAACCCACGCATTGCCGCCAACCCGCGCATAGCCGAAAACCCACGCATTGCCGAAAACCTGCGCATTGCCGAAAACCTGCGCATTGCCGCCAACCCGCGCATAGCCGAAAACCCACGCCTTGCCGGCAACAACCGCATTGCCGCCAACCCGCGCATAGCCGAAAACCAACGCCTTGCCGAAAACCAACGCCTTGCCGAAAACCTGCGCATTGCCGCCAACCCGCGCATAGCCGAAAACCCACGCCTTGCCGGCAACAACCGCATTGCCGCCAATAATCGCATCGCCTAAAACCCGCGCATTGCCGGCAACCCGCGCATTGTCCAGAACCTGTGCATCGCCATAAACCTGCGCCTTGCCGAAAACCCGCGCCTTGCCGCTAACCCCAGCATTTTCGCAAACAGCCGCATCAGATTCAACAAAAGCCGTCTTGGCCACAGTGGCCGTGGAGGCCACAAACCCGCCTTCAGAGCCATCGGGGTTTGTATGCAGAGCGCCCTCAATGCCGGGGCCGCAGGGAGTGTCTTCCGCGGCGGCGGAAACCCCGAAAATCAGGAAAGCGCTCAAAAAAGCCGTTTTAAAGTGATTGTGTTTCATAAAAATACCTCCTTTGATTGATTTACAGGCGGAATATAGCGCGCTTTCGCCTTCAAGTCAGCAAAAAAGCGGGTTTTGCAAAATTTGCGCAAAAAAACCCCCGCCGGGGGCCGGGCTGGGGGGGCAAAGTGTCTCAAAAAATGAGAAAAACCGAAAATAAGCCGGCCTTATGGCTGGATTTTTAACGCAAAGCGGCAAATAAGCAGAATTTATTGAAAAACTGGACTTCAGTCCAGGCCATAAGGGGGGAAAATCACGGCAAATATTGCTGGTTTTGGCTAAAAACCAAGGCCCCCGCTTGTCCAGGGCGGGGGCGCTCCTTGCAATCAGATCGATACCGCGCAAAGCTGGCTTTAACAGAGATTGTATTCCAAGCCTGCCGCGGGGGGGCAGAAAAGTCAACCCCCTGATGAGGCCAGGCGAATACAATCCCTTTTAAAGCTTGCAAGCAATAAAGCCGATCGGCCAGGAAGGCCAGCTTTTGCTTTTGCCCAAAAAAATCAGCCAAAACCCAGCGCTGAATCTGCTCCTGTGGGAGCAGGTGATAAGAGACTGTCCCTCTGGACAAGCCTGCCATGCCGCGGAGGACCGAGAACGGCCGCCAAGCCGGCCCAGTAAATCAAGCCAAGCCCCTAGCGCCGCGGCAGGCTTCCTCCCCCCCGCTGCAGCTGCCTCTCCAAAGCCTGGTTTTTTTTCTTGCGTTTTAGAAAAATCAAGGGAAAGCTTATATCTCCAGAGCGCGCCGCCGGCGGGAGCTTTCGGCTGGCCCCAAAAACAGCAGGCTTATGCCAAGGGAAAAAGCAGGGGAAAATACAGGGGAATGCGGCGCAGCCAGCCAAAAAAACTAAAGGGGGAATTATGGCAGAACAAAAAAAACAGCTTCCAGCCCAGCAGGAGCGCCGGGAGCTTCTGGGATTCATGACAGATTTTTCAAAAGAGCCTGCGAGCTGCCGGGTGCGGCCGCAGACCTCTGCCGGGCGGCCCTCCCCCCGGAAATATTCGCGCTCTTTGACTGGCCGCGGAGCGGGCTGGCAAAAGACAGCTTTCACGACGGCAAAAGGGCTGATCTGGTTGTGGCCGTCCCCTTTTTATCAGATCCGGGGGTTTTGACTTACATCGTGATTGAGCATAAATCGCAGCATGAGCCAAAGAAGACTTATGCCCAGTTCTACCGCTATCAAATGCAGTTTTCAAACGACCAGTTTGAAAAGCATGGCATTTTGCCAGAGATTTTGCTTGTTTTGGCTCATCAGGGAAAGATGCCTTACAAAGGCCCGCTTTCCCTTCGGGAGGCCCTTGGCCATCCGATTTCCCCGAAAAGCCGGATAGCGCGGCAAAACATGCCGGGTTTTAAACCGTATTTGCTGGACCTCCATGAGCCGCGCCTTGAGGAGGTTTTTAAGGATTCAAAGTCTAAGATTGGCATCTGCCTGTATTTGCTGCGGCATGTTCGGGATCGCAGAGCGGATGTTGAGTTTGTTTTGGGCGTTTTGAGCATGTTTGGAGGGGATTTTTTGAGGAAATATCCAGATTTTTTGTTGAGTTTCCTTGACTATCTGCTTAAGGGGTATAAAATGAAGTCAGAGGTATGGGCGGAGGCTGAGCGGGAGGCTGTCCGCCGGGGGTTATTGCCAAAAGGAGGTTATATGACAATACGGGAAGAAATTGAGGAAAGGGGCCGCCAGGCAAGGGAGCGAGAGGTCATTTTAAACATGCTCCATGCCAAAGCGGATATGGCATTTATTGTTAAAGTGACTGGCCTGCCTGAAAAGGAAATCCGCAAGCTCAAAAGCCAGGCAAAAGCGAACGCTCAAAACGGCAAAGCTGAATAAGCCGCGCTTTGAGTCTGGCCCGAACTGTCCCGCAATAAAAGGCGGCGCATTGCCGCGCTGAAAGGAGCCTTCCCTCGCAGCAGTCATTTCCCCCTGAAAAGGGCGGCCCTCCGCGCTCTCTCCGGCATCAGCGGGGCGCTGATCCGCTTTCCGCTGAAAATCAAAAACAGAGACGGCGAGGCCATGGAGGATCATCCGGCCCTGGCGGTCATGGAGAGGCCAAACAGCTGGATGCGCAAGACCGATCTTATGCTGCAGCTGGCGGAAAACTGCCTGCTTGGCGGCAACTTTGTTGCCAAAGTGGAATGGGACATGGCCACGGGCCGCCTGAAGCAAATCCTGCCTTTTCTCTCCGGGAGTGTTTGGGCTTATCCGCGCCTCAAAGCGATCGGCTGCGCCGATCCGATAGCCTTAAGCGGCGAGCGCGCCTGGTTTTACAGAGACTTTAAGGGGCGGGCGCGGTGGCCAGAGGGCGGGGCCGGCTATTCCATCCTGCGCATCCGCGACCTGGCCAACTCCGCGGATTTCCTGATGGGCATCAGCCGCCTGACGCGCGCCCGGCTGGCCGCCGAAACCAGCATGTCCGTGGCGGATTCTATCTTAGGGGCCGCGGCGCGGGGCTTTCTCAATCCCGCGCTTATCAGCGGCTCCCTGGCCCAAACTTTGAGTTTGTCTTTTCGGATGTCATAAATACTGAGGCTTTGCCCTATGGCATTTTAGGCGTTGTCTCCATTGATCAAAAAGGGGCTTTTCCTTCAAGACATCATGACGGCGAAACTATGGTTCACGAAACTGATTTAGAGGTTCATTGCCGGGCCGGAGTGGCCTCTTTAGACCCTATGGAGCCAGTGGAGCTTTGCCATATTTTGCTTAGCAGCCAGGGGGCAGAGGAACTGCAAAAGCCTATTCAGGATCTGGCCGGGGATGGCCGCTTTACGGGGTTCCTGAAAATGGGGCCGATCACCCTCAATACTTCCATGCTGGAGGATGGCAAGACGCCGCTTTATGAGGGCCGGCTGGATTTCTCTTTTAACTATGGATCAGAATGGAATATATCCGATGACTTCCCATGCATAACAAAAGAAGGTTTGCCGGATGTCGGGGTTCACTTGAGATTGAAATAGCCCCGCCGGGCCGGGCGGGGGCAAAAAGCCTCAATGGCTATTTTTTAAGGCTGGCGCTTTTTTCTGTTTTTAAAAGCAAGTCAATTTTATCTTCAAGGCGGGTTAGCCTGTTTTTCACATCTTTTAGGTCTATTTTAATGGTGGCTTGTGTTTCCTTCACAGTCTCTAACCGCCAGTCAATAATAAGCCCTATGCCGCCAAGTAAGGCGCATAAAGCTATAATGGCGCTCATAACTAATAAAAGCCCTTGCTGCATGATTACCTCCTTTGTTTCAGTTAAAAAAGCCCCCGCGGGCCGCCGGGGGCCAAAGCATTACAGGCCCTGTTTAATGCGTCCCTGAAGTGATATTGCCGCTTTTTAGAATGGCTGTGAAAACCCGCGCATTGCCGCCAACCCGCGCATTGCCGCCAACCAGCGCATTGCCGTAAACCCGCGCCTCGCCGTCAACCTGCGCCTTGCCGCCAACCAGCGCATTGCCGTAAACCCGCGCATAGCCGGAAACCCGCGCAAGGCCGTCAACCCGCGCCTTGCCGTAAACCAGCGCCTTGCCGCCAACCAGCGCCTTGCCGTGAACCCGCGCATTGCCGGCAACCAGCGCCTTGCCGTAAACCAGCGCCTTGCCGCCAACCAGCGCCTTGCCGTGAACCCGCGCATCGCCGGAAACCCGCGCATCGCCGGAAACCCGCGCATTGCCGCCAACCCGCGCATTGCCGGAAACCAGCGCATCGCCGGAAACCAGCGCATCGCCGAAAACATACGCATTGCCGGAAACATGCGCATTGCCGCAAACAGCCGCGGTCTTGGCCACAAAAGCGGTCTTGGCCACTTGAGCCGTGGCCGCCACAAAGCCCCCTCCTTTGCTATGATACGCGCCCTTTACTCCGTGGCCGCATGGAGGAGGCCCCATTGCCACTGGCGCAAATGACTTTTCGGAAACCCCGAAAATCAGGAAAGCCGAAAAAATTAATTTTTGCATAATTTAGCCCTCCATGGCTGGTTAAGTTTTTGCCCCCGATCCGCCGGGGACAGTCTATTTATACCGCGCCCCGGCCTGGCAAACAAGCCCCGGCCCGGATTTTCAGGCCCGGCGGCGGGGCAAAGTGTCTCAAAAAATGAGAAAAACCGAAAATAAGCCGGCCTTATGGCTGGATTTTTAACGCAAAGCGGCAAATAAGCAGAATTTATAAAAAAACTGGACTTCAGTCCTGGCCTTAATAGGAAATGTATTCAAAGCCTGCCGCGGGGGGGCAGAAAAGTCAACCCCCTGATGCGGCCCGGCGAATACAATCCCTTTTAAAGCTTGCAAGCAATAAAGCCGATCGGCCAGGAAGGCCGGCTTTTGCTTTTGCCAAAAAAATCAGCCGGAGCCCAGCGCCGAGCCTGCTTTTGCCCTCGGCGCCGAACCCCTGATTTTCCCGCAGGAGCGGCCGTCCAGACAAATATGCCTGTGACTCCCCGGCAGCGAGGGGATGGCCCCTGTCCCAACAAGCAGGACTCCTCTGGACAAGCCTGCCATGCCTCGGCAACTCGGGAACGGCCCAATGGCCAGCCAGATCAACAGGCGAGGCCGGCCATCGAAACAAAAAAATGAGACAGATTTGGCGGCAAAAAGCCGAAAAAGGCTTTAGAGGGATAAAAAAAGCCCCTGCCCAGGGCCGCAGGGAAAGAAATCTTCTGGACTGCTGGACTTTTGGCTTAAAAATGTCTCATTTTTTCGCCTTTTTACTTTGTTAGGGCTGGACAAAAGGCGCAAGCCGCCGATAAGCTTAATTATGTTACATAAACAGCCCCGAAGCTGTCCTTAAGTCCAGGCAAAATCGCCGGCGCCAAGCTCAAAAATTTCAGATATGCAAGCCCGGCGCCTTCAGCAGCCTCAAGCCCTTTTGAGCGGCTGCATTCCTGGCCAGGCTGTGTCTGAAAAGTCATAAATGCCTCAAAATCATTTCCAATTTAACCATTCCAAAATAATGAGAGGCTGATTTTCCCTGACTTTTTCAGCCAGCATATACGCCGCTCAATTAAGACAAAAATCCTGCTTGTTAAGAGGGGAGATTTTCAGACACAGCTTAGTTTGCAAAAGCAAAAATTATTCAGAAAAGCCAATTTGCCTCCTTAAAATCCGCTGCCGCGCCTTAAACAGAGGGGATTTTTTGATCGTCCGCGCGCAGTATGTCTTTTGTATGCGGGCCGCTGGCAGAGCCTGCCGGTTGAATTTTTCTGTCAGGGCGGCAATCCGCCTCTGGTCAAAAGAGCTGGTCAGCAGATTCAGCTCAAAGCCCTTTCGCTTATGAGGGACAGCTGCCAGGTGAAACTCCGCGCTGCCGGCCCCGGCGGAAGAATCCGCGGCAAAAACCTCTTGGGAAATTTTATTTAAAAGGCGGGACATCTCCCTTAAATCCACCAGCTCGCCAAGGATTTTTATCATTTCGTCTTTTCTGCCTTTGATCTTCAAAAACCCTCCATGCGCCTCCCCCAGATCATCCAGGGCCAGCCAGCCCTCAGAGTCTTTTGGATCTTTAAACTCCTCTGTTTTGAGATCAAAAACCCCTGTGAGAAGGGCGGGGGACTTGATTTTTAAAGCGGAGTTTTCCGCGCGGATCTGAATATGGGGCAAAATTTTCAGCCGGGGCCGGCCTGACCGAAGGGCTTGTTTTGCGGCAGCCCCGGCCTCTAAAGAGCTTAACTCCGCTGTGGCGGCTTGAGAGGCGGCTTCTGTCAGGCCGTAAGAGGGCAAAACCGGCCAGCCCAAACGGCGGGCTTTTTTGTAAAGCGCGGGCGGCAAAGCTTCGCCGCCCGCGACAGCCGCTCTCAGTTTTTTAGGGGGGGGGAGGGATTTTTGGACCAAATCATAAATCTGGGCGGGGGCCAGGGAGGCTAAAGTCGCCCCATGCGCCTCGGCCTCTTCGCGCCATTTTGAGGGGTTCCAAAAGAAGCCGCGGCGCCGGGAGAGGCTTTTGCCTGTCTCCTTAAAGGCAAAGCCGCCGCAGAAGCTTCTGGCCAGGATCGAAAGGCCTCCTGCGTGAAACAAAGGGAGGGAAAGCGCCCAGCAGTCTTTGGAATGGCAGTCCAGAAACTGATTGACTGACCTGGCGGAGGCGAGAAAAGCCTCTTTGGAAAGCAGGCATATTTTTTGGCCCCCGGAGCTGAACAGATAAATATGCCCCGGGAAAAACGGGAGCCTTTTGGCCAGAGCCTGAAAGTCCGCCGCCCTGGGATGCAGAGGGTTAAAAAAATAATGGCTGTCCGCGGAGAGCCAGTTTATGGAGGGGGTGTTAATGCGAAGCCTTATTGCCATCTGTCCTGCCTGCGCCGCTTGCGGCGCGGCGGCGGCCGGCGCCTCAGGCGGCTTCAGTCCATGGCCTGCGGCGGCGGAAATCTTTTGGCAAAAGGGGGTCATTTTCTGGAAGGCCCTGATCCTCGGAAGCGCCTTTTTTAAAAAGCAGGTAAAGAAAGAAGACAATATTTATTAAAGGGACAAACTGAAGCAGCGCCCACCAGCCCGACCGGCCCAAGTCATGCAGCCGCTTTACAGGCAGACTCACACACCAAGTGTAAAAGAAAAGAAAGGGCAGCGCAAGCGCCATTAAATAGGGCAGAAAACCTTCCAGCTGAATCTTTGCGAGGCCCGCGGCAAGGCCAATCAAAAGGAAAATGCCAAGGAAAAAAGCTATGCAGGCAATATATCCAAACAAATACGGCAGGCGCTTCAGCCGCCCCCTGCGGGAAAAAAACAGCCAGAAAAAATCTCCGCCAAAAAAGCCTTTCACATAAAGCTTGTCGGCGAAAGCCGGGCAATATTTAAATATTTTATTTGCCCCCCTGCGGAAATCAATCTGCGGAAATCAAAAAGCTCCGCAGTCAGGGCTTGCCCTCCCAGGCAGGCTTTCGGCCCAATAAAAGAGGAAAAAAAAACTTTCAAAAGCCTCCGCGATCGGTATAATTAACAGACAAAACAGGCCGCTCCCGCGGCGGCAGACAAACATGCAGAGGCGGCTATGGCAAAAAAACGCGCGGCGAAAAACCCTCAGAGGCAAAAAAAACCCTTTCAGCTGCTCTCCCCCCTAAAGCCCTCAGGGGATCAGCCCAAGGCCATAAAAGCCCTCTGCGCAAACCTGAAAAACCGCCAAAAGCATCAAACCCTGCTCGGAGTCACAGGCTCCGGGAAGACTTTTTCCATGGCTCATGTCATCTCAGAGATGGGCCTGCCCGCCCTTGTTCTGGCCCCCAACAAAACCCTCGCGGCGCAGCTGTTTGCAGAGTTTAAGGAGCTGTTTCCCAAAAACGCCGTGGAGTATTTTGTAAGCTATTATGACTACTACCAGCCGGAAGCCTATATGCCGGCAACCAACACTTACATTCAAAAAGACGCCAGCATCAACGAGCGGATTGATTTGATGCGGCACTCCGCCACCCGCTCTCTTTTGGGGAGGCGGGACGCGGTCATTGTGAGCAGCATCTCCTGCATCTACGGCCTGGGAAGCCCCGCTGATTATCAGGATCTGATTCTCCAAATTGAGAAAAACCAGCGCCTGTCCAGGGACGATCTCTTAAAGCAGCTGGTAAACATTCAATACAAAAGGAATGACTTGGATTTTCACAGGGGGAGCTTCCGCTGCCGGGGGGATATTGTTCAGATTTTTCCCGCTTATGAGGAGGATCACTCTGTGCAGGTGGAGTTTTTTGGCAATTATGTTGATTCCATAAAAATCATTGATCATATCCGCGGCCGGACCATCAGGGAGCGCCTTATGGCGCAAATCTACCCCGCCAGCCACTATGTGATCACAAGGGGGAGAATCAAAAAAGCCATCGAGTCCATAAGGGAGGAGCTTCAGCAGCAGCTCGCCCGCCTGGAAAAAGAGAAAAAAATGACTGAGAGGGAGCGGCTGGAGCAGAGAACCCTTTATGATCTGGAAATGCTTTCGGAAATGGGAACCTGTCCGGGGGTGGAAAACTACTCCCGTCACATGACGGGCGGAAAAGCCGGCGAGCCTCCGCCAACGCTTTTGGACTACTTTCCCAAAAAATTTCTCGCCTTTATTGACGAAAGCCATATCTCTGTCCCGCAGGCGGGGGGCATGTATCGCGGCGACCGGCGGCGGAAAACAACCCTCGTTGAGCATGGCTTCCGCCTTCCCTCGGCTTTGGACAACCGCCCGCTGAATTTTGAAGAGTTTGAAAAAGCCCTGGATTCTGTGATCTATGTTTCAGCCACCCCCGGCAGCTATGAAATCCAAAAAAGCGCCTCTGTTGTGGAGCAGATCATCCGCCCAACCGGCCTGATTGACCCGGAGATTTCTGTCCGCCCCGCAAAAAACCAGGTCGACGATCTTTTTGGAGAAATCCAAGAGAGGATAAAAAGAAACGAGCGGGTTTTGATTGCCACACTCACAAAAAAAATGGCGGAAAAGCTGACAGCTTACTATCAGGGCCTGAGCATTAAAGCCAGGTATTTGCACAGCGACATCAAAACAATAGAAAGAACTGAGCTTATTCAAGATCTCCGGTCCGGGGTTTTTGATGTTTTGGTCGGAATTAACCTGCTGCGCGAGGGGCTGGATCTTCCAGAGGTCAGCCTTGTGGCCATTTTGGACAGCGACAAGGAGGGCTTTTTGCGCTCCGCCCGATCGCTCATTCAAACCATAGGCCGGGCGGCGCGGCATATCCGCGGCCATGTTCTGCTTTACGCGGACCAGATGACGGACTCCATGCGGCAGGCCATTGATGAAACCAAAAGGCGGCGGGAAATTCAGACAAAGCATAACATGGCAAACAATATCCAGCCAAAGTCTGTGGCCAAGGCGCCGCGAAAGGGCCTTGCGGAGATTTACGGCTTTGACAAGAGCCTTTCAGATGAGGATCTGGCGGAGCCTCTTTCCTCCAAAGCGGCCGCGGCGAAAATCAGCAAGCTGAAAAAGCAGATGCGCCAGGCTGCGGGCAATTTGGACTTTGAGGAGGCCGCGCGCCTGAGAGACAGAATCAAGGCTCTTCAAATCAAGGAGCTGGAGACAGCCTGATCAGCCGATCATTTGCGGACAATCTTAAAAAATAAGGCTGGGGCGATGTTTTTTATCACAACAGATATGGGCATGCAGCCTGAGCGGCTGCTCCTTAAGGTTTTTGATTTTCCCCCCTCCCGCGGCGCCTCCCGGGAAAAACATAAAATTCTTGTCAGAGGGGATGGCTTTCAAGCTTTTGGGGCTGCGGGCGGGAGGAGATCTTTAAGCTGCGGGCCAGAAGCCCGCCATTTCCGGGAAGGTTTTTTTCCAGTCTGTCCCCCGGACGCGGTCCAGATCATTTAGATAGGCGCGCAGGGTCCCGCCGCATTCCCCCCAAAGATCCCCCTCAAGCATGTAATTCAGGTAAAGATCTATGTTTGGGATCTTCAGGCCCTGAAGTTTTTTTGCTGTTTTTTGTTTAAACCGCGCCGGCAGGTTTTGAACGCTCATGTGCCGGGGGCGCTCGACCAAATCCCCCAGGCAAAAGTCAATGCGGGGGAAAAGCCTTTGGCAATAGCGGTAAGTCTCCGGCAGGGAAAATATATTCAGGCTGTAGGCTGTCCAGTTGAAAAAAGCCCGAAAGCGGGGCTGAAGCTCTCCGCCGAGAAGCCTGTTCAGCATGAGCAAAATGCCCTCCATGCGGCTCCACAAAAACGGCGCCCTCATATACTCCGCCCTTTTATGAATGCCGTCCAGGCTGAGCCCCAAGCTGACCTGCCTCATTTTGCTCAGCTTGCGGATCACATCCTCTGTGAGCAGGGTCCCGTTGCTCACATAGCCGAGGGATAAGTGCCTGTGGTTATTTGCGATCAGCCAGTCCAAAAGCCTCCCATGCGCGGGGGCGGCAAAAGGCTCGCCGCCAAGAAAGGAGATTCGGCGGATGCTTTTGATGTTTTCGCGAATGTGCCGCCAGATATCCCCTTTTTCGGAAACCCAGTGATTGCTGATTTTCAGATTCTTTGTGTTTTCGTATTTGTCCAGAAGAGGCTTGTCCTCATACCATTTGGAGCTGTTGCCTGTCCAGCAGTGGACGCACTTCAGATTGCAGATGTTTCCCACCCGGAGATCAATATGCGACGGGGGGATTTTGACTCTCCCCTCCGAGTCTGTGATTTTGGCCGCCAGGCCTTTTGTCAGATGGCTTTGCTCTTCATGCGCGGCATGCCTTCGGCTTTTGGCGCCCAGCCTCTCCTCAATATAGCATTTTTCGCAGTTGGGGTTTTGGCGGCCGGCCAGCATGTCAAGCCGCAGCTTTCGGTAATATTCATGATTCCAGGCCTCCTCTGCGGAGATGTTTTTGAGGCTGGGGTTTGCGGGGTTGGGCCGGCTCCGCCCGCAGGCGCGGATCCGGCCATGGGGGTTCATCCCCAAAGATGTCCAGGCAAAAGGGCAAAATGTTTCTTGTGGCATGGTTTTTCCCGCGCGGGCCGCGGCGCGCGCGTTTCCGGCCTCCCTTAGAGTCTCATGAAACGGGGCAAAAGCCGGCTCTGTTTTTAAAAGGCTCCTTTATGGATAAGCGCCAGCCGGCGCCTGTCTGAGTTTAGCAGGACTTAAGGCCGGAAAGCCAGACATAAGGCCCGAAACTGAAAAAACAGCCGCCGCGCCTCTGTTTTGCCCCCTTTTTTTGCCGCTATATTATAAAGTATACTTAATTAGGGGAAAACCGGCTGTTTTTTTGCCGGCTTCGCCGGCGCTGTTTTGGATTTTGCGCCGTCTGCCGGCCGGCGGGCCGGCAGGCCCGGCTGGGCAGAAGTTAAAACCAGCAAAAATTCATGCAAAAGCAAGGCATGATTGTATATTCTTAAAGGGGGGGCAGAGCTTGTGCAGCCTTTATGGTTAAAGATTTTTCATCAGGGAAAGCTTGTTGAAACCAGGCTTTTTACGGAGCAGCAAATCAGCATTGGAAGCGGGGCTGGGCTGAATCTTCAGCTTCCAGGGCTGTCTCCATGGCATGCGCTGATTACGAAAAAGCTGGACGCCTATTATGTTTTTGACTTGGGATCTGAGCAGGGGACCTTTGTTAATGGACAGAGGGCGGCGGCTGAAACTGTTTTGGCTTCCGGCTCGGTTTTAAGCCTCGGCCCCTATCAAGTCCAGTTTTTCACAAGCCCTCCGGTTGCCGGGGCCGGGGCGCCGCAGGCGCCATTGGCCCAGCAAGGGCCTCAGGCGGCAGCTCCGCCGGCTCCTCTGGCTTCGGCGCCTCCGATAGATCCTCAGCAAGCGCCTCAGCAGGGGCTGGCTTCCTCTCCGGCGGGAGCTTCCCCGCCGCCGGCCTCTGCCGCCCCCCCGCATCAGCCGGCGGGCGCTCCTCCTCAAATGCCATTGACTCAGAAAACCCCTCTGCCCCCGCAATCTCCAGGCGGAATGCCCTCTCCTCCGCCGCCATTGGAGCCGCGCCCTCCAGCGGCCGCGCCGCCGCCGGCGCCAGTGACTCAGAAAGCTCCTCCGGCTTCAGCGCCTCCCGGCCATCCGCCTTCAGCAGCTTTGCAAACGGCCGCGAGCCCGGCCCAGCAGCCGCCCGCCGCCAGCCCGGCCCAGCAAGCCCCCCCTCAGCTGCCGCATTCCCAAGGGCCTCAGCCGCCTCCTCAGCAGGCGCCTCAGCAGGGGCTGGCTTCCTCTCCGGCGGGAGCTTCCCCGCCGCCGGCCGCAGCCGCCCCCCCGCATCAGCCGGCGGGCGCTCCTCCTCAAATGCCATTGACTCAGGAAACCCCTCTGCCCCCGCAATCTCCAGGCGGAATGCCCTCTCCTCCGCCGCCATTGGAGCCGCGCCCTCCAGCGGCCGCGCCGCCGCCGGCGCCAATCTCCGCGCCGCAGCCGGCCCCTTATCAGGCGCCTCCGGCAGGGCTGCCCCCCGTCGGCGGATTTTCTGAAGCCGGCGCCATTGGCTCCTATCAAAAGCCGGACAAAAAAGGCTTTTGGAACACTTTTGCGCCTCCCAGCAGGCTGCGGAGTCTGGATAAATACCTCCAGCCCTCTGTGGGCAACTTGATCGAAGTTCTTGTGGCCTGGAGAGAGAGGGTCCTTTCCGCTTTTTATTTTTTTAAGGAGGGCGAGGTTTTTATGGGGACTGAAAAAGGCTGCCAGATTCCCATGTCAAACATGCTTGGCCTTCCAAAATACAAGCTGCTGGAAATCGCCTCCGGGGCGAGGGTTTTTTTAGGGAACGGCGTGAAAGGGGATTTGTTTCAGGGCAAGGAGCAGTCTACCAGAACGGTCCATCATCTTCCGGGAAACCAAACTGTCGGGATAAAGCCCTTTGAAATGGCGCGGCTGGATTTTAACAAAAACCTGAAAGTCTATGTGAGAATTTTGGAAAAGCAGGCGCCGCCCCCTCTGGCCGGCTTGTTTAATTTGCGGTTTTCGGAGGCTGTGGCCCTGTTTTTGGCCGCCCTTTTGAGCGCTCTTTTGGTGTTTTATGTGAGCGTCTATGCTCCGGCCTTTTTAATGGAGGACACAAAGTTTATAGAGCAGGAGCTTCGCGCCGCTGTGGTGAAATTTGAGAAAAAGCCCAAGCAAAAGGTCTATAAGATGGGGAAAAGAGATGTGAAAAAGCGGGTCAAAGCCAAAACTGTCCCAGTCAAAAAGCCAAAAAAGGCCAAAAAGAAAAAGGCCTCGCTGCCGTCTCCGAAAAAGCGAAAAACAGTCAAAAGAAGAAAGATCGGCCTGAAAAAAGCGCCGAGCAAAAAACCAAGCTGGCCGGGCAGGCTCCCGGCAAAAAATCTCCAAAGAAAAAGAAAGTCAAAGTTGGCTCAGTTAGGCCGGGAGGATCTGTGAAAACAGGCAAGGCCGGGTCTTCAGCCAAGACAAAAACCCCTGATCCGAGCAAAGTCGGCCTTTTGGGGATTTTTGGAGGGGGCGGGCGGCTGAAATCCCTGGACAAAGGCTCCACTGGGCCGGGAGGGCTTGTGGGCCTCGCGCAGGAGGCGACCGGCCGCGCGGGGACTAAAGAAAGCTATGAGGGCCAGGGCATCGGCACAAAAACAAAAGAGCTGGGGACTGGAGGCAAAGGGACTTCCCTGGTGGGAATTGGAGGGATCAAAACAAAGGGCCGCGGCTCGCTTTCCAAGGGGGCGGGGCCTTTGGGATCGCGGGGGCAGATCAGCATTGAGTTTGGCGAGGATGACATGGATGTGGAGGGCGAGATTGACCGCGCGGCCATATTCAGGGTTGTCCAGAGAAACAAAGCCAAAATCCATAACTGTTATAATATGAGCCTGCAAAGCGATTCCTCTCTGCAGGGGAAGATCAAGCTGCGCTGGAATATTTTGTCTGGCGGGAAGGCGCGGTCTGTGAGGGCTGTCAGCGACCGGGTGGGAAGCCGGCGGCTTGTCAGCTGTCTGTCAAGGGTTTTGGGGCGGCTGCAGTTTCCCTCTCCGCCGGCGGGGCAAACCCCGGTTGTGTCGTTTCCCTTTACTTTTTCAAAGTGACTGTTTGAGAATTATTGTTATGCTTAAGGGGACATGCGCGGGCGGCTTAGAATATGCTTTTTTTTGGGGGGGGATATATTTCGCCTAAACCGCTTAAGCCATGATGAGCTGGCTTGCGAGGCCGAAAAACAGGACAAAGGTCTGTTTGTTTTGGGGGAAAACCAGAGGCTTGCGGCATAATGCCGGCTGCAGCGGCGCAAAATCAGATGGAGGCGCTTGCCAGAGGGTAAAAAATAGGGTTAAGATAAAAACCGCAGCGGGCATTGGAAAAATAACGGCGCGTCAGGCGCCGGGAGCTGATGAGAGCCATCAGAAAGCGCCGGAAGGGGCAAAACAAAAACTTGGGAAGCGGATTTTCAGCGGACAATCAAAAAGGAGGTAAGTTATGAAATCAGAAATGGCAAACATGATGCACAAATGTGAAGGGGCCTCAGGCCTCTGGAAGCCTTTTTGCGAAGGCGGGATGGTCATGTATTTGATCGCGGCTGTGGGGTTTCTTGTGCTTTTCCTGATTGTGGAAAGGGCAATGACCTTAAAAAAAATGAGTGTCAATAAGGATTCTTTGAGCGAGAACCTGTTTGGAATGATTCTGAGGGGGGATATACAGCAGGCCATCTCCTATTGCGACAGCGCGCCCTCCCCTCTGACCAACACTTTAAAGGCTGGGCTGGTGCAGGTTTTAAACCGGCGCCCTGACGAGGAGGTTCAGGTGGCCATGGACGCCTCTGTGCTTCGGGAAACCCCCAAGCTGGAGGGCTGGACATCGTTTCTGGCTGTTTTTGGAAATGTGAGTGTGCTTGTGGGGCTTCTTGGAACCATCATTGGCCTGATAAGAGCTTTTGGGGGGGTCAGCGAGGCGGATGCGGCGACAAAAGCGGCCATGCTCTCCGCGGGAATTTCTGAAGCGCTGAACTGCACGGCCTTTGGGCTTTTGGTGGCCATTATCGCCATTGTCGGCTATGCGGTTTTTCAGACGCTGATTGGGCGGGCCATTGCCGAGATGACGGAAAGCTCTATGAACCTTATGAATGTGGTTGTCTCCAACAGGGACAAAATCGAGGCCAAAGCGCCTCAGGCTTAGGGGGCCTGGCGCTGCCCGCCGGGGGGCCGCGCGGGGGAGGCTCCTCGTTTGTAATTAATGGAGGGGATTTATGGCTCATGTTGAGGAGCAGGGATCGGGCGGAAGGAAGCAGGTTGTTGAGCTTAACCTGGTTCCCTTTATCGATCTGATGAGCGTCTGCATCATCTTTTTGCTTATTACAGCTGTCTGGACTCAGGTGTCCATGATACAGCTGGGATCTTCTGTTTATTCAAACCAGACAGACGATGAGCCTCCCATTCCGCCGCCTCATGCCGACCTGGTTTTAAGGCTTGATGTTTTGCCGGGGAGCTTCCGCCTGATTGCCGGACAGGAAAAATACAACATTCCATCCCTCAGCGACGGGACTTACAATAAAGACGCCCTTGTTCTTAAGCTAAAGGATATTAAAGCCAAATATCCTGAAAAAATTGATGGCGTGGCCACTGTGATGGATGAGATTCCCTATAAGCATTTGATCGAGGCCATGGACTCTTTTTTAATTGCCGGATTCCCCCAGATTTCTGTGACAGTTTCCGCGGTGGAGGAATAGCGGCTTTTTGGAAAATTGATCATCCTGGCGGGGCGGCATGAAAGCCCAAACAAAACAGCATGCGCTGATCACATTTGAATTTTCAGGGATCTTTATAAGGGAAAAAAAACCATGAAAATTCAAACAAAACCAGCATAAGTCTGGCAGAGCAGCGGAGACAGAGAGCTGAGGAGGGGGAGGCAATGGCTATTTACGCGCCGGGGATTCGCAGGGGCCGCCATGTCCAGAACACAAAAAGGGATGTTGTGGCTGTGCTGCAGCTGACAGCCATGGTGGATATGTTTACAGTGCTTGTGGTTTTTCTTTTGCAGAATTACGCTGTCACTGATCAAATCCTTCCCATTTCAGAAAAAATCGCTTTGCCGCAGGCGACGGAGGTCAAGGCGCTGAAGCCATCTTATGTGGTGATCTTGTCCAATGGAGTCGTCACACTCAATCAGGAGGTTCTGGGCCTTTTGCATGAGGGGGAGCGCGGCGATGATGACAAATGGGTTTTTGCCCCTCTGAAAAAAAGAGTTTCTGAGCTTTTGCGGAAGGCCAGCGAGGGGGGATCGAGCTTTTTAATTTCTCAGCTGAGGCGGATTCAAACAGATGAGCAGGACGAGGATTTTATGCGCAAGACTCCTTTTCGCGTGACGATTCAGGCTGATGAGGCCGCCAAATTCGCCTCAATAAAAAAAATCATGTATACTTTGACAGAGGCCGGCGTCCGTGAAATGAACTTTGCCGTTATCAAAACCCCTGAGCATCTGGAAAAGCAAAACTAATCCGCTCCCCGCTTGAGCGCCTGGAAAAGCAAAACTAACCCCCCCTCCCCTGCAGAAGGCTCCTGGGGGAAGGTCTTGTCCAATAGGGGGATGCCGGCTCATTTTTTTGAAAAAAACAGCTCAAAAAAAATGGCGCTCTGTGGGGCTTTAGGGTTTGATTTTCCCCTCTTTTTTGGCATAATGGCATAAAGCGTCTGAAACCCAGGGAAAAAATCCCCGCCTGTATGGCGGAAGGCCCTCTTGGCGGGGGGGATTTTGTGGCTAAAGCTTTTATTAGACAGGGGAGGCTAAAACATGAAAAGCTCTGTTCAAATTGAATGTGTCAGGATATCCGGTTTCCGCGGCATTCAAAATATGGAAATAAGCCTGCCGCGCATAGCGGTTCTAACTGGCCCCAACAACTCAGGAAAAACCTCTGTTCTCAAGGCTTTGCAGCTGGCTCTGGGAAATTACGCTCAATATATTTCTGAAGAGGGCTTTTTTATTGATCAAAAAAACAGCCGCGCGGAAAAAATTATTATCGATATAAAGATTGTTCCTTTTAAGGACAAGACTGTAAAGAGTTTTGATGAAAAATGGGCGTCTTCATTTGGCGGTAAAATCAAAAAAGAGGGAGATCAGGAGTTTGTGGCTTTCAGAACCGCAGCTAAGCCGGACGAGACAAAAGGAGGGTTTGAATGTCTGCGGCATTTCATGAAGAGCTGGCCGGATTTTAACTCATGGAAAGAGGAAAAGCATGTTGAAAAAGACAAAATGCGCTTTCGGCTGCCTGGAGTGTCATTCATCCCTTTAGAATCTCAAAGAGACATTTTTCATGAGCTTCGGGACAAATCCTCTTTTGCCGGAAAAATATTAGCGGAAGTTAAATATGACAAATCCTCCACAGAAAGAATTGAAAGCGCAATAGAAAAAATCAATAAGCAGGCTGTTGAAGAGAGCGAAGACTTAAACAGCTTCAAAGCTCATCTTGAGCGGTTAAGCTCAATGTTTCGAGGCGAAGCTGAGATTTCAATCAGCCCTTTCCCTAAAAAAATAAGAGATCTGTCCAAACATTTTTCAGTTTATTTTGGAAAAAAAGACAAGCCTGATTTTTCAATGGAGTATCATGTCATGGGGACTCGCAGCTGGGCATCCATTTTAACCGCTTTGGCTTTTATCAAATCCAGGTTAAAAAAACATGAAAAGGAAGAAGAGCCGTTTTTTCCGCTTTTTGCCGCCGAAGAGCCGGAGGCCCATCTTCATCCCAGCGCGCAAAAAACCTTATACCGTCAGATAGAGGGATTTGAGGGCCAGGCGGTCATTACAACCCATTCGCCTTATTTTGCAGCCACAGCTAATATCTCAAACCTTAGAGCGCTGTCAAGCGCTGAAAGCGGTGTTTTGGCAAAAAATCCTTCAAAAAATCTCTCAGAAAAAGAGATTAAGAAGATAAACCGCGAGATAATCTCCAAAAGAGGCGAGCTGCTGTTTGCCAGGGCCTGGATTCTTTGTGAGGGCATTACAGAAGAGCAGCTGGTCCCGGCCATGTTTGAGCTTAGAGAGCGGAAAGCCATTTTTGATCTTGACATATCCTGCATTGGCGCGAATGGAAAAAATTATCCTGGATTTTTAAAATTGGCTTATAATATGGGAATCCCGGCTCATATTATCAGCGACAGCGACGGCTCATCTAAAAAAGAGGCGGAGTCTCAGATAAACAAACTAAAAAAGGAGGCAAAAGCGAGAAAAGAAATTGATCAGCTTGTCAGCGCGTCTTTCCTAAAAAACAAAAACAGCTTTGAAATGGAGCTTTTAAATGAACTGAGCTTAAAAGATGAAATCATTGAGGCTCTTGTTAAAGCCAGCGGATCTGAAAATCCAAAACATATCCAAGCCGAAAGAAAAAAGCTGAAAAGCCTGTCAAATGAAGAGATTCTGCATAAAATAGAGCGAAGCAAAGCTAAATACTCGGGTTTTCTGGCTGATTTAATCAGGGCAAACCCTAATGAGAAAAAGCCGGAGGATATGATCCCGGAAGCTGTTATAAAATGTTTTGACAAAATTTTGGAGCGGCTGAAATGACAAACTTATCCATAAATTTATCTAAAGAGCAGAAAAAAATTGTTCATCAGCCTATTGGCCGGGCCGTCCAGGTTTTAGCATCTGCCGGAACAGGCAAAACCCGCGTCCTTACAGAGCGGGTCCGGCATATTTTGGAAAACACAAAAAAAGACGGCATTATCGCCCTGACTTTCACAAACAAAGCGGCGGAGGAAATGAAGGCGCGGCTGGAAGATTCTGACAAGGCTTTTGACCGCTGCTGGATTGCGACCGTTCACTCTGTGGCGCAAAAGGCGGTGGACAGCTATGCTCACACAATTGGACTGCCTTTAGAGCTTCATATTTACGATAGGGAGCATGACAGAAAAACCATTTTTTTGCAGTCCCTTGCCAGAAGCGGCTTGAATATTGAAAATTTTATGATGCGCAGCAGCCAAGCTCATGATGAAAAAGCAAGAAGCAAAAAAATACAGGAGTTTATGGATAAATTCTCTGAAATAAAAAGAAAACTGCTGACAAGCGAAGAAATCAAAAACTCTTTTGGACAGGAGGTTTTTTTCGCTTTTCAAAATTATCAGGAGGAGCTGCTGCAAAGCGGCAGCATTGATTTTGATGATATTTTGGTTTACGCCCACAAAATACTCATGGAGCAGCCTTGGTGCGGGCGGATATACAGGGCAAAATACAAACATATTTGCGTTGATGAGGCGCAGGACTTGAACAAGGCTCAGTATGAGTTTGTCAAGGCTTTTTGCGGAGGGAAAATAAAAAGCCTTTTTATGGCTGGAGATCCGGATCAAATGATATACGGCTTTAACGGCTCCTCAAAGGATTATTTATGCAAATATTTTCCAGAGGATTTTGAGCCGCTGAAATTTAAATTAAAAGAAAACTACAGAAGCTCAAAAGCTGTGATAAGATTAGCCAATAAACTGAAGCCCGGCGCGCAAAAAAAAGCTGATTTTGCTTTAGAGGGGCAATGTCAAGTTAAAGATTTTCCTGATGAGGGAAGCGAGGCCCAATGGATTTGCGCTAAAATTGAGGAGATATTGAAGTTAAACAAACATCCAGATATTGAAGGCCCTATATCCTTGGGAAAGATTGCTGTTATTGCCCGAAACCGCTTTGTTTTTAAATTTCTGGAGCCGGCTCTTAAGAAAAAAAATATAAACTTTCAGTTAAAGCAGCCCAGGCCGCCTTTAGAGCCAGAGTCTGATTTTGGAAAAATTCTGGATTTTTGCCTGCGCCTGAAGCTAAATCCAAAGGACTGGATCAGCCGCAATAAACTGACTGGCGTTTTAGAGGTCTCCGCAGCTGGGGCAAAAGGCGCAACACCGGATGTTCTGCCTCATTTTGCAAGCCGGCTGTCAGAGAATAATAAAAACGATCCCTTTGCCGGCCTTAAAAAGAAAACATGCCAAAATGTCTGTTTGCTGGATACAGAGCAGCCAAATATGCTAAAGCTTTTTGAAGCGCTTAAGAGCGCAATGAAGGCGGTTTCTCAAAAGAGTCTGGAAAAGGGGGAGGAGAGGGAATTAGAGCTTTCCATGAGAGATCTTGAGGACTTTAAAAAACTTTGGCTTCTTTTCAGAAAAAAACAGCCGCAGGATTCGCTCTCCGCTTTCAAAAATGCTTTGGCTTTAGGGGAGCTGGCCGAAAGCAATGGAGAACCCAGATCTGACTCTTTGATGTTAAGCTCAGTTCACACAATGAAGGGCCTGGAAAAAGATATTGTGTTTCTGATGGGCATGTGTGAGGGGGTTTTTCCTGATTACAGAGCTATATCTGCCAGATCTGAAAAAGAGCTTGAGGAGGAGAAAAACAGCGCTTTTGTGGCCATTACCCGATCCAGACGCTGGATTTATATCACTTATCCCAAACAGCGGGAAATGCCCTGGGGAGAGATAAAAATCCACTATCCATCACGGTTTATAGAGCCATTTCTCCGCAGCGCCGCAATAAAAGTTAAGGGGGCGGGAGCATGAATACAGTTTGTCCAACGCCGCAAGTTTTAAAGTGGGCGAGAGAAAGCTCTGGCTACACTGTTGAAGAAGTCGCCGCTAAACTGAAAAGAAAGACCGTTACCAGCCAAACGGTCTTTGATTGGGAGAGGGGCAAAGCTTTTCCCACATATTCTCAGCTGGAAAGCCTTGCCTGTCAAATTTACAAAAGGCCATTGGCATTGTTCTTTTTCCCTGAGCCGCCGGACGAAAGCGGCATTAAAAATTCATTCAGAACTTTGCCGCAGCCAATCAGCGGGCTTAGCCCCAGAATGCGCTGGATGCTTCGCAAAGCTTATGTTATGCAGATGAATGTCATGGAGCTGTATGAAAATGATTCGGTTAAAGCATCTCAAGAGCCAAAAATTTTTAATGATATAAAATTCACCGCTCAATCATCCGCAAGAGCTTTAGCGGCAAAAGCAAGAAATTATCTAAATATCAGCTTGGAAGAGCAAAAAAAATGGAGCCGGCGGGCCAGCTCATTCCAAAACGAATCAGATATGGCTTTAAAAAAATGGAGGGAAGCTGTTCAGTCTTGCGGCGTGTTTGTTTTTAAAGACTCTTTTAAAGAGCCGGATTTTTCCGGCTTTTGCCTGTATGATGAGCGGTTTCCTGTCATTTACATTAACAATAATGAGGCAAAAACCAGGCAAATATTTACTCTTTTTCATGAGCTGGCGCATATATTATTTCGCACAAGCGGGTTTGATCCTGCAGATGAAAATTATTTTAGAAGCCAGTTAAAAGGCCGCAACAGAAAAATAGAAACAATATGCAATGAGTTTGCAGGGGCTTTTTTGGTCCCTGATGAGTCTTTGCCCCGTCAAGCGGCATTAGAGGATATAAAAAAATTGGCGCGCAGCCTCTCTGTCAGCCAGGAAGCTGTTTTAATCCGTCTTTTAAAAAATAAAATTATTTCAAATAAAGATTATAGCCAGTTCAAACAAAAAATCACAAAGGAATATCAAAAAACCAAAGACAGGATTTCCAGGTCTCTGGGAGACAGCCAACAATCCTGATTTTTAACTGTGTCGAATGCGATGCCTTTAGAAATGAATCTGGGAGCAAATTAATAGCCCTTTTTTTTAACTGGCCGTATTCGGCCAGTTTTAGGAGCCTCTTGGAGGGATGCTTTTGTTTTAAGCGGACTGTTTTTTTTCAGAGTTTTGGAGATGCTGAAAAACATACTCTTCCGGCCTCAATGAGCTTTCCTCTTGATGCCGAAACTCTCGCACAATCCGGTTAAGAGCCTCTCTCCGCATAAAGCCCTTATCGCACAATTCAGAAAAATCATCCTTGCTTATTCCCGTGACTGTTTTAAAAAAATCAGAATCTTCTGTTTCTATGACATGATCAATTTTATATTCTCTGAATCGTGTCATATAAATAAAATCCGCCATGCATATAGCAAGCCTTTTGATTTGAGTCGCATACCATTTCTTTTGTTTTTTGATTTCCTTGTCTTTTTCTTTTTCTATAAAACTCTTATTTTTTTCCTCTGTCTCCGCATCATCCAATTCATCCGCTTCCAGCCTCTTTTTTTTAGCCTTGTCTCCTATATGAAGAAGATCTTCAAGCCGGCCTGGCTGCTGGCTCCTATAGCCTTTGACATTTGTTAAAGCTGAAAAAAGATGCGGACAGCTTTCTAAATGAGCCAATGCGGGGAAAGAGACCAAAGCGCCGCTGGTGATCCTTCTGGCCAGAGCCGCTTTAGAGCCTGCGCTGACAACCGCTTCAAAAATTTCTCTGGAAGCTGCGGGATCATGTGTGAGGCTTCCCTCATAAAACCTCTTAATCCGCAATGTTTCGCAAAACCCGTCAATGACTTCTGTTAAATTATCATTGACCAGTCTGAGCTTATGGCTGTCCTGCTGATCCAGCTGATCTGTCAAAGCGTCCGCATAATCATAAACGGCTCTCAAACAGCGGGAGACAGCAAAATCAAACACATGCCCGGCAGGCTTCAATGTCTTTTGATTTTCCTCATCAAACCATGAGGATTGAATCCTGAAAATTGCCTGAAAATAGCTTTCCGCGGATTCAATGTCATTTAAAATCAGGATGGAATCCCATTCCTTAATGGTGACGCCGGTTAAAAATTTCCGGCAGGTAAGGGTAATGGTTCCCGCTTTGTTGATTTTTCCAGAATGGACTTTATTAATTTTATTTATTATATCCTGTTTGCTTTTTGCAAAAATATCATCGGGCAAATCGTCATCTGATTTGCCTCCCGCAGCGCTGATAATCTCATATTGGGAAAATACAGGGTGGCGCTTTAGCTTTTTAATAAGCTGTCTGATGGACTGAACACGGCTCAGCCACCAGACACTGTGCCTTTTTACCGGCAGCCCAAGCTGATCTCCCAGTTTGCCATAAACGCTTAGGGCTGTGGCGCCATGCTCTCTTTTGCAAAGGTTTTCCAAAAAATGATCCACAGCGTCATTATGCGCAAAACCGGAGGCTGCCGCTTTAAATAACTCATTCAGGGAAAAATCCCTGTCATCAGTCATAAAATTTTCTCTTTGATTATTTATATCTTTGTCTGTGATCTCTATGGTTGAGAGATTCAAATCAGGCATTTTCCTGTAAATGAAAGGCTTTTTTCGCTCTGGATCATCTTTTTCCTCCCGGCGCTTGTTTTTCTGCTCATCAAGATAGCTGTAAGTGAAAACCTGCTCAGGGCAAAAATCCACCGCGCCGATAAGGCGAAAGGGCGTGCCTGAAAGATCCAGCCTGAATTTTGGATCAAGATATTTTAAAATATTTTGCGCTCTGCCTGTCCGGCCTCCAAAATGGATTTCATCAAAAATCAAAAGATCCCATTTTGTTTTTACAACCTGCTTCAGCCGGTCTTTTACATTGCCTTGTTCGTCAATATCCAAATCCTGCAGCGACGCGCACAAAACCAAAGGCCCGCTGCCCCATTCAGGAAAATTCCCTGTTTCATCAAGAGACAGCTCATTCCTGTTTGTATGGGGCCTGGCCCTGATCCCGGCCCAGCCGTCAAAGTCTGTATGATTATTGACAGCGCTCATCCATTCCCCGATGACCCGCGGCTTATAGGTGACAACAATGGTTTTTTTGGCATGCAGGGCTTTGGCAATATGGATGCCGGCAAAGCATTTGCCGAATCTCATTTTGGCGTTTAGAAGAAAGCGGTTTTTATGAGTGGCGGAATCAATTGTTTTATATGGATAATCTTTATTGAGCCACTTGACAGCTTTATTGACAGCCTCCCGCTGCTCTGCTCTTAAGCGGAAGCTGTCCTGTCTGCTGATTCCATGAGCCGCTTGATTATAGGCTTTTTGGACATCCTTTAAAGAGGCGTAAAACCATTCTTTTCCCGCCCCGCCCTTTTTTCGGCGGCAGCCGCTGCCTTCCAGCAGCTGATGAATATGATGATCTTTTTTTCCCTCTGGCAGATCTTTAATCCAAAGAATGACTGGTGTTTCAGGATTGCTGGCGTTAAACTGCTCATTAATGCGCTCCCTGGAGCGCCCCCGCAGGCAGCAGCCCACCTTCAGCAGGCCTTTTTCCCGCCATGTTTTTGTGGTATAAACATAAAGCTCAAGTTTCTCAAGCATTTTTATCCCTTCTGTAAAGCTCATTGGCAATTACACTGACAATATACATTTTGAAAGCGTATTCCACTCTCTTTCCGAGCGCTTTCTTTAATCCGATATATATTAAAGGAATTACAGCCGAGCCTGCAATGACCTTTATAATGTTGAAAGTGTCAAATGTTATGGAAGCTGTATCTTTTATTTTTATTACTTGATATATGGTTATTTTTCTTAACAGTTTAGGCGTTTTTTTCTTAATTTTACTAAGGACTCTGTGAATATCATCCAAGCTAATTGATTTTGGATCTTTTTTATGTGAGCCAGCAATTTCATTCACACATTCTTTGAGCAGTTTTTTAAAATCCTCATCAGTTGTGATTGTAAAAGCCTGCAAGGTCCATTTGTTAAAATGAACAAATTGTTTCTTAAATTTTCTTTTCAAAAATTTTTCTTTTATCCTGCCAATCATATCCAATGTCCTTCCTTTTTCAACAAATTTATTTTTCAAATATTTTTTCGAAATGCGCTCTAATTTTTTATGAGCAAGTATCATTATTAATGAGTCCACAAATATTCTGACTAAAAACCTTTCAAAAGCCCAACAGGCCTTTATTGCTGAAATAATAGAAAAATGACGGAATATTTATGACCTCTTTAATAAATGGCCTGCTCTTTTTTCATAATACTCTCCTTTTGAAATTATAAAAAAATTTAATATCCAAAAAAAAAAACCGCTCAAACGGCCCATTTTTCCACTTGCTCTAAAATATGTTTTTGCTCCCGCTTGTTGAGGTTGAAATGCTTAAAAAGCTCTTTGTCAGTCCAAGGCTTGGCTGGCTCCTCAAGACAGGGAACTAATGACCATGTCTCTTTTGTTATATCTTGTGTGATCTTTTTCACGCTGACTAAAAATCTCACAAAATCAGTCGCCAGATAGCCTAAAAACTTTTTAGCTTCATTTTGCGCTTTAAAGCTGCTGATCACCATGTAAGTTTCCGCGCATATCTCTCTTGGCTTCATTATAAAGATCTGGTCCTTTCTATAAGGGACGCCTCCTGTTTTTACAGCTTTTGGACAAGCTATTTTATAGTCATTTATTTTATCTTTGTTTTTGCTTAATTTTGAAAAATCAATTTTTCTTTTTATTTTTCTTTTTGTAAAACACTCTATCAAATCTCCTTTTTGACATTCTGGATTTTTGTCAAAATAATTGCTTGGCAAATCAAAAGGATTCCATGACCATGCTGTTTCTGAAAGATATTTTTTTGTTTTTTTGTTTATTTTTTTTACAATAGATCGAGAAAGCTTATCCCTTATTATAATGCTGGTTTCAGATAAATCCAATTCATCTTTTTCTTTTTTTTCAAGGTTGTAAAAAACAGCGCTTCCTTTGTGACTTTCAGACCAATGCAAAAAACAAACGCCTCCCTTTATTTCCACTGCTGGAAAAATATCTTTAGATTTTTGAAAATCATATATTTGTTTTATTTGCCTGGATGCTTTTAATTTTGAGGCAAAATCTCTGAGAGATTTGCCTCTGCCTCCAGAAAACCATCTGGAGGGAATAACCATTACAAACTGATCGATCTGGCTGCTTTCAATAAGAGATTCCAAAAGAAAGTGGTAAATGGGATTTGCCCCTGTGTTGTTTGAATTTTTATAATTTTCCTGATAGGGCGGATTGCCGATGGCGATGATTTTTTTATTTCCGGTTTTTTGTTTGATATATTTTAACATGGCATGCAGCTCCTTTTTAAATTTGGTTTTGTCAAGCCGTCCGTCTGTTTCTGACAGATAGGCGCCGTTTTTTATATTTTGAGTAAAGCTTTCATCATGTGATTTTTCATTGCCGTAAAATGTTCGGAGGCTTAAAAGCCAATGCCTTTCATCAGGAGCCAAAGCAAAATATCTGTCGCTTTTGTATAGCTCCCTTTTAACCGCGTCCACAAAAACCAGCCTTTTTTCGGACTTGCGCCGCATTGACACAAGGGCCGCCGCCAGCAAAATTTCCCCGGCTTTGCAAAAAGGATCAAAAAACACATAATCATTATTTGTAAAAACCGCCTTGTCAAGACAGCTCGCCAGCAGGACAGCCTTGTCCATTTTCATTATCGGCTGATCCCTCCCCGTGACACTGCCGAAAATATCCACAACATGCGTGTTTATATTTCCAAACTCCTTTAGCCGCGCTGTCATAAAATCACCCTTTCTTTAAACGCGCGTCAGAACATTAAGCGATAAAAGGCTGTTTTACGCAGCCGCCGCAAAAGAGCGGGAATCTGAAAAAGCAGGCTCTTCGCGCCGGGAGAACTGGCTTCTTTTTTCTTTGTTTGCGCGGCGCAATGTTAAAAAATCTGGCTGATTCAGCTCTTGATTTTTCTCAAAAACAGACGGCTCTTTATCTTGCAGCAAAGCATTAAGCTTTTTAAAATGGTTTTTATACTCCAAAGGAATAATGTTTTTCTTTTTAAGGGTTTTAAAGCGCCAAACCCATGTCTTGTTAAAATCAATCGGGCGGCGCCCGTTTTTTTTGAGCCACTGCCGGCTGACAGCGGTTTTTTCCGCAGCCAGCCGCGCTTTCTGAGGATTGGATGCAAGGCAGGAAAGAGCTTCATTTTCCTGTATTTGCCATTCAATGCAGCATAAAGCATGAGCCAAAAAATCTTTTATAAATTCAAGAGACCCTCCCTCTTTCAGCGCGGCGCATCGCCCTTGAGTCCATAAAAACTCAAAAACAAGAGACCAAACCCTTTTTCGGCAAAATTTTATATTTTCTGGATCAATGTCAACGGCCCATAAAGTGTTTAAAGTGTTTGCCGCAGCATAAAAGCGCGGCTGTTTGATTTTCTGCCTTTTTGCTTTGCTCAAAAGAGCGGTTAGGCGCCTTTGAGCAACAGCCTCAACAAAATTGCCATGCCCGCAGGCTGGCTCAAAAAACACGGTTTCAGTGTCCGCCCAAACTGATTTATCCAGCATATCCAGCATTTGCTGAACATGCTTTTTTGGAGTCCAAACCTCCCCAAAACTCTGGATTCTCTGCCTGCTCCGGTGATGGGCGAGGCGCAAAGTATTTTCAGGCGGCTTCATATCGGACTTATCGGCGGATTTATCAGCCGGCTTAAGCCCGCATTAAAGAAATCTGAATATTAGGGCGGTTCCAGGGCCGCCGCCCCGGCGGTTTTTGAAATGCGCCGGTCATTTTGGCCATTTCCCCCCCGTGTCTTTTTTTTGGGCAAAGGGGGGGCAGAGGCGGCAAAACCAGCTTTTTTCAGGAATCTTTGCCTCCTCCTCTAACCCTGTCAAAAATCTGAAGGGCTAAGCTCAGCCTCGGATCCTGGGGCATAGCTCGCGGTTTTAGAGATGGGAGGCGGGGATAAATGCCGGGAAACAGGCAGAAAATCGCAAAAACTGCTGGTTTTTCGGCTTTTTTTGGTTTTTTTGAAAAAAAATCTTAAAAAGATTTTGTTGTCTCTCTGCTCCAATAATCCATGCTGCAGATTTTTTGCGCGCAGCCCGCAAACTGCAAAACAGCTTCATAAATTTTATCAGCGGGCGCGTCCAGATAAAGATTGCCATTATCCTCTTTAATGCCATTATTCAGCAATATGCTGTTGAAAATTTTTTCCTTTAAAGGCGTGTTGATTTCATAATTACAGGAAAGGCGCATCAAAGCCATGCCAAAATCGCATATTCTGATATATCCCTCCCCTTTTGGGCTTTCCTGCAGGTAAATATCCACCATGTCCCCGTCCTCATGGAGGATCGGGGCTGTCAGCTGATATTTTCCGGGCCGCCGCTCATAAATCCTAAAACTTGCTTTTGCCCTGTTTAATAAGCTGAGTATTTTTTCAGCATTCATTAGAACCCTGCCCCCCCTTTGCTCCAGTTCAGAAAAATAATAACTTTGCCTGGCTGGCTGATTCATGTCCTTAAAAAAGCCTTAAGCCCCCTAACCGCCCCTTTATGTCAGGCGGCGGTTTTATTTTTAGAGCCGGATGTCTTTAATTGTCAAGCGGCCATTTTGTTTTAAAAATCCTCCTCCCCTGGTTAAAGGCAAAAACCTGGTTTTTGGTGTTCTGAAGCCGGTATCAGCAGTTTCTTAATGCGCTAAAAAAATCTGATGTTTTTTGGGGCCGCTCCCGCGGTTTGGGCCGCCCCCTGGCAGATCTGGCGGGCCGGCCTCTCGCGGCCGTTCCGCGGAGCGGCAAGCTTGTCCAGAAGGCCGGCCTTTCGGCCATTTTGGCAAAAAAACTCAGCCGCCGTTTTTTTTGCTGTTTTTCAGCCTGCGGACTTCCTTTTCAGGCAGACCAGTCACTTTAACAATAAAGGCCATATCTGCCTTGGCATGAAGCATGTTTAAAGCGACTTCTTTATGGCCTTCCTGCCGGCCTTCCTGCCAGTTTTTTTTGCCAACCTCTTCCATTGTGTCTATAAACTGCATAAAGTTTTTCCCTCCTGTGGCTTTTTGATCGATCTCCTTTAAAACCTCCCAGTTAAACCGCCTCGGATGAGCGCTGCAAATGTAATCAACTGCCTTGTTTATTAAAACCTTCCAGTCCTCAAGGCTTAAAGCAACCCCCATGCGAAACAGCTTTTTAATAATCCGCTCAGCCCGCTCCCAGTCCCCCTTCAAATCCCATATATGTTTCAGGATAAACAATGCCGGATGAGAAGTCAAGCCCCTGGATTTTCCCTCATCCAGATCCCTCAAATTCAGCAGAGCCGAAGCGACAGCGAGCCTTAAAAATACTGCGGAAATTCAAAACATGCCCCTTTATTGCATCCCAAACCTCCGCCGCGGCCCTGGACTGGGCCGGCGAAAGCTGACTCTTAAAATCGCGCAGCAGCGAGCCATGAAAATCCAGGGGCTGGGTCCGCTTTGGCCTTTTTCCGCTGTAGGGAACAATCGGGATGATGGGCATTTTCAAGGCCCGGTAAGCCGGAGTCTGATACTCCAGAAGAATCTGGTGGATGTCCTTTCCCTGGTGGCTTCGGTGCTCCAAAAGAAACAGCAGGCCCAGCCGTCCGCCGCCATTTTTAATTTTCACAGAGCAGAGGATGTCGGTCCGCCTCTCTCTCATTTCCTCGCTTAGAAAGGTTTTCATTTCGACCTCCAGGGAGCTCCAGTCCAGCAGATTGTAGAGTTTTTCAGGGAGCGCAAGCTTAAAGATGTCGGGGGTGTATCTTTTTTTGGAAAAAACCTTGCGGAAGTAAGAGTCATGGGCTGAGGGCCCCCCGCGGGCTTGTTTGCCGGCGCGGCCTCGCAGCCGTTCCCGAGCCTCCGCGGAGCGGCAAGCTTGTCCAGAGGATGCCTGATAAAATGGACCCAGCCTTTTAAAAGGATCGGCTTCTAAAAAGAGCCATGATAATGATGATGATTATCAAAATCAACAAAAAAAAGGAGGGTCCAAGATGAAAGTTACAACATTAGGCATAGATTTGTCAAAAAATATATTTCATGTCCACGGGGCGGACAAAAGGGGGGCGGCTGTGTTCAGCCAGGCCCTGCGCCGCGCCCGTTTCCCAGAGTTTATGGCCAAGCTTCCCCCCTGTTTGATAGGCATGGAGGCTTGCGGCGGGTCCCATTATTGGGCAAGGGAGCTGAAAAAGATGGGCCATGATGTGAGGATCATGGCGGCAAAGTTTATTAAGCCCTACATTAAGTCCAACAAGAGCGACAAAAATGACGCGGAGGGGATATGCGAGGCCGTTCAGCGGCCGGGCATGCGCTTTGTCCCTCAAAAATCTGTTTATCAGCAGGATATTCAGTCGCTCCACAGGATAAGGAGGAGGCAGGTTCGGCGCCGGACGGCTCTTGTGAATGAGATCAGGGGCTTGCTTGGAGAATATGGGATAGTTCTGCCCCGCAGCATACAGAATGTGAGGGGCCGGCTGATGCCCGTCATTGAGTCTGAGGAGGGCATGGAGAAGCTTTCCCCCCGCGCGCGGGACTTCTTCTGGGAGCTTTACAGCGAGCTTGTTGAGCTTGACAAGCGGATTGATGGCTTTGACAAGCGGATAGGGGCTGTTTTTCAAGAGTCGGAGGCTTGCCAGCGCCTCGCGAAAGTGGAGGGTGTCGGCCTTTTGACGGCGACGGCCTTTGTTTCGGCCTGCGGGGAGAATGCGGGGGTGTTTAAGAATGGCCGGGAATGCGCCGCCTGGCTGGGTTTGGTTCCCCGCCAGAGCAGCAGCGGGGGGAAGGTCCGGCTTTTGGGCATCAGCAAGAGGGGGGATTGTTATTTGCGGAGTCTTTTGATTCATGGGGCGCGGGCGGCTTTAAGGCCTGCTCTGCGGAAAAAGGACCCCCGCTCCCGGTGGGCTGCGGGGGTGGAGAAGAGGCGGGGGCACAACAAGGCGGTTGTGGCTTTGGCGAACAAGAACGCGCGGGTTATGTGGTCGCTCCTGCGCTTTGAAAAGAGCTATAAGAGCGGGAGGATTTTGAAAAGCGGCAGTTAAAGCGGTGATTAAAGGCATTGCATAAACCAAGGAGATTGCCATAGTTTGCATTATGACAAAACAGGTAAGACCGGCTTTTCCAGAGCCTGAGAGTAAACAGGGCGCATTAAGACGCCGATTGCCTGATAAGGCGGAAAAGCGCGGATTTCATAAGGGCCAGGGGCAAAAGCCCCATTAACAGGCCGGATATATGTTTGCAGTCTCATCCTGTTTTTTGGTTTGCGGGCTGTTTTGGCCTCCTTTGTTTAAGGCGATGCTTGTTTCAGGTGAGATTAAAAAAGCCGCTTTCCCTGGCGGCGCGGGGGTTTTTGTGGAAAACTCCACTCCACCGCTTTTTTTCTTTCGGCTGTGTCCATATATGTTTACTGGGACGGCCTAGCGGCCGTTCCCGCGCCTCCGCGGAGCGGCGGGCTTGTCCAGAGAGCCGGCTTTTTGCTGTCCCGGCATCGCCTGCCCCGCCCCCGCTGTTTTTGCCCCGGCCTCCGCCAGCTTTGCCCCCTGAACTGTCTTTTTTTCCCTTGCCGAAAATGTTTGCTTTCATGGCTGTCCCTCCTTTTTGGTTTTTGTCCACTGCCTGCCCGCCTCCGCTAAAGCCTCTGCTTGGAGCTTTCGCGCGCAGGCAGCGCGGCAGCTTGCGGGGGGTGAAGAGCTTGTTGAAGGAAGCGCTGCTGGATTGCGGACTGCCTGCCTGATGAGTCTCGCAAGCGCTTGCAAACACAAGCTTTTTTTCGAAAGCGCCGCAGCCGGACGCGCAGTGTTTTGGAGGACGGGAAGACAGGGAGGAGATATAAGTTTTTTGGCCATATAACCCCTGAGATTGAGGCGGTTTACAGGGCTTTTCAGTTAAAAAGAGTGTCTCGGACAGAGCCTTTGGCGCGGCGGCGCGGCTAAGCCGGAAAGTCCAGGTTTGTGTGGCCTAAGGGGGTTTGTAAACCCCTATAATCACAGACTTTTTTTTTGAAAGCGTCGAAGCTGGGATTTTTCGCGCGGACTTAATGGGGGGCTGCGAGTCCTATGACTGCCGGACAGCCTTAATGCCGGGGGGGGGATATCCGCTCAAATTGGGTTTTAGCTGTCAGGAAAATGAGGGGCGCGCGCCGCCTGTGACTTGATCCGCAAGGGATTCCGCCTGTTTCAAAACATTGTCAATGGCCAGCTGCTCCATATCCGGAGGATAGCCGTATTTTTTTAAAAGCCGCTTGACCATAAGCCTCAGCCTGGCCCGCGCGCTGCTTCTGAGCTGCCAGTCTATGGACGCGCTTTGCCTGACTTTTTCTGTCAGGGCTATGGCCAGCTCCCTCAGCTGCGCGCGGCCCATAAGCTCAAGGGCGCTTTTATTGTCCGCCACAGCTGTCCAAAAAGCGTATTCCTCCGGGGACAGGCGCATTTTTTCCGGCTCTTTGTCAGCGGCCTGAATGTCTTTGGCGATTTTGATCAGCTCCTCAATCACCTCCGCCGCAGTGATGATTTTGCTGTGATAGCGCCTGATGGCTGTTTCCAGCATGTCTTTAAGAGTCTTTCCCTGAACAACATTTGCCCTCTCTCTGGATTTTATCTCATTATTGAGCAGCCTCCTCAGCATCTCAACAGCAATGTTTTTATGCTCCATGCTTTGTGTCCGCAGCAGAAACTCATCAGAGAGAACAGAAATGTCTGGCTTTTTGATTCCCGCGGCGGAAAAAACATCTATCACTTCATGGGCCACAAGAGCCTGGTCAATGGTTTGGCGGATGACGGTTTCCATGCCCGCATTTGCCAGGCCGCCAATGGGGGCCGTTAGTTTGAGAATCCTGGCCTGAACAGCCTGAAAAAAGGCGGCCTCATCCTTAATGGCAAGGGCTTTTTCATGGGGGATGGCCAGGGCCAGGGCGCGGAAGAGAGCCGCCGCCTCATCAGCAAACCGCTTTTTTCCATTCTTCAGCTTTAGAACATGCTCCGCCGCCGATAAAATCAGATTGAGCTTGGCCGCGGCGCCCGCCTGAAAATACGCCTTATAGTCAAAGCCATGAAACATTTGAGACACAACCTCCAGTTTTTCCAGCATAAGGGAGACGGCTTTTTCCTGCGGAAAAGCGGGCTCTCCGCGCCCGCCGCCCGCGGAGTAAAAAGCCAGCGCCTGCCGCAAGTCAGAGGCAATGCCCAGATAGTCCGCCACAAGGCCGCCCGGCTTGTCTTTATAAACGCGGTTCACGCGGGCAATGGCCTGCATAAGGCTGTGGCCCCGCAAGGGCTTGTCAATGTAAAGGGTGTGGAGGCAGGGGGCGTCAAAGCCTGTGAGCCACATATCCACAACGATCGCGAGCCTAAGATCATCTTCCGGGTCCCTCATTCTGGCTGCCAGAGCGCCGCGCTGCTCTTTTGTTGTTTTATGGGCAAACAGCTCAGGCCCATCATCTGGAGAGGCTGTCATAACGATTTTAATGACACCCTTTTTCAGGCTTCTGCTTTGCCAGGCCGGGCGCAGCCTGATGATTTCCTCATAGAGCCTGAGAGCAATCCTCCGCGACATAACGGCAATCAGGCCTTTCCCTTTGAAAACCTCCCGCCTCTTCTCAAAATGGGAGACAATGTCTCCGGCAACCTGCCGGACGCGGCCGCTGTTTCCTATAAGAGCCTCCATGCGGACTGTTTCCGCCTGGCTTTTTTGCTCTTCAGAAAGGCCTTTTTTGGCCAGATCCTGATCCAGCTTTTCGAGAAGTTTTTTCCCCTCTTCGCCAAGACTCACTTTTGCCAGGCGGCTCTCATAAAAAATAGGGACTGTGGCTTTGTCCTCCACAGCGAGGGCAATGTCATAAATATCCACATAACCGCCAAAAACCGCCCTTGTGTTTTTGTCCTCTTTCTCAATGGGCGTCCCTGTGAAGCCAAGATAAGCGGCAAACGGCAGGGCGTCCCTCATGTATTTGGCAAAGCCATACACAGTTTTTTTGCCTTTGACGCGGCCGCTTTTGTCTTTTTCATCAATGGTTTTCGCCAGAAAGCCATACTGTGTTCTGTGGGCCTCGTCAGCGATGACAACAATGTTTTTTCTGCGGGAAAGCTCTGGATGCCGGCTCCCCTCTTCCGGGAAAAACTTTTGTATGGTGGCGAAGACAACCCCTCCCGAGGCGGTCCGCAGCATCTCCCGCATTTCCGCGCGGGTTTCAGCCTGCTGGGGATCCTGCCGGAGAAGCGCTTTTGCAGCAGCGAAAGCGCTAAACAGCTGGCCGTCAAGATCGCTTCTGTCCGTGATCACAAGGATGGTGGGGTTGTTGAGCTTTCGGATGATTTTGCCGGCGGCAAAAGCCATTGTAAGGGACTTTCCCGATCCCTGGGTGTGCCAGACAACGCCGCCCTGTCGGCTGCCATTTGCCGCGCTGGCCCGGACAACAGACTCCAGCGCTTTGTTTGCCGCATGATACTGGTGGCAGGCGGCCTGTTTTTTCACAGTCTCAACCTGGATGACGCCTGCGCGGCTTTTTTTTGTTTTTTCAAAAATTGTAAAGTTTTGAATCATGTCCAAAAAGGCTTTTTTGCTCAGGGCGCCCTTAATCAGAGTTTCCAGCTGATTGGCGCTGGCAGGCTCCCGCCGCTTGCCGTCAATGGAGGGCCAGGCCATAAAGCGGTCCCAGCCGGCGGAAAGAGAGCCGGCTTTTGCCTCCAGCCCGTCTGACACTGCCAAAAGGCAGTTATAGACAAACAGGGAGGGAATCCGCTGTTTATAGGTTTGCAGCTGCCGGAAAGCCGCGCGGAGCGGGGAGCTTTCGCCTCCCGGCCTTTTCAGCTCCATAACGGCCAGCGGCAGGCCGTTTACAAAAAGGGCAATATCCGCCCGGTGATGGCTCTCCCCCTCGATCACAGTGAACTGGCTGATGGCATGATATTTATTGTTTTCAGGATTTTGAAAATCAATCAAACAGGCAAAATCCCCCCGCCTTTCAGAGCCTTTTTGAACGCTGACGGAAATGCCCTCTGTCAGCATTTTGTGAAACCGCTCGTTGGCCTCAATCAATGACTGCGGAGGGCTTAGGCCGGCGGCCTGGCGCGCGGCCTCCACTCTGGCCGGCGGCGGCAGATCGGGGTTGAGGCGGTCAATGGCGGAGCGAAGAATGCCGCTGAGCAAAACCTCGCTATAGCTGTTTCTGAGGGGGCTTGTTTTGTCTGAAGCCGCGCCTGTTTCAGAAAGCGGCTGAAAGCCCTGCTTTTGCAGCCAGCCAAGGGCCGCCCGCTCAATCCCGCTTTCTCTGACTGTCATGTTTTTGATCTGCCGGCCTTTTCTGCCGCGCCCCCGCCTTTGCCTTCAGCCAGCTTTTATCCCGCCTTTTAGAGGGCTGCAAGGCATCTTGAGGCGGCCCTCTTCAGTTTCAGCGGCAGCAGCAGTTTTTATGCATAATAATTTTAGAGATTTTTTGATCATTATGATTAAAACTTTTTTTTTCCCTTATTTGCTTTTTCCGGCTTCTTTCGCTTTTTCTGCCCTTTTAATTTGTCCCATAGTTTATCTGTATTGGCTATCTCTGATTTTGAGGGTTTCTTTTGAGATCCCCGCTTGAGAATTATCAGTTTTTCCGCTTCTGAGATTTTCCTGAAAGGGTTTTAAAATCTCCCGCTTCTCAAGGCTGTTTTTCCGATGCAGCTGAGCCGCCGCGGCAAGCCTGCCTGATTATTTGCCAAATCCATAGCTTTTTCATTGGAAGGCTGCGCTGGCTGTTGTTCATGAGCATCCAGAATCTTTTTGGCAAATTCCAGGCCAAATTTTTTATACAGCAAAGCTGCCCATGCAAAATGCCGGCAGGCATCGCTTTCGTCATTTATTAAGAAGTCCACAAATATTCTGACAAAATTATTGGAACTCTCTAATAAAGCCTTCTTTAAAAAATGTTATTCAATGCTGGAATACATTTATGAACTCCTGTATATATCGCTGTCCTCAAAAATATTCAAGCATAAATTTTCAGCTGTCCATGTGAGTTGATAGGCGGCCAGCATTTTTGCAGGAGCTTCAGCCGCAAGCTCTCGCTCCGCCTTAGTTAACCCGGGATAGATATTAGACATCGTCCAATAAATCCGCTTTTTTAGCTTTGTTTTGCAAAGAGATTCACATTGGGCTGAGCAGTGGAAAGTTCCCATATCTGTTTCCGCCAAGCCGCAGTCCAGAAGGCAGTCAGGCCCTTTTTTCAGGCCGGAGATTTTAAACCAAGACAAACACTCTTCCTCTGATGCCTCTGCTAAAGTCCAGGGGCAAAACAGAAAAAGCCAAAAAATCAGACAAGCTCTGTTTTTTAGCCCCGATTTTGACATAATTTATCCGCCTTATCCAAATTTTTTCCGATTAAAATATAGCAAAAAGCATAATTTTATGCAAAAAGCTCCTGTTTTTATCCCATTTTCAGCTAAAACCAGCGAAAATGCCAGCCTGCCGCTGCCGCCGAAATCAGGGGATTAAACCAGAGCCGCGGAGCTGGGACAGGGGCAAAACAGAAACCTGCCGCAGGGGGCTGTTTGCTGGGATGGCCTCGCGGCTGCTCCCGCGCCTCCGCGGGGCGCCGGGCTTGTCCAGAGGGGCAGTCTCTTATCGGCCGCTCCCGCAGGAGCAGGCTCAGCGCCGGAGCCTGTTTGCCGGGCCGGCCTATCGGCCATTTTGGCAAAAAAACTCAGCCGCCGTTTTTTCTGCTGTTTTTCAGCCTGCGGACTTCCTTTTCAGGCAGGCCAGTCACTTTAACAATAAAGGCTATATCTGCCTTGGCATGAAGCATGTTTAAAGCGACTTCTTTATGGCCTTCCTGCCGGCCTTCCTGCCGGCCTTCCTGGCGGCCTTCCTGGCGGTTTTTTTTGCCAACCTCTTCCATTGTGTCTATAAACTGCATAAAGTTTTTCCCTCCTGTGGCTTTTTGATCGATCTCCTTTAAAACCTCCCAGTTAAACCGCCTCGGATGAGCGCTGTGTGGGGCCAAGGCAAAAGCTCTTTTAATTGCCGGGCCGGCCCCGCCCGGGCCAGGCCTAAGCCGCGGCTCATTCAGCCTTGCCGTTTTGAGCGCCCGCTTTCGGCTGGCTTTTGAGCTTGCCGTTTTTGAACTTGATAATCTCAGTTTCTGGCAGGCCAGTTGCCCTGGAAATAGCGGAAATATCAAACTTTTCCTGGAGCATGTTGAAAATGACCGCCCGGCGCTCCTCCTGGCGGCCTTCTTGGCGGCCTTTTTGCAGGTTTTTTTTGCCAACCTCTTCCATTGTGTCTATAAACTGCATAAAGTTTTTCCCTCCTGTGGCTTTTTGATCGATCTCCTTTAAAACATTCCAGTTAAACCGCCCCGGATGGGCGCTGCAAATATAATCCACAGCCTTGTTTATTAAAACCTTCCAGTCCTCAAGGCTTAAAGCGGCCCCCATGCGAAACAGCTTTTTAATAATCCGCTCAGCCCGCTCCCAATCCCCCTGCAAATCCCATATATGCTGCAGAATAAACAATGCCGGATGAGAAGTCAAGCCCCTGGCTTTTCCCTCATCCAGCTCCCTCAAATTCAGCAGAGCCGAAGCGACAGCGAGCCTTAAAAATACTGCGGAAATTCAAAACATGCCCCTTTATTGCATCCCAAACCTCCGCCGCGGCCCTGGACTGAGCCGGCGAAAGCTGACTCTTAAAATCGCGCAGCAGCGAGCCATGAAAATCCAGGGGCTGGGTCCACTTTGGCCTTTTTCCGCTGTAGGGAACAATGGGGATGATGGGCATCTTCAAGGCCCGGTAAGCCGGAGTCTGATACTCCAGAAGAATCTGGTGGATGTCCTTTCCCTGGTGGCTTCGGTGCTCCAAAAGAAACAGCAGGCCCAGCCGTCCGCCGCCATTTTTAATTTTCACAGAGCAGAGGATGTCGGTCCGCCTCTCTCTCATTTCCTCGCTTAGAAAGGTTTTCATTTCGACCTCCAGGGAGCTCCAGTCCAGCAGATTGTAGAGTTTTTCAGGGAGCGCAAGCTTAAAGATGTTGGGGGTGTATCTTTTTTTGGAAAAAACCTTGCGGAAGTAAGAGTCATGGGCTGAGGGCCCCCCGCGGGCTTGTTTGCCGGGGCGGCCTCGCGGCCGTTCCCGCGCCTCCGCGGAGCGGCGGGCTTGTCCAGAGAGCCGCCCTGTCAGCGTCTGTTTACTGGGGCGGCCTCGCGGCCGTTCCCGCGCCTCCGCGGCATGGCGGGCTTGTCCAGAGGGCCGCCCTGTCAGCGTCTGTTTGCTGGGACGGCCTTTCGGCCGTTCCCGAGTCGCCGGGGAGCGGCAGGTCCCTCCAGAGGGCCGCCCTGTCAGTGTCTGTTTGTCGGGACAGCCTTTCGGCCGTTCCCGGTTTTCCGCGGAGGCGCAGGTTGGTCCAGAGGGCTGACTTTTTGCTGTCCCAGCGGGGCAGCCTGCCCGGCCTCCGCCAGCGGGGCGGAGATTTTCTGGTTTGCCGGGGCGGCCTGGCGGCCGTTCATGGGCAGATCTGCTCCCTGATTTGTCCTTTTTTCTTTTTTTTCCCTTGCCGAAAATGTTTGCTTTCATGGCTGTCCCTCCTGTTTGGTTTTTGTCCGCTGCCTGCCCGCCCCCGCTAAAGCCTCTGCTTGGAGCTTTCGCGCGCAGACTTTACGAAACACCATGCAAAAATGATGTAAAATCTAGTTTTTTTGCAATTTTTTTTAAAAAATCTGAAAAAAACCTCAAAAAGCGCCTAAAAATCCCGAAAATCCCCAAATCTGAAAAAAAATCTCAAAAAGCGCCCAAATTTTAAGCAAATCTCTAAAAAAATCTGTTTAAGCTCAGGCGCAATCAAAAAACATCATGCAAAAAACGATCCATCCAAAATGCCCTCAAAACCCCGGTTTTGGGGGGTTTTGAGAAAAAAACATTCCATTTTGGCGCAAAATATTCCATTTTGAGACATTTCACAGCATTGAGTCAGGGGGCTTGCCGGCCTGTTTGTTGGAACAGCCTCCGCGGCTGTTCCCGGCAGGCAGGGGCAGCGCGCCGGGAGTTGCGGAGATGAAGGGGAGAGCTGGCTTGGCGGCCCAGCCTCAGGGCTTTTGAGCCTGGCTCAAAGGGAGCCTGAATGCGGCTTGTCTTTTTCCCCCTGACTAAGCCTCAAAAACCCCTCTGATCCCCAGAGAAACCATGGATTTCAACAGAATCTGAAATATCGAACTCGGACGGAGGCTCAGCGCCGAGGAAACAGGCAAAATGAGGCTTCGCCGCCGGAGCAGAGCGCAAACAGGAGATCAGCAGCGAGGTCAAAACAGGCTATTCAAAAAATTTTCAATGCTCACTTCAGCTTGTTGTTTAGGATTTTGCCCTTTTGCCTTGAGAGGAAGGCGGCATAACAGGAAATTGCTGGCCCAATGAGATATTTTTTGCATCCTCATATAATTTTACAAAGGGGCTGATATTGAAAAATCCATTTATCAAAATATAAGATTCCCATAAAAGATCCTGAAGTTCAGCGTCGGCCAGCTTGACTTTTAAACCTAAGGCAGAAAGCTTGTTTATAGAAAGAGGGCGGGAATGCATTAAATGCTCATCATAATTTGAGAGATATTTGACAGATTCAGCTATTTTTTTATCAACATCATCTGTATCATTTTTAAACATATATTTTTTAAGCCAGCTTGAAGCCAGTTTTTTTGACAGTTTTTCTGAATCTTCACACAACTGGAGAAGATCTAGAGAGTATTTTTCAATAAGAGGGACATAAGGCAGCATCGATCGATAACCTTCTTTTCCTATAATTTTCCTTGCTTTTTCAAAACCATTTTTAATCATCCCTGCCGGCAAGCCATTAATTTGCGGATCAATAGGCCCCAGGGCAGCGCTTGGGTGTAAAATAATGCTGTCTCCTGACAAGGCGAGCATAGTTGCCGCAGAATAAGCTGAATGAGGAATAAGAAAACAAATCTCTTCAAAATGAAAGCGCAAAAGCTCTACAAGCCTCTCTGCAGCATCGGGCCTGCCGCCTGGACTGTGCAATAAAACATCAACCGCTTTTTTGTTTTTCACAGAATGAATTAGATCAGTAAAGCCTTCTATATCAGTTAGATCAATAAAATTAGATACGCCGGGCGGAAGAGGTGTCATTAAAATTTTTGTCGCATACACTAACAAGGGGCGCTTCCGATGCATCTCAATATCTTTATAACAGGCTCTGCGAAGTTCAAGAGGATTAAATTGCCCCTTAGACTGACTGACAAAATTATGCCAGTCATGAGTGGTTTTAAATTTTATACGATGAGGTTGCTGGTGGTATGGCATTAGGATTAATTTCACAATCTTTTGTTGATCCAAAAATGAGCTTGTATGTTGTTTGTCTGCCCATGACTGCATCTATTTTTTTACTCATGTCAGAAATTTCTTTATATTCCCTGTGAAAATCCCTGTAAGAATCCCTGTAAGAATCAAGGGCTTTGGCATCTTCATCCGAAATATGCCGGGGCAGAAGCGCCTCTGACACTAATTTTGCGGGTTTTTTGGCAGTCATAATTTTGGCCATGCCGGTTTAATCAGAAAAATCAGCTAAAATCCTCAAAAACAGCTCAAAAAGCATTTTTTCCGCCATCTCCAGAGGATCTTTTTCATAAAGCGCGGAAATCCCCCGCAATTTGCCAGCTCTGTTCCTCTGTAATCCAAAAACTGGTCTGGCCTGGAACTCAATACCTCACATGCCAATAAGGGGGGCGTCTCTGAGACCTCCCGCTTATTAGGCTCTAAAACTCTTACCAATTAAAGTACAGCCTGAGACACAAAAAGTCAAATAAAAAAAGCAGAAAAATGAACCGCCCGCCGCCTGATTCCCGCCGCTGGGGCTTTCTGGGGCAGATCTGCCCCTTTCCTGGGGATGTGGCTTTTGCCCAGCCCCCTAAAGGCGGGAGCTTTCGGAAAAGCCCCTTATTGTTGGAACAGCCTCCGCGGCTGTTCCCGGCAGGCAGGGGCAGCGCGCCGGGAGTTGCGGAGATGAAGGGGAGAGCTGGCTTGGCGGCCCAGCCTCAGGGCTTTTGAGCCTGGCTCAAAGGGAGCCTGAATGCGGCTTGTCTTTTTCCCCCTGACTAAGCCTCAAAAACCCCTCTGATCCCCAGAGAAACCATGGATTTCAACAGAATCTGAAATATCGAACTCGGACGGAGGCTCAGCGCCGGAGCCTGCTTGGAGGCCGGCCCTGCTAGCCGCCTCTGCGGGAAAAGCGGAGGCTCAGCGCCGGGGCCTGCTTGGAGGCCGGCCCTGCTAGCCGCCTCTGCGGGAAAACTGGGAGGCTCAGCGCCGGGGCCTGCTTGGAGGCCGGCCCCGCCAGCTGCCTCTGCGGGAAAAGCGGAGGCTCAGCGCCGAGGCCTGCTTGGAGGCCGGCCCCGCCAGCTGCCTCTGCGGAGAAACCGGGAGGCTCAGCGCCGGGGCCTGCTTGGAGGCCGGCCCTGCCAGCCGCCTCTGCGGGAAAACTGGGAGGCTCAGCGCCGGGGCCAAGGCAAAATGAGCCGCCGGCGCCGATGAGGGCAGAAGATAAACAGCCCCTTGCGCTGAAGCCAAAACAGGCGATTCATCCGGGCCTTTCAGGCTAAAGGCAAGCCGCCGCGCAAAAATAAGGATCCCAAATTGAATACAGCTCCAAGGCAGGGTTTTCAGCGGCCAGCTGGTTTTCTTTTAAAGAGCATGCGCTGAAAATCTTTTTTCGCGCCGCGGGGCTGAAGAGCTTGGGCTTTGAAAGCAGCGCGTATTGGACAAAAAGCTCTTTATGCTTTTCAACCAGGCGTTGATCCCCAATGGGCGAGAGGTTGCCATAAAGCCAGAGATCATGGGGGCGAAACAGCTTTTTGAAGGAGAAAAGATAGGCATATTTGTAAAAGCTTTCTGCCTGAACCGGAAGGCTGTCCGGGCCTTTTTGCGCGTGAAAATCCTGGTTTCTTATAAGGGAGTTTATATCCCGGTAAGCGCGGTAATAGACGCCAATGTCTGAGAGCTGAGGGTCTGATTTTCTTGGCGGATATTTCCTGATAAAGGAGTCTGTATAAGGGAAATCTCCAAGACGAAAAATCTTTTTGCCTTCAAGCGTCTGAAAGGGAAAAGCTTTTATTTCTTTATAGCTCATGCCGGGCCGGCCCCTTTCATAGAGGGCGAGGGCTATGGAAAGCCTGTCCGGCTCACATTCTGAAATTCGCGGCTTGAAAACAAAAATGCCTTTTTCAGCCGGTAGTTTTGGGCAAAACCTCCAAGCCTTTTAAAGTTGGCCTCCTTTATCAGGCAGGAAAGCGGATGCAGAACACAAACTATGTCCGCCCTCAGTTTGTTATATGACTTTAAAAAAGAGACGCTTAAATCGCGGTCATAAAGATCCCTGTCGCAGATGTTTTTTCCCTTTTGCCCGCTTTTATAGGCTGAAGTGGTGTCATTATAGGGCGGATTGCCAATTTGTATGAGAAAATCCTCCGCGGCGATGCAAAACTTTTTTCGGCCGGCATTCAAGAGCGCATTCCCTAAAAACAGATTTTCCGCTGGGAGCCGGCTTTTCAATATCCTTCCGGCCGCAGGGTCAATCTCCGCCGCTTTGCAGGCTGCCTTTCCGCCAGGCTGCAAAAAGGCCCCCATTCCCGCAGCGCTGTCAAGCAGGACAGCCCGCGGGCGGGATTTATAGCTCTCAATGAGGCTATGAACCTTGTCCACGATTTTTTTTGGCGTGTAAAAGCTTCCCTTTCGGATCCTCTCCGCCGCCGGCAAATGCCGGGATTCAAAGGGGCTTGAGGGTGGGAGAGAGCAGCCGGGGAAACTCATGCAGAAAGCCCTCTTTCCAAAGATTTTAAAATCTCCATAGCGTCATATTGATGGCTGGGAGACGCCATGGCAAGAATTTTAAGCAGCCGCGGCATGTTTTTCGCGTTTTTTGAATCAATGCGGTAAATTAAGGGGATTTCTTTTTCCCTTGCAGAAAAGCCCGTCATTTCTCTGCCGTTCAAAAAGCGCTGATCAGGCGTCAATAATGCTAAAAGCTTCTCCGATAGGCTCCTTACTGTCTCTCCAGGACAGATAAATGCCCTGCAGAATTTTGATATTTATGCGGGTATTCAGGTATTCTTTTTGGGCTTTGGCGCCGCCTATTTTTTTCAGCCAGTCTGGAGGATTGCCTGTAAGAAGCTTCATCAATTCAGGGTTATGGGAGAAGGCTCCGATCCCTATGCTGATTCCAATGTCTTGCAGGTATTGAAAAGGAAACAGCTCTGTCTCCGGATCTGCTGGGTTGAACATTTTTAATTCTGGCAGTTTTGATTTATCAAAGATAACAGCTTGAATGCCTTTTTGATGTATAAAAACGCTTTTGCTGGGAATATTCAAATCATTGAGGTTTGGAAGTTCTAAAATTATTTTAGAGAAAGGGTCTGGAGGGAGCAGCAGCATCTCGCTGTTTTTCCACTGCCTTTTCAAGATTAACTCTTTAAACTGCGCATAAAACAATTGCTTTTGCGCGCATCTTTTTAATATCTCATCCTGCAAAAACTTGTTTTCTGCTATAAAAAAAGAATTGGCAAAGTCCAAGGGCCTTATGCTTGATGAAGAGATATTCAAAATATTAGCAGACTCATTGTTTGCGGAAATAAAACAGACCTTCTCAAATATGTCATTTCTGCCAAAAACCAATGATTTATAATTTTTTTGCCCCGGACTGCATTTAAAAAATTCTCTCATAGACTGCTCTTTAATAAAATCTTTGCGAAAACCTGTAATAAACTCCTGTATTTTGTTATTGTCCAATGTTATTTTTACAACATATTTTAATCTCTGCCTGTTTTGATGCTCAAAGATTTTGCCGAAAAGATTTTTTATGTTTTTTTTGCCTTCATCAGAAATATTTATATTTTGCAGCAGATCTGGATTAAACCGCGCCAAGTTTTCTAAAGCTGATATTTCTTTAGGATCTAAATTTCTTATGTTTAAATTGTCAAAAAGCGCTTTTGGAATATCTGACATAAGGCTTAAAAAATAGCTCTTTACATTTTCATCTTTTGGGGAAATAAAGCTTCCTTTCTCACTTGGCGCATTAAAAAAATCCCAATGCCAAAATTTTTCTGTCTCTGCGCTCATCATCAATGGATAAATTTTGAGATAATTTTCCAAGTCTGCAAACCTCAGCCTTGGAATAGAATCTCTTATGACTTCTTTAATATGATTCAATTCGCTGTTTGACTGGCTTTCCAAATAAGCGCCAAGCCCAAACAAAAACTGCAGCCTTTTGGACTCATAAGATTCAGGAGATTTAAAAGCTAAGGGGCTTATGGCAAGGTATTTTATATTTGCAAAAGATCTATAATAAGATGGCTCTGTGGAAAATGGCTTTTCAGAAATATGCCTGATTATTTTTGCAATATGGGGAAAAAGACAGCTTAAATTTTGGCTTAAAGCGCTTTCAAATACTCCTTTTATAATCTCCAATAAAAAGACCGCATAGTTCTTCCTCTCTTCTTTGATTCCCTCTTCAATAGTTTCAAAAAAAACTGGCGTTATTATATAATTTCTAAAAAAATTTACATGATCCTTTATCTCTTTTTCATCAACTTTCCCTTTTGACAAGATATAAAACTGCCTCTGCCATAAAGCCAGAGATTTTTGAAATAAAAGATGATCGTTTTTTTCTTTAGAGAAAATCATCAGACGATAAGACAGCCATTTTATTTCCTCATAGATATTTTTTGACTCTGAGTCTCCGGTTTTTTTTATTTCCCTGGCTTTTTCAAAAAAACTCATCACATGGTCTGTAAGCCAGCTTAAAGGCGGCCAGCTGGATGCCTCTCCAAGCGCCATGCCGCTGTCTGTTTTGGCCTCTTGATAGGAATACAGCTGATTTTTTTCTGATAAGCAGGTTAAAAATATTTTTGCCATTTCAAAATAAGAATCAAAACGCCTCTTAAATTGGTTAAAGTTTTTTGCTTTGATAAATTTTTCCATCATAATCTTAAATTCCTCCAGTTCAGCTTTCACCTCAAGGACAACGGTGGACTTTTCCACTGTGATAGCTTGTTTCAGCTGTTTTTGGATCTTGCTTTTGTCAATTTGTATATTTTTGTCAAAAGATAATATAGGAGTTTCCTCTTTTATTGAATTTCCAACAAGAATAGAAAAATACTTGCTCTCGCTTATCTGCTCTGAGAAATTTTTTTCTTTTGGCTTTGGATCTCTCTGCGGTTCAGGCATATTTATTTGTGAGTTTGCAGATGATTCTGGTATTATTTGAGCATCTGACAGAGCTTTTTTCCGGCTGGCGGCTGTTATAGCTTTATCAATTTTGCCAGCTATGCTCTTCAGCTTATCCAAATCAATATCTGTGACAATTCCCTCTTTTTCTATTTTTAACATCTCAAAGTTTATAAAAAAAGGAGGAAAAACACAAATATATTGAAGTTTAATCTGATTCTCTTTCATCCGCTTTAAAAGCTCTTTATTTTTTGAGCGGCAGTCTGTCACAAAATCAGTCGCTTTTTTAATCCCCTTTCTAAACAGATTAATTTCTTTATTCAGTAAAACTTCAATATTTAGAAGCATGGATAAGATTTGATAAACAGAATAACCGCTGAAAATAATAAAGCTGATAAGGGCGCTGAGAGAAAATACATGAAGCTGCGGAAAAATCAGAGGAATAAGGCTCAACAAAAACAGCAAAATCAAAGTATTTAACTTGCTGGAATTTAATAAAATCCTTGCTTTGTATTTTTCATTTCTGTCTCTCAGCCCCTCCGCCGCTGTAAATATAAAAAGCGCTCCAAGCAGAGCGCCTAAAATGCCATAAATTCCCAGAATATTTTTATACAAAAATATCTCTGTTTTTAATGTATTTGAAATGACCTTAATAAAAACAGAGAGGAACCCTGTCCAAAATATAAACCGCAAGGCGGTTTTTCCATCAAACAATATCCTGTCTTGCAGTTTTATAAATTTTCTCCATGCTGTTTTCAGCGAACGGAAAATGCGGGCAGGCAGCTTTTGGAGGCGCTGCTTTGTTTTTCCTGTGACAGCCAGACAGATGGCTTTTAAAGCTTTGCATGCTGCTGCAGCTAAAGAAATAAGTTTTTTTGCTGTGTTTTTGATAGTCTTTGTCATAATGTCAAGTTTCCTTTCTTCTGGTTTAATTTTCCGCGGCCGGCCGCGCGCTTAATGAGGCGCTGCCTTCATAATGATTTGCAGCAGCGGGCGGGACAGTCAAAGGCGCCTGCTATCCGGCCTGGCTGGTTTGGCGCCGGCTGCCTGCCAGGAGAGGAAATGCAATTGCTGTTTTTGCCTGAATTGCGTTTTGCTCTGTGATGTTTTAAATTTTTCCGGATCTGCGGCTTCCCTCTCCTATTTCCTGACTCAAGAGCTGCTGCAAAGCGTTTTCTCCTTTAAGACTCTCTCTCCATTATGTTTTGTTTTTTGCTGCGCCGCTTTGCGCCCGCGCGGAGCCGCTTATTAATTTTGGCAGCAAGATGTCCCGCAACTCTTCTAATCCTAAGATGGATTTTAAATTCACGATCAGTTTTTCAAAAAGCGGCTCTATTTCATTATTCATTTTTAACAGATCTTTTTGAGAGGGGACAGAGATCATTGCATCTGACAGATGTTTTCTTTGAATATGGCCCATTGTTGTTGTTTTGCTGTCGGCAATGCTGATAAATTTCCTCATATAATGTTTTGTCCAAAAATAATAAAACCATTTGGGATAATCATCCGATGTGACTTTAAACAAATGCTGATTTAAAACGCACCTTTGTCCATGCCATATTTTAATCATCAGGCTGCCGGACCATGAAAAAATTATATCTCCAAGCTCTATAATGTATTTTTTTTCGATTTCTGATGTCACCCAATCTGAATTTTCAGCCAGCCCATTTTTTAATTCTTTGATTTTTAAAACAGGAAGTTTGTCTTTTTTATTTTTTGGCGGATATTTTTGGCAGGCCAGTCCGTTTAAATAATTCGCCGCTTCATCCAAGGGCTTTTTCTTCCATTCAGGGCGGGCTTGCGCAATAAACCGCTGGCGGAAAAGGGCTTGGGCCATGCCCTCCAGGGTTTTGTTTTGCCTGTGGAGAAGATCGATTTTATCGTCCAGGCTGCCTAAAATCTCCGCAATGGCTTTTTGCTCTGAGAGCGGGGGAAGGGAGCATTCTATATTGTTAAAAGTGTTTCTTGTAAATGTGTCAAAAACTGCTCCATGAGAAATATGACGGAGCCTGCTTACAGTATTTTTTATTAGATAGTAAATATATTCATTAAATGATGATTCGTCTTTAGATTTTGCTCCATAACAAGACTGATTAAAAGCCATTTCCCGGCCTGCCATGGCCATAGCTCCTACAGTTCCTCTTGCGGAAATAATAACTTCCCCTTTTTTCAAGATGTTTGTATTGCTGTTTTTTAATCCAGATTCAGTGATGTTTTTTTCCGCATTATATACATATTTTCTGCCAGTGTTAAAATCTGTTACTGAAAGCCAGGGAATGCTGCCATTCCAATATTTTGGCACAGATGTTTTTGGCGTGCCCCCTCCTATTAAAGTCACAATATCCTCTAGCTTCACTGTTTGCCAGCCTTTTGGATTTATTTTGCTCATATTGATTTATCCAATCGCGCCTGGTTTTTCAGGTTTTTAAGCCTGCGGGGATTATGGGGGAGGAGAGGCTGTCTGGCCTTTCCGATGCTGGCCTCCAATGCCGCGCAAAAGCGGAAAAATGAGGGAACCGCCTGCCTCGCCCAAAACCTCTGCCCCGGCCGGCAGCATCGTCATCCCAGCGCTGAGCCTCCGCTATTCCCCGCTCTCCGCGCCGAGCCTGCCTGCGGGAGCGGCCGCGAGGCCGGCCCTCCAAACAAACAGCCACAGCTCCGCGCTTAAGATTCGCGGGCGATGGTTAAAGCCTCAAAGGGCTTCTCTGGCAGGCCGGCAGCCTCCTCGCCGCTTAATAAATCCGGCTCTTCATAGCGCCCCTCGCAAGCCTCTGCGCCGCGACGGCGCGCAACTGTCCTTTTGGAGATTCTGTCTGGCGCCGCATCATCCCAGCCGCCCTCATAGCCGCTGACCACAACTGGCATATCCGAAGGATATTTTTTTAAAATCTCTGAAAACTCTTTAACTGTCATACGCGCCTCCTTTTTTGTTTGGCTTAAAGCCGGTTAAAGCTGGCAGCTCCCGCCAGCAGGGAAAAATCTAATACGCTTTTTTCTGCAGCTCCTATTTGCCGGAAGGCTTTATGTTCCCTAAAGCCGCAAGCCCAGCCGGACGGGATTTTTTGGAGCCTGTTATTATCTTATAAAGCTTTTCTGTTTCTTGAATAAAGCCCCCCGCCCGCTCAAGCGCTGTATCGGCCTTTGCCCTGCTGCAGTCATGCGCGGCCAAACCTCTTAACTCATTACAGCCCATAAGGCGCCTAAGCGCGCTTTTGTCAATGATGTCCGCCTCAAAAGCCTTTCGGAAAATTCCATTGGGGGAATTGGGCAGATCAACAAAATTTTTCTCAGTCTGGAGGTATTTTTTGAAATGCTTCCATAAAGTGTCATAACAAACCTCAAATCTCTTTATAACGGACTCTCTCACTGCCTCCCTATTGAGGTCTGAGAGGTTTTTTTTATCCAAAGAGAGAAAATTCTCATGCTGCTCTTTTAATCTCTTAAGAGATTTTTTCAGCTTTTCATAATTGATTTCACCCATTTCGCCCTCCGTCACAATATGCCGCAGACAGCTTTTTTTGGCAAGCCAAAGTTTTGCCGCGGCGCGCTATAAAACTCATCCCCCAGCCCAAGCCCCGCCGCAAAAGCTTTACTTTTTGTATTCAATGCGGGAAAGATTTTTCAATATCCGCCGGTTAAGGCGGGCCTCCTCTTTCATCTGCCGCTTAAGCCGGCTTTTCAGCTCCGCAAAGCGCGCGGCAAAGTCAAAATCCCCGCCCTCTTCAGGAAGGCCCACATAGCGGCCGGGGCTTAAAATATAATCCAGCTCTCTGACTTTTTTGACGGGGACAGAGGCGCAAAAGCCCGGCTCGTCTTTGTATTTGCCGCGCAGGCCCCGCCAGGCGCTGTAAGCCCCGGCGATTTTTTGAATGTCCCCATCAGACAAAACCCTGTTGCGGCGGGTGATCAAATGCCCCAGATTTCGGGCGTCAATAAACAGGATATGATCCCGGCGCGGGGCTTGCCCCCGCGAAACAAACCAAAGCGAGGCGGGTATCTGCGTGTTCAAAAACAGCTTGGCCGGCAGGTTCACAATGCAGTCTATCAGGCCCGCCTCAATCAGGCTTTTTCGGATGCTGTCCTCATTGGAGGACTTGGAAGTCAGCGAGCCTTTGGCCATCACAAAGCCGGCCCGGCCGCCCGCAGGCTTCAGATGATAAATAAAGTGCTGGATCCAGGCAAAGTTGGCGTTTCCGGCGGGCGGCTCGCCATGCCGCCAGCGGGCGTCCCCCCTCAGCAGCTGCCCGCTCCAGTCGCTGTCGTTAAAAGGGGGATTGGCAATCACATAGTCCATCTTCATGTCAGGATGCGCGTCCTCTAAAAAAGAGCCTTGGCTGTTCCATTTAACCCCCTCGCCGTCAATGCGGCGGATGGCGAGATTCATCTGCGCCAGCCGCCAGGTGGTCTGGTTGCTCTCCTGCCCGTAAATGGCAATGTCGCCCATCCGCCCCTCATGCTCCCTGACAAACCTCTCCGACTGAACAAACATTCCCCCCGTCCCGCAGCAGGGGTCAAACACACGGCCCTTATAAGGCTGCAGCATCTCCACAAGCAGCTTAACCACAGACAGGGGAGTGTAAAACTGCCCGCCCTTCCGGCCCTCCGCCAGGCCAAACTGGCCCAGAAAATACTCAAAAACATGGCCTAAAATATCCCGGCTCCGGCCCCTGGCCGCCTCTATATCAATATTGCTGAACTCATCAATCAGCCGCCCCAGGCTGACAGGGTCAATGTTTCCCCTGGCATAAACTTTAGGCAGAACATTTTTGAGCTTGGGGTTTTCGCTCTCAATGGCGTCCATGGCCCGGTCAATGTCCCGCCCAATTTCTGGGCGCCGGGCGCGGCCGCGCAAATAAAGCCACCTGGCTCTGGAAGGGACAAAAAAGATGTGTTTCGCCAGGTATTCATCCCTGTCCTCTGGATCGCTCCGCCTGTCTTTTTGCAGTTTTTTATAGAGCGCGTCAAAAGAGTCAGAGATGTATTTTAAAAAAATCAGGCCCAAAACAATGTGCTTGTATTCAGCGGCGTCAATGTTTTTCCGCAGGCTGTCAGCCGCGGCCCAAAGCTTTTTTTCAATGTCCCGGGGCGGAGCTTTTTTGGCCCGCATGGGTTTTTTTACAGTTTTTTGAGGCATTTTTTTGCCCTCCAGGGCGCCCCCCTGCCTGGCCCGCGCAGAGCATCGCCAGCGGGCGGGCTTTTTTTTGGTTATACTCTTTAAAACGGCCGCTTTCAAGAGCGAAATCAGCCGGATCATTAAAGGGGGCAATAGCTCTTCCGCGCGGGGACTTGAATGATTTGCCTCTCAGGAAGCAAAACGCCGGAAAGCCGCCCGCCATACACACAGCCTGAGTCCAGCCCAATGGAGTTTTTTCGCGCTTTCAGGCCCTGCCGGGCCCAGTGTCCATAGACAGCCAGTTTTTCCCCTTTGTAGAGTTTGTGCCAGGGGGGGTTGCCCGCGCTTTTCAGGTCCTCCCCCAAGCCATCCCAAGTTCTGATGTTCATCAGCAAATGAGGGCTGGAGTCTTTGGGATGCTCGCCGGGAACAAGCCCGGCATGAACAACAAAAAAATCCTCCCCCTCTATAAAAAAAGGCCATGCGCCGATCCAGCCGGCCCATTCCTCAAGCTCATCTCCCATGTCCGCTTTCAGCCGCTCCAGAGGCTGGCTCATGGGAATCCGCTGGCGAATCCCATTCAAAAAAGCCTGCTCATGATTGCCTCTAACCGCCTCAGATCCCTCTGTTTTCAGCCATTTGAGCATTTTAAGGGAATGGGGGCCGCGGTTTATGAGGTCTCCGACAAAAATCAGCCGAAAATCCGCCTTTTTGTAATTGATTTTTGACATCAGGCTTAAAAACTCCTCATAGCAGCCATGGACATCTCCGACGATAAAAGTTTTGCGGGGATCTGGCCCTGAGCCAGCCGGGGGAGAGGGGTTCTGAAAGCTCATGCTTATTCCGCGCTTTGCGCCGCTGCGGAGGCGCGCCATTTTTTCAGCGCGGTTCCCGCTGAAACAGAGAGGCTCCATCTTGTTCTGAGGAAAGAGCTGTGGGAGAAGGGCTGAACGCCGGAGCTTATTTGCAGAAGGCGGCCCTCAAAGCCGGCAGACATCCCGCCAGTCCAGACTATAGAATCCATGTTAAAAAAAGCCGGGCCGGCAGAGAGCGCAAAATAAAACCGCGGGCTGAAGTTATACCTGAAGCCGGCTTGAAGAAAAGGCCCCAGGCTGCGCAGCCCGGGCTTTTTCTCAATAATGATCTCTTTTGCGGCCCCCTGCTCCCCAAAGCCAAAAGAGCCTGATGGAATGCCTGTATTATAATCCCCCTTCTGAAAATGCGCGGCAAGGCCCGCCTCAGCCAGCCATTTCAGGCTTTTTCCGCTCTTCCAAAAATTTTCCCCGACAAGCTCCCTGTGTATTTTAACAGGCCTTAAAAACACAAGCGAAAGCGAGGGGCTGAGGCCCGGCTGTCTGTTCGCCTCTGCCAAAAGCCCCAGACCCAGCCTCCATTCCAGGCGGGCGGTTTCCCTTCCCATGGCGCGGCTTATAACCGCAGGCTCTTTGTCAGCCGGCGGCAGGGGATCTTCAAAATCCTCCTCCGCGCTTAAAGGCTCTTCCGGCGCGGGGCCGAAAGCGCCCTCCGGCAGATCTTTCGGAGAGGCGCCGGGCTGCGGGGGCGGCAGCTCATAAAAGGGATCTTCATCTTCCAGAGGCGGCAGGCCCTCCTTTGGGGGCTTGTCTAAACGCTTCTCCCGGCTGTCCCCTGGACTGTCCCCTGGGCTTTTCTCTGGAAAGCCTTCTGGAGAGTCCTCCAGGCCGCCCTCAGACAGCTCATGCAGGGGGCGCTCAGCCTCTCGAAAACCGCGCCTGTCTGCGGAATCCCCTCCAAAATCTTCCGGGAGATCCTTCGGCGGAAGGCTATCCGGGCGCTCTGGATCATCCTCCGGCAGATCATCATAAAGGGGATCCTCTTGAAAATTCTCCGGCAAATCATCATAAAGAGGCTCTTCAGGCTCTTCTTGAAAATCAAGATAGCCCGGCGGAAGATCATCCAGCTCTGATTCTGTTTCCTCTTCCGCTGCCAAAGCTCTAAAAGCTTTCCCCCGCCTGGCCCGGCGGGCGCGGCGGCTTTTGTCAGAGGTTTTTTTGGAAAGCCGGGCGGCGGGCCGCTTTGCGCCGGCAGCAGAATCCGGCTCTCCAGCTGCGGCAGAGGCTGGCTTTTCGGCTGGCTTTTTGGCCAAAGCCGGGGCGCAGATCAGCGAAGCGGCCAGCAGCGGCAAAAGTCTCTTCAGCATATCAGCCCTTAAAAAACCTGAAATTTCATATAAAGAAATTATATTTTTCTTAAAAACAAGCTTAAATCTATGCGCGGCAGCGCCATAAAAACCCCTGAAAACTCTGCCGCGATTGGCTCAGGCCCGCAGGCTTTAAGGCAAAGTTTACTTTATTTTTTCAAAAAATAAAAGTATGGCAGAGCAGCAAGCCCGCTCTGGACAAAAGGCCAAAATCCATTGGCCTTTTTTGTTTTCCGGCAGGGAACTGAAGTCCAGTTTTTTAATAAATTTTGCGCATTTGCCGCTTTGCGGCGCAAATCCAGCCATAAGACCGGCTTATTTTCGGTTTTTCTCATTTTTTGAGACACTTTGCCCACCGGCGGGCCTGGCAAGCCGGGCTGGGGCTTGTTTGCCGGGCCTGGCCGCGGGGTTTTTTTTGCGCAAATTTTGCAAAAACCCGCTTTTTTTTGCTTGACTTGAAGGCGAAAGCCCTCTATATTCCCCGCATAAACTAAAAAATAAAGGAGGCATTTGTCATGAAAAATTACTTAAAAACAGTTTTTTTGAGCGCTTTGCTGATTTTCGGACTTTCCGCCGCCGCGGAAGACACTCCCTGCGGCCCCGGCATTGAGGGCGCCCCGCATAGCAACGGCGGGGGCTTTGTGGCGGCCACGGCCACTGTGGCCAAGACAGCCTTTGTGGGCAAAAATGCGTCTGTTTGCGGCAATGCGCAGGTTGGCGGCGATGCGAGGGTTTACGGCGCTGCATGGGTTTACGGCGAGGCGCGGATTTCCGGCAAGGCGCGGGTTTTAGGCGATACGGTGATTTCCGGCCAGGCGCGGATTTCCGGCAATGCGCAGGTTTTAGGCGATGCGGTGATTTCCGGCCAGGCGCGGATTTCCGGCAATGCGCAGGTTTTAGGCGATGCGCAGGTTCGCGGCAATGCGATTGTTTTAGGCCATGCGATTGTTGGCGACTATACGGTGATTTACAACAATGCGCGGGTTGGCGGCCAGGCGCAGGTTGACGGCGATGCGAGGGTTTTCGGCAATGCGCAGGTTTTTGGCCAGGCGCGGGTTTTCGGCAATGCGCGGGTTTTCGGCAATGCGCAGGTTGGCGGCGAGGCGCGGGTTTTCGGCGAGGCGCGGGTTGGCGGCAATGCGCAGGTTTTCGGCGAGGCGCGGGTTGGCGGCCAGGCGCGGGGGTTTTCACAGGCCATCTGAAAAGCGGCAAGATCACTTCAGGAATGCATTAAACAGGGCCTGTAATGATTTTGCCCCAGGCGGCCCGCGGGGGGTTTTTTGCGCAAATTTTAAAAAACCCGCTTTTTTTGTTTGACTTGCTGGCAAAAGAGCGCGATAGTCTGCCCGTAAAATAAAAAAAGGAGGTATTTCCATGAAACACAATCACTTAAAAAAGGCTTTTTTGAGCGCTTTGCTGATTTTCGGGCTTTCCGCCGCCGCCGCCGCGGAAGACACTCCCTGCGGCCACGGCATTGAGGGCGCCCCTCATAGCAACGGCGGGGGCTTTGTGGCGGCCACAGCTTTTGTGGCTAGGACGGCTTTAATTGGGCCTGATGCGGCTGTTTGCGAAAATCCGCGGGTTTCCGGCAATGCGTGGATTTACGGCCATGCGCGGGTTGGCGGCCATGCGCGGGTTTCCGGCAATGCGTGGATTTACGGCCATGCACGGGTTTTCGGCCATGCGTGGGTTGGCAACGATGCGCAGGTTGGCGGCAACGCGCATGTTTTCGGCAAGGCGAGAATTTTGAACGATGCGCGGGTTGACGGCGATGCGCGAGTTGACGGCAATGCGCGGGTTTTCGGCCATGCGTGGGTTTTGGGCAAGGCGCGGGTTGGCGACAAAGCGTGGGTTTTGGGCAAAGCGCGGGTTTTCGGCAAAGCGCGGGTTGGCGGCAAAGCGCGGGTTGGCGGCAAAGCGCGGGTTGGCGACGATGCGCGGGTTTATGGCGATGCGCAGGTTTATAGCGATGCGCAGGTTGGCGGCATTGCGCAGGTTGGCGGCAATACGCAGGTTGGCGGCATTGCGCGGGTTTTCACAGCCCATCTGGAAAGCGGCCAGATCACTTCAGGGACTCATTAAACAGGGCCTGTAATGATTTTGCCCCAGGCGGCCCGGCGGGGCCTATCTCAAGTTTATTTGAATATCTGGCAGGCCGGCTTCATCAACGCAAGGAAAGGATTTTGAGAAAGTTCTGGAAACATTCCAGTTAAAAAGAGAAATCCAGCCGGCCCTCATAAAGCGGCGTCTGGCCATCCTCCAGCATGGAAGTATTGAGGGTGATCGGCCCCATTTTCAGGAACCCCGGAAAGGCTTTGGCTATGTTGCCTTCCTGAACTTCGGGCGTAATCTTTTTTGCAGCATCCTCAAAGCCAGACATGAATTCATCGCAACAATATGCCTCCCGCAAAGCGCGCCCGAAGCTTCCAGAATCTAACCCCCCCCTCTGGACAAAAGTCCAAAATCCACTGGCCTCTCTTATTTTTCGGTCAGGCCCCCCTGATTCGTGTGATATATTAAATTCCATCCCGTAAATTCCATCCCGCAGCCGCGCGGATTTTCGCCTGATCTGCGGCTAAAAACAAACATGCGGCAAAGCAGCCCTGAAAAACCCATATCCAGCCAGAGGGAAATCCAGTGAGCCTGCAAATCAAGTCACTCACAAAAACCTACCCCGGAAGCGGCGGAAAAGCCGCTGTCCGCGCTTTGGATAATGTCAGCCTGAGCGCGCCTAAAGGGGTTTTTGGCCTGCTGGGGCCAAACGGCGCGGGGAAAACAACCCTTATGAGCATAATAGCCTCTCTTCAGGACCCGGACAGCGGAAGCGCTGATTTTGAGGGGCTGGATGTTTTAAGGGAAAAAGAAAAGCTGAGAAAAATCCTTGGCTTTCTGCCTCAGGAGTTTGGCGTCTATCCTAATATTTCCGCGCCGGCGCTTTTAGATCATTTGGCTATGCTTAAGGGGATAGCCGATCGGCCCGGCAGAAAAAGGCTTGTCAGCGAGCTGCTGGAGCTTGTCAATTTAAGCCAATACGGCGAAAAGCCGCTCGGCAAATACTCCGGCGGCATGAAACAGCGCTTTGGCATAGCCCAGGCTCTGGCAGGCTCTCCAAAACTTCTGATTGTGGATGAGCCAACCGCCGGCCTGGACCCGGAGGAGCGGACCCGATTCTACAATATCCTGAGCGCGGCGGGGCAGCGGGCGGTTGTCCTGCTCTCCACCCATATTGTGGGCGATGTAAGCGCCGTCTGCCAGAATTTTGCCATTATCAAAGAAGGGCGGATTCTCGCGCTGGCGCAGCCGGAGCAGGCTGTTGGAGAGCTTAAAGGCAGGTTGTGGAAAAAAACCGCGGAAAAGCCGCAGGAGGCTGAAATCAAAAAAAACCGCGCTGTTCTCTCCTCCCGCTTTTTTATGGGGAAATCCCAGATCCGCTTTTTAAGCGATGAAGATCCAAAAGACGGCTCCCAGCCGGCGGAGCCCGCGCTTGAGGACTATTACTTTGCCGCGCTTCATCAGCATATCTCCCCGCCATGCTGAAAAACACTGCCCTTTTTGAGGTTAAAATCCGGCTGAAAAGGCTTTCCAGCCTGGTGTATTTTCTGGCTTTTTTCTCTCTGGCTTTTCTTATTGTTTTAGTCCTTGGCGGCGCAAACATCAAAGGCGTCAATGCCAGTTTTGGCTATTCTGACAAGCTTTATATCAACTCCGCCGCTGTTCTGCATGAGCTGATCTTGATTTTTGGCGGCATATACGGCGTTTTGATTATCGCCCCTGTTTTTGGACAGGCTGTTTGCAGGGACTTTCGCTGCCGGATGGATCAGCTGATATTTTCCCGCCCCATCAATTTGAAAAGCTATTTGGCAGGCCGCTATATAGGGGCGGCGGCAAGCTGTTTTTTGATTTTTTCGGGCATTGGCCTTGGCGCTTATCTTGCCGGCGCCAGCCCGTGGGTTCAAAAAGAGCTTTTTGCCGAACATCGCCCGGCCGCCTATCTGCTTCCCTATTTAACCGCTGTTATTCCCAATATTTTGATCTTTGGAGCGCTTTTCTTTTCTCTTGCGGCATGGACAAAAAAAATGGCCCCGGTGTATCTCTCCGGCGCGGGGCTGTTTGTCCTTTATATGGCAAGCGGCATTTTTTTTAAAGACATTGACAGCAAACAGCTGGCCGCCATGCTGGACCCCTTTGGCATGCAGGCCAAGGATTACCTCATAGAATACTGGTCTGTGGATGAGAAAAACACAAAGCCCGTCACATGGAGCGGGGCCTATCTGTATAACCGGCTGCTCTGGCTTTTGATTGGGCTTTTGCCTTTGGGATGGACTCTGCTCCGCTTCCGGCCTGACTCTCAGGGCCTGGGGCTGGGTTTTGCATGGCTCCGCTTATGGCCCTTCCAGCGCGCTGAACGGCCGCAAGGCCGGCCATCTAAACAGGAACAGCCGCAAGGCCGTCCAGATAAACAGGCGCCGCAAGCCCGGACCGGCAAGCAGGAACGGCCGCGAGGCCGTCCAGATAAACAGCGCTTTGATTTTTTTTCGCAAATCACAAGCCTTGCGCGCCTCGCTTTGTTTGAGCTGCGGCAGTCTTTTAAAAATATTTACTTTCTGGTGATTTACCTTATCGGAGTTTTGTATATTTTTTCCATTTCAGGATATATCGGCAAATGGTATGGCGCCCCTGTCCTGCCCGTCACCTATCAGGTTTTAGAGATTGTTGGCGGAAATTTCGGCTTGTTTGTGTTTATTTTAACAGTTTATTACGCCGGCGAGCTGATCTGGCGGGAGCGGGATTTAAGAATCCATTTAATCACAGACGCCCTCCCCTGCCCCCGCTGGATCCCCATGCTTTCCAAAGCTTTCTGCCTCATTGCGCTTCAAATTATTTTTCTTGGAACAGTCATGGCCTGCGGAATTTTGATTCAGGCTTTTAAGGGATATTTTCATTTTGAGCCGCTGCTTTATCTTAAATATCTGTTTGGCATTCAGTTTCCGGGCTGGCTGCTGACCGCTTTGCTCGCGTTTTTTATTCATGCGGTTTGCAGCCATAAATATCTTGGGCATTTTATCGCCATCGCTTTTTTTATCGGCCTTGATTATTTTTCAGGCTTAACGGGGCTTGAGCATAAAATGTATCTTTACGGGAAGCATCCCGGAGTCACTTATTCGGACATGAGCGGCTTTGGGCCTTTTTTAAAGGGGTTTTTCTGGTTTCAGCTCTACTGGCTGCTTTTTGCCGGCATTCTCACAGGCCTTGCCTATCTGCTTTGGCCCCGGGGGGCGGAGCGGCCGCTCAGGCTGCGGCTTTCAGAGGCGCGCCGCCGGCTTTCCCGCCCTGTTCAGGCCGCTTTCCTCTTTTTGATCCTGGCCTTTGTCTCCGCAGGCGCCTTTGTTTATTACAATACAAATGTTTTAAACGATTACAAATACTATACAAAAAAGGAGAGGAGGCGGAGGAAATTTCTCTATGAAAAAAGATATAAAAAGTTTGAAAGGGCGCGTCAGCCGGCGCTTGTCAGGGCCAGGCTGAATGTTGATATTTTCCCCTATAAAAGGGAGCTGAAAGCCGGGGGAGAGCTTGTGTATCAAAACAAAAGCGGCGGGCCGATACAAGAGATCTTGCTTTCCCGGCCCTTTGGATCAGGCATTGAGTTTTCCATGGAGTGGGGCCGCGCGGGCGAGGCGCCAAAAACAGACAGCGATTTAAAGCATATATTCGTTTACAAGCTAAAAAGCCCTCTTCAGCCGGGGGAATCCATGGAGCTGAAGTTCCAGCTGGCCGCCGCCTTCCCGGGCTTTTCCGCCAGTTACAGGCCCAACACTGATATTGTCTCCAACGGAGCTTTTTTTGCGATGGACAAATATCTTCCCCGCATGGGCTACAACAGCTCGTCAGAGCTTTCCGGGGAAAAGCTCAGAAGAAAATGGGGCCTTGAGCCCAAGCCGCGGATGCCAAAAATTGATGACCCTCATTTTCTGCGGAGAAGCGCTTTGGGGCTTTCGCGGGCGGAGTTTGATGTGACCGCAAGCTCAAGCGCTGATCAGACAGCCATCGCGCCCGGCCGGCTCCAGAGGACATGGGTGGAGGGGAATCGGCGGTATTTTCATTACAAAACCAAAAGGCCGGTATGGCCGGTCTACCGCCTGATGTCCGGCCGCTATGCTGTCAAAAAAGACAAATGGAAAGATGTGGATATTGAGATCTATCACCATCCGCCTCACAAAAAAAACCTGGACCGCATGATCAAAGCGGTTAAACAGGGGCTGGAGTATTTTACAAGGGAGTTTTCCCCCTATCAGCACAAGCAGTTTCGCATTATTGAGTTTCCCCGCTATCGGCAATATGCCATAGCTTTGCCCAATACCATTCCCTATTCCGAAAGCATCGGCTTTATTGCGGATGTCCGGGACAGCGATCCCAAAAGCATTGACCTGCCCTTTTATGTGACGGCCCATGAGCTGGCCCACCAGTGGTGGGGCCATCAGGTGACTCCCGCCTTTGTCCAAGGATCGAGAGCTCCGACGGAAGCCCTTTCCCAGTATGCCGCCCTGATGGTTATGGAAAAGGAATACGGGCCGCTGAAAATGCGGCGGTTTTTAAAGCATGAGCTGAACAAATACCTCCGCGGCCGGGGCAATGAGCGAAAACAGGAGCAGCCCCTGGCCCTGACAGAAAATCAGCCCTACATCCATTACCACAAGGGAAGCCTGATTATGTATGCCCTTAAGGATTACGCCGGGGAAAAGGCCCTGAACGCGGCTCTGAGAAGATTCATCCAAAAAACCGCTTATCAGGAGGCGCCCTTCACCACAGCAAAAGAGCTTGCAGACACTTTAAAGGAGAGCCTGCCCAGGAGGCTTCATTCTCTGATTGATGATTTTTTCCATCACATCACTTTTTACGAAAACCGGGCGCTGGAGGCCGCGGCTGAAAAAACCGCCCCTGGAAAATACACTGTCCGGCTGAAAGCCTCCTCCAAAAAATTTCAGGCCGGGGGGCTGGGGAAGCTTTCAGAGCTGCCCATTGAGGGCTTTCCTGTGGATATTGGAGTCCAAAACCGGGCGGGGGATTTTATTTATCTGAAAAAGCATCCTGTCAGCCCCTCAGGGGAGTATGAGATTGAAATAACCAGCGCTGAGCTGGCCGCCGGGGAGGCCAAATACCGCCCCCACAAGGCGGGCATCGACCCCCTGAACAAGCTCATTGACCGCAAGCCGGACGACAATCATGTCCGCATTTCTTTCTGAAGAATAGCCCTCCCTCCCCATGAATTGAGGGCAGCCAGGCTGGCAGGCGCGGATCCGGGGGATTTAGGGAGCGAAGTCTTTTTTGAAGGAGGGGCGGTCCCCAGGAGCTGATCGTCTCCATAGGGGGCGCCTCCCTCAACGGGCGCCCCCCAGGAGCTGCCAGAGGATCGGGAGGCCAGCCTGATCGTCTCCATAGGCGGCGCCTCCCTCAGCAGGCGCCCCCAGAAGATCCCTAGGATCGGGAGGCCCATCTGCCCCCCAGGGCGCGGGCTTTTTCCGCAGGGATCGGACCTAGGTCCAAAAAAAAAAATTAAGAAATATCCGAAAAATTAAGATTTTTTTGGCAAAAAAGGGCAAAAAAACCATAAAACCCGCCTGGCTGCGGCTTTAAAGCTGATTTTTTTCTTGTCTGTGAGGGGTTTTTCCTCTATAACTTGTGTTAAGGCAATAAAGCGGTTAAAATTTTTTAAAACAAAAAAACAGGAGGCGCCGCCAATGTTTAATCTCATGTTTAATCCCATGCTCAATCTCAAATTCAGGCTGTTTTTTGCTGCTCTGATCTGTTTCGCGCTTTTTTCCGCAGCTGGGGCAAAAGCTCAAACCGTGACAGCGCCGGCTTTGGAGCCTTCAAAGGCAAAAAAGCTCCGCTCCGCCAGAGAGGACGCGGAAATACAGACTGAAAGCGCGATTGTGGAAAAACTGGAGGCCGAAAGGCTGAAGGACGAGCAAAGCCGGATGGACAGCCTTTTTGGCTCATCCCCGCCAAAAGCGAAAACAGCGGGAGAGGCCCTTTCGCCGCCAGCCCCCGCCCCCGCCGCGGCGCCAGCGCCCTGGTCTTTTGGCAACAAAGCCTTTGTTTTTGGGGGAATCGGAGTGGTCCAGTATTTAACCAAAAGCGCTGATATAAACTCCACAGAAACGCCGGCCTGGTCTTTTGGCTTTGGCGGCTACGGGGCCAATCATATCATTATTGATCTCACAGGACATTACTCTGAGCATCTTATTAAAGAGACACATACCGGCAGCCGCCTTAAAGTCATAATGGTGTCGCCCTCCATGTCTGTAAAATACTCCCCTTTTTCATGGAGGTTTAAGCCTTACGCGGGGCTGAGCGCCGCTTATGTCCTTTACAGGCACCGCCAGATTGATGCGGAGGGGAATGACCTGCTGGAGCATCAGCTGGACCCGCATGACAAAAGCCGCAAACAGTGGGTTCAGGCTTTTGACGGCGGGGCAGCCATCGGGGGCGACCTGGCTTTGGCGGGCAATCTTGGGATCAATTTAGATATTCGCGTTCATAAAAATCTTTGGACAGAATCAGCGCAAAACACCGCTTTGGACAAAAAAGGCTATGTTGTCTTTTCTGGAAACCTTAAATATTACTTTTAACTGAGCGGCGCCCGGCGCCAGGGGAAGCCCCCCCAGAGAGGCTCTGCAGCCCCCCTGCCAGGCATCCCCCCTTCCCTGAAGGGCTGGAGGGGAAGCCTCAAAAATGCCGCCCCTTCTTTTTGCCCGCAAACGCCCCTGAAGCGCCTGCCGGAGCCAGCCGCGCGGAAAAAAAAATCAAAAAAATCCATGGGACTCCGCATAAAAAAGATTGACAAAGGCCCTGCCGGCGCATAAAATCTCCCCATATTTAAAAAATCAGGGTTTATGAGGGGGCAGTGTACAGCCTTCAATATGCGCCCTCAGCATTTTTTTCGGCTGAATTTTCAGGGGGCCTTTATTAAGAGCATGCCTTAAGAGCATGCCTTAAGCAGGCCAGGGACACTCAAACAAAACAGCATTACAGGGGGGGATCACAAAATGGCAGCAAATATAAGCGCGGGCAAAGGCGCGCGGACAGCGCTTCCGGCAAGGAATCCATCCATAGCCTCTCTCCCTTTAGGGGCGCCTTTAAAGCCTTTAAAGCGGAGCAGCCAGTCCAAAAAAAGGGGGCTTTCGGAAAAACAGGCAAGAAAATACAAATCAATAATGGAGGAGGAGGACATGGCCAGCCTCAACAATATCGGCAATATTTTGGATGTCGGAGAGAGCCTGCATCCTAAATTTGCCCTGGCCAAGAACAAGGCCCGGTTTCACAAAAAGCTGGTGTGGTATAAGGCCAAAAAGGACTGGCTGAATATCGCCCCGATTCCAAAAGTCAACAAGCTTTTTAAGCAGCAAACCAGGGAGCTGGAGTTTATAAGGGCCAGCAAGATGGACTATGAAATGGAGCTGGAAACCGCTCGCTTAACGCCCAGCCAGAGATCTTGCCGAAAAGACGAGCTGAAAATGTGCCGCGCCCACGAGAAAATGGCCATCCAGCTGATCTCCAAAATACAGGTTAAATTCAAGGCCCAGTCAAAGTTTTAAGCGGGCGGCTGATGCCCCCCGCCCCATAAGCCCCCCTCCCGCATATCGGGAGGGCTGGAGCGGCGGCGCGGGCCAGCTATTGTCTACAAGCGGAATCCAGAAGTCTTGCCGCATATCGGGAGGGCTGGAGCGGCGGCGCGGGCCAGAGACAGCAAGCCGCCTCTTCAGCCGGCATCCCCTTATATCAGGGGGCGTTAGAAGGACAGCAGCCTTTTTCAAGCCCCCCGCATGCCGGTGGGCAAGAGGGCAGCCCCCCCTGTTCTTAAGTTTTTTGAAAAACCCTCCGATATGTTCTTTAGATTTATATTTCAAGCGCGAAATTTAAGATTTTTAAGATAAATCAGCCTGATGGCTATATTTTAATCACTATAAATTAAGGAGACAGAAAAATGCCCAAAAAATCAAAGCTAATCTGTGTCAGCAATCGTCCGAGCCATATCAGGCGAATGAGGCGGCTGGCCTTGCAGAACAACTACGAGTTCAGCTCTTTTTCTGAAGAGGAGTGGGCCACAATTGAGGAAATCGATCAGCATATTCCCGACGAGGAGATTTCCACAACCAATGCCACATCCCTTCCCCTGGGGGTTCGCCCCCTGTTTTCTCTGGACGATGTGGAGGCTAAAGCCATCAAAAGGGTTATATATAAGGTGAACGGAAACGCCGCCCGCGCCGCCAGGGCCTTAAACATTGGAAGGGCGACTCTGTATAGAAAGCTTGACAGATATGGATTCAATTTGAAATATGTCAGGCGGGAGCAGGACAGACAAGAAAAAAGGAGGAAAATTCTCCCCATGGCGAAAAGGGGGAAAAAAAGACTGGCCTCCTCCAGAAGATCCTCCAAAAAAGCCGCTTAAAAGGGGGGGGAGTCTTTTTTTTTTGCCTGCGGGCGGCGTCTGGGAGAAATCTGGAACCTGGCAGCCCCTCCCTGGCAGCCCTCCCCTGGCAAACCCCCTGGCAAACCCCCTGGCAAATCCCTGAAAAATCTTGGGATGAAAAGCTACCTGTCCCTTTTAAATGAGATTATGGAGCGGGGGGCCGACCGCCCCGACCGCACAGGCACAGGCTCAAGGAGCCTGTTTGGCCGGCAGCTGCGGTTTGATCTCTCCAGGGGCTTCCCCCTGGTGACAACAAAAAAAATTCATCTCCGATCGGTGATTTTTGAGCTGCTCTGGTTTTTAAGGGGCGATACAAATGTCAAGTATCTCCAGGAAAACAAAGTGCGGATATGGAACGAGTGGGCGGACGAAAAAGGCGATCTGGGGCGGATTTACGGCGCGCAGTGGCGGAGCTGGCGGACCCCTGAAGGCAAAACCATCGATCAAATCGCCAAAACCGCCGCCAGCCTCAAGTCCGATCCTTACTCCCGAAGGCACTTGGTCGTGGCCTACAACCCCGGGGAGCTGGATCAAATGGCCCTCCCCCCATGCCATGCCTTTTTTCAGTTTTATGTGGCGGACGGGCGGCTCAGCTGCCAGCTCTACCAGAGAAGCGCCGACGCCTTTTTAGGGGTTCCCTTTAATATTGCCAGCTATTCTCTTTTGACCCTTATGATGAGTCAGGTTTGCAGGCTCAAGCCGGGGGAGTTTGTCCATGCTTTTGGAGATGTTCATATCTACAGGAATCATTTTGATCAGGCGCGGCTGCAGCTGAGCCGCAAGCCTTATCCGCCCCCCTCAATGATCATTCATCCCGCAAAAAGCCTGTTTGACTACAAATATGAAAGCTTTGAGTTAAAAAATTACCGGCATCACGAGGCGATCAAGGCCGCTGTGGCTGTCTAAAAAGCTCAAGAGGGCTTAGGGGGAAGCGCCGAGCCTTTAAAATCCGGCTGGCGCTTTTCAAGAAAAGCCCGCATGCCCTCTTTTGCGTCTTCGGATTCAAAAAGCCGGCCAAAGGCCTCAGTCTCCATCTCCAGCCCCCTCTCAAAAGCGGGGCCGCGGCTTTTATGAAGGATCTCTTTGGCCGCCTTAACCGCCAGGGGGCCCCTTTTTCTGATTGAGGCCGCAAAATCCTCCGCTTTTTTTAAAAGGCCTTCTTTTGGAGCGAGGGCGGAGGCCAGCCCCATCTCCAAAGCCTCCCTGGCGGAGTAAAAATTCCCTGTGAGAATCATCTCCTTGGCTTTGTAAAAGCCAATGGCGCGGCAAAGCCTCTGGGTCCCTCCAAAAGACGGCAGCAGGCCAAGGGCTGTTTCAGGAAATCCAATTTTTGCCTTTTCCTCCATCACCAAAATGTCACAGGCCAGCGCAAGCTCCAGCCCGCCGCCCAGAGCAAATCCCTGAATCACAGCGATCACAGGCAAGGGAAGCGCCTCTATCAGAGAAAAAGCCCTCTGGCCTTTTTCGGACAAGCTTTTCGCCTCAGAGGGCGAAAGCCGGCTCATCTCTTTGATGTCCGCGCCGGCCGCAAAAGCCCTGTCCCCGGCCCCGCGGATGATCAGAGCCCTGGCCGGCTGCCAGCCGCCGGCTTTGGCAAACTCCTCAATCTCGCCCAAAATTTTTGCGTTTAAGGCGTTTAATGCCCTGGGGCGGGAGACAGTCAGACAGCCTGTCTGATTTTTAATCTCAAACTCCAAATATTCAAAAGCCATTGTCCCCGCCCGGCGGCAGCGCCCTCATTCGTTGTCCGCGTATCTTGTCCAAATATGGGAAAAGTCTTTGTCCAGGGAAAAGTCTTTGTCAAAAAGGTTTCTGATAGCGACATGCGACTTGTAAGCTTCAAAAACTTTAAGCCCCAGGTCTGTTCTTTGGCTGGTGTCCAGCATGGCTCTAAGGGCCAGGTTGAGATCTTTCATCATCAGCCGGATGGAAAAGCCCCCCTCGTAGTTGTTTGAGGAGGGGGCGTTTTTCATAAGGCCGGGGCAGGGATGGTAGTGTTCCAGAGACCAGTTGGCCCCGGAGCTGGATTTCATGATTTCGCTTAAAGTTTTGGGCGGAATGCCCATGGCCTTTCCAAGGGCAAGGGCCTCGCAGGTCCCGGTCATGTGAATGGCAAGCAGAAGGTTGTTGCAGATTTTTGCCGCCTGTCCGTCCCCGGCGCCGGGGCCGGCATGCCAGATCTTCCGGCCCATAAGCCGCAGAACAGGCTCCGCGGCCTTAAAGTCCCGCCGCGGGCCGCCAGCCATAAAGGTCAGTGTCCCCGCCTTCGCGCCGGCCACGCCTCCTGAAACAGGCGCGAATATCATGAGGATGGATTTTTTTTTCGCCGCTTGATGAACCTTCCGGCAGGCTTTTGGATCGCAAGTTGCGCAGTCAATGGCCAAGGCTCCCGGCTTTAAAAAAGACAGCAGCTTTTGCTTTTTCAGATAGAGAGCCTGGATTTCCTCCCCGCCGGGAAGCATGGAAATTAAAATATCAGCCTCTCTGGCGGATGTTTCCAAATCCTCCGCCCAGATTCCGCCCGCCGCCTGAAAGCCCTCTTTTTTTTTGTCAGAGAGATCAAAGCCATGGAGAGTTATGCCCTTTTTTAAAAGGTTAAGCGCCATGGGAAAGCCCATGTTCCCCAAACCGGCAAATAAAGCCCGCTTTTTCATCACCGCATCCCGCGCCTGATCCTGTCAAAAGCCGCGAGCTTAGAATATAAAAGCCCTGGCAGCCTGTCAATAAAGCCCCGCGCCGCATGATTTTAAGTTTTCAGCGAAAGCGAGAGCCGGCTTTTCAAGCGGCTGATGACTTTGGCCTGGCATTCCTGAAGGCCGGCCTCTGTCCAGGTCTTTCCGGGAGGCGGGCGCAAAAACAGCCGAAAAGACACCGAGCGCGCGCCCTCCTTTTCGTAGAGATCAAAAATCTCAATCTCCGCGCAGGCCGCGCCAAGCGCCGCGAGCATTTCTTTTTTTGCCTCCTCAACAGGAACATTTTTGGGAATGACAAAGCACAGATCTTTTTCGGCAAAGGGCTGGCTGGGGAGCGGCCGGGCTTTTAGCTTCTTTGGGGCGCAGCTCCAGAGGTTTTTCAGGCTCAGCTCCGCTAAAGCCAGATCCGCGGAGGCTTTATGCTTCAATAAAATCCGCGGATGAGCAGAGCCGGCAAAGCCTATAGGGCGGCCCTGGGCTTTTAGGGCCAGAAACTGCCGGGGATGGATAAAAGACGGCTCTGCGGCTGGGGGCGAGTCCCAAAAAAAGCCGCCAATGCCAAGGCGCTGCAAAAGGGCTTCAATAAAGGATTTGACCCGCAGCAGGCTGCCCGCGCCGCCATCCCATATATCCAGGGGCTTTCCCCAAAGGACAAGCCCAAGGCGCGGGGTTTGCATATAGGATTTGCCTTCCGCGGCGGCTGCGGCTGAGCCTTTGCCGGGAGCGGCCTCAAAAAACACAGGCGCGATCTCAAACATCCGCCCCCATTTGCAGTTATGCCTCAAATTATGCAGGGCGTTTTTCAGCAGATCGGGCGCCAAAAGCGGCTTCATAAGGGAAAGCTCTCTGCTGATGGGGTTTTTCAGACAAAACGGCCGAAGGCTTTTGGCTTTGCCCCGCCGGCCGGGCTGCGGCTTTTCGCTTGGGGGGCTTTCCGCCCGCAGAGGCTCCGCGGCCAGCTCCTCTCCAAGAGCTTTCTGGACATTTTGATCCGATAAAAAATCCTGATAAAAATCAGGGCTGGAAAAACTGTAATTGATGGCCTGATTCCAGCCCCGCTCCCGCAAAATGGCTTCCAGCTTTTGGGTGCTGGCAAATTCAGGATCCAGCTCTTTGGGCTGATGGAGCCGGGCCGGCGGCGCCTCTGGAATGCTGTCAAATCCATTGAGGCGGGCAAACTCCTCAATCAAGTCCTCTTTGATGCTGAGGTCTGTCCGAAAGGGCGGCGGAGTCACCTGGAAAGCCATGGCCTCTGCGGCGGAGCTGCTTTTCGGCGCGCGATTGATGCGGCATTTCAGGCGCCTCATCCAGTCTTCAAAGCGCTCAGGCTGAGCGGAAAGGCCCAGCCGCTCTTCCAGGTCATCAAGGGAGATGGAGATCAGGGGCGCTTTTGGCGGATCAGGGTAAAAGTCATAGACATCTTCGCTCGCCTCCCCCCCGGCCAGCTCCTGAATCAAGGCGGCTGCGAAGTTTAGGGCGCTGAGGGCGGCCTCCGGGTCTGTCCCCCGCGAAAACCGATAGGAGGAGTCTGTCTGCAGGCCAAAGCGGCGGGCCGCGCGGCGGACCTCTTCGGGCCGGAAAAACGCTGACTCTAAGAAAATATTTTTTGTCTCCGGCGAGACAGCTGATTCCGCGCCGCCGATCACCCCGGCCAGGGCAATGGCCCCGGCGCCGTCCCTTATGGTCAGCTCCCCTCCCGTCATGACGAGGGTTTTGCCGTCCAGCGCCTTAAAGCTTTCGCCCTTAACGGACCGGGCCACAGAAACAGACTGAATTTTATCCCTGTCAAAGGCATGAAGGGGCTGCCCCTGATCCCACAAAACATAGTTGGCGGCATCAACCACATTGTTTATGGGCTTCAGCCCAATGGATTTCAGCCGCTTTTTGAGCCATGGCGGGGAATCCGCAACGCGGACATTTTGAATCAGCCGCCCGCAGTAGCGCGGGCAGGCCTCAGGCTCTAAAACCGCGGCCTTTATATCTGACAGGACTGAAAGTCCGGGGTTTGCTTTGGGCTGCCGGCCTCTTTCAGACAGAGGGATGTTAAACAGGCAGCTGATTTCTCTGGCCAGGCCAAAATGGCTGAGGCAGTCGGCCCTGTTGGGGGTCACATTCAGGTCCAAAATCACATCCTCCAAGCCGGGATGAGAGGCGGAGCGCAGATAGTCAAAAAAGCTTTGTCCGGCTTCAGCCTCCGGCGGCAAAATCAAAATGCCCCCTTCGGCCTGTTTGGCGCCGGGCGGATCTTCCAGGCCCAGCTCTTTGGCTGAGGCCAGCATCCCCTCGCTGGCCTCCCCTCTGATTTTGCGGCTTTTGACAGCCAGAGGCCCTGGAAGAACAGCCCCCGGCAGCGCAAGCGCCGCCTTGTCCCCGGCCCTGTGATTTTTGGCGCCGCAGACAATGCGATAGGATTTTGCCTTTTGAGAGACAGGATCCCGGGCCATCGTCCGGCAGATGGTCAGGCGATCCGCCTGCGGGTGGTTTTCCACAGACTGGATCTCCGCCACCACGACATTTTTAAATCGGGCGCGGAGGCTGGCGCCGGGGTCTTCCATGCCCTCTGCCTCCAGGCCGGCTTTGGTTAAGGCCTCAGCCAGCGCTTTCGGATCTTTTAGAAAATCCGCAGCCTCAATAAAATCCCCAAGCCATGAAAAAGAAAATTTCATTGTATGTTATCTCCCTATACATTGGAGAACTGCCTCAAAAACCGGACATCGTTTTCAAAAAACATCCGAATATCAGGGATGCCGTATAAAATAATGGCCAGCCTCTCAACCCCAAGGCCAAAAGCAAAGCCCTGCCACGGGCTTTTAGCGGGGGCTTGAGGAGGGTTTAGCCGGACCGCCTCAAAAACTTTGGGATGAACCAGCCCGCAGCCGCCAATCTCAATCCAGCCTGACTGCTTGCAGAAAGCGCAGCCCGCCCCTTTGCAGAAGGGGCAGGACACATCATACTCCGCTGAAGGCTCTGTAAAGGGGAAAAAACTGGGCCGAAACCTTGTTTTTGCCTTAAAGCCGAACATTTCCCTCAAAAAAAACGAGAGCGTCCCCTTCAGATCCGCAAAGGAGGCTTTTTTGTCCACAAAAAGCCCCTCCACCTGATGAAACATCGGGGAGTGGGATATGTCGCTGTCGCATCGGAAAACCGCGCCCGGCGCCAGGACCGCCAGCGGGGGCTTTTCTGATTCCATGACCCGGATTTGAACAGGGCTGGTGTGTGTTCTCAGGGCGCGCCCGCCATCAACATAAAAAGTGTCCTGAAGATCGCGGCTGGGGTGAAACGGCGGGATATTCAGGGCCTCAAAATTATGCCAGTCGGTCTCCACAAAGGGGCCGCTTCTGACAGTCCAGCCCAGGGGCCTGAAGATCTCCGCAATGCGGCGGATGACCGCCTTTGCGGGATGGAGCGAGCCCAGCGGATTTTTTGGGCCGGGGAGGCTTAGGTCCAGGCTTTCGCCAGCAATCCTGGCCAGCATCTCTTTTTGAGAGAGAGCCTCGCGCCTTTGCAGATGAAGGCGCTCAAAATCGCCGCGGATTTTGTTGATCGCGGAGCCAAGCCGGGGCCGCTCCGCGGCGGGCAGGCTTTTCAGCCCCTTCAGAGCCTCTTTCAGCGCGAGCGACAGCCGGCCCTTTTTGCCCATATAAAGGGTTTTCGCCTCATAGAGGGTTTTGGAGGTTTGGGCTTCGGCAATTGCCGCCCGCGCCTCTGAAAAAATTTTTTGAAGCTCGCTTTCCATTGCATTTGCCCGCAGGCGGGCTGGCAAAGCCAGTGGTTTTTCAGGCAAGACAAGTATAATATGAAAGGGAAGCTATGTGCGGGATTTTTGCTTATTCAGGGCCGCGGCCGGCTGCTGAAGTTTTGACAGAGGGTTTGAAGAGGCTTGAATACCGGGGCTATGACAGCGCCGGGCTGGCTTTTTTTCAGGGCCGCGGGGTTAAGCGGGTCCGGGCTGCGGGGGCTGTCTCCAAACTGGAAAGCCTTTTAAAGCGGGAGAATCCCAAGGGGGGAGGCTCAGGCCGGCGCCGGCGGGCTGGCCTAAAGTCCTTAAGGCCGCGGGGCGGAGGGCGCTTTGCCCGGCAGCTTGGCATAGGGCACACCCGCTGGGCCACTCACGGCCCCCCCTCTGAAAAAAACGCGCACCCCCACAAGGCCTCGTCAGTCTATGTGGTTCATAACGGCGCCCTGGAAAACGAAAGCGAGCTGAGGCAAATCATCCGGCCTAAAAAGCTCGCCTCAGACACAGACACAGAGCTGATTGCCTGTTTGATTGCGCATTTCTACAGCGGGGCCGGCCGCTCTGGATCCTCCAGGCGGCGGGCCTTAAAAGCCCCAAGCTCAGGCGCGGACGGCAGCGGGCCGAAATCCGAGTTTTTTCAGAGCGCCTTAAAGGCCATGGCTTTGCTGAAAGGGGCTTATGCTGTGGCCGCCATCTGCGGCGAAAGCCCCGGCGAGCTGATTGCCTTTAAAAAAGGCCCTCCGCTGATGCTCTGCCGCGGAAAGGAAAAGGGCGAGTTTTTTGTCTCCAGCGACCCTTATGCGGCCGGGCCGGGCGCCCAAGAGCTGATCTTTCTGGAAGACGGCGACATTCTTCATCTCCGGAAAAACAAGTTCAGGGTTTTTCAGGCCCGGCCGGCGGCCTCCCGATCGGGACGGGGAAAGGCCTTGGGCAAACCCGCTAAACCCGCTAAACCCGCTGCCCGCATGGCCTTGCGGGCGCCGGTCCGATGGGCCGCTGAGGGAGGCCTGCCGGACAAGGGCAAATACCCTCACTTTATGCTGAAGGAGATTTTTGAGCAGCCGCAGGCTGCGGCCCGCCTTGTCGGCGCGCATACTGAAAGGGGCGGCAGAGGCAAAAGCAGGCTCCGGCTTCAGCTTGCCAAAGGCAGCCAAAAAAGATTTGACCGCCTTTGGGAAAAGCATTCCCGCGTTTTGATTGTTGCCTGCGGAAGCAGCTGTCATGCGGCGCTTTTTGCCAAATACATTATGGAGGAGGCGGCGCCCATTCAGGCGGATGTGGAATCAGCCAGCGAGTTTATCTACAGAAAAACCGCCTTCAAGAGAGAGGGGCCGGCGCTGTTTATCTCCCAAAGCGGCGAAACCGCTGATATTTTAAAGGCTCTGAATCAGGCCAAAAAAGCGGGGCAGCCGGCAATCAGCCTCTGCAATGTCCGCGGCTCAAGCCTTGAGCGCCGGGCCGGCTATGGCCTAAGCATGCTTGCCGGCCAGGAGATTGGCGTGGCCAGCACAAAGACTTTTTCCGCCTCTTTGATTCTTTTAAGCATGCTGGCCCTTCATATCGGCGCCATCAAAGACTCAAAAGGCAGAGGCGGGGCCAGGCTTAAAGCTGCAAGATCCAGAGCTGCAAAAGAGAGGGCAAAAATCATCAAATCCCTTTTGTCGCTCCCCGCGATGATGGAGGAGGCTTTGGGGTATGACAGGTTTTTCCTGAGCCAGGTGGAGCGGCTGAAAAAGTTTTCCGGGTTTTTTTTTCTTGGCCGCGGCGCCAGCTATCCCATAGCCCTTGAGGGCGCCTTAAAGCTGAAGGAGATATCGTATCTTCATGCTGAGGGCTATCCCGCCGGGGAAATGAAGCATGGCCCCCTGGCCATGATAGATGAGAATATGCTGGCGGTTTTTCTGCTTCCCCCGGCGCCGGCGCTTTGCGGAAAGATGCTGACAAACTTAAATGAGGCGCGGGCCAGGGGGGCGGGGCTGATGGCCATAGGCGGGCCGGCGGATCTGGATTTAAAAAACCTTTGCAGCTGCCATCTGCCTCTGCCAAAAACCCATCATTTGCTGCAGCCTGTTTTGTCGCTGATCCCGCTTCAGCTTATGGCTTATTTTATTTCCCGGAGCTTTGGCTATAACGCCGATCGGCCGCGCAATCTCGCAAAATCTGTGACTGTGGAGTGAGGGGGGCTTATGAAGCGGTTTTGGGCGAAAGCCGGCTTGCGGGGCGCCGGCGGGCAGATCGCGCTTTTTCTGGTTTTGATATTTCAGGCGCTGTTTATTTTGTTTGCCATGACGCTGAACATGGCGCTCACTGTCCATGACAAAATCAATTTTCAAAACGCTTTGGACTTGGGCGCGCTTTACGGCGCCAAAAAACAGGCCGAAGTCTTAAACGCGCTTGCGCATATCAACTTCCAGCTGAGGCAGAATTACAAGCTCCTGGCCTGGAGATACCGGATCCTCGGAACTCTGACTCAGGAGGGGGGGCATCATGGATATCCAGCCACGCCGGCATCGGGAGAGCCTTACTGGTGCCCGCAAAATAAAGATTTTCACGGAGGGATAGGAACAATTCCCTGCAACCTAACTCAGGCAAGAGCAGGAACCCCTGCAATTAAAAATCTCTGTCTGAAGGCCAGCCTGAGATATCCTAATTACTGTGATATCTCTTATGCTGTCTGCATCAGCTCGGATCTTTGGGACAGAACAGTTACAGCTGGAGGCCAGAATATATGCCGGCTCAGGGGCGTTTCTTTTCCGCCTATCCCCGAGCTTAATCGCAGCGGCTCTCCATTTCCCTGGGAAAGAGCCGCCGCGCGGAATCAAAGAATCCTGCAGCATGAGGCGGACAGGTCTTGCAAATCAGAAGGGGCTTTAAACTGGCTGATGGCTCAGCTGTTTTTGACTCATTTTCGCCTGGATCAAAAAGACAGAAAGCTGATGATGGAGGCCATCTATAACAAAACCCTTAAAAAATCGGCAGACCTGGACGGGACCTTTATAATCGAGAGCGCCATAGAAAAAGGGGTGGAGGAGACAGTCAGAAAAAATCTCACTTTTGTAAATAACGCCTCTTTTAATTCTAACACGCTAAATCATTTTAATTCCTTTGGAGGCAGAAGCTTTGATGAGATTTTTGAGCCGCTCAAAACCTTTCCTGTTTTGATGTATCTGGCTCCAACTAGCTCGGTCAGGTCTACTGGAAACAATTGCAACAATCCAGAGGTCCGGCCTCACTTTGTTTTGCCAGATGCCCTCAGAACCCATCTTGGATCTGGCCGTGGCGCAAACCACAGAATTCTTACAAGTGATCCAGATCTTGATCTTGGCGATGATGTTAGAAGACTTATAGAAACAAAATGGCCATTTTTTCTGCTTAACAACAAGTCAGTGGCGCCTTCTGCCAATAAGGCTGCCGCTCTTGTATGGTCCTATCATAGAAACCCAGACTATCAGTTATATTACGGTTTGAGTGGAAAGCTGAAGCAAATATCAGGCGACGCGCCGCAGCTGTTTACTCCAGGAATAGATCCTGTGCTTAAGGGCAGCGCCTTTGCCAAGCCTTTTGGGGGGCGGATCGGACCGGAGGGCGGGGACAGCGCTGACCCGCTGATCCTTCCTGTCGGCTCAGACCTTAATAATGCCATAGCCCGCCAGCCCAATCACTCCCGCTGGCCGGGGGACAAGTGGGGGCTGATTGACAGGAAGCTTCATTCTGGACCGAAAGCTCTGCTTAAAAAGAGGCATGGCCATAAGGACGACCCCTACACAGGCACAGATCATTTCAACACGCCTAAAAAATCCCCTTACAGGCTGCATTATTTTACCAAAATAGGCCATATAGACGATCCCCTGGCGCGAACAGACTCTGGCGAGCCTTTCCTCCTTTTTTTGCGGATGATGGAGATGATGGCTGTTCTTCCTGATGTGTATGATTTGATAAATTACTCCATCTCAAACAATTATATGGAGACTTACTTCCCAAAAATATGCAAGCTTATCACCGCCGAAGGCGTCTGCCCGCCGAATCCAGCCGAAAGAAGAAAAATCCAAAACACCCCAGGCTCAATCCCAGGCTATGTTCGCGGGGATTTTGGCTGGCCGGAAACTCCAAAATACAGAGAGCCAAACATCGGAGAACAGGGAGTCACAAACTCCTTTCTGCCGCTTTTTTATTTTGATGGCCCAGACCGAGTGAAGCTGTCAAAGCTGGAAGGAGAGCCTGGCAGCGGCGGCTCTCCCCCCCGCGAGCCGCAGAGCGCGAATAAAGCCAGAAAATACACGGGAGACAAGTCCCGCCACTCTTATATGCTGCGGGATCCGGCGCATTTTCTAACCGCATGGGCTCCGACAATAAAACCAGAACGGTATCATAACTACAACAGCGGGGCCAGCGCGAACGACTACATGTTCGCTAAATGCTATAAACAAACCCCAGAGCAGCCGGATGCGCAAATCCCCAGCGGCTGCGTTGAGGGGGGGCGGAGCGGCTATTCCATAAAGCTTATCTCCTGCAATTTTGCCAAAACTTTAAATCCCCCGCCTCCCACGGATTTTTTGAATTTTTGCCCCTGAGTCAGCTGCCGCCTCTGGAGGGGCTTGCCCCTCCGCAGAGGGCCGGAAACAGCCGGCAGGCTGTCCAGAGATAAACAGGCGCCTCTTCGGCAGCAGAGAGGCTAATTTTGCCGCTGGCGGCGGTTTCTCCGCTGGCTTTGGCATTCGGCAAGCGCCGCCCGCTGCGCGTCTGAAGAGGCAATGTTTAAAATATCCTCCCAGAGCGCGGCTCTAAGATCCCGCCTTTCGGCTTTGGACCGGCCCTCTTTGGCCTCTTTAAAGCCCCGCCGCAAAGCCCTGACAGCCTTTTTTTGCTCTTTGGAAAGCTCAGCCTCAGGGCAAAAGCCCCTCTGCCCGCCCCTGCGGCTTTGGCATTCGGCAAGCGCCGCCCGCTGCGCGTCTGAAGAGGCAATGTTTAAAATGTCCGCCCGCGCGGCGGCTTTAAGCTCCCGCCTTTCAGCTCTGGGCCGGCCCTCAGCGGCTTCTCTAAAGCCGCGCCATATAGCCCTGACAGCGGCTTTTTGATCTTCAGAAAGCTCAGCCTCAGGGCATTTCAGCCCGCTTCGGGCATAAGCCGCGCCCGCGGCAAATAGAAAAACAAAAGCCATATATGTTTTTATGATTGTCTGCATGATTTTTCCCTCCTTAAGGTTTTTCCCGGATTTTCCCGGATTTTTGATTGTTTTTTTTAATATCCCCGCTGCATTTATTAAGAAGCCTGCAAACATTCCAATTAAAAATCTTTCAAAAAGCCCTAAAATGCCTTTTTGTGAAATAATGACAGAATATTTATGGCCTCTTTAAATACCGCTCTATCTTATGCCGCCCCAGCTTAAAATGTCAAGCCAAAAGTTTTAAAATCCGCGCGGGCGCGCCAAAACAAAACCCGGAAAGCTCAAAATCAAGCGGCTGAGGCAGCCCCCCGTTCCGCCCCTGCCGCCGGGGCGGCAGAGAGGGCTAGACTGGGCCAGCCGGAGCGGGCAAAAAAAAAATCAAAAAACTGTCTCAGATTGAGACTTGGCTTTCAGCAGCGCGGGCGGCAATGCTCCCCCAGCGCTCATGCATGGCGCGCCCGAGAGGATTTGAACCCCTAACCTCCCGATCCGTAGTCGGGCGCTCTATCCATTGAGCTACGGGCGCAAAGCTTTGCTCATCTCATTCTAATTTAGCGGGTTTTTAATCTGCGCGCAAAGCAAACATTTTCGCCGGCCTTTTTGTCAAAAATCAGCAGCAGCCAAAATCACCGGGAAGGGCAAAGGCGCTGTTTGAAAGCCAGCTGCTCAGCCAGTCCGCCGGCAGCCCCAGCCCTTTTGCCGCCTGATGAGCGGCTTTTTCAAGCGGCTGGCCGCCAGGCGGATTTTCAGGCGCGGGCGGCGGGGCGGCTTAAATGTAAGAGCCGGACTGAATTTTTTTAACCAGAAACTCCTCCAGAACCTGCGGATTTTTGGGGTTGATGGAAAACACCGCCTGCTGCTCGCAGCGGCGCTTTTCCCTGGTCAGCCATTTCAAAATCCCCGCAAGCCGCCGGTTTTTTTTATCCCTGAAAAAGGGGTCATTGCTTAAAACATCGCGGGCTTTTTTAAGCGAGCGCGCCTCTGAGGGATCTTTTTCAGACACCTCATAGCAGTAAAGATCATGTTTTTTCACATCCTCCGGCAGCAGCCCCAGAAAGCGAACCTGAGGGGCGCTGAAATCGGCGTTTCTTATCAGGCTGGAGGCCGATCCGGCCTTCAAAGTCCGGTAAATGTTCTGCAGGGTGTAGGCGTCCAGGTCGCCGTAAAAATAAATGGGGATTTTCAGCTGGTCCTGAATGGTTTTGCACCAGCCGCGGACCCCGTTGCTGGGGACCCCCTGCGCGCCCATCACAATGCAGTTGCGCCGCTTGGTCATGCCGTTGGCGACCAGGGTGTTTGCCGTGCCCTCCGACTCCACAACCAGGCAGTAGTCAATTTTGCCTTTTTTGGGCCTCAGCTGAAACTGCTGCGGCTTGTTTTTGGGCTGAAAGGGCGTTGTCCCAAGCGCGCTTAGATCCACCACAGCTTTTGATCCGTCGTCCATATACTCTGTGACAACCAGATTTTTTGAATAGGTCTGCCCGCCCCGGTCGTTGGCAAAGCAGTTCATTTCCTCGCGGTAGACCTCAAACATATCGCAGATAAAATCAATGATGGAGTCGCTGTCGCTCTGGTCTTCAAAATCCAGGGGCCTGTAAAATTTGTCGCCCTTTATAATGCCCTTGGCAATGTAGTAAAGCTCGCGCTTTGTGTTGACCGCGCCGGATCGGAGATTTCCCAAAAGAATGTCCATCAAAAACAGGCTTCTTGAAATTTTTTGAACCGAAGACACATTCAGCTCAGAGGAGACTTTTTTTCCTGTGGGGGTCAGGTAGCCCAGCCTGGGATTGTAGGAGGAGTTGTCAAGAGAGCATTTGACAGCCTGAAGAACAGGGGGGTTTTCTTTTTGCAGGCTTTTCATCATTTTAAGGCAGAGGCTTTTGGAGTCTTTGGCGAGGTTTCTGGCGGGGCGGCTTTTGAAGCCGGATGACTGGGCCGCAGGGGCTGGCGCGGCTTTTTTTGCAGGGGCTGCGGCGGCGCGGAGGTTTTTGGCTTTGGCCGCGGCGGGCGGAGCTTTGCCCTTGATTTTGGCCCTGCCGGATTTTTTTTGGCGGATTCCAGCCTGAGCTTTTTGCTGTTTTCGCATTAAAACCTCATTCCGCCTTGCCGCGCCCCGCCGCAGCGGCGGATTTTTTCAGGCTCCCGGCAAAGCCAATGATTTTTCAGACAAGATCAGCTGTATAAAGCTCGCTCTTCAGCCCCCGCGGGCCGCGCGGCTTATTCCGCAGCGCCGACTCGTCCGAGAATGTAGACAAAAGCCTTGCCGCGCCCGCAGACATCCCTCAGCCTTTGAAGAAAATCCTCCATGCCAGGCTCCTGAAAATGCCTCTCATTCCGAGCCACCATAAGGGCGCCGTCCACAATCTCCAAAACAAACTCAAAGCCATGGCCGCCGCTCATAACCAGCTGGCCGCCGCGGACATCATAAGCCCCCGAAAAGCTTTGCTCTTGGCCATCCTGCGTGTAGGTCATGCGGGCGGAGCCGCCGCGGCCTAGAAAAAAATCCCCGGCCTCTATGTCCTCCGGGTTTTGGCTTTTCGCTTTGGAAACATGGCTGGCGGCGCTTAAATCAGAATCTCTGCAGCCGGAGGCAATCCATGCCCATTCCCCGGCAAAGCTCCCCTCTGACTGGGCATGGGAAAAAAAACCCGCGCTTAAAAACCAAGCTGCAAATAAAAATTTCATAAAACCCTCCTTTGGCCTTGCCAGCTGTGTTTTGCTGTCCGCCTGATTCAGCATTTTATTCCCTTTTCTATGACCTGGACAAGCCAGGCCTTCATTTTTTCCTCTGTGTATTTTCTTTTGTTTCTCTCTATCGCCTCCTCATAATCCCTTTCAATCTCCCTCCCGCAGTCCGCCGCCCGCTTCAGAACCTCGCCCTCCAGCTCGCCGGCGCTTCTTGGATCATTAGAGGCCTGATTCTGCGGCAGGCAGCCAAAAACAAGCAGGGCCAAAGCTGCGGCGCTGATGATTTTTTTCATAAATGCTCCGGCCCCCCGCTGCCGCTCCTATATGCCGCATCGCGCCGGGGCTTTCAAGCGCAAAAGCCAGCCGCCCTGAGGGGGCCGCCCGCTCTCAGCAAAGCCAGCGCTTTTGCAGACAAGGCCAGAATAAGGCCGGCTGAATTTTCTGTCAAGCTGAAAAAAACCAGAGCATGGAGCCTGGCCGGCCCGCGGCGGCTGAAAAAACCCGCGCCCGCCGGGGGGGTGTGAGGGCTTTTGCGAAAAAGCCGGACTAAGCGCCAAAGCTATGCCTGCCCCCGCCGCGGCTTTTTGGAATCTTTTGCGGCCGGCTTTTTTGCCATTTGAGCTTTTGGCTGGCCCGCGCCTGAAGAATCCGGGGGAGGGGAAGAGTCCGGCTTTGAAAAGTCATGGGAGCGGAGCTTAAAAACCTGCAGCATCCAAAGCGCGTAAGCGGCAAAAACGGCAGTTAGGGTCGCCCAGCCTTTGAGGCCAAAGGCGCTGTCAAGGTATCTTCCCGCCAGAAGCCCCGCGGCAACATATCCCAAAAGCTCCATGGAAAGGGCAATGAGTTTTTTCATAAGGCTGCTCCGGGCTGGCTTTCCAGGCGGCGGCGGAGCTGCCGGATTTTTCTCCTGACAAAATCAGAGGGCGGGCTGATTTGCTCCAGCTCCCTGATGGCGGAGGGCAGGTCTTTTTGCCCCTCAAAGGCCAGGGCCAGATACTGGCGGAAAAAAGCGCTGTGGCCGGGAAATCTGTCCGCCATCCTCCGCAAAAAGGGGATGGCTCTGTCAAAATCCTCCGCCGCCAAAAGGGCGCGGCCCTTCAGCAGCATGGCTTTTTGGGCGTCCGCCCCGGCCAGCCCCCGCAAATTGATTTTGTCCAGCTCAAAAAGCGCCTGCCGCGGCTTTTTCAAATGAAAAAAGCTTTCGCTGATATGGTATTGAAGGGAAAAAGCCTCAGCCCCGCCGCCTTTAGAGGAGGCCAGAGCCTGCTTGTAATATTTGATGGCCTTTTCATAATGTTTCAGCCTGTAAAAGGCATGCTCCGCCGCTTTTTTTTGGAGGGTTTTTTGGAGATTCCGGATCTCGCCTGAAGCCGCAGCCGCCGGCCCTGATGAATCTTTCCCCCGGCGAAAGCCGGAGAGCCAGCCCTGGAGCTTTCCCCGCCAGGGCTTATCTAAAAGATCCTCTGTTTTAAACGCGGCGGGGCGGCCGGGCGCCTGAGCCTGTGGACTGGCCGCGGCGGCAGCGGCTTTTGCGGAAAAAGCGGTTTTGCCCTCAAAGCGCGCCTCGCCGGCGGAGATTTTTTCCAGCAGCCGCTCATAAAACCGCAGCGCGGCGGGCGCGCCTTTTGAAGTTTTTGCGCAAGCCTCCGCGGCGCGAAGGGCAAAAGCCAGCTCTTTTTTTCCGGGGCTTTGGATTTGATGAAAGGCCAGGTAAGAGCTTTGGCAGTCTCCCCGGCGGAGCCGGCTTTCAGCCCTGGAAAGCTCCCCCGCCCTTAAAAAACATGAGGGCAGCAAAAGAATCATCGCGCAAAGCGCCGCCGGAGCTTTCATCTTTCTCTTATAAGCGCCCGCCCTGCCAAACCGCTCAACACAGCCTGGCAGCGGCGGTTTTTTAAGAAAATTGCATCAAACAGAGCCGGCATATCAGGTGACAACAGGGGACTGGGCAAGCTCCCTTAATTTTTGGATATCAGCCTGCGCCCTCCACTTTTTCTTAACCGCCTGTTCTGCCAGCGCGCTGATCTCCCGCGCTTTTGCCTGATCCTGATGGACAGGGAGCAGCAGCTCTTTCCACCGGGAGCCAATGTTTGGCAAAGTGGTGTCAACAAAAATTTTTGACTGCAGCTGCTTTTGAACAAATTCCGAAGACAGCAGCCAAAGAAGATAAAAGGCGCTGATTCCATAAGGGTTTTTCTCTTTCAACACTCTGAAAGTAAGAAGCTCCCTTGTCAAAAGAACCTCCCGGTCTCTTGGAGACGCCATAGCCACAGTTCCTATCCTGAAGCTTCCCCGGCGAACAAACAAAATATCCCGCGCTTTAAGCTTTTTTTTGTTTTTTGTCATTTTTTGATAGACCTCCAGAGGAACGCCGGAAACGGGATTCCTGTATAATTCCCAATTCACAATATCCGCCACTCTGATATAGGAGAAAACCCCATCGTTTTTTAACTCCTCTTTAACTCTCTCAAACAAGCCGCTTATTCTGTTTTTTGCCGCTTCAGGAGATTCTCCCGCCTCAGCCCGAAAATCAGGATCACGATTGGCATAAGTTTTTTCGTCTTCAAGTTTGGCAAAAATCAGTTTAATCATCTCCCCGCCCAGTTTTTCCCGGCGGCTGATATTGGTGTTCGCGTAAAGCTTTCTGAGAATCCGGCGAAAGGCGGATTTCAGCTCCGGCCGGCCAAAAGGCTTTAAATCCTGTTTTTTCAGCCTGCCGACATTCTGGATGGACTGCCCCTTAACCGGAATATTATTTAAATAATCCTCTGACACCGCGCTTTTGCCGGGCGGCCTGCAAACATAGGCAATGTCATCTCCATTGGTCCAGACGCCCCAAACAGCGGAAGCTGCTGTCATATATGATTTGAGCTGATCCAGGCCTTCCCGCCTGTGAGGGCGCTTAACCTCCACTATGCCCAAAATATCAGACGCCGGATCCCTCCCAGATGAGGATTTAAACACAACAATATCCGCCCGATCTGGAAAATATCCCCGGCCGCGGGGGATCTGAACCTCTATATCCATCTCTGATTTTCCATAGCCATAATCTTCCGCCAAAATGCGCTCATACTCCTGCCTGACCGATTCCTCTGGAGACAGGGCCACAGCCTTTCCTGTCGCAAAATCTTTGATTTTTTTCATGGCTTTTCCGGTCATCACGGGGTTTTCAGCAGCCTGATCAGCTTGTGATTGATGTAATAGCTTTCCCTTCCGAGGCGGCGCTTTTCCAAAACACCGCCTTTTTTTGCCAGCTCATCCAAATATCTGATGGCTGTGGGGCGGGAAACTTTTAAATCCCTCTGCAAAAACGCCGCTTTGGTATAAGGGCATGAAAAAATATTGTTTATCAGATCTTGAGAGTAAAATTTATGCTTTTCGCGGATAAGCGCTTTATGCTCCTTAAGCAGCCGGCCCATGTTTTTTATAAGCTCTGTTGTCTGCCGGGATATGACAGCAACGGCGTCTGTCATATATAAAATCCATTCAGGCCATGCGCCGCCGTCCTCCCTGACTTTTCGCAGCAGACTGTAATACCCTGACCTGTTTTGAATGATGTAGCGGCTGAGATAAAGAACCGGGCTGGACAGCAGATCTTTTAAAATCAGATAGAGAATATTAATGATTCTGCCTGTTCTGCCGTTGCCGTCATAAAAAGGATGGATGCTTTCAAACCAATGGTGAATGACCGCCATCCGCGCAATGGGATCAATCCCGCCGGAGTCTTCGTTGATAAATTTTTCCAGCTGATTCATTAAAGCGGGGACTTTTTCAGGAGAGGGGGGAGTGTAAACAACCCGCCCTGTGGCCAGGTTTTTTAAAACTGTTCCCGGGACCTTCCGAAAGCCCGGCCGCTTAGGCTCAATGATTTTTTGAATTTCAAGAATAATGTTTAGGGAGATGCCGCCCGATTGGCGCATGGCCTCCCGCCCCTGCCGCAGAGCCTTTGCGTAATTGTGAATCTCCCGATCCGCTGAGCCGGCTTTTGGCTGAATCTGATGCCTGAATATGCTGTCCTGCGTGGTGATGATGTTCTCAATGGCTGAGCTTTCTTTGGCCTCGCGAAGCGTCAGGCTGGAAAGCAGGATTTCCTGGTTGGGAATGCTGGTGACGGCGCCCTTCAGCTCCGCCAGGGCCGCCTTTGCCGGGATGAGGGCCTTTAGAATATCCAGCCTTTCATAAACACCTTCGGACGGCGAATAAGACATGCGGCTTTCCCCTCCGATCTTCTCAAAAATCAGGGTTTTCTGAATATATCTCAGCCGATCTTCTCAAAAATCAGGGTTTTCTGGATATATCTCAGCCGATCTTTTCAAAAATCGCGGTTTTCTGGATATATCATAACCGATCTTTTCAAAAAATGGGATTTTCTGGATATATCTCAGCCGATCTTTTCAAAAATCAGGGTTTTCTGGATATATCATAACCGATCTTTTCAAAAAATGGGATTTTCTGGATATATCTCAGCCGATCTTTTCAAAAATCGCGGTTTTCTGGATATATCTCAGCCGATCTTTTCAAAAAATGGGATTTTCTGGATATATCTCAGCCGATCTTTTCAAAAATCGCGGTTTTCTGGATATATCACAGCCGATCTTTTCAAAAATCGCGGTTTTCTGGATATATCACAGCCGATCTTTTCAAAAAACGGGGTTTTCTTTATATATCACAGCCGATCTTCTCAAAAATCAGGGTTTTCTTTATATATCACAGCCGATCTTCTCAAAAATCAGGGTTTTCTTTAAGAAGCAGGGCTTTTCACGAACCTCAGGGCATGCAGGCGCTCGCCGCGGGCCAGGTATTTCCTCTCAAAAAGAGTCTCGCCCAAAGCCTGGGGGGCAATCTGGCCCGCCTCTTTGAGGCTTATGCCGGGGAAAAGCGGCATCCGCTCTTTCAGCTCGCGGCTGTAAAACGCCATGTTGGTCCGAAACTCCACAATGCCCCCCGGCTTCAGCATCCCCAAAAGAAAAAGCATGAACGGCCGCCGCGCCCATCTTAGGTTTGCCTGTTTTTGTTTGGGATAGGGATTGGGATAGAGAAAAAAAATATTTTCAAACATGTTTTTTTTGCCGTAATGCGCAAGCCACCACACCGCATTTGCCCGCAAGGCCCAGAGATTGTCCGGCCGGCCCGATTTTTGAATGGCTTTCTGAAACTGCCTGAACCGGGACTGGGTTTTTTCTATGGCAATGATCTGCCGCCGGCGGAAAGATTTTGCCCTGTTGAGGGCGTATTCCCCAGAGCCGCAGCCAATCTCCAAATCAAAGGGGCCTTTCAGCCGGCGGAGCGGAACAGGGCCGGCAGAGCGGGGCCGCGGGACCCGGCTTTTTTGAAACACCCGCAGCGCCTTAGGCTCTGAGTCTGAGCTTGACATTTGCTGCAGCTAAAAACAAAAAAAGCCCAGGCAAAAAAGCCTGGGCTTTTTGATTCTTGCCTTTTAACTTTCAACGGCTGAAAGCCAAAGCGGCTTACATCATCGGCATGCCGCCGCCGCCCATTCCCGGAGCGCCGCCCGCAACAGGCGCCTCCTCTTTTTTCGGCTCATCAGCCACCACAGCCTCTGTGGTAAGCATCAAAGAAGCCACAGAGCTGGCGTATTCCAGCGCGCATCGGACAACCTTTTTGGGATCAATGACCCCGGATTTTACCAGGTCCTCATACTTGCCCGTCCAGGCGTTAAAGCCAAAGTTGGCATTTTCCTTTTCGGCAAGCGTCCGGTCCAGAACAATGGCGCCGTCCACTCCGGCGTTTGTGGCAATCTGGCGGATGGGGATCTCGCAGGCTTTTTTCACGATGCTCACCCCAAACTTTTCCTCTTCGCCGGCTTTGAGGCTGTCCAGGCTGCGGGAGGCTCTTAACAGCGCGACCCCGCCGCCGGGAACCACGCCCTCCTCAACAGCCGCCCTTGTGGAGTTTAGAGCGTCCTCCACACGGGCTTTTTTCTCCTTCATTTCAACTTCAGAGGGGGCGCCGACATGGATGACAGCCACCCCGCCGGAGAGTTTCGCCAGCCGCTCCTGAAGCTTCTCTTTGTCGTAGTCAGATGTGGATTCCTCAATTTGCCGCTTGATCTGCTGAGTCCGGTCCTCAATGGCGGACTTGTCGCCTGAGCCATCAACAATTGTGGTGTTGTCCTTGTCAATGACAACCCGCTTGGCATGCCCAAGGGATTTCATTGAGGCGTCCTCCAGCTTGGCGCCGGTCTCCTCGCTGATCACCTCCCCTTTTGTCAGGACGGCAATATCCTCCAGCATGGCTTTTCGGCGGTCGCCAAAGCCTGGCGCCTTCACAGCAGCCACCTGCAGGGTTCCGCGAAGCTTGTTCAGGACCAGCGTGGCCAGGGCCTCGCCCTCCACATCCTCCGCGACAATCAAAAGGGGCTTTCTGGCCTGAACCACCCCCTCCAGAACCTTCACAAGGTCCTTCATTGCGCTGATTTTTTTGTCGTAGATCAGGATATGGCAGTCCTCCAAAACAGTCTCCATCCTCTCGGCGCTCGTCACAAAATAAGGGGACAAATAGCCGCGGTCAAACTGCATTCCCTCCACAACATCCAGCTCGGTGAGCGAGGTTTTGCTCTCCTCAATGGTGATGACCCCCTCTTTTCCGACTTTTTCCATGGCTTCGGCGATAATGCCGCCAATTTCCTTGTCGTTGTTGGAGGAGATGGTTCCCACCTGGGTTATTTCTGTTTTGCCCTTGACCGGCTGGGACAGGCTTTTCAGCTCGGAAACCACTTTTTCAACCGCTTTGTCAATGCCCCGCTTGATTTGCGTGGGGTTGTGGTTGGCGGTGATGTATTTCAGGCCTTCATTATAAAGGGCCTGGGCCAGTATGGTGGCGGAAGTTGTCCCGTCGCCGGCCTCATCGTTGGTTTTGCTGGCGACCTCTTTAACCATCTGGGCGCCCATGTTTTGGAACTTGTCTTTCAGCTCGATCTCCTTGGCCACAGTCACCCCGTCTTTTGTGATAAGCGGGGAGCCAAAAGATCTCTCTATGGCCACATTGCGGCCCTTGGGGCCCAAAGTGGTTTTTACCGCGTCAGCCAGAATGTTTACCCCTTCGGCAATGGCATTCCTGGCTTTTGAACTAAACTGCAGCTGCTTGCTCATGGCTTTTACCTCCTTTTTTTAATTAAAAATTTATTTTTTGCCGGCGCAGGCCCGCCGGCCGGCTTTTCCGCTGCCCGGCCCCTGGCCCGGCGGCCGCGCCTTTTGGCTTACTTGCCGCTCAGCGCGCCGTAAATGTCCTCCTCCCTCATCACCAAATACTCTTTGCCGCCGATCTTAAACTCTGTTCCGGCATACTTTCCAAAAAGAATGGTGTCTCCGGCCTTCACATCCAAAGGCAGAACTTTGCCCTCGTCAGTGACGCGGCCTTTTCCCGCCGAAACGACTTTTCCCTTGATGGGCTTTTCCTTGGCTGTGTCCGGGATGATGATGCCGCCGGCGGTTTTGTCCTCCTGAGGGAGGCGCTCAACAATTACCCTGTCATGCAGGGGTCTTATGCTTGCTGCCATTTTACTCCTCCTTCTATGGTTAACTCACAATAATTGCCTTGGACAAGGCTTGCTTTCCTGGATTTTTTGGCCGCCCGCAAAGGCTTTTCCAAGCATCCTTAAAAGCCTGCCAGTCAAAGGTTTAAATAGATGTCTTTTTTGGGGATGTCAAGCGCCAATAAAAAATTTTTTCAGGTTTTTTTCGCGCCGGGGCCGGGCTTGGATTCCGCCGGCTTCAGATCCCCCAGGCCCCGCGCGAGAAAGGCTTTCAGGGCGCGGGCGGTGTGGCTCCGGGAGCAGGAGAGAATTTCCGGCGGAGGCCCCTCGGCCACAATCCGGCCGCCTTTGGCCCCGGCCTCCGGCCCCACATCAATAATGTAGTCGGCCTCCTTGATCACCTCCAGATTGTGCTCTATCACAACCGCGCTCCCGCCGCTTTCAATCAGCCGGTTTAAAACCTTCAGCAGCAGCTCAATCTCCTTAAAGTGAAGCCCTTTGGTCGGCTCGTCCAAAATATACAGCGTCTGCCTCTGGCTGGCGGACAAAAGCTCGCGGGCCAGCTTCAGCCTCTGGCGCTCCCCGCCGGAAAGCGAGCTGACGCTCTGCCCCAGAGTCAGATACGAAAGCCCCACTTCCCGCAAAGCGGAAAAAGCCCTCAGGGCCGCCGCCTCAAACCGAAAAAAATCAACAGCCTCCTCAACGGTCATGTTTAAGGCCTCAAAAATGTTTTTTCCTTTCTGCCGGACCCTTAAAACCTCTTTTCTGAATTTTTTGCCGCCGCACTCCCCGCAAGTGACAATGATGGGGTCCATAAACACCATGTCAATTTCCTGAAAGCCCAGGCCGCGGCAGGAGGGGCAGCGGCCTCCATCCACATTCAGGCTGAAGCTTGAGGCGCTCAAGCCCTCTCTTTTGGCTAAAGCGGCCTCCGCAAAAATCTGCCGGATCAGATCAAAAATTTTAATATAGGAGGCGATAAAGCTTCTGCTGTTTTTTCTCGTCCCTTTTTGATCCAAAAGGACCGCGTCCTGCAGAAACTGGGCGCCGGAGAGGCTCCCGTATTCCAGCCCCGGCATCCGGCCGCCTTTAATCTCCTTTTCCAGAGCTGGATACAGGGTGTTTGTGATCAGGCTGGATTTTCCCGATCCGCTGACCCCCGTCACCGCGACAAACCGGTTGAGGGGGATAAAAAGATTGGCTTTTTTCAGGTTATGCCCCGCGCAGCCTTGAAGGCGCAGGCTGTAGCGAAAGCTCTCTTTATATGTCGGCCGGGGGGGGGCAAGCCTTCCCCTGCCGCGGCCCAAATACCCGGCTGTGTTGGAGCTTTGGCTTTTTAAAAACTCGCTTTTCGGGCCGGCCCACAGGACCTCCCCCCCATGCCTCCCGGAGCCAGGCCCCATCTCTATAACAAAGTCGCTGCTCTCTATGATGTCCTGATCATGCTCCACAACAACAACTGTGTTCCCCAGATCCCTGATTTCCTTTAAGATCTCGATCATCCGGGCGGTGTCTCTGGCGTGAAGGCCCACGGTCGGCTCATCCAGCACATACAGAACCTGCGACAGCGAAAGGCCAAGCTGGTTGGACAAATTCAGCCTCTGAAACTCCCCGCCTGAGAGGGTCCGCGAGGGGCGGCTCAGATTTAAATAGGAAAGCCCCGCGCCGCTTAAATATTTCAGGCCTTTCCGCAGCGCCTGGAGGGACTCCCGGCAGGCGCTTTCCTCAAAAGGGGAAAACTCCTCAGTCTCAAAAAAATCCCCAAGCCGCCTGACAGTCATTCCCATATAGTCATTGAATGTCCGCCCATGAAACCAGACAAAGCCGGCTTCTTTTCGGAGCCGCCGGCCCCCGCATTTCCGGCAGGGAAAGGGCGAGCGGTAGCGGGCGAGAAGAATCCGTATGTGCATTTTGTATTTTTTTCCCTCCAAAAACTCAAAATACCCCTTAACGCCGGGGAAAGAGCCGCTCCCGTCCCAAATGGCTTTCCTCTGTCTGAGAGACAGGTCACACCAAGGGGTCTCATACCCGATCCCCTGGGAGCGGCAAAAATCCCGCAGGCTTTCCTTCCAGCTTTCCGCGGCGGGGGTGTTAAAGGGGTGGATGGCGCCGCCGCTCAGGGAGCGCCTTGGATAGGGGATGACTTTTTTCTCATCCAGGGCGAGCGCGTGGCCATAGCCCTCACAGCCGGGGCAGGCTCCCAGGGGAGAGTTAAAGCTGAAAAGCCCCGCGGCGAGCGGGAGGGAAAGCTTGAAGCGGCAGAGCGGGCATTTGGCCTCGCGGGAGAGCCATCTTTTTTCCCCGTTAAGGGCGGCAAACAAAATTTCCCCTGAAAACGCCTCCCTTTCAGAGGGAACAAGCTGCCGGATTCGAAAACTCTGCCCCAAAGAGTCCGTCAGGCGGGGCTTTTCCGATGGCTGGATCGCGAGGCGGTCCATCAAGACAAAAAAATCTCTGTCTGGAAACCGCTTGATCTCCCCGGCGCTTTTTATGGGGGTTTTTGCCAGGGCTGCCTCCTTTTTAGAGGGCGGCGGAGGGATAAGCAGCCGCGAAAGCCCCGCCTTCCGCAGGGCCGCCAAAAAGGGCTTGACTTGAGAGATCTGATCCTTGGAGACCGGCGCGAGAAGCAGGCCCCTTTCATCAGGAAAGTTTTTCAGCAGATAGTCCGCGGCAGAATCCGGCGAAAAGCTCTGCAGGGGGATTTTATGCTCCGGGCAGAAGGGGGCGCCCAGCTTTTCAAAGAGAAGGCGGAGATGATCGGCCAGGCCTGACATGGTGGCCACTGTGGAGCGCGAGCTCCGAACGCTGTTTTTCTGCTCCAGGGCCAGAGCGGGCGGGAGATTTCTAATGGCCTTAACCTTTGGCTTTGTCTGCTGAATCAAATACTGCTTTATATAGTGGGAGAAGTTTTGGAGGTAGCGCCTCTGCCCCTCGGCATAAAGGGTCTCAAAGGCCAGGGAGCTTTTCCCCGAGCCGCTCAGCCCGCAGATTACAGTCAGCGCGCCGAGCGGGATGTTTGCGTCAATCCCTTTGAGATTGTTCTGCGCGGCTTTTTGGATTTCAATGAATTTCATTTTTCGCCCGGCGGGAGAGGCCCGGCTCCGCCCGCGCGCCTCCCATTCCCTGAGGGATGCTGATATGCCGCCTGCCGCATGCCCTGAACGCGCCTGATTTTTTCAGATGTTTCGGCGCGCCAGATGGCCAGCATATCTTTTTTTCACCTTTTCGGCAAAAGCCCGCGGGCGGGGCGCCGCTTTACTGCGACAAGTCCTCTTTGATAAACGCCGCCTCGCTCTCTAAGGAGATGCCCCTTATCCGGCCATCCCCTTCAGCCCCCCCGCCGCCGGCCTGCGGCTCAGTCCCCTCAAAAAAAGCCTGCTCCGCCACTTTGGCGGTTTTTGAGGAGACCAGGCTGCCGGTCTCGCTGTCAATATTCGCAAACACAACGCCTTCGGGGATGGCAAAGCCCTCTTCGGGAAGGTCTTTATGAGCCTCCTTCATATAGTCCATCCAGATGGGGAGCGCGGCGCGGCTTCCGGTTTCCCCCCGGCCCAGGGTTTTTCCCTCGTCAAAGCCGACCCAAACCCCCGCTGAAAAAAAGGGCGAAAAGCCCAAAAACCATGCGTCATGGTAGTCGTCTGTGGTGCCGGTTTTCCCCGCCAAAGGGCGCTTCAGGGCGCGGGCGCGGCCGCCAGTGCCTTCCGGATCAGCAATCACAGACTGCAAAAGATTGGTCATTACATAGCTGTTTGAGGGGGGGATTAAATGCGGGGAGCCGCCCTTAAGGGCCTCAGCCCAAAGGCTTTCCCTCTCTGAAAGCGCCGGCTTTGAGAGCCGTTTTTCAGCCTCTTCGCGGACAAACTCCGCCGCGGCCTGAATCTTGTCCGCAAACAGCTCGTCAAGGCTGGCCTCCGGCAAAAGCTCCCTCCCTGAGCGATCCTCCACCCGGCGAATCAAAGCGCCGCTCAAGCCGCGCCCCTGCCTTGGAAAAACCGAAAACGCCTTTAGGGTTTCATAAAGTGTCAGGGAGCTGGAGCCAAGCGCCATCGTGTAGTCCCTGTTCAGAGGGCTGAAAATCCCCAGCCGGCGGACATAAAAGCGCGCCCATGGAATTGTGATTTCTTTGATGATATTCACTGTGGGAATATTCAGCGAGCGGATGAGCGCCGACCGAAACAAAAGCTCTCCGGAAAAGCGCTCGCTGATATTGGCGGGGCGCCAGTCCTCAACCTCCTTTTCCGGCTCCTCTTTCGCCGCCGCGGCCCGGCCGGACGCCGGGTTTTCCTCAGCCTGATCGCCGGAAAACACCAATGGGGAGTCGCTGATAACAGAGGCGGGGTGAAAGCCTCTCTCCAAAGCCGCCCCGTAGATAAAGGGCTTGAAAGACGAGCCGGACTGCCGCCGGGACTGGTAGGCCCGGTTAAACTGGGAGCGGCCATAATCATAGCCCCCCACAAGAGCGGCAATCTCTCCGCTCTCCAAATCAAACGAAAGAAGCGCCCCCTCAGCCAGAGGCTCCTGATAAAGGCTCAGAGACAGGCCCGCCCGCTGCAGAAAAGCCTGCGGCTTTTTGGATGGCTCCCCCTTTTTTTCAGAATCTTCAACTTTTAAGGAAATAAAATCGTAAAGCTGAAAGGCCTCTTTGGGGTGGGAGATGGTTTTTTTGTCCGGCTTTTCAGCGGCGGGGACAGCCCACTGAAAACTCTCAAGCGGCAGAAGCTCTCTGCCCCAGGGGGCGGCGATCTCTATCCCTTTTGAGGAGATCCTGGAAACCGCGGCCTGAAAAATCTTTCCCTTCAGGCGGGCTGCATGGCTTTCCCATTTGAATGTCTCTGGAGCTGGAATCTCCGCCGGCAGAGGGTCTTTTTGATCAGATCCAGCCTTCCCGGCTGTTTTTTTCTGAAAATCCCCTCCGGGATGAAAATCAGATTCTGAGGAGGGGGCGGCCGGCAGGCTCAAAGATCCGGGAATAACAATATGATCTCTCAGCTGCTTTTGGAGCCTTTTTGCGCTTTCACTGAGAAAAAGGCTCCGCTCCTCTGGATCAGGGAGCCTTCTGGCCGCGCCGCGCCAGCCCCGCCTCTTGTCCAGATCCTCCAGGCCTTTTTTCAGGGCCTCCTGAGCGGCCTTTTGCCGGGCCAGATCAAGGGCTGTATGGATCTGAAGCCCGGATGTCAGGATCTCCTCCTGGGAAAAATGCTGAAGCAAAACCTGGCGGACAGTCTCCAAAAAATAAGGGCTTTGGCTGTTAAAGTCCCGGCGAAAGTGGATTTTCAGGGGCGCGGCCAGGGCCTCGCGAAGCGGCTTTTCTGAAAGAAGCCCCTCGTCCCGCATCCGCCGGAGAACATAAATCTGGCGGCTTTTTGCCCTTTTGGGGTAAAAAACAGGCGAAAAGCGGCTGGGGGCTTTTGGCAGGCCGGCCAAGAGCGCGGCCTCTGGAAGGCTGAGATTTTTTGCGGGCTTTTGAAAATACATCCGGGAGGCCATTTCAATGCCGTAAGCGCCATGGCCAAAGTAAATTTGATTGAGATAGATATACAAAATGTCCTGTTTGCTGAGAGAGGCCTCCATTCTGAGAGCCAAAACCGCCTCTTTAAATTTGCGGGTGTAGGTTTTTTTTGAGGAGAGCAGCAGACTCCGCGCCAGCTGCTGGGTAATGGTTGAGCCGCCCTGAATTTTTTTGCCCGCCTTCAGGTTGGCCAAAAAAGCCCGGAAAATCGCCTTGTAATTTAAGCCCCTGTGGGAAAAAAACGAGCCATCTTCGGCGGCCACAAAAGCCTCAATCAAATGCTTTGGCATATCCTCATAAGCGATCAGCTGGCGGCGCTCAAGAAAAAACTCCCCAATTTTGTTTTGGCTGCGGTCATAGACTTCAGTCAAAAGGGGCGGCTGATAGTCCTCCAGATCAAGCAGCCTGGGGAGGCTTAGAAAAACCCATGTAAAATACATGGCAAAGATCAGGCAGAGCGAGAAAAAGAAGGCGATCACAGGGCGCGGGGAAAATTTCCGCCGCCCGCTCTTCCGTTTTGGAAAAAACGCGAGCAAAAGCCAGCGCAGGGCCAAAAGGGCCTGCCGAACCAAAACCAGCCAGGCCAGAATGATTAAATTTTTTAAAATGTCCAGAAGGTCTTTTATCAGCTTCATTGATCAGCCCCCGCGCTCAGGGTTTGTCCGCCGCTCTGCCCGCTTTAAGCCGGCGGGGTTTTTTCCGCGGGCTTTTGCGGCGCGGCGGCGGGCCGCTCCATGAATGTCATGGCTATAGCGGCGGCATTACAGAAAAATTAGCAGGGGCATGCCCGCATATCAAGGCTTTTTGGAGCGCTGGCTTTGAGCGCTTTTTTGAAGCGCCGCGGGGCCGGCAGAATTATGGCTCAGCTGATGGGCGCGGTCCGGCGGAAGTCAGCCTTTGAAAAAGACGGTTTTTGAAAGCTCCACGCGGCGGGGGCCGGATCTCCGGCTCCATTTGATGTCAATGCAGCGGGCGTAAAAGCTCCCGCCGCAGGCTGTGACCTGCTGGAAAAAGCTCTTAAAGTCTTTTTTTGTCCGAAACCAGTAAGCTGATTTTTTGACCCGAAAGCCCTCCTCCTCCACAAACACATCCTGGCTGAGGGCGCGCATTTTCCCCTCGCGGATAAGCTTCTGAAGCGCGCGGGCCTCGGCCGCCTCATCCACAAGGCGGGAGCGGGCCTCCCGAAACTGCCCGGCAGTCCAATGTTTTGGAAACCGCGCGGCATAATGGAAATAAACCTGAGGCTCTTCGGCGGCATGGCCCAAAATCTGCCCAGCGGGTTTTTCGCGCGGGGAGAGAGTTTTTTTTCGCCGGCCGGCTGTTGAAAGCGCTGAGCGCAAAGCCGGGGGAATGCCAAAGAAAAAGGGGGTGAGGATGCCTGCCGCCGCGGCCAGAGAAAAAGCCCAAAAGCCGGACAGAAATGTCCTCCGGCTCCCGCTCCATTCATCCGGCTTCAATAATTCAAGCCGCCCCAAACGCTTAACTTGCTGTTTCATAAGCCCTCCATAATAACTTTGCAGCGCCGCAAAGGCCTGCTGCGGAGACGGGGAGCGGCCTCTGCTTTCCCCTCCAGCCCCTTTATTCCAGCCCCTTTATAACTGTAACCTCTTTCAGCCCCGCGCCCGCCGCGGGAGGAGGGGGCCGCCGAAAAGCCCGCGCCGGGCGGCTGTTTATAAGGATACAGCCTGATGATAAAACAGGCAAGCCCTGACAGTCAAGCCGAACGGCCGCCAGGCCAGCCCTCTGGACAAGCCTGCTGATCGGCAAAGCTGCGGGAACGGCCGCCAGGCCGTCCAGACAAAGCTCGGCCGCCAGGCCAGCCCTCTGGACAAGCCTGCTGATCGGCAAAGCTGCGGGAACGGCCGCCAGGCCGTCCAGACAAAGCTCGGCCGCCAGGCCAGCCCTCTGGACAAGCCTGCTGATCGGCAAAGCTGCGGGAACGGCCGCCAGGCCGGCCAGACAAAGCTCGGCCGCCAGGCCAGCCCTCTGGACAAGCCTGCTGATCGGCAAAGCTGCGGGAACGGCCGCCAGGCCGGCCAGACAAACAGGCGCCAGCTGAAACTGTCTCATTTTTTGACAAAAACTGTCTCATTTTTGAGAATTTTTCTTAATTTTCCGCCGCCAGAAGCCTAACCCCCCCCCCCGCCCGCCGCGCGGAGGGTTCCGCTCCAAAAGCAGGGGTTTTCAGACAGCCTCCCGCCCAGAGCATTCTGGGGGTTTTGCCGGCGAAAGCCTGCCTCCCCGCCTTATTTTTGCCCTAAAAAGCCGTCTTGGTTTTCCACATTTTAAGAGTTGACTTCTTTTTGAACAGCTGTATCTTAAGTGAATGGGAATCCTAAAACCCTAACGGGATTGCGGACAAGCTCCAAGCTCAAATAACAAATAAAAAAGGGGAGGAAACATGAAAATCGCTTTTAATCTCTTCGGGGTTAATCAATGGCTTTATATCGGGCTGATGGCATGGAGCGGCCCCGCCGCCGCCATGTCAAAATCTGATTATCTCAGCAGGCTTCGGGATATGGGGCTGATTGGGTTTCAGGAGAGAACCGTTCTTAAGCGAGATGTGGGGGAAAACTCGTTTATTGACGCTGCTGAAAAAGGAGACGCGCATCTTTTACAGCAGCGGCTGCATGCGCGGCTAAACGGCCCCTTTGCGGATTTTATAAGGGATCTGCATGCCGCTGATGAAGAGGGCCGGAATGTTTTTCATGCAATGGCCGCGGCGGAGACGAATCAGGAGCGCTTTGCTGATATAATAAAATCCCTTGCCCGCATTTCCGGATATCATGCTCTGGCTGGCAGGCAAACATCTAAAACAATCGAAATAGCCAATGTAATATTGACGCCTGAGCGGCAGCTGGAAAAAACCCCTCTGGTCCGGGCTATTGGAGCGGCTGCGTCCCGAGCCGATGCCTTACAAAAGGTTGAAAAATTTATTGCGGAAAACTCCGCCGCAGCGGTTATCTCTTATCTGCGCGGCAAAACCAGCCGCCTGCCGGCGCAGCCGGCGTATTTTGGCGAAGAAAAGCCGGTATATCAGCGCTCTTTTCTGGAGCTGCTGCTGTCCAGAAGCGCGGATCCGCATTACCACCCGGACTGGAAGACTCTGAAAGGCATAACCATTTACCAGCCTCATCTTATGCGGGACGATCAGGGCTTCCGGCCGATAGACATTGCGAAAAACAGCGGGAATCTTCCAGCCTTCTCTGTTCTGTATGATCTGGGAGAAGACTCCTCATGGCAGTGGTTTGCCGGCTGGATGGCTGCGGGCGTTTCCGCGGGCGGCGCGGCGCTTGCAATGATAGACTCCCCGGCAATGGCGGGCATTGCGGCCGTTAGTGTCGGATTGGCTGGAGCAGCGGGCGTTTCAATGTGCCATAAATCTTTCAAAAAGCTGCCTGTCCGCCTCAACAAATTATTAACACCCCAGCCCGCCCCCTCGCCCGCCAGCGGCTTGCGCCCGCTTTCCCCAGCGCCAATAAAACCTTCAAGCGGCGCAGCCAGGAAATAACGCGGGCCAGCGAAAGCAAACCCTTTATATAGGGCATTTTCGCGCCCTCAGAGCCAGCCCTCTAAAACAGATCCCGGCGCTGAACCCGCCTGCGGGAATGGCCGACAGCCTGCTGCTTCTGCGGAGGTTCGGGAACGGCCGCCAGGCCAGCCCTCTGGACAAGCCTGCTGATCGGCAAAGCTGCGGGAACGGCCGCCAGGCCGGCCCGGCAAACAGGCTCGGCCGCCTAGCCGGCCCGGCAAACATGCCTCCTCTGGACAAGCCCGCGCTTATCAGCGGCTCCCTGGTCCAAAGCGGCAGCGAAAAATCAAAAATTCTGCTTTGAGATGGAGGGATTATGCAATCAATGGATGGACGCGATTTGAGAATTTTGCCGGGCTTGCAGCCTAAAAGCTCCCGCCTTTGGCCGCCGGGGGCTTGAAAACCTTTATGACAAAGGCGCGCTTTATAAAAATCATATTTCTTCGTTTGAGTCCCTCATTGCGCCTCATCAAAGAAACAAGAGCGGGAAAAAAGCGCGCTATCCAAAAAAGAAGCCAAAGACAAAGCCGCCAAAAACTGTGGCGGCGGCGCAGCAGGCCATCAGCGCCTTTAAGGGCCATGGCTGATCAAACGCCGGCGGGGGGGAGGCTGCCTGGCCTTCCGCCGCGGCGGCTTTTCCCCCGCCGGTTTTCCCGCCCGGCTCCAGGGCTTCCGCCTGATGATCCGGCGCCTCAGGCTTTTCGCCCTCCCCGGCAAAGCGGCCGCCCAGCATCACTGTCACCGGCTTTATATAGTAATAAACCGCCGCGGCGAATCCAACAAAGGCCCAGAGCAGCATCCACCAGCTCCGGCTCGCCAGCAGCGGCTGAAACAGCGCCAGCTTGGCGAAAAAGCCAAAAGCCGGCGGAAGGCCGGCCAGCCCCAGCAAAAACAGGGAAAGCAAAAGCGCAAACCCGGGCCGGCTCTGAAACAGCCCTTTTAGATCCTCCATTTTTGGCTGGGAGGATTTTTTCTCCAGAGACTGCAGCCCGGCCAGCAGCCCGCCGGTCATAAAAATATACGCCAGCAGATAATAAAACAGGGGGCGAAAGTCTTTTTCCCCTGGAAGATTTAAAAGCGCCGCCAGAGCCATCATCATATAGCCGGAGTGCGCGAGGCTGGAAAAAGCCGCAAGCCGCTTCAGCCGCGCCTGCCTTAAAGCCATAAAGCTTCCAAACAAAAGTGTCGCCGCCGCTATGGCCTCCAGCCCCAAAAGCAGCGCCTGTCCATGCCCCGCCCCGCGGTCAAAAATCTGAAGGGCAAAAACCTTCCCCGCAAACAAAACCGCAGCCGCCTTGAGGGCTGTGGCCATAAAGCAGGTCATGGGAGTCAGCGCGCCCTGATAAACATCGGCCAGCCAAAACTGAAAGGGGAAAACCGCCATTTTAAAAAACAGCCCGGCAAAAATCAGCGCAAAGCCCAAAAAGAAAAACCTGCTGTAAAAATGCCCCCCCCCGGGGTTTTGAGCCAGGCTGTCAAAGCTTAAAGTTCCAGAGGCGCCAAACACAAAAGAGATTCCATAAAGAAAAACCGCGCCGGCAAAGGAGCTGAGGATAAAATACTTGAGCGCGGCCTCAAGGCAGAGAGTGTCTTTGCGGCTCAGAGCCAGCATCATATACACCAGCAGAGAGGCGGTTTCCAGGCCGATAAAAGCTGTGATGAAATCCTGGGAAAGGGAAAAAACATACAGCGCGGCGGCAGCATGCGAAAAAAGAAACAAAATCTCTGAGAGCTGCTTTTTGTCGGCATAGCGGCTGGCCGCAAAAAGCGGCAGGCACTGAAGGGAGGCCAAAGCCACAAGCGCGCAGGCTCCGCTGCCGAACATGTCAAAGCGGAGGGAAAAATGCTCCGCTCCAGAGGATTTAAAGCCAAGCAGAAGCAAAAGCGCGAGCGAGGTTAAAATCCCCAGGGCATGGATGGCCGCTGTGATGGAGGGCCTGATCTCCCGGTTTTGATTTAATGTTTTGATTGTGAGGGGGATGAAAGCCATAAGGCTCAAGCTCCAGACAGGAGACAGCTGAATCAGGCCGGCGGCGGCGGCTTTAAAGGAAAAATCCATCATAAATTCCCTCCGTTTTGAAGGCTGCCTTTTAGAGGGGGGCCGGCTGCTGATGATTCTGGCCTTCCATTGGATTCCCCTAAAGATTCCCTTGAGGATTTCTTTGACAGCTCTTTTGGAGCCTTCCCGGGAGGCTGCTTGCGGAGATCCTCCTGAGATCCCTCTTGAATTTCCTCTGGAAACGGCCCTGGAGATGGTTTTGAAGATTCCCCAGAGGGGCCGCCCTCATGCAGCTGATAGCTGTAAAGGCCGGCGCTCAAATGCCGCAGGGAGGCGCGGGAGTATTTAAAAAAGAGCTGGGGATACAGGCCCATAACAAGCGTTAAAGCGGCAAAAGGGGCGAGAAAAGCCATCTCCCTGAGATTCAGGTCTTTCATGTTTTTTGCGGCCCGGCCCTCTCTGGAGAAAAAAACCCCTCCAAAAAGCCTCAGCATATAAGCCGCCGAGAGAATGACGCCGAAAGCCGCCGGCCAGACCCAGATTTTCCCGGACATATAAGAGCCAAGCAGCGCCAAAAACTCTGAGACAAAGCCTCCGGTCAAAGGGAGGGCTGTGGCGGACATCGCCACAAGAAAAAAAATAACCGCCATTCGCGGCATAAGCCGGGCCAGCCCCCCATAATCAGAGATGTCTCTTGTTTTTGCTCTTTCGGACAGCGCGCCGATCAGAAAAAACAGGGCGGCTGAGGAAACCGCATGGGTCAGCGTCTGATAAAAGCCCCCCATCAGGCCATAAATATTAAAGGCGAAAACCCCAAGCAAAACATAAGCCATGTGGGCCACAGAGGAATAAGCCGCCAGCTTCTTCATATCGCTTTGCGCGAAAGCGGCCAGGGATGTGTAAATCAGGCCGAAAGCGGCTAAAAACAAAAGAATGGGCGAGTAATGGGCGGCAGCCTCTGGGAAAAGCGGCAGAACCAGCCGAAACCAGCCGTAAGTCCCCATTTTCAACACCACAGCGGCCAAAAAAGCCGAGGCGGCTGAGGGCGCCTCCACATGGGCGAGCGGCAGCCATGTGTGAAAGGGAAACAGCGGGGTTTTTACGGCAAAGGCTATGGCAAAGCAGAAAAACAGCAGGCTCTGCGAGCTGAGCAGCCGCCCCTCCACAAAAACCAGGTCCAGCTGATAAAAGTCCAGAAGGCTGGCGCTCAAAGATCCGAGGGAGTGTTTGCTCATCAGCATCAGGGCCGCCAGCCCTCCAAGCAAAAACAGCCCGGCAAAAAAAGTGTAGATCAAAAACTTAAACGCCGCATAGACTCTGTTTTTTCCGCCATAGAGGTAAATCAGAAAAAACAGGGGCAAAAGCGACATTTCAAAAAACATGTAGAACAAAATGCCGTCAAAGCTTAAAAAGGCGCCGTTTGCCAGAGACACAGCGGCGAAAAGAAAAAAATAATAGGCGGGGCGCCCGATCTGCCGGGAGGACAAAACCGCCATGGGGAGCAAAAAAGCGGACAGCTGAATATACCAAAAGGAGATTCCGTCAATGCCGAGAAAGTACCGGACTCCCAGAAAAGGGATGAGCGGGGCCTTTTCCACAAGCTGAAGATGGGCCGCCCCAGGCTCAAAAAGAAAAAACAGCGAGCATGAAAACGCAAGCTGGAGAGCCGCGCCCGCCAGCGCGGCCTTTTGCGCAAGCCTTTCAGGGAGCGGCAGCAGCAGCGCTCCAAAAACCGCCGGAAAAAAAACCAAAAGGCTCAGCATGCTTTCACCATATAAAGATCAGGATCAAAGCCCCCGCCGCGCCAAGCGCGAAAAAAAGCCCGTAAGACTGAAAGTTCCCATTCTGCCAAAGCGCAAAGCCCTGCCGCGCGCTGAAGATCTGCCGCGAGAGAAACAAAATCCCGCCCTGCAAAAGAGCTATGTCAATGCCCTTAAAGCAGCCTTCCGAAAAGCGGAAAAACCCGGGAAGAAAGCGCCTCTTTAAAAACTCCCGGACAAAAAGCTCCCGCTCCAAAGCCGTCTTCCAAAAAGCCGGCCCGGACTCCGCGGCGCCTGGCTTTTTAAAAGCAAAAAGCGCGGAGAGAAAAACCGCGGCGGCGGCGGCGGGCGAGAGAATCATAAGCAGCGCCTCTGTCTTCAGCGGGCCTTCAAAAGCCGCGGGGGAAATGTCTCTCAAAAACGCATGCAGAAAATGAGGAAAATGTCCGGGAAGAATCTCCGACAGAAGATGGGGCCAGCCCAAAAGCCCTCCAAAAAGCGAGAGCAGGGCCAAAACGCCCATGGGAATCCACATCAGCGCCGGCGCCCGGCGGGGGGCGGGGCCCTTAAACCTCTCCTTTCCAAAAAACACAAGCGCTGTCAGCCGCCCCATATAAAAGGCGGTGGCAAGCGCCGCGGCAAAGGCCATGGCCCAGAGGCCATAGCGGCCGCTTGCGAAAAGCGACCACAAAATCTCATCCTTGCTGAAAAATCCGGCAAAAGGCGGAAGAGCCACAAGAGCGAGCGCGCCGGCCATATACAAAAGAAAGATTTTTGGGAGCCGCCGCCGGAGCCCCCCCATGCGCCGAATGTCCTGCTCGCCGCTTAAGCCATGGATCAAAGCCCCCGCGCACAAAAACAAAAGCGCCTTGAAAAATCCATGAGTCAGGAGATGAAAAATCCCGGCGGAAAAAGCCCCCGCGGAAAGCGCCATAAACATATAAGCCAGCTGCGAGACTGTTGAATACGCCAGGACTTTTTTCAGATCCCACTGGCGGGAGGCCAGAAGCGCCGCGCCCAAAGCGGTCCATGCCCCAATCCAGCCGGCAAGGGACAAAAGCTCCGGGAGCAAATTGTAGAGGCCGGAAAGCCTGACCATCATATAAACCCCGGCGGTCACCATTGTGGCCGCATGAATCAAAGCGGAAACCGGAGTCGGGCCGGCCATAGCCTCTGGAAGCCAGAAATAAAGCGGGATCTGCGCTGATTTTCCCGCCGCGCCGAGAAACAGCAGCAGCCCGGCCAGCGAAAGAGGCGAAAACAGCCCGCCTTCGGCAAGCTCCGGGTGTCCGGCGGCAAAGCTGTTGATTTCCAGAATATCCAGGCTTCCCGCATGAAAAAACAAAACAAACATGCCCAAAAGAAAGCATGCGTCCCCTATTCTGTTGACCAGAAAAGCCGTCATGCCCGCTCCGGCTTTTTTGGAATCCTCAAACCAAAAGCCGATCAGCAGATAGGAGCAAAGCCCCACGCCCTCCCAGCCGGCAAACAAAACCGGCAGGCTGCCGGCCAAAACCAAAACCAGCATCATAAACACAAAAAGATTTAAATAGGCGAAATAGCGGACAGCGCCTTTGGCGCCGGCCATATAGGACAGGCTGTAAATATGAATAAGGGATCCGGCGCCTGTTATCAAAAGCGCCATAATCAGGCTGAGGGGGTCCAGGGAAAAAGAAAGCGAAAGGGAAAGATCTCCGGCGGAAATCCAGGGGAAAAGCGCAAGGCCCTCCGCCGGCCGGCCGGCGAGATGCCCCGCAAACGCCGCCGCAGCGGCAAAAAAGGAGATCAGGCAGGCGGCAGAGGCCGCGCCGCCGGAAATTTTAAAGGCCAGCCTGTCTGAAGATCGGGGCGAAAGCCCGCCGCCGGCGCGGGCCAGGCAGAGGATGCCGCTGATCAAAAATCCGGCAAAAGGAGCAAAAAGAATCAGGGCCGTCATGTTTTGTCCCGCAGCCGGTTCAGCGAGTCCGCGCTCAGGGTTTTAAATATTCTGTAAACTCTCACAGCCAGAGCCAGGCCCACCCCGGCCTCCGCCGCGGCGAGGCTTATGATAAAAATCACAATCAGCGGGCCGTCTTCATAGCCGTAAATCCGGGAAAAGGCCACAAAGTTCAGGCTCACGGCGTTCAGCATCAGCTCCAGGCTCATTAAAATCACCAGAATATTTCTGCGCAGCAAAACCCCGGCCATGCCGGCGCAAAACAGCGCGGCGGAGAGAAAAACAGGAAAAAACATCTCAAACGCAGGCTCCGGCACTTTGCGCCCTCCGCTTTTTTTGTCAGTTTCTGTCAAGGCGGATCAAAGCCACCGCTCCGACAGCAATCAGCAAAAAAACAAACCCCAGAATCTCAAAAATCAAAAGATATTTTGTAAACAGCTTAAGGGCGATCGCCTTGGCCTCAAAAACCGCAAGATTTCCCGGCCGCCCTGGGCCGGAAAAGGCCATCAGCGCCGTCACCCCGCAGATCAGCCCAAACACAAAAAGCGGCAGCCCCCATTTTGCCGGGTTTTGAAGCCCGGGCTTTTTCTGAGAGCCGCCCCGGATCTGAAAATCAAAAAGCATTAAAACCATCACAAACAGGACAATCACCGCTCCGGCATAGATAATGAGCTGAACGCCGGCCAGAAAGGGCGCGCCGAGAAGAAAAAATATCCCGGCCAGAGTCACCATGGCGGAGGCCAGCGAAAGCGCGCCGTAAATGGGATTCCGGCTGGCAGCAGTTCCAAAGGCGGCGGCCAGCAAAACCGCGGAAAGCGCATACAGCAGAAAATTATCCATCAAAATCTCCAGCTTCTGTTTAAATGGCCAGCCCCGCGGCTGTTTTTTTTACAGCCGGGCCGCCCCTCATCCCGCCGGCGCGGCTCTAAAGAAAAAGATCGCCAGCCCGGTAATGACTGTATTGCCCAAAGCCCATGGAAGCAGGGTTTTCCATCCCAAATCCATCAGCTGATCATAGCGAAACCGCGGCAGGGACCACCTGATCCACAAAAACAAAAACAAAAACAAAAAAAACTTTGCCAAAAACACAGCAAACAAAACCAGGGAGGCCAAAAGGCTGCTGTCTAAAGAGGCCCTTAAGCCCTCCTCTGTAAAAAAAGGATAAAAGCTGAAGCCTCCAAAGTAAAATATAACCATCAGAGCGGAGGCCGCCATCATGTGGGCATACTCCCCGATATAAAACAAAATCAGCTTGATGCCGCCGTATTCCGTGTGGTAGCCCGCCACCAGCTCGCCTTCGGCCTCTGGCAGATCAAAGGGGATTCTGCTGCTTTCCGCCAGCAGGGCCGTGAAAAAAATCAGGGCGCCTATGGGCTGATAGAAAATCCCCCAGTTGGGGAGAAAGCCGGCGGAGATCTGGCGGCCAAAAAATGAAAAGCTCAAAGGGCCGCTTTGGGCTTTGATGATCTCCAAAAAATCAAATGTGTTGAACAGCAGAAGCAGGCCGGCAAGGGAGAGGCTCAGGGCCAGCTCGTAGCTTATGGTTTGCGCCGCGGAGCGGAGCGCCCCGAAAAGCGGGTATTTGCTGGCGGAGCTCCAGCCCGCGGCCATCATGGCATAAGCGGAAAGAGAGGAGACCCCCAATACAAAAATCACGCCCGCGCCCAAGTGAAAGGCCTGAACATAAAAGGTATAGGGGCCGAGGGCAAAGCCCCACAGCTCAAAAGCCGGGACAGAGACCGGGGCCGAAAAGGGGAGCGAGCCAAAAACCAGGGCCGGCGGCGCCACCGCCAAAAAAGGGGCCAGGTAAAAAAGCCATCGGCGCTGCCCGCTTCCGGGAAAGTCCTCTTTCATCAGAGGCTTTATAAGATCCGCCAAAATCTGCGCAAGCCCCAAAGGCCCCGCGCGATTGGGCCCCAGGCGGTTTTGCATCAGGGCGGAAACCCGCCGCTCGGCCCAGACCAAAACCGGAACCAGGCTGATCATGGAAAAAAAGACAGCATTCAGCTTGGCGAAATTGATGAAAATTTCAAAAAGATCCTGTCCCATGGCTTTCTTTTTGACGGAGCGGCTTAGTAAAAAGCGGCGGAGAGGCTGAGAGCCGGAGGCTTTACATGAAGGCTGCTGCAAATAAGCGCCGCGCTTAAAAACCCCCGCCAAAGGGCATGGGCTTTATTTCCATTCCAGGGCCTTGGTCTTGATTTCCCACCACAGGCCATACACAAAAAGAGCCAAAAAAAGCCCGGCGGACAGCAAAACAGCCGCCCCCATCCCTGAAGCCAAAAAATCCCTGTAGGCTATGGCCAGCGGGTAGAGAAAAAGAATCTCAATATCAAAAAGGATAAATAAAATCCCGGTCAGGAAGAACTTGGCGGGGACGCGGGAGGTGGGGGCGGGCGGGGGCGCCAGCCCGCACTCATAAGCCCCCGCTTTGGCTGCTGAGGGGGGGGGCTTTGGCCCAAAGGCATGGGAAATCCCGATCAGCGCGGCGCAAAAAAGCCCGCTCAGCAAAAACAGGGCCAGAATCGGAAGCATGCCGTGGTTTTATCAAAGCTCCCGCCATTTGAACACAAAAACTTGAGCGGAGCTTTGGCCGCTCCGCCGGCTCAGGGGGAAAAAAGAAACCGCATCACATCGCCGTCCTGAACCGCATAGCTTTTCCCCTCGGAGCGGAGAAGCCCCGCCGCCTTCAGCGCCTTTTCCGATTTGAGCTGAAAAAGCTCCCCGCAGGCATAGACTTCAGCCCGGACAAACCCCTTTTCAAAGTCAGAGTGGATCCTTCCCGCGGCCTCCGGCGCGGCGGCTCCTCTGCGGACTGTCCAGGCCCTGGCCTCTTTTTCCCCCGCAGTGAAAAAAGAGATCAGCCCCAGCCGCTCATACATTTTTCTGATCACAGAGCGCAGGGCCGGCTCTTTCAAATCAAGAGGCTTTAAAAACTCCGCTTTTTCCCTTTCCGGCAGCCCCGCCATATCAGCCTCCAGGGCCGCGGAGACACAAATCAGGTCATCCCCTCCAAGCTTTTCCCTAAGGCGGCCAGCCATCTCCCATCCCTTTGATCCGGCGCCTTGCGCAAAGTCCTCCTCCTTTAAATTGCAGGCATAGAGAACAGGCTTGAGGGAGATAAAATTCACTGGCTTCAGCGCGGAAAGCTCCTCCTCTGACCATTCCGCATCCCTCATGCTCAGGCCATCGCCTAAAACCCTCAGCGCTTTTTTTAAGGCCGCGGCCTCCCGCCTCAGCTTTTTTTCCCCTGGGGACAGGGCTGTTTTTTGGATTTTTTGAAGCCTTTTTTCCGCAATTTCCAGGTCAGAGAGCAAAAGCTCTGTGTTGACAATCTCAATATCTCTTAGGGGATCCGGGGCGCCATAGACATGCGCGGCCGGCCCGCCCTCAAAAGCCCGCGTCAGGTGCAAAAGGGCGTCCGCCCCGCGGATATGGGACAAAAACTTGTTGCCAAGGCCCTCGCCCCGGCTGGCCCCTTTAATCAGCCCGGCAATATCCACAAACTCCAAAAAGGCGGGAATGGCCTGCCGGGGCTGAATGATTTGGGCGATCTTTTGCAGCCGCTCATCTGGAACAGGCGCCCGGCCCTTGTTGGCGTCTATAGTGCAAAAGGGGTAGCTGCCCGTCTCCGCGGCGGCGGAATCCACCAGGGCGTTAAAAATTGAGCTTTTTCCCGCGTTGGGAAGACCCACAATCCCGCACTTCAGGCCCATTGGCTTATTTTATGCCGGAGCGGCGCCAAAGGCCCGCAGAAATTACGCTTTAGGCGGGAGCCGCTCAAGGACCTGTTTCAGAATATTCTCCAGCCCGTCCACCCTTTCCTCCAGCCGCTTGAGATCGGCTTTTATCGGGGCGATTTTCGCGCTCAAGAGAGCGTTAAACCCCATAAGCAAAAAGGAAAGCAGGGCCAGAAGAAAAATCCCGGCGGTTAAAACAGCTGGAATCATAAAACCTCCTTCATGCCTTTATCTTAATCCCGGCCGGGCCGGGCTGTCAAGCCTTTTTTTGCCTTTTTTTGAGCTTTTTTGCTGTTGACTTCCCGCCGAAAAGCTGTTTATGGATAGGAGCGGCAGGGAAAGGGAGCGGCGCAAGGCTGGCCCAACAAGCCCGCGAGAGGGGAGCATTAAATGGAGAAATCAGGCTTTTAAACCCTTGCGTTATTTTCCGCGCCCGCGCTATGCATGATTTGCAAAGAGGCTTGGCATGTCTTGTTTTAAACATCAAAAAACCGTCTGGGGAAAAACTGGCTGGACAGGATCGGCCGGCTCCCTCCTCCTTCTCCTTGCCGCAGGCTTAGCTCTCTCCGGCTGCTCCACAGCGGCCATAAGAAAAAAACAATACTGCAAAACTTTGAACATTTACCAAAAAGGCCTCCGCGGCGGCAAATCCGGCCGGGCCAGCCGTTTTGACTCTTACGCGGAAAAATGCTCGAAATACGGCATCCCCCTTGACAAAGCGGAATACCTAAAAGGCCGGGACAGCGGGCTTAAGGCTTTTTGTGTCAAAGAGAAGGGCTTTGAAGCCGGCCTGAAGGGCGAAAAATACCTGAATGTCTGCCCGAAAGCCGCTGAAGAGCTGTTTCTCGCCGGATACAGGGAGGGCGATAAAAAATGCCTCTATGAAAGCGGCCGCGGAGCTGCTCTAAACGGACGGCCAAGCTCTTTTTCTGAAAGCCGCTGCCTGAAGCTCAAAGGCAGCCTGAATGAGCGGGAATACAAAAAAGGCTATAAAGCCGGCCTCAAAGAGTTTTGCGTCTATAAAAAAGGCTATGACATGGGGCTTGCAGGCAGCTCTTACAATAACATCTGCCCTAAAAATCAGGCGGCCAAATTTATGGCCGGCTACAAAAAAGGCGCCGCAAAATGCCTCTATGAAAGCGGCAGAGAGGCCGCCCGGGCGGGCTGGCTAAGCTCTTTTTCTGAAAGCCGCTGCCTAAAGCTCAAAGGCAGCCTGAATGAGCGGGAATACAAAAAAGGCTATAAAGCCGGCCTCAAAGAGTTTTGCGTCTATAAAAGCGGGTATATGTTTGGGCTTGAGGGAAAAAAATACCAAAACATCTGCCCGAAAAAAACAGAAAATGCCTTTTTTAAAGGCTACACAGAGGGGCTTCAGGAATACAAAAGAGAGCGTCAAAGGCAGCAGATGCTGGCTTTGGAAAGAGAGCGCATGGAGCGGGAGCAAAGAGCCAGGGAGGAAAAGCTTCAGATCGAGAGGGAGCGCATGGAGGCGGAAAAAGCGCTCCTGGAATCAAGCCGGGAGAATTTGAGGCTGCAGAGAATCAGAAGCTATGGCTACCGGATATGCGTCAAAGACTCTGACTGCGGAAACTATTTGGAATGGGACTGCAGATACAAGAGCTTAGTGAATGAAAATGTTTGCGTCCGGCATGGCTATTGAGCCGCAAAATCTCCGGGAGGCGGGCTGTGGCTAACCTTTTTGTGAAAATCATCCGGCGGGAAATCCCCGCGGACATTGTTTACGAGGATGAGCAGTGCCTCGCCTTCAGGGACATCAGCCCTCAGGCCCCTGTCCATATTCTTTTGATTCCCAAAAAAGAGATAGCCTCCCTGCAGGCTGCGGAGTCAGGCGATCAGTCCCTTTTAGGCCATTTGCTTTTGAAAGCCGCCCAAATCGCCAGAGAGCAAAATTTAAATGATGGCTGGCGCGCGGTGATCAACACAGGCGCCAAAGGCGGCCAAACAGTTTTTCATCTTCATGTTCATATTCTTGGAGGAAGAGACATGGGCTGGCCCCCCGGATAGCTAAAAATAAGCCAGACAAGCCGGATAAAAAAGCCTTTGAAATGCCTGACAGCGCTGGCTTTTCCTGATAAAATTCAGGAAGCTGTTTTTTTGTCAAAGAGAGGGGGATATCAGCAGATGGCCTGCCGGACCCTCCAGTTAAGAAGGATAATTGCGGGGCCTTCTGTAAAAACCCGCGGGGAGAGAGACATTTATGAGCAGCGCTGGCAGCGCCCCGGCCCGGCCGGAAGGCGCAGATCTTAGAGAGGATTCGGCCCGCCGGGGGCAGGGGGCGGTCTTGATCTCCAGGCTGCTCAGGGAGGTCAGAAAGGCGGTTGTGGGCCAGGATCAAATGATACAGGGCATTCTCACCGGGCTTTTCACCGGATCGCATGTTCTGATAGAGGGGCTTCCGGGGCTGGCGAAAACCCTGTCTGTCTCCACAGTGGCCAAGGCGGTTTCCCTTCAGTTCCGAAGGGTTCAGTTCACTCCGGATCTTCTCCCCGCCGATATTATCGGCACGATGGTTTTTAACGCGGCGACTCAGGAGTTTGCGCCAAAAAAAGGCCCTGTGTTTACAAACATTCTGCTCGCCGACGAGATCAACCGCGCGCCGGCAAAGGCGCAGAGCGCCCTGCTTGAGGCCATGGAGGAAAAGCAGGTGACTATCGGCGGGCAAAGCTATCCGCTGCCGGAGCCTTTTCTGGTTCTGGCCACCCAAAACCCCATTGAGCAAGAGGGGACTTTTGTTCTCCCTGAAGCCCAGAGGGACCGGTTTTTGTTTCAGATCAACCTTGGATACCCTGACGAAAAAGAGGAGATGGACATCCTGAACCTCAGCGCCAAAAAAGTCCGGCAAAGCCCGCGCCCCGTTATGAAAAGAGAGGACGCGCTGATGATCAAAAGCGCCATTGAATCCATTTACATTGACGAAAAAATTAAAAAATACATTGTGGATTTGGTTTTGGCCAGCCGCTATCCCAAAAGCCGCGGACTTCCGGAGCTGGAGAGCTGGATTGAGGTTGGCGCCTCCCCCAGGGCCACAGTGAGCTTTCCCAAGGCCGCCCGCGCGCTGGCCTTTTTCCAAAACAGGAGCTATGTCTCCGCAAGCGACATTCAGGCCGCCGCGCTCCCTTTGATGCGGCACCGGCTGATACTCTCTTACGAGGCGCAGGCGGAAAACATCACAGCGGACGAAATCATCCGAACTCTGCTGAAAAACATTGAGGTCCCGGGAGCTTGACTTTAGAGCAGCAAAAAGCCCTGCTGAAAAAGGTCCGGCAGATTGACATCCGGCTGCGGCGGCGGGTGAGCAGCGCCCTTTCGGGGCAATACCGCTCCGCCTTTAAGGGTCAGGGAATGGTGTTTTCCGATTTCCGCGAGTATGTTCCGGGGGACGACGCGCGGGCCATCTCATGGAATCTCACAGCCAAAATGTCCCGGCCTTTTGTAAAGGTTTTTGAGGAGGAGCGGGAGGCGCAGATCATTATTGCCGCCGACATCAGCGGCTCAACAGACTTTGGAGCCGGGGAGCGGACAAAAAAAGAGGCTTTGAGCCATCTGACAGCTCTGCTGGCCTTTTGCGCCCAGAAAAACCGCGATCTCACAGGGCTTTTGCTTTTTGCCGGAGATGTGGAGCTTTTTGTCCCGCCAAAAAAAGGCTCCCGCCACACATTCCGCCTTGTCAGGGAGATCTGCGCCGCCCGGCGGCGCTCCCCTCTGACAAACATTCCCGCCGCTCTGCTTTTTTTGGAGCGGGCGCTGAAAAAGCGAAGCCATGTGTTTTTGTTCAGCGATTTTCTGTCCCCTGAGCCTTTTGGCGCCGCGGCGCGAAGGCTGGGGCTCCGCCATGATTTGGTCTGCGCGGCGTTTTCCGATCCCTTTGAGCGGGATTTGCCGCCTTTGGGGCTTGTGGAGATGGAGGATCTGGAAACCGGGGAGACAGTCACAAGAGATCTCTCTTCGCCTTTTTTCCAGAGGCATTTTAAAAGGCAGGCTGAGGAAAAGCGCCGCTGGCGGGACAAAGAGCTGCTTCGCTCCGGCGCGGATGTGATTTTTATCAGCGCGGAAGGGGATATTTATGAGCCTTTTGTCAGGTTTTTTCAAAGCCGGGCGCGGGGGCGGGCCATGCAGAGGAAATAAAGCATGGCCGCCTCAACAGCCATTCCGGCAGCCTCCAGAGCCGCGCCCTCAGAGGCGGGCCGTCCGCCGGGCCTCCCCCTTGAGGCCGGGCATGCGCGCTGGACCTGCGCGCTGAAGAATCCGCCGGAGAAAATAACTGTCGGGGACAGGCTGATTATCTCCTGCGAGGGGGAGACTCCTGTCCCCCTGAAAGGCGATCTGCAAATCATATTCCCCAAAAAAGAGGACGCCTACAGGCTGCGGGTTTTAAAGACGCTCCATGCGGAGGACAGCTATGCCGACATGGAGGCCGCCCCTTACCGGACAGGCTCCTTTCAGGGATCTTTTATTGTCACAGACGGCGCGCGCGGCTTTACTGCCGAAGGGTTTTCCCTCTCTGTGGATTCCGTTTTGCCGGAAGGCGCGGGCCAGGCCAAAAAGCCGCATGGGCCTTTTGGCCCCTGGAAAGAGCCTCTGCCCTTATGGTATGCCGCAGGCTGGATATTTGCAGTTTCTTTGGGGGCCATTTTAATTTTTTTGATTTTGAGGCGCTTTTTTAAAAGGCTCCGCTTTATCAAAAAAGCCAAACTCCGGACCGGCGGCCGCCAGCCCTCAAAGCTTTTTGTCAAAGCTTTGAGGCGGAGCCGGCCCAGCTTAAAAAACCTGGAAAATCTGTTTAAAGACTTTTTGGAGAATCTGTGCCTGATCCCCGCCAGAAACAGATCTCCTGAGCAAATCATGTCGGACTTAAAAAAATACCGCCCTGAGCTGCATAAGCGGCATGGGCCGGCGCTTCAGCGGATTTTTAATGAGTTTGAGGCTTTTAGAAACAGCCCGCCGCCGGCCGCCGCCGCATCCCAAATAGAGAGATCCTGCTGCCGGCTTGCGTTTCAGCTGGAGGAGGGGGGGGAAAGCTCTTCCGCAGGGAGGGGGGGCTTATGATCTGGCAGTCCCCATGGGCCTTTTGGCTTTTAATTCCCCTGGCAATTGTTGTTTTGGCCTGGATTTTTTTGAAGAGGCGGAGACGGCCATCTCTGCCTTTCAGCCAGCTGGCGCTTGTCTCCGGCGCGCCTTTTTCCCTCAGAGTTTTTTTGAAGCCTCTGCCCGGCATTCTGCAGGCTGCCGGGCTGGCTTTTATGATCATCGCGCTGGCCCGCCCCCAGAGCGCAAAGGAAAGGTCAGAGCAGAATGTGAAGGGCATAGACATCATGATTGTCATGGATATTTCCCTCAGCATGCTGGCCGCGGATATGGGAGAGGGGCTGACCCGCCTGGAAGCCTCCAAGCGGGTTGTGGCTGATTTTATCAGGGGGCGGGTTTCCGACCGCATGGGGCTGATTGTGTTTTCCGGGGAGTCCTATACAAGAGTCCCTCTCACAATGGATTACGGCCTTCTGCTGAGAAGCCTCTCGGCTGTGGAGTCAACTGAGGACATTAAAGAGGGGACAGCCATCGGCCTGGCGCTGGCAAACGGCGCCGCGCGGCTAAAGCATTCGCCGCCGGAAAGCCGTGTGATTGTGTTTCTAACCGATGGAGAAAACAACACCGGCTTTATCGGCCCCTCGGCAGCCCTTAAAATCGCCAGGAGAAACAAAATCAAGGTCTATGCCATTGGCCTGGGGAGCGTGAGCGGAACCGCTCCCATAAAATACAAAACCAGAGACTCTTTTGGACGGCCGGTGATACAGAGAATGATCATTAACAGCCGCATCAACAAAGAGCTTATGAAGAGGATGGCCGATGAGACCGGCGGCGCGTTTTTTATGGCCAAAAACACAGGCGGGCTGCAGGAAATATTCGGGCGGATCAACAAGATGGAAAAGCAGGAGATAAAAGTCAGCCAGTGGATGGAATACAAAGAGCTGTTCCCCCCTTTTCTGCAGGCCGGCGCGGCGCTTTATTTTTTGTCCCTGTTTTTGTCTTTGACTGTGTTTTTCCGGGGGATTTAGATTTTTTTGGGGCGCGCGGCGGCTTAAAGGCCGGTTTGTTTCGGGAGGATTTGATTTTATGAGTTTCCACAGTCCAGAGTTTCTTTTGTGGCTTGGGGCGGCGCCGCTCTGTCTTTTTCTCTATCTGACGCGAAGCTATGCCAGAGGCCGGAGCCTGCAAAGGCTCCTTGGCAGACAAAAAAGCTTTTTGCTGCGGAATGTGTCCGCCCGAAAGCGGCGCTTTAAGGCGGCCATGAGCCTGCTGGCCCTGGCGCTTTTGCCTTTGGCGCTCGCCCGGCCCTATCTGCATGCCGGGGAAACGGCGCAAAAAATAAAAAGCGCCGGCATTTATATCCTGCTGCTGGCTGATGTCTCGCAGAGCATGCTCGCCGAAGATATCCGCCCCAGCCGGATGGCTTTTATGAAAAAGGAGCTTTCGCGGCTTTTGGACATGTCAGCGGGGGATCAGGCGGGGATTATGGCTTTTGCCCGCTCTGCCGTTATGGTTACGCCCTGGACGCCGGATCTGGGGGCGGCAAAGTCTCACCTGCAGGATCTTTCCCCTGATTACTTCAGCAGCCAGGGGACAAATTTTGCAAGAGCCTTTTCGCTCGCCAAAAAAGCCTTCCAAAATATCAGAGACACAAAGCGGAAAAAGGCGGTCAAGGCGCTGATCATCGCCTCTGACGGAGAGGACCACTCCAAAGAGGCAAAAGAAAGCCTCCGCCGCCTTTTAGGCGAAAACATCAGGATTTTCGCGCTGGCTTTTGGAACCAAAAGGGGCGGGGTTATCCCTTTAAGGGATTATAAGGGAAATATCAGGGAATACAAAAAAGACATGGCGGGCGAGCCGGTTCTCACCCGGCTAAACCCCTCCAGCCTGAAAAGCTTTGCCCGCATGGGCAAAGGCGCCTATTACCGCGCCTCTTACAGCGGCAAAGCCATATCCCGCCTGAGGGCCGATCTCGATCAGATGGAAAAAACAGTTTTTGATCAAGCTCATTTAAGCCAAAAAAAAGAGCTTTACCAGTGGCCCCTGCTGGCGGCGGCCCTGCTTGCCCTTGCGGGGGCGGCCGCAGGCTCGCGCCGGCGCTCCGCCGCCTGAAAAAAATCAGCCGGGGCGGCCGGGTTTTTGCTCTCCGCCCTGAAAATCCCCCTGAAAATTTCCTTGACAGCCGCCCGGGCTTTTGATAGCTTTCACAAGCTTAAAGGGCAAAAAGCGCTTGTTTGTCACATTAAAGCGCTGCCGCAGGCAGCGAAAGCAAGGCGAAAAAAAGAATCAGGCGCGGAAAACATGCTTGGAGGGGGAATAAAAAACCGCGCCTCTTTTTATTTGGGAGCGGCTTTCCTGATGGGCCAGGCCCTGGAGATCCGCGAAAGCCCGGCCGCTGCCGCTGAAGCCAGGCCCGGCAAAACAAGCCCGGCGGCCGGCCCCTGCGCCCCTGAGCTTTTTCAAGCCTCCGGCCCATCTCATGGCCCGCTTCAGGAAATCAAAGGGCAAAACGGCACGGCCCCGCCGCGCCGCGCAAATGGCTCCCCCCGCCCGGACATGCCTCCGCTGCCCATGACAGATCAGACAGCCCCTCAGCCTTTGGAGGAATCCTGGAAAGCAAAATTAGAGGCTTTAGGCGGCAGAGCTTCAGAGGGAGAGAGCCGGCCGGAGGCGGCTCGGGATTTTGCCGCCTTTCTTGCCCATATAGCCTCTAAAAGCCATTTGCCAGATCTGCGCCATGAGGCGCTTTTTTTTGAGGAGCTGGAGGCGGCGGGCCTCAGGCTTATGCCTGACTTTAGAAAACAGGATTTGATTTTGATCATACAGTCTTACTCCAGGCTGAAAATCAGGCCGGGCGGGGAGTTTATCCGCCACTGGAGGGCGGCGGCAGCCAAAAAAAAGCGGGAGTTTAGCTCTCTGGACAGATACGGCCTTCATGGGCTGTTCCGGGAGCTGGGCATTCCCCCGCTGCATGCCCCGCGGCGGGCGGGCCTGGCAGCCGATGCTCTGTCTCTGGGAGAATCTCTGAGGGAAAACAGCTGGCTGCAGGCAGCGGGCAGCCTGGAGGCGGACGCTCCAGACTCATCAGCCGGCAAAAAAAACGGCAAAAAAGCCGCGGCGGCGGCAGAGGGCTGGAGTTTTGCCGCCGGGGCTGAATCTGCCCTTCCAGGATCAGATAACAAAAAGCGGGGCGGCCATGGCTTTGGCGCTTTTGGCCAAAAATAAATTTTTATGGCTTTCCCGCCGGGGGGCGGCGCCTCATCCATGAAAGTCCATATTCTCAGCCGCGAAAAAGGCTCTCTCTCTGGGAAGCTGGCAAATCAGGCCATTGGGTTTATCGAATCCGCCCTGATAAAAAAGGGGGCTCTTTCCGCGCCGCTCAAAAAAACCCTGATGATTGTGTTTCTCCCCCCCTCTTCCATGAAGGAGCTGAATAAAAAATTTCTCAAAAAAAACAAAGTCACCGATGTTTTGGCCTTTGCCCCCTCGGAGGAGGGGAGCATAGGGGAAATCGCCCTCTGTCAGGAGCAAATCAACATCCAGGCCAGAAAAAACGGCCTTGCCGCGGATGAGGAGGCTGTGTATCTGATTCTGCACGGCATCCTGCACCTTTTGGGCTGCCGCCATGAGGAGGGCGGCCCGGAGGCGCGAAAAATGTATGCCCTGCAGGACAGCGTGTTCGCGCTTTGGATGTCCTCGCGGCGCCGGGGGACATAGCCCGCGATCCGCGGGGGGCGGAAAGCGGGGGCAGCCGCGGCTGCCGGGGCGCCGCTTAAAACAGAAGCGCCTGGCGCGCCGCATTATTTGTTTTGCTTTTGGGGGAAAGCCTGATAGCTTTAAAGCATGGAGCCGGACAAGCCCCAAAACAAGCCTGCTGAAAAGGCCTCGCCAGAGGCCCCGGCGGACAAAAAACCTTCAGAGGCGCCTTCTGAGAAGCCGGCTAAAAAGCCCCTGTTAAAAGTTCAGCTTGCGGTTTTGGCGGCGTTTTGCGCCGGCGCGGCGGCGCTTTATTGGATGCCGCGCTTTTTAAGCTCTCTCCCTCTGGGGAGCAGCCCCTGGATCAGCTACTCCTACACTTACGGCTTGAGCCTCCTTGTGTTTGCCATTGCCGCGCTTTGGATTTTTTTCACCAGAAAGAGCCGCTCCCCGGAAAAAATGAAAGAGGAAAAAACCTGGCTGACGGCCATCTTCTGCGGGCTGTGCGTCCTGGCGCTTATTCAGGGAATTTGGATACTTTCCGCCTTTAGCTTTTAAATAATCCCTGTCCGCCCCCGCCGGCCCCCGCTGCCCCGCTCTTTTTTTATCCAGTTGCCTGAGGCTGCCAGCTCTGATAAACCAGAGAGCATGCCAGCCCCCGCGCTTTCAAGAAGCCCCGCCTCTTTAAAGCCCTCTCAAAAAAAAGCGGGAAAAGCCGCTCTAAAGCCGGCTGTTTCGGCGATCTTGATTGCGGGAGCCGCCGCCGCGGCTGTTTATTTTTACCCGCGGCTTTTAACAGCCGGCCTTGGGGAAGACAGCCCCTGGACAAGCTATCTCTACACTTACGGCATCGGGGGGGTTGTGTTTGTCCTCAGCTCGCTCTGGATTTTTACCCGAAAGGGCCGCTCGCCGGCCAGGCGAAAAGAGGAGCGGCTGTGGCTGGCCGCTGTGATCTGCGGCCTGTGCCTCAGCGCTTTTGCCCATGGCCTTTGGATATTTTTTGCCATGTCATTTCCCTTAAAGCCCTAAGGCTTGTTTAGCCATGGATTTTGGCCTTGACCTTCCCAAAGCCGCCCTGTGGGTTATTGCCCTCGTGGTCTGCGGCTATTTTCTGATGGTGACTTTTTTCGGGGTGTATTTTTCCCGGTTCAGCTCCAGCATTCATGACTTTTTTTTCAGCGGCCAGCGCTTTGCCTGGTGGCTGCCCTTTGTAAGTATGATGGCCACCGGCATCGGCTCCTACAGCTATCTGAAATACTCTCAGCAGGGCCTGAACACCGGCATGAACTCCGCCATGGGATATATGAACGAGTGGTTTATCATCCCCCTGTTTTTTTTCGCATGGCTCCCGATTATGTATTTTTCCCGGATAAAATCCGTCCCTGAGTATTTTGAAAAGCGCTTTGACCGCGCCACCCGCTATATCACTGTGGTTATTCTGCTCTGCTATATTTTTTACTACATTGGCTACAATTTGTTCACCATAGGGCTGGCGTTTGAGGGGATTTTCGGGCTGTCCCCTTTAATCACCCTGCCGCTGGCCTCGCTGCTTTTAGGCGCTTATGTGACTTTGGGCGGGCAGACCGCTGTGATTTTTACCGATCTGGCTCAGGGGCTGATTCTTTATCTGGTCGGCTTTTTGGTTTTTGGCTTTGGGCTGCTTGCCATAGGCGGCTGGGGGGAGTTTTTTGGATGGCTGCCTCTGGAGCACCGCCTGCCCTTTGCCCCGTTTCGCGAAAACCCCCGCTTTAACACTGTGGGAATGTTTTGGGGGGACGCTGTGGCCGGAAGCATCGCTTTTTTGTTCCTCAATCAGGGGTTTTTGATGCGGTTTTTGAGCATCCGCAGCGTGAATGAGGCGCGGCTGGCCGGCATGGCCAATGTTTTGATCACGCTGCCGCTTTCAGCCATTGTGGTCGGCTCTGTGGGCTGGCTCGCAAAATCCCTGCTGCAAAAACAGGAGGCTCTGGGCTCCCTAAGCGCCGCGGCCGGCTCTGGGGCTTTGGAGATTAGCGACAGCTATCATACTTTTGTGACTGTCGCCTGGCATGTGACTCAGCAGCATCCTCTGATACTGGGGCTGGTTTTGGCCGCGCTTCTGGCCGCTTTGATGTCCACTATTGACACGCTGATTAACGCTGCCTCGGCGATTGCCATTTATGACATCTACAAGCCGCTTGTCCGGCCGGAGGCTGACCGCAGGCATTACCTGAAGGTGGCGCGGCTGGCCTCCATGCTCTCCACAATTATCGGCCTGCTGCTTGTGGTTTGGTTTTACAGGCAGAAGGGGACTTTAATGTCCATTCACTACAAGGGAATTATGATAATCATCCCCTCTGTTGTGACTGTTTTGCTTATGGGGGTTTTATGGAGCCGCTTTAACAGCCGCGCGGCGGCCGCCTCTCTGACTGCCGGAACATGCATCAGCTTTCTCACTTTGTTTTTTCCTGAATGGGTTTATCCCCTGAGACGGTTTGCCTATGGCTCTGCGGAGGGGGATCCGATTTATTTTCGCGCGCTGTTTGGGATGCTTGTGACCGCTGCCGCGGGGGCGGCTGTGACCCTTCTCACAAAGCCGGCGGCGAAAGACAAAATCAGGGGCTTTACCCTGGACACCATTGGGCATGCCATGGCCTCTTTTAAAGGGGGGGAGCCTAATCTGAAACGGGGCAAAACGGCGAAACGCCTGAAGCTGGCCCTGGACGAGAGCCTGCCGGAGGGGCATGTGTCGCTCTCCGCCGGCGCGGCGGAGGCCATGAAGGCGCGGCCCTTGGATTTGGTGTATGTGGGGGATCAGCGCTGGCTCCTGGGGGGGCTTCGGTCGGGGCATTTTCGCCTGGCGGCCTGCCACAAGCGGGGGGAGGGCGAAGTCCGGCTTTCAGAGGCCACATTAAAAACCTCTTATCTGCTGCCGGAGCGCCCTGTGTTCGCAAAAAAAATTATTTGAGCCGCGGAGGCGGGGCGTTTGCCGCAGGGGGGCTTGCGGGCATGGCTTGCGGACAGGGGCAAAAAGCGCTATAGTGGTTCGCATGTTTTCGCCTGCTGCAAAAACTTCCGCTCCGCTGCGGGGCTTTGGACTGAGATTTTTCCAAATCAGCTTTTCGGCGCGGCTGTATTATAGACTGGGCTTGTTTTCAGGGAAAAGCATGCATGAGGCGTTTTTATAAAATTTTAAGCAGGGGGCTTTTTGGGAGGTTATAACCTTTTGATTTTAGGCGGTTTTATGCGCGGCGGCCTTGTTTTTTTATTGTTTTCTGTCTTTTTGGCAGCCGCGGGGCCGGCGGCTTGGGGGCTGCTGGAGGGCGGCAGCCGGAAAGGCGGCAGCGGGGATGGGAGCCTGGACATTCATCTGGCGATCAAAGAGGAGGGCGGCTATCTCTGGCGGGAGCGGGGCGGGCTAATCAATTTAAGAGAGCGGAGGAGAGAATCCCCCATAGATGACTTACTCCTTCTTATAGAGCTGCTTGTGGAAAAAAGAAATGACGCGAGGCTTGCAAAAAAGGTCAAAACCCTTCTTGAAGTGGGGAGCGATCCAAACGCCATGAACAGCCTGGGGGAAACCCCTCTTTTTCTGGCCCGCCGCTATCCTTTAACCTTCAGGCTGCTGCTGCTGCATGGCGCAAGCCCGGGCCTTTCCGATCCAGAGGGGAAAACCGTCCTCCAAAAAATTATTGAGGAGAATGATTTTGACTTCCGGCTTGCGCTGGCGCCGGCGCGGGAGATCCTGAGGGATCGCGCCAGCCGGCCGCCGGCTGATATCGGCGGGCAGATGCTGCTGGGGTTTCTTCCTGAAGTGATAAAAAAACAGAGGGCTTTCAATCCTTACAGCGAGATCATGCGGCAGGCGCGGCCGGGCGAAAAGCTGGCGCTGGCCTTTGTTCAAAGCAGGGCTGATCTTGCCCAAAGGGATGAGGGCGGAAATCTCCCTGTTTTTTTTGCCGCGCAGCTGTGGGATCAACGCATTGCCTGTAAAATGATTGAGGCTGGGGGAATTGGCTGCCTCTCTGATTCCGATCGGGAAAAGCTTTTTCGCCTGGCCGCATCTAGGGACAAAATCATCGGAGAGCTTCAAAAAAGGGGGTTTTTCTCTTTTTTAGACAGCAGCGGGCAGGGAACAGCCGCGAGGCTGTCCATCGAAACAGGCTCCGGCCCGGCAAACAGGCTTTATCCCTCTAAACAATCCCTCCTTTTGATCTGGCTTCTTGAAAGCATCCATCCATCATCCGCATCCAAAAAAGCGGCTTTTGCCCTTATTGATGGCGGAGCCGATCTCTCTCAAAGAAATGAGCGCGGCGAGTCTCCCCTTTACCTTGCTCTCGGTCTGAAACGGCCTCAAATCGCCCACAAAATTATTGAGGCGCAGCCAGGCCTTGATTACCTGCCGGATCAGGAAATAGAGGAGGCCGCCCTTATGGCTGCCAGAAAGGGGCATAAAAAAGCCGCCCGGCTCCTTCACAGAAGGCTCATTCAAAGGGAGGGCGGCAAATGCCGGGGCAGCTTTTTCGGCCCCTGACAAAATCCAGGGCTGGCTTTGGCCTCTCGCAGGCTTCAGAGTCCGGCTTGAATCTCACTCACAGACCATTCCGTCTTCGTCCCGGTCCAGCATCCAGGCATACGCCGGATGATCCGCCTCCACCGGAGCGATTCCCTGCTTTCGGGCTTCCTCGCAGAAAATCCGGCCGTTTTTATTCAGATCAAACGCAGCTGCCTGATCCTCCAGGCAAGACGCAACTCCATCCTCTGGAAACTTCATCTCCACAGAATCGCATTGAGACAAAACGCCCTCTAAAGCTTCAGCCTCCCGCCGGTTTGGAGCTTTTGCGCGCGCTTTTTAAAAATCACATGCAAAAATGATGTAAAAACGAGATTTTTTTGCATTTTTTAATGAACCCCTGAAGTGATCTCGCCGCTTCGCAGAAGGGCTGTTAAAACCCATGCATCGCCAAAAACCTCCGCATTGCCGGCAACCAATGCATTGCCGCCAACTATCGCGTCGCCAAAAACCCGCGCATTGTCAAAAACCTTCGCATCATCACGAACCTGCGCATTGCCGTAAACCAGCGCATGGCCGGAAACCTTCGCGCCGCTGCCAACCCGCGCATCGCCGAAAACCCGCGCGCTATTGCCAACCCGCGCATGGCCGTAAACCTGCGCATTGCCGTCAATCCGCGCATGGCCGGAAACCTTCGCATTGTTTGCAATCCAGGCTCTGCCGGAAATCCGCGCATTGCCGTAAACCCTCGTTTCGCCGGAAACCCGCGCAAAGCTGGAAACTTCAGCATTGTTTGCAATCCAGGCTCTGCCGGAAATCCGCGCATTGCCGGAAACTTGCGCATGGCCGGAAACCTTCGCATCGCCGGAAACTTGCGCATTGCCGGAAACTCGCGCATTGTCACAAACAGCCGCCCCCGGCCCCACAAAGGCGGTCTCGGCCACAGCGGCCGCGGCCGCCACAAAGCCGCCTTCAGAGCCATCGGGATTTGTATGGCGCGCGCCCTCAATGCCGGGGCCGCAGGGCGTGTCCTCCGCGGCGGCGGAAAAGCCGAAAACCAATAAAGCGCTCAAAAAAGCCGATTTTAAGTGATTGTGTTTCATAGAAATAACCTCCATTTTTTTGGTTTATAGGCAAACATACATTGCCCGCGCCCTAAAAACAAGCGCAAAAAAGCGCAATAAAGCGCAAAAGCGGCAAAAACCCCTCAATTCGCCGGAAACGGCCTGCCAGATATTCAAATAACCTTGAGACAGCCCCCGCAGGCCGGGCGGGGGGCTTTTTTATGGCTGTTTTCCAGGCTGTTTTCCAAGCTGTTTCCCAGGTGGATTGCGGCCGGCAGGCCCGCCGCCGCGCGGGGGCTTTTCGCTAAAATCTCATTTTTTTCGCCGTTTTTCTCATTTTTTCTCATTTTTTTTCGCTTTTTTCGCTTGGAGGGAGCGATATCTGCCGGTTTTGTTTGAAATTTCCTGTTTTTTCCCTTAAATTATAATATCCTTGAAACCTTATATGTGATGGCATATTTTTTGCCCGCAAATCAATAAAATCCAATAAAACCATGGGGAGGAGGCATTTTATGAAACAAACCATTTTAAAACAGGCTTTTTTGAGCGCTTTGCTGGCTTTCGGAGTTTCCGCCGCGGCGCAGCGCGCGTCCTGCGGCCCCGGCTCGCAAGGCGAGCCTCACGGCAATGGCGGGGGCTTTGTGGCGGCCACAGCTTCTGTGGCCAAGACAGCTTTTGTGGGGCCTAATGCGGCTGTTTGCGGCTATGCATGGGTTGGCGGCAATGCGGAGGTGTCCGGCAGCGCAAAAATTGAAGACTTTGCTGTGGCTGGCGGCGACTCGCTGGTTTCCGGCAATGCGCGGGTTTCCGGCGACGCGCAGATTTTCGACGGCGCGTGGGTTAGAGACAATGCAAAGATTAAAGACAGCGCGAAGGTTTATGAAGGCGGGCAGGTTAACGGCCAGGCAAGGATTGAAGGCGATGCGGAGGTTTTCGGCCTTGCAATAGTGTCCGGCAGCGCAAAGATTTTTGACAGCGCGGAGGTTTCCGGCAATGCGCGGGTTGGCGGCTTTGCAATGGTTGGCGGCAGCGCCCGAGTCTTAAATGCCCATCTGGAAAACGGCCATTTCACTTCAGGGACGCATTAAAAGCTTTTGCCCAAAATCAGGATAAGCGGCTTTCAGCTGGCAGAAATCCGGCAAAGGCCTCGCGCCATGCTATAAGTTTTTCTTATGAAAAAGCGGAAAATTTTTCCTGTTTTCGCGCTTTTTTCGCTTTTTCGGCGCGGGCGCGGGGGGCTTCTCTTGACTTTTGCCCTTTTTGGCCTCATGTTACTTGCAGCATGAAAAAAATAATTAACACCGGCAACCAGGCTTCAAGCCAGCAGCTTGAGCCGACAAAAGGCGAGCGCGCCTTTATTTACCAGCAGGCCGCCGAGCTGCCCTCCCCTGTTCTGGCCCTTATGGAGAGGGGCGAAGGGGGGGAATGCCGCGTCACTTTTGTCATCGATCCCATGAGCGCCGGCCTGAAAATCACAGGCAAAGGCCCAAGCATTGTGGAGGCATGCATGGAGGCCAAAAAGCTGGCCAAAAAACAGCTTTCGCAGCTGCATGGCTTTTCTCATGATGAAGAGGAGGAAAGGGAGTTTTTTTTGAAAGGGCTGTCCCAGGGGGCGCCTCTGGCGCATTAAGCGCGCCCAATGAAAGGCAAAATGCCTCCAGCAGCTGAGCCGCGGTTTTTTTCCAGTCTCCCCTCTCCGCAAAAAGCCTTTGCGATTCTCAAAAAGCCTCCGCAAGCCGCCGCTCTGGTGATTTGCGACAGAAAGCTGAGGTCCAGCCCCCTCATCAAAAGCTGGCTGGCGGCGCCCCGCTTCCGCTTTTATTTTTGCGCGGCCGGAGAGCGCGCCAAGTCCGCCGAAAGGCTGCCTTTTCATCTGAAAAAAATTTTGGCGCTGGCGCGGGGCCTGGCCCCCCGCGATTTGGTTTTTTTCAGCCTGGGCGGGGGGAGCGTCGGAGATCTCGCCGGCTTTCTGGCCTCAACCTACAAAAGGGGCGCGCCGCTTGTCCACTGCCCCTCAACCTGGCTGGCGGCGCTTGATTCAGCCCATGGGGGGAAAACCGCTCTGAATTTTCAGGGGGTCAAAAACTTCATCGGAACTTATCATTTTCCAGAAATGGTTTTTGTGTCATGGGGGCTTTTGAAAGAGGCGCCGGAGTCCGGGATCCGCTCAGCCTTCGGAGAGCTTTTGAAAATCAGCCTTATTGCCGGGGGCGGCTTGTTCAGGGAGCTGAAAGCCATCCTCAAAGCCGGCGGCCCGGCCCCATGCCTTTCCCCGCAAAACATGGAAAAAGCCTTAAAAGATCTCCTGAAAAAAGCCATTGCCGCCAAGATGGAGGCTGTCCGGGCTGATCCGCTGGAGACAAAGGGCATTAGAAAAAAACTGAGCCTGGGCCACACAACAGGGCATATAATGGAATCCGCTTTGGGCCTGCCGCATGGAGAGGCTGTTTTGCGGGGAGTTTTGTTCAGCCTGAAATGGAGCCGGCGGCGGGGCTTTTTGAGCGCGGCGCGCTTTAAAGAGGCGGCGGCCCTTGTTCCCGCATCGGGCGGCGCAAAAGCCGGCAAAGGCCCGCAAATTCCCGCCGCGGCGTTTAAAAAGCTGCTGCGGGAGGACAAAAAAAGGGCGGGGGCCCTGAAATGGGATTTTTTGTTTGTCCGCGGGCCGGGAGAGGTTTTTGCCCGCCCTGTTTCAGAGGGGGATTTGCTGAAAGAGGCGCGGCGGCAGGGAATCGTCAAAGGCGCCTGAGGCGCGCGGCGGCTGGCCGCCGGGCGCCGGAAAGAGCGCCCTGAAGGGCTTTTGTGTTTCAGGCCCGGATGGCGCCCCCTCATCCGCGCAGCCAAATAAGGGGGGGGGAACCTTGAAAGGCTTTTATTTTTTAGGGCCGGGGCCTTTTTCAAAGTCGCTTTTGAACAGGGCGCTGGCTGTTAAAAGCTGGTTCCCGGAATTTTCCATCAAAGGGGGCAGCCGCTGCCGCGATATTTTGATCATGGAAAAAGCCATCGCCGATATAAACAAATGGGGGCCTGAAAAACCCAAAAAGCTGTTTTGCGGCCAAAGCGCCTCGGCCTTTCGCTTTTTGGCGCTCAGGGTCTCAAGAGAGCGCGGCGAGTTTTTTCTTCAGGCGGAGCCTTCCCTTTTGCGGCGCCCCCTGCATGAGCTGGCCTCCCTGCTGGCGCAGCTTGGGGCTGAGGCCAGCCCGGAGCGATCGGGCTGGCGGATTGTCTCTGAGGGCTGGGCGCCGCAGGGCGACTGCATCGCCGCGCCCTCTCAAACCACAAGCCAGTGCGGCTCGGCCCTGGCGCTCAGCGGCTGGCAGCTCAAAAAAGACCTTTGGTTTTCTTATCAAAAGCGGGCCGGCAGCCGCTCTTACTTTGAAATGACTTTAAGCTTTTTAAGGGGCCTTGGGATGGAGATCAAAGAATCCGGGGATGAGTATCAAATCCCCAGGGGCCAAAAGCCAAAAGTGTTTGAATGCCGCCCGGAGCGGGACAAAAGCTGCCTTTTTGCCCTTGGCGCATGGGCCGCCTTCAAGGGCCGCGCGGTTTTCACTTCCTGGGAAAGCCTCAGCCTGCAGCCCGACTCTGTTTTCCCCCAGGCTCTGCAGTCCATGGGAGCTTCTGTGGAAGAATCAGAGGGCAGGCTCTCCATCAGCCGGGCCGCCAGGCTCAAGCCGCTTTCCATGGATTTAAGCCTCTGCCCGGACATGTTTCCCCTTCTTGCGGTTTTGTGCGCCGGGGCTGAAGGCGCCAGCCGGCTGCGCGGACTGCGGCGGCAGGCCTTCAAAGAGTCAAACCGGCTGGAGAAAACAAAAGAGCTGCTTCATCTTTCCGGGATCAAAACCAGCCTGCAGCGGGATGAGCTGACAGTTTTTGGCCGGGCCAAATGGCCGGGGGCCAGGCCCTTTGTTTTTGACAGCTCGCAGGATCACCGCATGTCCATGGCGGCCGAGCTGGCAAGGCAGATGGGCGCGCCGCTGAAAATCCATGGCAGGGAGGCGGCGGACAAAAGCTTCCCTGATTTTTTCTCCCTTGTGTCAGACAGGGCCTCAGACAGCCTGGCGGCGGGCGGCAAAAATTAAATTTGCGCCTGTTTTTAAGCCTGTTTTGTAAGATGGGGCGCGGGTCTGAAAAACCTAAAAATGCAAAAAATGCGGCTCATCATCGGCCATCGCGGCGCCGGAAAAACCTCATGGCTTAAAGTCATTCAAGAGGCTTTTCGCAAAAAAGGCCTTCAGGCCCTCTGCCTGGACCTGGACCGCGAAGTTGAGCGCGCTTCAGGCCAAACCGCGGCGGAGATTTTTTCCTCCAAAGGGGAGGCCGCATGGCGGAAATGGGAGCGGGCTGTATTTAAAAAGCTGGCCGCGGGCCTGGCCCATAAAAAAAGCCCTGTTTTTATCGCTTTGGGCGCGGGGTTTCGCTTTTCCCCCGGCTTCAAGCCGGAAGGCTCTGTGATCTGGCTCCGCCGCCCCACGGATTCTTCCGGGCGGGTTTTTTTTGGCCGGCCGCGGCTTCAGCCGGAAAAAGCGCCCTTAAAGGAGCATCAAGATCTCTATAAAAAAAGAGAGCTTTATTGCCAGAGCCGGGCGGACGAGGTTTTCATCCGGCGGGAAGGCTCTGCGGGGCTGGAGCTTTCAGACAGCCTGTTTCTCGGCCTTGAGGCTTTTCAGGCGAAAGGCGGCAGAAAGGCCGGCAGGAAGACTGGGGCGGCGCCGGGAAAAAGCCTCTTTCCCTCTGTGAAAAGCCGTCCGTTCAGCCTGCGGCTGAACCCTGAAGATCTGCCAAAAAACCCCGGCCTCTGGCGGGAGTTTCTGCAAAAGCGCCTTGACTGGGGAATTCAGCTTTTCGAGCTGAATGATGAAAGCGCGGACGGGGCTTTTGCTCAAAAAATCCGCGGCATTCTGCCTGACAGGCGGCTGCTTTTCAGCTCGCAAAAGAGCCGGCGGCGGCTTTCCGCTCTGCCGCGGGGCAAAAATCCTGGAAAAAAGCCTGGGAAAACCCTTTGGAGCTGGGACCTGAGTCTGGGAGAGCCGCCAAAGGGGGCGTCTGTTCTGGCCCTCCACAAACGGGCGGCGGGGCGCTTAGGGCCATCCCTGGGCAAGCTTTCCGCCTATAAGAATCATCACCTGAAGCTCGCCGTCAAGATCTTTAATTTGCGGGAGCTGAAGGCGGCTTATGACTGGCAGAGGGAGGATCCGCAAAACAGAAGCTTTCTGCCGCGCTCTTCGGATGGGAGATGGCGCTGGTTTCGGGCCGCTTTCGGGCCGCGGATGGGCCTGCATTTTATCCGGGAGCGCGAAACCGCCGCCGCCGCGGACCAGCCTTTTTTTTCTGAGGCGCTGCATTTTGCCAAAGCGCTTCGGCAGCGGCAAAAGGCCGGCTCCGCCAAAGGCCCGCCCGCTTTGGCCGCTGTCATTGGGCATCCGATTGAGTTTTCAGCCACTCCGGCAGAGCATGATGATTTTTTTCGCCGGCAAAGGGGGATCCCCGTCCTCTCTGTCCCCATAAAAGAGCGCGGGCTGACAAAAGAGAGCCTTGGCATCCTCCGCGATCTGGGCTTTGTGTTTTTTGCTGTCACCTCGCCTTTAAAGCGCCGCGCCTTCCTTTTTGCGGACAGGGCGGGCGAAAGCGCCCGGCGGATGGAGGCCGCCAACACATTGATTTTGCAGCGGGGAAAATGGCTGGCCTTTAACACAGACATTGAAGGGTTTTCCCCTCTGCGGGAGCTAAACTCCCGCGGGCCGGGAAGGCTCAGCGCCGCCGTCTGGGGCGGCGGAGGGGTCAGGCTGGTTTTAAGATGGCTTTTGCCGGCGGCGGGCTTTTACTCCGCCCGAACCGGAAAGCCCCTTCAGGAAAGCGGCCGCTTTAAACATCCCGGCATTATGCGGCAGCAGCCGGAAAGCCCAAAAAAAAGCGCGGGCCAGAGCGCCCGCGCGGGGAGCTTGACTTTGGAGCCGCCGCCTGACACTCTGATATGGGCTGTGGGGAGAAAGCGCATGGATGAGGGCTGCCTCTGGCCTCCCCGGCATTGGGCTCCCCGCCGGATTATTGATCTCAACTACTCTGAAGATTCCCCGGGAAGGGAATACGCCCTCAAAGCCAAAGGGGAATATCAAAGCGGCTGGGGGTTTTTCAAGCGGCAGGCCGCAGGCCAAAGGGAGCTTTTTGCGCGGTTTTACAAGCCATAAAGTTTTTGCCGCCCGCGCGCTTTTGCGGGCTGCAGAGTCTTTTGAGGCCATAGCAAGAGAAAAAAAACTATGAGAGTTATTTTTGAAAAAGGCAGAATGAACTGCCCTTTGAAAGTGTTTGACGGCGGCGGCGCTGTGGAGATGGACGAAAAAACCATCCAGCAGGCCAAGACTTACTGCTCTCTGCCCTTTGTGTCCCATGCCTCGCTGATGCCCGACGCGCATTTCGGCAAAGGCTCAACTGTCGGCTCTGTGGTGGCCACAGCAAAGGTAATTATTCCCGCTATGGTTGGGGTGGACATTGGCTGCGGCATGATGGCGGTCAAAACATCTTTAAAAGCCGGGGACATGCCGGATTCTCTAAAAAGCCTCCGCGCGGGGATTGAGGCCGCCATCCCCCATGGCTGGTCTAAAAAAGGCAGCCTGGGCTATGGGGGCCGGCCTCCTGAGCTGTCCAAAAAGCGCTGGGGCGGGGAGCTGCGGGAGGGCTTTGAAAAAATCACAGCCAGGCATCCCAAAATCCAAAACAGCAATCATCTTGATCATCTTGGATCTTTGGGAAGCGGCAACCATTTTATTGAGGTCTGCCTGGACCTGGAGGATTCCGTCTGGCTGATGCTGCACTCCGGATCCCGCGGAGTGGGAAACCGCATCGGGACTTATTTTATCTCTCTCGCCAAAAAGGAGATGGAAAAATATTTTATCAGCCTGCCTGACAAGGATCTGGCCTACATCCCTGAAAACAGCATGTATTTTTGGGATTATGCCAAGGCCCTGCTCTGGGCGCAAAAATTTGCGAAAATCAACCGCGAGATCATGATGGAGCGGGTTCTGGCTGTTCTGAAAGCTCAAATCAAAAAGCCCTTTCAAACTCTTGGACAGGCCATAAACTGCCATCACAACTATGTGGTTCAGGAAAGGCATTACAATAAAGATTTTTGGGTGACCCGCAAAGGGGCTGTCCGCGCGCGGGCCGGGGACTGGGGGATCATTCCAGGCTCCATGGGCGCCAAGTCTTTTATTGTGAGAGGGAGGGGGAACTCAGACTCGCTGAACAGCTGCTCTCATGGGGCGGGCCGGCTGATGAGCCGGGCGGCCGCCCGCCGCGCCTTCAGCGAGCGGGATATGAGGGAGCAGACCGAAGGCGTGGAGTGCAAAAAAGACTCTTCTGTGATTGACGAAATCCCAAAAGCCTACAAGCCCATTGAAAAAGTCATGGAGGCGCAGGCTGATTTGATTGAGATTGAGGCCGAGCTTCGGCAGATTGTCTGTGTGAAGGGCTGAAGCGATCAGCCTGGAAATCAGCCTGTGGGATCAGCTATGAGCGCCAGCTCCTTTGGGCAAGTCTTCAAGCTTGTCAGCTTTGGGGAAAGCCATGGCCCCGCCATGGGCGCTGTGATTGAGGGCTGCCCCGCCGGAGCGGCCTTCCCTTTTGAGCTTCTAAAAAGAGAGCTCCGGCGGCGCCGGCCGGGGGATCAGCCCTGGACATCGGCCAGAAAAGAGCCGGACCAGCCGGAGGTTTTAAGCGGGGTTTATGAGGGAAAAACCCTTGGGACCCCCATTGCTGTTGTGGTCCGCAATAAAGACGCGCGAAGCCAAGATTATCCCTCCGCCGCAGAGCCGGCGCGGCGCGGGCGGGCCGATGATCTCTGGAAAGAAAAATTTGGCCATTTTGATCACCGCGGCGGCGGGCGCGGCTCTGGAAGAGAGACTTTAAGCCGGGTCTTGGGAGGGGCTGTGGCCCGCGGCATTCTCCAGCAGCTTTGCCCTGAGCTGAGGGTCATGGCCTTTGTCCGGCGGATCGGCCCTGTGAGCTTAAAGGATTCAGAGCTGAAGGCCGCCGAAGAGATTTTTCGCCGCGGCGGGCTGGCTGATGATTTCCCCGCCCGCCTTCCCCACAGAGAAAAATCAAATCAGGCCAAAGAGCTTTTGATGCGGGCCAAAAGCAAAGGCGAAAGCTTTGGCTCAGTTGTGGAGCTGTGGCTGGAGGGCCTGCCCAAAGGCCTGGGCCAGCCGGTTTTTAAAAAACTGGAGTCTGATTTAACGGGCGGGCTGATGAGCCTTGGAGCCGCCTGCGGCGCGGAGGCAGGCGCGGGCTTTGCGGCGGCCGGGGCGGCGGGCAGCGCTTTTCACAGCGGAGCGGAAAAAAGCGGCGGCGTCCGCGGCGGGCTTTCGACCGGAGAGCGGATCTCCATAAAAACCGCTTTTAAGCCGCCATCGTCTTTTGGAGATTTTGCCAAAAGGGGGCGGCACGATCCCTGCATCGGCCCAAGGGCTGTCCCTGCCGCGGAGGCCATGGCCTGCCTTGTGATTCTCGATCATCTGCTCTGGCGGCGGCTGGACCGCCTGCAAAGCGCCCGCGGCTGAGTTTTTCCGGCCTTTGGCCGCGCTTCGGCTATATAACCCCCCCGCCAGCGGCGGAGGGCGGCCAAAAAAACTCGCTTTGCCCCAAACAAAAGCCGATAAGTAAAATATGAAAACCGAAGCTATCAGCAGCCTCTGCCTTTTGTTTTTGCGGCATTCTGTTTATGCAAACAAAATTTCCCCGCACACTTTGCGGGCTTACGCCAAAGATCTGAAAGACGCCTTTAATTTAAAAGAGGACTGGAGCGCGGCCGCGGATCTGGGGGCTGGGCCATGGAAACATCCTCCGAAACATCCGCCAGCCCGCAGCCTCAGAGACAAAAAAAGCCTGGAGCTTGCGGTCAGGGCAAGCGCCGAAAAATCCTTCTTAAAATGGAAAAAGCTCGCCCCCTCAAGCAAAAGCCGAAAGCTGGCCGCCGTCAGAAGCTTTATCCGGTGGCTGGGGGAAAACAGCTATATTGAGGAGGATTTTCGCCATTTGTTTAAGCCTCCAAAAAAATCTGAGAAAATCCCCCGCTTTTTGTCTGTGGATGAAATCATGGCCGTCATGGCAGCCATGAAAGCGCAAGGCGGCAAAAGCCGGCTTCAGGCAATGGGCCGGGCCTCCGCGCCGGGTCAGGCCCATGAGCTGTTTGCCCATGCGCTGTTTTTCCTCCTCTATGGCGGAGGCCTCAGGGTGAGCGAGGCCTGCCACTTGGCATCCAATGCCATTAACTGGGAGAGCCGGGTTCTGAAAATAAAAGGCAAAGGGGGGAAAGAGCGCCTTGCGGCCCTGCCGCGGCGGGCCTTTCTGCATTTAGAGCCTCTGCGCGGCAACGGCCCTTATTTGTTTGGGGCGGCCCCTCTCCCGGCAAGAAAGGCCTACACCATGATCAGGCGGCTGGGGCGGAGGGCCGGCCTTATGAAGCCTTTAAACCCCCATGCCCTGCGGCACAGCTTTGCGACTCATCTGCTTTTGGGGGGATCGGACTTAAGGGTTTTGCAGGAGCTGCTTGGCCACAAAACCCTCGCCGCCACACAAAAATACACTCATCTGGATTTGGCCAAGCTCTCTGAAACCATTGAAAATCATCACCCCTTTTATCACAGCGCCATGCGGAAAAGGGCCTGAGCGCAAAATCCCCGCCCGGCTCCCGCTCCCGGCTCCCGCCGGGGAATCTAAGCCCCGGGAATCTAAGCCGGGAAATCTAACAACAGTTTATGGCGGAGGGCATTTCCCTCTGTAAAACAGCCGATCGCCCCAAGAGCAGCTGGCCTCCGCGCCGGAGGGCTCGTCTGCATCGGAGGGGGCGCGGGCTGCTTTTTCAGCGGCTTTTTCAGCGGCCAGCTTTTTAACCGCCCGGCTAAAGGCCTCTTCGGGGTTTTCCTCGCCCTCAAACTGGGCGCAGTAGCTGAAAAAGGCCTCCATGTCCTCATCCAGCAGGGAAAACAGCTGGTCAAACTCGCCCATTTTGTTTGTGTAGGTCCGGTAGGAGAGCAGTATGGCGTTGTTCAGCTTAACCTCCGGGAAGTAATGGTATCTTTCGGTTTTCAGCTCAGGCAGAACATCCCGCTGAAAGCGGGTTTGAATGCCGCGAATTCTTTTCTTTTTCGCCTCAGGATCATTTTGGCCTTTTCGGCCTCTATACCACTGATCCAGGGATTTATACTCCCCCTCCATAAAAGACGAAAAAGCCAGCTCGTCAGCCCATTCCGCGCGCATCAGCTGAGCTGTCTCTGAATCTTCCCCCTCTTTTTCCAGGTAAAAAAGCTCCGCCGCGCGGCGCCCGGCAAATTCGGCAAACCTTTCGTTAAAGTCAATCTGGCCCTTAAAAAACAGGATTGTGTGGGCCAGCTCATGAAACACCGTCACGGCAAAATGCCTTTCGGGATAGCTCAGCATGCTGGACAAAATGGGATCCTCAAACCAGTCAAGCGTGCTGTAGGCCGCCACTCCCCTGACCCAGGTGTCGTATTTTTCCGGCGGAAAGAGCTTTGCCTCCTCTAAAGCCAAATCTTTTTCAAAAAAGCCTTTGTAGGGGACAGAGCCGGTGACGGGAAACCACCAGGTGTAGGGTTTCAGCTCATAGGCATGGGAGACCCTTAAGACATAAGTGACATAAGGCCTGTCCAGCTGGACATAAGATGTGTAAACATTTTCGTCTATATCCATTTTCAGCTGGTTTTTGGCGAAGTCTTTGATTTCCTGGACCATGAGCAGCTTTTTTTTCTCCTCATCGGTGAGGTCGTATTTTTCCAGAGCCTCTTTGATGGGGACGCTTTCAGAAAGCAGCCTCATCTGGCCCGCGGAGACATGCCACAAATAGCAGCCGCTCAAAAGCAGCGGGGAGAGCGCCGCCGCTGCGGCGGGCAAAAGCTTAAAAGAGCATGGGGTTTTCATAGCGCGGGTGTTTTTTGGCTTTGCATGAAGCTTTTTTTTGGCAGGCCGGCTTTGACCCGGCGGCGCGGGGAGGGGGATGCCTAAAAAGAGATCAAAAACCCCCGCCACAGCCAGCATACCCCATGGCCTCCCCCTGTCAAGCCGCGCGCAAACATGTCTTGCCATGCGGGCCGCGGCTTTATAAGCTAAAGCTCTTGCGGGGCCCTGTATAAACTAAGGCCCTGGCGGGGCCGTAGCTCAGCTGGGAGAGCGCAGCGCTGGCAGCGCTGAGGTCAGGGGTTCGATCCCCCTCGGCTCCACCATTTTTTTCCCAGCTCCCGCGGCGGGGCTTGCCCAGCCGATGCCCTGGTTTTTTGGCAGGCTCGTTTTTTTCCGCTTTTCAAAAACCAGAAAGCCGGCGGGGGCCGCTAAGGGGACTGGCAGCGAAAATGTCTGCGGAAGCCAAAGGGGCCGGCGGGCCGCCGGGCCGGCGCCCCGCAAACGCGGAGGAAAACCATGGGCGCGGAATCAAAAAGCGCGGAATCAAAAAAACCCTCCCTCAGAATGGGAATTTTTGGAGGGGCTTTTGACCCTCCCCACTTAGGCCATATCAATCTTCTCAGGTCCGCGAGCGAGCGGTTTTCCCTGAGCCGGGTTTTTGCCGTTCCCGCCTTTAAAGCCCCTTTAAAAAAACCAGACCCTCCTTTTTTTGCGGGGCGGGGGCCGGATCTAAAATCTCCCTCCCCCCGCCAGCGGCTGAAAATGCTTGAGCTGGCGCTCGCGCCGCTTCCCTTTGCGGAGATTGATGATCTGGAAATCCGCCGCGGCGGAACAAGCTTTAGCTGGCCGGCTGTGGAGAGTTTCTCTCAAAAAAATCCGGCTTGGGAGCTGTTTTTGATTATTGGCCTTGACCAGCTGGAAATATTTGACCGCTGGAAAAGCTTTCGCCGCATTTTGGAGCGGGCAAATCTCATTGCGGCCAGCCGCCCTGGAAAGGCCTTTCCGAAAGCCGCTTCAGGCTTCCCCGCGGGGCTTCAGCCGCTTGTTGAAAGCTGCTCTGAAAAGGGGGCAAAGCTCCAGCCGCCCTATAAGCGGGTTTATTTTTGCCCCCTGAATGACATGGATGTGTCCTCAAGGCAGATTCGCAAAAGGCTGGCCCTGGGCCTCCCCATCAGCCATCTTGCCCCGCCGCCGCTGGCCGCTTATCTTTGGGAAACCGGGCTGTACAGGCCGGAGCCTGCTGAAAGCCATAGCCAAAGGCTCTCTTCCAGAGCGGAGCTTTCGGCGCGGCGGCTGGCGGAGTTCTGCCAAAAAGAGCTGGAGGCGAAACAAGCCTTTGATGTGAAAATTTTTGATTTGAGCCGGCAGGGCGGCGGGCCAGCTTCCGCCCGCTTATCTTCCGGCAGGCCCTTTTCCGCAGGGGTTATAGCCTCCGGCCAAAGCGCGAGGCATGTCAAGGCTCTGGCCGAGAGCCTGAGGCGGGAAGTCAGGCGCCGCTTTCGCTTAAGCCCTTTGGGCATGGAGGGGCTGGAGGAGGCCCGGTGGATTGCCCTGGATTACGGCGATTTGGCGGCCCATATTTTTTCCGCCCCCGCAAGGGAATTTTGCCGGCTGGATGAGCTGTGGGAAAGCTTTTCGCTTTAGGCCATTGGGGGGGCGGCGCTGTTTAAGCTGTTTGCCGATTTCATCAGGCTGGAGGGGTTTGTGATGGGTTTTTTAAGATATGTCCGCGCCTGCGCGGTCTGCCAAAAATTTTATCCGCCCGCAGACTGGCTTTGCAGCGCCTGCTGGAGCCGCCTAAAAAGCGAGCTTTTGAGGCCGGACGATGTCTATCGCGCTGAAAAAAACTTTTCTCATCTTCGGCTTTTTGACTGGCATGAGGAAAACGACCGTTTTATGAGGCGGCTCATAGACAGCCTGAAAGGCGGCGGCCCGAAGTTTGTTTTTGGCCGGCTGGGGATGGAGTGCTTTTCCCGCTTTGTCCATACCCCGCTTTGGGCAAGGGATGAAAGGCCGGTTTTTGTCCCCGCCCCGCCAAGAGGCGATCCGCTCAAAGACCATGCAAGACGCCTCGCAGAGGCGCTGGCCGCGCGCTTTAACGGGGAGGTCTGCCCGGTTTTGCGGAAAAAGCGGGATGATTCCTCTCAGAGGCAAAAAACCCGGCGGGAGCGCGGATTGATTGAGCTTTCAGCTGGAGAGGGGCTGAAAAAAGGCGCGCCCTGTGTTTTTGCTGACGACACACTGACCACTGGAGCCACCGCCCGCGCGGCCTTCAGGGCGCTGGGGAGCCCAAAGCAGTTTTTTGTTTTCACTCTCGCTTACCGCCGCCCGCCGGAAAGCTGGCTGGAGGATTGAGGCCGCTTAAGAGCCAAAAAAGGTTTTAATCTTTCAGGGAGAGCAAAAAATCTTAGGCTTAAAGCTTTTTTTATTGGCAATCCGCGAGCTGTCTCCGACCGCTTTGATCACAAACAAGCCTTTGCTTTCCGCATAAGCTGCCGCCTCCTGCTTTTCGCTCAAATACGCCACAGCCCCGCGTATCCGCATCCTCTGATATGACCGAAACATCTTATGAAAATTCTCCAGAACATACAAAAAGCGATCCACATCTTCCTTATTCAAAGTGGATTTGACCTCAACCGCCACAAGCTCCCCGGCGTTTTTGGCAATAATGTCAATCTCGCAGTTCCTTCTTATCTTCCCGCCTGAGCTGTCATCTTCCAGCATAGAGCCTTTTTCATTTTGAGAGGTGTTTGTGACCATTATTCCCCTTTCCCGGAGCTGCGAAATCAATTTTCCCACGGCCAGAGCCTCAACAAAGGCCCCCCATCTGTTGTCCATCGCGCCGCTTGATTTATCTATCGCCTTGTTGGTTTCCTCTACTGTCTTAGCCAGCCTTTTGTGGATTTCGTCCCGCTCCGCGGCCCGTCTTTTTTCCTCCTCAGCCCGCTGCTTTCGCTCCTCAGCCCGCTGCTTTCGCTCCTCAGCCCGCTGCTTTCGCTCCTCAGCCCGCTGTTTTTCCCAGGCCTCGGCCTGCTGCTTTCGCTCCTCAGCCCGCTGCTTTCGCTCCTCAGCCTGCTCCCGCCGCAGTTTCTCCCAGTTTTCGGCCTGCCTTTTTTGCTGTTTTTCCCAGTTTTCGGCCTGCCTTTTTTGGCTGGCGGAAACCTCTTTTAAGATTTGCCAGATCTCGCCTGGAGTTGGAATCTGCTGCTGATTTTGCATGTTTCCCCCCCTTGACAGCCTCTCCGCCGGCTGCCATTGTTTTATTTACAGCAATTTTAACTTGTTTTTGCAGGACTGTCAATCCCCCCTCCCCCCCCCCCCCCAAAAAAAAAACCTCCCGCCTGCCAGAATCTGCCGGGCCTTTTTCATAAGCGCGGGGGCTTGCGGGCTGAATTATGGCTTTGTTTGAGATTTCCTGTTTTTTTTTATAAAAAGAACCCTCAGCGGCGCTGGCTGATAAAAAAAGGCGGCGGAAAATGCGGCAGAAAAAAACAGCTCTTTTGTTGAAAGCTCTGCGGAGCAAAGGCCCGGCCCCGGCGGCTCCCCGGCGGCGCGGGGGCAGGCTTCTGATTGGCCTGCTGCTGGGGGCCGCGCTTCTTTTGGGGGCTGCGGCTGAAAACTCTGGCCAAGCCGCGGCGGCAGCAAAAGCTTCAGCAGCAAAAACTCCGGCTGCGGAAACCCTGCCAGCAAAAGCCCCGGCGGCAAAAACCCTGCCGCAAACAGCCGGGGGCGCGGGGCCGGCTGCAAAAGCTCCGGCTGCGGAAGCTCCTCCGGCTGAAGCCAAAAAACCCGCCGCCGCAATAAAAAACCCGCCGCCAGCCGCAAACAGCCCTCCTCCTCAAGCGGGACCCCCCCCCGCTGTCCAAGGCTCTCCCGCCAAAAAACAGAGGGAGAGCGCGGCTCAAGGGGCGGAAAGCCTGTCTCCTGAGGCGGCGGACCCTATTGTTGGGGCGGCCATTGAGGCCGTTCCGCAAGGCGCAAGCTCCGCTAAAAGCGCTCCCGCGGGCGAAGCTGCCGATCAGCGGGCCATGGCCGCCTTAAAAAAAACCCTGAGAAAATACAGCCGCGGCGCGGCGCTTATGAAGATAAAAACCGAGCTGTTTTTGCCTTCAGCGGAAAAATCCATCTCCGGCTCCGGGACGCTGGCCATCCATGGCCAAAAATTCCGCCTGAAAATCCAGGGAGACCCCCCTTACGCCATGATTTTTGACGGGAAAACCCTTTGGCATCAGCCGGACATGCGGGAAAAAATAGTCTTTAAGTTTGAGGATCACCCCATGCCAAAGCTGATTGCCGGGATGTTTCATCCAGAGAGGTTTTTTGAGCTGTTTTCGCCTGAGCGCTCTGTCCGCCGCGGCGCAAAATACGGGGTTCAGCTTAAGCTTAAAAAAAAGCTTGCTGATGTAGAGGGCCTTGCCGCGGTTTTTGGAAGCCGCATTGAGTCTGTTCAAATTCTCTGGAGCGGGCTTGGAAGCCGCCAAATTTATAAATTTCAAAACCCATGGTTTAAGGCCGGCATGCCGGCTTCGGCCTTTGCCTTCTCCGCTGAGGGCTTTGAAGTCATCTCCAAAGACAGCCTGCCGGGCCGCTGAGGCCGCCGCAGCAAATCCCGCGGAGGTTTTTTGAGGATTCCCCGCCTGCTTAAGCCGCAGCGCGGGAGCAGGCGGTCCGGCCATCTAAACAGGCTTTAGCTTTTCCGAAAGTCTGCCGACAAGCCCTTCAGAGGGGCAGGATTTTCGCGCCCGGCGCGGCTTGCCGGCCCCCCCTTTGCGGAGGCCGCTGGCAGGCTGGTTTTTTTGGATCTTGCCCTTGCGCTTGTTTTCGGGCTGGCGCATAATGAGGGTAATGCCAGGCGGGAGGCCAGGATTATGAGGCGGCAGCGCCCGCATTGTCTTGAGATTAGGGGCATTTTGAAAGAGGCTTCTGCTGAGCGAAGATGGCTGTCTGGCAAACGCGGGAAGCCTTTTGAGGAGATTAAACCCTTGTCTGTTTCTTTTGAGGATCAGTGGATCGTTTTTTTTAGGGATTTAGCTGATGGAAAAATTGTTGAGCTGCTTGATGAAAGGGGCATAGATATCACAGAGACCGGCGCTGAAACAAAGATCTATCAGGATTGCCTGTTAGAAGACGGGACGCTTGGCAAAAAGCTGGCCTGCAGGCTGGACATAGTTGCGGAGAACAGCTCAGAATGCGTGATTGTTGAGGTTTTGGATTTTTTGCGCCTGGATGACGCGCAAAGGCTTGCAAAGCTTCTGCCCCGCCTTCCTGAGCTGAGGCCAGGGAGATTTAAGGGGAAAAAACTTTATGGGGCTTTGGCCTGTTTAAAGAGCATGGCGGACGCGCATATTCTGGCGGAGGGCTTTGGGTTTTTTTTGATTAAGGGGCCTGGAGACAGCGCCCATATTGTTAACAAACCGGACTTTCAGCCAAAGGCTTACTGAAGCTCCCGCCCCTTTTGGCGCCATTAGGCTTTTATATTTAACTTTTTAACTTAATCAGGTTTTGACTGTGTTTTTATCCAAAATTTTAAACAAGCTTTCAGCCGGCAGGGCAGTTTTTCGGAGGCTTTGCGCGAAAGCTTTGCCTTTGCAGCGCGCGGCAAAAAAGCCTGCCGTCTTCGCTTTGCTTAAACCTGGCTTTGGTTTTTTGCGGGCGGAGACAGACAGGCTGGCAATCAAAGCAAGCTCTTTAACCAGGGGGAAGGCGGCTTTCTTTTAGTTTTTTTGCCAATCCGCCGACAAGCTTTTTAGCAAGGAAAAATCCCCGCGCGGCTATGAAAAACATAATAAAAAAATCTTTTTGCCTTTTTAGGGTCTGCCGGCGGCGGCGCCTTCCAGGCTTTTCCAAAAAAACCGGCGCCCGCAAAATTGCAGCAGCTTTGTCTTTGCAGCGCGCGGCAAAAAAGCCAAGAACTTCTGCTTTGCTTAAAACTGGCTTTGGTTTTTTTCTAATTCTGATGGCCTTCAGTAGCTTAAGCGAGAACAATAAGTCCAATGCGACAAATGATCTCGATAAGACATATGACAACCAATTACACGACGATTATGATTTTCCTAATGTCTACGATACAAGTGAATGTGATGATCTTGTGCTAAAACCCGAAGATAAAATAGTAGGTTCTGAGGCTGAGGCACGACCCGTGCCACAGTCCCGCTCCCAAAAGGGGTTATTGGCTCTTCAGAAATGTAAAAACATTGCTTTAAGAAGAAAAGAAGAAAGGCGACAAGCAGAAAAAGGCGAGCAAAAAACAGGAGACTGCGAGAAGGCGGAAGAGGAGCTTAAGGAGGCGGAAAGCGAGTTCAAGAGCGAGTGCAGGGATTTTGCGGGGCACATGAGCTGTGTGGAGGCGGTGGAGAGCTGCCTTCTCTGCCCAGAGCTGGATCCGGACGCGCTGCCTGGATGCGCCATGCTGAGCAACAAAAGCATCAAATGCCCGCAGCTTTCAGGGGAGGACCTGGAGCAGGCCAAGGAAAACCGCGACAAGGCTCAGGAGGAGGCCAAAGACCTGGAGGGCAGCCTAAAAGAGCTGAACGATGATCTGCTGGAAAAAAAAGGCAAGCTCGCGGACCTGAAAGTCACGCATGAGGAGGGGCTGGCTGAGCTGAAAACCAAGCATGAGCAGGCGGCGGAGGATCTAAAAGCCGGGCTGAAAAAAAGCAAGCGGACTATTGAGGGGGCCGAGCAAAAGCAGCTGGCGGAAGTCCAAAAAAACCTCTCAAAGGCGCTCAAAATCCAGCATGAGTTTGAAAACGCCATCAGCGATGCCCACGAAAAGCTCGCCGACGGCGAAATGAAGCTGTTTCTCAGCTGCCAAAGCCAGGCGCGGAAAAGGCTCGCCCTCTACAGAAAAAAAAGGCGGGGCGCCATTCTTTCCGGCAGGCTCAAAAAAACCACTATGAGCCTTCTCAGCAAAAACCGGGTTTCCTTTGCCCGCAAGGACCAGCAAAGGTATGAATCCTATCACAGCCAGTGTGTGGCGGACATCCAGCCCCAAAAGAAAAAGCTCCATGAAATCCACCAGAAAACTCTGCATAGAATCGGGCAGAAAAAGAAAGAGTATCAGGCGGAGATGGAAAGCTTGAAAAAATCCCTGCCGGCGCTCCGCCAGCAGGCGCTGAAGGCAAAAAACGAGGCCCTTAAGGACTACACCGAAACCATGAACACCCTTATGCGCCGGACAGAGGAGCTATACGGCCGGCGAATGGGCAAAACCCAGGCTGAAGTCCAAAAACTCTCGCAGGCCATACAGGCCCTTCAGCAGCAAATCGCCCACAAACGGCAGCAAATTGAGGAGCAAAAGGCCAGCCACAAGGAAAGCGCCGCCGCTTACCATTACCTGCGGAGCAAAGGGGTCAAGTCAGACAGCGGATCGGACAGCGCGGGCTTTTCGGGCGCGCTGCATGCCGTTTTAGGCCGAGCTGACGCCTTAAACAGCGCACATGACTCCTGCAAATGTGTTAATCTAAAGGAGGCAAGAGACCAAAAAAAAGATCTGGACAAAGCTAAAAAAAAGCTGAAAAAGGCTGAAAGCCAGGCTACTTCCGATTCCTCCGAGGAAATAAAAACAATAAAAGAAACCATAGATAAATTAGAAAGCGCCAAGACATTAACAACAAAAGAAAAATCAGTTTGTGAACGGATCGATAGCAAGCTAAACGAAGAGAGCGGAGAGTTCAGGCCGGGAAGAATCCAAAAGCTCCGGCGCGGCAGCTCCTCAGGGCGGCGCTAATTTCCGCAGGCGCAAAATGGAGGGCCAATGAAACTGGGCAGCTTAAAATCCGCCTCGCGGGACGGGGAGCTGGTGATTGTCTCTGGGGACAATCAGAAAATGGCCCTGGCCAGGGAGATTGCCGGGAGCCTGCGGGAGGCTGTGGAGAGCTGGGCAGAGGCCCGGCCGCAGCTTCAGGCTCTCTCCGACAGGCTGAATGCCGGACAGGCCGACTCTCAGCCCGTGGATGAAAGCCGGTTTTTATCCCCGCTGCCAAGGGCTTTCCAGTGGATCGACGGCTCAGCCTTTATCCAGCACATCAAGCTGGTCAGAAAATCCCGCGGCGCGCCTCTGCCGGAGACTTTGACAACTGTTCCGCTGGCCTATCAGGGGGCGGGCGACAGCTTTTTGGCGCCGAGGGAGGACATTCCGCAGATTGACCCGGACCATGGGACGGATTTTGAGGGCGAGTTTGGCGTGATTGTGGATGATGTCCCTATGGGGGTTGAGCCGGAAGCCGCCCTGAAGCATATCATTTTGCTGGTTTTGATCAATGATGTCTCCCTGCGGGGGCTGGCCGCTGATGAGCTGAAAAGGGGCTTTGGCTTTCTGCAGAGCAAGCCCTCCTCCGCCTTTGCGCCCTTTGCCGCCACCCCCGATGAGCTGGGGGAGAGCTGGCGCGGCGGGCGGATTCATCTGCCTCTGCTGGCGCGCTTTAACGGGCGGGAGTTCGGAAAAGCCTCCGGCTCAGCCATGCATTTTCATTTTGGAGAGCTGATCGCGCATTCCGCCCGGACCCGCAGGCTCAGCGCCGGGACCATCATCGGAAGCGGGACAGTCTCCAATGAGGACCCCTCCAAGGGGAGCAGCTGCCTTGTGGAAAAAAGAACCCTGGAGAAAATCAGGCATGGAAAGGCCAGCCAGCCCTTTATGATGCCGGGGGATCATGTGGAGATTAAGGCCCTTGGCCCCGGCGGAGAAAATATTTTCGGAACCATATCGCAAAAAGCCGCGCGAGCGCGCTAAGCTTTTAAGCGGGGGCCAAGAAAAAACATGCCATCGCTCTTAAAAATTCCAAAACTGTCCGGCTGGCGGCTGCCGAGCCTCAGCCGCCCGGCCCAGATCGCCCTGGCTTTGGCGGGGCTTTTGGCTCTGATGGCTGTTTCATGGGTGGCGCTCCGCCCGGACAGGGATTTTAACGAGCGGCTTCATGCGGTTTTGCAGGATCAGACACAGCTGAGCCTGGCCGCCTATGTGGAGAAAAACCACCCCGATGTCTCCAACATCGCTTTTCACAAAATTTCCACAAAAGAGACCGGCCGGCGGGGCCAGATCAAAGTGTCTTTTCAGTATTCCCTTGTGTATGACGAGGGGGAGGACAGCGGAGAGATTTTGATTGACGGAAGCGCGCTTTTAACCCAGTCGGAATCTGACCCCTCGCGCTGGAAGCTCCATGACTTTCAGGCCGCAAACAGCGCTGTTGAGTTTTCAGAGCCTCTGGTGATCAAAGCCGGCGGCTTTCAGGAGCTTTCTTCTGAGGCGGAAGCCCCCGCAGCAGAGCCTCCCGCAGCAGGGACTCCTCCAGAGGAAGCGCCTGCGGCAGAGGAAGCCTCCGCGGCTGGGTCTCCCGAAGCGGAAGCTCCCGCGGCGGAGCCTTCTGAAGCCGAGACTCCCGCAACGGAGCCTCCTCCAGAAGAATCCCCCGCAGCGGACTCAGCAAAATCTCCTCCTGAAGCAAAATCCACCGCAGCGGAAGAAGGGGGCTGAGGGCGCGCAAGCCGCCCGCCTGTTTATCTGAACAGCCTTGCCGCGCCTGTTTGCTGGGGCGGCCCCGCGGCCATTCCCGAACCTCTGCGAAAAAAACAGGCTTGTCCAGAGGGGGGGCTTTTTCACACACAGCCTAAATTTCAACTCCGGCGTATTTTGCCAAATGTATCACCCCTGTGACCATATAATCAGCCACATTCCCTTTGGTCTCCTTTTTTAGGAGGCCTTTTCCAATAAGGCCCCTGGCCCGGTTTGTAAATGCCACAGCTGATTTTAAGTTTAACTGTCTGTAGTCTTTTGGACGGAAAGATCCGGCGCTGAGGATTTTCCGCAGGATCTCCCTGTCCTTAGGCTTAAAGCGCTCCAGAGACAGCTGCTGCTGAAGAATGCGTTTTAAAACTAGACGGCCCAGCCGCGCATGAATAACTTTAATATTTGGATTGTCTTTAAAAACAGACCGGACAATATCATCGCAGGCTTTAAACACTGGGCGGATTTCCCCGTCAGAATTTTTATATATTTCCCGCGCAAAGTCTTCATATATTGGAAGGCTTGGAACAGATCTGGAATTTTTGGAGCATGTTTTTTGCCGGTTCTTTAAAATTACAAGAACATCCTCCTCTGAAAGCGGGGCAAGAAATGTTTCCTGCCCGCTGATAATTTCAGCCACCCTGGCGGCATGCTGATACAGCGATGAATACAGCCCCGGCTGCCCTATAATAATGCTCCAGAGGCCATTGATGTTAAACAAATAGTCTCTCAACTGGTTGAACAGCGCGCAAAAGGCTTTTTCCTCCAATATATCAACATTATTAATATTTAATAAAACGCCGTCCGCCCCGGAAAAGCCTCTTGCCTGGCTGACAGCCTCCTGGATTTTATTCTGCAAAACATTTGCCGGGAACTCTAAAAGGCTTTTGTATTGATTTGACCGGCTAAACCCCGCCCCTATCCCGCCAAGAGAAAGCTGTCCAGATGTTTGGGAAACAATTGCTTCTGAAATCCATTTCGTAAGTGTTTTTATTTTTTTTGGAATTTTTGAGCTTAAAGATTTTTCCTCAGCAAACTGATTGATGGAAAACAGCAGGCTGGACAGGCTTTTTAACAAAACGCTTTGGACGCTGTCAGAAGGATCAATTTGCATCTTATGATAACAGGGAATAAGCTTTGGCATGTTAATTTTAATATGTTTTCGGATAAAGGGCTGATCAAAGCCAATGGCATATTCCATAATATTAACAAAAGAGGTTTTCCCCACCCCTCTATGCCCTGTAACCACAATAACAGCGCTGTTTGTGGAAGAGACATCCACTGAGAAATTTTTAATGTCCTGAACTCTGCCGGTAAACTTCTTCAAGTCCTCTGCGCGCGGCTCAAGAGGCCTTGTGTTGAAAATATTTTCCGCAAAGCCTAGTTTTTCATACATGGAGGGCTGTCCGGCTGACGGTCTGGCATTTATAAGGCTCGTTTGCCCAGAAGCTGTCTGGAAAAACAAACTGGTTTTATATTTTTATATATTTTAACAATTCAGCCGAATTGTCAACCCTCCCCCTCCCCCGTTTTTGAATGGGATCGGAGATCTTTTCCGAACCAGCAGCCTGAAGGGAAATCCAGCCCCCAGAGCCGGCCAGCCCGCCCCCTGCCTTGAATGGGATCGGAGATCTTTTCCGAACCAGCAGCCTGAAGGGAAATCCAGCCCCCAGAGCCGGCCAGCCCGCCCCCTGCCTTGAATGGGATCGGAGATCTTTTCCGAACCAGCAGCCTGAAGGGAAATCCAGCCCCCAGAGCCGGCCAGCCCGCCCCCTGCCTTGAATGGGATCGGAGATCTTTTCCGAACCAGCAGCCTGAAGGGAAATCCAGCCCCCAGAGCCGGCCAGCCCGCCCCCTGCCTTGAATGGGATCGGAGATCTTTTCCGAACCAGCAGCCTGAAGGGAAATCCAGCCCCCAGAGCCGGCCAGCCCGCCCCCTGCCTTGAATGGGATCGGAGATCTTTTCCGAACCAGCAGCCTGAAGGGAAATCCAGCCCCCAGAGCCGGCCAGCCCGCTGCCTGCCTGAATGGGATCGGAGATCTTTTCCGAACCAGCAGCCTGAAGGGAAATCCAGCCCCCAGAGCCGGCCAGCCCGCCCCCTGCCTTGAATGGGATCGGAGATCTTTTCCGAACCAGCAGCCTGAAGGGAAATCCAGCCCCCAGAGCCGGCCAGCCCGCCCCCTGCCTTGAATGGGATCGGAGATCTTTTCCGAACCAGCAGCCTGAAGGGAAATCCAGCCCCCAGAGCCAGCCAGCCCGCCCCCTGCCTTGAATGGGATCGGAGATCTTTTCCGAACCAGCAGCCTGAAGGGAAATCCAGCCCCCAGAGCCAGCCAGCCCGCCCCCTGCCTTGAATGGGATCGGAGATCTTTTCCGAACTATTTGATGCAGCCCCTTTGGATTTGGTCCCGCTCTATGGCGTCAAAAAGAGCTTGAAAATTCCCCTCGCCAAAGCCCTCGTGGCTGCGGCGCTGGATGATCTCATAAAAACCCGAGCCGATGACATTTTTTATGAAAATCTGAAGCAGGCAGCCCTCCCGATCCCCGTCAGCCAGAATGCGGTTTTGCCTCAGGTCATTGATGTTCTCTTTAATCAAAAGCCCACGGCTTTTTAAATCCTCATAGCAGCCCGCAATCAAAAATCGGATGCAAAAAAAAGCCCCGTCTCCTAAAACCGCGGGGTTTAGGGGCGCCAGCCCCAAAAAAAATTGGTTTGACAGCCCAAAACACAGGCGCTATGATTATGATATACTTGCCTGCGGGAGGAAACAGCAATGCCTCAAAAACACCTTATTCAAAAGCCCCATCCCTCTAAAGAGATATGGGCCATTTTAAAGGGGCTTTCCAAAGATCGGCAGAAAATGGCTAAAGAAATAGCCAGAAGCCGGAAAGACCTTGACCGGCGGGTCAAAGACACCGACCGGCAGCTGAAGGATGCCAGCCAGATGATCAAAGAGCTTTCCGCCAGCCAACAAAAATCCCGGAAAGACATTGACCGGCATGCCAAAGAAACCTCCAAAGCCATTAAGGAAGCCTCCAAAATCACCAAAGAAGCCTCCCAAGCCGCTAAAGAAGCCTCCAGCGCCGCTAAAGAAGCCTCCAGCGCCGCTAAAGAAGCCTTAAAAGCCGTTCGGGAGGCCTCCAAAAGAATGGAGATGAACTCTAAAGAGATCAAGGCGGCGCAGAATCTTTTCACCAACCAGTGGGGCCGCCTTGTAGAAAATCTGGTTGAGGGCAATTTAGTCAATCAGCTTCTGAAAAGGGGCATAGATATTGATGCGCTTTATCCAAACGCCAAAATTTATGAGCGCCGGCCTAACAGCGAGGGGATAATTGTAAAAGAAACTGTTTGCGAGATCGATCTTTTGGCCAGAAACGGAAAGGAGAGAGTCGCAGTGGAGGTTAAGACATATTTATCTGTAAAAGATGTTGATGATTACCTGGATATTCTGAGCAGGCATTCTCTCGCGGTTTCTGGAAGCGCTAAAAGGCTTCTTGGCGGCATGGCGTTTTTGAGGTGTCAAAAGGGCGCGGATATTTACGCGCAGAGAAACGGCTTGTTTACGATCAAGGTCTCTGGCGAAAATGCCAAAATCACAAACAGGGAGGCCTTTAAGCCTAAAATTTTCGGCCCCGCAGCCTCAGCAGCCGCAAAAAAGCGGGGATCTCTTCGGAAGCGCTAAACCCCGCCCCCAGAGCCAGCCAGCCCGCTGCCTGCCTTGAATGGGATCGGAGATCTTTTCCGAACCAGCAGCCTGAAGGGAAATCCAGCCCCCAGAGCCGGCCAGCCCGCCCCCTGCCTTGAATGGGATCGGAGATCTTTTCCGAACCGCTTGAGCTGAGCGGTTTCCGCCGCAGCGGCAAAAGCTTAAAGCCAAAAAATCCGAGCCTGCGCGGCTCAAGAGCTTTAGCCTGCCGGCAGGGAAAAAGCGCGGCTTTTCCCGTTGGCCGCATGCCCGCGGCTTCAGGGCGAAAGAAGCGTTTCCCAATCCTCCACCGCGTTTTCAGCGCGCGCCTCCCAGCCTTCCGATCCGCTCCCGGCGCGAGTTTCCTGAAAATGAAAAAAAGGCAGAGGATAATTTAAAATATATCTCAAATACCAATAGCCTGCCTGCCGGAGGCCGGCCTCTTCGCTGTCTCTATAAACTGAATGAGAGCCGAATAAATAATGATGCCCTAAAAGCTGCTGAGCAGGCGCATTGTTTGCTTTTGCGGCCTTAATCAGCCACTTTTTAGACCGCTCCATATCCCTCTCCCTCCATCCCTCAGCCCATTCTTCAAGCTCAAGAGCCAGTGTCAATTTAACTGCCGCCGGGCCTTGAGCGGCCAGGCGCTCAAGATTATTGATGGCCCTGTCCGCGCAATTTGCCGCAGAAATAAAATGAGGGCATTCCACGCCGGCGGAGCTGCTTAAGATTTTTTGCAAGCGCCGCGCTGGCGCCGCTATCATCATGGGGCTGGCATTGAAGCTGAAAAGTTTTGAATAGACGACGGCATAGGCAATGCCGGCAGCTTTTCCTTTTTGATCAAAAACCGGAGAGCCGCTGGCGCCCAAAAGCGCCGCCGGCTTTTTAGTTTTAGATATCAGCAGAGAAGCGCCGTCATCGGGAAACTCCAGCTCTTCAGTTTTAAATATTAAGCTTTCTCCCAAGCTGTCTCCTGTCAGGTTTAAATAAGAGCCGGTTAAAAATGACTGCTTTTGGCTTATCTTTCTCAGGCGGCCTCTAGGATATCCTATAGAGAAAACGCGCTCATACGGAGAGAGAGGATCTGTTCTGAGCTCCAGCCTGCGGCTTGGAAAATCCTCAGACATTTCTAAAAGAGCCAAGTCATACAGGGCGGAGGCAAAAACCCTCCGGATCGGAGCTTTCTTCCTCCGCCAGCCGCCTGGACTGCCCTCCCCATATCCTGTTCTTTGGGACAAGAAAATCTTGTAAGAAGAAACGCTTATATCGCTTCTTCCCCACATCCCCCGCATGACATGAAAATTGGTGACAAAATACAGCGCCGGGCCGAATTCTGTTTCCATTTCTATAAAGAAACCTGTCCCCGCTTTATTGTTGTAATAGTTTTCTATCCTCCATACCGCTTGAGCAAGCAGGGTCTCATGGGAAGAAAAAGCCCGAAAATCCGCAGAAAAACCTTGAGAGGGGGGCGCGCAAGGAGCGAGCAGGCAGAAATCAGACAAAATGCCCGCCCCTTGAGCTTCAGCCCCGCAAATTTAAGCCATAGAAAAGAGAGCATGTTTCCCCCTGGCAGGGGCTTATAGCGCGGCCGGCCAGATTAAACCCGAAGAGATTAAACAAGCCCAAAAACCCAGTTTTCAAAAAAAATTTTTCAGACGCCGGCGGAAGGCTCAATGCCTCAGCGCTTTTATTTTGCAACACAGCATGCGACAACCGCAGGGCCGGAACTGAGGGGGTCAAAGATCCTTTGTCTGTCTAATCGCGGCGCAAAGGAAAAAGCTTTATTTGGATTGCATGCGCTGACAAGCGCGTCAGTTATCTGGTCATGAACATAAGCAGGCCATGAATGGCGGCCGCCTCTGTTATTAAGGAGTTCATAAATATTCTCTCATTTTATAATATATCTTAAAGAAGGTTTTAAAAAGAAACCTCTAATAATATCAGGTTTTCTTTGCAAAGATTTTAAGTAATGAGTAGTCTTTTTCTGAAGCTCCTCTCCTGTTCTTATACATAATTTTCCAATATAATGACATTTTAAATGATTCCAAACCAATTCATCTGGATTCAAATCAGGAGCATATGGCGGAAGATAAAATAACTTCAGCATGCCCTCCGTCGATTCCACAAACTCACGCACCCTCTTTGACTTATGCACAGGATGACCATCCACAATCAAATAAACAGGCCCGCTCACATCCAAAATCAGCCGCTTTAAAAATGAAATAAACACCTTCCCCGTAACACCGCCCCTTACAGTCATAAATCTCATGCCGCCTTTAGAAGAAATAGCTGAAATCATATTTAAGCTAAAACGCCTGCCCGTACTCTTCACCACCGGAGTCCTCCCTTTAGGAGCCCAAGTCGTCCCGCTATGATAATCTGACCGCAAACCAGACTCATCGCCAAAATAAATTTGCGCCCCCTCCCTTTTAGCTAACTTCTTTATATTTGGAAATTCTTTTTTCTGCCACTTCTTGACAAGAGATGGGTTTTGCTCATAAGCCTTGCGCAGCGGCTTCTGACAAGTCAAACCCAAAAGGCTCATTACACGGCCCACAGTTGTAATGCTAACCTCAGTCCCATATTTCAATTTTATAGCCTCCTGAACCCGCCTCCGAGTCCATAAAGCAAAAGGAAACTTTAATTGTTGAGGGTCTTTGGTTACTGTTTCATAAATCCACTTCAATTGATGCGTTTTAAGAATAGGAGGGCGGCCTGGAGCTTTTCTTCTTTTTAAATTATCCCAGCCGCCATTCGCATATCTAGCCATCCATTCATCTACTGTTCTCCGGGAAACACCCAAAAGCTTAGCCACTTCCTTCGGTTTCACATCTGAATGAATAGCCTTCACTCCACGAATCCGCAAAGTCTCTTGTGACTGCCGATCTAATTTTCTCGCGTCATTTTCTTTCATAAAACCACATTATCATAACATAAAAATAAAACAACACTTTTTTTTTCATAACATAAAAAAAAATATTTTTTTATACCTTAGTCCTAATATTGGAGAATATTTGTGGACTCCTTAATATATTGAAAGTAAGCAGCGCTGCTTTTCTCTCCCTCCTGAGGCAGCGAGAAACATATAAAATTCCCAGGCTCCAATTCGATTTCTCTGCCCTCTTTTGCCGCTAAAGAGCGCTCTTTTGTCTGCGAGGGGGCGCCTGCAGCGGTTTTTTTGGGCTTGTTCCAGGCAGAAGAGGCGCAGCCGGCAAAAGCAATCAGACTGCAAAACAAAATAGGATATTTCATATAAAAGCCTCCCTTGGTTTTTGCGCTGCGGGCGCTATGCTCTTAATGGACGGCCGTCTTGCCGGGATCAGTTTCTGGGAAGTCGTCCTCCGTGACGATCACAAATATAATATCCGCGTCCCGGCGGAAAAAATCCTGAGAGCCTGCTGCTCTTTCTATGGCGGATTTTAAAGCCTGCAAAGCAGGCTCCTCCTCTGAACGCGGCTGCTCTTCAGCTGAATCCGCCAGGGAAGCTCCAGGGCCTTGAGCGGCATAAACCCTCCAGGGAAGCTGTCCGGGGCCTTCAGCAGCATGAACCGGCCAGTCCGCAGCATTGACCTGAATATGCCAGCCCTGATGTCCAGGGCCTTGAGCGGCATAAACCCTCCAGGGAAGCTGTCCAGGGCCTTCAGCAGCATGAACCGGCCAGTCCGCAGCATTGACCTGAATATGCCAGCCCTGATGTCCAGGGCCTTGAGCGGCATAAACCCTCCAGGGAAGCTGTCCAGGGCCTTCAGCAGCATGAACCGGCCAGTCCGCGGCATTGACCTGAATATGCCAGCCCTGCTGTCCAGGGCCTGCGGCATAAACCCTCCAGGGAAGCTGTCCGGGGCCTTCAGCAGCATGAACCGGCCAGTCCGCGGCATTGACCTGAATATGCCAGCCCTGATGTCCAGGGCCTTGAGCGGCATAAACCCTCCAGGGAAGCTGTCCGGGGCCTTCAGCAGCATGAACCGGCCAGTCCGCGGCATTTGCCAGCTGTTTCAATGGATCTTCTTCAGGCAAGGCGCCGGAAGCCTTGGCATAGCCCCAGGCTGAGCCGGAGACAAAAACGGAAAATATGATTACAAAAGCTTTAAGCATAACTCCCTCCCGCAGAAACTGTTTGCTCCCTCTTTCTCCCCCCACTATGCGCCAGCGATTTAAGGGAGTCAACCTCTTTTTCGGCTGTTTTCCCCGAAACCTGTCTTTTCCGGCCAAAACCTCTTATTTGATGTAGCCCCTTTGGATTTGATCCCGCTCTATGGCGTCAAAAAGAGCCTGAAAATTCCCCTCGCCAAAGCCCTCGTGGCTGCGGCGCTGGATGATCTCATAAAAAACCGGGCCGATGACATTTTTCGTGAAAATCTGAAGCAGATAGCCCTCCCGATCCCCGTCAGCCAGAATGCGGTTTTGCCGCAGGCTGCTGAGGCCCTCTTTGATCAGCGGAACCCGGCTTTTTAAATCCTCATAGTAGGTGTCCGGGACATCTAAAAACCGGAGGCCGCCGGCCCTCAGCCCGCTGACTGCTGAGACAATATCCTCCGTCAGCAGGGCGATGTGCTGGACGCCGGCCCCTTTGTATTCCTCCAGATACTCCTGAATTTGGGATTTTTTGCCCATTTCATCCGGCGAAGGCTCGTTAATGGGGATGGTTATGCCGCCGCCGGGCGAGCGCATCACTTTGGAGATCAGCCCGGTTTTCGCCCCGCGAATGTCAAAATACCGCCTCTCGGTGAAGCCAAAAATCTCCTCGTAAAAAGCGCGCCAATGCTCAAGCTTTCCGCTTTCAACATTGTTTGTCAGGTGATCGATGGAGAGCAGGCCCGCGCCCTTCCCCGGCAAAGCTTTATGGAAGCGAAATTTTTTTGTCCAGTGGCTGGCGCCTCCGCCATAATCATCAACAAAATAAATCAAAGATCCGCCAACGCCCTCTATGGCGGGGAAGCTGTGGCTTTCGGGGTCTGGCGGCGCCGCTTTGGCTCCGCGGGCCAAGGCCAGCTCCAGAGCCTGGGCTGCGGGAATGTCCGTCTGAAAGCCCAGGGCGCAGACCGACGGCCCGCCATGGCTTTTGGAAAAACCCTCGGCAAAGCCGCCCTTTTGCTCATTCACAACAAAGCGGCAGGCCCCCTGCTGAAACAGATGGACGGGCTTTTCCCGATGGACTGCCCTTTCCGCAAAGCCCAGCTGAAGAAACAGGCTTTTCAGCCCCTCTGGATCAGGGCTTGCGTATTCTATAAAGTCTATGCCGTTTAAGGCGATAGGGTTTTTTGCGCTCACTGCCTGATAATTCTGCCACAGCGGAGCGGATTTTGCAAGGCCGGCCCGGCGCCTTTCCAGGCCGGCCCGGCGCTGCCGGCCAGAGCCTCCACAACCCCTGGAGGCTGATAAGAATCTTGGAGGTGCTTTGCCCGCGCCGGCCTCCCCCGGCAGAGCCAGGGCGCATCGCCGGAGCGGGGCGCTCTGTATGCGCTGGCCCCGCGATGGAGGGGCCGGGGGCCTAACAGACCCGCCAGCCCCCGCGGGCCGGGCGGGGGCCGGATTTCAAGGCCCGCCGGGGGGCGGACTGTCTCAAGCCTTGAGAATTTTCCAGAGTCCTTAAGTTTTTGCGGGGGGTAGCGAGCGAGGGGGCGCCCCCGCCGCCATCTCTCGGATCAACCCATTAGTCCAGGCCGCCGGGGCGCTTTTTTTGGCAGCTGAAACCGCCGCGGATTTTCAAAAAATCAAAAACACAAAAACCCTCCAGATTTTCCCCTGGGGTGAATTGGACTAATGGCGAAAATTTTAAAGAGGAAAGCCCCCGCGCCGCTCAAAGGCGGCCCCGCTGCCACATAAAATTCAAAGGTTTTTTTCGGGCATTGCCTCAAGAGCAATTTCCTGCTATATCTCCGCCGGTGTGTGTTCCAAAACATACATTCGCATTGCCAAAAACCTTCGCATTGCCGGAAATCTCCGCATTGCCATGAACTTTAGCATTGCCAAAAACCTTCGCCTGGTTCGAAACCCTCGTCTGGCCCCAAACCGACGCGCTGCCAAAAACCTGCGCGTTCCTGTTAATCCTTGCATTGCCCCAAAGCCTTGCCTGGCTCTTAATTATTGCGCTGTCAGTAACCGCCGCATTGCCGTGGACCTCCGCTCGGTTTCTGATTTGCGCAGAGCCGTAAATTTCTGCGTCTTCATGAATCTTTGCTCTTTCAGCAACATATAGAAACTTTGAGCTGTCATTGCCCTGAAGCTTTGCATTGCCATAAACCCTTGCATTTCCGACTATCTCTGTATAGCCATAAACCCGCGCGTCTTCATAAACCCGGCTGTATTCCCGAACATGCGCATGGCCATAAACCTTTGCATTGCCATAAACCCTTGCTGATTGATAAACCTTTGCATTGCCGTAAATTTCCGCATGGCCATAAACCTTTGCATTGCTATAAACCTTCGCTGATTCATAAACTTTTGCATGGCCGGAAACCCGCGCATTTTGAGTAACATGCGGCGCGCCGCAAACCGCGGCGTCCGGCCCTATAAAAGCTGTGGCGTCAACGGTCGCCTTTGCCGTGGCCGCCACAAAGCCCCCGCCGTTACTATGAGGCGCGCCCGCCACTCCGGGGCCGCATGGCTCTTTAAATGGCTTGAAGCTGCAGACCGTGACCCGATCGCCGGCGGCCAAAGCCGGGGGGCCGGTTTCCGCCGCCTTGGCCTCAATCTTAATCCCGGAAAGCTCCCAAACAATGCCGGGATTTGATCTTTCCAGATGGCCCTGAATGCTTGTCCTGGATGATAAAACAATCCGGCCTTCTGCGGGATTTGCTGTCTTATAGACAAACTCCAGCTTTTCAAACTTGTCTATTCCAATGCTTTTCAGCCTTTCCTTTGTGGCGCTGTGTGTTAATTCCCCGGCGGCATTCTTGGAAAAGTCCCAAACTGTGGCCGGCGCGGCGGCGCTGTCCTTTATGGCTGCAATCTCAAAGGCTCTTTTGGCGTCCCCGGAGCTGCCGCTTAAGTTTTTCCCCTTCAGCGTGTTTTTGCAGTCCCATGCCTTCCCCATAAACAGCTGCGCGCCGTCCGCGCCCCGCCGATTGACTTCCATCCGCGCGATCCGCTTTTCCAGGGCCAGAAGGCTGATCTTTTGCTGAATAAAGCTTTGGGTTGTCCCCATAACCACAACCACGCCGATAGCAGCCCCGGCCAGAGCGCCTAAAAGCGAAAAGCCGGCCTGGCCGGCCGGCAGTTTAAAGGCAGCTTTAAATAGCGGGGCTAAGCCGCGGGCAAACCGAGAGAGAGAGAGAGAGAGAGAGAGAGAGAGAGACGAGCGCTGCGGCGGGGGCGGCGAAAACCATCAATAAAGCTTTCATGTTTAAAATAATAGCCGCGGCGGGCTGCCGAAACAAGCTTTTTTCCGGCTTAATTCCCCGGCTCGCCCTCATGTTCTGGAATGCCGCCGCGGCGGGCTGCCGAAACAAGCTTTTTTTCCAGAGATCCAGCGGGGAAAGTGTCTCATGGCTTGAGAATTTTCCCGGCTTCCGCATGCGGATGAGCTTGTTTGCCGCCTTGAAAAAGAAAGGCCGTCCGCCCCCCTAAGATATGGATTTTTGCCCGCCAAAATGCGGAAGCCGGGAATTTTGGAGGCGCTTTGCCCGCGCCGGCCTCCCCCGCCAAAGCCAGGGCGCATCGCCGGAGCGGGGCGCTCTGTATGAGCCGGCCCCCGCGATGGAGGGGGCCGGGGGCCTAACAGGCCCGCCAGCCCCCGCGCGGGCCGGGCCGGGGCAAAAGCATTGCGGCGCCGGGTTTTTGCTAATTTTCCCTGCGGCCGCTGAATAAATACATCCCTGAAGTGTGATAGCCGCTTTTCAGATGGCCGCTGAATACTTCAGCCTTGCCGCCAACCTGCGCATTGCCTTGAACCCGCCCGAAGCCGTTAACATGCGCAGCGCCGAAAACATGCGCATTGCCGGCAACTATCGCATCGCCGCCAACCTGCGCATATTCGGAAATCAGCGCATGATCGCCAACCAGAGCATTGCCGAAAATCCGCGCATGGCCATCAACCTTTGCGTTGGGGCCAACCCGCGCATACCCACAAACAGCCGCATCAGGCCCCACAAAAGCCGTCTTGGCCACAAAAGCTGTGGCCGCCACAAACCCGCCTTCAGAGCCATCGGGGTTTGTATGGATTCTGCCATTGTCTGAACCTAGCCGGCTGCCGCTGCAGGGAGTGTCTTCCGCGGCGGCGGAAAGTCCGAAAATCAGGAAAGCGCTCAAAAAAGCCGATTTTAAGTGATTTTTCATGGTAATTACCTCCTTTGGTTTTGGTTTATGCGGGGAATATAGCTCGCTTTCGCCTTCAAGTCAAGCAAAAAGCGGATTTTTGCAAAATTTGCACAAAAAAGCCCCCGCGGGCCGGGCGGGGGCAAAATCTTTACAGGCCCTGTTTAATGCCCTATCGGCGGCCAGTTGATCCGCCTTTCGGCGCCGGCTGCAAGGCGGTTTGGGCGCAGGCGCGGCATCAAAAACACACAGGGCAGGCTTAAGCTGGGGGATGTTGTTTTGCCCATTTTTCTTTGCCTTGGCTATCACTCCACTAAGTCCGCTTTCCTCAAGCTGTCTTCCCCTTTCTATATAGTCAGCAGTCAGTTTTTTATGCATTTTTTCATACCTGTCCAGATGTCTTTGAAGAGTGATATTTTTCATTTTCTCTGTCTCTAATTCCCGGCGAATATCCGCAACATTCCCATGCCTCTCTGCAAACATTTTTTCAAACCGCGCTTTTTCGGCGGCCTCGCACCTTTTTTTGGCGCCCTCGATCTCTATTCTATTCTGCGCCCCCTCGCCCCCTTCCCCGTGATCCCTGGCCAGGCTTTGAAAGCCCGCCCCCATTAAAACCCCGATTAGCCCCCAAAAAATTAGTTTTTGCATAATTTAGCCCTCCATGGCTGGTTAAAGACCCCGATCCGCCGGGGGCAGCCTGATTATGACTCGCCCCGGCCAGGCAAACAAGCCCGCGGCGTGGATTTCAAGGCCCGCCAGGGGGGCAAAGTGTCTCATGGCTTGAGAATTTTCCAGAGTCCCAAAATTTTAGCGGGGGGTAGCGAGCGAGGGGGCGCGCGCGTCTCTTTTTAGTCTGGGTTTTTTCGGGGGCCATGCCAGGGGAGGCCGGGTTTATGGCTAGATTTCTTGCCTCCAAAAAAATGAAAAAAAATTATAAAAACCTGGGTGATCCTGGCGGCCGGCTGCCAGCCAGACAGCTGATCTGGCCAGGGTTTTTGGCCCTCTCAATCCCGGACTAACGGCGCTTTTTGTTTAAAGCGCGCCGCCCCCGCCTCGCTCTCCGGCCTTCCCCGGACAAATAAAAGTCAAGTCTTTTTTGGCCTATGCCCATGCCCTGCCTGGCCGGGAATAATCAAGCGGTCGCCAGCCTCGCAAGCGGTCCGGCGGCTTGCCCCCGCGGGGAGGCAGCTTCATCCGCGGCCCGGAATCACTAAGGAGGGCAGCTGTGGGCAGGCCCGGCGACTTCGCCAGCCGTATGCGTTCCAGTTGTTACAGTAAAGAACGGCGATCCCCCCGGTGTATAGGTGGCGGTTGCTCTGCCTTTAAGTTTCGCATCGCCACACACAAGCATTACCCCCCTTGCGCCGTCAACCTTCGCGTTGCTGGAAACCTCCGCGTTTCCAAAAACTTCTGCGCTGCCCCCCGTAATTTGCGCATTGCCGGAAATTTTGGCATTGCCGTGAACCCTGCTGTCGGTAACACTGCCGCCGGAAATCCTTGCAAAGTCATAAATCTTCGCAGCTCCGGAAACACTGCCGCCGGAAATCCTTGCAAAGCCTCTAACTTTCGCATTGTCGTTAGCGCTGCCGCTCCCAAAAAACGCATCTTCATAAACCCTTACATAGTCTTGCAGCTGCGCATTGCCGGAAACCCGCGCATTGTCATAAACCTCTGCATTGCCCCTAACCCTTGCAGTTCCGCTAACCTTTGCATAACCGTAAACCTTTGGAAAGTTCACACTGTTTCCAGGGCTGCCGGCAACCCACGCCCTGTCATAAACCTGCGCATCGCCGTAAACCCGCGCAGCGCCGAAAACGACCGCATTTTCATAAACCCGCGCATTGTTCATAACCCATGAATTGCCGTAAACCTTTGCATAACCGTAAACCCGCGAGCTGCCAATAACCTGCGCATTTCCGTAAACCTCTGCATTGCCGTAAACTCTGGCTTTGTTCTTAACCTTCGCATCGCCGGAAATTTTGGCATTGCCGTAAACCTCCGCATTGCCGCCATCCAGCAGCGAATTCTGGCCGATAACCTCCGCATTGCCGGAAATCTTGGCATTGCCGTAAACCCTTGCCCGGCTCTTAACCTGCGCATTGCCGCAAACCGCGGCGTCTGGCCCTATAAAAGCCGTGGATTCAACGGTCGCTGCGGCCGTGGTGGCCACAAAGCCTCCGCCATTGGCATGGGGGGCGCCAGCAATTCCAGGGCCGCAAGACTCTTTAGCTGTGGCGGCGAGGCCGCAGGCCGTCACATAATCGCCGGCGCCATCGGACAGATTTTCAGTTTGGGCCTCGGCCGCTGTTTTGGCCGTGACCGTAACCCCGGAAAGCTCCCAATCCGCGGCCTTGTTTTCCCTTTCCATAAGACCCTGAATGCTTGTCTTGGATTTTAAAACAATCCGGCCTTTTGCGGGGGGGCCGGCCTTATAGACAAACTCCAGCTTTTTAAACTTGTCTATGCCAAGGCTTTTCAGCTTTTGCTTTGTGGCGCTGTGTGTTAATTCCCCGGCGGCATTCTTGGAAAAGTCCCAAACTGTGGCCGGCGCGGCGGCGCTGTCCTTTATGGCTGCAATTTCAAAGGTTCTGTTTCCATCGGAATCAGCAGCGCTTAGCTTTTTCCCCTTCAGCGTGTTTTTGCAGTCCCATGCCTTCCCCATAAACAGCTGCGCGCCGTCTCCCCCGCGCCGATTGACTTCCATCCGCGCGATCCGCTTTTCCAGAGCCAGAAGGCTGATCTTTTGCTGAATAAAGCTTTGGGTTGTCCCCATAACCACAACAAGGCCGATGGCGGACCCGACTAGAGCGCCTAAAAGCGAAAAGCCGGATTGATTGGCCGGGAATTGAAAGCAGGCTCTAAAGCGTGGGGCTAAGCCGCGGGCAAACCGAGAGAGAGAGAGAGAGAGAGAGAGAGAGAGAGAGAGAGAGAGAGAGACGAGCGCTGCGGCTGAGGCGGCGAAAACCATCAATAAAGCTTTCATGTTTAAAATAATAGCCGCGGCTGGCCGCTGAAACAAGCTTTTTTCCGGCTTAATTCCCCGGCGCGCCCTCATGCTCTGGAATGCCGCCGCTGCAGGCTGCTGAAACAAGCTTTTTTTCCAAAGCCCCCGCGGGGAAAGTGTCTCATGGCTTGAGAATTTTCCCGGCTTCCGCATGCGGATGAGCTTGTTTGCCGCCTTGAAAAAGAAAGGCCGTCCGCTCCTCATCCTCTTTATGGCAATGCCCCGCGCAGCAGATCGTCTTTTGCCTGACTTTAGACTTGGCTTTGGATCCAGCCCTTAACTCAACCTCCCCCCCTAAGATATGGATTTTTGCCCGCCAAAATGCGGAAGCCGGGAATTTTGGAGGCGCTTTGCCCGCGCCGGCCTCCCCCGGCAAAGCCAGGGCGCATCGCCGGAGCGGGGCGCGCTGCATGCGCCGGCCCCCGCGATGGAGGGGCCGGGGGCCTAACAGGCCCGCCAGCCCCCGCGGGCCGGGCCGGGGGGCGGAAGCATTACATGCCCTGTTTAATGAATCCCTGAAGTGATCTCGCCGCTTTTCAGATGGCCGCTGAATACATGCGCAATGCCGCCAACCTGCGCATGGCCAAAAACCCGCGCCTCGCCTGACACCTGCGCAATGCCGAAAACCCGCGCATAGCCAAAAATCTGCGCATGGCCGTAAACCCACGCCTTGCCAAAAACCTGCGAGCTGCCGCCAGCCTGCGAATTGCCGCCAACCCGCGCAGCGCCGAAAACCCGCGCATCGCCATAAATCCGCGCCTTGCCGGAAACCCGCGCCTTGCCGGAAACCCGCGCATCGCCTGAAACCCGCGCCTTGCCGGAAACCCGCGCATCGCCTGAAACCCGCGCATGGCCTGAAACCCGCGCCTTTCCGCAAACAGCCGCTTTTGGCCCCACAAAAGCGGTCTCGGCCACAGCGGCGGCGGCCGCCACAAAGCCCCCGCCGTTCGGATGCGGGGCGCCCTCAATGCCGGGGCCGCAGGGAGTGTCTTCCGCGGCGGCGAAAAACCCGAAAGTCAGAAAAGCGCTCAAAAAAGCCGGTTTTAAGTGGTTTTGCTTCAATAAAGATGCCTCTTTTTTTTTATTGGTTTATAGGAAAAATATACCGCCTCTTAAGCTATAAAAAAAAGTGAAAAAAAGTGAAAAAGGCGGCCAAAAGCCCCCGCGGCCCTCAAAATGCTTTGGAGCTCTGGCTTTATTTATGGGCAGCTTGGCTGATGGGCGACTGTTCCGCTTGTGAATGTTCCAGAGCAAACCTTAGTTGTCCCGGAAACCACGGCGGCGCCGGAAAGCTTTGCATTGCCGCCAACCTTTGCATTGCCGTAAACCCGCGCATTGCCCTTAACCTGCGCCTGGCCATAAACCCGCCCGTCTTCATAAATCCGCGCCCTGCCAGACACTTTCGCCTGATCTTTAACCTGCGCATAGCCGCTAACCCGCGCATCGCCATGAACCCGCGCGTCGTTATGAATCCGCGCGGCGCCGGCAAGCCTCGCATTGCCATAAACCCGCGCCTGATTTGTAATCCGCGCGTCGCCGCCAACCCACGCATCGCCGTAAACCCGCGCCTGATCCAAAACCCGCGCAGCGCCCTTAACAATTGCGCTGCCGTAAATCTTCGCATTGCCGTAAATATGGGATATATCCTCAATCCGCGCGCTGTCTTTAACCTGCGCATTTTGGATAACCCGCGCCTTATTTTTAACAATCGCGGTGTCTAAAACCTGCGCATTGTCTAAAACCTGCGTATATTTATACACAGATGCCGTATTGGCCACAGTGGCCGTGGCCGCCACAAGGCCGCCTTTAGCGCCATTAGGGTTTTCATGAAAAGCGCAGGCCGCCCCCCTCTCGCAAATTTTTTGATCGGCAGTGAACATGCAGGCCGTCACATAGTCGCCGGCGCCGTCAGCCGATCCCTCCGCCAGGGCCTCCGCCGCTGTTTTAGCCTCAACCTTGATGCCGGAAAACTCCCAAACAGCGGGCTTGTTTTTCCTTTCCATAAGACCGGAAATGACGGTCTTTGAGGATAAGACGATCTGGCTTGTTGCGGGGGGGCCGGGCTTATAGACAAACTCCAGCTTTAGAAACTTATCTATGCCAAGGCTTTTCAGCTTTTGCTTTGTGGCGGAGTTTGTTAATTCCCCCGCAGAGTTTTTGGAAAAATCCCAAACTGTGGCCGGCGCGGCGGCGCTGTCCTTTATGGCTGTAATCTTAAAGGCTCTTTTGGCGTCCCCGGAGCTGCCGCTTAGCTTTTTCCCCCTCAGCGTGTTTTTGCAGCTCCAGTCTTTCCCCATAAACATTTGCCAGCCGTCTTTATGCCTATCATTGACTCCGCGCCGCGCGATCCGCTTTTCCAGGGCCAGAAGGCTGATCTTTTGCTGAATAAAGCTTTGGGTTGTCCCCATAACCACAACCAGGCCGATAGCAGCCCCGGCCAGAGCGCCCAAAAGCGAAAAGCCGGCCTGGCTGACTGGAAAAACAAAATAGGCTTTCATGCTCTTATTTTGTCTTAATTTGGACCATCATCCCTGGGCTGCGGCGGGGGGGCATTGCAGTAATCCCCGTAGTGAGCGCTTTTTCTTAACCTTCCTCCGCAAACTTTCGCCGCCCCTTTAACAACCGCCTTCCCGGTAATGTGAGCATTGCCATAAACCCGCGCATTTTCTCTAATAATTACGCCATGGTAGCTGTAACCACCCTCAACCAGCGCATTTTGATAAACCTGCGCATTTTGATAAACCTGCGACTTGGCCGTAATCCGCGCCTTGCCATAAACCCGCGCCGCGCCAAAAATCCGCGCATTGCCGTAAACCTGCGCATTTTGATAAACCAGCGCCTGGCCGTAAATCCGCGCATGGCCGGAAATCCGCGCATTTTGATAAACCAGCGCCTGGCTGTAAATCCGCGCATGGCCGGAAACCAGCGCCTTGTCTCTAATTTCCGCAAAATTATAAATCTTCGCATTGTCTTTAATCTCCACCAAATCGCCCACAACCCGCGCGTAATCGGAAATTTCCGCGCGCCCTAAAACAGCTGCTTTTCCATAAACCCGCGCGCTGTCCCAAACTCTCGCATGGCCCTTAACCTGCGCATGGCCGTAAATCCGCGCGGCGCCAGAAACATGCGCATTTTCAAAAACCTTCGCATTTTCAAAAACCTTTGCGGTTTCATGAACCTTCGCTTTGCCGGAAACCTCCGCATTGTCATAAACCCGCGCGCTGTGCACAACCTCCGCCTCATCTAAAACCTTTGCCCGGCCATAAACATGGCCTTGAACCTTCACTTTCGGGCCGAAAACCTCCGCAGAATCATAAACACGCGCATAGCCAACCAGCTTGGCTTTGCCGGCAACCTTGGCCAGGCCGCAGACAGACGCAGTCTTGGCCACAAAAGCCGTGGATTTAACAGAGGCCGTGGCCGCCACAAAGCCGCCTTTAGAGCCATCGGGGTTTGTGTGATAAGCCCCCTCAACGGCATAGCCGCATGGCGTGTATTCAGCTTTTGGCTCCGTCCCCCCGCATTCCGTCACTTTGGAGCCGGCAACCTTTATATCGGAAAGCTCCCAGACAGCAGGCTTGTTTTCTCTCTCCATCTGGCCGGGAATCACAGTCTTTGAGCGCAAAACAAGCCGGCCCTCTGTGGGCTTTGCCGGATCATAAACAAACTCCAGCTTTAGAAACTTGTCTATGCCAAGGCTTTTCATTTTTTCCCTGGCGGCGGGGCTGGTTAACTCCCCGGCGGAGTTTTTGGAAAAATCCCAAACTGTGGCCGGGGGTGCCGAGCTGTCCTTGACGGCCGCAATTTCAAAGCTTTTTTTTCCATGGGAATCAGCGCCGCTTAGGCTGTGTCCCTTGAGCGTGTTTAGGCAGCTCCAAGCCTTCCCCATAAGCTTTTGCTGTCCGCCGCCGGCGCCAAGGGGATCGCCCCGCCGGGTGATTTCAAGCTGCTTGATCCGCTTTTCCAGGGCCAGAAGGCTGATCTTTTGCTGAATAAAGCTTTGGGTTGTCCCCATGAGGACAACCAGGCCGATAGCGGCCCCGGCCAGAGTTCCCAAAAGCGAAAAGCCAGCCTGGCCGGCCGGCAGTTTAAAGGCGGCCCTAAAGCGTGGGGATCGTGGGGCTAAGCCGCGGGCAAAACCGAGAGAGAGAGAGAGAGAGAGAGAGAGAGAGAGAGAGAGAGAGAGAGAGAGAGACGAGCGCTGCGGCTGAGGCGGCGAAAACCATCAATAAAGCTTTCATGTTTAAAATAATAGCCGCTGCGGGCTGCCGAAACAAGTTTTTTTTCCAAAGCCCCGGCGGGGAAAGTGTCTCATGGCTTATCCCATGGCTTGCTTCATGGGCTTGTCTCATGGCTTGAGAATTTTCCCGGCAAGCTGTTAAGCGCCCGGGGTTTTGAGCTGTTAGGGCCGCTGCCGGCCGCCATAAAAAGCCCCTGGACAAGCCAGCGGCTTTCCCCGATCCAGCCGGGGCCAGCCGGGGCCATTCAGGGTTTTTTCGCCTGCGGAGCGTCCGGCTGATTTTCCGGCAGGGCTTTTTGAAAGGCCGGGAGCTGGAGGCAGCGAGCCTCTATGCGGCAAAGCCGCGGGGCCTGGCTCAAGTCAGCCCGAAACCTCCGCGCATTGTAAATTTGCGGAATCAGAAACAAATCCGCCATGGTCAGTGAGTCCCCAAAACAAAACTCTCCGGCCCGCGGCTCCAAAAAGCTCTCCAGAGCCGCAAGCCCCGGCTCCATCCAAAATCTGGCCCACCGGGCTTTGTTCCCATTCAGCCCGTTTTCCACATGATTTAAAACAGAAAGGTTTTGCAGGGGCTGAATGGCGCTGTTGATCATCTCGCAGGCGGAGAGAATTTCCGCCCGCCGAAAAGGCTCTTTTGGCAAAAGCGGCGGGTCCGGCTGCAAATCCTCCAAATAAAGGAGAATGGGAAGGGACTGAGTCAAAATCCCGCCCTTATGCCTCAGGCAGGGAACCTGGGAAAGCGGGCTTATGGCCCTAAAGCTCTCCCGAAACTGCTCTCCCCGGCGCCGCGGCGCCAGCGGCATGTCTGAATGCCCATCCAGGGGCTTAATCAAATTCACCGGCTGACACTTAAAAGGGATGCCCTTTAAATAAAGGCCGATGCGGACCCTGTAGGAGCAGGAGGACCGCCAATAGCTGAAAAGCCTCATCCGCGCCTCTTAATTTTTATCCTCCGGCTTGTCCGGCAGGCTCTTTGATGCCCCAGAAGATTTGGAAGACTCAGCCGCGGAAGACTCCTCCGCGGGGGGAGGGGCCGGCTTGTAGATTTTCTTTTCCGCAAGGCTCTTCAGGGCGGATTTTGAAACCGCAGCCAAGCTCTTGGAAAGGCTGGTCTGAACCCACGCCAAAGAATCTCCCGCAGCCTCCAGCTCCTGAAGCTCAAACAAAAGCTCCCCCGCCTTGTCCCTGACAGCAAAATAAACCCCGCCAGAAGGCTTTTTGCCGCTCAGCCAGGCCTGCGGCTTTTTGTATTTTTTGCCCTCTAAATCCCGAAGGCCGGCCAAAACAGCCTTGATGGCGGCCTGATCCAGCTCGCGCTCTCTGCCCCCGCCCGCGCTGTCCGGGCCATCCCCCTCCGCCCGGACTGCTGTCCAAACCTTTTTAGATGTTTCCGGCGCGCGGCGCCGGCTTCTCTCCCAAATCTTTTTCCGCGGCTTGGCCGGCTTTTTCGCGGGCGCCTTTTTTAAAGTGTAAGAGCGCGCCGGCGAGCGAAGCTCCAGTCCGGCGGCTTTGTCTTTTGCAAAGCGAAAGGGCGCCTTGTGATCCCGGATTTTTTTTTCGCTCAGCAGCCATTTTTTGGCCTCGTCTTCAGAGACCTCAAACAAAAAATCCCGCCGCGAGCTGAAAACATGCGCCTTCCCATTCTGAAAGCGGCTGATTTTCAGCCGGACATCCGCCCCCCTGCCGTAATCCAAAAAAATCTCAGCCTGAGGGCGGCCGAGGCCAAGCTTTTTTCGGGCTGCGGGCGAAGAGGGCTTTAAAGCCTCAGCCTCTGCCGCGGCCAAGTCCGACCAGAACGACTTTAGCTCCGTCTCATTGAGCGGGAATTTATCCCCCCCCTCCAAATCATCCCCCCCCTCCAGAGACCACTGATAATCAGACCAGGCAAGGGAGACGCGCTCTTTCCCCTTAAAAACAATTTTTTTTGCATGCCCCCAGGAGGGGAGAATTTTCCTGCTCCGAAACGAATCCGGGTCTTTTTTATTGATCTCAGTTTCAAAATGCCTTTCGCCCAAAAGCAGGTTTCCGCCGCGCCGCAGATAAAACCGTCCGTCAAAAAAGCGGCGGCCCACAAAAAAAACCACAGTCTTTTCGCCGCCCTTAACGGCTGCCTGGCCCCCCTCCTCTTTTGCCGCCCCCTTTGGAGCGGAAAACACCAGCTCGGCCCTGGCGGCCCGGCCCTCCTCCAGATGAAAGCTCTTCCAGTCAATCTCCCCCTTTATGGAGATTTTTTCAGCCTCCTGGCCTTTGATCTCCTCAAACCAGCGGGAAATTTCCGAAAGCGAGGCCAAGTCCTTGAGCGGCTTTTCCATAAGCCACTCCCGGTCTTTTCGCGCGAGAAGAATCTCGCCGCTTTGGCTCTTCAGGCGGATTTGCCTTAAATCTTCCAGATTTTCAGAGAGAAAGGCGGCGCGCTCAGCCTCCTCCAGCTGCTCCCGCGCGGCGCGGCGGCTTTCATAATAGGCAAAGACCGCCACAGCAGCCACAAAAACAGGAAAAGCAAGCCGGCGGGCGAGTCTCCCCGTTTTCACGCCCTTCTCCTCAGCCACCAAAAAACAAAGCCCGCCGCAAAGCAAAGGACCGGCAGCAGAAAAACCAGCAGCAGCATGCCCCGCTTTCCCGCGCGGGTCAGGGTGACTTTTGTCCCTTTGAGGCGCTTGGGCCGGGTTATCAGGTTTTCCTCGCCCAAAAGCGACACCACAGCGTTCATGGCCAGATCCCTGTTTATCCCCAGTTCAAACATTTGACTGGACAAAAAATCGCTGTCCCCAAAAATCATCAGCCGAAAAGGCTCCCCCTCTTTTTTTTCGCCGCCGGCGGCGGGCGCCTCTGATTTTTTATGCCCCTCTTTTTCAGAGTCAGAATCCGCCCCGCCATGTTTTTCCGAGCCATGATCACGCTCATCGCCATGATCATGGCCCTCATGGCCCCCGCCATGCTCATCGGGAGAGGGGTTTTTGCCCCTCATCTCCAAAGCGATGGTGAAAGACCGAAGGTCTTTTTGGGGGATTCTTTTGGGAACGCTCCCGGGGTTTTTTGCGGCAATGTCTCCGCCGGCGGTTTTCACAAGGCGGAAAAACTGAAATTTTTCGCCGGCCCCAGGCAAAATATCCAGCGGCGCGGCTTTTAAAAAGACTGCCGCGGCGCCGCGGGTCTCTGAAAAGCGCTTTGTCACAGAATGATAGCTGTCAAAAACCTCCCCCATAGGGGCCATGGCATCGCCGGTTCTAAAACTCGATCTAAAGCTGAAAATCATTTGATCAGAAAAATCCGCGCCGTAATCAGCGAGAAAGCTTTTCAGGCCATGCTTTTCCCCCGGATCCAGAGCCAGAAAGATCCGCCCGCCCTGAGAGAGATAGCCCCTCAGCCACTTCAGCTCGCCCGGCAAAAAGGGCCGCCGCGGGCCGATGATCATCGCCAGATCCGGCGGCTTTTCAGGCTGCCCGTCCTGCGAAAAAACCCATTCTTTGAGGGAGAATCCGTAACCCTCCATATACTGGCTGAAAAGCCCCAGCCCGCCGCGGCTTTCGCTTTTTAAGTCCCTTTCCCCATGGCCCGCGAGAAACAATATTTCGCTCTGCTTTCGCGCCATGACTTTAATGATGGCGCCGGTCAGCTCCTCCTCTTCAAAAGGCTCATTTGCGCGGGCTTTGCCGCCTTTGTAGACCGCAAAAACAAAAACATTCTTTCGCTCCCTGTCGCTGAGGTCTGAGAGGTATTCGTCCGCCAGCGCGGCGTTTTTTCTGGCGTCCAGAAAAACCGCCTTCACATGGGGGCTTTCCAGCTTGTAGAGCGAAAGCGCTGCCTTTATCCTGTCTTTTTCCGCCAGCCAGCGGCGGTCTGAAGCCCCGCCCTTGTAAAAAATCCTGATCTCCAAAGGGGCTTCCAGAGAGCTTAAAATGTCTTTGGTCTTGGGCGAGAGCGAATGGATCCCCTCCTCTGTCAGATCAAAGGACTTGTCAAAGCGCCTGGCCAGGTATCCGCCTGAGGCGAGAAAAACAATTAAAAGGGCCAGCGACCAGCCAAAGCTCAAACCCCTTTTGGCGGTTTTCATGGAGAGAATGTCCAAAAAAACCTCCAGGCAGAGCCTCCAGCTGAAAGCGATAAAGACCAAAAGCCCCAGGGCGCAAACCCCAAGGCCGGGGTAAAGAAGCCAGCGCGGAAGGCCCGCCCCCGGCGCGAAAAGAAAAAGAATCGCGGCGGGCGCGGCGATGCAGATCAGCGATATCCCGCTCACAAGAAGCCCGATTTTTCCCCATAATTTCATTTTCTAAATCCTCCGTTTTTGCCGCGCAGGCTCTGCCTCAGGGCCTCCATCTCGAAAACTCAAGCGAGCTGCGGGCCAGAAAAAGAAAAAACACAGTCACGCTGACAAAAAACGCCAGAGAGCTGATCAGAACATGGCCTTTCGCCAGCTCCTCAAAATGCCTGGGGGCTGAAAGGTAATCCATGGCGGCTGACAGCGCCTGGCTCTGAAAGCCGCTGCCCCACAGGGCAAACGAAAACCAGAGAAGAATCAAAATCAGCCCCGCAAAAAAGCTCAAAATATTGGATTTTGTCAGAGAAGATGTAAAAAGGCCGATGGCCCCGTAATTGGCTGCCAGGAAAAACAGCCCCGCGTAGGCCGAAAACAGAAGGCGGAAGGGGATGTCCGCAAAAAAAGCTGTTGAAAGCGGATAAATCAGGCTGATCAAAATAAACAGGGCCAGCTGCGCCAGCAGGGCAAAATACTTGCCGGCAGTGATATGCAGAGAGGAAAGCGGCGCGGTCATCAGCAGATCAAAGCTGCGGCTTTTTTTCTCTTCAGTCAGAAGCGCCATGGCCAAAAGCGGGGCCAGAAAAAGCAGCAAAAAATTGACAAGGCTCACATGGGGCATAAAAACCTCCGCATGAATGCTTGAGCGCCCCTGCTGCTGGGGGAAGGGGCTGTAGCCGCCGGAAAAGCCCGCGAGCTGCTGGAAAAAAAAGGGGCCTGTAATGCTGGCCGCGGCCCCTATAAGAACGGAAAACATGGGGCGGCGAACCCTTCCGGCAAACTCCTTGGATCCGACTGTCCATGTCTGGCGGAAAAACAGCTTGATCTCGTCAAAAAGGCTTTGATGCTTTTCCATATCAAATCTCCATGCCCCGGCCCCGCTTTAAGGCTTTAATTTTTCATGCCCCGGCTTTCTCCGCCGGAGGCTGTTTCGCTGCCTGCGGCCGGCCCGGCAGATCCGCCAGTCAGGCGCATAAACACATCCTCCAGGCCCAGCTCCCGCTCTTTTATCTCTATGAGGCCGAACCCCCCGGAAATTACCGCTTTGGCGATGTCCTCGTTAATATTGTCCGCGCCGCCCTCCTTCTGGGGGGCGGTTTCCAGCTCAATGCCTCCAGGGACAGGCTTTGCGGACAGCGCGCCTTTCAGGGGCTGGAGCGCCTGCTTCAGGCCATCGAGTTTTTTTGCCCTCACAAAAATCCGCCGCTGCCGGCCCTGGAGCTTTTGGCTCAGGCCCTCAAGGCTGTCCTCCGCAATGATTTTCCCCTCATTGATGATGATCACCCTTTCACAGCTCACCTGCGCCTCAGAGAGAATATGCGTTGAGAGAATGATCGTGTGCCGCCCCTTTAGATCGGACAAAAGCCCCCTCATTTCAAAAACCTGCTTGGGGTCAAGGCCCGCGGTCGGCTCGTCCAAGATCAAAACCTCCGGATCGGAGACCAGAGCCTGCGCCAGCCCTGTCCGCTGCTTAAAGCCCTTGGAGAGGTTTTGAATGAGGCGGCGGCGGACATCTTTCAGGCCGGTTTTTTCCATAGCTGATTCCACAAGCGCGGGGATTTTTTTTGAATCGCAGAGCTTCAGCCGGGCAGCGTATTTCAGGTATTCCTCCACATACATGTCCTCATAAAGGGGAGGGGCTTCGGGAAGATAGCCGAGCTTTTTTTTGGCCGGGATGGGGGATTCGGAAATGTCAATGCGGTCAATCAGGGCCTCCCCCCGGCTGGGGGCCATAAATCCGGCCAGAATCCTCATGGTTGTCGTTTTGCCGGCGCCATTCGGCCCCAGAAAGCCCACAACCTCCCCCCTGTGGACAGTAAAGCTCACATCAGAAATGGCCCGGCGGGGGCCATAGTTTTTTGAAAGCGCCCTGACTTCTATCATAAGCGGTTTAAGGGCGGGGGTTTTAGGGGCGTGGGGCAGGCCCCGCTCAGGGGCGGCCCCGGCCGGCCAAAAAAGCGCCCGCCGCAAAGCTTTAAAATGGGGGCTTTTAAAGCCTTTGTCAAGGGGCTGTTTGAAAAAAAAATCCCGCCGGCTGCGGACAAGCTCTCAGAGGGGCGCGGCCGGCGCCTTTACAGCTCGCCGGCGGGGGCTGGATCTGCTATGCTGAAGAGGATGAAGCTGTTTTTTGAGCGGCCGCAAGGCCGTCTGCCGAAACAGGCGCCGCCGCAAGGCCGGCCCAGCCGAAAGGCCCGCCCGGCCAGCAAATGGATCCAGCTGCTCCTCCGAAAAATTTTGTTTGTGAAAAGCCCGCTGGAGCAGTCCTGGCTGTTTCCCCGCGCCATTGCCTGCCTTGTCATGGCGCTCTGGGGCTTAAGCTTTTTCAACGACACAAATTTTGCCGAAAACCCGCGCGGGGCGGCTGACTCGATTCTGCACAATGCCGACCTGGCCATTCACGAGGCCGGCCACCTGGTTTTCCGGTTTGGGGGCCAGCTTTTGCATGCTCTTGGCGGAACCCTTATGCAGCTGCTTGTTCCGCTGGCCGTTATGGCGCGGTTTCTCTGGCAGAGGGATAATTTTGAGGCGTCTGTTGGCCTTTGGTGGCTGGGGCAGAATTTTTTGGACATCGCGCCTTACATATACGACGCGCATGACAAAAAAATGCCCCTGACAGGCGGCGGGACGGGGATGGACAGCCCCGAAACCCATGACTGGCATTACATTCTGACCGCGACAGGCAATATGGAGCATTACGCCTGGCTGGCCAGCCTGGCAGGCAATTTGGGCAAGCTCCTGCTGCTGCTTTCTGTTTTGTGGGGCGCGGCGGTCCTTTGGAGGGGCTTTTTGCAGATCTCCCGCCGCCTGAGGGAGGCCGGGCCAGACAGCCTCTTCTGAAGCATGTCATGAAACTGGAGGGCCGCCCGGCGGCGCCGCGCCGCGGCATCGGCATTGACACAGCCTGTTTTCAGAGGGAAAAGCAAGAATGCGGCCCATTTCCAAAAGCGCAAAGAGTTTCCGCTTTCGTGGATTTTAAGATGAAAAAGCTGAGCCGAACGCTTTTTATAAGAGACAATCTGGAGGTCCTGCGCGGCCTGCCGGACAAGTCCGTTGATCTGGTTTACATTGACCCGCCCTTCAACTCAAACAAAAACTACGGCGCCCCCATAGGCAGCCGCGCGGCGGGGGCCAATTTTAAGGATGTCTGGCATTTGTCGGACACAGACGATGCCTGGTGGGGAGAGCTTTCGGACAGGCATCCAAGCCTTTATGAGGTTATCCATGCCGTAGGGCTTGTCAATGGAGACAAAGACAAGGCTTATCTTATTTATATGGCTATGCGCCTTTTGGAGCTGCATCGCGTCCTGAAAGACACAGGCTCCATATACTTTCACTGCGACCAGACAATGAGCCACAGCATAAAGCTGGTTATGGACGCTGTGTTTGGGAAAAAGAATTTCAGAAATGAGATTATATGGAGAAGGATTCAGGGAGCTGCAAAAACAAGCCAGTTTAAAATAAAAAACTATGGCAAAAATTCAGACACAATTTTATTTTATTCAAAAAGCGGCTCATGGAGCTTTAATGGAGAGGAAATAAAAACCCCTTATTCAAAAGAATATATAGAGGAAAAATTTAAATGGAAAGACAGCAAAGGCATTTATCAAAGAAGGAGCCCTTTTCGATCAAAAGGCTTGGGAGAAAGGCCTAACCTTTGCTATACATACAAGGGCTTTAAAAACCCCCATCCTTCTGGATGGAAAACATCAAAAAAGAAATTGGCTGAAATAGACAGGGCCGGCGATATTGAAATCACAGGCAATAAAATTTACAGAAAGCTCAGGCTTGAAAGCGCTAAGGGCATTCCTGTAAACAATATATGGGCGAATATATCTCAAAGCATGGGAAAAGAGCGAACCGGCTATCCGACCCAGAAGCCCCTGGCGCTTTTAGAGCGCATAATCAAGGCCTCCTGCCCGCCGGGCGGGATTGTCCTGGACCCGTTCTGCGGCTGCGCCACCGCCTGCATAGCCGCCGAAAAGCTGGGCAGAAAATGGATCGGCATAGATTTGTCCCCCAAGGCCGGGGAGCTTGTCAAATCGCGGGCCAAGACTGAGCTTGAAGGGCAGCTTAAGCTTTTTCCCATGGAGATCACAGTCAGAAAAGACCTGCCTGTCAAAAACGCCCCCAGGCCCTCAAAAAACATAAAGCTCCGGCTTTATGGAAAGCAAAAAGGCTATTGCAATGGCTGCGGGCATCATTTTGAGTTCAGGCATTTTCATAAAGATCATGTGGTCCCGCTTTCAAGAGGCGGCCAGGACACAAACGCCAATCTCCAGCTGCTTTGCGGCCACTGCAACTCAGCAAAGGGCAGCCAGTCAATGGCTTATCTTAAAGCGCGGCTGAGAAAACATGGCATGCTGCGGAGCTGACAATAAGATGAAAAAGCTGAGCCGAACGCTTTTTATAAGAGACAATCTGGAGGTCCTGCGCGGCCTGCCGGACAAGTCCGTTGATCTGGTTTACATTGACCCGCCCTTCAACTCAAACAAAAACTACGGCGCCCCCATAGGCAGCCGCGCGGCGGGGGCCAATTTTAAGGATGTCTGGCATTTGTCGGACACAGACGATGCCTGGTGGGGAGAGCTTTCGGACAGGCATCCAAGCCTTTATGAGGTTATCCATGCCGTCGGCATTGTCAATGGAGACAAAGACAAGGCTTATCTTATTTATATGGCTATGCGGCTTTTGGAGCTGCATCGCATCCTGAAAGACACAGGCTCCATATACTTTCACTGCGACCAGACAATGAGCCACAGCATAAAGCTGGTTATGGACGCTGTGTTTGGGAAAAAGAATTTTATCAATGAAATTGTCTGGTGTTATAAAAAATGGAGCAACAGCGCAAGATTTTTTCAAAGAAATCATGACACTATATTTGTGTTCTCAAAGTCAAATTCATATATGTTTTACAAACAATACGGCGAATTGACAGAATCAATGAAACAAATAAGAGACCGGGGCTATAATGCGGGATCAAGCAAAGGAAAAAAAATTCTAAGGATATATGACAAAAACAATCCCAAGGCTGCAAAAAAAATAAAAGAAAAAAACTATGATTCCATTTATTACATAGACAGCCCGGCCCCGGGGCTGCCTTTGCCTGATTATTGGAATATTGGGTTTATGGGAGGGGGCAGGAAAGAAAAAACCGGCTATCCGACCCAGAAGCCTCTGGCGCTTTTAGAGCGCATAATCAAGGCCTCCTGCCCGCCGGGCGGGATTGTCCTGGACCCGTTCTGCGGCTGCGCCACCGCCTGCATAGCCGCCGAAAAGCTGGGCAGAAAATGGATCGGCATAGATTTGTCCCCCAAGGCCGGGGAGCTTGTCAAAAAACGCGCCAAAACTGAGCTTGAAGGGCAGCTTAAGCTTTTTCCCATGGAGATCACAGTCAGAAAAGACCTGCCTGTCAAAAACGCGCCCAGGCCCTCAAAAAACATAAAGCTCCGGCTTTATGGAAAGCAAAAAGGCTATTGCAATGGCTGCGGGCATCATTTTGAGTTCAGGCATTTTCATAAAGATCATGTGGTCCCGCTTTCAAGGGGCGGCCAGGACACAAACTCCAGTCTCCAGCTGCTTTGCGGCCACTGCAACTCAGCAAAGGGCAGCCAGTCAATGGCTTATCTTAAGGCGCGGCTGAGAAAACATGGCATGCTGCGGAGCTGACAGACAAAACGGGGCCTTGCCCGGGGAAAAAGCCGAAAATTTTATAAAAACCCTGGTTTTTTGGAAAAACATGGCTTAATTTGTTAATGAGATCAAATATCCGTCTTGGACAAGCGCTTTTTAGCCTTTAAAAAAATCTTCTAATAATGCCATGCCGGATGCCTTGAAACCCCTTAATGCGCGCGGCAGCTTGAAAACCTCACTGGAAAAACTTTAAAAAAGAGGCGGCCCATGCCAAAAAGAGTTTTTATCAGAGACTTGAATCAGTTTGAGGGGCGGGAGGCCCGGCTGAAGGGCTGGGTTTATCAGCTTCGCTCTTCCGGCAGGATATCTTTTTTGATTCTCCGCGATGGGACAGGCTATTGCCAGTGCGTGTTTGCGGAGGGCCGCTCTCAGAAAGAGGCCATTGCGGCCTTTTCGGAGCTGAGCCTGGAGACTTCCGTTCAGGTTGAGGGAAAAGTCAGGCCGTGGCGGGGCGGCTTTGAGCTGGAGGCGCAAAGCCTTCAAATCATCGCCAAAAGCCAGCCCTGGCCGCTGGGAAAAAAATCCCACGGGCCAGACTTTCTTTTGAGCCGGAGGCATCTCTGGCTGCGGTCAAAAAAGCAGAGGGCCATAATGAGAATCAGAAACCGGCTGATTCAGGGAATCCACAGCTTTTTTCAAAAAGAGGGCTTTTTGCAGATTGAGCCGCCGCTTTTTGCCTTCAGCAGCTGCGAGGGGACATCCTCTCTTTTTAAAGCGGGGTTTTTTGATCAGGGGCCGGCTTATCTCAGCCAGAGCGGCCAGCTGCACATGGAGGCCGCCGCGGCAGCTTATGGAAATGTTTACTGCTTTGCCCCTGTTTTTCGGGCCGAAAAATCCAGCACCCGCCGCCATCTTTTGGAGTTTTGGATGATTGAGCCGGAGATGGCTTTTCAAGATCTGGACGGGGCTATGGAGGCCGCGGAGCGGCTTGTGGAGCATGCGGTTCAGGGCGCGCTGGAAAGCCAAAAAGAGGATTTTGAGATTTTGGAGCGGGACACCGGGCCTTTGGAAAAGGCCCGCGCGCCTTTCCCCCGCCTAAGCTATGAGGAGGCGGCGGAAATTTTGAGAAAAGCCTCCCCCGGCTTTCAGGAGGGAAAAGACCTTGGCGCCGCGGATGAGACTCTTATCAGCTCCCGGTTTGAGCAGCCGGTTTTTGTCCACCGCTACCCCAAAGGGGTCAAGGCTTTTTACATGAAGGCCGATCCGCAGCGGCCGGAGCTGTCCCTCAGCTTTGATCTTCTTGCCGCGGAGGGCTATGGCGAGATCATTGGCGGCGGGCAGAGAGAGGACAGCCTTGAGGCTCTGGAACAGGGGATCAAAGCGCATGGCCTGGAAAAAGCGCGCTTTGAGTGGTATCTGGATTTAAGGCGCTATGGAAGCTTCCCGCATTCCGGCTTTGGCCTTGGCCTGGAGCGGCTGGTCTGCTGGGTCTGCGGCCTTGGCCATGTCCGCGAGGCCATCCCCTTTCCCCGGCTTTACGGGCGGAGGGCTTTTGACGAGGCCCGCTGAAAGCCGGCTTTTTGGAGCGAAAATTTTTGAATTTGGCAGGATTTCAGCCATTCATGCCCCTTTTGATGGCCTGGAAAAAATTTTTTATGAGAATCAAGACCTTTGGCCTTGCTTTTCGGGCCGCGGCGCGCTATGCTGTGCCTGCAAATCAAATAAGACAATGGAGGCAGTTATGAGAAAAAATCATTTAAAACAGGCTTTTTTGAGCTTTTTCCTGATGTTTGGGCTTTCCGCCGGGGCGAAAGGCGAGACAGGCAGCTCTTTTATAAGGACTCAAAAACATTTCAAAAATATTGTCAGGGGCCTGGCTTTGGAGGACACGCCATGCGGCTTCGGAGTGAGGGGCGCCCCGCATATCAATGGCGGGGGCTTTGTGGCAGCCTCGGCTTTTGCGGCCAAGACGGCTTTTGTGGGGCCGAAAGCGGCTGTTTGCGACAAGGCGCAGGCTGCAAACTACGCAAGGATTTCCGGCCATGCAAAAGCTGCCGGCTCTGCCCAAGTTGGCGGCAAGGCAGAGATTTCCGGCCAGGTCATCGTTGACGGCCATGCAATAGTGAGCGGTTATGCAAAAATTTTCGACGAAGGGATGGTTACCGAAAATGCAGCGGTTATAGGCAAATCAGCGCTTTATGGCGTTACAATAGTTGGCGGCTATGCAATAGTTGACGGCGAAGTGTTGATTAACGAGCTGATTTGGCAGCTTTGGCCATAATCAGCCGCTGGACATTCAGAAGCTGCAAAGGCTGGCGGCGATTTGTTTTTTTAGCGCATTCAGCATGAAACTCCCGGCTGTTTTTCTGGTGTTTGGGTTTTCCGCCTCTGCGGCGGGCGCGGCATGCGGCTATGGAGTGAAGGGCGGCCCGCACAGCAGCGGAGGCGGCTTTGTGGCGGCTTCGGCTTCTGCGGCCAAAACGGCTTTTGTGGCCAGGACCGCGGCTGTTTGCGGAAAAGCAAAAGTTTCCGGCCAGGCAAAAATTTTAGACGAGGCAAAGGTTTCCGGCGATGCGGGGGTTTTGGGCCATGCAAAGATTTCCGGCATGGCGCGGGTTTCAGGCAGCGCCAGGGTTTTGGGCCATGCGGAGGTTTCCGGCATTGCATCGGTTTCCGGCGGCGCCAGAGTTTTGGGCCATGCAAAGATTTCCGGCGCCGCGAGGGTTTATGGCGGCGCAAAAATCAGCGGCCGGGCGGAGGTTTCCGGCTTTGCTGAAGCGGGCGGCCGGGCGGAGATTTCAGACAATGCGCGGATTTTCGGCCATGCAAAGATTTTGGGCAGCGCAAAAATTTCAGGCCATACACGGGTTTCAAAAGCCCATCTGACAAGCGGCCATATCACTTCAGGGGAAATTTAGCGGCGGCGGCTGCCCCCCCCCCGCGCCCCCGCAAAGGCCTTTAAAAAGCCTGCCGGAGGAGCGGTCTTTTTAATGCCCGGGTTTAGAATTTAATTTGACCTCCCGCTGTTTTTCAGAATAATGGCATTGAGCGGATGAAAATCAGACGAGGCCTGCCCCCGCCCCGCAAGGCTCTCCGCCGATGGCGGGATTTTGTGGCGGCGGGGCCTCTGAAAGGCCGAATATTCTGGAAGAGGCTGCTGGAGAAGAGGAGGCCGGTTTTATGAGCAAAAAGGATCTGTCAGAAAGGGATATTTGCGCAAAACACATCGCTCCCGCGATAAAAAGCGCGGGCTGGGACACTTTCTCTCAAATGAGGGAGGAGGTTTATTTTACGGATGGAAGAATCCAGGTCCAGGGCCGGACAGCCGGCAGGCTGCCGGGAAAGCGGGCGGACATCATTCTCTATAAAAATGACATCCCGCTTGCTGTCATTGAGGCAAAAGACGGCAGCCACTCGGTATCTTCAGGGATGCAGCAGGCTTTGGACTATGCGGATATTTTAGACATCCCCTTTGCTGCCCCTGCCGCCGGGCTTAAAACAATACACACAGGGCCGCCCTATTCAGCATAAGGAGTTTGAGCCGGTCAAAAAATGGTGGAAGGCCAGAGAAGAAAATCAGCTGGCATGGCAGGTTTCTATAAGGGAAATAAAAAAGAACAGCTGCAATTTGGATATAAAAAACCCTTATGCTGGCAGAAAAAGCTATGCTGATCCAGCGGTTTTGGAAAAAGAATACCTGTCTTTAAAGGCGGAAAACAAAAAACTTTTAAATAAGATACAGCATATACTGGAAAAATCTCTTATTTGAGAGATTTATAGCAGGGGTGAATATGGCGGCATTATCAGGCATAGAATGGACAGACGCCACTTGGAATCCCCTCACTGGCTGTGACAAGGTCAGCCCCGGCTGCAAAAACTGCTATGCCGAAAGGCTGTCCCGCAGGCTGCAGAAAATGGGCCAGCGCAATTACAGAAACGGCTTTAGGCTCACTTTGCATGAATCAGCTCTTGACATTCCCCTAAAATGGGCGAAGCCGAAAATGATATTCGTCAATTCAATGAGTGATTTGTTTCATGCGGAAGTTCCTGATATTTTTATAAAAAAAGTTTTTCAGGTGATGAACCGCGCCTCCCAGCATATTTTTCAAGTTTTAACCAAGCGCCCTGAGCGGCTGGAAAAAATCGCCGCACAGCTTAACTGGACCAAAAATATATGGATGGGGACCAGCATTGAAAGCAAAAATTATATGTTTCGGGCAGATCATTTGCTGAAAACAAAAGCCCATGTAAAATTTTTATCCTTAGAGCCGCTTTTAGGCCCGCTTCCCCGGCTCAGGCTTAAAGGCATTGACTGGGTAATTGTCGGAGGGGAGTCTGGGCCGAAAGCCCGCGCAATGCGAAAAGAATGGGTGGAGCAGGCTCGCAATCAGTGCCTTAAAAAAGATGTCGCTTTCTTTTTTAAGCAGTGGGGGGGTGTCCGAAAAAGCGCCGCGGGCCGCCTGCTCAGCGGCCGAACTTGGGATGAAATGCCAAAAAAATATTTTATATAAAGGCGATGTTTCGCAAAAATCAGCTCATCAAGGCGTTTTTTAAAGCAAGTGAAAGGGGCGCATGAATAAAAATCCTGACATTTTATTTAGAAATTTTGATGTCTTTCAAAATTCAGGGGAAGAGGCAAAAAGCCTCAAATCCCTTGTTTTTCAGCTGGCGATCAGCGGCAGGCTGGACTTTCAAAAGCTCTCCGGGGGCCGTATCAAACAGCCGCTTCAGACCCTTGTCAAAAGGCAAAAGGCTTATCTCCAAAAAGAGGGCATCCCCTTCAGCATGCCTGGCGCCGGCCAAAGCCTTACAAATCTCCAGAAAGGCCATGCTGCTGCAGAATCTCCGCCTGTCACAGGGAAAGCAAAAAAACAAGCCCAAAAAAAGAGCGCCGCTTTTGCAGAGCGGGCTGACAGCATCTGGCCTATGGCGGAATTGAGGGAATTTTGCGAATTGTTGAGAGGAGTCACATATTCAAAAAAAGATGAAATAGCCAAAGGCGGCAATGTAGTGCTGAGAGCAAATAATATTGATATAGATGGAAGTTTGAATTTGAAAGAGATAAAGCAGATCAGTAAAAAAACCAATGAAACTCAAAGGCTGATAAAAAACGATATCTTTATATGCCTAGCAAGCGGCAGTATAAAGCATATTGGAAAAACAGCATTTATTGAGCAAAATACAGATTATTACTTTGGCGGTTTCATGGGATGTATAAGAACAAATAAAGATGTTCTGTCAAAATACTTGTTTCACCTCCTCCATGCTCCCAGATTCAATAAATATTTAGCTTCCACAATAAGCAGCACAAATATTAACAATTTAAGCAAAAAAGTTCTGTATAATTATAATGTCCCTCTCCCTCCTCTGGAAGTCCAAAAAGAAATTGTTACTCTTATGGAAAAATGCGCCCTTTTGGAATCCCAAGCAAAAGAAAAATCTCAAAAGCAAGAGGGATTTTCAAAATCCGCGGCATATTTTATAACTCAGTCAAAAAGCAAAAAAGAGCTGTCCCATTATTGGAAAATGCTAAAAAGAAATTTCAAGGATGTTTTATGCTCTGAAAGCGGCGCAAAAGAATTCAAGGCCATGGCTTTTCAGCTTTGCCTCAATGGAAAGCTGGATTTTCAAAAGCTCTCCGGGGGCCGCGTCAAACAGCCGCTCCAGACCCTTGTCAAAAGGCAAAAGGCTTATCTCCAAAAAGAGGGCATCCCCTTCAGCATGCCTGGCGCCGGCCAAAGCCTTAAAACCCTTCAGGAAAGCCATGCTGCCGCAAAATCTCCGCCTGTCACAGGAAAGGCAAAAAAACAAATTGAAAAAGACGGCGCTGCATTTGATGAACAACCGGACAGCATCTGGCCTATGGTGGAATTAGGGGATATCTGTGAATTTAATCCTAAAAAATCTAAAGTAAAAGATTTGCCAAAAAATCAACTTGTGTCTTTTGTTCCAATGGCAGATCTGAGCGCTCATAATATGAGCATTAGAGTACAAAATGAAAAAAAAATAAAAGATGTATATTCAGGATACACATATTTTGCAGAAGAAGATGTCTTGCTAGCTCGTGTAACCCCTTGTTTTGAAAACGGCAAGTCTGGAATTGCGAGAAACTTAAAAAATGGGATTGGCTTTGGTTCAAGTGAATTTTTTGTATATAGAATTAATAAAAAAAATATTCTATCTGAAATAATTTATTATCTCATTTCCAGCAATATATTTATTGATATCGGAAAAAAGAATATGGGTGGAACAGGAGGGCTGCAAAGGCTCACAAAAGACTATGCTATAAAATATAAAATCCCTCTCCCGCCGCTGGAAGTTCAAAAAGAAATTGCCGCTTTTATGGAACATATAGAAAAAACGGAGAGGCAAATCCAAGAGGAAAAAAGCCTGAGCGTCCAGCTGGCTCAATCTTTGTCTCATCTTGATGTCTGTTGAAAATCAGCCGATTTAAGCGATCTTAAGAATTGATTTTTATCTGTTGCGGGTTATTTTAAGGGGGAATAATGATTGAAAAAATTAAGAAAATAAAAAATTTTGGGGTGTTTGACAATTATCAGGCGCCGGCTGATCTGCCAGATTTTAAAAAATACAATTTAATCTATGGCTGGAACGCGTCAGGCAAAACAACGCTTTCCCGGCTGTTTAGATGTCTTGAGCTGCAGGCGCCGCATAATGATTTTTCAGAGGCTGATTTTCAGCTGCAAACAGACGGCGGGATAATAAACAGAGCAAATTTACCCCAAAATTTCAATATTAGGGTGTTCAACAGGGACTTTATAGATGAAAATGTTTTCACACAGGAAAATGCAAGCCGTCCCATATATTATTTGGGAAAAGAGGATATAGGGCAAAAGAAAAAATTGAAAAATTTAAAAGCCAGGGAAAAAGAAAAAAAGGAGCTGCTAAATTCTGAAAAAGAAAATTTAAGAAAAAAGAAGAAAGAAAAAAAGAAATTTATTGCGGAAAAAGCCAGGCAAATAAAAAATTTTCTAAGGACGGAAGGAACAGACGCGTATACAAACTATGACAAATCAAATTTTTGCGAAAAGATAGAGTCTTTCAATAAAGAGGAAATAACTCAGGGCATTTTGAATGCAGAAAAGTTAGATGAAAAAAAGAGAGCCGTCAATCAAGCTCTCAAAGAGAAGGCGCTGTTGCTTAGAGAACAGGCTTTGTTTAACAAAGAAGATATTGAAAAAACAAATAGGATTTTGAAAACAAAGGTCATCTCTGAAACTATAGAAAAATTAAAAAACAATCAGGCTCTCAATAAATGGGCAAAAGAGGGGCTGGACTTGTATAATCAGTCTAATGAGGGGAGCTGTCATTTTTGCGGGCAGCCTATGCCAAAAAACAGAATTGAAGATTTACAAAAGCATTTTAGCCGGGATTATGAAAATCTTATGAAGAGCATAGAAGCGCTTAAAAGAGACTGGGAATTAAAAAAAATTGAAATATCAATGCCGGATAAAAGCGCTTTATATGAAGATTTATCTCAAAATTTTGATGAGAAAAAAAACAGCTTGAGCAATGAAATACAGAGATATAATCAATTTATAGGAACTGTGTTGAAAAAACTAAGCCAGAAAAAAGAAAACCCCTTCAAAACAGCTGAAGAGACGCGCTGTGAGAGCTTTCAAATAAAAGCCTTAATTGATGAGGTTAATGAGATTTTATCTCAGCATAACAGAAGGACTGGCAGTTTTCAAGAGACAAGGCTGAAAGAGAAACAAGATATAGAAAAACATTTTTTGTCTGAAGCTTATGAAGAGTATCAAACCCTTAAAAATGAGCTTGACAGCTTAGAAAAATCTGTAAAAACCCTGAATGATGAGACCTCTAAAATAACAGCAGAAGCAGAGGAGCTGTCCCAGAAAAGAAGAGATTATAAAGCCACAGCTCAAACAATCAACAGCAAGCTGAAATCTTTTTTAGGAAGAGAGGAGCTGATATTCCATCCGACAAATACAGAAAATGAAGGGTATTATATTAAAAGAGTCTCCGATAACAAACTCGCAAAATCCCTCAGTGAAGGCGAAAAAACAGCAGTCGCTTTGGTGTATTTTTTGTCAAAATTAAATGAGGAGGGCTTTGATCTTAACAGCGGCATTGTTGTTGTGGATGATCCTGTTTCCAGCCTGGATTCCAATTCTGTATTTCAGGCTTTTGGCTTTATAAAGTCAGAAATTACAACGGCAAAACAAGTTTTTATATTAACCCATAATTTTGATTTTTTTAAACATATTAAACATTGGTTTAAAAGTGATTATGATTATAAGGAGAGTGCGGAATTTTTTATGATAAAAAATTTTTCTGAACAAAATAAAAGAGCAGCAGAATTAAGCCCTTTGGACAGCTTATTGAAAAGCTATGATTCAGAATATCAGTATCTTTTTAGTCTTTTATATAGATTGAGAGCTGACACAAGCAATGCTCTTAAAGAAATTTATCCTTTCCCCAATATTGCAAGGAAATTTATGGAGGCTTTTTTGTCTTTTAAGTTTCCTTCAGAGAAAATTCTTGACAGGCTTCTCTCTAACGCAAGGAAAAAAACAGGCTTTGATTCTGGGAAAAAAGAAAAAATAAGGCGGTTTATAAATGCTCATTCTCATTCAGGCATAGACAAAATGACTGGCTGGGATATAAGCCAGTGGAGCGAAGGCCGGCAGGTTATAGAAGATATTTTAGAGCTTGTTGAAAAATTAGATAAAGGGCATTATGATGGGCTGCGAAAAACGGCGGAGAGGGCAAGGCGCGATCAATTTTAGACTGAGCTTTCAAACTTAAACATGCGCCGCATTTCCGCATTTTCCCCCGCTATTTCCCCAGCCTCCTCTTTAGAGACAGAGCCGGGGGAATTGTCCAAAGCATGCTCATAAGGGATAATTTGCCGCGGCCTGGCTTTCTCTTTAAGCGCTCTCTGCCAGGGCCCTTTTTTGTCATGGCCCGCTGCTGCCATGTCTTTGGGCTTGGCGTTTTTATATAAATCCGCCAGATGATTCATTATGCCCATCTCTCTTTTGGAAAAAAGGCTTTTGTCAAAATTTATTTTCGGGCGGAGCCGCAGATCTTTGTTGTTTGCAAAATCAGAATCAGAAAACTGCTCTGGAATAAAAGCAAAAAATTGTTTAAGCCTGCCGGGGGTTTTCAGCTCATCATATAAGCCGCGCGGCGCGGGCCCTGTTTTCCATGCAAAATACTCCATGCCTGTGACTGGCCGGCCAGTCTGCCTGAAATGCTCAAAGTCCAAAAAATAAAGAAGGTGGAAAAGCTTCAGCGCATAACAATGCATGGTTTTCTTAATAAAGAAAACCATGGCATGAATCAGCCTTTCTTTTGTCCTGTCAATTATCATAAGCCCGCTGTTTTTATCGGGGGTTTTTAATCTCTTCGGGTTCAATGCGCCCGGCCGCTTTCATCCAGCTCAGGCGGGGGCTGCCCTGGAAAAACCCAGTCCCTGCCCCGTCTTTTGTCTGGCATGGCCATAATTATCCCGCCCCCGATCCTGAAAATCAAGCAAAAAATCCGCCGAAAAAACAAAAAGTCGGGGAAAACCGCCAAAATATGCCGTTTTTGCGCTGGCTTTTCAGGCTCCTTAGCATGTCCATGCAGCTTTGTCAAGCAGCCGCCGGCCCATGCCCTGCTGCGCCGGCTGCGGGGCAGAGCCAGCTTTAGAGGGGATGGCAGCGGCGGGGAGCGCTTGCTTTAAAATTTTTCACTTGTTGCTATATTTTTTCTTGTATTCGTCAAAATGACGAGTATAATAAAAATTATGACAAGAAGAGCTGCTGTAAACAAAAAATGGGGCGTGATTGAAAATGTCAGGCTTTCATAAGCAAAAAGAAAAATTTTTAAGAGCTGTCAGGGCAACTGCCGGGATTACCGGGTTTTCGGAGAGTTTGATAGAAAAAGATGTTGTTTTATTTTTATGTTATGATAATGTGGTTTTATGAATAACCGCCCGGAGGCAGCATTTGCTGAGGGCGCTCAAGGAGGCAAGATTATGAGGACAATTATGAGGGCTGATGATCAGCTGATGGAATATTTTATGGCATATTTGGATGAACTGGCGCAGCCAGGCAGCCAGCGGAGGCGGATAGGATCGCCGCGGGTGTCTTCTGTTCAAAGCCTAGTGATTGAGGATCTTTCCGATCAGGAGATAAAGAGGATTGCAGCTGAAATTTTGAGAACCAGGTGGCCTTTTGAAGTCCATGCAATTAAGCAATTCATTTCAGAAAAAATAACGAGTCCATGCGCAAAGGCCGCAGAGCGCCTGAATAAAATCCTCGCAGCCATAAAAGAGGCAGAGCGAAAAATGAGGCAAGGTTATGAGTTACATGGAGAGAATTTTGCCGCCCGGAGGGCCGAGCGCCGAGAAAAAGAGGCAGCCAGGAAAATAGCGCTTGATTTGCTCCCTTAGCTATGGGGCGCGCGGAAAAGAGCTTTTGAGGCGCGCAAAACCGCAGTCTGGGCGCAAGCGCTGCTGGGTTTAGATTTTTAGAAACAAAGAGGCTCCCGCGCTTAAGCCTGCTTGTCTGAAGAGCTTGCGGAGGAGGCGGCGCTGTTTGCCGGGCCGGCCGCGGAGCGGCTGTCTGAAGGGCCGGCGGAGAGGGCGCGGCAGCGGAGAAACAGCTCCAAAAATTGCTCCGGGCTGATGGCCTCCGCCCGGATTTTAAAATCCAAACTCATGTCAGAAAAAATCTCTTTTGCCTGCGGAAGGGAAGCCCCCGCCGCCGGCAAAGGCAGGCGGCGCAAAAGCATCTTCCGCCTCTGGGAAAAACAATTCTTCACAAAGCGCAGAAAGCCGGAAAGATCATCCGTCCAGGCATTTTCCTTCGGCTCAAAAGCCAAAACCCGGCCCCTGACCTTCGGAGCGGGAAAAAAATCGCTTTCCAGAGCCTCCGCCAAAACCCGCGCCCTCCAAAAAAGAGAGCAGACAACAGAAAGCGGGCCGTAATCTTTTCCGCCCGGGCGGGCCAGCGCCCTCTGGGCCGCCTCCCTCTGCATCATAAACACCATCCCATGGATCCTCTCCCTGAAAGGCAGGCTCTCCATAATCAAAGGGCCGGCAATATGATAAGGGAGATTCCCAAACAAAGTGAGGCGGGGGGGAAGATCCCTCCAGCTGATCTTCAGCGCGTCCCCGAAAAAAACCCGCGCCCCCCTGGATTCCCAGTAAGCCGCAAGCTTTTTGTCCCGCTCTATAAGAATCAAGTTTTCTTTTTCCGCCGGCAGAAACAAATTCGTCAGCGCGCCAAGCCCCGGGCCAATCTCCACCCACGGCGGCGGGAATTTCTGAGCCGCACGCGCGATTTTGCGGGCCAGAGCCTGATTGACTAGAAAATTCTGGCCAAGCTGCTTTAAGGGCAAAAGGCCCAGCTCCCCTAAAAGGGCTTTTGTTTTTTTTGCCGCCATGCCGCTACTGGCAGGACTCGCAGATTTCAGGATTTTCGAGATTTGACGGCTGGCTGCCGCCGGCTGGCGCGCTCTGAAACGCGCCGCCCCCAGCCGCGCCTCCTGCATTTTGGAAAGCGCCGCCGCCGCCCGCCGCGCCGCCCCCCGCGTTTTGAAGAGAGCTTCCTCCAGCCGCGCTTTGACGCGGGCTTCCGCCCGCGGCAGCGGCCCCGCCCACAGTAACCTTGGCAATGCCTGTCGCCGGGCGGGAGCGCAGATAATAGCTGGTCTTCAGCCCCCGCTTCCAGGCATACATATACATGCTGGAAAGCTTGTTGATGGTGGGGTTTTCCATAAAAAGATTCAGCGACTGGCTCTGATCAATAAAAGGGCCTCTGGCCGCCGCCATGTCAATCAAAGCTTTTTGCGGGATCTCCCAGGCTGTCTTAAAAACTTTTTTGATCTCCAAAGGGATTTCGGGAATGTTTTGGACAGACCCCTCGTGAAGCTTCAGCTGCTCCCGAATGGCGGGGCTCCAAAGCCGCCGGCTTTTCAGGCGCTGGACAAGGTATTTGTTGATCTGAATAAACTCCCCGCTCAGAGTCTCCCTCTTAAAAAGGTTGGAGAGCTGCGGCTCAATGGCCTCGTAAGCCCCTGTCAAAGAGGCAATGGTGGCCGTGGGGGCTATGGCAATCAGCAGCGAGTTTCTAAGCCCATGCTTTTTGATGCGGGACTTTAACTCGTCCCAGCGCTTTTGATCCGCGGGCTGGACATTCCAAAGGTCAAACTGCAGCCGGCCCCGGGCGGCCCTGGTGTCCTTAAATTTTTCGTGCGGGCCTTTCTTTTTGGCCAAATCGCAGGACGCGGAAAGGGCATGATAATAGATCTCCTCCTGAATTTTGGCCGCAAGCTCTGCCGCCCCGCGGCTTTCAAAGGGAAGATCCATTTTAAAAAACAAGTCCTGAAGCCCCATAAGGCCAAGCCCCACCGGCCGCCAGGCCCTGTTTGACTTTTTGGCGCTTCCAACAGGGTAAAAATTCACATCCACCACTTTGTCCAGAAACAAAACGGCGGAGCGGACATTTTTGGCCAGCCGCTCCCAGTCCAGATCCCCTTTGGACTCCTCATAATAATTTCCGATATTGATGGAGCCGAGATTGCAGACGGCGGTTTCCCTGTCCGAGGTCACTTCCAGAATTTCCGTGCAGAGGTTGGAGAGGTGAATCATGTTTTCGGGCCTCATGGTCTGGCTGCTTTTTCTGTTGCTGCTGTCCTTAAAGCACATCCAGCCGTTTCCGGTTTCAGCCAGAGTTTTCATCATGCGCCTGTAAAGCTCTCTCGCGGGGAGCGTTTTGACAGCCCGGCCGGACTTTTCCGCCTCAATGTATCTGGCCTCAAACTCAGCGCCCCAGGTGTCAGCCAGCTCCGGGACTTCTTTGGGATCAAAAAGCGGCCAGCCGGCGCCCTCTTCAACCCTTTTCATAAAAAGATCGGGGATCCAGCAGGCTATGTTCAGGTTGTGCGCCCTTTGCTGCTCATCCCCGGTGTTGTCCCGCAGCTCCAAAAAAGCCTCAATATCGCTGTGCCATGGCTCAAGGTAAATGCAGGCGGCGCCCTTTCGCCGGCCCCCCTGATTAACCGCGGCCACAGAAGAGTCCAGGGTTTTCAGAAAAGGCACAATGCCGTTTGACTGGCCGTTGGTTCCCTTGATCAGAGAGCCGCGGCTCCTGACGCGGGAAAAGGAAAGCCCGATCCCCCCGGCAAACTTGGACAGCAGCGCCACATCTTTGTATTTGTCATAAATAGAGGACAAGTCGTCCTTTGGAGAGTCCAAAAGATAGCAGGATGAAAGCTGAGATCTGGGGGAGGCGGAGTTAAAAAGCGTCGGCGAGCTGGGCAGGTAATCCAGGCTGGAAATCAAATCATAAAACTCCTTGGCTGATTTAAAGCTGTCTGTCAGCCCGCAGGCCACGCGGAGAAAAAAATGCTGCGGGGTTTCAATCACCTGCCGGGTTTCCGGATCTTTCAGCAGGTAGCGGTCATAGACTGTCCGCAGGCCAAAGTACTCAAATTTTTTGGTCCGGGAGCTGTCAATGATAATGTTCAGAGGCTCTTTGTGCTCCCTGACAAAATCATATTTGTCCTTTTGAATAAGCCCCGCTTTGTAGCCCTTTTTAATGGAATCAAAAAAGTTTCTGATTCCCTGGCTGGCAGCCTCCTCGCTGATATAGCGGGCCAGAAGCCGCGCCGAGAGCTTGGAGTAATCAGGGTCCTCGGCAATCAGGAGCGAGGCGGTTCGGATGCAGAGGCGGTCCAGCTCCCGTGTGCTGGCCCCGTCATAAAGCCCGCTGATGACCTTTGTGGCCACATGCATGGGGTCGACCTCCTTCAGCCCTGAGGAGCAGGCGTAAACCACATTGATGATTTTGTTTACATTGACAGGCTCAAAGCTGCTGTCCCGCTTTCTGACCCGCATGACTTTCGGGCCTTCAGGCTCTCCGTCCGCCGCGCGAGCGGCAGCATGAAGCCGGCGGGATTCTTTTTGAGGGCTTTGAACAGCCGGCCCGGCCGCAGCGGCCCCGGCGCTTTGGCTGGATATTTGGCTGGGAGCCGGCTCAAAATTCAAACCCGCGGCCGGGCCGCCCGGCTTTGGCGCCGGCTGAGCGGAGGCATGGCCGAGGCGCCCGTTTGCCAGCGGCGGATTTTGCCGCGGCGCGGCGCCATTGGCCGGGCGCGGCGGCTGATTTTTTTGAAGGGCGAATGGATGGCTCCCCTCCGCCCGGCTTTCCCTTTCCTCCGGCCGGTAAGGGGGAGGCGGGGAAGGCTCATGCAAAGGGATCAGGTCGGGGGCATTCATGCTTGGCTTTTTTTCTGCGGCTTGGGGGGGCTGATTTTTTCTGCTGGGTTTTCCTGCTGAGGCGCTTGAAGTTTTGGGTTTTTCCAGAAATGTTTGCGGTTTTTGGCGCCTCCAAGGGGGGCTGGCTTTAGAAGAGAAAGCCGCGGCAAACCCCTTTTTTTCAGATTAAAATCAGGGCCGCGGGCTTGTCAAAATTTTTTTATAATTTCTCAGCGCCCGGCGGCCCCTTGGTCTGGAAAATCCCCCCTTGCGAGCGCTGCGTCAATTTTGCGGAGCGCCCCCCTTAATTAAACCGCTGCTTCCCCGACCATCCTCCTGATCAAAATCTGATCGGTTTTTCGCGCTTTTTGCCGGCGCCGCGGGCGGGCGGCTTGATCCGTCTGGAAAATCAGGGCATGCTGGATTCCCCGCGCCGGTTATAAGGGGCAGCAAAAGCTCTGCGGGGATGGCGGGCCGGCAGAGACAAAAATCCCGCGGGCCATACTAACGCGGGATCTTTTTTGCGGGGCTGTGGAAACCAGCGGAGGCATGAGCTGTGGGCGAAAAACCCAGACAAAGCTATATGGCGCTGGCCCGCAAGTGGCGGCCCCGGAGTTTTTCTGAGCTGATCGGCCAGGAGGCTGTTCGGAAAACCCTCACAAACGCGATCCGCCAAAACCGCCTCCATCCGGTCCTGCTTTTTACAGGCCCCAGGGGAACAGGAAAAACCTCCACGGCAAGGATTTTGGCAAAAACCATCCGCTGCCCGCAGGCGGCGGAGCTTGACCCCTGCGGCAAGTGCGATGACTGCCTTCTGATTCAAGAGGGAAAAAGCCTTGATGTTCTGGAAATTGACGGCGCCAGCAACAACGGGGTGGATGCGGTTCGGGAGCTGCGGGACACCGTCAATTACATGCCCTCTTCAGGCTCCCGCAAAATCTACATTATTGACGAAGTCCACATGCTTTCCATCAGCGCCTTCAACGCGCTTCTGAAAACCCTTGAGGAGCCCCCCTCTCATGTGATTTTCATCATGGCCACCACAGCGGCCCACAAAATCCCCCAGACAGTCGCATCCAGGTGCCAAAAGCTGGATTTTCATTTGATCCCCCCCCTGCCCATAAAACAGCAGCTGGAAAAAATCTGCCAGGCCGAGGGCATTCAGGCGGAAGAGGGCGCGCTTTGGCTTATCGCGCGCCAGGCCAAAGGCTCTTTGAGAGACAGCCAGGGCCTGCTGGATCAAATGACCGCCTTTTGCAAAGGGAAGGTGACGGAGGAAAAAACTGCTGAAATCCTTGGCCTGAGCGATCGAAATATTATTTTTCAGGCTCTGGAGGCTCTTGCCGGAAGAAGCGAGGCGCTGACTGTAAAAGTTATCCACAGCCTCCGCGCGGCGGGGGGCGAGGCCGCCCTCGCGCTTCAGGATCTGACAGAGGGCTTAAGGGACCTTATGATCTTGAAGCTCTGCCCGGAAAACGCGCCCCCTTTGGTTCAAGCCTCCCAGCAGGAGATTGAGCGGCTGAAAAAGCTTGCGGAGCCGGCCAGCTATGAGGATCTTCACCTTCTTTTTGACATGGCTTTGAAAGGGGAGCGGGAGATGGCCCTCTCCCATGACCCCCAAATGGTTTTGGAAGTTTTGCTGCTGAGGCTCTCCCAGGCTCCAAGGCTGGAGGAAATCGCGCATTTTCCGGCAGCCCCCCCCTCAAAAAGCGCCCCTTCAGAGGCCGCCCCCGCAGAGCCGGCTCCCTCAAAGCCGGCGGCGCCGCGGCCGGCAAAAGCCGCAGCCCCCCCTAATATGAAAAGCCCTGAAAAAGCCCCAGAGAAAGCCCCTGCAAAAAGCCATGAAAAAAATCTGACAGATCCTAAAAGCCCGGCCCGCGGCCCCGAAGGCTCAGCCAGGCCTGCGGCGGAAAAGCCTCCCGCGCCGCTGCCCGAAAAAGCAAAAACCCCAGCTGATTCCCCTCCTGATGATGGCCGGCCGGCCCCGGCTCAAAAAACTGCCGGAAAAAGCCTGGAGAAACAGCCGGAGTTTGGGGAGGCCGCCCGGAAACCTTCAGCAGCCGCCTCTAAAGACAGCCTGTGGCTTGATTTTCTAAAGCTCTTTAAAACCCGGCATCCCACAGAGGGCGGCCTGATTGAAAGCCTCTCTTTGACAGGCCAGGAGGAGGGCTGCTTTGTTTTTGCTGTCCCGAAAACATCCTCTTACATAAAAAGCAAATGCGCGGATCCCAGCTTCCGCAAGCTTCTTGAAGAGCAGCTGAGCGTGTTTTACAAATCCCCTAAAACCGTCCGGTTTGAATCCTCATCAAAAGGCCATCCCACAATCAAAGAGCAAAAAACCGCTGATGAGAGGGAAAGCCTTTTAAATGCGGCCAAGGCGCATCCTTTTGTCCGGGCCGCGGGCGAGGCGCTTGGAGTCCGCGTCAAGTCTGTCTCCCCGGCAGACAGCCCGCCTTAGCGGCGGCAGGGCCTGCAGAGGGGCTGCCAGCTGCGGCCAGGCTATTTTTTCGCTTTTTCAGCTGTGTATTTTATGCGGCAGTCAGAATAGACAAACAAAAACCTGCCCTCAGGCAAAACAAGAGGGGACTCGCGCTCAAGGGTCAGGTCCTCCTCCGAGGGGGCAGAGACCAGGGCGGGCTTGTCCAGCCTGTCATAGCCCAGCAAAATCCGGCTGGAGGCGGGGGACATGCGGCCAGATGGCATATCCAGCCTGGCGGAGACTGGGATCCCGTTTATGACAAGCGTCTGATAAGCGGAAATTTCAGAAAGCCCTGTTTTCCTTCCGCCAAAGCCCTGGAACGCCTTATTGTTTTTGTTAATCAGGCGCCAAAAAGAAATTTGCAGCCGGGTTCCGTCCGGCCCGCCAAAAAACTCTGACTTTATTCCCACCGGCACATAGACAGCGGAGCCGGGGTGTTTTGAGGCCTCCTCTTTAACCGCCGGAATATGCTCCCGCCCGCCGGCAATGTCCCTCGGATCCGCCTTTAAGCTCCCCTTGACAAGGATGACCCACTCCCTTTCCGGCGTCAGCCCCCGCGCCTCGCAATGCGCCTCCAGCGAAACATCATAGTTTTTTTCGCCAAAGGCGGCGGGGCCTGCAGCAGCAGCCGCAAAAACAGCCGGCAAAAAAATATTTTTCATCATGCGCTTTTCCTCCCGTCAAAAAACCCTCCCTTAAAATGGCCGCCCTGTCAAGCAAAAAGCCAAGCAAAACATCCCAGGCTTTGAGTTTTTTCTTAAAAAAACCTAAAACCCCTAAAAACCCCGGGGGCGGGCTGAAAAAAAATCCTTGAAACCTAAAATTTTTCAGTCCATGGTTTGATTGTATGCAAAATCAGCCTGGCCATCAAAAAGCCTCTTTCCCGCAGGGGCTTTCGCAGGCTCTGCTCCGCAGGCTGCCTCCTGGCCAAAAAAGCCGGATTATGGCGCTGGGGGAGAGCCTGTCCGCCGCCGGCGAAAAAATCAATCTCTTTTCAAAAAAAGCGCCCATTCAGCAGCTGAATCTTCTTTTGGAGCAGAGCCTGATTTCCTGCCGCCTGCTGGCCCCGGTTTTTAAAGGGCTTCCGGGGCCGGCCCTGGATCTGGGGAGCGGAAATGGAATGCCGGGGCTTGTCTGCGCCGCGCTTTATCCCCAAACAGCTTTTATCCTCTGCGAAAAAAGCCGAAAAAAAGCGGAGTTTTTAAAGCTGGCTGTTTTTCTCTCAAAAATTCAAAATGCCTCTGTTTTATGCCAGAGGGCGGAGGATCTGAGGGCGCGCTTTCCCGTTTTGCTGTCTCAGGCGGCCGCCCCCTTAAAAGACTTTCCCCCGCTTTTAGAGAGGCTTCTGGCGCCGGGCGGCGCGGCTTTTTTGTGGCAGGCTTCAAGCTGGGAAAGATCCTGGCCCGCCGGCTCCCCGTTTTCCGCGGAGGCTTTTAAAACATACCGGGCCGGAGGCTCTAAAAAAATCCTGCTCAAAATCCAAAAAGCCCCTTAGGGCCGAAAACGGGCCGGCCCGCTTGACTTTCCGCGCCGGCAAAGCGAAGATTAATTAAAGACATCATGAAAAACAAAGCCTCTTTAGCCGGCGGCTTTTGAACAGCGCGATGAAGCCGCTCCCCTCCCTTCAGGCCCTTCTGTTTGAGCTGCAAAAGCTCCCCGGCGTCGGGCCGCGGACCGCGCGCCGGCTGGCCCAGCATATTTTAAGGGCCGGAGGGCGGGAGGCCGCCGCGCTCGCAAAAACCCTTTTTGATCTGCAAAAAAACATCAAAAAATGCCCCCAGTGCTTTCAGCTCACAGAGGGGGCTGGCCTTTGCGCTATATGCCTTGACAAAAGCCGCGATCCAGAGGTTTTGTGCGTTGTGGAGCAGCCCTTTGATGTGTTTCGCATTGAAAGCAGCGGCGCCTTCAAGGGCTTTTACCATGTGCTGCATGGGGCTATCTCCCCGCTCCGCCATATTCTGCCAAAGGACTTGACTCTTAAAGAGCTGCAGAGCCGCGCCGCCGCGGCCCATGTGAAAGAGCTGATTTTGGCCATTGACTCTGACCTGGAGGGGGACACAACCGCCCTTTACATTCAAAAAACCATCAGCGGCCCCTCTTTAAAAATCTCCCGCCTGGCCTCAGGCATCCCTTTTGGAAGCGACTTAGAGTATGTGGATGACAAAACCCTATGGCGCGCGATGGAAAACCGCAGCGGCGTTTAATGTCCATCATCAACTCCCAGGCAAAAGAAATGCACTGCAAGATCCTCTACTTCGGTCCAGAGGGATCTGGCAAAACCTCAGCCCTGCATCTGATCAAAAGCCGGTCCGAGGAAAGCAAAGTCTCTTATTTTCCCCTGCCTTTAAGCCCCGCTGTTGAGGCTCTTGTGATTTCCATGGGGAAAATCCTCGGCTTTGAGACTTTTTTTCATGTTTACAGCTCCCCGGCCGGCCCCCTGGAGGAGCAGGCCTGCCTTGCGCGGGGGTCTGACGGGATTGTGTTTGTCGCGGACTCGCTCCCTGAAGCCATGGAAAAAAACCAAAAATCCCTTTCTGACCTTCAGATTTTGCTGAAAAGCCAGGAGGAGGACATTTTTCAAATTCCCATGGCCCTCCAATACAACAAGCGCGATCTGAAAGAGGCTCTGCCGGTTAAGCTTCTCCGGGCGCGGCTCAACCTTTACAACTGCCGGGACTTTGAAAGCTCTGTCCTTGCGGGGCGGGGGGTGATGGAGCCGCTGAAGCATGTCTGCAAATCTGTTCTGGCCGTCCTAAAGTCTGGGGAGCGCCTGTAAGCCGCCGGCCTGTTTTTTTTGGGGCCGGGCGGGGCGCATGAGTTTTCTGATAGAAAAAGCCGCAGCTGTCTTAGATCTGGATCTGCGGGGCGAGATCCGCCGGCGGTTTGGCGCGGGGAGCGGCAGAATTCGCCTCCGCCGCGCCCTTCAGCGGGAGCTTTGCCGGCAGACCGGAAAGCTTTTTCCCGAAAGCCTGGATCTTCTGAAGCCGCCGCTTAAGTTTGATGATTTGTTTGTCTCGCTAAGCCATGCCAAAACCATGGGCGGCTTTGTCCTGAGCCGGGGCTGCCCCATTGGCTTTGACATAGAGGAACTCTCCCGCTTTGAAAAACATCAGCCCGGGGGCCGCGGCCTGACCGGGGCCTTCCCGCAAAACAGCCTGCGGCGGAGGATCCTCTGCTCAAAGGGGGAAGAAGCCATGACAGACATCTCCCGGCTTTGGTGCCTGAAAGAGGCGGCGGTGAAAGCGCTTTCCGCGCGGGCCGCAGAGGGGAAGAATCCCGCGCGGGCGGAGGATGGGGGGGGCGGCCCCTCAGGCGCGGAAACAGTTTTTCTGCGGGATATTGCTGTCCGCGAGGCCGGCGGAGGAAGATTCCGGCTTTCCCTCAAAGGGGAGGCTCATGGGCTGGGGGCGGCCTTTCAGGCGCGGGGCTGCGCCGCCGCCTTTGCAAAATTTGAGCTTTCAAGGGGCGCGGCTCCGGCGCCCCCGCCCCGCAGCAGGCCTTTGCTTTGAGCTGGCTCCCAGACCCCCCCCCCTTCTCATGATTCCAGCCTTTTTGCGCTGCGGGGCGGGCTGCGCTATAATGGCTGTGGATGGACAGGCGGCCGCTCTGCCCGGCCCCCGCGGCTTGGGCGGAGAGGAAAGTCCGGACTCCTCCGGCGGGCGCAAAGGGCAACACCCTTCCGCCGCAAGGCGAGGACCAGTGGAACAGAAAGAATGTCCAGCAGGCTTTGGCTCTGCCAGGGCCTGGCTGGAGTGAAATCAGCTAAACTCTGCGCGGAGCGAGATCAAATAGGAAGGCCATCCTGCCGCCGGCAGGGCCTTCGGGTGGATCGCAAGAGGGCTTTGGCGACAAAGCTCCCAGATGAATGGCCGCCTCTCTTTTTCCCGCCGCCGGGAGAAAGGCAGACAGAATCCGGCTTACCGCCCATCCTGAAAAAGGCGGCATTCCCGGCCCTCTTTGGGGGCCGGGATGTTTTTTTGCGGCTTTGCCGGAAGCCCCCCTAAAGCGCGGGGGCTTTGCAGAGCTGATTTGAGAAAAATCTGGAGAGGGCATCCCAGAGGGAAAAACAGTGGCGGGCGCGCGCGCAAAAAAACAGAGAAGCTGGCGCAGGCCGCAGCCAAAAACCTGATTTGGGGAAAAACCGGAGGGAAAAACAGTGGCGGGCGCGCGCGCAAAAAAACAGAGAAGCTGGCGCAGGCCGCAGCCAAAAACCTGATCCGAAGCCGAAACCGCTGATTTGGGGAAAAACCGGAGGGAAAAACAGTGGCGGACACGCTCACAAAAAAGCAGAGAAGCTGGTGCATGTCGCGGATCAAAAGCCGCAACACAAAGCCTGAGGCCGCAGTCAGAAAACTGATCTGGAGCTGGGGATACAGATACAGGATAGGGCATGGGCTGCCTGGAAAGCCGGACATGGTTTTTCCCGGCAAAAGCTTCGCCGCCTTTATTGACGGGTGTTTTTGGCACGCCTGCCCCAGGCACTGCCGGATGCCCTCCAGCAACACGAAATACTGGAGGGAAAAAATCTCCGGCAACCGCCGCCGGGACAAAAAAATCACCCGGCAGCTGCGGCGGAAAGGCTGGCGGGTGATTAGGGTTTGGGAGCATGAAGTCCGGGCCGATCCGGAAAAAGCCGCCCGCCGCATCATAAGCCGCCTTCAAAAAGCGAAAAGGCGCAAAGCCTAAAAGCCCCCCTTTTTTTCATCCGGTTTGACTGTTTTTCCGGCTTTGCATACTATGAGGCGCGTAATGGCGCAAAAGCAGCCGCACAAAGGCATCCCAGAGGGGCGCTTTGAGGAGGAGCAGGGCCAGGACGGGTTTTACGGCCCTGTCTCCCATCTGATTCGCCGGCAGCCCAGCCCCCGCTGGACAAATATCGATGGCCCCCTGAAGCCGCGCATGTTTGATCTCGCCCTTTTGCAAAAGGAGCGGGAATGCTGGAAGCGGCTTTTGTTTAATGACCGCCTGAATATCGGCTTTTATCAGCTGGAAACCCCCCCTGGGGAGGCTTTTCGCGGAGCCGATGGGGACATTCTTTTTTTCTGCCACCGGGGCCGCGGCCTGATTTTGACGGAATACGGGCTTTTGAAATACCGCCCCGGCCGGTATGTTTTGATCCCCAAGTGCCTGGCCCATGCTTTTGCTCCTGAAGAGCCTTCCGGCTTTCTCATTATTGAAAGCCTGGGCAGCCATTTTCGCGCCCCGGAGCGCGGGCTTTTGGGCCGCCACGGCCTTTACAGCTCCCGCGCGCTGATCCGCCCCGATCTGAAGGCCCTGCAGGTCTATCTGCGGGAAAGCGGCAGAGAGTTTAAAACAATCACTGTGTTTCGGGGGGGCGCGCCGACCCGCTTTGACTATGACTCCTGCATTTTTGATGTGGAGGAGTGGCAGGGGGATTTGTTTCCCTTTGCCCTTGATATGGAGGACATTATGCCGGTAATGAGCCACCGGGCCCATCTCCCCCCCAGCGCCCACACAACTTTTTTAACCGATGATTTTATTGTCTGCAGCTTTCTCCCCCGCCCTCTGGAGCGGGACGCCGACGCTTTAAAAGTTCCCTTTTATCACCAAAACACTGACTATGACGAAGCGCTGTTTTATCACAAGGGGGATTTTTTCAGCCGGGACAATCTTCATCCCGGAATGATGAGCTTTCACCCCGCGGGCTTCCCCCACGGCCCCCATCCCAAAGCTGTCCAGGCCATCAAAGGCAAAACCGAAACCAATGAATACGCCGTGATGATTGACTCGCGGCGGCCTTTAAAGCGGGACCCCGCTCTGGACCCCCTTGAAGTCAAAGGCTACTGGCGCTCCTGGCAGCAGCCGGCGCGGAGCCGGCTGAAATGAGCATCCGGCTCGCTGAGCTGATCATTAAAAAGCTGGCGGAGCGGGGAGTCCGATCCTTCTGCCTCTGTCCGGGGGGCCGGCCGGCCCCTTTTGTGGAGGCTCTTTCCCAGGCCCGCGGGCTGGAGGTTTTGAGCTTTTTTGAGGAGCGCTCGGCCGGCTTTTTCGCCTTAGGCCGGGTCCGCCGGGACAGCCGCCCGGCAGCGGCTGTCACCACCTCAGGGACCGCGGCGGCGGAGCTTCTGCCCGCCGCGCTGGAGGGCTTTTACAGCGGCCTGCCCCTGGCGCTCATCACAGCCGACCGCCCCTCTGCCCAGGCCCAAAGCGGCTGCCCTCAAACCCTGCAAAGCCAGGGAGAGCTTTTTAAGGGCTGCGCGGCCCTTTCTTTGAACATCTCCAGGCTGGAGGAGGCGGAGGCCATTGAGGCATGGATTCCATCCCATGGGAGCCTTCATCTGAATGCGGCTTTTGACGAGCCTCTGCTGGACGCGGATCCAAAGCCTTTAAGCTTTCCTGAAAGCTTTTTTGATTCAGCGCCGGCTATTTATCCCTTTCCAGAGACAGCCTCTTCCGCAGATGCGGCAAAAGCCGCCATAAAGGGCTTTTTTAAATCCTGCCGGAAGCCGCTTGTTATCGCGGGCGAGCTTAGAGAGGAGGAAAAAGCGCCTGTCAAAAAGTTTCTAACCAATTGGAAGGGGCTTTTTTTTGCCGAGCCTTTGTCGCAGCTGGAGCATCTTCCAGAGGGGCTTCTTTCCGGAGAGAGGATTTTGCCCGCCGCTTTCCGGCTTATGGCCGCAGATGGGGTCCTCCGCATCGGAGGAGTCCCGCGGGCGCGCTTTTGGAGGGATTTGGAAAAATCAAGCCTGCCTGTTTTCAGCCTTTCCTCTCCGCCGTTTTTCCCCGGCCTGGCCCGCAAAAGCCTGAGTCTCCCCCTGCTGGCCGGGCTGCCCCTTGTTCAAGAGGAAATCCAAAACAATCCGCGCCGGGCGGCGGCCGCCGGCGCCGCGGCTTTTAAAAAATACGACCAGTCCCAATATAAAAAGCGCCAGCGGCTTTTAAAGCAATATCCTGCGGGCGAGCCAGCCTGGATGGCCCGCCTGAAAGACAGCCTGCCCGGCGGCTCAAAAGTTTTTTTAGGCAACAGCCTTCCCATCAGGCTCTGGGGCGCGGCGGGCCGCCGGACAGACAAAACCCCGCGCGTTATCACCGGACAGGGCGGGCTTAACGGAATTGACGGGGTGATTTCCCGGTTTTTGGGCGAATGCCGCGCCGGCAAAAAAAGCTTTGCCATTCTTGGAGACCTGAGCCTGCTCTATGATATGGCCGGGTTTTGGCGCTCCGATCAGATCCCCTCATGGACTGCGGCGGTCATCAATAATTTTGGCGGGCGGATATTTTCGCGGCTTTACAAAAATCCGGGCTTTTTAAACGAGCACAGGCTTTCGTTTGAGGGGCTGGCCAAAATGTGGGGGCTTGGACACCGGGTGTTCAAAGATCCGGAGGGCTTTGCCTGGCCGGACACAAAAAAACAGCCTTTTCTTGCGGAGATTCAGCCCAGCCAAAAGCAGACAGAGGCATGCTTTCAGGCGGAGGAGCTGATATGGAAATCTTAGCCGCCGCCAAAAACCCCCGCAATCCGGCAGCCCGGCAGAGCTTTTCCCGCCCTCTGTCCTGTTTAAATTCCCGGCGCATGTCTCATTTTGAGACAGTTTTTTCCAGACCAAAGCCAAAATTTTCAGGCCGGCCGGGCCACAGAGAGGCCCCGCTCCGCCCCCTAAAGCCCTTGGGGGGCCGGCGCGGGCCGGCCTTCCCGGCCCATAGACAAGGGGGGATTATTGGCGCGGATTTTTTTAGGTTTTGCGCCATAATAAGCTTGATGGCGCGGCGCGGCGAAAAGCGCCGCCGGGCATGGGGGCTGGAAGCCCCCAGGGAGCCAATGCAATGGACAGGGATGTCTCATCGGTTTTTGAAATTCTGGAGGAGAAAAACTCCTGCCTTCTGGAGTTTCACAGAATCAACACGGACGAAATCCGCCGGCTGTCCCAGGGGCGAATCGACAACCTGGAAAACTTTTACCTCTCCCGCGAGCTTTTGCTCCGCGCCATAAGCCGGCTGGACAGCAAAATCGCGCAAAACAACTCAAACAGCTCCGGCCCCCGCAAAACCCTTGAAGTCAATCAGGAGGAGAGGCAAAAGCTCCTGGAGCTTTTGAATTTAAAAAAAAGCATGGTGATGTCAATCGTGGATCAGGACATGACCATTCTCTCGCTAATGGAAAAGCTGCATCAGGGCAAAGAGCGCTTTGCCGCCTCCTGACAGGCGCCCCCCCCCGCAGGCCGGCCCTCCGCCCCGGCTTTTTACCGCCGGGTTTTTCTTAAAGCCCGCTCAATTTGCCTTTCGGCGGCCCGCCGCTTTAAAGATTCTCTTTTGTCGCCCTTTGTTTTGCCGCGGGCGAGGGCTATTTCCAGCTTGGCAAGCCCCCCTTTAAAATAAATCCGCAAAGGGACACAGCTCATGCTTTTTTGCTGAGCCAGGCCCTGAAGCCTCTCCAGCTCGCGGCGGCGCAGCAGCAGCTTTCGGAGCCGCTCCGGCTTATGGCCGCCGCCCGCGGCCGGGCCGTAGGGGCTGATATGCGCTTTTTGCAAAAAAGCCTCGCCGCCCCGAAAAGCAATGTAAGAGTCTTTCAGCTGGCACTGGCCGGCCCTCAGCGGCTTAACCTCGCTGCCCTTTAAAACAAGCCCCGCTTCAAACTTCTCCCCCAGCTCATAGCTAAACCGGGCCTTTCTGTTAAAGACGGCCGCTCCGGCTTTGGCGGCTTTGTTTTTTTTGGAAGGCATGCTCTCCCCATTATCTCTGCGGCGGCCCCGCCGCGCAAAGCGCTGTTTTTCAGCCTCTCCCCCCGCCGGCGGCTAAACCCGCCGCCCTATCCATAAAGAGGCCTCAAACAGCAGGTAAAGCGGAGCCATCATAAAAATCATGCTGAAAACATCGGGGGGGGTGATGAAGGCTGAAAGCAAAGCTATGGCCACAACAGCGTAGGGGCGCATAGAGGCCAGAGTCTCCGCCTTTAAGATCCCCGCCTTTAAAAGAAAAAAAAGAATCAGCGGCAGCTCAAAAACCGCGCCAAAGGCCAGGGCTGTCCGGATAAAAAAAGACAGATACTCCCTGAGCGAGATATAAGCCGCCTCCCCCTCCCCTCCAAAAGACATCAAAAACCGAAAGGCCAGGGGGAGCGCGGCAAAGTAAACAAAGGCAGCCCCCAGGCAAAAAAGGAGCGCGCCCGCTCCGGCAAAAAAAAGCGGCCATTTTTTTTCCCTCTCATAAAGGCCGGGGGAGACAAACCTCCAGATCTGAAACAGCCAAAAGGGGCAGGAGACAAGCGCCCCCGCAAACAGGCTGACTTTTAGATAGGAGAGAAATTTTTCAAGCGGCCCTGTAAAAATCAGCTTTCCCTCAGTGTGGATGAGGATCGGCTTTATGGGCCGGCTGATGATCTCCAAAATCTCCCCGGCAAAAAACCAGCAGGCTGCAAACCCCGCCGCCAAAATCAGCAGAATCTTGAAAAGCCGGCTCCGGAGCTCTGCAAGATGCTCCTTAAAGGGCAGGGCCTGATCTTGATTCGCGCCCAAAGCCTTCTCTTTCACTGGTTTTTCCCCCGCCCCGGAGCCTCATCAGGCGCTGCGGGCGCGGGGCCGGAGCTGCCGCCAGATCCTGAGGCGCCGGATTCTTCCGGGGCGGCCAGCTCCCTGTTCAGCTCCTCAAGCGCCGGCCCCTCCAAAGGCTCCTCCGCAAGCTTTTGAATCTCCTTTTGAGACTCGGAAATTTGCCTTTTTGCCTCTCCCGCCGCCTGATCAACCTCTGTCTTGACCTCTTTGAACAGGCTCCTCAGCTCATTCAGCAGCTTTAAAAAGCCGCGGGCGGCGGAGGGGAATTTTTCCGGCCCCAGAGCCAAAAAAGCAATGGCCAGCAAAGCCATTATCTCCATAAAGCCAAAATTAAACATCTCCTCATCAGCTTAGCGCCCCTCAGGGCTTTTTTCCTGAAAAAGCGCGCGGGGGCGGAGGGGAATTTTTCCGGGGCGGCCAAAAGCGCGCGCAATTTAAGAAAATTTAATTTTTTTCATGGCCTTTTTTTGCTTGACAGGAAAAGCCTTTTTGCGGCAGGCTTAAGCCCGCGCAAAGGTTAGGGCCAAAGCTTTAGGGGCGCCGGCGGCCCGGGCAAAGCCGGGCAGCAAAAAGGCTTAAAAACTTGCCCCGCTATGAGAAACTTTATGAAATCCGCCGCAGCCGCAAACAACAGATTCTGGGGCATTCTGCCCGCGCTGGCCGCGATCCTGGCCGGCGGCGCAGCGCTGCCCGCGCCGGAGGCTTTTGCGGCGCCGGCATGCGGGCCTTATTTGTTTCATTTAAATTCGCCTGGGGCCAAAAAGCCCGCCGCCAAAAAACCCAGCCCGCTCCCAAATCCCCCAAACTGGGAGCTTTCCGATCACAGCCCCAAAGATCAGCAAAGCGCCCGCTACAGAGATCTCCTGTTTTTTATTTCAGACGGGCATGTTTTTTTCAAAGACTTCAAAACAGACAGCCTGAGCTATCTGGGAAAGCTTCCCGGCGGAGCCAGGGCCATTGCCCTTTACGGCAACACTCTCAGCCTGGCGGCTTTGACAGGGGGCGGGACAGTTTACAGCATGAGTTTCAAAATGAGCGCGCTGGAGTTTGAAGACGGCTGGCGGGAGGCGGGGAAAGTCAAATGGGAGCCTGTGGCTGAGGGGATCGCGCAAATCGGCGTTTCAGTTTTTGCCGACGGAAGGCCCGTTCTCACCATGCGCTCAGCCGCCAGCCGCCTGGAGGAGGGGGGGTAGGCCTGTCAAGAGGGGTTTTTATTCAAAGAGGCGGCTTTGGCGCGGCGGCGCTCATCCAGATATTCCCTGAAGTATACAAAGCCCAAATACATGGCCCCTGTGACAATAAAAGAATCCGCCAGATTAAAAGTCGGCCAGCGCCAGCGGCCGGCCAGATGCCAGTCAATAAAATCCACCACATAGCCAAGGCGGATCCGGTCCATGTAGTTTCCTGCGGCCCCGCCCAAAATAACCGCCAGCGCCGCGGCCTGTAGCCTGTCTCTGGTTTCCCGGAGCATGAAAAAAATCACAGCGGCGCAGACAAGCGGAACAAGCAGAAACAAAAAGGCGCGAATCAGCTCGTGGCTCTCGCTTCCAAAGCCAAAGGCGCCGCCGGTGTTCCGCGCGTAGGTGAAGTTGAAAAACCCGGGGATCAGGGTTTTGCTCTCCCCGACTTTCATTGCCGTATGGACATAAACCTTGGACGCCTGATCCAGGGCCAGCGCAAAGCCGGCGGCGCAGGCTGTAAAAAAATATTTCTGAGCCGGGGATTTTTCAGGGAAATCCCGGCTGGGGAAAGTCAGGCCCATTTGACAATCATGCCGGCTTTTTCCCAAAAAATCCACTTAAGGGGGCGGCTGGCCGGCGGCGGCGTCAAGAGCAAGGCTTTTTTGGCATTTTGGGCAGGTTTTTTCAAGGCTCAAGCCAGGGCTGAACATCCAGCAGCGGAGGCATTTTTCCCCTCTGGCCTTCCTGGCCGACCGGCTTATTGCCTGCAAGCTTGATAAAGGATTTGAATTTAGCCGCCAGCGGATTGATTTTGCTGTTTTCCTGCGGGAGGCTGAAGACAAATCGTTTGTCACCTAAAAGCTTGCGGCGGCCTGGACGGTTTGTCAAAAGACTTTTTTTAAGAACCCCTGTCCTGTTGGGGGATCTTATTGCAAAATCTCCCCATTTTCTCAGCGGTTTTGCCGCCGCCCCCCCTGGCTGGGGGAGGGGGGGGGCGGGGCTTGACGGCTTTGCCAGGCGGCAGAATCAAGGCCCAAAGTCCAGTTTTTCGGCTTTTGAAATAAATCTTGCTTATTGCCGCGGCGCCCCGTAAAGACATTTTTATAAGTTTTTCTTATCGCTGGCATAAACCTTGGGCCGCGCAATGGCTTGAGTCCACCTATCCCTGGAGATTCATAAACTGGTTCCGCAGCAGAACTAGTTTTTTGTGAAGATTCCTGGAAAGCTGAAAATCCGTGGCCGGGGCTGGCCGCGCCAGGCCCGGCGGCTTGCCCCCGCGGGGACTTGACTTGTCTTGAGGGCCAGGGTTTGCTTAAGGGGAAATGACGGTCAAGGTCCTTTGCAAGGTTTGCCAAAAGCCTTTTTCGGTTAATCCCCGGTTTGTGGGGAAAGCGCTTTATTGCGGGGTTTCCTGTATGTCTTCCGGCAGATCATCCATAGCTAAAGATCGGGCGCGGGCCTGTTTCGCCTGCGGCGTCCCGACAACAAATCCAAAATTTTGCTCCGTGGCCTGCCGGTCGCGCTTTCAGTCAAAAGCCGCGGTTCGGACAGGCAGCGGGCGCGTCTCCGGGCTGCGCGGATAGAAAAGCCCCCGCGGGCCGGCCTGGCGCGGCCGCGGCGGCCAGATCATCGGCCTTCAGCTGATCCTCAAGATTCGCCTCAAAATCGGCCAGCATTTTCTCAATATCAATTTTCATAGCTCCCCCTCAAAATGGAATGTTATCCAGGCTCTGGCCGCCTCCGCTAATTCCTGCTGCCTTATCTTTATCTCTCTCTTCCTTTAACCGATTCTGAAAATTTACATGGCTATTTGTTTTTTTGCCTTTGTCTGAAGGAAAATTTTTCTTTTTTCGCGCGCTCCGCAATTACTATGTTTTAGATAAGTTAGATTAAAGATAAAAAGATAACTGGCTATATGGCTGAATTTTTATTTATCTTTATCTGAGGTAAAAAGGCCAGGCGAACATGCCGGCTTTTTCCCAAAAAATCCGCTTAAGGGGAGGGCTGGCCGGCAGCGGCGTCAAGAGCAAGGCTTTTTTGGCATTTGGGGCAGGTTTTTTCAAGGCTCAAGCCAGGGCTGAACATCCAGCAACGGAGGCATTTTTCCCCTCTGGCCTTAAGGGCTTTTATGCCGGCTCCCGCCCGGGAGGCCGGCGGATCCAAAAAAATGACTTGAGAGACAGAGAAAAACTCCCGCAGCTCGCGCCCGGAAAGCTCCGGCTTTAGAAAGCCTTCTGGAAGGCTCAGGCCGGCGGCGGCCTCAAGGGGGGAGCCGATCCTGCCCGCCCGCCGCCACAGCTCCAGCTCTTTGTTCAGCTCCCCGCGCAGGGGAAAAAGCTTTTCAAAAAGCCGCTCCAGCGGGCTGTCCCTCCAGCCGGGGCGGGCTTCTGGAAAATCCTCCAGGAAAACGCTCTCCCGGCGGCTCCAGGGGATATGGCCATAAACCTCCTCTGAAAGAAAGCTTGAAATGGGCGCCATAAGGGGCGGCAGAGTCTGAAGCAGATGAAAAAGAGCGCTTTGCGCGGCCCGCCGCGGAGGGCTGTTTTTTCCAAAGGTGTAGAGGCGGTCCTTGATAATGTCCAAATAAAACGCCGACAGATCAGAGGAAAAAAACCGGCTCAGCCGCTGATGCAGCCTGTGAAAGGCATAGCTCTCATAATCCGCGCCAGCCTCCCGGACAAGGGCGCTGAGCCGGCAGAGAATCCAGCGGTCGGCAGCGTCCAGATCCTGAAAGGGCAAAAGATTCCGCTGCGGATCAAAATCATTCAAATTCCCCAAAAAGAAGCGAAATGTGTTGCGAAAGCGCCGGTAAATCTCCGCCGCTTTCTGGAGCCGCCCGCCGCCGGCCCTCAAGTCATGAGCGGTGTTTTCGCTTGCGATCCAGATTCGCAAGATCTCCGCCCCGTTTTTCTGAATCATCTCCTGAGGGCCTAAAACATTGCCCCGGCTTTTGCTCATTTTCCGCCCCTCTCTGTCGTTTACAAAGCCATGGGTGACAAGCGCCTTAAAAGGCGCGCCGCCCTCAAGCGCGATGGCGGAAATCAGGCTGGTCTGAAACCAGCCGCGGTGCTGATCGCTCCCCTCAAGAAACAGGTCGGCCGGAAAAGGCATTCCCCGCAGCTTTTCAAAAACCGCCCGCTGAATGCCGCTGTCAAACCAGACATCCAGAATATCCCCCCCTTTTTTAAACTCCGCGCCGCCGCAGGCCGCGCATTTTGCGCCGGCGGGAAGAAGCTCTCCCGCCGGGCGGGAAAAATAATATTCAATCCCCTCTCCGCCCGCCTCCATTCCATCAGCAATGGCGCGCATGGCTGAGGGGCTTAAAAGCGGCTCGCCGCAGCCGCGGCAGTAAAAAACCGGGATGGGAACGCCCCAGAGCCTTTGGCGGCTCAGGCACCAGTCCGGGCTGCCCCGCAACATGGCCTCCAGGCGGGCGCGGCTTTCCGGCGGATTGAACTGAACCTGATCACAGGCGGCCAGAGCCTGGCGGCGGAGACTCTTCCCGCCGGACGAGGCGGAGGCAGCGGCTTTTTCCTCCCGATCCAGGGCCAGAAACCACTGGGGGGTCAGGCGGTAAATCAAAGGGGAGCCGGAGCGCTCGCTGTGGGGATAGCTGTGCGTGATCTCGCCTTCAGCTATAAGATGGCCGGATTCGCGAAGCCGCTTTTGAATGATTTTATTGCCTTTAAAGATAAAAGCCCCTTTCAGATCTTCGCCCGCCTCCTCTGTAAAATGCCCCCTCTCATCCACAGGGCAGCGCGCCGGCAGCCGGTATTTTTTGCCGGCGCCAAAGTCCTCCAGCCCATGGCCCGGAGCCGTGTGAACACAGCCGGTTCCCGCATCCAAACTCACATGGGCGCCCAAAACCAAAGGAGAGTCTCTTTCAATAAAGGGGTGGCGGGCCGAGAGCCCCTCCAGCTCCCGCCCCTTAAAGGTTTTTTGCGGCCTCAGCGGGCGGCTTAAGCCCGCGGCTTCGGAAAAGGCCTCCCTCAAACCCTCAGCCACAAGCCAAAGCTCTCCGCCCGGCGCCCGGCAGAGGCTGTATTTAAAGTCAGGATGCAGGGCTATGGCGCTGTTGGCTGGAAGAGTCCAGGGGGTTGTGGTCCATATAACAGCTGCCGCGGGGCCTTTGACATTCAGCCGGCGGCAGGCCTCCCGGCCCAGGGAAAACTTCACATAAATTGAGGGGCTTTTGCGGTCGCGGTAGACAGCCTCGGAAAAAGCCAGGGCGGTCTGCAGCTTAAAGCACCAGAAAACCGGCTTTTTTCCTCTGTAAAGCAGGCCCTTTTCCGCCAGCCGCGCAAGCTGGCGGACCTCTTCCGCCTCATAAGCCGGATCCATGGTTAAAAGAGGCTTTTCCCAATGGGCCAGGACCCCAAGCCTTTGAAAGCTTTTTTTCTGCCGCTCAATCCAGCGCCGGGCCTCCCGGCGGCAAAGCTCCCGCACAGCGCGCGGCGCGGGGGGCGCTTTGGAGCTGGCGGCGGGGCCTGCGGGGTTTTCAGCCGCCCGCTCCAGGGCCTTCAGCTCAATGGGGAGGCCATGGCAGTCCCAGGAGGGAAGAAAGGGCGCCTGAAAGCCGGCCATGCTCTTGTATTTGAGGGCAATGTCTTTCAGGATTTTGTTCAGGGCATGGCCTATGTGAATGTCCCCGTTGGCGTAGGGCGGGCCGTCAGGGAGAAAAAAAACCGGAGCGGATTTTCTTTTTTCCCGGATTTTTTTGGGGATGTCCCGGCGGCGCCAGAGCTTTATGATTTCCGGCTCTCTTTCCGAAAGCCGCGCCTTCATCGGAAAATCAGTTTTTGGAAGATGCAGGGCGCTGCGAAATTGATCCGCCATGTTTTCCTCCGCGCCGGCAAAATGCCCCTTGCGAAACTTTTTTATAAAAGCCCTGGAAAAGCTTAACTTTACAGCGCTTTCAAGCTCAAAAAAAGCCTGGCGTTTTATTGTCTCCCGCGATGTCTGTGAAAAATTTGCGCTGCAATGCGGGTTTGCCAAAAAAGCTTGATTTTTTTTGCCTCCCGTGTCATGCTTGTGTCATAATGAATGGCATCATGAAATTTCCGCCTGTTGGATTTCTGCCGGGGCTTTTTGTTTTCAGCCTTTGCGCGGGGTTTGCAGCGGGGGCCTCTTCAAACTGCAAAGAGGCGCTTATGCCAAAAACAGCTGCTGGCAAACCCGCCAGCCCGGCTGAAAAGCCCTCCTCTCTGGCTGAAAGGCCGCCGGAAGAAACAGATGACAGCCTTGCAAGAGACGCCGCCGGGGGGGCCGCGGGCGGCCTTGCCCTGGACGCCGTCACAGGAGAGGAAATCTCCGCCGCCGGCCTTATGACAGATGCGGCCATGGGCGCGGGCGCGGGCATTGCCCTTCGCGCAATCGCTCCAGACGCGGCTAAAGCTGTGGATGATGTTGTGGATGAGGCCTTCCGCGAAACCGGCCGGTTTCTGGATGATCTCTTTGATTTTTGATTCGGGCGATTCGGGCGGAGGGGGGGTGTTTTATGCCTCATTCCGCGGCGGGGGAGCTTTCAGCAAAGGGAGCCAGCGTTTTTTCCAGCTCTCCCGACTCAAACTGCTCCTGAACAATGTCGCAGCCCCCAAGAAGCTCTTTGTTGACATACAGCTGGGGGATGGTGGGCCAGCTGCCGTAGTCCTTGACGCCCTGGCGAATCTCCCCGTCAGAGAGAACATCAAAAAAGCTGTATTTAATTTTTAAAAACCCCAGAATCTGAACCACCCTTGCGGAAAAGCCGCACTGGGGCCGCTCCGGGCTTCCCTTCATAAACAGCATGACGGGATTTTCGGACAGCAGGCGGGAAATTCTCTCTCTGGCTTCCATAAAAGCCACTATAAGCGGCTTTGCCGGCGCGGGTCAAGCTCCCCGCGGCGGTTTTTTTTTAAGCGGCGCGGGTTTTTCCCGGGGCCGGGCGGCGGCGAGGCGCGGGCCGGCAAATTTTTCTTGACAGCCCGGCTGGGGGGCTGTTTGCTGATTCTAAATGAGCAAAGATCATCTGATGGGCCTTAGGATTTCCGAGCTGGTTTTGCGGGAGCTTCAAAAGATCCGGGGGATTCAGATCTCCGGCTCGCCGGAGGCTCTCAGAAAAAGAATCGCCCATCTGATCCATTTGAATTTTCAGCAGGAGCGGGAGCTGGAGCGGGAGGCGGCCCGGATGATGGATGAGCTGGAGCGGCAGGGGCATGCTTTTGAGCGGGGCAAAATGCGCCCCCTGCTGAAAAGGCGGCTGGCGGAAAAAAAAGGCTTTGTCCTGTGAGGGCAGCCTCAGAGGCTGGGCGCGCGGCGGCAAAAACAACCTGCGGAGAAACCAATGGCTTTATCCGATGGCCGGCAAAACAGCCTGTCCCATATTTTGGCTGATGATCTCTTAAAAGGAGATCTGCTCAGCAGCCCCTCAAGAGAGGCTCTTCTTCGCGCGGCAAAAGCCGGGATCGCCCGGTTTGTCAGCGAGTGGGAGGAGCTGGACAGAGCCGCCCAGGCAAAAATCCAGTCCCTCAAAAGGGGCGTCATTCCCGGCTCTTCCGAATGGGATCTGCTTTACAGCCAATATTTAGAGGATGGCTTTAGCCGAAAAAGCGCTCTTTTTGTGAAAGACCGGAGCTGACTTGCGAGGGGCTGGCATAATTGGGAGGGCTTCGCGCGCGCTGCGGCTCTAAATCCAGCCCGGCCCTCCCCGCGGCAGAGCCTTTAAGAGTGTCCTGAAAGCTCCGCAGAGGCCCCCGCGCAAACTCAAGCCCCTTGATCGTTTGACAAAAACCGGGGAAAATTCCCCTAATGACGGCTTTTCCCAAAAGCGGCGGCTCTCTTGAGCCTTTGATCAGCTCTCTGGCGGCGGCGCGGCTTCGGGAGGCGAAAAAAATCTCCGGCCCGCGGCCCCCGGATCCGGACCGGGCGGGAAGCCACAGCCTCCTGCTCCGGGAGATCAGCCGGCTCAGGGGAAGGGATCTTTATTACCCTTATGTCAGCTCCGGCCTGGGAAACGGGCCTTTTGTTCAGCTGACAGATGGAAGCGTCAAGCTGGATTTTATCTGCGGCATCGGCGCGCATATCCTGGGCCATTCCCATCCGGAAATTGTAAAGGCCGGGCTGCGGGCCGCCATGGAGGATGGCGCGATGCAGGGGCATCTCCAAATGAGCGGAGTCTATAAGGAGGCTTTGGAAAAGCTGCTTTCGCTGGCTGGCAAAAGCTCGCGCCTGAGGCATGGCTGGATCTGCCCCTCCGGCTCCATGGCCAACGAAAACGCCCTGAAGGCCATCCGGCAAAAAAAACCGGGGGCGCGGCTGCTCATCGCTTTTGAGGGCGCCTTTGCCGGGCGGACAGGGCTTATGGCCTCCATCACTGACAATCCTCTGGTCAGAGAGGGGCTTCCCGATTATAATGAAACCCTGCGGATTCCCTTTTTTTCCAAAGCCGGCGGCGGAGAGCCGGCGCTGAGCGCCCTGAAAAAACATTATCGGGAAAAAGGCCCGGAGATTGCCTGCTTTATGGCGGAGCTGATGCAGGGCGATGGGGGCTGCCGCCGGGCGCCGCGGGAGTTTTTTCTCCCGCTTTTTGAGTTTTGCCGGCAAAAGGGCATTGCGGTATGGGCTGATGAAATTCAAACCTTTGGCCGAAGCGGAGAGTTTTTTGCTTTTGAGAGGCTTGGCCTTGGAGATTATGTGGATGTCTGCTCTGTGGGCAAGGCCCTGCAAATGTCAGCCTCGCTCTGGACCAGAGAGTATAACCCGCGGCCGGGGCTTGTGGCGGGGACTTTTGCCGCCGCCAGCTCCAGCTTTCACAGCGCCCTGGCGGTTTTGCGCGTCCTGGAAAAAGGCTATATGGGGCCGCGGGGCCGCATATCTCAAATTTATGAGGGCTGGACCGGGCGGCTGAAGAGGCTGGAGGCGGAGGGCCTGCTCTCTGAAATTGAGGGCTGGGGCCTGATGATGGGGGCGGCTCCGCTGGAGGGAAGGCCGGAGCAGCTGAGCCGGCTCCTCCAGATTTTGTTTCAAGAGGGGCTGATTTGTTTTTCCTGCGGGCATGGGGCGCGCCGGCGGCTGCGCTTTCTTCTTCCCGCAGCAGCGGAGGAAAGCCATTTGGATCTGGCTTTTGATATTCTGAGGCGGGCGCTGCGGCAGCTGAAAGCGGAGGATCCCGCGCCATGAGTTTTTTGCTTCGGGAGGCGGGCTTTCAGGACATTCCCCACCTTCGGGATCTGGCGGGCCTGTTTCCGCTCTGCAGCCTGCCGGAGGAGGAATCCCAGCTTGAGGAAAAAATCACAATCAGCCGGGATTCTTTTAGAAAAAAGCTGCCCGCGGAAAAAAGAAACTTTCTTTTTGTCCTGGAGGACATGTCTTTGGGCGAGGCTGTGGGGTCCAGCCAGATTCTTTCCGCTTACGGCCGGGAGGCGCATCCTTTTTTTGTGATTGAGCCGGAGGAGGGGGAATCCGGCAAGATTCTGCGGCTGGCGCCGGGCGGGGAGGGGCGGCATCAGCTGGGCGGGCTGATTTTGCATCCCAATTACCGGGCCTCCCCTGAAAGGCTGGGGCTTCAGCTGGGCGGGGTCCGCCTGCTGTATGTTGGCGCCTTTCCCGAGGAGTTTTCCCCTGTGCTGGATGTGAGCCTGACAGCGCCTTTTGTTCAGGAGGAGCGCGGAAGGCTGAGAAGCTTTTTTTATGAGGAGGCGGGGCGGCCGTTCGTTGACGAGAGCTATGCCGGAGCCATCCGGCTTTTGCGCCGCGAGGGCGGAGAGTTTTTTTCCCGCTTTCCCAGGGGAATAAAAATCCCCATGAGCAAGCTCTCCCCGCGGGCGCGGGAGGCCCTTGGCGCGGCGCACAGCGAGACCGCCCCCGCCTGCAAAGGGCTTTTAAAAATGGGGTTTCGCAAAACCCCGCGGCGGCACTGTCTTGACGGGGGGATATATCTTGAGGGCCAGGCCGCGGAAATTCCCCTGGCCGGCGGCGCCCGGCATGTCCGGCTGGAAAAGCCGGAGGAGGGTTTTTGGAGGGAAAGCCCGCCCAGGGCTTATCTCTGGGGCCAGAATCTAAAAACCGGGTTTGCGGGCGGAAGGGCGGAGGGCCTGCTTAAAGGCGGCGCGCTCTTTCTGAAAGACATCCCGCCCTGCCTCAGCCCGGGCGAGCCGGCCTTTGCCGCCCCGCTTTAAAGCCGTGTAATGGCTTGAGTCCGCCCGCCGCCCGGAGATTCCCGGAAAGCCTGAAAATCCAGGCCGGGGGCTTGTTTGCCGGACCGAAGCGCATTATAATGGGGCTGTCTCCCGCGGATCGGGAGCCATTTTAGCCGAAACTAAAGCTAAAGAGGTGTTTTATGACTAAAAATATGCTTAGAGGGTTAGATCCGCCGACCATTATAGCTGTATTCGCTTTTGTGGGCGGCTTAGGGTTTGTTTTCAATCTGCTTTTAGATCCTGTAAAGGCAAAGCAAACAGATTTGGAAAAGGGGCAAATCCGTCTTGAAACAGAATTTCAAAAGGGGCAAACCCGTCTTGAGGCAAAGCAAACAGATTTGGAAAAGGGGCAAACCCGTCTTGAGGCAAAGCAAACAGATTTGGAAAAGGGGCAAACCCGTCTTGAAAGCAAGATTGACTTGCTTTTAAAAGAAAAGAAATAGCTGCTGAAATCCATCCCCCGGCGGGGGGGGGTCGCCTGCCCGCCTGAAGATCCCCGGAAAGACTGGAAATCCGGGCCGCGGCCTTATTTGCCAAGCCGGCGGTGCATTGCGAGACACAGAGCGGCAATAAGATTAACGCGGGGGCAGCCTAGCTGCCAAATCCCGGTTGCGCGGCGGCGCGGCGGCCCCGCAGAAGGCGCCAAGCGAATAAGCCAGGTGCTGGGCGGCCCAAAAAGCGGGGAGCGCAAGCCCCCGCGGGTTTTTCTCCCGGAGGGCGGCCGCAAAGCCAAAGGCCAAAAGAAGCGCGGGATACAAAAGGCAGGCTGAGAGGATCGCCCGGCTGGCTTTATGAAGCCAGACAAAGCCGCCGCCCGGGGCCGCCGCAAAATTTAAAGCCAGCTCAGCGGCGGCGGCCAAAGCCCCCGCGGCAGACAAAGAAAAAAACAAAAGCGCGGAATAAAACAGCGGGCCCTTTTCCCGGCGCCTGGCCCGCCCAAACAAAAACAGCCTCTTTAAAGCGCCCCAGTAGCTTTGGCTGTGGCTGTTAATCACCAGGGGCCTGGGAAACAAAAGCAGGCGGCCGGTTTTCCGGAGCGGGGGGCCCAGGGCCAGATCTTCCCCGCGCCGCGGATTTTTCGGCGAAAAGCTGCCGGCGGCCAGAATTTTCTCCCGGGAAAACAGCCCGTTAGTTGTGGGAATGTGGGAAACCTCCGCCCCCTTTTTGGGAATCCAGGCCTGAGGCGACCAGCCATGGCCCAGCGGATGAGACAGGCTTAAGTTCCACATTTTCTGCCAGAAAAAATCTTCAGGAAGCCTGTTGGGGCCGCCAACCCCCGCAAGAGGGCGGAGGGGAGGCTCAAAGTCATGGGCCTGCCAGAGACTGAGCAGAGTCTCCAGCCAAAAAGGGGGGAGACGGCAGTCGCTGTCCGTCCAGGCTATCAGGGGGTGTTTGGCTTTTGAGACAATCAGGGCGCGGGCGGCCCCCAGATTGTTTTCCAGATGCGGAAAGATCTTTAAGGGCAGCCGGCCGGAAAAAGCCATGGCGGTTTTTAAAGTCTCAGGATCGCTCCCGGTTTGGGCAATTAAAACCTCCCCCAAAAGCGCGGGCGCGGACTGGCTTTTCAGGTCCTGAAGAATCCCGGCCAGCGACCGCCCCTCCCTGTGGCAAATCAAGCCCGCTGTGATCTGGGGGGGCGGCGAAAGCCTGTTGACAGAAGCCATCCTGACAGCCTAAGCTAAAAAGAGGAAAATGAGCGATTCAAGCCCACGCAAATTCAATCCGCAAGGCCGGGCGCTGCCGCGCGGCGCCGCGCTTTTGGCCTCTGTTTTTAACAGAAGCCGGCTTCGGTCCGCGGGCGGGCTGGCGGCGGCGCTTTGCTTTTTCTGCCTGCCCGCCGCCGGCATTTATAACCTGAAGACAAACAAAGAGCAATCCCCTGATGTGTCAGGAAGACATTGGATTTTTGTGGCGGAGGGCTGCCATTCCTGCGATGAGCTGCTTTCCGAGCTGAGCGGCTTTTGCTCTGGGAAAAAGCCTCCGGCCGCCGAAAAGCTTGGCTTTTTTGTTTCCGGGCAGAGCAGGCAAAACATGCTGGGCAAGCTGAAAAATTACCAGTCCGGGGGCTATTTGATTTTTTCCGGATCGCCTGGCGAGCTTTACGCCTCTTATGGGGTCCATGGCTCCCCCTCCCTGCTTAAAAGCCCTTCAAAAAGCGCCGCCGCCGGCAAAAAAAACAAAATCATCTCCGGCAAAGCCGGGATCTTGAAAGCTCTCAGAAAAGACCGGGGGCTTTGCCCGGCATAGTTTTCCCGGGCTGCGGCGCTTTTGGGGCGCGGCGGCAGCCGGCGCGGCCCGCCCTCAACGCAATAAAAGCGGCATGCCCTTAAGCCGGCCCGGAGGCGATCGCCGCGAAGCCCCCCGCCTCCAAAAAAATAAGGCTGCCCAAGCTGGCGGAATGCGCCCCTCTTAAGGGGAATCAGCTGCCGTCATGGACATGCGAAAGCGTTTTGTCCTCATTAATTGACCATTCGTCATTGCCGGATTTTTTTTTGGCGGCCGCCGCGGTAAAAGATGTGGCGTCCGCTTTGTAATTGGAAGAGGAAACCGAGCTGACCAGATAGCGGCCTGTCCCTCCGCCATCAACCGAACAGCCATAATTAGAGGTGAATCCGCCGGCCTGCGCGGTCCGAAAATACTCCCATCCGCCGCCAGAATTTTGCCGGAAAAGCCGCGAGCCGCTGGAGCCGAAAAAATAGCTGAGCGCCGTGTGGCAGAGGCCGGAGCACATTTTGTCCCAGCTGGCGCAGTCTTTTTTGTTTAACACATAAGCTCTGTCAGGATAGTCGCGAAGATCTCCATCGGTCGCGCTGAGAGAGCTGACCTTAAAGCCCACATCATAGCTGATGTCCCCCTCTTCAGGATAGGCGCCCACAACCGCCAGGTTTTCGTGGTATGTGTTCCACTCGCTGTGAAAGTTTTTTTGCGCGGTGTAGAGGTAAGTCAGGGAATGCTTGGCCTCTGTCATATCAGCCTTTTCGGACCTGGCCTTATAGGCTTTGACTCCAACATAAGAAAGAGACCCCGCAATAGCGGCGGCGGTCACAAGCTCCGGCAGGGTAAAGCCTCTTTGATTTCTCCGGGATGTTTCCAGAGATTTCCCGCCCGGCGGAGATTTTTTTGCCGGCGGGTTTTTTTTGCGGTCAAGCCAGAACATGCCCAAACCTCCTTTTGCCCAAAGCCCCTTTCGCGCGGGCTGTGTTTGCGGCCTTTTGCCTCTCCCGCTCTGCGGGCCGCCGCGGCGGGCGGCGGAAAGCTCAGCCCCGCCCCGCCCCGCCAAGCCGCTCAAGCCCAGTTTAGCAGAAAATCCGCCAAAAGCGCAAAAAAACCCGCCTCCCCCTGCGGCAAGCCTAAAGGAAAAAGCCGCCAGGTGTCTCAAATTGAGGCGCTTTTTCAGCTCCGCCGCGGCGGACGGGGGCGCCTTTCAATAAAAAGCTTTGGGCGCTATAATTTCCAGAGCGGCCGGGCCGGCGGCGGAGGGCTTTTCCCTGGCTGTCAGGGGCTGCCGGGCGCGGGCTGAAAAAAGCCCTGGCCGCGGGGCGGGAAAAATGGAGCTGATCACCAGCCTGCTGATTCTTCTTGTGGCCTCCCGGCTTTTTGGGCGGCTGTTTCAGGCCCTGGGGTATTTTGCGGTCATTGGCGAAATTTTGGCGGGATTCCTTTTAGGCCCCGGCGCCCTTGGATTTATTGAAACTTCAGAAAGCCTTGAGGGAATTGTCGAGCTGGGCATTTTTCTTTTGATTTTTGCCGCGGGGCTGGAAATTGATCTAAAAGACTTCATCATCTCGCTGAAAAACAAGGCTCTGCTCTGCGGCCTGTTTGCCTTTGCGGGGGCCTTTTCCTCCGGCCTGCTTTTCGGGCTTCTGTTTAAGCTGCCTTTTTTAAGCTCTGTGATTGTGGGGCTTTGCTTTTCCATCACATCCATCCCTGTGGCCATGAAGCTCACGGGCAGCTTTAAGCTGAACGGCACGCTGGCGGGGAACACCATCCTGGGGGCGGCGGTCATTATGGAGATTGTCAGCCTCCTGGTCCTGGGAATTTCCTCTGGAGCCAGGGAGGAGCGCGGCCTTTTAGAATACCTCAAAATGATTTTTGCCAAGGGGTTTTTTATGAGCGTGTTTTTTTTCCTTGTGATGATGATCAACAAATTTCTCCGCTCAGAGTTCCGCCACATCCGCCGAACCCAAAAGCTGTTCCGGCATTTGATCGGAGATCTCGGAGAGGAGGCGGTTTTGGGCCTTGGGGTTTTGTTTGTGCTGCTTTTCAGCGCGGCCTCTGAGGCTCTGGGCTTTCATTTTATCATCGGGGCCTTTTTTGGCGGGCTGCTTTTAAACAAGGACATTATTGGAACGGACTTTTTTGATTCTCTTTCGCGGTCTCTGGAATCCATCACCAGCCACTTTCTGACCCCTGTTTTTTTTGCTTTCCTCGGCCTGCAAATCAACCTGAGCTCCATAGAGATGGACAGCTGGCAGTTTATCGCCGCCCTCATCGCGGCCGGCTATGGAAGCAAAATCATCAGCTCCTATATCGGCGCAAAGCTTGCCGGATTTTCCGGGAGAGACTCCCTGCAAATCGGGCTGGTTTTAAACTCCAGGGGGACTTTTGACCTGATTGTGGCGAACATTGCCTTAAACCGCGGATATATTGACTCCAAAATATTTTCCATTTTGATTTTGTTTGGGGTTCTCTCCGTTGTGTTCAACCCTTTGGTTTACAGGCGGCTTTTCGGCCCCGGGGACAGCGGAGAGGTGACGGCCAGCCGGCCCCGGCCCAAGCTCACAGATCCGGGCATATAGCCCGGCGGCGGGAAAACCGCCTGAGGAGGAGTGAAAAACATGCCCCCGCAAGAGAAAAGCGCCGCAGCAATGGACAGGCTTGAGCAAATCCGCTTAAATCAAATGCTGCTTTCGCTCGGCAGCCTGGCCCCTTTAAACAGGGGGCTTAAAGATCTGCCGCTCGCGAAAAAGCGGATTCAGGAGTTTGAGGGGCATTTTAAGCCTTACAATCCAAGAAAGCCGGGCTTTGGCCGCTTTGGCCTGAGCCTCACCAGCCTTGACGGCGGATTTTCCGGCGTTCCCGATCTTGATTCCCTGAAGGAATACAACCATAAGCATGGGACAGGCTATGCGGAAGGCGATTTTCGCCGGCCGACAGCTTTTTTCAAGGCCTGCCCGGATCTGCGGGACCTTATGGCGCCCTTTCAAAAGAGCATGGGCCGGTCTCATATTCTGCGGCTGAATAAAGGGGGTTTTTTTCCGCCCCACAGGGACAGCGCGGCGGAGGCTCCAAAAACCTTTCGCCTGCTGGCCTCCGCCGCCGATCCCGATCAGTTTGCCTTTCTGCTTGACGGCAAAAAGATTCTTTTTGTTCCGGGGCAGCTTTATTTTTTTAACGCCCGGCTGGCGCATTCGGTTTTTTCCTTTGATGACAAAACCGATCTTTTTGTCTTTAACATTGATCTCTCCCCGGCCGCTGTGGAGGCGGCGCTGTCCAGCCTTGCGGCGCAGTGAGCGCGCTGTCCGGCGGCAAACCGGCCAGAGCCCGGCAGAGCCTCCCCGCCGGCGCGGGAGCTTTCCTCAGCTTTCATCTTAAGAGGCGCCTTGCTGTGTCTTAATTAATTTTTCCAAGTCATCTTTCCATGTTTTTTCCATAAGGATTTTGAAAATCATTTTTTGCTCTTTTTCCGAGGCAGCCTTCAACCCGCCCGCGCCCGCGGATTCATCCGCGGCATGCTTTTCTAAAACCTCAAAAAGCCGTTTTTTGCATTCTGTGTCATCATTTCCCTTTAAATGCTCCCCTTTGGTTTCCAGGACAGAAAGCTTTTTTATTTTGCTGTCCGGGCTGATAAAAGCCAGAAAATCAGGCCAGACTTTTCTTTTCTGCCAGCCCTGCAGATGCCAGCCCTGTTTTTTGACCATCCTATGCCGCCATTTGACAGCCTCGCTTTCGTCCAAATGCCAGGCCGCTTGCTTTTCCAGCTTATTGTAATGGCGCTGATAAGAGACATCAAAAAGCGAAAGCTGAAAATCCCTGTCATCCTCTCTTCTTAAAACTTTGTCATCTGCGGAAACAATGAAGTCAATTTCATGACCCATTTTCCAGTTCACATTGACTGGGCGCTTAAAAATTTTAAAGCGGAGGGAGCCGTTTTTTAATTTGTCTGTAAAAACTTTCTCTGACATTTTGTCTGCCTGCCTTTGCATGTCCTCTTCCATAGATTCCAAAAGCCGCGCCCGGCTCAAATAGATTTTTTCATCTGACATGCCTTTGGCCTTTAAGGCGGCAATTGTTTCGTCAAAAATTCTTCCCGCCTCCCAGGGGCGGGGAATGAAATTGCAAAGCCTTCTTATTATAAAGGAATAGTCCAGGCCGGCAATGCTCTCCCTTCCGCTTTGGCCCGGCCGGAGGCTGAGCCGGCCATCTTTTCCCTCCATGTCTAGGTCTAGCGGCGGGAGCGCGGGCCGGCGGAGGCTTCAGCCCCATCATCGGCGAAAGGCGCGGGCGAAATCAAGCCTTTTTTTGCCGGCATGATCAGCTTGTTTTCGGGGGGCGGCTTTCAGCCGGCGGCGCGGCCGGCGGCGCTGCGGCTGCCGGATAGCCTTTAAAAAGCCCGGCAAACAAATTCTGGAAAAAGCCTTTTTTGCCGAAAATCACAAACACTGAGGACAGCAGAATGGAGATGAAAATCACATAAAAAATCACATCCTGCACAAACTGCCCATGCTCATAGCCGCCCGCAAGGGGAAGCGTTGCCAGCACGGCGCAGGCCAGCCCCCTGGGGCCCATGCCGAAAGCCACCAGCGCGTCAAACATGGGAAAGCGCTTTTTGGAAAAAACCAGGCGGACAGCGGCATACCGGGTCGCCAAAATCAGCGCCTGAAGCCCCAGGGCCCACAAAAACACGGAAAGCCCCGCAAGCCGCATAATCATTCCCAAATACAAAAAGAAAAATGTCCGAAGCAGAAAGGAGATCGCCTGCAGCAGGGACATTTCATTTTCTGTGACAGGCTTAAGGTTAAACAGGGGGCTTAAAGTCTGCGGGAGCAGGCTGAGGTTGGCCAGCGCAAAGCCAAAAGCCAAAATCCCGATGGGGCCGTTCAGGCCGAAGATCTCTATAAGGCCGTAGGTCAAAAGCGCCCAGGCTTCTGTGGAAAACGGCATGGTGAAAAGATGCGGCAGGAGCTTTCTGAGGGATGACCAGATGAGCGCCGCGCCGGCCCCCAGGCCAACTGAAAGAAAGGGCTTTGCCCCAAAGCCGAGAATCAGCGCCGAGGCGCTGTGGCTCTGGCTTAAAATGCCGCTCAAAACAGCCATAAAGGCGATGATCGCCAAAACATCTGTGAAGGCGGATTCCAAAGACAGCAGGGTTTTGGTTTTTTCTTTTAGATCGAGCGGCTTCACCAGAGGAAAAACCACAGCTGAGGAGGTGCTTCCTATGCCCAGCCCCACAAGCAGCGCCATGGAAAATGAAGAGGAGGCCAGGCCGAGAATCAGGGTCGCGGCCCCGGCAATCAGCGAAAAAGACAAAAGGGAAAGCGCCAGCGCCGGAAGGCTGGATTTCAGCAGCTCTGAGGCGCTTAAGTGCAGCCCGCCCTCATACAGGATAATGATCAAAGTGACTGTGGCCAAAACCTCCCCGACCTGGCCCAAATGCTGGCTTTGGATGATGTTCAGGCCTGATGGCCCGAGAGCAAAGCCCGCAATAATCAAAAGCAGAAGATCCGGGACCTTTGTCTTGACAAACAGCCATTGAAGGGCATGGCCAATAAAAAACAGGGCGGCCAGGCCGAGAATGACAACTTTTATCTCGCTCATGCTTTTTTGATCATAGCCCTTGCCGGAGAAATTTCAAGCCCCGGCCCAAAGCCTGGAAAACCCCCTGCCGCCAAGAATCTGAAAAATTCTTAAACTCTCCTGTTTTGCCTTGACCTTGGCTTGAAAGAGCTGTTTATACAGGCTGGGCTCAAAGTTTCAGAAAAAAAGCCCAAAAACCCTGGAGGAAGCCTGTGTTTAATCTTTTAAGCTCAATCCGGCTTTTTGTTTTGGCAATTGTTTTCGGAGCCTGCCTTCCGGCGCCTCTTTCCATGGCGGCGGGGGCGGGGCTTCCCGAAGACCTGACGCCATCTGAAAAGCGGGCCTGGGCCATGAAAATTTTAAAAGCCCGGCTGGAAAAGGGCGGCTCCGAAAGCGATGCCATTCAAAAAGGCTGGCTTCAGATGAAGCTCGCGCATATTGCCTTTTCCGGGGAGCCTTTGATGACCGAGGAAAGCCGGAGCGCCCTGAGCGGGCTTGGCGAAATGGCCGCTGAGCTTGTCCCGGAAGCCCAGCGGGAGCTTTTCAAGATGGCCTCCCGCAAAGAGGCCCCTTTCGCCGCGCGGCTGGGGGCCCTGGAAATCCTGCTCGAAAGCCAGAAGGCTGGAAATTTTTCTGATGAGCTGGCCCGCTTTGAGGCTTTAGAGGCCGCCAGGGCCCATTTAGAGATTAAAAGCAGCGAAAGGGAAAGCCGCCTGACAGCCCTTTTGTTTGATATTGTCTCCGGCCTGTCTGAGCCTTCCCCCCAGCTGCAGGAGGGCCTGGCGCTGCTGGCCATTTCCAAAAACCCCTATCAAAAGTCTCTGCCGCGGGCTGCTTTAGAGGCTTTGAGCCGCAGCGGCTATGATGAAACCATCGCGCTGAGGCTGGCCCGCGGCCTGGAAAGCCTCATTGTTCCCTCAAAAATGCAGATGCTGATAGCCGAGGAGCTTGCTGAAAAGCATTTTCCTTTGATTGAGCCTTTTCTGATTAAAAGCTCCCTTTTTCAGCGCTCCGGCTCACCCTCTTCGCAGGCTGCGGGCCGCTTTGGGCCTAAACAAAAAAGCCGCCGGCCGAACAGAGAGAGGGCGCGCAATCTCGCCGGCGCATTGGATTTCTTTGCCTCAGCGGCGCTGGCGGGAGCATCCGCGACGGCCATGTTTAAGGGCGGCGACATTCTTTACGGCCTGCCGCTTGTCTCTGCCTCCTATTTCCTGCTTAAATCCCCTGTTTATGAAAAAACCGTTAACAGCCTGGCAAAAAAGCTTGCGGGGGATGAGGAGAGCCTGGCCAATGCCTGCCGCCAGAAGGCTTTTCTTTAAGCCCGCCGCGCGCCCGGGTTTTCGCGGCTTGAAAAAAAACAAGGTCCGAAGCGGAAAGGAACTCGCCTGCAGCAGGGGCATTTCATTTTCCGCCGCGGCCTTTAAGGTGAAACAGGGGGCGGCTCTGGCCCGCGAAATATCATCCGCGGGGCTGGCAGCTATCCGGGAAGGGCCTTTTCCACAAGGCCCTGAAATTTGATTTTTGCGGCCTGATGCTTTGGATCGGTTAGAGCCGGATCCCGCCCGGCCAGGTCAAAGGCCGCCCTTTTGGCGAGCGAGAGAATTTCCGCGTCCCGGATCAGATCGGCCATTTTAAAGCTTGGAAGCCCCGACTGCCGGCTGCCCAAAAACTCGCCCGGGCCGCGAAACTCCAGGTCTTTTTCCGCAATCTTGAAGCCGCTTGTCTCGCGCTCCATAATCCATGCCCGCTCTTTCGCCTCCTGGGAAAAGCTCCGCCCCAGAATGACAAAGCAATAGCTTTTTTCGCTGCCGCGCCCCACGCGGCCGCGCAGCTGGTGCATCTGCGAAAGCCCAAAGCGCTCCGCATGCTCAATCAGCATCAATGTCGCGCTGGGAACATCAACCCCAACCTCAATCACAGTTGTGGAGACCAGCGCCTGGATTTCGTTTTTCCGAAAGCGGCTCATGACATCCCGCTTTTCCTCTGGAGTCATTCTGCCGGTCAAAAGCCCCCAGCGGATCTCTTTGTAATAGGCTTTCAGCTTTTCGTACTGGCTGATGGCGTTTTTCAGATCCAGCTTTTCGCTCTCCTCCACAAGCGGATAAATCACATAGGCCTGGCGGCCGCGCAGGGCCTCATCCCGCAAAAAATCAAATGTTTTCAGCCGCCCGCTGTAAAAAACCCTTTTTGTGGCCACAGGCTGCCTCCCCGGCGGCAGCTCGTCAATCACAGAAACCTCCAGATCTCCATATAAAGCCATAGCCATTGTCCGCGGGATGGGGGTCGCCGTCATAACCAAAAAGTGGGGATGCCCGCCCCGGCCCTTGGCTTTCAGCAGAGCCCTCTGATGCGCGCCAAAGCGGTGCTGCTCGTCGACAACCACAAGCCCCAGATTGTGAAACTGGACATCCTCCTGTATCAGGGCATGGGTGCCGACACACACGCTGCAAAAGCCGGCGCGGAGCGCCGCCGCGGCAGAGCGCCTCTCCGCCGCCCTCATTTTGCCCGCAAGCTTTTCAGTCTTAATCCCAAAAGGCTCCAGAAACTCCCTGGCGCGGCGAAGGTGCTGCTCGGCCAGGATATCTGTCGGAGCCATAATGGCGGTTTGGCGGCCCTTTTTGGCGCACATGGCGGCCGCCAGCAAAGCCACAACTGTTTTTCCGCAGCCAACATCCCCCTGGATCAGGCGGCGCATGGGGCGCGGCTCCTTTAAGTCAGAAAAAACATGCCCCAAAACTTTTTTCTGCGCCTGTGTCAGCTGAAAGGGCAGCTTTTCTGTCAGCTCTTTCAAAAGGCTTTCGTCCAGAGGGATTTTCGGCGCTGTCCCCTGCTGCCAGCCGCGCTTTTTGAGGGCCAGATAAAACTGCAGCTCAAAAAACTCGTCAAAAATCAGGCGCTTTTGAAACTCTGTTTTAAAATCCAGATAATCATTAACGGATCTTGAGTCGGGAAAGTGCAGCCCCTTCAGGGAGGCCCAAAGGCCGGGCAGCTGATATTTGCGCCGAAGCCACTCGGGAAGCCACTCGATTTTTTGCTCCGCCTCCGCCCCGTCAAGAGCTTGAAGGGCTGTCCGCATCAGAGACCGGATTTTGATTTGGGATATGTTTTCAATCTCCGTGTAGAGGGGCAGGATGAGGCTTTTTTCCTCTGCCGGGGAGTCTGAGGCTTGGGGCGCGGGCTGTCCCGGCTTTTCCGCGGATTCTGAGGCGGCTTTTTTGGCGGGAAAGATCTGCGGGTGATGAAACTCCAGCCTTCCGCGGTAAAGCGATGGCGCGCCCCTGACCTCCACAGGCTCCCCCGCCCTGAGCGAATTGAACCACTGCCTGTAGGGCATGCGAAAAAACTTGCAGGGCATCCGGGCGGAGCCATCGCCAATGATGATCTCATACATGTTCCGCCCGCGGAATCGGAGCGGGATGATGTTTTTGCTTATAATTTCCGCTGTGACCGCCACCTGGCGGCCCGGCTCCGCGTCAGCGAGCCTTTTAAGCCGGCGGTTGTCCTGCCAGCCGCGCGGCAGCCAGCGGACAAAGTCCTCCGCTGTGGAAATGCCGCGGGACTTAAAAACCGCCGCAAGCTTTGGCCCCGACCCCTTAATGTATTGAAAGGGGGTTTCAAGAGTCACTGGGCTTTTTTTTGCTTTTTCCGCCATGCCGCGGCCGCTCTCCGCCCGGCCTTTTGCCGGAGGGGGTGTTTTTTTCGATCCCATTTTCCCGCTGCGGGCCTGTTTTCGCCTCTCTCTGCGGCTCCGCCTGAGGGGCTTCAGCCTCGGGTTTTTTGCCCGCCGCCCGGCTGGTTTCTTTGTCCGCCTCCCGGCAGAGGATCCGGCGCCTAAAAAGAGGCGCCGCCGGAAACCTCTAAAACCGCGCCATTGATATAAGAGGCCTCCCTGGAGCAGAGAAACAAAATTGTTTTTGAAATCTCCGCCGGGCGCCCCAGCCTCCCAAGAGGGATCCTCTCCAGAAGCCCGCCCATAATCTCCGGGGGAATGCCCTTCAGCATATCGGTCTGAACAAATCCGGGGGCTATGGCGTTTGCCGTGAAGCCTTTTTTGGCCAGCTCCCGCGCCCACACTTTGGCAAAGGCAATGGCGCCGGCCTTGGCCGCCGCGTAGCTTGTCTGGCCAAAGCCGCCGCAAAGGCCGGAGATGCTGGAAATATTTACAATCCTTTTGCCGCCCGCGCCCTGGCGAAAATGCGGAAGAAGGGCTTTTGCGGCAAAAAACATGCCGCTCAAATTGGCTTGAATGACTGACTGATACTCCCCCTCTGTCATTTTCGCAAGGCTTCTGTCCCTTAAAACGCCCGCGCCGCCAATCAAAAAATCAATGGGGGATTTTAGGGCGGCGGCGGCCTTCCGGCACTGCTCAAAAGAGGAGACATCCACTCTCCGGGCTTCAAGCCGGGGGCTTTTCAGCTCGCTTTCAAGGCGCCGAAGGCCCTCTTCCGAAACATCCCAAACAGCGGCTTCAGCGCCGGCAGCCAAAAAATCCTTAACTGTCTGGCGGCCAATCCCCCCGGCCCCGCCAGTGATGAGCGCTTTTCTGCCGGAAAAATCAAATTTCAGGTTTGCCATTTTTAAATCTCCAGGCTCTCTGGCTTTTTTTCTGCCGGCAGCGGTTTAGCCCCCCCCTCAAAAGCCCGCCGGAAAGCCCCGGCTGAAAAAAATCAAATCTCAAGCCTGCCGTCCAGGTCCTTTGTGATGTTTTTTTCCAGCGCCTCAGTGGTTCCGCCGCCAATTTCCAGGAGTTTGGCGTCCCGCCAAAACCTCTCCACTTTGTATTCCCCCACATATCCATAGCCCCCTAAAACCTGAATGGCCCGGTCAGCGGCGGCTTTTCCCATCCGCGCGGCCAAAAGCTTTACGGAATCAGAGGCGAGCCTGTGATTTTTGCTGGAGGCCTCCCTCATGGCGGCGGCTGTGGCAAAAGCAAAGGCCCTGACAGAATGATACTCCGCATAGCTTTGGGCGATATGCTTTTGTATCTGCCCAAAGCTTCTTATGGGGCGGCCAAAGGCTCTCCGCTCCGAGGCGTAGCGGTTCATCTCCTGAAGGCAGCGGCGGGCAATCCCAAGAGACATGGCGGCGAGAGTCAGGCGCTCGGCCTCAAGGTTTTTCATCATGTGGGTGAGCGAATCCCCCTCTCTGCCAATAAGATGTGTCTCTGGAACACGGCAGCCGTCAAAAACCAGCTCCGCTGTGCTGGAGGCCCGCATTCCCAGCTTGCCCTTGATTTTCTGCCCCACAAAAAACCCGGGAAATCCGCGCTCCACAACAAAGGTTGAAATTCGCCCGCCCGTTTTGGCATAGACAAGGCAGACATCGCAGGGGGTTTTTTCCTCATCAAGACAGCCGTTGGTGATCCACATTTTGCGGCCATTCAGAATGTAATGGCCGCCGCGCTTTTCCGCTTTGGTTTTCATGGCCAGGGCGTCGGCGCCGCAGCCAGGCTCTGACATGGCCATGGCGCCGATTTTTTCGCCGCTCAGGAGCGCGGGGAGCCAGGCTTTTTTCTGCTCCGGGCTGGCGCTCCGGCTGATATTGCCGGCGCACAAAACGCTGTGAGCGAGATAAGCGAGGCAAAAGCCGGGGTCTGAGGCGCTCAGCTCCTCATGGGCTGTGACCGCCGCGGAAAGATCCATCCCCGCGCCTCCAAACTCCTCCTCCACAAGCAGGCCGAGCAGGCCAAGCGTCCCCAACCGGCGAAGCAGCGGGAGGTTAAACTCCTCTTTTTGGTCAAACTCCGCCGCCTGTGGCTCCAGCTCTTTTTGGGCAAAGCCGGCAGCGATCCGCCGCAGAGCCTGATGCTCCGGGCTGGGACAAAAAAGGCTTTCAGCCGAAGGCGCCATGAGCCGCTCCCTTTAAAATCTGCCCGCCAGAGGCCCCGGCTGAAAGCTCTGCCGCGCCCGACGGATTCAATGGCAGGGCAGACAGGATTCGAACCTGCAACCTGCGGATTTGGAGTCCGCCGCTCTGCCGTTAGAGCTACTGCCCTTGCGCTTTTTAATCACAGTTTTTATCCGCCGCCATGCCGGCAGAGCTGCTGCCCTTGCGCTTTTTAATCACAGTTTTTATCCGCCGCCATGCCGGCAGAGCTGCTGCCCTTATGCTTTTCAGCCGCGCGCTTTCCTGAAGGCTGCCGCGGGCGCTTTGTTTTTGCGCCAGGCCCTGGCAGCGGCGCGCCCCTTTTTGCAAATGTTTCCCCGCCAGCCATTATGCGCCAGTCCGGGGGCCGGCGCAAGGCCCCCCCCCGCTTTTTAAACAAAGCGCGAAAGTCGCGGCTGTTTGCCGCTGCTGATTGGAGGGGCTTGCAGCCGCAAAAGCGGCCTCTGTCAATCAGCCATGACGCGCCGCGCTCATGAGGGCGGCCGAAAAGCCCCCGCGGGGAGGGCGGGGGAATGCAAACCAAACAATTAGAGGCCCTAAATCAGCCCCCGCCCGCGATGGGGGCATGCCAAAAGCGCCGCCCGCCCCGGTCCAGGCCGCAAGGCTTTCCAGGCGCCCCCTCCCCCTGTGGGGGCAGAGGCTGTCTCATAGCTTGAGGATTTTGCTTAAATGCTGGCTAAAGGGCGCAATGGCTGTTTTTCAAGCTTTTGCTTTTAAAAGCAAGTCAAGCTTATTTTCAAGACGGGCTTGCCCATCTCTAAATTCTTTTTCAATCCGGGCTTGCCCTTTTTGCATTTCTTTCACATCAGCCCTTACAGGCGCTAAAAGCATATTGACTATAAACCCCATGACTGTCCATAAGACAGACATTAAGGCGCATAAAGCTATAATGGTTGCCGGATCTAAACCTTCAAGCATAGCTTCCCTTCTTTGTTTTGGTTAAAACAGCCCCCGATCTGCCGGGGATAGTCTTTTTATACCGCAGTCCGGCCAGGGAAACAAGCCCCCCCCTCCCCGCCTCCTGCAAGAATCAGTTCCAGAAGCTCGGAAATGGGCCGCCAAGCGACTCATGGCCTTTAACTTTCCCATAGAAAAAAACCCATCCATTGCCCGAAACACCTGCCCAATCAGAAACCACGCCATTGTCTTCAATTAACGCATTGTCCGAAACCCTCGCCCAATCAAGAACCTTCGCATTGTCTCTAACCACCGCATTGCCGGAAACCCGCGCTTTGCCCAAAACCTTCGCATTGTCCGAAATCCGCGCATAGCCGGAAACCCGCGAGCCGTCAACCCAGGCATTGCCGGAAACCCGCGCATAGCCGGAAACCCGCGCATGGCCATAAACCTGCGCATTGTCCGAAACCTCCGCATTGTCCGAAACCCTCGCCCAATCAAGAACCTTCGCATTGTCCAAAACCCTCGCTTCGCCGCAAACAGCCGCTAGAGGCCCCACAATGGCCGTGGCGGCCACAAATGCGGTCTTGGCCACAAAGCCCCCGCCGTTTGGATGCGAAGCGCCCCGCGCGCCGCGGCCGCAGGGCTGCCGCTTAGCCGCCAAGAGAGCGCCTTCCCCCGCGGCGGCAAATCCGAACATCAGCAAAGCGCTCAAAAAATTTGTTTTTATTAAATATCTCATAATTCCCCCCTTTTTTTTGTTTGTTGATTGCAGGCAGAATTATAGCCGCCGCTGAGCCAAAAAAAAGTGAAAAAAAATGAAAAAGCGGCCAAAAAGCCCTCCGCGGGGGAGGGCGCGGGCGGGGGAGGGGGGGGGAACTGTGGCCAGGGAAGGCCAGGGCTATAGCCCTGAAAGCCAGCATAACCTGCCATTCAGGGGGTCCCGGACGGCGAAACAGCTGGAAAGAGCGCCGCTAAGCCTGCCAAATCCAGCCGGTGCAGCTGCGGCCCCCTTGCAGTCACAGGGGCTGGCGCGGCCCGCAGCCGCCCGCAGTCACTCGATAATTTCAGACACCACCCCGGCGCCGACGGTTTTTCCGCCCTCGCGGACAGCAAAGCGAAGGCCTTTTTCCATGGCAATAGGGGAGATCAGCTCGACTTCAAGAGCCACATTGTCCCCCGGCATAACCATTTCTGTCCCCTTGGGAAGGCTGATGGCGCCGGTCACATCCGTGGTTCGGAAGTAAAACTGCGGGCGGTAGCCTTTAAAGAAAGGCTTGTGGCGGCCGCCCTCCTCTTTTTTTAGAATGTAGCATTCGCATTTAAATTTCTTGTGCGGGGTGATGGTTCCCGGAACCGCCAAAACCTGCCCCCTTTCAATATCGTCTTTTTCAATTCCGCGGAGAAGCAGGCCGGCATTGTCCCCCGCGCGGCCCTCATCAAGGGATTTGCGGAACATTTCAACCCCCGTGACCACAGTTTTTTTTGTTTCGCGGATGCCCACAATCTCCACTTCAGCGCCGGTTTTGATGATGCCTCTTTCCACACGGCCGGTGGCCACTGTGCCGCGGCCGGAAATGGAGAACACATCCTCAACCGGCATAAGAAAGGGCTTTTCCACATCCCTTTTGGGGCAGGGGATATGCTCATCAACCTTGGACATCAAGTCCTGGATGGCCTTTTGGCTTTCAGCATCCCCCTCTAGAGCCTTCAGGGCGGAGCCTTTAACGATGGGAACATCGTTTCCCGGGAATTTGTATTCCGTCAAAAGCTCGCGGACCTCCAGCTCCACAAGATCCAAAAGCTCTTTGTCATCAACCTGATCGCACTTGTTCAAAAATACAACCATGGCAGGGACCCCAACCTGGCGGGCCAGCAGAATATGCTCCCTTGTCTGAGGCATGGGGCCGTCTGTGGCGGAAACCACAAGAACCGCGCCATCCATTTGAGCGGCCCCGGTGATCATGTTTTTCACATAGTCGGCATGGCCGGGGCAGTCGACATGGGCGTAGTGCCGCTTTTCTGTCTCGTATTCAACATGGGCGGTGGAAATTGTGATCCCCCGCTCTTTTTCCTCAGGGGCTTTGTCAATTTGATCGTATTTCATGGCAGTCGCCTGCCCGGATTTTGACAAAACCTGGGTGATGGCCGCCGTCAGCGTGGTTTTTCCGTGATCCACATGGCCAATGGTGCCAATGTTGACATGCTCTTTGTTCCTTTGAAAAGATTCTTTAGACATGGCTGTCTCCTCCTTCAGTTAAGTTTGAGCTGGCTCAAAATCCGCCGCCGGGGCCTGGCAACCGGGGCGAAACCCTTGTTTTTTTTGCGGCGTTTTGGCCTTTTGCGGCCGCCAGGGCTTTTCAGCCAAGCCTCAAGCCGGGCATGGGGCCGCCATCTCCAAAAAAAATTTCTCCCCGAAATTGCCGCAAAACCTCCAATAAAATAAAACAATACAAAAGTTTTTCGGCCTGTGTCAATAAAAAGCCAATAAATTTTTGCGCGGCCGCGGCGGGCGGGCCGGGCTGTTTCATTCCAGGCTGGCGCCGCTATATGTCTCATGGGCTGGCGCCGCTATATATCTCATGGGCTGGCGCCGCTAGTATGTCTCATGGGCTGGCGCCCATGGTGAGACTCGAACTCACGGCCTCGCCCTTACCAAGGGCGCGCTCTGCCCCTGAGCCACATGGGCTGCCGCATAAGCGGCCCTGCCGGCCCCTGTTTTTAAGGCCGGCCGGCAGGGCCTGTCAAGCTGTGTTTTGGCTGTCCATCCTGGCCTTGGCTGTTTTTCCCGCCGAAAGCCCGGGCATCCCCCATAAACCCCAAAGCCTGGCCCCCGCCAAAACCCCAAACAAAAAACCCTCCGCCGCCGCCTTCCAGCAGCCCCGGGACAAAGCCATTAAAAATGGAGCGGGAGACGGGCATCGAACCCGCAACCTCCAGCTTGGAAGGCTGGCGCTCTGCCAGTTGAGCTACTCCCGCGGGGGCTGTTTTGAGGGCCGGCCGGCGCCGCCGCTTTCAGCATAAAGCGGCCCGGCGGAGGAATCAAGCGCAAAAACCCGCCGCCCGCAGCCAGCCGGCGGGGATCTGGCGTTAATCCGGGGGCTGGACTTTTTCCGAAAATTCTGTTAATGTCTTGAAATCCGCCTCTGGCCGGCGGCGGCCTGCCGCCCCGCCCGCAGAAACCTCCGCCGCCGTTGCGGCAAAACCGCAAAAAGGGCATGCCGGAGCGCGCGAAAAACCTCTCAACAGCGGCCCCTCCATGCCCGCGGCGGACAGCCTGAACACAGCCTGAACACAGCTTGAGCGCGCGCCATGAAAAGCATGAGAAAAGCCAAATATTACGGCCGATGGGGAGGGAAAAAAACCATCCTGCAGGGGGTTATCCGCCGCCATCCCGATGGCTTTGGCTTTCTCATCCCCGACGACAGCAGCCACCCGGATGTTTTTATTCCCTCAGGGGGGATCGGCTCAGCCATGACCAATGACCGCGTGGAGATATCTGTCCAAAAACGGCGCGGGCGGGGAAACCTTTATTTTGGCGCTGTGGAGGCTGTTTTAAAGAGGTTTCGGGAGTTCGCCGCCGGGCCTTATGAAAGCTTGCGCGGCGGGGAGGGGGAATCCGCCGGGGGCGGCGGCTCTGCAGAGTCATGGGCTGGCGCGCTTTTTTCCCACAACCTGAGCGGAGGGCAGGCCATCATGGTGAGCAATCCGCGGGGCCTCGCTGTCAAACAGGGGGACTGGATCAGAGCGCAAATCACCTCCTGGCCGGAGGAGGGCCGGCCCTTTGCCGGAGAAATAACAGAAAATCTGGGCGCCATCAGCTCTTCGGCGGCGGATGACTGCAAAAGGGTTCTGGCGGAAAGGGACATTCCTTTTGAGTTTCCCGAAGATGTCCGGCGGGAGGCCGCGCTGATTCCCGATGAGGTTCAGGAAAGCGATTTTTCCGGGAGAAAAGATCTGAGAGGCAAAAGCTTTGTGACCATAGACGGCGCGGACGCAAAGGACTTTGATGACGCCATTTATGCGGAGGCCCGCCCCTTTGGCTTCAGGCTTTGGACAGCCATAGCGGATGTGAGCCATTATGTTGCGGAAGGCTCCGCCCTTGACAAAGAGGCTTTTGAGCGGGGAAACAGCTCCTACCTGCCGGGCTTTTGCGCTCCCATGCTCCCGGAAAAGCTGAGCAATGGGCTCTGCTCCCTTAATCCCGGCCGGGCGCGGCTGGCTATGATTGGGGAAATGGATTTCAGCTCCAAAGGCCGGATGATCCGCTCTGAGCTTTATCCTGGAGTGATCAAAAGCCGGCGGCGGCTCACTTACGGAGAGGCTCAGGAAATGCTGGATGGCTTTCGCCCCATGAAAGGCCCTGATGGCGAAGGCCTGTCTTTTTTGAAAGAGGCTGAACGGCTGGCCCGGCTGCTCTGCAAAAAAACCAGCCGCGGGGGCGCCCTGGATCTGGACATTCCTGAAACTGTTGTCATTGTCAGCCAAAAGGGCGAGCCTGCAGATCTTTTGCGGGAGCGGCGGCTTTTCACCCACAAAATGATTGAGCAGTTTATGCTGGCCGCCAACACCGCCGCCTCAGCCTTCCTGGAAAAAAACCGGCTGCCTTTAATGTATCGCATTCATGAGGGGCCAAAAAAAGAAAAGCTCCTGCAGCTGGAGGCTTTTTCCCGAACTCTGGGGTTCGCCCGGCCGCTGGATTCCCGGAAACGCCTGATTCAGTTTTTGGCGGGCTTTCAGGATCACAGCAAAAAGGCGCTCATCAGCCGGCTGGTTTTGCGGGCCCTCAGCCAGGCCCGCTACAGCGCGAAAAACTTAGGCCATTACGGGCTGAATTTTAAGTCCTACACGCATTTTACCTCCCCCATAAGGCGGTACTGCGATCTTGTGATTCACCGGCAGATCAAACAGGCCCTGGCCGGGCGGGAAAAGCCGCCCGGGCGGCGGGGGCCGGGGCCGGAGGAAATGGAAAAAACCGCAGCCTTTATCAGCCACAGGGAGCAAAACGCCGTCAAGGCCGAGCGCCAGGCCAAAGACATCAAAAAAGCGCGGTTTCTGGCCCCTTACATGGGGCGAAAATTCTCTGGAGTGATCTCCTCTGTCACCTCTTTTGGGCTGTTTGCCGCGCTGGATGACTTTGATGTTGAGGGGCTTGCGCGATTCAGAGAGCTGCCGGGCCAGTGGATTGCCGATGAGGTTAATCTCCGGGCCGTGTCAAAGCGAAGCGGCTTCACTTTAAAATTTGGAGACAAAGTGGAGGTTCAGCTGGCGGCGGCCCGGCCCCTGAGCGGAGAGCTTGACTTCAAGCTCATCAGCCATGAGGGCCGGCCCCTGCCAAAAGAGCCTCATGCAAGGCGCGGCGGGAGGGCGCCAAAGCCTGGCAGGGGCGCGGAAGCCCGATGGGCCGGCGGCGCAAAAGGCGCTGGCAAATCCGCCCGGCCGCGCAAACAGCGCAAAACCCGGCGGCGGCGGAAATAGCCTCCAAGAGCGAAAGGCCCGCTTAAGCTGATCTTATAAGTTTTTCCGCGGCGGCCGCGTCTGTCAGCTTGTTTTGAGCTTTCCGGCAGCGGCTCCATTTCCCTGGTTAGCCTGATTAAAAGGGGCGCTGGAAAAACCTGGAAATTTCAAGCCCGTCCGGCATTAAGCCCTGCCGGGGCGGCCCTCCGCCGCCAAAAGGGCGGAGGGATCTAGCCGCGCCTGTCAGTTAAGCATATTAAGCGCCCGGCCAAGCTGGTTTGCGCAAAGGCTCCCAGAACGCGGGTTGTATTCATTGCAGAGATCAAAAAGAGTCCGGCCAAGGCCGTCAGGCTTTATCTCAGCGCCATGCCTTACAAAAAGAGCCGCTGTTTCCATGTTCCCATTCATCACGGCAGCATGAAGAGGCGTCTGCCTGTAAATGCTCTCATGAATGTTTGGATCAGCGCCATGCGCCAAAAAAAGCTCCGCCATCTCCCTGTTGCGCGCGGCTGTGTAAAGGGGCGTTTTGCCGCTTTCGCCCTGAATATTGGGGCTGGCGCCCTTTTCCAGCAAAGCCGCCGCGTAGCCCGCGCTTCCATAAATTGCCGCCCAGCTCAGCGGCGAATGTTTGTAGGTGTCTTGGCTGTTTGGATCAGCGCCGTTTTCCAGAAGAATTTCCGCCACCTTAACATTTCCCTCTTTCGCGCCCTCCTGAAGAGGCGTCCGCCCATCTTCATCCCGGGCGTTTGGATCAGCGCCAAGGGCGATATACTGCCTGACAGCGCCCGCATTCCCCTCTGCGGCGGCTGTGAAAAGCAGCAGGTTTTTTTCGCTCTCTGAAAGGCATGAGAGGTCAGCCTCCCGCGCCCCGGCCATTTGCATTAAAGCGCCCTTCAGGCAGTCTTCAGAGGCCTGCTTTTTATATTTTTCCAAAGCGCTCCGCGCCTCAATTATTGACTCTTCGCTGATCGGGCCCGCCGCCTCCCCGCAAAAAGCCCCCTGCAAAAAGCCATGCGAAAAGCCAAAAGCCGCAAAAGCCAAAACCAGCTGTTTTTTTATTGTTTTTATTTCCATTGCTTTTTCCTCCTTTATTGTTTGTTTGGGCGCAAGCATAGCGCGTTTCCCCTTTGTTTGTCAAGAGCTTTTTTGCAAAAGCCGGCAAAACCCCGCGGAAACAAAGAAAGCTGTTCAAATTTCTGACACCCCCTTCCAAAACAAAGGCTTTCAGGCCTGCGCCCTGAGGCCGCGCCTTTTCAGCTCCATGGCTTTGAGGTGTATAAAAATGGCCTGAACGGCGGAGGCGCTGACTCCGCTGATGCGGCCGGCCTGCCCAAGGGTTTTGGGCTGAACAAGCAAAAGCTTTTCGCGGTCTTCAGCCGAAAGCCCGCGGATGGCCTGCCAGTCCAGGGGCGGCAGCCGCAGATCTTCGGTTTTTTTTAAGCTCCGAATCAAATCGTTTTGCCTTTTGATGTAGCCGGCGTATCTTATTTCAATCTCAACTCCGGCGGCTGTTTCCCTGTGGAGATCTTTTAAGCTGAGGGCCGGCTTTTCAGGCCCGGCGGCCGCGGCAGAGGCTTTCGGATCCGGGGCCGCATTCAAAAAAGGCTCAAGGCTTTTGAGCGGCAGGTCCGGCCGCTTTAAAAGCTCGGAGAGCTTTTGCGGCTTTAAGATCGGCCGGGCCCCAATGCTTTTTAAAGCGCTTTGAGTCTGGCTGTTTGGAACAATCTGCCGGGCCTTCAGGCGGCGAAAAACAATTTGGCGCTCATTTAAAATCCGGGAAACAAGCCTTTCCCTCTCAGGGGAGAGAAGCCCAAAGCGGCGGGCCATGGGAAACAGCCTCTCCCAGACATTGTCCTCCCTTAAAACCAGCCTGTGCTCGGCCCGAGAGCTGAACATCCGGTAAGGCTCTTTGGTTCCCTTTGTGGCGAGATCATCAATTAAAACCCCAATATAGGCCTCATGCCTTTTTAAGACCGCCTCCTCCCGGCCGAAAATTTTATTGGCGGCGTTGAGGCCCGCCATAATCCCCTGCCCGGCCGCCTCCTCATAGCCGCTGGTGCCGTTAATCTGCCCGGCCAGAAAAAGGCCTTTGATTTTTTTTGTCTCCAGCGTGTGGAGGATTTCAAAAGGCTCCACAAAATCATACTCCACGGCATAGCCCGGCTGCAGAATGCGCGCGCTCTCCAGCCCCGGAATGGTCCGCAAAAACTCCGCCTGCGCGTCAGCCGGGAGGCTGGTGGAAAGCCCCTGAACATAAATGGACTCGGTGTTCAGGCCCTCCGGCTCCAAAAAGGTCTGGTGGCTGGGTTTTTCCCGAAAGCGGGTGACTTTGTCCTCCACGCTGGGGCAGTATCTGGGCCCCGCCCCCGTCACCGCGCCGGAAAACAGCGGGGAGTCCTTTAGGCGCGAGCGGATGATCTCATGGGTTTTTTCGTTAGTGTATGTCAAATGGCAGGCAATTTGCGGAAGCTTTGGCCGCGGGCCGCTTAAAACGCTGAAAGGCAAAAAGTCTTTGTCCCCCCATTGGATTTCTGTTTTTTCCCAGTCAATGGAGTCTTTGCGGACCCGCGGCGGGGTGCCTGTTTTCAGCCTTCGGGTCCGAAAGCCGAGGGATTTCAGCTGGGCGGAAAGCCCAAAGCTGGCGTGATCGCCCGCCCGGCCGCCGGAAGTTTGCCTGGCCCCAATATGCATAACCGCCCTCATAAAAGTCCCCGTGGTGAGGATCACAGCCTTTGCGGGGATAAGGGCGCCGCCCGCGGCGATGGCGCCATTGCAGGCGCCGTTTTTTATGGACAGGCTTTTGATTTCCAGCTCCTTCAGGCTCAGATTTTTTTCGCGAAGGGCAAAGCCCTTCATGGCCTTTGCGTAAAGAGCTTTGTCGCACTGCATGCGGCGCCCCTGGACCGCGGGGCCTTTTTTTCTGTTAAGCCTTTTAAACTGGATGCAGGACTCATCCGCGGCCAAAGCCATCATGCCGCCGAGCGCCTCAATCTCCCGGACAATATGCCCCTTGGCCAGCCCTCCGATGGCCGGGTTGCAGCTCATAAAAGACACTCTGTCCAGGTTTGTGGTGGCCAGCAGGGTTTTGACTCCCAGGCGCGCGGCGGCCAGGGCGGCCTCCGCCCCGGCATGCCCGGCGCCGGCGACAATCAGGTCATATTTTTCCGCAGGCATGGCTTTTTTTAAAAATTTCGCTTTAGGGGCGGGGCGCTTAAAGCATGGCTTTAAAAAGGGGGCATGCTTTTCCCGGAAGCGCGCTGAACTCTGTCTGCGCCAGGGCCTGAAAAAGGCCCGCAAACATCACACATCATCATAGCTGAATTTGACTTTTTTTGAAAGGGGGAAGGCCTGGCAGCTGAGAAACTCCCCGGCCCTGATATTCTCCTCATCCAAAACGCCCTCATCCGGCTGAAATATTTTCCCCTCCTGAAGCTTTGCCATGCAGGTCATGCACGATCCGGAGGCGCACGAAAACGGCGGCGCATGCCCTTTGTCCAAAAGCTGCTCCATAAGGGGCTTTTCCCTGTTGATCGGGATGGCCATCTCAGCGCCGTCCAAAACAGCCAGCAGGCTTTCCGGCTCCCCCTCCTCAAACGCCCCCGCCTCAAAAAACACAGAGTTTTTGTCCGGCTTTGGCCCCCGGACAGGGATTGTTTTAAAGTCCTCTGTCCGAATGCTCTCCGGCGGGACAGACATCCCGCGAAGCTCTTTTTGAATCATGCCCATGTAGGCGGCCGGGCCGCAAAGATAAAACATGGCGCCTTTTAAATTTGCCGGCCTGAGCATGCCGGCAAGCTTTTCAGGATCCAGGCGCCCCTCTTTTTGAGAGAGAACATGCCGGATCTCCAAATGATCGGAATGCTTTTTCTCCAAAAGCTCCAGCTCTTTCCGGTAGATAATGTCCTCCGCGCTCCGGCTGGAGCAAGCCAAAAGGGCGCGGCGGCAAAGCGATGTCTCCAAAACGGTTTTTAAAATTGAAAGCAGCGGGGTGATGCCAATGCCCGCCCCAAAAAACACATAGTCTTTCGGCTTCAGGCTTTTGGGCGGCGAAAAAAACTCCCCCATAGGAGGCTGGGACATGACTGTGTCCCCCTCCTGAAGATGATCCGCCATATAAGACGAGACCCTGCCGCCGGGGATTTTTTTCACAGCGGTCTGCAGGGGCTCGTCCAAAAAGGGGCAGGATGAGATGGAGTAGCTGCGGGCATATTCTTTTCCCTCAATCTGAAACCGAAAGGTCAAAAACTGCCCGGCCCGAAAAAGAAATTTTTGCGCGGCGGCGGCGGGCGGGGAAAAGCAAAAGGAATAGGCGCCGGGCGCCTCCTTAACTTTTTTTGTGACTTTCAGGGGATAGCATTCAACAGGCATGGCGGGATGTTTTTTGGCTTCCGGCGGCTCGCGCCGCCGGCAAAAGCGCTTTGTCAAACAAAATCAGCATAAAGCCTCCGCAAAAGGACTTCAATTTCAAGGATCCAGTTTTTTTCCGAAAGCGGGATTTTCAGGGACTGCGGGCCATCCAGAATTCCGCCGCGGCGGGCGGCTTTAATCACAGCTTCCGGCCTGACGGGGGTTTTTTCATGAAAGCTGAGCGAAAGCGCCCGCGCGCCGCTTTTCAGCTCCCGCGCCTTTAAATTTCTGATAAGAAGCGCCTTGCAGAGGCTTCGGATTTTGAGCAGGGAAAACAAGTTTTTCATTTCCTCCGGGAAGGGGCCAAAGGCCTCCAGCAGCTCGCCCTTCAGCCGGGCAAGGCTCTCCCCTTTTTCGGCTTCCGAGAGGCTTTTGTAATAAAGCAGCCGCAGCCGGGGGGCGGGAATGTAATTGGCGGGGATTCCCATGGAGGCCGGAAGCTGAACCTCCGGCTCCACAAAGGCCTCCTGTTTTTTCTCTCTGAGCTTTTCATTTAACAGCTCAAAATAAAGCTCTTCGCCCAGGGCATGAAGATGCCCGCTCTGCTCCGCCCCGAAAACCGCGCCCGCGCCGCGCATCTCCAAATCATAAAGCGCCAGCCTGTATCCGCCGCCGGCCTCTCCGTATTTTTCTATCAGCTGCAGCCGCTGCTCCGCAAGCGGCGGGAGCTTTCGCCGCGGCGGAATCAAAAAGTAGCAGTAAGCCTGCCGGCTGGACCGGCCCACGCGGCCCTTCAGCTGATAGAGCCGGCTCAGGCCCATTTCATGAACTCTGTCAATAAAAAGCGTGTTGGCCTGAGGCAGATCCATGCCGGACTCAACGATGTTTGTGGAAAGCAGAAGGTCAAACTTGCGGCGAAAAAACCGCAAAACAACCCTCTCCAGCTGAGAGGGCTTCATCCGGCCATGGGCTGAGGCTATCCGAAGGCCCGGCAGCAGCGCGCGCAGCTGCTTTTCCCTTTCGGGGAGGGTTTTGATCCGGTTGTGGATAAAAAGAATCTGCCCGCCGCGGGATGTTTCCCTCTCGCATGCCTCGCGCAGAAAATCCGCCTCTCCGCCATCCCAGGCTCTTATAAATGTCTGGACGGGAAGACGGCCCTCAGGCCCGCGCGAAAGGGCGCTGATGTCTTTGATTCCGCTCAGGGCCATGTTCAGCGTCCGCGGGATGGGGGTCGCTGAAAGAGACAGGGCGTCCATGCTGGTTTTGAGCCGCAAAAGCCTGTCTTTTTGCCTCACTCCGAAGCGGTGCTCTTCGTCAATGATCAAAAGCCCAAGATTTTTAAAAACAGTTTTTGGGCTGAACGCCCCGTGGGTTGCGGCCAAAAGATGGATTTTTCCCGATTCCAGCCGGCTTAAAGTTTCCCGGCGCTTTGCCTCAGGCAAAAATCTGTTCAAAAGCCCAATATTAAACGGGAGGCTTTTAAATCTCTCCTGAAACCTCTCATAATGCTGGGCGCTTAAAACTGTTGTGGGCGCCAGAAAGCAAACCTGAAAGCCTCCGGCCATGGCCCGGAGCGCGGCCCGGAGCGCGGCTTCTGTTTTGCCAAAGCCGGCGTCAGCGCAGAGCAGGCGGTCCATGGGGCGGGGGCGGTCCATATCGGAAAATATCTCTCCAATGGCCCGCTTTTGATCCAGGGTCAGCTCAAAGGGGCAGTCTGCGGCAAAGGCTTTCAGAGCGCTTTCCGCCGGCGGAAACGGCGGGCGGGAGCTTTTCTGGCGGCGGCGGTAAAGCTCCATAAGATCCAGCGTCAAGGCCTCAATATGCTTTTTTGCCCGGGATTTTTTTATTTCCCAGCGGCGCGGATTCCCCAGCCTGTCCAGCAGAAACCGCGAGGCGGCCGGGGAGCGGGCGCCGGATGTGATTTTTTGGGAATAGCGCTTGATCTCGCGGGCTTTGTGCGCGGGAAGCAAAAGCCTGTCCCCGCCCTTATAAAGCAGCGCGAAAAAATCCTGCCGGCGGCCGTTCGCGCTAAGGGAGCGCAGTCCGGAAAACTCCCCCACTCCATGAATTTTGTGAGCCACCAGATCGCCCTCCTCCAGCTCGGAAAACTCAAGGGCTTTGGCCCTCTGGCGAAAAAACTCAAAAGATGATGCCCCGTTTTTTTTGGCGGGATCCGGGCCATCGGCTGGGCGAAGCGACCGCAGAATCTCCTCTGACTGCAGATAAGCTGATCCCCCGGAGCTGAAAAAGCTCTCCTTTAAGCTGCCCGGCAAAAAGATCATGCTTTTTCCCTCCCAAAACCCCGGCTCCCGGCGGGCGGGCGGAGAATGCCTCTCCGCGCCAGAGGCGGGGCTTGAGGAAAAAAGCAGCCTTTTGATCTCTTTTTCCGCGGCGGGGTCTTGAAAGGCAAACACCAGGCTGCTTGAGGGGAGCGCCTTCAGGGCGGCTTTCAGCCTCTCCGCCGGGGAGCCATCGCGGGGCCGGCCCTCCAGGCCATCAGCTGCCGGGCCGGCCCCGCTGGTTTTTTTGGCCCGCGCGATATCTGATATGGCCTGCGGCCGTCCGCCGGCAGCCCGCGGCGAAAGCTTAAACCGGCTGGCAAAGGCGGCGGCGCCAGGCGCGGCGCCGGGCGGGGGGCCTGACGAGACAAATATCAGCCTCTCAGGCGGATGCGCGGCAAAAACAGGGGCGGGCGGGGGGCTTTCCTGTTTCAGTTTTTTTGAGAGCATGCCTTTCGGCGGGGGCTTTTTTGGCCCGGCGGCAGCCGGATGGCCATCCGCCGCTGAAGCCTCCCCCGTTAAAATCTCCCCTGTTAAGACATCCCCTGTTAAAATCTCCCAGGGCAGAAACACATCCGCGCGGGCAAAGGCCGGGTCTTCCCGCTCCCATTCCGCGGCCGCCGCCTCAAAGCCCGCCCGCGCGCTTTCCGGCTCAAAGATCCAAAGCCATGGCGGGCGGGGAAACACATGCAGGGAGCAGGCGCTTTCCCCGGCGGCGGCCAGAGCCTCCATGTCCGGGGAGAGCCTGCCGCGGGAAAACCCTTTCAAAAGCCGGCTTTGAGGAAAAAAAAGAGATTTGGAATCCGCCCCCCAGGCCTTTTCCCTGGCAAGCTGGCAGAGCTTTTGGCGGTCCGCGCCGGAAAGCCGCAGCTCTTGAGGCGCGGCAAGCCAGGCCTCTTTCAGCTCCCGCTCCCGCCTTTTGAAATCAGAGGAGAGGCGGCTTACCGACTCAATCCCGCTTCCGCAAAGCTCAATCCGCAGGGGGCGGTCATGGGCGGGCGAAAACACATCGCAGAGAAAGCCTCTTTGGGAAAAGTCCCCCGGCTCCTCTGGAAAAGGCTTTTCCCGGTAGCCCATCCGGCGGAGCGGGGGCAGGCGGGCGCCTTTTTTGGCGGAGACCGGGCGCGGCGGGGCGGTTTTTTTGAGCAGGGCCTCTGGAGAGGCAAGAAAAACCCCCCGCCCGCGGCGGGCGGCGGCCTGCCACATGATCCGCCCGCGCCGCGCGGCTTTGGCGGCGGCAGAGCTGCCGCGGGAAAACGCCGGAAGCTCAAGGCAGGGGGCTTTCGGAGGCTTAAACTCCCAAAAGCTTTTGATTTTGCTGATGTTTCCCGGCGCGGCGAGAATCAAATGGGGGGAGTTTTTAAAGGCCGCCTCCCCTTCCAGGGCCGCGGCAAAGCCGGAGGGGGACTCCATGCCGAACAGCTCAAAGCCCCTGCCGGGTTTTTTCAGCCGGTTAATGCGGGGGTTTAAAAAAACCGCCCTCAAAAGGCTCTCCCCCCCTGAGGGCCCAAGGCCCGCGCGGGCCGCTTTTAAAGCTGATTCCATTGAAGCGCCTCCTCTTAAAACAGCCCCGCCGCGGCGGCAGAGGCCGCCTCTAAAGGCTATAAATATGTTTCAGCCGGCGGGGGCTGTCAACATGGATGAGGGTTTTGCGCCCGCGCCGCGCGGCTTTCGGGGGGCGCGAACCCCCCCCCGCCCGGCCGGAAAGCGGGGCTTGACAGGGCCTGCGGGCCGCGCTATTGTTTTTGTATTGTTTTAGACACAGGAGGAAAGCATGAGAAAAAAGCTAAACCCCTTTGATTTGCCGGCGGCAGCTTGGGCCTTAACTGCCGCAGCTCTGATTTTGCCGGCGGCGGCGGCGGCCAAAGGCGACGCGGCCAAAGGAAAAGCCAAGGCGGCGGTCTGCGCGGCCTGCCATGGCCCGGCCGGCATAAGCCCCAGCCCGATTTGGCCAAACCTTGCCGGGCAGAAAGAGCAGTATTTGATCAAGCAGCTGAAGGATTTTAAGTCGGGAAAGCGAAAAGAGCCAACCATGGCCCCTATGATCGCCCCCTTAAGCGATCAGGATATTGAAGATCTGGCCGCCCACTTCAGCAGCCTGAAATGCGCGCCCTGAGGCCGGCTCTAAGATCAAGATCCAGCGGCGGAGCCAGCCGGCGGCTTCAGGCAAAAACCCTGAATGCCGTCTAGGCCTTGTCCGCCTTTAGGGGATCATCCGCATGCCGCCTTTAAAAAGTCTTGCCGGGGCCATCTTTAAAGGCCGCGCCATTCAGCGCGCCATTCAAAAGGCCCGGCTGGTTTTATCCGGCGCGCGCGGCGCAAAAAAGCTTTTGCGGCTTTTTAAGCCGGCCTTTCGCCGCGGGCGCGGAGCGGTTTTGTCGCTCTTTCTGGCGTATATATTTATCGCCCATGTGATCCTGCCCCTGACAAACACCAGCCATTTTTTGTTTTTTTCCCGCTGGGACATGTTTTCAGGCTATCATTCCTCCTTCAGCGAAATTTCCTGGGTTTCGCCGGATACAAAAACCCCGCAGCATTTTTTTAGAGATCATCTCTGGAGCGGCAGAGCCGCGGGAATCAATGCAAAGCTCCTGTTTCATCTCGCTTTTGAAAAAGACATTCAAAGGCTGAAAAAATATTTTTCCAAAAGCCTGAGAGGCTACTGCAAATGCGAAAGCGTCCGGCTGGTTGTTTTTCAGGGGGCGCTCTCAAGCCACATTTTTTACCGCGAGAGCCTTCCCGTTATTGAGGAGTTTGAGCTGTGATCCGCCTGTTTCTTTCCATTTATTACTCTCTGGCGCTTTTTGTTTTGATCAGCGATGGCTGGGGCTTTTTGAATAAAAGCATATCGGAAAAGGCATGGGCTGTTTTAAATGATGATATATTTTCCAAGTCCTACAGGCTGGCGGATGTTTTTTTAAGTGTCCCATACAAGGATTTTTCTTACGCTTTTGTTTTTTCGCTCACATGCCTTGCTCTGTTTGCCTGCGCGGCGAGGCCCAAAAAAATTTATCGGGCCGCGGGGGCCCTTCTTTTTAACCTTTCTTTTTTAATGCTGCTGTATCAAGGCCCCGCGGATCCTAACGCCCCCCTGTATTTTGCCGGAACCAGAGAGCATGATTATTATATCTGGATGATCTCCTCGCTGATTCTCTGCTTTCCAGATGAAAAAAAGCGAATCACCGCCAAAGATCAGCTTTTCTTTATCCGCCTCTGCCAGGCTTTCTGCCTGCTGCATTATTTTATTTCCGGCCTGTGGAAGGCTCGCATGATATGGGCCAATGGCCTCCCGGAAAAGCCTCACAGCATCATGATGGATCAGCTGGCCGTCTCTGTCCTCGCGCTGCATGTGAGCATAAAGCCCCTGTTTTTGAGGTTTTTTATGGATGTCCCATGGCTTATGACAGCGGGCTGGGCTTTGGCCATAGCGTTTCAGCTTTCATGCGCCATCCCCATTCTCAGAGAAAAACATTATCTGGAGTGGGGGATAGCCTCTGTTGTTTTTCATTTGGCGGCGATGGCGGTTATGGGGGTGTACTTTACCCTCACGGCTCTTGCGGTTTTGTTTTTTCTTTTGATCACAGAAAAGCTCATCGCCCTGGAAGGCCGCCCGCCTGATCGTCCTGATTGACTGCGCAAGAGGAACCCCTGGCCTTTCGGCGGAATTTCTTTTTCCGCTTTTTGCGGATGACTGGGGCGCTGCCGGCTCTGGGCGCCATGAATCCGAGCCTCCCGCGCGCGGAAAAGCGGGGCCTGTTTGCTGATCTGGCAGCGGCAGAGGATCCCGCGAGTCATCAGCCAAAGGGGCTTTGGCTCTGGAGGTTTTAGAGCGGCCGGCAGGGGGGCGCCCGGCCGCGGCGGCGGTGCAAACGTCTCATTTTGAGGCGCCGGGCGGGGCGGTTTTTAAAAAAATTTTTACATGGCCGGGTTTTTGCGCGACAATCAGGCTGTTATGAAAAAAGCTTTTCTGAAGCTGCCCCCCCCCCCCCCCCCCCGCGCCCATTGCCGCAAGCAGCCAGGAGGATGAGGTTTTGAGCTGTCCCGCGCGCCTCCTGAGACGAAAAACCCGGCAGCGTCCAGCCCCGCCCTCTTTTGCCGCCCCTTTTTTGCCATGGATTTTGCCGCGGCGGGCGGCAGCGCCCGCGCTTTTTTTTGCGGCCTGTTTTGCTCTTCCCCCCTTTTTTCCGCTGGCGGCGGCTGATCCAAGCCGCGGGGCCGCAGCCCCCGCGCTGGAGCCGCCCTCAAGCCCTGTCCCTGTGTTTGACCGGAAAAACCCGCAGGCCCGGGGGGTTGTTGCCGCTTTCAAAAGCTATCCCGCCAGCGAAATCGATCAGGACCGCCTGATCAAAAAACTGAGGGAATACGGCCTGGAAAAAACAGAGGATTTTCCCCTTTTTAAATCATGGGTTTTTTCATGGCGGGGCTGGCGCCCTGGAGGCGAGGCCCAAAAAATTTGTGAGGATTTGTCAGGGATGGCTTTTCTGGAGGGCTGCGATCCCGATCTTCTGGCCGGGCCGGCCACCGGCCTTATCCGAAAAAAAGTAAAGAAAAAGGCAGACAGGGCCATTGAGCGGGCAGCCGGGCCGCAAACCGCCCCCAAGGGCGGGGTCCAGCTGGATCCGCCGAAAATCCGCTTTTCTGAAACAGGCAATGTGAAAACCTGCAATATTGTCCCCTCCCAGCTGAGCGGCCGCTATGAATACGCCGGCCTGTCTGATTATTGGGCGCAAGAGATGATTGGCTCTGATCTGATGAAGGAGGAGCTGAAAAAAGCGCCGCCGCCCAAAAAGCATTTGGTTTCTGTGTGGGACACGCCCTTTAAATGGCGGCATGACATGGGGGTTAAAAACATTCTTTCCGGCCGCGGCCGGCAGGCGGCTCTGCCTCCCTTGAAAAACAATAACATGACTGTTTTTAACTCCACATACATCACATCCAGCTATATGCGAAACGCCAGCCATTTGCATGGCGCCGCCAGAAAAACCTGCCGGGCTGTTGAGCGGGGCGGCGGCGGACGGCGCTGAAAGTTTTTTCATGCGCCGGCCGGGCGGCAGCGAGCCGGGCGCCGGAAAACAGGAGTCGAAAAGAGATGAAAACCGATCAAAACATTTTTTTGCGGCCCCGGCGGCGCTTAAAAGCAGCCGTCCTCCCCGGGCTGGCGCTGATTTTGCTGGCCAGCGATTTTTCTCCGCCGCTGCCATCCGCGGAGGCCAGCGGGATTAGGCGGTCCATCAGGCGAAGGGTTGTAAAAAAGGTCACGCCCAAGGCCTCTTTGCCGCCCATCACAACGGATCCTTCCGGCTCGGACATTTTAATCTCTCACAGCGCCCAAGAGCAGTGCCGGGCCACAGTCTTTCCCTCTTTTATCAATCATTCCATGGGCTGGAGCGAAAGCAGCGCGAGACATTATGGCCAAAAAAGCATTAAAATCCCCCTGCTGGGAAAGGTGGATCATGAGACCCCTGTCTATAAAGGGTTTCGGTCTGTCAGCCCGCCCTCCATTCATGTGGTGGCTGCCGGAAATGAGCATCCGACCCCTCTTTCTGAAATCAAAACCAGCATGTCAAAAAACCTTGGGGCCATCGTTGTGGGGGCCATCGGCCCGGATGGGCGGCGGTCCCCTTATTCGTCGCAGGGAGAGGAGGTTCATATTATGGCGCCTTCCAGCTCGCCGGGCATGACAAACCTCACATCGGCAAATGATGACGGCCGCTTTCGGGCCTTTGGAGGGACCAGCGGCGCAACTCCTCTGGTGACAGGCAGCCTGGCCGGCTTTGAATGGCTGGCCGGCTATCATCCCACCGCAAAAGAGGCAAAAACCCTTCTGGCCAAGACGGCCATTGTCACCAGATATTCTGGCAGCAAGCCCCGGAAAAACGGCATCGGCATGGTCAACGCCTACAAGCTCGCCATGGTGGGAAAGCGGCTGAAGGCTCAGTGCGGGCGGGACTTGGATTGTTTTCGGCGGAAAATCAAAGATGCGGAGACTTATAAATTTCCTGAGGACCCGGGGCTGGCGGAGGCTCTGGGCCAGGCCTTTCCCCAATGCTCGCGGGACCGCTGCGCCCAGTCAAATGTAAACAATCCGCCCTCCTGCGCCGGCAAAGACGCCGCGCTCAAGCGGCTGCGGAAGGCGGCCTTTCTCAACCCCTCAAACCGGAAGCATTGGCGGCAGATCGCCTGCATTTACTCTGAGGGCGGCTTTCACAAAAACAGCGGGGGGGCTTTAAGCATTTACAAGAATCTTTCCGGGCCTTACGGGAAAAGCCAGACACACTGCAAAAGCGATAAGGACTGCGTTTTGGCCCCCGACTGCCCGGCAAGCCGGTTAATGGGCGGCGTCAGCATGCGGAAAACACCCCGCCGCGCGGCAAAATCCATGCAAAAGGGGGGGGTGAAAGCCCATCAGCTAAAAAGGAGCGGCTTTATCCCCATGAATCTGATCGCCGCCGAAGAGCATTACATACGGTGCATGGGGGTTAAGGGCGGCGCGGTTTTGTGCAATGGAAAGTGCCGCTGCGGCAGAGAGGAGCGCTTTTCCTCAAGCGGCGGAGGGTCTTTGATCTATCAGAGCCAGTGTGTCAAATCCAGATGTGTCATGAACACAAGCAAGATGGGCGCTCCCGCAGGCGATTATTCTCCGCAGCCCGCCCCCTCTGGCGCGGCGGGGCCGGCCCCGGCGAAAAGCCCGCCGGCGGGAGGCTCTTCCGGCAGAAGGTAAAGCGGGCCAAAAACCCCTCATGCGGAATATTTATGATTTCTTTACTGCTCCGCGCGGCGGCGCGCGGCAAAAGCCCTCAAAAGCATAAGCGGCTGTTTTTTCTGGCCGCAGCGCTTTTTGTTTTGACAGGGGCCGGCGCCTGCCAAAGCAAAACCGGGGGCCTGGGGGCGGGCGGGCCCTGCGCCGGCATTGAAAGCGGCGCTTTGGGAGTTGTTCTGGAGTTTAAAGCCTGGCCCCCCGCGGATATCCCTGATCTTTCTGAGCGGCTGGCGCGGGAGGGGCTGAAAGGCCGGGAGGATTTTCCAGACTTTCAGTCCCGCTCTTTCAGCTGGCGCGGCTGCCGGGAGCGGGGCCAGGCAGAGGATGCCTGCGCGCGGCTTATGTCAGAGTTTGCCGCTTTTTTGAAGTCCTGCAGCTCTGATGATTTTCTGGAGCCGGCCTGATATCCGCCGCCGCGGCAAAACCAGCGCCGCCAGCAAAAGCCACAAAAGCCATTGATTGGCGCGATGCCCCCGGGAGACAAACACAGTCCGGTTTTTTTTGCCGCTGATGGGGATTTCCGCCAGCCATGCCAGCCTTTGGCTCAGCCCCTTCCGGCTGAAGGGCGCGGGGCCGGATATGCCGCCTTTGGCGGAAATGACAGCGGAAAACCCGGAGTTAGCCGCGCGGATTAAAGGAAGGCCGGTCTCCACAGACCGCGCAAGGGTCATGTATAAGTGCTGATAGGGGGCCTGCCGGAGGCCAAGCCAGCCGTCGTTTGTGAAATTGATCAAAACATCCGCCCCCTCAAGGGCCGCGAGCCGGGAGCGCTCAGCGGAAAGCCCCTCATAGCAGATCTGAATCCCCATGCTCAGCCCGCCCAGCCTGATCGCGCTGTTTGCCCCTGATCCGGCGGCAAAGGGCCGGCTCCCCAAAAAAAGCCTGTTCAAAAAAGGCAGCCGCCTTCCCCCCGGAGCGTATTCCGCAAAGGGCAGCAGCAGGGTTTTGTCATAAGCCCCCTGAATCAGCCGCCCCTTTGAATCAAAAGCAAAAACAGAGTTTGAGCTGGCGCCGGCCGGCCCGGCCCTTCCCTCCGCAGAGGCCAGCAGGGGGATTGAAAACTCAGCCGCCCATTTTTGAATCGGGTCTTTTCCGGCGGCGGCTTTGGCTTTGTCAATGGGGTAGGGGTATCCCCCCTCCGGCCACAAAATAAAATCCGCTTCAGGAAATTTTTTTAAGGCGCCGCGGGTGTCCTGAAGGATTTGCTCCAAAATCTCCAGGCGGCTCTCCTTATGCCTTTGTTTTTGATTGCTGACATTGGGCTGCAAAACCAGCGCGCGGGCCAGCCGGTCCGGGGCCGGGCGGCGGCTCTTCAAAAAAGCCCCCCAAACATTCAGCGCGGCAAAGGCCAAAATCCAAAGGCCCAAAAGGCTTAAGGGTTTTTTGCCGGGCGGGCGGCGGAGAGCCGGGGTTTTCAGGCTCTGGAAAACAACTAAAAACAGCAGATTGGAAAACACTGTGATCGAGCCCAAAAACTCAAACCCATAGATTTCGGCTGTCCAGGCTGCCGGCCAGCCGGCATAAAGCCATGCATAGCCAAAGTGCCAGTCAAAAATCATGGGGCCATGCGCAAAGGACAGGGCGGCGCACAGAGGAAGAAGCGCAAGGGCGGAGGCTCTGCCGGCGCCATGTTTTTTTAAGCGCTTTTGCAGAAAAAACCAGCAGGCCATGGCGAGGGGAATGCGCAAATTGGCAAAACAGCAAAAGGCCAAAAACAAAAGCAGGCTCTCAAAATAAGAGGCTGCCGCAAACTCCCTTATGGCAAAGGCCGCCCAGCTGAGCCCTGTCAGGGAGAGCGCAAGCTGGCAAAGCCATGCGCCCAGCAGAAGCGGCTTCAGCCGCCGCTGTTTGAGAGCAAAAAGCCAAAGCGGAATGAAGCAAAAAAACACGGCCCATGGATAAAAGGGGATATAGCTCAGGCCCATCAAAACGCCTGAAAGAGCCGGCTGAAGATATGCCGCGCCGCGGCTTTTCCGCTCCAAAAGGGCTTTGGCGGCGGCGCGCATGCCCCCGGCCGCTGTTAAGGAGTTCAAAAGCGCTCCGAATGGCATGATTTGGCGCCTGTTTTTTTTAGGGCGCCCGCCGGCGGCAGCGGCGGGGGTTATTTTCCTATGCAAAACTGGCTGAAGACGCTGTCCAGAATATCCGGCCCCGCATGGCGGCCGAGAAGGCTTTGCAGGGCCAAAAGCCCCTCTCTCAGCTCCGCGGCCATAAGATCCCGCTCCCCCCCGCCGCGCGCGATCCTCTCCGCCCGCAAAAGCGAGTCTCTCATCTCCAAAAAGCATTTGTAATGCCGCAGCCCGCCCGCAAAAGACTCTCCCCCCTCATCATCTCTGCCAAAAAGCAAAAGCCGCTCTCTCAGCCTGGAAATCCCCTCCCCTGTTTTTGAGCTTGCAAAAAACAAGTCATCTTTGGCGGGGCTGTCCAGCCCGGCGGCGGCCAGGGCCTGAAGAAGCTTCCCTCTGCCGGCGCGGGGCGGGCAAAGGTCTTTTTTTGTGAAGACCCAAACCCGCGGCGGAGAGGCTTTTTCGCCGCCCCCGGCAGAGCGCAAAAACCCGCGCCATTTTTCCGGCAGGGCGGCGGGCGATCCAGAGGCAAACAGCTCTGAGCCGTCCAAAACAAGGATTTGCAGATCGCAGGCTTTCCAGAGGGCAAGGGCTTTTTGCCGGCCGGCTGCCTCCGGGCCGCCGGCGGCCGGGGCTTGCGGGGGGCGAAACCCCGCCGTGTCCCTCAGGCTGAGGGGCAGGCCGCGGGGGCTGGGCAAAACCCCTTCAACCAAGTCCCTTGTGGCGCCCTCCTCATCGGAGACAATGGCCTTTTCCTCTCCCAAAAGCGCGTTAAAAAGAGAGGATTTGCCGCTGTTTACAGGGCCAAAAATCCCCGCCAAAAGCCCTTTTTGCAGCTTTTCAAAAGGGCGAAACCGGGAAAGGCTGCGCTCCGCCCATGCTTTCAGCTCCTGAATGCGGGATGTTATTTCCTCCGGCTCCATAAGGCTCAGCCCCTCAAGGGAAAAATCTATGCCGGCCTCAATTTGGCTTAAAAGCAAAAGCCATTTTTTTTCCGCCGCGGCCAGCTTTTTTGAAAGCTCTCCCTTCAGCTGAGCGAGCGCCTGCCGGCGGGCGGCAATGGTTTCGCTTTCAATCAGCTGAAAAACCCCCTCAGCCTGCAGCAAGTCAATTTTGCCGTTTAAAAACGCCTGAAGCGAAAACTCGCCGCGCTCCGCCATCCTCGCGCCGGCGGCGAGCAGGCTTTTTAAAACTTCAGCGGCAGCCAGGCCGCCATGGCATGTGATTTCAACGGTTTCCTCCCCTGTAAAGGATTTTCCCTCAGAAAAAAAAGTCAAAACCGCCTGGTCCAGCTCCTCCCCCCGGCTTTTTAAAATCCCCATATAGGCCCGCCGGCTCTCCAGGCGGGCCGGCAAAAACCCCGCAATTTTTCTGACAATTTTCAAAGCTCCCGGGCCGCTTACCCGAATAAGCGCCAGCGCGCCTTTGCCGGGCGGCGAGCAAATGGCGGCAATGGCGGCAAAATCCCGCCGGGCAGCATTAGACACAGATGAGGCCCTCCCCGCTTAGCGCCTTTGAGCCGGCTCTCCGGCCGGGCCATGTCAGTCCCCGGGCCGGGCGCTGGCGAAGCCCCTTTGGCGGCAGCGGATCACGGCTTGTCCGCTTTTGGGCTGGCGGCGGGGGAAAGCCGCATGGTTTTGTAAAAGCCGCCCCCCACGGAAACGCTTCGAATCCCCCCGCTTTCCGCAGCTCTTTCATGAACCAGCCGCCGCTGCCTTGGAGAAAGGGGCTGGCTCAGGCTGACCGGGCGCCTGTCTTTCCGCGCTTTTTCTATCAGGCTGTCCGCAAGGGACAAAAGCTTTTTCTGGCTCTCCTCCCAGAAGCCCGCGGAATCCACAAACAGATAAATTTTTTTGTCTGGAAGCCTTTTGTGAAGCGCCCGGAAAAGATAGGCCTGAATAGCCAAAAGCAGCCTCCCGCCCCTGGCTTTGAGCAGGCCCTCATCCTCTCCAAAAATATCAAGCTTAAAGCTTTCCCCCTCTCCGGCCCTTTTCTGGATTTGAAAAGAAAGCTTCCAGCCGGAAACCTCCAAAAGCTCTTTTAAAATTTCCCCAATCAAGCCCTCCGGATCATGGCTGCCGCCGCCGGCGGCCCCCGGTTTTTTCGATCGTTTTTTTTCTCCAAACAATGCGCCAAACATGTTTTGCCCCCTCCCGCGTTTCCGCTTGATTTTTCCTGCTGAGCTGCCTTTGGCCGTCCGCGGCTCCTGTTATTTGCCGGGCCGCCTAAGATCCGGCAGGCTCCGGCCCGGATTTTGGCCCGTCCGGCGGCCCTCCGCCGGACTCCTCCTTTATTCTTACAAAAAATGCCTGCTGAACCAAGCCAAAAAGGCCGCTCACAAACAAATAAAGCGTCAGGCCGCTCGGCAGGCTGAGCATAAAAACTGTAAAAACAAGAGGGGCCAGCGCCAAAAGCCTTGCCTGGGCTTTCGGCAGGCTCATGGGGGAAATTTTTTGCTGCGCGAAAAAAACCAGGCCGCTCAAAACCGGCAGCAGATAAAGCGGATCTTTTTGGCTCAGATCCTTTATCCACCAGACAAAGGGCGCCTGGTAAAGCTCGGCGCTTTCGCCTAAAACGCGGTAAAGGGCGACAAAAACAGGCAGCTGAAAAAAAAGCGGAAGGCAGCCGCCAAAGGGGCTGGCCTTGTTGGATTTTAGAAGGGCGGCCCACTCGGCGTTCAGCTTTTGAGGCTCGCCTTTGTGCCGCTCTCTCAGTTTTTTCAGCTGCGGCTGGAGCTTTTGCATGGCTTTCATGGATTTGTAGGATTTAAGGTTTATGGGAAAAAGGCAGAGCCTCACCAGGAGCGTGAGCAGAACAACGGCAAGCCCCCAGTTTTGGGTCTGGGCAAAAAGGAATTTTAAAATCCTTAAAAGCGGCCGGGCGAGCCAGCCAAAAAAGCCAAAGTCCAGCCATCCCTCCGCTCCAAGGGGCTGGAGCGCGTCAAGGGATTTTGGGCCGAGAAAGGCCAGATACTCCAGCTCGGCCGGCCGCCCGTCCAGCAGCCTGTAATCTCCGCGGACTTTTGCGCGGCGGGCGGATTTTTTAAAAGAGCCGGAGGGAAAAATCTGCGACTGGCTGACAAGCGCGGCGCCAAAAAATTTTCCGCCGGCGGCCAGAACAGAAATCCGGGGGAAGGCTTTGCCGCCGGCCAGATCCTCCTCTAAAATCCTTTCCGCCCCGCCATCAGCAAGCGCAAAGCCTTTAAACATGTCATGGCCATAGAGAAAAAAAAGCTTTTTATGCCATGAGGCTGTGTCTTTTGGCGGCAGGGCATGAGAAAAGCCCTCAGACACTCCGGCTGGAAACCCCCCGGATCTTTTGATTTGAATTTTTGCCTTCAGGACAAAGGCCTCCTCGTCCAGCGCCGCTGTTTTTATGATCTCGGCCCCTCTGGAGCGGTGAATGCCTGTCCACGAGCCGGGAGCGGTTTCCCGAACATCAAAGGGGACTGGCGCGCCGCCATCCAAAAAAAAGGAGGCGAAAAGCGGCTCGCCGGCGCTTTGGAAAACAATGTTTTTTCCCTCAGAGTCAAAAAAATCCTTTAAAAGAAGTTTTTTTATGCCCATGCCCTTTGAGGAAAGCTCCAGCTCTGCCCGGCGGCCGGAATAAAAAAAGATTTTTTCCGGCTTTTCCCGCAGGGCGGCTGCGGCAGGGGCTGTTTTTTTTGGCGGCGGGGGGCCGGCGGCAGCCGGAGGCGCCTGGCTTTGCGCCGCCGGCCCCTTGGGCGGGCGGGGGTATTTTTTTTTCATGTAAATGTCCCAGCCTATCCAGCAAAGCCCGAGCGCTGCTATGGCGATAAGGGAGCTTTTGTCCAAAAAATTGTTTTTTTCCTGATTCACCGGCCCCTCCGCGCCGCCGCGGCGCCGCCGCGGGAGGTTTTCCAGCTGCCGGGATCCGCCGGCCCAAAGGGGCGGCAGCGGACAAGCCTCCGGGCAACCGCAATGGTGGCTTTTAAAAAGGGAAGGCTTTTGTAGGCTTCAATGGCATAATCCCCGCAGGAGGGGTAAAACCGGCAGCAGCCGCCCATGCCCAGAGAGCCGGAGAGAAAGGCCTTGTAAAAGCCCGCCAAAAAAAGAAAGAAAAAACAAAGGGCGCTGTCAAGCTTTTTGAGAATCCGCGGTTTTTTGAGCCGCCGGGGGGCCGGTTTTGCCCCCAGGCTTGTCTGGCGGCGCGGCGATCGTTTCCAAAACGGCCTTAAAAACATGGTCAAAGTCTCTGCGGCGAAGGGTTTTGTAAAAGCCGCGGCTCTGCCCGCCGCCGGCGGGTTTTTGAGAAAGAAAAAACACAAAGTCCCCTTTCAGCCCTGTCTTCCTCAGGCTCTCGCGGCCCCAGCGCCGAAGCCGGCTTCGGTCCGCCGCCCCTGCGGCTTTTGCGGAAATGATCCATCGGGCCTTAAGCTGCCGCCCCTGCGGCTCTTCCAAAAAAACAGCTTTCAGCCATTTGCAAAAAACCCGCCGCCGCCGCGGCCGGGGCCGGCTATTTTTTTCCAATGGAAACCGCCAGCTGTTTTCTGCCCTTTTGCCGGCGGCGGGAGATTGTTTTTTTTCCGCCCCGCGTCAGTTTTCGCCTGCGAAAGCCATGCGTCCGCTTCCGGCTCCGCCCGCTGGGCTGGTACTCTCGCTTCATGCCTTTGGCCTCTTGAGCTGGTTTGGCTGCCTGTTTTCAGTCAGGGGGGCGGGTTTTTCCGCCCCGCATTATAAAATCCTGTTTTTTTCTTTCCGTCAAGAGGAGCTTGCGCTATTTTTTTATATTGCGGAGGGAATTGGCCGGCCGCGGCGCCGGCCGCAAAGCGGGCGGCGCCTTTGGGCCGCCGCGAAAGATTTTTGGAGGGCGGGTTTTGGATTTTTGGTTAGACTTCAAGCGCCTGTTTTTGAAAAAAACCGGCAACAGCAAGATCTGCGAGACCTGGCTTGGCGGGGTCAGCGGCGCGCGGCTGAAAAAAACCGGCGGAGGCTACACCTTCACCCTCAGCGCGCCATCAGATCTTCATAAAAAGTGGCTGCAGGATCATGTTTTAAGCGATCTGTCTCTTCATCTGCGCCGCCGGACAGGCGCGGCCTGCCTGGCGCGGATAGAGGTTGTTCCAAGGCTGCCGGTTCGCCCGGGGCGGCCGCTTTTCGCTCCGGTTGAGGGGGAGCCTCCGGCCCCCGGCCCTGGAGAGGCGGGCGGGAGCTTTTCGCCCCTGCGGGCCGTTTTTAATCCAGAGTATGTTTTTGAAAGCCTGGTTGTGGGAAAGCATAATGAGTTTGCCCACAGCGCCTGCCTCGCCCTCGCAAAAAGAGGGCCGGGCGAAAAAACCTTCAGCCCTCTGTTTATCCATGGCCCTTCCGGCCTGGGAAAAACCCACCTGTTAAACGCCGCGGGGCAGGAGATTCTCCTCCGCCGCCCGGCGGCCAGAGTGTTTTACCTGTCTGCGGAGAGATTCCTGAACGAGTGCGTTCAGGCCATTCAAAAAAGGGAAATGCCGGCCTTTCAGAAAAAATACCGCCGGCAGTGTGATGTTTTGCTTATGGACGATATACAAATGATTGCCCGCGGGGCGCGCGTTCAGGAGGAGTTTTTTCACACCTTCAACGAGCTTCACAGCAGAAATGTTCCTGTAATTGTCTGCTGCGACCGCCCCCCGGAAAGCGTCCCCCAGCTGGGGGGGAGAATCAGGTCCCGGCTGGAGGGGGGGCTTGTGGCCGATGTGTCTTTTCCCGACAGCGAGACCCGGCTTGCGATTTTGCGGAGCAAGGCGGAAAGAAAGGGGCTGTTTCTTTCCGGAGAGAGCTGCCGCCGCATTGCGGAGGCCTTTAAAACCTCTATAAGGGGGATGGAGGGCATGCTAAACAAAATCAAAATGATGACTGATCTTCATGGCGGAAGCCTCTCCCCCTCTGAGGTGCAAAAAATCCTGAAAGACTCGGCAAAGCCCCAGGTCTCTTCAGAGGAAATCCTGTCCATCGTGGCGGAAAAGCTTCAGGTTTCCGCTGAAGCCATGAAGTCCCCCTCCAGAAAGGCCCCTGTGGCCGCCGCCCGCCAGACAGCCATGTTCTTTATGCGGCGCTGTCTGAAAAAAACCTTAAATGAAACCGGGGCTTTTTTTGGAAAAAAAGATCACACAACCGCGCTGAACGCCATAAAAAAAATCAGCCGGCTGAAAGAGCGCGATGCCGGGTTTCAGGCTGTTTTTGAGGAAATTGAAAAAGAGATCGGCTCGCGGCTGTAGGGGCGGCTTTTGCCGGAAGCGGGGCTGAGGCCAAAAAAATGTGGAAAACCTCTGGAATTTTTTTTGCGCAGGGTTTAAAAAGCATGACTGTCTGGGATGTGTGGTTTTGGCGCGACGCGCAATTTTTGCCCGCCCGCCAGAGGATCCCCTGGTTTTTTTGAGAAATCCACAAAAACCGCAGCTCTTTTGCGCAAATGAAAAATTTTTAAAGGCCAGCCATGAAGATCATTGTGGAAAAAGACAGCTTTCTCCCGCTTTTGAGCCAGGTTCAGGGGATCCTGGAGAAAAAAACAAACATCCCCATCCTTTCAAACATTCTGATTGAAGCCGGCGGCGGCGGGATTTTTGTCTACGCCTCTGATTCGGAAATCAGCTTTTCCGGCCGGGTTTCCGGAGCTGTTAAGGAGAAAGGGAGGGCCGTTGTCAGCGGGAAAAAGCTTTTTGAAATCGTGAGAGAGTTTTCCCCGGGAAAAATCAAGTTTTTTTGCGGCGATCCGGAGGCCGGCGCGGAGGGCGAAGAAGATGGCAAAGAGGGCGCGGACGGCGGGAGAATTGCAAGAATAGAAAAGGGCCAGTCAAAGTATCAGATTCACTGTCTCCCCCCTGAGGAATTTCCCTCCTTTCCGCCGCTTGGAAAGCAGGGCTGGGAGGACATGAGCGCAAAGGCGTTTCTGGAAATTGTGGAAAAAACCATTTACTGCGCCGCCATGGATGAATCGCGCTATCACCTCACAGGCGTTTTTTGTGAAAAGGTTTCCCCCGGGCTTTGCCGCTTTGTGGCCACCGACGGCCACCGCATGAGCTTTGTTGAGGCTCCCTTTGCCGGAAGCGGGCTGGAGGAGGGGATAATTATCCCGCGAAAAGGCGTTTTGGAGATAAAAAAGATGCTTCTTTCCAGCGGCGCGGCGGGCGGCAAAATGTCTCTTTCCATTGAAAAGCCCCGAATAGCCGCAAAATTTAAGGGGCAGACCCTCTCTGTCCGCCTGATTGAGGCCAATTACCCCAACTACAGAAAGCTGATCCCCAAAGAGGCCGGCGGAGAGGAGGGGGCGGATGCGGAAGATGAGTCTGGCGAAAACGGAGGCTCCGGGGAGGGCTTTTCGCAGAAAGGCGGGGGCATGGAGGAAGCGGCTGAGCCGCGCAAAAAAGTTGTTTTCCGGCGCGAGGACCTGGCCGCCGCCCTGAGACGAATCTCTGTAATGACAAGCGCGCGCTTCAGGGGAGTCAACTTTGATTTTGAAAAAAAATCCCTTAAAATCTCCACAGTTCACTCTGAGCTGGGAGAGGCGACAGAAAGAGCCGCCTGCCGCTATGAGGGGGAGAGCTTGAGAATTCGCTTTAACTCGCGGTATGTTTTAGAGGCCCTTCAGTCTTTTTCCGGTGAAAAAACAGCGGGCTTTTTAAAAAATGAAGAATCGTCCATTTTGCTTCAGGAAGAAAAAAAAGAGAACTGCAAAGCGGTGATAATGCCCATGAAACCCTAACTCCGCCGGCTTTGCGATTCCTTGAAAATGCCAAAAGCGCTTTTTAGGGCCGTCCAGCTCGCGCCGCTTTTTTTTGCCCTTTCCTGTTTTCGCCCCCCCGCGCCGGGGCCTGGCGGCAAAGAGGCGCCCCCGCAGTCCAGAAGCGGGGCCAAGCGGAAAAAAGAGCTTTTGATTAACGGGGGCGGAGCCTCTCTGCCCTATATTCTCTACTCCAATTGGCTTTTGGAGTATAAAAAAATCAAGCCCGCGGTTTCGATAAACTATCAGTCCATAGGAAGCGCCGGCGGCGTCCGGCAGCTTTTTAAGGGAACGCTGGACTTTGGCGCGACGGACATTCCCGTTTCAAAGGAAGAGTCCCGCAAAGCCTCTATGCCTGTGGAGCACATTCCCGCAGCTGTTGAGGCGGTGGCGGTCGCCTACAACCTCAAGCTGCCGGAAGGGCAGGCCCTTCAGCTTGACGGAAAAGCCCTTGCCGGCATTTTTATGGGAACGATCAAAAAATGGAATGACCCCGCCCTTCAGGCCATAAACAAAGCCGCGGCGCTCCCGCCGGATCCAATAGTTCCCGTTTACCGGGCTGATGGAAGCGGCGGAACCGCGTTTTTTACAGAGTATTTGTCCGCCGCCTCAAAAGAGTTTTTTGAGAGGGTGGGAAAGGGCAAGTCTGTCAGCTGGCCGGCCGGCATCGGAGCCAAGGGAAACGAGGGCGCTCTGGGGCTTGTCAGCAAGATGGGAGGATCTGTGGCCTATATCGCAAGAAGCTACGCGCTGAGCCGCAAAATGCCTATGGCAAAGATAAAAAACCCGGCGGGGGTTTTTGCCCCCCCCTCAGATGAGGCCATTAGGCTGGCCGCTGCCGGCGGCGGCTGGATGAGGTCTTTGGTTAATGCGAAGGGGCGGGGGGCCTATCCCATCTCTGGATTTACCTATATTGTTTTGTCTCCGAAAATGCCTGAAGAGAAAAAGCGGGCGCTGGCCGGATTTTTAATGTGGGCTTTGGGGCCGGGGCAAAAGTTTTCAAAGCGCCTGGGGTTTGTTTCCCTCCCGGAGAATATTCAAAAGGCGGCGGCTGAAAAGCTCTCGCGGATGAGCGCGAAATGAAACATCCCCTCAGCTGGACAAGGCTCCCGGCGCCCCTTTTTGGCGCGGGCCTCTCTGACCGCGCCTTCTCTTTTCTGATCAGGGCCTCCGCATGGGCCTTTATCGCGCTGTTTGCCCTAATGGCCGCAGTCATTTTTGTCAGAGCCTGGCCGGCTATGGCCCGCTTTGGGCCGGGGTTTTTCATCAGCCCGGCATGGGACAGCTGGAAGGGGGAGTTTGGCGCCCTTTCTTTTGTCTATGGCACTGTTGCAAGCTCTCTCCTCGCCCTGCTTCTGGCAGTTCCGGCCAGCCTGGCCCTTGCGCTTTTTCTCACGGAAATGGCTCCCCCATGGCTTTCCCGCCCGCTGGGCTTTGTTGTGGAGATGCTGGCCGCCATCCCCTCAATCATTTACGGCCTTTGGGGCGTTTTTGTTCTGGCCCCGTTTTTGCGCGGCGAAATTCAGCCCTTTCTTTCCAGCCGCTTTGGCGGCTTTCCGCTGTTTTCCGGCCCCTTCTATGGAATTGGAATGATGTGCGCCGGAATCATTTTGGCCATCATGATAACGCCAACCGTCTCCTCTATATGCAAGGAGATCTTTCGCGCCGTTCCGGCGGTGAACAAAGAGGCGGTTTTAAGCCTGGGAACAACCCGCTGGGAGATGCTGAAAACCGCGGTTTTAAGGGGAAGCTTTTTTGGAATTGCCGGGGCGGTGGCTTTGGGCTTTGGAAGGGCTTTTGGCGAAACCATGGCGGTCACTATGGTTATAGGAAACAAAGCGGCCATAAGCCCCTCGCTTTTTTCTCCGGGGCAAACCATGGCAAGCCTTCTGGCCACACAGTATAAAGAGGCTGACACGGAAATTCACCTCTCCGCCCTTACAGCTGTGGGCCTCACCCTGTTTGCCGTGTCCCTGCTGTTTAACGCGCTCTCTGTGGTTTTTGTCGCGCGGGTGAGAAAAAAATTTGAGGGGCGGTGAGCATGCCGTTTTCTGTTCATTATTTTTTGAGAAAAACAGTGAGCGGGGCCATGCTTTCCCTGGCGGGGCTTCTCAGCCTGGCCGCAGCGCTGCCCTTCTTTTTTATTGTTTTCTATGTTTTTCAGCGCGGCGGGGCGGCTCTCAGCTGGGAGCTTTTGACAGAGCTTCCCCCGGCCCCCGGGGAAAGCGGCGGAGGGCTTGCCAACGCCATTTTGGGAAGCGCGGCCATGACAGGCCTGGCAAGCATGCTTGGGATCCCCTGGGGCCTGGCGCTTGGGATTTGTCTGAGCGAATACAAGCAAAGCCGCGCGGCGCGGGCGCTCCGCCCTGTGGTTGATCTTGCCATTAGCGCCCCGTCCATTGTTGTCGGCATTTTTGTCTACAGCGCCATAGTGGTGTTTTTTGGCTTTTCAGCCTATGCCGGGGCGGCGGCGCTCCTGATAATTTTAACCCCCTTTATGGCCAAAAGCTCAGAGGAGATTTTAAGGTCTGTCCCCCGCCATATACGGGAGGCCGGCCTGGCGCTGGGCGCCCCCCGCTGGAAGGTGATTTTGTTTGTTTTGATTCCCGGGGCCGCCGCCATGCTGCTCAGCGGGGCCATGCTGGCTGTGGCCCGGATCGCCGGGGAAACCGCCCCCCTGCTGTTTACTTCCTTTGGAAACATGTTTTTCTCCCGGTCTCTGGCTGAGCCGACAGCCTCTCTGCCGGTTCAAATTTATGAGTTTGCCAAAAGCGGAATTCCGCGCTGGGAGGCCATGGCCTGGGGCGGCTCCCTTCTTCTGATAGGCTTTGTTTTTTTAATTAACTTTGCGGCCCGGCTGGCTGTTTTTGCCACAAGCTCCAGCAGGGGCCGCGGCTTTGGAGGCCGGGGCGGATGACAAAAGAGACTCTGATAGAGGCGCGGGGCTTGAGCGCCTGGTTTGAAAAATCCCAGGCGCTTTCGGATATCAGCCTTGATGTGGAAAAGGGCGCCGCGGTGGCTGTTATCGGCCCCTCCGGCTGCGGAAAGTCCACCTTTATACGGTGCCTGAACAGGCTTCACGAGGAGGTCAGGGGGGCGCGGCTTTCCGGCCGGGTTTTGCTGGAGGGAAAAGACATTTACAGCCGCGGCGCCGACCCCGCCCTTGTCCGAAAAAAAGTGGGAATGGTGTTTCAAAAGCCCAACCCCTTTCCCGGAATGAGCATCTATGATAATGTGGCAAAAGGCCTGGAATTTTCCGGCGTGAGGAAAAGAAGCCTTTTGGATGAAAAAGTTGAAAGCTCGCTCAAAAGCGCGGCGCTTTGGAAAGAGGTAAAAGATCATTTAAAAAAGCCGGGGGCCAGCCTGTCTGGAGGCCAGCAGCAAAGGCTCTGCATCGCGAGAGCCCTGGCCATTGACCCCGCCGCCCTTTTGATGGATGAGCCAACCTCCGCTCTGGACCCCATATCCACAACATGGATAGAGGAGCTGATCCAGGGGCTGAAAAAAAGGGTCACAGTGATTGTCGTCACCCACAACATGCAGCAGGCGGCCAGAATCTCAGACAAAACCGCCTTTTTGCTCGATGGAAGGCTGATTGAATACAGCAAAACATCCTCGTTTTTCACAAACCCAAGGGACTCCCGCTCAGAGGATTACATTACAGGAAGGTTTTGATGCAGGCAAAAAACCTGGACGAAAGGCTGCAGCGGCTGAAAGCCCTTTTTACCGCCATGGGCGGCTGCGCGGAGCAGATGATTAAAGAGGCCGGCGCGGTGACATTTCAAAAAGGCGCCGCCAGGGAAAGCCTTTACGCGCTGATTCGGGACAGGGAGACGGAAATTGACCGCCTGCAGATAAAAATTGAAAAATACTGCTTTCGCGTTTTGGCCATGCAGGCCCCCGTGGCCAAAGACCTGAGGCTGATTTTGTTTGTTTTAAGGGGCAACACCTACCTGGAGCGGATGGGGGATCTGTCTCTCAGCATCGCAAAGCGGGGGCAGGAGCTGAAAGAGGACCCGCTCTTGGAGTCCCCGCTCAAGTTTTTGGAGGAGATGTTTCACCATGTTTCGGCCATGGTCAGGGGAAGCCTGGACGCTTTTATCAGCGAGGACGAGGGGCTGGCAAGGGAAATCATTGTGCAGGACGGCAAAGCCGACGAGCTGAAAAAAGCGGCCTGCGCGGAGTTCAGAGAGTGCATTTTGAAAAACCTGGAGCTGATTGACACATGCATTCAGCTTGTGGGCATCGCGGAAAAGCTGGAGAGAATCGGCGATCAGGCCACAAACATAGCTGAGGAGGCGATTTTTCTCCAGACCGGCCGCAATGTAAAGCACCAAAAGCTTTAAAAAGCCTGGGCGGCGGCTGGAAGCGCGCCAAAATCCTTTAAGCGGGGCGGGCAAAAACAGTGAAAAGCGCGAAAATTCTTATTGTGGAGGATGAAAAAGACATAAGGGAGCTTATGATTTTTCATCTTTCCAAAGACAGGCTGGAGGTTGATTTTGCTGAAGACGGCCGGGAGGCCTACAGCAAGCTGCTGAAAAACAAATACCAGCTGGTTGTCATGGACTGGATGATTCCCGGAATCAGCGGAATGGATCTTGTTTCCTGGATGAGAAAGCCAGGCCATATTCAAAGGGAAACCCCCGTGCTGATGGTGACGGCGAAAACCGATCCGGCAAATGTTGTTCTGGGGCTTGAGACCGGGGCGGATGACTATGTGTCAAAGCCCTTTGATTTCAGCGTGCTCCGCGCGCGGGCGCAAAAGCTTCTTCAAAGGGGCAAAAAGGGGCGGCCCGCCGCCGGGGCTGAAATTTCCCTGGGGGACTTGACACTGAACCGCGAGTCCCACAAAGCCCTGCTTCGCGGGCGGGAGCTGGACCTGACTTACTCTGAGTTTCGGATGCTGGATGCCCTGCTTTCAAACAGGGGGCGGGCGCTTTCCAGAAAAAACATCAGCAAGTTTGTTCAGGGGGAGGATGTGGTGGTTGCCGGCCGGGCCATTGACACGCACATTTCCAGCCTGAGAAAAAAGCTTGGATCTTACGGGGACAAAATTGAAACTGTCCGCGGCGTGGGCTATCGCGTGTCCCGCGCCGCCGGGGAGCGCGCGTAAAACACTCTTGCGGCAGCCGCCGCCCGGCGGCCGGAGACAGCCATGGAAAAGCCCGCGCCCCCAAAACTTCTTGGATGGCTGGCAAAGGGCTTTGCCCTTTCCGCCGCCGCCGGCCTGGCGCTGGGCGCCATCTGCTACGGCCTTTTTTTTAAGGAGGGCTTTGGCCGCTTTGCCGCGGCTTTTGGCCTGGGGTTTTTTTTCGCCGCCGGCTTTTCCGCGCTCATGTTTTTCCGCCTTTTCCGCCCCCTTTCATGGGCTGTGGCGCGGGCGCGCGGCATCGCGCGCGGGAATCCCGAAAAAGCCCCGCCCGCCGATCCGTTTTTAAATGAGCCCGGGGAGCTTTATGACCTGAACAAAAGCCTGAGCCGGATAGACAGCTACCTAAGGTGGCAGAAACGAATCATCAGCCAGGAGTCTTCCGAGCTGGAGGCGGTGATTTCCGCCGTCACCGGGGCCATACTGGCGGTTGACCGGGGGCAAAACCTGCTGTTTTTCAACAATCAGGCCGCGCTGCTTTTTTCCCCCCACAGAAAGCCGGGGAAAACCGGCGCCGCCCTCAGCAAAATGATCCGAAACCCGGACATTCTCGCCGCCTACCGAAGATGCCTGAAAACAGGGGAGGCCGTCAAAAAAACCCTCCCCATTGATGTTTTGGGCGCGGGATCTGAGGCTGCCTATGAAATCACCATCGCTCCGCTGAAAGAGGATGATGGCCGCGTTCATGGCGCGGTCGGCCTGTTTTATGACATCACAAACATAAAAAAAACAGAGAGGGTTCATATAGACTTTATCTCAAATGTCTCCCATGAGCTGAGAACCCCGCTTACAGCCATACAGGGCTATGTTCAAACCCTTCTCTCTGATCTGGAAAGCGCCGGCAAGGCGCAGGTCAGGCAGTTTTTGGAAATCATCAACAGGAATGTGGAGCGGCTGGTTTCGCTTTTAAACCATTTTTTGGATTTGTGTGAAATGGAGGCGTCCATGAAGCTGAAAAAAGAGGAGCTTTCCACGGAAAAAATCACAAAATCCATCGTCGGGGATCTGGGAATAAAAAACCACCGGCTGAAGCTTGACTTTTCCGCCCCCGCTGTCCAGGCCGACCGGCACTTTTTAAAGCAGATACTTTACAACCTTCTGGACAACGCGGTCAGATATGTGCCGCGCGGCCGGCTGATAGAGGTTCTCTGGACAAAAGCCTCCGGCCATGTGGTTTTGACAGTGAGGGATCATGGAGAGGGCATCCCCCCGCCCTACAAAGACCGCCTTTTTGAGAGGTTTTACAAGGTTGATCCGGCCAGGCAGTCCAAGGGGGCAAAAGGCGGATACGGGATCGGCCTGGCCATTGTAAAGCAGCTGATGGAAAGGCATGGCGGAACGGCCCGGCTTGTCAGCCAGGCCAAAGAGGGGAGCAGCTTTATCTGCGCCTTTCCCGACGAGGCCCCGGCGCCGGAGCCTCCCCGCCCCTGAAAAACAAAGCGGGCTTCAGGCCCCGGCCCCGCAGAGCTGAAGAACAATCCGCTCTTTTACAGCCTTGAGGCTGAGGTTTCTGGCTGTGGCCCCGCTGCTGTGGCGGTGTCCGCCGCCGCCAAAGCTTTTGGCCAGGGGAAGGGTGTCTTTTTTTCGCGACCGCAGGCTGATTTTAAAGCTTCCGTCCGCGTTTTTTATGACAAGAGCGGCGCTTTCCACAGTGTCAACATCCCCCGCAAGCTCTATAAGGCCGCAGGCCTGCCCGCGGTCCGCGCCAAACTCCTTAAAGTCTTTTTCCGTCAAATAGAGAAAGGCCAGGCGCCCCCCGCCAAAATACTCTATGTTTTGCAGCCTGGACAAAAACCGCAGCCCGCGGGCGGTCAGGGTTTTGAAAAGGCGCTCATAAACAAAATTCACATCGCTTATAAAGGAAACGCACTCAGCGGCAAGAGCCAAAGGCGCGGAAGAGTTTTTTATATCGCGGAAGCGCCCGGTGTCAAAAACGATGCTGGCAAAAAGGGCGGACGCGATCTTTTCATCCATGGCGGCTCCGAGGCGCTTTAAAACCTTATGGACAATTTCGGCAGAGCTGGAGGCGCCGGGGTCTGTATAGACAAGATCCCCCCGCGGCTTCTGTATCAGGGGGTGATGATCAATAAAGCAGATTTTCAGCCCCCGCCGCTTTGCGCGGGAATACAGCGGCTCTGTTATCCGGGGATCGCTGACATCCACAAAAACAAGGTCTTTGCCCTCTGAAAGATCCGCCCCCTCCCCGCCGCAGACCTTAACAAGCCCCTCCCCATCCAAAAAGCTGTATTTGGGATGGGGAGGCTCAAGGGCCAGAAACACAGCGCCCTTTCCGATTTTTTTCAGCCCCCGGCAGAGCGCAATCCCCGCCCCAAGGCCGTCTCCGTCACAGTCTTTGTGAGTGGAGACAATAAAGCTCCGCCCGGCAGAAAAAAAAGACAAAAGGCTTTCTGGAATCATGGCGGCAAACCCCCGGGCGCTTTCACAAAAGCCATCCGAGTCACATTTAAGCCTCAAAAACAATATCGGCAAATATTCTCTTAAACATGATTTTCCCTGTTTTGGCGGCGGGGCCGGCGCTTGCGGCGCGCCCAAAGCTGTGGCATGCTTTTTATGCAGCCCCCCCGGCCGGATGGGGGCTTTTGCGGATCGGAGGATTTATGGCGCAGGCCAGAAAGCCAGTAACGCCGGACGGAAAAAAGCGGATGGAGAGGCTTTTAACCCGCCTGATCAAAGAGGAGCGCCCCAAAGTGATACAGGCTGTCAAAGAGGCCCGCGCCCATGGGGACCTGAGCGAAAACGCGGACTATGACGCGGCAAAAGAGCAGCAGTCTCTTTTAGAGGGGCGGATTGCCGCCCTGAAGGAGGCCCTGGCCAGGGCGCAGGTTGTAAACCCCGCCCATGTCAAATCAGACTCCATTGCTTTTGGCGCCTATGTGAGCCTTCTTCAGGCCGGAGATCCGGAGAGGCGCGCGGGCTATTATATTGTGGGGGAGGAGGAGGCGGACATCAAAGCGGGAAGGCTCTCGGTAAACTCTCCGCTGGCCAAAAAAATGATCGGCCTCAAAGCGGGCGATGTCTTTGTTTTGAAAACCCCAAAAGGGGAAAGAGAATACGAGATTTTAAGCTTTTCCTTTAAATGGCCCGCTGCCGCCCCGCTCTAGGCGCCCTCCGCCCGGCCCCCCGCGAAAACCCCCCTCAAAAAAATCTTGAGGCCAGGCGCCCAGCGCCGCGGCGGAAAAAAAATCAGAGCCAGGGGCGGATCCCATCTGCGGAAAAGCCTCTTCCGCCTTGCCCGCGCCGCGCAAAGCCAGGCCGGCCAGCCCCCGGCCGGATTTTTTTATTATTTTTTCCCAGAAAGGCGGCGGCGCCTTCAGGCTGATTTTATAGACATTATTGGTTTTCAGCCTCTCCCTGATCAAATCATCGCTGCACTGAAGCCTGTCGGCCAGCCCCAGCTTCATGGCCTCTTCAGCAAGCCATGCCTCTCCTGTGGCCGCCCGCTCCATGTCAATGCCCGGCCGCCGCGTTTTCACAAACCGCTTAAACTGGCCATGTATCAGCTCCAGCTGCTCTTTCAGCCTCTCCCGCTTTTCCTCTGTGATTTTTCCAAAAGGCGTGATCGTTCGCTTATGCTTTCCCACCGTGATCTCCTCATAGCTGATGTCCCGCTTTTTTAAAAACTCATGAATATTGGGAAGCCCAAAAAGAACCCCGACAGAGCCCAAAAAGGCAAACGGCGCGGCGGCAATTTGATCCCCGGCGCAGGCCATAAGATAGCCGCCGCTTGCGGCAAAGCGGTCCACACAGACTGTGAGGGGGATTTTATGGCTTCTGAGCCTTTCCAGCTGGCTCGCTCCAAGGCCGTAATGGGCGACAGAGCCGCCGCGGCTTTCCAGCAGCAAAATCACATCGTCTTTTGGCCCCGCAAGATCCAAAACAAGGGAAACCTCCTCTCTCAAAGCCTCAACCTGGCTGGCCATAACATCCCCGGAAAAAGAGAGGACAAAGCTGGAGGGCTTTTTTTCCCTCTGAAGGGCGGACAGCTCTTTTTTTCTCTGTTTGAGCCGCCGCTTAAGCTCCTTTTTGCTCAGGGTTTTTTGCCAAAACTCAAGAGCGCGGTCTTTGCCCCTGCCGCCCAGGGACACAGCTTTGAGCCTCCGCCGGCCCCTGTCTCCGGCCTCCCCCGCCCTGAAGGCCATAGCGGCGCCGGCTGCTGCGGCGAGCGCCGCCGCGGCCGCGATCACAGCCTTGAAAAAAAACAAGCTCAGCTCGTAAAGGTAATCCACAGCGGCTCTCCATGGCGCGGGCGGGCAAGCCCTCCGCCCCAAGGATTATAAATAAGCGCGCCGCGGCGGGAAAATCAAGCCGGAAAGCCGCCCGGCCCCATCAGGCGCGGAATCGGAGAGCAGGCAGCGAGCGGTCTGCCGCCGGCAAAAACAGGCCTTTTGAAAGCCCCAAAAAAAATTTAAACTGCCTGTATGGCCAAAGCATGGGTTTTTGCGGCTCTGGCCGCCGGGCTTGCCGGAATCGGCCTCCATCCCTCCGCCCGCGCCGGAGCGGACAGCCGGCGGGAGCATGAGCTGAAGGCGCAAGCCGCTGAAAGCGCCCGGCTCGCAGGCATTCAGAGCTGGAGGCGCCTCCGCCGCCAAAAGGAGTCCGAAAGGGAAAAAGCCAGGGAGGCTTTTTTAAAGCGGCGGCGGAGTCTCCAAAAAAGCCCGGTCCGGCTCCGCCGCCGGGAGCTGAAAAAGGCATGGGAGAAAAAACAGCTTTTGGAAAAAGCCCTTGCCGCCAGAGCCAGGGCGGAGCATATCAGGCAGAGGGATCGCCTTCGCGGCGCGCAAAAAGCCGGTCATCATTAAAGCCGGCCGCGGGGGCCGGCGGCGTTTCATGCCCCCTCATCAGGAGGCTTCCGCCCGCCCCCGCCCGCAAGCATTTGATCCAGGCTCAGCCCCGTCAGCCTCTTCAGCCGGCTTAAGCCATGCCACAAAATCAGCGCGGTGATTATGGTCATGGGAAGGGCGATAAGCGCATAGCCAATCCAGGTCATATCGGCAATTTGCCTGTTTAGAATCTCCCGCCGCTCAGCCTCAGGGAGCGCGGGGCTGATGTCCTTGAATATCCAGAGAGCGAAAAAAAAATTCATGGCCGCGCTCAAAAGAAAAGATCCGGAAAGCCAGACTGTGGCCCGGATCATAAGAGCCTCAAAGCTCTTTTCCGCCCCCCTCGCGCGCAGCCGCTCCCGGATGAGCGCCCCCCTAAAGGCGCGGGACTTGAGAAGCCAAAGCGCGGCCGGCTTTTTGACAAGCGCGGAGCCTAAAACAAACAGCCCGGCAATCAGGGGAATTGCCCCCTCCTTTATGGCAAAATACAAGCCCTCAAGCTGCAGCAGGGCCAGGCCTCCGGTGAGAAGGGCGCCAAAGGCTCCCAAAAGGGAAAGCGCGGGCGCTTTCCCTGAGAGAAGCCAGCCGCGAACCCCATACAGGGCGGGAAAGGCCACGGCCAGAATCAGCGCATAGAGGTGCCCCCTGGAGGGAAACAGCTCATGCCCCCGGTTTAAGATCAAAACAGGAAGAATGATGTTAAACCCAAGGCTGTAAAAAGGGTTTTCCAGAGTTTCCGCCCCCTGGGGGGCCTGGGTTTTTTCCGGGATGGGCATTTCAGGGCCTGTTGAAGCTCGCGGGCTTCCCCCCGGATTGCGGCTTCCCCGCAGGCTCCCGGGGCCTCAAGCTTTGAGCGCGCTTAGGCTTTGCGCCCGCTCCCGAAAGTCTTTTTGCCAGGGGGACTCAGCCTGGCGGCCCAAACAAAAAACAGAGCCTGAAAAAACTTATCCACAGGAAAGGGCGCAAGGGGTTTAAGATGAGGCGGGCGCCTCCCCGCCGCTGAAAGACAGGCTTTCGCGCTCCTTTGTCCACCTTAGAATTTTGCTTGTGAACTTTTTGTAGAGATCGTCCATGGATTCTGACGCCGCCGGCTGCTTGGAAGAAATCTCAAAAGAGCATGAGGCTGACACAATTTTTAAGCGCGCCTCATAGCTGTCGCCGATTTTGGTGAGCGAGGCTTTTTTGGCGGCCTCGCTGGGAGAGTGATCCTCAACAAGGCTGTAAATGGCCTTGCCTTTTTGCTGGAGAGACTTGTTGGGGAGAAAGCCCCTAAACTTGAAATTATCCGGCCTTTCCCTCAGCCGGTCCATGATATGGCGCCTTCCTGGCGAAAAGTGTCTTTGATTTGGATTCATTGCCTTTCCCTCCTTGTTTTTTTTGGTTTTTTTGACTGCCGGCTTTTTTGGCGGGCAGGTGTCAGCGCTTGGGCTTTCAGCCGTTTGCAAAGGCGCAGCTTATATATTAACACAGCTTTTTTGCGCCCTTTTTTGTCCGCCGCCCCGCCGCCCGCCGGGGCAAGCCAATTGCCCGGCTCGCAGGGCTGTCCGTCCGGCAAAGGCGGGACACCCGCCCGCCGCCAGGATCGAAAAAACCCCCGCAAAGTTTATAGCCCTTTCGTCTGGTTTTGTCAAGCAAAGGCCGGCAGTTTTTGACAGGCCGCGTCAAAAACCTGGCTCTCTCCGGGGCATGGCCGGGCCTGAACAAGCGGCCTCATCTGAAAAAAAAGCATGACCGGCTTTGGGGCGGGCCGCCGGCGTCAAAAAACCGGCCGGTTTTTTACTGAATGCTGTGATTTTTGACTCTGACAAGCGTCATGCAGTGGAGGCACTGGGTTTTTTCCACAGCAAATCTTGTTTGGGGGACATGCTCTAAATAGGTGTCTGTGGACTGCCCGCAAAGGCAGCAGCTGTTTTGGCCCCGCAGAAACTCTTTTTTTCTTTGCGCGCGAAGAGTCTGAGGCCCCGCCCCGATATGCGCGCCGGGGGCGGCTTCCCCCGCGCGGGGAAGGCCGGCCTCTTCAGCCATTTCAAACCCCGCGGCTTCGGGGGGCAAAGCTGTTTTTCTCATGATGATTCCTCCATAAATGTTTGCGCCGGGGCCTTCAGCTCTCTGAAAAAGGGGCGGCCCGCGGCGGCAGCTAAAAACTCCATGCAAAGCCTCATGCAAAAAGCCCGCCAAAGCGCTGTCCGGACCGGATTTTTTTAAAAATCCGGTCAAAGGGCCGGAGCTTTTCAGGCTTTGCCGAGCCGCAAGCGCTCCCGGCCGCCGGGCGGGGATCTTGGGGCTGGCAAAAGCTCTTTGGGCATGCCAAGATGGAGCGGCAGCCCCCCGGCCCGGCCGGCAGGATCAGGCCAGGTTTAAAGGGCTGAGCCTGGGGGTTTTGAGGGAAAGGCGGAGATTGCGGCTGCGGCGGGCAAAGAGAAAACAGGAGGGGGGGCGGGCCGTGAGAATCATTGGCGGAGAGCTGAAGGGCCGGCGGCTGGCGGCCTGGCCCAGGCCAAAGCCCAAGCTCAGGCCAGGCCCAGGATCCGCGGGGCCGGGAGCGCTTTCCAGCCGCCGCCGCTCAAAAGGCCCGGATCTTCGGCCCATGACAGACAAGGCGCGGGAAAGCCTGTTCAATATCATTTCCGCAAGGGGGCTTTCCAAAGGGCATTTTTTTCTGGATCTTTTTTCCGGGACAGGGAGCCTGGCCATAGAGGCCATATCAAGGGGGGCGGCGGAGGCCCATGCTGTGGAGCGCGGGGCCGGATCGCTGAGAATTTTGGAAAAAAACCGGCAAATCCTCTCCCGCCCCGAAAGGCTTGTCATTCACAGGCGGGATGTTTTTTTGTTTTTGCGCCAGGCTCAGGCGGCAAACTTCCAGCTGCCGGCCAGGCGGCCCTTTTCAGTTATTGCGGCGGACCCGCCGTTTTCCCTGCGGGCCGGAAGCCGCCTTATGGAGATGATTTCCAAAAGCCGGCTTTTCCAGCCGGGGGCTCTTGCGGCTCTGGAGACCGGCCGCGGCGAGGAGCTGAGCCGCCGCTTCGGCGCCTTTCGGCTTTTTTCCAGAAAGGAATTTAGCGACAAAAGCCTGTGGCTTTATGAGGAGGGGGCATGAGCCAAAAAAATCTCCGCCGGGCGGTTTATCCCGGAAGCTTTGACCCCATCACCTGCGGGCATATTGACATTGTCCGCCGGTTTGCCCCAATGTTTGAGGAGCTGGTTGTCCTTGCAGCCTCCTCCATCCACAAAGATTACTGGTTTTCTCTTGAGGAGCGGACGGAAATGGCCCGCGAGGCCCTGAGCGGCCTGGCCAATGTCCGGGTTGACAGCCACAAGGGGCTTACAGCGGATTATTTGAGAGAAAAAAAGGTTTTTGCGGTTTTAAGGGGAATTCGCTCAGTGACGGATTTTCCCGCGGAAAGGGACCTGGCCATAAACAACAAAAAAATTTTCCCGGAAATGGAAACCTTTTTGGTTTTTTCGCAAACCGGCATGGAGATTGTCAGCGCCCGCTGGATTAAGGAAATCGCCGCCCGCGGGGGCAGCCTAAGCGGGCTGGTTCCGCAGCGCGTTCAAGGCCGGATAAAGGCAAAGGCCTTGCGCAGGGAGGGGCTTTGAAGCTGGCCAAAAGAACAGCCGCGCTCCGGCCCTCCGCGGCCTTTGAGCTTTTAAAAAGGGCAAAGGCTCTGAGGCGCCAGCGGCGGGATGTCATCAGCCTGGCCATAGGGGAGCTGCCCTGGCCGGCATATATGCCGGTCCGAAAAGCGGCCAAAAAAGCCATAGATGAGGGGCATGGCAAATACACCCCCTCCGCCGGGCGGCCGGAGCTTCGCATTCGCCTGGCCCGCGAGCTGGAAAAATCCTTTGGCTTTCCGCTTGAGCCGGAAAATGTGGCGGTTTCCGCCGGAGTGAAATTCGCCCTTTTTGCCGTCTTTCAGATTCTCTGCGATCCGGGGGATGAAGTGATTGTTCCCGCCCCCTTCTGGATGAGCTACCCGGACATCATCAGCCTGAGCGGAGCCAGCCCCCGAACAGCCCCGGCAAAGGAAAGCGCGGGCTTTAAGCTGGATCCGGAGGGGCTGGAGGAAGCCATCACTTCCAGATCCAGAGCCCTGCTTCTCAACTCCCCAAACAACCCCACAGGAGCAGTTTACACCGAGTCGGAAATGAAGGCCCTGGGAAAAGCCTTAAGCCGGTTTCCAGACATTGCTGTTGTCACAGACGATATTTATGACCGCCTTTCATTCTCCTCCGGCCGCGCGCCGCATTTTTTGGCCGCCTGCCCTGAGCTGAGGGACAGGGTTTTGGCCCTGGGCGGCGCCTCAAAAAATTATTTGATGACCGGCTGGCGCGCCGGCTGGCTGGCGGGGCCGAAGGATTTTGTGAAGGTTTTTTCCGCCTTTCAAAGCCAGTCCATCAGCTGCGCAAATGAGATTGCCCAGAAGGCGCTTGAGGACAGCCTCCCGCTTTGCGAAGGGGAAATCCGCGCCCTGCGGGAAAAGCTTCGCGGAAAACGGGATTTTTTTCTTGAGGGAATTGGCAAAATCCCCGGAATTCGCCCCTTCCCCCCGGAAGGCGCTTTTTATCTCTGGGCCGGGGTCCAGGATCTTCTGGGCCGCCGCCATCAGGGGGAGATCATCTCCTCTTCCAGAGATCTCATGGAGCGGCTGCTTTTGAAAAAGAGCCTTCTCTGCCTCTGCGGCGAGGAGTTTGGCGCGCCGGGCTTTTTGCGGTTCAGCTTTGGCCTGGAGCGGGAGACTCTGGAAAAAGCCCTCGCAAGGCTTTCAGAATTTGTTTCAGAAATGACATAGAGCGTTAATTCTGCGGGAATTTGTTTAAAAACTGCTTCCGCCGCTGTAAAATCACAGGCGCCGGCCCGGCCGGACGGGCAAAGCGAAAGCCCGGGAAAAAAACAAACAGGAGGGGGCCAGCCATGGATTACATTATTTTTCTCGCCACAATGCAAATTCCCTTTTTATATATTGTCTGGAGAATGTTTCGCTCTCAGGGGGAGCGAATGGAAAGCCGGACGAGGGAAAAGCTCCGGCAGATGGATGAGCGCCAGAAGAGAATCAGCCACATGACAGATGTCTTTAAAATGACTTTGGAAACATCCCGCGCGGACGCCGCCAGTCAAATCAATAACATTCAGGGCCGGCTTCGCGAGCTGGAAAAATACACCGGCCTCCGGACGGAGGCGCCGCTCCAGGCCCGCGATTTGCCCTCTAACGAGGCGCCGCTCCGGGACAGGGAGTTTGTCTAAGCTGTTTATGGAGCAGCCAGCCAGGCTGCAAGAGTCTTGAGGGAGCCTGCCCCGCTTTGAAGGCTTCCTCATCCCCGGAGATTTATCCCGGCGCTGAAGCGCTTTTCCTGATCTTCGCCCAGAGGCGCTTAAGCCCCTGTGATGCCGGCGCCGGGTTGCTGCCCGCTCTTTTTAATCCTTCCAAAAGCTTTTCGGCACCCGTCTATTCCCATGCCGGCGGCTGTCAGGCCAATAGCGGCCGTTAGGGCGGGAACGCCGCTGACATAGACCCCGGCAATCACTGATGCGGCCAAATTCAGGGCGGCATCGCCGGGGCTGCTCACAGTTTCCCAGCCAAGCCAAAACAAATACCCCATCGTGGAGGCCGCGCCCAGGCCCGCCGCAGCAACCCCTGTTCTGTCAAGGATTATTGTGTAAAAGTCCGGGTCAGAGGGATGGAGGAGCCTTTCCCCGCCATCAGCAAAAAAGCCGGCATGCGCGCCGCTTTTTTTCGGATTGTCCGCGCTCGTCTGTCCGGCAGCGGAAAAGGAAAAAACAGCCAGAAGCAAAATCCAGGAAAATGTTTTTGCAAGAGGTTTTGCAGCCCGAAACAGCCCGCAAGTTAAAGGTTTTTTATAAATCATAACAAGTCCTCCTAATTGTGTTTAAGATTTCTCCCAAAACTTCAGGATTTTTAAGATTTCCCAAAAACCCTCTAAAACCCCAAAGCGCTCCCAATGTTATGCCTCTTCAAACAAAGATGTCAAGAGTCAAAGCGGAGAGCTTGATAAATGGCCGGTTTTCTGGAACAGCCTTGCGGCGCCTGTTTTAATCGCGGCGGCGGAGCTTCCAGCCCTTCCGGCGGGAGCATGCTCTGCGGGCAGAGGAGGCTTAAACATTCAGCTCGCTTTCCAGCCGGAGGCGCTCGCGCTTCAGGCGCTCCCGCTCCGCCGGCTCCAAATCCATCCGGGCAAGCTCTTTTTCCGCGGCCTGAAGCTCCCGCTCCGCTTTGGCGCGGTCCAGAGTCTCTTTGGTTTCCGCGGATTCCGCCAAAACCCGGACATCCGTCTCTCCGTTTCTGGGCGGGGAAATCTCCAGGTAGCCCCAGCCCACAGCCAGCCTCCGCCAGCCGGGGGAGGATTTTGGCAAATACCGCAAAATCCCAGCCTGAAGAAGCGTGATAAGCGCCGCGTGGCCGGGCAGGATGCCCAGCTCCCCCCTGACAGAGGGCGCCTGAATTTGCCGGACAGGCTCGCCATCTAAAAGCGGGTTTTCTGGAGCGAAAACACTGAGCTTCATTTTTTTGATCCTCTCTCCGGGGCCTGATTAAAGCCTTTTGGCTTTTTTCAGGGCTTCGCCAATGCCTCCGACCATATAAAAGGCCTGCTCGGGGATTTTGTCATGCTCTCCGTCCAGAATTTGCCGAAAGCCCTCCACAGTGTCCTTGATGTCCACATAGCGGCCCGGCGAGCCGGTGAAGGCCTCGGCCACAAAAAAGGGCTGTGAGAGAAAGCGCTCAGCTTTTCGCGCTCTGGCGACCGCAAGCTTGTCCTCCTCTCCCAGCTCATCCACGCCAAGGATGGCGATGATGTCCTGAAGCTCTTTGTGGCGCTGGAGCAGGGCCTGGACCCTCCGGGCCACCGCGTAATGCTCTTCGCCAACAATTTGCGGATTGAGAATGCGGGAAGCGGACTGAAGGGGATGGACTGCGGGATAAATTCCAAGAGCGGCGATCTCCCTGTCCAGATTGGTTGTGGCGTCCAGGTGGGAAAATGTGGTTGCCGGGGCGGGATCGGTGTAGTCATCGGCTGGCACATAGATGGCCTGAACCGAAGTCACAGAGCCTTTTTTTGTGGAGGTGATCCGCTCCTGAAGCTCGCCCATCTCTGTAGACAGCGTCGGCTGATAGCCCACAGCGGAGGGTATCCGCCCAAGCAGCGCGGAAACCTCCGAGCCGGCCTGCGTGAAGCGAAAAATGTTATCCACAAAAAACAGCACATCCTGCCGCATTTCATCCCGAAAATATTCGGCCACAGTCAGTCCGGAAAGGGCCGCCCGGGATCTGGCTCCGGGAGGCTCGTTCATCTGCCCGTAGACAAGAGCGGTTTTGCTGATAACGCCGGACTCTTTCATCTCCAAAAACAAGTCATTTCCCTCTCTGGTCCGCTCGCCCACTCCGGCAAACACGGAATAGCCCCCATGCTCTGTGGCAATGTTTCGGATAAGCTCCATAATGATGACGGTTTTTCCCACCCCCGCCCCGCCAAAAAGCCCAATTTTTCCGCCCTTTACATAAGGGGCGAGAAGATCAATCACCTTGATCCCCGTCATCAGCATCTCAGTCTGGGCGCTTTGCTCCTCCAGCGGCGGAGCCTCCCTGTGAATGGGCCAAAAGCGCTTCGCCTTCAGAGATCCGGCCTCATCCACAGGCTCGCCCGTGACATTAATGATCCGGCCCAGGACCTCCTCTCCCACAGGGACCTCAATCATCCGCCCCTCGCTGAGAACCTCCTCTCCCCGCGAAAGCCCCTCTGTGGAGTCCATGGCAATGGCCCGGCAGACCCCTCCGCCCAAGTGCTGGGCCAGCTCCAGAGTCAGCCCCCGGCCCTTTACCTTTAAGGCGGCAAACAGCGGAGGCAGCTCCCCGGAAAACTCAACATCCACAACAGGCCCCAGAACCTGCCTGATTTTTCCCGCCTGTTTTTGCTCCGGCGGCTTTGTCCCGCCATTCATCTGCCCCATTATGATTTTTCCTCTCCGCCGGCGCTGCCCCGCGCCGGGCCATTTGTTTTATTAAGCCATTCCATTAGAGAGCTTTTGTTGATTTATTTCAAGGCCTCCATGCCGCCGGCAATCTCAGCAAGCTCAGTTGTGATCGCGCTCTGCCGCAGCTTGTTGTATTTCAGCGTGAGGCGGGCAATGGCCTCCTCCGCATTGTTTGCGGCGCTCTCCATAGCGGTCATCCGCGCCCCATGCTCGGCCGCCGCGCTTTCGCAGAGGCAGCGGTAAACATGGATGCTGAAATGCCTCTCCAGAAGGCTCTCCAAAAGCTCTTCCGGCGGGGTCTCAAAAATGATGTCCCGCCCGGGCGCCGCCGCTTTGGCCGCGCCGCCGCCATTCAGGCCCTCATCCGAAAAAGAGCTTTGGCCCGCGGATTCCTCCGCCTCCAGGCCCTCAGACGGGCCATCCAGGTCAAAAGGCAAAAGCCGCTCATGAATGATCCGGGGGCTGAGCGCGGATTTGAACTCATTGTAAATCATAAAAACCGCGTCATAGTCTCCGCCCCGGATTTTTCCCATAAGATCTGCCGCGATTTTTGCCGCAAGGGGATAGGAAAGCTCGCGCGCCAGGTTGAGAAGAGTCCCCTGTCCGCCGATTCCCCGAAAACGGAAGTAATCCGCGCCCTTTCGCCCGATAAAAAACAGGTCCTGGACAGGATGCTCCCTCTTTGCCAAAAGCTTTTCCGCAAGCCGGCAGATGTTTCCGTTAAAGCCCCCGCAAAGCCCGCGGTCGCTGGTGATGGCCACAAACAGCGCTTTTTTGATCCCGCTTTTTGGCTTTGGGTCCAGGAAGGGGTGGCTGGCCCGCCCGCTGAGAGCGATGTCCCGGGCGGCCTCCCTCAGGGCAGCGGCATAGCCCCGGAGATTTAAGATGCGGCTCTGGGCTGAGCGGAGCTTTGCCGCGGAGACCATTTTCATCGCGCGGGTTATTTTTCGCGCGCTGCGGGCGCCGCCGATGCGGCCCTTAATCTCTTTCAATCCGGCCACAGCCCGCCCCCCTCATTTGCCGCATGCTTTTTGAGCCGCCTGATGTTTTGAGAGCGCTGAATCGCTTTCGTCCCATGCCGCGCTCCATTCATTGAACAGCTGATGCTTTTTGTCGCTTTCCGCGCTCCATTCATTGAACAGCTGATGCGCTTTGTCTCTTTTCGCGCGCCATTCACTATACAGCTGATGGGTTTTGGCGCTTTCCGCGCTCCATTCACTGAACAGCTGATAGTTTTTGTCACTTTCCGCGCTCCATTCATTATACAGCTGGCGCTCTTTGGCGCTTTTCTTGCTCCCGCCCGCCGCCGAGTATTTCTCCCATGCGGCCTCGGCTTTGGCGTCCGCCGCCAGGTGTTTCTCCCATGCGGCCCTGGTTTTGGCGTCCGCCGCCAGGTATTTTTCCCATGCGGCCTTGTCTGTCTCCCCCGCCGCCAGGTATTTTTCCCATGCGGCCTTGTCTGTCTCCCCCGCCGCCGAGTATTTTTCCCATGCGGCCTCGGCTTTGGCGCGCGCCGCCCCGTATTCCCGGCGCCCCGCCTCCGCCGCCTCAGGACAGCTGTCCAAATCCCCGGCGCTGCCGCTGGCAGAGCCGCCGCTTCCAGAGCTTTCGCCGCTCCCGCAGCCGGAAAGCATTGCGGCGGAAAGCGCCAAAACCCCCGCCGCGCAAAAATTCCTCAGGCCGCGCCGGGATTGAAAAAAAAGAAAAGGCCGGGGATCAGCTTTGATTTGTTTTCCCCTCCGGCTTTTCCCCTCCCCCCGCCGGGCCGCTGTTTTGCGAAAAAACCGCTTTAAACTCCTCCAGAGATTTTTTCAGCTCAGATTTTGTTTCGCCCGAGAGGCTTTTTTCTTTTTTTATGGCTTCCGGGACATGGCTGAAGCGGCGGCTTAAAAACTCCAAAAACTCAGATTCAAACCGGGGGATGTCCTTTGCGGGAACATCATCCATAAAGCCCTCTGTGGCCGCAAACAGCGCGGCGGCCTGGCTCTCCGCTGAAAGCGGCGAGGCCTCCGGCTGCTTCAGAGCCTCCACCAGCCGCTCCCCGCGCGCGAGCTGCTTCCTGGAGGCCGCATCCAAATCAGAGGCGAAGGCGGCAAAGGATTCCAAGGCCCGAAACTGCGCGAGATCGAGCTTTAATGTCCCCGCAACCTGCTTCATGGCTTTGATCTGCGCGGCCCCGCCCACGCGGGAGACAGATTTTCCCACATTGATGGCTGGCCGGACATTTTTGTAAAAAAGCTCCGCCTCCAAAAAAATCTGCCCGTCAGTGATGGAGATCACATTGGTCGGAATATAGGCTGAAATATCCCCCTCCTGAGTCTCCACAATGGGCAGCGCGGTCAAAGAGCCGCCGCCAAGGGCATCGCTCATTTTGGCGGCCCGCTCCAAAAGCCGCGAATGGATATAAAAAACATCCCCCGGAAAGGCCTCCCGCCCCGGCGGCCGCCGCAAAAGAAGGGAAAGCTGGCGCCAGGCCTGGGCATGCTTGGTCAAATCGTCATAGACAATCAGCGCGCGCTCTCCGCTGTCGCGAAAGCTCTCCGCCATGGCGGCGCCGCTGTATGGCGCCAAAAACTGCATGGCGGCGGAATCAGAGGCTGTGGCCGCAATAATGGCTGTGTGCTCCATGGCGCCCGCCCGCCGGAGCTTTTCCGCAATCCGCGCCACAGTGGAGCGCTTTTGCCCAATGGCCACATAAAAGCATTTCACATTTTGGGGCTTTTGATTGATGATGGCGTCAATGGCAATGGCGGTTTTCCCCGTCTGCCGGTCGCCGATGATCAGCTCCCTCTGCCCGCAGCCAATGGGAATCATGGAATCAATGGCCTTGATCCCGGTTTGAAGAGGCTCGCCCACCGGCTTTCGGGAAATAATTCCGGGAGCTTTTTTTTCCACAGCCTCAAAGCTCTCCGCTTTGACTGGCCCCAGCCCGTCCAAAGGCTCTCCCAGAGCGTCCACAACCCGGCCGAGCAAAGCCTTCCCGGCGGGAACTTGAAGGACTTTTCCCGTCCGGCGGGCCTCGTCACCCTCCCGAATGGCTTTCCCGCCGCCGAGAAGAGCAAGGCTCACGCTTCCATGCTCCAAGTTCAGGGCCAGCGCCTTTTCGCCGCCCTTAAAGGAGACAATCTCCCCCGCCATGACATTTTCCAGGCCAAAAGCCCGGCAAACCCCATCGCCTGAGGAAATCACATGGCCCGTCTCAGAGACATCAAGGGTTTTCCTGTAGCTTTGGATCTGCCGCTTTAAAATATGGCGGATTTCCTCTGGCTGCCGCTGCCGCTGCTGCTGCATTTTTTCTCCTTTTTTTGTTTTGCCTGGCTTTCCTCTGCCCGCCGGCTCAGCCCCGCCGCTCCAGCCCCATTTCCTGGAATCTTTTCAAATGAAAGCTGAAAGAGTCGCTGATCACCCATCCCCCGGCCCTGACACAAAGCCCGCCTATAAGGTTTTTGCCGGTTTTTTCCTCAAGCTCAAGCTTTTTGTTGAAAAAGCGCCCGGCCGCCTGGGCGGCGCGCCGCTTTTCCTCAGGGGAAAGGGGCCGGGCGGAAAGGATTTCCCCGCGCATCGCCCCGCGGCGCTCATCCAAAAGCCTCTGGCAGGCGGCGCGGATTTCCGGCATAAGGCCAAAGCGCTTTTTTTTCAGCAAAAGGCGGAAAAAGCTTTGCAGCATGGGATGGGCGCCATTAAGGGCCTCCTCCAGGGCCGCCGCCTTGCCGCCTGGCGGGACAGCCGGGGAGAGAAAAAACTCCAAAACCTCCCGCTCATTAAAAACATCTGCCAGGCAAAGCAGCTCCTGAAGCCGCCGCCCGCCGCTTTCCGCGCCCCCCTCAAAAGCCAGCTCAAACAGCGCGCCGGCATAAGCCTCAGCAGCTTTTGAAATCATGCGGCCCCCTCCCGGTTTTGCCCGCCGGCCGGCCTCAGGCGCTCAATTTGTCTGATTGAGGCGCCCGCCCCCGCCGCCTCCTCCGCCTTTAGCAGAGCTTCCGCCAAAGCGGCGATCTTTTTTTTGCCCTCTCTGAAAATCGCGCGCCGGGATTTTTCCGATTCAAGGCGAAGCAGAAACTCCGCCTCCCGATCCATCCGCCGGCCCTCCTCTTTCAGGGCCTGTCTTTTTTCCTCCAGAAACAGCCGGCCCTCCTGACTGGCTTTTTCCTGGACGCCGCGCTCCCGCCCCTCAAGATCCGCAAGCTTTTTTTTCCACTGCCCAATGCTTTCGTCCAGCTCCCGCTCCCTTGCGCGGGCCTGGCGCTCAAAAAGAAGAAAGCCCTCCCGCTCGCGGGCGAGAAAGCGCCTGAGCGGCCCGCCGGCCAGCCGCCAGAAAAGCCACGCAAAAATTAAAAAATTAAAAGCCTGAAAAACAACTGATTTAACAGGAAAGCCGCCGCTTTCCGCGGCCCCCGCAGACAGAGCAAAGCCTCCCAGCGAAAAAAGCGCCGCCCCCCTCGCGGCGGACATCCAGCCCGGCCCGCCGGCCCCCCTGCGGCTTTTGCCGCGCCTGGCGCGGAAATCTGTCACTGGCCCCCCTCTCCCCGGCTGCCGCTGATCTTGTCCTTTAAAGCTCTGGCAAGCAGAGGGATGTCCTTTTCCAGCCCCCGCCCCTCCTCTTGAAGCTTTTGCGCCAGCCCGGCCCTTTTTGCCTTAAAATCCGCCTCATGCTGCTTTAAAAGGCGGGCGCGCTCTTTTTTATGCTCCTCCTCCGCAGCGGCCTTTTCCCTTCCAAACAGGTCCTGGAATTTTTTATGCAGCGCGCGGGCGCGCTCCCCGTATAAGGCTTCCAACCGCCGGGCCTCTTTTTCCCTCTCCCGGCTTTGGCTGAGGCGGCCATGAGTCATGGATTTTCCGCGCTCCCGCTCCATGGCGAAAGGCTTTAGAAACAGGGCTTTGGCCGCAAAATAGCCCCCCGCAAGCCCCGCGAGCTGCCAAAAAAAGCTGCCGTTCAGGCCCGTCGCCTCCGCGAGAGCTTTTAAGGTTTCCATTATTCTTAAGAGTGTTTCCGGCAAACCGGCGGAAAGTCAAGCGCGCTTTTTTTGCCTGACAGCTGGAATCCCCGCCAGCCGTTTGGGAAAAAAGCGCTTGACAGCCGGAGGCCCGCAGCGCATGCTCGCTTGTCAGGAGGCGCTGTTTGGCAGCTTCGCCGCGGAGGGAAGGGCAGTGGATTTTGAAGAGCGGTTTTTGGAGAGCGCGACCAAAAAGCAAAAAGCCGCGTTTCAGGAGATAAAGCGCGCGGCCCCAAAGGAATGGGCGGAGTTTAAAAGAATCTGCCGCGAGTCCGAAGCCTTCCGCGGGCAGGAGCGGGATTTCATGACCCCGCTGTTTATGCTCGCATGGCAAATCGTTGGAAAAGCCCCCAAAGCGGCTGCAAAGCTTCAAACTCTTAAGCCCCCGCCGCCGGGCGGCTGCCCCGCCGCCAAAAAAATGACAGAGGACATCTTAAAGCTGGCCGCCCCTTTGGAAAGGAAGGCTCTGCTGAAAGCCAAAGCGGCCGCCCCAAATATATGGGCGCTGTTTGAGTCGGCCATGTTTGAGGCCATGAGCGGCGGCAGCTTTCCGGCCTGGATCAATCTGGTGATAGCCAGGGCGGGGCTTGACATGGCCGCGCCCAAAGAGTCAGAGGGCCTTTGGGTGGCAAGAAAAAAAAGCAAAAAATATATTGAGCGGGAGGAAAAGAAAAAATGGCGGAGCTGGAAGCTTCTTAAGCCCCGCGGCAGGGTGAACTGAAACAGATCGGGGCGCCGCCTAGGAATGCTCAAACAGGGGCGCTCAAAAAATCCGGCGGGGGAAATTTCTGTCAGAAAAGCCCCGGCCCCAGACATTTCCGCCGGGAGCGCAATTTTCAGCCGCTGCCATGACATGAATGTTTTTTTGTGGCGGCGGCGCTTTTCGCTTGACATCCTGATCCCCGCCGGCTATTTTATTAAAAAGCGCTTGACAGCCGAAGACATCAGGAGCCCTCAGGGCATACTAGAGGGCATAAGAGGGCATATCGGGCTGGCGAAGGCGCTGCGGGAGGGGGGAATGAGGCCTGAAGAAGCGTTTGTGAAGAGCCTGGACAAGAAGCAAAAAGACGCTCTCCAAGAGATAAAAAACTCCGCTCCAAGAGAATGGGAGGAGTTTGAAAAAGCCCGCCGGGAGGCCATTGCCAGCCCGGAGCGGAAAACTGAGTTCATGGCCACGATGCTTATGCTCACGAGGCGCATCATTCAAAAAGCCCCTCCGGAGGCCATTCTGATTCACTCTTTTAAAAGGCCGCGCCCGCCCAGTTTTTCCGACGGGCAAAGAGTGATTGACGGCATTTTTAATTTAACATCCCCTTTGCAAAAAAAGGCCATTTTGGAAACAAAAAAAGCCGCTCCAAGGGAATGGGCGCTGTTTGAATCGTCCATTCTTGAGGCTCTGGACGGCGGCGGGCTTCCGGCATGGATCAGGCTGATTGTCACCAGAACTTTGGTTGAAAAGGCCGCGCCCAAAGAGTCGGAAAACCTGATTATGGCCAATGAAAAAACCAGCGAGGACGAGGAAAGGGAGATGAAAAAAGAGGGCGGCTGGAAGCTCTTTCAGCCGCGCTCCCGGCCAAACTGAAACAGCCGGCCTTCCCCTGTCTCCGCCCCCCGGCCCCGCTTTTAAGCCGCAGCCTCCGCCCGCAATGAATTTCCAGCTCAAAATCTGGCGGCAGAGATCCCCATCTGAAAAGGGCCGGTTTCAGGATATTTCCGCAGAGAATGTCTCCCCCGGCTGCTCCTTTTTGGAGATGCTGGACGGGGTGAATGAAAAGCTGATTCTTGCCGGCAGCGAGCCTGTGGCCTTTGATCATGACTGCCGCGAGGGGATTTGCGGCGCCTGCAGCATGGTCATCAACGGCGAGCCTCAAGGCCCCCAAAAGGGCGCGGCGGCCTGCCAGCTCTATATGAGGGAGTTTCGGGATGGAGAGGAGATTTTTATCGAGCCTTTTCGGGCCAGGGCCTTCCCAGTGGTGAAAGACCTGATCACGGACCGCTCGGCTCTGGACAGGATTCAGGCCGCGGGCGGATACATTTCCGTCAATGCGGGCGCCGCGCCGGAGGCTTCCGCCATCCCTGTCCCCAAAAAAAGCGCGGACCAGGCCTTTGCCGCTGGAGCCTGCATAGGGTGCGGGGCATGCGTGGCGAGCTGCAAAAACGCCTCCGCCAGCCTGTTTGTTTCGGCGCGGGCGGCGCAGCTCTCTCATCTTCCGCAGGGGCGGGCGGAGGAGAGCCGAAGAATCTTAAAAATGATGGCCCGAATGGATGAGGAGGGCTTTGGCGCCTGCTCCCACACCGGAGCTTGCGAGGCGGCCTGCCCCAAGGAAATCAGCCTCTCAAATATTGCCATAGTCAGCCGGCTTTGGCGCCGGGCCGCGCTGAAATCTGTCTAACACCCCCCTTTCCCCCCGCCCGGCTTCAAACAGCCCGCCGCCAGGCGCAAATCTCAATGGCCCCGGCTTTTTGTCCGGGGATTTTTCTTGACCGCCCGCCGCTTTCCGCGCTAAAAGCAAAATCTATGAGTCAAAATCAGGGATTAAGGCTTTACGAAGAGGTTTTGGTTGTTCATCCAGACGCTTCGGAGCGGGAGCGCCGGGAGATATGCGCCGCCTCTGCCGGAGTGATAGCGGCTCATGGAGGGAAAACCCATCACATGGACACTTGGGGCTCCCGTCCGATTGCCAGCCCGCTGGCAAAGGGAATCTCCAGAGGCTGGTATTTTCACACTTTGTTTTCCGCCCGCCCCGGGGCCGTTCAGGAGCTTCGCCGGCATCTCCGCATCAATCGCCGGGCGGTTTATTTTCATCATGAAAAGTTGCCGGCTCATGAGACGCCGGAAAGCTGGCTGGAGGGCTTTCGGCAAATTTTGGAGCGCTCAGAAGCCTGTGAAAAAGAGCGCCAGGCCAAGGCGCAAAAACAGCGCGGGGGCTTTGGCCGCCGGGATCGGGATATGGCGCCGCCAAGATTTCACGGCGCCCGCTTTAGGGATTCCGCGGCCGGCCATTCCAAAGCCGGCCCTGCCGGCGGGCGGGAGGAGGCCTGAGCCATGCGGCTGATTTTGCAAAAAGACATAAAAAACCTCGGCAAGGCCGGCGACCAGGTTCAGGTCAAAAAAGGCTATGCCCGCAATTTTCTGCTTCCCGGAAAGCTGGCTTTTGCAATGGATGAAAGCCGCGCCAAAGAGTGGCGCCGCCGGAAGCAGGTCATTGGGGCTGTGAAAAAAAAAGCGGTTTTGGAGCGGAAGGCCCTGCTGGAGCGGATCTCTTCGCTCTGCCTTGTTTTTGAGAGGGAGAGCCGGGCGGAGGGGCGGCTGTTTGGCTCAGTCTCTCCGGCGGAAATTTCCGCGGCGCTGGAGCATGAGCATGGCATTTTGGTGGACAAAAAAGACATTTCCGCAGAATCTTTAAAAACTCTTGGGGAGCATCAGGCGCTGATCTCTTTGGATTCTGAGCGAAAAGGCAGCCTGAAAATCCTTATCAGAAAAAAGCTCTCTAAAAAGGAAAGCAGCGGGCAGCCCGCTTCTGGAGAGGAGGCGCCGGAAAGCCTGACAGAGGCTCTGGAAAACAAAGAGCCGGCTGGCCAGCCGGGGGCCGCCCGGGCTGAAGCCGCGGACTCTTCCGCCTCCAGTCCGAAAAAGCCCTCAAGGCTGTCTGGGAAAAAGCTTTCAAAAAAAGCCCGCCGGTTTGCCGGGCCAAAAAAGCCCGCCGCCAAAAAATCCGGCCCAAAGCCCCCCCGCGCCGCCGCCGCCCCCCCCGCGCCCAAACAAAAGCCCCTTTTATTTGTGAAGCCAGACATGAAGGCGCCGCGGGCGGAAAAACCCTCTGCGGCCAAGGCGCCTTTCAAAAAGCCTGCCGCCTCAGCATCCGCCGCCCCGGCCGCCGCAAAAAAACCGCCCGGGTTTTTTTCAAGGCTGTTTGCCAGAAAAAAATAGCCGCCGCGGCCCGCTCTGTTTGCGCAGAGGGGATCTCTGGCCGCCGTCAAAGCGCAGTCAGCGCGCCAGATTTTTTTCAAAACGCGGGGAAGCGCCGCCGGGGGGCGCGCAGAGCCTAAAGAACAGCCTTTCGGCAGGCGCTGGCCAGACTCTCAGCCTCACTCAAAGAGGCTTTTCTCTCAGCCAGCCACCTCCATTTTTCTGGAGTCTCCCCCGTTTTGCCCTCTCCAAGAGAGCCTTCCCTCTTATGCAGCCCGGCTGCGCGGGGAATTGTGGGGGATCCCGCCGCCGCGGCCCGCTTCTGTTTCTCTTTCTCGATCGCCTCTGGGGAGGTCAGGGCAAGGGCTGCGGCGAAAGCCGCCGGCCCGCCGATTACTGAAGCCCAAAACAAATTGCTGTCCTGCAAAATCATGCTGGCGAATCCTCCGAGGAAGAACAGCCCCACCCCCGAAATTCCAAGAGCAGCAACCAAGGCCTGGCCATTCTCTCCTTGAAGCGCCGCTTTTGCCTTGCGGAGAGCCGCGGCGTTTAAATCAGACAGGCCGGCATATTCCTGGCGGCCGCCTTCGCCTTGAATGAACTTTTGGGCCAGGAAGCTCTCAATCAAAGGAAAATGCTTTTCAGCAAGCTCCTCGGCTATCAGCATCTGCATTTTTGAGGGAACAATGAGGCTTTCCAGGCCGCGGGCCAGCCTCAGCGCGATGGTTTCATCATAGCCGCTGCGGCTCAAAACCTCTAAAGCGGCCCGCGGCAGAGACTTTTGATAGGGGTTTTTGGAAATGGCCAGCAGGGCCAGGCCCTCCTGCAGCTGGGGGGAAGGCTCAGACAGGCCGGAGACAATATCAAACAAAAGGGCTGTCAGGCGGCTTTCCCTTTCGCTGCTTTTAATCTCTAAATGGGCCCTGGCGGCTTCTAAAGCCTCAAAGCGGGCCAGCTCATCAGAAAAATTTCCAGCCTTCTGGCTTTCGAGCAGGATTTCCAGGGCCCCCAGGCGCGCGGCGAAAGGGGCCTCTTTGCGGGAGGCCATCTTGAAAAGCTCCCGCTGGGCTTCCGGGACAAGCTCAGCGGCCATTTCGCCAAGCCCGCTCAGGGCGCTTGAGGCCTCTTCGGTCATCAAAGACTCCCCGGAAAAGGCAATATGCGCGAGCTTCATCTGAAGCCAGCCTTTTTGAATGACATCGCTTTCAGAGCCGCCCTTTTCCAGCCGGGCTTTTAAAATTTTCATGGCCCAGGCCCGCTTTTCAGATGGCGTCAAGTCTTCGGGAAGCCCCGCCCCCGCGGAAGGGGAGGCGGCAAAAACCCCGGCCGCCAAAACAAAAAACCCGGCTTTAGTTAAGGCCTTAGTTAAGATATTAAACTCTGGATTAAATATTGGGTTAAACATTGGCGCCCTCCCGGCTTTTTTCCTGAAACTTTGAGCCTGGCCTGTATAAACAGCTCTTTCAAACAAAGATCAAGAGGCAAAAGGGAAATTTAAGAATTTTTCAGATTCTTGGCGGCATGGCCTGCGGATTTTTGGCCCGCGGCCCGGCACCCTGCCTCAATGGCCGCTAAAGCATTAAAGAACAGCCTTTCGGCAGGCTTCTTCGGCCAGATTCCCATCTTCGCCCCGCGGCCTGGCTGCCGGAGGGATTGCGGCATGGGCGCGGCTTGGCGCCGGCGCAGCTTCAGGAGCGCCGCCGCCCCATGTCATCATCTGGCGCTTGCGATCCAGCATCATGGCCGGAAGCGCGGCGGCCCCGGCGGCGCCAAGCGAAAGCAGGGGGCTGCCGATTTCAAAAATTATGCTGGCTGGCGCCCCGCCGAAGATGAAAAGCCCTCCCGCGGCTGTGAGCCAGGAAGACAGCCTTGCTTTTTTTAAAGCGCGAAGAGACATCAGGCGATCTCCCTGAATCTCCTGGAAGGCTTTGCCGGCCAAAAACGACTCAGCAAAAGAAAAATGCTTTTCAGCAAGATCCTCGGCTATCAGCATCTGCATTTTTGGAGAAACAATAAGGCTCTCCAATCCTCTGGCCAGGGTCTCCGCAATGTCTTCATTATAGCCGCTGCGGCTCAAAACCCCCAAAGCGGCCAGAGGGAGGGGTTTTGAGTAGGGGTTTTTGGAAACAGCCAGCATGGCCAGGCCCTTCTGCAAATCTAAGGAAGGCTCAGACAGGCCGGAGACAATATCAAACAAAAGGGCTGTCAGGCGGCTCTCTCCTTCGCTGGGCTTGATCTTTAAATTGACTCTGGCGGCCTCTAAGGCCGCAAAGCGGGCCAATTCATCAGAAAAGTTTCCAGCCTTCTGGCTTTCGCGCAAAATTTCCAGAGCCGCCAGCCGCGCGGTGACAGATGTCTCTTGGCGGGACACTCCCCTGAAAAGCTCCCGCTGGGCTTCCGGGGCAAGCTCGGCAGCCATCCCGCGAAGCTCGCGCAGGGCGCTTGAGGCCTCTTCGGCCATCAAAACCTCTGAGGAAAACCCGGCAGGCGCCAGGGAAAATGCAATAAAAGCCAGCCGCATCTGAATCATGCTCTCTTGAACGGCATCGCTTTCAGAGCCGCCCCTTTTTAACCGATCCCTCAAGATTTTCATGGCCCAGGCCCTCTCCCCTGCGGGCGTCAGCCCTTCGGAAAAGGCAGCCCCCGCCCCCGCGGAAGGGGAGGCGGCAAAAACCCCGGCCGCCAAAACAAAAAACCCGGCTTTAGTTAAGGCCTTAGTTAAGATATTAAACTCTGGGTTAAATATTGGGTTAAACATTGGATTAAACATTGGCGCCCTCCCGGCTTTCTCCCTGAAATTTTGAGCCTGGCCCGCATGTAAACAGCATTTTCAAAGCAAGGTCAAGAGGCAAAAGGGAAATTTAAGAATTTTTCAGATTCTTGGCGGCCAAAGCTTGCGCGGGAATCAAAAATCAATAAAATTTGTTATCTGGCAGGATTTTTCAATTTGCGCCCTTTCTTCAGCGGCCGCGGTGATGACTTTAGACATTTTGATCAGGCTTTTCCCCTCAGAGCCGGCCCCTTTGGCAAGGGCCCTGAATTTTGCGATGTTTTTTGGCGCCCTTTCCCGCTGAAAGCCCCATTTGCATTCATAAAGGCGGACTTTGTTTCCCTCGGGAATAAGAAAATCAACTTCATTGCCCTGGCTGTCCCTGAAAAAATAAATATTTGCCGCCCGCCCCCGGCTGTGAAAGCGCCTGACAAGCTGCCCAAGGCAAAAAGTTTCAAAAAAAGCGCCTAAAAGAGGGCTGCCCTCCAAAGCCTTAACGCTGGAAAGCCCGGCCAAAAAACACAAAAGCCCTGTGTCCAAAAAATACAGCTTTGGAGATTTTATGAGCCGCTTTCCGTAATTGCTGTAAAAGGGCTTTAACAGGCAGACAATGCCGCCAGCCTCTAAAACCGATATCCAGCTTTTTGCGGTGGGGAGGCTTATCCCCGCGGAAACAGCGAGAGAGCTCATTTGAAGAATCTGGCCGGAGCGGGAGCGCCAGAAGCCGCAAAAACTTGTTGAAAACCGAAAGATCTCGCGCGTTAAGCAGCTGCCTGACATCCCTTTCCAGATAAGTGGCTGTATAGTCGGCATAGAATCTCTCCGGATCGAGGCGGCGGGCATGAACTTCAGGATAGCCCCCTTGAATCATCCACTTCAGGGTTTGCCGCGCGGAGAGCTTTTTCGCTTTTTTGCTTCGGGCGGAGATTTCCCCGGCGGAAAGGGAGTGAAGCTCCAAAATGGAAATGCGGCCCGAAAGGCTTTCGCTGACCCCCCTCATCAGGGAAAAATTTTGCGAGCCTGTCAGCAGGTACTGGCCGGGCCGGCCTCTGTTTTTGTCAATGGCAATTTTCAGAAAGCGGAAAAGCTCCGGCGCGCGCTGGATTTCGTCAATGATTAAGGGCGGCCGCCGCTTTTCCAAAAAATAAGCGCCGCTTTCTCTGGCCTCGGCGGCTTTGTCGGGCCAGTCAAGGCTGACATAATCATGCCGCGGGAACGCTCTTTCCAGAAGAGAGGACTTGCCTGTCTGGCGGGCCCCCGTGAGAAGGATGGCCGGCCGCCGGCGCGCCTCTTTTTGAACAATGGCCTGAATCTCCCTGCTGATCCACATTTTGCCCCTCCTTTCCGCAGGCCGGCATATACAATATTAAGGCGCAGTTTTAATATTGTCAAGACGCTGATTCAATTTTTGCCGCCGCGCGGCGGGAGGGCGCTGGAATTTTTTTGCCGGGCTTTTAGAGCGCGGAGCGGGAGGCTTTAAAGGCGCTTTGACAGGAAGATCTCTCCGCCGGCCCCGCGCCCTTTTTGCGCGATCTTTTTTTCACTGATTCTATCACCAGAGAGGCGGTGACGGCGGCAGCTCCGCCGGTTATCATAACAGCGCCCAGAAAACCTTCTTTCTGCGGCTCTTCAAAAAGAAAAGCATCCATAAGCATGCCGCCGAGCGTTCCTGGAACAGCCATCGCAAGCCCCGCGGCCATAAGCCCCGCGTTAAAGCCGCTGACGAGATAATCATCTTTGCCCTTTGCCTCAATGGCATTGCCGCTGTAAGAGCTGTCTCTGGCCTTTTCCCCGCGGAACAGCGCTTTTTTTAAATCAGACAGATCATGCCTTAAAGCGGAGAGCCTGCTTTCATGGCGGCCCTCTTGGATGACCTTTTGGGCCAGGAAGCTCTCAATCAAAGGAAAATGCTTTTCAGCAAGCTCCTCGGCTATCAGCATCTGCATTTTTGAGGGAACAATGAGGCTTTCCAGGCCGCGGGCCAGCCTCAGCGCGATGGTTTCATCATAGCCGCTGCGGCTCAAAACCTCTAAAGCGGCCCGCGGCAGAGACTTTTGATAGGGGTTTTTGGAAATGGCCAGCAGCGCCAGGCCCTCCTGCAGCTGGGGGGAAGGCTCAGACAGGCCGGAGACAATATCAAACAAAAGGGCTGTCAGGCGGCTTTCCCTTTCGCTGCTTTTAATCTCTAAATGGGCCCTGGCGGCTTCTAAAGCCTCAAAGCGGGCCAGCTCATCAGAAAAATTTCCAGCCTTCTGGCTTTCGAGCAGGATTTCCAGGGCCCCCAGCCGCGCGGCGAAAGGGGCCTCTTTGCGGGAGGCCATCTTGAAAAGCTCCCGCTGGGCTTCCGGGACAAGCTCAGCGGCCATTTCGCCAAGCCCGCTCAGGGCGCTCCGGCTTTCCTCGGTCATCAAAGGCTCCCCGGAAAAGGCAATATGCGCGAGCTTCATCTGAAGCCAGCCTTTTTGAATGGCATCGCTTTCGGAGCCGCCCTTTTCCAGCCGGGCTTTTAAAATTTTCATGGCCCAGGCCCGCTTTTCAGATGGCGTCAAGTCTTCGGGAAGCCCCGCCCCCGCGGAAGGGGAGGCGGCAAAAACCCCGGCCGCCAAAACAAAAAACCCGGCTTTAGTTAAGGCCTTAGTTAAGATATTAAACTCTGGATTAAATATTGGGTTAAACATTGGATTAAACATTGGCGCCCTCCCGGCTTTCTCCCTGAAACTTTGAGCTTGGCCTGTATAAACAGCTCTTTCAAACAAAGATCAAGAGGCAAAAGGGAAATTTAAGAATTTTTCAGATTCGCGTTTTTTTGCCTGGGGCTTTAACTTTCATCTCATTCATCTCATCGCCTCTTAGCCCCCGCCCGCGCCTCTGGCCCCGGCAGCAGAGCTTCAAAGCCAGTTATGCCGGCTGATGGCGCGCTGGCAGCGATTTAAGCTTGGGGACAGCCTTTCGGCCCTTCGCATATTCCAGGCCTTTTGGACAAAGCGGCAGAGCGTCCGGCTGTAATCCGGCCCCTGAACAGCGCGGCTTCCCTGGACAGGGACAATGCCTTCCCTGTAATCTTTTTTCCCGCAGTATTTTCTGACCGCATTGATCAAAGCCTGTTTGGGATCGGGCAGCTCATCCGGTTTTGCCGGGAGCCTGTTTTCCGGGATTTGAAAATAACCGCTAAAACCCGCCCTGTCAGCCAAAAGCATGCCTCAATTTCCCGAACCGCAATCCGAAGCAAAAGGCCCCGGCTGGCGGCCCTGCTGCCAAGGCAGCGTCTGACAAACTGCGGCGCGCATGGCAACTTGTCCAGGTCCAAAAGAACAAAAAAATTCAAGCTTTTTGCTGACTTGTTGTAATCTAAAAGCCGCTGCAAAACAGGGACTCTGCCGCCGCGCGGCCTGATGCTGAAAACTAAAGACAGAGGGCGCGCAAAGCTTAAGGATCTTTTCGGCGGCTGTCTGGCTCAGGCTGTCCTCCGAAGCCAGATAAACAGTCTTGGAATGCCGCATAATATGGGAAGCTTTAAAAGCCATCAAAGCCAAGCTGCATGTCCCGCTTTATTGTTGCGGGAAGCGCGGCTTCTGAAGCCGCCAGCCCGGACTCCATCAGCTTTTTAACGTCTGTTTTGTCTTTGGCCAGCCGGGCTTGAGATCCTTCTCCCTGAGGCTCAACTAAAACGACTTCATCTGAGCCAATTCCCTTGTCGCTCAGCAAATCCGGGCTGTGTGTGGTGACTATTGCCTGCCGCCGGCTGGCCAGGGCTTTAAACATAAGCGCGGGCAGCTGCTGAATCACCCCGTAATGCAGCGAAAGCTCCGGCTCCTCCAGAAGCAGGAGGGACTCGCTTTCCAGCAAAGCCCACAAAAGCCCGATAAGCCTTAATGTTCCGTCGGAAAACTGATCCTCCCCTTGTTTTGCTCCCTGAGGCCGCCAATGCTGATACACCGCCTCCAAGCGGGGACAGCCCTGCTTGTCCTGCGTAAAGGCAAACCCTTTTAGCTGGGGCACGGCCTGTTTAAGGGCCTTTTCTATTTTTTTTAAGCGCGCGGCTCTTGTTTTTTGAGGATATTCCGCGATTTTGTTCAAAAAATCGCGGCCAAAGGGATCGCCGAAAACCCCCGGGCCGGAATAAAGCCTGGAGTTTCTAAGCAGCTGCGGCACAACATGCAAATACTGGATAGAGGAGAGAAATTTTGCCGCCTCCCGAAACTCTCTGTTGGCGCTGATTTGCTCCAAATGGGTTTGTGTCAGGCGCTCCTCATCGTCTCTGTCATTTTGGTCTGGCCTTTCAAGAATAAGCTTTTCCCCGCGCCAAACCTTTTCATGCTTTAAAAGCGGCCGCCTCTGGCCCCTTGTCTCCTGTTTTATGGCAATAGAGTATTTCCAGCCCTCCGCGCCTCTGCTGCGGAGGGATTCAGCAAATTCCGCGGAAATTTCCACCTGAGGCTCGCGCCGCGCGCTCAGACAGCGAATTTTGGAAAGCCCCCCGCGGCTTTGAACAGCTGTTTGAAGGCCGCCTCCCTTTCTTCTGGCCAAATCTTTTAGAAACTTGACAGCATCCAAAAGGTTGGACTTTCCTGAGGCGTTTGGCCCCAGGATAAAAAGCCGCTGGCCGATTTTCAGATCGCAGCTCTGAAAATTTTTCCAGTTTTTTAATTCAAGCCTTCTAAGAAACACTGGCCCCCTCCCGCCGGTTGTTGCTGAGGCAAAAAGCGCCCAGCCTCTCAGCCAGTTTCCCCTTAAATCAGCCGGTTTGTCAAGCCCCTCCCTCCCATGGGGCGCCCCTCATTCGGCAGGTTTCCGCCCGCGCCCCTGGAGAATCAGCTTGGAGGAGAATCAGCTTGGCGGGCGGGCCTGGATCAGGGCGGGAGTCTGGCGGAATGTTCCATATGGAACAGCCTCTTTGCAGAGCCAGCCGGGGCCGGCTCAAAAAAAACTGGATTTTTGTAGACAGGGCCGGGCCTGTTTGGGAATATTTAAGTCCGCAGGCCCCGCAGCCGCCGCGCCGGATATTTTTTGGAGGCGGGAAGGGCGGGGAAGGCGGGGGAAACAGCCGGCTTTTGCGGAAAGCCGGCCGGGAGATGCGGCAATGGGGCAGGTCATCAGCCTAATCAATCAAAAAGGCGGGGTGGGAAAGACCACAACCGCCGTCAATCTGGCCTATGCCATGGCGCTTAAAAATTTTAAAGTCCTGCTGGCGGATATGGATCCTCAGGGGAACGCGTCCCGCGCGCTCAGCCTTGATGGATCCCGGCCCTCTGTTTATGATGCGCTTTCCGGCCGGGCGCGAATGGCGGAGGCCATCCAAAAAACAGAGCTGGCCGGCCTGTTTGCTGCGGCCGGCTCCCCCCACCTGGCCGGCTGGGAAAGAGAGTTTCTTGAGGAGGATGGCTGGGCTTTTTTTCTGAAAAACCGCCTTGAGCCGGCCAAAAGCCCCTTTGACTATGTGTTTATAGACAGCCCCCCCTCCCTTGGCCCGCTCGCTGTGAATGTTCTCGCGGCTTCGGAGAGCTTTATTGTTCCGCTTCAGTGCGAATATTACGCGCTTGAGGGCCTGAGCCGGCTGACAGAAACCGTCAGCCGGGTTCGGGAAAACCTAAACCCCGGGCTGCGGCTTCAGGGAATCCTGCTCACCATGTTTGACCCCCGAAACCGCCTCTCCCATCAAGTTGAGGCTGAGGCGCGCGGGCATTTTAAAGGCGCGGTTTTTCAGACAGCCATCCCCCGCAGCATCCGCCTGAGCGAGGCGCCGGGATTTGGAAAGTCTATTTTTCAATACGATCCCCGGTCTCCAGGGGCGCGGCGCTATTTTGATCTGGCCGCCGAGCTGGCTGAAAGGGCGGGGCGGCGGGCTGCGGCGCCTGGCGCGGAGGCGGGGCTGTGACATCCCGCCCGCCAAAAAAAGCCAGCCGCCTGGGAAGGGGCTTGGACTCGCTCCTCGGCCCCCCGCCGCCAAAAAGCGATCTGATTTTTTTGGACATAGAGAGCCTGTCCCCCTCTGAAAGCCAGCCCCGCCGCCGTTTTGACAGCGGGGAAATGCGGGAGCTTGCCGGCTCCATAAAATCCCATGGCCTGCTTCAGCCTGTTTTGGCGCGCCCGGACCCGAAACAGCCGGGGGCTTTTCGGATTGTTGCCGGAGAGCGCCGCTGGCGGGCGGCAGGCCTGGCCGGGCTCCGCAAAATCCCTGTGATTGTCAAAGATCCCGCTCCGCAAAAGGCCGCGCTTTGGAGTCTTTTGGAAAATCTCCAGCGCAAAGACCTGAACCCCATGGAGGAGGCCCGCGCCTTCAAAGCCATTTTAGAGGGGCAGGGCTTGAGCCAGGAGGATCTGGCCTCCCGGCTTGGAATCTCCCGCCCGGCCATTGCCAACAGCCTCCGCCTTCTCCAGCTCGATCCAGAAGTCCAGAGGCTGGTTGAGGAGGAAAAGATCTCGTTTGCCCAGGCGCGGGAAATTCTTCGCGCCAAATCCCCAAAGCGGCAAAAAGATCTGGCCCGGCTGGCCCGGCGGGGAATGACTGTTCAGGGGCTGGCCTCCCGGCTCCGTCCGGCGGCTGCGGCGCCTGCCGCCGGCAAAGCCTCTCCGGCAAAGCGGCTGCCCTCCTGGGCCGCGGCCGCCAAAGCCAGGCTGGAGCGAAAGCTTTTTAAGAAAATCAGCATTGAGCTTTCCCCTGCCAAGAAGGGCCGCCTGTCTGTTTTTTTTGAATCGGAAAAAGATCTGAGAGATCTTCTGGACCGCCTGCTCCGCCCCCGGCGCTGACCTGCCCCTGCGGATCTCCAACAAAGCCTCTTCACGCTTTTTTTGGCGGCGGATGTTCCATGTGGAACATTTTGCCTCAGAGTCTTTTTTGGCGCGGCGGGGGTTTTTTGGATCCCGCCCTTGCGCTTTTTGCCGGGTTGCCTCATAATAGGGAAGAGCTTAAGGGAGGGCAGGATTATGAGCAGCCAGAGCGCGGCCCCGTCTTGGGATGAGATCAGGGGCATTTTGAAAGAGGTTTCCGCCAGCCAGAGGGAGACCGCCCGGCAGATAGAGACGCTTGCCGCCGAGCGGCGGGAGGCTAGCCGGCAGTTAGACCAGCAAATAAAAGAGGTGGTCGCCGAGCGGCGGGAGACCGATCGGCAGATGAAGGAGACCGATCGAAAAATGAAGGAGACATCCAGGGAGGTCAAATCCCTGTCTCATCTTTTCAGGAATCAGTGGGGATCTCTTGTTGAGAGCTTGGTCAGGGGAAAGATCGTCACGCTGCTTCGGGGGAGAGGCATAGAAGTCACAGAGACTGTTTCCAATATAAAAATTCATCAAATCCGCCCGGCAAAAGGCGGAGGGATCAGAAAGGAAACGGTCTGCGAGCTGGACATTGTCGCGGAGAATGGCTCAGAATGCGTGGTTGTTGAGGTTAAAAGCTCTCTCCGCCCGGACGATCCGCAAAGGCTTGCGAAGCTTCTGCCCCGCCTTTCCGCCCTGAATCCGAAAAGGTTTAAGGGGAAGAGGGTTTATGGGGCCTTGGCCTATTTGAAGAGCATGGCAAACGCGCGCGCTCTGGCTGAGGATTATGGGTTTTTTTTGATTGCGGGGACAGGAGACAGCGCCCATATAGTCAACGGGCCGGACTTTCAGCCAAAGGCGTATTAAAGCCGAAGCTCCGCCCCGGCAGATGTTCCATGTGGAACATTTTGCCGGGAGGGGTTTTGCCGAGTGGATGGTGGAGGCGGTTTTTTAGGCGAAGGGGCATGATTTGAAGATGCGGCCGATATTTCACTGGAAGAAGAGGAGGATAGAGTCCCATGCGGCGATTTATTTTTTTGGCGTATTCAGTGTCTTGCAATTTGAAGGCTCAGCTGGACAGGGCGGGCTTAAGCTGGCCCTGGCCAGACATCAGAGATAATCCACTTGGGGAAAGTCCCGGCCATCTTCCTTATAATCTTCAAAATCTAAGAAATCATTGCAATGTTGAGTGGCGGCAATCTCATTGATGATCTTTCTATTTTCATACTCGCAGTCTTCCCCTTCCTGGCCTCTTTTCGCCAGGCCAAGCCCTGGCGCATCCGGATCGGCGGATTCATCGGCCCCGGCGGATTCATAGAATTCTGCGAATTCCTGATAAGTATTCCATTCCCGGATCATCAGGCTTAGCTGGTGTAAAATCTCCCCGGCCTGATCCAGGCATTCCACAGTAAAAAACAGTCCGGGGCTAAATTTTGTTTTTTGGTTTGTCGGGACTCCTTCCGGCTCTTGCAGAAACTTCGGCAAGCCTGGGTTTTTTGTGGTTGGAGTTAATGGCTTTCTTTCAATCTCCCGGACATCTTCCGGGGGCTTGTCCAGGGCCTTAAGATAATTGGCTATGGGAATGCTGGCGCCGCCATGCCGGCCATGGGCATGGATCAAATCCTGCAAAACTATGGTTCGCCTTTCGCCGTCCTCAAGGACATAATGGGACTGCCCGATCGGCAGGCCGTCTGTGTCATAATGCTCCCAGCTTGTCCGGCCGGGGCCGCCGATGCATTCTGTCAATGATCCGGACTGCCATTTTTTATTTTCCCCGTCCAGCTTATAAGTCCCAAAGCAGCAGGAAACTTGCTGATCATCCTCTCCCGCATAGTTAAAGGGGCAAAGCAGGGATTCCTCTCTACTGCAGACAACGTGCCCGGAAATTCCGCTGCCACAATCAAGATCAGACGAAGACAAATTAGGTATTACTTTTCTTTCTCTTTCTTGAGCTGCATTAAAATAACCGCCATCAGCAATATCTTGGACACAATACCAAGTCTCCTCTTCCTGATCTTCTCCTGATCCCGTTGTCTCCTTGCATTCAGAGACAGGGCCGGGGCCGAGGCCAGTCTCATAGTTATAATGCCAGGGGACAGAGAAATAGACATTGGCGCACATGCCGGCGGGGACATTGTATTTGAGAGAGAGGGGGCTTAAAAACAGCTCTTGCTCCATGATGTCCAGAATGCAGATTTTGCCGTCTGAATGCTCGGAAGAATCGCCAAGCTCTATATACTCAATTTCGCAGTTTGAGACGCTGTCCCTTGTGGCGGCGTCGCCGTATTCCTCGGTGGTGCTGATCTCATAAAGGGGGGCCTCTATGCCCTGGCTGGCATAAGCGTCAACATCCACATCAATATAAAAATAAGTGGAGTCCGGGGGCGCGGTTTCGCTGCCCATGGCGGGGAGCAGCAAGGCGCCGCCAAGGCCGCCCGCGGGGCTAAACACGCAGCCGGAAAATATCAGGCAGAGCAGGGCCGGAAGGGCCGCCGGCCAAATGACGCAGCGCGGGGGGGGGGGGGGGGGGCAACATTCGCTTCATTGCGCCCCTGGTTTTACCAAAAGCTTCCGGCAATGCAAGATTTTTTTGGCGGCTGCGGCGCGCCGTGTCAATGCCGGATGTTCCGCAGGAGCATTTTGCCGGGGGATTCCCCCCCCTCGGCCGCCCTGTTTTTTTTTGGGCCTGCCTAAAATTTCAAAAGGCGGGGCTGGGGAGGGAGGGGGCTAAAAAAAGGGCTTTTTTTGTGTGTTTGCGGCCTCCAGTGTTTCGGACAGGCGCGCTGGAGGGAATCTCCCCATCCTTCTGGAGCGAAAGCTTTTTAAGAAAATCAGCATTGAGCTTTCCCCTGCCAAGAAGGGCCGCCTGTCTGTTTTTTTTGAGTCGGAAAAAGATCTGAGAGATCTTCTGGCCCGCCTGCTCCGCCCCCGGCGCTGACCTGCCTCCCGCGGGCCGGGCGGGAAAGCCTCTTTGCCCCCCCCGTTTCAGCAGATGTTCCATGTGGAACATTTTGCCTCAGAGTTTTTTTTGGCGCGGCGGGTTTTTTTGGATCCCGCCCTTGCGCTTTTTGCCGGGCTGCCGCATAATGGGGAAAAGCCTATAAGGAGGGCAGGATTATGAGCAGCCAGAGCGCGGCCCCGTCTTGGGATGAGATCAGGGGCATTTTGAAAGAGGTTTCCGCCAGCCAGAGGGAGACCGCCCGGCAGATAAAGGAGTTTGCCGCCGAGCGGCGGGAGGCTAGCCGGCAGTTAGACCAGCAAATAAAAGAGGTGGTCGCCGAGCGGCGGGAGACCGATCGGCAGATGAAGGAGACCGATCGGCAGATGAAGGAGACTGATCGGCAGATGAAGGAGACCGATCGAAAAATGAAGGAGACATCCAGGGAGGTCAAATCCCTGTCTCATCTTTTCAGGAATCAGTGGGGATCTCTTGTTGAGAGCTTGGTCAGGGGAAAGATCGTCACGCTGCTTCGGGGGAGAGGCATAGAAGTCACAGAGACTGTTTCCAATATAAAAATTCATCAAATCCGCCCGGCAAAAGGCGGAGGGATCAGAAAGGAAACGGTCTGCGAGCTGGACATTGCCGCGGAGAGCGGCTCAGAATGCGTGGCTGTTGAGGTTAAAAGCTCTCTCCGCCCGGACGATCCGCAAAGGCTCGCGAAGCTTCTGCCCCGCCTTTCCGCCCTGAATCCGAAAAGGTTTAAGGGAAAGAGGGTTTATGGGGCCCTGGCCTATTTAAAGAGCATGGCGCATGCGCGCGGCCGGGCTGAGGATTATGGGTTTTTTTTGATTGCGGGGACAGGAGACAGCGCCCATATAGTCAACGGGCCGGACTTTCAGCCAAAGGCGTATTAAAGCCGAAGCTCCGCCCCGGCGGATGTTCCATGTGGAACATTTTGCCTCAGAGCTTTTTGCCGGCGGGGGTTTTGCCGAAAAGAAAAACATGAAAGCTTTTTTACTCTCTCTCTCTCTCTCTCTCTCGGTTTGCCCGCGGCTTAGCCCCCCGGCTTAGGGCTGCCTTTAAACTGCCGGCCAATCAATCCGGCTTTTCGCTTTTAGGCTCCCTGGCCGCTGCTGCCATCGGCCTGGTTGTGGTTATGGGGACAACCCAAAGCTTTGTCCAGCAAAAGGTTAATCTTCTGGCTTTGGAAAAGCGGATCGCGCGGACGGAAGTCAATCGGCGGGGCGCGGATGGCCTGCAAATGTTTATGGGCAAGGCCTGGCATTGCAAAAACACGCTGAAAGAGAAAAAGCTGAGCGCCGCTGATTCCGGCGGAAAAAGAGCCATTGAGATTGCGGCCATAAAGGACAGCGCCGCCCCGCCAGCCGATATTTGGGATTTTTCCAAAAGCGCGGCTGGGGAGTTAACAAGCGCCGCCGCAAAGGAAAGGCTGAAAAGCCTTGGCATAGACAAATTCATAAAGCTGGAGTTTGTTTATAAGGCCGCAAACCCAAAATGGGGCCAGATTGTTTTATCCTCAAAGACAGAAATGTCCGGCCTTTTGGAAAGAAACAACAAGCCCATTGTTTGGGAGCTTTCCGGGGTTTCGGTTGCGGCCAAAACAGCGGCCGAGGCCATAGCCGAGGGCCGCTCCGATGGCGCCGGCGACTATGTGACATCCTGCTTTTTGCATGGCGATCTGTCCCCCTGCCCCGCCGGGGTTGTCTGCTCGCCGCATCTCAACCCCGACGGAACCAAAGGCGGCTTTGTGGCGAACACGGCCTCTGCGGCCGCCACGGCTGAAGTGGGGCCGCGGGCGCGGGTTTTAGGCCATGCGCAGGCTATCGGCAAAGCAAGGATTTTAGACAATGCGCTGGTTGAAGGCGATGCGAAGGTTAAGGGAAACGCGCAAGTGTATGAAAACGCCCGGGTTTCAGGAACAGCGAAGGTTGAGGGCCGGCATGGCCTGGTTCAGGTTTTTGGCCATGCGCGGATTTTGGGAAACGCGGGGGTTTATGACTGGGCGCGGGTTTATGAATCCGCGGAAGTTTCCGGCGATGCGCAGGTTTACATGGACGCGCTGGTTTATGGCCGCGCAAAGGTTTCAGGCCATGCGAAGGTTTATAACAGGGCAAAGGTTTTTGACATGACGCGGGTTTATGGCCGCGCGGAGATTGCGGGCGGACAAATTAGCAACGAGGCGAAGATTTATGGCCATGCGAAAATTAGGGACCATGCCAAGATTTGGCAAAAAGCGGAAGTGTATGATCGGGCGGAGGTTGGCGGGACGGCAAAGGTTTACAATACGCCAAAGATTTACGGAGACGCAATAGTTGAGGGCAATGCCGGTGTTATACAAAACGCGCGGGTTTTTGGCCATGCGCGGGTTTACGGCAATGCGGGGGTTTTTGGCCATGCGCGGATTTCCGGCAATGCGCGGGTTTTTGGACAGGCAAAGGTTGGCGGCAGCGCAGTGGTTAAGGGCACTGCGCGGGTTAGCGGAAATGCGCGGGTTTGTTCAGGAACACACACAAGCGGAACAGTTGCCAATCAGCCAAGCTGCCAGCTCCCGGCAAACCTCTGATTTTCAGATCCCCGGAGGAAAATGGCCTGCCCCCGCCTGTGATATAAGCCCCCCCTTTGTTTGAGACTCCCCTCTTTATCTAAAGCTTAATGCCCCGGCCCGCGGAGGCTTTTTTGGCCTGCCCGGGGCGCGGCATAAACAGGCTGTCCCCAGCGGATCAGGGGTTTTAACCAGCCATGGAGGGCTTATGCTGGTTTGATTTGAAAACCCCTGATTTTTCCCCGGCCAAAGCAGAGATTTTGCATGAGCAGGCTTCCATTTTTAGCCTATGCCCTGCCTGGCCGGGAATAATCAAGCGGCGGCCAGCCATAAGGATCATCCTCTCAATCCCTTCAATCCATTTATCAGCATGCCCTGGCGGCAGACTTTGTTTTTTGCCCGCCGGGAGCGGACGCCGCCGGGAAGGCCCCCGCCTCCAGGATAGGGGGGATTATATTTGCGGGGGGCGCCTTGTAATCACAGAAGGGGGGGGGCGACATCTTTTTCTGAAAACTGGAAATCAGCGGGTTTCCGGGGCGGCCTGGCGTGGCCCCGGCGGCCAGCTCTGGCCAGACATCAGAGATAATCCACTTGGGGAAAGTCCCGGCGGGCGGGGGGCGGGTGTGTATTTCGTAAAATCTTCAAAATCTAAGAAATCATTGCAATATTGAGTCGCTGAAGGCTCATTGACGATCCGTCTGTTTTCATACTCGCAGCCTTCCCCTTCCTTGCCTCTTTTTGCCTGGCCAATGCCCGGCGCATCCGGATCGGATGATTCATCAGCCCCGGCGGACTCATAAAATTCCGCAAACTCCTGATAAGTGTTCCATTCCCAGATCATCAGGCTTAGCTGGCGCAAAATTTCCCCGGCCTGATCCAGGCATTCCACAGCAAAAAACAGGCCAGGGTTATAGGCTGAAAAGGCTTTGGGCCGGGCTTTTCTCTGGCCCTTAAAAAGTCAGATCCGAAACAGCTTTGGTTTCGCAGCCTCCCCCTTAAGCAGCCGGCTCTTGGTCCTGCTTAAAAAAATTTTTTTTGAAAAACGGGATTTTTGCCCTTGCGGGGCAATCCGCCCCGCGGCATAATCAGGCTGTCCCTTTATAAGCCGGCGCGGGGGCAGCGCCGGACGGCCATTCAGAGGCCCCCGGCTTTGGCTGGATTTGCAAAACCATGCCTGTTGATTCCCTTATGAGGAGGCTTTAGGCTGAACACCCCCCCCAGACATCCGCTTTAAATGAAGGAGGAAAACATGAGAGAAAGAGGCATAATAATCATAAACAAAGACAAAAAAGAGGCTTTCGCGCAAGGCTCAAGTCTATATAGATATGGAGTGAAAGGCGCGCCTCATATCAATGGCGGGGGCTTTGTGGCCGCGACCGCGAGCGTTGCGCCGACAGCTTTTGTGGGGAAATATGCGGCTGTTTTTGGCAGGGCGCGGGTTTCCGGCCATGCGCGGATTTGCGGCTCGGCGCAAGTCTCCGGCAGCGCAAGAGTTGATGGCAGGGCATTGGTTTCCGGCCAGGCAAAAGTTTACGGCAGCGCGAAGGTTTTTGACCGGGCGCGGGTTTTATGCCTTGCAAGGGTTTATGGCGCCGCGCGGGTTTCCGGCAGGGCAAGGGTTTCTGGCATTGCGGAGATTTTTGGCAGCGCGATAGTTTGCAAAACGGCGTCGGTTTTTACAGGAAAGAGGTCAAATGTCACAATCACTTTCAGAGAGGAATTAAGCGCGCTTTACTCAGACCAGGCTCTGAAAAAGAGAGAGGGTTGAGCGCGCGCTTTGCGGCCTGGCTCTCCGCCGGAATCCTGGCCAGCCCCGCGGGGCAGGGCTTAAAGCATGAAAGCTTTTGCTGTTTTGCTGCTGTCTGGCCTTTCCGCTGAAGCAGCAGCTAATCCCTGCAGCCATGCGGCTAAAGCCGCAAAAGGCATTGCAGAACCCCTTAAGTTAAATTTGGAGCTATCGAATGATTCGGCGGGCGCGCCATGCGGCCCTGGAGCAAAAGGCGCGCCTCATATCAATGGCGGGGGCTTTGTGTCATCCACAGCCAAAGCGGCCAAGTCCGCTTTTGTGGGGCCGAAAGCGGCGGTCTGCGGCTGCGCAAAGGTTTCAGGAAGCTCAAGGGTTTTCGGCCATGCAAGGGTTTATGACAATGCATGGCTTGCCATTAACGCGCGGGTTTTGGGCCATGCGGAGATTTCAGGCCATGCGCGGGTTTTCGGCAATGCGGAGGTTTCCGGCCATGCAAGGGTTTATGGCAAAGCGGCTGTTTTTGGCCGGGCGCGGCTTTTCGGCGGCGCGGCTGTCTTTGGCAGGGCATGGGTTTTTGACCGGGCGCGGGCTTCCGAAAAGGCAAAAATTTACGGCAGCGCCCTTGTTTCCGGGAATGCGGAGGCTTTAGGCCATGCGGAGATTTTTGGCCATGCATGGATTTCTGAAAACATGCGGGTTTCCGGCCATGCGAAAATCTCCGAACAGCGGGAAAACAGATTCAAAAAAGCATACAAGCGGATAATCAACAGAGCCTTCAGGCTGCTCCTGCTGTTCGGGTGGAGCCGGGCTGATTTATGGAACAGAAGCGGCCCCGCCGCTGAGCCGGCAAATCAATAAGCGCCCGGCCTCCATAAGAGCCGTCCCTCCGCCGGCGCGCGGGATTTATGGCCATGCGGAAATGTTTGGCATGGCATGAGTTCAGGCGGGGAAACGGCCTTCGTCCAGGCGCGGGGGCTTTGCGGCGGCCGCGGGCGCCCCCTTGCTTTGGCAAAAAAGGCGGGCTAAAATAAAAAGCGGGGGGCCGGCTCAAACATCCGGCAGGCAGAATGCGGAGGCATAAACTTCAGCGGCGCGGGGCAGAGGGTTTTTCCGGGCCGGCCCTTCATTTTGAAAGCCTGGCCGCCGCCCCCTCAGCCAGCCTCCCCCTGCTGGTTGCGCGGGCCGGCAGCGCGCTGATAAAAAATGTCCCTGATTTAGACGCCGCGCATGCCTTTGTCAGCCGGCTCGCGGCCTCTTTTGCCGGCAAAGCCTTGGCCTCGCCGCACAGCCGGCTCCCCGGGACTGTGGAGGTTTCCAACATAAAAAATCCCAAAACAGGAAAGCCGGGCTGGTTTAAAGATGGCTGGCTGGGCTGGCACACAAACGGGGTTTTTATGAAAAGGCCGGAGGAGTGCGTGGCGCTTTACTGCGAGATTCCCCCAGAATCCGGCGGAGAGACTGAAATTTGCAGTCTGAGAAAAGTTTATCAGGACATGGATGAGGGGGAGCTTCGCCCGCTTCGCGGCGTCCAGATAACTTATACGCCAAAAAACGGAAGCTTCTATAAATTTGACAATTTTGAGGCTTTTTTAAAAGAGGCGGGAATCCAAAAAGCCAAAAAGGGGGATCAAAACCCCGCCCCGGCGGCGGCGGAGCGCAAAAAAGCTCTGATCCGCCGGCACCCCATTGACGGGGCCCTGGGGCTGTATTTTCCGTTTGCCTTTATTCATCTGGATGAATCCGGGCCTTTGGAGAACATGACGCTTGAGGAGTCGGAGCGCTTTGTCAGGCGCCTGAAAGAGCGCTGCCTTCAAAAAAAATACCGCCAGACGATCAAATGGGAAAAGGGAGACTTTTTGCTGATAGATCAAATTCACGCCCTTCACAGAAGAAACAGCTTTAAAGGCGCGAGGAAGCTGTTTAGAATCTGCTTTCGCTGGAAAGCGCCGGCTGCGGAAAGGCAAAAAAACAGCTTGTTTGCCGAAGCCCCCAGCTCCCGCCCTGAAACGGAGCTTTTGAAGGCTTAAGCCGTCTGGAGGCGGGAGAAACTGACAGCAAAGGAAAAATTTTTAGAGCGCGGGGCAGTTTGTTTGCAGCATGTTATAATGAGGGAATGTTTATGGCCTTTTTAGGATTTTGGAGCGCTCGGCCGGCAGCCTGTCTCTGGCGCGGGCAGCCGCAGGGCTTATGCCTGTCTTGCTTGTGAAATTTCCGGCTCAGACTAAAGGGAGAAAGGCGCGGGGAGATAAAAAACGCTCAGCTGAACATAAATTAAGGGAGGCGCGGGCAGATGAATTATTACGAGCTGGAGCCTGAAAAAAACCGCTTTTGCACAATTCTGGCTGACATCACCCACAGATGCAACATGCATTGCGCCAACTGCTACATCCCCAACAGATCCATCCCCGACATGGACAAGCTCAGGCTGTTTGATTTGCTGCGGAGGCTGCCTTTCCGCTCCGAAGTGCGGCTTATAGGGGCTGAGCCAACCATGAGACAGGATCTGCCTGAAATCATTGCGGAGGTCAAAAAAACCGGCCACAGGCCCGTTTTGGTGACAAACGGCCTCAAGCTGGCGAGCCTGCCTTACGCGCGGAGTCTGCGGGAGGCGGGCCTTCTTTTTGCGGGCATCAGCCTGAACGGCGGGGGCAGCGACAAAATATACAAAAAAACAGATGGAGGCGCTTTTGCCAGGCTGAAGGTTAAAGCGCTGGAAAACATGGGCCGCCTGGGCTTTGTGATTGGCGCAAACATAATCATTGTCCGGGGCCTTAATGAGGATGCCCCCCTGTGGGTTTACAGGAAGCTGAAATCCCTGCGGGCGCGCCGCGCGCTGATAAGAGTGAAAAACATCGGCTCTATAGGGCGCTCCATGGCGGACGAAGTGGATAATTACTCCTTTAGGGAGCTTGTGGGGCTGATGGCGGAGCGGTTTGGCCTTGACGAAAACTGGATTTTAAGCCAGCGCGGGGTTAGCGGCCATACAGAAAAAAACATAGTTCTTTTTCCTCTTGGCGCGGGCGCGCCGCGCGGGGGGCCGGCCCGGATTTACATGAAAATCACAAACTGGTTCTGCAGGAAATCCGGGCTTCCCGATCCAGACAGCGCGCGAAGGGGCAGGATAACCCGGGATTTTAAAATAGCGCCCTGCTTTGAGCATATCAAAAGAAACGAGTTTGGGTATTAGGCGCGCAAAAGCTTTGGCGGCGGCGCCGGCCGCGGGGGGAGCGGTGAATTTCCGCATTATTGATTTGAAAAAGCAGCCCTCCTGGCGGCCCCGCTTTGAGGAATACCGAAGCTTTATATTAAAAGCTTATAAAGCGCGCGGGAACATAGAAAACTACAGCCCGAAGCGGCTGAAAGTGGAAAACTGCCTTGGGGTTTTTCTGGTTTTTGACGAAGGCAGAAACAGCATTGCGGGCTTTTTGTCTGTTTTTCGCCCGCCGCCATGGCCCCGCGGCGCCGCGAGGATTAACAGCAGATACTGGGCGGATCCGCATTACAGGCTGAAGGGGCTGAGCGCCGGCGCCGGAAAAAACCCCCTTCAGGCGGCCAACTGGGGCTGCGCCGCGGCTTTGGATCATCAAATCAGCTGCTGCCGGGAAAACAATATCACTCTGGCCGCCATTACAAGAGAGAGCGCTGCCGGGCCTTCCCGCAAAAACAGCCTGCCGGCCCTATACAAAAAATGGGAGCTGAAGCGGGGCTGGAATCTGGCTGAAAATTATTTCCTGACCTGCCTGGACAAACAGGATTACAGGTGCTGGCAGAGGCTGGTTTATCGGGAGCTTGCGCCCGCCGCCGGGAGCCTGCTTGCGGAGATCCCCCAAATGTCTCTGGAAGAGTATAAAAAAAAGTTTGCCTGGGAGCGGGGGGCTGCCGGCCTTGAGGCGCGGAAATGAGGGGCGCCGGGAGGGGGTGTCCGGGCCGAAGCGGTTTTCCGCCCCCCTTCTGTTGACTTTTTATTAAAAGGCCCCTAGTTTTTTATGGAGCGGGAGATTTAATTAAACCGGGCCGGCGGATGTTTTTGCAAAAACCGGGCCGCCCCGCCGCGGCGGCCGGAAAGCGGAGGGGCGTTTTGCAGGCAGGCGGTTTAAGCGGGGATTATGCCAGGCTGAAAGGCCGCCCGGCAGCGCCTGGCTTTAAGCTTTTTGGCGCGCGGGCAAAACGGAAGGGGCAAAGCGGAGGGGGGAAAGCCAATGCCGCAGTTAACAGATCAGGAGCTGGAGGGCCTGCTCAAGGGCGGGGAGAGCGAGTCAGTTGAGTTTTGCGCGTCTCCCGAAAACACCAGAGACAAAATCGCGCAAAACATTTGCGCTTTTGCAAACGATCTGCCGGGCGCCAAAAAGCCGGGAGTCATGTTTATTGGCGTTAAAGATGACGGCAGCTGCGCCGGCCTCAGTGTCACAGACAAAATGCTGCAGCCAATTGCTCAAATCAAAAATGACAGGAAATTTTCATTTCCGCCTGTTGTAAACAGCGTCCGCAAAGCCGTCTTAAATCAATGCGAAGTGATTATAATTGAAGTCCAGCCATCCAAAAATCCGCCTCTGCGCCATAATGGCCGCTGCTGGATTCGCTCGGGGCCCACAGTTCAGCAGGCCTCCCAGCCGGAGGAAATCCGCTTAACGGAAAAAAAGGCGAATTTGCCTTTTGACATGAGAGGGATGACCAACGCTTCAGAATCTGACTTAAATCTCAGATATTTTAAAGAGGCTTATTTGCCAGGGGCGGTCTCTGCGAAAACTTTAAAGGCCAATAAAAGGGATTTAAAGCATCAAATGCGAGCATTAAAAATGCTCGACAAAGATGCTTTTCCCACAGCCGCCGCGCTGCTGGTTATGGGAAAAGCCCCGCAGCAATGGCTCCCCTGCGCTTATGTCCAGTTTATACGGTTTGAGGGCAAAGCGATAACAGATCCTGTTAAGTCCCAAAAAGAAATTTCCGGGACTTTGCCGGAGCAGATTCAGCGTCTTGAGGAAATTGTAGAGGCTAATATTTCTGAGTCTCTGGCTTTGTCAAAACTAACCCATGCAAAGTCAGCGGATTATCCCGCCGAAGCTTTAAACCAGCTGCTCCGAAACGCTGTGATGCACCGCCTCTATGAAGACTGCCAGACTCAGGTTTTTTTTCGCTGGTTTTCAGATAGAATAGAAGTGCAAAGCCCCGGCGGGCCTTATGGGCAGGTAAATAAAAAAAACTTCGGCAGCGGAGAGCAAACCGCCTACAGAAATCCTGTCATCGCCGAGGCCTTAAAAACCCTAGGCTTTATAGAGCGGTTTGGCTTTGGAATTCCAAAAGCAAAGGAGGCGCTTAAAAAAAACGGCAATCCAGAGCCTGATTTTTTGGTGGAGGAATCCCATGTTTTGGTGACAGTAAGGCCCCGGAGGGCATAAGCCAATAATTAATATTGGCTGTTTAAACAGATCTGGCATAAGCTGTATGGAGCTGCCGGCGGGCAGCGAGAGGAGGGGGGCATGAAAACCATTGTTTTTTTCAACAACAAGGGCGGGGTCGGAAAAACCTCGCTCGCCTATCATGTGTCCTGGATGCTCAGGGAGCTTGAATACAGCGTCCTCTCTGTGGATCTGGACCCTCAGGCCAATTTGACAGGAATGTTTATGGAGGCTTCAGAGCTTGAGAGGGTTTTTAAAGAAAAAAAGACGCTTTTTTACGCTTTGGAGCCTTTGTTTAGGGGCACAGGGGATATTAAGGAGATAGAGCCTTATGATGAGCCTGATTTTTGTCTGCAGCTGCTGCCGGGAGACTTAAATCTTTCCAGCATGGAGGGGGAGTTTTCTGATTCCTGGCCCAAGTGCCTGGATAAAGATGAGCGGGCCTTTCGCGTAACCACAGCCTTTTACCGGCTGATTCAAAAGGCGGGGAAGGCCATGCGGGCTGACTGGGCGGTGATTGATATGGGGGCCCAATCTGGGAGCCATCAACCGGGCGGTTTTGATTGCCGGCGATTATGTGGTTTTTCCCCTGGGGCCGGATCTTTTTTCCCACCAGGGGCTGAAAAGCGCGGGCATGTTTCTCAACAAATGGAGAGGGGAATGGGCGGAGCGCAGGCAAAAAGCCCGGGAAATGGAGCTTGACTTTCCCTTGCCGGAAGGGCGCATGCAGCCCGCCGGCTATGTTGTGATGAGGCATTCCATACGCTTAGACCGCCCCGCGCGGGCTTATCAAAAATGGATAGACAAAATGCCGGAGGCTTACAGAAAGCATGTTTTAGGCGGCAGCGAAAGCCCCGCGCCGCCCGCCGGGGCGGAAGACAGGCACCTTTTGGATCATTTAAAGGACTACCGCTCGCTGATGCCCATGGCGCAGGCGGCCAGCAAGCCCATATTTTTATTGAGGCCGGGCCATGGGGCCATAGGATCACACCTTCAGGCCGCGCAAGCCTGCTATAAAGATTTTAAAATCCTCACAAAAAAAATCATCGCCGCCTGCCGGCAGCAGCTCTCAAAGAGCAAAAAAGCGCCCTAAAAAAACCTTTATAACCCTGCATATTTGCGCTAAAATTGCAAATATGCAGGGTTATCTAAAAAGATCGCGGCTCCAAAGCCAGGCGAGGCTCCTGGCGAATTATCCCGCAGCAGCTGTTTTAGGCGCGAGGCAGGCCGGCAAAACAGCTTTGGCGCGGGCGATTCTCGCCCAGAGGAAAGACGCTGTTTTATCTGGACCTGCAGCTCCCAAAGGATCTTAATAAAATCTCCGATCCTGAGGCGGGTTTTGCCTTCAACCGGGACAAGCTGGTTTGCCTTGACGAAATCCAGGCCCGGCCAAACCTTTTTATGGAAGCTCGTTTTGAATCTTATGCTGTTGAAAACATTTGCCAAAGCCTGCCAAAATGGCGGCCCAGCTTTTATCGCTCCCGCTCAGGGGCCGAGCTGGATTTGGTTTTGGAAAGGGCGGGGCAAGCCCTGGCGATTGAGGTCAAAGCCTCCACAGCGCCCAGGCCCTCGCGGGGGTTTTGGCAGGCGGCGGAGGATGTCAGGGCCGGCAAAAAACACATCATCGCTCCTGTGGAGGAGGCTTATCCCATTCAAAACGGCGCCATTGCCGCCCCGCCTGCCGCCTTTTTGCGGAAGTTTTCTGATGAATAAACCCTCCCCCTTTTCCTGCCGGCAACCCCCCCCCAAACAGTCCATAGACAGGCGCCGAAAGCATTGAAGCTCAAGGCCAAAAAATAACTTTTGATCTTAATCCTTCAGGACAAATAGGGGGAGGGTTTGAGCGGGATGTTTCCGCCGCGCCGCGCAAAGGCCTGACGCGGCGGCGGCCGGCCGGAAAGCCGCAAAACAGCGGATGGCGGGCCGCCGGGGCTGAAAGCGCCCGGCCTATGGTCCGGCCCATGGCCCGGGCCAGCCGCCCGCGGGAAGCTGGGGCGCGGAGATTTTTGGCCGGAAATTTAAGCTGCAGATTTAAGCCGGAAGTCTGGGCCGGAGATTTTGGCCGCAGAGGCCCGGCCTGACGCGCCGCGCCCCCCGGCCGCAGCGAAAACAGCTGGCTTCGCTTGCCTTTAAAAGCCTTTTTATTGTAAATTGAGGCTGTCCAAAACCCCTGGCCTCCAAGATGATTCAGCAAACGCTTTTTGCCCAAAGCGCCCGCGCGAAGCCGATACTGGCTGAGCTGAAATCCTACTCTCAATTTGGAGCAGCCACGCAAACCAAAACATTAAACGGGATTCCCTGTTTTATTAACGAATTTTGGACTTCCCGCCAGCGCCAGGCCCACCGCCTCCATGAGATAAGCTATCGGGCCTGCTTTAAGCCCCAGCTTCCGGCTTTTTTTATTGAGCGGCTGACAAAGCCGGGCGATGTGGTTTATGACCCGTTTATGGGCCGGGGGACAACGCCTGTTGAAGCGGCTTTGCGGGGGCGGGCGGCTTATGGCAATGACATTAATCCGCTCAGCAGGGCTTTAACTGAGCCAAGGATCAACCCGCCAGGCCTGAAGGAAATCGCCAGGCGGCTGGATGAAATCCCCTGGAGGAAATTTAAAACTCCAAAGAAAAAAGATCTTTTGGCGTTTTATCACCCAAGGACTCTCGCGCAAATTGAGGGGCTGAGGCTTTGGCTGAAAAATCGGGGGCGCCGCCTTGATTCAGCGGACCGCTGGATTAGAATGGTCGCCCTTAACCGTCTGACAGGCCATTCGCCGGGGTTTTTCTCTATCTGCACCCTTCCGCCGAATCAGGCGGTTTCAATAGAGCGCCAAAAGAAGATTAATAAAAAAAACAGGCAGGCGGCCCCTTTCCGAAGCGCGCCGGAAATCATTATGAAAAAGTCCAGAGCATTGCTGTCCCAGGGCGCTCCAAAAACAACTCACAGCCTGTTTTTAACAGAGCGGTCGGACAGCACCCGCCAGCTGCCTGACGAGTCGGTTCAGCTCACTGTGACATCCCCTCCATTTCTTGATGTGGTTAATTATTCAGATGATCACTGGCTGAGATGCTGGTTTTTATGCTTTGACTCCAAAAAAATAAAAATCACAAGGCTTCGGAATGTCAGCGAGTGGCAGCGGTTTGTCGCCTTAACGCTTAGGGAGCTTTCCCGGGTAACCCGCCGCGGCGGCCATATCGCATTTGAGGCGGGAGAGGTAAGGGGCGGCTCAGTCTGCCTGGCGCAAAAGGCTGTTGAGGCCTCTGAAGGCCTGCCTCTAAAGGCGCTTGGCGTTTTAATTCATCAGCAGAAATTCACAAAGACAGCAAACTGCTGGGGCGTGCTCAACAACAAAAAAGGGACAAACAGCAACCGCATTGTTTTGTTCAGGAGGAAGTAGATGAAAAGCCAAAGAGAGATCGAGCTTGAGCGGCTGCTGGCTCAGTTTATTCGTCCGATAAAAAACATCCCCTTTGAGCTGGTCATTCAGTCTTTGTTCGGCATGGAGGTCAAGAAGTTTGACTTAAAAGATCATGGGAGGGCTTTAAGCAAAATTGCCAAAGCTATGAGTCAGGCATGCAAAACGGTCCAGGAGAATCCGATTCAGCGGCTCCGCTCCAATGAGGCGGGAAATGATATGGAAAAATTTGTCTTGCAGGCTCTTAAAGAGGAAAATTTGCCGGCCGGCTGTCCGGCTGCAAAAAGCGGAAGGGGGAAGTCCGCAGGCTATCCCGATTTGAGAATTGAAACAGGCGCCGCTCCAATTTACTTAGAGATAAAAACACATTCAGAAAATCAGATAAAAACAAGCCTGCGCTCATTTTTTCTCTCTCCGGCGGCTGATCCTAAAGTGGCGGAGAGCGCCTTTCATCTTTTAGCGTGTTTTGTGATGTCTGGAAAAGGCGGCCGGTTTGCGCCGTCAGGGTTTAAAATTATGGATCTGCATGGCTTGAGCTGTGATATGAAGTTTGAGTTTCATTCAGACAACAGGCGGCTGTATCAGTCCCGCCGCATGCTGGCCCGCGGGGACAGCTCAAGCTTTCATTTGATCAAACAGGACAAATAGGGGGAGGGTTTGAGCGGGATGTTTCCGCCGCGCAAAGGCCTGACGCAGCGGCGGCCGGCCGGAAAGCCGCAAAACAGCGGATGGCGGGCCGCCGGGGCTGAAAGCGCCCGGCCTATGGTCCGGCCCATGGCCCGGGCCAGCCGCCCGCGGGAAGCTTGGGCGCGGAGATTTTTGGCCGGAAATTTAAGCTGCAGATTTAAGCCGGAAGTCTGGGCCGGAGATTTTGGCCGCAAAACCCCGCCTGACGCGCCGCGCCCCCCGGCCGCAGCGAAAACAGCTGGCTTCGCTTGCCTTTAAGAGCGGCTTTATTGTTTACTGGATCTGTCCAAGCCCCGCAAAGGAGGAGGCCGCTTATGCCTGTTTTGGATTTTAAGGGAAAATCTATCGTTTGCCCGCATCATTTGGGGGTTCCCTTCCGGGCGCTTAAAATTGACGCGAAAAAATCTCTCCCGGCGGGCAAAGGCCCCGGCGGCGGCGGGCCGGGGCTGGATGACAATTTGATCATCCATGGAGACAATCTTCACGCCCTGAAAGCCCTTTTGCCCCGGCATTCAGGGAAAGTCAAATGTGTTTATATTGACCCGCCCTACAATACAGGAAACGAGGGCTGGAAATACAATGACAAAGCAAACAGCCCCATGATAAGGGAATGGCTGAGGGAAAACAGCATTGGGGCGGACGACCTGGAAAGGCATGACAAATGGCTTTGCATGATGTGGCCCCGGCTGCAGCTGTTAAGGGAGCTGCTTTCTGATGACGGCGCGATTTTTGTCAGCATTGATGACAATGAGCATCATCATCTGCGGATGATGATGGATGAAATTTTTGGAGAGGAAAACTTTGTCAGCGCGATTATCTGGAGAAAAAAAGCCGGAGGCGGCCAGGACAGCGCGTATTTTGCCGGAGAGCATGAGTATATTCTGTGCTGCCGGAAAACAGAAAAATTCCGCCTGAGCTTTCGCAAAGCCGAGATTCAGGAAAGCCTGTTTAATAAAGAAAAAAACGGCAGAAAATGCCGCTTTATAAAGCTGGAAAAATGGGGCGCAAACGCTTACCGCGAGGACCGCCCGACAATGTTTTACCCCATTAAAGACCCTGATGGCGCGGACTTTTGCCCCAAAGCCCCTGATGGAAAAGATGGAAGATGGCGGACAGGGCCTTTAGATCTGGACAAGCAGCATATTCACTGGGAGAGGCGGGGCGGCCGCTGGACCCCTTTTGAGGTTAAATATCTGGATGAGCTGAACGGAGAGATGAGAGCCATCAAGGAGCGGACCATTTTTTATGATCTGGCGACCACAACCAATGCCGCAAATGAGCAAAAAGAGATATTTGGAAAAAAAGCTTTTGACAACAGCAAGCCGGCTGAGCTGCTGATGCGGCTGTTAAAAATCGGCGCCGGCAAAAACGCCCTGATCCTGGACTCCTTTGCCGGCTCGGGGACGACAGCCCATGCGGCCCTCAGCCTGAACAAAGAGGACGGCGGCCATCGCCGGTTTATTCTTGTTGAATGCGAAGATTACGCGGACAAGATCACGGCGGAGCGGGTCCGCCGGGTGATCAAAGGCGCCCCCAAGGCCAAAAGCGAAAGCCTGAAAAAGGGCCTGGGCGGCTCTTTCACTTACTGCTCCCTGGGGGATGAAATCAGCGCGGAGAGCATGCTGAGGGGCCGGCTCCCTGATTACAGGCAGCTTGCGGAGTATGTTTTTTACACAGCGGCGGGGAAAAGCCTGGGCGCCGCCCCTAAAGCCGCCCCGCCCTGGTTTATCGGAGAGACGAAAAACTACAGGTTTCATCTTGTGTATAAGCCCGATGTGGACTTTCTAAGGAGCAAAGAAAGCGCCCTGCATTTGGATCTTGCGGAGGCTGTCCGAAAATCCGGCAGAGATTCAAAAAAAATCAGCCTGGTTTACGCTCCGGCAAGCTTTATCGCGCAAAAAAAGCTTGAGAAAAAATACGGGATCTGGTTTTGCCGGCTTCCAGAGGCTGTTCATAAAATTATAGAAAGCTAATCAATGCGGCAGACAAAAGCCCGGGAGTTTTAAATGGAGCTGAAAAATTATCAGGAGGCTGTCCTTGACAGGCTGTCTTTTTATCTCAAGATTCTTAAGGAAAAGCGGCAAAACGCCCTGGCCCTGGCTGAAATCAAAAAGAAAAGCGGCCTTCCCATTCCATGGGATTCAGAGGACTTTAATTTTTGCGGAAGGGCCTGGGACGAGCTGAACAGGCAAAAGCTGCTTCCGCCCCTGTTAATAAAAACCGGCTTGACAAAAACCGGCTTGACAGAAATAAAAGCCGGCGCGGCGGAGCCTCCCCACAAAAGCCGGCTGAGCGGCCTGCGCCGCCCTGTCCCCAATATATGCCTTAAAGTTCCCACAGGGGGCGGAAAGACCATTCTGGGGGCTTCCGCCGTGGAAAGAATTAACACAGATTTTTTTGAAAGAAACAGCGGCTTTGTCTTGTGGGTGACTCCAAGCGATTCCATTTACAGGCAGACCCTAAAAGCCCTGACTGACAGAGAAAGCCTTTGCAGGCAGATCCTGGACCGCGCCTCAGCCCGAAAAGTTAAAATCCTGCAAAAAACCGGCAGCTTTCATCCCTCTGACACGGAAAATTTTTTGTGTGTGATGCTGCTGATGCTTCAAAGCGCCGGCAGGCAGTCAAAAGAGACCCTGAGAATCTTCAGAGATTCCGGGAAATTCCCCCGGTTTTTCCCGGAAGCTGATGATTATCATGGCAGCCAAAAGCTGCTTGAGGCCTGCCCCAATCTTGACATCCGCGAAATCAGCGGCGCGGAGGATCATTCCGCCGGGGGCTTAAAAAAAACCGCCCTCAAACACAGCCTGGGCAATGTTTTAAAGCTTGTTCAGCCTCTGATTGTGATTGACGAGGGCCACAGGGCTTACTCAGAAAAGGCCAAGGCGGCTTTAATGGGCTTTAACCCCCGGTTTGTCCTGGAGCTTTCGGCCACGCCCAACAAAAAATCCCATGAAAGCAATGTTTTGGTTTCCGTGTCCGGCGGGGAGCTGAAAAAAGAGGAGATGATAAAGCTCCCCATCAATATTTATAATTTAGGGGGCGGGGACTGGAAAAAAGCCCTGGCCAGGGGGCATGAGATTTTGCAGGGGCTTTCAAAAAGCGCCGCCCGGCTGCGGGCGGCGAAGGGCCGCTATATCCGCCCCATACAGCTTATCTTGAATTGGGAAATGGCCAAAACCTTAAATCTCTCTGTTTCACAAAACAGCCGCCAGCTCAGAAAGCGAAATAACGGAGACCTGCAGCTTTCCCTTTTTGAGGAGGTCTATACAGAGGAGTTTAAATTTAACAATCTGGAAAAAAAAGCCGCGTGGCATCTGGACGAAGACGCCGCTGTCAAGCGGTGGCATCGGATCATAGAGAGGCAGGACTGGCATCTGCGGGGATGGCGGAAAAACAAAATCTATCCTGATTTTTTGGTTTGCATGAAGCCGTCTGAAAACGGGGGCGCCCATTTTTCGGTTTTGGAGACAAAGGGGCGGCATCTTATGGGAAACCCCGACACGGAATACAAAAAAAAGCTCTTTGATCTTTTTACAAAATACTCTAAGCAGTCCATAGACGCCGGAGCCATTGAAATCCAGGACCAGAAAATGACTTTTGATCTCATCCTTCAGGATGAGTGGCGGGAGAATTTGAGCGGGATGTTTCCGCCGCGCGGAAAAGCCTGACGCGGCGCCGGCGGGGAGCCTCTCCAGCCCGCTGCCGGGGAGACACAAAGCGGGCGGTCAGGGAAGGGGCCAGCTCAGGGAGCCGGGAGCATGCCGCTGATTCAGGCTGAGGGAAAAAGCTTTAGGGGCTGGCAGCGGTTTTTGCTGGCGCCGCGGGCAAAAATATCGGTTTTCACCGGCCCCAACGGCGCGGGCAAAAGCTCGCTGCTGGAGGCGGCCCACGCCGGCCTCCGCGGCAAAAGCTTTCGCCCCAGCGGCTCGGACCATTTTATCAGGCACAATGAATCAGAAGCCTCTGTCCGGCTCAGCTTTCAGGAAGGCCCTCATGAAAATCAGGGCCGCTCGGTTTTGGAGGCTTTTTTTTGGAAAGCCAAAGCCGGCGGCGCTCCCGCCGCCTGTCCGGCCCCCGCAGAGCCTTCCGGAGGGATCCTCCCCCCTCTCCCGGAGCCGCTGAAAAAAACCCTCCTCTGCAGCGGAAAAAAAATCAGCCCCCTGGCGCTGGCGCGGCGCTTTCCGGCGCTTGTCTTTACAGAGGAGAAAATGCAGGCCATAAGGCAGGGGCCGGGGGAGAGGCGGGCCTTCGCGGACGAGATGCTGGCCGGCAATGAGGGCGGAAAAGCGCTCTCCCGCCTCAAAAAAAGCCTGCGGGAAAAATCCAGCCTGCTCCAGAGCTTCAAAAGGGGGGATATTTCCCCTTCAGAGGCCCGGGCCGCGCTCTCCGCGCTGAACGGGGTTTTTCTTCAGGCCGCCATCCCCGCCGTTCAGGCCCGGCTGAAGGCCCTGGAGGAATTGTTTGCCGGGGCCAGCCAAATCTCCCCCAAGTTTTTCCCCAAAAGGGAAAGCCTGGGCTTTTCGTATTTGATCGCCGGCGAAAACATAAGGGAGAATCCCGGCCGGGCCCCTCTCCTTATGGAGCGGGGCCTGGGCCAAAAGCTGGACCGCGAGCTTCAATTCGGCAGGCCCCTTTCCGGCCCGCAAAAGCATGACATTGTGTTTTTGATGGGAGGGCGGGACTCCCGCGCCTTCTGCTCCAAGGGGCAGCAGAGGCTGCTGATTTTCTCGCTCCTGGGCTGGCAGGCCATTTGCCGGCCGGGAGCCCTGCTGCTTTTAGATGACGCTCTTGGAGAGCTGGATGCGGAAAGCCAAAAGCGGCTGCTTTTTTTTCTGGAGGAGGCGCCCGCGCAAAGCTTTTTGACAAGCTGCGGCGCGCCGCCCAAAAAAACAAAAAACATGTCGATCTTTTCTGTAAACAATGGCAAGATTGTCTCTCTATGAAAGAAGCCCCCGAACAGCTCTCAAATCCCGGCTACACAGCTCAGTCCATCCAGGTTTTGGAGGGGCTGGCCGCTGTCCGAAAGCGGCCGGGCATGTATATCGGCGACACCTCCCACCGCGGCTACCACCATCTTGTCTATGAGATTGTGGACAACTCCGTGGATGAAAGCCTTGCCGGGTTTTGCAGCAAAATCATTGTGACCCTTCACGAGGATGGCTCCGTCACAGTTCAGGACAATGGCCGGGGCATCCCCGTCGGCGAGCACAAAAAGGGAAAATCCGCCCTTGAGGTTGTCATGACCCTGCTCCATGCCGGCGGCAAGTTCAACAAGGACACTTACAAGGTTTCCGGCGGCCTTCATGGCGTGGGCGCCTCTGTGGTGAACGCGCTCTCCCGGTTCTGCTCTGTAGAGGTTCGCCGCGAGGGGTTTGTCTTCAGGCAGTCTTATGAAAAGGGGATTCCCTCGTCCCCAGTTGAAAAGCTGAAGCCCACAGAGGAAACAGGGACAAAAACCGCGTTCAAGCCGGACCGGGAGATCTTTAAGGATGAAAAAACAGTGTTTTCTTTTGACACGCTGGCCACTAGGTTCAGGGAGCTTGCTTTCCTCAACCAGGGGCTGGAAATCTCCCTCAAAGACGAGCGCTCCGGCAGGGAGGAGGCCTTTTGCTACAGGGAGGGCCTGAGGGAGTTTGTCTCTTACCTCAGCCGGGGGCAAAGCCCCATTCACCCGGAGCCGGTTTTTTTTGAGGGGATCAAAGGCGATGTCCATGCCCAGATCGCCCTTCAGTGGAGCGCGGCCTATAAGGAGAGCGTTTTCAGCTACTGCAACAACATTGGCACTATAGAGGGCGGGACCCACCTTTCAGGCTTTCGGACCGGGCTGACCAGAACCATCAACACTTACGCCCAGTCGGAGGGCCTTCTCAAGGACCTCAAGACAAGCCTTGAGGGCGAGGATGTCCGGGAGGGCCTGACGGCCATCATCTCTGTCAAAGTCAAGGAGCCGCAGTTTGAGGGCCAGACAAAAACCAAGCTGGGCAACAGCGAGGTCAAGGGAATTGTGGAGGGCTTTTTCAGCGACAAGCTTTCGACCTGGCTGGACAAAAACCCCTCAGAGGCGAAAAAAATCATAAAAAAATGCGCCGCGGCGGCGCAGGCGCGGATTGCGGCCCGCAAGGCGCGGGAGCTGACCAGGAGAAAAAACGCCCTGGACAGCGGCTCGCTGCCGGGCAAAATGGCCGACTGCCAGGAAAGAGACCCCCGGCTTTGCGAGCTGTTTCTGGTTGAGGGGGATTCTGCCGGAGGCAGCGCCAAGCAGGGGCGGGACCGGAAAATTCAGGCGGTGCTTCCGCTGAGGGGAAAAATCATCAATGTCGAAAAAGCCCGCTTTGACAAAGTCCTCTCCAACGAGGAAATCCGAACCATAATCTCCGCCATAGGCGCGGGGGTGGGCAAAGGCCAGATGGAGCTGGAAAAAATCCGCTATCACAAAATTATCATTATGACCGACGCCGATGTGGACGGCTCCCACATAAAAACCCTGCTGCTGACTTTTTTTTACCGGCAGATGCCGGAGCTAGTGGAGCGCGGGCATATTTATATCGCCCAGCCGCCGCTTTACCGGATGAAGCAGGGCAAAGACATTTTTTACCTGAAAGATGATCAGGCCCTCAATGAGCGGATTTTCCGCCGGGCGCTGGACCACATCTCCTTTGAGGGAAGGGGGAGGGAGGAAATCAAGCCCTTTCTCACCGGCGCGCAGGCCTACAAAAAAGCCCTGAGCCAGATCAGCCGGCTGGAGGAGCATGTTTTGGTCTTTATGCTCAGCCAAAAGGAAAGCCTGGAGGAAATCCTCAAAAGCCCCGAAAGCTTTATGAAAAAAATAAACTCCTATGGCGGGGAGCTGCAAAAACAGCCGCTTTTGGGCTTTTCGGAAGTCAGCTGCTCAGTCAGCGGCGGCAATGGATCGCTGGAAAAAGATGGCGGGCTGAATGTAAAAACTGTCCGCTTTGGCCATGTTCAGGAAAGCTGTTTTGACATGGAGCTTGCCGCCTCCCCAAAATGGAAGGAGCTGAAAAAGCTTTTCCAGGATCTGGAGGCTTTTCTTCCCCGGCCGTTTGCCATGAGCTTCAAAGGGGAGAGCGAAACATTTGACTCCTACCGGGATTTTGGCGCGCGGGTCGCGGAAATATGCAAAAAAGGGCTTTACATTCAAAGATACAAGGGGCTTGGGGAGATGAATCCGGAGCAGCTTTGGGAGACAACCTTAAACCCGGAAAACCGGAGCCTGCTGAAGGTCAGCCTCAATGACGCGCTCGCCGCCAATGAGACTTTTGCCCTTCTTATGGGCGAGCAGGTTGAGCCGCGGCGGAACTTTATCTGCAACAACGCCCTGAATGCCGGGGATCTTGACATATAGCAGCCAGGCTCTGCGGGCGGCGGCAAAAAGGGCTTAAAAAAAAAGAGAGGGCTTATCTGTGAGCGGCAAGAGCATTGAGGGGGCAAACGGCATTTCCCTTGTGGACATCAACAGGGAGATGCGGGAGTCCTATCTTCAGTATTCCATGAGCGTGATTGTGGGCCGGGCGCTTCCCGACGCGAGGGATGGCCTGAAGCCGGTTCACCGCCGGATCCTTTTTGCCATGAAGGATCTGAGCAACACCTTTGACAAGCCCTATAAAAAATCCGCGCGGGTCGTGGGGGATGTGATCGGAAAATACCACCCTCACGGAGAGATGGCGGTCTATGACGCGATAGTCAGAATGGCGCAGGATTTTTCCATGCAGGCGCCGCTGATTGACGGGCAGGGGAACTTTGGCTCCATTGACGGGGACAGCGCCGCGGCGCCCCGATACACGGAGATCCGAATGACCCGGCTGGCCGGGGAGCTTCTCCGGGACATAGAAAAAGAGACCGTTCCCTTTGGCCCCAACTACGATGAAACCCTTTTTATTCCCCAGGTTCTCCCCGCCCGCTATCCGAATCTTTTGGTGAACGGGAGCGAGGGGATCGCCGTCGGCATGGCCAGCAAAATCCCCCCGCACAACTTAAGCGAGGTGACTGAGGCCTGCCTGTTTCTTTTGGACCGGCCGGAGGCGGACATTCTGGAGCTTATAGAAAAAGTCCCCGGCCCGGACTTTCCCACAGCGGGGGTCATAGAGGGGCGGGAGGCCATCCGATCGGCTTATATGAAGGGGCGGGGGGTTATCACTCTCAGCGCCGTGACGGAAATTGACGAGGGGGGAAAGGGGCCGCCGCGGATCCTCGTCACGGAGCTTCCCTATCAGGTCAACAAGGCGCGGCTGATTGAGTCCATAGCCCAGCTGGCAAAGGACAAGCTGGTTGAGGGAATCTCCGACATACGGGACGAGTCCTCGCGCGAGGGCATGCGGATTGTCATTCAGCTGAAAAGAGGGGCCAGCCCCCAAGTTCTGCTCAACCAGCTGCAAAAGCGAAGCCAGCTGAAAACCAGCTTTGGAATCATTTTTCTCGCCCTGGACAAGCGGAACCAGCCAAAAATTTTCAATTTAAAGCAAATGCTTTTGGTGTTTATTGAGCACCGCAAAAATGTAATCGCCCGCCGGCTGATTTTTGATCTCAGAAAAGCGCAGGAAAAGCTTCACATTCTGGAGGGGCTGAAAAAAGCCCTGGATCAAATTGATGAGGTGATCGCGCTGATCCGGCGCTCCCCCTCAGCGGCGGACGCCCGCCGCGGGCTGATCTCCGATCTGAAGTTTTCCCACAGGCAGGCCAAAGCCATTCTGGAGATGCGCCTGCAGAAGCTGACCGGCATGGAGAGAAAAACCCTGGAAAAAGACCGGGAGGAGACGGCCCGGCTGGCCGCTCATCTGGAAGATTTGCTCTCCAGCGAGAAAAAAATCGAGGGGCTTTTGCGCGGCGAGCTGGAGGAGATAAAAGCCGCTTACGGCCGGCCCCGCCGGACGCGGATTGTTGAGGCTGAGGGCGAAATCACTGACCGCGATTTGATTCCTGAAGAGGATGTTGTTGTGTTTTTGACTTTCAAGGGGCTGGTCAAAAGAATCCCGCTGCAGGAATACCGGCTGCAGAGAAGGGGCGGAAAGGGCCTCAAGGGCTGGGAGTTTCGCACAGAGGGGGATTTTGTCTGGAAGGTCTGGGGAGCCGGCTCCCGCGACAGAATGATGGTTTTTTCATCCGCCGGCAGGCTTCACTGGATGGATGTTTTTCGCATTCCCTCCGGCAGCCGCCTGGCCAAAGCCCGATCGCTCAAAAACCTTCTTCAGCTGAGAGAGGGGGAGGAGGCCCGCGCGGTCCTGCCGCTCAGGGATCTTTCAGAAGGAGCCTCTGTAGGGATGATCACAAAAAAGGGAATCTTGAAGCGGTCCCTGCTGAAGCTGTTTGCCCGCCCCCGCTCAGGCGGCGTGACCGCGCTCTCCATTGACAGGGGCGACGAGCTGCAGGATGTTCAGCTGGGCCAGGGGAATGGGGATTTTCTCATATTCACCCGCAGGGGCAAAGCCATTCGGTTCAAAGAGGGCGATATCCGGTCCACCGGCCGGGCCTCCCGCGGCGTGCGCGGCCTGCGGCTGAAAAAGGGCGACTTTGTGGTTTCCATGGAGATTGTTCCCCGCCAGCCCGCGCCGGGATCTGAAAGCGCAGATCTGGAAGACTCTGCGGCGCGCGCGGATGAGGGCAGCCAGGCGCCCGCTCCCTCCAAGCTTGGCGCCGGCGGCCCGGAAATCCTGGTTGTCACAGAAAAAGGCTTTGGCAAAAGGGTCAGAGTCTCTCAATTTCGGGTTCAGCGCCGGGGCGGAGGCGGAGTGCTCGGCCAAAAAATCACAGAGAGGACAGGGGATGTGGTTTATGCCCGCATGGTCACTCCCGGCCAGCAGGCTCTGATCACAACAAACCAGGGGCAGGCCATTCGCTTTGCGCTTTCTGACATCTCTGTGGTGGGCCGAGTCTCGCAGGGCGTCCGCCTCATTAAGCTGAAAAAGGGCGAAAAAGTCACCGGCGCCGCGCTTGTTGATGACGATGACTCAGCCCCCAGCCATGGCAGCCCCTCCAACAATGACTCTGAAAGCGGTCTGGGAAGCGGCGCTGGCGCTGACAATAAGGCTTCTTCCGGCAGCGGAGCTGAAAACATCAGCGGCAGCCATGAGAGCGGCCCCTCAGGCGGCTCCAGTTAAAAATTCAGCTTCAGACGGATCCGCCGGAACAGCCGGCAAGAGGCCCGGCCATCCTCTTTAAAACAGAAAAAGCCTTGATCAGCTTGTCAGCAGCCTGATTAAAGGCTTATAAGACAGGCAGGGCTGCCGGGGCGAATATTTAGCCGGCGCCGCTTAAACCTTCAGGGAGGCGCGGAGAAAAATGCTTAAGCTGCGCCACATACCAAAATTTTCCTTTGCCCTTTTGAAAACCCTTGCCAGCCCGCTTTTGGCCTATTTTGCGGCGGTGGGAAACGGCATTATGTTTTTGGCTGCCTGGGGGTTTTATCATTTTGAAAGCCCGGCCAACCCCAATGTGGGGAGCTACTGGGACGCGCTCTGGTGGGCGCTTTGCACAGTCTCCACAGTCGGCTACGGCGATGTTTTTCCCATGACCGGCTGGGGCCGGGCCATTGGCGCGGCCCTGATCATTTTTGGAGTGATGTTTTTTTTGAGCTTTGCCGCTGTTTTGGCCTCTGCCATGGCCCCGGCAGCCTCCAGCCGGAGAGCCTCATAGGCGCGCGTAAAAAGCCATGGCCGGAAAATCATCAAAAAAGCCGCTCTTTGATGAGGAGCCTCTTCAAATCATGCTGGAAAAAGAGGCTTTTTTTGAGGGGGCTTTGCGCTTTCGGGGGGCTGCAAGGCTTGCCGGAGAAATGAAGGGGCGGATTGAGGGCGAAGGGACCCTTGTTGTGGAGCCTTCCGCCAAAGTGGAGGCCGAGGCTTTTATTGACCGCCTGATTCTTTTGGGCGAGTTTTCCGGCCGGATTCTCGCCCGAAAAAGCGCGGTTTTAGAGCCTCCCGCCCGCTTCCGCGGCGAAATTTCCACCCCCAGCCTCTCCATAAAAGAGGGAGTTCTTTTTGAAGGCGCCTCCAAAAAACCCCCGCCAAAAAAATCTTAGCCGGAGGTTTTTTGATTCCCCCGCCGCCGGGCGGGAAGAGACAGCGCCCCGCCCTGGAACCCCCCAGAAAAACCCCTTGAAAAAAGCTTATGGGGCAAAGCGGCATTAAGGCGGGGTTTTCTTGACGAAAGACAATGCCGCCGGTTAATTTTTAAAAAATGATTTCCGCCCCAGAGCCTGATTTTTTTTGGCGCCCGCGGGTTTTCCGCTCTTTTGTCCGGTTTTTTCAGACAGCGGCCGCCCGGGGTTTTTTTTTGGCGGCTCTGGCAGCTCCGGCTCCGCTTCATGCCCTGACAGCAGACTGGACCGGCTTTGCGCGGGCGGAGGCTTATTTTGGAAAATCCCCGGAGAAAGCAGCCTTCGGAGCCTATCACCTGGCCCTGAAGCCGGAGCTTCAAATCATTGACGGCTTAAGGGTTTTCAGCCGGCTGGACCTTCATCACCGCGGAGGCGCGGATCATTTTCGCCCGGCGCCCGGGTTTTTTCGCTCCGCGGGCGCGCTTTTTTTTGCCGGAAAATCAAAAGCCGCCGCCGCAGGCCTTTCAGATTCCCCTCTTTTTTTAAAAGTCTCCCAGTTTTATCTCTCTTATGAGACAGAGTTTTTTCGGCTCAACATAGGAAGGGCGCCGCTGGACTTTGGCCTGGGAGTCACTTATTCCGCGGAAAGAGGCCCTTTTGAGCGCTGGCTTTCGCTTGGAGATCAGCTGTCGCTTCGCCTGGAGAGAGAGCCTTTTTATCTGCAGCCGGCCATTGTCTGCCAGCTCTGTCCGGCGGGCGGGGCCTTTGCCCTGCTTCAGGGCGGCCTGAAGGGCGCCAGCTGGAATTTAGAGGGCTTTTGGCGCCATCATTTTGGGGGCGCGGCCTCTGGCAGCCCGGCAGAGGCGGGCGGCGCTGAGGTTTTTGGAGAGTATGGCGCCGCGAAATGGGACATTCAGTCATCTTTCAGCTGGCTGTTTCAAGAAGAGAAAACCGCCATGGGCTGGGCGCTGGAGGGGGGGATGGAAATCCCCATAGCTCTTTCCCCCCGGCTGGAGGCCAAAGCTGGATTTGCCTCAGAGGGCTTTTCCTTTCACCCCGGCTATGACGCCGCGCTGCTTTTTTGGAACCATTATTTTGCCGCGCCGCCGGCTGGCGCCGCCGGCGCGGCTCAGGCAGATAAAATTTTTATTGAGGAGGGCCGGATAAGCCATGGAGCTTATTTTGCGCCGCGGCTGGTTTTCAGCCTGCTTGAGGAGGGAAGCCTGGAGCTTTCTCCGAATGCCGCCGCGCGGCAGAGCTTTCAGGGCAAAAAATTTGACTATGAGATTGGCCTTCAGGCAGACTGGAAAACAGAAAGCCGCCTTTTTTTTGGGCTTCAGGGCGGCTGGCTCTTTCAGGGGAAAAGCTCTTTTTTTGGATTTTTGGCTAAGGCCGCCGCCGCCTTCTGACTCTGGGCATCACTGAAGGTCAGCCTTGTTTTTTTTTCATCTCTGAAAAACATCAGGCGGCGGCCTTTTTTTTCTCAAAAGCTTTTTTCAGGCAAATCTCAGGCTGGAAAAATCAATACAAAGTGTTTGTCTGCTGGATCAGCTGCCCGGCAGAGCCTGTTGCGCCCCTGGCAAAATCCTGCTTAAACAGCTGATGGCCGCGAAACCCGCGGTTTAAATTATAAAGATCCGCTTCAGCCCGCTCCGGCGGGAGAAGCCTCAAATACTGTCTGGCGTCCTCTCTCACCAGCTTAAGGTAGGCCTGGCGCCCGGCCTCGTCCTCATAGCTGTTGAAAGTATTTCTCCAGTCCTCATGGTATTTTTTGAGAAGGCCGGCGGAGGCCCGGACGGAGAAAGAGTGCCTGAAGGGATCGTTAAACTGATTCCAAAAATCTCCATCCAAAAAAAGATCGCTGTCATCAGACCGGACAGCCTCCCAAAGCCGCGGCTGAATGTTTTGATAGTAATAATTGTCCCGCTCCATAGGGGGAATTTGCGAAAGCCTTCTGGTCTCACAGCTCATCTGCCCCTCAAAGTCAAAAGGGGTGAAATAACCCTCGCCCTCGTCCCAGTCGCCCTCGCAGTTTCTCTCTTTGCGAAGCCCGGCCTTTCTGTCGCTCTCCCTGCTGTCATAGTCTGTTTTTTCCCGGTCAAGGGCCTCCCGCATCTCCTCATAAACCGCGTCTCTCGCAAGATCTATAAACTGGCTCATAAACTCGTTCATGCCGCCCGCGCTGATCCTCATCTCAGCCTTGCAGTCCTCGCAATACTTGCCCTCGGTTTTGCTGGCAAAGCCTGTTCCCCCGCGAATCCGCGAGTTGGCGCTTGTAAAGACAATTTTTGCCTGCTCTCCATCCCCCTCCCTTTCAATCTTAAATCTCTGCTTGACTGTGTAGGAGGCCCGGCCGTATTTTTGCTTCAGCTCCACGCTGCAATACTGGGCGTCCTTTTCCCCTGACTGGACAGCGTCAATTTTGCTCCGGCAGCGGCGCTCCAGATCTTTTTCGATCCGCTCAAAGTTGTGGTCAAGCCGGTCGCCATGAGAGAAAAACCGCTCTCCCGGCTCCCGGCTCTGAAAATACATTCCCAGCGCGAAGCCCAAAACCGCAAGATTGGAAAGCCCCAGCCCTCCAATCAGAAAGGCTTTTTTGAGATGGCCAAAGGACTCAACCCGCTTCCAGAGCCTTTTTTTTGCCGGATTTTTTTTTGGCATATCGCCGCCTCCAGGCAGTTTTACCGGCCGCTGTCCTCAAGCGGCCCCAAATCAGATCCGTCCGCCCCCTGAAAAAACTCCGGCGGCTCAGGGACAGAAAACCCGCGCCGCAGAGCGCGCGAGGATGGGGACCTTTCCTGATCCAGAGCTTGATCCCCTCCGGCCGGGCAGCCAGGACGTTCTTCTTTTGATGAATTTTCCTTTTCCGCCCCGCCCCGGCAGTCAGCGCCAGCCTCTGGCGCAGCCGCCAGGCTTTCCCCAGGCCCGCCGCTCATAGAGTAAAAGCGCTCTCCCGGCCCCTGGCTTTGAAAATAAACTCCCAGCGCGAAGCCCAAAACCGCAAGATTGGAAAGCCCCAGCCCGCCAATCAAAAAGGCTTTTTTGAGATGGCCAAAGGACTCAACCCGCTTCCATGGCCTTTTTTTTGCCGGATTTTTTTTTGGCATGCGCCTGCCTCCTCCGCATTCTGCTCCGCCGGGCCGGGGCTTTTCTCAGCCGGCGGAATCAGCCGCGCCCCCTTCACAGGTTTTATCGGCGCCGCCGCCGGCCTCATTAAGCTTTTTTTTAAAAATGGCCGCCCCCCAGATTCAATCAAAAAACCTCCGCAAGCCTTTAAAACTGGACCTGGCTAACTTGGTTTTAGGCTAACTTGGCTTTGGGCTAACTTGGCTTTGGCGCTGCTGGCCCTGGATTTTTCAAAGCTTTTTCTGTAAAATCTCATCATAACGGGCGCGGCGCCGGAGAGAGAGCCGGGGAAAGCCTGGCGAAAGTCTGGCGAAAAGCTGGCGGCAAATTTCAAAACATGCCCGGCGCGCTCAGGAGGGTTTATGGCAAAAAAAAGCTCGCCGGTTTTTGATGGAGCAATGGACAAGGGCCTGGAGGGCGTGGCCGCCTGCTCGTCCGCCATCTCCGCCATACAAGACTCCCAGCTGTTTGTCAGGGGATATCTGCTCGAAGACCTGGCGCGGGAATCCTCTTACTCTGAAACGGCTTATTTGCTGTGGGAGGGCCGCCTGCCCTCCGCGGCCGGGCTAAAGGCCTGGCAGAAGAGGCTCTCAGAGGCCGGCCGCCTGAGCGCGGCGGAGCGCTCTTTGCTCAAAAGCCTCCCGGCGGACAAAGCCCATCCCATGGCCTGGCTTCGGACAGCGGTTTCGGCCCTGCCCCTTTTAAGCGGCGCTGAGCCTTCCCCTGAAGATCTCCAGGCCCTGCGGAGCGAGGGGCTGAAGCTGCTGGCGAAAACCCCTCTGATGATCGCATTTTTTCACTGCCTTCGGACGGGCCGGACCCTGCCCGATCCAGAGCCGGAGAGAAGCCTCGCATGGAATTTTCTCCGCGCGGCGGGGGGAATAAATGGCGGGGCGCCCTCCTCTGAAGACGAGGAAATTTTGGACAAATGCCTGATTCTTCATGCCGAGCATGACCTTAACTGCTCGACATTTTCAGCGCGCCTGCCAGCCTCTTCGCTGAGCGATGTGTTTTCCGCCATTGCGGCGGCTCTGGGCGCTTTGAAAGGCCCCCTCCATGGCGGCGCCAACGAGCAGGCCCTGAGCATGCTGAATCAGTTTTCCTCTGTGGAGGAGGGGGAGCGCTTTATTGATGAGGCCCTTAAAAACAGGCAAAAAGTCATGGGCTTTGGGCACCGGGTTTATCGGGAGCGCGATCCAAGGGCGGAGTTTTTAAAGCCCCTGAGCAAAAAGCTCTGCAGCCGGGCGGGCCGGCCGGAGCTTTATGCCATCTCAGAAGCCATGGAAAAGCGCATGAGGGAGAAAAAAGGCCTCTGCCCCAATGTGGATTTTTACTCAGCCTCTGTCTATCACTGCCTTGGGATTCCAGCCGATCTGTTTACTCCGGTGTTTGCCATGTCGCGGATGGCCGGCTGGCTGGCGCATGTTTTTGAGCAATACAGCCGAAACCGAATTTACCGCCCCCGAAGCGTCTGGTCTGGCGGAGCGCTTGGCAAAAAATGGATCCCCATGAAAGACCGGAAATAACCCGCGCCAAAAAGCCCCGCAATGGGGCGGGCTTTATGCGGCGGCGGGGCTTTCGCCGCCCTCGGCGGCGCTTTCTGAAGGCTCTTTTTCTGGAAGGATCCCCGCCGGGGCCAGAAGCGCCGCCCTGAACACATCGTCAGGGCTGGAGACAGGGATAAACTGAAGCCCATCTTTAAACTCTTTGGGAATGTCCTTTAGGTCTTTTTTGTTTTTTTCGGGAAGTATCACAGTTTTTACGCCGTGATTCAGCGCGGCCAGGGCTTTTTCCTTGATCCCCCCCACAGGAAGGATTCGCCCCGAAAGAGTGATCTCTCCTGTCATGGCAATGTCATTTCTAATGGGAATGTCAGTCAAAAGGGAGATCAGCGCCGCGGCCAGGGTCACGCCGGCGGAGGGGCCGTCTTTGGGAACCGCGCCCTCCGGCAGGTGAATGTGAATCTCGTTTTCCTCAAACCACAGGGGATCAAGGCTTAAAACATCGGCCGCGTAAGACTTTACATAAGAGAGCGCGGCTTTCGCGGACTCCTCCATCACCTTTTTCATTTGCCCTGTGAGAATCAGCCCGCCCTTTTTGTTTTTGACTTTAACAGCCTCCACATGAAGAATCGCGCCGCCGGCCTCTGTCCAGGCCAGCCCTGTGGCCATTCCCACCCGCGGCTCTTTAATGGGCTCTTCAGGAAAAAACTTCGGGCTTCCGAGGAATTTAAAAACCTGGGATTTGCAAAAAGTTTTTTTCCCTCTGTCTCCGGCGACAAATTTTCTGGCTGTCTTTCGGGCTATGGAGGCAATTTCCCTTTTTAGATTTCTTAAGCCCGCCTCTCTGGTATAGGAGTTGATGAGAGTCTTCAGGCCATCATCTGTGAACTGGATATGGCCCGCCGGAAGGCCGCTGTTTTTCAGCTCCGATTCAATAAGATAGCTTTTTGCGATCTGCAGTTTTTCCGCCGGAGTGTAGCCGGTGATGGAGATCACTTCCAGGCGGTCTCTCAAAGCGGCGGGAATATTCTGGGCCATGTTGGCGGTTGTGATAAACAAAACAGAGGAAAGGTTAAAATTTAAATTCAGGTAGTGATCCTTAAACGAGCTGTTTTGCTCCGGATCCAAAGCCTCTAAAAGCGCGGAGCTTGGGTCTCCCCGAAAATCAGACCCAAGCTTGTCAATTTCATCCAAAACAATCACGGGATTCATTGTCTGGCAGTGTTTCAGAGCCTGAATGATTTTGCCGGGCATTGAGCCGATGTAAGTCCGCCTGTGCCCCCGGATTTCCGCCTCGTCTTTCACCCCTCCAAGGGAAATGCGCTGATAGGCGCGCCCCATGGCGGCGGCGATGCTTTTTCCAAGAGAGGTTTTTCCCACACCCGGCGGCCCGGCAAAACAGAGAATCGGCCCTTTTGAATCCTTTGGCTTAAGCGCCCGGACAGCCAAAAACTCCAGGATTCTCTCTTTGACTTTGCTTAAGTCAAAATGATCCCTGTCCAGAATTTTTTTGGCGTTTTCCAGATCCAAATTGTCAGCGCTCTGCCGGCTCCATGGCAGCTCCAAAATCCAGTCCAGATAATTTCTGATTATGGAGGCCTCGCCGCTTTCCATGTGCATTTTCTCCAGCCGCTGAAGCTGTCTCAGGGATTCCTTTTTTGCCTCTTGAGGAAGATCAGCCCCGCGAATCTTCGCGCTGTATTCTATGATTTCCTCTTTTTTGGCAAAAGCCCCATGAGGCCCGCCGCGCCCATAAGGCGGGCTTGAGGGAAAAGGCTTTGGCTTTGCGGAGTCCGCGCTCAAAAAGCGCTTGATCTTTCCCTCAAGCCTTCTGATCTCCAGCTCATTTGACATAACCTGCTTTGTAAGCTCAACCCTCTCCTTTCTGTCAAAAGCCTCCAGCGCCTTTTGCTGATCGCGGGCTCTTAAATCCAAATGGCTGAGAATCAAATCGCAGACCAGCCCGGGGTCCCTGACAGGCTCAATAATGCTTAGAAACTTAAGATACAAAGGCTCAGCCTGGGCCAGCTGATTTAAGGACTCTTTCAGCTCTTGAGAGCTTTTTTCCAGCTCTTTGGAAATTTTTGTCTGGGAAAAAGGGAGCGCCTCCGAATCTTCGGCGTGGATTTTTAAATGGACTTCAGGAAAGGCTTTTTCCTCTATTTTCTCTATTGTGGCGCGGGCGACCCCGCGGACAGCGGCCTTTATCCGGCCGTCAGGCTGCGCCGCGGTTTTTATAATAAAGGCAATGCAGCCGGTTTTATAAACCTTCTGCGGGGGGCTGCCGCCCGCCGGCTCCAGCCCGCCCGGCGGCAGGCTCTCCTGAAGGCAGGACAGAAAAATCATTCCGCCGCTCCCCTTAAGAGCCGCCTGGACGGCTTTTTTGGATTTTTCCCGGGAAATATAAACAGAAAGAGTCGCTCCGGGAAAAACCACGGTGTCCTTCAGCGGCGCCAAAGGCATTTTTGCCGGAAGCGGCAGGCCTGTCCTCATCAGAATCCCTCCTGATGATCTTTTCGGCTGCCTGAAGGTTTTATTAAGATTTTTTTTCCCGCCGCGGATCAGGCCCTTGGCGCGGGACATGGGGCGGGATTTAGCGCGGCGCCTGCCGGGCCTCCCAGCCGCTCAAAATTTTTGCGGCGGCGGGCGAGTCCAGGGGCGCCGGACGGCTTTCGCCGGCTATATAGGCTTTTAAAGGATACAGAAAAGCGCGCTCTTTTGATATTTCAAAGGAGCGCAGCGCCCCCTGAACGCTTCCCAGGCCTGTTAGCGCCTCTTGAAGCGCCTGCCGGCTGCCCGGCCCGCGGCTGAGAGCCGCTCTCAGGGCCGCGCCGGCGTTGTAGGCCCGCCGCTCAAAAAACCCCGGCTCCGCGCGGAACATTTTTCTGTAGCTTTCATAAAAAAAAGACTCCCGCGCCTTTTTATTTGTGATGGGCGGGGGGCCGATAAAAATCAAAGGCAGATCATTTGTCCAGCGGCTGATTTGCCCGCGCTTTAAAAGATTTGTTCCAATGAGATAAACATTTTTTACCCGAAAGTATTTTAAATGATCCCTGATTTTTTTCAGCGCGGCCATGGAGTCGGGAATAAAAATGCCGTCAAAGTCAATTTGCGGGGGGAGCAGGTTTTCCGGCCGCAGCTTTTTTGACCGGGGCGAAAGGCCGGGCTGCTTTTTCAAAAGGGCCTCTTTCAGATCCATATACTCCTCCTGGCGCAGATCTCCGCCGCTGAGGCCCAGGAGCTTTTTCATAAGCTCTTTAAAATCCGCTTCGCCCGGCTTGTATGAAAGCTCTGCGGCGATCTCCCCGCCGCGGGCGCGAAAGGCGCCTGAGAAGGACCTGGCGTATTCCTCCCCATAAGGATCTTCAGGGCGCAAAACCGCCGCTCTTTTTAACAGCGGCAGGCTGGCGGCAGCCTCCTCCGTCAGATGAGCCATAAGGGCGGAGCTGGCCACCGCGTTTTGAAAGACAAACTGTCTTCCCTCAGAAAGGCCGGATTTTTGGGAAAGCAAAATGGCGGGGAGTCCAAAAAAGGAGGCCTTTTCCGCCAGAGCTTCAGCTGTCTCGCCGCTCAGCCCTCCGACAGCCCCTATCACATGATATTGATAAAGCAGCTTTTCCAGAGCCTCCGCCGCCGCGCCCGGATGGCTTTTGCTGTCCATAACGATTAGCTGCCAGGGGGAGTCCCCCTCCATATTCAGCCCCAGGCTCAGCCCCCGCAAAATTTTTTGGCCGAGAGGCTTTCGCCGGCCGCTAAGGGGAATGACGGCTCCAATTAAATAGGGATTGACTTTTTTCAGGGACTTTAGAGCTTTCAAATAGCCGGCAATTTCTTTTTTCAAAGAGGCGCGGATGGGGCTGGCAAGAGCTTTTCGAAAATAGCTCCGGGCTTTTTTTGTGTCTTTCCGCCTCCACAAATATTCCCCGGCCTTGTAGAAAAGATGGCCCTTAAGAGAGGGAAACCTGTCCGCCCGCTCCGCAAGGGCCAAAAGGCTTTTCCCGGGAAGCGAGCCAGTCAAATCTTCGGCAGCTTTGATTCGGGCCGCCGCGGCGGCGGCCTTTGGCTCCCATTTAATGAGATGGGAAAGGGCCAGAAGCTTTTGCTCTTTTGCCCCTTTTCGGCTCTCAAAGCCCCTCTCTTTGCTGAGAAAGTCCAGCAAAAGCTTTGCGGCGGAGATTTTGCCTTCGCGGCTTTCGCTTGAGCTTTCCATCAGGGACTCCAGCATGCGGGCCGCCTCCAGGGCTTTTCCCTTTTTAAACAGGCAGGCGGCCGCCGGCAAAACAGCCGCCGCATGATTTTTATAGGAAAAGGGCAGTCCGGCCGCATCCTGCCATGCCTGGCAGGCCTCCCGCTTTTTGCCCATCCGGGCCAGCAGCCGGGCCTTTATCATGTAAGCCTCCAAAGCCAGCCCGCTGTTTTCGCTCCGATCAATAAACAGGCTGATTTCAGCAAGCCTTTCCTCAGGGGTCTTTTTTTCTCCCTCAGCTGTGATTTTTTTCAGCTCCCGCTTTGCCTTTGCGGAGGCGGGCCGGGCCGGAGGCTTTTCCGCCCGCTTTTGGCTCAAGGCGCCGCAGCCGCAAAAAACCGCGGCGGCCAAAACCGCCGCCATGCCAGGCCTGAGGGAGGTTTTTTTTGGAGCGGTCATTTTGCGCCCCCCTCCCGCATGTCCCGGAGCTTTTTTTGGAAGTCCAGAACTTTCGGATAAAGGCAGGCCTCCGAGTCGTATTTTCTGATAAGATATCTTTTTTTTTCAGGGGACAGGTTTTTTGCCAGCCGCTGGATCTTCGCCCTGTCCCCTTTGGGATAATCCACAAGAACAGTCACAAACATATCGCCCCGCGCGCCGTCCGCGCCGGGCAGGCCCAGGCCTTTCAGGCGGAAGGGGCGGCTTTCGGTTAAAACATGGAGCGGCAGGGCCAGAGACACAGGGCCGTAAAGAGAGGGGATTTTTATTTTCCCGCCTTTGATAATATCCACAAACCGGACAGGCGCGGAAAGCAGTATGCCGGTTTTCCGCCGCTGAAAAATTTTATGGTCTTTTAAAGCGATTTTAACATACAGATCGCCAAACAGCCGGCTTCCGGCCGCCCCGCCCAGTTTTTTAAATTTCAGCCGGGCCCCCGGCCTGATCCCCAAAGGAATGGGAACATCCAGATGGCTTTTGATTTTTTTGCCGTTTGCCGGCTTTATATAGGAGACCCTGCGCGTCTGCGGCCGGCAAAGGGATTCCAGGGAAAGCTCCAGGGGGACTTCCAGATCCAGGGCTTTTTCTTTTCCCGGAGCCGCGGAGCCGCGCCAGGCCGGCCCGGCCGCGGGCTTTGCGTCCGGCGGCTTGAGCCGGGCTTTTTTGAGGCTTTCGTCAAAAGCCCTTCGCTTTTCCGGATCCCGAAGCGTCTGATAAGCGAGATTGACCTGCTGGAATTTTCTTTCCGCCAGCTTGTTGCCCCTGTTTTTGTCGGGATGGTATTTTTGGGCCATCTTTAAAAAGGCCCGCTTGATTTCGCCCTCCCCGGCAGAGGGCGAAACGCTTAAAATCAGATAATAATTGACGGGGCTTTTCATAGATTTAGCCCTGGAAACAGCGGACAGCTTTAAAATCTCCGGCGGAGCATAACAAAAAAGCTGCTGTTTTGCCGCGGCTGAGGCTTTGCCAAAGAGCCTCAGCTGGTTTTTTTGCCGGGCTTTTCCGCCACAATCACCAGAGCCGGGCGGATGACTTTGTCATGCATTTTGTAGACCTTTTTAAGGGCGGCGGAGACATGGCCTTCCGGAACCTTGGAGGTCTGCTCCCGCCCCATAGCCTCATGGCTTTCGGGATCAAAAGGGGATCCGGAGGGATCGATCACGCGGACGCCAAAGCGGGCCAGGGCCTGCCGCAGATTTTTGCGCGCCAGCTTGAGGCCGGCTTTGAAGCTCTCATAAGAAACCTCCGGCCCATGGCCATCAAGAGATCTGTCCAGGTCATCCAGAGCCTCTTCGGCCAGCGCGCGAATCAGCTCCCTTCCCCCATAAAGGGCAAGCTCCCTCTGCTCCTTCAGGGCCTGCCGCCGGCAGTTTTCAAAATCAGCCTTTAAATAAAGATAATCGTTTTGGGCTTTTTTCAGCTTTTCCTCCAGCTCTTTAACAGCAGCCTGATCAGCCCCTTTTTTGGATTTTTGTTTTGGCTGGCCCGCATAAGCGCCTGTTTTTGAGGCGGCGGCTGTCTGCTCTCTGGCCTGTTTTTTATCCGGCGGCGCGGCGGAGCGCAGCGCCCGGCTGGCAGCCTCTTCCGCGGGGGAATCAGCCTGGCCCGGCAGGCGGGCGCGGGCTTTGGCCCGGCTTTTTTTGGAGCGCATCAGCCGGCTGGAGATTTTTGTCTGAGGCTTATGCGCCGCGCCGGCGGCGGCGGGATTTTTTTGGCCGGGCTTTTCCGCCGCTGGTTTTTCTGCGGGGGTTTTTAGGGTCTGCCGCTTTTGATTCATTTTGACTCTCCCTTGGATTTTTTTGGGCTTTTCGCCGCGCTCTCCCCAATGAGCAGAGGCAGGGGGCGCCCCTTCCGTTTTTGGGCGGGCGGCGGAGCGCTTATGTATAATAAAGCCTTGCCTTGAGCCTTGTCAAAAAAAGCGGGCCTCCCCCGCCCCCTGCCGGCGCTTTGGCCCGGCCCATGGCCCAAACAGGGCCTAAAGCCATTTGTCATACTGAAAAAGCGCCCTTGGAGACTCTTGAAGGCGCTTTTTTTCCCGGCGCCGCGGCCCGGCGGGCGGATCCCCTGCCGGCAGACTCTCCGGCGGGGGCAGGTAAAAGACCCCCGCAAAGGCCGCCTCCGGGCTGGCTGGCCTCGGGATGATTCCCCGGGAAAACTCCTCTTCAGAATACATCCGCCCTGGCAGGAGCCTTTGGCCTTCCGCCGAATCGGCTGGAGAAGCCTCTGTGATCTGCCCCGAAACATCCAAAAACGCATGCCAAAGCCTGGCCCCTTCTGGAAGCGGCCTGGCAGCCCTCAGGCTTTCGGCCAGATCTTTTCCCTTAAGGGAGCCTCTTTCAGCCCCCTGAACTGGCGGGAGCTTTTTGACAAGCGCGCGGTAATGAATCTGGCTCCCCACATCAATAAATCTAAAGCTCCGGCTCTCCCATGCCTCAAGCCGCCCGTAGAACAGAAGAAACGAGGGGATGACAATATCAATGCGGCTTTTTTCCAAAAGCTCCTCAAAAATCAAATCCTGGCTGCTGTGGGAGTCAATAAACCAGTTATAAGCTTTGGCGTTTTTGTATAAAAGCGCCAGCGGATCATAGATTCCAGCCGGAAAGCCTTTCGGAAAAAGCCGGTTGAGGTTTTGGACAAAGCGCTTTTGCGGGGCATTGCTGTTTTTGCTTAAAAGATTTTTTTGGCTGTATAAAGCGGCGCCGGCAGCGCAAAGGCAGGCGGTTAGAAGCAGAGCGAAAAGAAACCCCGGCCTGAAGCCATGCTGGCGCCATTTCCCCCACATTGGATCGTTAAAAACGGAAATCAGAAAAAAAGGCAGAAGGGCCGTTATAAAAAATATTTTGGGCTGGGGGTGCAAAAGAAGGGCGCCGGCCAAAAAAACAAAAGCCGTGTCTGAGAGCGCCCATTTTCTGGATTTTTTTATAAAAACGGACCAGAAAACAAACCCGGGCTTGAGCAAAATCAAAAAAACAATGTGCGGCGCCTTTTCGGCAAACAGGGCAAAATGAGAAAGCTTCCGGCTGTAGGAGGCGAAGAATGAAAAAAGGCCGCTTTCAGCGGCGGCGAGATGAAAAATGTCTTCAATATTTTTAACATAAAATCCGGCAGCCTGCTGAATGGCTCTTAAAAAAAGCGGATCATGAAACAAAAAGCTGGCGGCCAAAAACAGGCCCCCCGCCAAAGAGCCCGCCTGCCAGAGCGCCAGCCGTGAAAAAACATTCCGCCCCCTTAGCTCATGCGCCGCAAAACAGGCCGAAAATGCCAGCCAGTAAACAGCTTTTGGCGCCGACAAAGCGGCAGCGGCCAGAGGCCCGCCAGCAGCCAAAAGGCTCCCCAGCCCGCGGCCGGGCCTTAACAGAGCCGGAAGCCGGCGCGGGAGCTTAAGCCATGCGGGGGGCTTTCGCCCGCGCCGCGCGGGCTTTGCCTGCCGGATTTTTGCGGCGAAAACCAGGCTCAGCAGACACAGGCTTGAGCAAAGCAGATCAGATCGGACGCGAAACCCCCTTTCCAAAAAAGGCAGGCAGCTGATAAGAGCCAGAGCTGCCAGAGCGGCAGTCAATGGATCTTGTTTTTTTCGCAGAAAAACATGCGTCATATAGGCTATGCCAAGCCCGTTGAGGGCAAACAGCGCCCTTGCCCCTGTCATGGGAAAAACCCCAAGCGCCTCGGAGAGGTGAAAAGACAAAAAAAGAGTGAGGTTAAAAAGCGGCTTCAGGGAAAACAAAAAATCCCCCGCCCTTTCGGAAAACAAATGCCGCGCCGTGTGGACGGGATAAATTTCAGAGCTGGCCCAGTAAGCGCCAAGGCCTGCGGTTATAAACAGGAAGGGGAAAATAATGGCCGCCCAGACAGCGCCTGTGGACAAAAGCCCCCTGATCAAAAACCTGCTTTTCATTCTCTCAGGCCAGGGCCGGGCCTTTGCCTCAGTTTTTTTGCTTTTCATTGCGCGGCTTCCAGCGTTTAGCTTGGGGCGCTGGCCCCTCCAAGTCATTTTGCGCCGCTCCACAGCCGGGCAGCAAACCGGTCTTTTCTTGCCTCGCTGTTTGCCGGAAAGGGGGTTTAGGGCTTTTTGGGCCGGAACTCCGGGGCTGAAAGCCCCGGCAAAGCGCTTAAAGCCCATAGGAGAAAATCAGGCATGCCCCCTGGGGTCCAAAAACCTGGCCTTTTGGCGGGCGGTCAAGCCTGCCGGCAGCTTTTTCCGATGGCATGGCTTGCAAAGCGCCTGAATAAGGGACATTTATAAAAGGGCTGAAAATCAGCTCAGACCGGCGAAACATGATCACAGGCCGAGGCCGGGGAAAGCCGGGTCTGTTTTCGGCATGGCTCCTGACAAAAGCGTTTTGGAGCTGGCGCGGGCCTGGGGGATTCGCATCCAGCCCTCCTGCAACGGCATGAGCAGCTGCGGCGGCTGCCGGGTTTTTTTGAAAGAAGGCGAAAATCATGTTCCCCCCCCCCCCCCCCGCGGGGGAGGAGCTGAAGCTTATCGGCCATGGGCATTATATTGACCAAAGGCGGCTGAGCTGCCAGATTTGCTGCTTTGGCAATGTCACTGTGGATTTGTCCGGGCAGGAGGAGCGGTTTCGGCAGGGCAGGATCTCAAAACCCGGTTTTTGGAGAGAGATCAAAAGCGAAGCCCCCTGGAGACCCGCTCCAAGGGCGGCATTTTGATAGAGGAGGACAAGGGGTTTAATTCTGTTTTTTTTGCCTGGTTTTTAGGCAAAACTCTTAAATTAGGGAAAACCCTTGTTTTTTTGCTCAAATAAATCAGGATGAAAAAAATTTGACAGGCTTTAAAAGAGCAAAGTTAAATAAGGGGACAGCTCGGCAAAACGGCATAAGGCCCTTGAGGAGAGCAGAAACTGGAACAAACAAATTATGGAGGCAGCCAAGATGAAAAGTTTTTTATTTTTTGTATGTTTTTTCGCCGCGGCGGGGCTTGCTGCGGGCTTTTCTGAAATGTCTTTTGGACATCATAAATGGGAGGATAAGTGGGGAAGGGCTGCCCGCTCTTTAAGCGAAGGCAGAATAGGCGAAGCAAACAAAATTTTAAAGAGCGCGGACCGCGCGGCGGCGCAGAGCGCGCGCAAAATCTGCCTGACAAACGCTTTGAGGCAAATGACGGGAGAAATTGAAGATTTTAACTCCTCCTGCCTGACCGAAGATCAAAGAGGGCTTTTGCTTTTGCTGGCCGCGGAGCGGGGGGATACAGAAGCTGTCAGAAAGCATCTTGCGGAGGGCGCTGACCCCAACACTCAAGACAAAATGGGCCGCGCAGCTCTTTACGCGGGGGCGGAGTATCCGGAAGCGGCGGAGCTTTTGCTGGAAGCCGGCGCTGACCCCAATATTCAAAGCTGGAATGGCGAAACAGCTCTTCATGAAGCCGCTTACGGCGGGATAAACACAAAGACAGTGGCTCTCCTTTTAGCAGCCGGCGCTGACCCCAATATTCAAGACGAAGCCGGCAACACAGCCCTTCATGACGCCGCTTACGGCAGGGGTGTGGCGACACCAGCTCTCCTTTTGGCAGCCGGCGCTGATAAAAAGATAACAAACAGATGGGGCAAAACAGCTTTTGATCTGGCTGTTCAAAATGAAAACAATGAGGTCGCCAGCCGTTTGGCTGAATAGAGAATCCCGCTCAGGCTGGTTCCTCTGGGGGCTGCGGCAAAAATTTTGCAGCTTTAAAAGGCCGTCATGCCCTCTATTATGCCAAAAAATGGGGGCAGCCGCGCTGTTTGCTCTGCCCCGGACAGCTGCTTTTTTCCGCTCCAGATCGCCAGCCTCTGCAATTCTCTGGCTTTCAGATCATCCCTGCCATCTGCCGGCTTTCCGCGATCAGCCGCAGAATATGCTGCCAAAGAATAAAAAAAATAACATTTTTGGAAGCCGCAGGCGGGGCTCTTTTGAAAGGCGGCGCCGATCCAGTGATTTTTCATGCAGGGCCGGCATATACTGATCATATTTGAGGTTTCAGGGATCTTTATAAGGGAAAAAACCAGGAAAAACTCAAACAAAACCAGTATAATTTCAAAATATGCGGCGAAAGCGGGAAAAAAACCGGCGCGGGGGCGCGGCCTCCCCCGCGCTCACCGTGGCCGTGGCCTGCGGGGGGAATCCTGAGGCCCTGGCCGAGAATCTAAAAGCCCTCAGCCGGCAGCTTTTGGACAGCAGCCTCTGGACTCTCATTCTGCTTGCGCGGCAGCGGCGGGGGGCTTCAGCGCGCCTCCCGGCCTTTCCAAAGGAGCTTAAGGCCTCCCGCAGGATTCTTTTCCTGCTGGCCGGCCGCCCGGCTTATGAGCTGAGAAACCTGGCCATTGAACAGGCCAAAACCCCCCTCCTTTATTTTATTGACGAAGATGTGATTTTAACCAGCCCCGGCCGCTTGGAGGCCGTTTGCCGGCTTCATAAGGAGCATCCGGAGGCTGTGTTTATCGGGGGGGCTTACCTGGATCATCCGGGATGCTCTTTTTGGGGCCGGGCCTACAACTATATGACGGAATTGTGGATGCGGGCCCATCCCGGCTATTTGCCGGCGGGCAATCTGTCAGTCAAAACATCCCGCCTTCAGGGCCGGTTTTACAGCCCGGCGCCAGGGGGGTTTGGCGGGGAGGAGGCATGGCTTCTGGAGCGCGCCCTGCAGGCGGGGCTTTTGAGCCTGAAAAAGCCGGAGCTGGCCGCTCCGCACCGCGCCCGCCACAGCTTCAGGGATTTATGCAGCCGGGCCTGGTCCCATGGATGCAGCCTGGCCATTCAAAAGAGGGCGGGGGCGCGGCGGCCGGGCGCCCCTCTCTTTCACCTGCTGCTTAAGGCGCCGCCGCGGCCCCTGCTCGTCAAAGCCGCCGCTTTTTGTTATCTCGCCCTTGTTCAGGCCATAGCCCTTGCTTTTGGCTGCCGGCTTTTTCTTTTCCGGCGGGATCGGGCGAATCGGGCGCCAGATCGGGCAGACAAAAAATAAAAACTCCAAATCCCGGCCGGGAGAGAGGGGAGCGGGGCCGGCCCTCTAAACCGGCTCTCTAAAGCCTCTTGCCGGAGGGCCGGGGCCGGAGGGGGGGGGGGCAATAAAATATTTTTTGCGCCACAGCAGCCTGGCGGCTGCCTGCCGGCAAAAGCCTGAATGGCTGAACAAGCGCTTTTTTGCGCTGCGGCGCGGATTCTGGACAAAGGGCCTGAAACATGAAAATTAAAAAGATCCGCTGCCAGCTGTGGATGACCTGTCTTAAAGGCTAGCTGGCTGGTTTTTTCACGCAGGCAGGTTAAACTGAATAAAGGAAAGGCTTGCGGAAGAGGCTTCGCCTCTCAGCCGCCAGAAGCCCTGAAGGCATGACATCAGGAAATAGAGCATCAGCCGGCCGGGGGCGGGTTTTTATGAGATCCAGCCTTTCCGCGCCCCGCGCCAATGAGGCGGCCTCTGCCGCCATTCCCTCCCCGCCAGCAAGGCATTCAATTGGCCTTTCCCTGTTAATTAAGCGGTTTTCGCAAAAGGCCGGCTCCAGATCGGGCAGCCATGGCCTCATTTTTTTTGGATGGGCAGCCTCCTTAATCCGGGGGCAGAGATGAAACAGCAATAAGGAGGATTCTTCTATGATTTTAGATCCCGGTCTGGAGCTGACCCTAAGGCCCATGAAATACCCCGTGTTTTACGAAATGTATAAAAACGCCATAAAAAACACCTGGACTGTGGATGAGGTGGATTTTTCCTCTGATGTGATTGATCTTCAGACAAAGCTGAGCCGCAGCGAGGTTTTTCTGGTCAACCGGCTGATCGCCTTTTTTGCCACCGGGGACACCATTGTCAGCAACAACCTGGTTTTGAATCTTTACCGCCACATCAACTCGCCGGAGGCCCGCATGTATCTGGGCCGCCAGCTTTATGAGGAGATGCTTCATGTGCAGTTTTATCTGACTCTTCTGGACACCTATATCCCCGATCCGGCTGAGAGGGCAAAGGCCTTTTCCGCCATCAGCGACATTCCCTCAATCAAAAAAAAAGGCGACTTCAGCTTTAAATGGATGGACTCGATTTTTCAGCTGGAGAGGCTGAACAGCAAAGAGGACAGAAAAAGCTTTTTGAGGAATCTTATCTGCTTTGCGGGGGTTATAGAGGGGCTGTTCTTTTTTGCCGCCTTCGCCTATGTTTATTTTCTCCGCTCAAAGGGGCTGCTGAACGGGCTGGCCTCCGGGACCAACTGGGTCTTTCGGGATGAAAGCTGCCATATTGAGTTTTCCTACGCGGTCATTGACATCATCAGAAAAGAGCAGCCGGAGCTTTTTGACTCCTCGTTTAACGAAAACATTATCGCCATGTTTTGCGAGGCCATTGAGTGCGAGCTGAAGTTTGCCGCGGAAATTTTAAGCCGCGGCGTGGGCGGGCTGAGTCTGCGGGACATGAAATCCTATCTGGAGTATGTGGCCGATCTCCGCCTTGTCCGTCTGGGGATCCCGCCGCAGTTTAAATCCAAAAACCCCTTTGACTTTATGGAGCTTCAGGATGCCCAGGAGCTGACAAACTTTTTTGAGCGGCGGCCCGCCGCCTACCAAAAAGGCGTTTCGGGCGAAGTGTCCTTTGACGCGCCGTTTTAATCTCTTCAGGCGGGCCGGCTTCAAAACGCGCCGTCCAGCCTGGCGCCGGGCTGGCCAGCCCCTCCTTATAATGCGGGGCGGCATTGGGATTTGACTTGGGCTGATTCCAGGGTGGAAGCTGGAAGAATGAAAAGCGCAGCTAAGCCTCTTCCCGCCGCGGCAGCGGCCGTTCTTAAGAGCCGCAGCGCCGCCTATTTCCCCCTCTCTAAAAACTATGATCTGGCCCGCGCGGGCTTTGCCGCCGGCGGATGCCTTGTTAAGAAAATGCCTTTTGGCTGCCAGGTTCTTTTTTGCGGGGGCATGCCCCCGCGCTTTGACCTGCCCCTTAAGCTGAAGCAATACAAAAAAAGATATAACCGGCTTTTTATTGTGGATCCCCGCCGGCTGTATTCAAAAAGCGTTATCAGAGAAACCGTGGAGTTTCTGAAGGCCAGCGCGTCCCTTGCCCCGGTGATTGAGAAAGAGCCTAAGCCTTTTGTTATCAGGCGAAAAGCGCGGGATTGAGCCAAACCCCTTGCGGGCTGGACCAATGGGCTGATCCGGCGGGCGGCCTTCAGGGCCTTGGCCCGGATTTTTTTCTGAAAATCAAATAGCAGCAGGCGGCGCCGGCCAAAAAAAAGGACAGCAGGCTCAGCCACTGCCCCCTTGTGAGCTGAAACAGCTGATAGCCCACACTGGCGTCCGGCATTCTGAAAAACTCGCTTGTCACCCGAAATCCTGAATAGCTTGCAAGCCAGACAAGCGCGGCCAGCCCCGCCGCCCGCGGCTTTCGCCAGACAAGGCAGACAGCCAGAAAAGGCAGAACCCCTCCGAAAAAGGACTGATAGAGCTGGGAGGGGTGCCGCAGCGAAAGCAGAGGCTCCAGCAGCTCTCTCACGGGCGCCTCCCCGGCCCTGGCGGCAATCAGGCCGCAAACCCGGGACACCTGATAAAGCGCGCCTTCCCCGCCTCTTAAAATCCAGTCTTCCCACACATAGCCGCCCGGCAGGCCTTCGGGGGGATTAGGCAGCCTCTTCAAAACAGGCAAAAGAGGCTTTAAAGAGAGAAGCCGCTCCTGATATTCAGAGGCTTTTTCGCCCCAGAGATAAAGCTCGGAGGGAAATTTCACTCCAAGCAGCGCCTGGCCTTTGATCTCACGGCCAACAAGCTCCCCATTGATAAAATTGGCAATCCGGCCCAAAAATATTCCCGCCGCGCCGCCCACAGCGGCCAGGTCCATAAGGGAAAAAAAGGGGATCTTGCCTTCCTGCCCCTCTGAAACCGTTTTGGCCTCTCTGGCGGAAGAGGCTTCTGCCGCGGCGAAGGCTTCTTCCGGCTTTGAGGCTTTTAAAGAGAAAATCCACAGGGCCAGAAAAACCCCGGCAATGCCGCCATGGCTGGACATCCCCCCCTCATTGGCTTTCAGAAGGCCCCAAAAGGGGAAGGACTGGTCAAAAGAGACAAACAAATCTGGGCGGTAAAAAAGGCAAAAGCCAAAGCGCCCGCCAAGGGCGGCGCCCAAAGCCCCCCAGATCACAATGTCCCAGACTTTCTCCCTGGCAAAAAAAAGCCGCCCTTTTTTAATGAGATAAAATCCCGCCGGGACGGCCAAAACCGCGCCGGTGATATAGGCCATGGAATACCAGCGAAGCCCGCTCATGCTGATGACTTGTGTCAGGACCGCGCCGGCAAGCCCAAAAGCTATAAAATCTTTAAAGCGCCATTCCGGCAAAAAGGGCCGGGCTTTTCTAATGAGCCAGACCGCAAGCAGGCCGGCGCAAAAAAACCCCATATAGGACAGAAACAGCCAGCTGAGGCCAAACCCCTCCTTTATTGGCGGGATTAAAAAAGGATCCATTTGATGGTAATAAGTCCAGCGCGCCATATAATGTATTTGCCCCGCAGCGGCGCGCAAGTCAATAGGAGGCGGGCGGGGCTTTTGGAGAGGCCCGGCTGCAGCGCGGGGGGAGATTTTGCATGAAAATTATTCTGGCGAGCCAGTCGCCGCCGCGGAAAAGGCTGATGCGGAGGGCGGGAATTCCCTTTGAGGCTTTTGCCCCCCATGTGGATGAGGAGGGAATCATGCGCGGCATGATGAAGGGGGGCGCGGCTCCAGAGCCAGGCTCTGTCTGCCTTCGCCTCGCCGAGGCCAAGGCCTTAAAGGCGCGGGCGGCCTTCCCTGAGGCTGTTATTATTGCCTCTGATCAGATGGCTTTTTTGGAGGGAAAATTCTACGGCAAGGCCTTTTCAGAGGAAAAAGCCGTTCAAAATCTTATGGAGATGCAGGGCAAAACACACGAGATGATCAACGGCCTCTGGATGCTTTATGGCGGACAGGCTTTTTCCCGGGCCGCTCTGAGCCGGATCAGCCTCAGGCCTCTGAGCCGCCGGCAAATTGAGGCTTATGTCCGGCTGGACAGGCCGCTGCAGGCGGCCGGGAGCTATCATGCGGAGGGCCGGGGCATTGGCCTGTTTGAAAAAGCTGAGACAGAGGATTTTTCCGCCATTGTGGGCCTCCCCCTGATAACTGTTGCAAATCAGCTGATCAAATGGGGCTTCCCCTATTTTGAAAGCCTTGAAGATTTTCCCGCCTTATGATGGCTTTCCGCGGGGCCTGCGGCCCGGCCTGGCGGCCAAGCTCTGGCCATGGCAAAAAAAACCTTGAATTTTAATGGCTGCCGGGGCCTCCCGGCGCGGCCCGGCGGGCCGGCCCGCGGATCATGCGCGTCCCGCATCTCATAAAAAAAAGGGGACGGACCAAAAACCGCCCCCTGGAGGATCCGCCTCCATCTCTGAAGGCGTTATTATGAAATCAAAAAACAATGCCCTTATAACCCGCTTCCGGCCAGCTGTCAGCGCTTGCGGCGCGCCGCGTCATCATGCGGCCGGGCGGCTGGCCCAAAAAAGCCCTTAGATCGCTGTGAACAGGCTTTGGGCTGAACAAAATCCGCGGAAACATCCTCTAAAGCCTCTTAAAGCAAAGCGCCGCCCGATCCCGGCCCGCGCGGTCTTTCAGAATTTTGGAGGAGCTTATAAAGCGCCGGCGGCTTGTTAAAAGCTCCTGAACCCGGCCGGACTGACTGCAGCCAAACTCAAAAATACAGGCGCCGCCGGGGCTTAAAATGTCCATGGCTTTGTCAAGCCAGGAGACAATATGGCCCATGCCATCTCTGTCGGAAAAAAAAGCGAGCGGCGGCTCATAAAGGCAGACTGAAGGGTCCAGAGCTTTGTCCCCCGCCGCCACATAAGGGGGGTTGGCTGTGATGATATCAGGCGCGCCGCCCAGCAAAAAGGACAGCTCTTTTTTCTCAGTCAAAGAGACATCTTTTTGCAGAGCATGAAGCCTTTTTTGTCTGTCTGGCGGCCCGCGCAAAAAAGCGCTGTTTTTTCTTAAAGCCTCCAGCGCTTTCCGGCTCAAATCAATGGCGGCAAACTGGCTGTCCGGGGCCTCCCGCAGAAGGCTTAAGCTTATCGGCCCCGCCCCCGCCCCAAAGTCCGCCCCCCGCCGCCAGGCCAGCCGGCCGGAGGAGCGAAGCCTCAAAGCCTCCTCCACAATAATTTCTGTTTCGGGGCGGGGGATAAAAACACCGGGCTGAACAAAAAAGCGCCGGCCGCAAAAAAAGCTCTCCCCAAGAAGGTAATCCAAAGGCCAGCCGGCCCGCCGCTTTTGCAGCATGTCCAAAAACAGGTTTTTTTGCCCCAGGCTTAAAGCGCGCCCGGCTTTTAAGCAGATTTTTGAAGAGGAAGCCCCCAGGGCTTTGCCCAAAAGCCAAAGCCCCTCATGATAAGGCTTCGGCGCCCGGCCTTTCAGCTCTTTCCGGGCCATTTCAAGAGCGTCTGAGGCTTTCATTTTCCATCCTTGAGGGCGAGAGTCTGAAAATGCCGGCTCAAGGCTGAAAACAGGCTCTCAAAATCCCCCGCCATAACGCCCTGAAGGTTTTTTGTGGTCCATGGGATGCGGTGGTCAGTCAGCCGGGACTGGGGGAAATTATAAGTTCGGATTTTTTCTGATCTGGCGGCGCCGCCCATTTGCTCCTGCCGCTTTTGCGACTCTTTTTTTCTGGCTTTTTCAGTCTGAAAGTCCAGGAGCCGGGCATAGAGAATCTTCAGGGCTTTTTCGCGGTTGGCATGCTGGGATTTTTCCTGCTGGCAATAGACAGTGATTTTTGTGGGCAGGTGGACGGCCCGCGCGGCGGAGTCTGTTGTGTTGACATGCTGCCCGCCTGAGCCGCTGGCGCGGCAAAAATCAACCCGCAAATCTCCAGGGGCGATTTTTACCTCCACAGGATCCGCCTCCGGCAGAACAACCACCGTCACTGTAGAGGTGTGAATCCGCCCCTGCGCCTCTGTTTTTGGCACTCTCTGGACGCGATGGACCCCGGACTCGCGCTTTAAGGCGCTGTAGATCCGGCCCCCGCTCAAGACGGCGATGGCCTCTTTATACCCCCCGGCATTTCCCGGAGAGAGGGACATGACCTCCGCCTTCCAGCCTTTGGCGGCGGCATAGCGGCAATAGGCTGAAAACAAGTCACGGGCGAAAAGCCCCGCCTCATCCCCCCCCGCCCCCGCGCGGACTTCCAGAACAATGTTTTTCTCATCATTGGGGTCCTTGGGCAAAAGCCGGGCCTTCAGATCATTTTCCAGAGAGGAGAGCCTGGCGGCCAGGGACTGGTTTTCCTCCCGCGCGAGGGCGCTCAGCTCAGAGTCTTTTTCTCCGCGGATGAGCGCCTTGTTGCCCTCAATTTGCTTTTGCGCGGCCTCATACTCCTGAATCAGGCTGCAGATTTTGTCCAGATGATGAAACTCCCGGCAGACCTGTCCGTAAAGGGAGGGCTTGTTTATGACGGAAGAGTCCCTCATCCGCGCCTCCAGCTCCCGGCGCCGCGCTTTAATTTCCTCAAGACGCTTTAGCATAATTTAGAGGATTTTTTCCGTTTTTTCGCGGCAAATCATTTATATGCCTCTCTCGCGAGAGGCCCTTGCCCGCATGCAGAAAAGAAAGCAGAGTCAGCGGCTTTTTCTCCGCTGCCGCAACCCGCGCTTGTTTATGAAGCATCGCTGCTGTTTTTATTAAAATGCTTAAAAGTCCGGCCGATAAATTTTCCAAAAGTGATTATTTCCGCCCTTGGAACAATCACCTCCATATCGGCAATTTGAGATTTGTCTTTATAGTCTGGATAATTTGTGCTCCATATAATTTTTTTGTTTTTTCATCTCTGTATCCGCTTTTAAAGGGAACTATGGAAATTGTCTGAGACTCATGCCTTGATTTTGGATTCTCCGGAAATTTCCACAAAATCCCAATATAGGCTTTGCTGTTTTTAAGAGTCAAAAAGATGGACTTGTTTTCCCATTCAATACACTTGTTGTAAAAATTATCATGCGGCGGCGGAAAAAATATTTTTGTAATCGCCCCCCACTGAATTAAAAGAAGCAATACAAAAGATCCAGTTATGGCTGTTATGGCTGTCAGAAGCGCTTGAAAGCTCTGTATTTTCTTGCCCTCAGCCTCAGGCATGTTTTCATTAAGCCAGCCAAAGAAAGGCTTAAGCCATTCATAGTTTTTAAGCCAGTTAAACACTCCTGGAGCTATAATCTCCGCGGGAATCCATGTAATTGCCGCTATGAGAGCAACAAAAAAGAAATACGGCCAGCCGGATAAGTTAACAGCCTGCCCTGGCTTTCTCCTATTATAAATGGCAGCAAAAATAAAGCCGGGGATAACCCATAGAATGCTTTGCAAATCTAACATTTCTGCTCCTAACTTGATTTTGCCTGACTTGGTTTTATATGGCTAAAAGCGTCTTTCATTTCCTTGATTTCTCTTTGTACATCTGGATCATTCCAAAGCTCCTCCGCTGTGGGCCAGGGCTCCGCAACCGTCCCTTTTGATCGAAACAGCCGCCAGCTGACATAGCCAGACTTGCTTTTTTTTGCCTTTTTTTCAGCAGTTGCCTTATTTGCGGGTTTTTCCTCTAACTTGGCCTGATTAGACATAGCGCCTCCTCTCTGTTTTGTTTGTTTTTTTTGGCTTTCTTTTGCTTCAGCGAAAGCCTTTTTCACCTCCTTTATATTTCTTTGAACATCCGGATCATTCCAAAGCTCCTCTGCTGCGGGCCAGGGCTCCGCAACCGTCCCTTTTGATCGAAACAGCCACCAGCTGACATAGCCAGACTTGCTTTTTTTTGCCTTTTTTTCAGCAGCTGCCTTATTTGCGGGTTTTTCCTCTAACTTGGCCTGATTAGACATAGCGCCTCCTCTCTGTTTTTTTGGGCGGTTTTCTTAAAGCTGCAAACCGGCTGGCTGATTCTTTAACCTGAAGCTCAGTTTTGCGAATGGGGCTTTAGGCAAATGGGGCTTTAGGCAAAGGCTAATGCCTGGCGCTGGCGGCCGCCGCCTCTTCAGCCCTGAGCTTAAACAGCTTTTCCAGGACCTCTTTGCAGCAGCCGCTGTTTTTTTTCAGGGCCTTTTGCCGGGCTTTTTCCGTCTTTATCTTTTGGCTCTTTATGAATGTCTTCATGCAGCATTCGCTGATCCTAATAATGATTGTCCCGCTCTTTTCGTCTATTTTTCCTTTTATGCCCATGCATTCCCCCCGGCCTAGCTGCTCATGTTGGTCAGAAAGCTCTTGTTGGTTTTGGCTGATTTGAGCTTGTCAAGAAGAAACTCCATGCTGTCAGAGGCGCTCATGGGGGCAAGGACTTTCCTTAATATAAACAGCCTGTCCAGCTCGCTTTTGGGAACAAGCAGGTCCTCCTTGCGGGTTCCCGAGCGGTTCATATCCATGCAGGGGAAGATTCTTTTTTCCATAAGCTTTCGGTCCAGCTGAATCTCTGAGTTTCCCGTCCCCTTAAACTCCTCAAAAATCACTTCATCCATCCGGGAGCCTGTGTCCACAAGGCCCGTGGCCACAATGGTCAGGCTTCCCCCATCTTCGATGTTTCTGGCGGCGCCAAAAAACCTTTTGGGCTTGTGAAGGGCGTTGGAGTCCACGCCGCCGGAGAGGATTTTTCCCGAAGGGGGAATGACTGTGTTATAGGCGCGGGCCAGGCGGGTGATGGAATCCAAAAGCACAACCACATCGCGGCCGCTTTCAACAAGGCGCTTGGCTTTTTCTATAACCATTTCGGCAACCTGCACATGGCGGTGGGGAGGCTCGTCAAAAGTGGAGGAAACCACTTCGCCCTTCACATGGCGGGACATGTCAGTCACCTCCTCCGGCCTTTCGTCAATTAAAAGCACAATCAAAACCGCCTCAGGATGATTGGTTGAAATGGCATTGGCGATGTTTTGCAAAAGCATGGTTTTCCCTGTCCGCGGAGGGGCCACAATCAAAGCCCGCTGCCCCTTGCCAAGCGGAGCCATCAAATCCACAACCCTTGTTGTGTATTCATTCGGCTTCCACTCAAGAAGAAATTTCTCCTGGGGATAAAGCGGCGTGAGGTTGTCAAACAGGTTTTTGTCGCGGCTTTGCTCTAAAGGGCTGAAATTCAGCTGATCGATTTTTAAGAGGGCAAAATATTTCTCTCCGTCCTTGTCCTTGGGGGAGCGTATGGTTCCGCTGATGCTGTCCCCCGTGCGCAGGCCAAACCTTCTGATCTGCGCCGGGCTCACATAAATATCATCCACAGAGGGAAGATAGTTGTAATCCGGGGAGCGGAGAAAGCCGTAATTGTCGGGCAAAACCTCTAAAACGCCGTTGCCCAGAATATCCCCCAGCCTTCCAGCCCTTTTCAGAATCTCAAAAACCATGTCCTGGCGCTTCATGCCGCCGGGATTTTCGATTTTCAGCTTTTGAGCCAGCCGGGTGACAGAATGGATGTCTTTTGACCTGAGGTTTTTCATGTTCAGGTCTTTTTTTTCGTCCTCAGTGAGCTGAATGTCTGAAAGATCCACAGGAGGCCGCGGCGGCTCGCTGCCAGCGGCGCCGTTTCGGGGCAGGCGGTCCCCGGCATAATGATTTCCGCTTCCGCGGCGCTGCGGCTTTTGGCCGGAGCCTTTTGGCCCGTTCCCGGCGCGCGGGTTATGCCCCCCCCTTTCGCGGAGGGATGGCCTTTTTGCGCCTGTTAAAACAGTTTTTTCCCTTTCCATAGCTTTTCCACAGTCTTTGAAGAGGCCGGCCCGCAAGCCGGAAAAATCCCTTCTATCCCCCGCAGGTTTTTTCAGAGTTTTTTTTCTGCAAAGGCTGTTTCAGCCCCGCCGCTTTTTTGGGCAAATATCCTTTAATTAGGCAGATTTTTCAGGAATTTTCCTGAGGGCATTTTCAGAATGCCCTGCCGCCAGGGCTTTGTCAATAAAAAAATCAGCAAAAAGAAGGGGGCTAAAATGGCCTTGGGAAATTTGTCTCCTCTTTTGCCGGGGGCGCGGCGGCAAATCCGGCTGATTTTGATAACGGGCCTCCAGTTAAAAAGCGGGTTTTTGCGGAAGCCGGGAGGCTCTCGTTTCGCAGAAAACTCAGCCAGAGCTTAAATCATAAAGCGCCTTAAAGCCAATTTCAAGCTTTAATATTTGTGGATGTGTAGTCAAACTCCCCATCCCTCCGCCTTTTGCGGATAATTGCCCTGAGCATCAGAATAAGAACAGCCAAAACACCCAGGCTCCCCGCAAGCAGCTTTTTCTGCTCCAAAACAGTCTGGACAATTGTTTTTTCGGCCTGCTCAGGCTGTTCGGCGGGGGGAGGCTCATCCGGCAGCCCGCCTCCATCTTCAGGAAAAGGGGGCGGCTCGGGGGCGCTCTCATCATCCGGCGGCGATTCCGCCCCGCCATCTAAAGGCGGCGGGGAAATTTCGCCTTCAGGGCTGCCGGGGCTGCCGGGGCTGTCCGGCGGCTGGGGCGGCTCATCCTCTGGCGCGGCGCCTTCAAGAGGCTCTGAATCTTCCTGGGGGGCCGGCTCTTCAGCCGCAGCCGCGGCAGGGGCGGCGGCAGCCGCGCCGTCCGGCCAGTATTGAAGGCTGATGTCCCGCTGAACAAGCCCTTTGGACTGAATGTCCGGGTTTGTGGCCCAGATTTCCTTCCAGCTGTCTGGATGGCCCAAAAGCTCTGAGGCCACAGCCCTTATATTCTGGCCGCTGGAGATCACGCGGGAAGACGGGGCCATGCCCTTTTCCTGATAAAAAATCAGCAGCTGGGAGGCGTCCGAGGGGCGTGATGGAGAGCTGTAATAAACCTTGTCGCCCACTTTTAAGCCGCGGCTTCGGAAATGGGGGTTAATGGCAAAAAGGGCTTCGCTGCTGTCTGAGCCGTAAATTTTTTGGCTGACTGACTCCACAGTGTCGCCGGAGCGGGCAATATAAACCCCATTCACAAGCTGATTCCCGCGCCTGTAGGGGGCTGTTTTGATTTTTTTAACAGAGATCATCCGCCGCGCGGCAGGCGCGGGGGCCGGCTGGGGAGATGGCCCGGCAGCGCCGGAATCCTCTGATTCCCCTGGCATGGCGTAGCTCTCATCATCCTCCGCCCCATCATCAAATTCATCCGCATCGCCGTCTTCATCGCCAAAATCTTCGTCTTCATCCCCCTCGTCATCCTCATCATCGCCGCCGCCAAACAGGCCCTTAAAAAAGCCGAAAACTCCGCCGCCGCCATCTTCCTCATCTTCATCCTCTTCCTCATCCTCACCTTCCTCATCGCCCTCCTCATCAAACTCATCCTCTTCCTCATAATCCTCCCCCTCATCTTCATCGCCGCCCTCATCCATTTCCCCCTCATCGCCCTCGGCCTCAGAATCATCAAAAGGCTCTTCAAAAAGAGGGTCCTCGCCGCCCTCATCCTGGCGATCGCCAAAAAAAGCGCAGCCGGAAAGGCTGAAAGAAAACAAAAAAAGAAAAATCAGAAAATTTTTCAAGGCGCCAAATTCCCTGTTGCGCCTTTAAATCTAAACCATGGGCTGCCTTAAAAGAATACGAAAAAGGCAAAATTAAGACTATGGTCCAATAAAATTCAAAACTTAAAGTCAGCGGCTTTGGGCCTGCTCCCAAATCAGGCCATAGCGGACGCCGCCGGCGGAGACAATAAACCGGCTTTTTTGGGCTTTCTCCAAAATCCCGCTCAAGATCATCAGCCCGGACACGATCACATCAGAGCGATGCTCAGGCAGACAGGGGACTGATTTTCTCTCCTCAAGGGACATGCCGGCAAGCTTTTTCAGCCAGAAATCCGCCCGCGCCGCGCGCAAAGCCAGACCGTGGATTTTGTTTGGATCAGAGGTTTGCCTCTCCATAAAGGCCAGGGTCACCGGGGTTCCCGCCGCGCAGACAAGCGATCCGCATTCCTCTTTCAAAAAGGGGGCGGCAGCCTCCAGGCCGCTTTCAACCGCCGCTTTCAGGCCGGCCATTTCAATCCGCGAAGGCGCCTGCGGAGTCAAAAACCTTTCTGTCAGCGAAACGCTCCCCAGACTCAGGCTGCAGCTTTTGCTTGAATTGGCCAGCTCGGTGGATCCGCCTCCTATATCCACAACAAGGGGGCTGGAAAGGTTTTCATGCCCAAGCCCAAAAAGCGATCCAATAAAGGTCAGCTCCGCCTCTCTTTCGGGGGAGATGATTTCTATGGGAGAGAGGCCATGCTTTTCCCCCAGCTTAAGCAGCTCGTCTTTGTTGGCCGCCTCTCTGGCAGCGCTGGTTGCCGCAATGGACAGGCGGTCCGGCTTCAGCTCTTTTAAAACTGTCTGTATGGAGGCAAAGGCGGATTCCAGCCGCAGCAGCGCGGCCGGGATCAGCCGGCCGGTTTCCCGCAGGCCCTCAGCCAGGCGGGTAAAATATATCCTGTCGGACAGGACCTGAAATCCTGAGGCTGTCCGCTCCGCCGCCAAAAGAAGCGTTGTGTTGGAGCCTATATCCACGCCGGCCAGCCGCAAAACCCCGCCCTCCTTTTATTCTTCCGAAAGCCTGTTTATCTTATTTTTGCAAAAACCGCAAAAAAATGGGAAAACCAGCCAAGCGGCAGGCTCTTATGAAAAAAGAGATGGAAAAAAAAATCCGGCGGCTGAAAAGCGAGATCATCCGCCATGACCGCCTTTACTATAATCTGGATCAGCCGGAAATTTCCGACTTTGAATATGATCAGCTTTACAGGGAGCTTGAGGATCTGGAGGCCCGGCATCCTGAGCTGAAAACAAAAACCTCCCCCACACAGAGGGCGCCGGGGAAAGCTCTTGATAAATTTCAAAAGGAGGAGCATGGCCGTCTGATGCTCTCCCTTCAAAACAGCTATTCCCGCGCCGAAATCACCGCCTTTTGCGAAAGCTGCCAAAAATCCCTTAAAGCCGGGAGCCTGGAGTTTGCTCTGGAGCCAAAGCTGGACGGCGCGGCGGTTGAGCTTGTCTACAGGCATGGCGCGCTGGCAAAGGCGCTTTCCAGAGGCGATGGCAAAACCGGCGAAAACATCACCGAAAACATCAAAACTGTCAGAGGGCTTCCTTTAGAGCTTGCGCCTCTGCCGGGCGGGCCGCCGCCGGAGCTTTTTGAAGTCAGGGGGGAGGCTGTGATTTTTAAAAAAGACTTTGAGGGCATCAACAAACAGCAAAAAAAACTGGGGGAAAGCCTTTTCGCCAACCCCAGAAATCTGGCTGCCGGGACTTTAAGGCAGCTCGACCCCCAAACGGCCGCAAAGCGGCCGCTCCGCTTTTTTGCCCACAGCCCGGGGGTTTTGCGGGGGCTTAGCCCTCTCAGCCAAAAAGAGTTTATTGAATGTGTTTTGGCGCGCGGGCTGCCGGCTTTCCATTTCAGCAAAAGCGGGGGGCTGAGCCGGAATGCCCTTTGCCGCCTGACTTCCTCGCTTGAGGGGGTTTTGGCCTATTACAGCGAAATGCAAGATCTCCGCCCCCGCCTTCCCTTTGAAATTGACGGCATTGTGATCAAAATCAACTCTTTTGAAAAGCAGGGCATTTTGGGGCATACAGCCCGCAGCCCCCGCTGGGCCATGGCGGGGAAGTTTTCCCCCGAAGAGGCCGCGACTCAAATCCAAAGCCTCTCGTTTCAGGTGGGCCGGACAGGCGCTGTGACTCCTGTCGCCGGCTTAAAGCCTGTCCCTTTGGGCGGAGTGACTGTCCGGAGCGCGAGCCTGCATAATTTTAAGGAGCTTGAGAGAAAAGACATCCGCAAAGGGGATTTTGTTTTGGTCCGAAGGGCCGGGGATGTGATTCCAGAGGTGATCAGGCCGCTGAAGGAAAAGCGCCCCCGGCTGCTGCGGGGCCTTGCGGAGCTTGAAAACCGGCTTTCCGGCCGTTCCCCCTCTGGATTTTGGGCCGGGCCTTTGAAGCTGGTTTTGCAGCTGCCAGCCTGGCTTTTAAGCCGGGCGCTGCAAGCGGCGGGGGGGGGCAAAATCCCCCCTCCGAAGAATTGCCCGGCCTGCGGCGGGCGCCTAAGCTTTGACGGGGACTATCTCCGCTGTGAAAGCCCCCGCTGCCCCGCCATAAGGGAGCGCGCGCTGCTTCATTTTGCCTCCAGGGGGGCCATGAATATTGAGTTTCTGGGAGAAAAAACTGTCAAAAAGTTTGTCCAAAAGGGCTGGCTGCAAAGCTTTTCGGATTTTTACCGCCTCCCGGAAAAGGATTTGGCCAGAGAGGAGGGGTTTGGAGAAAAGTCCCGCCTTCTTCTAATTGAAAGCCTGGAAAAAAGCAAAAAAACCTCTCTTCCGCGGCTGCTGTCTGCCCTTGGAATCCCGCATATCGGAGAGCAAACCGCAAAAAAACTGAGCGAAAAAATTATTGAAATCTGGAAAAGCCGGGGGATGGCCCCCCCGCATGGCGAAGAGGATGGCGGCGGGCCGGCGCCGCTGGCTGAAAGCTCCCTGAGTCATCCCGCCGGCGCGCAAATCCCTTTGTTTCCAAAAGTTTTTGAGGCTGAGCCAAAGGAGGGGGCGCGCGGCGCGGCTGAAGGATCTCCGCCGCCCGCCGGCCGGCCCAAAGGCCTAACTGGCAAAAACAAGGCGGCTGAGCCGCTGAGCCGGGCGGCTTTTGATTTAAAGACTCTGATTCCCGCCCTGAAGGGCCTGGATGAAAGCGGGCTGATGGAGATCCCTGATGTGGGGGCTGCGGCGGCGCGGGCCATAAAACGGGCTTTTCAAGACAAGGGGCTTTTGGAAGATCTTAAAAATCTGCATCAGCTGGGCGTTCGCCCCGCCCTTCCGGATTCAGAAGCCGGCTCCGCGCCCTTTAAGGGGCTTTTGTTTGTCATCACAGGCAGCTTTCCGCTTTCCCGGGCGGCGCTGAAAAGCCTGATTGAGGAAAATGGCGGGCGGACAGGCCAGCAGGTCAGCAAAAAAACCAATTATGTCATCGCGGGGGAAAAGCCCGGATCCAAAAAAGCGAAAGCTGAGGCTTTAGGAACCCCCCTCCTTAACTGGGAGGGTTTTCAGGAGCTGCTAAAATCAAGGCGGCCGCGGTCAAAGATCCTCTGAAAACCCCAGAGGGGCGCTCATGCTGGGGACATGCGCGGCTTTTACTGTTTTCATTTTGTCGGCGATCGCGCAGTCCGCTGCCCTTAAGCAGATTTTTAGCGCCTCTCTGTTAATGGCCTCAACAGCCGCCTGAGAGGTTTTTAAGCCTCTGCCCTTAAACAGCTCTCTCAGCTGATTTGTGACAATCAGGTTTTTTTCCCCGCCCGAAGGCATCGGCCTCCTCTCTTTTACCGCCTTCCCGTTGATTTGCCCCGGCGGCGCTTTTTCTTTTTTTTGGCCGGCTGCCCGTCATTTTGCAAATAAGCGATCCATTTGTCCCAGTTTCGTGTTGTGTGGGCCTGCTCGCGGGTGTTGGAGCATTTTTCCTCGCTGTATGCGGAGGGGGCAAACGGCTCCTTTTTTGCGGCTGCAAAAGCCCAGGCGGGCAAAAACAGAAAGACTCCAATCAGCAAAAGCTTCATAATCACACCTCCTGAAAAAATTTTACCGCAAAAGGCCATAAAAAAACAAGTTTTTTTCGCATCATGAGGCGCGCCCGCTTAAAAATCTTAAAAACCGCCCTCCCCCTGGAGGCAGCCCCCGCTGCCGGCTGGGGGCGCGCCTCATAAAATCACATGGCCTCATAATAAATTTCAATGGCCGCCTGGCGGCTGATTTTCTCCCGAAACACAATCCTCCGGCCGAGCAGCGTCCAGGGGATTTTTTTGGAGTTTTGGAACTCCACCCTGACAGAGTCTGGGATCGGATCTTCTGAAATAATCACACTGTTTTCAAGGGAGTTTTTTATATACAGGGAGATTCTCTGAAGCCCCGGCCCGTAGCTTTCATCGCAGATGCTGATGTTGTTTTCCGCGCTGCCCGTCAGCAGGGCCAGGCGGGCTGTTTTTTCTCCCATGCTGCCCCCGCTGCCGGCCTCCCGCTGCCGGCACTGCTCATCCTTTACAAGAATATTGAACGCAATAAATTTTTTCCCTGATTTTATTCTCCCCGATGCCTTTTGCCGGCCCCTGGCGCGGCGGCCAAAGACTCTGTAAAACGCCTCAACCACCTCTTCAGGGTTTGTGGCCCGCTCCTTGTCCTCGTCTCTTTCCCCCTCATTTGTGATGATCAGGGACACAAAGTCCGCATGGGGGCGGAAAAAATCCTGGTTGTCAAATCGCGCCCTCTCTATGGCGGATTTTAAAGCCCGCAGGGGCTGCTCCAAACTGCCATGGCAGCCGGGGGGGAGATCGCAGTCCATCACTGGGTAATGTGAAACTGTGTGAAAAAAAATGCTCTCGTAGTTTGATATATCAGTTGTCAAAACCCGGCGCTTTAAAATCCGCCCGCTGTCCTCAAGAAACATCAGGCGGCCAAAGGCGGGGCTGGGGTTGGCGATCTGCTCCTGCCACTGGTCCTGGCTGGATGCGGCTGTGTGACCATGATCGCCATGATCAGCTGTTGTAAAGGCAATTTGCGCGTCATAGTCAAGGATGGCTGACAGAAGGTCGGAAAGCGACCGCCCCAGATCGTAGAGGCGGTGATGCATGGAGCCTGAGACATCCGCCACAACAAGAATGTCAACGGCCTTTCTGAGGCTGTTCATGGAAAACCTCTCATACCGCCTTTTTCCGCCCAGCTGGCGGAAAAACCCGCCGGATCCGCTTTCAGCCTGTCCTGCGGCAGGCGGGCTGGCCTGCTGGCTGAGGCGGCTTTGCGAATCGCGTCTGCCGCCCCCCCCCTCAGAGGACAAAGTGTGAAAGTCCGGCGCCCTTCCGCAGGCAAGCGCAAAAAAGCCAAGAAGCAAAAAAGCTAGTTTTTTGTCCCCCACAACAAGCTTTTCGGAAAAAACAGGCCAAACATTTAGCCGGCGCCGGATTATATGCCGCCCCTGCCGCTTTCGCCCTGCCAGCCCTGCCAGCCCTGCCAGTCCATGGCGCCGCCGCCGCAGAATCACGCCAAAGCCGCCCCCCAGCCAGACTAAAGTCCTTCTGGCTTGCTTTTCTGTCCAAAAGCTGTATTGTATGTTATTGAGAGGAGTTCTCAAAACGGATTTGACGGCAATCTCTCAAAAACATATATAAAGGAGGAAAGCTATGAAAAAAAATCTTGTTTTTCGCGCCGGTTTTGGGATTCAGCCTGACAGCCTGCATGTCCACCATGCCGCTCCATCAGACACAGTCTCCCGCTTCTTTAGGCAAGGGAGGATTTAGCGCTTCAGCCCTGTATTTGGTCCATCGTCTGACTTTAACGTTTACGCAGACAAGGATGATTTGCATTTAACCCCCTTCGATTCCATCACTATAGGGGCGGGGGCAGCTTATGGAGTCACAGAGAAATTTGATATTGAGGCTGAACTCCTGGACAAATGGCTGTTTAACCTCGGGGCAAAATACCAGTGGCTGGGCAGCCCTCTTTATAAAACAAAAAAGGGGGAGTGGAACTCAGCCGCCCGGGCAAAAATTAATTTTACATATCACGAAAAAGAAGAAACAGAAAGAACAAAAACAGCAGGGGAAATAACAAAAAAAGAACTAGAAAAAACAACAGGGCTCCTTGATCTTTTTTTAAAGGCCCCGGGTATTATACTTAGCGGCGCGGTGGCGGGAGCGATTGAAGCAGGCGCTAATGAGCTGGCGGCAAATCTTGCAAGAGGGCAAAAGGGGTTTGGCTTTTCCGCAGCCAATTCATGGGGATATATGGTTAAGGACTGGCTGGCTGTTTATGGCGGCGGGCAGCTGATTTATCAATATATGGCTTATGATTTTGGCCAAACCGGGAATTTTAAATTCCATTTTTTTGGCGGCGGGCCTTTTGCGGGGTTTCAGCTGCAGGCCGGCAGCCCCAGGCATAAAGCGTTTTTGGCGGGAGAGGGAAGCGTGACGGGCATTCAAAGCCTGCGGGGAGCGGAAAAAGCGGCGGCGCTGATTCCAAATGTTTCGGCTTCTTTGGGCTATCTTTATTCCGCTCAGTGATTTCTAAAAGGGCTTATTCCTGAGGCAGCTGCGGCGCGCCGGCGGGGGGATCTTCGCCAGAGATGCCGGGGGCTGGGCCGGAGGGAGGGGCGGCCTCGTCAGACGCAAGCCAGCCTTTGATTTTCCCCAAAAACCCCCGCGCCGCCGGCGCTATGGCGCCTGACAGCTGGCGGACAGCCTCAGAGGATTCCAGGGGGGCGGCGAGGTCAGAATTTTCCGCAGCCTGGCGGCGGCCTTCGCCGGAAACAGCCATCGCGCCGTCCTTTGCCGTTTGATTTAGCATTTTGGCGAGTGTCCATTTTTTTCCAAAGCTGATTAGGCGCTGCTCCATGGTCTTCCCGCCAAAGGGGATTTGCAAAAGCATGACAAAAACAAAAGCGCCGATCACGCGCGCGGCAAAGGATATCAGGCGAAGAATAAACATTTTAAGCCGCTGCCCTCTGGACAGCCCTCTGGACAGATTCCGCCAGCCGTTTTTCCTCAAAAGGCTTAAAAATATAGTCAAAGCAGCCGGCTTCCAGAGCTTTTGACACAACATGCTCTTCGCGAAGGCCGGAGCAGGCAATCAGGGGCAGATCAGGCGCGAGCTTTTTTATGCGGCCAATCAGCTCTATGGCATTTTGCCCGGGAACCGCCAGATCCAAGAGAATGGCCTGGGGAGAGGCCGTTTCAATCAGTTGGAGCAGCTCTTCGGCCTGATCGGTTTCCCCGGCAATCTCAAAACAGCCTTTGTCCGCGAGCCGCTTCAGGCTTTCCCGAAACAAAGGGCTGTCATCAAATGCTAAAATTTTAGGGGCCGGCCGGGGGGCGGCGGGGCTGTTTTCTGCCGGATGTTTTGGCGGCTGGCTTTGGGGCATGCTTCCCCCATTGTATCAGGGTTTTCCCTGATTTGCGAAAAAATTCAGGGCATAAGTCCTGGAAAATGGATCGGGCGGCGAAAAGGCGCTTTGTTATTGACGGCGCGGGCGGCAGCCGGCCATAATATTTCGGAGCCATCGCGCCATCAGGAGCCGGCTGTGAAGCTGTTTGGGACTGCCGCTTTTTTTGCCGCCGCCGCGGTTTTTGCCGCCTCCTGCCGGGGGCCGGAGGGGGCTTCTGGAAAGCGCCTTGATTTTTCCATTAAAAACAGCTCCCCCGGCATAGTGACTGTTCTTTATCAGGGGGATGAAAAAAGCTTTCGGATGATTGCGGGCATGTGCCGGAAGCTCGCTGCCCTGGACTTTCCGCTGAGCGTTGTTTTCCACAGCAGCTTTAAATCTCCTTTGGCCTTGAATGAGCCGGGCCATTATATTATTGAAGGCCCGGGCCGCGCGCGGGAAGCCTCCGGCCTCTGCCGGCCAATGGAAATTGAGTAAACCGCCTTCCCCTCTCAGCCGCCGCAGTCCATCTCAATCCGCCGCAGCCGGGAGCCTGAGCGGGATTCAATATCGCTTTTGATCTCTCCGGCCAAATCCAGGGCCTCTTTTATATCCTCAGGGGAAAGATCCCCTTTATAATCATCTAAAAGGGACTGTCTGTGAGACTCGCTGTCATCGCAGGCGGGGTAATGCTTAACATACAGGCTCTGCCATGCGTAAGCTTTGATGGGGTTTTGAGACAGCCCGCCAATCCCTCTGGAATAAGCCTCCGCGATATGGCCGGCGGCATAAATGCCGAACTTGCCTGTGTTTTTATAGGCAAAATCCAAAAACCACTCCACAGCCTCCTCCTGATCTTTTTCATCGCCGCTGAAAAAGGCCCCCATGCTCAAGCTGTATTTTGAGGGGAGATGGCCCGCTTCGGCCGCCTGCCTCTCATAGCGCAGGGCCTCCGCCCTGTTGTCTTCGCCAAAATAAAACCGGGACAGCTCAAACATGGCCAGGGCATGGCCGGCCTCCGCCGCCGCCTTTAAAGAATCAAAGCCCTTCTGCCGGCTGGCGCCCAAATCCCTCAGCCGCCACTCGCCCGCCGCCTGCTCCAGATTTAAAAGGCCGTAATGATAAAGGGCGTCCGGATTGCGCCGCTCAGATGATTTTTTAAGCCAGCGAAAGGCCTCTCTGAGATTGACCACAGGAAGATCCCGCCCGTCTTCAGGGGAATAGACATAGCTTTTTCCGTCCCCGTAGTAATAAATCAGGCCCAGTTTGTATATGGATTCTGCATCTCCATCCTCAGCATTTTGATAAAGCCTTGTTCCTTTTAAGTAGTCCAGCTGCGGAGCGGAAAAGCTTTGAGCCTCGGAAATCCCGGCCAAAATCCCTGTCAAAACAGCCAGCCCCAAAGCCAGTCTGGCGGCCGGCTGAAAAATCAGTCCGGCAAAAAGCCCCGCTGCCGCGCTTCTGAGAGGCCATAAAGCCTGGCTCATAATGATTTCCTCCCGCATTGTTTTGCCTGTTTTTACTATAAACAACCTTCAGGGATTCAACAATCTCCACGAAAAAGCAGACAGACTTTAGGCTTGTTTCAGGTCCAGATGTCCCAAACAGCTTTTTGAACAGATCTGATAAAATGCTCAAAGCATAAAGCGCAGTCTCTGTTGGCGCTTAAATCCCTCTCCCATTCCAGAGCCTTTTTCAGGGCCAGGTCCAGCTGTCCGGCGGAAAGCCGCGCCACAGGGGCAATCAGCCCCTTTTTGTCTCTGTGAATCAGGCTGTCCGCAGCGCTCGCCCTTAAAAACCGCGCGTCCCGCAGAAGCTGCCGCCAGAAGGCGGCAATTTCCAGAGAGGTTTTTCGGACCCGCATTTGTTTGGGAAGCTCCAGGTTTTGAATTTGAAAGCCCCTTTCCTTTAAAAGGCGCCCAAAAGCCGTTTCCCAGAGATCCAGAGCCAGCTTTCTGGACTCTCCGCCGCCGCTGAGATCTTCTAAAAGATCCAGACGGCCCTGAGCGGCGGCGATGGCCCAGTCTTCCGCTTCTGGCGCGAGGCTTTTTAGGATTTCCGGGGAGAGCGCCTGAAAGCGGATCGTCTGGAGGCGGGAGCGGACAGTGATGGGAAGCTTTGAGGGCGCCGCGGATATGAGAAAAAAAAAGCTTTTCAGCGGCGGCTCCTCAATGATTTTTAAAAGAGAGGCAGCGGCTTGAATATTCAGCCGCTCCGCCGGGTCAATGATGACAATTTTGGCCCCAGCCTCTGTTTGAAGAGAGAGAAACGGGATGATGGCCTGAACATCAGCCAGCCGAATCTGCAGGGTTTCCGGCGCGATGGGCAAAACATGCGGGCTCTCCTTTTTTGCCGCCCCCGCGCAGAGAAAGCATTTGCCGCATGGAGGGGATTTTGCGCACAAAAGCGCCTGAGCCGCCGCCCAGGCCATTTTGTTTTTGCCCACGCCGCCGGGGCCGGAAAACAAAAGCGCATGCGGCAGATGATCCGCCTGAATGGCCTGAAGAAGCCTTTTTTTTGCCGGCTCCTGCCCCTTAATTTTATCTGTCAAAGCTCCGATCATTCAGCCCCGCCTCCCTCTCTTGATTCTGCCGGCCCGCCGCCGGCTGTCAGGCCCATTTTCCGCAGCCGGGCCAGAGTCTCCTCCAGCAGCTGGCGCGGGGGCTTTAGAGCGTCTAAAACCAGCCACCGGGAAGGCTCCCCGGCTGCCAGATTCAGATAAAAGTCCCTGACTTTCTGATGAAAGCCGGGGGTTTCCCCCTCCATGCGGTCTTTTTCCCCTTTTCGCGCCGCCTCCATGCGCCGCAGAGCCTCCTCCACTGGAAGATCAAGCAGGATCAAAAGATCGGGCTGGCAGGCGCCGCAAACAGCTTTTTTCAAAAAAGGAATCAGGTCAGCCCCCGCGCCGCGGCCCCCCTGCTGGTAGGCGGAAGTGCTGGCCCAAAAGCGGTCTGAAAGGGCCCAGCGCCCCTGTTTAAGGGCAGGCTCCAGGACGCGCTCAATGTGCTGGCTCCGGTCAGCGTAATAAAGCAAAATTTCCGCCATCGGCGCGGGCGGGTCATCTGAGCTTTCCAAAAGAATTTTCCGGATTTTCCGCCCCAGGGCTGTTCCGCCCGGCTCCCGGCTTTTCAGGGGGCAAAGCCCCTGCCGCTCCAGCTGCCGCGCCAAAGCCGCCATCAATGTGGATTTCCCCGCGGCGTCTATCCCCTCAAAAGCCAAAAAAGCCATGACAAAAGCAGTCTATCCCGCCTTTGTGGTTTTTGTATAAAATTTTTTGCCTTGCCCGCCGCCCGGGGCCGCGCCCCTTGAGGCTGGCCGCCCGCCGCAGGCCGCCCGCGCCGGGTTTTTAGGCCCGGCGGGGCTCCCCCCCCGCTTGACACAGGCCCGCCGCTTTGATATTTTAAAAAAGCTATGGAAGTTTTTCATGAGCTGCAGCATATTCTGACAACAATCATCGCTGTCATGGCCGCTTTAACAGGCATGGGCTTTGTTTTTAATATTCTTTTAAAACCCTTAAAAGAAAATCAGGCCCGCATTGAGAAGCGGATGGATCAGTTTGAAGCCAGGCTGGATCAGCTTGAAGCCAGGATGGGGCGGCTTGAATCCAAGCTGGATCAGCTCCTGGCTCAAAAAAACAGCTGAGCGCTGAGCCGGCCGCAGGGGGAGCCTGCTCCGCGCCATTAGTCAGGCTTTTGCGCGGGAGCCTGGGCGGGTTTTTTCGGAATCTTCCAGCTCCCCCTTCTTTTTGCCCTTTCCATAAAGCCCTCTTTTTCCCACTTCTGAAATATTTTAGACATCTGGACTATCTCTGACTGGCTGTCAGACAGGCCAAAAAGCCGCCGCGCCTCTTTGTTTGTAATGCGCCCGCCGCGGCTGTCTTTATAGGCAAAGCCCCTTAAAGCCTCTTTAAATTTATTTTCCTCTGATCTGGAAAATGTTTTGGACTCCCGCCCCTCCAGCTGAATTTTTGCCCGCCGCTTCAAAAGAATTTTCTCTTGAGGCATGGCCTGCGCGGCAAATATCGGCAAAAAAGGGGAATTTTCATCCAAAAGAATCTCTTTAGCCAGCCTTTTATGGCATTCATCCATATAACTGAAGATTTCCTTCAGCGGCCTGTCCCTCCATAAAATCATGGCTGCTGATATTTTATATTTGTCCTCATTGTTTTTGTATATCCCTTTAAGTTTCTCAAGAAGCTTCAAAAAATTTTCATTTGGCTGCTCATTATACAATGTCACCGTCCACACGCCATAATCATCTGAAATTTTTTGATACTCAAACAAAGGCTCTCTTTTGCCGCTTTCAATCACAGCCTTAAAAATCCTGCTTTTTCCCGTCCCCAGCTCATCAGAGAAGCTGGCTTTTCTCAGAAGCTTTATTAAAAGCGGGTTGTAAGAAAGCGGAGGGGGGCGCCAAGCGGCCCCGCTTGATTTCCGTTATCGTTATTATACAGCCATGCGGGGCTTTTGCGCCAGCCCGTTTTCAAAAAAAATAATTATGGAGGCCGGCGGGCGGGCGGCCTCCCCCTCTCCCCCCGCCGCGGAAAACCAGGCCAAAAGCGGGAGGCCGCGCCCAGGCCGCAAAAGGCGGGCGGGCAGGCCCTCCAAGCCCTAAGCCAGACTGTCTGAGAAAAAGCTGCCAACTTACAAGCCCCTCTCTGATTCAAAAAGCGGCTCAGGCGGCGGGGGCTCTTTTAGCGGCGGCTTTTCATTCAGTCTCTGAAGGGCAATGTCAATATACCGCCTGTTGATCTCAATCCCTATAAACTTTCGGCCTAAATCCCGGCAGGCGACAGCTGTTGTGCCGCTTCCTATAAAAGGGTCTAAAACCAGCTGATTCTTTCTGGTTGTCAGTTTTATCAGGTATTTAAACAGAGAAAGAGGCTTGACTGTCTTATGACTGTTGAACCGGCCCTTCTCAGACTCTTTTGGCTTGTTCACAAGAAAAGCTTTGTCAATTCTGCTGTTAATCCGCGCGCTGGTCATAATATTTGAAACAAACATATCCTCATTTTCCCCCTGCTTTATATTTGTGTTGATTAAAGAGATGTTATGCTGGATTGAGTTTTCCAGATAAGTCCCCTCCAAAGGCTTTTGCGCCATGGCGACAGGCTCATAGCAGGATTTCACTTGAGGGGTTTTCCAGCCCCTGAGAAGCTGGCTGAGCCTCTTTTTTTCAGACTCCGGCCTGTCCATCCGCCTGATAAAATGATGAAGACTCATGGCTTTTGGCTGGTTTTGCGTGTAGAGCCATATAAAGCTGTCTCTCAGCTCAAAGCCGGCATCGTCTATGGCGCAGGCCATCCTGTGGTAAAGCCTCGGACTGGAAAAAGAAAAGAAAAATCCTCCAGGCTTTAAAACTCTAAACAGCTCTTTTGACACCTTTAGCTGCCAGGAGTAAAATTTCTTCCCCTGCTCTCTGTCAAATTTCATCCCCGCCGGCAAATGATGAACCGCATAAGGCTTTTTTGGGCTTCGGACCTTTTTATCGCTCCATTTGTGATCCATTTTGTCCAAAAAATAAGGCGGATCTGTTAATACAATGTCAACAGACCGGCTTTTTATTTTTGGCAAAAACTCCAAAGCCCCGCTGTGAATAATTTGATTGATGTATTTTTTCATATTTCGCTGCCCCGCGCCCGCCTATTCAGGAGGGGCGCCTTTGTATTTTTTGTATAAAATTTTATAAGCCTTTTTTTGAACAGATTCTGAGCATCTTGCCAAAACATGAGCGGCGGCAAGCCTTACAACTCTCCCTTTGTCATCATAAACCCGCCTGTTTCGGTCAGCTCTGTTGCATTTCTGGCATTGGGGAATGGTGTTTTCCGCAGTGAGAGGCAGCTCCGGGTTTTTATGGGCTTTTTGCAAAATTGTTTTCGCTGCGGGCCAATGGAAGTGAGGCATCCCTTCCTTTGAGCCGCAAGTGGCGCATCTGTGTGAATAGCTTTTCTTGACATCGCTCCATTTAAAATCTTTGATCTGCCGCCTTCCGCATGTAAAATTAGGATAAGGCTGCTTTAATGTATGGAGCTGATACTCTCCTCTTTTTAAAGAGCGGACAATATTGTCTCTTCCTCCAGCCAAAACCCGCCATCCTTTTTGCGCTCCCAGATGCCGCGCCTGCTGCATATCGTTTGTGTCAGGATAATACTCTCTTATAAATTTTGTCAACTCCCGTTTTGACGCTTTTTTTGTGTTGGGATAATTTCTGCTCAGATAGATTAAAACCAAAGCGTCTTTTGTAAAGTTTCCTTTTCTATTTTTTAATTCAGGAAGCTTCACGCCATGTTTTTTTAAATGCCGCTGATGACAGCGGCAAATTTTTTCATATATTTGATGAATTAATTTATTGCTTAGAGATTTTCGCATAAAGCGCCTCTTTTGGACAAAAATGAGCCTATATCAAATAAATTGCCGGCAAGGCGAACAAACTCAGGCAAAGGTCCTGTTCAAAAATGGCCAAAAAACCTGCAAAAATTCAAGCCAGACAGCGGCCTTGCGGCTGGCGCCCCGCTTTGCCGCCGGCCGGCGCCGGCTTTTAATATGCCGCAAACAGCCCTTTTTGGCAAGCCAAAGCCTTGCGCGGCGCATTAAAATCAAGCGCCTCTTTTTGATTTCCCGCCATTTGGCCTGCCCCTGCTCTTAATCGCGGAAAACTAGGCCAAAAGCGGGAAGCCGCGCCCAGACCGCGCAAGGCGGGAGAAGCAGGCTCTGGGGTGGAGGCTGCGCCCAGGCCGCGCGGACAAAAAAATCCAGTCATTTTAATAGTTTGCAGGAGCCTTCTGCGGAAAATCAGGCCAAAAGCGGGAGGCCGCGCCCAGACTGCAAAAGGCGGGGGGGGGGGGGCAGGCTCTGGGGCGGAGGCCGCCGGCAGCCCGGCAGGGCTTGCTGCCGGGGCGCGCGGGGCTTTATCGCCCGGCAGGCGATCAGTTTCTGGTCGATCTTTTCCACAATTCCATCAAAAATCAGTTTTTTATGGCTTTCAGAAAAAAAAGGCTTTGACACAGCCGCGCGAGGGCTTCAAAACTTCATAATGCCAAAACTCAGGGCTTCGCCGCAAAGCGGCCCGCGGCGGCCTGCGCTCCAGGCGCAGGCTCAAATGCAGGCTCAGTTTTGAAGGGCGTTGTTTGAAAAAAAGGCGGGCGCCGCGAAACATCTGAAGACTTATACAGGAGTTCATAAATATTCCGGCATTGAATAACATTTTTTAAAGAGGGCTTTATTAGAGAGATCCAATAATTCTGTCAGAATATTTGTGGACTCCTTAACAAGCGAAGCCGGCAGAAGCCGCGGGATCAGGCCGGCCTCAGGCAGCCGCTTTTAAAGGGAGCCATCCAAAATGAATGAGTTTATAGACAGCGCTGTAAAATTCATGCAAGACCAGCAGGCTTATTTTATTGGCGGCATTTTTATAATCATGATGTTGGCCGCCGCCGGCGAGCTTGAAAGCCTGTTTAAAAAAGAAAAAGAATTTAAAGATTACAAGCCCTTTATTATAAGCCTTGGAATACTGGGAACTTTTATCGGCATATTCTGCGGGCTTTGGGATTTTGACACAAAAGACATTGAGGGCAGCGTTCCGTCTTTGCTGGAGGGCTTAAAGCTCGCGTTTATAACATCTATTTTGGGAATGCTTGTTTCCGCCGTTTTGTCATTGTTTGAAATTTGGCGGGGCCAAAAAGCCGGGGAAAGCGGCGGCCCGCCCCAAGCCCTGCAGGGCATTTTAGTTGAGCTGAAAGAGGGGAATCAGAGAGCAAATCAGGCTTTAGAGCAAATCGCCGGCATTTTAACTGCAAGGGGGGAGGTCCCCGCAAAAGACATTGCCGAAGCTCTGCGGCAAATGATTTCAGAGCAGGAAAAAACAAACCAAAAAGCGGACGCCATAAATTCCTCCATACAGCAGTCAGGGGAGAGCGCCGGCCGGCATTTTCAGAGAATAAGCCAGTCTCTGCGGGATGTTATGGCGGCTTTGTCTAAAGGCGCCACAGAGCAAATCATCAAGGCTCTTGAAAAAGTCATCTCTGACTTCAACAGCAATCTGACAGAGCAGTTTGGAGGCAATTTTAAGCAGCTGAATGAATCCGTCAAGAAGATGCTCGCCTGGCAGGAAAACTACAAGGCGTTTATAGAGGAGGCTGAAACAGGCCTGCAAAAGGCGCTGGCAAATATCAAAGAGCATTCCGTTTATGCGGAAAAATCCGCAGCCAGTTATGAGAAAATGGCTCAAGCCGGCCGGGATTTAAAGCGCATTCTTGAGGCCAATGATATCCAAATCAGAAATATGGAGGATGGCCTGAGCAGCTTAAAAAATATTGGAGAGGAGGCCGGGCAGGGGGTGGAGGAGATTAGAAACCTTTTGCTTGCCATACAGGAAACCCTGCCTGGACAAAAAGCCTTAACTGAAGAGCTTGCAAAACAAATGAGAATCTCTACAGGAAATTTAAACGAGGCTTTAGCCAAACTGACTGACAAGTTTAGAAAAGACTATGAGGCTTACCTGAGGAGGTTTGCCCAGCTTTTGGAAATCAGCTCGTCAGGGGGTTCCGTTAAAGCTTACTTTGAGAGAATCATCCGGCTTTTGGAGCAGCTGTTAAAATCAAAAAAATGACAGGCAAAAGCGGCGGATTTATGCCAGGCCCAAACAGGCTTAAATAAAAAGCAGCCAAAATAAAAGATTGTATAAGTCTGGCTAAAGAGCTTTTGGGGGCTGTTAAAAAAAACATGGCGCTGACACTGACGGGCAAACAGAATTAACGGAGAGAGCAAAATGAAAGAAGTGTGTATAAACCCGTTCAAAGAGCTTGTGGAGGCTGTTAAAAAATACGGCGTTAATGTGAAAGCAGAGTTAACGGAGGAGGAGAAAGAGGCCGCGCGGTTTGAAACAGAGGGGATTGACATAGATCTGGAGGATGTTTTTTCAGCCGGCGGCGGCTGGCTTTTTACAGTTCTGAAAAACGGCGATATCCGAAAAGCGCTTATTTATATCGCGGATATAAGCTCCTGGGATCCCGGCTGGAATGATCCCAGGCTGCATATCCTTTATTGCAAAAAAATAAAGAAGATGTTTGAGGAGGGGAGGAGGCATAGATACCGCGCCCTTGGCGGCGCGCCTGAAAAATGCCGCCTGATCAAAAAAGACCCCAAAACCGGAAAAATCAAAAAATTTGAGAAAAAGCTTGAGGTTTGCCAGCTCTGCCTTGATAAATATAACAAGAGTTTTGGCGCAAAATGGGAAAAGCGGGACTTTCCCCTTGAAGAGCATCTTAAAAGCCTTCCGCGGGATTTAGGGTTTTCGGACCGGAGCATAAAATATGATTTCTGCGCCATTCCCAATGATTATACCAAAGACTGGGGCAAAATTTCAAACAGAATCAAAGAGAGAGCCGGCTGGATCTGCCGCCGCTGCCGGCGCTGCTTTAAAAAGGAAAATTGCAGGAGGTTTCTTCATGCCCATCACATTGACGGAAACAAGAGCAACAACAGGCTGGGCAATTTAAAGCCGCTCTGCATTCAATGCCACTCTGAGGAGCCGGGGCATGCCCATATAAAGAAGACTCCTGAATATAAAGAATTTTTAAAAAAATGCGGCGGAAAATTTAAAAAAAACGGAGGATAAAGCCATGAAAGCCGGAAAAGAGTGGATCAGCATCTCAGACATGATGACAGGCCTGATGATGGTTTTTTTGTTTATTGCGGTTATTCTTATAGCCCGCGTTTATAAAGAGAGGGCAAGAGGCGTCAAAGAGAGAAGCATTCTTTTGGATCATTTTTGCCTGGAGATAAACAAACAGAAGCTCTCGGTCATAAAAGCTGAGTGTAATAAAGCTGCGGGGGTTTTAAGGCTTATTGGCCCGTATTTTGATTCCGGCCGGCGCGCTCTCAATCAGAGGGGGAAAAATGATTTAAAAGAAATTGAAAAAATACTGCAGGCCCGGCTGATTTGCTATTCTGATTTAAACAGCCCGGCAGCAGAGAAAAAATGGCTTGCATGCAGGAAAGGGGAGGATCGGCAAAAATGGGAAAACAGCCTGCAAAACTGGAGAGAATATTGCAATAAAAATTACCCAGATAAACACGGCCTGATTGAAACTGTTTTAATTGAGGGCCATGCGGACTCAGACCCCATAGGGAAACCTTTAAAAAGACGGGGCATTAAAACGAATTTTGATTTGGCGATCAAAAGATCTCAGTCTGTGTTTCAGGAGCTGCTGCGTTATAAGGAGGGAACTCAAAATTCACAACCATCTGGAAATTATCTTTACTTTCTTATAAACAGCCAGGGGATGCCGCTTTTTGGAATCGCCTCTTACGGCAATTTAAGGCGGAGCAATGCCCAGGGCTGCTGCGGCCCGGCTCAGAAGGGGAAGAGCAAAGACCGGCGGGTTGATATCCGCCTGATTATGTCTCCCCCCAAAGCAGCTTTTCCAATGCCCTTAAGCCCGCCCGCAAAAGCTTCTTGCCAGAATCAGGAAGGCTCTTAGCGCGCGGGCGCGGCAAAAACAGAGGCTAAGCGCCGGGGCTGGCTTGCGCAAGCTCAGAAGCTGCCGGACAGGAAGTCTTTTATCGGGATTTTTTTCATGGCATAGCCAAGGCAGTCTGTTTTGGCTATTTTGATGTTTTTTGTAAACATAGAGGGAATGAGCGGGGACTTGACTGTCAGGCGCCTGCCGGCAAGCGAAAAAAACTGATCAAAAATATCCCGGCCGCGGCTGTCAATCAGCTTGATCAATGAGGCGCGGCGAGCATGTTTATCTGGACAGCCCTGCGGCTGTTCCTGTTCAGATGGCTGGCCCTGCGGCTGTTCCTGTTCAGAGGGCCGGCCCTGCGGCTGTTCCTGTTCAGAGGGCCGGCCTCGCGGCCGTTCCTCAAGCCCAAAGGCTCCTAAAACAGCGCCTTCCCGCAGGCGCTGAAAATTCAGCTCATCAAAGTCATCCCTCAGGCGCAGGCCCGCTCCCTTTAAAAGCGCCGCCTCCAGATCCGCGGAAAAAGAGACCTCAGCCTCCGGGCCAAGGCAAAGCTTGGCAAAGGCGCGATAGACATGGGCGGGCCTGATCCGCGCCTCTTTCCACAAACCGCCCTTCAGCCAGACGCTCTCCAAAAACTCCGCGCCGCGCCGGACGCCGCGGGCCTCCCCGGAGATCCCGCACTCAATCACAACCGAAGGGGCTGTGTCAGAAAAAGCTTTGGATAAAACTGTATCCGGCTTGGTAAAATAAACCACATTTTCTGAAAAGGCCTGAGCCAGCCTGACAAAATCCCCGCCCTTGGCGCTGATGCAGCTGTAAAGGGGGTTTTTGCCTGAGTTGTTGTGAATGTCAATCGCCGCGCGGATGTTTTGCCCCCTTGCGTATCTCAAAACCGCGCGGGCCATGCCATGCTCTTTGGAATCCCCCGCGCCCCATATCCGGTTAAAGTCCGGCTGTCCGGCCGCAAACCGCTCCCCGCGGGCGCAGGCCTGGGGGTTGCCGGCAAAAATGATTAGGTCTGAGGGAAGCGGCTGATTTCCAAGCTTTTTTAAAACCCTCTGAACAATTTTAAGGCCGGAGACTTCGTTTCCATGAAGCAGAATAGAGACAAAAAGGGGCCTCTCCGCCGCCGGGCCTGAGCCGCCGCCCTTTAAATGCAGAATTGAGGGCCGGCTGATGATGTCTGTAATTTGCCGGGGCGCGATGTCCAAAAAGCCCTCCGGCGCCGAGCGCAGGATTTTTAAATCCCCTTTTAAATCCATGTTTAAATCCAGCAGGCTCATGCCTTTATCCCTCTCCGCCAAAAACAGCTTATGCCAGTCACATTTAGAGTTTTCAGGGAGCTTTATAAGCGAAAAAACAGGAAAAATCAAACAAAATCCGCCAGCCCCAAACCCGAAGCGCCGGCTTAAACCCTCCACTGGCAGACGGGAAGGTCACGCTCCTGGTTTTGCCAGCAGGCCTCCGCCATTTTGTCAAAGCGCCTTCCAAATTTTTGGATATAGGCTTTCTGCCAAAAGGCGCCGGTTCGCCCGCTTTCCGCCCGGCCCTTTATCACATGATTTATCAGCCTGTCAGTTTCAGATCCGGCCAGCGGCAGCTGTTTCAGCTCCTCCCAGACGCGGGGAAGCAGCTTAAGCAAAATCAAGTCTCTTATTTTTCCCTCTCCGCTGCCCGGCCAGGAAATCTCAGCCGCAAGCCCTCTCCGCGCGGCCTGATAAAAGCTTTTCTCCAGATCATGAAACGGCAGGGAGATCCCCTCTTTGGCAACTTGTTTTTTCAGCGCATAAAGCAATCCGATGAAAAAAAAGATGTTGGCCCTCATATCAATCAGAGAGGGGCCGGACGAGGGGACCCGGTGCTCAATGCGAAAATGCCAGCGCCCCTGTTTGTCAAAGCCAATCAGGGGGCGGTTCCATCTCCATATTGTTCCGTTGTGAAACAAAAGATGCCTTAGTTTTTCCCCCTCATCCCCCCGATCCGCCAGCTCTGGAAGCAGAACAGGATGAGAGAGGTTTTGCTCAAACAGCTCAGACACGCTTTCGCGGACAAAGCCCGCCCCAAGCCCCGCGCGGGGCAGGGGCCGGCCCTCATGCTCCGCCTTCAAAGAGATAACCTGCTCAAAAAGGGGAATCCGGGACTCGTCCCACAGCTCTTTCCCCAAAACATAAGGGGAGTTTGCGGAAAGGGCGCACATCACAGGGCTTGCGAGCAGGGCGGCGTTGTAAAAATCCCGCGCCTCTGAAAACCCGGTCTGCAAATGAATTTGAAGGGAGGTTGTCCCCGCCTCAAGCATAATATTGGAGGTTTCCACCTGCAGGAGGTCTTTCCCGCGGATATTTATCCGCGCCGGCCCGCCTCTGAGGGCATGAATGCGCCTGTTAATGGCATGATATCTTTTCCGGGGATAAATCTGCCCCATTCCAAAAGGGATCTTTGTCAGGTCTGGATAGGTCCCGATAAACATGATTCTCGCGTTTTCGCTGCGGGCCGCCTTATGGCATTTCTCCCGGTAAAAGCGAAAATCCCTCTCTAAAGCGCGGTTTAAGTTTTGGTCAACAGGAAAGGGGTTTCCGTTGATCTCGAAATTGCATTTGGAAAGCTCCGGCGTGATGCGGGGGTCGGCAAGGCTTTCCAAAAGCCTGTGGCTGCAGGCCAGAGGGAGCGCCCGGCTGTCAATGATCCAGCCTTCAGCCTCATAGCCGCAGGTTAGAGGGGAGCTGGAAAAATCTCCGGCTTTTATCCTCTGGCAGAGGAGCGCGGTTTCCCTCTGAAGGCGGCGGAGAAACTCTTTTTCATGCTCTTCGGTGTATCTGGTCTGTCTGGTTTCCTGTCCCATTCGCCCCCGCGCCATCAGGGATAAAGGAAATCTTCGCCCGGCAGCTGGGCGCGTTCCTCCCGGACTTCCTCTTTATGCCCCATATACCTGTAGGGGAAATACCTTGCAAACAAAGCCTCAAGCGCGCGGACAGCCCCGTCATAAGAAAGCGGCGAGACTTCATTCAGGCCGCCGGTGAGGCGCTGCCAGCCATAGCCGGCCGAAGACCAGACAGTCCCGCCGGGCGGCTTTTTGTATCGGACAGTGTAATAAAAGGCATGCTGCGGGCTGGCCATCCATTTGTAAAAGCTTTTTGCGGAGCCATCCTCCCATCCTTCCAGATAAAGGGAGGATATAACGGAAACAACCGGCTCAACAAAACACAAAAGGCTGTCTGTCTCGCCTCTGTCCAAGACAAAATTCCTGTTGGAGTCATACAGCCTGAAAACCCTTTCCGCCAGCATAATGTTAAAAACCGCGTATTTGACATGCCCCCTTGTCAAAAAGCCCTCTGAGGGGGCGGCTCCGGGAGCCGGCTCATGAAGCATGAGCATCCGGCTCAAAGCCTCCAAAGCTTTTTTTCTTTTCCGGCCCTGCCGGTATCTCTGCCTGCGCTCTGAATGTCTCTGCCATGCCCCGCTCCGCTCGCGCTGCCGCTCCTGGATATTCCTCCATTTTTCCAGATATTCAGGCTGCTGGCCCGCTGCGGGGGCTGAGGCGCTAAACCCCGCCTTCCATAAAAAAGCCTCCGGGGCTGGTTGATTGTCAGGCGCGCTGCCGGCCTCGCGGCCTGTTCCGCCGCCGGCCTCCCGGCCGGGCCGCTCATTTAAAGCTATTGACTGAAAAAAACCCGGCGCGCTGCCGGCAAGGCGCTTTTCCAGAAGGGGAAGCATATAGATTTCCATATAATCCGCGGCGCTTTTTGCCTCTTGAATCCGGCCGGCTTCCCTTGAGGATGCCGCCGGCTCTCCGCCGCGGCCCTCATCAGTAGCGCTCTCAGGCGAGTCATTGAAAGGCATGTCCGCTTCCGCCGCGCTTTCAGGCATGCTGCTGGAGGAAGTTTCCCCGCCCGCGCCGCTTAAAACAGCGCTTTCGGAAAGATCAGCGGAAGCCCCCCCTTCAGCAGCCCCTTCAGCAGCCTCTTCAGGCGGGCCGAAGGCTCGGCTGATGCGCATGACAGCGCTTTCGGAAAAATCAGCGGCAAAATCAAAAGCCGCGGCCGCCGCTTTTTTAAGCCAGCCGCTTTCTCCGCCCTCTGGCCTGGCAGCGGCAGAATCCAGAGGCGGGCCGGCCTCCGCCCCAGCGGCCCCTTCAGAGACCCCTTCAGCCAGCCGAACCCGCCGCCTCCAGGCATCCGCCTCTTCAGAAGCTCCTTCAGCCAGCCGAACCCGGCGCCGCCAGCCCTCTGACTCAGCCCCTTCAAGAGGCATTTCAAACAAGCCGTTTTTTTCGCCATCTGAGCCGCCGCGGCCTTCAAGAAAAAGCGCAAGGGGGATCTGCCCATTTTCGGCAATATCTGTTTGAAGCAGCTCCTCAAATATCAGGCTTGAGGCCAGCTCCAGAGAGAGAAAAAACCGCCGCGAGTCCTCTAAAAACTGAATAAAAACATCCACTTCCGCCTTGGACAGGCTGTCTGCCCGGGGCAGCGGGGCCGGGTAGGCGGCCTGCTCTGCGGAAGCCATGCGGATAAAGCTGTTTTTATGCCCGGAGTCGCGGCAGATTTGCCTGTGCCGGATGCCCTCCCCTCCAGAGGCCTGCTGCTGGCCAAGCAGAGACATGGCAATATTTTTGAGATTCAAAAACCGGTCAAAATAACCGGGGGAGGTTATTTTGTCTATCGCGGGGGCAATATTGCCGGTTTTTATAAACTCCTCATTAAGCAGGTTTTTCAGCTGCTCTTTGTTTAAGGATTCTCCCCGAATGGCGTTTTTATACTGCCTGGTTTTAAATATCAGGCAGTCAAAAACCCCGTTGATTGCCTCCGAAGCGGCCGCCGCGCTTTCTTCCCTAAAAACATCCCTAAAAGCGTTTTTGTAGTCCATCGCGCCGCAGGCCGCGTCCATGGTTTGAAACTGATAAACCGGATCATGCGGGGTTTCTCCAAGCCATCCGCAGCCGGAAAGGCAGGCCGCCCCCGCAATAAAGGGCGCGCTCCAGGCAGCAAAAACAGGCTTTCGCCAAAAAAAATCCAGGCTCTTCATGCATTCTCCAATGCGCCAGCTCTCCAGGCGCTTCAAGGCTGTTTTATTTACCGCAAAAGCCTCAAAAAATCAAGAGGTTTTGCTCCCCCGCCACTCCCCCATCAATCCCCAGGCTTTTTCCGGCCCGGCGGCCCGGCGGCCCGGCGGCCCGCCCGGCAGCTTAAAAAACATAAGCCGCCTTCAGCCCAAAATAGTCATTGGCCTGAAAATGCCCCAAAAACCTGTCTTTGCTGCTGGCTTTCGCCCCCAAAACATCCGCTGTGGCGGCCACAAACACTTTGGGAAACAAATAAAAAAGCGCCCTGATTGAAAGCGCCCCGCCCTTTTCAGGCAGGGAGTATCTAAATTTAAAAGACAGCGCCCGCTTCAGCTTTTTTGGCGAAAAACCCTCCCAATGCCACTCAAAGCCCGGGCCATGCCATATTTTGCGCCTGTCAAAGTTTAAAGCCCCTCTGGCTTTTTTGTTTTTCAGCCAGGATTTCAGGTAACCCGCCTGGGCGTAATGCCCCGGGCTGAAGGCGGCCTTCACAAGGGCCGAAAAATAAGAAAAATCGTTTTTGCCATGCAAAAGGGCCAGCTTGGGGCTGGCGGCGGACAGATCTTGTTTTTGCGCGGTTTTGCTGATTCCAGAGGACAAAACACAGGATAAATCTATATCCCTCAGGCTGAGCTTCAGCCCGGAGTCCAGCGAAAGCGCCCACTGCTTCGCCGGCAAATAGGTGACCTGCGGCTGAACCTGGCTTTTTTTTCCCTCCTCGCTGAAAACTTTTAAAAACTCCTCTGTCTCAAGGGCTATGGTCAAATCATTTATCGGCTTGTAGCCGCCGGAGAGCTTTGCCCAGAGATTTCCGGCCCGGCCGGCCCGCATCTCAAGGCTCAGAGCATAGCTCTGCTGAAGCAGAATATCAAGCAGAAAAGGATGATCAATATGATATTTAATGTCCAGCAGGCTCCGCCGGGCCACATCCACCCGGCCCGGCGGCGAGGAAAACCACCGGGAGGAGGAAAATATTCTCCCTTCAGGGCGCTTCCATTTTGGCCGGCTGCCGGGCAGATGCAAAGGCCCGGCAAACAGGCTCAAAGTCCAGCGCCTGCTGTTTATATCAACAAACGAGCCAATCAGGCCGTTCCAGGAGGCCCTCATGGGATTCCAGAGATTTTGAGGGTTCCAGACCCCCATTTCCCAGTAATCATCGGCAAAGCTCCATTTTTTGATTTTCCGGCCAAAAGCCGCGTCCACTGACTCTATGGAGTAGATTTTTTTCTGAAAGCTGTAGCTGTAAGAGCCGTAAATTTCTGGAATGTCAAAATACAGCTCCCGGCTTTTGTCCAGATAATATTTGGCCAAAACATGGCCTTTTAGGGAAAAATGCCCCTTTCGCCAGGTTTGCCTGTAATCCAGAGCCGCTGAAAAATAATCCCGCAGATGATGAGAGCCGGGCCGCGGCGGCGAAAAATAATGCTCCCACTCCAGCCCCGCTGTGGATTCCCGATCGGATTTGGCGGAAATCCCGCCGAAAGCTTTAAAAGAATCCTCTGAATCCGGCGGGGCTTCGGGCTTGCCCCCCGGCTTTTGCGGCTCAGCCGGCCCGGCTAAAGAGGGGGCAGCTAAAAAAAGCGGCGGCAGCAAAAAAATCCCCGCCCCCAAAAGCTTGAGCCTGCTCATAACAAAGCCTCCTGAAAAAAAATCCGCCTTATTATGGCAGCGCCTTTTGGTAAAGGCTGTAGAAATCCATGCCAAGGGAGTAGACATCGCCGCGGAGGGCGCGGAAATTTCCCCGGCTTTCGGGCCGCAAATGCCAGTTCAGAAAATGAACGGGCAGAAAGGCCCCGCCCTCTTCCTTTAAAAAAGGAATCAGCCCGGTTTTAAAGCTATACATAAGAAAAGACCTGGCCTGAGAGCTGTTGTAAATGTGCGGGACGGCGGCGGCGGTTTTTTCCTCAAAGCCGCTGATAAACAGCTGAATTTCATTATCCTCCAGATAGCGGGACTGATCAGTGTCAAAAAGGTAAAAATTCATCTCCAGCATCTGCGACAAAAGGAAAAAGGCCATCAGATCAGAAGACTCTTTAAGGGGCTCCTCTCTGAACAGAGCCTCCGCCCCGGCCCGGTGCTTTTCCGCCCCATAGACAGAAAGATAGGACTTAAGCAGCGGAAAGGGGAGCAGAATGGCCTCGTCAGAGAGCAAATTTTGGATCGCGCAGGCCGCGGAAGGCGCCGCGCCGCAAAGCGCGGCCAGGCGGTTAAAAGCTGCCGCGGAGTTTCCCATGGCCGCCAAAAAATGCGCGGCCAGGTCAATCAGCTCTCTGCCGCTCAGGGCGCCGTTTCTGTCAGAGGAGTTTAAAAAATAATCAGCGTGCTCAAACAGGCTGTTAAGCCGCGCCCTCCATTCGTATCGGTATCCGTCCTTTTGCAGAGAGGCCAGAGCGGGGGAGATCTCGCTCACGGCCCGCCTCCAGGCTTTTAGGTCCAGCCCCGGCGCCGCCGCCTCCCCCCCGGCGGGGGAAAACAGCCTCTCCGCCTGGCCGCCCCCATAAGAGGACAAAAACAGCTGCAGCAGGGCCTGATAATTCAGCAGGCGGAGGGCCATTGATGTCTTCGGGCCATGGGGCAGATCAAAATTTCCAAAGGATATGCGGCCGTCTGAAGTCTCTCCGAAAAACGGATCCAGCCACTGGTCAAAAAGCAGGCCCTGCGCCAGGGCATGAACGCTTTGCGGGGCCTGGGCGCTCTGGATGCTTTCCAGGCCATCAATATAGCCGGCCATCCAGCGGTCCAGATGCTCCAGCTGCCGGGGGCTTATGTCAAAAGGCTCTGCCTGGCTCAAGCTCCACTCCTGCCGGTCTTCATAGAGGGTGTATTCTCCATCGGGAAAAACCATGGTCACGGAGCCGGCGGAGTCCGATCCCCATTGGGCCCCGCAAAGGCCGGGCGGGGGCAGCGGGGGAAGGGAAAAACAGGCCAGGGTCCGCGCAAGCAGCGAGAGCGGCCGCCCCTCATGCTTTGCGATAGAGTCAAACAGCCCCGGCCCGGCGGCGGGCCTTTCAGGCGGCTCAGGCCCCCTGGCGGCGCTCATCATCAAAAAAAGCATTTCATCCAGATGTTTTAAGGGGAAGCCTCTTTCAGGCTCCTCCGGATCTGTCAGCGAGGCGGCAAACAGCCTGAGGCTTGTCAAAGACGCGGGAAGGACCCGCGGATGAAAGGCGCTCTCCCCCTGAATGTAATTTCTGTAATAGGCAAACTGCGAGAGCAGCAGATGAAAAGAGCGGAAAAACCCGGGCCATCCCGCCGCCCTGATTGCAGCCTCCGGGAAAATCCCATGAATCCAAAGATGAAAAAACCGGCTGTAGCCCCGCCACATGCGCCGGCCCTCCTCGTTTGCCAGGCCGGCCTCATATAAATGCCGGTGTGTGTGATCCAGGCCGCTGAGATGATAAACCGCGCCCTCGCGCTGATAGGCTTTTTTTAAAATCTCCAGAGTTTTTTCTGTTTTTTTGAGAAGCCAGTCCAGGCGGCGCGGCTCAAGGCGGACGGCCGGCTGCCCGAAAAACAGCCCCCGAAAAACCGGGATGGCCTTTTGGAAAGCCTTATAGGCGCGCTCATAGTCATAGGTCAGGCGGTAGATCAGGGCCAGCTCCCGGTCCGCCAGCTGATCGATTTTGCCTCCGGCAAGGATTTTTTTGGCGATAAACAGCCGCGACACAAAGCGCTCAGCCTGCGCCGGCGGGAAGCTAAAATACTCATTAAACAGCCTGTAAATTTCCCCTTTTGTGAAATGATCCCTTGAGGCGTCATGGCCAAAAATTTTTTTCTCAACCACAAGCTCCAAAGCGTCGTGAATGCAGCGGAAAAACCGTTTTTGCTGGCGCCGCGGAAGCGCCCCCTCAAAAATTTTTGGATAGTACGCCTTGATTTCCCTAAAGCAGCTAAACTCCCCCAGGAATCCAAAAGCGGGCAGCGGAAGGCTGAGGAGAAAAATCAAAGCGGCTTTAAAAAACATATTTGACTCCGGCAAGAAGGCGGGAGAGATCTTTGTATCTGCTGATGGAGGAGGCCCCGCTTTTTGGGCCGGCGCCCGCCAGCTGCAGCAGAATGTCCCCTGAAAGATAAAGCCGGAGCGGGCGGGTGAGATGAAAATGGCTTTCAAAAAGGCCCGCGAGCATTTTATTGTCCAGGCTGTAATTGAGCCTCAGTTTCAGCTGAAGCCCCTCCAGGATGCCGGAGGACCTGTATTGAAGGCCGGAGCTGAGGGCATGCGCCCAGTTAAACGACCGCCCAAAAAAAGGCTCCATTTCCTCAAGGATGGCGTTGCTTGAAAGCTCCCTTCTTTTTTCCTCAAAAACTTTTACATAGCCAAAGGAGAGCATGGTTTTTTCCCCCTGCGGGAAATTGCCGCGCATCCTGGCAAAAAAGCCGGCGGTCAGGTGAGACTCAAAGTTTTCCGTAAGCCAGCCTGGGCGCGCCGGGGCTTTTCCCGGGTTTTCGTAAAACAGGGAGCCTGTGAGCGACACATCCTCGTTAAGGGCCAGCTTTCCCTCAAGATTAAAAAGATGGTGGGAGATAACAGAGTAATCAACCGCTGTGATGAGCATCTGCCCCTCCGCGCCTTTGGCGCTGAGGTTGATGACGCAGCCGGCGCAGGATTCGCGCTGCTGCTGCCGGATGGCGTATTGCAGCTGATTGGCCGGCTTAAAGGCGTAAGCGAGGCTCAGCCCTGATTTGCCCGCCTGATGGCGCATCTGAAAGGCCGCTGCCGGGCGAAAAAGCGCCGAAAGCTTGAGCTTCGGCCTTTGCCCGATCTTCCAGCTGACCTTTTTTGGAAAGGCCTTTGAGGAGGCGGCAAAAAACGGGTTTTTTGAGCCAACGGAGCCTTTAAATATCTGCGGATAAATGATGATGTCCGGGAGGAAAAAATAAGAGAGCATGGCGGAAAAATCCACATCTCCGGGAAAATCAAAATACAGGCCCGGAATCCCCGCCGTTTGGGGGCGAAAGACATCCACGCGATAGCGGGGAAGCCACAGCCCCAAATCCCAATACTCGTCAAGCTCGCTCCAGGTCCGGCTGCTGAAGCCCAGAGTCATTTTGGCCTGATCGGAAAAAACCGGAAACGCCAGGCTCAGATCACTGAAGCGGAAGTAATGATTTTTTTCGAGAAAAGAGTATTGATAGCCTAGATCTGCCGCCGCTATGCGGCTTTTGTGGCTGAGGGCGGCCCCGAAAAACAGGGACTGCTTTTTCTTTTTAAAAAAGTAAGAGCCATGGACATCCAGCTCGGCGGCTGATTTTGATTTTTGCTTTGAGCCAGATGTCTCCGAGAGCCGGAGGGGTTTGCTTTGCGGCGGGGGCCAGAGGGGGTTTGGCCCAGAGCGGGCTGGACCTGTGGAAGCTGGACCTGTGGAAATTGGACCTGTGGAAATTGGACTGGGGTCATTTAGCCAGGGATAGGCTTTGCCGGCCGGCGAAGCCAGAAGAAGCGCAAGCGCTGCCGCTGAAAACCCCCCGCGCGCCGCAAGCCTCATTTTTTTATCCCCCCGCGCTGCTGCAAAAGCCTGTCCGCTGTCCTGTAAAAGCCCGCTGCCCGCCCTATAAAGCCTGTCGGCGGCGGGGCTGGAAAATTCAAGAGGAATTTGTTTTTCCGCCGCCGGCCGGCGGCAGCCGGCAATAAACCCCCCAAGCTTTAGCCAAAAGCATAAACCATGGCGCGATCCCAGGCCTGGCAGAAACGCAGCTTCCGAAAAAAACCGGGGCGAGGCCAGCCCTCTGGGCAAAGCTGCTGATCTGCGGAGGCGCGGGAGCGGCCAATTAGACCCGTCCATCGAAACAGATCCCAGCGCCGAACCTGCGGCCCAGCGGCAAGGCTATCCCCTTAAAATATCCGTTTTTGTGGAAAACTGCCGGGAGCGGCCGCTAGGCCAGCCCTCTGGACAAAGCTGCTGATCTGCGAAGGTTCGGGAGCGGCCAATTAGACCCGTCCATCGAAACAGTTCCCAGCGCCGAACCTGCGGCCCAGCGGCAAGGCTATCCCCTTAAAATATCCGTTTTTGTGGAAGACTGCCGGGAGCGGCCGCGAGGCCAGCCCTCTGGACAAAGCTGCTGATCTGCGAAGGTTCGGGAGCGGCCGCGAGGCCGTCCAGATAAACAGCCGCGGCTCATTCAGCCTGGCCGTTCTGGGAGTTTTTGATCTCGCCGTTTTTGAACTTGATAATCTCAGCTTCAGGCAGGCCAATCACCTCAGAAATAAAGGAAACCTTCGCTTTTTTCTTAAGCATATTTAAAATGATCTCTTTTTCTTTGTCATGCCGGCCTTCCTGCCGGCCTTCCTGCCGGCCTTCCTGCCGGCCTTCCTGCCGGCCTTCCTCTTTCATGTATTCTCTTACATTCATAAAACCTCCTTTTGAAAAAATGCCCCTTCTGACTGCATCCCGCTCCAGCTTCTCCCATAACTCCTTCGTCATCCCTGGAATAGAAGACCAAAAATAACTCCCCACATTCAGAGCCAAATCATCCCGGTCACCAGTCCAGTTGTCAAACAGCGAAATCGCCTCCCTCAGCTCCCCCTCCTCCGGCTTTAAAGACCTTGCCTCCTTTAGAGCGCTCAAAAAACCCCGGCTCTTAAAACTCCTGTCGGCAATCGCCCGCCGCGCGGCGGGAGAGCTGACATCAACCACCCTTATCCCATAGTTTAGCGCGTCTTTTTCCAAAGAGGAAGGGATTTCAGGCAAAATCCGGCCCCAAAGGCCCTCTTTAAGGGATTTTGGCCAGCGCCAAGGCTCCTCACCGTTATAAAGCAAAACAGCGATCACAAGGCAGTCCTTATCGCCCTTCTTCAGGCTCTCGCCTATAATAAGGGTTTTGTATTTGAGAATCTGATAATAAACCCAGTGGCTGAAGCGGGATTTATGCTCTAAAAGCAGAAAAATCTTGGCTTTTCTTTTGGGATTCCTTTTAAGCGGAACGGAAAAAACCACATCCGCCCTTGCGCCATGAGCGCCTGGATCATTAAAAGTGTCTTTCTCAGCCCTGAGCCGGCTCCAGTCAAAGGCATCCAGCTCTTTTTTGAAAAAAGCCATCTTAAACAGCTCAAAGGCAAAATCGGGGATGGAATAGCAGGCTTTAAAAAAAACATCGTGATGCCCGCCGGAGGGCTTGCTTGTTGGGCCGGAGTCGCGGCCATTCCGTTTGAGCTTGCTGGCTGTTGTTTTTGTCATAAAAACCCTCCTGGGGCTGTGGCCTGGCAAACCCTCTGGGGTTTTGCCCCCCTGCCTATAAAAATATCGCTTTTGAGCGGGGAGTCAACTAAAAAAAGCGAAAAAAAAGAGCAACGCCTCCCCCGCCGGGCGGCTGAGGCCGCAGCGGAGGATCAGGCGGGCCAGCCCAAGGGCAAGCCGGCTGGCTCTGGGGGAAGCCGGGGATCAGCGCTGGGGCAAGCCGGCTGGCGCCGGGGGAAAGCAAAGGCTCGGCGCTGGGACCAGCTTTTAGAGGGATAGTCTCGCTGAGATTCTGATTTAAAGCTGTTTAGATGTCCAGAACCTGAAAAGCCATGCGCCGGCCATAATCAGGAGCGGCCAATAGGCTGTCCAGATAAACAAGCCCCCTCTGGGCAAAGCTGCTGATCTGCGAAGGTTCGGGAGCGGCCGCGAGGCCGTCCAGATAAACAGCCGCGGCTCATTCAGCCTGGCCGTTCTGGGCGCTTTTGATCTCGCCGTTTTTGAACTTGATAATCTCAGCTTCAGGCAGGCCAATCGCTTCTGAAATAACCGAAATATCAAACTTTTTCTTAAGCATATTTAAAATGACCTCTTTTTCTTTGTCCTGCCGGACTTCCTCCCGGACTTCCTCCCGGACTTCCCCCCGGGCTTCCCTCCGGATTTCCTCTCGGGCTTCCCTCCGGACTTCCTCCCGGACTTCCCTCCGGGCTTCCTCTTTCATGTATTCCCTTACATTCATAAAACCTCCTTTTGAAAAAATACCCCTTCTGACTGCATCCCGCTCCAGCTTCTCCCATAACTCCTTCGTCATCCCTGGAATAGAAGACCAAAAATAACTCCCCACATTCAGAGCCAAATCATCCCGGTCACCAGTCCAGTTGTCAAACAGCGAAATCGCCTTCCTCAGCTCCCCCTCCTCCGGCTTTAAAGACCTGGCCTCCTTCAGAGCGCTCAAAAATCCCCGGCTCTTAAAACTCCTGTCGGCAATCGCTTTCCTCGCGGCGGGAGAGCTGACATCAACCACCCTTATCCCATAGTTTAGCGCGTCTTTTTCCAAAGAGGAAGGGATTTCAGGCAAAATCCGGCCCCAAAGGCCCTCTTTAAGGGATTTTGGCCAGCGCCAAGGCTCCTCACCGTTATAAAGCAAAACAGCGATCACAAGGCAGTCCTTATCGCCCTTCTCCAGGCTCTCGCCTATAATAAGGGTTTTGTATTTGAGAATCTGATAATAAACCCAGTGGCTGAAGCGGGATTTATGCTCTAAAAGCAGAAAAATCTTGGCTTTTCTTTTGGGATTCCTTTTAAGCGGAACGGAAAAAACCACATCCGCCCTTGCGCCATGAGCGCCTGGATCATTAAAAGTGTCTTTCTCAGCCCTGAGCCGGCTCCAGTCAAAGGCATCCAGCTCTTTTTTGAAAAAAGCCATCTTAAACAGCTCAAAGGCAAAATCGGGGATGGAATAGCAGGCTTTAAAAAAAACATCGTGATGCCCGCCGGAGGGCTTGCTTGTTGGGCCGGAGTCGCGGCCGTTCCGTTTGAGCTTGCTGGCTGTTGTTTTTGTCATAAAAATCCTCCTGGGGGGCTGCCTGGCAAACCCTCTGGGGTTTTGCCCCCCTGTCCGTTATTAAAGATACCGCTTTTGAGCGGAGAGCCAACTAAAAAAACGAAAAAAAAGAGCGGCCCTCCCCCTGCCGGGCGGCTGAGGCCGCAGCGGAGGATCAGGCGGGCCAGCCCAAGGGCAAGCCGGCTGGCTCTGGGGGAAGCCGGGGATCAGCGCTGGGGCAAGCCGGCTGGCGCCGGGGGAAAGCAAAGGCTCGGCGCTGGGACCAGCTTTTAGAGGGATAGTCTCGCTGAGATTCTGATTTAAAGCTGTTTAGATGTCCAGAACCTGAAAAGCCATGCGCCGGCCATAATCAGGAGCGGCCAATAGGCTGTCCAGATAAACAAGCCCCCTCTGGGCAAAGCTGCTGATCTGCGGAGGCGCGGGAGCGGCCAATTAGACCGTCCATCGAAACAGATCCCAGCGCTGAACCTGCGGCCCAGCGGCAAGGCTATCCCCTTAAAATATCCGTTTTTGTGGAAAACTGCCGGGAGCGGCCGCTAGGCCAGCCCTCTGGACAAAGCTGCTGATTTGCGAAGGTTCGGGAACGGCCGCGAGGCCGTCCAGATAAACAGCCGCGGCTTATTCAGCCTGGCCGTTCTGGGAGTTTTTGATCTCGCCGTTTTTGAACTTGATGATCTCAGCTTCAGGCAGGCCAATCACCTCAGAAATAAAGGAAACCTTCGCTTTTTTCTTAAGCATATTTAAAATGATCTCTTTTTCTTTGTCATGCCGGCCTTCCTGCCGGCCTTCCTGCCGGCCTTCCTCTTTCATGTATTCCCTTACATTCATAAAACCTCCTTTTGAAAAAATACCCCTTCTGACTGCATCCCGCTCCAGCTTCTCCCATAACTCCTTCGTCATCCCTGGAATAGAAGACCAAAAATAACTCCCCACATTCAGAGCCAAATCATCCCGGTCACCAGTCCAGTTGTCAAACAGCGAAATCGCCTTCCTCAGCTCCCCCTCCTCCGGCTTTAAAGACCTGGCCTCCTTCAGAGCGCTCAAAAATCCCCGGCTCTTAAAACTCCTGTCGGCAATCGCTTTCCTCGCGGCGGGAGAGCTGACATCAACCACCCTTATCCCATAGTTTAGCGCGTCTTTTTCCAAAGAGGAAGGGATTTCAGGCAAAATCCGGCCCCAAAGGCCCTCTTTAAGGGATTTTGGCCAGCGCCAAGGCTCCTCACCGTTATAAAGCAAAACAGCGATCACAAGGCAGTCCTTATCGCCCTTCTCCAGGCTCTCGCCTATAATAAGGGTTTTGTATTTGAGAATCTGATAATAAACCCAGTGGCTGAAGCGGGATTTATGCTCTAAAAGCAGAAAAATCTTGGCTTTTCTTTTGGGATTCCTTTTAAGCGGAACGGAAAAAACCACATCCGCCCTTGCGCCATGAGCGCCTGGATCATTAAAAGTGTCTTTCTCAGCCCTGAGCCGGCTCCAGTCAAAGGCATCCAGCTCTTTTTTGAAAAAAGCCATCTTAAACAGCTCAAAGGCAAAATCGGGGATGGAATAGCAGGCTTTAAAAAAAACATCGTGATGCCCGCCGGAGGGCTTGCTTGTTGGGCCGGCCTTGCGGCCGTTCCGTTTGAGCTTGCTGGCTGTTGTTTTTGTCATAAAAACCCTCCTGGGGCTGTGGCTTGGCAAACCCTCTGGGGTTTTGCCCCCCTGCCTATAAAAATATCGCTTTTGAGCGGGGAGTCAACTAAAAAAAGCGAAAAAAAGCGGCGCCTCCCCCGCCGGGCGGCTGAGGCCGCAGCGGAGGATCAGGCGGGCCAGCCCCAAGGGCAAGCCGGCTGGCTCTGGGGGAAGCCGGGGATCAGCGCTGGGGCAAGCCGGCTGGCGCCGGGGGAAAGCAAAGGCTCGGCGCTGGGACCAGCTTTTAGAGGGATAGTCTCGCTGAGATTCTGATTTAAAGCTGTTTAGATGTCCAGAACCTGAAAAGCCATGCGCCGGCCATAATCAGGAGCGGCCAATAGGCTGTCCAGATAAACAAGCCCCCTCTGGGCAAAGCTGCTGATCTGAGGAGGCGCGGGAGCGGCCAATTAGACCGTCCATCGAAACAGATCCCAGCGCTGAACCTGCGGCCCAGCGGCAAGGCTATCCCCTTAAAATATCCGTTTTTGTGGAAAACTGCCGGGAGCGGCCGCTAGGCCAGCCCTCTGGACAAAGCTGCTGATCTGCGAAGGTTCGGGAACGGCTGCGAGGCCGTCCAGACAAACAGGCCATCCAAAAAAACCGGGCTTTAGTCAGGGGCTGAATTTGCCGATAAATGATGCGGGGGAAATCATGCCGCCATGCCGGCTGGCTGATTGATTCTGATGATTTGGCGGCTTTTTGCTTTTTTGGCTTTTATCTGCCTCACAAACAGCTGCGGCCATATAATGACTCCGAGCGCGGGCGGGTATGCCTCCCAGGCGCCTCCGGGGCCAGGTTATTACCCTCCTCCTCAAGACAGGCGGCCCGCGCGAGGGGCGGAGCGCGAGCCTTATCAGCCGCCGCGGCCGCCGGCGCGGGATGATCCCCCGCCAAGAAGAGAGTCTTCCGAAAGGCGCCCCTCTCTTGAAAGGTCCGGCGACAGGGACAATCGCCGGCGCCGCAATGACGATGAAGACCGAAGATACGAAGCCTCCAGAAGGCCCTACAGATATGCCGACAGGGCCGGCTCTGACCCCGCCCGCCCGGCCGCCGCCCGCGGCAGCTGTGACGACAGCCGCTCATGCAAAAATATTTGCAGAAAGATTTTCCGCGAATCAAGCGCGCGGAATGACTGCGAAGACTTGTCTGTCAGAAATGTGGAGGCTCTGGATGCTGTTCATAAGGTTTTGGAAAGGCCCAAGCTGAAAGACCTTAAGGAAATGAGTTACGCCGACTTTGATAAGATGATGGAGATTGACATTCAGCCGCTGGAGGATGAAATCAGCGGCTATTCCTCAAGAGAGGCCAAAGCTTTTTTGGCTTACCTGGGGGAAAATTACTCAACCGCAGCGCTGATGCAGGGTGAAGATAATGATTTTGAGATGCTGTATGAGCTTCTTGAGGCAATCGACTCAGATGTTATAACCGCTTTGACAAGAGATGTTGATCGGAGCAGCAGCCTGCTGGATATCGCCGTCCGCGAAGGCAACGGAACTTTGCTGGAGTGGATCCATTATTTTTTGGATGAGGGAGACGGCAAATCGGGCAATACAAATTGCAGCAGCAATGACGACAAATGCCTGTTTGATAAATATTGCCGAATCGGCGCCGGCATGGATCAGAGAAGACGCCGCGAGCTGCCAAACACCTCAGAGGATTTTAACAGCCTTCTGGAACATGACATACTGGATGAATATGGCACCGAAGAGGATCGGGATGAATTTGACAGCCGAACGGATTTCGTAAGTGAGTATTGCAATGATGCGGTGGCTTGGTGTGTGCACCCTGGAACACAGAACGGAAGATACACAGCTGGTAATCATCCGCAACCGGACGGGACCAATAAATTCCACTGCAATGGCAACTCCGGCCCCAAAGAATGCAATTATCTAACAAATGCGAACTGCAAGCCGAGAAGCAATGTTACTCTCTGCAGAAGCTACAGTGAAGACAAAAGGCGAAACTGGCACTGCTGGGTTCATGGTGACTCCGCGTTTGAAGAGCTGAGATGACCTTCCGGCCATTCTGATTTAAAGGCGCCTCTTTATAGAGCCTGTTTCAATGAACAGCCTGTCAGCGCCTCTCCCTTGTTGCGGCGCGCCGCGCCGCGCGCTCTGTTTGCAGGAGCAGCCTCCCCGCCATTCTGATTTAAAGGCGCCTCTTTTTATAGAGCCTGTTTCAATGAACAGCCTGTCAGCGCCTCTCCCTTGTTGCGGCGCGCCGCGCCGCGCGCTCTGTTTGCAGGAGCAGCCTCCCCGCCATTCTGATTTAAAGGCGCCTTTTCAAAGACCCAGCCCTCCCCCGCTGCTGTTTTTCCCCGGCCTGGCCCGCAAAAGCCTTTTTAGATGCCCTTACATTTGCTCAAGCTCCAGTCCAGCCCGCTGCCGCCAAATTGCTGACAGCTTGAGCGCTGCCTGCCCTCTTTTGCCGATTGCCCCGCAGCAATAAAAGAATAAGGCCAATCATTTTCTCTTTGTCTCTGGGCGCGCTTTCCGCTGTGAGAAGGGTTAGGGCTGTCAGAGCCTCCGGCGCGCGGCGAGAGGGCAGCCGGCCCGCCCTCTTTAAGAGCCAGACAAAAGCAAAAGCGCTTTTATGCCTTTAAGGCTTGCCTGAAATGCCTGATAATTCTTGATCAGCCGCTTTTTATTTATCGCGCATCCCTCCAAAAGATGCTGTCTCAGGGTTTTTGCGGCCCATCTTCTGAATAAAACAGCTTTGGCTGAATTTGCCCTATAGCCTACAGCCAGCATAATATCTAAAGAGTAGAGCTTGACAGGTTTGTCTGAATGGGCAATGCGCATTTTTTGCACATTGCTTTTTTCGTCAATTTCCCTGTCTTTTATGATTTTTCCGATATGTTTTGTGACCACAGATCTTTCAATTTCAAAAACATCGGCAATTTGTTTCTGCGTCCCCCAGATCGTGTCTTTTTTGAGGTCTCCGCGAAACTCAATCTTTCCGCTTTTAGACTGATAGATAACAATTTCTTTTTTCATGCCTCTTCCCTCCACTCTTTAAGAGCCAGACAAGCCTGCCTGAATATGTCAATAAAAACCCCTAAAAATTGGATGTCATCCTGATCTCTCTTGCATTCCTCAGCAGCTGGCATGCGCTCTCTGTCAATAAAAAAACCAAAAACAAGCCTCTTTGAATCCAGGCCCCGCGCCGCCGGCAATCTTAAGGCGAGCAGAAAATCTTGGGGTTAAAGCTTTGTTTATTGGTAATCCGCGGTCTGTCTTGGGCAACCTTAATCACAAACAAACCTTTGCTTTTCGCATAAGCCGGGGCGCCGCGCTTTGCGCTCCAATACGCCACAGCTCCGCGTATCCGCATCCTCTGATACTCAGGAAACATCTTATGAAAATTCTCCAAAACATACAAAAAACGCTTCACATGGCCCGCCTTCAAAGTGGATTTGACCTCAACAGCCACAAGCTCATCAGCATTTTTGGCAACAATGTCAATCTCACAGTTTCTTCTCTTCTCCCGGCCTGAACTGTCAGCTGTCATCATAAAGCCCTCCACATTCTTGGAAGTCCTGTTGACCTTCATCCCCCTTTTCTGAAGCTGCGCAATCAGATTCCCCACGGCCAGAGCCTCAACCAAATCCCCCCACTTGTTGTCCAACATGCCATTTGATTTATCTATCGCCTTGTTGGTTTTATCTATTTCCCTGGCCTGCTTTTTATGGATTTCGGCAAGCTCGCGGCGCTGTTTTTCCCATTCCTCCGCCCGTCTTTTTCGGTCCTCGGCCTGCTTTTTGTGGATTTCGGCAAGCTCGCGGCGCTGTTTTTCCCACTTCTCGTCCCGCCGCTTTTGCTCCGCGGCTTGCTCGCGGCGCTGCTTTTCCCTGTCCTCGGCCAGCCGTTTCTGGCTGGCGGAAACCTCTCTTAAAATTCTCCAAATCTCATCTGGAGTTGGAGCCGGCTGCTGATTTTGCATGTTTCCCTCCCTTGACAGCCCTCAGGAGAAGCCTTTCCCCGCCGTCCTGCCGCCAATGTTTATTACAGCCATTCTAAGCTGCTTTTGCGGGGCTGTCAACGCCAGAATCTCCGCGCGGGCGCTTTTTCAGCCAGTTTTGCCGCTGCTGGCGGAGGGCTGCCCCGCCCTGCCTTGGCTTTTTCCAGCGGAATTTTTTGCCGCCGCGGGATCTGGCTTTGTTTTTGGCTTTTTACTGATTATCTGCGGGCTTTTTGGGCCGCCCTGATCATAAACATGCCCCTGCCTTAGGCTTTTATTTTTCGGCAGGCATTTTTTGTGAGCAGCCGGCTGTGATCCTTTTTTCTTTTATAAATTTTGCCCTTTATGATTTTCTTAAAATCTTTTTCCAGCCCTCTATCTTCTGTACACAGCAGCTTTGCGCCGGAGGCCCTGGCTAGGCCGAGGATATGTGAGTCATTTGATTTCCGCTCGCGATGGCTTTTTTTATTTTCAGCTTCAATCTCTTTCATCGCCTGACTCACCTTGCCTTTGTCAATTTGAACAGCGCGGTCTCTTCTGCGCAAGGCTGTAAAATGGTTATGCGCTTTTCTGCCGCTTTTCATCAGCTCCCGCTTAAGCTTTTCATGATTGGAGTAAATCAGCTGTCCGCCTTTTTCAAGCCAGCCATGTATTGGCGCCATATCCCCGCTTTCGGAAAGAAACCGGCCAATCTGGTTCGCATCGATAATCATGCGCATAAGGCTGGCCCCCTTAATTATCCAAAAACCGGCCAATCTGATTTGCGTCAAGGATCATGCGCATAAAACTCTCCCTCTTAATCGTCCAGACCAAGAAGCGCATTTCCCTCTTTTAGAAAAAAATCCCCATAGCTTTCAGGGGCATTGACAAAGTTTCCCTGTTCGTCGAAAGAGATATTATAAACCTTAGAGCCGTCTTTATGGGATTCAAGATATATGAGAGAGACATCATCCGGCGGGATATTTTCCTTTCTGATCTCTATGCGGGCGCGATCCAGCATATAATCGCTGTGAGTCTCAATCAAAAAAGATTTGCCCATGGACTGCGCGCCTTCAATAAAAAGAGATGTCAGCGCCGCCTGCGCTTTGGGGTGAAGATGGACTTCCGGCTGCTGAAGCAAGCGCCGGCTCCCCGGAGGGGAGAGAAAAAGATCTGTCAAAATAGGAAGCGCCTGGCTTATGCCGTATCCTGTATCCTGAATATTGGACCAGACTCCCTTGATGTAAAACTGAATTTGAAAAGGCCCGCCCATCATAGAGCGCTTGTATTCCTCAATTTTGATGTCATCAAAAAGCCCGGCAGCTTTTCCAAAAGAGCGCAGGTTTTTATAAAATTTTCCCCAGCGCTCTTTGTTTTGGCTCAGCCGCATTAAACGTGTTGGCGCGTCTCCCCCTTCTGGATCATGTCTTTTTGGGAGGATATTGTCATAATTTCTTTTGGGCTTGGAGCGGACAGGAGCAAGATCAATCAGAGAGAAAGGAAAAACCCCATGAGCTGCCCCCAGCAGGGAGCTGAAGAACTCTTCTGAGAGCTTTTCCCGCATATTGGGATTCATATGAAAAGGAAAAAAGGGGTTAAAGGGGAAACGATAGGGGCTGCTCCGTTCTGGAAAAATACCCCTGCTCTCTTTTTTTGAGGTCTTGATATAATAAGAAGACTTTTTTTCCGCCAAAGTGATTTTCGCGCTCATATCGCTTAATTGAACTTGCATGCGGCTCGCCGCCGGCTCCGCGCCCCCCGCCTGCCGGGCAAAATAAGCCATATACTCCATTTTGGGCTTTTCAGAAAGCAGGCCCAGCCCAAACAAAGGCTTTTGGCTTTGCTTCCGGGCGATGGTGTTAAAGACTCCCATTTGATAAGGCGCCTCGTTAAAATCAAAACTCAGAGTGGGGCGAAACAACGGGTTGCTAAAAAGCGCGTGAAAACATCCAAGGAGAGTGGTTTTGCCCGAGTTGTTTCCTCCAGTCAAAAAGGTCAGGGGCCGCATTTCAAACTCCTGCCTGCCGGCAAAACAGCGGACATTTTCAACAATAAAGCGGAACTTCCCGCTTGGGAGTGGAAGTTTTTTTGCGGGCGCTTTTCCAGCCGGCTTTGCCGCGGCCGGGCGCTTCGCTCTGTTTCGGCTTTTGCGGGCGGCGGGTTTTTTTGCCTCCGCAGAGGCTGGCTTCTTTTTTTGCTTTTTCATGGCTTCCCCCAAATGGCCTCTTCAAAGAATCTGCTTCCCAGCCGCTCCTGTTTGCAGGAGCAGCCTCAGTAAGCCTTTGGCTGAAAATCCGGCCCGTTGACTATATGGGCGCTGTCTCCTGTCCCCGCAATCAAAAAAAACCCATAATCCTCAGCCAGACCGCGCGCGTTTGCCATGCTCTTTAAATAGGCCAAGGCCCCATAAACCCTCTTCCCCTTAAACCTTTTTGGATTCAAGGCGGAAAGGCGGGGCAGAAGCTTCGCAAGCTTTTGCGGATCGTCCGGGCGGAGAGAGCTTTTAACCTCAACAACCACGCATTCTGAGCCATTCTCCGCGACAATGTCCAGCTCGCAGACCGTTTCCTTTCTGATCCCTCCGCCTTTTGCCGGGCGGATTTGATGAATTTTTATATTGGAAACAGTCTCTGTGACTTCTATGCCTCTCCCCCGAAGCAGCGTGACGATCTTTCCCCTGACAAGGCTCTCAACAAGAGATCCCCACTGATTCCTGAAAAGATGAGACAGGGATTTAACCTCCCTGGATGTCTCCTTCATTTTTCGATCGGTCTCCTTCATCTGCCGATCAGTCTCCTTCATCTGCCGATCGGTCTCCTTCATCTGCCGATCGGTCTCCCGCCGCTCGGCGACCACCTCTTTTATTTGCTGGCCTAACTGCCGGCTAGCCTCCCGCCGCTCAGCGGCAAACTCCCTCTGCTCGGCAGAAGCCTCTCGCCGCTCGGCGGCAATCTCCTTCATCTGCCGGGCGGTCTCCCTCTGGCTGGCGGAAACCTCTTTCAAAATGCCCCTGATCTCATCCCAAGACGGGGCCGCGCTCTGACTGCTCATAATCCTGCCCTCCTTTAAGCTTTTCTCCAATTATGCGGCAAACCGGCAAAAAGCGCAAGCGCAAAATTTAAAATTCCCGCGATATTCATGAAACATCTTAAAATTCTCCAGATCTCATCTGGAGCTGGAGCCGGCTGCTGATTCTGCATGTTCCCGCCCTTGAGAGCCCCACAGCCCTCCCGGCTTCCGCCAGCGCTTATTACAGCCATTCTAAGCTGCTTTTGCGGGGCTGTCAACAGCTTAACGGCGGGGGTTTGAGAGCTTTATTTTTTTCTCCAGCCTTTTCGCCAAGCTGTCCAGCAGTTTTATCCCAGCCTCGCGGCACTCCTCTTCTGAATCAAAGCCCGCCGGAGCCAGCGCCTCTTTTCGGCAGGCCTTAAACTCAATGTAATTCAGCCCGCCGCTTAAATAACAGTCCAAATCATAATTGCATCCGCGGGCCAGATCCGAAAGGCCCCTTTTTAACTCCGCCTCAAAAAGCGATGTGTCCTGCAGCCTGACAGTCTGCATGGCCGGAGGCTTAGGCTGAACCCGGCACGCGCCGCCCAAAACAGCCAAAACCCCCAAAGCCGCCGGCCCGGAAAAAGCAAAAAGCGCCGCGGATTTTAAAGGCTTTTTCAAGGCTTTTTCAAGGCTTTTGCCTGGGCTTTCCCTAACACTTTTTCCAGAGCTTTTTTCATGATTTTTCAGCAGGCCTGGTTTTTGCCGGGCCGCCCAAAACAGCCGCTTTTCAAAAATCCGCGGAAAAATCTCCCCAGCCAGCTATTTGATGGTGATTTGATCCAGAAGATCCAGCTGGTCCAAAGTTTTGCCCGCGCCCAAAGCGACGCAAAAAAGCGGCTTTTCCGCCACACAGACCGGCAGCCCGGTTTTCTCCTTCAAAAGAATATCCATATTGTTCAGCAGGGCGCCGCCGCCGGTAAGGATGACTCCGTTGTCCACGATGTCGGAGGCCAGCTCAGGCGGGGTTTTTTCCAAAGCCAGCCGCACAGCGCCGATGATTTTCTCCAAAGGGTCTGTAAGGGCCTTGTTGATCTGAAAGCGGTTCAGCGAGATGGTCTTCGGAGTCCCGGAAACCAGGTCCCTGCCTTTGACCGCAAGGGTTTTGTTGTTGTTTTGGCAAAGGGCCGTGCCAAGATTGATCTTTATGTTTTCCGCCGTCCGCTCTCCGATCAAAAGATTAAAGTTCCGGCGGATGTAGTTGATGATGGATTCATCCAGCTTGTCGCCGCCCACCTTAATTGACTCGCAAATCACAATCCCCCCAAGAGATATGATGGCGACACCGGTGGTCCCTCCGCCAATATCAACCACAAGATTTCCCGTGGCCTCCGTGATGGGAAGGCCGGCTCCGATGGCCGCGGCCAAAGGCTCCTCTATGAGATGCACTGAGCGGGCGCCAGCCGAAAGCGCCGCCTCCTCCACCGCGCGCTTTTCCACCTGAGTGATGCCAAAAGGGACGCAGATCACAATCCGGGGGCGGATGATTCTGGGGGATTTTTCTGTGGATTTTGAGATAAAATATTTCAGCATCTGCTGGGCGATCTCAAAATCGGAAATGACTCCGTCCTTGATGGGCCGGACGGCGATGATGTTTCCGGGGGTCCGCCCCAGCATGTATTTCGCCTCCTCGCCCACAGCCAAAACCCGTTTCTGGTTTTGGATGTCTTTTTGCATTGTCACCACGGAAGGCTCATTTAAAATGATGCCTTCGCTGGGCGAAAAAACCAGCGTGTTGGCCGTTCCAAGGTCTATGGCCAGGTCCTTGTTAAAATATTTGGCAATGTTTTTTACGATTTTCATCTTGAGTTTTCCTGGCTTGCGCTTTATGAATATCCCTAAATATAAAGATCCCTGAAAATTCAGCGCTCAGCCGGGGCTAAAAAAATCTTCCCGAATCGCTGCGGGGAAGTCAAGAAAACCTTGTTTTTTCTGGAGTTTTTTGCCGGCCGCGCCTGCCGGCAGGGGGGAGGGGAGCCTGAAAGCCGCAGCCGCAAAAAAAACCCGCCCCGCAGGCGGAGGCTCCGGCGCCCTGAAGGCCCGGCTCAAAAAGCTTTTAAGCGCTTTGGCCGCGGAAGGCTCTGACAAGCCCCCCGGCAAAGCCCGGGGGGAGCAGCCGTATGCCGCCTTTGACGCTGACGGGACCCTCTGGCCTGAGGATGTCAATCACATTCTTATTAAATATCAGCAGCGGCAGGGCCTGCGGGAGGTCTCTGACCTTCTGAAAAACAATCTTTGGCAGGGCCGGCGGGCGGAAAAATGCGCGGAGTTTGCCCGCCGCCAGCAGGACCTTAGTCCAGGGAGCCTCAGGGTTTTTTGCCGCGCGGCGCTTGGGGAATGCCCCCCCCGCCCCTTTCCCCTTATGGCATGGCTGCTGCGGCTTTTAAGGGAAAATGGCCTGATGATTTATGTGGTGAGCGCCTCCCTGGAGCCGCTTGTGGAGGAGGCCCTGAAAGGCGCCGGCCTTGCCGCAGACAGGGTTTTGGGGGCAAAATGCCGGGTTGCGGGGGGGGGAATCACAAGCCATGTCATCCAGCCCCTGACTTATGGCCCTGGAAAAAAGCAGGCTCTGCTTCAAATAACAGGCGGGCGGCGGCCCTGGCTGGCTGCGGGCAACAGCCTCAGCGATTTGCCGCTTTTGGAGCTGGCCGAAGCTCCTGTGGCGGTCCGCTCCGCGCCCGCGGGGCATGAGAACTTTGACTCGGAGCGGGAGCTGGCGGCGCTGGCAAAACAAAGGGGCTGGCTGGCTTTTGAGGCTTAAGCCCCCCGGCAGAGGCTGCCCCCCGCCGCTTATTCGCGCCCGCTTTGGCAAAGCGCCTCAATGTCCTCAATTTCCTTGGGAATGCTTTGGGTCAGGTTTTGCCGGCCGCGGGCAGTGACAAAAATATTGTCCTCAATCCGAAGCCCGCATCCCAGCAAAGGCCTGATGGCCCGCATGTTCAGGAATCCGCCAAGCTCTTTTTCCGCAGCGGACGGCCTCCCGCCCCTGGAGCTTTTAGACGCCGGCGCGCTCAGGCGGGGGCCTTCGGAGGGGATATAAATCCCCGGCTCAACGGTCAAGGCCATGCCCGGCGCCAAAATCAAGTCCTCTTTGTTTCTGTTGAAGCCCGCGTCATGGACATCCAAGCCTAAAAGATGCCCCATGGAATGGGGGCAGAAGGCTTTGGCCGCCGCCCGCAGAAGAGCTTTTTTTTTGGCGGCCTCAGGAAGCAGCAGTCCGGCTTTCAGCAAGATCTCTCCAAGGCCCTCGCGCATTTTTTTGTTTAAGGCCTTCATGGAGGCCCCCGGCCTGACCTCCTGAATCAGCCGCTTTTGAAGGGCGAGCAAAAGCCGGCAGAGGTTTTTTTGCGGAGGGGAAAACCTTCCGCCCACGGGATAGACCCTGCTCACATCGGCTGTGTAAAAGGCCATTTCAGCCCCGGCATCCACAAGCAAAAGCTCGCCGCGGCGGCAAGGGAAGCTGTTTTTTGTGTAATGCAGAGTGGCTGCCCGCCCGCCAGAGGCAATAATGGAGCTGTAGCCCTCGCGCGGGGCGCCCCGCTCCATAATAGACTTTAAAAAAACCCCATGCAGCGCGCGCTCATTGATTCCAGGCCGAAGCGCCCGGGCAATGGCCCTGTGGCCATAAGCGGTCGCCGCGGCCGCTTTTTTTAGATGGGAAAGCTCCCATGCGTCTTTGATCCGGCGGAGCGGAGCCAAAAACTCCTCCGCTGACAGAAAGCTCCCGGCAAATTTCCTGAGCTTTCTGTCAAAAAAAGGATGCCGCCCCCGGTTATAAAAAACCCGCCGCGGGCCGGAGCCTGCAGAGCGGCCGGGGCCTTTAAACATCCTCCCCAGCCTTTGGTCCAGCTCAGAAACCGGATGCGCCTCGTCCATTAAAAAGCGCTTTTTGGCCGCCGCGGGGGAAAGCATGGGCCCGCTCCAAAGCTCTTTTTTTGGATCTTTGTCAGGGATGAGCAAAACAGAGCGGCCGGAGGGGGAAAGCGCGAGCAATGCGCCAGGATCTTGAAAGCCGGTCAGGTAATAGAAATTGCTGTCCTGCCGGTAGGGGTGAGAGACATCCGGCTGGCGCAGGGTTTCCGGGGCAGCGGACAAAATCAGCAGACTCCGGGGCGGAAGCGCCCCGGCCGCCTCCATCCGTTTTTTCTGAAACCACTTCATGGAGCCTCTGATTGTAAAGGACGGGCCGGCGCCTGTCCATAAAGCCGCGCCTCAAATATGTTTGCTTTGCATTTAAAGTGGCGCGGGTTTAGATTCAAAGCAGTGAGCGAAAAAAAGCTTTGGCTGATCAAAGACCGCAGAGGAAAAATCCTCGGCCCCTTTGCGGCTAAAGAGATTGAGGCTTATATTGAGGAGGGCCGGTTTCAGGGCGAAGAGCTGCTGTCCCCCTATCCTCTTGGCCGCTGGCGCCCGCTTTCGGCCCATCCCGCTTTTTATGCAAAGATCCTGGGCCGCTTAAGCGCCGGGCCGGATTCTCCGCCGGGCGGCCGATCCAGGCTCAGAGGGTCTAAGCCGAAACAAGGGCCTGAAGGGCCGCCTCCAGAAGAAGAGGATGAGGCCCTTGAGGCAACGATTATCATGCGCGGGCCATCAAAAAAAAAGCCCTCCGCCCAAAAAAGCGAAAAAAAGCGAAAAAAAGTCAAAATCTCCTTTGAAAAAGAGGACGATGACGAAAGCAGCGAAATCATCGAAATGGAGGAAAAATCCAGCGCAACCGCCACGGCCAGAGCTTTTGGCGGCGGGTCCGGGCTTCGCGGGATTTTGATATTTGCGGCGCTGGCTGCGGCGGGGCTGGTTTTTTTGCTCAAAAAAGAGCCGCAGCGGGAGGATCAGCAAGTCCGCCTTGCCGGCCCTTCCGGCGCCAAGGCCTCCCGGCGGCCGCCGCTGACGGACAAGCAGCTGGAGAAAAAAACCAGGGAGGCCACAGGCCATTATCTTAAGGACTCGGTTCCGCACTATTTAAATGCCCAGGAGCAGCTGTCCCAAATTCTTGAAAGCCGGCCAAAATTCAAACAAGGGTATTACTACTTGTGCCTCGCGCATCTTGAGCTGTGGCCCTTCGCCTATCAGGACACAAAAGACAAAAAGACGCTTTTCAGCGTTTTGGAAAAAATCAATAAAATTGACCAGGGCGGCGTTTACGCCGGCCTCTGCAGCAGCGCCAGCGAGCTGATAAGCGGCAAATGGGAAAAGGCGCTGATGACAATCAACAGCTCTCTGGATATTTTGGGAATGGAATCCCCGGCTTTTTTCTATTATCTTAAGGCGCGGGCTTTAAGCGGAGCGGGCAGGGAAAGGGAGGCCGCGCATTATCTTCAGACCATCTATAATTTGGCGCCAAAATGGGCGGCGCCGCATATGCTGGCCGCCGAGGCGCGCTACAAAGAGGGCAGCTATTCCGCGGCGGCAAAAAAATATCAAAAAATTCTCTCTATTGTTCCAGAGCACAAAGCCGCGGGGCTTCGCCTTGGAGTTTTGGAGTTTAAATACTTTAAAAAAGCCGGAAAGGGCGAGAAGCGGCTGAAGTCTGTTTTGACAGGGCTTTCCGAGCTGATCAATCCGCAAATTCTCTCCGAGGCTTATATGGCCATGGCGCAAATCCGCCAGCAGCAAAATGACCGGGAGGAGGCTCTTTCCTACGCCAAAAAAGCCTACGCCCTGGATCCTGTCAATCCAAAAATTGAAGCCCTTGTCTCCTCTCTTGGAGGGGAGAGCGGATCCATCAAAAAAACAAGGCTGGAGACAAGGCAGCTGATTTACAGGGGGGACATGCTTATGGGCCAGGGCCAGCTTAAAAAAGCTCAAGCATATTATGAAAAAGCCTACAGGGCCGGCGGCCAAAAAAACAGCCTGGCCGCGATAAGAATGGCCAAGAGCTTTCATCAGCGCGGGGGCTTTGGACAGGCTGTTCTGTGGCTCCGGCGGGCTGTGGCGGCTGACTACAAAATGTCCGAGGCTTATTTTCTTTTGGCCGACTATCTTTCTGAAAAATATGATTTTGAGGGCGCGAGAGAGGCCCTTCGGGCAGCCAAAAAAAGCCGCCCCAGCAGGTATGAAATTCTAAAAAGCCATGCCCTGCTCGCCTTTCGCCAAAAAATATATTCCCATGCCATTTCTTACGCAAAACAGGCCGCGGAGGCCTATTCCGCTGACCCGGAGGTTTATGTTCTGCTGCATGACGCGCTGGCCGCGGCGGGGAGCTACAGCGAGGCGTTTAAGGCTGCGGAGCGCGCGAAAGATTCAGATGTCAACAGCGTTCCCGGCCAGATCGCTTATGCCAAGGCGCTTGGCTCCGCTTACGGGTTTGGCCGCGGCCAAAAGCATTTTGAGGAGCTGATGCAGCTGTTTCCCATGATTTTGGAGTATCGCCAGGCTTACGGGGAATATTTTTTTAATCATGGAAAATACAGCGAGGCTGAAAATGTGTTTGCCGGGATCGCCAGGCGGCGCCCTGAATTTAAGCCGCCGCTTGTTTATCTCGGCCGGATCTACGGCCATTTTGGAAAGCGGGACAGCGATGAGGGGCAGTTTAAAACCGCTTTAAACTACCTTTTGAAAGCCTCTCTTTTGGACACATCTGATCCGGAGCCGCTTTTTTACATGGGCTGGATTTATATGCAGGCTGAGCGGCATCATGAGGCGGAAAGGCAGTTTGAAAGGGCTTTGGCCCTCAACCCCGGATATCCGCAGATCAATTACTATATCGGCCTGATGAATTTCCTTCAGGGCGGCGGCGAGAACCTGGATCGGGCGATGGAGGCCGCCAGGGCGGAAATTCAAAAAAATCCACGATCTTCCCTGGCCTATATTCTGGCCGGCGATATTTACAGGCGCCGCGCCGCCGGCGCCCATGACAGCCCCTACAGGGCCAGAGCCAGTTACGAGCTGTGCGCCAAAGAGTATCAAAAAGCCCTGAAAATCCAGAAAAGCGCTGTTTCCCTGCAGGTCAAGCTGATTGGCTGTTACCGGGGGAGCGGCGACCTTGACTCCGCCATTCAAATAGCCGATCAAGTTATTGGCCGCCCGGAGGCCAACTCGCATCCTGAAATTTACCGCCAGTTAGGCGCCATTTATGAGGCTAAGAGCGACTACGAGAATGCAAAGGCCATTTATAAAATCTATTTTTCCCTTATGCCCAATGCGGAGGATCGGGCGGAGATTGAGCGCCGGATCCAAAGCTATGTCATAAGCGCCCCCGCCGGCGGAGAAAAAAGAAGGCCCGGATCCAAAGACGCGCCAAGCGCGCGGTAGTTAGATTTTCCGCCTCTGCCAAATCTTCTGTTAGCCTTTCTGTTGAGTCTCAAGGGGGGGCGAAGGGGGCGAAAAGCCCGGCGCCCCGCGCGGGCCTCAGGCGGGGAGGCAGCGGGGGGGGGGCAAAAAAATGTCTCATTTTTCTTGAACCTCTGGGCGGAGCGGTTTATTCTTTAGCCTCTGGCCCTGGCGTCCCGCGGAGCCTGCCTCCTCAGGGGCTTTGCCGGCGGCGGGGGCTTTTTTGGCTTGAAAGGCGCGGAGGGCTTTGTGAAATGCCGCGGAGCTTGCGAAAAACATCTCTTTGGATTTTGAAGGCGGCCTCCGGCCTGACTCTGGCCTATGTTCTGGCTGTCGCCGGGCGGGAGCTTTTAAACTACGGGCTGTTTTCGTTTATGTTTGTCCTGCTGTCTGTGACGGCGGCGTTTTTTTACCTGGTCAAGGGCTTTCGGCTGGCGGGGATTTTAACTGTGGACACCTGCCTTGTGGCCATGGCTGTTTCCCTAAGATGGTATGTCGTTTTGGCTTACGGCGCCTGAGGCGCGCCCAGGCCGTCCCCGGAGCTTCTGCTGCCTCCCCCCTTTTTTTTTCAAGACGCGCCCTTTATCCCCTGATTGGCCCCGGCTGGCATATAAGGGGATGAGCGCCCCTCTGACAAAGCAGGAGGTTTAGGGAGGGCTCCCCCGCGCCTTTTCAGCAGAGCCGCGCTGCCGAGATCGCGGCGGCCCCTGATCCCTTGTCCATACAAGCTTTGTGATTTCTGTGAGGGCATGTTTGCCGCTTCGCAGGCCAGCGCCGGGGGCCGGGGTTTCCCTGGTCCAGAAGCTGAATCTCTGTTTTCCAGGGAATTTAAGCCTTCCCCGATTCAGCCTCTTCCGCTGGAGGCCTTAAAGCATAAGAAAATTTGAAAACAAAAAATGCCTGTTTTTAATGCGCCGCGGCAGAGAGCGCATGGCGGAGAGGGAGGGATTCGAACCCCCGGAGCCCGTGAAGGCCCTCCGGTTTTCAAGACCGGCGCAATTGACCGCTCTGCCACCTCTCCCAAACTGTCCGAACAAACTGCCTGAGCCGGCAGGCTGAGCCGGCTATTTGCGCCGGCTGCCTGAGCGGACAGGCTTGGATTATAGCGCGCGCCCCCCTTTTAAAGCATCCCTCAAAATTAAGATCGGGAAAAAAGAGGGTCCCAGACAAAGATTTTGCCGCGCCGGCGAGGCTGCCCAGCGAAACCCGCTATTTCCATTTCAGCTCATAAAACAGGCCCAGGCCAAAGCTCTGGCCATCCGTTGTCAGGAGAGACAAATCCTCCAGGCCAATTCTCCAGCCGGCAGCGGGCGGCCTCTGGCCTTTGGCCAGCTCAAATATGATTGTTCGGGAGTCCCGCGCGGCGGAAAACTTTGCCCGGCCTCTTTTGATGCCATGAAAATCATAAAAATAAACATAAGCCGGCCTTTGGCTGGCGGGGGGCGCGCCTGCGGAAAATTTTTTGCCTTGAGAGGCAGCCGCCACTTGAAGCTTTTTTTTATGAAGCGCAAGCCCGCGCCCCAGCTGGACAGCAAATTTTCCGCCCCGGACTTGCCGGACTGTTCCAATGTATTTGCCGCCTTGAGTGGCGCCCCGGCCCTGGCGGGGTTTTGCGGATCGGCTCTCAGCGGGGCTGATGGCTTTCAGGCCGGCAAAGCCATCATGGGGGGCAAAAATCAAAAAAAGCAAAAGCGGTTTCATTTCAAAAGCCCCTAAAAAAAAAGCATGCTTTGGCTGGAAGCTTGCCAGCAACAGGCTTATCGGCGGGCCGGGGCCAAAGCTTTAAGCTTTTTGAGAGGGCGGCTGGCCATTAGCGGGGCGGCGCCTGAAAAACCCGCTGGCGAAGCCCCTTGAAAATCCGGCCTCCCGCGCGCCCGCGGGCTGTGTCAGTCTTATGCTTATGTGACTAACGCGCTGTATCTCAAACAGGGGCTGAAAAAAGCCGCTCCGCGGGCAGCAGGAGAGCTTTGCGGAAAAATCTCCCGCCCGCTCTTTCTTCCTGCGGCTCCGCTCAAAAAGCGAGTCTAAAAACCTGAAAGCTTAATCGCAGTCAGCAGATTTATTGATGCTGATCATTGTAAGGGCTTGGATTGCTGACATGGTTCGGCATTGGAAGACTGCTGTAATAAGCGGCCAGGTTTTTTATTTCGTCATCCGACAAAGGGTCAGCTATGGGCAGCATCATCGGCGCTTTCGGCCCTTTTCCAGCTCTTTTTCCGCCTGTCCTGTAAGCTCTAATTGCCTGTATAAGATAGTTTTTATCGCTTCCGGCTAAAGTAAAGCCTAAGGCTGGATTTCCTTCCCCGTTTGCGCCATGGCAGCCGGCGCATGTGACGGAGGCATCTTTCCCTCTTTCTATTGCCTGTGGATCAGGCGGCGGCTGCTGGCTTTTAGAAGAGGCGCTAGGGCTTGCAGGGACTTTCTGCAGAGCATTATTTTCATCATCGTCCACCGGAGGGGGCGGCGGATCAATTGTTTCAGGCAGCGCGTCCCGCTGAGGCCCCCAGCAGCCAGCGAGGCCGGCCATGGCGCCACACGCAAGGGCCAAAACAAAACTGGTTTTTATCATTTGCCGCATCATTGTTTTTCAAAGGTATGTTTTTTTAAGCTTAGAGGCAAGCCTTGTTTTTAAAAGGCCGCTAATAGGGCTGTTATATGGCTATTATCTGAAGCCGCCTCAGAAAAGTCAAGCCTTTGGCGGGGCTTTTTACGCCCTTGCCCATAATTTTCTCCGGCCCCATCTCCGGCGGCGGCTTTTGAAGGCGGGGCAGGGGGCGCCAGCCCGGCGGCGCTGAAAGCTTTTGCAGGACCTTTGGCCAGCTGCCGGCGGGCGGCATTAAAAATGAGGGGGGGGGGGGTTGAGGCAAAAAGCCTGCCTCCCCTGGCGATGGCTCCAAAACGGCCTGGACAAATTTTTGGGCCGGTTTTTTTTGGATTTTTAGTAGACAGGGGCCGGTTTTTTTGGGAATGTTTGCCTTATGCGGCGGGTTTGCGGTTTTTTTGCGGCTGGACTGGCGGGGGCTTTGGCGCTCCCGGGGCTTCTCCCAGAGGCTGAGGCGCGGCCGGAGTATGCCCTCCGAATCCGAACCAACCGATGCGCGACCTGCCATACAAACCCGGCGGGCGGCGGCCACCGAAATCTGACGGGCCGGGCCTTTGCCCCCTCTCCCCCCGCGGCGGGGGAGGCTGTTTCCCCGCTCCAGGAATTTTTAAGCCAGGACATGTTTGGCTTTGACTGGCGGGTTTTGGCCTACGCCCATATCGCCGGCGGGAAGGGTGAAGACAAGCACAAAGGCGCCCTGCAGTCAATCTCCGGCCCCGCGGCCATGGCGGCCGTCCCCTCTGTCAGCATCCCCTTTTACAAGTCAAAGGGCAGAGAGTGGCGCTTTGTGTATTCCTATAACATCGGCGGATACTACCGAGGCTCCAGAGACAGCTATTTGAGGATCAAGCTCTATGATGATTACCGGAAATACCCTCAGTTTATCACTTTTGGGCAGTTTGCCGCGCCCTTTGGGCTGATGACTGACGAGCACCGGACTTATGTCCGCATGCAGACCCGGACCACATGGAACCAGCAGAAGATGGGGGTTTTGCTCTCCGGCGGCTGGACCCCTGCCCTGAGCTATGATCTGGCCTTTGTGAATGAGGGGGAAACAGAAGGGGCCCGCTCTCGCAAAACTGATTCTGAAAAAAAAGAAACTGATCTTAAAGTTTTTGCGGCCGGTCTGGGAGGCTTTGCCAATGTCAGGTATCTCTCAACTGCCTGGGGCTGGATGGCGGGGGCCAGCGCCTCTTATCACAATAACAAGCATAACTCAGCGGCGCTTTCCCTTTATCAGGCGCTGGATTTAAACAGCCTCACCCGGAACAAGCTCCCCGGCGCCTTTCTTGCCGAAGGCGTCCTCGGCTACAAAACAAACTCCCAGATCACGTCTCTTATGCAAGGAGGCGATTTCGCTGGCGCCAGAGGGGACGATCTTGCGAACAGCAATTCTTTAGGCGCGCTGGTCCGCTGGAATTATGATTTTCTGCCCAAGTGGGGCTTTGTCTTTAAATACGACCACTTTAACCCCGACATCAAATACACAGGGGATTATTACCAGCGCTTTGGCCTGGGGCTGAAGCATTTTTTCAACAGCCAGACCATTTTGGAGGGGCGGGGGGTTTTGGCCCGCGCCAGCCCAAAAGCGGAAACAAAAGGCTCATCGCCCGTCACCCAAAACGCCCTCTGGCTGCTCCTTCAAGTTAAGATGTAGCTGTCAAAGCGCCCTTTGGCTGCCCCTTCAAGCCAAAATGCGGTCAATTCAGAAACCCGCCGCGCGCCGCCCAAGGGGCTGAATGATGTTCTTTTGCCTGCAGGGGCATTCTGTCGGGCTGCCCCCGATTTTTACATGAGGGCCGCCGGCAAGCCTGGATGAAGCCTATAAAATGAAGTGATTTGCCCTGGCCATGAGGCCCACAAGCGGGGCAGCGCGCGGGGATTTCAGCAGCTATTTTTTTTCTTTTAAAAGCAAGTCAATCTTGTCTTCAAGACGGACCTGCCCTTTTTGCAGCTCTTTCAGATCCGCCTCAAAACGAACCTGCCCCTTTTGCAGCTCTTTCAGATCCGCCTCAAAACGAACCTGCCCATTTTTCAACTCTTTTTGCTCGGCCTTTACAGGCGCTAAAAGCATATTGAAAATAAGCCCTAAGACGGTCACAAAGGCGCATAAAGCTATAATAGTCGCCGGATCTAAACCTTGAATCATGATTCCCCCCCTTAACAGGCTGCCGGCGCTGGTTGATGCCCAGCAGCCGGCCCCATCATAGCGCGCCTCCATCTGGCAAACAAGCTCCAGCCGGCGGCCTGGCAGGCGGCAGCCGCCCGCCGGAGGCTGCCCGGCAGATTCCATGGCAATGCGGTTATAGCAGGCATAACCTCCTCTTATAATGAGCGCGGCAGCTTCCGGGGCCGGCCATAAGGGAAGCCAAAAATTTAAGGGTTTTTAAGACATTTTTGACGCGCCGCGTTTTGATTTTTCCCCGCCGGGGGTTTAAAACAAGCCCAAGGGCCTGTTTGGAAGCTCCCATAGCCTCATGATGGCGGATGGCGGCTTCCGGCCCCGGCGCGGGCATTGCGCCAGCCCAAAAAGCCGGCCCAAAAAATCTTCAGGAGGAATCATCTATGGCGGATCAAATTATTTTAGCCTTCCAAAAAGGGGGGCTTTGGATGTGGGCCATTCTTTTTTTTCAAATCACATCCCTTGTCATTATCGCTGAAAGGGTTTTGTTTCTGTTTTTTAAGCGGCGGGAGGGCCAGAAGCGGTATGCGGAGGGCTTTGCCGGGCTGATCCGCAGGGGGGAGCTGAAACAGGCCCTTGCCAAAGCTGAAAAAGACCGCGCCAGCTCAAAGGGCGGGGAGCCTGCCGCCGCTGCGATTGAAGCTGGCGTTCAGGCCCTTTTGGACTGCGGCGGCCCGGAGGACATTCAGGGCAAAATGGACGAGGCCCTGAGGCCGGAGACTGCGGCTTTGGAAAAGCGAACGCCTTTTTTGGTCATGCTGGGGAATGTCGGCACGCTGACTGGGCTTTTGGGAACCATTATGGGGATGATCAAAGCCTTTTCCGCCGTCACTTACGCCAGCCCGGCGGAAAAAGCCGTCCTGCTGTCCTCTGGAGTTTCAGAGGCCATGAACACAACCGCTTACGGGCTGATTATGGCCATCCCCGCGCTGTTTATGTTTGCCGTGCTTCAAAACCGGGCCGGCAGCCTGCAGGAGGACCTGAGCCAGGGCGCCCTGAAGATTTTTAACCTGCTCAGCTACAGCTGCCAGGCGGTTTATGAAAAACAGCCCATCCCGGCTAAGGCCCCCGCGCCCAAAGCCAGCCCCAAAGCGCGGGCCAAAAGCAGCCCTAAAGAGCAAAAAAATCTTTTTGATCAGGATTCCCCCAAAAAGGCTCAGAGGCTCCCGGGGGCGGCGGGCTGAGGGAGAGAGGTTTTAAGCCATGCCAAAAAAAAACGGCCAGGACTTGGACTTTCAGCTGGATTTGACCCCTTTTATCTCGCTGCTGTCTGTCTGCATCTGCTTTCTTTTGCTGACAGTGGCATGGTTTCAAATCGGCGCTTTAACTGTCAAACAGGCTTTGGGCGGAGAGCCTGCCGACGGCCGGCAAAAGGAAAAAAGCTCTCTTTGGGTTTATATTGAGCCGGCGCGGCCGGCGGGGGCTGAAACAGGGCCTGCGGCGGAAAATCCCCCTTCGCCAAAAGCGCCCTCCGCGGCGGATGGGCCGGAGCGGACCCAAACCATCAGAATCAAAGTCAAAAAAGGCTCAAGGCGGCTGGCCGGGGAGGCCCTCACTCTCCGGCGCGGCCAGCGGGGCAAGCTGAAAAAACATATTCAGGCTGTCAGGCGCAGCTGGCCCGATCTCGATCAGGCTTTCATCCTGCCGGAAAAAAATGTTCTTTATGAGGATGTTGTCAAAGTAATAGATTCGGCCCGGCAGGCGGGCGTTTTAAACATAGGGATAGCGCCAATATAGCCGGCGCGGGATATATCAGCGCCCAGCGGCAGCAAACCCCAAAGCGGTTAAGTCCAAAAGCGATCCAGCCGGAGGCAAATAAACAGATGCAGAATGCCCCCCGCCCCTTTTTCCGCGAAAGCCTTTTAAGCCGCGCGGGCCTGTTTCAGAGCGGGATCAGCTCCGGGCGCGGGCGGCGATCGGTCAAAAAGCCCGCGGCGGTTTTGATGCTGACCTCTTTGATTGACGCTTTTTCAATCCTTGTGGTTTATCTTTTGATGTTTTTTTCCAGCGCCGCGGAGATGAGCTATGTCAGCTCGGAAATCGAGCTTCCAAAGGCCGCCGCCATCGAAAGGCTTGACAGGCGCTTTATCATTCAGATCAGAAAAGACGGATATTTCGCGGAGGAGAAAAAAATTGAGGCCAGCCGGCTGACCGCTTTTCTGCTCGGCCTGAAAAAAAGCCTGTCAGAAAAATACGAGTCCGGCGATCCCCGCTCGGAAACCATCACCATCCAGGCCGACAAAAACCTTTTCTACGACAAGCTAAGCCCTGTGATTCAAGCCTGCGGCCAGACCGGCTTCAGCGACATCAAGCTTGCGGTTTTAGGGGAATGATCCGGGGGTTTTGGCTTTTCGCAGCAGCAAAATGAGCCGGCCGGCTTAAAAATAAAGAGCGGGATTGTGTCTGCCAGAAATTTTTTGAGAAAAGCGCCCAGCCGGTTTTTTTTAGGCGCGGAAAATCCCCCCCCGCCGCAAAGGCTGGGGGCTTTGGCGCGGGCGGCTTTGTTTTTTTGCCTGCTGTCCGCCGCCGCCCTGTCTCCAAAGGCAAAAGCCGCCGCGGACAGCGGCAAAAAATCTGCGGAAAACATCTCCAGAGACTACCTGATTCAAAAGCTGGAGGGGCTCCGCATGTCCCTTCCCGCCGGCCACTTCTCCAAAAGGCCGCTGGATCTGAGGCTCGCTCACATTCTGTCGCTCAGGGCCGAAGAGCGGCTGGCCGGGGATTCTTCATCCGCTGCCGCGCGCCGGGACGCTGAAAAGGCCCTGCGGCTTTACAAGGGCCTGGCCCCGCTCATCAAAAGCCGCCACCCCGCCCTATACAGCCGATCCCTGTTTGAAATGGCCTGGCTCAGCCGCCTGATGGGCAAAAAAGCCGGAGCGGCTGCGCTTTTAGAGGAGGCTGTTCAGCTGGCAGCTGGCGAAAAGCTTAAGCTTCGGGCATGGTTTAACCTTGGGGAGATCCGCTTTGAGCTGCATCAATATAAAGAGGCTTTGGCGGCCTTTGATCAAACTCTCAAAAAAGGGAAAGCCTCTGGGGAAAACATCTGGGCCTTCAGAACATCTTACCGCCGGATATGGTGCCTTTACAATTTGTCAAGAGAGGAGGAGGCTCTGCAGGCTCTGCTGGGCTTTTTAAAGTCCCCCCTGTATTTGACTGGCGCCCGGACTAAAGAGGAGAAAAAAATCAAGGCGCGGCTTCAGGGCGAGCTGACCGCTCTTTACTCGCGCGGGGAGGTCACAGGCCCGCGGCTGAGCTTTCTCTACAGCTTTCAAAAAGACAGCCCCGGGGAAAACACCCCTCAGGCCCGCCGCCGGAGGCTGGCTGATCTGGCGGAATCCCTGAGCCGAATCGGGCGGGCGGCGGCCTCCACCAAAGCCTACCGGCATTACCTGAGCAAACAGCCCTCTTTAGAGGAAGAGATGCGGGCCTGGATCTCCATGATCAAAAATGATTTTATTTTGGGCAAAGAGGCTGTTTTTAATCAAAGCGGGCCAAAAGCCCGCGCGCTGTTTGCCCTGCAGGGCCGGCTCGGAAAACCCTGCCCGGCCGCCCTTTGCAGAGAGGCAAAAAAACTGCAAAAAGCCTGCATCAAAGCCGCGGAGGCAAAGCTGGCGAAAGCTCCCGCCGGAGGAGCCGCCGCTGCCGGGGTTTTCTCCCTTTATAAAAGCTATAACTCCTTTTATCCGGGGGAGTTTGACATGCTCGCCGGCCAGGCCTTTGCGGCGCGAAGGCTGAAAAAGTTTTCCGAAGCGGCGGATTTGTTTCAAAAAGCCGCGCTTGCGCCCCTTCCTCCTGAAAGCCGGGCTGAAGGCAGGCCCCCGGCCAAAGCGAAAAAAGCCGCGGCAGAGGAAAAACCCGCGCATAAAGCCGCAAGGGAAAAAGCGGCCGCCCTTCAGATGGAAATGGCCAGACTCTCAAAAGACCGCGCCGTCAAAAAGGGAGCCTTTCGCTTTTACCTTCAGCATGGCGGGGACAAAGAGCTTCTTTTTAGGGCAAAATACCAGATGGCCGGGATTCTTTATGAGGAAGAGAGGCTGAAAGAGGCTGGGGAGCGCTTTTTGGCCCTGGCGCTTGCGGCGGAGGATTCCCCCGCCGCGGAAAGCGGAGCCTCTGAAATCAAATCCCTCCGGCTGGAGGCCGCCCGGCGGTCCCTTGCCGCTTTGAGCGCCCAAAAATCCCAGCAGAGCGCCGCGGAGGCGCGCCACCTTCTGATAGCCAGCCGCGCCGGGCGCTTCCAAAGCCTGTTTCCTAAAAACAAACGGGAGTTTGCCAGCATCCGCCACAGGGCCCTGCTGAACAGCGCAAAGGCGCTGGTTTCGGGGAAAAATCTCTCCCCCTATCCCGTCCAGGCCTCAAAGGACAAAGACATCCTTCGCGCCTACCAGATCCTGGGCCTTGTGGATCCAGCCCTGGCCAAAGAGGATGACTTAAAAAAATGCTATATGAACAGGCTGATTCTGGCCAAAGAGCTTTTGTATCTGAAAGACGCCGGGGAGATTGTTTCCCGCCTGCTGGCGCTGCCCTCTTTGAGCAAAGAGGAGCGCGGGCGCGCTCTGAAAAGCCGTCTGTGGCTTGCCGAGGCGCGCATGGACTTTAAGGAAGCCCTGAAGCTTGTTCAGGAGCTGAGCCGCGGGGATGAATCCGAAGAGCATCTTTTGCGCCTGGCGCGGCTGGCGGAGCTTGCCGGAAAGGACCCTGTCCCCCATTACCAAAGCTTTCTCGCAAAGCGCCCCCAGTCAGAAAAAGCGGAGCTTGCGGCGCGGCTTTTGATTGAGCGGGCGCTTAAAGGGGATGCCCGGACAAAAAGCCAGAAAGCCGCCCTGCTGAGCCAATACGGCCATTACTTTTCCAAACAGCCGGAGGCTTTGTCCCTTTATATTTTGAGGCTGGACGAAAACCGCTTTGATCAAAAACTCCTCAGCCGTTTTGCGGAAAAATACCCTTTTCTGCGGGCGTCTTTTGCCGCGCGCTTTCTGAAAAGAAAGCGCTTTGTGGAGTCTTTTCTTTCCGCCTTAAACAAAGCGCGGGAGCGCTCTCTTCCTGAAACCGCCTCAGAGCGCCGCATGGCCCGCGCCCTGAAAGCCTGGGGCCAGGCGATTGAGCGGCTGGAAGCCTCAGCGGCCAGGGCTGTGGAGCTGGAGGACTGGCTTGCGCAGGCTGTTGCCTTTTCCGGGGTTTATAGCGAAACCAGCCGCTTTTATGAATCCGTTTTGGCTTTGCCGCCGCCGCAGGACCTGACTTTGGAGGAAAAAGCCAAATACCAGAGCCTGATCCGCGATCAAATGGCCCCCTATAAAAAGCGGGCGCGGGAGCTGCTGGCGGAAAGCGAGAAGCTCTGGTCCAAAAAATTTACAGACCGGTACAGAAGCGCTTATGCCGAAACAGATCCAGTCTATCAGGGCGCTCTTCAGTGGGAGCTGAAACAGCTTGCCGCAGCGGCCGGGCCGGAGCGCGCCGCAGCCCTTGGCAAAGGCATTTTATCTGAAAGCCGCCCTGAAAAAAAACAGGCATTCAGCGGAGCGCCCGCGGAGGAAAAAATCCGCAGGGCCCGCGCCCGGTTAAGAGCCTCGCCCTTTAGCGGGCAGCGGCTGGAGGCTCTGCTTCAGCTGGAGGAGAGCCGCGGGAACACGGCGCTTGCTCTTTACTTGAGAGGGCGCATCCGGCAAATTAATCAAATAAAAAGAGGCGCGCTGTGAGTTTTGTTTTGTTTGTTTTGCTGCTGGCGGGCAGCCTTCCGGCTGCCGGAGAGGATCTTAAGCCGGGGGCTTTCCGGGCCGGCCCGGCTGAAAGCGCGGCGCGGGCGGGCGGCGCGGGGGAGCCTAAAGCCCCAGCCGCCCGGCCTTTTCACCCCCTATTAACTCAAAAGCCGCCCAAAGCGCCGCGGGCAGAAAACCCGCAGGCGGCAGAGGCCGCCGCCGGCGCATACTCTTTCCGCCCCCTTTTGATTCAGGGGAAAAAACATCTTTTTAATCAATCAAAGGATATGCGGGTTGAGGGGGAGAGCCTGGCTGAAAGCGAGCTTTTTTCGCTCAAAATTGACTTTAAGGGAAAAGCGCTTAAAATGCTCCCTGAAGGGGAGGGGGCCGAAAAGTGACAAAACTGTTTTTAAGAGACAGCGGGGGCCGGCTGACAAGGGCCATTTTCTGCGGGACAGAAAAAGCCTTTGCGGTCTGCAGCCGGACGGGAAGGCTGGACATCCGCCCCTCTTTAGATTTTTCTGAATCCGCGGGGCGCAAAAAAAACCCCCTTCGCGCGGCGGCTTTCAGGGAATTTTCCCTTGAGCAGCTGAAAAAAGGCCCTCTTCCAATAACTCTAAAGCCGCCGCGGGGCCAGCTCCCTGACCGCTATTCAGGCTATACAGTAGAGCTGGCCGGCTTAAAGGCCGCGGCGGCGGATGGCTTTGAAGCCGCCCTGACAGACTCCCGGCCGGAGGATTCCAAGCTTCTCTTTCAGGCTGCCATCGGCTGCGCCGGCGCTTTTGCCCTGCTTATTGGAGCGCTTTTTGCGCTTTCAGGCGGCGAAACCAAGCCTCTTGAGCCGCCAAAAAAGCTTCGCTCTGTCCAAATCATCAAGCCGCCGCAAACCGCCAAAATAGAAAAAATCTCGATCAACAGCCAAACCGCCTACACAAGAGACAGCCAGGCTCCGGCCAAAAAAAAGAGAGTTCTGAAAAAATCCCTCAGCCGGAGAGGCGCGCTGGCCGCTTTGGGAAGCCTCTCAAAAAGCCGGAATCCGGCGGGCCTGCGCTTAACATCCGCCAAAATCGCCGCCGCTGTGTCGCCGGGGCCGGGGCTGGGCGGCGCGGCTGCCAGCGGCGGAGTCCAAAGCTCCATATACAGCAAAGGGCTTGTGACCGCTGCTTTGGGCGGCGGGGGAAACATCCAGGGCGGGGGCGGCTATGGGCTGAAGGGCAGCGGCGCGGGCGGCGGACAGCCTGGCGCGGGCCGGCTGAGCCTGATTGGATCTGGAGGCTCTGGAGATTTGTCAGAGACAAGCCTCCTCAGCCAGGAGGGCGGGGGCTTTGATCCCAGCCTGATTGACCGGGAGATCATACGGCATATTGGAAAAATCCGGGAGTGTTACAATAAAGCTCTCCGCCGGGAGCCCAGCTTAAAAGGCCTGTTTAGCGCCCATTTCACAATCAACAGGAGCGGGCGGGTGGCCTCCGCAAAGCGGCATCCCTCCTCTGCGGTTCGCTCCCCGGACATCACAAAGTGCATTTTGGGCGCGCTCAATAAAATTCAGTTTAATTTAAAAGCCGAAAGGCGGGGTTTAATCAGCGTGGTTTATCCTTTTGACTTGGCCGCTCTGGGAGGGCAGGCTTCAGAAGAGGGGGAGGGAAGATAAAATGCCTTGTTTTTTTAAAGTCCGGCGCGGCGCGCCGCCGCTGATAATGGCTTGGGCCTTCTGCGGCCTTTTGGCTTTGGCTGGCTGCGGGCCTGGCGGGCCTTTTGGCCGGGATTTCGGCAAAGATCTTTTCAGCCAGGATCCTCTGGCCGGCCTTCCCGATCCGCTGACTCAAAGCTCTTTGAGCCAGAGCCAGAGCAGGGGCTTGTTCCGGCAGGCCATAAAGCAAAAAATTTTCCGCTTCACAATTAACGGCAAAGCGGATATGAATCTGCCTTTTGCCGAGGGACAGGAAGGCAGCCATTTAATAAAAGCGGAAAACTTTGACTCCGCCGCATATCCTGAGGGAACCAGATTTTTTATAGATATTCCCGCTCTCCGCCGCTTTCCCGGCATGAAATGGTCGCCGGATGAAAACGGCCTTTCCGGCGTTTTGACTTGGAGTCCCAGCCACACATTCAACAAGGCGCGGGAAGTCAGGGAAATCGCCGCGCCCATTATGCTTCAGGCCCTGCCGCCGGCGCAGTCGGGCCAGCCGGCTCAGGTTATGGAGCGGCGGGCCTCCATCACAGTGAAAAAAACCCTTCAGCCCCCCTCTATTTACAAAATAAAGTTTGGCCATTATGTCTATCAAAAGCTGGAAAACGGAAAGTTTTATCTCATTCCCGGGGAGATAGACCTCATCAAAGGTTTTGGGCCGGTTTATTTTGAGGCGCAAAGCTATCCCGAAAAAAAGCATGAGCCAGTCAGCCGCGGGTTTTCCGCCTACCCCAAGCTGGCGCGAAAAAGCCCTTACAGCCAAATAATGGCTGAGCTGGACAGAAGCCTCCTCCAAAGGCTGGGCCAGCCCCGCTTTCGCCAAAAGCGGGAGCCTTCCTGTCAAAACCCCGGCCCGGCGGCCGGCGGCGATCCCTCCTGCTTTGAGCTGATAACAGAGGATGAGGCTGCAAAGCTAAAAATTTCCAGCGCCACAGCTGTTTTTGAGCGCCGCTGCTTTTTAAAAGGCCGCGGCATGGAGCTTTATAAAAAACATGCGGGGCCCGCCTGCCGCCACAAAGACTCTAAAGACTCTTTTTTTAAAAAGAGAATCGGGGAAAGCAGCGTGAGCTTTTGCTTTCGGCAGATCCCTGAGCCAGAGGCTGCTGAGGGTTTTTTGACAGACAATGTTTTTGTCCGCAGCGCGGACAGCGCCGCGCCGGGCGCCGCGGAGTTTAAACAGATCCCGCTTTCCCGCATGACATGCGCCTATCAGGCCATTCCCCTTCATCTGCTTTTGGAGCTTGGGGGCCTCAGCCCGTCGGAAACTTATCATTTTCCCTTAGTTCACGGCCAGAAGGATTTGCTGCAAGTCTATGTCCGCGACAGCAATTACAGCCCGCAGGGGCCGGAGCTGCGGAGACAGGAAACCAGCCTCTCCCCAGTGAAATTTAGCAGTTTAGGCGCCTTCCCTGTGACAGAGCATGGCGGCGCGGGCAAGTGGCAAATCAGCTATTGGGCAAGCCCCATTGAGGCGGCGGACGGCGCCATGGCTTTGGAGAAGCTTATATTCGGCGATTTTTCCAGCCTGTCGGTTGATTTTCATGTTGTGTCCTCCGGCCTTTTGAGCCAGCCCCTTAGAGCGGTTTTTAATATTTTTCCAAAGCCGGAGGAGGAGATTCAGCATGTGTTTGACAGAGATCAGATAAAATTCTCCCAGTCAGCCTCCATTGGGGAGGCCGGGACAGCAGTCACCGGGGCTGAGCTTTCCCTGGCCGGGCAAACCCTTATATCATATATGTTTCCCAGAAATTCCTTTCAGGGATTTTTAAAAAACGCGTCTTTAAAAACAGGCTTCCGGCCAGGCCCTCAGGCTAAAGAGCTGAGTGATTTGATAAAAACAGCAATAACGCCCGAGCTTTCCTCCGCCGCGAATCCGCATGTCAATATCTGCGATGCAAAAAGCCTGAAGGATCATCCCGGCCCTCTGAAAAACTCGTCCTGCAGCTGCTTTGCCGCAAAAGAGGAAAAAGCGGCGGGCGCGGCGGCGCCGCAGCCCTCCGCTGAAAAGCCAGCCCCTGACCGCCAGGCCCTTTCTGATTCAGCAGGCGCCGGCGGGCCGCCCGCTTCAAGCCAGGCGGCTTATTATGACTTTGGCTGGCCGCTCCCGGAAGATGCGGAGGCCTCTCCTGCCGGCGGGGGCGGCGGAAATGCGGAGGCCCGCGGAGAGCGGGACATCTTAAAAGCCGCCTGCCATTTTCATCTGGACTTTAAAGCCAGCGGAAGCGGCTCCGGCATGGCGGCCTATCGCCATGGAATAAGCTCTTTAAGCGGTGTTTTCTTAGATATGGACATGCTCCATAACGAAACAATAGCCCTGGACAAGGCCGAAATTCTTATAAAAAAACTCCCTCAGCCCGCAGCGGGCCAGTTTATTAAAGCCGGCGGCCGGACAGAGCGCTTTCGCGCCTCGGAGTCTGTTTATTCAGCCTCAGCTTTTCGGGTTTTTTACAACCTAAGCCCGGAAATTTACTGCGCCGCCGGCGCGGAGGGGGGCAAAAAAGACTGCGTTATATATTACCCCCTTTCTCATGCAAAAAGGGAAAAGCCCTCTCCGCCCCTTGAAAAATGGATCAGCCCCATTATGAAATGCAAAAGGCCTTCCGATGGAGAGTCCGGAGGAGAGGATTTTGAATGCCCATGCGAAAGCTCTGTTCAGTTTCACCCTGAGGGCCTTTCCCTGACAGACACAGTGTTTCTGGAAAAGCCCGGGCTGGCTGTCCGCTGCTCTTTTGACAAAGGGGATAAAAGCCGGATTTTCGCCCGCTTGAAAACCAGCGAGCCGAACATATTTTTTATAAACAGCATAGAGGAAAAGCGGCCCTCAGACATTCATCAGACAAGAGAAAAAACAATGATCGCGCCGGAGGCTCTGCCAGAGTCTTAACAGGCTGCGGCTTTAACAGGGAAACAGAAATTCCCGGCGGAAAGCGGATTTTATGAAAAAGCGCCAGAAAAAGCAAATCTTAAAGGCTTTGGCCGCAGGGGCGCTTTTAGCGGCCTCCGCCGCCTCTCAGTCAGCTCAGGACCCGGAGGGCTTGATGCTCAGCCCTGAGGCTGAAGCTCTTATGCGGGAGCCGCTCCCGCCCGGATCCTCTTCTCCGGCAGCTGCTCTTATGGCTGTCCAGCAGCGGCTGATTTCAAAACGCTGGCTCCCTGAAGCCGGCTTTGGAATCTCCCCCGCTTTAACCGGCTTCACTTACACGGGCAATTACTCAATGGACTTCAGCGGCAGGCTCTATGTGAGCGATCGCTGGGCTGCCTATATAAAATACTCCCGCTTTTACAGCCCAAACAGCGCGGAGGGCCGGGAGGCCATAAAAACCTCCGGCAAAATCCCTGTGGAGATGAAATACCCGCAAAAATGGGCGGTTTTAGGCGGGCTGGACTGGCTCCCTTTTTACGGAAAAGCGGTTTTGCTCAGCCGGGTTTTTTATTTTGACATTTATTTTTCCGCCGGCGGCGGAGTTTTGGAGCGGCTGAGGGCGGCCAAAAAAACAGCTCTCTTCTCCTTTGGATCAGGGGCCGCGCTTTGGCTCCACAGGCGCTTCAGCGCCCGGCTGGAGCTTAACGGGTCAAGCTACAGCCGCAGCTATGCGGGATCTGACGGCCGGCAGCATAAGGAGCGGGTTTACATCACAAGAATCTCGCTTTCCGGGGGCTTTTTGTTTTAAGCGGCGGGCATTGGGCATGAGGCAAAAAAATATTTTGATTTGGCAGAGGCCCCGGGCCGCCGGGCGGGCGCTTTGCCTTATGGCCATCGGCTTTTTGCTTCCTTTGCCAAAGGCCGGCGCGGAGAGCATTTTGGACAGCCTGAAAGAGGGCCGGGAGTCCCCCTCCGCTTTGGACCGGCGGCTGAAAAAAGACATGGCCTCTTTGCTGGCCGGCCTTCCGCAAAGCAAAAAGCTGGCCCGCGCCTTTGACAGCAAGCAGCGCGGCGAGGCCCTCAGCCTTTGGCTTGAAGGCTGGCATGCCCGGCCGTTTGCCAAAACCCATTCAGGCAGAGCCATCTATGGCCTTCTGCTGTTTCAGAGCGGGTATGAGGCTGAGGGGCTGGCGGAGCTTTTTCAGGCCCGTCCGGGGCAAATCGGGCAGGCTGTCCGCGGCTTTTGGAAAGCTGCCGCTCCGCCCGGACATCCCGCATGGGGCCGCTTTTTGATATCCAGCCTCAAATCCCCGCCCGCGGAATGGCTTAGGGAGTGGGCGGTTTTTTTTGGAGAGGAAACTGTTTTTAAGGCGGGCATGGGGAGCCTTGCGGCTTTTGATATGAAAGAGGGGGGCGCCAGCCGGATTTTTCTTGAAAGCCTGCTTCGCCTGCCTGTGAGCGGGGGGTTTGACAAGTTTCCCGCTGAGTGGCGGCTGATAATAAGCTTTGTCAGGGAGGGCGACATGGATTCAGCAACTAAGCTTCTTGGCTGGCTTTTAAAGAGCGGGGCCTCTGAAAAGAAAAAGGCCATGGCGCATCTGGCCATCGCGAGGCTTTTGGCTGCGGCCGGCGAGCTTCCGGCGGCCTTGTTTTATTACAGCAAAATTCCCGAAAGCTCCCCTCTGTGGCTGGAGGCGCGGGAGGAAACAGCATGGATTTACCACCAGCAGGGGCAATATGGGCAAATGCTTGCCGCCGCCGCGGCTTTTGAGCATCCCGGACTTCAGGCCCAAAGCTCCCCCGGCATGCATTTTGCCCTTGCGCTCGCTTATATGAGAAACTGCAGCTACCCCGGGGCCCTCCGGGCCATTCTCCGCTTTAAATCGCAGTTCAGCCGGAAAGCGCGCTCCGGCGGGCGGAGGCTTTATGTCCGCCGCGCCCTGAGAGGGGACGGGCATTTGCTCCGGCTGCTTCAATTTGAGGGCTACATTAAAAGCCGGCCCGCGCCCCCAGGCGCGCGGTATAAGCCGCTGCGGCTTGCGCGGGCGCGCCTGTTAAGCGATCTGCGCCAAAAGGCCCGCCGCCGCGGGGGGGCGCTTGCGGCGGAGGCGGAGGCGGAAATTTCCAGAGCCTCAGAGGGGATAAGCCTTGTTGAGGCCGAGTCGCTGTATCGCATTCATGGATTTCACAGAAGGCAGCCCGCGCGCCCGGCCGCGGCGGGCGGGATCGTCTCCCCTGCAGGCTTTGCCGCCCGGCGCGGCATAGCTGTTTTTCCCTTTCATCCAAAAGAGATTTGGAAAGACGAGCTGTCAGATTATAAGGCCCTGCCCCGCGGGGGCTGCCCAAAAAAAGGGTATGTTTTATGAAGATGTTTTTGAAAAAGCTTTTTTTTGCGGGGCTTTTTGCCTTTTCCGCCTCATGCTCCGGCCCGGCGGCAAAATTAACATCCCTCGCCCTCCCCCAAAAGGAGCTGCGGCTGTCGTCCACAAAGCCGGTCTCTGAAGTCAGTTTTTTGTTTATAATTGACACCTCAGGAAGCATGAGCAATATCAGGGAGACATTTTCAGAGAATGTGGAAAAATTTTTGGATGTGGCCATGTTTTACCCTTATTACAACTACAATTTTGCTGTGATGACTATGGCCCCCGCATTAAAAGCCTCTGGTTTTCAGCCTTTGTTTATGGCTTCCCGCGAGGCTTTTTCCGGGTGCGGCCTTGGCTCCGCGGCGGCGGGCTTTGTCAAAGCCACATCGCTTGGAGAGTATATCCGCTACACCGCCCGCGATCTAAAAAGCCATGACTATGAAAAGCTTCTCTGTCTTTTATCGACAAACATACTGGCAACCAATGAGGGCAATTCTTCATCAACAGAAATGTATTTTGAGCCGGTTGAATACGCCCTGGATTATGAAGATCCTGATTTTTCGTCCAGATTTTTCAGCCCTGACAGCTTTTTAACTGTTCTTTTTATCTCTGACGCGGTGGGCGACGGGCTGATCCGCGCGCGGAAAGGCGCAAGGGCCGTCCGCGCGGCAAACCGAATGGCCGAACAATTCAAAAGCCGCATTGACGCTGTGAAAAGAAAAAGAGAGAGCTTTAAAATTTATGCTGTTGTCCCTCTGGAGGATCTGCGGGACAGCTGCGGAGAGGGCGCCGGCGCTTATCCGCGGCATATTTACAAGCTGATTAGCCTGGCCAATGGCAGGCTTGTTTCAATTTGCGAAAAGGGCTGGGGCGCGAAGCTGCGGACTATATCCAAAGACATACGAGCCTCTTTTCAGCATAAAGTCATTCTGCTGGATGACATTCCAAAAACAGACACCATAGAGGTTTTTTACAACGGCCGGCGCATGCCAAAAGACGCTGCCAGCGGCTGGTCATACAATCCAGAGACTGTTTCAATTTATATTGGAGACCGGTTTTTCCCGGCGCGGGCGGGCGGCGCGGGCGAAAAGCGGGAGCGCGGCGAGTTCACTGTCAGGTATTATCCGCTGAACCCGGGCGCCGCCGGAGATTTGAGCGGTTTTTTATAAGGCGGCCGCGGCTTTCAGGCCCGGCGCCGGGAGGAAAAACAATGGAGTCAAAAACATTTTTAAAGCCGGTTTTCAGCTCAAAGGCCCCGGCCCCCATAGGGCCTTACTCTCAGGCTGTTCAGGCCGGCCCCTGGCTTTTTTGCTCCGGGCAGATTCCCGCAGATCCAAAAACAGGGAAGCTGATTGAGGGGGATATTTCTGTCCAGTCCAAACAAGCTCTGGAAAACCTCCAGCAGGTTCTTATCGCCGCGGGAATGACTCTGAGCGATGTTGTTCAGTGCCGGGTGTACCTTGCCAGCATGAAAGACTTTCCCGCCTTTAACCAGGTTTATGGAAAGTATTTTTTCCGGAACAGGCCCGCCCGCTCCTGCGTGGAGGTTTCCGGCCTTCCCGCCGGCGCCGCCATTGAGATAGAGGCCCTGGCCTGGCGCGGCTGAAGCCTCCCGCGCCCCTCCCGTTTTTAGAGGCCGGGCGGGGGGGCGCCTGGCGCGGGATTAAAAAAGCTTTAAAAGAAAAGCCTCTAATAACGCCATTTGGAATATTTGCGGACTCCTTAATAAAAGGCTCATGAATCACAGCCAGCGGTTTAACGGCGCGGCGGGAGGCGCAAAGTGAACATTGGCGCGGCGCCTGAAATCAGCTTTCCCCCGGAAACTGATTTCCCGGAAAAAATAAACCGCCTGGACAGGGATCTTGCCGGTTATTTTTCGGGCGCGTTTGCCTTTGACAAATTCCTCACAAGAAAAATTGTCAGCTTCCAGTCAAACAAAAAACGAAGATATTATAAATTCTATAAGTATAAAGAGGCTTTTTCATCTGAACTGGCTGAATATTTGTTCAGAAAATACCATGTCCCAAAGGGGAAGATTCTTGATCCATTCGCCGGCGCGGGAACAGCGCTGTTTGCCTGCTCTGAAATGGGCTATGACGCCGACGGCATAGAGCTTTTGCCAGTCGGGCAAAAAATCATAGAGGCAAATATTTTTATCAGAAATCAAAACAAGAGGCGCCTGTCAGCAAAGCTGCGGCGCGCCCTGGCAGAGGCTAAATGGAATGACAAGGGAAAAACAGAGGGTTTTGAGGTTTTGCGGATAACAAATGGCGCATATCCAAAGCAAACGGAATATAAAATCAAAAGATTTTTGCATAATTTGCGGCATGAAGAGGAGGATGCGGCGCAGCTGCTTCTTTTCGCCCTTTTATGCGTTTTGGAATCCATAAGCTATACCAGAAAAGACGGGCAGTTTCTGCGATGGGACCGCCGGTCAGGGCGGGCGGCCGGAGCAAACTCATTTGACAAAGGGGGCATTCTGCCCTTTGACCAGGCTATAAAAAGCAAGATCAAAGAGATCATAGATGACATGAGCGGAGAGGATGAAAACCTGGATCTGTTTTCAGATCTAAAGAGGCGCGCCGGCCCTGAAAAAAACATCCCCGGAAAAATCAGGCTCTTAAAAGGCTCCTGTCTTGATTTGCTGCCAAAAATAAAAGCCGGCTCTTATTCGGGAATTATCACATCCCCCCCTTACTGCAACCGCTATGATTACACCAGGACTTATGCTCTGGAGCTGGCCCTGCTGGGGGCAAAGGAGCGGGATATTCTGGCTTTGCGGCAGTCTCTTTTAAGCTGCACAGTTGAAAATAAAATAAAGGATATGCTGTCTCTCAGCAGGACATGGGAAAAAGCTTTGGATATTTGCGGCAGGGAGCCTCTTCTCCGCGAAATATTAAGCTTTCTGGATTACAAAAAATCAAGAAAAGAGCTGAACAACAATGGAATCGCCCGGATGATAAAAGGATATTTTTATGAGCTGGCCTGTGTCATCCAGGAATGCCAAAGAGTTTTAAAGCCCGGCGGCTATATGTTCATGGCAAATGACAATGTCAGATATGCCGGAGTTTCCATATCTGTTGATATGATTTGCTCAAAAATAGCTGAAAGCCTGGGCTTTCAGGTTGAAAATATTTTAACTCTTCCCCAGGGGAAAGGCAACAGCTCCCAGCAAATGGGCCGGCATGGAAGGTCAGAGCTGAGAAAATGCGTTTATGTGTGGAAAAAAAACAAAATAAATGCCTTATAAAAATCATATTTCTTCGTTTGAATCCCTCATTACGCCCCATAAAGAAACAAGAGCGGGGTTTATTGCGCTGGCTTTGGAAAAAAGCAAAAAGGCAGCTCCTTTTGTTGAAGAGGCAAAGACGCTTAAAGCCCTCGCGCTAAAGGCGGAGCAGCCTGAAGATCTTCTGAGCATGCCGGATATTCAAAACTCGCTGCTTGCAGCTTCCGGCATTTCAGACAAAGCAAAAGCCCGCTTGAAAGATCAAGATAAGCGCGCGGCAATAATCAATTTGATTGAAAATATTTTATAGATGAGCTTGTGTATCGCTTTCTTCTAACAAAAGGAGGCGCGATGGGAGGCATTATAAGAAATTTTGCCGGGGCGGCGGGCGAAAGAAAGTTTACAAGATCGCTGATATCTTTATTTTCCGCGCGCGGGCAGGACTTTATGTATCTTAATTTGAAAAGCAAAACATGGATTAAATTTAAAGCTGGAGGCCGGGGACAGGCGCCAGACCCTGATAAACAGCTTAAAGGGCTGCATTGGACCTCAAATGGAAATCCCCGAGTTTTAATTTATAACCTGACTGTTCCCGTTATTAAAAAAAATGTTGATTTATGCCTGTTTGGATGCTCTCCGAAAGAAATAAGCTTTAGCGGCGCGGAATCTGTTAAATATAAGGAAGAAAAATATCTTGCTCTTGGAGAGCTTAAGGGCGGCATAGATCCGGCGGGAGCGGATGAGCATTGGAAAACCGCAAATTCCGCTTTGGAAAGAATCAGAAAAGCCTTTCGCGGCAAAAACCGCCATCCCCGCATGTTTTTTATAGGGGCTGCAATAGAAAAGGCAATGGCTGAAGAAATATACCAGCAGCTGGAGCGGGGCATTTTAACGAACGGCGCCAATCTAACAAGCAGAGAGCAGGTTATGTCATTATGCTCCTGGCTGACCAATATTTAGCCGGCGCCGCCATTGAGACAGAGGCCCTGGCCTGGCGCGGCTGAAGCCCCTCAGCGCCTCAAGCTCAGCATCTTGAGGCTTTTGAAGCCAGCCGCAGCGCAAAACAGCCTGAAAAATCAATAAGCCTTTCCTTTCCGCCACTCCATAATGTATCTGTATAATTCATGTTGAACAAGAGGGAAAAGACGCGCCCTGGCCATGGCCAGATGAAGAGCGCGGCGGGCTGTCTGCCGGGCGCTTGCGCCCCTTCCAAAAGAGACTTTGTTCAGCGCCTCATTTATGATCATTTGCCTCCTGTAGGGCAAAAGAGAGGGGTCCTGGCAAAGCTCAATAAAAAAATCAGCCGCCGCATGAAGAGCCCCGGATAATTGGGAAACAGGGCCTAAAAAAAACAGGCCCCTTTGAAAATATTTATCGCTTATTGAATATTCCGCCTCTTTCAAAAGAAAAAGCAATACATTATGATCAATAGGGATATAAGTCTGATTGAGCTTAATCAGCCCGGCTTTAAACTGAGTCTCCTCCCTGTTTTCAATAACAGCTTTTCTCTTTAAATGCTCAATCAGGTCAAACAGCCTGACAGCGGCTGGCGGCGGGGAGTTTTTCCCTCCCCCCTGAAAACTGTCAATTTCCCGATGAAAAGATTGAAGCGAAGCCCTTAAAGCCGCATCCTCCGACACAAAAACAGCGCTTGGATCATTATAAAGCGCAAGCAGAGGGTCAAGAAACTCTTTTCCCGCAGCCTCCTCCCACTCGCGCCTCTGCCCGCGCCTCAAGACAAAATCAGGGGATATGGGCTTTATCCGGCAAAATTTTTCAGCCCATGCTTTGATTTTTTCAAGAAGCTGCAAATTCCTTTGAATCTTCTCGGCCGGGACAAAATCTCTTCCAAGATTCCCCGCTTCATCAAAATATGCTGTCAGCAGGCCGCCTTTGGCATGCAGAGCCATTTCACTCCCAAACTCTTTTAAGGAATCTATTGTGGACTGGCAGACATGCAGGTCAAACCCGCTTTTTTCAACAAGCTTCTCCATTTTGATTTGATGAATCATTGCAAGGGAAAAAACATCCAAAAGAAGGCTTGATTTGCTTTCCAAATGATCCCGCGCCTCATCATACAACTCGCGGCCTGGAAAAGCGGAGATCCATTTGTCCTCTTCAGAGGCCATTAAATGCCCCATGATTTTAAGAGGATGCCGGGCGGTTGTTTTTGCAATAAGGCCGGCTGTGGCTTTTCCCTCTCTATAGGCTTGAAACAGCTGGCGGAAGCCTTCCCGCCGCTTAGACATATCAGGAGACAGCTCTTTAAGGGCTTTTGACAGGTCTTTCAGGCCGGCGGCGGGATCTTTTGATATATGGGCGGATCTTAAGAAAGCTTTTGAGCCATGCCGCAGCTCAGCCTTTTTTATAATTTCCTGATATTTATGGACATATTTGCTTTTAACTTCCATAACCTGATATGTTTTATTCATAAAAGAAAGTTTGTCCCCGGGCTTTTTTCCCAAAAGCTCCTGAGAAAGCTCATGCTCCGGCGTGTATATTTCAGCGCCCTTCTCTATGACAATCTCCAGATCCTCCAGGCTTTTAATGTCTTTGATTTGGACATAACAGTCTGGGCCTGCCGCCTCTGGCTGGAGAAAGCCCGGGCTTTCTGGCAGCCCCTGCCGCTCCGCCCCCGCCGCCTCTCCGGGCTTTTCAAGATCCAAAAGCTGCGGCCTGTTTAAAAACAGGCTGAAATACACATTTTCCGGCTCCATTTTTCCCGGATGCTTTTTGATGTTTTGGTATTGAGTTTCCAGAGCTTTTTTGATGCTCCCTGCCCTGGCATAAGCTATAGAAAGGCTGTTTATCAAATCAGAGGGCAGAGAGGCTGAGTCAAGCCCCTCTTTTAACAGCGCGCGGGCTTTTTCAGTCTCTCCGCTGTTTATATAAGTGTGAATCAGATCCAGCCTGACATGGGCTCCGCCCGGAGCTTCAGGATTGGCCTGAATAAAGCTTTCATAATATTGAACAGCTTTTTTTATGTCTCCCAAGTCTTGATACATTTGAAACAAAACTGCCGCCGGCTCCAGGCAGCCGGGAAATTTTTTAATCAATGCCTCCGCCAGATCAGCAGTTTGCCTGTTTTTGCCATTTTTAAAATAGCTCTGCAGCAGATGGAAAATTTTGGGATGATTGAGGTTTTGGCCTGTGATTTCCTCTAACAGAGGCTCCGCCTCCAGATGCATTTCTGACTGATACAGCTCTTGGGAAAGCTGCTGGATGTCTCTCAGCCACAGCCGCTTTTTGCTTTCAAAATAAGGGCTGTTTGGATCAGTTTGGCCTTTGTATTTTTTGTCTTTAAAGATATGAAGCGCTTTTTTAAGGTATTCAATTTTTTTATCCCTATGCTTTTTAGCCAGGCCTGCATTCCCCTCAGAGGCTTTTGCTTTTTCCCGCGCGCCCTCAATCTTGGATTTTAAAATTAAAGTGAATATGTCATTTGGATTTTTTTCAAACAAAGGCTCTATCCGCTTTTCCGCCTCATTTATTTTGTCAAAGCTGATCAGCCGAAACGCCTTATACTGCCGGGCCTCCAGCCTGTCAGCCTCTGCAAGAGGGGCTTCTGTTATTTTTTCCAGAATCAGCCAGGCCTTGTCCTCTTGGCCGCTGCAGAAATATGAGTCTGTCAGCATTAAAGCCAAATCAAATGACTCTTCCGATATATTTATTTGCTCTGGGACTGACAGCTTTTTTTTTGCGGAATCCGAAGAGCCGCCGGCAGCTGAAAACGACAGGCCAAGCTCTTTTTCCAATAAGGCGATATTTTCCTTTTTTGGAGACAGGCGGCTCAATGCCGCTTTTTCCCAGTTAAAGCCTTTATACTCTTCCAGATTTTTTTTGCTTTTAGAGGGAGGGAGAGGAGGATGCGCCAGCTCCGCAAAAAGCGGAGGCGCGGGGACAGGCCGGCGGGCCGGGCGCGGCTTCTTGTCATAAGGCTCCAATTGAAAATCCTCCTTTAAGTTTTTGCAGAAAAAATCAAAGGGCCAGATTTCAATTCCATCTTCCGTTTTTCTTATATCTTTTCCCATATAAACCAAAACCCGCCTTTTAACCGCCGGAAGGCTTTGTTGAGCCGCCTTTAGGCCCTTATAGTCTTCGCTGGAAACTTGTTCCCTGGCCTTGGCTTCAATGGCTGTCAGCCCATCCTCCCTTTCCAAAATAAAGTCCACCTCTGTTGCTTTATCCGCTGGAGACCAGTAATAAATCTCCCGGCAAAGGCTGCGATAGCTTTTATAGGCTCTCAGGGTTTGAGCTATCAGCCCCTCAAAAAGAGCGCCTTTTTCCTCAAGGGCAACAGGGCCAAAATTTTTTTTTGCGCCGCGGGCCAGGCCCGGATCCGTTAAATAAAACTTTGGGCTTTTTTTCTCTTTTATTTTCAGCCGGGAAGCGTAAGCCGGGATAAAAAACCCCAGCAGAGTCTCCTCTAAAATGGAAAAAAACCTCCCCGCATCGTATCTTTCAATGCCAGCGTCTCTGGCGATGCTGCTCATATTTACAGCCTGCCCGTGGCATAAGCCGGCCACCTGCAAAAAGCGGGAAAAAGCGGCAAGATGTCTCACTAAAGCTTCAGCCCTGATATCTTCATCCAGATAGGTTTCAATATAATCTTTTAACTTGTCGCCCCTGTCAGGGGCGGACCACACAATGGGAATCAAGCCATAGCGCAAAGCCTCATCCAAGTTAAAATCCTCCCCCAGCTCTTCCGGGACAAAAGGATGAAGATGGGCTTTTCCGGCCCGGCCCCCTAAAAGATTGGCTTTTTCCGCGCTGATTTTCCGCGCGCTGGAGCCAGTGAGAATAAAGCGCCTCTGGGAAGACTCAATCAAGCGGTGAACTTCGTCCAGCAGCTCCGGCATTTTTTGAATCTCATCCACTATCACCAGGCCATCCTCTCTAAAACTGCTGACTTTTTCATAAAACAGCCCCGCATCAGAAAGAAAGCTCTGGCAAAGAGATCTGTTGGAAAGATCAATATGAAGAGCTTCATGTTCGGGAAAAAGCCTGTTTAAAAGGCGCGTTTTGCCGCTCCCCCTGATTCCAAACAAAAAGAGGCTTTTTTTGGCGGAAAGCTGAATGATCCGATTTTTGAAAATCATATTTACAATTTTCATGGATTTTTGCAAAAAATCAAGCAAAAAAATCCAGTTTTTGCAAAATTATTTTAAAAATTCCCTGATTTTTGAAAAAACCCAGGGAATTTTGGGCAATTTAGAGGTTTTTGAGCATATTCAAGGGGACCCATTCTGCCGCATCAGGCCTTTGGGCCTGCTCCAATGCCCAGAGCCTGGCTTGCCGGGGAGGGCGCGAAGGCGGAGCCGCGCGGCGCCTGGGGATCCCCGAAAAACCTGAAAATCCGGACCTGGAGGGCTTGTTTGCCGGGCCAGACTGCGGTATAAAAGGGATCAGCTGGCGGATCAAATGGCCGCCGACAGGGAATTAAACAGGGCCTGTAATGCTGCCGCCCCCGGCCCGGCCCGCGGGGGCTATTTTTAACAAAGGAGGCAATCATGATTGAAGGTTTAGATCCGCCGACTATTATAGCTGTATGCGCCTTAATAACTGTTTTATTGGCTGTCTTAGGGGGCGTTTTATCTCTTGTTGTCAAAGTGTCTTTAGCGCCTGTAAATTTAAAGCAAGCTCTTTTTGAGGATGACCTAAAGGAATTGAAAAAGGGGCAAATCCGTTTTGAGGCGGATCTGAAAGAGCTGCAAAAAGGGCAAGTCCGTCTTGAAGGCAATATTGTCCGTCTTGAAAACAAGATTGACTTGCTTTTAAAAGAAAAGAAATAGCTGTTGAAATCCCTCCCCCGGCGGAGGCGCCTGCCTGCCCGGCGCCTGGGGATCCCCGAAAAACCTGAAAATCCAGACCTGGAGGGCTTGTTTGCCGGGCCGGGGGCGCATTATGGGACACAGCGCGGCCATGAAGACGGCCATAAGATTGACAAAACCAGACTGCCCTTTTTAAAAAGATTTATACTGGTTTGATTTGAAAAATCCTGATTTTTCCCAGACCAAAGCAGGTTTTTTGCATGACAGGATTTCATATTTTTTGAATTCATTGCAAAGTAGCATTGCGCAGTGAATCTGTGACAAGGGCAGCCCGCTTTTGCCGGCGCCCGGCCCGCGGGGGGCTTTTTTTGCTTGACTTGAAGGCGAAAGAGGGCTGTATTCCGCTGCAAATCAATAAAAAAATGAGGAGGTTGCCATGAAAAATCACTTAAAATCGGCTTTTTTGAGCGCTTTCCTGATTTTCGGGGTTTCCGCCGGGGCGGCAAATCCGCCATTTGATCCAAATATTTTGCAAAAGGCGGGCGCGGGGGCAATTAACCAGCTCGCTTTTGACTGGAATTTTTGGAAGTTTTGGGAGACGGAAGAGGAGCGGCAGCTCAAAGAAGAGGAGCGGCAGCGGATCAAAAAAATAGAAGAAGAGAAAAAATTGCGGGAAAACGCTCTGTGCTATAAAAATTGCATGGCCAAAGCGGCTGGTTTACACATGCTTGACTGCTTAAAAGAAGGGGCATGTTTAATAGGATGTCATAACAAAATATATGGGATCGCGCAAAACCAAAGGATTCAGGTGGCTGGCATAGGGAGCCAAAATTATTTTGAGCTGCTGGAGGAAGAATCTCAGCGCGGCCTCTCTGGCTTTTTATGGAAAGACCTTGTGGAAAAACCAGCTGAAGAGAGCAAAAACCCCCTTTTGCTGGCTGATGATTATGAGGATTGCATGGAAGACTGTATTTGCAATGGCGGGAGTACGAGAGGATGTCATGAGGTATGCGAATAAAAAGGCTTCCGGCCTCCCCGCCGGCGCCGCCATTGAGACAGAGGCCCTGGCCTGGCGCGGCTGAAGCCTCCGCGCCCGCAAAAACCAGGCAAATGGCCTTAATCATTTTCGCCCGGCATCTTCTGACAATCTCCTCAGAATCATCCACAAAAGAAGGGATGTCCCGGCCGCGCTTTCCCCGGGACGGACAAATCTTCTTGAAGAGCTTTGCATAGATTCATAAACTTTTCATACTTCATCTCCTCTGCTTTTTTTTCCCCGGCGTTTGTTAACTCGCATTTCACTCTGCCGCCCGCATAAAAGCGCGCAAAAAGATTGTTGTCTGAAGCATAATCCCACTCCATGCCTAAAATCCCATCCGGCGCGAGGCAAAATTCAGGAAATGAGAGAATTACGGCGCGGGATGTTTCCAGATGCTTTGCAAGCGCGGAAAGAACCCCGCTGCCAAGCGACACAGACTCCGGCAAAGGCGGCAGGCTCTCATAACTGTCCCACCCCTTTTTATATTTTTGGATTTCTTTGATATAGCAAACCTCTTTTGAATATTTTTCCTGAATGCAATGCCGGCTAAAGTCATCATGCGAAAGCGGGGCGCTCCGCCGGGATTCCTGAAAGCCGGGCGGGTTAAAGAAACTGTCATTTTCTGTCACTGGCTGCCTCCTTTTTCCCAAAAGCCTCTGGCTTCCTCTGTTGTTATCTTCTCAAAAAATTTGTTGATTTCCTGATGGGCCGCATCATGCCTGCCCTGATCAATGTCCGCGCCAGCGCCAGCCGCTTTGTCTGCGTTTGAGCGGCCTGTCATCCTCAATGCCAGCGAAAAGCCCTCATCACTGTCCATGTCCGCCCTGTTTAAAGACACTGTCAGCGGGCTGCCCTTTATTAAACCCGAAGCAATTAAAAAGGGCAAATCTGTCACATGAGCCTTAATGGCGGGCGGCGGGCGATTGGCCGGCCCGCGGCAAAGCGGCTCCCTGAAGCCTAAAGGGGCTTAAAGAGCCAGAAAAAAAGCAAAATTTCTTAAATTCTTCTGATTTTGTCACAAAAACCGCCGTAAAATGATAAAAATAACATCAAAAATACAAAAAATAACGATTTTTTATAAAAATCACAAAAAAAACAGAAAAAAGCTTTCAAAAAAATAAAATCATGATTAAATAACTGTATTTGATGAATTTTTGTTAAAAATCTTAAATTTTGCTTGATTTTGTCACAAAAACCGCCGTAAAATGATAAAAAATTAGCTAAATCAGGCATTATTGCGCATAAAACTGCCGCAAAATCAAAAGCCTGAAAATTTGAGGCCTGAAAAAAACCTGAAATTTTATAAAAAAATTATGTTTTTCCCTGGAAACAAGCGCGCATTTGCGCGCAGCTGAGCCGCGCAAAACACAGGAGAGAGGCAAAATGGGCTATAAAGACCGGATAATCAGCCTGCCGCGGGGCAAAAGCTTTTTTCTCATGGGGCTTAGAGGCAGCGGCAAAACCTCGCTCCTAAAGCGGCTTTTCCCTGAGGCGCCGTATATCGATCTTTTAGATGAGGGGCTTTACCAGAAATATCTGGCTAAGCCGGGGCTTTTTTACAGCAGGGTCAAAGCCTTTAAAAAAGAGAGCCTGATAATCGTTGATGAAATCCAGAGGATGCCGGAGCTTTTGAACGAGGTCCACCGGCTGATTGAGGGGCCTTCCCGCCATCGGTTTATTCTCACCGGATCCAGCGCGCGGAAGCTGAAAAAGCCGGGGGTCAATCTTTTGGGCGGCCGGGCGGGCAGGCTCAATCTCCATCCCTTTGTTCCAGCGGAGCTGGGGGCGGATTTTGATTTGAATCAGGCTTTGCGGCATGGGCTGATTCCCATTGTGTGGTCAGCCGCTGACAGGACATGGCAGCTGAAGGCTTATGCCCACACATATTTAACAGAAGAGATCAAGGGGGAGGCTTTGGTTAAAGACCTCCCCGGCTTTGCCCGGTTTTTGGAGGCGGCCGGGCTTTGCCATGGCCAGGCGGTCAATATGAGCGCCATAGCGAGGGACTGCCATATTTCCAGAGACGCCGCGCGGGAATTTTTTGCTGTTCTGGAGGACACTATGCTGGGGTTTTTTCTGCCCGCTTACTCTTCCAGGCTCCGCTTAAGGGAAAAACGGCAGAGAAAATTTTATTTGGCTGATCCGGGCCTGGCCCGCGCCATGAAAGGGAATTTTGGCCCTGTGGCCGCGGAGGAAAAAGGCTCTCTTTTTGAGGGGCTTGTGGCGCAGGTTTTAAGGGCTTATGAAAGCTATCGCCATTTCAGCTCCCATCCCCTTTATGAGGGGATGTCTTACTGGTCGCCGGCGGAGGCCCGGACAACAGAGGTGGATTTTCTTTTAAAAAGAGGGGACGAGCTGATCGCTTTTGAGGTTAAGGCCAAGGCGCAAGCCTCCTCTAAAGATTATAAGGGGCTTAAAGCCATTAAAGAGCTTGCAAATGTTAAAAAGCGCGTCCTGGTTTGCATGGGCGGGGAGCTGCGGAAAACATCCTGCGGCATTGACATCTGGCCCTTTGATTTTTTTTGCCGCGCTCTAAAAGAGGGGGAAATTTAAAACAGCTTGATTTGAAACTTCAGGCATTTGAAAACCCTCTAAATCCCCCCGGCCCCGCGAAAAAAACAAGCTGAAAGAAAAGCAAAACCTGGGAGCTTATGCTGGTTTGATTTGAAATTTTAAGCTCGGGCAAAAGAGGAAAAAACGAGAGTTTTCAAGCAAAATTCATCAAACGGGCATGCAAAGGGAGTTTGGCAATGGAAAGCGCTTTGCTTAGGCCATCAGATATTCAGCTTCCCCCTCCAGAAGGCGCGGAGGCTTTTGAGAGCCTGTGCCTAAGTTTATATAGGGAGGAGTTTGGAGACAACCCCCAGAAACACGGCCGGCAGGGCCAGTCCCAGCAGGGCGTGGATATTTTTGCGCCAGGCAATATAGGCATCCAATGCAAAAAAAGAGAGCTTAACGGGAAAATCAAAAAAAAGGAATTGCGGGAGGAGACAGAAAAAGCCAAAAACTTTAAGCCGCGCTTAAAAAAATTCATTTTGGCTGCCAGCTGCAAAAGGGACGCGGGCATACAGGAAGAGGCTAGAAAAATCTCAGAAAAGCATAAGCGGGAAGGGCTTTTTTCAGTGGAGATCCACAGCTGGGATGAGATAAAAGATCTGCTTAATAAATATCCTAAAATCCGCCGCAAATATTATGGCAGCAGTTACGGACCCGTTGAGGAGGAGTCTGGCAGCCGGCTGTCCTCTCCCCTTTCCCCCGCTTTAATCAGCTCAGTCCAAAGCGATGGCCGGCATTCTGAGCTTAACAGAATAAGGGATCTGATAAATAAGCATCAGCCGGAAACAGCCCTTAAGCTGCTGAAAGGCTTTAAAGAGGAAAAATGGCCCGCATTAAATGAAAAAGAAAAACACAGGGTTTTAAGCCTTATGGGCCGGGCGGAGCTGAAAATGGGGAAGGCGCTTGCAAGCTCTGCCCTTTTTATACAGGCGCTGCAGTTTCACCCTGAGGATGAAGCCGCCCTCGCAAACTGCGCCATGGCCTATTTGATCAGAGGCGGCCTGGAAAAAGCCAAAAAATCAGTTAAAAAAACATTAAAGCTAAACCCGCTGAATAAAGAGGCGGCTTGTCTTAAACTGCAAATCATGGAGCGGGAGGGCGCGCCATTGGAGCAAATTGCCGGAAGCCTCAGGAATGAGCTGAAAAAAGACGCCAAAGCGGCCATGATTTTGTCCCATATTGCCGTAAAAAGAGGGGAATATAAAAAGGCCGGCAAATGGCTGAAGGCTTTTGAAAAAACCATAAGCGGCATAGAGGAAAAAGAGCGCTATGCCGCGCTTTCTTTAAAAATCATTTCAGAAAGAGAGGACATCAAAATGGCGCGGCGGGCGGGTGATGAGCTGATGCCGGAGCTTGCAAAAATAAAAGCCATCTATAAGGATTTCATGGAAAACAGCAAATACAGCGAGCTGAAAAAAACCAGCCCGGAGAGCTTTATAAATTATGCCATAGCTCTTGAACTAAGCGGAGAGCTTGATCAGGCCATGGAAATAATTGAGGAGGGAATTAAAAATTTTCCACAAAACAAGGATTTGAAAATCGAGCTGAGCCGCCTTTTCAGCCAACAAGGGGAGGTTAAAAAAACCATTTCCGAGCTTGAGAAAATGAAAGTCAAAGAAGAGCTGTTTAAGCGGCTAAAGCCCCCCAAAGGCAAAAGCGGCAGAGGCCAAGCCGCTGCGGAAGAGACAAAAAAGCTTTTGAGCTTAAACTTTATTTTAGCCCATGCGCTTTTTGCGGATGATCGGCCTTCCGCCGGGGAGAATCTTCTGAGGCGCATTATAAAAAACCCCTTCACAGAAAGAGAAGACAAGCTTGAGGCCTCAATCTGCCTGATATACGGATTTGTCCGCCTGGAAGACTTTGCCGCGGCGGCCAAAGAGCTGGACTCTGTGTTTGAGAAAAACAGAGACAGCATCAGAATTTTGGTCTTAAAGTCGCGGATTGAGGAAAGCTGCGGCAGTCAGGGCAAAAGAAGGGGCTTTTTAAAAGCAGCCTGCAGCCTGGCCCATGAGGAATTGCGGCGGCGGCGGGCGGAGGATTCCGCCGCGGAAAAAATTGCCGGCGCTTATCTCAGGGACATTCTTCTGCTTTCGGAGGAGCTGCATCATGCCAAAATGTATGAGGAATGCGCGCCTTTTTTGGAGCAAATCACAAGGCAGAGCCTCAGCCATCCAAAAATTTTTCATCTGCTGCAGAGCTATTTTGAAAGCGGCAAAAACCAAAACGCCATAGATCTGGCCGAAAAGCTGCTTAAAAAATTTCCTGAAAACCCTTATCCCGCCTGCGTTTTGTTTCAAATTTATCAAGACTTGGGGGACAGCAAAAAAGCCATTCAATATTATGAAAGCTTTATCAGAAAAAACCCAGAAAATGACATAGTCAAAATAGATTTGATTTCCGCTTATATCAAAAACAGCCAGGCAGACAAAGCCAAAGAGCTTTTAAAGCATGAGTTTGACTGGGGCCGCCTGCCTGTGGAATATCTGAGCAGCCTTTCCATATCCTGGAGGCTTGCGGGGAGCGTCAAAAACTCTCTGGAGACTCAATATCAATGCCTCAAGCTGCATCCCGGACGGCCGGAGCCGCGGGAGGTTTATATGGGGCTGATAACGGGCTTTAAGGAGGCGGGGGATGCTGAGTTTCTGTCCCCGCCGGAAACAGCCGGCCGTGACGGCTATGTGAAAATCCGGGAGACAAAAACACAAGAGGAAAAAGAAATCATCATTGAGGAGGGCGCGGATATATTCACTCCCGATCATCCGCTTTCCAAAGCGCTTTTCGGCAAAAAAACAAACGACACATTTGATTTCAGCCACAAGCGGTGGCGGGTTATAGAGCTGCAAAGCAAATACCTCCATAAATATCATGAAATCATGCGCGGGTCTGACATGGATTTTCCCTCAAACAGGTTTGCAAGAGGCCTCCCCATTCCGGCCAAGCCCTCCCTTGAAGACATAAAAGACATCTTTAAAAAGCTGATGCCGGATCCAAAAAAGCAAAAAGAGCGGTGGCGCATGCTGCTCCAGTCCTATAAAGAGGGAAAAGCCTGCATCGGCTCGCTTTCAAAAATTACAGGAAAGCATCCCATAGAGATTATGGGGGTTTTGGCGGACAGCCCGGAAAGCCGGTTTATCTCCGCCTTTCCAAAAGATGCGGATTGCGCCGGCAAAGCGCCTGAGAGCCTTGACAAAAAATCCAGCATGATTATTGATCTTTCCGCTCTGTTTTGGCTGCATCTGATTAAGCTGGAAAAATATCTGGAAAAAAGCAAATTCAGGCTTTATGTCTGCCAGTCAACAATAGACTCTCTGAAAATGATGATACACGAAATGGCGCTTCACTCTGAAGGCGGCCGGCTGACAGTTTATCTTGATGAAGAGGGGAATCTTGGGAGAGATTTTGCCCCGGCAGAGGGGATGCAAAGAAATTTGCGGTTTCTTGAAAAAATCAAAGACTGGGCTTTGGAGCGCTGCCGCCTGAAGCCCATCCCCGCATCCCTTGTAATGAGCCGCCGGAGAAAAAGCGAAATAGAAGACTCCATAGGAAAAGAGTTCCTGGATCCTCTTTTGGCCTCTCATAATAAAAAAAGCGCGGCGCTTTTGTGCGAGGATGGAGTCCTGGGCCTGCTTTCAAAAAGCGGGGAGCTGAGCGCCTCAAGAATCCGGCTGTTTGATTTGATTGTCTATTTTAAATCCCGGGCGCTTATTGACCGCGGCGAGGCTGTTCAGTTTAAGGCCAGCCTGATTAAATACAACCAGTCTTATATTCCCATTGATCACGAAATACTGCTTTTTCTTTTGAGGGAGGGAAATTGCTCTGCAGCCGGCAAAGGCTTTCAAAGAGGCCTGTATTTTTTAGGCCCGGCGTCATTTTTGGATGGGGCCATGGAAACTCTTGCCCGCTTTCTTGCGCAGCTGTTTTTGGAGCCGCAGGTTTTGCCATATCATAAGGACATCATTGCCCGGGAGGCTTTGGACAAAGCCTTTTCCGCGCGGAGGGAGGGCGCGGAGTATCTGGCCCGGCGGCTGGTTTTGCTGGTCAAGGCCAAAACCGCAGTCCTGCCAGTCCAGCAAAATCAAATCTTAAACAGCATAGGCCTCTGGATGAACAGCCGCTGGCCCGGCTGATTTATGACTCTGGCCAGGACTGGACAGTTTTCAGCCGCGCCCGCGCGTCCTGGATCTCTTTATCAAAATCTTCCAGCTGTCTGTTATACCGCTCTCCCAGGGTTACATCCAAAATCCCCATCTCTTTTGCCTTTTTATATGTCTGAAGGGCGCGATCCTGAGCTTCAATCAGGCCCTTCAGCTCTTGCTCCCTTTGCGCTTTTTCAGCCGGCGAAGAGGCTTGGGACAAAAGCCCCTTTTTGCTTTTAATATCGTCTTCAAGAGATTTCAGGATCTTCTCATGAAGCTCTTGATTGGTTTGATTTAAGCTCCCCTGATCCCGAAAAGATTTTATAGTATCTGAAATATGTTTTTTGACCGCTTCAAGCTCCTGAATCTGATTTTGCAGGGCGGCCTCCTCCTCCCGCCTGTCCAGCCCCAGCGCGTTTTCGCTTTCACAGCGGCTTTTTGCCGCAAGGCAGCCCTCCTCTGAAGTCTGGCTGCTTTGGTAGGCAAGCCTTGAACAACCATTAAACCTCCTGTTTTTTGCCGGGCAGGATCCATACAGCAGGCTTTTAAACTGCCCATTGGTGAGCAGGGATTTGTTTTTGCCGCTTTTCACATTCCGCCACCGCTCATATGGATTGGACATAATGCTGTTTGAGGAAAGCGGGCGGCAGTCATAAGCCGGCTTGAAATCCAGGCCGGAAAACTCCAAATCCTCATCTTTTGCCTTTCCAAAATTGGCTCCGGCAACCTTGCCGGTTTCAGGGTCGGTGTAAAAGCCAGACTCTCTTTCTTTGTATTCATCACACAGGCCGGAAAGATGCAAAATCTCATGGACAATGGTGGGGCAGTCAATGTCCGCCTCATACTTTCCAGAGTTGGAGCGGTAATCCTTTGGGCCAATGGCAATCCGGTTTGGCAGCTGTCCGTTTTGGCAGGATCCCGCCGCGCCTGATGGCGGCTCTGAAATGGAAATTTTAAGCTTCTCCCCCTTGGGGCCAAGCATCATGGGGCTGGCCTCCGCCAGGCAGCCTTGAACCCGCTGCCTGTAATGCTCCGGCGCGTCTTCTTTGGAGGCCTCGCCGTCATAGTCCTCATCAACAGAAAACTCCACAGGAAAGTCAATGGAATAGCCGCCATCCGGATCCCGCTTTAAAATGTATGAATGGCCCAGCCCATTTCCGGAGCGAACTGTTTTTTCCCCCCCCGGATCCAGATCAAGGCATTGAGGTTTTTCCTCTAAGAATCTGGCCAGATCCTTCAGAGGGTTTTGGGCGCCATCAGATTCGGCTTTCACGGCGCAGTCTATGCAGGGCGCGGCGGCCTCTGTCTCAAAAAGGGCCTCCGGCCCATAAGCCAGCTCCATCAGATCAGAAATCCGGCCGCGAATGCGCTCAATGTTTTTGAGCATGTTTTCGCACACCTTATGGCTTTTGTTTTCCGTCTCAAGACAGGGCGCGGGAAACTCCGCGTGGCTCAGCTGCCAGGCCATCTCATCCAAAAGATTTTCCTGGCATTTTTTGTCTGCGGCGCCAGCTTTTTCTCTCAGTTTTTGCCAGTCCTCTGAAGAGGCCTGGAGCATAACAGCGGCCAGAGTTCCATGCCTGCAGTTTTCCGCGCATTCTGAATCCAGGCGCAAAAAGGCATGCCTGATTTCCTCATCCCTGATTTTCTCCAAAGCCGGAAAATAAAGCTCAGGGTAAAGGATGCGGCCGGACATGCCGTTTTGGATTTCATCAAGAGCGCTTTTTAAATCATCAGAGGCTTTGTCAGAGCATTTTTCAGGATTTGCGGCTTTTCGGCACAGCGCGTCTATTTCTCTGCGAAGCAGGCCGGAGGATATGCTCTCCAATTCCGAAAAATTGTCATAATCGGTTTCTGAAGCGCGCTTAAAAAGCTCTATCACAGCGGAAAGATCGGCGCTCCCGGATTTCAGCTGGATATCCTTCGGAAAATCAAGATTAACGCCTCTTATCCTCTGAAAATAGATTTTGCGGCTGCTCTCTTTGATGCGGACAGACTGGCCCGCAAAATCTTTAGGCGGGCTGGCGCTTTTATTGGTTTCAGGCGGCGCGCCATCTGCCGGCGGCGCGGGGGCTTTGCCGGGCGGCTGGGCTGCCGCGCAAGCCGCGGCAAAAGCCAGCGCAAAAGCCAGCGCCTGTTTGATGAGACGGCCCCGGCGGAGCGGGCGGGCGCTTTTTGAAGAGGGCATGAGATTAAACCATGAAAGCCATCAGTCCAGAGCTTCAAAGCTTAAAAATTCCAAACAGGAGATCAAGACACTCTATTTTTCCCCGGCCTTTGGAGATGCAGCCCAGCTCTTTTTTTGAAAAAAACCGTTTGCTGCCGCCGGCGGCAGCCGGTCCAGCCGGTCCAGCCCGGCCTTCGGCAAATCCGGTTTGAATCCGCAGGATTTTGTTTCCGCGGGCCTGATAGACAGCGCACTCAAGGCAGGTCCAGCCAGCAGCCTGCCAAACCCCGCGGATGATTTCAGCCAGAGGCTTAAAATGGGGGGAGCCTTCTTTGATCTCCTCCGATCCCACCCGCAAAACCGGCGCGTGAGGCCGCGGCCGCGGGCGAAAGCGGGGATGCTTAATGAGCGAAAGGGCCGGGACTGTCCGCCGCAGCCGGGCGTAAGCGCGCTCAATCTGCTGTTTAATTGATTTCAGCCCCGGCGTCAGATCCGAGCCAAAGCGCCCCAAACGGGGCTTTGGCCCTGTTTGCCAGCTGGAAGTGTTAACCGCCAGCTCCGCTGTGGTTTTTCTGAAAATCAGGGATATTTGATCTTTGTTTCTGACATGGGAAGCCTCATACTGCAAAACCAGGGGACTGGCGGCGCCCGCCGCCCATGAGGCGGCAGTCAGGGCCAAAGCCGCGCCAAGCCCCGGCAGGCGCTTAAATCCAGCCGCTGCCGGACAGAGGGTTTTATGATGACGGCAGCTCATTGCCTTGGCTGTTTCCGTTTGCCGGGCCGGCGGCTTGTTTTCCGGGACAGCCCCGCGGCCGCTCCCGGCTGCTTCCACCCGCTCAAGCCTCATATCTTATGGAGCCAGCATATCCATAAAAGCCGCAATGTGTCAATGCGCTGCAAATCAAACATGCATAAACCTGTCAAAAAGGGACATGTCCCGGCAGCTGACAAGATTTTGGGGGATTTCCGAAAGAAAGCGGCTGGGCGGGTTTTGCTGAGGCCGGCCCCAGACCTTCCGGCTCTGCGCGAGCGAAAGAATGAGCCGGCTTTTTGCGCGGGTCATGCCCACATAGGCCAGCCGGCGCTCCTCCTCCAGCCGCTTGTCCTCAAGGCTTTGAAAAGAGGGAAACAGCCCCTCCTCCATCCCGGCAATAAAAACTGTGTCAAACTCCAGCCCCTTTGAGCTGTGGAGAGTCATCAAAGTCACAGAGGGCGCGCCTCTGTCCCTGGTCTTGTCCTCGTCTGTCAAAAGGCTCATCTCCTCAAGAAAAAACTCCAGCGCGAGGGAGCCTTTGGCCATTTTGGACTTCTGCTCAATCACATTCCCCAGCTCCTGAAGGTTCTCTATGCGGCTCTGGGATTCTGCGGTGTTTTCCGCTTTCAGCGCCTGCGGGATTCCGCTCCCCTTTAAAAGCTGGATATAAAGATCATAAAGCGGCGTTTTGTCTTTTTGCCTCTTTATCTCAGACATGAGCTTGTAAAAGGCTTTGGCCTCCGCCGCCGCCCGCCCCTTAAAAATCCCCTGCCGGGCCGCGTCCGGCAGCGCCTCCATCAAACTCTGCCCGCCGCGCGCCGCAAAGGCCTGAAGGCGGGACAGGGCCGCCTGGCCAATTCCCCGGCGCGGGCTGTTGATGATTCTCAAAAAAGACACATTGTCCCTTGGGTTGGCAATGAGCTTCAAATAAGCGATGGCGTCTTTGACCTCCGCCCTTTCGTAAAATCTCAGGCCCCCCACAATTTTATAGGGGATTTTCAGAACCCGAAAGTGATCTTCCAGCGCCCTGGACTGCGCGTTGGCGCGATACAAAACAGCAAAATCATCCCATGCGCCCCCCTCATTGGCGCAAAGCTCCCTGATGGTCTGGGAGATAAAGCGCCCCTCCTCATAATCGCTCGCCAGCTCTTTGATAAATATTTTTTCGCCGGCGCCGCGGTTTGTAAACAAAACCTTGCCTTTTCTGAGCCTGTTATGGCCAATCAGAGAGCTGGCGCCAAGAACAATGTTTTTTGTGGAGCGGTAGTTTTCCTCCAGAAAAAAAGTCCGGCAGCCCCGAAAGTCCTTTTCAAAATCCAGAATATTGTTTAAATCAGCCCCCCGCCAGCCATAGATGGACTGATCCTCGTCGCCCACGGCGCAGATATTCCCATGCCCGCCGGCCAGCTTTTTTATCAGCAAATACTGAATGTGGTTTGTGTCCTGGTATTCATCCACGCAGATATACTGAAACTGCTCTCTCAGCTTTTTTAAAAAGCCCGGGTTTTTTTCCATCATGAAATAAGCCTCTAAAAGCAGGCCCTCAAAATCAAAGGCTGAGGCCTCCCGCAGCGCGCTCTCATAGGCGCGGTAGACCATTCCAAAGCGCCGGTCGCGGGCCAGATGGGGGATGCGATGCAGCTGATTGGGAGTCACAGCGCTTCTTTTGCAGAGGCTGATTTGCTGGCGGAATGATTTGGGCGGATTCATTTTTGCGTCAATATTCAGATCCTGCAGGACTTTTTTTATCAGGCGGAGCTGATCGCTTTGGTCATAGATCGTCACAGAATGGCGGTCCGGCGCAAGCTCAATATTCTGCCTCAAAATCCGCGCGCAGACAGAGTGAAATGTCCCCAGCCATGGCGCGCCGCCGTAGGGCCGGGCGGGCCGGCCCAAAAGGCTCAGGGCGCGATCCCTCATCTCCCTTGCGGCCTTGTTGGTGAAAGTGACGGCGAGGATGTTTTCCAGAGCAACCCCCTTTTCCAAAATCAGGGCGGCAATGCGGCAGACCAGGACCCGGGTTTTTCCCGATCCGGCGCCGGCCAAAACCAAAACAGGCCCCTGAAAAGCCTGAACAGCCTGCCTCTGCCGCTCGTTTAGATGCTTGTAAATGGACTCAGATCTGCTGAAGGCGCTCATAAGGGCTTCCCCCGCGGCGGGATATGGCGAGGCTGAATTTACAATGGCGTTTTTTCCAAAAAATAGCCGGGGAAGGGGGCCGGCTCCGGGATGGACTTGATAAACTCTGTGGCGGATTTTTCTGTTTCAAAAGGGCCAAGATAAATTTTCAGGCTGCGCGGCCGGGCCTTGATCAAAAAGCTCCACAGAGGAAAGCGCTTTTTGAGGCCCTGGATGTATTTGAGGGCTTTTGCCTCATTGTCAAAAGCGTTAATCAAAAAGCTGTATGGCCCCTTTGGAGCAAAGAGCTTCTGATCTTTGGGGATCATCCCCAGCTGCTCCCGGTTCATTTTGTCGTATTTTTCCCGCTGCTTTTCAAAGCCCTCTTTTGGCTTCCTGCCAGAATCTTGCCCCGCCGGCAAAGGCCGCGGGCCGGGGGGCTTCTCCGCCCGATCGGATTTAGGGGCCGCGGGCGGCGCCAAAGGCAGCGGCGGAGAGACCGCCTGTTCCGCCTCCTCTGATTTAGGAGAAAACGCCCCGCCAGCCCCCTCAAAAGGCGGCTTTTGCCCTTCAACAGCGGCTGGCTCAAAATAAAAGCCGCGCATCAGCCAGCCGGCCAAAAAAGCGGCAAAGCATATAACAAACAAAAAAGCCGACCGGTAAAAAACCTTCACAGCGGAGTCAGCATAGCGGCCCCGGCGGCGCTTTGTCAATAAGCGAAGCGGGGCTTTGCCGGAGGGCTTTGAGCTTTGCCTCACTCAAGAGGCGGCCCCCCCCATTTTTTAAGATGTCAAATTTTTGTTTTGTCCGGCCCTTGAGGCAGGGAAAGTTCTGACACCCCGCTTTTTTCAAAACACTCAATCCAGGCCGAAAGAAGGGGTTTTTGCGCTTTCAAGCCCAAACGATCGTCCAGTTTTTGCCAAAAAGAGGCTGCCAAAGGTCCAGATGGCGGGTTTTTTGAATGGCTGTTTCCGCAGCCAGCTGGGCAGCGGGACAGCAATGAGCTTTCAGAATTTTGAATTTTTTGAATTTCAGGAGCAAGCCTGCCACTCCGCAGGGGCGCGGGAGCGGCCGCGAGGCCGTCCAGACAAACAGGCGCCGCGAGGCCGTCCCAGCAAACCCGCAAGGCGCGGGCTTTTTCCCAAATGGACAGGGCCGGCGCTGGCGATTGCTTTTTTCCTTTCCATGGCAGCTCTTCGGGCGGCAAAGGCATGGCTTTCCTTTTCTGGAAAAGCCGGCCGGCCATCCGCTGCGAATTTTAGGGAGCCGGGCCGAAGCGCTTCCGAGGCCAGCCGCGGCGGCGCAGTCAGGGATATCAGCCTGCCCCCATTTTTGGTGAGTTTGAAGGGGGCCAGGGGGCTCCAGCTTGCCCGCATTCATGCGGAGATAAAAATCCGCGGCCCGGCAGCCAAAAAAGAGCTGCTCTCAGACCGCAAAAAATTAAGCAAATACTTTTTGTTTGCCCTTTCCGGGCAAAGCGCCGCCGCCATTGCGGAAAAAACACCCGGCTTTGAAAGGCAGATTCAATCGCAGCTGAACAGCTTTTTGTCAAAAGGGTCTTTAGGGAGGGCGGCTGTCAGAGCTGTTGAGAAGGTGAGCATCCGCGCCAAAGAGCTTTAACGGCGTCTTGGAGAAAACACAGGCAAAGCATTTGGAAAGCGCAGGCTGCTGAAAAGGAAGCGAAAGAGAAAAGCCCATGAAAAATCCAAAAAAAAGCAGTCCAGAACAGGAAAGCCTGAGGAGCGGCCGCCAGGCCGTCCCAATACACAGGAGCGGCCGGGAGCGGCCGCCAGCCCGGCCCAATAAACAGGCCGCCGGCCCAAAAAACAGTCAAAACCAAAAACAGGAGGAAAAAATCATGAAAGCCGAAAACATTATCAGCTTTGAGAAAAAATCAGGAGCCCGGGGGGCGGGACAGGCGCAAAAAGCCATTTTAGCCGCCCCGGCTCTAAAGGGCGCGGAGGGCGCAAAAAGGGAAAAATCCAAAAAAGAGTTTGCCGCCCTGTTAAAAAACAAAAGCGCCATGGTTGTTCAGTATCTGCCGATGATTCATCATGTGGCAAAAAAAATATCCTCCCACCTTCCGTCTCATATTGAGTATGATGACTTGGTTTCCAACGGAGTGATTGGCCTTTTGGACGCAGCCAAAAAATATGATCCTGACAGAAACAACAAATTTAAAACTTACGCCGAGTTTCGCGTCCGCGGATCCATTTTGGACGCCTTAAGGTCTCAGGACTGGATTCCCCGGTCCATCAGGGACAAGGCGAAGCGAATTGACAAAGTGACAAGAAGTCTGGAGCAGAAGCTTGCCCGCCCCCCAAAAGAAAGGGAGATTGCCGGGGAGCTTCAGGTCAGCCTGGAGGAATACCACAGCATGGCGCGGCAGACCCGCCGCGTGAGCCTCGTCTCCATCGACGAAAACGCCTTTTTAAGCCAATACAACAAAGACGCCATCCTGAAAATCCTGGAAGGCGCGGGGGCCTCCTCCTTCAGCAAGCTCAACAGAAAATCCATCAAAGGCCTGATCACACAGGCTATAAAAGAGCTTCCGGAAAGGCAGAGGATTGTGCTGTCTCTTTATTATTATGAGGATTTTAATCTGCGGAAGATTGGGCGGATACTGAAAGTGACGGAAAGCCGGGTCTCCCAGCTGCATGCGCAGGCGATTGAGAGGCTGAGGGGCAAGCTGGCCAAGCGGGTCAACGATCGGGAGCTGAGAGCCAGCGCCTGAGGGCTTTTTTATGAGGCATCTTCAGCTGAAAAGAATCAAAAGCCTGACCAGCTATCAAAAGCTGGCCATAGGCTCATGGCGAAGCGCCAAGGATCCCTCAATTTACGGCTGGCATGACATAGACTGCGCCAAAGCCCTTAAGCTCAAGAAGAAAATCCTCAGGGAAAAGGGGATTAACCTGACCCCCACTTACACAGCGGCCCAGGCATTCTCCCTGATTTTTGCAAGCCGCCCCCAGATGAACACTCTTTTAAGGGGCGGGCAGCTCTATCAGAGGAAACAGGTTTCTTTTTCTTTTCTAACCGCCATTGATCTCAAAGGGCGGGGCGGCGGGCCGGACAGGCTGGATCTTTCAGCCTGCGCGGTCCATGACATCACAAAGCTTGGCCTTCTGGAGCTTTATGAGGTTTTAAGCGAAAAAATCAGGAGGGCCAAACAGGGCGCTGACGAGATAGCCGCGGCGCAGAGCCGCCTTTTAAAAAAAATCCCCTCCCCGCTGATGGGGCTTTTTTTGGATATTTCCTCGTTTTTTCTCTACACCCTGAATTTGAGCTTCAAAGGCCTGCCGCGGGATCCTTTCGGCTCGTTAATGATCTCCAACCTGGGGCAGATAGGGATTGACAGCGCGCTGATTCCCCTTGTTCCTTATTCCCGCGCTCCGGTAAATGCGGCAATTGGCCTGGTCAAGCCGCGGCCCGCGGTGACGGAAAGCCGGGAGCTTGCCGTCAGGGATATGCTGAGAATCAGCTACACCATCGATCACCGCCACATTGACGGAAAAAGCCTGTCTCTTATGCAGAAAATGCTGTTTTTTATTTTCCAGGATCCGGAGCGCTGGATGCTCCCGCCGCCGGAAGCCATCAAAGAGGAGTTTCTGAGGGAGTTTAACGCCAGCCAGGCGCAAAGCTCCAGATAGAGCCTTGCGCCGCCTGTTATTTATGCCTGCCGCTTTTGATTAAAGCGGCCGCGATTCCACTTGACAGCCGCGGGAGACAATTCTCCGGCCTCTGAGGTTTAGAGCGCCGAAGCGGCCTTTTTTTCGCGCCGCGGGCGCGCTTATGCCTCTGGAGGCGCCGCCTCCAGCTTTTGACACAGATTCATACTGCCCAATTGGCCTTTGCATGGCTTTTGAGCCTCTAATAAAATTCCAGGCAGATGCTCTTAATCTGTATTCCGCCACTTGCAAGGCGGCTGTCCCTCCTGAAGCGCCAGTTTGCCTGGCCTGCCCGGGGGCCATATAAACAACCTCCTCCCTAAATTTAAGATACGGCTTTTCTGCCTTCTCCCCCTGCCGGTTTGTGGAATAAACCCACAGCATTCTTGCCGCGTCGCTCAGTTCAAGTTTTCCAACTGTGACTCTGTTTTTGGTGATGGCGACCCAGTTGTCGTTTTTCAGCAGCGCGGACAGGCAGCCTCCATGCGTGATTGAATGCCAGCATTTCCCGTTATGCGTCAGTTGTGTGTTTCCAAAATGGATGATATGCCCGCCGCCGCGCCTGTGATTTCTGCGATTTCTTTCAACGGTGATCCTTTCCTCTATAAAGGTTGAGCCGGGCAGGCTGATTATATCTGGAGTGTCCGGGCAGGCCTCCGCCTTCATGCCCCCAAGAGCCATAAAGGCCAGAAGGGAGTAAAAACCTGCGGCGGCGCCGCTTAATTTATGGGCTGTTTTGTTGATTTTCATAACTTGATACCTCCTTTTTTGGTTTTTTTGCTTATACAGCCATATTATCATAACACAAAAAACATCCATAATTTTTTGAATAAATTTTCCTTATATCCCTTTAAAAGCCTGAGATGGCTGCCGATAAGGCTTTTGAGATGGGAGAGCGTTGTTTTTTCAGCCGCTCCAGGGACGGCTTAATAAGGCCGGCCGGCGGGCTTGATGGCCTTATGGCCCGCCGGACAGCCCTCTATATATGCTTTTTGGGCCTGGCGCTCAGCCCCGCCGGAGCATATTCCACAACAATTTTAGAGACAGCCGCCGCCGCGGCCGCTGCCGGGACCCTTCAGGGGCAGCAGGCCATTCAGGCGGCCAAAGACGCCAAAGGCGCCGCAGAGGCCAGGCAGGCTCAAATTCAGCAGGCTGCGGACGGAGGCCATCAAGATCAATCTCAGCAGGCTCAGCAGCCGGCGGGCGGCGGCCCTGATCAGGCTCAGCCCGGGCCATCTTCTCCGGCTAAACAGGCATTTCGCGGGCCGGCCGGAAACCAGGGGCCTCAAGGCTTTAATGATCCCGGCGCGGCTGCCGGCGCCGAGCCTCTTGAAACCGAAGAGGCGGAGGGGGAGATAATGCAGGCCAGCCCAAGGGTCAACTATAAGAGAAAGATCAGTATTTTTTACCAAAATGACTGTCCCCCTGAAAACAAAACCTGCCGGCGGACAAAAGTCTTTACAAATTTAAAAAGCGTCGTCTATGACTGTGACCGGACTCATGGAATTTTCGCCAAAGCGTCCCGCTGCGAGACAGTGAGGCATTATCACATCGGAAAATGAGCGCGTTTCGCCTGGGCGCCGAGGCTTTCCTCGAAAGCCCCCAATGGCTGCAAAAACTCAAAGGCCGGCGGACAGCTTATCTTGGGCATGCCGCCTCTGTCACAAGCGGCGGCAGCCTGGCCCTGTCCCGGCTTCTCAAACAAAAGGATATCCGCCTCACCGCAATCTTCAGCCCGCAGCATGGATTTCATTCTGTGAAACAGGCAAACATGATTGCCAGCCCCGATGGCCGGCTTGAGGGGCTGCCGCTTTTCAGCCTGTATTCCCAAAAAACCCGCCGGCTCACCCCGGAAATGAAAAGCCTCTTTGACATCCTGCTTGTGGACCTTCAAGACGCCGGCTGCCGCATTTACACCTATCTGACCGCGCTGCTTTATTTGACAGAAGATCTTGAAGGGGAGGGAAAATCCCTGTTTGTTTTGGACCGCCCCAACCCCCTTGGAAGAAACATTGAGGGGAGTTTGCTGGATATGAGTTTCCAAAGCTATGTGGGCGCGGCGCCAATGCCCATGAGCCATGGCCTGACTCTCGGAGAGGCGGCCCTCTGGCATAAAAGCCGAAAAAACCTGAAAACCGATGTCCAAATTGTTCGGATGGAGGGGTATCATCCCCGGCGCGGCCGCGGCTGGCCCCCCGGCCGCCCCTGGATCTTCCCCAGCCCCAATATGACAGGCCCCGCCGCCGCTTTATGCTATCCGGGGACTGTCCTTTTGGAGGGGGCTTCGGTTTCCGAAGGGCGCGGAACATGCCTGCCCTTTCAGGTTTTTGGCTATCCCGGCATGAAGGCCAGGGAGATCAAGCGGTTTATGCTTGACAGGGGAAGGCCTTTTTTGAAGGGCTGTTTTTTAAGAGAGCATGAGTTTGAGCCTGTGTTTGACAAATTCAAGGGGCAGATCTGCTCAGGCTTTCAGATTCACACGGAAAATCCCTGGACCAAAAACGGAGCTGAAAGAGGCGCGTTTCGCCCTTACCGCCTGATCTCGATTTTTCTAAAGGCTGTCCGCGAAATTCATCCGGAAAAGCCCTGGAAACTCCCCCCGCCTTATGAGTATGAGGAAAAGCTTTTGCCCATTGACATCATCAGCGGATCTGACGCGCTTGGGAAATGGATTGAAAACCCAAGGGCCTCAGCTGCGGAATGGGAGGGCTTTCTCACAGAGGAGGAGGATAAATGGCGGCGGGAAATCCAGGATTTTCTTATCTATAAATAAGCGCTCTTTCCGGTCTTGCATGCCTGCACTCAAAGCGGCAGCTGCATTTGCCTTGTCAGATTGGGGTCATCCCACTTTTTGGGGCCGGCAAACTTGCGCTCCAGCCGGCCATCCCCGCTGAACAAATAAGTGACGGGCAGCCTGTCTTCGGGGAAATAGGCTTTCAGCTGCTCTGCGGGCAAAACCGCGATTTTCAGATGATGGCTCAGATGGGGAAAAGACCTTTGGATGAAGCGCCTGACCTCCCCTTCAGGCTCTGTTGAAACAGCCGCTATCAGAAGGCTTCCCGCGGTTTTGCGCGCCAGGCGGGAGAGCGAGGGCAGCTCCTCAATGCAGGGCGGGCACCATGTGGCCCACAAATTAACCAAAAGGCGGGCCTTCCCCCGATAGCAGTAAAAATCAATGACCTCCCCGTTTATGTCTTTAATGATCCAGTCCAAAGGCTCCTCTGTCAGCCGCTTGAGAAGCGCCCGCCGCCGGGCCGGCCCGCCCGGACTGCTTTTCGCCTCCGCAGGGCTTTTCAGCCGGCCCGGCGGCGGCGCCTTTTGAGGCAGCCGCGCCGCGGCGGCCTGCCCGCGGCAGGGGGAGCGGGCCAGAAGGCTGGCGGCTGCCTGCTGCGGCGGAGGGGGCGGAGGGGGCGGAGGGGGGGGGCCGCCCCCAAAAAACACCTTCCAGTTAAAAAGAAAAAAGCCCGCCGCCAAAAAAAGCCCGGCGGCAAAAAGAGCGCTTTTTGTTTTATGGCGCCCCAATATTTTAAGCGCGCGCTTCAGCGGGAAAAAAAAGAATTTTGGGTTTTTCATAAGCCTTTTTTTGCTTTGCCGGCCCCTGGGGCCCGCGCTTTGAGTGTCAGAGCAAAAGGCCGGCCATCCACAAGCCGCCAAAAGCCGTGTAAAGCGCGGAGATCCAAAACAAGTATTGATTGTGCTTTGAAGACGGAGGGGAAACACAAATATAATAAACCGCGCCGGCGGAAAGCGGCAGCAGAAAAAAAGAAAAAGCCCCCCCCTTCAGGCCAAGGCCAAGCCAGTAAAAACAAAGGAGATAAACAAACATTTGAATAACAGCCAGGCTGAGCAGCGCGGCGCCCCGGCCATAAACAGTGACAATGTTTTTCCGCCCGGCTTTTTTGTCCTCATCCCCGTCCCTTAAATAATTGACCAGAAGAATTGAAAGCGGCCACAGGCCGCACTGAATGCCCAAATAAAGCAGGCTGCTGTCCCAGCTTAAAGCCTGAAGCCAGTAAGTTCCGCCAGCAGCCCCCAGGCCGAAAAACAAAAAGACAGCCAGCTCGCTGCCGCCAGTCCGGGAAAGCGAATAAGGGGAGCCGGAGTAAAGCCAGGTTAAAGCCATGGACGCCATGCCCAGGGCCGCCGCCGGCCATCCCCCTCTCAGCATCAGGGGAATCCCGGCCAAAAAAGCCAGCAGAAGGCAAAAAAAGCCCAGCCGCCTGACTTGCTGGGCGGGGAGCGCTCCTGTTTGCGCCAGCCGGGGCGGGCCTTTGCGGCCGGGGCCATCCAGCCCGCTCTGAAAATCCAGGGCATCGTTAAAAAAATTCAGGGCGCACTGCAAAAAAATCCCGGCAAACAGGGTGAGAAAAAAAATCCCGCCATCAAACAGCGAGGTTTTGCGCCAGGCCCAGGCCGAGGCCATTAAGATGGGCATAATGACCGCTGGCAGGGTTTTTGGCCGCGCGCCCCGGACAAAAACAGATAAATAAAATCCGGCCTGAAGCGGCATATTTCTTTTTGAGGGCTTTTCAGGGATAGCGGGGGAAAGAGGAAAAATCAGGGGCGCGCTTTTCTAAAAAAGCCTTTTGCCCCTCCTGAGCCTCCTCAGTCAAATAATAAAGGAGGGTGGCGTCCCCGGCCAAATCCAAAAGCCCCATCTGCCCGTCACAGTCCGCGTTAAGCGCGCGCTTCAGGCAGCGGAGCGCCATAGGGGAATGCTTTAAAATCTCGCGGCACCATTTTAAAGTCTCCCGCTCCAGATCTTTAAGGGGAGTCACATGATTAACAAGCCCCATGGACAAAGCCTCAGCGGCGGAATACTGGCGGCAGAGAAACCATATTTCCCGCGCTTTTTTTTGCCCCACAATCCGCGACAGGTAGGAGCTGCCAAGCCCTCCGTCAAAGGATCCCACTTTTGGGCCGGCCTGTCCAAAGCGGGCGTTGTCAGCCGCGATGGTCAGGTCACAGACAATGTGAAGGATATGCCCTCCGCCTATGGCATAGCCGGCCACGCTGGCGATCACAGGCTTGGGAAGCGAGCGGATCTGCTTTTGAACATCCAAAATGTTCAGGCGGGGGACCCCCTGTTTGTCCACATAACCCCCTTTGCCCCGGACTTTTTGATCCCCGCCGGAGCAAAAGGCCTTCTCCCCTTTGCCCCTCAGGATCACAACTCCTGTGGCGCTGTCGTCCCGGCAAAGGTCAAAAGCTGATTTTAGCTCCTGAACTGTCAGGGGGCGGAAGGCGTTGCGCGCCTCTGGGCGGCTGATGGTGATTCTGGCTATCCCATCAGAAGTTTTTTCCAGCTCAATGTCTGTGAAATCCTTCCATTTTTCCCATACAGCCGTCATTCTCCGCCTCCCTGAAAAAAGCCATCAGCCGGCCGGACGCCCGCGCATATAATGTCCCAAAATCAGCCGCCGGCTGTCAAATCCGAGAGAGGGTTTTTTTTTGAATCAGACTCAAAATCTGGACTGGGCGGGGGCTTTGGAGGAAAAAACAAGCGCTCCACACAGCCGCTTTCCTGAAAAAGCTCCTCCAGCCGGACGCTCGTGATCTGAGGGGCGGGCAGTTTTAATTCTGTGGCTTCGCTGTGGCTCATTGTTTATTCGGACGGCCTGGCGGGGGGGCCGTTCCGGCTGTTCCGCTTTTTTAAAATCCTTTATGGTAATGGGATTTTAAAATGCTCAATCCGGCAAGGCAAGCGGTTTCCACCCGCAATATTTTGTCTCCAAAAGAAAACAGCCGCCCGCCCCTGGCGGCAAAATCCTCCGCTTCCCGCCTGGAAAGCCCGCCCTCGCTCCCTATAAAAAGCCAGACCTCGCTTGGGCGGGGCGCTTCGGCCAAAACTTTTGGGAAAAACTTCAAGGCCCCGCCCTCATAGCCCATAAAGGCCGCCGCCTGGGGCGGGAAGCTTATCTCCTGAAGGGCGCGGGGCGGATGAATCAAAAAAGGCTCTGTCCTGCCGCTCAGGGCCAGGGCGCTTTGGGTGATTTTTGTCAGCCGGCCCTGCCGGGCCGGGGAAAACTCCGAAGGTTTTTTCAAAAAGCTGAAAGAGGAAATAAAAAGATGCAGCGCGCTGACTCCCAGCTCGGCGGCTTTTTCAGCGATAAGGTCCAGCTTGGCGGGCCGCGGCATGGACAGCGCCAGATGGATGTGGGGCTTTTCCAGGGGGGGAACAGGAAAAGCCTCCAAAATTTCCGCCACAGCTTTTGATCGGCCAATAAAGCTCAGGGCTGCTTTGTATTTTTGAGAGCCTTCGGCAAACAGCTCAAAAGGCTCCCCCAGATTGAGCCGGCAGACATGGCAGATATGATGAAAAACATCCCCCTTCAGGATAAATTTGCCCCCCTGAAGGGAGCTTCGATCCGCCCAGAATCTTCTCATAAGCCTGTGGCTGTCTGTTTACCTGGACAGCCTAGCGGCTGTTCCCGCGCCGCCGCAGAGTGGCAGACTTTGTCCAGAGGGCTGGCCGCAGAGCATCTGTTTGTCTGGACGGCCTTCGCGGCCGCTCCCAGCCCCTGCGGAGCGGCAGGCTTGCCCAGAGGGCTGGACCTCTTGGCGGCCTCGCGGCTGCTCCTCCCCATGAAGCTGGCGAAGGGCCGTTTTAAGACAAGGGGGGTTTCGGAGCGCTTTCCAGAAAAAATTTTCCAGAAACCGGCTGCGGCAATGCGGCAAGAAGCTCCCCCCGCTGGACTTTTTTGTCCTTTGGGGCATCGATGCCGACACGAACTTGTTTTCCCTTGACCTGAACAATTTGTATTTTGATGCCGCCATCTATGGAGATGGTGTCACCGGTTTTTCGAGTGAGAACCAACATATAGGACAACCTCCCTGTGTAAAAACATTCCTAAAGCAAGGGGGCGCCGCCCCTGTTAAGGGCGCTGGCGGCCGCCTTTCTGACTGCTTGAGATTGGGCATCACAAGACAGAGCAATCACAATAGGCGCCTGGACTTTGAAAGTCAAGCCGGTTTTCCACAAAAAAAAGATTTTTTTTTCCGCCAAGGGGAGGGGGGCAGGCTGTTTCAGGAAAACCCAAGCATTTTCCCGCTTTTTCCACATAAGCCTGTCCCATGGAAGGCTTTGTCAAGGTTTGCTCTGGAACACACACAGGCGGAACAGCCGCCAATCAGCCAAGCTGCCCCAATTCTTAAAGCCTTATAAGCGCCTCAAAGCGCCGGGCCTTTCGCGGCCTGCTTTCCAGGGGAATCGCGGCCGCAATGCCAGGCTTTCAGACAGCCCTGGAAAAAGCCAAGGCTCTGAACCGCGGGCCTTTCCTGTCCCAGCGCAAAGCCCTCTGCGCCCTAAGGCTGGCCCCGGATCGGCCTACTCAGCCTTGCCGTTCTGAATGCCCGCTTTCGGCTGGCTGTTTTTGATCTCGCCGTTTTTGAATTTGATAATTTCAGCTTCAGGCAGGCCGGTCACTTTAGCTATCAGGGCAGCGTCCAGCTTTTCCTGGAGCATATTTAAAATCACCTCTTTTTCTTTGTTTTGCCGGCCTCTCCGGATGCCTTTCTGGATGCCCCTTTCCTCAATTTCTTCCCGTATTGTCATATAACCTCCTTTTGGCAATAACCCCCGGCGGACAGCCTCCCGCTCAGCCTCCGCCCATGCCTCTGCCTTCATTTTATACCCCTCAAACAAAAAGCTTGTCCAAGCTCCCGCGGGCCGCGCGCCAGGGCTTGAAGATATAAGCTTTCCCCTGATTTCTGACAAAAGCAAGAAAAAAACAGCTCATGCCTCTCCGGCCTCTGGGCCAAAAAATCCTTCTCCCGGCGCAGATCCTTCTGGACAGCCGCGAAGCCATTTCAACAAGCCCGCCGCTCCGCAGAGGTTCGGGAACAGCCGCCCGGCCGGCCCAATAAACAGTCTTGCAGGAGCGGGCCGGCAGGCGCTATAATCACTGAAGAAGGGATCTGGCCCCTTGGAGATGCTTGGATATTGCCCAGATTATGCAGGAGGAGCTGTTATGACAAACTCTTTTTTTGAGGCCGGCGGGCTGGTTTTTGGCCTTTCAGCCGCAGCGCTTCTTCTCTCTCTCTCTCTCTCTCTCTCTCTCTCTCTCTCTCTCTCTCTCGGTTTTGCCCGCGGCTTAGCCCCACGATCCCCACGATTTAGGGCTGCCTTTAAACTGCCGGACGGCCAGGCTGGCTTTTCGCTTTTGGGAACTCTGGCCGGGGCCGCTATCGGCCTGGTTGTCCTCATGGGGACAACCCAAAGCTTTATTCAGCAAAAGATCAGCCTTCTGGCCCTGGAAAAGCGGATCAAGCAGCTTGAAATCACCCGGCGGGGCGATCCCCTTGGCGCCGGCGGCGGCCAGCAAAAGCTTATGGGGAAGGCTTGGAGCTGCCTAAACACGCTGAAGGGGCATAGCCTAAGCGGCGGGAGCGCCAAAAAAAGCTTTGAGATTGCAGCCGTCAAGGACAGCGCCGCCCCCCCGGCCACAGTTTGGGATTTTTCCAAAAACTCCGCCGGGGAGTTAACAAGCCCCGCCGCCAGGGAAAAAATAAAAAGCCTTGGCATAGATAAGTTTGAAAAGCTGGAGTTTGTTTATGAGCCGGCAAAGCCCACAGAGGGCCGGCTTGTTTTGCGCTCAAAGACTGTGATTCCCGGCCATCTGGAAAGGGAAAACAAGCCCGCTGTTTGGGAGCTTTCCGATATAAAGGTTGCCGGCTCCAAAGTGACGGAATGCGGGGGGACGGAGCCACAGGCTGAATACACGCCATGCGGCTATGCCGTTGAGGGGGCTTATCACACAAACCCCGATGGCTCTAAAGGCGGCTTTGTGGCGGCCACGGCCACCGTCCGCAAAAAGGTTTTTGTGGGCAAAAATGCGGCGGTCTGCGGCAAGGCGCGGGTTCTTGGCCAGGCAAAGATTAAAGGCCATGCGCGGATTTTAGACAGCGCGCGGGTGACCGGCCAGGCGGAGATTTCAGCAAAAGTTTCCGGCCATGCGTGGGTTAAAGACCATGCGAAGGTTATTGACAGTTCGGAAGTTTCGGGATGGGCGGAGGTTTCCGAGCGCGCGGTGGTTGAGCATGTTGCGAGGGTTTTTGAAAATGCCAAGGTTTCCGGCCAGGCAAAGATTACTGAGGCGGCCTGGGTTTTTGGCCGGGCGGAGGTTAAGGACAACGCGCTAATCAGGGAACAGGCAAAGGTTTATGGCGAGGCAAAGGTTGATGGCATGGGCGATAATCCGCAGGTTTATGGCAATGCGCGGGTTTTAGACAATGCGCGGGTTTACGGCAATGCCCGGGTTTACGGCAATGCGCGGGTTGGCAGCTCTGCGAAGGTTCACGGCAATGCGCATGTTTTTGAAAGCGCGGAGTTTTCAGGAGAGGAGATTAAAGATTGGGCAAGGGTTTATGGCAGAGCAACTGTTTTTGAAAACGCGAAGGTTTATCAGACGGCGCGGGTTTATGGCGAGGCCGTGGTTAAGGGCTATGCGCAGGTTTACGACAATGCGCAGGTTTTTGAAGGCGCGGAGGTTTCCGGCCATGCAAGGATTTTTAGGGGCAAAGTCCCCTATCATGGTTACAGGGGAGGGCGGGTTTATGGCAATGCGAAGATTTTTGGCCGGGCGGAGGTTTTATCCAACGCGCGGGTTTTCGGCAATGCGCAGCTTTCCGGCAATGCGCGGGCTCACGGACAGGTGCAGGTTTATGGCTCTGCGAAATATTCAATCCGCGACAAACCAAACCTGAACCGCCACAAAAAGTTCTTCAAATCTCCAGCAGAAGTTGCGCGCGAAAAAAGGAAAAGAGAGGCAGAGAGAGAGGCGTCATCAGGACCAATCTAAAAGCATGAAAGCCTATTTTGTTTTTCCCGGCAGCCAGGCAGGCTTTTCGCTTTTGGGGACTTTGGCCGCCGCCGCCATCGGCCTGCTTGTGATTATGGGGCAAACCCAAAGCTTTATTCAGCAAAAGATCAGCCTTCTGTCCCTGGAAAAGCGGATTCAGAGGCTTGAAGTCAATCGGCGCGGAGATGACGGCGCGCAGCTGTTTATGGGGAAGGCATGGGACTGCAAAAACACGCTGAAGGGGAAAAACTTAAGCGGCAGCTCCGGGGACGCCAAAAGAACCTTTGAGATTGCAGCCGTCAAGGACAGCGCCGCCACGCCGGCCACAGTTTGGGATTTTTCCAAAAACTCCGCCGGGGAGTTAACAAGCGCCGCCACAAAGCAAAAGCTGAAAAGCATTGGAATAGATAAGTTTGAAAAGCTGGAGTTTGTCTATAAGACAGCAAATCCCGCAGAAGGCCGGATTGTTTTATCATCCAGGACAAGCATTCAGGGCCTTATGGAAAGATCAAATCCCGGCATTGTTTGGGAGCTTTCCGGCATAAAGATTGAGGCCAAGGCAGCGGAAACCGGCCCCCCGGCTTTGGCCGCCGGCGATCGGGTCACGGTCTGCAGCTTCAAGCCATTTAAAGAGCCATGCGGCCCCGGAGTGGGGGGCGCGCCTCATAGCAACGGCGGGGGCTTTGTGGCGGACACGGCCAAGGCGACTGTGGATTCCACGGCTTTTATAGGGCCGGACGCCGCAGTTTGTGACACCGCGCATGTTACTCAAAATGCGCGGGTTTACGGCCATGCAAAGGTTTATGGATCAGCGAAGGTTTATAGCAAGGCAAAGGTTTATGGCCATGCAGAAATTTACGGCAATGCAAGGGTTTATGGCAATGCAAGGGTTTATGGCCATGCAAGGGTTTATGGCCATGCGCACATTAGAGAATATGGCCGGGTTTATGAAAATGCGGAAGTTAAAGGTTATTCAGAGATTTTAGGCAATGCGCGGGTTTTCGGCGATGCGCTGGTTAATGGAGATACCCAATCTAACTATCTGACAGTTGGCTTAAACGCGCAGGTTCATGGCCATGCGAAAATTCTTCACAGAGCGCGGGTTACCGGCTATGCGGAGATTTACAATACTGCGGAGATTTCCGGCAACGCGAGGGTTTATGAAAATGCAAAGGTTTTTAACGCCGCGAAAGTTCGCGGCGCCGGGCCACAGGTTTTCGGCAATGCGCGGATTTGGGTAAATGGCCAAGTTTACGGTAGCGCAAAGGTTTTCGGCAATGCGGAGGTTACCGCGCGGGTTTATGGCCAAGCGAAGGTTGGCGGCAAAGCAACAATTTATGACGATGCGCGGGTTCATTCCAATGCAAGGGTTTGTGACGACGCAAAGTTAAGGAAAAACGCGCAGGTTTACAGCAATGCGCAGGTTTTCGGCGACGCGGAGCTTAAGCTCGGCGCGTATATTTTGGGGTCTGACAAGGCATGTCATGGTTCTCATCACACTAACCGGGTCACACATCAACCAACCTGCACGGGAAACTGTCCAAACCCATAACTGTAAAAAAACCTTTTGAATTTTATTTGGCAGCGGGGCTGCCTGCGAGCGGCGCGGGGGCTTTCCACTAAAAAATTTTCGCCATTAGTCCAGTTCACCCCAGGGGAAAATCTGGAGGGTTTTTGTGTTTTTGATTTTTTGAAAATCCGCGGCGGTTTCAGCTGCCAAAAAAAGCGCCCCGCCGGCCTGGACTAATGGGTTGGTTTCCCCGATGGCGACGGGAGCGCCCATCGCTCGCGCTACCCACTCAAAACTTTGGGACTCTGGAAAATTCTCAAGGCTTGAGACAGTCCGCCCCCCGGCTGGACTGGCAATCCGGGCCGGGGCTTGTTTGCCTGGCCGGGGCATAAAGCGCCGCCCGCTAAAAAACAGTCTTAATTTACCGTAGCCGGCGCCAGCCCAGCGCGCGGAATTCAGAGACAGGATCGGCGCCAAACAAATACCCTCTCAAAACAGAAACATTCCTATAAGCTGTGTTTTTGTTCCCTTTAAAGATTTTATCCGCCACCCGGCTTTGGCCCTCCGGCCCCATCCAGCCTTTGGGATAATGCTCCAAAAAATCCTCTATGAGAGAATGAAACTGGCTGACATATCCAAAAAAACACTGCCATCCAAACAGCGCCCTTTCCTTTTCACTCAAAACAGCCGAGGCATTTTTAAAAGCCTTTAGCATGGCTCCAGCAAAATGATCTTCAGCAAACCGGGGATAGCCCTCCATCTGGCCGATGTATTCCTTTTTTGGAGAGCCATCGGAGTTAAGCAGCCTGCCCCTCATGGCGCGAAACAGCGATGCAGGGCCTTGAAATGCCTGCCATCCAAACAGCGCCCTTTCCTTTTCACTCAAAACAGCCGAGGCATTTTTAAAAGCCTTTAGCATGGCTCCAGCAAAATGATCTTCAGCAAACCGGGGATAGCCCTCCATCTGGCCTTTGTATTTCTCTATTGGGGAGCCATCGGGATTAAACAGCCTGCCTCTAATAAAAGCAGCCCTGCATCTGGCAGAAGACTGCAATAAAGAATTGTCTTGAGGCGCCGGCTTCAGCTTGGAGGCCGAACAAAGCGCGGGCAGCAAAAGAACAAGACAGGCGAGCTTCATAATGCGGCCATTATATAGGAAATCTGCTTGTTTGTCAAGTCTGCGGCAGGCCCCCGCCGGCAAAATCCGCTTTTTTTGCTTGACTTGAAGGCGAAAGCGCTATATTCTGCCCATAAAATAAAAAAAGGAGGTATTTTTATGAAACACAATCACTTAAAAACGGCTTTTTTGAGCGCTTTCCTGATTTTCGGGCTTTCCGCCGCCGCGGAAGGAGCTCCCTGCGGCAACCCCTTCAGCTGGCAAAGTGTATTCAGCTGGCTAATCTCAAATGGCGCCCCCCATACAAACCCCGATGGCTCTGAAGGCGGGTTTGTGGCCAAGACCGCCTCTGTGGCCAAGACGGCCTTTGTGGGGCCTGATGCGTCTGTTTGCGATAAGGCAAGGGTTGGCGGCTATGCGATAATTGCCGGCCATGCGAAGATTTTCGGCAATGCGATAGTTAAGGGCAATGCGCATGTTTCCGGCAATGCGCGGATTTACGGCGATGCATGGGCTTTCAGCTATGCGCTGGTTTATGGCAATGCGGAGGTTTCCGGCCAAGCGCATGTTTCCGGCCATGCGAGGATTTACGGCGATGCGAGGGTTGGCGGCGAGGCGATAATTAACGGCAATGCGCAGGTTGGCGGCGATGCAATCGTCCTCAAAACCAATCTTAGAGATGGCGAGATCACTTCAGGGGAGTATTAAACAGGGCCTGTAATGATTTTGCTCCCCGGCAGGCCTGGCAATCCGGGCCGGGAGCTTGTCTGCCCGGCCGGGCCGCGGTATAAATAGGCTGCCCCCCCCGCGGGGGCTTTTAGGCAGCTTTTTTCACTTTTTTTCACTTTTTTTTAGGGCGCGGGCATGTATATTTTGCCTATAAACCAAAAAAATGGAGGTTATTTCTATGAAACACAATCACTTAAAAACGGCTTTTTTGAGCGCTTTCCTGATTTTCGGGCTTTCCGCTGCCGCGGAAGACACTCCCTGCGGCCCCGGCATTGAGGGCGCGCGCCATACAAACCCCAATGGAACTAAGGGCGGCTTTGTGGCGGCCACGGCCACTGTGGCCAAGACCGCCTTTGTGTGGTTTCATGCGGCTGTTTGTGACAATGCTCGGGTTTCCGACAATGCGAAGGTTCTTGACTGGGCGCGGGTTTCCGACAATGCGGAGGTTTCCGGCCATGCGGAGGTTTCCGACCATGCGGAGGTTTCCGGCCATGCGGAGGTTTCCGGCCATGCGCGGGTTTCCGGCGAGCAAGTTTCCGGCTATGCGCAGGTTAAAGACAATGCGATTGTTGGCGGCTCTGCGCGGATTTCCGGCCGCGCGGTGGTTAGAGACAATGCGAAGGTTCTTGACTGGGCGCGGGTTTCCGGCAGGGCGCTAATTGAAGATAATGGCGTGGTTTCTCAGTGGGGGCATGTTGGAGATAAGGGATGGGTTTTTTTCCATGGGAAAGTTAAAGGCCATGAGTCGATTGGCGGCCCATTTCCGAGCTTATGGAACTGATTCTCGCAGGAGGCGGGGGGGGCTTTTTTAGCCAGCCAGCCAGAATTCTCAAGCCATGAGACAATTGCCCCGCCGGGGAGCTGGAAAAAAACCTTGTTTCAGCGGCCCGCGGGGGCTATCATTTTAAGCATGAAAGCCTTATTGATGATTTTTGGCGCTTCCGCCGCAGCGCTCGTCTCTCTCTCTCTCTCTCTCTCTCTCTCTCTCTCTCGGTTTGCCCGCGGCTTAGCCTCCCGTCTTAGGGCCTGTTTGCCGGGCGAAAGCGGGCGCTTCAACAAATTCCCGGCCGGCCAGGCCGGCTTTTCTCTTTTAGGCGCTCTGGCCGGGGCCGCCATCGGCCTGCTTGTGGTTATGGGGACCACCCAAAGCTTTGTTCAGCAAAAGGTTAATCTTCTGGCCCTGGAAAAGCGGATCGCCCGGACGGAAGTCAATCGGCGCGGCGCGGATGGCCTGCAAATGTTTATGGGCAAGGCATGGCATTGCAAAAACACGCTGAAGGCCAAAAAATTAAGCGGCAGCTCCGGGGACACTGAAAGGCGCTTTGAGATTGCGGCCATAAAGGACAGCAAAACCCCGCCGGCTGCTATTTGGGACTTTTCAAAAGACACAGCCGGGGAATTAACAAGCGCCGCTGCCAAGGAAAGGCTGAAAAGCCTTGGAATAGACAAATTCAAAAAGCTGGAGTTTGTTTATAAAAGCGCAAACCCCTCATGGGGCCAGATCGTTTTATCCTCAAAGACAGAAATTTCCGGCCTTCTGGAAAGAAACAACAAGCCTCTTGTTTGGGAGCTTTCCGGGGTTTCGGTTGCGGCCAAAACAGGGGCGGAGGCTGCGGCCGAGGGCCGGGCCGATGGCGCCGGTGATTATGTGACATCCTGCTTTTTGCATGGCGATCAATCCCCCTGCCCCTCCGGGGTTATTTGCTCGCCCCATCTCAACCCCGATGGAACCAAAGGCGGCTTTGTGGCGAACACGGCCTCTGTGGATTCCCAGGCTGAAGTGGGGCCGCGGGCGCGGGTTTTGGGCAATGCGCGGGTTTCCGGCAATGCAACGGTTTGCTCTGGAACATTCACAAGCGGAACAGCCGCCAATCAGCCAAGCTGCCCATAAATAAAGCCAGATTCCCAAAGTATTTTGAGGGCCTTGCGAGCGATGGGCGCCCCCCGCAAAGCTCAATGCCCTGCCCCACGCCAAGGGGGGCTTTTAGGCCGGTTTTTTCACTTTTTTTCACTTTTTTTAGGGCGCGGGCATGTATATTTTGCCTATAAACCAAAAAAAGGAGGCATTTATCATGAACAATCACTTATTAAGGAGTCCACAAATATTCCGACAAAAATCTTTTAAAAAGCTATAAGAGGTCTTTCTGGAATAATGGGATAATATTTATGACCTCTTTAATAAAAGCAGCTTTTTTGAGCGCTTTCCTGATTTTTGGGCTTTCCGCCGCTGCGGAGGAAGACACTCCCTGCGGCCCCGGCATTAAGGGCGCGCGCCATATAAACCCCGATGGCTCTGAAGGCGGCTTTGTGGCGGCCACGGCCTTTGTGGCCAAGACCGCTTTTGTGGGGCCTAAAGCGGCTGTTTGTGGCAATGCGCGGGTTTACGGCAAGACGCAGGTTAGCGACAATGCGAAGGTTACCGGCAAGGCGCGGGTTTACGGCAATGCGTATGTTGGCGGCGATGCGCTGGTTTTCGGCAATGCGTGGGTTGATGGCGAGGCGCAGGTTTACGGCAATGCGTATGTTGGCGGCGATGCGCGGGTTGGCGGCAATGCGCTGGTTTTCGGCAATGCGCAGGTTGGCGTCGATGCGCGGGTTGGCAGCAATGCGCAGGTTAACGGCCAGGCGCGGGTTTCCGGCAAGGCGCGGGTTGGCGGCAAGGCGTGGGTTGATGGCGAGGCGCAGGTTTACGGCAATGCGCGGGTTGGCGGCGATGCGCTGGTTGGCGGCCAGGCGCGGGTTTCCGGCAAGGCGCGGGTTGGCGGCAAGGCGCGGGTTGGCGGCGATGCGCGGGTTGGCGGCAATGCGCAGGTTAACGGCCAGGCGCGGGTTAGCGGCAATGCGCGGGTTAAAGGCAATGCGTGGGTTGATGGCGAGGCGCAGGTTGGCGGCCAGGCGCGGGTTGGCGGCGATGCGCGGGTTGGCGGCCAGGCGCGGGTTAACGGCCAGGCGCGGGTTGACGGCGATATGCGGGTTTTCAGAGATGCGCCGGCTTTTAGCAGCCCTGGATGGTTTAAAAGATGCCTCAAGCAGTTTCAGGGGATCATTAAGCAGGGCCTGTAAAGAGCTTTTGCCCCCGGCCGGCCCGCGGGGGCTTTTTTTGGGCCTCTCCAGGAGTCTCCGCCCGAAAAATCCCTGATTTTCGGATCCCGGGGGAAAACGGCCTGCCCCCGCCTGTGATTACACAGCGCCCCCCGTCAATATGATTCCCCCCTGGCTATGCCTGGCCCTGGCCTTTGGCCTTGATTTTCAAGGGCAATTAGCCCAGCCTTTTTAGGGCTGTTTTTGAGCTGTTTTTGGCCACTTATTTCTTTTCGGGCGCAGGCTGTTTTTTGGGGGCTTTTTGGGCTGATGCAGGGCTGCTTTTTGAGGGGGCTTTTTTTTTCTCTCCCTCATCTATCTGCTTTATTATTTTAAACAGCGTCTCAAACAGCGCGTTAAATTCCCTTCGCAGCTCTTTCAGCCTTGTTGGGGGTTCTTTAGGCGGTTTTTGCTCCATTCTTATATCCTCCAAGTTTGTTTATTTCCCCCCCACAAAGGAAGGGCCTAAGCCAGCAAACAATCATCCTGGCGCTGTGTCAAGCCGAGTCATAACTTTAGCCACTTTCTTTGACGCCATCCCATCTGCTTTTGTGGAAAACTGCCGGAAACATCCATAGGAGGCCGCCCCCGGCCAAAAATGACCATTTTTTTTGACATCCCGCCCAGCCCGCGGGGCTTCCCAAAAAAAACCCATCAACTATAAAATTTTCTTATAGCTGGCATAAAACCTGGACCGTCTCATGGCTTGAAACTGCCGCTGCCGTCCGCGCCCTGGAAAACCTGAAAATCCGGGCCGGGGGCTTGTTTGCCTGGCCGGGCCGCGGTATAAGCAGGCTGTCCCCCGGCTGCGGGGGCTTTTAGCCGCTTTTGCGCTTTTTTTTACAGGCTTAAGCGCGGTATATATTTTGCCTATAAAACCAAAAAAAATAAGCTCGTGTTTCTATGAAACGCCATCACTTAAAATCAGCTTTTTTGAGCGCATTCCTGATTGTCAGCTTGCCCGCCGCAGCTTGAAGACACTCCCTGCGGTCTTGGCATTGAGGGCGCATTTCATACAAACCCCGATGGCTCTGAAGGCGGCTTTGTGGCGGGCGGCGCTAAAGCGGCCAAAACCGTATGTGTGGCCAAGACCGCGGCTGTTTGCAGCAGGGCAGCGGTTGAGGGCTGGGCGCGGGTTTATGGCGAGGCGCGGGTTTACGGCGATTCGGCGGAAGGCATCACAACAAAAGGCTGCTCTGGAAAATACATTACAGGACAAGTCCAAGATCAGCCAAGCTGCTATTAAAGCCCTTCGGCTTATGCCGCTTCAAGGCGCGGCGTCTTCCGCGGCCGGCTTTGGCTGCCCGCCGCCGGGCAGGCTGAAGCTGGCTTTTCTGGCCGGCCTCATGGCCGGGGCAGCCTCCTGCTCCTCTCCGCAAAAGCCTGGTTGTTGGGACGGCCGGGCGGCTGTTCCCGCTGCCTGTTTCAATGGACGGCCTGGCGGCCGCTCCCAAACTGCCGCAGAATGGAGGGTTTGTCCAGAGGGGCGCGGCCTCGCCTGTTTCAATGGGCGGCCAGGCGGCCGCTCCCAACCCCTGCGGAGTGACAGCCTTGTCCAGAGGGGCGCGGCCTCGCAGCCGCTCCGCCCCAGCAGCCTGGCGCCTAAAAAAAATAACCGCCGCCGGCAGGGAGGAGGCGGAAAGACAGCTTCACAGCCGCTCCCCAACAAGGCTGCCCTTTATAATGCCAGTCTGGACGGGGCCAGCCGGAAAAGCATTGGCTGGCGGAAATGGCGGAATTTCAAATCCCGGCGGGCGGGGCGCCAGAAAGAAAAAGAAGTCAGGCTTTCTGCCTTTCCTCCAATAGCCGCAGCGCATTCCCCGCAAGAGATCTCCCGCAGCGCTTACTCTTCCTCCAGAGATAAAACTAGCTTGCCGCTTTCCGCGCCCAGATCAAAACGCGCTGCCGGCCGCCGGCAGGCAGGGGAGGGCGGCCAAAAAGCCTCCGCGCGGGGAGGGATATCGCGCCCCGCCAGCCCCTCCTCAGAAAACACCCGCAGCGCCGGCAAAACAGCGCGGCGCCCTCTGCCAGCCGGGGCGGTCTTCTGGAAAAATCAGGCCTCCCGCAAAACCAGCGCAAAGCCCCATGAAGCAAAGCCCCATGAAAAAGCAAACTTCCAGCGCCAGCAGGCCTCCCGGCAAACCAAGCCCTCTGCCAAAGCCAGAGCCGCAGGCAAACAGGCCGCCCCCCTGGCAAGAGATCCCTTTGCCAGGCCGGATTTCCTCTCTCTGGCGGCGGCGGAAATCCCCGCCCGCGCCGCGGCCGAAAAATCCCCGCCCGCTTTGGCAAAGCCGTTTCCGTTTATCAAAAACGGAGAGGTTGAAAGATGGATTTGGTTTTTTTCCCGCGCGGGCGGCCCCGGCTACACAAAACTATGGCTGAAAAGGGCTTACCGCTATATTCCGCTGATGAAGGGGATTTTGCGATCCCATGGCCTGCCGGAGGAGCTGGCCTATATGACTCTGATTGAGAGCAGCCTCTCTCCAAGGGCTGTCAGCTCAGCCAGGGCTGTCGGATACTGGCAGTTTATAAAGCCAACCGCGCGGCGCTTTGGCCTCCAGATAAACAGCCATGTGGACGAAAGAATGGACTTTCAGAAAAGCGCCAATGCCGCCTCCCGCTATCTCCGCCAGCTTCAGGTTGAGTTTCAGGACTGGCTTCTTGCCATGTCAGCCTACAATATGGGCGAGGCCCGCCTTAGGAGGCTGATAAAAAAGCATGAGGAGAGGAGTTTCTGGAATCTTGCCAGAAAGCCGGACTTTCCAAGGGAAACCGCCCTTTACATTCCCAAAATTTTAGCTGCTGTCCATATTATGAAAGCCCCCTCGCTTTACGGCTTCCGAAGATTTTCCATCCTGACCCCCCACAAATACGATATTTTTTATGTCCCCGGCGGGACAAATGTGAAAAAAATGTTCAGGGAGGCCAATCTTTCCATCAAGAGCCTGAGGGCATTGAATCCAGAGCTGAGGGGGGCGGCCGCGCCAAAATTCCCCCCCCTTTATAAACTCCGCGTGCCCAAAGGCTCAGGAAAATCCATCTCAAACTGGCTGAAAGACAAAAAAAACCCTCAAAAAACCTCTTCCAAAAAAGCCCCCGGCAGAAAATCCGCTCATGTCAAATAGAAATGCGGCTTTTGCCGGGGCTGCGGCAGGGGGGCGCCCTGCCGGAGGAGCTTTGCGCGGTCCGGTTTTTTTTGCCCGGCCCGCGGAGCGGATATGAGACATGTTTTTTGACAAACATAAGATGGCAGCTTTAACTTTCATCAATGCCCCCGGCGGCAGTTAAGGAGGACAATGAAAACCAAACCTGTCCAAGTCAGATCCACAGAGGTCGGAGGCGCCCGCTTTTCTGTCTGGGCAGGCCCCTGCGCCGTGGAGAGCGCAAAGCAGTTTCGGGAAATTGCCAGATTTGTCCAGGCGGAGGGGGCCAGCGGCTTAAGGGGCGGTGTCTTTAAGCCCCGCACAGATCCGGAGGATTTTCAGGGGCTGGGGAAGGCAGCCCTGCCCTGGATTCAAAAAATCAAGTCTGGGCTGAACATTCCTTTTGTGAGCGAGATCACTGACCCCCGCCAGATAGAGGATCTGGAAAGGGCCGTGGATGTTTATCAGGTGGGCGCGAGAAACATGTTCAATTATGAGCTTCTGAAAGAGCTGGGCCGCCAAAAAAAACCTGTCCTTTTAAAAAGAGGCTTTTCGGCCCGCATCAGAGAGTGGCTGCGCGCCGCGGCTTACATTCAGCAGGGGGGGAACGAGCGCATCATCCTGTGTGAGCGGGGCATCAGGACTTTTGAGACGGAAACCAGAAACACTTTGGACCTTAACGCGCTGGCTTATGTTAAAAAGGAAACGGAATTTCCTGTGCTGGCGGATCCCTCGCACGGGACAGGCAAAAGCTCTCTGGCCCCCATCATGGCCAAAGCAGCCGCCGCCGCCGGGGCGGATGGCCTTTTAATAGAGGTCCACTGCAGCCCGGAGCAGGCCCTCTGCGACTCCAGCCAGGCCATTGCCTTTAGGGACTTTAAAGCTCTTATGGAGGATTTAAAAAAACTTCTTCCTGTCCTGGGGCGGACTCTCTGAAATGGCTCTGCGGCATGCAGACGGGTGAAAATCTGTTGCCGGCGGCGAAAAAACAGCTTATTTTAAGGGGCATTATGTCTTCCTTTTTAAAGGTCCGCAATTTGCAGGTCAGTTTTGAGACAAAAGAGCTTTCCGTGGATGCGGTCCGGGGGGTGTCTTTTGACATGCGGCCCGGCGAAACCCTCGGCCTTGTCGGGGAGTCCGGCTCGGGAAAAAGCGTGACGGCTCTCAGCCTGATGAGGCTTGTCCCGGAGCCTCCGGGAAAAATCAAAAGCGGGGAGGTCCTTTTGGAGGGCAAAAACCTGCTCGCCCTCCCTGAAAGCGGCATGCGCAAAATCCGCGGCAACCGCATCTCCATGGTGTTTCAGGAGCCTATGACCAGCCTGAATCCTGTCTTTACTGTCGGCAGCCAAATTGACGAGGCTCTGATTCTGCATCAAAAAATGACAAAAAAAGCAGCAAGGGAAAAAACCATAGACCTGTTAAGCCAGGCGGGCATTGCCAAGCCCTCAGAGCGTGTCAAAGCCTACCCCCACGAAATGAGCGGCGGCCAAAGGCAGCGGGTAATGATCGCCATGGCCATTGCCTGCCAGCCCGATCTTTTGATAGCGGACGAGCCGACAACAGCCCTGGATGTCACCATCCAGAAGCAAATCTTGGATCTTCTTCAGGGCCTTCAGGACAAAATGAAAATGAGCATGCTTTTTATCTCCCATGACTTAGGCATCATCGCGGAAATTGCCTCAAGAGTTCTTGTTATGCATAAAGGGAAAATTGTTGAGGGGGGCAAAGTCGCTGATATTTTCAAAAACCCGCGGCATCCCTACACAAAGGGGCTGATCGCCTGCCGGCCATCGCTCAATGTCCAGACGGCCCGCCTGCCCATGGTCAGTGATTTTTTAGAGGGCCGCCAGCCGCCGGCAGAGGAAAAGCCGGCAGACAAAAAAACCAGCGGCGAGAGGCTTTTGGAAGTCAAGGGCCTGAAAAAGCATTTTCCCCTGGAGAAAAGCCTTTTTGGAAAGGTCAGGTCATGGATCAAAGCGGTGGATGGAGTGTCCTTTCAAATGGACAGGGGGAGCGTCCTTGGCCTTGTCGGAGAATCCGGCTGCGGCAAAACAACCCTTGGCCGGGCCATTCTCAGGCTGACGGAGCCTTCCGCCGGCTCGGTTATTTACAGAAAAAAAGAGATTTTAGCCCTTGATAAAAAAAACATGAAGGCCATGAGGCGGAAAATGCAGATCATTTTCCAGGATCCTTACGCCTCCTTAAACCCGCGGATGACTGTGGGATCCTCAATCATGGAGCCGATGATCATTCACAGGCTTTGGCCGGACAAAGACGAAAGAATCAGCAAAGTTGAGGATTTAATGAGGCGGGTTGGGCTTGACGCCGGCATGAGAAGCCGCTATCCGCATGAGTTTTCCGGCGGACAGAGGCAGAGAATCTGCATAGCCAGAGCGCTGGCGGTTCAGCCGGAGTTTATTGTCTGCGATGAGTCTGTGTCCTCTCTGGATGTCTCTATACAGGCGCAAATATTAAACCTCCTGAAAGACCTCCAGGACCAGCTTGGCTTAAGCTATATTTTTATTTCCCACGATTTGACAGTTGTTAAATTTATCTCCGACAGGGTGGCTGTCATGCATGAGGGAAAAGTCGTGGAAATCAACTCCTCTGATGAGATCTACAAAAACCCGCGGCATGCCTACACAAAAAAGCTGATCAGCGCCATCCCCTCAGGCATTCCCAAAGAGCTTCAATGATTCGTTTGCTGGAAGGGCCCCGCGGCCGTTCCCAGCCGCTGCGGAGCGGCGCGCTTGTCCAGAGGGCCGTTCCCGCGGCTTTGTTTGGACAGCCTGGCGGCTGTTGAGTTTTCCACATTTTTTCAGAAAAATGCAAAAAAATTTTTGATTTTTTTCAAATGCCGGGAATATGCTAAATCTTGTTTGAAAAATTTTTGCGCTGATGAGAGCCTTCCCCCTTTTTTTCTCATTCAAAAAGCGGAGCTGCCTCAAAATCAGACATGCGCCGCGCCACAGAAAGCGGGCCGGCTCTCAGCGCCAAATCAAAAAATGGCTGAAAAAGGCATTTTGAAAAAACCGCGCTTAAAAAAAGCCAAAACAAAATGAGAAAAGTCATGAATCCGCGTTTTTTGCCCCGCTTTCTGCCAGGCTTTTTGGCTGCCGCGCTGTGGCTCTGCGCCTGCAGCGGGGGCGGCGGCCCTTTTGCCGCTCCAGGCCCTGGGCCAGACAAAGCCCTCAAAAGCTTTTCGCCGGAATTTTACTTAAAACGCGGCGGCCGGCAGATTAACATTTCTGAAGCCAACAGGCAGCCGGAGGTTTTAAGCCTGAGCGACTTGGCGGTTTTCTCTGACTTTTCCAAAAGCCCCTACTTTGAATGGGATCTTGCAGAAAATCAAAAGGCGGAGGATCAAAAAGCGGTCTTTTATGACCTTAAGGACTGGAAGCGGCGGGATCTAAAGGAAAAAAACCTGAAAATGACAGTGTTTTCCTCCTGCTCCTCCGCTGATGGAAATAAAGAGAAAATCATCAGAGAGCGGGCTGCCGGCCAGTATCAGACTCATTTTTCAATCCTGGAGCTTTTGCCTGAAAGCGCGCTTCTCAGCCAGTCTGAAGACCCCCTTTCATGCGCCTTCATCTTCACGCTGAATGACAGAGGCGGCCGCCCCCATCAATACACCCTGACTCAGCAAATCATTCCTGTAGATCTGGAAAGCAAAAATCTGTCCCTGATTAAAGCGGACGGCAGCCGGTGGAGGGAGGCTTTTGATGATCTGGAGACTGTGGACGATCTGCAGCAAATCTTTCTTTTGAGGGAAACAAATGAGCCTTTTGACAGCATACGGTTTATTTGCGAGGGCTGGAGTCATCAAGCCCGGTTTTCCCCTTTGGATATGGGCGCGCGGCCGGTTTTTATGAATCTGCTTTCCGCGCGGGATCAGCTGCCCGGCGGAAAAAAGCTCTGCCGCATCCTTTCTGAAAACAAAGCGGCCCTTAACGGCGCCACAAAGCCCTTTTACATAAACTTTGACAATTTTAAGAGTCAAAAAGCCATAGATCTTTCAAAAATAAATATTGGCCTGATCGCCGGCCCCTCCGCTTTCAGCGGAGCGAAGGAGTTTTCGCCAGTCCATAAAGAAGTCTATCTGTCGGGGGCTTTTCGGCTCTCCGGGCTTCCTGAAGATCTTGGATCAAACCTTTACGAGCCGGTGGAAGTTCAAGTCAAAACCTCCTGCATGGGGGCGGGGGTTGAGGGCGGCTCCTTTGAAGAGACATACAGCTTCCCCCTGACTTCTGAGTTTTCCCTGATGAGCGTCAGCCCGGAAAGCCTGTTTCAGCTTGATTATCCCCTTTCGCTCTGGCAAGAGCGCCTCGCGGAAAGACAACAGGTTTCGAGGCATTGGATCAAGCCCCGCGAAGCGGAAAGCGCTGCGGGCCGGGCCAGAAAATCCTCAAGCAGCCGCTGCCTTTATCAAGCCGCTCTGAAAAAGCCCGGGCAAAAGGAGCCCGCCGCGCGGCTGCAAAAGCAAATTCACTCTGTCAACTGGGACAGGGAAGGCTATGGGGCGGAAGCCTCAAAAAGGCGAATCAAAAACCAAAAATACGGGGACAATTACATCCGGCTTTTGTTTGCCAGCCGCTTTGCGGCTGACGGCGCGGGCTATGGCGGCGCCTATCCCGATCAAATGACCCTGCGGTGCGGAGGCAAGCTCAGGAGAAGAAGGGAGGCCGGAAAAAAAGTCCCCAATCCTTTGATCCTCAGCTGGCCTTTTGATGAGCGGGCCGCCGCGGCGGATTCTGTCATTTCCTATGCCTCAATTTTTGGCCTTCCCGAAGTGGAGCGATACAACCGCCTGTGGAGCAAAGTGATAAGATGCAGGCTGCTGTTCTATCAGGCGGGGGCGCTTAAATATTTCTCTCCAGAGATAAAGCTGGAGCATTAGCCCCAAGCTTATGCCGGCCAGGCATTGTCTGAAAAATCATTGGCTGAAAACCCTTGGTTTTTTTGAAAGCGGGCGCTATGCTGGTTTTGTATAATAAAATTTCCGGTCTCTTTAGTTTTGCTTTAACCGGGAATTTCAGCTGCGCTCAGCATAAAAGCCCGCAAGATCAGGGGCGATTTGCTCATTTTCCGCGCAGCCGCCCCGTTTGACAGGCAGGCGCCTCGGCGCGGGGGGATATGAGAGCGTGTCCGCCGCCATGAGCCAAAATCAAAACATATCCCCCATAAAAAAACAGCTGGACTCTGTAAGCCCGTCTTTTTGTCTGGCCAAGTGGCTTCATGTGAGCCTTCATTTGACTACGGGAAAAACCAGCAGCTGCTACCACCCTGTGGCCCACAGCATAGACAAACAGGAGATCAAAAAAAATCCCGCCGCCCTGCACAACACGGCGCAAAAGCGGCGGGAGCGCGCGCAAATGCTGAAAGGGGAGCGCCCCCCCGGCTGCTCCTACTGCTGGCGCATAGAGGATGCGGGAAATCACTTGAGCGACCGCCATTGCCGGTCCTCCGAGCATTGGGCAAATAACCGCTTTGATGAGGTTGTCCGGGGCGGCAGCGATTATCCTGTGGTCCCCTCTTATGTGGAGGTCAACTTCAGCCATGTGTGCCAGTTCAAGTGCAGCTACTGCTATCCCCATGTATCAACAGCCTGGCTGGAGGAAAGCCGAAAACATGGCCCCTGGCCCACAATCAAGCCCGTCCATGATGTTAAAGACTTAAAACAAACCGGGCTGTTTCAGGGGCCGGCGGGAAAAAACCCGTATCTTGCGGCTTTTTGGAAATGGTGGCCGGAGCTTTACCCCCAGCTAAAAGTGTTTCGCATGACAGGGGGCGAGCCTTTAATTGACCGCAACACCTACCGCGTTTTAGATTACATCAGCCGGCATCCCCATCCAGGCCTGGAGCTGGCCGTCACAAGCAATCTCTGTCCGCCAAAAAAAACAATGGCCCGATTTCAGAACAAAATAGACGAGCTGCTTCAGAATCAAAAAATCTCCCGCTTTATGCTTTTCCCCTCTATAGACACATGGGGAAGGCAGGCGGAATACATCCGCCATGGCCTGAATGTCAGAGAGTTTGAGGAAAATGTTCGGGAGCTGGCAAAAAAAATGCCCGAAATCCTTATCAGCTTTATCGTCACGGGGAACGCTCTTTCCCCTTTTGGATTAAAAAAGCTTTTGGAGAAGATTTTGGAGTGGCAGGAGGAAAGCTTCCACCTTCACAAATCCCGCTTTGCGCGGATGCTTGTAGACCTTCCCTATCTTCGCTTCCCCCCTCATCAGGCTTTGGACATTCTTCCCGATGGCCTGGCCGCGCGGCATTTTCAAGACAGCCTGAATTTTATGGAGGCCAATCAAATCAATCCGAAAAAAGGAAAGTGCTATGGCTTTTCCGCATCTCAAACAAATAAGCTCAAACGGCTGATGGATGTGATCAAGCAGCCTGTTGACCGGGAAAAACAAAGGGAAAACCGCATCAATTTTTATAAATTTTTCAGCGAGCATGACCGCCGCCGAAACACAAATTTTGAGGAAACCTTTCCAGAGCTGAGGGGGTTTTGGAGAGGCTGCCGGCGGATGGCTGAAGAATGGGACGCTCAGAGGAAAAGCCGAAAGCTGGCAGACAAATGGCTTTAATTCATCAAACAGATACAGAGAGGCGGGAGCTGGAGGCTGCCGGAAAGCGGCTGGATTCCATCAGCCCCTCCATGTGCCTGGCCAAGTGGCTTTTTGTGAAAATTCACCTGACCACAGGGAGGACGCAAAGCTGCTACCATGTTCCTCCGCATTTTGCCGATAAGGATGAGATCCGCGCCAGGCCCTCCGCCCTGCACAACACCCGGCAGAAAAAATGGGAGCGCGCGCAAATGCTGAAGGGGAGGCGGCCCCCAGGCTGCTCCTACTGCTGGCGCATAGAGGATGCGGGAAATCACTTCAGCGACCGCCACTGTCAGTCCAGCGCGCCCTGGGCCTCTGAGCGCTTTGATGAAGTTGTCCGCGGCGGAGGCGGTTATGATGTCACCCCCTCTTATGTGGAGCTGAATCTCAGCAATGCCTGCCAGTTTAAATGCAGCTACTGCTATGCGGAATACAGCTCCGCATGGCTGAAGGAGCTAAAAGAGCATGGCCCTTACCCCACAGATCCCGCCTCTCATGATCTGGATATGGACAAAAAAGCCGGCATTTTGCCCATCCCCTCTGGAGAGCCTAACCCTTACGCGGAGGCTTTTTGGAAATGGTGGCCGGAGCTTTACCCGAAAATCAAGGTCCTCCGCCTGACAGGCGGCGAGCCTTTGATTGATCCCAATACTTTTAAAATCCTGGACTATGTGGAGGAAAACCCCCGGCCGGATATGGAGATCGCCTTCACAACCAACCTTTGCCCGCCTTTAAAAATGAGAGACCGGTTTAAACAGCAGATGGAGAGAATTGTCAGAGAGGGAAAAATTCAGAGATTTCAGCTCCATCCCTCCATAGACAGCTGGGGGCCGCAGGCTGAGTATATCCGCCATGGCCTGAATATCCGGCAGTTTGAGGAAAATATCCGGCTTTTCAGCAGGGGCCTGGGCGCGCATATAAGCTTTATTGCCACAGTGAATGCCCTTTCGGTTTTTCATTTAAAAACCCTGTTTGAGAAAATCCTGGAGTGGCGGAAGGCCCTAAACAGCTCTCCTGAAAGGGCAAAAGAGCCAAGCTGCCGCCTGATAGACCTGGATCTGCCCTATTTAAGAGAGCCTCACTGGCAGAGCCTGAATATTCTGCCGGGGGAAATGGCCCGCCGTTATTTGAATGAGGCCTTGGATTTTATGAGGGAAAACCGCTTCCAGCCAGGCTCCTCAGAAAGCCATGGGTTTTCTTACAGCCAGGCAAGCCGCATGAGCCGCCTTTTAGATATAATCAAAATCCCTGTTCCTGAGGAAACGCTGCGGCAAAACCGCATCAATTTTTACAAATTTTTCAGCGAGCATGACCGCCGCCGAAGCGCCGATTTTGAGAGAGCTTTCCCGGAGCTGAGGGAATTTTGGAGAGACTGCCGCCGGCTGGCTGAAAAGCGGGATGCAGGGCAAAAAATAAAGGGGAAATGCAGATGAAAGACAAATCATTGTTTAATCGCGGGGGCAGCCGCCAAGCCGTCCATCGAAACATGCAAAGCGGAAGCTCTGCCGGCGGGCCGGACCGGACACCGCCGGCCGCAAAAGCGCCGGGCAGCCAGCCTGAAAAGCCGAAAGCTGCCGTGCGGCCGGCTTTAAATCAAATTGAGATAGAAAAAAAAGATCTGTCCGCCGCCCGGAGGCGGCTGGATTCCATCAGCCCCTCCATGTGCCTGGCCAAGTGGCTTTTTGTGAAAATTCACCTTCCCACAGGCAAGACGCAGAGCTGCTATCATGTTCCCGAGCATTTTGCCGATAAGGATGAGATCCGCGCCAGGCCCTCCGCCCTGCACAACACCCGGCAGAAAAAATGGGAGCGCGCGCAAATGCTGAAGGGGAGGCGGCCCTCAGGCTGCTCCTACTGCTGGCGCATAGAGGATGCGGGAAATCACTTGAGCGACCGCCACTATCAGTCCAGCGCGCCCTGGGCCTCTGAGCGCTTTGACGAGGTTGTCAGGGGCGGGAGCGGTTATGATGTCATTCCCTCTTATGTGGAGCTGAACCTCAGCAATGCCTGCCAGTTTAAATGCAGCTACTGCCATGCGGAATACTCCTCCGCCTGGCTGAAAGAGCTAAAAGAGCATGGCCCATACCCCACAGATCCGCCCTCCCAGGATTTGGAGTATTTTAAAAAAACAAAATCTCTGCCCATCCCCTCTGGAGAGCCTAACCCTTACGCGGAGGCTTTTTGGAAATGGTGGCCGGAGCTTTATCCAAAAATCAAGGTCCTCCGCCTGACAGGCGGCGAGCCTTTGATTGATCCCAATACTTTTAAAATCCTGGACTATGTGGAGGAAAACCCCCGGCCGGATATGGAGATCGCCTTCACAACCAACCTTTGCCCGCCTTTAAAAATGAGAGACCGGTTTAAACAGCAGATGGAGAGGATTGTCAGGGGCGGGAAAGTTTCTAAATTCAGGCTTTACGCCTCTATAGACAGCTGGGGGCCGCAGGCTGAGTATATCCGCCATGGCCTGAGTGTCCGGCAGTTTGAGGAAAATGTCCGGCTTTTCAGCAGGAATTTAGACACCCATATAAGCTTTATTGTCACAGTGAATGCCCTTTCGGTTTTTCATTTAAAAACCCTGTTTGAGAAAATCCTGGAGTGGCGAAAGGAGCTAAACAGCTCTCCTGAAAGGGCGCTGGGAATGAGCCACAACCGAATCAATGTGGATCTGCCTTATTTAAGGCACCCCCCCTATCAAACTCTGGAGGTTTTGCCGGCGGACACAGCCCGCCGCCATCTGGGCGAAGCTCTTGATTTTATGAAAAGCCATCTTTCAAAATCCTATACAAAAGCCAGCGAGGCGCATGGATTTTCCTATATTCAGATGGGGCGGATGAGACGCCTGCTGGATATGCTTAAAACTTCGCCCCCGGAAAAAGACCTGCGGCAGAGGCGCATCAACTTTTATAAATTTTTCAGCGAGCATGACCGCCGCCGAAGCGCCGATTTTGAGAGGGCCTTCCCGGAGCTGAGAGAGTTTTGGAGAGACTGCCGCCGGCTGGCTGGGGAGCGGGGCGGAAAATGAGCTGCAAACAGGTTTTTTTAAATTTAAAAGCGCTCCGGCCCGCCTGGCTTATGGCAGCGGGCCTGCTTGCATGCCCTGCCGCCGCCGAAGCGGCGCCTCTTGAGCCGCCCGCCGCGCAGCCGCCGATCATCCAAAAAAAAATCAGCCGGCTTGTCAGGCAGAGCCGGCTGAAAAAAAGCTCTCTGGGAATAGCTCTTATGGAGGCGGGTTTGGATCAGGCAAAGCGGCCGGTTTATCAGCTGAACGCCAGCCGTTTGTTTGTCCCGGCCTCTCTGGCGAAAATCGCCGCGCTTTCCGCGCTGTTTGATTATTTCCCCCCATGGTTTCAGTTTCAAAGCGCGCTGCTGTCTTCGGCGCCGGTTTCTGAAGGCCGGCTCAAAGGGGATTTGGTTTTCAGAGGCGGAGGGGATCCCGGATTCACTTCGGAAAGCCTTTGGAATTTGGTTAACGCCTTCACCCGCGCGGGCATTTCAGGCATTGAGGGAGATCTGTTAATAGACGACACTCTTTATGAAGGGCTGCCGCCGCCAGCCCCCTCAGACCGGAGCTATTCGGCGCCCATCAGCGCCGCCTCGTTTAACTGGAATTCCGTCACCTTCAGAATCCGCCCCGGCAAAGCGCCTGGCGCCAGGGCCCGGGTTTTTTCTGATCCGGAAAACAGCTACATCAAAATCAGAAGCCATGTCAAAACAAAAAAATCGGGAAAACCCCGCATCACAGCCAAAAGGCTTTCCGCATCGCCAAAAGGGGAGGTTTTTCAGTTAAGCGGCAGCATTCCCATCACAGAAACAGAGGTTTCGGAATACAGAAACATCCGCCATCCCGCGTTTTGGCTGGGAAGCCATGTCACCGCCTTTTTAAAGCGGCGGGGGATTCATCTTGCGGGCGCTGTGAAAAAGGGCCGCTGCGCGGCGCGCTGCCGGACTCTGGCGGAATGGAAAAGCCGCCCGTTTGCTTTTCATGCCCAGAGCATGATGAAGTTCTCAAACAACTTTGCCATTCGCATGCTGACAGCCCATATCCCTTTGGCTGCCGGCGCCGCCAAAGGGAATCCCGCCAAAGGGATTCAGAAAATCAGCCAGCATCTGCGGGAAAAAGCCATGCTTAAGGGCCACCGCCTGATTGAGCCTTCAGGCCTGAGCCGCAAAAACCGGCTCTCCCCCAACCATATCCTGAGCCTTTTAACCGGAGAGCCTGCCCGGTTTTACTCTCATGAAATTCTTGCCTCTTATCCTCTGGCCGGGGGCGCGGGGACTTTAAAAAGCCTTTCCGCCGGATGCGCCTTAGAAGGCCGGGGGGGCGGCGCCATCAAAGCGCCGGGCAGGGCGCCCAGCCGGCCGGTTTTTGTCAGAGCCAAAACAGGCTCCATTGCCGGGGTTTTAGGCCTTGCGGGCTATGCCAGAGGCCCCGGCGGGCGGGATTATGTTTTTGTTTTTTTGTTCAACGGGCGCGCGGAGGCTCAGGGCCGCGCGCAGGCTTTGTTTCATGGCATGCTTTCGCTTCTTTTGAATCAGGAAATCCAAACCGCTTCGCCGGCGGGATGCGCTGCGAAAGCCTGATTTTATTTTTTAAGCTTTTGGGAGAGTTTTTTCCTCCAGCCCGCTATGATTTTTCGCTCCGCGCGCTCCAGGGCCAGGCTTCCCTCTGGAATGTCCCCGGCAAGCGCCGATCCGGCGGCAATCACAGCCCCTTTGCCGGCTGTTAAGGGGGCGATCAGCTGGGCGCCGCTTCCCACAAAAACCCCATCGTTTATTTTTGTTTTCCTCTTTTTTTTGTCCGGGCCGTAATTGCAGGTCACAGTTCCGCAGCCTATGTTCACATCTTTGCCGATTTCCGCGTCGCCCAAATAGCTTAAATGCGCGGCCTTGGATCTGTCCCCCATGCGGGTTTTTTTTGTCTCCACAAAATTCCCGATGCGGCATTCCTTTCCGATGATGGTTTCGGGCCTGAGATGGGCGTAGGGGCCGATGACTGACCTCTCCCCCACAGCTGAAGCCTCAATATAAGAGCCGGCCTTTATATGGACATAATTTCCAATCACAGCGTCAAACAAAAACGAGTTGGACTCAATCGCGCAAAAAGATCCGATTTTTGTTTTCCCCTTAAGATATCCCCCGGGATAGATCATTGTCCCGGCGCCGGCCTCCACATCAGATTCAATATAAGTGTTTTTCGGATCCAAAATGATCACGCCGCCCGACATCAGCTCCCGGCGCTTTTCCTCAAAAAGCGCGGCGGAGGCCAGCGAAAGCTCTCTCTGGCTGTTCACTCCAAAGGCCGCGCCCCGGGAGACATCAATGGCCCGGATTTTATGGCCGCCCTGATGAAGAATGGGGACAAGAGAAGTCAGGTTGTATTCCCCTTTCTGGTTTTTTTTGATTTGCTTTAAATGCTCTGATAAAAGCTCCGCCCGGACCATATACATTCCGGCATTCACACGGTCGCTCCCCTTTTTTTCGCTCTGCCCCTCATAAGCCTCAATAATGTTTGTCAGCTGAGGGCCCTCAAAAATCAGGCGGCCGTATTCATGGGGGCGCGTTTTTTTAAAAGATGCCGCGGCAAGGTCCGCCCCCGACTTATAATAAGAGGCGGCAAAATCCGCAATGTCCCGGCCTTTGATGAGGGGATGGTCCCCGTTGATGATAAGAGCCTCGCCTTTCAGATCCTCCGGGCGGGCGGCCAAAACCGCCTGAGCGGTCCCCCGCTTTGAATCGCTTTGCTGAAAGCAGCCCGCGCCAAGCGCCTTGGCCACAGGGGAAAGCAGCCGGGCGCCGGCCGCCCCGGCAACAACCCGAACCTGGCTGATCTGAATATGGCTCTGGGCGCTGCCTGGGCTGCTGTCGCTGCCTGGGCTGCCCGCCGCCTGACTAATGGCTTTGAGTATCCGGGCCAGCATCGGCTGCCCCGCCACAGGATGCAGGGATTTTGGCAGCCTGGATCCCATCCGGCTGCCGTATCCCGCCGCCAAAACAATCGCCGTAACGCTCATAATGCTTTTATATGCCGGACGCGCCCGAAAAATCAAGCTTCAAAGGGCGCCCCCGGCGGGGCCCCCCGGCGCCAGAGATTTTTTTTTCAGGGAGGAAGCTCCAGCTGAAGGGATTTGTTTAAATGCTGAAAGCGTCTGATGGACAAATCAAGAAAAGCCTTTTCTTTTTCAATGCCGGCAAAAGATCTTTGCAAAAGGAAGGCGGCTATGCCGGTTGTGGCGCTTCCTGAAAAAGGATCCAATATTATGTCTCCCTTATTGGAGGCGGCCCTGACAATGCGCTTTAAAAGCTCTAAAGGCTTTTGCGCTGGATGGCGCCTCCCATCTGTTTTTTCCGAAGGGGATGGCGCGCTAACCGCCCAGACAGAGCGCATTTGTTTGTCAGGCTTTTTGATAAAATCCTTTCCCCAGGAGCCATGCTTCATGTCTTTGTAATGAAAAGTGTATTTTGCCTTTGGATCTTTGCAGGCCCATATCAAAGTCTCATGGCTTGCCGCAAAACAGCGGCAGCCGATATTTGGGGGGGCGTTCGGCTTATACCAGGAAATGTCGTTGAGGATCCGAAAGCCCAGCCTTTGCAGCGCAAATCCGCATTGATAAACAGAATGATAGGTCCCGCTGATCCATATTGTCCCAGCCGGCTTTAAAACCCGCCGGCAGGCTTCAATCCACCGGAAATGAAAAGCAAAGTCCCTGTCTGAGCCGAGACTTTGATCCCAGTCCCCCTTATGAACATCAACCCGTTTTCCCGCCCGGACAGAAAACCCCCCGTTTGACAGATTATAAGGCGGATCCGCAAAAACCATATCAATGGAATCGGCGGGGAAGCCGCTTAAAACATCCAAACAGCCCCCGTGATAAAGCGCGAAAGAATCCGCTTGAAAATAAGCCTCCCCCGCGCGGAGCGATTCTGCCTGCAAATGCATGATTTTGCCCCTTTTTAAATGTTTGCTTTTTCTCAGCTTTGAATGCCCGCTTTTTGCCCAGCTTTTTATTAAAGGCTTCTTGTCTTGGCAGAAAAAAGCCCTCTTGCGGCGGAAAAGCCAATCCGCTGACTCTAATCAACAGAAATCACATAAAGCAGGCTGGCTTTTTTAGCCAAAACTTGAGCAATCTGCCTTATTTTTGCATCAACATAATCGCTTCTGAAAACTATATTTGCATGTCTTCTATGATGAATTCCTCCGGCATCTGCCTCAACTGCCATATCAAACAAAATTTTTAAACGACCTGCTTTATTATTTCAATTATGTCTTTTTTTCCATAAAAGTTTGTTTCGCCGCAGCCTTTCGCGCCGCCAATTTCATAATTATATATCAGCTTTTCACCTTTTACTGAGACACTGATAAATCTTTCATCGGACTTGCGCCATTCAAAACATATACAGCCGTCATTTTCAGGGATAATATCCGCGGATTCAGCCCGCCGCCCCGACTCAGAAAACAAGCTTTCAGCAAACCTCAATGATTGAGGCAGAAACTTTAAAGGCTCGGCCCCATAGCCATCCCAATTTTCATCTTGCCGCTCATTATAAACATTGCAAATTTCATTTTTCAAATTTTCCATTGTTTTTTTCATTGACAGCCTCATGAATCAGGGGGTTGACGCAATTTTCAAGTTTAGTCTCAAACATCTTTAAACCTCAGGCGCTTAAAAATGACAAGAAAAAAAGCGGTTTTTTTCAAAAAAATCTTAAAAAAACCGAAAAAATCAGCATTTTTGCGGGTTTTCTCATAGTTTCTCCATGATTTTGCCATGTTTTCCGGCAAATGCCCCCCCGCTTTTCTCCAAAAACCGCCCGCCGCTGGCCTCTCCCGCCAGAGGCCTCACGGGGAGGCCGGTGGGCCGGCTGAGGCTGAGCCGGGCGCCAGCCTCCAAGCGGGCGCCAGCGCGGCGCAGGCCGGAAGGCCGCCCGCTATAGCCTGTTTGGGCCTCGCCAGGCCAGGAATAAACCCCCGCCAAAAACAGGCAAAAACAGGGAGCTCGTTCCGGCCCTAAGCCTTGGCCATGCCATGAAAACCGCTGACTTTACAGATCCCCGCGGGAAAATGGCCTGCCCCCGCCTGTGATTACAAGGCGCCCCCTCTGCTTGAGAGCCCCCCTATCCAAAGCTCAACGCCCCGGCCCCGCGCCGGGGGGCTTTTTTGCTTGACTTGCTGGCGAAAGCGCGCTATATTCCCCGCATAAACCAAAAAACAGAAGATATTTTGAAAAACACTTAAAAATGGTTGTTTTGAGCGCTTTCCTGATTTTCGGGCTTTCCGCCGCTGCGGAAGACAATCCCTGCGGCCCCGGCGTTGAGGGCGCCCCGCATAGCAGCGGCGGGGGCTTTGTGGCAGCCACGGCAACTGTGGCCAAGACTGCCAAAGTGGCCGCGCTTGCTGCTGTTTGTCAAAAGGCAATGGTTTTGGGCTTTGCAAAGGTTTCCGGCGAGGCAAAGGTTTCCGGCAATGCGTTTGTTTCCGTTAAGGCAAGGATTTTCGGCAATGCGGAGGTTTCCGGCAATGCAAAGGTTCTTGGAAGCGCGCGGGTTTCTGGAAATGCGGTGATTTCCGGCAATGCAAAGGTTCTTGGAAGCGCGCGGGTTTCTGGAAATGCGGTGATTTCCGGCAATGCAGTGGTTGCCGTGGAAGTTTCCGGCGATAAGCGGGTTGATGGCAATACAATACTCGCAGAGGAGGGATCGCTGCTTAAAAAATGGATTGATCAGGGGTTAAAGGTGAACTCGCCGCCTAAAAAACAGATTGATCAGGGATTAAAGGCGAACTCGTTGCCTAAAAAACAGATTGATCAGGACAAAATCAAATTTTCCGCTGCCGGCAAGGCGGGGATAGAGCCATGCGGCCTCGGAATAAAGGGCGCCCCGCATAGCAACGGCGGGGGCTTTGTGGCGGCCACGGCCAAAGCGGCCAAGACTGTTTTTGTGGGGAAGTTTGCGGCTGTTTGCGGAAAAGCGCGGGTTTTGGGCTTTGCGCAGATTCATAATTCAGAATCTGCTGGTTATCCTTCAATATTTTCTGCATCTCCTGTGATGATTAAGGTTTCCGGCAGCGCAATGGTCGCCGGCCATGCAAAGGTTATCGATTGGGCGCAGGTTTATGGCGATGCAAAAGTTTCCGGCCAGACAGTAATTGGCCACATGGCAGAAGTTGGCGGCAAGGCATGGGTTTACGGGAGCGCGTATGTGTCTGGCGATTCAAAGATTTCCGGCAATGCGCGGGTTAAAGGCAGCGCAAGGATTGGAGACAGCGCGAAGGTTTGCGGCAATGCGCGGGTTGAAGGCAGCGCGCAAGTTGTTGGCTCCGCAAAGGTTTGTGGCAATGCGCGGATTTTCGGCAATGCGGAGGTTTCCGGCAATGCGCGCGTCTACAAAGCCCATCTGAAAAGCGGCGAGATCACTTCAGGGATTCATTAAACAGGGCCTGTAAAGCTTTCTTCTTAGTCATAAGGTAAAATCTATATCTCCTCAACATAAAGACAAGCCGACCCTTTGTCGCCCCCCGGTTCCGGCAGTTTTCCGCATAGCTGTCCTGAAAATATCCCGCGCCTGACTTTCGCAGGCATTGAGTTTTGCTCTTTCCAAGGAGTTCCAAATATTATAGAAAACAAGGACAAAAACAGAGAGAATGAAGCTGATAACCGCATAAATCAGCTTGTGCCTTGAAGTCATGTTTGCCCCCTTTAGGAAAAGCCCCCGGATTTTCCAGCCAAAAGCCGGCAGCCCATCACGCCGGCATGCCTCACAATCCAGGAGACAGCCTGTTTATACCGCGGCCCGGCCCGGCAGATCAAGCCCCGGCCTGGATTTTTAGGCTTGCCGGGATCTCTGGACAGCGCGCGCCCTCAGACAATTACACATGCCAGAATTTATATCAGAAATAAGATAGCTTATAGGACAATGGATGGCCTTTTGCCTGAGCCTTTGCCAGGCTGCCAGCCTCCAAGCAGAGGCCGGGGCAGCGCGGGCCAGAGGGCGGCCCTTATAAGAAATCAGCCTTTCGCCTTAAAAATTTTTCCGCTGGCAGAATATGAATATCGTTTAAGAAATAGCTTTCCCCGCCTGTGTAAAGCAAAAATGCCTGGGCTTCAGGATAGTCCTTTAAAAATTTTGACAGCCCTTTAAGGTCTTTAGTCCTGATTTTTCTGGAAAGCTTTGTCTCAACCGCTTTCAGGCCCCGATCCCCATAAAGAATAAAATCCACCTCAAAATTATGATCCCGCGTCCGCCAGTAACAAATTTCATACCCCATGCCTTTATAGCTGTTGATGGCTTTGATTTCCTGGAGAACAAGGGTTTCCAGGGCCGCCCCCTCTCTTTCAGCCTGAGAATCCAGCAGCCCCCTGGGCCGAATAGCCTGAAAAACCCCCGCGTCAAAAAAATAAAACTTGGGGCTTTGGCTCAGCTTTCTTTTAGCCCTCTTTATAAATGGCCGCAGCTCGTAAGAAATCAAAGTGTCCCTTAAAATAGAAAAATAAGCCTCCGCCGCTTTCCGGCGGATGCCGCAATCCCTTGCGGTATTTGTGACATTCAAAGGCGCGCCCTGCGAAAAACCAGCTGCCTCCAAAAAGCGGGCGAAAGCCGGCAGGTTTCGGGTCAGCGCCTCCTGCTGAATTTCCTCCTTTAAGTAAGTATGAACATAGCCGCTTAAAAATCGCTGGGGGTTTTTCGCCCTGCATGCCATAGGCAGGTGGCCGAAGCTTAAAGATTTTTTCAGGGAAAAATCGCTTTTCAGCTCCTCCGCCGTCAAAGGATACAAATATTCTGTGGCTGCCCTTCCGGCCAGGAGGTTTGTGTTTTTTGACCGGAGCTTCCGCGCGCTGGAGCCAGTGAGAATAAACTTCAGCCCTCTTTTTTCTATCAAACGATGGACTTCATTCAAAAGCTCAGGCATTTTTTGAATCTCGTCAATAATCACCCATTTTTTGAAAGAGCTGGGGATGCTTTCCTCCAAGCGGCGCGGGGAGGCGGCCAGTCTTGCGCAAACCTCCGAATCCAGCAGATCAAAAAGCATGGCGTTTTTATAGGCGCTTTCAACAAGCCAGGATTTTCCCGTCCCCCTGGGGCCAAACAGGAAACAGCTCTGATCCGAAGGGATTTTAAGGCTTCTTTTGTATTCGCGCTTTTTGTGATGGGCGCTCATTTTTCCGTCCTTGGGCTTATTTTGGCTTTTTTGGCTTTTGAAGGCAAGGGAAATTTGTCAAAATTCCTGAAAAATTGGAGATTAAAACTCCTATTTTCCCTGATTTTTGGAGAAAGCTGGGAAAACCCCTGCCGCGGCAGGAGGACGCTATTAACAGAATTAGAAAAAAACTGGTTTCATAATCAAGCGCCCGCCAAAACAGCTATATGCGCCAGTTTCAGACTTTGTCTTGAGCTTCCCCTCTCCAATCCGCCGGGGACAGCCTGTTTATAGCCCGCCCCGGCAAACAAGCCTCTGGCCCCGGATTGCCAGGTTTTCTGGGGGGTTAGGGGGCGGACTGTCTCAATGCTTGAGAATTTTCCCGGACAGCCGCCAAAAATCCCCGCGGGCCGGGCGGGGGCCAAAAAACATTACAGGCCCTGTTTAATACTCCCCTGAAGAGATGCGGCCGCTTATCAGATAGCCTTTTAAGACTTGCGCGTCGCCATAAACCATCGTAATGCCGGACACTGCCGCATCGCCAGAAACTTGGCGCTGTCCCAAACTTTCCCTAAGCCAGAAACCCTCGCGCCGCCAGAAATCTCCGCATTGCCCCAAACCTTCGCAATCTCTGAAATCACTGCTTTGTCAGAAATCCTCGCGCCGCCGAAAACAAGAGCAAAGTCTTTAATTTTTGCATGGCCAGAAACCCATGCATAGTTGGCAACCGCCGCATGGCCGGAAATCTCTGCATGGCCGTCAACCAGCGCATTGCCGCCAACCCGCCCGACTTCGACGCTTTTGAAAAGTTTAAGGGGCGGCCGCGCCCATCAATGTAATTGAAATCAGGACCTTAAGCCAGGCCGCTGCCCGTCAAGGCGAAGGCTTAAAGCCGGACGCTCTCTCTAAATGAAAGGCCTTATAAACCGCCTGAATCTCAGGGGTTATATGGCCAAAAAACTTATACCTCCTCCCTGTTTTCTTATCCTCTACAATGCTCCGCTGATCCTCTTTCAAAACCTCCCTGATCCTCTCAATGCTCCAGTTTAAGCCCGCCGCCTCCAGCTGAGCCTTCAGCGCGTAAGACACTGAATACGCCAAAAAACAAATCGCCACATGAGCCTCTATCCGCCTCTTCTTCCAGTGAAATATCGGCCGCATCTTCAAATCATGCTTGTTCGCCCGAAAAGCCGCCTCCACCCTCCAAAGGCCCCGATAGCGCTCCAAAAGGCGGCTTGCCCTTTGATCCCGAATGCTCGTCACAATCCCATGAAACCCGTCCCAGCGCTCATCCTCCCACAGCGGCTTTTTCAAGCCCTGAGAAAGCCCCGGCAAAGTTAAGCCGCGGGGCCAGCCCAGCAAACATGCTCTGTTTTTGTGGAAAGCTGCCGGGAACAGCCGAAAGGCTGGCCATTAAAACAGGCCGCCATTGGAATCATCGCCCTGGCGCTCAATATCTATAAGCGGGGCCTGGAGGATGGCCTGCCAGATATTCAAATAAACTTGAGATAGGCCCCCCCGCGGGGCCGGGCGGGGGTCAAAGCATTACCAGCAAATCCTATCGCATTCACTGTTAGGATCCCCCTTCATCTATGCAGCGCTTTAGGCAGCCGTAATGATCAGTAGAATATTCTTCTTTTTCTTCTTTTTCTCGATATCCAGACGATCTAATGGATCTGCCAGACGATCTGGCGGATCTGGAGCCATCTTCACAGCTTGAACGAGCCGCAACCCGCACATTGCCGGAAATCTCCGCAGTGCCGAAAATCTCCACATTGTCGGAAATCCGCGCATTGTCCCAAACCTTCGCATAGCCGCAAACAGCCGCCTTAGGCCCACAAAGGCGGTCTTGGCCACAAAGGCCGTGGCCGCCACAAAGCCCCCGCCGTTGCTATGAGGGGCGCCTTTTACTCCAGGACCGCAGGGAGTGTCTTCCGCGGCGGCGGAAACACCGAAAATCAGGAAAGCCGAAAAAATTAGTTTTTTCATGACAATCCCTCCATGGCTGTTAAAGCCTCTGATCCGCCAGAGACAGCCTGTTTATACCAAAGTGTCTCAAAAAATGAGAAAAACTGAAAATAAACCGGTCTTATGGCTGGATTTGCGCTGCAATGCGGCAAATACGCAAAATTTATTGAAAAACTGGATTTCAGTCTTGGCATATAAAGGGGGGGGGGCGCCCGCGCGCCCTGGAAAATATTGCTGTTTTGGGCTAAAAACCAAGGCCCCCGCCTGTCCGGGGTTTGTCAATCAGCCCTGCCGTTTGGACTGCCCGCTTTCGCTCGGCTTTGAGCGCCAGCTTTCGCTGCCGCGGGGCTTTTGATCTCGCCGTTAAGGAGATGGGAGGCGGCGCGCGCCTCAACATTGCTCTTCTGATGAGCCAGCTTGAGGGCTTTAGCCAGGGGATCAGCTCTTATAATGAGAGGATAGACCGGCTTTCAAGGATCGGGAGGTATAAGAAAATGTGTGATTTTTTATGCTGTTTCCGGGGGTTGGATCGTCTTTCGGCCATGACTTTGGCTGTTGAGATAGCGGATATCAGGCGTTTTCCCCATCCCAGCAAGCTTTCGTCGTATGCCGGTTTTGATGTGAGGGAGTATAGTTCTGGAGGCCGGGAGCAAAAGTTTGGGATAACCAAGCTGGGGAACAAGGCCATTCGGACGGTTGTTGTGGAGGCTTGTCAGCAACTGGGCTTTCCGCCTGGAGTGAGCCGCCGGTTAAAAGAGGCTCGCCAGGGCATGCCCAAGGAGGTTGTGGATATAGCGGAAAAATGCTCTCGCCGTTTGCGAAAGCGCTATCTTCATTTGATTCAAAGGGGCAAGCTGTCAAACAAGGCGAAGGCGGCCTGCGCTCGGGAGATGCTTGGCTTTATTTGGGCGGCTCTGAGGGCTGGCGGCTGAGATTTTGGCCCTCCCGCTGCCGCCTGCCCCCTTTTTATGAGGGGGGCGGCAGCGGGGCCAGCCCCAGAGACAGCGGTTTGAAAGTTTGACTGACCAGTTGGAGGAGGAAATTCAGGGGAAGAGATTTTGCTAAGCCATGTAAATGATGAAACCCTCGGAACATGCATAGGCTAAAATGCCTGGCTGAAGATGGAGGATAACATCATTTCGGATCAGCTTAATGCGTTAACCAACACGCGGATATGAGGTTGAAACCCATGGCGCTCATAAAAAAAGTCTCGGACCCTGAATTTTCTGCTTGACAATGCGGTCATCCATAGGAGCATGTTTAAAATAACCGCCTGGCGCTCTTCCTGCCGGCCTTCCTGCCGGCTTTTCTTCTCGGCATAGCTGATGTCAGACACATAATCACTGAGCCACCTCCCCCGAAGCCTCTCCAGACGCCGAACATCCCCCTCAGCAGATATTTCCCGCAAAACCGCTTTAGCCACTTCAAATATCTCCTTATTTATGCAAAACAGCGCCGCCCATCTTTCCCGTCTTTGTCTTTGATTTTCAGCGAGGCGAGAGTTTTGCCTTCGGGAAAGCGAACAAAGGTATCAGCAAGGGACCGCAGCCGCCGCTTGTCTTTTGAGAAGAAGGCCTTGAACATAGCATCCTGGCAGAGGTTGATGTAAGAGGCTTGGGGGCCTCCTCCGTCCCGGCCTTTTCCCTGAGCCTTTGCCGGACCGGCGGCTTGGGCCTCTGGCTTTTTGCTTGGGGATTTCCCCTGATTTTTGGCTTTCATGGCTGGCTCCCCTGTTTTCTGGCCGGTCCTGCCTGTTCATCTGGCCGGCCTATCAGTCGTTCCCGAGTTTCTGCGGTGTCACAGGCTTTTCCAGAGGGCCGGCCTCGTTTGTTTGGACAGCCTATTGGCGCCAAATGTCCAACAGGAGCGCCGGGGAGCCGGCTATTTCAACCTGCGCATCCGCGGCCTGGCCAACTCCGCGGATTTTCTTAATTGGCATCAGCCGCCGGGCGCGCGCCCGGCTGGCCGCCGAAACCAGCATGTCTGTGGCGGATTCTATCTTAGGAACCGCGGCGCAGGGCTTTCTCAATCCCGCGCTTGTCAGCGGCTCCCTAGTCCAAAGCGGCAGTCCGGGGAGCCAAAAGCATTACAGGCCCTGTTGAATCTCTTCGGGTTTAATGCTCCCCTGAAGTGATCTCGCCGGTTGTTAAATGGCCTTTGGAGACAAGCGCATTGCCGCCAACCCGCGCATTGCCGCCAACCTGCGCATTGCCGAAAACCTGCGCATTGCCGAAAATCACCGCAAAGCCGAAAACCCGCGCCTGGCCCAAAACCCGCGAATTTTCATAAACATTCGCATTTTTATCAATCCACGCTCTGTCATGAACCCACGCATGGCCGTAAACCCGCGCATTGATGCCAACCCGCGCCTGATCGTAAACATGCGCATGGCCGCTAACCATGCCCAAAACCCTCGCATAGCCGGAAACCAGCGCATGGCCGTCAACCCGCGCCTCGCCAAAAACAAAAGCATTGTCTAAAACCCGCGCATTGCCGGAAACATTCGCATCGCTGAAAACCCTCGCATTGCCTTCAACCAGCGCATCGCCGCCAACCCGCGCATTGCCTTCAACCAGCGCATGGCCGGAAAGCCGCGCATTATCCAAAACCTTTGCATGGCCGCAAACAGCCGCATCAGGCCCCACATAAGCGGTCTTGGCCACAGTGGCCGTGGCGGCCACAAAGCCCCCGCCGTTGATATGAAGAGCGCCCGTCACGCCGGGGCCGCAGGGAGTGTTTTCCGCGGCGGCTGAAAAGCCGAAAATCAGGAAAGCGCTCAAAAAAGCCGGGTTTAAGTGATTTTGCATGATAAACACCTCCTTTATTTTTTAGTTTATGCGGGGAATATAGAGAGCTTTCGCCTTCAAGTCAAGCAAAAAAAAAAGCCGCCGCGGGCCGGGCGGGGGCGGCAAGCATTACAGGCCCTGGTTTTTAATGATTTCCTGAAGATATATAGCCTTTTTTTATATGGGCTTTGTGGACTCGCGCATTGCCATAAACCATCGCCTGGCCGGAAACCTGAGCTTTGCCGGCAACTTGCGCATTTTCAAAAACCTGAGCTTTGCCGAAAACCTGCGCGCTGCCTGAAACAGTCGCATTGCTCCAAACTTTCGCATAGCCGGCAACCTGCGCATGGCCGGAAACCTGAGCTTTGCCCTTAATTTGCGCATAGCCGGCAACCCTCGCATATTCATAAATTCGCGCATTGCCTTCAACCCACGCCTTGCCGCTAACCATCGCATCGCCGCTAACTGACGCAAAATCGGCAATCCCCACATTGCCGGAAATCCGCGCCTTGCCGCTAACCCGCGCATAGGCAAAAACCTGCGCCTTGCCACTAACCCGCGCCTTGCCGCTAACCCGCGCCTTGCGAAAAACCCGCGCATTTTCGCAAACAGCCGCAAACTTCCCCACAAAGGCTGTGGAGGCCACAAAGGCTGTGGAGGCCACAAAGCCCCCGCCGCTGCTGTGAGGGGCGCCCTTTACTCTGGAGCCGCATGGTGTGTTTTGCGCTCCAGCGGAAAACCCAAAAATCAGAAAAACTGAAATGATTATTTTTTTCATGATAAGCCCTCCATGGCTGTTAAAGCCTCTGATCCGCCAGAGACAGCCTGTTTATACCGCGCTCCGGCCCGGCAGATCAAGCCCCGGCCTGGATTTTTAGGCCTTCTGGGAATCTCTGGACAGCGCGCGCTCTCAGACAATTGCATGGGCTAGAATTTATACCAAAAAGCAAGATGGCAAGCCATAGGGCTGGCCCTAAAGGGAGGGAATCATATTGGCAGGGGGGCGCCTTCAACGCCATGGCCGCCGGGGAGGGAGGCTGCCTTTCCCCCCCGGGATCTGAACATCAGCTGTTTTTCCAGGGCGGATATTCCCAGAGAGGCATAACAAAAACTCCCGCGCGGGCCGGGCGGGGGCGGCAAGCATTACAGGCCCTGTTTAATCTCTTCGGGTTTAATGAATCCCTACAGATATCTTGCCGTTTTCCAGATGGGCTTTTGAGACTTCCGCGCTGCCGTTAACCAGCGCATAATGCCCAATCCTTGCGCTGCCGCCAACCCGCGCATCGTAAGCAACCTTGCCGAAAACTTTTGCGCTGCCGAAAACATGACCGCCGCTAACCCTCGCATAGCCGGAAACCAGCGCATGGCCGTTAACCCGCGCCTCGCCGAAAACCCGCGCAAAGCCTTTAACATGCGCGCTCTCTGAAACTTTTGCATAGCCATAAATCCATGCAAAGGCTTCAATCCGCGCATTGTCGGAAACCTTCGCATGGCCTTCAACCAGCGCATTGCCGGAAACCCGCGCATTGCCGGAAATCTCTGCATTGCCATCAACCAGCGCATTGTCAGTAACCCGCGCCTTGCCGCTAACCCGCGCCTGGCCGCAAACTGCAGCGCCATCCGTACGCTCATAGTTTATGTCTAGTGAATAGAGCTCGCCCTTTCGAAATTTAGGGAGATATGTAATTTTACCCATCGGCCTCTCAACATAAGCGCTGTCTTCCACCCTCGCGGTGTCCGCCACAAAGCCCCCGCCGTTGATATGAAGAGCGCCCGTCACGCCGGGGCCGCAGGGAGTGTCTTCCGCGGCGGCGGAAAGCCCAAAGATCAGGAAAGCGCTCAAAAAAGCCGGTTTTAAGTGATTTTTCATGGCAAACACCTCCTTATTTTTTAGTTTATGCGGGGAATATAGAGAGCTTTCGCCAGCAAGTCAAGCAAAAAAAAGCCCCCGCGGGCCGGGCGCCGGCAAAAGGCTCAGGCAAAAGGCCATCCATTGTCTATAAGCTACGCTTATTTCTGATATAAATTCTGGCATGTGTAATTGTCTGAGGGCGCGCGCTGTCCAGAGATCCCCGGCAAGCCTAAAAATCCAGGCCGGAGCTTGATCTGCCGGGCCGGAGCGCGGTATAAACAGGCTGTCTGCAAAAAAAACCATGGAAGGGATTGTCATGAAAAAACTAATTGTTTCGGCTTTGCTGATTTTCAGCTTTTCCGCTGGCGCGAAAAACACGCCATGCGGCCCTGGAGCAAAAGGGGCCCCGCATGCCAACGGCGGGGGCTTTGTGGCGGCCGCGGCCACTGTGGCCAAAACGGCTTTTGTGGGGCCTAAAGCGGCTGTTTGCGGCAAAGCGCGGGTTTCTGGCGAGGCGAAGGTTGGCGGCAATGCGCAGGTTGGCGGCAATGCGCGGGTTTCCGGCGAGGCGGTGGTTTCCGAAAATGCGCAGGTTTATGGAGAGGCAATAATTTCCAGCAGAGCGCAAGTTAAAGGCCATGCGCGGGTTTATGGCCAGGCGCAGGTTATCTTCAAAGCGGTTGTTTATGAAAACGCGCAGGTTTTTAAAAGCGCGCGGATTGGCGGCCATGCGCGGGTTTTTGGCCATGCGCGGGTTGGCGGCGCTGCGGGGGTTTCCGCCAAAGCGCGGGTTTTCGGCCATGCGAAGCTTTCAGACAATGCAAATGTTTTCGGCGATGCGCAGGTTTATGGCTATGCGCAGATTTACGGCTATGCAGCGATTTACAGCAAAGCGCGGGTTTTTGGCCAGGCGCGGGTTTACGGATCCGCAAGTATTAGAGGCGATGCAAGGATTTCCGGCGCAGCGAAAGTCAGCAAAGGAAGGATAACAAGCGGTCATATCACTTCAGGGGATCATTAAACAGGGCCTGTAATGCTGCCGCCCCCGGCCGGCCCGCAAAACAAATCCCAAAACCCTGTGGACTCCAGGTCTTCCCCTTTAAGCTTTAGCTCTTCTGGAGCCGGAGGCTCTTCTGGAGCCGGAGGCTCTTCTGGAGCTGGAGGCTCTGCCGGAGCAGCCTGCTTGAGGGCGAGGCCTCTCCAAGCCGAAACAGATCAGCGCGGGAGACAGGCCAGCCCCCTGGAGCAGCTGTAAATATTGATGAGGCCAAAGCCCGGCGAGCCAATTTCGCTCTCTGGAACACCCAACCCCCCCCATAAAGCGGACCATTTGGGCCTTTCCAGATCCCCAAGGGCCGTCCAGCAAAATCAGCTGGGGCTTTTTCAGGCTTTTTTATGCCGCAGCCGGCCATATCCCCTCTTTTTTTTGGTCCTAAGGGCTTGGTCATGAAAGCAGAGGTTTTGATTTTTTTTGCCGGCGCCATCTCCAGGCCGCCCCCTCATTGCTTGAGACTCCCCACTATCTAAAGCTCAATGCTCCGCTCCAGGGGCTTTTGGCTGCTTTCCGGGAAAATTCTCAAGCCATGAATAAGCTATGGGACAGTTTTCCCGCCGGAGCGCCGAAAAAAGCTTGTTTCGGCGGCCATCCGCGGCTATCATTTTAAACATGAAAGCTTTATTGATGATTTTCGGCGCCTCAGCCGCAGCGCTCGTCTCTCTCTCTCTCTCTCTCGGTTTGTCCGCGGCTTAGCCCTTCGCTTTAGAGCCGCCTTTAAACTGCCGGCCGGCCCGGCCGGCTTTTCGCTTTTAGGAGCCTTGGCCGGGGCCGCCATTGGCATGGTTGTGGTTATGGGGACAACCCAAAGCTTTATTCAGCAAAAGATCAGCCTTCTGGCCATGGAAAAGCGGATCGCGCGGATGGAAGTCAATCGGCGGGGCGCGGACGGCGCGCAGCTGTTTATGGGGAAGGCATGGGACTGCAAAAACACGCTGAAGGGGACAAAGCTAAGCGCCGCTGATTCCGATGGAAACAGAGCCTTTGAGATTGCAGCCGTCAAGGACAGCGCCGCTGCTCCGGCCACAGTTTGGGATTTTTCCAAAAATGCAGCCGGGGAATTAACAGACAGCGCCGCAAAGCAAAAACTGAAAAGCCTTGGCATAGATAAGTTTGAAAAGCTGGAATTTTCCTATAATGCTGCAAGCGCCGCAGAAGGCCGGATCATTTTAAAATCCAAGACAAGCATTGAGGGCCTGATGGAAAGACAAAACAAGGACGCTGTTTGGGAGCTTTCCGGGATTACGGTCACAGCCAAAACAGCAGCAGAGGCCCAAACTGAGAATCTGTCCGATGGCGCCGGCGATTATGTGACGGCCTGCGGCCCCGCCTCGCAGGCTAACAATCCCTGCGGCGGGCTTCCAGGCGGGCCTCATTCTAATGGCGGGGGCTTTGTGGCGGACACCGCAGAAGTCGCCGCCTCTGTTTTTGTGGGGCCTAATGCCTCAGTTTGCGGAATAGCGAAAGTTAAAGGCTCTGTGGATATTAAAAAAAATGCAAAAGTTTATTGGAATCCTAACATAACAGGGAGTGGAACAATGTACCGATTAACAATTACTGACAACGCGCGGGTTTATGGCAATGCGCATGTCTATGGAGAGCCTAAAATTATGGGCAGCGCGCAGGTTTATCGGGATGCGCATGTTGCCGGCAGGGCTATAGTTGCCAGCAATGCGGAAGTGGCCGGCCGCGCGCATGTTAAGGGCAGCGCGCATGTTAAGGGCAGCGCGCATGTTTCCAACAGGGCTGTGGTTGAAGGCCGCGCATGGATTTTTGGCCATGCGAAGGTTTATGACCAGGCGCATGTTAAGGGCCGCGCGCGGATTGGCGGACGGGCGCGGGTTTTTGGCAGCGCGAAGGTTCTTTCAAGGGCAAAAATTACAGACCATGCGCGGGTTGGCGCCGGCGAGGTTGGCGGCCATGCGGAGGTTGGCGGCAATGCCGTGGTTCAAGGCTCTGCAAAGTTGTGTTCTGGAAGGCATAGACATGGCTCAATCACAATAAACAACTGCCCATAATCCAGGATCTGGCTGCCTGCGATGAAGGATTTTTTGCGTCAAAGCATGTTTTTTGCTATGATTATGGAGCAGCTGGCCATTGACAATGTTCTGAAACAGGCGGAATCCCCTGCGGATCAAGTCACAGGCGGCCCGCGCCCCTTATTTTCCTGACAGCTAAAATCCAATTTGAGCGGATATCCGCCCCCCCGGCAATAAGGTTGTCCGGCAGTCATAGAACTCGCAGCCTCCCATTAAGTCCGCGCGAAAAATCAGCCTTTTGCCAAAAGGGGCAAACAGGGAGAGCGCGCCAAGCATCCCCGGCGAGACTTTCGGCTGGCGCCGCGACTCGGCATTGATATCCACATTAAGCTGAAGGCCGGCCAGCAGATAAATATAAAACCTCATGCCGCGGAGCAGCGGATACCCCGTCAAAATATCCCCATGCAAATAATAGGGGTTAAACAGGCTGAGGCTTAAATTATAATCCATATTCCAGGAGGAAATCAGCAGATTGTAGCCGCTGAATTTTAAGCCAAAATGAAAATCCTCCCTCGCCGGCGGCTGGGAAACAGAAAGGCTCGGAGCCCCGGCTGAAAACCCCACATAGCGGCGCTTTCCGCCCCGCGCGGGCGGCGGCAGAGAGGAAATTGAATCCTCCTGGCGCGGGCTGGCCCCATCCGCCAGCTTATACATGCTTTCAGCCCCCTCTGCGCTGATTTGCCTTGCGGCTTTTTTGTATCGGGGGTTTGGGAGATATTTCCCTCCGCGTTTGACAAACTCCGCCTCAGCCTCAATTTCAGAAATATAGCCGACAACTTTCCGCGGCTCTGTGATAAACACCTTGTAAAAGCTGCCGAACCTGTGCGGCGGGCGGACAATTTTTTTGGACATAATGACTGGCTCCCCGGCAGGCAAAGCATAGATCTGCTTAGAGTCAAAACTCGGCTTTTCGTAAATTAAAGCTCTTGGAGCGGTCACAAGGCCGTTTTGAAGTATGCGCCTGTGTTTTTTTGCCCAGCTGTTTTTTTTAGGCTTTTTTTTGGCGGCGGCCTTTTTGTTGGAGCTTTTTTTGGGTTTTTTCGCTGTTTTTTTTAAGGCTCTGGCTGCCGATTTTTTTGAATGGCCGGCAGCCGATTTTTTTGAATGGCCGGCTGCCGCCGGCGCCGCGGAGGCGGGGAGCCTTGAGCCGGCTCTGAGACGGCTTTTTTTTGCCCCGCCTCTGCCTCTTTTGGCGATTTTGGCCCGGCTTTTTATGGCGGCTCTTTTGCTCAGGCGAAACTGGCCCTTCCCGCTTTTCCTGTAGACAAAGCGGAGCCGGCGGCTGCCGCGCTCCAGCTCAAGGGAAAAGCCCCGCTTAAATCTCATTCTTCTCAGCCGCTTTAAAAAAGATTTTTTGGATGAAACAGGCTTCCCGTTAAGGTTTTGGATCACATCGTCTTTTTTAAGCCCCATGCGCGCCAGAACATCTGTTTTTTTGACCGGAGGGACAGAAAACCCCCTGTTGTTTTGCGGCTTTTTTTGAGGCTTGTTTTTTCCGGCCGCCCCCGCGCGGGCCTGTTTTGCGGCGGCGGCAGCCGGGGCGCTTTCAGCTGCCAAAAAGGCCGGCAGCAAAAGAAAAATCAGGGCAGCTTTTCGCCCGCCTGACAAAAATTCAAAGCTATTTAAGGCCCGCGCTGCCAAAGCCGCCTCTTTTTCTCTGGGCATCGCTTCAAATTCAAAGCTATTTAAGGCCAGTGCTGCCAAAGCCGCCTTCTCCCCTCTGAGTATCGCTCAAATCCCGGCTCTCCTCAAACACAGCCCGGACAACCGGACACAAAACCAGCTGCGCCACTCGGTCTTGATCCTGAATCACAGCCTCGCTTTCGCCATGATTGATCAAAATGACCCGGACCTCGCCCCGATAATCAGAATCAACAGTCCCCGGCGCGTTTAAAACCGAAAGCCCCTGCTTTAAAGCCAGGCCGCTTCGGGGGCGGGACTGAAGCTCAAATCCCGGCGGCGCCTCAAAGCTTAAGCCTGTGGGAACAAGCGCCCTCTGCCCCGGCTTGAGCGTCACTGGCTTTTCAAGCCGCGCCCGCAAATCAAAGCCGCTGGCCCCCGCGCTTTTGTATTCAGGAAGCCTCCCTTTAAAATGCGGCAGCTTTTTTATCTTTAGAGTTTGCTTTGGCATATCATCCGCCCCAGGCGCGCTCCGCAGGGAGTTTTGATTTTGCTCCGGCGCCTGTTTTTTCCCTGGCATTTTTAAAAGCAGAGGCTTTTTGTTTGCCCGGCCCCGCCGGCGCGGGCAGCCGCCGGGAGCGGTTTGTTTCCTGAATTTAATTTTGCCACAAAGCGCCCCGCCATGCAGGCGCCGGCCCAAATTGCTGGACAAAAGGCTGGGGCTGGCCTGGAAATCAGAAAGCGGCCGGGGGGGAGGGGGCGCTTTATTTTTTTTGAAAAAGGCTGGAGAAAAGCCCGCCTTTGGACTTTGCGCCGCTTTCTCTCAGCCTTTTCTCTGTGAGCATAAGGCGCTTCCTCGCCTCCAGAAAATCTTTTTGCGCTCTCACAGCCTTTTTAAACAGGGGAAGCGCCTTTTGATACTGGCCCGTGGAGTAATAGTAAAGCCCGTTGACAAACCAAAACAGGGGGGACACCCTTTGATCAATGGGGCAGGCGGTGAGCCGCTGCATAATCTGCCCCGCCTCTTTGGGGCTGTCTGCCAGCTGGCGGGACTGAATCTCCCCCCAAATCACATAAAGCTCTGTGTTTGAAGGGGCATGGGAGCTGCGATTTATTGATCGCAGCAGCTTGAGGCCCTCGGCAGTTTGTTCGGTTTTTATCAGCTTGACGCCTTTTTCATAAACAAGCATGACATCCAAAAAAGCTTTGTTCTCTTTTGTTTTCTGCCATTCACGCGCCTTGTCCTTGTTGGAAATCACTTTATAGGAGCTGCTGGCTTTGTGAAAAGCCTCCCGGCATTTTTTCCTCAAAGCCTGATCTAAATTTTCAGGAAGGTTGTCAGGGTGTATGACTTTGACAATCTGTCTGTATCCCCTTTCCACATCCTCCAAAGAGCTTTCCCAGGGGATATTCAGTATTTTATAATGGGCGTCCTCAGACTCATTTAAAATCCGGCCCGCAAAAAGCTCCAGGCCCTCTCCGGCCATTTTCAAGCTCTCAGGCGGCGCAAAGCGGAGAGATCTTGTCAGGACGCCAAAATAAATCATTTTCCTTGCGATCCGGGCGCTGGCAGCGCGGCTTAAAATCTCCTCCAGAGAGGCGCGCTCGTCTATAGAATCAAAAAACCGGTTGTATTTCAGAAAAAAATCCCTGTTTCCTGAAATTCCAGCTATGACCGGGCTTTTTTTCTGAAGGCTCCCTCCGCGGCAGTTTAGAAAAAGAGACTCCAAAAAGGAGTCCTTCAGCCGCCCCTTTGCGCTGTCGGCGCTCCAGTCTGTAATGTCCTCTTTGTTGAAAAGCGCATGCTCGTCCGGGAGGCTTTTTTGGCGCGTTTCCAGAGAGGATTCAACAAGCTTGACAGAAAACGACTTCTGGGACATAATTTGGCTGAGGCGGATTTTTATCTGCTCTTTTAAGATAAAATTCAGCATGTGCGGGCTTAAAAGCTTTCTTTTAACAAGAGTCTGCCCTATATGCCAGCCGCTGCCTTCGGATTTTTCGTCTAAAATAGGCTGCAGATCCTCATCAGACAGCAGCCCGTGCTCCACAAGAAGCGCGCCAAAGTAAGACTGTTTGTTGTCTGAAACAACTTTTGTGATTTTGCCTCTGCGGAATGCGGCCTCCGCCCTGCTCCCGCCTTTAGGCGAGAGCTTTAGCTCTCCGCTGAAATCAGAGTAATGCGCCAGAAACAAAACTTTTATCAGCTCCTGGCCGTCAAAGGTTTCCCTCCTTGAAAGAAAAGCGCCAATGTCCTCGGACATGTCCAGGGGCGAGGCGCCTGGGCGGGACTCCGATTCAGCCGCCTCCTGCCTTTTTTCCATTGCCTCCTGCCAGGCAGCCAGCTTTTTCAGGAGCTTTCCCTGATCAAGGGGTTTTTTCATAAAGGCGCAGCGCGGCTTCAGGTCTTCGGGGATCTTGCTTAAAACCGCCGACTCATCAAAAAAACCGCTCATTAAAACCGCCTTAAAATCAGCATGGCCTGAGCGGCTTATCTCCTCCAGAATTTCCACCCCCTGCTTGCCGGGAAGAAAAACATCAATCAGATAAAAATGAAAGCGCTCTTTTTTTGCCAAATCAGCCGCCTCAGCCCAGGATCTGGCTGCGGAGACTTCCAAATTCTCCATCTCCAGGCAGGTTTTCAGGGATTCGCGCAGCGCGCGGTTGTCTTCTATGATAAGAGCGTTCATTTAAATTCTCCTTTGCGGAAAAAAACGGGAGTCCGCCCAGTTTTTGCAAAAGCTCCCAGCCTGAAAGGCAAAGCCCGCAAACTCGTCAGACAGATCATGATTGATCCCGTAAGCTATCAAAATGACTCCGCTGTAGCCCGGATTTTGCCTGTAAAACTCAGAAATCTGCTCTCTCAGCTTATACTCCCTGAAATCATAAATCCAGTAGTCCTTTGTGGCGTCAACCCCTTTTTCCGCGCTGAAAGCAAAGGTTGATCCGGAGGGGAAAAGCGAGGCCCGCAGCCGCTCAAAATCCTGCCGCTCAATGACTTTGTAGACTCTCGGGATTTTTCCCAAAAAATACAGGGTGAAGGAGGCCCCCATATTAAAAAGAAAGCTTTTTTGGTTTTGGTTGAGATATTCATAATACTGGGGAATGCCGTTTCCAAAAAGCCTTCGGGCCAGAAACAGCCTTTCAGTATGCAGAAACTTGCGCCCGTCGCCTCTGTCGGTATAGGCGTTTTTTGACGGGCTGCCCGCCTGGAGAATTTGAGAGTAGCTCTCATCAAACTCGTCATGGATCACGCTTTCGTCAAAAACAGCCACCTGCCGGCTTTTGCTGTAGGCCAGAATGGTGTGAAGCAGCTGGAACTGCGACCGGCTGATTCTTTCAAAATCTTCAGGCTCGTATCGGTTGTTAATGGGAAAATGCCACTGGGGAAAGTGAAGAACCCGGTAGGCGGGGTCAAAAACACAGACTTTGTAGCGGTCCCTTAAATCCGGCATGATGCTTAGGGACTGGGCCGTGAGCTGCTGATATCTGCCGGGAAGCCCCGGGCCGCCCAGAGCGCAGCCGGCCAGAAAGCCGGGGCCAAAAACCAAAAAAGCGAAAGGCCGGGTCTTAGACATGGCTTGTTTCTTATCGGCGGGCTGGCTCCGCAATATTAGCCTTAAAACAAGTCTTTCCTCCTGATGGCGGCGGCGGCAAGCCCCAGGAAGGCCATGGCGGTCAGGGTGTGGGAGCCCCCGTAGGAGAGAAGCGGCAGCGGCGCCCCCACCACGGGAAACATGCCCATAGTCATGGAGAGATTCAGGCATGCATGCCAGAAGAAAAACGCCCCGGATCCGAGGCAGAAATAACAGCTCAGGCGGTCTCTGCAGCGCCCGGCCTGGCGAAGCAAAAGGGCGATCAGAGAGAAGAACAGGGCCAAAGTCAGGGCGCTCCCCGCAAATCCATGCTCCTCGCTCAAAACGCTGAAAATAAAATCCGCCCGCCGCTCAGGCAGAAAGCGGAGCCGGTTTTGGGTTCCCTTGGCAAAGCCCTTTCCGAAGGCCTGGCCGCTGCCGATGGCGATTTTGGACTGGATGATGTTGTAGCCCCCCCCCAAAGGGTCCTCCCCGGGCTGAAGAAATGAGTGGATTCGGCTCTTTTGATAGGGCTTTAGCGCGAAATGCCATGCCAGCGGCGAGCTGAGGCAGACAATGGCCGCCAGCAGGATCAGGGGCTTTTTTTTGATTCCCTGAAACAAAATCAGCGAGGAGAGCATAAGAAAAATCAGCCCGGCCGTGCCTAAATCCGGCTGGAGCAAAACAAGGCTCAAAGGGGCCAGGATTAAAGCGCCGGGCGCGGCCAGCCGCTCAAAATCCAAAGGCTGCCCCATTTTTGCTTTTGAGAGTTTTTCAGCAAGGGCCAGCGCAAGGGCTATTTTCAGAGTTTCAGAAGGCTGGTAGTTGAATATTCCCAAATCAATCCATCTCGTCACGCCGCGCATTTCCTTTCCCGCAAGCAGCACAAAGGCCAAAAAAGCCATGTGCGCGAAATAAAGCGGCCATACAGATTTTTTTATAAAAAAATAATCCATCTGCCGGATCGCGAAAAAGGCCCCCCAGCCCAAGATCAGCCAGATAATTTGCTGGCGAAAAAACCCGGCGTCCTGAACACCCGCTCCATGGGCGGCGCTGTAAAGGGAGACAAGGCCAAGGCCCTGAAGCGCGAGAGTGAGAAAAATCAGCGCGCCGCCCGGCCCCTTAAGCAGGCTGAAAAAAGAAAGCCGGGCAGAGGAAAAGCCCGCCCGCGCCGCCATCATGGATCTCATCCCCCCCCCTCCGCTTTTTGCTTTTTCATATAAAAGCTGATGATGTCCCTGGCCACAAGCCCCGCTCCGGCAGCGCCTGAGCAGGAATGCTCTGTAAAAACAGCCACAATGATCTCCGGCTTTGAAAAGGGGGCAAAGCCGGCAAACCAGCCATGATGGCGCTGCTCTTTTGGAAGCCGCCGGCACTTTTTATAGATCTTTCCCGCGGCCAGGGAAATCACCTGGACAGTTCCTGTTTTTCCGCCGTAAGAGATCTGTGGAATCCGCAGAAACCTCCCCGTCCCATGGGCGCCCTCAATGACCCGCCTCAGGCCCCTTTTCACAGCCGCAAAGCGCTTTCGGTCAATCCGGTCTGTGAGAATATCCAAAACCTCCGGCTGATTTTCTTTTTTCCCGCCGGCCCGCCGGACAAGAAAAGGCCGGGACAAAATCCCCTCTGTCGCTATGGCGCCGTAAGCCGCCGCCAGCTGCAGCAGAGTGGTCAGAAGATACCCCTGTCCAATGGAAATATTAATTGTGTCGCCCAGCCGCCAGCGGTCCCGCATGGCGCTCTCCTTCCATTGAGGGCCTGGCGCCAGCCCGCGGCTTTCCCCCGCAAGCTCTATCCCTGTTTTTTTCCCAAAGCCAAACATTTCAGCATAGCGCCTGATTGTCTCTATCCCCAAATCACGGCCCAGCTGGTAAAAAAAAGTGTTTGCCGATCTCTCCAGAGCCTCCTCAACATTGATCAATCCAAACCCTTTTGGCCGGTAATTGTGATAGACGCGGCCTCCAATTCTCATCTTTCCCGGAGAATTCAGCAGGCTTTCCTCTGTGATCAGGCCCTCCTGCAAAGCCGCAAGGGCCACAAAGGGCTTGAAGGCGGAGCCGGGGGGGTAAGGCTCCTGCAGGCCCTTGTTGATAAAATTCTTGGAGGAGGTTTGCAGCAGGCCCTTCCACAGGCCCTCTCTTCTGTCCGAAGAGAAAAAGTTGGCGTCAAAGCCCGGCCGGCTGAGCCAGGCCAAAATCTCGCCGCTGGCTTTCATGACAATCGCGGCGCCCTCCCTGGGGCCGATTCGATCCCGCCGGTCCATGGCGCGCCAGGCGGCCTCCTGCAGGTCTTTGTCTATGGTCAAAAAAATGTCTTTCCCCGGCCGCGGCTTTTGAACAAACAGCGAGGGGGGGGAGACGCTTCGCGGGGAAACCCTGTTGCTGGCGTCCACCTCCACAAACTGAAAGCCGTCAATCCCCTTCAGCCTTTCGTTGTAAAGCTTTTCAAGGCCGCTTTTTCCCGCTGTCTCTCCGTAATGAAACAATTTGTTCGCGCTCTTAAGGGCCAGGGCCTCCGCTTTGGATATTTCCCCCACAAAGCCAAACAGCTGGGAGCCGTTTTCCCCAAGAGGATAGATTCGCGCGCTGGCCTCCTCAACCGAAATCCCCGGAAAATCCCAATGCAGCATTTTCAGCTTATGAATTTCCTCTCTCCGCAAAAACGGCTTGATCATTATGGGGTGAAAAGGCCCGGCCCTGGCCTTCCCCCTTTTCAGCCGCGCCTCAATTTCCTCTTCAGAGAGCGTGATCACAGAGGCTGTTTCTTTTATCAGCCTCTGAATGTCCGCCACATGGTTTAAATTAAACTTCAGCTGAACGGCCTTTCGGTTCCCCACAAGGATTTTTCCGCTCCGGTCTAAAATCAGGCCGCGGGGCGAGGCGAGAAGCTGCTTTTTAAACCGGTTGTTTTCAGAATACCGCCGCAGCTCCTCCCCATGATGGATCTGCAGAAACCACAGCCGGCCCAAAAGCAGCAAAAAAGCGCCAATGGCAATGGCGGCCAGCCAGCGCAGCCGCGGGGCCATGGCCCTGATTTCAATTTCCTGATCCTGCCCGTAAACAGCCATGGCGATAACAGCGCTTTTTGCTTTCCCGGATGAGATCGGCCCCTGCTTGTATTAAGAGGCATTATAAGCGGCTTAGCCGCCGGCGCCTAAAAGCGGCCCTCCGGCCTCAGAAGGATTTTCAGCGCCGGAGACATCAGCGCGGCAGCGGCCAAAGTCGCCGCAGCGGCCGCCAGCAAAGCCGCCGCCTCGTCAAAAGCGGCGCCCCCCCCGGGGGCAAATCCGCCGGCCCCCGCCAGCGGAAGGGCCGCAAACAAAAACCCCCATGCAAAAGACAGGCCAAAAAACAAATGCCCCTTTTTTTTAAAGTATAAAGCCTGCCCGGCCCAGGCGGAGGCGCAAAGCAAAAGCCAGGCCGGGGTTAGATGGGACATTGGCAGAGAGGACAGCGCCCCGGCGGACAGGCTGGCCCACAGAGCGAGCCACAAAGCGGGGGCCGCCCCGCAGTTAAGGGAAAAATACAGCATCGGCGGAACGGCCAGATTGGGGACAAAGCCGCGCCTTTCCAGAAAGCCGGGCCAAAAGGCTGTCTGAACAAGCAGCAGCAGAAAAACCGCGCCGGCCATGCTGAGCCATGCGCTGATTGTTTGTTTGCTGCCGGGATTCATTTGATCCTGCCGGGCTTTATCTCTTTGGATTCCTGATTTAAGGACATCACAACAAAAACCTCCTCCAAAATGGAAAATGATATATGGGGGCGGACAGCGGCCGACACATCCCCCATCTTCAGGGACGCGCTTTCAGGGGCGGAGGAAATGGCTCCAATGGGAAGCCCCGGAGGAAACTGATCGGATCGGGCAGTGACAATTTTATCCCCTTCCGCCAAAGCGCTTTCGCGCCAGCCCTCCAGGCCGAAATGCTTAAACAGCAGGCTGGATTTGCCGCCGCGCTCAATCAGCCCGCCAATCCGGCTTCTTTGGTTCAGCGCGGGCAGAGAGGACAGCCTGTTGAAAAGAGTTATCACCTGGGAGGAGCGCGGCCCCGCCCGAAACACATAGCCCACCGCCCCTTCGGGGCGCAAAACCCCCATGCGCTTTTTGACTCCGTGGACAGAGCCTTTATTGATGACAATCAGGCTGTTTTGCGACAAAAAATCCCTGGCAATCACCTGAGCGGGAAGCAGCCTCAGATCCTCCCGCGGCGGAAAGTCCAGCATCTCGCGAAACCGGCTGTTTTCGCTTTGAAGCTCCTGAAAAAGCTGCTGCCTGAGGCTAAGCTCCGCTTTTTGTTTTTTCAGCTTCTGGTTTTCCTCGCGGAGGCTGAGCAGAAAAAGATATTTTTTTGTCAGGCTGGATATCCTCATCTGGAAATTAACAGTCAGGGCCTGCGCCCCGCCGAAAGCGGCAAAAACCCCTCTGGAGAGCGGATTGTCCTGAAACACAGTGATGAAAGCGCAAAAAAGAAGAGGCGGGATCAGGGCCTTTTTCCAAATGCTGAGGCGAATCATGGCAGGCTCTTTTGCGCCGGGCGGGCAGCGGCGGCGGCTTTTGCGCGGTCAGCCCTTTTTCTGAATGCAGGCCCCGATAAAACTGGCAAACAGAGGGTGCGGCCGGGACGGCTTTGACTGAAACTCCGGGTGAAACTGAACGCCAATAAACCAGGGATGTTCGGGAATCTCCAAAATTTCGGCCAGATCCTCCCTGCCCCGGCATCTTCCTGTGACGCTCATGCCATTGCTTTCAAATATTTCGGAAAAGCGCGGATTGAACTCAAAGCGGTGGCGGTGGCGCTCTTGTATCATGTCTTTTTTGTAGATGCTCCGCGCGCGCGAGCCTTTTTTTAAAACACAGGGGTAAGAGCCAAGCCTCATGCTCCCTCCCTTGTGGGCAATGTTTTTTTGATCCGGAAGAAGGTCAATCACATAGTTTTCCGGCCGGCCGTCTTTTTTAAACTCCCGGCTGGAGGCGCCCTCCAGGCCGCAGACATTTTTTGCAAACTCCAAAGCCATCACCTGCATCCCAAGGCAGATGCCGAAAAACGGAAGCCCCGCCTCTCTTGAGCGCTGAATGGCTTTGAGCTTTCCCCCGATGCCGCGGTTTCCAAAGCCTCCGGGAACCAATATGCCATGAAGGCCCTCCAGCTCCTCCGCGCCGTTCAGCTTTTCCGAATCAATGTATTGTATCTCAACCTTTGTTTGATGGCGAAGCCCCCCATGGGTCAGAGATTCATGAATAGACTGGTAGCTGTCCCGCAGATGAACATATTTTCCCACAAGCCCGACGCGGACAGCCCGCTTCGGATTTTTTATTTTTCTCGCAACCTCCCGCCATTTTGAAATGCGGGCGGCTGGAGCCCGCAGCCGGAGCCTTTTGATGACTTTTTCATCCAGCCCCTCGCTGCTCAGAAAAAGCGGTATTTCGTAGATTGTCTCCGCGTCTTTGACTGTGACAATGTTTTCGGGGCTTAAGCTGGAAAAAAGCGCGACCTTTGATTTTAGATCCTTTTTAATGGGGCGGGACGCGCGGCAAATCAAAAAGTCGGGCTGGAGGCCGACTTCCCTGAGCGCCTTCACAGAGTGCTGCGTGGGCTTGCTTTTCAGCTCCCCGGCTGAGGGGATGTAAGGGATAAAAGTGACATGGGCAAAGACCGCGCCCTCCATCCCCCTCTCAATGCGGATTTGCCGGACAGCCTCAATAAAGGGCAGCCCCTCTATATCGCCGACAGTTCCGCCAATCTCCACAACGGCGATGTCCGCGCCCTTTGAGCCTTTGAAGATGCGGGATTTGATTTCGTCTGTGATGTGGGGAATCACCTGAACAGTCCGCCCAAGGTAATCGCCGCGCCTTTCGCGGTTAATCACAGTCTGGTAGATCTGCCCGGCGGTAATGCTGTGGCTTTTGTTCAGGACCAGGTTGGTAAAGCGCTCATAATGGCCCAAATCCAAATCAGTTTCGGCGCCGTCCTCCGTCACATAAACCTCGCCGTGCTGAAAGGGCGAAAGCGTCCCCGGATCCACATTAATATAAGGATCGCATTTTATGACGCTGACCCGGAATCCCCTGGCCTCCAAAAGGGCGGACAGGCTGGCTGAGACCAGGCCCTTGCCCACAGAGGAGACAACGCCGCCAGTGACAAAAACATACCGGGTTTGATTTGCCATTGCCTGCAGCTCAGAGGCCATGCCTTTTCGGGGCGCCTGCCGCGGAAGCTTAAAAAGCCTGAAGAAAGCCCACAGCCGGGCGAAACCGCCTTTCGTCTTCCGGATCTGTGGAAATTCCCACATCCATTCTCAGCTTGATTTTGTAAGAGGGGGGGATCCCAAAGCGAAGCCCAAAGCCATAGTCCCACCGAAAGGACTGAAACAGGCTCCCGCTGTATTCAGCGGTCTCCCCCGCCTCGGCAAAAACCGCGCCGGAAAGAAACTCCCTCCACCGCCCGCCCAGCAGCGGCCGCCTCAGCTCCGCCTGCCCAAAATAAACTTTATCGCCCCGAAAGCGGTTTTCAGAAAATCCGCGAAGGACCTCCGCCCCGCCCAAAGTGTAGGCCAGGGAATAAGAGGCTTTTGAAAAAAAAGAGGAGCCGATAAACCCCCTGAGGGCCAGTGTCCATGAGTAAACAGTCAGCCATGACCGGGCGTCTATGTCTCCAAGGCAGAAGCTGCTGCCATGGCCAAGGCTTGGCGCGCAGCCAAAGGCCAGCTGGACAAACTGCCCGTTTTTGGCGTCTTTCCAGCTGTCACGGCTGTCATAGCCCAGAAGAGCCTTTAAATTTAATAAAAACTCAGAGGAAAACCTCTCTTTTTTGTCTTTGTTGAGATCGGGGGTTTCTGTCCGAAAAATCAGCTGGCCCAGTCCGCCGTAAAAAAAGCCGCCGGCCCGGCGCCGCAAAATCTTGTAATTCAATTTAAACCGCGATGAATGGAGATCTTCGCGGTCAGCCTCTTTTGAGCTGATCCCCTCTCCGTAATAAGGCTCAAAATAATTGCTGTAAAGGAAGGAGCCTTCAGCCTGAAGGCCGCTTTTATAGCTCTCAACATATTGAATGTTAAATTTAAAGGCGTCAAAGGAGGGGAGCGGGCTTAAGACAGAGGCGCCAAGATAATAGCCCTGGCGGAGCCGCCCGGACGGCCCTTCGCCCGTCTGGCTTTCAGGAGTGTAAAAAAACAGCCTCAGGCCAAGGTTTGAGCCGTAAGTCTGGGTTCTGTAATAAGAGGGGAGCAGGCCAATTTTATGCCGGGTTTTTCTTTTTTCAAAAAACCATGAATAATCATCCAGCCAGGAATAGCCTTCCGAAAGAGAGATGTCCGGTATCAGGATGCCGCCCTCCCCTTCGCCGGCCTTTTGCGCGGGGCTTAGGGTTTCGGAAACTGTGTTTTTTGGAATTTGCGGAGTCCCTTTCTCTTTAGAGGCGGCCCCTTTAGCAGATCCTAAAGGGGCAGATCCTAAAGGGGCAGATCCTGCAGGGGAGTTTAAAGGCTGCTGAGGGGGCGGGGTTTCAGAAGCTGCCGGCAGGGGAGCCTCTCCCGCCGCGTCATTTTCCCCCTGTTGAGAGGCTTCGGATTCGTTTTCGCCGGGCCGCTCCGCCGGGGCCGGCTCTTGATTATCCAGGCGGCGGTTTTGAGAATGGCTTTTTTTAGGGCGGGCCGCGGGGGGGGGGTCAGAAATATCTATATAATCAATGGTCTCTATCCCCTCCTGGATTTTGATGGCTTTGATTTTATTTTTCGCGCTGGCTGGGCCGGGCGCCTCCCCAGCCTCCCGGCCGGCCTCCTGAGCCGCCGCCGCGGAAAAAGAAAGCGCGGCCAGCGCCCAGAGCAGAAGATAAAAAACTGTTTGAGCGGGTCTGATTTTCATTTTTTCTGCCCGTCCGAAACCGCTGTTTTGGCTTTGCCTGACTTTTATTTGCCTGAGCTTTATTTTTGCTTTCGCCCGCGGCTCCGCCGCCAGGCTCCGCCCGCATGCAAGATTATACAGGACAAATCATACCGCCGCGCCGCGGAATATTGCAAGCTTTTTCCGCCAGCCCTTTTCAGTCTTTGCAAAATCTTGATAATTCCTTGACATGATCTTAACATGTTTTAGGAGCCGCGCGGCAAAAAAAAACCTTTGTTTCCAAGGGGATTTTAAAAAATTTTCGCTAAAATCCCCCGTTTTGTCAAGATTTTGTCAATAGCTTTTTTTGCCCCTTGTTTTATGGTATATTAAAACAAGCGGGAGGTATTTATGGAGAACACAATAAAAAGCGCAATAAGAAATATCGCGGCAGCAGCCGCGTCAAAAAACATGCCGGCAGCAGCCGCGTCAAAAAACATGCCGGCGTCCGCCGCGTCAAAAAACATGCTGGCCGCCGCCGCCCTTTTCGGGCTTATGGCCTGTTATCAGGCCGGCGCCTCTGTTTCAAGGGATTATGTCTCTGTTTTTCAAAAAAGAGCCAAAACATCCAAATCCGGGAGCGCGGCTCATCTGCAAAAACAGCTCAGGAAAGACATTGCCCGGCTGGCCTCTTTGTTTTCCGGGGGTGATGCTGGAGATGAGGTTAAAATCAGCCCGGCTCTTGAAATCAAACAGGCTGTTGAAATCAAAGCCAAAGCGAAAAATCTGGCAAAAGACATAAACAGCCGCCGCTTTGATTTTGCGGCGCAAAAAGACTTTCTTCTGGAAAAGGCGAAAAAGCTTAAGCCCCGCCTTCCCTCAAAGCAAACGGCCTCAAAGCAAATTGCAAGGCGCAATGGGCAGGCTCAGAAGGGGGATTTTGGAGCTTTCCGGCTCTCTCAAAGGCGGATTCAGTAATTCACCGGCAGACCGCAACCGCCTTAATATTCACAAATTCGCGAATGCCTTCGGCAGACAGCTCCCTTCCATAGCCGCTGTCTTTTGAGCCGCCAAAGGGAAGCTGAGGGGCTGACTTCACCTGCCCATTTACAAAACAAGAGCCGGCCTGAACCAGATCTCTCGCCCACTTTTCCCCCTTTTCGCGGTTTTCCGTAAAAACCGCCGCGCCCAGGCCATACGCGCTGCTGTTGGCCATTTTCAGAGCCTCCGCTCCGCTCTTTGCCGGAAACACCGGCAGCAAAGGGCCAAAAACCTCTTTTTTCGCGCATTCCATGCCGGGGCGGCAGCCGCCAAGCATGGTGATGGGAAAATAAAACCCCTTTTCCGCCTCCTCCGGCCGCGGCTTTTTTTCAAACAGAAGCCTGGCGCCGGCTTTGAGGTCTTTGTCCCTCATGGCCTCCAGCTCATCGGCGAACTCTTTTTTGGCCAGGGGGCCCACATCGGGATTATACAGAGGGCTGGATATGGTTTTTTGGCTCAAACAGCTGATGAGCGCCTGAATCAGCTCCTCATACACAGGCTGCTCCGCTATCACCCTTTTTGCGGCGACGCAGCTTTGGCCTGAGTTGTTGAGCCGGCTGGACACTATGCTTTCCGCAGCCTGAAAAACATCCGCGTCCTCCAGAACAATATAGGGATCGCTTCCCCCCAGCTCCAAAACAGACTTTTTGAGGCGCTTTCCGCAGAGGGAGGCGATATGCCGGCCTGTCCGCGAGCTGCCTGTAAAGGAAACAGCCCGGATAAAGGGATCGGCAATGGCGGCCTCCACATCGGGCCGCTCAGCCGGCAGAGCGGAAAAAATGCCTTTTGGCCATCCGCAGGAGAGAAAAATCTCCTCCAGAGTCAAAGCGCATCCCGTCACATTTTCCGAGTGTTTTAAGAAAACAGCGTTGCCGGCGGTTAAAGCGGGGACGGCAAAGCGAAAAACCTGCCAGAAGGGAAAATTCCATGGCATAATGCCCAAGACCCCGCCCAAAGGCTCATAACTGACATAGCTTTTTTTGTGATGAAGGCGCTCCTCTCTTGGAGACAGAAAATACTCTCCATGCTCTCTGTAGTAGCGGCAGAGCAAAGCGCATTTTTCCACTTCGCGGATGGACTGGCTCAGGGGCTTGCCCATCTCCTTTGTGATCAGCTCGGAAAACCGCTCTTTTTCTTTGAGAAGGCTGTCAGAGAGCTGCTCCAGAAGGCTGAGGCGGACACTTAGAGGGCGGAGCCGCCAAATCTCCCAAACCTCCCGGCCCTCCCGGATCTTGGAAAGCAGCTCCCCCCTGGAAAGGGCCTCGTAGGACGCCTCTGTCTTTCCGGTCGCTGGATTGACAGTTTTCAGCGGGACGGATTTAATTTTTGAGTCCGGCATTGAAAGCTCCTCTGAACATTATGGCGCGCAGGCTTTAAGAATAAAATTTTCCAGCCATATATGTGATGAAAGCGGAGAGGACTTGATCGCCCTGTCTGTTTCATACAGCGCCTCCATGGCGCTCTCAATCTGCCCTTTTGTCCAGAGGCTGCTCTGGCTTTGGTATTTTTTTAAAAAAATGGGGGGCGCGCCGGTCAGGGCAATCAGCTGGGCCTTGGGCAGGCGGCGCTTTTGCCCCTCCTGAAGCTTTGACAAAATGCGGATATGGCGGGCCACCAGGGCCAGGGCCCCCGATTCGCTTTGATTTTTTGTGAGCAGGCGGGCCAGGCAGCTCAGCGCCGCAGACAGGTCTTTTTTTCCAATGGCCTCTGTCAGGTCAAAAACGCTGTCTATTCTTGCCCGGGAGACCACGGCAGTCAAATCCTCATCCCGGACATCTGTCCGCCCCCCCATATAGGTTTTCAGCTTTTTTATCTCCCCGCTGATTTCCAGAAGCCCTGTTCCCGCAAGCTCGCTGAACAGGGCTCGCGAGGAGGGGGAAAACCGAAGCCCCTCCCTTCGGGCCAGAAAATCTATCCATGGGCCGGTTTCCCAGTCCCTGAGAGCTGCCGCGGGAAGCTCTTTCGCGCTTTTTTGCAAAAGCTTAAAATGCTTCCGCCGGCTGTCCTTTTTGTCAAAGAAAAAGGCTGTGACCGCGGAGCTGGAGGGCTTTTGGATCAGCGGGGCCAGCCGGCTCCAGTCTTTTTCGCCAAGGCGATGGGCGCTCCCGCAAAAAATCAGCCGTTGAGCAGACATGACTGGGAGGGTCTCAGCAAGGGAGACAAGCTTTTCGGCGCCCGCGCCTGAGCAGTCCATCTCGTCGTGGTTAAAATCCATAAGGCTTTTGTCTTTGTGGATATGGCGGATCAGGGTTTTTTTGATCTCAGAGATCAAAAACCCCTCCTCCCCCACAATAAAATAAATCGGACTCAGAGGCAGGGGGGCCTGCAGCCACTGCCTTAAATTTGTTTTTGAATCCATAGCTTTCCCGCCGCTGTTATTATATTATAGCCTGAAGATGAGCAAAAGCGGGCGGCGCGGGCCAGAAGGCGGCAAAACAGGCCGGATGGGCGAAAGCGGGCGCGGCCGGGGCGGAGGCAGCCCTCAAGGCCAAAAAAAAAACCCCTTTATTTTGCTCACGCCAGGCCCTGTTCCCCTCTCCCCCGCCTCGCGGGAGATTTTATCCCGCGAGGCCGATTATCACCGCAGCCTCCGCTTTCAGGAAATTTTAAAGGACATCAGGCCCAGGCTCCAGAGATTTTTTCAGACAAAAGAGCCTGTGATTGTTCTCAGCGGGTCCGGCACCGCCGCCATGGAGGCCGCCATCGCCAACACGCTGTCTCCCGGCGACCGCGCGCTGTGCGTCTGCGCCGGGAAATTTGGCGAGCGCTGGCGGGACATCAGCCTGTCGTTTGGCATAAAGGCTCAGCCTCTGAATGTTCCCTGGGGAGAGGCTGTCTCTCCGGAAACAGTCAGAAGCGCCCTGAAAAGCAGCCCCGGCGCCAAGGCCTTTTTGATCTCCGCCTGTGAGACCAGCTCAGGCGCGATGCACCCCATCCGGGAGATCAGCCTTATTTTAAAAGACTGTCCAGATGTTTTGTTTATGCTTGACGGCTCGACAGGGCTGGGGGCCATGGACCTTCCCATGGACAAGTGGGGGGTTGATGTTCTTGTGGGAGGCTCGCAAAAAGGCTTTGGGCTGCCCGCGGGGCTGGCCTTTATCGCCCTTTCGGAAAAAGCATGGCGGGCGGGGCGGACATCCCGCTGCCCCAAATATTATTTTGACCTGGAGAGAGAAAAAGCCGCGCAAAAGAAAGGCTGGACAGCCTTCAGCGCCAGTGTCAGCCTTTTTCAGGCCCTTCAGGAGAGCTTAAAAGCCATGGAGGCGGCGGGCGGGCTTTCCGCCTCCATTGATCGCCGCCGCCGGCTCTCCGGGGCCGCCCGCGCTTTTTGCGGGGAGATGGGGCTGAAGCTTTTCTCCCGCGCGCCGGCCCCCTCTGTGACGGCTGTCCAAATGCCGGATGGGATTTCCGCTGAAGCCGTCAGGGAGGCCATGGAGCAGCGCCACAAGGTGATTGTGGCCGGGGGGCAGGGGCCTTTAAAAGGGAAAATTGTCAGAATAGGGCATCTTGGCCCTGTTGCGGACAAAAGCCTTTTGGCCGGCCTAAAGGCTTTGGGCGAAAGCCTGCGGCTGCAAAATCCCGGGGCTTTTAAAAAAGGCAAAATCCAAAAGGCGCTGGATCAGGCTGAGCTGGCTTTGAAAGCCGGCTCTTGAGCTGTTTTTTTGTGGCGGGGGCTGGCAAAAATGGGGGGGCATAAAAATTCAGGGCAAAAGCGCGGCGAAAAGGGCCGGGGGGATAGCCAGGGGGATAAAATGATCCCCCTTTCCCGCTTAAAGCGCGGGCAGAGCGGGCGGATTGCGGCTTTTCGCGGCAGCGCGGAGGCCGCTTTTCGCTTTATGGAGATGGGGCTGGCTGAGGGGGAGAGCGCGCGGCTCCTGGAGCGGCTGCCTTTTGGGGGAAACCTGGTTGTTCTTTTGGAAAACGGCAAATACACCATTCGGAAAAAAGACGCTGATTTGATTATAGTTGAAATCTCAAGCCCCGCGGGAGGCCTGCTGTGAAAAAACCAGCCGCGCAAAACCCGCCGGCTGCGGAAAAAGCGATGAGCGCAAAAAAGCAAATCATTTTGACAGGCCCGCCAAACAGCGGAAAAACCAGCCTGTTCAACTGGCTTACGGGGTTTAAGCGCCGGGCGGTCAATTATCCCGGCTCAACCGCAGCCCTCTCTGCCGGAAGCGTTCAAAAACAATACAATTTGCCGGCGGAGGTGACTGACACCCCTGGAATCTACAGCCTGTTCCCAAAATACGAGGGGGAGACAGCTGCCAGGGACTGTCTGTTTTCAACGGAGGGCCTAAGCGCTGTGGTCGCTGTTTTGGACGCCACAAAGCTAAAAAGCCAGCTGCCGTTTTTCCTCCAGCTGAAAGAGGCGGGGTTTCCGCTTGCCGCAGCCTTGTCCATGTGGGACTTGATTCCTGAAGGATCCATTGACTTAAAGGCTCTGGAAAAATCCCTCGGAGCGCCTGTTGTCCCCATCAAGGGGCTGCTGGGCGGGGGGGTTTTGGAGCTGGCTGAGGCGCTTCGCCCCCTTTTAAAGCGCTCAGCCGCGCCGGCGGGCCTTCAGACCCGGAAAGCTGCGGGGGACAGGCTTCAAAAGGCTTTTTCCCCTGCCAGGCTGAAATCCCTCGTGGAAAAATCAAGGAGGATTGCCGCGCGGGCTTCGGCGCAGGCTCAAAATCCGCTGCCAAAAAACCTGTTTCTGTCGGAAAAGCTTGACCGGTTTTTTCTTCATCCCAAAATTGGGCTGGTTTTGTTCGCGCTGATTATGTTTTCGCTTTTTTCGTCGCTTTTCTGGCTGGCCGCGCCCTTTATGACAGCCATAGACAGCGCCTTCGCTTTTGTCATAGAAAAATCCTCCGCGCTGGCCCCCCAGTCCCTCTGGACTGATTTTATTGCCAATGGCCTGGTTGCGAGCTTTGGCGCGGTTTTGGTTTTCACCCCGCAGATTTTTATTTTGTTTATCGGGATTTCCCTTTTAGAGGACACAGGATATCTGGCCCGGAGCGCGGCCCTTGCGGATGGGGCTTTTTCCCGCATTGGCCTCAGCGGCCGGGCCTTTGTGCCCTTTCTCTCCGGCTATGCCTGCGCCATCCCGGCCGCCATAGCCGCAAGGCAGCTTTCCTCGCCAAGGGAGCGGCTGATGACTCTTTTCGCCATCCCCTTTATGTCCTGCTCCGCAAGGCTCCCCGTTTATGCCCTGCTGCTCAGCTTTTTGTTTTACGGGCAGCCGGCCTGGAAGCCGGGGCTGGCGCTCAGCCTGATTTATATTGGATCTTTTGCGCTCGGCGCCGCTGCCGCCGCCTGCCTCAATTTGTTTTTGAAAAGGGGGAAGGCCCCGCCCTTTGCGCTGGATCTGCCTTTATACCGCCGGCCCGTCTGGCCAAGGATTTTCCAGGGCGCGTGGAGAGGGACCAGCCATTATGTCCAAAAGGCCGGGCCGGCAATTTTTTCTGTGGCTGTTTTGATTTGGGCCTTAACTCATTTTCCCTTTCAGCCGGAGCTTTCGCCCGCAGAGCAAATACAGCAAAGCTGGGCCGGGAGGCTGGGGAGGCTGACAGAGCCTTTTTTTGAGGCCATGGGAGTGGACTGGAGAGTGGGCGCCGGCCTGATAGCCGCTTTTGCCGCGCGGGAGGTTTTTGTTTCCGCCCTGGCGCTTGTGTTCAACATTGCGGAGGGCGATGGCGGATCTATGACAGGCTCTTTGATTGAGGGCATGCAGGGCGCCGTTAACTCTCATGGGGAGCCGCTTTTTACAGCCGCCAGCGTGGCGGCGCTGATCGTGTTTTTTATGTTTTCCCTTCAGTGCCTTTCAACAACAGCCATTGTTTACAAGGAAAGCCGGTCCTTAAAATTCGCCGGCTTTCAGCTGCTTGCCCTGAACGCGGCAGCTTATGCGATGGCTGTCCTGACTTTTGCCGCGCTTTCCTGACAGACGGCTGTGTCCAGACAGAGTCTTGAAGGGGCGGCGCTTTCCAGTTTTTTTTGGCCGGCAGCTGATTTTCAGCCGGCAGGCCCTTTAGAGATGTCCTGGAGAAAGAGCTTCATGTAATAATGAGCCAGCGCGTCAATATCCACAAAACCCGGGTATTTGTCATGAACCCATCCCAAAGATATTGCATTATTGGCCACAGCCCGGAGACAGCTGTCAGCGATTGTTTCCGGCCCGCCGATGCCTCCCGCGCTGCCGGGCCTCCCCAAAGCTTTCCTGGCCAGCCGGATCCGTATCCGCCCCGGGGCCTCAGGGGCAAAGGTCAGGCGCCGCCCCTGGCGAAACAGCATAAAGCCGTTTTTTCTCCCCGCCAGATCATAAATGTATATGGACTTCAGAGAAGCCTCAGAAATGGGCTTTGCCCCGCCGCCGCGGCGGGCGGCCTCTTCCGCAGGCTTGGCAGAATCGGGAGCCGGGCCGGGCCGGCTCTGATGAAAGGCCAGCTTCCCCAGCCTGCCGCCCTTTTCAAGGGGGCCTCCGCCGCGGGACAGCGACACCCTTAAATGGTTAAAAGCCTCGATAAAATGCTCAAAAGCCGCCCGCAGATCAAGCAGCATGCTTTCGGTAAAGCCCTCAAGGTCCTCCTGGCTCCATGCAGACGGCTCAGCGGCCGGCGGGCCGCCCTCTGGCTCCCGCTCTGTCAGACAGCTGTGAATCCAGGAGCTGGCGGCCTCTAATTTTGCGCTTGCCTCAGGCTTCATCATCGCCTAAAATCTAAACTATGGGATTTAAACCAGTCAACAAATAAGGAGGGCTTTTTTATGCGCAGCATCACTAAATCAAAGGCTATAAGGGCAAAAAAAAGGGGGGGCGGAAGCGTTTTCGCCGGCGCGATGGGGGCATTTTTGGCATTCAGCCTGATCTCCTGCGCGTTTCTGGAAAAGGCAAAGGATAAAATTGAAAACAAAAATCAAATTGTGGGCGAGGGGAGCGATGAAATCACCAGCCCTGACATTGACAGAGACGGGAGGGGGAGTGATTCCGGCGCCATTTCCGGCCTGAGCTCGGTGTATTTTGCCTTGGACTCCTCGTCTCTCAGCCAGGAGGCCAGGGACACGCTGGCGGCCAACAAGGCCTGGTTTGACGAAAACACTCAAGTCCAGAGGATTGAGCTGGAGGGGCACTGCGATCCGCTTGGCTCGGAAGCCTACAATATTGGCCTGGGCAGCCGCCGGGCGCGGGCGGTCATGGATTACTTGAAGTCCATTGGAGTCAGCGGGGACAGGCTGAGCATCATCAGCTATGGAGAGGAGCGCCTTCTTTCAGAGACTGATGACAGCCTGAACAGGAGAGTGAATTTTGTCCCGATTTATTGAGCCGCCCGGCAGGGGCTTTGCCCTTGCCTGCCTGCTGCTTTTTCCGCCAGGGCTTTCCTCGTGCGCTGGGACGCCTCCCCTGGAGCCTTACGCTCTGGCAAGGGAAGCCCTTTCTATGGCCAGAAAATACGAGGGGGACAAATGGGCGCCGCGCAGCTACAGAAAGGCGGCCAAGCTTTATAAAAATGGCGAAAAGGCCTTCGCAAACCGCTATTACAGCGAGGCGGCGGGCTTTTTTGAGGAGGCTGTGGAATACGCGGAAAGGGCGGAAAACACCGCCCGCCTAAAGGAAAGCCGCTATAAAAGCGCGGAGGAAGAGTAAAAATGCGGGCGCCGGGCCGGAGCTTGTTTTTTGTCTGGCTGATGAGCCTGTTTTTGGCTGCTCTGCCGGGCTGCCATTCCCTGGACTCTCCCGGCCTGGATGAATATGAGGAGGCGCCTGCTGGCGCAGCCGTCCAGGAAAGAGACATTGCTGAAGCGCAAAAGCCCGCCCCTGTTTTTGACAGAAGCAATTTTGAGTTTCTGTCTGAAAAAATGAAAAAAGTTGTCAGAAACTACAAAAGAATGAAAAAAAAGCTTTCGCGGATAGAAAAAAAGCTGGATGTTTTTCTTGCGGAGTTTCGGAGAGCGAGGGATGAGATTTTTGCCGCGGATGAGGGCGCGGATGAGGGGGGGGAGGCTATAGACAGCAGCTTTGGAGATGACATTCTCAATGAGGCCATGGAAAAGATCCCAAGCTCCGGCGGGGAAGATGACACCGACTTGGCTGCGGAGACAGTTTCGCCCGACAGCCGGCTTTTTACAGAGGAGCCTTTTCTCGCTGAAACAGAATCCGCGGCTCTCCGCAAAATTGCCTCCCCTTAAAAAGGGCCAGCCTTTGGCAGCATTCAAGCCGGGCCAGAAAAATGACGGCGCTGGGAATCGAGACCAGCTGCGATGACTGCTCTGTCTCCGCAGTTTCAGAAGACGGCGGGATTTTGTTCCTCGCCAGCCAAAGCCAGAACTCTCTGCACAATAAATACGGGGGCATTTTGCCGGAGGCAGCCAGCCGGCAGCACGGGATCTGGCTCCTCCCTTTGATAGAGGAGGCTTTAAAAACAGCTCCCCTTGAGAGCATTGATGTCATTGCGGCAGCCAGCCGCCCCGGCCTTTTGGGATCGCTTTTGGCCGGGCTGACAACGGCCAAAACCCTGAGCATGGCATGGGGCCGGCCTTTTGTGGGGGTGAATCATATTGAGGCGCATGTTTTCAGCCCATTTCTTTGGCGCCCGCCGGAGGGCAGAAAGCCTGAGCCGCGCTTTCCCGCGCTGGCGCTTGTGGCCAGCGGCGGGCACAGCGCCTTGTTTTCCGCGCGGGGGCCGGGGCAGTCTGATTTGCTTTGCTCAACACGGGATGACGCCGCCGGAGAGGCTTTGGACAAGTTTGGCAAAATGCTTGGCCTTCCCTGGCCCGGCGGGCCGGAGGTGGATCGGCTGGCCGCCCAGGCTCCGCCCGGCGCGCCGCGGGGTTTTTTTCCAAAAATTAAAGCCGGCGGCTTGTTTTTCAGCTTTTCGGGGCTGAAAAGCGCGGCCCAAAGGCTGCTGGATGGGAAAAGCCGGGAATGGACAGAGGAAAACAAAGCCGCGCTCTGCGCGGACTTTCAGGAATCTGTCGTGAGCCATATTATGGAAAAAACACAGATGGCTTTTGAGCGAAGCCCCGCCCGGCAAATTCTCGCCGGCGGCGGCGTCACGGCCAACAGCCTTTTGCGCCGGAGGCTGAAAGCCTGGGCAAAATCCCAGTCCCTGGAGCTTCTGCTCCCTGAAAAAGCTTGCTGCGGGGACAATGCCGCCATGATTGCCTGGACAGGCCTGAAGTATTTCTTAAAAGGGGAAACCTCCCCTTTAGATCTTTGCGCCTCCCCGCGGCATCTGAAGAAAGATTTTTTTTGCTCATCATAAAGCGCCCGCCCTTTGCGCTTTGCCTTCCGCTTTTTTGGACAGAATCTATGGGCGGAAATTTAGGCCGCAAAGCTCAGGCTGCAGCTGAAGCGGGGGGCGGGATTGGCGGCTGGCGGATTCCAGAGCTTTTTCAGATCAAGCGCTGTTTTATTGCGCGGGTCCAGGTCTAAACAGCGCTCCAGACAGGCTTTGGCCAGAGCTTCTAAAATCTCGCAGCTGGCGGCTGGGCTGTCAGGCCCGGCGGTTTTGTCAGGCGCTGGATTTTGGGCCGGCTGGAGCTGGTTTGCTCCGCCCGGCGCGCCGCGGCCGGCGGCGCTTTTTTTGAGCTTGATGGTCCGGGACTTGATTTCCCGGCTTAGCCTTCCGGCTTGATTCTTGAGCTTAAGCTCCCAATTTGAATCTTCCGCGGCGCCCGTCGCAGAGTTTTTGCTTTGAGCTTTAGGCGCAAACCCGCTTAAGCGAAGCCGCAGGCTTTTTTTAAAGATCCTGTCCGCCGGGCTGGTTTCCCGAAGCGCTTTGTCCGCCAGGGCTTTTCTTGACAGAGCCAGCCCCAGCCAGGCGCGGGCCATCTTGGGCCGGATTTTGAGAAGCGCTTGAAAGCCGGCGGCAGCCTCCCGGTAGTTTTTCTGTCTGAAGCTTAAAAGCGCCTTGTGAAACTGAAGGCCCGGGGAATCAGGGTTTAAGGTGTAGGCTCTGTTGTAATACTCCTCCGCCATGGGAAAGTTTTTGTTTGCCGCGCTCAGCTGGCCCAGATATTTGCAGACGGCAAAAAGCAGAGGGCATGGCTCCAGAATTTGATTGAGCGCCTCTGAAAGGCACTCTTCCGCCTCGCTCAGGCGGAACTGATTTAAAAGGGACTCGGCCAGCCCCACCAGGTCAGAGGGGTTTTGGCGCCTCTCCAAAAGAGAGGAAAACGCCATTTCCGCCGCATCCCACTCATGGTTTTCCAAAGCGAGGCGGCCCAGCCAGGCAAGCGCTCTTTCATCAGACGGGCTGCCGGGGCTTTGGCTGTTTAAAAGCGCCTCTTCTGTCAGCCTGCGGATTTGCCCTTCATTTATCATTGTCTCTCCTTTTGATGATCAGCTTTCAGGCCTTGCTGCGGCCTTTTAAAAAAAACCATGCAAATTTTTAGCCAAAAATCCCTTTGCCGCCATTTTTTTTGAAAAACAGCGCGTTTTTAGACAAAGGTCTGGGAAAAACATGCGGTTTTTCGGGTCAAACAAGCCATTCGCGGCGCGGCCAGAATAAAATCTCAGGCAAGCCTGGACGAAAGGGCGCGCTTTCGCCAGCTGCCCTCCGCAAAAAAGACAAAATTTTGGCGCTTTTGGCCAATAACTTGTCAGATTTTTGCCGCTTTAGCCCGCGCTTTTCATAAACCTTATGAAACCTTATGAAAACTTTTTGCCCCACAGTTTTTTTAAAAAATCCCTGTATGGCAAAATCAAAATCCCCTCATCTGCAAGCCGGGGCTTTTTTTCCAGAGACACAATGATTTTATGCCGGAGGGGAATCTCTTCGCCTAAGGCTTTCAGCCCCTTTAGGTCTCTTTTGCGGACCTCTTTAGAGGCCTTAGCCTCAACAGCCAGGCTGTCCCCGACAACAAAATCAACCTCCTGATGATTTTTTGATCTCCAAAAATGGATTTTCCGGCTGTCTTCAGCGTATTGCAGGAAAGCCCTGATTTCATTAAAAATAAAATGCTCAAAGCGGCGGCCAAACTCCGCGCTCCCCTCTATAATATCCCATTGATCTGTGAGGGCGTTTGCCGCGCCAAGGTCAAAAAAATAAAACTTATGCATGCTGACAGCTTTTCGCTTCGCGGTTTTTGTATAGGGAGCCAGCATGGCGCCCATAAAAGTATCCTCCAAAATCATATAATACTCTTTAACTGTCTTGGAGGAGACCCCCACATCATTTGCGATATTGCTGTAATTGACAAGCTCCGCGCTGGTTTTTCCGGCCAGCTCCAGAAAAAGCGAGAAGGGCTGGAGCCGGCGGGACAGCCCCTCCGCCAGTATCTCCTCTTTAAGATAAGTCTGGGCATAGGACCGCAAAAGGGCTTTAGGCCGGCTGGACTGATATATTGCCGGGAGCGATCCGAAGCGGATGATTCTTGACAGGTCAAAATCCGGGATCTCGCGGCTGGTCAGCGGAAACAGCTGGCGGCATAAAGCCCGCCCGCCAAGCATATTGGCGCCGCCCCGTTTTAACTTTCTGGCGCTGCTGCCTGTCAGGATGAAGCGGATATTATGCCTCTCCATTAGATGATGAACTTCGTCAAGAAGGAAAGGCGCTTTTTGGATTTCGTCAATAATCACAGGCTGTCTGGGCTTTTCAGCCAGCAGCTCTTCGCGCAGAAGATGCGGCTTTCTGGACAGCCGGAAAAACACATCAGACAAAAGGAGATCATAATAAGCGGATCTTGGAAATTTTTTCCGCAGCCAGTAGGACTTTCCTGTCTGCCTCGGCCCAAAAAGAAACAGCCCCCTGGCGCCGGAAAAATCCAGGTCAATCATTCTTTTATACTCGCGTTTTTTGTTTCGCATCTCAAAAGCTCCTGTTTTCTGCCCCTGGCGAATATTCCGCAAGCTTGTTTGAGCCGCCCCCGCCCTGCAGAAAGCCTGCCAGACAGGCATCTTCAGGAAAGCTTAAAAGCCCGCCGCCTTTTTCTGATTATCTCCGCCTTTTTTGCAAAAAGCAATAAAAAAATCAGATATTTTGGAGTCTTGCTTCAAAATAAAGATTTATTTTGAAGCGCCGCCCCCGTTTTTTAAAGACGGCTGCCGGGAACGGCCGCAAGGCCGGCTGTCCAGACAAACAGCCTCCCTGCGACAGGGATATGGTTCAGCAGCTGTCCGAAACGACCGAGCTGATCAAGCTCACCACGGCCTATGAAATCTCTCTGCTTTATTTTTACCGGCGCTTTCGGGCTGTTGTGGAGGATGACAATTCCCGCCGGGCCAAGTCCCTCTCCTGGCCGGCAGGCGAAAAGCGCCCTGTCAGCTATTATCCAGAGGATTTAGGAAAAATACGCTGGAGGGCCGCTTTTTTTATATTTCAGGGGGGCGGAAATTTCAAAATCTCTCCCCTGCGGCTTAGAATTATACAGGAGTTCATAAATATTCTTACATTGAATGCCTTTTTTTTAAGAAGGCGTTATTAAAGAGTTTCAATAATTTTGTCAGAATATTTGTGAACTCTTTAATATATCTTATTTTGAGACACATTTGCCGCATTGCTTCCAGGGGAAAATATAATTTTTATAAAATTTCAGGTTTTTCCAGAGATTCATTTTGCAGGCTGCTGATTTTGCGGTATTTTTATACAAAGCGCCTTTTTGCCCTGCAGAGACAAGCCGCAGCCGATCCGGGCGCTCAAATATTTGCGGAGGCAAAAGCCCCTCATCAAAGCTTTTGGTTCAAAAAGAGCGGAGCCTTCATGTTCAGATTTTGCGCCATTTGCGGGAGATTGAGGCCCGGCAGCTGTATTTTTCCGAAGGCTATGCCAGCTTGTTTGACTATGCTGTCAGGGGCCTTGGATACAGCAAAGGGGCGGCCTTCCGCCGCATCAAGGCCATGAGGCTTTGCCGGGATGAGCCGGAAACTCTGGAGAAAATTAAATCCGGCAGGCTGAGCCTTTGCGCCGCAAGCCAGCTTCAGAGTTTTTTTGAAAAGCAAAAAAAAGAGGTTGTCCGTTTAAAAAATGATTTAAAAAAAGCTTCTGAGTCTGGGCTGGCTGTTCAGTCTATAAAGCAGCGGGGAGAGCTTGAATTGAAAGGGCTGGCTCCGCAGCTGGCCCAGCAAGGAACGGCCGCGAGGCCGGCTCAACAAATGGGTTCGGCGCTGGGATCTAAGGGAAAGCCAGCAGGCGCGGCGCCGGGGTCAGGGAAAAACGCGGGTTCGGCGCCGGGCCCAGAGAAAACCAAATGTCCGCGAAGGGGAACGGCCGCGAGGCCGGCTCAACAAATGGGTTCAGCGCTGGGATCTAAGGGAACGCCAGCAGGCTCAGCGCCGGGCCTGGAGGAAAACAAACCGCCGCAAGGAGGAACAATCGGAAGACTGGCTCAGCAAGGAACGGCCGCGAGGCTGGCTGTCCAGACAAACAGGCTATTCCTCTGGACAAGCTTGCTGCTCTGTGGAGGTTCGGAGGGGGTTCGGGAACGGCCGATAGGCCGGCCCATCAAACAGTTCAGATTTTAAACAGTTGGCGGCAGCATCAGGCGCCGCGGCGCCAAAATTGAGCTTTTTGCTTGACTTTTGCGGGGTTTTTGGCATATACTGCTTTTGGTTTTGAGAGAAAGCCGCCAAAAAACAGGCGGCGCCGGAGGTTCGGGAATGGCCGCGAGGCCGTCCCAATAAACAAACCCTCTGGACAAGCTTGCTGCTCTGTGGAGGTTCGGGAACGGCCGCGAGGCCGTCCCAATAAACAGGCTGAGAAGGCCGGGAGGGGGTTATGGCAAAAACTGCAACACAAAAAAAGTTTGTAAAACAAACAGCGCTGATGAATCAAAAAAAGCTTGTGGAACAGGCAGATCTTGCGGGAAAAAGCGGCTTAAGCAAAAAAGCGGGCGGAGGATCTGGCAAAGCCGGGAGAGGCTTTGGAAAAGCGCTGTTTAAGGCGGGAATCCCTTTGGGGGCGCGGCGCGGGGCCTTGGCGGGCGCTTTGGCCCTGGCGGCGGGAGCTGCCATTGCGCTGCATGGCGCTGAGGCTGCTCAGCGGGGGAATTTAAGCTGCAGCCAGCCGCAGTACATCTATGAAAAGCTTTCCATACACGATGCCAGCGATAAAAGGGCAGGCGACCACGGCCCCGATTATGCCAACCTTTCTGTGGAGGCTGGCATGTGCCGCCTGGCGGAGGGGAAAGATGGCCTGGGCCTCAATAACCTGGAAAATGCCGTGGAACTGGGCATTCCTTATGCGGCTCTTTTGATTGCCACGTATTATTTGACCGAGGGGACATTTAGTGAAGCCAGGTTTTTTCAGAGGAATCTGTTGCGTGTTATCAGGCAATTTGAACAGGTTTGGGCCATGGTCAGCAGCCCTAATTATCCCTATGACAGGGATATGGTTCAGCAGCTGGACGAAAAGGGCCAGATGATCAAGCTCCAAACGCCTTTTGAAATATCCCAGCTTTATTTTTACCGGCATTTTCGGGCTGTTGTGGAGGATAACAATTCCCGCCGGGCCAAGTCCCTCTCCTGGCCGGCAGGCGAAAAGCGCCCTGTCAGCTATTATCCAGAGGATTTAGGGGCGGCAGAGGACAGCCTTCAAAAAATGTTCCGGTGGGCTTCAGCCTGCAAACAAATCCAGTATGACTCCAACTTGTGGAGCCGCTCTAATTATGACTATGTAATGGAGGGCTGCGGTATTTTGCGGGAGGCTGCGGAGAAGATGATTCCCCTTGATCAGCAGAGGAGGGAGGCCGCCCGCCGCTGCGATGACATCCTGAAATGCCCGGATTACAGCAGAATTTTAAAACAACTGGGTGATTTGCACATCGAGACCAAAAGGCGGCTGGCGGAATAGAGGGCGAGATGATAAAAGCCGGAAGCAGCTTTCGCCTGATTTTTAAAAAATTTTGACAATTCAAAAAAGCGGCCCTCCACAATATGCTGGAGGGCCGCTTTTTTATATTTCAGGGGGAGGAAATTTCAAAATCCCCCCGCCGGCTTAGAATGATATCTTATTTTGAGACACATTTGCCGCATTGCTTCCAGGGGAAAATATAATTTTTATAAAATTTCAGGTTTTTCCAGAGATTCATTTTGCAGGCTGCTGATTTTGCGGTATTTTTATACAAAGCGCCTCTTTGCCCTGCAGAGACAAGCCGCAGCCGATCCGGGCGCTCAAATATTTGCGGAGGCAAAGCCCCTCATCAAAGCTTTTGGTTCAAAAAGAGCGGAGCCTTCATGTTCAGATTTTGCGCCATTTGCGGGAGATTGAGGCCTGGCAGCTGTATTTTTCCGAAGGCTATGCCAGCTTGTTTGACTATGCTGTCAGGGGCCTTGGATACAGCAAAGGGGCGGCCTTCCGCCGCATCAAGGCCATGAGGCTTTGCCGGGATGAGCCGGAAACTCTGGAGAAAATTAAATCCGGCAGGCTGAGCCTTTGCGCCGCAAGCCAGCTTCAGAGCTTTTTTGAAAAGCAAAAAAAAGAGGAGTCCCGTTTAAAAAATGATTTAAAAAAAGCTTCTGAGTCTGGGCTGGCTGTTCAGTCTATAAAGCAGCGGGGGGATCTTGAATTGAAAGGCGCCGCAGGCTCAGCGCTGCGGGAAAAAAACAAAACCCTTGCGCCAGAACAGGGATGCTTGCAGTCAGGCTCAGCGCCGGGCCCCGGGAATAGCAAAGGCTCAGCGCCGGGTTCAAGGGAAAGCAAACTGCCGCAAGGAGGAACAATCAGGAGACCGGCTCAGCAAGGAACGGCCGCGAGGCCGGCTCAACAAATGGGTTCGGCGCTGGGATCTAAGGGAAAGCCAGCAGGCTCGGCGCCTGGGTTAGGGAAAAACGCGGGTTCGGCGCCGGGCCCAGAGAAAACCAAATGTCCGCGAAGGGGAACGGCCGCGAGGCCGGCTCAACAAATGGGTTCGGCGCTGGGATCTAAGGGAAAGCTAGCAGGCTCAGCGCCGGGCCTGGAGGAAAACAAACCGCTGCAAGGAGAAACAATCGGGAGGCCAGCCAGACAAGCAGCCTTCCTCTGGACAAGCTTGCTGCTCTGTGGAGGTTCGGAGGGGGTTCGGGAACGGCCGATAGGCCGGCTGTCCAGACAAACTGTTCAGATTTTAAACAGTTGGCGGCAGCATCAGGCGCCGCGGCGCCAAAATTGAGCTTTTTGCTTGACTTTTGCGGGGTTTTTGGCATATACTGCTTTTGGTTTTGAGAGAAAGCCGCCAAAAAACAGGCGGCGCCGGAGGTTCGGGAATGGCCGCGAGGCCGTCCCAATAAACAAACCCTCTGGACAAGCTTGCTGCTCTGTGGAGGTTCGGGAACGGCCGCGAGGCCGGCCCAATAAACAGGCTGAGAAGGCCGGGAGGGGGGTTATGGCAAAAACTGCAACACAAAAAAAGTTTGTAAAACAAACAGCGCTGATGAATCAAAAAAAGCTTAAAAAGCTTGTGGAACAGGCAGAACTTGCGGGAAAAAACGGCTTAAGCAAAAAAGCGGGCGGAGAGCCTGGCAAAGCCGGGAGAGGCTTTGGAAAAGCGCTGTTTAAGGCGGGAATCCCTTTGGGGGCGCGGCGCGGGGCCTTGGCGGGCGCTTTGGCCCTGGCGGCGGGAGTTGCCATTGCGCTGCATGGCGCTGAGGCTGCCCAGAGGGGGAATTTAAGCTGCAGCCAGCCGCAGTACATCTATGAAAAGCTTTCCATACACGATGCCAGCGATAAAAGGGCAGGAGACCACGGCCCCGATTATGCCAACCTTTCTGTGGAGGCTGGCATGTGCCGCCTGGCGGAGGGGAAAGATGGCCTGGGCCTTAATAATCTGGAGAATGCCGTGGAACTGGGCGTTCCTTATGCGGCTCTTTTGATTGCCAAGTATTATTTGACCGAGGGGACATTTAGTGAAGCCAGGTTTTTTCAGAAAGATATTTTGCGTGTTATCAGGCATTTTGAACAGGTTTGGGCCATGGTCAGCAGCCCTAATTATCCCTACGACAGGGATATGGTTCAGCAGCTGGACGAAAAGGGCGAAATGATCAAGCTCCAAATGCCTTTTGAAATATCGCAGCTTTATTTTTACCGCTGGCTTAGAGCCTCTGTGCACTATAACAGCGAAAGAGCTGCCAAGTCCCCGTCCAACACCAAAAGGGACTGGACATTCTATCCAAATGATCGGGATGCTGGCATGAACAGCCTTCAAAAAATGTTCCGGTGGGCTTCAACCTGCAAACAAATCCAGTATGATGCCAACTTGTGGAGCCGCTCCAATTATGACTATATGATGAAGGGCTGCGGCATTTTGCGGGAGGCAGCGGAAGAGATGATTCCCCTTGAGCAGCGGAAAACTGAGGCCGCCAGTCACTGTGATGACATCCTGAAATGCCCGGATTATGACGAAGTGTCAAGCCAGCTGATTGATTGGTTTAATGATACAAAAAAACAGCTGATTTCAGGGGGCTGAATCGCTGAGCCGCGCAGAAAATGCCCCCTTGTTTGCTCTCTGCTGTGGGGCATCGGCGGCTTTAAAAAAACAGAGTCTTTTTTTTGACAAAGGCGGCCTCTGAAGCCGCCTTTTTGCGCCGGGACAGGCCTAAGAGCTTTCCCGCATGCGAAAAAAAATCTGCTCAGGAGCTGGTCAGGAGCGGGGGGGGGAGGGCCATCTGCGGGGCCTGGTTTTGGCGGGATGCGGCGCAACTAGGCCTGTTAAACCAGCTTTCCGGCAGTTTTCAACGAATATTTTTTTGCGGATTTTTCGCGGGTGGACAAACCACTGTTCAAAAACTGAACAGTTTTGCCTCATTATAAGGCGCGCCCCCAGGGCTGAAAAGGCGTCTTTATTGGCTGAAAGCTGAAAAATAAATTTTTGGCTCTTCGGAAGAATCTGTGGGTTAAAATGATGGAAGATCAGCTGAAAAAACACAATATTTTTAAGGTTATAAAAAGGGAGGGCAGGCGCGCGCCCCCGCTCCATCAAAAACAGCGCGCCTTGTTTCCAAACCTTCTATAAAGAGAGGGAAGCGCGGGCTTTTGCGCAAAAACAAAATAATCAAAAATCCCGGCCAAAGCCTCTTTGCCCTGCAGAGACAAGCCGCAGCCGATCCGGGCGCTCAAACACTCGCAGAGGCTGTTTCCCTCATCAAAGTTTTTTCCATGGGGCGAATATATAAAACTTATGCGGATAGAAAACTTATAATGCGGCGCGTAAATTTCAGAAAAAAAAGCAAAATAAAGATTGAAAAAATATAAAAACCCTTGTTAAAGTTTAAACAAATAAAACTTGCGCTTTTGAAAAGTTTTTGGGCCGCGTAAAAAAAAACAATAATAACAAAAAAGGAGACACTGTTTATGCAAAATCAAAACGAGAGTTTTCAGCGGGCGCGCGCAGGCGCCGGGCATTGGGGCAAAGCCTGCAATAAATTAACAATGCCGGAAATCACAGAGCTTAGCGATCAGGCGCTGCTCTCCCAGACAAGGCTTTTGGTTCAAAAAGAGCGGAGCCTTCATGTTCAGATTTTGCGCCATTTGCGGGAGATTGAGGCCCGGCAGCTGTATTTTTCCGAAGGCTATGCCAGCTTGTTTGACTATGCTGTCAGGGGCCTTGGATACAGCAAAGGGGCGGCCTTCCGCCGCATCAAGGCCATGAGGCTTTGCCGGGATGAGCCGGAAACTCTGGAGAAAATTAAATCCGGCAGGCTGAGCCTTTGCGCCGCAAGCCAGCTTCAGAGCTTTTTTGAAAAGCAAAAAAAAGAGGTTGTCCGTTTAAAAAATGATTTAAAAAAAGCTTCTGAGTCTGATTCGTCTGGACAGTCTATAAAGCAGCGGGGGGATATTGAATTGAAAGGGCTGGTTCCGCAGCTGGCCCAGCAAGGAACGGCCGGGAGGCTGGCCCAGCAGTCAGGCTCAGCGCTGGGATCTAAGGGAAAGCCAGCAGGCGCGGCGCCGGGGCCAGACAAAAGCGGAGGTTCGGCGCTGGGATCTTTTTGGAGGGAGCGCGCCGCTCCGCAGAGCAATCGCGCGCCAGGCCCTGACGCCGCCATGCAAAAGCAGTTTATGGCCGGGGAGGCTTGGCGGGGGCCAGCCTTTGAGGCGGAAAAAACCCCAGCTCTGGAGAGGGAGAAAAAGCTGGCGCTGATTGAGAAGGCGGAGGGCTGCTCATCCCGCGAGACGGAGAGGCTGCTTTTGGAGGAGGCGCCGGATTCAAAGAGGCTTTTGCAAAAAGATCAGGTCCGTTTTTTGGGAGAGGGCCGGTTTGAGCTGAAAGCTGTGATTGACGGGGAAACGCGCGGGAAGCTGGAGCGGTTAAAGTTTTTGCTTTCCCATAAGAATCCTTCTATGGGTTATGGGGAGTTGCTGGGGAATTTATTGGATTTAGGCTTAAAAAAGCATGATCCCAGCCTGCGCGGCAAAAAGCCTTCTCAAAAGTTGAGCGAAAGCGAGCGCTTAGACAGGAGCGCAAGCGCGCGCCCAGACAGAGGCGAAAGCGAGCGCCCAGACAGAGACGAAAGCGAGCGCCCAGACAGGAGCGCAAGCGCGCATTCAGACAGGAGCTTGGGGGCAAAAATAAAAGCGCCCGCGCAGGCTTTGCGGCTGCGCCCGCAGTCAGGCTCAGCGCCAGGTTCAGGGGAAAACAAACTGCCGCAAGGAGGAACAATCGGAAGACCGGCTCAGCAAGGAACGGCCGCGAGACCAGCCCAGCAAATAGGTTCAGCGACAGGGCCAGAGAAAAGCGGAGGTTCGGCGCTGGGATCTAAGGGAAATCCAGCAGGCGCGGCGCCTGGGTTAGGGAAAAACGCGGGTTCGGCGCCGGGCCCAGAGAAAACCAAATGTCCGCGAAGGGGAACGGCCGCGAGGCCGGCTCAACAAATGGGTTCGGCGCTGGGATCTAAGGGAAAGCCAGCAGGCTCGGCGCCTGGGTTAGGGAAAAACGCGGGTTCGGCGCCGGGCCCGAAGGAAAACAAACCGCCGCGAGGAGGAACGGCCGGGAGGCCGGCTCAGCAAACTGGTTCGGCGCCGGGATCTTTTGGGAGGGAGCGCGCTGCTCCGCAGCTCAAGCGCGCGCCGGGGCTGCCGGGGGGAAGCAGATATATCCCCGCGGAAGTCAAAAGGCTTGTATGGGCAAGAGATCAGGGCCGCTGCTCTTATGTCAATCCAAAAACAGGGCGGAGATGCGGCTCCCGGTATATGATTCAAATGGATCATATAAAGCCTTTCGCTTTAGGGGGTCTGTCCACAAAAGAAAACATGAGATTGTTATGCGCCGGCCACAACAGGTTTCGGGCGCGGCAGACATTTCCCCAAAAAGCAGACCGCAGATTCCTTTAAAGAGGCAAAAAATGATTTAAAAAAAACTTCTGAACTGAACAACTGGAGAGCTTGGCAGCGGCAGAATCAGGGGAGAAAACAGAGGGCTTAGGCGCTGGGACAAGGAGGCAAGCTCAGGTTCGGCGCTGGGATCTAAGGGAAAGCTAGCAGGCTCAGCGCTGGGCCTGGAGGAAAACAAACCGCTGCAAGGAGAAACAATCGGGAGCCGGCTCAGCAAGGAACGGCCGCGAGGCCGGCTCAACAAATGGGTTCGGCGCTGGGATCTAAGGGAAAGCCAGCAGGCGCGGCGCCGGGGTCAGGCAAAAGCGGAGATTCTGCGCTGGGAACTTTTGGGAGGGAGCGCGCCGCTCCGCAGCGCAAGCGCGCGCCAGGCCCTGACGCCGCCATGCAAAAGCAGTTTATGGCTGAAGAGACTTTGCGGCTGCGCCCGCAGTCAGGCTCAGCGCCGGGTTCAGGGGAAAACAAACTGCCGCAAGGAGGAACAATCGGAAGACCGGCTCAGCAAGGAACGGCCGCGAGGCCGGCCCAACAGATAGGTTCGGCGCTGGGCCTGGAGAAAGCAAACAGCCGAAAGGAGGGAGCGGCCGCGGAACAGCCGCGGAGCGGCCGCGAGGCCGCTCATCAAAACAAGCGCAAGCGCGCGCCAGGCCCTGACGCCGCCATGCAAAAGCAGTTTATGGCTGAAGAGACTTTGCGGCTGCGCCCGCAGTCAGGCTCAGCGCCAGGCCCTGGGAATAGCAAAGGTTCAGCGCCAGGGCCAGACAAAAGCGGAGGTTCGGCGCTGGGATCTAAGGGAAAGCTAGCGGGTTCAGCGCCAGGCCCAGAGGAAAACAAATAGCCGCGAGGCCGTCCCAATAAACTGTTCAGATTTTAAACAGTTGGCGGCAGAATCAAGCGGAAAGGCCGCAAAAGTGATGTTTTTTCTTGACTTTTGCGGGGTTTTTGTTTATGATGCTCTTGGTTTTGACGAAAAAAAGTTGCCAAAAATCAGGCGGAGCCAAGCCAAAGCCAGACAAATATGATGATTCAGCGCAAGCAGGGGGATTGGAAAAAAGTTTTGAGAGGGCAAAAAAAGAAAAATGAGGGTTTTTCACTTACAGCTGAGATTTTCGGTTAAAATGGAAAAAAGTTTTGAGAGGATTGGCCAGGAGAGTTAGACAGGGGAGCCGGCCAGAGGAGTTTAGCCAGAGGGCGTTGGCAGCAAAAAAACAGGCTCTTTGGGTTTGCGAAGGTTCGGGAACGGCCGATAGGCCGGCCCAATAAACAAACCTCTGGACAAGCTTGCTGCTCTGTGGAGGTTCGGGAACGGCCGCGAGGCCGTCCCAATAAAAAGGCTGAGAAGGCCGGGAGGGGGTTATGGCAAAAACTGCAACACAAAAAAAGTTTGTAAAACAAACAGCGCTGATGAATCAAAAAAAGCTTGTGGAACAGGCAGATCTTGCGGGAAAAAGCAGCTTAAGCAAAAAAGCGGGCGGAGAGCCTGGCAAAGCCGGGAGAGGCTTTGGAAAAGCGCTGTTTAAGGCGGGAATCCCTTTGGGGGCGCGGCGCGGGGCCTTGGCGGGCGCTTTGGCCCTGGCGGCGGGAGCTGCCATTGCGCTGCATGGCGCTGAGGCTGCTCAGCGGGGGAATTTAAGCTGCAGCCAGCCGCAGTACATCTATGAAAAGCTTTCCATACACGATGCCAGCGATAAAAGGGCAGGCGACCACGGCCCCGATTATGCCAACCTTTCTGTGGAGGCTGGCATGTGCCGCCTGGCGGAGGGGAAAGATGGCCTGGGCCTTAATAATCTGGAGAATGCCGTGGAACTGGGCGTTCCTTATGCGGCTCTTTTGATTGCCAAGTATTATTTGACCGAGGGGACATTTAGTGAAGCCAGGTTTTTTCAGAGGAATCTGTTGCGTGTTATCAGGCAATTTGAACAGGTTTGGGCCATGGTCAGCAGCCCTAATTATCCCTATGACAGGGATATGGTTCAGCAGCTGGACGAAAAGGGCCAGATGATCAAGCTCCAAACACCGTTTGAAATATCCCAGCTTTATTTTTACCGGCATTTTCGGGCTGTTGTGGAGGATGACAATTCCCGCCGGGCCAAGTCCCCCTCCTGGCCGGCCGGTGAAAAGCGCCCTGTCAGCTATCATCCAGAAGATTTAGGAGCAGCCAAGGACAGCCTTCAAAAAATGTTTCGGTGGGCTTCAGCCTGCAAACAAATCCAGTATGATTCCAACTTGTGGAGCCGCTCTAATTATGACTATGTAATGGAGGGCTGCGGTATTTTGCGGGAGGCTGCGGAGAAGATGATTCCCCTTGATCAGCAGAGGAGGGAGGCCGCCCGCCGCTGCGATGACATCCTGAAATGCCCGGATTACGACGAGATTTTAGGCCAGATGGGGGAGTTGGACAGCGAGACCAAAAGGCGGCTGGTGGAATAGAGGCGAGATGATAAAAGCCGGAAGCAGCTTCCGCCTGATTTTTAAAAAATTTTGACAATTCAAAAAAGCGGCCCTTCAAAATATGCTGGAGGGCCGCTTTTTTTATATTTCAGGGGGTCGGAAACTTCAAAATCCCCCCGCCGGCTTAAAATGATATCTCATTTTGAGACATATATGTTGCTTAGATTTGAGCTTGCTCCCAGGGGAACATGTGATTTTTTATAAAAATTCAGGTTTTTCCAGGGAATTCATTTTGCAGGCTGCTGATTTTGCGGTATTTTTATACAAAGCGCTGTCTTTCAGGGGGCGGAAATTTCAGCTCTCCCTGGGGCCCTCCCTGGGGGGGAAATTAGATATAAATGTCTTATTTTGAGATTTTTAAATATTTTTTTTTCAGATTCGCCGGGAGCCGGCCGATAAGCTCTATGCGATGAGGGTTTTTCCGCTTTTTTTGATTTTATTCCCGCTTTTCGGTTATGGAGGCAGTCACGAGGGCCATAACTCTAGCTCTTACCGCCAGTATAGGGGGAATGGAGCCCCGCCAGCCGCCCATGGGTCAAGAACTTTTGCGGGGCAGGCCGACGAAGGAGACAGCCGGACCGGCAGGAGGGAGTTTCAGAGGCTGCAGCCTCTTTTTGAGTGTCATGATTATGGCGGGACCGAAGAGATGATGGAGGGGGCCGGCTGCAGAATCCTGCGGGTGAATGAGGAGGCATGTCCGGGTCTTAAGGGCAGAGTCTTTGGGCTATATGACAGGCTTGGCCACTTGGAGCAAAAGCTTAACAGAGGAGGCGATCACATGTTAAAGATGCGTATTGGAGGCGACCTCAAGAGCCTTCATCGCGCAATATACCAAAGCCTCTGCCGCTGCAGGCAGAATATAGAGACAAAATATGCCAATCTCCGGCAGGAGATTAACATGACAGATCTGGAGGAGGCATACAAGCAAAAGGAAATCAGCAAGGTTATCAGCACCCATGAGCGGGACCAAAGCAAAGCGCATATTGTTTCTCTGGCCAAGCTTGCGGAAATAAAATTTAAACTTCTGAAGACGGAGCATGACAAATGCTTTGGCATCGCCGGGTCGCATGTTGACTGGCTGCGGGACAGCAGCTCTCCCTGCCGGGGAAGCGGCAGCGATTTTGACTTGTTCAAGCGAACAGCCGAACTGTCGGGAGACTGCGCTTATCTGAGCGCGGCCCATGAGAGCTATCTCAAAGCCCTGGACGAGTATAAGGCGGCAGCTGCGGAGCTTAACCAGTGCGATGAGCAGTCTCTGACCTGCGCCAAAGACTTGGAGCGGTATCTTGGGTCAAGAGACTACCTTGGGCTTTTTGAGATTTGCGGGGAGGGGTTTTCAACTGGCTTGAACTGCTGCGGAAGCCTGGACTGCAGCGGCAGCCGGGAGCTTTCAGCGCAGCTGGATTCTTTTATCAGCAGCGGAGGCGCGAGCTTTCAAAAAGCCTGCAGAGGGGATTCTGCCGCCTATCAGGATGTTTTAGACTCAGCATTGCATGCGCAGCAAAAGCTTTGCCAAATGGCGAAGCAGACCTGCAGCAACGAATGTGAAAATGCGCTGGAAAAGTTTCAGGAGCATTTTAAGGAATGCTTTGCCCCAGGCAAAAGCATTCGCGATTTTCTGCAGAAGGCGAAAGCCGCCAGCGATAAAACTGACGCGACCCAGTGCCAGATCAAAGCCTTGGAGGTCAGCAATCTGTATCGCGAAGAGCTGGAAAAATTTCACAGAAAACAAAAGGCTGCTCAAAATCCTGAAAAGCTTTCCGGCCTGAGCCAAAATGACCGCCCTCAGCTCCAGACATTTCATAATGACATGCTTGATAAGAATTATAGCAGGCTGAGTCTCTCAAACAATTCCAGCTCTAAGGACATTGTCCAATGCGCCCTCATCAGACAAGCGTCTCAGGCTTCGGCAAACTCAGCCCAGGCAAACGCCGCCAGCCGGGCAAACATGGCTCAAGCTGTTAACCGGATATGCAAAGAGCGCTATGGCGCCGGCGCCAGCCCATATCAAAATCAATACCCCGGCCAGAGCGCAGGGCAATACCCCGGTCAAAATTCCAGTCAATACTCAGGGCAAAACACAGGGCAATATTATTCAGGGCAGGGATCCTCCACATCTTATAGCGGATCTTCAAGCCCCGGCAGCGGGGCCTCATCAAAAGCCAGCGCCCAGCCCTCCTCAGCCCTTGCCGGCTCAGCCAGCGCTAAGCCAGTTTTTTCGCCCCCAGAGTTTCACAACAATCAAGTTTCATCCCCTGATCTCTCAAAAAAGGGGCTTTTTCCGAACAGCAAAAACAGAGATCCGGCCTCAGACCCCGCAAATGGAGACCTCCCTGACGCTGGAGAGTTTGCCTCAGGCGAAGATGACGGCAGCGGCGCTTTTGGCGGCGCCGAATCAGATGCGGCGGCAGGGGCTGATCTTTCTGATGCTGGAGGCCTGGAAAGCATAGGCGATGAGGATGTGACTTTAGAGGAGGAAAGCATAATAAGCAAAACGAAGAGTCTTGCGGCGAAAGCCAAAGCCTGGGGGGCGGGCTTTGTCCGAAAAACCTCCAAAATCTTCCGGCCCAAACGATCAAAAAGAAACAGAGCGGGCGGGAAAGCTCCAGATTTGAAGTTTGATTTTGGGAGCAGTGATGCGGATTCAGAGGCGCGGTCTCCGGCATCCAGCAAGTCTCCGTCATACTGGAAGCCCGGGCAGACAATTTTTGAGCATCACAGCAGGATGTTAAGGCTTTATTTTGAAACAGAGGGAAATTTTGACACAAAAGGCTCGTCTTTTGAGGGAGGCGAGGCCCCCGCGCCCGCCGCTGAATCCCCCAGCCCGCAGTTTTAGGGAATGGAAAAAAATTGCTTGCCTAAAGGGCCTTTTATGGGAAAATATAAAAACCGATGCTGGCTGAAACAGTTTTAGACGCCATAGGCGGCACTCCCCTTGTCAGGCTGCGGAAGGCGGGGCGGGGCCTTGCCGCCGGCCTTTACGGCAAATGCGAGTTTTTGAATCCTGGCGGCTCGGTCAAGGACCGCATCGCCATTCGCATGATCAAAAAAGCCGAAGAGCAAAAAATTATTTCGCCGGGAGACACCCTGATTGAGGCCACCAGCGGCAACACAGGCATCGGCCTGGCCATGGCGGGCGCGGTTTTAGGCTACCGCGTGGTCATCGTCATGCCGGAGAAAATGAGCTGCGAAAAAGAGGCCGCGCTTCGGGCCTTGGGGGCGGAGATTGTCCGAACCCCCACAGAGGCGGCTTTTTCCGATCCGGAAAGCCATATCAACACGGCGAAAAAACTGCAGAGGGAAACCCCCCGATCCCATATTTTGGATCAGTACTCCAATCCTGAAAACTATCTGGCGCATTACGAGGAGACCGCTGAGGAGATTTTGCGGGATCTGGACGGGCGGCTTGACATGCTTGTGGCGGGCGCCGGGACAGGGGGGACTTTGACCGGCCTGGCCAAAAAAATCAAAGAGCGCTGCCCCGGCTGCGCGATTGTGGGGGCCGACCCTGAAGGCTCAATCCTCGCCGGCCCCGGCCCTGTTCAGCCCTATGAGGTTGAGGGCATCGGCTATGACTTTATCCCGGAGACTCTTCATCGGGATCTGGTCACAAAATGGGTCAAAACCAGCGACAAAGACTCCTTTTGCGCCGCGAGGAGGCTGATCAGAGAGGAGGGCCTGCTTTGCGGCGGATCCAGCGGCTCAGCCCTTGTGGCGGCCCTTCAGGAGGCCAAAAGCCTCAAAAAAGGGCAAAACTGCGTTGTGATCCTCCCCGACGGCGTCCGAAACTATATGAGCAAGTTTTTAAGCGATGACTGGCTCAGGGCCAAGGGGTTTTCGTTTGAGCTTTCTGAGCCTGAGGGGAGCGGGCGGGCTTGACAAGGCCCGCGGTTTTGTGGGAAGCTAACAGCGCCAGAGGAAAAAACCCGGCATGACAAAAACAAGGGAGGGCAATATGAGAATGTTTCAAATAACCCCGGCTTTGATGTCAAAGAGGCCCAAACAGGGTGTTTTGGCGGTCATTCATATATCAGCTTTTTGCCTTTTTCTGTCCGGCTGCCAGCTGCTTGGCAAAAAAACCACTCAGGCGGCTGTTTCCGCTGAAGAGCTGCCGGCAAGGGGCCTGGCCGCTGCCGGCTCATCTGTCAGCATGGCGGACCAAAAGGCTTTTGACGAGGCGGCGGCGGCTGTCAGAACAGGGGATATGCAGAGGCTTGCGGACTCTCTGCCGCCTTATCCCGAAGGCTCAGTCAATATGCTGAAATTTTTAAATCTCAGAGGCCGGCATGGCAGCGGCCTTTTGCACATGGCCGTATTTGAAAAAAACCTGCCCATGGCGCGGGAGATTGTTGAAAAAGCCGCCGGCGAAAGCATGATTTTAAACTCCATAAATGATTTTGGAGACAGCCCCATTCATATCGCGGCCAGAACAAACAGCCCGCCCATCGTTAATTTTCTGCTGGAGCAGGAGGGGCTGAATGTCAATGCCAGAAACAGCGGGGGCGAAACCGCCCTGCACTTAAGCTGCCGGGGGGGCGCCTCTTTTCCCATAATTGCGGCTTTGACCGCCAAAGGCGCAAATCCGGCCGCCGGCAGCGAGGCAAACATCTCCGCCGCGGCTTTTTGCGATTATTATCAGGGCGCGCGCTCAAAAGCTGCGGAGCATTTAAGGCAGCTTCTTGAAAAGCGGCAAAAATAAGCCCGGGCAGCCCCCCCCAAAAGCCCCCCGCGGGGCGCATTTCAGTCAAAAAGCGCGCTGATGGACTGTTTGCTGTAGATTCTTTTTATAGCCTCGGCCACAAGCCTCGTGACACTGACACTTTTGATTTTGCCGCATTTAATGGCCTTGTCTGAAAGCGGAATTGTATTGGTGACGCGAACTTCCTTAAGCGGGCTTGCCTGAATTTTCTCCACAGCGTCCTGTGAAAAAAGCGGGTGAGTGGCCATGGCCATAACCTCTTTGGCGCCAAACTCCATTAGTTTTTCGGCAGCGGCCTGGAGGGTTCCCGCCGTGTCGATCATGTCATCCACAATCAGCGCGGTTTTCCCCTTTACATCGCCCACAAGATGCAGAGCCTTGGCCTGGTTAGGCTCCTCGCGGCGCTTGTGAATCAGGGCAATGGCCGCGCCTTTTATTTTTTTCGCAAAAAACTGAACGCGCTCCATGCCTCCTAAGTCGGGGCTGACAATAACCACATCCTCCGGATCATGCTCCAGCTGCCAGGTTTGCGCCAAAACCAGGCCGCCAAATAAATTGTCTACGGGAATGTTAAAAAAGCCCTGAATTTGCGCCGCATGAAGATCCACCACAAGCAGGCGGTGGGCGCCTGCGACAGACAGCATGTCCGCCATCATTTTGGCGGATATAGGGACCCGCGGCGAGGATTTTCGGTCCTGCCGGGCATAGCCGTAATAGGGCATAACCACAGAAATCTCCTGGGCCGAGGCGCGCTTTAAAGCGTCCAGGATGAGAAAAAGCTCCATATAGCGCTCATTGACCGGAGGGCAGGCGCTTTGGATCACAAACACATGATCGCCGCGGACATTTTCCTTGATCCGGACAAAAATCTCTCCGTCGGCAAAGCGGGAAATATCTGCATTGCCCAGCAGAGAATCCAAATGGGAGGCCACAGACTCCGCAAAAAGAGGGCTTGCGCTTCCAGAAAATATTTTCATTTTATCACCCCTTGTTCAGCCAGCTTGTTCAGCCAGCCGCCATAAATCTCTGCAAAAAAGCCGGTCAACAGGCTTTCATGTTTTATCCCTCTTTTTTTGGAGGATCGCCTAAGGGGAAAAACTCTCCAATCAGCCGCTGCTGCTCGGCAAACAGCTGCCCGCAGCCTGCTTTGGCCAGATCCATCATCTCTAAAAGCTGGCCCTTTGAAAAGGGCTTTTTTTCCGCCGTCCCCTGAATCTCAATAAAATCCCCCTGGCTGGTCATAACAAAATTTATATCCGCCGCGCAGGATTTGTCCTCTTGGGAGTCAAGATCCAAATACGGCTTGCCCTTAAAAATCCCCGCGCTCACAGCGGCGACATAAAATTTAAGGGGAACAGACTTGATCAGGGTTTTCTCATGCAAATGCCTCAGAGCCAGGCTCAAGGCCACAAAGCCTCCTGTGACGCCCGCTGTCCGCGTGCCGCCGTCGGCCTGCAAAACATCGCAGTCAATATAAATTTGTCTTTCCCCCAGAGCCTGAAGATCCACTGCGGCCCGCAGGCTGCGGCCAATCAGGCGGGAAATTTCCTGCGAGCGCCCTCCGCTGAAGCCTCTTTCCCGCCCTAACCGGCGGTCCCCCGCGCGCGGAAGCATGCCGTATTCCGCCGTCACCCAGCCATAATCAGGGCGGTTCAGCCACTTTGGGGTTGTGTCAGACACGCTGGCCGCGCAGAGGAGCCTGGTTCCGCCCATGCTGATCTCAGCGCTCCCCTCCGCCCATTTGTTCACATTGGGGGTGATTGAGACCCCTCTGATTTGATTTGCCTCTCTGTTTTTGTCTCTCAAAACGCCTCCCGCGCCGATCATATATGAGTTTTCAGGCATCTTTATAAAGAAAAAGGCCAGGAAAGCTCAAACAAAGCCAGTATAATTTTTTCCCGGCGCGCCCCCGCCGCAGGGCGGCAAAATGAGCATAACCCCTTAAAAGCAAATAAATCAAGCGGTGTCTGCCCGCGCCCCCCCTTAAATCATTTATCCGGCTTGCGGGGCGCGCCTCCCCCCGCCGCTCCCGGCCGGGAAAGCCGCCCGCCAGGGCCAAAAGCCATGGCGCCCTCTTTCAGCTTTTTGGCGGGCAAAGGGGAGGGGGCTTCTCTCGCGCCCGCTGCCGGCAGATGGGGAATATCCAGGGTTCGCGTCGGAAAGGCGAAAGAGACCTTCAGCCGCTTGGCCAGCCGGAGAATTTCCAGAAAAATATTTTGCTTTTGCAAAAGCTCTGTGTCCCAGTCAGAGACTTTTAAAAAGAAATTCACAAAAACCTCCAGCCCCGACTCTCCAGGGCCGGAAAAATAAACCTGAAAATAGTCTTTTCTGCTGTGGGAGTTTGAAAGAAGAATGTTTCTTATCCCCTCCACAAAAGCCTCCATTTCCTCCGGGGAGGTTTTAAAATTAAGGCTGAGGGTGAAGCGGGTCCGCCGCGCCGAGCGCCGCCCGAGATTGTCCACCGTGGAGTCCGCGATGGCGGCGTTGGGAATGGTGATAACGGAGTCATAAAATGTTTTGACTTTTGTTGAGCGAAAGCCAATGTCCTGCACAGTCCCCTCTATGCCGCTGCAGAGAATCCAGTCGCCGGCGGCGAAGGGCTTGTCAGCCACAATCACAATCCCCCCAAAAAGGTTTCTCAGAGTCTCGCGCGCGCCGAGGGCGACGGCGATGCCGCCAATTCCCAGGCTGGCAAGCAGCGAGGTGATGTTGAATCCGGCATTCTGCAAAATAAAAAGGGCGACAACAATGGCGGCGGCAATTTTTAAAACTTTTTTTCCGTAAGGCAGAAAATGCTTGTGGAGGGTGTCTTTTTCTTTTGCGGAAAACAGCTTTTGGAAATAGGATTCCAGGATGTCCAGCAGCTGCCATCCAATCATGATGAGGCCGAAGCCTAAAACAGCCAGCATGGGCTTGACCAGAAAAGCCTGCCATTCCGGCGGGGCGCCGGCAAGCTTCAAGCCAAAATGCCAGGCGGCGCACATGATTAAAATCCCGCAGGGCCTGGACAGCCTGCGGACAGCGGCCGGCTGTCCGCCGAAAGGCCTTGCCAGCCGCGTTAGGGCCCAGCCCGCAAAGGGGCGGGAAAGCCGCCCTGCCGCAAGCCCCGCGGCAAAAACCATCAGAGTTTTTAAAATATCGCCCCAGATCACTGCTCTCTTCCCTTATCCTGTGATTTTTTCCTGAAAATACCGCGCCCTGATGCCGCTGATGCTGACAAGCTCTCCCTCGCGCTCCGCGCTCCAGAAAGTCCAGCCGTTGCGGCTGCTGCCCCCGGCCAGCCCCGAAGCCACAAAATGGATGGAGCCGGCCCGCCCCCCGCTTTTTACAGTCCCATCGGCCATAACCAAAGCTTTTTGCTTTTTGTTTTCAGAATACAGCGCCTCCCCGGGCTGAATATAACCGCTTTCCACCAGAGCGCCAAAGGGAATTTTGGGCTTGGGGGCCTCTTGATGGAGACATGTCAGCCGCCCGTCAAAAGGGCGAACAGCTTGAATCCGCCGGCGCGCCAGATCCGCGTATTTTGGCTCTTTTTCAAATCCGATAAAATTCCTGTTGAGCGCTTTGGCCGCAGCCCCTGTGGTCCCGGAGCCAAAAAAAGGATCCAAAATCACATCCCCCGGCCGGGACGAGGACAAAACAACCCGCTTTAAAAGCGCCTCGGGCTTTTGAGCGGAGTGGGCCTTGTTCCCCTCTTCGTCTTTCAGCCTCTCTCTGCCGCTGCAGACGGGGATCAGCCAGTCGCTTCGCATTTGCCGGCCGCCGTTAAAAGCCTTCATGGTTTTGTAGTTGAAAGTAAACCTGGAGGCTTCAGACTTTGCCGCCCAGATTAAGGTCTCGTGCGCGTTGTTAAATCGAGTCCCCTTAAAATTTGGCATGGGGTTTGCCTTGATCCAAAGCATGTCATTTAAAATCCAAAACCCCAGGTCCTGCAAAACCGCCCCCACCCGGAAAATATTATGGTAGGAGCCAATCACCCAAAGCGATCCCGCGGGCTTTAAAACCCGGCGGCAGGCTTTCAGCCAGTTTTTAGTGAACCTGTCATATTCTCTGAAGCTGGAAAACTTGTCCCAGCTGTCATTGACGCCATTGACCATGCTCTGATTGGGGCGCTGAAGCTTTTTTTTAAGCTGCATGTTATATGGAGGGTCGGCAAATGCCAGATCAACAGACTCCGCCGGCAGAGATTTCATCTCCCTGACGCAGTCCCCCACAATGATTTTGTTTAAAAAATCGGAAAGCCCCCCCCAGGAATGGCCCTTTCTTTTGGAATAGCCAGAGGCATGGCGATGGGGCTGGCCGGGGGCAGGGCTGCGGGCGGGCGCGGCCCTGGCTGGGTTTTGAGCTTGCGGCATGGATTTTGCCCTGTTTTTTTAGAGGCTGTTTTCGGCAGCTGCCAGCCCCCTTTATAAAGGCTGCCATGCCAGGCGCAAAAAGGCAAGCCGGCTTTAGCCCCCTGAAAGCCGCCGCCCCGCTGCAAAAGCCGGGGCCGGAGGGCCTTTTTAAGGGTTTTTTCAGATTTTTAAAAAAAGATCCTTGCAAAAGCTGTTTTTTTGCGCTATAAACCGCAAATCAGCCGCTGCTTTGTCCGCCCGCTTTTGCTCTCTGCAGAAAATTAGAGGAGAGGAAAATTCTGAAGAGGCCTGTTAAGGGGAAGTGTCTATGAGAATCCTGAAAAAGCTTTTTGCGGCCCCCTTGTTGAAAACCGCGGCAAAAGCCGCGGCAAAAGCTGTTTGGGCATTTCCGCGGGCCGCGCTTTTTTCGGCAGCCATCGGCATGGCTGTTTTTTCCCCGGCAGGTTATGGAGCGGAAAGCGGGCCTAAAGGCGGTCCAGTCAGCAATCCAGTTTCTGGATTGGCAGGGCATATAGCTGAACGCGGCGGAAGCGGGCCTAAAGGCGATCCAGACAGAAATGGGGACACCGCCCTGCATTCAGCCATTAAAGCCGCGGGCCGCGATCGGGATGGGGACACAGATGCCCGCCTCAGGAGAGTCATGCGGCTGCTGCTTCGGGAAAGCGGCCATTTGGCCAACGCCCTGAATCATGCCGGCGAAGCGCCGCTGTTTCTGGCCAGAACATACCCCGCGACCGCCAGGCTTCTTCTTCAGAGCGGGGCGGACCCCAATATTATCACCCCGCAGGGCGGAACAGTTTTTCAGAGCCTCCTTCTTGGAAGCTTTGATCCAGGGCTGCTGAAAATGATTTTCCGGGAGAGCCAGTTTCAGCCGGACATAAACATTATTGATAAAAGCGGCGGCCACTCTCTTCTTCAGATAATTCTTCAAGAGATTTTGCTTGCTGAACAGTTTTTTCAATCGGAATATCCAAAACACGGAAAATATAAGGGCCAGCCTCCTGTTGCCTATGTTTTTGACCTTTTTCAAGAAAACAGCAGCTGGCGGAATTTTCTCGCAGATATCGGCCGCAGAGCAGAGCAGGCGGCCATTATCATTAACAATGGAGCCAATCTGTCTCATAGAAATTTTGATGGGGAGCTTGCCCTTCATCTGGCTGTTCGGCAGCGCAGCCCGCAAACCGCCAGGCTGATCATTCAAAGAGGGGGGACTGAATATCTCACAGAGGAGGATCGAAAAGCTCTTGCGCGGCTGGCTGCGGAGCAGGGCCACAATAAAATCATAGCCCTTTTAAGCGCTAAGCCGCCTTTTTCTGGAAAGCCTTCTTTCAGAGATTCAGCCGCCAGCTCCTGCCGCGCGGCTCTGAGCCGGTTTTTTTGAGCCTGGCAGCCGCTGCCAGCCTTTCGGAAGCTTTTAGGCCAAGCCAAACAAATGGTGCCCGAGGCCAGACTTGAACTGGCACGGCCCGATTATGGGCCTCAGGATTTTAAGTCCTGCGCGTCTGCCAATTTCGCCACTCGGGCTGCCTTTTCATGAGCCTATTATGCGCAAACCCTCCCGGCAGATCAAGCGGATTCTGGCGCGGCAAGCCAGCCGCTCCGGCGGCAGGGAGGGGTTAGGCCAAGGTCCAAGTTTTGCAGAGCTGCGGCGAATTCAGCGCCGCCCGCGCGGAAAATTTTATAAGCTTAGCTTGTTCTGACCGCCTCTGACCGCCCTTAACCCCCCAGCGAAGCGGTTAAATAACCTCTGGGCCTCGGCGCAAAAAGCCCGCCAGATTTTAGACACCCCCCCCTTTTAAAAACTGCGTGAAAAGATCAGGCAACCCTTATTTTGCAAAACTCCATGGCCCGAAAACTCCAGACAGCCTTTATTGCGCTTTATATTTTCCAGGCCTTTTTTTGCATCTTTGCCCGGATTGAGTCCTGGCCCTTCAGCGACTACCAGGTGTTTAAAGACAACTCGCATCCCAGCTGGGTAAAAGCTTACGCGCCCTGGCTCAAGCTTCAAAGCGGCAGATACTTTAACCCAGCCTCCAAAGACATTTATTATCATATCGACAGATCTTTTTTTCACATGTCTTTTATAAAAATGCCGCCGGAGGATCGGGAAACATACCTCTCCCGCCTGGCCAAATCCTCAAAAACCCGCGCCTTTGCAGCCAAAATGAGGGCGCGGGGGCTGGAGCCGGAGGCGCTTGTCCCCATGGAGGTTTCCTTTAAAGATCGGGGCGGGCGCAAGTGGGAGCCTGTTTCCCGGCCCCTGAAAGAGTATGCGCTGGACTGAGTTTTTGGCCGCAAAGGGCGGAGGGTTTTTATGGGCTTGAAATTTTTGAATTTTGCTGCCCCGGCCAGGCAGCGGAAACTCCGGCTGCGGGCCAGTCTTCGGCGGGCCGGGAAAAATTTTAACAGCTTCTTTTTTGCCGAAGAGCCGGATTCCCGCTGGGGCTTTTTCTGCGCGGCTTTTTCGCTGATAACTATTGAATATCTGCTCAACAAGCCTCTTGGGCTGGTGGAAACAAACCCCTATTACTCTCTTCCCCTTTTTGAGCTGTTTGGCCTGCCCCCGCCTCATGCCGCAAAGGATTTTCTGTCGGAGCTTTTTGGCCTGGAGCTGCCCTCGCTGCGCTCTTTTTTTGAGAGGATGAGGCTGATTGTCTGCGGAGCCATGGCTCTGGCAGCTTTGGGGCTGGCTTTTCAAAAGTTTTTTATCGCGCTCTCCCTTGTCAGCTTTTTTCTCTATCAGGGATGGATTTATGGGTTTATCCGCTCTGAAGACAATCCTTATGTGTATCACAGCCTGAACATTGTCTGTTTTATTCTGCTTGTCTGGCTGATTGCGCCATCCATCCCAAGATGGAGAGCCAGCTTTTGGATGGGAAAGCTCTATCGCATGCTCAAAAAAAGCCGCCGGCCAAGGCTTTCCGCGCCCGCCGCGGCAAGCCGGTTTTTGCCGCTGTCAGGCAGCCGCTGCTGTCCAGCCTGGCCCCGGCTGCTGATCATTTTCAGCATATCAGCCGCTTATTTCGGAAGCTTTTACTGCAAGCTGGCTGAATCTGGATTTCGCTGGATTGACGGACACACGCTGCAAGCTTACCTGCTGACAGCCGGCATTGCTTATCCGCTTTCTTACGGCGGATGGCTGGCTCAGCAAAATTTTTATCTGATATGGGCGCTGAACATCGGCATTTGGGTTTTTCAGTCCACAGCGCCTCTGGGCTTTCTGCATCCCAAGACCCGGCTGCTTTACGCTTTTGCAGGGGCGGGATTTCATCTCAGTGTGTTTTTATTTCTCGGATTCCCTTTTATTCCCTTTCAGTGGTATTATGTGATTTTTCTGCCAGAGGTTTTTCAATTTGCCCAAAAGCATGCTGCGGGGCTGACAGGCAAATCCAAAGCCTCCGCGCTTTTGCGCTTTAGGAGAACCCCGGCCGGCCGCTGAAGCTGCAAAGCGCCTCGGTTTTGACAATATCAAAGGAGTCCGCGGCCAGCCGCGACAAAAGCTCAATGATAACCTTCTGGGAAAGCTGCGGCCCCCCATTTTTCAGCAAAAAGCGGCAGCGCCAAAGATCTGATTTGTCAGAGAGCGGCTTTGGCCCCGGCCAAAAGTCCAGCCCCCGGCAGGAGAGGGACTTCAGCCTGAGCCGCGGCCCCTCCAGCCGCTGCAGCCGCCGCGCCAGATCGTCCACACTCTCTGGATTTTCGCCGATAAAAACATCTATTCCCGCAAGCTCTTTTTTTTCCTTTGGGCGCCGGGCCGGCTCAAGCGGCTTGGCCTGCCGGACCGCGCCTTTTGCGGCGGGCGTTTTGCGCGCCTTCAGCTGCCGCGGCCGCTCTCCCAGCCGGTCAATCACCGCCTGCCCAAACTCTTTTGTCCCCGCGCGGCGGGCGCTCTGCCCCTCTCTGTAAATATCGTAAGTGTGAATCCCATCCTCTAAAGTTTTAAGCCATGCGTTTTGAATAAGCTCTGCCTCCCGGGCCAGATCAATATGCTCCAGCATTTGAACGGCGGCCTGAAGCAGGCCGGAGGGGTTGGCCAGATTTTGCCCGGCGCGGCGCGGGGCTGAGCCGTGAACCGCCTCAAACATGGCATAGCCGCCCCCGATATTGCTCGATCCGGCCAGCCCCACCGAGCCGGCGGTTTGAGCGGCAATGTCGGACAAAATATCCCCATAAAAATTAGGGACAACAATCACATCAAACTGCTCCGGCGAGGCGGCAGCTTTGGCCATGCCGATATCCACAATCCAGTGCTCGCTTTCAATGCCGGGATAATTTTCAGAAACCTCCTCAAACATTTTGTGAAACATGCCATCAGAAACTTTCATAATATTGTCTTTGGTAAAGCAGGTGACTTTTTTCCGCCCCCGCAGGCGGGCGTATTCAAAGGCATAGCGGATGATTTTTTCCGATCCGCGGCGTGAAAGAATTTTCAGGCTCTGAAAAACCTCCTGAGTCTGGCGGTACTCCATGCCAGAGTAAAGATCCTCTTCGTTTTCCCGAATCACTGTCAGATCCATTTTTGGATGCCGGGAGGCCACAAAGGGATGATAGGACACGCAGGGGCGGACATTGGCAAACAGGCCGAGGGTTTTGCGGACAGCCACATTCAGGCTGCGGAAGCCGCCGCCCTGAGGGGTGGTGACTGGCGCCTTCAGAAAAACTTTTGTCCGATGAAGGGATTCCCAGGCGCTTTCCGCTATCCCCGCCGGCGCGCCCTTTTTATAGACCGCCTCCCCGATCTCCGCCTCCTCTGTCTCCAAAGGCGCCCTGGCCGCCTCCAGAATCCTCAGAGTCTGCTCCATGATCTCAGGGCCGATGCCGTCCCCATAAGCCACAGTGATTTTTTTTGCCCGCGCCCCGCCCGCCATATCAAAAACAGCAAAGCGCAAAATCCCGCGCAAGGCAAGCCCTGAATGCCCCTCCCTGCCAGGCGAAGTTTTTTTTGGGCTTCTCCCGGCGCCTCCCGCCCCGCTTGACAGGCAGAGGCTTTTTCTGCTGTAAGAATCATAGATAATTTAACAATGGCTTTGAGCGCGGACTTTTTTTTAAAGCGCTTTGAGGTTCTGCAGGAGGGGGATGGGCGGGGGATTTCCTCAATTTGCTCGGATTCCCGGCAGGCTGAAAGCGGCTCTTTGTTTGTGGCCTTAAAGGGCCGCCGGCGGGACGGCCATCAGAGTTTGGATGAGGCTGTTCAGAGGGGGGCCGCCGCGCTTTTGCTGGAGCGGCGCGCCCCATGGCCCGCGGAGTTTAAAGGCGCCGCGCTGAAAGCCCCGGACACCCGCAGCGCCCTTTCCATGGCGCTGAACGAGTTTTACGGCTTCCCCTCGCGAAAGCTTTTTGCTGTTGGCATTACGGGGACAAACGGCAAAACCACTGTCTCCTATATGCTGGAATGGATATTCAACAGCTGCGGCTGGCCGGCCGGAGTGATTGGAACCATAGATCAGCATTTTCAGCCCGCCCGCCGAAGCGCCGCGGCATCGGCAGCGCCGCCCTTAAAAAGCCCCGCCGCCGGCCTTAAGGGCTTCAGCCGCCGGGCGCGCCTCACAACCCCGGAGCCTGTGGAGCTGTTTAAGGCGCTGAATGAGTTTGTCAAAAGAGGCGCCAGGGCCATGATTATGGAGGCCTCCAGCATTGGGCTGGATCAAAAAAGGGCTGAGGGGATTGATTTTCGCGGCGCTGTGTTTACCAATCTGACCCCGGATCATTTGGATTATCATTTAAATATGGATAATTATTTCCGCGCGAAAAAGCGGCTGTTTGAGCTGACTGAGGCCGGCCCGCCGGATTTGAGCCGGCCCGCCGGATTTGAGCCGGCCGCTCTCGCTCAAAAAAAATTTTTCTGCCTGATAAACAAAGACGATAAATGCGGGGAAAAGCTGCTTGGATCTTTTGGCCCCCCCTATTACAGCTATGGCCGGGGCGCCGCGGATTTTTGCTTTGAGGCCCAGAGCCAGTCTTTAAGGGAAACTGTGTTTCTGCTGAGAAGCCGTTTTGGCGATGTCAGGGCGCGGCTGCCTCTTCCGGGGATACATAATGTTTATAACGCTGCGGCGGCTATAGGCTCAGCAGTGATTGCGGGCTTTTCGCTCAAAGAGGCCGCCCGCGCGCTGGAGTCTTTTCCCGGGGTTCCGGGCCGCCTCCAGAAAGTGAGCGGGCCGGATGACTTATGCCATGTTTTTGTTGATTACGCCCATGCCCCGCTGGCGCTAAGGGCCGCGCTTCAGACTTTAAAGCCGGCTGCCGGGGCTGGCCGCTTGATTGCGGTTTTTGGCTGCGGCGGCGAAAGGGACAGGCAAAAGCGCCCGGATATGGTCCGGGCCGCTTTGGAGGTTTCCGATTTTGCGATTCTCACATCCGACAATCCCCGGCATGAAGATCCGGAGAGCATCATTAAAGAGGCTCTGCGGGGCGCGGACAAAATCTCCGCCGCCCGGCTCCAGGCCATAAGCGATAGAAGGGAGGCCATCCAAAAAGCCATCGGCATGGCCAAAAAAGGGGATATTGTTTTGATTGCCGGCAAGGGGCACGAGGCCTTTCAGATCATTGGGGGCCAAAGCATTCCCTTTGACGACAGGGAGACAGCCAGAGAGCTTTTAAAAATCCGCCGCGGCTGATTTTTTTAAGAAACCGGGCTTTTGGCCTTGTTTTTTGGCCGGCGGCGCGCCACAATTGGCCTGTTTTTATAAAAAAGCCCCTCTGGAGAGAGCGCGGCTGCGGGCCGCGGCGGGGCTTTTCCTAAATGGAGGGACATTATGAAAAAAGCTCAAGACTGCCTGGCTTGTTTGTCCATTTTGCTGATTTTTGGCTTTTCCGCTGGAGCGGCGGAGGCCCCGCCGCCATGCGGCTCTGAAGCGGCTGGGGCCTTTCATGCAAACCCCGACGGCTCTGAGGGCGGCTTTGTGGAGGACACAGCCTCCGTGGCCAAAACCGCTTATGTGGGCAAAACCGCGGCTGTTTGCGGCAGGGCGCTGGTTCGCGGCCATGCAAGAATTATTGACAATGCAATAGCTGGCGGCTATGCAGAGGTTTCCGGCCAGGCAGAGATTTCCGGCCATGCAAGGGTTTTCGGCCATGCATGGGTTGTTGAAAACGCAGCGGCTGGCGGCTATGCGGAGATTTCCGGCTTTGCATGGATTTTTGACAGCGCGCAAATTTCCGGCCATGCAAGAGTTATGGACAATGCAATGGTTTCGGGCATGGCAAGAGTTTACGGCCATGCAAAGGTTTTTGAACAAGGACAGGTTTTCGGCCTGGCGGAGGTTTCCGGCGATGCAAGGGTCTCCGGCGATGCGCGAGTCTCAAAGGCCAGTCTGAAAAGCGGCCATATCACTTCAGGAGAGCATTAACAGAGGCTGTCTTAAGCGCGCCCTGATATTTGCATGCTGCAGCGGCTTTAATTAAGGAGTCTGCAAATATTCCATTAACAGCCTTTCAAAAAGCCCGGCAGAGGTCTTCCTGAAATAATGAGGGAATATTTATGGCCTCATTTAATATGCGGGCGCGGCGGGGAGTTTAATGGCCTGGCATTTGAGCAGGGAAGATTTATTAAGGGCGGTTCAGGGGGAGCCTCTTCAAAAGGGCGATCCCGGCGGCAGGGGATTTTCCGGGGTGGGGACAGACTCCCGAAAGCCGCTGGCCGGGCAGGTTTTTTTCGCCCTCAAGGGGCCGGCTTTTGACGGCCATGATTTTTTGAGCGGGGCCTGCCGGCAGGGGGCGGCCGGCCTGGTGATCCATAACGAAAGGCGCGGGCGGGAGCTTTTGAGCAGCGGGATTTTGCGCAAAGCGCCGGCAGCGGCAGCCGGAGCGGCCGCCATCTCCATAATAAAAGTCCCAGACACTTTGAAGGCTTTGCAGGATCTGGCTGTTTTTTGGCGGAAAAAGCTTGGCCTCAAGATTATTGCTGTCACAGGCAGCTGCGGAAAAACCACAGTCAAGTCTTTTGCCAAAACCCTGATATCGCCGGAGCGGGCGCTTGCCGGCCCTAAAAGCTGGAACAACCACTGGGGCGTTCCGCTCTCTATTCTTTCCGCCGAAAGCCCCGGCTCTGTTTTGATTCAGGAAATAGGAACAAGCCGCCCCGGCGAGATCGCCGCTTTGACGGCCCTTTGCGGGCCGGAGGCGGCGGCAGTCACTATGGCCGGCCCCTCTCATTTAGAGGGCTTTGGCTCGGTGGAGGCTGTGGCCGGGGAAAAAAAGCAAATCTATATTCAAAGCCCCGGCGCGGCCTGGGTTTTTAACAGGGACTGCCCCTGGACAGAAAAAATGTTTCAGGAGCTTGCCCCAAAGGCCCGCCGGGTTTTAAGCTTTTCGTCCCGGCGGGCGGACGCGGATGTCCGGCTCAGGCTGGCCGGCGGAGGGGCTTTTTCTTCGGATGTTGAGGGAGTTATCGGTCGAAGTTCTGGGCGGGCGGGCCTTGGCTTTTCCGGCGAAAGCGGCAGAGACAATCTGATGTGCGCCGCCGGACTGGCTTTGGCCGCGGGAGTTTCGCCGGGGGAGATTTGGAGCCGGCTGCCGCTTTGCCGCCTGCCGCCCGGAAGGCAGCAATGGCTTTTTGTCCGAAAGCCGAAAAAGCTTTCTGTTTTGTTTGATGGCTGCAATGCCAACCCGGCCAGCATGGAGGCTTTTTTAAAGGTTTTTGGCCAGGCGGCCCCGGCAAAAAAGCGGTTTCTGGCTCTTGGAGATATGAGGGAGCTGGGGAGAGAATCCGCCCGCCGCCACAGGGCGCTTGCGGAGCATCCGGCTTTGCTCGGCTCGGCTTTTGTCTGGCATATTGGAAGCGAGGGAGGGGAGCTGGAGGCAGCCTTGAGGGAAAAGAGCTTTAAAGGCGGGTTTTTCCGATCCAAAGCCTATCGCCGGGGCGATTTGAGCCGGCTGGCGGGCCGGCTGAAAGACGGGGATTTTATAGGGATAAAAGGCTCCCGAAGCCTCCGGCTGGAGCGGCTGCTTTTTGACCTGACGGGCCAAAACCCCCTCTGTTAAGGGGCGGGGCTTGTCTGGAGGAGGGGGCCAGATCTCCAGACAGAGGCCCCTTTTTTTGCGAGATCAGGGGCGGGGCGGTTTTTTTTTCTTGCAAAATCGCGCAAAGCGCATAAAATCAAAACAGCAAAATAACGGGGGTGTAGCTCAGCGGGAGAGCATCTGATTTGCAATCAGAAGGCCGCAGGTTCAAATCCTGTCACCTCCACCATTTAAAAACAGCGGTTTTTGGCGGTTTTTGGCGGTTTTTGGCGGTTTCGGCGCGGGGCGCGCCCGGCGTTTTCGGGAAATATCAGGGCATTTCAGCCCTTTGGCGGTTTCTTTTAAATAATGGCAAAAAACAGCTTGACCAGGCTGTGTCTGAAAAGTTTCCCTCTTGACAAGCGAGGTTTTTTTATTATTTAACAGCTGTAGGGTTAATTCCGCGGTTTGCCGCGGGGAGGCTTCATTAAACAAATAACCAGACGAAAATCAGGGGAGGGCAGCATGAAAAAAGAAAGACACACATTAACAGACGCTCAATGGGAAAAAATAAAGGGGATGCTTCCGAAGAGAAAAAGAATGGGCCGCCCGCCCAGGAATAATCGGGAGATTGTCAACGGCATTTTATGGATACTCAAAAGATGTTATCCCTGGGAAGAGGAATAGCCGGGCGGCAGTTTCTTTTAACAAGAGAGTTTATAAAAGGAGGAATGTTATTGAGCGCTGTATAGGCTGGCTGAAGGAGTCAAGGAGGATTGCCACCCGCTATGAAAAATCAGCCTCTCATTATCTTGGAATGGTTAAATTGGGAATGATTTTGAGGTATTTATGACTTTTCAGACACAGCCTAAACAAAAACGAAGGCTGAGCAGCTTATGAATGATTATAAAGAAAGAAAATATTTGTCTTCAACAGAGACGGCAAAATATTTGGGGATCACTGTCAGAGTCTTGCTCAGCCTGGTTAAAGAGAGGCGGATTAAAAGCATGATCTCTGCCGGCGGCCAGAAAAGATTTAAGCTGAGGGACTTAGCTGAGGGACTTAAAAGAGTATGAAAAAACCAGTCCTGAAACAATCAAGCCGCGCAAAATCCAAAGGGCCGGAAAAGCAGCCTTGTTGAGGCTTAACGGCTCTCTGCATAAAATTTATATAAAAGACGCTGCCCGCATGCGGGATATAAAAGACAATTCTGTTCATTTAATGCTCACCTCCCCGCCTTATTTTAACGCCAAAATGTATGCAAGAAAGCCTGTTCGGGGCGACTTGGGCAATATTCATGATCTTGATGAGTGGTTTGAAAAAACCAGAGAGGTTTGGAAAGAGGTTTTTAGAGTCCTCCAGCCTGGGAGAAAAGCTTTTATAAATATAATGAATCTGCCTGTGAGAGAGGAAAAGGGGTTTAAAACTTTAAACCTGGCCGGGCGGACAATAGATGTTATGGAGCAAACCGGCTTTATTTTTAAAAGGGATATTGTTTGGCATAAAACAAACGGAGTGAAAGCTCACTTTGGGACTTACCCTTATCCGGGAGGGATTTTAATCAACAACATGCATGAGTTTATTTTGGAGTTTAACAAGCCGGAAAAAAAAGGGTTCAGCAAATACAGCCATTTGACAAAACAGCAAAAAGAAGACTCCAGGCTTGATAAAGAGTTTTGGCTGAGCGTCAAGAATACCGATGTATGGAAGATGAAGCCGGAGGGCAGCGGAGACAGGCGCTCCCATGTCGCGCCTTTTCCTTATGAGCTGCCTTACAGGATTATTAAGGCTTTTTCTTATGTCAGCGAGACTGTTTTGGATCCTTTTCTGGGCAGCGGGACAGCCGTCAAAGCAGCGGCGGATTTGCGGAGAAACAGCCTGGGATATGAAATCGCGCCGGAAATCGCCCAAGAAGCCATCGCCAGCTTGAAAAATTATCAAAAAAAATTATTTGTTTGAGGCAAAGATGAAGCGGGACACAAAAACAATATACGCTCATTAAAAATGAAATCAGAAGATGCGCCGGTTTTTTGAGCGGATTTAAGGGCTTGTATATTGCATATTCAACATGGATGCTCAGCAATAAATTGCGGTTTTCATATTTCATAAATATCTCCTTTATTGACAGTTTATTTTATTTCCTTCTCTATGATTTTTATTTCTTCGGGGGCGCAGCTGTAAAGCTTGTAAACAAGCTGATCGATCTGTTTTTCATATTCCCGGACTTTGGCCTGTTTTGCTGGATTTTGGAGATAACCCTCTGTTTTTACAATTGCAAGAATCTTATCAACACGATCAATTAAAGGCTGCTGCTCTTGATCCAATGCAGGTTTTACAGGAAAAGCAGCAACAGTTTCATGTTTTAAAGTAAACGCCCCCCCTGCTGTCATAATGCCTATAAATGAAAAATAAAATTCCATCAGGTTGCTGTTCATAACAGCCAATATATATTTAAGATGAAGTTTCTCAGAAGTTAAAATATACCCATTGCTTGGCAAAAAATATTTTTCCCTGTCCCATGCAAAAGCCCATTTATCAGCAGTCAGTCCCCAGATAATTTTTGGCTTTTCAAATTCATTCCAATAAGCGGTATTGGCCTGTATCTCATGCCACTTATACGATCCAGGCGACCGCCCGCCAGGGCCGGGAGTCAGGCTTTTCTTAAATTGAAAAAGATGTTTCTCTATTTCAGGGTAATTTTCTATTTCTGTTCCTTTTCTTGTAAAAATTAAAAATTTTCGGCTGTTTTCATAATTCCATTTCTTGATATTTCTGCCTTGCAAAAGAGGCTTGATAATTTTCTTGCCAGACGGGTTCAATTTGATGATTTTTTCTTTAGCCTCTTTTTCAATAATAAAGGCTTTGTTATATCCTGTTGTGACTCCTCTAAAAATATTTACTCCCGCAATGCCGCCTAGCTTTTCAGCGCCTCTTTCAATTTTGTTTTTCAAATCTGTTTTTGCCTTTGTTTTAAGAATCCAAATATTTTTATTTAAAGACGAAGAGAGAATTTTTATATGATTGTCATAAACAAACCCAGACAAGTTTCCTGAAAAAGTTTTATCCGGCGCCGCAAAAGCTATATCATTTTTTGGCCTGCATTTGGAAATAATAAGAATGCAGCTGGAAACCAGCGCGTCAAAAACATGGGCTTTTGAAAAATCAATGATTGCATGAATTTTGAGTTTGGAAAGCAGCGCCCTTAGGTTTGCCCCGTAACTTGTTTTGATGAATTTGTTTGAGGAGATATAAGCCAGAACCCCTTTTTTGTTTAAAATATCCAGCCCTTTTTCATAAAAATAAACATATAAATCAGCTGTTCCTGAATAAGCTTTATAAGATTTTAAGAAACCGCTTATTTTTTTAAGTTTTTTATGCTCTACATAAGGCGGGTTGGCGATGACGACATCAAAGCCGCGCTTTTCCATAAAAATTTCAGAGAAATAAATTTCAAAATCAAAGATTTTTTTAATTTCCCCTTTTCCCCTGTTTCCCTTAATGGAATGAACGCATATCGCGCTGATAAGCCTCTCAATCTCTGCTTTGTATTTTTGTTTTTTTGAAGGAGAGGTCTCATTAAAATAAAGGCTCTTTTTTTTGTGAAGCTCTGTTATATTCGCCTCATAAAAAGCGTCTTTTGTCCCAGAGCCGTCATCTTTGCTTAATCCCAAAAGAGAATTGCCGCAAATCATTTTGAAGTCCAGGTTGGGGAGCGGCTGGACTCTGCTCCGGTCCTCTTCATCCACCACAAGGGAAAGCCAAAGCCGGAGCTTGGCAATCTCTATGGCGCTCGCGTCAATATCCGCGCCGTAAAGAGAGCGCTCAATGGCATGGCGCTTAAAATGATACGGGGTCCGGCAGGCTCTGACGGGAGAGTTTGAGGAGAAAAAGGGAGTAAGGGCTGATCGCGCGCGGACAATCTCGTTCATCATCCCCACAGGGAAAGCGCCCGATCCGACCGCCGGATCGCATACCCTGACATCAGCCAGCTTTTTGTCTATCAAAACGGCATGCTCCCGGACCTTGTCCGGCAGCCTGGCCTCGGCGTATCTGCCTCCCGTTTGGCCGGCGCCGGCTTTTTTTTGATAAACAGTGTCATGCTCCACAGATGAATCCCCCAGCCTGATAAATGCCTCAATATCCGATTTGCTGATTAAGGGATTTGTTTGACGCTCTCCAGAGGCCGGGTTTTTGGCTTCCCCGTTTTTGACAGCAGCCTGCAGAGCTGATTTCCGGCTCTCTTTTTGCGCGGAGGCGCCTGCGGGGCCTTCTGACACAGCGGAAAACAAGTAATTTATCAGGCTCTCCCGGCACATGTAGTGGACAATCTCGCGCGGGGTGTAATAAGTTCCCCTGGATTTTCGGTCCTGGATTTCCAAAAGATTCTCAAACACTTTGCCCAGCATTTCCGGATCTACGGCCACTTCCTTTTCCAAAGGCTCATCCTCATTGACTGTAAAATTGTAGAGATCAAAAACATCCAGTATCCCATCGCCTGCGCCCCCCTCTTTTGTCTGGTTTGTGTTGGAAAAAAGGCTGTCTGGCAGCAGAATATCCGTATTCACCCAGTCATAGCTGCGCAAAGGCTCAAACAGCCCTCCATTCAGAAAAGGCATCCGGCAGTCAAACCGGCTGTAATAATCGTCTGAATGCTCTCTGCCTAAAGCCTCATAAAACAAAGGCTCCAGAATGTCGTTAAAAAAATTCCTGGAGCTTCCGGCTCCCTGGCCGCTGTAAATTTCATCCCTTCGGTCAAACAGCTCCTCCCGCAAAAAATGCTTTGAGCCAGAACCCCATTCCTCCCCTCTCCTTACGCCAAACCAGCCTTTTTTCTGGAGAAAATACAGGAACACAATCTGGCCCAAAAGCTTTTTGGAAAAATCATTGGACTTGACCCCTTTGCCTGCAAAATCCTCCCTGATTTTTTTGTCTTTCGCGATGATTGCATCCAAAGCGGCTTTAAGCTTAAGAAAAAGCCGCCGGTATTGTTCAAAAAACTCTTTGGTCACTTTTTCAACAGAAAAAGCCTCCTCCAAATCTTTTAATGCCGGGTTTTTATTGTCCTCCCGCAAAAAGGGGACAAAGCGCTGCTGCGCCGCGCGGCTGCTTTCGCTCTCCCCCACAAGAAAAGAATAGCGGCGGGCGGGGGTTAAAACATCCTTCACCTTTCCGGTTTTATCAAACTTATAATCTATCTGAATAAGGGAAAACCGCCAGTCCCTTCCATCGGGAGAGACAAAAGCGGCCAAAGCTCCGTCTTTGAATTGCCCGCCGCGGTCGCTTTTAAGATATTTTGCAATATAGTTTCTCTGGGCTGTTCTGGCTCTTTTTAAAGAGGCATCTTTTTTTAAATGGACAATCAGAATGTCAATGATTTCCTCCCGCCCGGCGGCATTGAGAGCTTTATACTGCCCCGCCCGATCCAAAGACCTGACAGAATCCCGAAAGCCCTCAGAAATATACGGCCCCGAAAGAGGCTCTGAAAAAGCCTTCCCCCCGTCCATTTGATTGAGGAGATTTTTAACAAAAACGCAAAACCTCCCTTTGTCAAAGGGCTGTTCAAAAACATCTTTAACCAGTTTTTTTGCCTGATCTTTTGTCATTTTTTCGCCTCTTGGTTTTTTTGCTCCAGTTTAATTTGAAATATAAGCTTTTGCCGCTGGATTGCGCTTTCCAATCAAATATTCTGAGAGAATCACCTCGCGGGGGCGGGCGGGCGCGGCCGAGCGCTCTGAGGCATGCTTTTTCAACAAATCATCAGAGATATGCGCCTGCAAAATACCCAGTATTTTCAAAGGCTGCGGCTGGCCGGAGGAAGCCCGCAGCTCTTTCTCAAGAGCCTTGAGGGCGGTTTTCGCTGTATATTTATTTAAAGCCCCGGCTTGCAGGCGGCTTATGACTGTTTTGAGATAATCCTCCTGATCTTCTGTGAGCTGCCTCATATCTTTTTGAATGACTGTTAAAATTTTGCGCAGCTCTGAGGCGCTGTCTCTGCCTGAGCGGCCAGCGGAAAAAAGCTTTTCATCTTCTGAAGTGAGGGAGAGAAATTTTGTTTTGTTCCGGTCCAGCAGGGCAAAAAAATCCCCGGGCAGCGGCTTTCTTGGGACAGTTTTTTCCGACTCCAAAAGCTTTGCGGAAGCCATAAAATCCAGCTCTCCCGCCTCGCTGCCGCCGCTGGCGATGCAAAACTTGTTGAGCTTTCCCCTTCTGAAATAAGTCAAAAGCCGGCTCTCCGCCCCCGCATAAGCCTTGGCTGTCCGGGCTTTTTTTGGGAGCTGTTTGATTTTGCTGAACAGATCGGGGTCTTTGTCCCGGATGTCCCTTATGATTTTTAAATATTTCAGCTCGCTTTCCGCCCCCTCATCCTCTCCGAAAATGGCTTTTTTGGAGCCAAGCCTGCCAAACAGCCTGTGGCTTTTTGGCTCCTCCTCTTCTGTCAACAGCCAGGCGTCTGTCCCCAGCATATTGATAAAAGCCTCAATTTTTGTTTTGGCGGTTTCCTCCAGCCTGATAATGTCATTGGACTGCTCCGTGGGGAAAAAATTAAAGGCGCGGATTTCCTGAAATTCTGTGTCCACGCGGTTGATCCGGCCCGCCCTCTGCATAAGGCGGGTGGGATTCCAGGGCAGGTCATAATTCACAATCACATTGGAGCGGTGAAGATTCACCCCCTCCGACAAAACATCCGTCGCAATCAATATCCGGCAGTCATCTTTTGGATTAGAGGCTCTGGGATCAAAGTTTTGGATGATGCGGTCCCGGACGCGAGCGCTGGAAGAGCCGGTAAAAACCAAAACCTCATTGGGAAACCTCCCGCTCAGCTCTCTTCCAAGATACTCGGCTGTCTCTTTGGATTCTGTAAACACAATCAGGTTTTTGCTTTGGCTCAGCGCGGACGGCCGAAAAGCCTCCGGCGCGCCAGCGGCCGCAGGATCTGAAGAAGGCGGAGAGAGCATATCCGCAAAGGCCAGCAGTTTTGGATCGCGGCTGATCCCGCCCCAAAGGGATTTTATCTCCCGCAAAACCTCAAGGTCGCTTTTTAAGTCTTTCTCCAAATCTTTTGAAAAATCCTCAGAGGGGTATTTTTTCGCCCGGCCTTCATCAATCAGCTTTTGGACATGCTCCTCATCATCATTGCTTAAAAGCTCAAAGATTTGGTTTGAGTAATCTTTGCTGACATACACATGCCCCCGCCCAAACTCTTCTAAAAACCGCTCATAAGACTGGATAAACCGGCTGATTGAGTTTCGGAAGGCGTGAAAGCTGCTCTCCAGCCTCTTTACAAGCAAAATCCTCATAAACCCCCCAAGGTTTTTTTGAGACTGGAGGTCCAGCTGCTCCCGGTTTTTATAGTAAGTGAGAGGCATATACCGGGCGTATTTGAATTTTTCGCTGACAAGCCGGGCGGTTTTATAAAAAACCGCGCTTTCCTCTTTGTTAAACTGGTAATAAACAGGCGCCGGGGCTTTTACTTCAGGGAATTTCACATTTTGAGCCTTTAAGTCTTCGGCAAAGTATTTTTCAATCTCCGTCCGCGTCCGCCGGACCATAAGATATTTTAAAACAGATTCCCGGATTTTTTTGGCGCCCTCTCCCGCTGCCCGCATATACTCCGCATGGTTTTCTGTTTTGCTCAGCTTTTTTTGCCGCCTTTTCAGATCCCCGAAAAACCGGTCAAGATCCGGAACATTGGGGATCGAGCTGTTTTTCCCCGGCTGAAACAGCTTGATCTGGCTTAAAATATCCTCAGGCGCGTTGTTAAATGGCGTGGCCGTTGCCAGGATGACTTTTTTCCCCCGGCAAATCCGGGCCAGATTTTCATAAGTGATGTTGTCCTCCCTTCTGAAGCGGTGAGCCTCGTCTATAAAAACATTCCGGTATTTGCCGGCCCCGCGGGAGACAGTTTTTTCCAGCTGGCCAATGGATGCAAAATCCGCCGGAACCCGAAAGTCTGAAAAAACATTTTTCCATGAGCCGGGATTGGATTCATCTAAAAGAAAGGGCGGCGCCAGGACCAGGCTTCTCCCGTCCAGCCTTCCGGCCAGCATGGCGGACATATAGGTTTTCCCAAGACCCACCACATCAGAAAGAAAAACCCCGCCGTGTTCCTCTAAAATTCTTTTCGCGCTCTGAACCGCCTGAGTTTGATACTCCAGCCGCTTAAAATCCCGCGGCATGTATTGGAAAGGGGATTCATCAGCGGATTTTAAGTCCTCTTTAAAATGCTCATACAAAAACTTCAGGTAAAGCTCATAAGGGGTGACTGTGTCGTTCAGCCAGGTTTTGCTGCGGGCGGTTTCCAGATAGGTCTCTTTAAGATCTGCAGCGCCCTCCCACAGCTCATTAAATTTTTGAAGGGCAAACTCATAATCAGAGGGGTTTTTCAGCTCCACATTAAACTCCAGATTGTCAATCAAGCCGGCCCTTGTGAAATTGCTGGAGCCTGTGATGACCCGGCCCCGGTCCCGGTCCCCCTCAGAAAAAGACATGATATAAAGCTTGGCATGAAGGCGGCGGCTGGGATAAGCCCTGATTTCCAGCTTTCCTGATTTCAGCCACTCCATAAACTTAAGCGCCCCCTCATAAACCTCTTTGGCGTCGCGGGATCGGTCCATCTCATGAACCAGCTTTTGGGAAAACCGCTGCTGCGCCTCCGCATGGGAAAAATCCAGCTCCAGCTGCCGGGCGGATTCTATCCAGCCCGCGGTTTCTTTATCAGAGCCGATTCCAATCAGGATGCGGATTCGCTTTGTTTTCTCCAAAGACCTGCAAAGAGCGTGAAAGCCGCTGCTGTAAAAATACCCCGAAAGAGCGTCAAAGCGCTCTGTGTCCCGGATCAAGACCTTAAACCTTTCCAGCAGGCTTTGGCCATCCTCGTTGGTGACAAAAGTCAAATCAGACGGGTTTGGCATGTCATGAGGTTTATGGGGAGGGTTATCGCGGCCGCTTTTTGCCTGGCGCTGCAGCAGCGAGACAGACTTAGGTCCTGAAAAAAAACAAGTTTTTTTATAGCCTCTTAAAAAGCCGCAGCGGCCCGGCCCGCCGCGGCTTTTTTCCTCCATGGGTTTATAAAAGCATCTTGCAGGACATTAATCAAGCTGCAGGAGCTGTTTCAAAGCGGAGAGCATGCTCGCGCCCAATTCGCGGCTGGAAAAATGCGGATGCCATTGGCCCCCGCTTATTATATCTGAGATCACCGCCAGGCAAAACACAGGCAGAGAGTGATAAGCCCCCGCGCTCATCAGGGCCGCCGCCTCCATCTCCGCGCAGACAGCCCCTTGCGCGCGGCGGTTTTCAATCTGCCGCTTTGTCCCTCTGTAAGGCGCGTCAGTTGTCCAGCTGCGGGCCGGCAGAAAATTCATCCGCGCCGCCAGCAGCCTCCCTTCCTTTAAACAGGGGCTTTTTATCAGGGGGGATGGGGAATGAGAGGCCGCGCCGTAATGGCGGGAGCAGCCCTCGCTGCTGTAAGCCGCCTCAATAAAAACCCCCTGAAACAGCTTTAGCTTCGGGGAGATGGCCCCCGCCGATCCCAGGGAAAAAAACCTCTTCATCCCCAGAGCCTTTAAATGCTCCAGCTGCATGACAGCAGCCGGCGCCCCGGCTCCAAACTGGCTGACCACTGCCGCGCCGCAGTCTCTGTAAATGTCAAAACAGGCGCCCAAAGCGCGAACCCGCTCGCCGGGGATCTGCTCTGCAAGCTTTCTGGCAGCGGCGGGGGAAAAGCACAAAACCGCCGTCTCCAAGCCCTTAAGGGAAAGCTTTTTGCCGTATTTGGCGGCAAAGTCAAAAGGCTGAACAATGGATTCGTCTTTCATGGCTTTTTTATGCCGCCGGCCCGCTTAGGCCATCAATAAGAGCGCTTAGCTCTGCCGGAGAGCTGATGACCCCCCTCTCCGTCACAATTCCGTCAATCAGGGAAAAAGGCGTCACATCAAAAGCCGGGCTGATGACGCTGGCTTTTTTATCCGCCCAAAAAGGGGATATTTCCTGTGCCGCCCGCTCCTCAATGGGAATGCCCGCGCCGGTTTTTAAGCTTTTGTCAAAAGCCGAAGAGGGCGCCGCCACATAAAAGGGAACCTGAAAATGCCGCGCGATGACAGCCAGGCTCAAAGTCCCGATTTTATTGGCCGTATCGCCGTTTCGGCTGATGCGGTCCGCGCCTGTGATGACTTTCTGGATCTTTCCCTGAGCCATTAAATGCCCCGCCATGTTGTCGCAAATCAGGCTTGCGGGAATGCGATCCTCCTGAAGCTCCCAAAAAGTCAGCCGCGCGCCCTGATTGGCCGGCCTGGTTTCGCAGACATAAACATGAACCCCTTTGCCGTCTTTATGGGCCTGCCGCGCGGCGCCAAGCGCTGTCCCGCCGCCTGACGCGGCCAAAAAGCCGGTATTGCAATAGGTGAGGATGCTGTCCCCTTTGGCTATAAGAGGCCGGGAAAGGGCCGCTATGTTTTCGCAGGCCGCGCGATCCTCCTCATAAATCCGCAGCGCCTCTTTAAGCTTTGCTTCGGGAGAGCTTTGCCCCAATACCCGATCCACAGCGCGGGCCAGATGAGCCGCTGTGGGGCGGGCTGTTTTCAGCCGCCAGCCCGGCTCAGCCATATCCCTCTCTGGATGAGCCAGGGCCTCCCCAGCCAGGGCGAAAGCCGCCACAATGCCAATGGCATTGGCGCCCCTGACCTTCAGATCTTTTATAGCGGCAATGGCCTCGTCTATGCTTTTTATGGGAACAAACAGCTCTTTTTCCGGGAGAAGGGTTTGGTCCAGGATGAAAAGCCTCTCCCCCGCCGGAGATTTCTCCGAAAACCGAAAGGCCCTGGTTTTGACTTCAGCCGGCATATCGCGGTTATGAGCCGGGCGGCCGGGCGCTTTTTGGAGCCTCTTTGATCCTCTCAAAAACCAAAAACGAAAAAGGGACCGGCCTGGTTCGGTCTATGCGGCTGGCCTCCTTAAACTCATTTTTTGGGACTTCCGGGTAAAAGGTGTCCCCTTTATAGCTCCTGTGAATTTTTGTAATGCAGAGGCGGCGCGCATGGCTCAAAGTTTGTCTGTAGATTTCCCCGCCGCCGGTGATAAAAATCTCCGGCCCATGGCGGGATATGACTTCCGGCTTCTGGCTGCGGGCCATGGCCTCTGGCAGAGAATGGCAGACCACAGCCCCCGCCGGCTGAAACCCCCTGTTTCTGCTGACAACAATATGCAGCCTGTCTGGCAAAGGCCCGCCAAGGGACTCAAAGGTTTTTCGCCCCATGATCAAAGCTTTGCCAAGGGTTTTGTCCTTAAAGTATTTTAGGTCTTCGGGGATATGCCAGGGCAGCCGGCCCTCAAGCCCCAGCGCGCCGTTTGCCGAAACAGCCGCTATATGAGAGAAAAAAACATCAGAATCAGCCATAATTTTGGACTTTTTTCTTTAGGCCGGCCATGTGGGCCAGCATAAGCTTTTTTGCTGAGAATATCCAGCGGCAAAAACCAGCGCCATCTATAAGGAGGCTGCATGAAAAAAACAGCCTCTGTTAATGCTCCTCTGAAGTGATGCTGCGGAAAAAAGCCCGGGCGCCCAAAAATATGGACGGAGGGCCATCAAGCGTCACATGGCCATTAACTTTCTCATTTTCGGAAACCCATGCCTCGCCGGAAACCTTCGCATTGCCGAAAACCCGCGCCTCGCCGTAAACCTCCGCATGGCCGGACACCTTCGCCCATCCGCTAACCCGCGCCTCGCCGTAAACCTCCGCATGGCCGGACACCTTCGCCCATCCGCTAACCCGCGCCTCGCCATAAATCGCCGCCCTGTTGGAAATTTTTGCCCAGCTGGAAACCTTTGCTTGGCCGAACACCCGCGCATGGCCGCCAGCCCGCGCATGGCCAAACACCCGCGCCTTGCCGGAAACCTCCGCATGGCCGGACACCTTCGCCCATCCGCTAACCCGCGCCTCGCCAGACACCCGCGCCTTGCCGGAAATCTCCGCATCGCCGTCAACCAGCGCGTTATCGGAAATTTTTGCTTTATCCTTAATTTGCGCCTTGCCCTTAACATGCGCCTTGCCGCAAACAGCCGCCAGCGGCCCCACAAAAGCGGTCTCAGTCACTCTGGCTGCGGCCGCCACAAATCCGCCGCCAAAGGCGTGCGGGGCGCCTTTGATGCCGGGGCCGCATGGCGTGTCCCAGGCTTGCTCCCGCAAGGCGGTCATTTCGGTTAAAGATGCGGCCTGTTGTTTTGAGCAGCTGGCGGGATCCATCTGTTTTTTTAAAGGCGGAGGCGCGGCAATGCCGCATTGGAAGTAGATTTCATCCGCAAGCGCCTCTGTCTGGCCGGGCGCGGGGCTGCAGGCGGCCTGTCTGGTTAAACGGAGGAGGCATTCTTCCGGCGATTCCATGCTCTCTATGGGGGCGGTTTGCAGAGCCAAAGCCGGGACAAAATTAGCGGCCAGCTGCAAATCCCTGTCAATGTTTTTCCTGATCCACTCCAGGACAGATTCAGAGAGCGGGGGCGCTGCTCTGATTTCCGCGCCATTGGCGCCATTGGGAAGATCGGCAAAATCCGACTCGGCCTGGAGCAAAGCCAGATCAAAACCTTTAAAATCATGATAAAGAGGATGAATCAACCAGCCCTTGACCAGCCGCAGCCTTTCCGGCTGATCGGGGCAGCGGATGAGCGCGGTTTCATCAGGCTCAGGGGCGCAGCGGGCGGCAGTCAGCAGCTTGTCTCTGCCCGCAATATTCCCTGAGCAAAGCCTGCGGGCGCTGTTTATTTTCATAAATTACAGCGCAAGCCGAAGCGGGATTTTCTGACTGAGAGAGATAACCCTCCGAGCTGACCGCCCCCGCTGCCGGAGAATAAAACAGCATGAAAAAGGAAAAGGCGCCTGAAAAACGCCCTTTTCCGCCTTTGTTCAAAAGCATGATGGCGGCATGATCCATTATTCCTGAGAACTCGTCAAGCCTTTTTTTGAGCTGCAAGCAGGCTGCTTCTGGCATTGGCCTCCGAGGGGCGCGCGGCGGGGCGGCCCCCCGCAAGACAAGCCTGTTTTTTTTCCGCCCGGCTGATAATGCCGGAAGTTTGCGGGCAGGGGGGCCTTTTCCGCCCCCATGATTTCCGCCCCCATGATTTCAAGCCCCCATGATTTTCGCCAGGAGAAAGGGGGGCAAAAAACCGGAAAGCCGAAGCCCCCCGCGCCCTAAAAAAATATTCCCTATAAAAAAGCTAAAAAAAAGCTTGACAAACAGATATTGGCGCGGTATCTTGGCGCTGTTATGAGGGCCAGCCTGTTTTTTCTGGGTTTTTTGGTTTTGTTTTTGGGGTTTTCCGCCCCTGCGGCAGCGGCGGACGGCTCTGCTGATTCTGAGGCCAGGGCATTTCTGGAAAGCTCAGATATTGGCCGGGCGGCAATAGCCGAAAGCCCTGAAGCCTATTCCAGGGCCTTTCAAGAGCTGTCAAACAGCCCGCCGGGGGCGATAGCCAGCGCCTTCGGGGCCGAAACCGCTCAGGGGGAAAATCTTTTTCATCTCATGGCGCGCGCAAAAACCCACAGGGAGTTTTTTGCGGGGGAAATCCTTTATGCCGCGGCTTTCCTGTCCAACAAGCTCCCCGCCAGCCTCAGCTCCCTTTATTACTGGATGATTGAACACAAAAACCAAAAAGGCGAAACCCCCCTGGAGACAGCCAGAGCGGCGGGCCATGATCTCGCCTATAAAAATTTGCTGGAGCTGGATCTTATGACGCGGCAGGAGGGAAAGCAAAAAAAATCCGCGAGGCGAAAACGCGGCTTCAGGAACATAGCCTCGTTTTTTGGCGGCGCCAGCTTTATAAAAGCGGATGAGCCGGCGCTTTATGCGTCAGAAGCCCCCGCGGGGAAAAAAAGGGGCGGCGCGGAGGAAAAATATAATTATGAGGAGGGGTTTTTCAGGCAGGCGGGAGTTCTTACTTCTACAGGGATGATTATAATGCTCCACTCCTCTGATTTTATTATAACCGGCCTGGGAGGGCTTGCTTTAGCTTTCGGGCTTGCCGGGGGGGCGCGGGCCTGCAGGGAGGCTTTTCGCAAAAGAAAAAACAAACAATAGTCCAGCCTCCCGGATACTAGAGGAGTTTTAAATATTTTTTTTTTTTTTAAAAAGGGAGGTAAAAGGGAGGTAAAATGAAAAAATATTCAATGCAAAAAGCGATCTTCGCCTTTTTTGCCTGCGCCTTGGCGGGGGCGCTTTCAGCCCCCTTTGCGGCAGGCCAGGCGCAGCCGCCAGACGGGTTGGCGGCGGGGGAAATTTTTTATGAGATCAGGCATGAGACAGGGGAGGGCGCGCCGTCTTTTCTTGTCGGCTCTCAGCACAATATTTGCCTGAAGCGGGAGTCTCTTCCGCCGGAGATTAATGCTGTTTTGGACAAGGCTGACGCGGCCGCCATGGAAGCGGCTTTAGAAGAGAGGTCTTTTGATAAAATTTCCCAGGCTCTCCGGGCCAGCAAATTGGCCTCAGAGGAAGAGTCTTTGGATCTTCATATTGAGGAATCAAAAGCCCGCAAAATGTTTGATATCATTAAAGCGGCCCTTGCAAATGATGAAAGCGGGAGGCTGCTGGAGATATTTCAAAAGTATTTTGGCGTTTCTTTTGAGTCTTTTTCAGATGCGCTGCGCCTTTCGCCGTCAGGCGCTTTAGGCGCGCTGGGAGCTGCGGCTGGCTTTTCCAATGCTCCTGACAAAGAGGCTTATTTTGCCAGCTTTGAAAGCGGGGTAAAAGAGCGGCTGTCAGCGGCGGAGGGGCTGGCTCAGAAAGATTACTGCTCTTCTCTTGAGAAAGAGGGGGATCTGATGGATATTTATCTGGAAAAAAGAGTGTCCTGCCGAAAAAAGCCGGTTTATTCTCTGGAAACCGCGCAAAGCGCGCTGTCCAGCCTGTTGCAAACTCCAGAAGCTCAAATCATGATCAGCCGGCAGCTAAGCGATCTTATTGACAGGCTTTCCTCTTCCGGCAGCGGGAGCGAAGAGCCGGAGGAGAGCGCCCGCGCGGCCCTCTACCGGCAATGGAAGCTGAAGGTTAATTTTGCGGCAGGCGCTCTGGAGGCCGCCTCGTTTGAAAACCTGTATCGCAGCAAGTCCGCAGAGGAGGCCATCACAAAGGCGCGGGACTCCCTTTTTGCTTTTTTTAGAGCCAATGAGGCCCGCGCGGCGCCTTTGTGCGAGCCTGCGGCTGCAAAGGCTGTGGAGGCTTTGATCCAAAGCATGTTAGAATATGCCCGGCAGAGTCACATCGCTATTGCCGGCGGAGGGGATATTGAGGCGGATCGGGAGCATATTCTGCGCCTGTATGATGAGGCGCGCGCCAGCCATAAGGCCGCCTTCCAGTCTTGTTTTCCTTTTGAGCTGCCGCCGCGCATTCTTAAAGAGGAGAGCCGGATACGCGCGACAGCCTGGAATCGGGTAAAATTGAGCAAAGCCGCTGTTTTTGATTCCAGAGATTCAAAACTGGCTGCGGCATTGGCGGACATTTTGAATAAAGAGAGAACTGTCGCCGCTGTTGTGGGCGCGGGCCATCTTTCCGGGATTTTAAAAGAGCTGCGGGCGCATGGCTATGAGGCGCGGCCCATCGCGCTGTCTCATGGCATTATTGAGGCGGAGGGCGCCTGCCAGGCATTCAAATCCGAAGACAGCTTGTCCGGCGGCTCTGCCGGCAGCTCTGCCGGCGGATAGAATAAGCAGCCTGAATGATCATCAGCATTCAGGCTTGCAAAAGCGCCATGGCGGCGGGCTGCCTCATTCATTTGAGAGCGGCCGCAAAGGCGGGGATCATTCTTTTGGCAAAACAAGGGGCTTTATGCTGATCACATTTGAGTTTTCAGGGATCTTTATAAAAGAAAAACCGGGAAAATTCAAACAAAACCAGTATAAAACCCCATAAGATGTTTTGAGCATGTCATGTTTCGTTTAAATCATAATCTTCTTAAAAGCTCAAAAAATCAAGACACGCGCGAAGCGGCCCGGCTTTTGGCGCGCGGGGCTGATCCCAATTTTCGGGACAGGCAGGGGCGGGCCGCGCTGCATTATGCCGTGATGAGCGGAGACATGGATATGGCGCGGCTTTTGCTTGACCGCGGCGCTGATATAGACGCGCGGGACAGCGCCGGAGAGAGCGCTGATATATGGGCGCGGGACAAAAACGGCTTAACCGCTTTGCATTATGCCGTGATAAGCGGAAACATGGGCATGGCGCGGCTTTTGCTTGACCGCGGCGCTGATATAAATGCGGGGGATAAAAAAATCAGATTAACGGCTCTGCATCATGCCCTGACAGACGGAAGCATGGACATGGCGCGGCTTTTGCTTGACCGCGGCGCTGACATAGAGGCGAGGGACAGGCGCGACTGGACGCCTCTGGCTTATCTCGCGGGGTATCTTGTTATTTGGAGCAAGGATAAGGCTCTAAAAGACAAAATGCGGTTTTTATTGGATCGGGGGGCTGACATAGAGGCGCGGGACAAAGACGGCGTGACAGTTTTGCATCATGCCTCCTGGACTGGCAAAAAGAGCGCCATTCGGCTGCTTTTGGACCGGGGCGCTGATATAAAAGCCCGGGACAAAGACGGCTCAACAGCTTTAATGAATGCCTCTGGCATGGGAAACAAAGCCATAATTCAGCTTTTTTTGGCTCGCGGATCTGACATAAACGCGCAAGATCAAAATGGCTTAACCGCTTTGCACCGTCTCGCGCAAAGCTATTGGGATTGGGATGATAATGCGGATGGGGATAGTGAGTGGCAGCAGGGAGGCGAGGCCATGCGGTTTTTATTGGACCGCGGCGCTGGCATAGAGGCGCGGGACAGCGCGGGCAAAACAGCTTTGCATTATCTCGCGCGGAGCTATCGGGATGAGGAGTGGCAGCAGGGGGGCGGCGCCATGCGGCTTTTATTGGACAGGGGCGCTGATATAGAGGCGCGGGACAAAGATGGCTTGACGGCTTTAATACATGCCTCTTATGAATGCTGCAGAGACCTGGCTCAGCTGCTTTTGGACCGGGGCGCTGATATAAAAGCCCGGGACAAAGACGGCTTAACCGCTTTGCATTATGCCTCTTGGAGCGGCAGCGCGGACACAGCTCAGCTGCTTTTAGACCGGGGCGCTGACACAGAGGCCCGGGACAAAGATGGCTTAACAGCTTTGGACTATGCTGAAATCCGCCGCCGAAGGGGGATTGTCAGGCTTTTGGCAAAAAAAGGGGCTTTAAAACCCCATAAGAAGAGCAAAGCTTTCAGCCTGAAAGCGCTTGCCGCGAAGGCGCGCCGGCTAAAGCTCTTCAGAAGAAAAGGCAGATTAACGGCCAAAGAAATGAGCGCTGTGGATAAGCGCGTAAAAAACTGGGATGAGCCTATAACTCTTTATGAGAGGCGGAATCTAAAAAAAAGGTTAAACCGGGAGCGGGAGGCCAGATTAACAGAGCTTGCTTTGGCGCTTCTGCTGCTTGTTTTGTTTGCAGCTCTTGCCTTTAAATGGAAGGCGGGCTGGATTTACAGAGTCTTTTTTGAATGACAGCGGCGCGCTGCGCGGCAGCTCCGGCTGCTGCATTCATTTGGAGGATCCGAGAGGCTGCCAAGGTCATGATACAAGGCGATTTCCATAGCTTCCAAGCCTTTAAAACTATAAGATTTTCTTGTCACAAGAAATGTCATCAGGCAAAATCAGGAGGCCGGCTGGGAGATCTAGGCCGCCCAGATGAGGAAAATGTCTGCCGCGCCCGAAACCTGTTGTGGCCGGCGCATAACAATCTCATGTTTTCTTTTGTGGACAAGCCTCCCAAAGCAAAAGGCTTTATATGATCCATTTGAATCATATACCGGGAGCCGCATCTCCGCCCTGTTTTTGGATTAACATAAGAGCAGCAGCCCTGATCTCTTGCCCATACGATCCTCCTGACTTCCGCGGGGATATATCTGCTTCCCCCCGGCCCCGGCGCGCGCTTGCGCTGCGGAGCAGCGCGCTCCCTCCCAAAAGATCCCAGCGCCGAACTTCCGCTTTTATCTGGCCCTGGCGCTGAACTTTCTGGCTTTCCCTTAGATCCCTGCGCTGAGCCTGTCTGCTGGGCCGGCCCCCTGGCCATTTCTCCTCGCGGCGGTTTGTTTTCCTCCAAGCCCGGCGCCGAGCCTGCTGGCTTTCCCTTAGATCCCAGCGCCGAACCTCCACTTTTCTCTGACCCTGGCGCTGAATCTTTGCTATTCCCGGGGCCCGGCGCTGAGCCTGACTGCGGGCGCAGCCGCAAAGCCTGCGCGGGCGCTTTTATTTTTGCCCCCAAGCTCCAGTCTGAATGCGCGCTTGCGCTCCTGTCTGGGCGCTCGCTTGCGCTCCTGTTTGACTGCTCGCTTTCGCTCCTGTCTGACTGCTCGCTTTCGCTCCTGTCTGACTGCTCGCTTTCGCTCCTGTCTGACTGCTCGCTTTCGCTCCTGTCTGACTGCTCGCTTTCGCTCCTGTCTGACTGCTCGCTTTCGCTCCTGTCTGACTGCTCGCTTTCGCTCCTGTCTGACTGCTCGCTTTCGCTCGGCTTTTGAGAAGGCTTTTTGCCGCGCAGGCTGGGATCATGCTTTTTTAAGCCTAAATCCAATAAATTCCCCAGCAACTCCCCATAACCCATAGAAGGATTCTTATGGGAAAGCAAAAACTTTAACCGCTCCAGCTTCCCGCGCGTTTCCCCGTCAATCACAGCTTTCAGCTCAAACCGGCCCTCTCCCAAAAAACGGACCTGATCTTTTTGCAAAAGCCTCTTTGAATCCGGCGCCTCCTCCAAAAGCAGCCTCTCCGTCTCGCGGGATGAGCAGCCCTCCGCCTTCTCAATCAGCGCCAGCTTTTTCTCCCTCTCCAAAGCCTGGGGTTTTTCCGCCTCAAAGGCTGGCCCCCGCCAAGCCTCCTCAGCCATAAACTGCTTTTGCATGGCGGCGTCAGGGCCTGGCGCGCGATTGCTCTGCGGAGCGGCGCGCTCCCTCCCAAAAGATCCCAGCGCCGAACCCGTCTGTTGGGCCGGCCTCGCGGCCGTTCCTTGCTGGGCCGGCTGCGGCGCCAGCCCTTTCAATTCAAGATCCCCCCGCTGTTTTATAGACTGTCCAGACAAATCAAACTCAGAAGCTTTTTTTAAATCATTTTTTAAACGGGACTCCTCTTTTTTTTGCTTTTCAAAAAAGCTCTGAAGCTGGCTTGCGGCGCAAAGGCTCAGCCGGCCGGATTTAATCTTCTCCAGAGTTTCCGGCTCATCCCGGCAAAGCCTCATAGCCTTGATGCGGCGGAAGGCCGCCCCTTTGCTGTATCCAAGGCCCCTGACAGCATAGTCAAACAAGCTGGCATAGCCTTCGGAAAAATACAGCCGTCGGGCCTCAATCTCCCGCAAATGGCGCAAAACCTGAACATGAAGGCTTCGCTCTTTTTGGACCAAAAGCTTTGTCTGGGAGAGAAGCGCCTGATCGCTAAGCTCTGTGATTTCCGGCATCGTTAAGAGGGAGCAAACATTTAAACCAGCTGCCTCTTTTTTATTGCAGCCTTTGCCCCAATGCCCGGCGCCTGCGCGCGCCCGCTGAAAACTCTCGTTTTGATTTTGCATAAATAGCTTCTCCTTTTTTGTTATTATTGTTTTTTTGCGCAGGCTAAAACCTTTCAAAAGCGCAAAAATTATTTGTTTGAATCTTAACAAGTTTTTTTATATTTTTTCAATCTTTATTTTGCTTTTTTTTCTGAAATTTACGCGCCGCATTATAAGCTTTATAAGGGAGGGCTGAAAAAAGGCTCCGCCCTCTGGAAAAAGCTTTGATAAGGGGCTTTGCCTCCGCAAATATTTGAGCGCCCGGATCGGCTGCGGCTTGTCTCTGCAGGGCAAAAAGGCTTTGGCCGGGATTTTTGATTATTTTGTTTTTGCGCAAAAGCCCGCGCTTCCCTCTCTTTATAGAAGGTTTGGAAACAAGGCGCGCTGTTTTTGATGGAGCGGGGGCGCGCGCCTGCCCTCCCTTTTTATAACTTTAAAAATATTGTGTTTTTTCAGCTGATTTTTCATCATTTTAACCCACAGATTCTTCCGAAGAGCCTATTTTTCAAATGTTTGATCAGATCAACAGTGTTCGCGCAATAAACCCTGTTTTCTTTTTTGTTGTCAAAAACAGCGCTGTTATATTCATTTATCAGATCAAAAAACAAGCTCTTTATTGGCTGAATAATCGAGGGGTTTCTTTTAACTCTTTCAGGCTGCCGGCTGTATTCCAGCGCCCTGAGATGGGCAAAATGCCCCAGGATGACTTTTCTTGTCAAGGCTCTGCTCATTATGGCAAAAGCCAGCGATTTTTTATATTCATTATCCAGCAAATCAATATTTGCCCGAAAATTATCTAAAACCCGGGCCTGGCTCCGCTCAAAAAAAACGCCGGAAAAAGTGTTTTCAATAAGAGCGCCGGCTGTTTTGTTTTTTGAGAAAAGCAAATCAATATCTTCCTGAGCAAGAACAGCGCTTTTGTTTTCAATAACAGCTTTTCCGATATGACAGTTAAATTTTAAAAAATCATTGGCGATTATCCGCTTTCCCTTTGTCTTAAAATGATAGCCGACAGAGGAAGAGCCGCTGAAAGCGTCAAAAACAGTGTCAATGCCTTTGGGAGAGCAGTCAAAAATCCATTGAGCCAGCTTTTGCTTGCTGCCAAGGTACTGTGTTTGAGGCAGCTTTTGCAGGCTGAAATCCCCGTCAAACAAGGCTCTCTGTTTTGATAAAATCATATCCGCCCCCAACAATATAACATAATACCGTTTTTTTGCGCTTGGCCGGCCATAAAAAACAGTTTTTTTTAAATGCCTCTGAACAGCAGCTGTTTTGTTATGGCTTTTTCCTCTTCCCGCCGGCGCGGGCTTATAATGCGGCGCATTATGCCCGGGGGCGGCTGGGAATAGTTTGGAAATCATGCCAAAAGCCGCGGTTAAAAGATGGGGCGATCGACGGGACTCGAACCCGCGACCACCAGATCCACAATCTGGCGCTCTGCCTGCTGAGCTACGACCGCCTCTATAAAACTGCAGGGGCTTTTCCCTCCCTCCCCGCGGCTCTGACCCAAGCCAAAAGCTTGTCTCTAAAGCCTGCGGCAGCGGCTGGCAAAAAAAACCGCCGGCCCCCGCAGGCCCCGATCCTCAGGCAAAAGCCAGGCTCTAAACCCTATTCCGCGGCCTTTTCCGGATCCAGATCCTCCAGCCTCAGGCTCTGGCAGACCCCCTGGACAACAGAGGCAATTCGGAGGCAGGAGTGAATGCCATCAATGGAAACCCCCTCCCGCTTCAGCTGCGCCGTGTGGCTTTTCACACACATCCCGCAGCCGGCTATGGCGGAGACAGCCAGAGAATACAGCTCAAAATCCTGCCGGGGGATTCCATGACTCTGCATCCCTGTCATCCGCAGGCGGGCCGGGCGGGCGGACAGCTCCTGATCCTCCGCCAGATGAATGGCCCGGTAATAGACATTGTTCATGCCCATAAGGCTGACAGCGGTTTTGATTCCCTCTATATCCCCGCCGGACAGGACATCCTTTGCGGCCCGCCTCAGCTGCCTTGAAACAAAAACATGCCCCGCGGCAAAGGCCGCGCTCAAGGCGCAGCCAAAAATTTGCCGCCCGGAAAGCCCGGGGGAGTTTTCCTCTGTCAGGACATTGCCAATATTGATCCGAAGATCTTTGGCATAGCCCTTCAGGCCGGACTGAACAGCGTCCAAAGACATGGCAGCCTCACGGGGAAAGGGTTTTTTGGCCCTTTTCCCAGTTGCAGGGGCAAAGCTCGTCGGTCTGGAGCGCGTCTAAAACCCGCAAAACCTCTTTGGGGTTTCGTCCGACACTCAGGTCTGTGACATAGACAAACCGAATGATTCCCTCCGGGTCAGTGATAAAAACCGCCCTTTGCGAAACCCCGGCCTTGATGTCCAGGATTCCCAGAGAGGCTGAAAGCTCCCGCTTGATGTCAGACAGCATGGGGAACTTGAGGCCCTTGAGGTCAGGCTCATGAGTCCTCCAGGCCAGATGGACATACTCTGAATCCACAGAGGCCGACAGAACCTGCGCGTCCCGGTCCTGGAACTCCTGATTCATATCGCTGAAGCCCTTAAGCTCCGTGGGGCAGACAAAGGTGAAATCCTTTGGATAAAAAAACAGGACCAGCCATTTGCCCTTATAGCTGTCATGGCTTATCTCCTGAAAGGCGTTTTTTGGATCTGCCGAAACTGCGGCGGTTAATTGAAACTCTGGAAGTTTGTCTCCTACAGCTAACATGGTTTTCCCTCCTTAAATTTGGTTAAGTTTGAATGAGATCAAAATCTAACAGAAAAACCCCGCCGCGGCAAAGGTTTTTTCCCGGGTTTTATTTATTTTTGGCTCATTTCAAAAAGATCCCCCCCATTTCAGCTCCATTTCAAAAAACAGGAACTGGGTTTTTTGCGCCCTTTCGTTGAAATTATTGTCGCTGACAAGGATCAAAAGGCGCCTCTCCCCGCCGGATCCGCCAGATCCGCCGGCAGGAGGCTCCTGAGGGGCCGGCTCAGGGAAGGGGATTATAGTCATGCCCTCCAAATTGTCCGCCCTGACCAGCCTCTGCCTTTTAGAAGCCCAGAGCAGGGATTTTGAGCAGGGCCTGAAAGGCTTTTTCAGCGCCATCAGGCCGGAGACATCAGACGCCGCCCGGCAGTCCGCCAAAAACAGATTGACCTCATTGACCCCCTGTTTTTTGTCTTTTTCCTTTTTGTAGGCCCTTTCAAGAGTCAGAAAAACCTTAGATCCCAGATTTAAAGCCTCTGAAAGCCCGCTGCCCCGGCTTTGCAGGGGATATCCATATTGAACAAGCATTTTGCCCCCCCCCTCCTTTTGACCATGCCGGATGTTTCGTCCTCCGTTTTTGCCCTTGCCTTTGCCGGCGGGGCGGGGGAGCGCAAACCCAGTGATCCGGACATAACCTCCCCGGCTGTTCAGGACATCCTGCCTCAGAGGCTTTTCAGAGGCGGTCCAGAGAGTCTGAGATTTTTTGTCGATGCTCAGGGATTCAAAACCCTTGTTTTCGCGGGCGCCAAAGCGGCGGAGCCGCTTGGGGTCCCAAAACACCGGAGGGACAGGCCAGGCTCTTTTAAGCCTTGCCTGCCGGGAGGGCTTTTGCCGGTCGCTTTTTTGAGCGCTGAAAAAAAGAATTTGCGGCGGCTGGGGCGGGTAAAATATCTGCTGCCCCTCTGAGGCGATGAAAAATCCCCCCTCCGCAAGGGCCAGGCCCTCCGGATCCATTTTAAAGCCCGGCTTTGCGTTTTTTGGCGGCAGCAGGCGGATATCCCCTTTAAGCCGGAGGCTGTATCGGCGGCTGCCTGTCCGCCCTTCTGGAGAGGGGAGCCGCGCCAGCGCAAAACGGCAGATTCTGTGGTTTTTTTTGTCATCGGAAAGCGCCAAAATCTCTTTTGACAAAGGGTCAAAAGCCAGAGCGGAAAGCCCTCCCGCTTTCAGTCCGCGGAAGGTTTTGCCCCCCTCTAAAACCTGCTCATTTAAAAAGCGGAGTTTGACGCGGGGCAGCTGCCCCCGGACCCCTGTCTGCAAGCCGGCTTTGGCTTTCGGGCGGCTTGAGGGGGAAGGCTCTTTGGAGAGGGCCGGGCGCTGGCCCCGCTGTTTTGCTGAGGGCCTGCTGGAGATAAATGCTGCCTCCGGCGGAAGAAGGCCCGCGGGAGAGAGCTTTTGGAAGCGGCCAAAAGCGCATCCGGCTGCGGCAAAACAAAGGGCTGCCAAAGCGGCCAGCCGGATTTTGGCAAAACTCATAGCCCTTTATAAAAGGGGAAGGCGGCTGGGTGTCAAGGGGATGCTCGCAACAACAGCGAAACGAGAGCCTTCAGCAGCTGGTTTTTCCGTTTGCCGGGGGGGCGGAAAGCCGCCGGCTCTCAGCTGCGGGACAAAAGCATGTCCAGCTTTTCGTTCAAAGACTGGTGGGAGGCCTTCAAGCCGCTTATTTCCCCCTGAACAGCTTTCATTTCCCCCTGGACAGCTTTCATTTCCCCCTGGACAGCTTTCATTTCCCCCGCAAGCTCTTTGTGGGAGACCTTTAAATCTTTAATATCCTTTTTTACGGGGCCTAACAGGATATTGAAAACAAACCCCAGACCTGTCAAAACCGCCACAAAGGCAATGACCGCATGAAACAAGGGGGCAAAATCAGATAAATTCTCCATAACTCCTCCTGCCGGGAAAAAACTCTCCCTTCAGTGAGTCATATTGTATCATAATCACCCGCAGGCAAGTCAAGCCAAAAAGAGCGCTTGCCCGCAGCCAAGTCAGGCAGGCAAATGGCTGAGCCGCCGGATTCAGGGGAAAAATGCGCCTGCTGAAACTGCCGGAAACAGCGCTTTGCGGGAAAAGCCGCCTCCAAAAGGCGCGGGGGCGGGGATCTTAGCGGTCCTCCTCCCCATCTCCATCGGAGAAGAAATTTCCAAGGCAGACATTCCTTCCCCTTCTTTCCGCATACCTTGTGGTGCTGCCTACTTGATCTTTTACAAGAAGCCGCAGGCCGCCGTTGATAAAAAGCTTCTGAAGCGCGCTGTTGGCGTCGTCATCCATGTCGTCTAATTCGTCTTCAAGATCAGCATGAAACTCATCGCTTACGTCAGCCATTGAATAGAAAACATCCGATATGTCATCTTTCATGATCTCAATCTCCTCCTGCATGATTTCTATCTCCTCCATAGCGTCATCGTCGCCGCTGTGCCGATCGGCAAGCTCTTTCAGCTGCTTTTCCTTTTCGCAAACCGGCCTCAGGCCTTCGTCCATAACCTTGCACATGCAGTTTTGCGCGGCGCGGGCCGGCGAGGCGTCGCCAAGGAGGCTGAAATTGACGCTGCTTTTGCATTCGTAATTATAGCAGTTCTTGATGAGCTCTTTTTTGTCGATTTTTCTGATCTCGTCCAAGTTTATGTCATCTATGTCACTGGGGTCAAAATCCGGCTCGCCCCGGCCCCTGTCCCGGCGGCCGCCGCTGTCCTCGCTCTCCAGGGGCTGGCAGGAGGCCAGGCCCGCCGCCAAAAAACAAATCAAACAAATCCGGCAAAAAGCTTTCATAGCCAACCCTATTGAATCTATCGGATAAAAAGCTCCGCATGTTAATTTTTCCCCGTTTTGCCGGACTTTTGCTCCGCCCGCCGCCGGGCAGTGATTTAGAAAAATATCCAGTGATTTTAATAACTTAAAAAGAAAAATCTTTTTAGGCGCCTCTCCAGCCGCCCTCCAGCCGTCTGAAAAAAACTGGACTTTAGCCTGTATTGACAGCCCGCGTCCGGCCCCGCTGAAAGCCCGTCCGGCCCGGAAAGCCGCCTGGCCCCCGCAGTTTTTGCATCAAGCTGTTTGCTTTTCCCCCCATCAGAGCTTTTTTTCCGCTTGTTTATTTTTCTAAAAGGAGTCAATGATAAAAAAGCCGCCGCGCGCTGAAAATCAGCCGCTCTTGAAATGGCTTTGGCGGGGGGCTTGAAGCGGAGAGGCTTTATTCGGCAGGGGAGTGAAAAATCCAAAACAACATCCGCCTGAGCCGCCCGAAGGCCCTGCGAATAACAGGCCTAAACAGCTTGCGCGGCATTTAACAAATTAAGAGATTTTTATGTTAGGGGTTGCTGTTGTCGGCGCGCAGTGGGGCGATGAGGGGAAAGGCAAGGCGGTTGATGCTCTTGCCGCGGAGGCCGACTATGTGGTCCGCTGCCAGGGGGGATCTAACGCCGGCCACACTTTAAGGGCCGGCGGGCGGGACCTGGTTTTGCATCTGATCCCTTCGGGGATCCTGCATCCTCATGTTGTGTGTGTCATTGCCGCTGGAGCGGCTTTGGATGTGGAGGCGGTTTGCGGGGAGATCGCTGCCTTAAAATCCCTGGGCTTTTTGAAGAGCGAAAAGCAGCTGAAGATCTCAGACTCCTCAACCCTGCTGCTGCCGCACCACAAGGCCATAGATCAGGCGCGGGAGGCGCGGGCCGGATCTGGAAAGATTGGCACAACAGGAAAAGGCGTCGGCCCGGCTTATGAAAGCCGCGCGGGCAGAACAGCCCTTCTGTTTGGCGATCTGTTTGGAGACAAAGCCAGTCTGCTCAAAAAAATCCAGGCCAGCCTGAGGGAAAAAAACTTTCTGCTGGAGAAGCTTTACAGCCAAAAGCCTTTTGATCCAGAGGAGCTGCTTTCTGATCTTCTGGAGCGCCGCGAGACTCTGCGGCCGTTTCGCTTCAGCCGCGGCCCGCTCAAAATCCGCCAGGCCCTCCAGGAAGGGAAAAAGGTCATTTTTGAAGGCGCCCAGGGGAGCCTGCTGGATCTGTTTCACGGGACTTATCCTTATGTCACCAGCTCCTCGACCTTAACCGGGGGCATGCTGGCCGGGGCCGGGCTTGGCCCGGAGGCCATTGGCAAAACCACAGGCATAGCCAAAGCCTACACAACCCGCGTTGGCTTCGGGCCTTTTCCCACAGAGGCCGGCGGCTCTGAAGAGGGCGCTTATATTCAGGCAAAGGGCCGGGAGTTTGGCGCGACCACAGGCCGCCGCCGCCGCTGCGGCTGGCTGGACCTTGTGGCGCTGAAATACGCCGTCCGCCTGAGCGGCATAAACAGCCTGGCCCTGATGAAGCTGGATGTTTTGACAGGGCTGAAGGAGCTGAAAATCTGCGAAGCTTATGAAATAGGGGGCAGGGTTTTAAAAGAATTTCCCGCTTTTTGCCCCCGCTGGGAGTCGGTCCGGCCCCGATACCGGGCGCTTTCAGGCTGGACAGAGCCGCTTGGCTCAGCAAGAAAAAAGCGGGACCTCCCCCGCCAGGCTCTTGAATATGCGGAGTTTATCAGCTCGGCGCTTGGGATTCCCCTGGAGATGATTTCCGCAGGCCCCTCCCGCGAGGAGACCATAAGGCTCAGGCCCCTGTTTGCCTGAGCGCGCCCCCGCTCTGCCGGAAGGCCGCAGGCCTTCAGCCCCTGATTTCTTAAAAAAAGCTGCATAAAACTTGATCCGCCCCTTTAGTCCTGATCGTCTCAAAAAAGCCTCGCTTGTTTTGGCAAAATTTTGATTTTTCCGCTGTTTTTTGGGAGTATTTATATATATTATGCCGCGGAAGCTTCAAATTTCTGTTTTTATGGCCTTCTCTTTTGCGGTGATCGCATTTGGAGGCTACCACTGCTCCTTGAGGGCGCAAAATCCCCAGGGCCAGAGCTATGGCCCCGGCCAGGCAGGCAGCCCCGGCCAGGGGGGCCGCGATTATGGCGATGGCTATGATGACCCTTATGATGAATATGGCGATGACTATGGCGATCGGCGCCGCGGCGATGATGATCGGGATTCCCGCCGCCTGCCGCAGGAGCCTGAAGAGGGCTGCAACCGCAGGCAATATAGAAATTTATCTGGGGACTGGGGGGCGAGCGCTTTTGTCAGGTTTAACAGCTCGGCGCTCAGGAGCTACCGCCTTGACAGGAAAAGCAATTTCGGCCTGAAGTGCCCCCGCCTGTATTTGGATATGAATCCTCTTGGAGGCGGGAAATACGAAGGCTCCCTCACCATCTCTTACGAGGACAGCGGGCAAATTAAGCGCCAGACATTCAGGTCAGGCCGGGGCGCGGAGGAGAACAAACACAATTACTGGGACGGCCGCAGCTGGAGGGCTGACCGGAGGGACAATGTGGATCAGGAGTTTCACGCCATTTTTGAGGGCCGGGACGCGGCCATTATTCTTAAAATTGATGAAGTGGTTGAGGCTGATGTCCGTGACGGGGACACCGAGTTTAGGGGATACGGAGAGCTTTGGTTTAAAATGTTTCGGGACTTGCATTGTCCGGGGGGCCGGTGCGACAGAGATGTCTGCTACCGCAATGGCGGTTATATGAGATTTGCAACAACCGGCGCCTCAAAGCCGGGGCGCCGGTGCTGGCTTTTGGACCAAGGCCCTTTCAGCTGCAAGCCACAGGGCGTAAACTCCAAAAAGGGAATCAGCCTGCGCGGCAGCCTTCCCTGCTACAGCAAGCTTGGCGAGTTTGGGAATCTGAAAATCAATGAGGCATTTAATGTGGGCCGGGGCGATGATCACCCTGAATAAAATGGGGCATTAAAACAACTGCCAGGGAGGGCATGACATGAAAATCTCAACAAGAGAAAGCTCAAAGAAAATCTCAGGCGCAAGGCGCCTTGAAACCAAAAATCTCAGGCGGAGGGCCGGTTTTTTTGCCTTTAGCCTGCTGTTTTTGGCTGTTTTGCCCGGCTGCGGGTTTTTCAAGGGCGGAAGCTCCGAAGATTCGTCGGGCGTCACCGCTCCGGGAGCGGCGGGCTATGGCTATTCGCATCATATATTTACAAGCCCTTCGGTTTGCGCCGCCGCGCATGGCTCTCTGGCTATTTACCGAAAATACGGCAGCTGGTCCGGCTCCGCTTCGCGAACCAGCCCCCTTAATAACACAGACCCCTTTGCCTCAAACTCATTTTATAATCAGGGGGCGGGCGGGCAGTTCTCCGGTCAAACCTATTGGGGCGCGGGCAACTGGGGCGCGGGCAGCGGCGCTGGAACATGCGGATCGTCTGGAGAGGATGGCGTTTTTATCAGGGGAAACATAAAAGACTCCCGCTGCCGCTCCGGGATCATTTATTTTCGGTGCGAGGGGAGAGCTTTCACAGACACTGGTTTTTGCTGCTCATCCGGCCATGCAAGCTGCTCCTCATGGGTCAAAACCCACAAAACAACAACCGCCACAGGGGAGTGGGCCTTTGTCCCCATTACAGGGGGGAATGTGACTCTTATTCCCTCTGTTCAGTCATACAAAACAAAAGTTTATGTGAACATTCAGTTTGGAAGGAATCAGTGGGGGCAAAGCAACCGCGCCGGCTTTCACTGCTCCCCCTGAGGCTTTTTCTGCCTGATTATGAGCCGGAAAAAATTAGAGAGAAAAAAGCTGTCAGCTCAGTTTCAAGAGGAGTTTCTAAGGGATTTGCAGTTCAGCCGCCGGTATTCGGATCGGACCATAGAGTCCTATCAGAGAGATCTTCGCATTTGGAGCGCTTTTTGCGCCGGCGCGGATTCCCCCGCGCATTCTATAGAGGATTTTTATCAGTTTCTCACAGAGAGGGGGCTGAGCAGCCGCTCGCAGGCCAGAGTTCTCAGCTGCGTCCGCTCTTATTTGAAGTTTCTGCAGCTCCGCGGCCTCCCCGCGCCGGAGATCAGGCGCCTCAAGCTCCCCCAGCTGAAAAACCCGCTCCCAAAGCCTGTCAGCCTGAGCGAGTTTAAGTCCTTGCTGGCCGCTGCCTCAAAAGAAGAGGGGCATGTCCGCCGGCTCCGCAACCAGATGGTTTTGGGATTTCTTTACGGCCTGGGCTGCAGGGTGAGCGAGCTGACCGCCCTGAACATTCAGGATTTTCATTCCATGGAATCTTGGATCAGCGTCACAGGCAAGGGCAGCCGGCAGAGGCTTTTGCCGCTTTCCACTGAGCTTGCCCGCCTGCTGGAGGTTTATTTGTCAGAAGGGCGCCCTTTGGGGATTCGCTCCGGATCTCAGGCATTGTTTTTCAACAACAGGGGGAACCGCCCCTCCCGCGTGGATATATGGCGATGGCTGAAGCTTTGGTCCAGGAAGGCAAACATGCCGGAAGTCAAAAGCCCGCATGCCTTTCGCCACGGCTGCGCCACAGGGCTTTTGGAAAACGGCGCGGACCTGCGGAGCATACAAAAGCTTTTGGGCCATTTGAGCCTGCAAACCACCCAAATCTACACTTCGGTCAACTCCCGAAGGCTGAGGGAAACCATGGACCGCTGCCATCCTCTTTCGGACGCAGCGCCGCCTTTGGCGGAATAGAGCCGCCTGACCGCTCCGCCCGGCTTTTTTTCAGGCGGTCAATGGTTTTTTGAATCAAAAGCTCCCTGCCCAGCCGGTACAGAAAAACATGCTCGCGAAAAAGATCAGAGGGGGACTCTTCCAGAGGGGAAAACACGCTTCTCTGCCGGTAAATCCGCCTTGAGACATGGACTTTTGTATACGGCCTTTCATAATGAATGTTGACGCTGAGGACGGCGCTTAAGCCGCCGGTCTGTATTTTGCCCTGATGAGGGGCTGTCCAAAAGTTTTTCCCATAAAGGCGCTCTGTCTCGATATACCCTTTGCGCTCATCCAGGACTTTGACGGGATAGGGCTTGAACATAATGACAAGAGCCTTCCAAACCTCCTGGCGGGAGGCCCTAAACCGCCCCTCGCTCAAAAGCTCTGGAGTGTGAGAGCATCCCTGAACCCCCAGAAGGCAGGCAAACAGAAGCAGGCGCAAGGCCCCCCCTCTGGAAAAGCCAGCCGCGGCGCGGAGGCGCGGGAACGGCCGCGAGGCCGTCCCAACAAACAAGCGGAAAGCGCCCATATAGGCTCACTATACCTGACCTGCCTGAAAATTTCTCTGAAAACCCGGCCTGTTCTGTGTATAATCAGGCTTGTTTTGAGTGTTTATCAGCAGCAAGATGGCGGGATAGCTCAGCTGGTCAGAGCAGTGGAATCATAATCCATTGGCCGGGGGTTCGAGTCCCTCTCCCGCCACCATTTTTTTGATAAAATCCTCATAAAACGCGCCATTGCATTGATGATCTGTTTCAGCGGATGATCATTTAGCGGCTGCCCCGCGGCGGGCGGCTTTCCGGCAGAGAAAAATCAAAAACCTCCCGGTCAAAAGCCTCATAGTCTTTGTAGCGCAGCAGCTCATAGAGGCGCTTTCGGGTTTGCATCTGCGGCAAAAGCTCCTCCTGCCGGTCCCCGGCTAAAATCTCCAGGCCTGTTTCAACCGCCTGAAGCGCCAGCCGGAGCGCGCTCGCCGGATAGATCAAAATGCTGTATCCCATGCGGTCAAACTCCCTGTGAGGAATGATCCTGGTTTTTCCAAACTCAGTCATGTTGGCAAGCAGCGGCGCGGACACCTCCGCGCGAAAAGCCTCAAACTCCTCTGCATCGCGCAGGGCTTCAGGGAAAATCATATCAGCCCCCGCCTCAATATAAGCTTTTGCCCTTTGAACAGCCCCCTCCATGCCTTGGACAGAGCGGGCGTCTGTCCGGGCGATGATCAAAAAATTTTTGTCCCGCCGCGCCTTGCAGGCTGCCTGGATTTTCCAGGCCATAGCCTCCTGAGGGATCAGCTTTTTGTTGTCCAGGTGGCCGCATCTTTTGGCTGAGGCAAAGTCTTGATCCTCAATATGCATGCCGGAAAGCCCCGCGCGCTCCAACTCAAAAACAGAGCGGGCGCAGCTGATGCTCCCGCCAAAGCCTGTGTCGGCATCCGCAATGGAGGGCAGCGAGACCGGCTGAATCCAGCTTTCCGCCCTCTCGGCGGCTTCTTTTAAAGTGATCAGCCCTATATCGGGGAAGCCCCTGTCGGCGGACAAAACCGCCCCGGAAACATAAACCCCGTCAAAACCCTTTTCCTCAATCAGGCGGGAAACCAGCGGCGAAAACGAGCCGGCAAAGCGAAGGCAGCGCCCTGACTTCAGCCGCTTTTTTAGATCCCGCCGCCTCAGGGCAGCTGTTTGTTCTGGAAATATCATTATGCGGCCTGATTATGCCAGACAAATCGCTGCCCAAGCAAGCCTGAAAAGCGCCGCGCCGCCGCCGAAGGCTATGGCTTTGTCCTCAGGGCCGGGAACGGCATGGAATCCCTGATGCTGGGCTGATCAGTGAGAATCATGACAAGGCGCTCAATGCCAAGCCCCGCCCCGCCGGCGGGAGGCATCCCCGCCTCTAAAGCCTTGAGAAAGCTCTCATCCACAGGGCGCGGCTTTAGGGATTCCGGGCGGGATTCCCAAGCCGCCCCCGCGCCGCCGCCGGGGCCGCCCCCCTGCAGGCGCTTTTGGCTTTCCAGCCTTTTCCGCTGCTCTATGGGGTCGTTTAACTCGGTGTAGGCGTTGCCTATCTCCATGCCGGCCATGTAAGGCTCAAAGCGCTCCACAAGGCGGGGGCTTTTGCGGTGAGATTTTGTGAGCGGCGAGCCGCTTAAAGGAAAGTCTGTGATAATCACCGGATCCCAGAAATATTTTTCCGCTGTCCGCTCGCAGGCCGCAAGGCTCAGCTCATCCAGAGCGGAGTTTAGGTCTTCCAGAAGCTCCCGCAGAAGCTCATCCGAAGGCTCAGCGGCTGTTTTTAATTTTGAGAGTTTTTGAATGGCCCGCTCCGCCTTTTGAAAATCCCCTTTAGGGTCCAAAAACCTGGCATAGCGGAGAAGTTTTCGGCTGCAGCGGAGCAGGCTCCCGGTTTGTTTCCAGAGGGGGGGTTCGGGGCGCGCCCCGCCCCCTTTAGAGTCTGAGGCCGTTCGGCCTGGAGCTTTGCCGGGGGGGGCGGTCAGATCCGGAGGAGGGGGCAATCCACAAGACCGAAAACTCTCCCAAGCCTCCGCGCCGGCGGCAAGGCCTTTCCAAAAGTTGGAAAAATCAAAATGAGGCAGCGCTTTTTTATTGGCGGGGGCGGGGGGGCCTTGCCTGAGCTTTGCTTTTTCCTCTTTAAAGCGCGCGATGATTTGCCCCCAAAAATTTTTGGCGCTCAGCTCCCTTCCCTGATAATTGAATTTTGCCGGCGCCTTTTCAGATCCTGAGCCGCCGGGAGCCGGTTCGCCGGGAGCCGGCTCTTCCTCTTCAGAGAGGCGGAAAACAATCAGGCTTTCATGGTTTATCAGGCTCATCCGGAGCCAGGGCGGCGAAAGATCCAGCTCCCGGCCCTGGTACTTCAACCGGCATTCAGGCTGGACTTCCTGAGGGGCTTTAGATGCTGGCGGCTCTGCTTTTTTGGGAAAAACAATTTTTGAGGCGGCGCGGCGGACAAGCTCCTCAAACTGATCCATCTGGCATTCATAATCGGTGTAAGCCTCGTAATACTCCAGCATCAGAAACTCCGGGCTGTGGGAGCGGTCAATGCCCTCGTTGCGGAAGTTTTTGCCAATCTCATAGACTTTTTCAAAGCCGCCGGCCAGCAGTTTTTTCAGGTAAATCTCTGGGGAGATTTTTAAATACATTTTTTGATTCAGGCGGTGAAAATAGGTCTCAAAGGGCCGGGCCTCCGCCCCGCCGTAAATGGGCTGCAGGACGGGAGTGTCTGCCTCTATAAAGCCTCTTTCCTCCATAAAGGAGCGGATCTCCCGAATGATTTTGGCGCGGGTTTGAAGCGTCTCCCTTGATTTTGGATCCATGATGAGATCCAAATGCCGATGGCGGTATTTCAGCTCTTTTTCCTCAAGGCCATGGTATTTTTCCGGAAGAGGCTCAAGGCTTTTGCAGAGCATTTTCAGATCGGAGATCCGAAGGGAAAGCTCCCCCCGCCTGGTTCGGAAAATCCGGCCCGAGGCGCCAAGGATGTCCCCTATGTCAGAGAGCCTCCATATATCCCAGGGGCTTGCGGCGGGCGCGGCTGAGCTTGTTTGCTGGGCCGGCCTCGCGGCTGAGTCTGTTTGCTGGGCCAGCCTCGCGGCTGAGCTTGTTTGCTGGGCCAGCCTCGCGGCTGTTCTTTGCTGGGCCAGCCTTTTGCTTGAGCCAGATGTTTGTTTTCCCGGGCCGGCCGCAAAATCCTCTTTTTTTATATAGCACTGCAGCTGCCCCGGCTGATCCTGAACAGTGAAAAACGCGGCCTTGCCCATATCCCTTTTGCGCATCAGGCGCCCGGCGATGCAGACCTCCCCATTTCCGCTCATCTCCCCGGCCTGCAGGGCAGCGAATTTTTGCCTGACAGCAGCGGAGCTGCTTATGGATTCAGGCTTTCGCCAGACATGGGGATAGGGATCGGCCCGCAGGCTCCGCAGCTGTTTGAGCTTGTTTAATTTTTCCCGCCTCAAAGGGTTTGTCTCTTTGCGGCGCTCCACGGATGATCCTCCCTGTTATGAATCTTTTTGGGTTTCCTGCGCCGCGGCTGGCTGCGATTCTAGTAAGGCGCCAGCCTCATATTAGAGCAAGCATATCCATAAAGCCATAATGTGTCAATTTTGCCGCATCATTCGGCGGACCGGGAGCGGCCGCCAGGCCGTCCAGATAAATAAGGCGCGGCCGTTTGAGCTGCTGCGTTCCTGGCTAAAGCTGTGTCTGAAAAGATCCCCCCCTCTTGACAAGCGGGGTTTTTGTCTTGATTGAGCGGCGCCTGCGCTGGCTGAAGGAGTCAGAAAGGATGGGCATTGAGCATTTAAGCGGCCTTTTTATAGATAGCGATGATTTTCGCCAAAAGCTCCAGGGCCTCTTTTTCCGGGCGCTGAAACACATTTCTTCCAACAATGCTTCCAAAAGCGCCTCCCCGCGCCAGCTGCCGGACTTCTTCTAAAAGATCCTCTGTTTTTTTGGCCGGGCCGCCGCTGAAAATCACAATCCGCTTTCCGTCAAAGGCCGACTGAATCACATGACGAGCCCTTTGCGAAAGCTTTGAGGTCTGGATTTTGTTTTTTTCATAAAGGGCCTGCTGCGGGCCGTCCATGGGCTTTTCAAAAAAATCCCGGGGCGGCTTGACCTTTACAATATGGGCGCCTAACTGGCAGGCGATTTGGGCGGCATAAGCCGCTGCATCCAGGGCGGTCTCCCGCTCTTTCGGCAGGCCCGCGCCCCTTGGATAAGACCAGATGACCAGGGGAAGGCCCGCCGCGCGGGCCTCCCGCCCCAGGCGGACAGCGTCCTCATACATGGCCTCCCGCGCGCCGGATCCGGGATAAATGGTGAATCCAATGGCGGAGCAGCCAAGGCGAAGGGCCTCCTCCGCCCCGGAGGTCACTGCCGGCAGCGGATTGTCCGGGTCCTTATACAGGCTGTCAGAATTGTTGGCCTTTAATATTAAAGGGATTTCCCCGGCAAATTCCCTGGCGGCGGCGTCTAAAAAGCCAAAGGGCGCCGCATAGGCGCTGCAGCCGCCCTTCAGGGCCAGCTGAAAGTGAAAGGCCGGATCATAAGCCGCCGGGTTGGGGGCAAAGCTGGCCGCCGGGCCGTGCTCAAAACCCTGATCTACGGGAAAAATCAGCATTTTTCCCGTCCCGCCCAGGGCGCCGTGGCTCAAAAGCCGCCGCAGCTGGGAGATTGTCCCGGGATTGTCCCCCCCGTAATTTTTAAGAATGCTCCGAACAGCCTCTGTCATGATTTAGAGCCCTCAAGGCAGCGCGCTTCAAACAAAGCCAGCATATATGTATACATGGATTTTTCAGGTTTTTCAGTTTTTTTTCTGTTAATAGCCCGCCGCATTATAAGCTTTAAACGAGAGCGCTGGCAGAAAGCTCTGCCCTCAGGGAAAAAGCCATGAGGAGGGAAACAGCCTCCGCAAATATTGCCGGCCGGCTGGCGCAAAAAGCTAGGCTGTGTCTGAAAAGTTTCCCTCTTGACAAGCAAGATTTTTTTCTTATTGAGCAGCGCGCGGACTGGCTGAAGGAGTCAGGGAGGATTGCCGATCGATATGAAAAGTCAGCTTCTCATTATCTTGGAATGGTAAAATTGAGAATGATTTTGAGGCATTTATGAGTTTTCAGACACAGCCTAATGAAAAAAGCCCGCATACAGGCCGTATATAACGGCAAAAAGCAGGCAGACCGGCTTTGGAAGCTCTTTTAAAAAAAACAAAACGCCCCAAAGCGCCGCCGTCAAAGCAAGCATAAAGGCAAAATCAAAAAACAGGCCCGGCGAAAAATTTAAGGGGGCCAGCAGGCCTGCGGATCCGGCGACAAACAAGGTGTTGAAGATATTGGAGCCGGCCACATTCCCAAGGGCAATCTCCCCCTGTTTTTTTAGCAAAGCCTGAAAGGACGCGGCCAGCTCCGGCAGGCTGGTCCCCACAGACAAAATAAACACGCCGATAAACCGCTCCGAAAGCCCCAGCAGCCGGCCCAAATCCGCGGCGGAATCAACCGCAAGCGAGGCCCCCGCAAACAAAGCGATAAACCCGGCAAAAAGATCCCGAAGCGCGGCAAAGCGGCCAAGAGAGGAGGAAAACTCCTCCCCCGCCCTGGAGTCCGGCTCCCGCTCTCTCTGGCGGAACACAAAAAACAAATACAGCGCAAAGCCTGTCAAAAGCAGCATGCCGTCTAAAAAGCCCAGCCGGCGGTCCGCGGCCAGCATAAAAAAAGCCAGGCAGGCGGCTGCAAGGCATGGCAAATCAAAGAAAATGATCTGCCGGTCCGCCTTATGAGGGCGAAACAGCCCGGTCAGTCCCAAAATCAGCAAAATATTGATGATGTTGGAGCCGGCGATATTTCCCAGAGCGGCGTCGGGGGCGCCTTTCCATGCGGCGGAAAATGTCACAAACCACTCCGGCGCCGAAGTGACGAAGCCCAAAACCACAATGCTGAGAAACAGCGGCTTCACCTTGAGCAAAAGGGAGAGCGCGATCAGGGCGCGGACAGTTAAATGGCTTCCGAAAACCAGCAGGCCAATGCCCCCCAGCCCCAGGGCGGCAAGCGAAAAAACAGTCATTTATTTGATCCCCTGCTTTGGCCGGCCGGCCCGCTGATTTGCCTGCTGAGCTTCCAGGCTCAGAAAAAAAGCCATGCGGCGGGCCTGGCTTTTCAGGCGGCGAAACCGGCCGGTCTCTCCAAAATGGCCGCTTTTCATGTCTGTCACAAGAAGCAGCAGGTTTTGATCGGTTTTGCGGCTTCTCAGGCGGGCGGCCCACTTGGCCGGCTCCCAATAAGACACTCTTGGATCATGGAATCCCGCCTCAATCAGAAGATGGGGGCAGGCCGCTTTTTTTACATTGTCATAAGGCGAGTAGGACTTGATATAATCATAAAACTTTTTTTTGTTTGGGCTGCCCCATTCCTCATGCTCCTGAGAGGAAAGCGGCAGGCTTTCGTCCAAAATTGTTGTCAAAACATCCACAAAGGGGACAATGGCCGCAGCGCCGTGAAACCGCTTGGGATTTTGGTTCAGGGCCGCGCCTATCAGCATCCCGCCGGCGCTGCCTCCCATAATGTAAAGATGGTTTGGCGAGGTCCATGATTTTTTTATCAGATAATCCGCGCAGGCGGCAAAATCAGTGAAGGTGTTTTTCTTTTTTAAAAGCTTTCCGCTGTTATGCCATTTGCGGCCCTTTTCCGCGCCGCCCCGGATGTGGGCCAGGGCATAGACAAAGCCCCTGTCTATAAGGGAAAACACAGCGGGGTCAAAGACGGGATCCATGCTGATCCCGTAAGAGCCGTAGCCATAGAGCAAAAACGGGGTTGAGGGGCTGAACTCCCGCCCTTTCCGAAACAAAAGCGAGAGCGGGATCTTCGCGCCGTCCGCGGCCCGGACAAACTCCCGCCGCGAGATGTAATCCTCCGGCTTAAAGCCGCCGCCCGGCAGCGCCTGTCTTTTAAAGATAGGCTTTATGGCTGCGGGGCCGCAGTCATAAACAGCTTTTGGCCTGACAAAAGAGGAAAGCTCAAGCCTAACTGTTTTGGATTTATACTCTCTGTTTTCCCCAAGAGAGCAGGCATAAGCCTCTTCTGAAAAGCGGACGCTGCGGGGCTTTTCTGTTCTGCGGCTTAGGATTTCAATCTCCCGCCGGCCGTTTTTCCGAACCTGCAGGGCGATAAAGCTCTGAAACAGCTCAAAATCCTCAATATAAGCGCCTCTTCTGTGGGGGAGGCATTCCCGCCATTTGCCGGGGCCGGCCGCCGCTGCGGCCCGCGGGCATTTCATCAGCTTGAAGTTAAAGGCGCCGCCGCTGTTTGTGAGGATGTAAAACCAGCCATCCCCATAGTCAATATGATATTCATGGCGGGGCTGCCTTGGCGCAAACAGAGTCCACTCCCCCTTTGGATCATCAGCCGAAAGAAAGCGGCACTCTGAGGTTTGGGAGCTGGCGCTCACAATGACCAGATAATCTTTGGAGAGGGTTTTTTTCAAAAACACGCTGAAGCTTGGGGCGCGCTCCTCAAAAACCAGCTGGCTTTCGCCGGTTTTTATGTCAAAGCGGAAAATTTGAAAAGGCTTTAAGGTCACAGGGTCCTGCCTCGCGTAAAAAAGAGTCCGGCTGTCGTTTGCCCAGACAAAATCAGAAACCGCCTGGGAGATGAATTTTGGGAGCGTTTTCCCGGTCTCCAGGTTTTTAAAAAAAATGTCGTAGATTTCCCGCCCCCGGCTGTCCACAGAGTAAGCGAGGATTTTGTGATCTGGAGACACAGCCAGGCTCTGCAGGTCGCAGTATTTGCGGGTTTTGGCGAGCTGGTTGTGGTCCAGGATGGTTTCGTCTGGGCAGGGCTTTTGGCCTGAGGCGGCCCGCCGGCCGGTGTCAGCGCGCCGCCTTTTGTAAATGGGGTATTCTCTGCCCTCCCTCCAAGAGACAAAATACAAATACCCGCCATCAGCGGCCGGCTCAGTGTCAAAGCGGGCGGGGATTTTGGATTTTATCTCCTGAAACAGCTTTTTCCGCAGCGCCTCTGTCCCCTTTAAAGCCTGCCGGGCGTATTGGTTTTCAGCCTTCAGGCAAGCCAAAACCTCGGGATTGTCTTTTTCCCTCATATAAAAATAAGGGTCATAGCGGCGGTCCCCGAACTTTTTATGAAAAAACCGTTTTTTGGGCGCGCGCGGCGGCGGAGGGAGATCTCTCCCCGGCTTTTTAATGCTGTCCTGAACTGACATGGCCGTTTTCCAGGATGGAGCTTGAGACCGCTGCATTGCCGCCAATCCGCGCATGGCCGCCAGCTATTGCCCTGCCATCAACCCGCGCATTGCCGAAAATCTCCGCCTGGTCAAAAATCCATGCCTCGCCGGCAACTATGGCCCGGCCGGACACCATTGCATCGTTGGCGACTCTTGCATTGTCTAAAACCTTTGCAAAGCCTAAAATCTTTGCTTTGCCGAAAATCCATGCCCTGCCGGAAACCAGCGCATCGCCGGAAACTTCCGCATAGAAGGAAACTGCCGCCTCGCCGAAAACCCCCGCATTGCCGGAAACTGCCGCATTGTCAGACACCTTTGCGCTGCCGCCAACCCATGCATTGCTCAAAACCCGCGCATGGCCTGAAATCTCAGCTTTGCTTAAAATTCGCGCATTGCCGGCGACAAATGCCATGTTTAAAACCTTTGCAAAGCCGCAGACAGCCGCGTTTTTCCCCACATAAGCTGTCTTGGCCGCAAAGGCTGTGTCTGCCACAAAGCCGCCGCCATTTTCATGAGGGCCGCCTTTTTCTCCAGCGCATGGCGCGTCTTCCGCGGCGGCGGAAAGCCCAAAAATCAGCAAGGCGCTCAAAAAAGCGCTGTTTAAATATTGCTGTCTCATAAGAACCTCCATTGTTTTATTGGTTTTACAGGAAAATATAGCGCGCCCCGGCTTTTAGTCAACTCCCGGCCGGCATGGAAAACAGCAATAGGCCGCGGGGGGCCGCTGTTTAAACATGTTTCATGCTGATTTTGCGCTTTTTCTGCCCGCAGATTCTTTCGGAGATATTGTTTTTCAAACAAGGCCGGCAAGAAATCCTGAGCCGCGCCATTTTGCCGCCTACCTTCCCGAGTCTTGCTGGAGGCTGTTGTGATACTCCTGCCATGAGCTGAAGCCCTGGGGCGGCTCGCCGGGCGCCAGTTTTTTGAAGAATCCTTTGGCTTTCTGCCCAAAGGAGTTTCCCCCCTGCTGAGCCTGCTGCCGGGCCAGCTGCTGCTCCGCCTGCTGCAGCTCTCTCTCTTTGGCCTGGACCTGCTGCCGGAGCTGCTGAACTTCGCTTTGCAGCCTGGGCAGCAGGCTTTTCAGCTCTCTGATATCATTTTGAATGTTTCTTGCCGGCCCGCTCTCCGCCTCCCGAAGCAGCTGGCTCATCCGCTGAAAGTCAGCCCCCGCGCTGTTATTCCCGGAATAACCGCTGCTGCCGCCCGCAAAAAAAGCCAAAGCCAAAGCGGCAAAAGTCCAAACCGCGCCCGCCCGCCGCCGGCTTTTGCAGCGGTTTTTATTGCAGATAAAGTTTTTCATAATTCCCCTCCTTTTTTTTGCTGCCGGCTTTTTAGTTTGAGAAGCCAATGCCGATTCTGAACTGCCCTTTTTTATACCAGGGCTTCTGGCTGCTTTCGCCGCTTTTGACAAGCCGGATTTTTTCATCCAGCTCCTGAATTTGAGCCTGAAGGCTCTCCGCCTCCTGGATGGCCGCCTCCGCCTCATTTCTGAGATCTCTCAGTATGCTGAGGAATGTGTCAGCGGACTGCTCCAGGTTTCTGATTTTCCTGTCAACATCCGAAAACGCCGGGCTGGCCTCTCCAAAAGAGGGCGCAAGCCCCCCCGCCAGCAAAAGCGCCATGGCCGCAAAAAGAGGAAAAACTGTTTTCCCCCTCCCCGCCGGCCCTTTCATTTGAAACATGCGAGTTTTTTTTCTTTCGGCTGTGTCTATATGTGTTTTCATGGCTCCCCCCTCCCTTTTTTCATCTTCTGAGCAGGCGCTTTTTGCCCCCGCATCATCCCGGCGCCTTCATATGATCTTATCGGAAGCCAGGCTAAGATCCTAAATTTTTTTAAAAAAAAGTGTTTCCGGCTGTTTGAGGCCGGCCTGCCGGCGGCAAATTGCGGCTCTGGCTATTGAGGCTCCACAGAGGGGTTTAGAGGCAAATTTCAGAAGCCAAAGCCGGGGCGCCGGTTTTGTCTCATAATGAGACAGCCGCAGCCCCCCCCTTCTTGACAAGCCGCTTTAAATGTGGGGTTCTTTTTGCTGTGGGCTATCGGGTGGAAAAAGACAGTTTGGGCGCGGTTTCCGTTCCTGAAGACAGGCTCTGGGGGGCGGGGACTCAGAGGTCTCTCGAAAACTTTCAAATTGGCGAAGACAAAATGCCCCTTGAGCTTGTTTTCGCCATTGCGCTGATCAAAAAATGCTGCGCCAGGGCCAGTGAGGAGCTTCAGCTTCTGGACCCCCTCAAATCCCGCCTGATTCAAGCCGCCGCTGAGGAGGTCCGCCGCGGCCTCTGGAGCGATCACTTTCCGCTCAGCGTCTGGCAGACCGGGAGCGGAACCCAGACAAACATGAATGTGAATGAGGTCATTGCCCGCCGCGCCATGCAGCTGGCCGCCAAAGAGGCCAAAGAGGCCAAAGGGGCTGAGGAGGCTGAGGGCCTGAAAGCCGCCATCCATCCCAACGACGATGTGAACAAATGCCAGTCCTCAAATGATGTCTTTCCCTCAGCTATGAGGATTTCGCTGTCTCTGGAAGCTGGGATCCGCCTGCTGCCCGCTCTCCGCGCCTTTGAAAGCGAGCTGGGCCGGAAGTCAAAGGATTTCAGGGATATTGTTAAAATCGGAAGAACCCACTTAATGGACGCCGTCCCCTTGACCCTGGGGCAGGAGTTCTCAGCTTTTCAGGAGCAGATCCGCCTTGGCGGGGAGCGCGTCAGGGCCGCCCTGCCCCATCTGCTGGCCCTGCCCATAGGCGGGACAGCTGTGGGGACAGGGCTGAACACCGCCCCCGGCTTTGCGCAAAAAGCCTGCTCTCTGATAGCGGAGGAGGCCAAAAGCCGCCTGCGGGAGGCCAAAGCCCCGGAGGAGTTTGCGGCGTTCCGGCCGGCGGAAAACAAAATGGAGGCCATAGCCTCTCATGACTCGCTCATTCATTTCGGCGGCGCTTTAAGGTCTCTTGCCATCAGCCTGATGAAAATCGCCAATGACATCCGCCTGCTGGCCAGCGGCCCCCGCTGCGGGCTGGGGGAGCTGATTCTTCCGGCCAATGAGCCGGGCAGCTCAATTATGCCGGGCAAAGTCAATCCCACACAGTGTGAGGCCCTTTCGATGGTTTCGGCGCAGGCAATAGGGCAGGATCTTGGCGCCTCTTTTGGCGGCGCCATGGGGCATCTTCAGCTCAATGCCTTCAAGCCCCTGATCATCTTTAATCTTTTGCGGTCTGTCAGGCTTTTAAGCGATGGAATGAACAGCTTTCGCAAAAAATGCCTTTCGGGAATCCGCGCCAATAAGGGCAAGATCCAGGCTCATCTGCAAAACTCCCTTATGCTTGCGGCGGCTCTGAATCCTCATATCGGCTATGAAAAAGCCGCCCGCGCGGCGCAGGCCGCCCACAAAAACGGAACCTCTTTAAAAGAGGAAACCGTCCGGCTGGGGTTTTTGTCCGCTGAGGAGTTTGACCAGGCCATCCAGCCGAAGAAAATGACCAGCCCAAACCTTCCCTAAAAAGCTCTGAATTTCATGGAATGGCCCTATTTGATCCTGGCCTTTTTGGGCGCGCTTTCAGGGCTGTCCGCCGCCTACCTGGGCGTGGGGGGGAGTGTTTTAATCACCCCGCTTCTGCCGCTTCTGGCGGGGCTTTCCCCTCTGGAGTCTGTTCAGCTCTCCCTGACCCTGATTTTTTTGATGTCCGCGGCAAACAGTTTGGGCTTTATCCTGCAAAAGCTGGTTTTGTGGCCATGGGTTTTTCCCATAGCCGCCGCGGGGCTTGTTTTTTCTTTTGGCGCCGGGCTTTTTGTCAGCAGGCTGAGTCCCGGCCAGATCCGCTTTTTGCTGTGGCTTTTTTTGGGCGCGCTGCTGGCGCTTCCCCTGATGCTGCAAAAATCAAAGCTTTTGCGAAAGGCCCTTTTGCGGCAGCCGGCGGGGGTCCTCGCTTTCGGCTCGCTGATGGGCCTTTGCTCCGGGTTGACAGGGCTGGGGGGCGGCATGATTGTCAGCCCCTATTTGCATGAAGTTTCCGCCGCCGCCCCGCCAGAGCAAAAAGCCGCGCCGGAGGCTTTTAAGGCCATCCCCGCGCGAAACATATCAGCCGTGGTTTGCGCCTCCATGTTTTTTGTCTCCCTGTTTGCCGGCGCGGGGCATATATCCGCGGAGAGGGTTTTTGGCGCCCCGGCTGATGTCACAGGAAAGCGGGAGGCCCCTCAGAAGGGGGGGCAGAGCCTGGCCCCGGCAAAAAAGGCGGCTTCCGGGGGGAATTTTCTGCTGGGCAGCAGCCCCCGCTGGCGGTTTTGCCTTTTTCTGCTCTTAGGCGCCTCCGCCGCCGGGCTTCTGATAGGGTATGCGGCAAACGCCAGGTGCCAGAGCGCCCGCCGCCGCCGGCTGATACTGAGGTCTGTCATCGCTCTGATGTTTTTAAAAGTCAGTTTTGAGTTTTTTTAATGCCTGTTCGCGGAGGCCGTTTTATCAAACACAAGGCCTCAGGGCGCTCTGCTGTAAAAAAAAGGGGAGGGGGAATCTCCCTTAAAATCTGATATAAGAGGGAGACGCAATGGGCGCAAAAAAAACCAATAGAGGCAGAAAACTGAGGGCGGCGGTCAGCGGGATGGGCCGCATGGGGAAAGCTGTCCGCCGGCTGATGCAAAAATCCGCGGCAATGGAAATGGCGGACTTTGCCAGCCGCCGCAGACATCCTGAAATGTGGGCGCCGGAGGAAATTGACGGGGTGATTGATTTTTCGCTGCCTCCGCTTTTTTCAAAAACCCTTGGCTGGTGCCTCAAAAGCAAAAAGCCCTTCGTGAGCGGAACCACAGGCTTGAGCCTGGCGCAGAGGCGCCGGATGCGGGCGGCCTCAAAGCAAATCCCTGTTTTTTATGCGGAAAACATGAGCCGCGGGATATTTCTTTTGAGCGGGTGGATGAATTCGCTTCCGCGCGGGGGGGAGAGGATCTTGATAGAGGACATTCATCACAGCGGCAAAAAGGACATGCCGAGCGGAACAGCCCTGCGGCTAAAGGCCGGCTTCCCCGCCCCCCTTCAGAAAAACATTCAGATAAAAAGCCTCCGGCGGGGCCGGGAGTTTGGGACTCACCGGATTTTGCTTGAGACTCCCGAAGAGGTTTTGACCCTGGAGCATAAAGCTCTGAGCCGCGATGTGTTTGCCAAAGGCGCCCTGCTCGCGCTTTTGTTTATTTGCCGCCGGAAATCCGCGGGATTTTATTCCCTGAATGATCTCTACGGACAAAAACAGCCGGCTCTCCGCCGGGGCGGCGGAGAGAGATGAAATATCCGCGGGAAAAAAATGAGCTGCCTTTATGAGCTGAAAGACATTGTGAAGACTTACCGGAGCGGCCCCCAGGCCCTGACTGTTTTGAACAGGCTGAGCCTGAAGATTGAAAAGGGCCAGGCCCTTTGCGTCACAGGCCCCTCGGGATCGGGAAAAAGCACCCTGCTTCATATCATTGGAGCTTTGGACCGGCCCACTTCCGGCCAGGTTTTCTATCAGGGGCGGGATCTGGCCAAATTTTCCGATCATCAGCTGGCCTTTCTGCGGAGAAGCCAGATTGGCTTTGTGTTTCAGTTTCACCACCTGATGAGCGAGTTCAGCGCCCTGGAAAACATCATGATGCCGGGCTTTTTGTCCGCGCGGCCCCGGAAAGAGGTCAGGGAGAGGGCCATGTTTTTGATGGAGACCCTGGGGCTGGAGCAAAGGGCCAGGCATTACCCCTCAGAGCTTAGCGGAGGGGAGCAGCAGAGGACAGCCATTGCCCGCGCCTTGATGAACGGGCCTGAGGCGCTTTTGGCCGACGAGCCTGTGGGCAGCCTGGACAGGGAAAACGCCAGCCGGATCCGGGAGCTGTTTTTCAGCCTTCAGGAGAAGTTTCAATTAACCCTGATTGTGGTCAGCCATGACCCTTTTTTTTCAGAGCCTTTTCCGCGGATTTTAAAGCTGGAGAATGGCAAAATTCAGGATATCAACGCGCCGCAATAGAAATTTTAAGATTTTGGAAAGCGGGGATCTTTTTTTTTGGCGCTGATTTCCGCCTCCGGCGCCGCGGATTCGCTTTTAGCGGCAGGCTCCCGGACAGCCTTTCCGGCCCCTTCCAGATTTTTCCCTGGCTGAGGCTCTCCAGGCTGGCCATCCTCTCCCTTGACTCCTGTCCGGAAGCCGCGGATGGCCTCTCCAAGAGCCTTGCCGAGGCCGGGGATGCGCTTCGGGCCGAAAATCAGCAGAACAACCACGGCCACAATCAGAATTTGCCAAAAAGAAACGCCCATGATGGCTTCGCAGCCTCCCGCTCTTCAAGAGCTTGTTTGCTGGGACAGCCTCCCGGCTGTTCCTTGCTGGGCCGGCCTCCCGCCGGCTGCTCCTGTTTTTAGGCTGCAGCAAAAAATCTTTTCAGGCAAGCGCCTTTTGCCGGAATATTTCACAGCCCGGCGGACTCTGCGCCTTTTGCCGGCTTGATTTTGGCCATGGCCTTTGCCATATTTGTCATAAATAAGGGGGGGAGGGCTTCCACGGGGAGCTTTTTTGCGCCTCTCCAGAGGTTTTGTCATAAACAAAGAGGGGGCCGGGATACCGCCATGCCGCATTTCACATGGACTGACTTTTTTCTGCGCCACGATTTAAATCATGTGGCCTATACCGCGCTGTCTCTGGGGCTGATTCTTTTTTTTGGCTGGCTCGCCCGGCGGGCGCTGCTGCGGAGCGAAAAGCCTTTTGTCCCCGATGGGCGGCTGAGCCTGAAAGGCCTTTTTGAGGCCTTTGTGGAGCAGATCGCCCGCCTTTCGGATTCTCTTGTCGGCCCGAAAGGCCGCCCCATGATTCCCCTTTTCTGCTTTTTCTTTTTGGTGATTTTTGTTCAAAACATCCTGGGGCTTCTGCCAGGGTTTCTCCCCCCGACACAAAACCTGAACACAACCCTGGCTCTGGGGGCCATCGCCTTTTTTGCCTATAATTATTATGGCTTCCGCGAGCATGGGCTTAGTTATTTGAAGCAGTTTTTAGGCCCTGTTTTGTTTATGGCCCCCCTGTTTGTTTTTATTGAGGTTTTGTCTCATCTGTTTCGCTCTGTGAGCCTGGGCTTTCGGCTTTTTGGAAATATGATGGGGGATCATGTGGTTCTCAGCATTTTTCTGGATATGGCCCCCATTTTGATCCCTGTGATATTTTATTTTTTGGGCTTTTTTGTCTGCGCGCTGCAGGCTTTTGTGTTTACAATCCTCTCCATGGTTTATGTGTCTCTGGCCATATCTCATGACCATTAAAATGGGGATGGGGGCTTAAATGGGGGGCTTTTTTGCCCCTCTTTCAGGTTTTTGCGGCTGCTGAGGGGGCGGCCTGCTCTCAGGGGGGAGGAAAAACATGAGCGGATCAGGCCGGAGGGCGCCGGCGGCGGGCGGATTTCAGGTGGTTTTGGTTGAGCCGGAAATACCCTCTAACACAGGGAATATCGGCCGGACCTGCGCGGCCTCAAACAGCGGGCTGCATCTTGTGGCTCCGCTTGGCTTTGAGATTTCTGACAGGCGGCTGAAGCGGGCGGGGCTGGACTACTGGCCTCTTTTGAAATACAGGATTTATGAGAGCTTCAGGCAGTGGGAGGCCGTCCGGCCCCCCGCCCCGCAGACTTTGTTTTTTTCCACAAAGGGAAAGCGCTCCCTTTATGAAATAAAAATTCAGCCGGGGGCGGCGCTTGTTTTTGGAAGGGAGACAGGCGGCCTTGGCGGGGAGATCTTGGCTCAATACAAAAAACAGACTGTGGCGATCCCTTTTCCAGGGCCGGTCCGCAGCCTGAATCTGGCCAATGCCGCGGCTGTGGCGGTGTTTGAGGCGCTTCGGCAAAACCAGCCTGCCGGCCAGCGCGGCCGCCCTTGAGGCCCCCCGGCAAAACCAGCCTGTATAAAGGCGAAAGCCTGCTATATTCCCCGCATAAATTAAAAAATAAGGAGGTATTTGCCATGAAAAAACACTTAAAAACGGCTTTTTTGAGCGCTTTCCTGATTTTCGGCTTTTCAGCCGCAGAGGGGGCAGAGCCATGCGGCTACGGAGTAAAGGGCGCGCCTCATAGCAGCGGCGGGGGCTTTGTGGCCAAGACCGCCTCTGTGGCCAAGACCGGCTTTGTGGGGCCTCAAGCGGCTGTTTGTGACAAGGCGCGGGTTTTTGGCAAGGCGCGGGTTTCCGAAAATGCAAAGGTTAAAGGCAATGCCAAGGTTTCCGGCAATGCGGTGGTTTATGGACATGCCGAGGTTAGCGACAATGCCAAGGTTGGCGGCCATGCGCAGGTTTCCGGCAAGGCGCGGGTTTGGGGCAGCGCGAAGGTTTACGGCAATGCGAAGGTTTCCGGCGAGGCGCGGGTTTTTGACAAGGCAGCGGTTAAAGGAAATGCGAATATTTTGCATGTTGCGTTGGTTGGCAGCAGCGCGAAGGTTTACGGCAATGCGAAGGTTGACGATCATGCGAAGGTTGCCGGCAATGCAAAGGTTTACGGCAATGCGCAGGTTTTCGATAATGCAAAGGTTTACGGCAATGCGGCAATTTACGGCGAGGCGCGGGTTTACGGCAATGCTGAAGTCGGCGGCAAAGCGATAATTTATGGCAATGCTGAGGTTTGGGGCATTGTGGAGATTTACGGAGATGCGCGAGTCTCTAAAGGCCATCTAAAAAGAGGCAGGATCACTTCAGGGGAGCATTAAACAGGGCCTGTAATGCTTTTGCCCCCGCCCGGCCCGCGGGGGCTTTTAGGCCGCTTTTTCACTTTTTTTCACTTTTTTTGTCTCAAGGCAGGCGCTATATTCCCCGCATAAACTAAAATAAGGAGGTATTTGCCATGAAAAAACACTTAAAAACGGCTTTTTTGAGCGCTTTCCTGATTTTCGGGCTTTCCGCCGCCTCGGAAGACACTCCCTGCGGCGCCGGCATTGAGGGCGGCCCTCATAGCAGCGGCGGGGGCTTTGTGGCTGTAACCGCAGTTGCCCATCCGACGGCTTTTGTGGGGCCGAAAGCGGCTGTTTGCGGCAGCGCGAAAGTTCGTGACATGGCGCAGGTTCATGGGCTGGCGCGGGTTTCCGGCAATGCGGAGGTTTCCGGCCATGCGGAGGTTTCCGGCCATGCAAAGGTTTTTGGCAGCGCAAAGGTTTCCTACAATGCCAGGGTTAGCGGTCATGCGGAGGTTTTCGGCCAGGCGCGGATTAACGGACGCTCGGAGGTTTCCGGCGGCGCGGTGGTTGCCGGCAGGGCAATGGTTGGCTGGGATCATGCAGAGGGAAACGCGCGGGTTTACGGAAACGCGCGGATTTCTGACGACGCGTGGGTTTTAGACAGCGCGCAGGTTTATGGCGATGCGCGGGTTTATGGCCATGCATCGGTTTCTGGCAGCGCAAAGGTTTCCGGCCATGCAAAGGTTTATGACGGGGCATCGGTTTTTGACCATGCGGAGGTTTTCGGCAATGCGAAGATTGGCGGCGGGGCGCAGGTTTATACCGACGCGCAGGTTTATGGCGATGCGCGGGTTGCTGGCGGCGCGCAGGTTTTTGGTTACGCAAAGGTTTTTGGCGGCGCGGTGGTTGCCGGCTCTGCGCAGGTTTGGGGTTTTGCAGAAGTTTCCAAAGCCACATTAAAGAAGGGCAGGATCACTTCAGGGACTCATTAAACAGAGCCTGTAATGCTTTTGCCCCCGGCGGCCCGCGGGGGCTTATGGCCGCTTTTGCGCTTTTTTTCACTTTTTTTTATTTTTATGGCTTGATATGTTTTTCCTATAACCAAAAAAAGGAGGTATTTCCATGAAACACGATCACTTAAAAACGGCTTTTTTGAGCGCTTTCCTGATTTTCGGTCTTTCTGCCGGCGCGGAAGTCACTCCCTGCGGCCCCGGCATTGAGGGCGCTCTGCATACAAACTACGATGGTTCTGAAGGGGGCTTTGTGGCCTCCACGGTCATCGTGGACAAGACCGCTTTTGTTGAGTCTGATGCGGCTGTTTGCGAAAATGCGCGGGTTTTGGGCTATGCGGTGGTTGCCGGCGATGCGCGGGTTTCCGGCTATGCAGTTGTTGGCAACGATGCGCTGGTTGGCGGCCATGCGCGGGTTTACGGCAGCGCAGTGGTTTCCGGCAATGCGCATGTTGGCGGCAATGCGCAGGTTTCCGGCAATGCGCATGTTGGCGGCAATACGCTTGTTATCGGCAATGCGCGGGTTTCCGGCAATGCGCGGGTTTTGGGCTATGCGCTGGTTGGCGGCTCTGCGCAGGTTGGCGGCGATGCGCGGGTTTTCAGAGGCCCTCTGGAAAGCGGCGAGTTCACTTCAGGGGAGCATTAAAAAAGATGGCCTGCCCCCGCCTGTGATATCAGGCAGGGCATGGGCATAGGCCAAAAACCCTGGCCATAAAAGATGTTGCCGCCGGGGCAACATCTTAAAGTATTTCCCCGGCGGAAACATTTTAGGGATGGCTGAACTGGTTGCCCCCGAAGCGCTTAGTTCCCCCCGGCCTGCGCTTTTTAAGGGGAATTTTTGCAAACTTTGATTGGCTTATATTTTTTGCCGGCGCCCTAAGCCGCTTCTTTTTCCCTTGCTTTTCAGAAAAATCAGGGGAAAGCTTATATCTCCAGGGCGGGAAACCGGCGCCCGCGGGAGCTTAAACAGGCTTGGGACTGCCCCGGCGGCGCAGATTTGGGCCGGCCCCGAATACAGCAAGCTGCGGCAGGCTTTAGCCAGAGAAAATATAAGGGGAATACAGCAGCCCAGACCAAAAACAAAGGGGGATTTATGGCGGAAAAAGAAAAAGCGGTTTCTGAGGCGGCAAAAACATCAGGCATCCATGACAGATTTTTCAAAAGAGCCTGCGAGCTGCCGGGGGCGGCCGCTGATCTCTGCCGGGAGGCCCTCCCCCCGGAAATATTTGCGCTCTATGACTGGCCGCGGAGCGGGCTGGCAAAGGACAGCTTTCATGATGGCAAAAGGGCTGACTTGGTTGTGGCGGCCCCCCTTCTCTCAGATCCGGGAGTTTTGACTTACATCGTGATTGAGCATAAGTCACAATATGAGCCTAAGAAGACTTATGCCCAGTTTTTCCGCTATCAGACGCAGTTTTCAGTTGATCAGCTTGAAAGGCATGGCCTGCTGCCAGAGATTTTGCCTGTTTTGGCTCATCAGGGGAGGAGGCCTTACAAAGGCCCGCTATCCCTTCGGGAGGCTCTTGGCCCCCCGATTTCCCCGAAAAGCCGGATGGCGCGGCAAAACATGCTGGGTTTTAAGCCGTATTTGCTGGACCTTCACGATCCGCGCCTGGAGAAGTTTTTTAAGGATTCAAAGTCTAAGCTTGGCGTCTGCCTGTATTTGCTGCGGCATGTTTGGGATCGCGCGGCGGATGTTGAGTTTGTTTTGGGGGTTTTGAGCATGTTTGGGGTTGATTTTTTAAAGAAATATCCAGATTTTGCGTTAAGTCTGGTTGACTATTTGTTTGAGGGGTATAAAATGAAGTCAGAGGTTTGGGCGGAGGCTGAGCGGGAGGCTGTCTGCCGGGGGTTATTGCCAAAAGGAGGTTATATGACAATACGGGAAGAAATTGAAGAAAGAGGCATGCAAAAAGGCATGCAGAAAGTTATCCTGAATATGCTTCAGGAGAAGCTGGACGCTTCCCTGATAGCCAAAGTGACTGGCCTGCCTGAAGCTGAGATCATCAAATTCAAAAACGGCGGGTTGACAGGCCCGGCGGAGGCGGGAAATCTAAGCCAGCCGCAAGCGGGCGTCCAGAACGGTCAGGCTGAGTGAGCCGCGGCCTGGGCTGCAGGGGGAGGGAAAGCCCTCTGCCCCCTTTCAGATCGGCAAAGCCAAAGAGGCTTAATTCTCCCCCTGCGGGCCGGAAAAAGCTTTTTATAAGAATCAGGGCTTTTGGCGGGCTTGCCGCCCGCAGCCGCGGCAGTCTTTTTCCCGACTTCGACACTTTTGAAAAGTTTAAGGGGCGGCCGCGCCCATCAATGTAATTGAAATCAGGACCTTAAGCCAGGCCGCTGCCCGTCAAGGCGAAGGCTTAAAGCCGGACGCTCTCTCTAAATGAAAGGCCTTATAAACCGCCTGAATCTCAGGGGTTATGGGGCTGAAAACCTTATACCTCTTCCCTGTCTTCCCGTCCTCTAAAACACTGTGCTGATCCTCTTTCAAACCCTCCCTGATCCTATCAATGCTCCAGCTTAAGCCCGCCGCCTCCAGCTGAGCCTTCAGCGCGTAAGACACTGAATACGCCAAAAAACAAATCGCCACATGGGACTCTATCCTCCTCCTCTTCCAGTGAAATATCGGGCGCATCCTCAAATCATGCTTGTTCGCCCGAAAAGCCGCCTCCACCCTCCAATTTTTATTTTTATGGCTTGATATGTGTGTTTTTCCTATAACCAAAAAAAAGGAGGTATTTCCATGAAACACAATCACTTAAAAACGGCTTTTTTGAGCGCTTTCCTGATTTTCGGGCTTTCCGCCGCCGCGGAAGACACTCCCTGCGGCCCCGGCATTGAGGGCGCTCTGCATACAAACCTCGATGGCTCTGAAGGCGGGTTTGTGGCGGCCACAGCTTTTGTGGCCAAGACGGCTTTTGTGGGGCCTCAATCGGCTGTTTGTGATAATGCGCGGGTTTCCGGCGTTGCGCGGGTTTTCGGCAAGGCGCTGGTTTACGGCGCTGCGCGGGTTTCCGGCAAGGCGCGGGTTGGCGGAACATCAAAGGTTTATGACAATGCAAAGGTTTACAGGAATGCAAAAGTTTTTGGCGAGGGGAAAGTTTCAGGCACCGCAAAAGTTCATGGCACTGCAAAAGTCTTCAAAGGCCATGTGAAAAGCGGCGAAATCACTTCAGGGGAGTATTAAAAAGAGTTGCGGGCGGCGCAACTCTTTCCCTCTCTCTGCGCTTTTAAGGGGAATTTTATTCTTCTGGGAGAGGCTGGAGAGCGAGGCGGGGGCGGCGCGGCACACACTTTTTCGCCATTAGTCCAGTCCCCAGCCCCTGCATTTTTACTGCTCTGGGAGCGAAAAAACGGGCCATTTTTGAAGGGCCTCCTCAGGGAAACCTGGACCATGAGAGAACCTGCGCGGCGCCCCTCGCTCGCAAACCCCCGCCAAAACTTTGGGACTCTGGAAAATTCTCAAGGCTTGAGACACTTTGCCCACTGGCGGGCCGGGCAATCCGGGCCGGGGCTTGTTTGCCGGGCCGGCGCGCGGGGGGCTTTTAGGCCGCTTTTTCACTTTTTTTCACTTTTTTTATTTTTATGGCTTGGTATGTTTTTCCTATAACCAAAAAAAAAGGAGGTATTTCCATGAAACACAATCACTTAAAAACGGCTTTTTTGAGCGCTTTCCTGATTTTCGGGTTTTCCGCCGCCGCGGAAGACACTCCCTGCGGCCCCGGCATTGAGGGCGCTCCGCATGAAAACGGCGGGGGCTTTGTGGCGGCCACGGCCTCTGTGGAGAATACGGCTTATGTGGGCAAAAATGCGGCTGTTTGCGGCGAGGCGCGGGTTTCCGGCGATGCGCTGGTTTCAAGCTATGCCCGGATTTCTGGCCAGGCGTGGGTTGGCAACAAAGCGATGGTTGGCGGCCGGGCGCGGGTTGGCAGCAATGCGCGTATTGGCAGCCGGGCGCTGGTTTGGGACACAACGCATATTTCTGGAAATGCGGTGGTTGGCGGCGATGCGCAGGTTGACGGCAAGGCGCGGGTTGGCGGCGAGGCGATGGTTGACGGCGATGCCCGGATTGGCGGCTATGCCCGGATTGCCGGCGATGCGTTGGTTCGCGGCAACGCGCGGGTTGGCGGCGATGCGATAGTTGATGGTGATGCGATGCTTGCCGGCGATGCGTTGGTTTATGGCGATGCGTGGGTCTCTAATTCCTATCTGAAAAGCGGCGAGTTCACTTCAGGGATTCATTAAGCTTCAGGGATTCATTAAGCAGGGCCTGTAATGCTGCCGCCCCCCGCCCGGCCCGCGGGGGCTTTTTATGAAATTCTTAGCTGTTTTCCTGATTTTCGGGTTTTCCGCCGCCGCGGCGGGGGCGGAGCCATGCGGCCCTGGAATAAAGGGCGCCCCTCATAGCAGCGGCGGGGGCTTTGTGGCGGCCACGGCCTTTGCGGCCAAGACCGCTTTTGTGGGCAAAAATGCGGCTGTTTGCGGCCATGCGCTGGTTTTAGGCCGCGCGATTGTTTTAGGCCATGCGATTGTTGGCGACTATACGGTGATTTACAATAATGCGCGGGTTGGCGGCTATGCATGGGTTTACGGCAATGCGAGGGTTTACGAAAATGCATGGGTTTACGGCAATGCGAGGGTTTACGGCGATGCGAGGGTTTTCGGCAAGGCGCTGGTTGACGGCGATGCGAGGGTTTATGGCGATGCGCGAATCCTCAAATTCTATCTGGAAAGCGGCGAGATCACTTCAGGGGAGTATTAAAAAAGCAGGGCATGGGCATAGGCCAAAAACCCTGGCCATAAAAGATGTTGCCGCCGGGGCAACATCTTAAAGTATTTCCCCGGCGGAAACATTTTAGGGATGGCTGAACTGGTTGCCCCCGAAGCGCTTAGTTCCCCCCGGCCTGCGCTTTTTAAGGGGAATTTTTGCAAACTTTGATTGGCTTATATTTTTTGCCGGCGCCCTAAGCCGCTTCTTTTTCCCTTGCTTTTCAGAAAAATCAGGGGAAAGCTTATATCTCCAGGGCGGGAAACCGGCGCCCGCGGGAGCTTAAACAGGCTTGGGACTGCCCCGGCGGCGCAGATTTGGGCCGGCCCCGAATACAGCAAGCTGCGGCAGGCTTTAGCCAGAGAAAATATAAGGGGAATACAGCAGCCCAGACCAAAAACAAAGGGGGATTTATGGCGGAAAAAGAAAAAGCAGTTTCTGAGGCGGCAAAAACATCAGGCATCCATGACAGATTTTTCAAAAGAGCCTGCGAGCTGCCGGGGGCGGCCGCTGATCTCTGCCGGGAGGCCCTCCCCCCGGAAATATTTGCGCTCTATGACTGGCCGCGGAGCGGGCTGGCAAAGGACAGCTTTCATGATGGCAAAAGGGCTGACTTGGTTGTGGCGGCCCCCCTTCTCTCAGATCCGGGAGTTTTGACTTACATCGTGATTGAGCATAAGTCACAATATGAGCCTAAGAAGACTTATGCCCAGTTTTTCCGCTATCAGACGCAGTTTTCAGTTGATCAGCTTGAAAGGCATGGCCTGCTGCCAGAGATTTTGCCTGTTTTGGCTCATCAGGGGAGGAGGCCTTACAAAGGCCCGCTATCCCTTCGGGAGGCTCTTGGCCCCCCGATTTCCCCGAAAAGCCGGATGGCGCGGCAAAACATGCTGGGTTTTAAGCCGTATTTGCTGGACCTTCACGATCCGCGCCTGGAGAAGTTTTTTAAGGATTCAAAGTCTAAGCTTGGCGTCTGCCTGTATTTGCTGCGGCATGTTTGGGATCGCGCGGCGGATGTTGAGTTTGTTTTGGGGGTTTTGAGCATGTTTGGGGTTGATTTTTTAAAGAAATATCCAGATTTTGCGTTAAGTCTGGTTGACTATTTGTTTGAGGGGTATAAAATGAAGTCAGAGGTTTGGGCGGAGGCTGAGCGGGAGGCTGTCTGCCGGGGGTTATTGCCAAAAGGAGGTTATATGACAATACGGGAAGAAATTGAAGAAAGAGGCATGCAGAAGGAGCGCCAGAAAGTTATCCTGAATATGCTTCAGAAAAATTTGGATATCCCTCTGATTTCTGAGGTGACTGGCCTGCCTGAAGCTGAGATCATCAAATTCAAAAACGGCGGGCTGACAGGCCCGGCGGAGGCGGGAAATCTAAGCCAGCCGCAAGCGGGCGTCCAGAACGGTCAGGCTGAGTGAGCCACAGCCTGGGCTGCAGGGGGAGGGAAAGCCCTCTGCCCCCTTTCAGATCGGCAAAGCCAAAGAGGCTTAATTCTCCCCCTGCGGGCCGGAAAAAGCTTTTTATAAGAATCAGGGCTTTTGGCGGGCTTGCCGCCCGCAGCCGCGGCAGTCTTTTTCCCGACTTCGACACTTTTGAAAAGTTTAAGGGGCGGCTGTGCCCATCAATGTAATTGAAATCAGGACCTTAAGCCAGGCCGCTGCCCGTCAAGGCGAAGGCTTAAAGCCGGACGCTCTCTCTAAATGAAAGGCCTTATAAACCGCCTGAATCTCAGGGGTTATGGGGCTGAAAACCTTATACCTCTTCCCTGTCTTCCCGTCCTCTAAAACACTGTGCTGATCCTCTTTCAAAACCTCCCTGATCCTATCAATGCTCCAGCTTAAGCCCGCCGCCTCCAGCTGAGCCTTCAGCGCGTAAGACACTGAATACGCCAAAAAACAAATCGCCACATGGGACTCTATCCTCCTCCTCTTCCAGTGAAATATCGGGCGCATCCTCAAATCATGCTTGTTCGCCCGAAAAGCCGCCTCCACCCTCCAATTTTTATTTTTATGGCTTGATATGTGTGTTTTTCCTATAACCAAAAAAAAGGAGGTATTTCCATGAAACACAATCACTTAAAAACGGCTTTTTTGAGCGCTTTCCTGATTTTCGGGTTTTCCGCCGCCGCGGAAGACACTCCCTGCGGCCCCGGCATTGAGGGCGCCCCTCATAGCAGCGGCGGGGGCTTTGTGGCGGCCACAGCCTTTGCGGCCAAGACCGCTTTTGTGGGCAAAAATGCGGCTGTTTGCGGCCATGCGCTGGTTTTAGGCCGCGCGATTGTTTTAGGCCATGCGATTGTTGGCGACTATACGGTGATTTACAATAATGCGCGGGTTTCCGGCTATGCATGGGTTTACGGCAATGCGAGGGTTTACGAAAATGCATGGGTTTACGGCAATGCGAGGGTTTACGGCAATGCGAGGGTTTTCGGCAAGGCGCTGGTTGACGGCGATGCGAGGGTTTATGGCGATGCGCGAATCCTCAAATTCTATCTGAAAAGCGGCGAAATCACTTCAGGGGAGTATTAAAAAAGCAGGGCATGGGCATAGGCCGAAAACCCTGGCCATAAAAGATGTTGCCGCCGGGGCAACATCTTAAAATATTTCCCCGGCGGAAACATTTTAGGGATGGCTGAACTGGTTGCCCCCCGAAGCGCTTAGTTCCCCCCGGCTTGCGTTTTTTAAGGGGAATTTTAAGCATTCCGGGGAGGCTGGAAAGCGAGGCGGGGGCGGCAAATAGCAGCTCCCAAGCGGCAGACTTTATAAGAGAATGCAATCAGCATATAGACACCAGCATAAATTGCTTAAATTTTTATAGAGATTCACTATTAAGCAATGAGACTATGAAATGCTTTGGAAATATACAACAACCTTTGCTGACTATTTTAATTAATCAGGGAAATAAGACAGAAAGACAATTGAAGGAGAAGCTGGGCCAAATAAAGCAACAAAATGAAACATGTAAAAAGAGAATTGTCATAAAAACTGATCCAGACACAGACAAAATCATGCCACTTACTGAAGAAGAATCGGCCTCTGCTATTGCCTGTTGGACTCAAATTATGGAAGAATTCAGGGGATTTGCCTGCGCCAATCCATAGCAGCGTGGGCGGCAAAGCTAATGATAGGGCATTAAACAGGGCCTGTAATGATTTTGCCCCCGCCCGGCCCGCGGGGGCTGCCTGGCTGCTAAATCCCGGCTGCGGCGCGGCGGGCGCCATTTCAAAGCCTGTATAAAATCCAGAGTCCCAAAGTTTTGAGTGGGTAGCGCGAGCGATGGGCGCCCCCGTTCTGATCGGGGAAACCAACCCATTAGTCCGGGCCGCCGGGGCGGTTTTTTTTGGCCTAGTGAAAAACCCAAAACGGGCCAAGGTTTTTTGGCCTATGCCCATGCCTTGCCTGGCCGGGAATAATCAAGCGGTCGCCAGCCTCGCGCAAGGTTATGCAGTGATTTTTGAAAAAAAAGAGGACGGAAAACCCGCCCTCTGGAGGATCACCTTCACACGGGAAGGCTGCTTAATCACAAAGAAACTATTCTCTTTATAACCCGCCCCCGGCCAGTTGTCAATAGATTTTATAGAAAGCCCTCGCTGACTGCCCAGGCGCAGACGGCGAAAAACCCCACAAGCGCAGCCCAGAAAAGCAGTTCAGCCATGAGATTTTTCAAGCCATGAGACACTTTGCCCCGCCGGGCCGGCAGCGCGGATTTGGCGAAAAACCCTCTGTTTTTGCGGGTTGGCGGGCTTATTTGCTGGCGCAGCATGCGCTGGCCCGCGCTCTCTCCGCCCGTGTTTTTCATAGCCGCATTGTCTCATAAAAAAAACCCCTGGCGTAACGGGCTGATTGCCGGGGGGGAAAGCGCCGGAAAACTAAAAGCCGGGCTTGATCTTGCCGGCCAGCTTGGCCATGGGGAGATTGTGGATTTTGATATGCTTAAGCTCCCTGGTTTCAGCCGCGGTCAGCCTCCGGGCGCGGGCGGCGGCTCCGGGGCTTCCAGGCTTCCGAGGCTTCCAGGCTTCCGGGGCTTCCAGGGGCGGCATGACTTTTGGCCACGGCGATCTTTCGTCCCATGTCGGCGCAGTGATCTCTTATATAGGTCATTTGCGCGGCCTTAGAGCCAGCCCTTATTAAATCTTGTTTTTGCTGAGTCTGGCGCGGCCGGAAAAGCCTGATGCCATGCGGCAAAAATGCTCCAGCTTAAAGCGCGGGCGGGGATCGATCAAATAAAGACATTTGCCCCTCTCTGAAGGTTTGAGGGAACTGAAGGGCCGGCCGGCCGGAAAACTTGATCAGCTTTTGAATATCCTCCCCGCAGGGGGCCTTTTCCAAAATTTTCGCAAAAAGCCGCCCGCAGCAGACAGCGTCAGCCTCCGCCCTGTGAAACTTTCCCTCTGGGGAAATGCCCAAATAATCACATATTGTGCCCAGCTTGTAATTCAAAAGGCCTGGGAAAGCCCTGCGGGAAAGCTGGCAGGTGTCCAGGACCAGGCCCTGGGGGGCCGGCTGCTGAAACTCCTCAATCGCCCGAAGCAGAAACTGAAAGTCAAAAGGGGCGTTGTGGGCAGTCAAAACAGATCGCCCGCAGAAAGCGGCCAGCTCTGGAAGCGTCTCCTTTATTGAGGGCTTCCCCGCAAGCATTTCATCAGTGATGCCGTTGATCGCCGTGGCCTGCTCCGGCATGGGAGAGCTTATCCCCACGAGCCTTTGAAAAGTCTCCGCCGGCTCCCCGCGCCTGAAGCGAACGGCAGCCACCTCCACAATGTGGTCAGCGTGGCTTAAAGTCCCCGTGGTTTCCAAATCAAAGCTGACAAAATCCCGCATGGCGGTTTTTTTAATACAGTTTTCAGGCCGGCGCAAAAATTTTAAAGGCGCTGTGTCAAAACCCCCGCTGCCGCTGCCCTTTTTTGATCCTGAATATGCCGGAAAGGCGCCTCCCCCCCCGCTCCCCTTTCATCTGGCCATGGCCCTGCTTTCGCCTAACTTTAAAGGGGCGGGGGAGGAAAAGAGGGCGCGCCCCCCGGCCCCCGCCCCCGCGCCGGAGCTTTTTTGAATTTTTGCTTGTTTTCCCCCCTAAAAGCGGTATTTTGAGGGCAGGCGGCCTTTTTTATTCTTTTTTAACCGGAAATTTTATATATGATCAGCGCGGTCAAAACCTTAATCAAAACATGGCTCGGCAGGCCCTTTGCCGTCCTGGCTGTCTGCCTGCTGTTTCTGGCCTGGAATCTTCTGGCCGGCGGGGCTGTTTTTCAAATTTTCAGCCTGAGCGGGGATCTGGGCCGCGCGCGGGCCAGGACCCGGCAGTTTCAGAGCAAAACAGAGTGGCTCAAAAAGGAAATCAGCAAAGCCTCCGATCCTGATTTTGTGGAGGGCCGGGCCAGGGAGAGGCTGGATTTTGCCGGCGAGGGCGAGCTGATTTTTATTTTCCCCGACAAAATTTAGCCCCTCTTGAATCCCATCCCGCGGCATGGGATAAACTGTAAGCATGAGCCGCGGGCTTTTTTATATCACAACCCCCATCTTTTATGTAAACGACAAGCCTCACTTGGGGACAGCCTACAGCGCCATCATGGCCGATATTTTGAGGCGGTTTCACAGGCTGTTTGGCTGCGAGACATTTTTCCTCACGGGGACTGACGAGCATGGCCAAAAAGCCCTTGAGGCGGCCAGGGCGGCGGGCCTCAGCCCTGAAGATCACTGCGCAAAAACGCGCGCCCTTTATATAGAGGCATGGAAAAAGCTTCACATTGACATTGATTTTGGGGATGAATCCCCCCCCGAAGATCCCGCCGGCGGGAAGGGCCGCTTCCGCCGCGGCCTGTTTTTTTACACCTCCCACAAATACCGGAGCGCGAGCCAGCCCGATCGGACCGACCACACGAAAGCTGTTCAAAAAGCTCTGCGGGAGCTTTATGACAAAGGGGATATTTACCCCGGCTCGCACAAGGGCTGGTATTGCGTGAGCGAGGAGGCCTTTTATACCGAAAAAGACCTTGTTGATGGCAAATCCCCTTCTGGAAAGGAGGTCATTCCGCTTGAGGAAAAAGGCTATTTTTTTAAAATGTCCAAATATCAAAATCAGCTGAAGGAGCATCTAAAAAGCCATCCGCAGTTTATCAGGCCGCCCCACAGGCAAAATGAGATCACAGGCTTTTTGCGAAAGCCTTTGCGGGATCTCTGTGTCAGCCGCCCCAAAAAAAGGGTTTCCTGGGGGATTGAGCTGCCCTTTGACTCCGGCTATGTCGCTTATGTTTGGGTGGACGCTCTTCTTAACTATATAAACGGCGCGGGCTATGGGAGCCTTCTGGATGAGGATGTCCGGGATTTTAAAAAGTGGTGGCTGACAGCCGGCGCCGTCCATTTGATTGGCAAGGATATTTTAATGACCCATGGGGTTTACTGGCCCTGCCTGCTGATGGCCCTCGGGCTGCCGCTGCCAAAAGCCATAGTGGCCCACGGCTGGCTTCTAAACAAAAGCCGGGAAAAAATGAGCAAGTCGGGCGGAGAGCGGCTGGATCCTCTTGCCCTTGCTGAAGAGCTTGGAGTTTCCGAGCTTCGGTATTTTTTGGCCAGAGACATTCCCCTTGGAAGCGACGCCTTTATCTCAAAGGAGCGGATGATTCAGAGGATTCATCAAGATCTTTCAGATCAGGCTGGCAATCTGCTCAGCCGGCTGGCGAGGCTGGCGGAAACCGGCTTTGAGGGGAAACTCCCTTTAAAAAGCATTTTTTTTGAGGCCGGCCGGGCCGATGGGCAGGCAAATGGAGAGCCTGGCAGCCTGGCGGAAAAAAAACTTATTTCTGAGGCGAAAAACCTCAAGAAGCTGACGGAAACAGCTGTCTCCGATGTGGAGCGGAACATCAGGGAGTTTCAGCTGAGCCAGGCCTTAGAGTCTGTGGACGCGCTTCTCACAGAGGTCAACCGCTTTCTGGAAAGCCAGGCGCCCTGGAAGCTGATCAAAACCGATAAAGAGGCCGCCGGGCGGGTTTTGGCTGTTTCTTTGGAGGCCCTGCGGATCAGCGGCGCTCTGCTGTTCCCCGTGATGCCGGAAAAAATGGGGGAAATGCTGAAAATCCTTGGCGGGCCGCTTCCCAAAGATGGCTTGGGGCCGGGGCGGGAATCCCTGAAATGGGGCGGCCCGCCCGGCCGGGCGGAAGGCGGCCAAACAATCATCCGGCAGCCCCCCCCTTTATTTCCAAAAAACTGACAGCCGCCGCCGCCAGCCCGGCCCGGCAAACCCCGCTTGACTCTGCGGCGGGCATGCTATAGGCATAGCTTGGCGGCGGGCTGAGGCAGCCGCTTTGGAGCTATGCGGTTCGGCATTTTGCGCAATTTGCTTTATGGACAGCCAAAACATCATTGAGCCAGGCCCGCCGCGCGCCGCAGATGGCCCAGGAGCGGCTGAGAGGCCGTTCCGGCAAACATATATGCCGCGGCGCTTTTGGATCTTTTTTGCGGCTGTCTGCGCCCCGCTTTTTTCCTCCGCCGCCATTTCAGCAGAGGAAATCAGCTCCGCGCCGGCTTTTGCCAGGCGCTTTCAGGCGGAAAACTTCTCCTCCAGCCTTGTCACGGTCACAGTCAATGGCCTCTCTGTGTCCGGCTTTGCCATAAGCGAGGGCTTAATCGCCACAAGCGCCGCTGTTTTTTCCGGCTATTCCTCCGCCGCCGCGCCTGTTGTCCGCATAGAGGCTCTGCCCTCCGGGCGGGAGCTTCATTTCAGGGGCATCAGAGCCATTTCCTTTTTATCCAATCTGGCCGTTTTAAAAACAAGGCCGGCGCCGGAATTAAATGCCTTTCTTGATTTGGGCGGCTTTTCTCCGGAAAAAATGCCGGGGGAAATTTATATCCCCCAAACTTCAGGAGGGCTGCTGCAAAAAACCAGGGAGAGCGTTCCGCAGTTTGTGGACGGAAAGGTTTTTTACTATTTTCTCTCTGACGCTATTGCTGGGGAGAGCGGGCAGTCCGGCCTGCCGGTCATCAGCGAAGAGGGGGCCGTTATAGGCGTGGTCTCCCGGGCTTACGGCAACCTTTTTCAGGCCGTGTCCGTCAAAGAGCTGCAAAAGCTGCTGAGCCTGCCGCTGTCTCAGAAGCCGGACAGCGCCATCATCAGACAAAAAATCATTGGCTTGAACAAGCTGGCCAAAAAAAGACATCTGGAAGCGCTTTACAGGCTGGCCCTCATCAGTCCGGCTGTCAGAGGCGGGGATCGATATCTTCTGGCGGCTGCAAGCCATGGGCATGTCAGGGCGCAGCTGCATTGGGGCCTTAAGCTCCTTTATAATGACCGGGGCCAGGAAGCCCTCTCAATGCTGCGATGGGCGGCGCGCCATGGCCATCCAGAAGCCAAAACCGCTTTGGCTGGGATGCTTTACAGAGGCGAGGGCCTGTCTCCAGATGAAATAGCCGCCTTTAAGCTTTATCGCGATGCGGCGCGCAAGGGGCATGTGACGGCCCAGACAATGATGGGAGTGATGCTCTTAAACGGGCATGGAGTGAGGCAAAACCCGGCTTTGGCCCGCAGCTGGCTCATGGCAGCAGCTGAAAAGGGAGACTCCTGGGCCGGGCATCTTTTAAACCGCCATCAGCCGGCGCCGCGCGGCCGGCCCTTTGCGCAAACGCCTTTGGACAAGCCTGTGACTTCATCGGAGGATCGGGAGCGGCTGATAGGCCGGCCCAACAGACATGACAGATTTGTTTTTGTGGAAGTGAGTTTCAGAGGCGGAAGCGGAGGCGCGGCGGCGGAGGAGGCCCGCGCGAAAAACCCGGGCGGGAAAAATGGAGGGGAAAGCAGCCCTGAAAAAGAATTTCCGGCGCGGCTCAGATCTAAAGACATCAAAAAAGGCGGCGGGCAAAAAAAAGCTGCCGCCGCTGAGGGCGCGGCCGCCGGGAAGTCATGCCATCCCGGGCTTTTCCGCAAAATTACAGACAGCCTCCATTAAAGCTGATTTCGCGGCAGGCTGATGCGCGCTGCGTTTTTGGGCCGCCGGCCCTCTAAAATTTTTGAAAACTTTAAAAAATTCTCAAAAAAATCTTCTAAAAATCCCTAAAAACCGCAAAACACAAACCAAAAAATGTGGAAAACTTTAAAAATTCTCAAAAAAATCTTCTAAAAATCCCTAAAAAACCCAAAACACAAACAAAAAATGTGGAAAACTTTAAAAAATTGCAAAAAAAATCAAAAAAACCGCAAAAAACTCTTAGATCGCCGAAAACCTGCGCTATACTAAAGAATAGTCCGAGGAAGCTCGCTGAAGCCTTTAGGCTTATTGCGGGCAGCTGATTGAGCGGCCATTGCTTTTCGGAGCGGGGGCAGCGAGAGAGGCAGCCTTCAATAGCCTTTCGGAGTTGAGGCAGCGGCTGAGGCAGTTGCTCTAGCCCTTCGGGGCCGGGGCAGCAGCGGAGGCGGTTTGCCGGGACTTCGGGGCTGAAGCGGGGTCCGAGGGCTTTTTTTTTGCCTTTTGCCCCGCAGCTTTCTAACCAATTTTGCCTTTCGCGGCCGGCCGGCGCCGGCTTTAGCCTTTGCGCCTCTGGCCCCTCTAAAATTTTTTGCCGGCAGCGCTTGAAAAATCAGCGTTTTTTTGGCAGCATATCCCCTTATTTAATATGGAATCGTTGTTTTGCAGAGGCGCTTTTTCCATGCCGCTGGTGGCTTGCGCATTGTTAAGCTCCGCGCTCTTTTTTGGACTCTCTGGAGAGGCATTTTCGGCTTTTGAGGAGTTTGAGAAACAAAAAGCCGCAAGAATCGGCCCCGCCCTCTTTCCAAACGGCCGGCGGACCGAAAGCCAGAAGCCTCTTCGGGAAAATCAAGAGTATCCCAGAGAGCTGATGAACCTCATCCATGATTCCATCAAGCCTCATTTAAGCGCAGCGTCAGGGCTGTTTAAAGCCGGATGGGAGGAGCTGCAAAGGGATTTGGAGGAAAATGTCCTGTCAAACAATTGGGGCAAAAGGCAAATCACGGATTTTTTGCGGGAAAAAGCCATTACAGCCCCTATCTGGGGGCAGGTCGCGGCGCTGACAGCCATTCCATATTTTTTAACAGAGGAGGATCCGGAAGCGATTTTTTCGGCGCTGTCTCTTATGCGCGGCCGCATAGCCCGCAGGGCGCTGAGGCCCCATGCGCGGACTGCGGCAATAAGCGGCGCGGGGCGGATTCTCAGGGCTTTCCCTCTTCCAGAATCAGAAAAAAACGAGTCTTTTTACACAATAAAAGACGCCATTTCCGACAGCTCAGCCAATGGCCTTTTTATTCAGGCTGCCATGAGGGAAGCCGCTCTCCTTCTAAAAGCATGGGACATGCCCCTTGCGCAGGCTCAGGAGGCGCTTTATCATATTTCCTGGAGAATTTTTGACGGCGAGTCTAACGGCCATCACACCTCAAATGCCGCTTTAGAAGAGGCGCATAAAATCCTGCAGGAATACAATCCGCCTCTGAAAGACGCGCAAAGAGTTTTGGATTTTTCTGTTTTGAGGCTTTTAGACGGGGATTCCAGGGTTCGCTCCGCAAAGCTGTCTTTGCGGGCCATAAGAGGCATTTTTGAAAGATACAAGCTGCCGGAAGAAGACCTGGAGAGGGCTATTGAGGCTCTTATGAAAATGCCCTGCAAAGAGCTTGCGCGGGAGGCGGCGGACATCGCAGCGAAAGCTGTTTTCCGCGGCCTTTTATCTGACGGGGCCGCAATGCAGCTCATTGCTGAGCGGAGAAAAGCCCTCAGCGGAGCGGATGAAAGAGCGGGGATTTCGTCCATTCATTTTTTCAACCGCATGTCCCGCCTCATTATAAATGAACAGCTGGCCGGCCGGCCCGCCAGGGAAAATTCCAGCATTGCCGGCGCTGTCCGGGAAGCTGTTCTGGATATAGAGGAAATCTTCACCTCCTCCGATCATCCAGAGGAGCGGAAGGCGGCCATGCTGGCGGTCTCTTTTCACTTGGGGCGGGGGGGTTTTTCCCCCGCCCGCCAGCTGCGATCGCTCAAGCTGACAGCCAGGCTGCTGCATTCTAAAGATCAAGCCGCCGGCAATATTGCCCAAAAAATCCTGGAGCATATTTTTTCAACAGATGTCAAAAGGCACAGCCTTGAGTTCAAGCTCCAGGCGAGGCAAAGCGCGGCGGAGGCCCTGGCGGAGGATCCGCCGCTGGGGAAAAGCCGCTCGCTGGCTGTTTTGCGCGCGGCGGACCGCGCGGGCCTGCCTGTGGACGGCGATATCGTCTTCCTGATGCTGGAGTTTGTCTCTCATTCCTCCTTTTACTTAAAAGCCTCTGATTATCTTTTAGAGATGGAGCAAAATTTTCCGGGAACTCTGGGCTTTTCCCATGCCTCTGAGCTGCTGGAGATGCTGCCCGGCGCCGCAGATGGCAATAGAGGCGCCGCGCTTGAGCTGATCCGCCATATTCTCAAAAAAGGCCATGCCCCGCTCTCTGAGGGAGAGAGGCTGCTGTTAAGCCTGGAAATCAATGCGGCGGAAAAGGTGATGGCAGAGAGCGGGCTGTCCAAAGCGCCTGCGGATGACAAAGGCTTAAGCTCCGCAGCCAGGCGCTGCAAAGAGGCTTTAAACTAGGCTATGTCTGAAAAGTTTCCCTCTTGACAAGCGAGGTTTTTTTTATTATTTAACAGCTTTAGGGTTAATTCCCCGCGATTTGCCGTGGGGGAGGCTTCATTAAACAAATAACCAGACGAAAGTCAGGGAGGACAACATGAAAAAAGAAAGACACACATTAACAGACGCTCAATGGGAAAAAATAAAGGGGATGCTTCCGAAGAGAAAAAGAATGGGCCGTCCGCCCAGGAATGATCGGGAGATTGTCAACGGCATTTTATGGGTTCTTAAAACAGGCTGTCCCTGGAGAGATCTCAAGGAAAGTTATGGCCCTTGGCAGACAGTTTATGATCGTTTTAGCAAGTGGACTAAGTCGGGGGTTTGGGACAAGATTTTAAGTAAATTGCAGGCTGGTTTTCATTCTAAAGGGAAGATTGACTGGAGATTGTTCAGCATAGATGGGAGCAGTATTCGCGCTCATAAATCTGCTGGCGGGGCAAAGAGATCCAAAAAAAGAGGAAAAAAAGCGTCTGCGCTCTCTAAGGGGCGTGAGGATCAGGCTTTAGGTTATAGCCGCGGGGGTTTTGGGACGAAGGCGCATTTGATTTGTGACAGAAAGGGTCTTCCGCTAAGGGTTGGGTTGAGCGCGGGCCAGCGCCATGAGAGCAGGTATTTTGAGTGTCTTGCCGGAGATGTGAGTATAAGAGGGAAGCCCGGCCGTCCCAGGAGGTATCCGGAAAAGTATGCGGGGGACAAGGCTTATGCCAGCGGGAGGATTCGCGGCTGGCTGAGGGTCAGGGGGATTGAGGATGTTATCCCTTGGAAAAGGAATAGCCGGGCAGTAATTTCTTTTAACAAGAGAGTTTATAAAGGGAGGAATGTTATTGAGCGCTGTATAGGCTGGCTGAAGGAGTCAAGGAGGATCGCCACCCGTTATGACAAATTATCTTCCCATTATCTTGGAATGATTAAATTGGGAATGATTTTGAGGTATTTATGACTTTTCAGACACAGCCTAAGCGCTGTCCGCCTCCAATAAAGGGGCAAGGCTTTGCCTCAGCTGATCCGCTTTGATTTTCTGCCTCTGCCCCGTTTTTCTGACAATAAGCTCCAGCTCCCCGCCCTGCCTGTCTCTTTCCCCCAAATTGAGCCGGAAAGGCATGCCAAGCAGGTCGGCGTCTTTGAATTTAACCCCCGGGCGCTCTTTTCTGTCGTCAATAAAAAAATCCAGATTCAGCTCTTCAAGATCGCTCAGCGCCCGCTCCATCATTTTTAAAAGCGGGGCGCTTTCCGGATCCAGCAGGCATATATGGACAGCAAACGGCGCCACAGGCAATGGCCATATAATTCCGTCTTTGTCATGATTTTGCTCCACAAGGGCCTGAAGGGTTCTGCCAATGCCCAGGCCATAGCAGCCCATCTCCGCAAACTGTTTTTTTCCATGGCTGTCCAAATAAGCTAAGCTCATCTTGCGGGAGTAGACTGTTGAGAGGGCAAACAAGTGCCCGGCCTCAATGCCGCGCCGCTCTTTCAGGACCCCCCTGCCGTCAGGGCTTGGATCCCCCTCTCTGGCATAACAAAAATCCCCGTATTCCCGGATTTGAAAATCCCTTTCAGGATTGACATTCCTTAAATGAAAGCCGTCTTTGCCGGCCCCTGTGATGAGGTTTTTCTGGCCCTTGAGCCTTTGATCGGCATAGATGGGGATGCCGGCGCCGCGGCCGCTCAGATGGCCGTTTAACCTGCAGGGCCCGCAGCTCCCCGGCCCGGCGCCTGTAATCTTTCTGACTGTTTCCGGATCGGCCAAAGCCGGCGGATCAGAGAGCCTGAAATGCCGCTTGATTTTTATGGGGCTGATTTCGTCATCGCCCCGGCAGAGAAACCCCGCCAGCGGCGCTTTCGCGCCCGGCCAGACAAAAAACAAGGTTTTTGCCAGGCTGCCCGCCCCGCATTTTAAAAAAGCGGCCAGATCCGCGATGCTTTTGACCCCTAAGGTGGAAAACTCCTCAAGGGGCTTTTGCTTTTCGCCCCCGGCTTCGGCGCTGCCCTTTGGAGGCAGGGCCGCGCGCGGGCAAATCTCCCTGTTGGCGGCAAAGCCGCCGGCGCTGCTGACCAAAAGCCTGTCTTCCCCCCGATCCGCCAGGATATGAAACTCCTCGGACCGGATTCCTCCAATAGAGCCTGTGTCAGCCTGAACCACAGCAAATTTTGCGCCAATGCGGCGGAGAATCGACTCATAAGCCTGAAACATTTTTTGCCAGCTGAGGGCGGCTCCCTCTCTGGTCCGGTCAAAGCTGTAGGCGTCCTTCATGATGAACTCCCTGGCCCGCATCAGGCCAAAGCGGGGCCGGATCTCATCCCGGTACTTTGTCTGTATCTGGTAAAGGGTGAAGGGCAGATCCCGATAGCTTTCCAGGCCGGCCCGCGCAAAATCAGTGATCATTTCCTCATGAGTGGGGCCAAGGCAAAACTCCTGCCCCGACCGGCTGGAAAGCTTTTGAAGCTCCCCCTCAAAATGATTCCAGCGGCCGGTCTCCTCCCAAAGGCTTTTGGGCTGAACCATGGGCATCAGGATCTCCCGCGCGCCGCGGGCTTCCAGCTCCTCTCTGACAATGGCTTCAAGCTTTCGGATGGATCTCAAAAAAAGAGTGTTGCAGGTGAAAATTCCCTGGCTCGCGCTGTGAATGTAATCCCCCCTAAGCAAAAGCGCATGGCTCGCCAGCGAGGCGCCGGAGGGCTTCTCTTTCAGGGTTTTTAAGCGAATCCCGCTCCATTTCATTTGTCATCCCTTCCAGCAATTGTGTCATTGTTTTGAGCCAGCCCCCGCGCCGGCAAAAGCCGGCTGCGGCCGCGGGAAGGCCTTAATAGCTGGAAATGATGGCGTTTCCTATATCGGGGGGCTTGCCTGGATCCTGAATGCGGCGGCGGCTGATCATATCTGAAAAATATCCCTTGTCCGCCTGATCAAAAGTGATTTCAGGCGGCTCGCTCCTCTCATCAAAATTGTAAAGCTCCCTGCCGTAGCTGCCAATGCCCCAGTTAGGCGAAACAGTGTAGTTTTCCGCGTTTGCCCTCATCACATAATTCATATATCCCTCAAAAGAGCTAAAACCCGCCTCTCTGTTGATATTCTTATGCCTTGACAGGCTTAAAATAAAGCTCCGATCCATATCTTCAGGCATTGGAAAGTAAAAGGATCCCCTCATGACAGCGGGCCGGCGGCTGTTCCGGACATTTGACGAGTCATACCATTTTAGCGCCTCAAATTGATTGGCCCATCCGCGCCTCCGGCTCAGTATCTCTGACAGCTGATATTGCGCTCCAGGCAGGCTCTTTCCGGCGAGGATAAGCCACCTGAGAGCCTCATGGCGGTTTTCCGCAACCCCATCGCCCTTATAAAACATCATTCCCGCATGATACTGCAACAGCGGATCTCCAATAGCCGCCCCCTCAAACATCCATTCCAAAGCCTTTCTGCTGTCTTCATGCGTTCTCCTCTCAAAATATATTTCAGCAAGCTTCCTTTGAGAGTCGATCCGGCCCAGTTTCGCAGAGGCCTCAAACCAGCGGATGGCCTCCGCCTCATTTTTTTCCGCTCCAAAGCCATTCTGCAGGACAACCCCCAAATTATGCATCGCGGAGGGAAGGCCGGCCGCAGCCGCTTTGGAAACCAGCTCATAGCCGCCCCGGTGATGATCCTCCTTGTATTTCTGAACAAGATACATCCCCAAAGCATCCATGGCGGTTTCATTTCCGCTCTCCGCCGCGCGGCGAAGCCATCGCATGCCCTCCTCAAAACCCCCATCCATCCCGTCTCTGGAAATAAGCCGCCGGGCCATCTCAAACTGGGCGAAGCTGTCTCCGCTTTCAGCCAGCCCCTTAAGGCGGCTGAGCTCATCTTCAATCAGGGCTTTTGGACCCTTCAAAGGCAGAGGATCTTTGTCCAGCAGCTCAAGAATGTATTTGTCCCTTACTCCCGTAACCAAATTGGATTTGATGAAGCGCAAAACAAGCCCCATGACTTTTCCATCAGCTGACAGCGCGGGGCTGCCAGCAAGCTCGCCGCGGCTTTCAAAGCTTTTCGGATCAATCCAGAGCGCCTCGGAAAACCAATGCCATAAAAACGAGCGGCTTGAGGCATTTTTCCCCCTCAGCCACAGCGCCTGGCCTTTAAAAACGCCCGCAATAAGCATGTCTTTGCTGGAGTCCTTAAAATCTGACCGGCTGGCAAAGTCCAGGGGCCGCCCTGTATAGCCCTCAACTTCCAAAACAGCCAGGTTATGGACGGCGGACAGCGCGATGATTCGCTTCAGCTTCAGATTGTCTCCCTGAAAGTTTTTAATTGTGACGCGGGAAAGCTCCAATTCATCCTCATTAACCAGCCCGTCAATTGCTTTCAATCCAGTGACCGCAATATTTTCTGACACAAAAAAACCTGTTCTTGACAAGGAGAGGTGTGATTTAAAATGAATCTGAATTTCAATAAGAGCCTCCTCAGCCGCATCCCTGATTTTTCTGCTCAAAAAAGCCCTGTTTCTGGAGGCAAGCTCCTGGCTCCTTCTAAACAAAGGGTCTGCATAGTCAGGCGGGTCTTCATCGTAAAAGCCAATGGCTTCGGGCCAGGCCCCAATGGGGCGAATCAAACAGGCCAAAGCGAGCAGGCGCAAAAAGAAAAACAGGGTTTTCATCATTTTTGTCCGCCGCCGCCGGCCGGCCGGCCGGATTTTTCCACAGCCTGTATGAAGGGCTTAAACAAGTCAATGGGCACAGGAAGGACAATGGTCTGCTTCCCCTCTCCCGTGATCTCTGTCAGAGCCTGGAGATAGGCCAGCTGAAGGGCCGAGGGGCTTTCGGAAATGATGCGGGAGGCGCCTTTCAGCTTCTCCGCCCGCTGAAACTCCCCCTCCGCGCTGATCACTTTGGCCCGCCTCTCCCTTTCGGCCTCGGCCTGGCGGGCCATGGCCCTCTGCATATTCGCCGGGAGGTCAATATGCTTGACCTCAACCACAGAAACTTTAATTCCCCAAGGCTCTGTGGCCTTGTCTAAAATCTCCTGCAGGGTGTGGTTGATTTTGTCGCGGCTGGTGAGCAAATCATCCATCTGATACTGCCCCAAAACAGACCGCAAAGTGGTTTGCGCCAGCTGGCTTGTGGCAAAATAAAAGTCCTCAACCTGCGTCACGGCCTTTTCCGGCTCCACAACACGGAAATAAATCACAGCGTTGACCTTCATGCTCACATTGTCTTTGGTGATGATGTCCTGGGGCTTGATATCCATAGTGACCGTTCTGGTGTCCACCCGGATAAGCCTTTCCACTCCGGGGATGAGCAAAATCAAACCCGGCCCCCGAACCCCCACAGAGCGGCCAAAGCGGAGGACCACGCCCCGCTCCCATTCCGGAAGGATCTTAACGATTGAGAAAACAACAACTGCCAGAAAACCGAGAATATAAAGCCAAGCCATAAAACCTCCTTGCTTTTTTGTGTTTGTTTGAGCCTCCCGCGGGAGAAGGGCCGTTTTTTGGCCTCAAAAAACATTTCTAACCGCTTTTTTTGAAAATTTCAAATATTTTTTAAAAAATTCTCAAATCGCCCCGCTGGCAGCTCAGACTCCCGCCGGCCGCGGCAGGATTCTGGTCTTTATGGACACATCAAGCCGGGAGATTTTTTCCGACAGGGCGCTGACATCCTCTTTTTCCACATCCATTACAAGGCAGCCTATGGCTTCGTTTGTGGCCAAATGCTGATTTTTTATGTTGGCCCCCGATTCAGAGACCAGCTTGTTGATTCGGCTCAAAACCCCCGGCTGATTTTTGTGTATGCTGGATATTCTTCTGTCCCCCGGGGCCGCCGGCGGCGGGCGGAGATGGGGGAAATTGGCCGCGCCTTCCGTCACCCCGGAAAACATATAGCTTTTTAAAGTTTCCGAGACTTCAGAGGCGATGGCCTCCTGAGCCTCCTCGGTGCTCCCGCCGATATGAGGGGTTAAAATGACCCGCGGCGCCCCCCGCAGCGGGCAGTCAAAAGGCTCCTCATTGGTTTTCGGCTCGCTGGGAAACACATCCAAAGCCGCGCCGCTCAGGCGCCCCGACAGCAAAGATTTTTTCAGCGCCTCAAGATCAGCCACAGAGCCGCGGCTGGTGTTGATCAATTTGGCGCCCTTTTTCATCGCCAGAAGCTCCCTTTCACTGATCATCCCCATGGTTTCAGGGGTTTCCGGGACATGAAGGCTTGCGAAGTCAGCCTGCCTCAAAAGCTCCCGCAGAGAGCGGCAGGGCCTGGCGTTCCCCATGGGAAGCTTTGGCGCGATGTCGTAATAAATCACCCGCATTCCCAGCGCCTCGCCCAGGACACTCACCTGGCTGCCTATATGCCCATAGCCGACAATTCCCAGGGTTTTGCCCCTGGCCTCAAAAGCGCCTTTGGCGGATTTTTTCCAAACCCCCCTGTGAGCGGCCTGCGAGACATCAAAAAGATTCCGGGAGAGCGCGATAATCAGGCCGGCGGTCATCTCAGCCACGCTTCTGGCGCTGCTGTAGGGGGCGTTAAAAACAGGGATGCCCCTTTTGCCGGCCGCCTCAAGATCGATTTGGCTGAGGCCAATGCAAAAGGCCCCTATGGCCAGAAGATCTGTCTTAGACAAAACCTCCTCTGTAATGATGGCGCGGGACCGGGAGCCAAGGACCGAAACCCCCTGAAGCTTTTGGATCAGCTCCCCTGTCTCAGGGGCATGGGACACAGCTGAGACATCCAGCCCCGCGCCGGCAAAAATTTTTTGGGCTTTGGGGTGAATCCCCTCGGCCAAAAGGGCTTTTAAAGGGGGGGGAGTCTTCCAGGCGGCGGGCGTCATTGTTTTTGGATTATGCCTGTTTTAAGGATTTTTCGCAATGCGCGCCTCCTTGGCCCGCAGCGCAGCTTTTGCCTCAAGGCCGCGCTGTCCCAAAATTTGAAGGGCGGGGCCGGCAGCCGCTTTCCCCGCCGGGCTTTTGGGCGGCGCCGGGCTTTTGAGCCATTCCAGCCGGCCGGGCTGGACCAAAGTTTAGAAAACTGCCGGGCGGGGCCTCATTCCCTTAAATCATGCCCATTGTTTTTATAGACTTTAAACGGAGCCGGCGCAAATATGCCGGCGCCGGGCAGATTAAGCCGGGAGCATTAAACAGGGCTTTAAAGAAAGATTTTTCCCCATCATGGCATTCGGAATATTTGCAGACCCCCCAAGTAAAAAAATCCCGGCGGGCATTATGAAAAAAGCGCTCTTTTTTATGGCTTTGGCGGCCTGCCTGCTGGCGCCTTTTGAATCCTCAGAGGCCGCAAAAAGAAAAAGAAGAAAAAAGCCAATCAGAACATGGTCTGTTTCTGTGAGCAGCGGCTACAATCTTTTTAAGAGGCTGAGCAACAAGGCGCAAAGGCCGGACGCAAGCAAGTCTTCGCAGTGGATTTCCTCCTCGCCGGAGACAAACATCCGGCGCGACGGACAGATGCACAAGTTTTTTTCCTCCCTGGATTTGGCGAGAAATTTCGGCCATTATGAGCTGGGGGCAAAAATCCAGTTCACCGGCGAAGCCTTTGTCTCCCCCTTTATTAAGTGGAATATGACAAAAAACAGATACAAAACCGCCATCCTCCCCTCTTTGACCTTTGGGGTGGCGCCCTCTCATCAATTTGGAGCTTATTTAAGGCTCAGCCTGGGGCTGGCCCTTAACCGGCGCGCCATGATTCATCCCTTTTTGGGATGCTACGGCTGGTTTAAGGCCACAAAAGAGGTGATCTCGGAAAAATGGGGCCTTTATGCCAATGCCGGCCTTTCCCTGAGCCTTTTTCTCTAAAGGCTTTTTTTTAAAACCGCCCCGCCGCCATTAAAAAGCCGGGGCCGGACCCTGAGCCTTTTTCTCTAAAGGCTTTTTTTTAAAACCGCCCCGCCGCCATTAAAAAGCCGGGGCCGGACCCTGAGCCTTTTTCTCTAAAGGCTTTTTTTTAAAACCGCCCCGCCGCCATTAAAAAGCCGGGGCCGGACCCTGAGCCTTTTTCTCTAAAGGCTTTTTTTTAAAACCGCCCCGCCGCCATTAAAAAGCCGGGGCCGGACCCTGAGCCTTTTTCTCTAAAGGCTTTTTTTTAAAACCGCCCCGCCGCCATTAAAAAGCCGGGGCCGGACCCTGAGCCTTTTTCTCTAAAGGCTTTTTTAAAAAAACGCCCCGCCGCCAGCAAAAAGCCGGGGCCGGACCCTGCCAGACGGCTGCGCGGCGGACCGCGGAGGCGGATCGCTTCCGCCTGAAACAAGCGGCTCAGGCCTGTCCGGTTTGGGCCGATGCTGCCTGTGGCGGACAGCGGGATTCAGGCCGGGGCGGCGCTGGCGCCCCGCGGCGCGGGGGAAAACAATGCCGTCTGTGGCGGAGAGAGAGGGATTCGAACCCCCGAGGCGGTTTCCCGCCTGCGCGCTTTCCAGGCGCGCGCCTTCAGCCACTCGGCCATCTCTCCCCAAGGTTTTTTATGCCAGTGATATATAAGTTTCCAGAAGCCCTTGTATTCAGATATCTTTGTATTCAGAAATCTTTATATAAAGGAAAAGCCGGGAAAACTCATGCAGAGCCGGCGCAAGCCTTAAAAATATATGCCAGTTTTGGCGGAAACAGGCAAGCTTTTTTTATTTGATTTTTCCCGCGCATCCTGCAAACATAGCTGTCTAGGACTCAAACGGGAGGCGCGGCCGCGGGGGATGAGCCGGGCCGCGCATATCCTGAAAGCATGGCTTTTTATGGACAAGCATCTGACTGACCGGCTTTTTGGCTGGACGGCCCGCATGGCGGAAAAAGCCGGCCTCCGCTTTGACTTTTGCGCCTGGAGTCAAAAATCTTTCAGCCTGCATTTGGAAAAACTCAAGATAAAAAGCCAAAGCTCCTCTGAAAGCCTGGGCTTCCGGCTTCGCCTCTTCAGGGGCGGGAAAGCCGGGCTTTCCGGCGCGTCCAGCTTCTCTAAAGACAGCATTGAGAGCTGCTTCCGCCAGGCCCTCCACAGCCTGAATCTTACTGACAAAGAGGAGGCGGGCGAGTCCGGCTCCCCCCCTGATGGCGGCGGGGCCCCCTTTTTATATAATCCAGAGCTTTCCTCTTTTCCGATTTCTGAAAAAATCAGGCTGGCCAAAAGCATGGCTCAGGCCGCAGCGGGAGAGGCTGGCAGAGCGGCGCGGTCTCAGCCAGCCATAAGCCAAGTCTCTGACACAGAAATTGACATGGCCTTTGCCAGCAGCGCCGGCGGCGCGGGGCGGTACAGGCGAAACGGCGTTTTGGCTTACAGCCAGGCGCTGGCCTCTGAAAAAGCCGCAAAAAGCGGCCCGGGCCGCAAGGCCCTGGGCTTTGCGGAAAGCTCCGGCAGAAGTTGCGGCGGGATTGACTTTCCGGCCCTGGGCCGGGAGGCGGGGGAAAAATCTTTAAAAAAACTGAATTTCTCTGTCCCCCCCACGGGGAGATTTCCTGTTGTGTTTAAGGCCGGGCCGGCGGCCGGCGCTCTTCTTGACTTTTTGCTTCAGCATTTGAGCGGGCGGGCGGTTTGGGAGGGGAGGTCTCTTTTGGGCGGCTCGCTGGGAAAACAATTGCTTTCCCAAAACCTCACTCTCTATGATGACCCCATGGCCCCCTGGGGGCTTCGCTCGCGGCTTTTTGATGGGGAGGGCTTTCGCTGCAAAAAAAACTGTCTTGTGGAAAAGGGCGCGGTCAGGCGCTTTCTGACTGACTCTTTCTGCGCCAAAGCCTTAAAGGCCCCCCACACAGCCTCCGCGGTTTGGAGGGAGGACGGCCGTTTGGGCGCGGAGGCCGCAAATATTGTTATGGCTGAGGGAAAATCCTCTTTTTCTGATCTTTTAAAAGAGTCCCCCCGAACAATTGTGATTGACTGGCTGAAGGGGCTGGCCGGGTATAACCCCATCTCCGGGGATTTTTCAATAGAATCTGAGGGATTCTTATGGGAGCGGCGGGAGGCGAGGCCTCTTTGCCGGTTTGCCGTTTCCGGAAATTTAATTGCTGTGTTTGCCGGCATTCTAAAAACAGCCGGCGACAGCCTGATTTCAGAGGGGCGGACAAAAGCCCCCTCGTTTTTATGCCAGCCGCTTTCCATTGCCGGACAATAAAATCGGGCCTGCCGGAGCGATGGCGGCGGCCTGAGGCCGCAAAATAAACCGCTTGCGTCCACAGCGCGAAGCGGCTTATGCTTTGAGCAGCTGAGATTTCCGGCTCAAGCGGAGCCTGGCCCGCCGGCGCCGGCCAAAAAGCCTTATGAAAGCCGAAAGCAAAAAGCTGAAAACAGGATTTCCGCATCGCTGCCTTGACTCCCGCTTTGCTGTCTCCGGGCAGCCCGCGCTGGAGGATCTGCCCGCCCTCAAGGGGGAGGGCTTTTCGCAGATTGTCAATGTCCGCGGCTTTCAGGAGATGGAATCCGCAGGCTTCAAGGGCGGAGCGAAAGCTGTCTCAAAGGCCATGGAGGACAGCCGCCTGTCCTATCACCATATCCCTGTCATAAAAGACGGCGCCTTAAGCCGGGAGGCCCTTGAGGAGATTCATCAAATCCTCTCCCCTGGCGGGAGATCTGGCAAAGAAGAGGCCAAAAAAAAATCTGGCAGCGGGGGCGGCGGGGGCGGCGGGGCAAAAACCCTCATTCACTGCGCCTCCGGGCAAAGGGCGGTAATTGCCCTCCTGCATCATTTAATGGAGCTGGGGGAGCTGCCCCTGGATTCAGCCGCCGCGCTGGCCCATGATCTGGGCCTTCGGGGTGAGGCGCTGCTGATTAAGCTCTTTCAGACGCGCTGAGAGCGCCATTAAGCTCCCCCCCCGGCAAGATCTCCTCCGCGGCGCGGGGGCCAGTCTGCCCCCGCCGCGCAGGCGCTGCTGAGGGGCGCCAGGCTGGCCGGGTTTTTGCCGCGGCGCAAAAACCCGTCTGTTTTGTTATATCTCCTATAAAAATATCAGAGGTTTGTAAGGGTTTTTAAGAAAAACCGGCCAGAAAACGGCATGTTTTTCTGAAAATTTTTCAAAATGCGGATTTCCCCCTTGCGGCTGAGAGCGATGCCTTGTATGCTTTTCGTCATGTTTTTTGCAAAGGCTGGAAAAACCCGCGCCGGCTGGCCTGTTCTTTTGAGGACCGCCGGAGCAAAGCCTTTCCAGAGGGGAGTTAACAAAATCCGGCGCGGCTGCTTAAACCGGCCGGGCCGGCTGGTTTTGTCTGTTTTTGCGCTCTCTCTGCTGGCCTGCCAGGACCCTCCTCCAAGCCCTCCTCCAAGCCCCCCCCCCGCCTCTGCCTCTAACTCGCCAGCCCCCCAGCAAAAGGAATCCCCTCCCAGCGCCTCCCGCTCCGCGGACAGCCGGACGGCAGACAGCCCGGCCGGGAGCCTGGCCAGCCAAGCCGCGCCAGCCGAAAAAGGGCAGACTGGGGCGGCAGAGGCTAAAAACAGCCTGGACAGCCCGGCCAGCCAAGCCGCGCCTGAAGGCGGGGCGGGCAGCCCTGAGATCATGATTTCGCCGCCGCTGCCCGCTCTCACTGAAGAGGAAATGGCCATCCCCCTGGAGCGGTTTATCGATGAAAACATGCAAAAACTAAAAGGCGGATTTGGCATTGGCTCGCCTTTTGACCAAGGGCAGTTTTTGCGCTCTTTTGATCTCTTTCAGCAGGCGCCTTTTTACAGCCGTCTTTCCCCTATATCCAGAGAGTTTTATTTTGCCGCCGCCTATATGCATCTGCAGAGAATTTTTTGGGGCGATCTAATCCAAACAAGGCTGTCCGCAGCGCTTGCCGGCAGCTCCCTTTCTGAAACAGAAAAAAAGTCCCGGGCAAAGGCTGTTTTTGAGACTGCGGTTAAAGAATTAAAAGCCTGGAGCTTTTTTGATTATTTTCAGAAAAGCCTCAGCAAAGATATCATGCTGGAGTCTGTAAAACTAATGTCCTCCATGAGAGCGCCCATAACAATTACAGTCAAAAAGGAGGGAGAGGAGGCTTTTTCCGTCAGCCGGATGAGCCATGGGGGGCAGGAAATATACTCTGTTTCCCCTGAGGAAACAGAGGGGCCTTTCGGCAGGCTTGCCCCCCTTGGCTCGCTGGCTCCTCCCGCAGACTATATATACCAGCAGACCATTGAGGAAAGGCATCTGATTGAGAGGGCCGTTTATCAGGGGATAATTGACAATCTGATCAAAAACAAATCCAAAGCCATAGCTGTCAATATATTTGACAACCGCTCGGCAGCCGGCATGATGAGGCTTGCCAGGCACATTAAAAAAACCGGCATGGATGTTTATGTTTTAGGGCACTGCAGCCTGACCTGCTCAAGCTATCTGCTGCCGGCGGCAAAAAATGTTTATATTGGCCTCTACGGCGTCATCTCCTACCAGGGCGATTTGTTTTCATCCATGGCGCCGGAAGCCGGAGGAATATTTAACCGCGCGCTTGCAAATGCAAGAGGCGTTTTGTCTGAGCGCTGGAAAAAGCCCGGCGCCGGCATGACAGACCTGTATAAGGCCCTCTTCTTTTCAGGAGGCGGGGAATTCCAAACCCTTGATTTTGATGAAAACGGGAAGCTGCGAGCTGCCAGCCGGCAGCCCGCGCGGGAGGCCTTGCAAAACTATCTTATGGAAAGAGGGCATGGCCATTTGCCTGACAAAGTCATCACCGCCCTTAATCGCGCGGCGGCCCGCGCGGGGACGGACCAGCTGGACGGCTTAAGCCGGCGCAATTTTGTTGTTGTGTCCAAGAGCTTTGCGCCCGCGGAAATGGATGTCCTCCGGGAGTTTCTTTTTCATCTTAAATTTCCCAATTACCGGCCAATTGAAAGCGTCCTCAGGCACCTGGAGGACAACAGGCAGAGCGAAGAGGCTTTTTTCTCAGAAATCCCCGGTCAAAAAAACTCAAAATACCCTTACGCTGATTTTCTCCGGTTTTCCCATAATTTTACAAAGCACAACCTGTGGTTTTGGAATGTGTTTGCGGGAAACATTGACAGAACAGGCTACAGCGCTCATGAAGAGGAGAAAATCGATCTTATTGTTCCCTCCGCCGCTTTGCTGCGGGACTTGGGAATCAATATTGCGCAAGGCGAAAACAGCCCTGAAAATCTGCCTCCATCGCTTTCCGGCGAAATGATTATGGAATTAAGCCAAAGCGGCTTTGAAAGCTGCGGCTTTCTTGAAGAGGGCGCCGGCAGTTACTCAAAGGAAAGGCTTTTGGCATGCATGCCGGGCCTCAGCCTGCCGGATTAAGCTGAGCCGCCATCAGGCAAAGCGCCCGCATGGATCTTGCAGCGCGGCTGCGGCTTCCTGACTTTAGTCCATACAGCCTGCTGCAGCGGCTCTAAAAATAAATGTTTTGCCGCAAAGCCTCCGCAGCGGGGGGGCGCGCCCGCCCCCCAGGCTCAATTTTGAAGGGCCTGTTTAGGGGGCTGGCCGCTTATAACGCGCTTTGTCATTAACAGAGAGCCGCCTGACCGGCCCCGATCCCCCTAAACAATAAATGAATTTTATAGATGATATAAGGCTGGGGCCAAAAAAATCAGCAAAATCCTTCAAAAGAGGCCTAAAAAACAGGCATTTTCCGCAAAAATGGCTTTTTCGCTTGCGCCCCCCCGCAAAAAAGCCTATCCTAATAAGCAGAGGGTTAAGGCCCTCATATATATAAGGCCCTCATATAGAGGCTTTATAGCATAGAGGCTATAGATGCTAAGATGCAAGGTTATAGATATTAAGGGAGGCTAAAAGCGGACGGCAAAAAAAAACTGTTGCGGCGCGGCAGGCTGCGGCTCAATATGAGCGCGGCAGGCCAGGGAGAAACATGCTGCGGCGCAATGCCAGGGCAGTCCGCCAAACAGCCAATTCATCTTTAATAAGGGAGCGGTTTAACAGACATCATTTTACAGGCCTGCTTTTTAGAAACAGCAGCGCGGGAGGAATATTATCATGAGAAATGCCATATTTAGCCACAACCCCAATCACAAACAAAATGGCGGCTGGGCGCGCGCCCCGGCGGCTTTGTGTTTTGCCCTGTTTTTTCTATCGTGCGCGGAAGGGCCTAACTCTCCCCATTATAATTATGGGAGCGTCCAGGATCATGCCCCCGCAGCCGGGCTTTATCAAAGCAATTCCACTGGGCAACCAGCAGCGGACAGCAGCCCGCTCATCGAAACAGGAGCTTCCGGCATGCCGGCCGAGCAGCTGGGCTTCTCAATTTCATTCGGCCCCGCAGCGGCCGCCGGCCCCGCCCTCGTCAAGCATGACAGACAGAGAATCAAGCGGTTCCTGGCGGCGCGGGCCCTGGCAGAAAAAGACTTTCTGGCTTCTGATCAGGTTTCCCAATACAATGAGGAGATAAAATCTCAAATTCGGGGTTTGCTGGGCAGAGAGGGTTTGTTAAGCCCCATGGAGCGGGGCAGCTTGAATAACAGCCTGCATGATCTTTCAAATCAATTTGTTGTCCAGGTTATAGGCCAGCAGACAAAAGAGTTTATAGAGCAGCAGCTTCAAGGGAATGGAGAGGCCATGCAAAAATATTTTGAAAGCGGCCAGCTTAAGAGCCTAATGGACCAGGTTAAGGGCATTCTGAGCGCGGCTGAGAATGGCCTGAGTCTGGCGGAAAGCAAAAAAAAACGGACTCTGGAGGCGATAATCGCAAACAGCGGCAGCGAGGCGCAGCTGTCAGACGGCTCCATACATATTTTTGGGCAGGAGATCTATATCATAGAAGAGGGCAGCGGCGAAGAGAGGCATTTGCTTGTTGAGATGCCGAAAATGAGCAAGCCGGCTTTATGGGAGAGATACATAACCTTGTCCCCTCAAGAAAGAATCATTCTGGAAAACATGCAGTATGGCAAAATTATAAGCATGCTTGAGGCCCGCGGCGCGCGGGCCATAGGCGTCAATATGCATGAAAATTTTAATTTCCACGGCATGATGAAGCTGTCCAGATTTGTCAAAGAAAAAGGGATTGATGTTTATGTCCTGGGCCGCTGCAATCTGACCTGCTCCAATTACCTGCTGCCGGCGGCAAAAAATATTCATATTGGGCCTTACGGCTCGGTCATGTATGGAGGGCTGGTGTCAACTTTTGTGAAAGAGGATTTAGAAGAGGCCCTCATTAAAAAGCCTCCAAAAAAAACAGCCCGCAAGTTTCAAAGAGATTCAGTTCCGCATTTTGCCGCTCATTTAAAAGCGGCTGACAAATTGGGCGCCTTTGGGGCGCTTCATCAAAACTCAGCCGGCCGCAGGGGCTTTTTTGCCAGAAGCCTGGACATCATGGGGCTGGAAGAGGAAAGCCTGAATGAGGCGCTTTCTGAAGGCTTTGCGCCGCGGGGCAAAAAAGCTGTCTCTGGCTTTCATCTCTCTCATGGCAGAAGCCTTCAAGATATGGTTTTAAGCCATTTTGAGCATAACCGCATAGCGGAGGAGGCGTTTTTTAATGATATATTTGCAAATGCCCCGCCAGCTGAGTATTCTTACATGGGCTTTCTTGGCTTAACTGTGAACTTAACCGGCTACAGGGGAACCCCTTATGGGGAAAATCTGCGCAAGCTGTTTTCAATAAACAGAGCCAAAAATGCCGCCGGCAGCTTGTTTGCCTTTGCCGAGAGAGAGAGCGAAAGGCCTCTGTATGTTTTTCCCTCTGTAAAAATCATGCGGGAGATCGGATTGAATATTGTCTTAGGCAAAAATCATGATGAAAACCTCCGCCTTTTTTATCCCTCGGGGAATTACAACAACTATCAGGTTGTCAGAGTGGATGGAGAGGATATCATAAACTGCAAGTTTTTTAATGGATTTTTTGATGGAACTTTTTTTAACGGAACAGAGCTTGATGGCATTAAGGCTTATGGAAAAGGGCATCTTGGAGAGTGTCTGAGGAAAACTAATGAGTGATTCCCTCCGCGGGCGCGCGCCGCTCGGGGCGGCGCGCGCCGTTTTTTTTTGGCTGGTTTTTATCTGGCCGCTGGTTTCATGCCAGCCCCCGCCCGCGCCGCAGCCGGTGGCAAGCCGCCGCTTAGCCGATCCCCCTTCTGATCCCCCCCGCTCCGGGCCGCCTGGAGCTGATTCTCAGACAGAGGCCGCTTCAGAGCCTGCCCCGGCTCCTGAGCCTGATGATGAAAGGGGGCTTAACGGCGGCCTGGAAGGCAGCCCCTCCGGCGGCCTGAGCGATGGCCGCGGCAGCCCCCCCCCCGCCGCCCTGGCGAAAAACAGTAATTCCCTTCCCGGAGAGTCTGCCGGCGCGGCGGCTCTAACTGAGAAAGAGGAAAAGGCAGGCGCTTTGAGCGCCAGGCTGATGGCCGCGTCCAGAGAGATAAACAAAGAGATCTTTTCAAAATTTTTGCCGGAAAAAAGCGGCAGCGCAATTTACAAAGTGTCGTCGCGGCGGGAAATGGAGGCTCTTTTTCTTTCTCAGGGAACAGCTCTTATTCCATCGCTTGTCAAAGAGTTTGGAGCGGAGCGGGAGAGCCATCTGGATCTGCCGCATTATCTTGAAGCCGCCGGCCTGCTGAAAGGCTCTGATGTGTCCAAAGATTTTGTCCTGAGGCTGCCTCTTCCCAGTGTTCTTGCGATGTTTGAAAGCTTCGCGCGGGAAAACCTTGAGACTCTCAGCCGCAAAAGAGGCTTCACTTATCCCCTGAGCCGGAGACACAGCCTCTATCTGCAAAACTTTTTTGAAAATGAAATGAAGCCCTCCATAAAAAACGGCAGGCTCAGAGAGCATATCAGAAAAGAGGCGGACCATGCGATTATGCGGGGCGTTATGAATTCCTCAAAAAGGCCTGTCCCTGATGGAAACGGCAGGGCCGCGGGGGATGAAATTTACACGCTTGGGGAAGATGAGAATGGAAACAAATACATATCCGGCCAATTCTCATCTATTCACCCAACAGACATGGCGGTTTATTACACAGCGGACTATCCAAGCGAAAATGACAGGCTGGCCTATGAAGAGAGCATGTATGGCGAGATTATTAAAAAGCTGGAAAGCATGCGGATAAAAGCTGTGGGAGTCAATATATGGGACAATCACTTTGCTCAGGGGATGATCAAGCTCGCAAACTACATAAGAGACAACAAAATAGATGTTCATGTTCTCGGATACTGCAATGGCCCATGCTCCAATTACCTGCTTCCGGCGGCTGAAAATATTTACATAGAGCAATATGGCCTGATACTGTATGAGGGCCGGTTTTTGTCTCTCGCGGAGAGAACTCTCAGAGAATGGCTCGCCGATCTGCGCGGGCGGGCGAAAAGCCGGCTTCAAAGAGACATCAGAAAAATGGGCGGCGCCTTTCATTTTCTTCATTATTTGGGAGAGAGGGCAAAAGATTATTTTCTGTCTGAATCTGATTTGGCGGCTGATCCTGATTTCCTGAGCCGGTTTCAGGAGGCTTATGATTTGGCGGCAAAGGCCCGGGCGGCCTTCAGCTCAGCCAGCCATCAGCAGGCGGCGCGGGCGGTTTATAACAGGTTTTCCCCTGAAGAGCTGGAAAGCATGCTGGATTTTCTTGTTGACATTGATTATGATTTTACAGTTTATGAGAGGGTTCTTGAGCGGCTGGCTCATGACGCTGAAGCCGAAGGGCGGTTTCTTCAAAAAATCTTCCCTGATTTTTCCCCGGATGGGGGATTTTCCAGCCGGGGCGCCGCTCAAAGCGGAGTTCCCGGCCCAAAATATTCTTTTGCGGATTTTCTCCGCTTAAGCGATCATCTTGTCAGGTATCCCTATTGGATTGTCAAAGATTTCCAAGGCCTGGAGAGGAAATTTTACGAGGCTCCGGAAAGGGAAAAGCCGATGTTTTTGATCCCCTCCGCGGAGCTTCTAAAAGATATAGGGCTGAACATCGCCAGAGGGGAAAACACCGCGCAAAAGCTGCCGTCGGGCGGGCAAAATGACATTCCCGAGCGCATGTATATGGAGCTGGCTGGCAGAGACATTGAAAGCTGCGGATTTTTCAATCCTGAAAGGCAGGACGGCTATTTTTATCCCGCCATGATGCGGGAATGCCTTGGCCGCTGAGCGCCGGTCCGCAATTTATGCAAAATCTTCGGGCGCGCCCGCCGGGCGGGCCGTTCGTCCATGCCGGCTATTTATCTGGACGGCCTGGCGGCCGCTTCCGCGGCCCGCTTCAATGGCCGGCTGCCCGGATCTGGACCAAATGCCGGATGAAACATCTCAATCCAGCCAGGGCCAGACCAAAAGAGGGGCTTTTTGGGAAAAACATCTTTTAAACAGCAGTTAAATATGGCAGGATTGATTTCATAACAGCTGCGGCCCGCCAAGGCCTCAAAAGGCCCTTTGGCGGGGGGAAGGGCCGCGGGGGAAAACATCTCCCGGCTTTAGAGCAGCTTTGAGGGAGGGGTTATGTGTTTTTTGCGGCGCGGGAATTTTGCTTTGCCCCGGCTTTATCGGGCGCGGCGGAGGGCTTTGCGAATGGAGGCTCTGAATCGCGGCTTGTCCGGCGCGCGCCATTTTTTTGACAGCTTTACAAAAAAAATCTGCGCGGCCGCGCTTTTTGCCTTCGCCGGGCATTGCCTTTTGTCCTGCAGCGAGCCTCCGGGAGCTTGGCAGGCCAGCCTGGGCGGGGGCAGCGGGCCTGACTTTTTCAGCGGCAATCTGCCCCCTGGCGAGATCTTAAAAAAAGAAAAACTGGGCAGGGCCTCTTTTTTTGTGGCGCAAATGGACTCCCTGAATGCCCTTATGAAGGAAAGCCATGACATTCAATCCCTTTTTCAGGAGGCTGGGCTGCTGAGCGGCTCAGAGCTTTCAAATGATTTTATTTTGAGCCTGGCCTCTCCGGCTCTGCTGAAAAAATTTGCGCATGAAGGCGAAAATTTGTTTAACAGAATCAGCGCTCTTGAAAAAGACAGCGCGCTTTCCCATGACGAAAAAATCAGCCGGATGAGCCATGTTTTTGAGAGCCTGGCCCGCGCCGTCAAGTCTCAAAGTTTTTTTGAATACGCCAGGCAAAATATCAGCAGGGAGCTTGTTTTGAAAGCTGTCCGGCAGTCCTCATCGGAAACTGCCGGGGATTCCGCCAGGCGGAGCGGCCGGGAGCTGTATGCCATTGAAAAAGAGGAGGGCAGCGGAAAGCCGCGCATTTCCGGCAGTTTGATGATTCATGCGCCAGCGGCCCCCTTTATATATGAGGGCCAGCCCCACAGTGAAAGGATCTTTAAGGAAATCCAGGGCTATGAGGCCATAATCAGCAGCCTGCTGCGCGGAAAGGAGAGCCTCCTGGGCCTGGGCGTCAATATGTATGACAGCCGCCAGTCTTTCGGCCTCATTCATCTGGCAGACTATGTGAGGGAGAGCGGCCTGGATATTTATGTTCTGGGATACTGCAGCCTGGCCTGCTCAAATTATCTGCTGCCGGCTGCTGAAAACATTTACATTGAGCCTTACGGCCTTATTCTTTATGAGAGAGGGCTGCTTTCCTTTATAAACAGGGATATCAGCAGGCCCTTTGATCAGGCCATAAGCCGGATGAGGGCGGATTTTGAGAGGAGGCTCACAGCGGAAGAGGAAAGCCTTGCAAAGCGCCTCCAGCCGGGCCTTATCAGCGATTTGTCCATTGCCTTAAAAACCCGCAGCGGGCAGGCGGAGCTGTTTAAAAAAACCGACAGGATTTTAAAAAAATTTCCCAGCCCTGAAAAGCGGAAGCCCGCGTTTTTGGATCTGTTCGGCCGCCTCTCTCAAACAGAGAAAAATATTGTTTTTGACTTCCTGTTTGAAAGGGAGGGCGAGGTCCGCAGACTCAGGCGAATCTCCGGCCATATATCTTCCGCCGCAGACAGGGAAAGCAAGCTCTTTGACAAAGTAAAATTTGAGCGGGGGGCAGCCGCCGGAAGCTCCAGGCCTGAATACAGTTATATGGATTTTTTAAATGCGGTTCACCATCTTAGCTCCGGCGATCCTTTTTTTGAATCCTTTTTTAAGAATATTGAGTCCAAATCCTCCGCTGATGTTCCCAGGGGGGGGCCATTTCATTTTATCATTCCCTCAACAGGGCTTTTAAAGGGGCTTGGCCTCCGCATTGCCGGCGGGGAAAACAACTCTGACAACCTGTATTTTGATCAAAGCAGCCCCCCGCCCGCCCGCATGGCGCTTGACGGGGAGGATATCAAAAGCTGCGGCTTTTTCAGCGGCGGCGGCGCCGCCTCTTACCGCCTGGAGCGCCTTAAAAGCTGCCTGAAATCCCCCTTCCAGGAGGGGCTAACCGCGGATTAAACGCAGATAATGACTGGGCAGCTTTATAAGCTCTCCGCGCCCTCCATGATCCCCATGATTGATATGGAGGCCGCCCCTGCCCTGGCCTTGCCGGAAAGCCTTCAGCCTGTCAAGAGCCTTCAGCCTGTCAGCAAGGACAGCAGCAGCAGCTGCCGCCGCCGCAGCAGCCTGAAAACACATGGAAATAAAAACAGAGTCTGAAGCCCGCGGAAAACCAGCAGGCAAAAGCCGCCGTTTTTAGAGGCTCAGGCGCTTATTCTGCTTATGCCATGTATAACTTATTGCAATAGCTGTGGCGGAAAATCCCCCCTTATTTTGCAAAAATTGCAATCCCCCCCTCAAAACTCCGCTTTTTGTTTGCTTTTGCGTTTTTTTTGTGGATCATGACAGCAGCTCGCGGGCGCGGCAGGTTATTTTGGCTTCCCGCCGGCCGGCGGCAAAAAAACACTATCTATAAGGAGGCGCTTTATGTTTTCAACCTCTAAAATCAGTCAAATAAGAATGTTTGGGCAAAAAATATTGGGGCCATTTCAAAAAACGATGTTTCTGAGCCTCTTTTTGGCTTTTCCTGCGGCCTCAGGCCAGGCGCCCTCCGGCGGGGAAGTTTCCGCAGAAGAATCCAGAGAAGCGGACAGCCGGCCAATGATTATTTTGCAGAGCCCGGGGCCGGCGGCAGAGGCGGAGGGCGGAGAGCAGCTGCTCCCTCCAGAAGAGGAGATGACAGAGGAGGAGAGACAAGCCCTGGAAAAGCTGGCGCTTGACATGCGGGAGGGGTTTGGCAGTTTTATGGCATCCGGGGCTTCCGCGGTTGAGCAGGTTTTGCAGGCGGAGGGCCTGCTTTCGAAACAGGCCGGCCCATCCAATCAGTTTATCTTAAGGCTGGCTGTCACAAACTCGCTGCAGGCGTTTGAGGACATGTTCCTCTTTCTTCTGGGAAGGCGGGACTTGTCAATTCCTCAAAAGCGGGACATGCTTGAAGCCCTGACCGGCGCCTTTAATGATCCCTCCAAACTTGAGGAATTTAAGAGCATTGTCAAAGACGGCGAGGCAAACAGAGAGAGCGTCATTCAGAACATCTTTCTTGACTCCTCAAGAACGCATATGGCTGAAGGGGCGCCTGTTAGGTGGGAGGCCAATCAGATTTACGCTGTCCAGAGCAATGGAGTGCTTGTTCAGATGGCCATAAGCTCCCCTCCTGTGTCCATTCTTAACGGAATGTCTCATGAGGACAGAAAACAGTTTGAGGAGGTCTCTTATCAGAGGATCATTGACAGCCTGGAGCAATTAAGCCCGCAGGCTGTGGGAATCAATATGGACATGAATTACCACAGCCTCGGCCTTATGAAGCTGGGGAATTATATCAGGGAAAAAGGCCTGGACCTTCATATCTTTGGATACTGCAGCTCCCCGTGCTCGCGCTACCTTTTGCCGGCGGCGCGAAATATCCATATTGGGCCTTATGGAGTGATTTTTTATGAGAGCGCGGCCCCGTCTCTGATAGTTAGGGATATCGGGAAAAAAATCCAGGAAAGCCAAAGCGCCGCCCTTGAAAATCATATAGCGAATATTGAAAGTTTGGGCGGCCCTGTTCATTATTTATATAATCTTGGAGACAAAAGGGAAAACTATCTGAAAGGCTTTATCACAAACATATTCGTTAATTTTTCCCAGCAGCAGTTTGAGGTGTCCGGGAAGCTGATAGACAAAGTCATAGCCTACCACAAAAAACAGTCCCCTTTTGACTCATTAAGCGCTGATGAGGTCTCCGGCCTGTTTGCCGGGTTTTCCCCCGAAGAGCTGCGGCTGCTGGACGGCTTTCTCTCTGAAAATGCGCAGGCTGGAGGGGGCTTTGGAGCAAAGAAGGCGGCTGAGCGGCTTCATCTCATGCCGATAAAGGAAAAAGAGGAGCGGCTGTCAGCCTGGCTGAAAAGCAAAAGCGAAGCGGCTTTTGACAAGTTTTCCTCAGCCCTGCGGAAGCTTCGGGAATCCAAGTCTCCCCTTGCGGGCATCTCCTGGAAAGACTTTCAGGAGCTGTTTGCCGGGTTGTCCCCCGAAGAGCTGAAAACGCTCTCAGTTTTTCTTTTCTCAATTGAATATAAATTTTCTCAAAGAGATTCTTTGTTTGATAATATTATCGCGCCCGCCGCCTCGGAGGAGCTGGAGTTTTTCAAAAATCTCAAAAATCCGGCTTATGTGAATTTCCTTCTCTTCAGCCACAGCCTTGTCAAATATGATCCAAACATAGAGAGAGCGCTTTTTGAGGGGGGGGAGGGCGCGCTGCAGGCGCCTTATCAAGAGAGGGCCGGCTACTATGTCGCGCCCCGGGCGGATCTTTTAAGAAAGCTTGGCTTGAATATTGTGGAGGGGGAAAACCAGACTGAGAATCTTTCTTCCAGTGACCCCCGAAAAGGCGGCGCTATAACTCTGGATGCGGAGACTTATGAAAACTGCGTCCGCCTTAAAGATGAAGACGGCTCCTATGGCGAAAGCGCGCGGGCCTGCGCCCGCGCAAACTAATTCCGGCGGCGGCGCGGGCCGGATGTTTCTGCCGCGCCGTCAGGTTTGGCGGATGGTCATGTCTGGCGGCTTTTCGGCCCGGACATCATCCGGCAGCCAGCGGGAAATGACAGTTTTTGTCTCCGTGTAAAAGCGGAAGGCCTGTTTGCCATAAGCATGCAAGTCTCCAAAAAAAGATTTCTTCCAGCCCGTAAAGGAAAAAAACGGCAGAGGGACGGGGATGGGCAGATTGATCCCCGCCTGTCCCGCCTCAATTTCATGCTGAAAGCGGCGGGCCGCAGCCCCTGAAGAGGTAAAAATAGAGGCGCCGTTGCCATAAGGGTTTTGATTGACAAGCTTTATGGCTTCGCCGAGGCCCGCGGCGCGCGCGCAGAGCAGAACAGGGCCAAAAATCTCCTCTTTATAGATTTTCATTTCCGGCCGGACATGATCAAACAGCGTGGGGCCGACAAAATTTCCCCGGGGCCATTTTTCTGAGCGGAAGCGGGAGCCGTCCAAAAGGATTTTCGCGCCCTCTTTTTTGCCCTCTTCAATAAGAGACAAAACCCTCTCTCTGGCCGCCTGGCTGACAAGAGGGCCAAAATCGGCGTTTTTGTCCCTGAAGCTGCCGGGCCGGAGCTTTGCCAGGGCTTCAGCCGCCTCCGGTATCCATTCAGCCGCCTCCCCCACAAAAACCGCGGCGCTGATGGCCATGCATCTTTGCCCGGCGGCGCCGCAGGACGCCCCGGCCAGGCTGCGCAGAGCCTCCGCCTTATTGGCGTCGGGCATAATGATCATGTGATTTTTGGCCCCGGCAAAGCACTGAACCCGCTTTAAATGCCGGCTGGCCAGGCGGAAGACGGATTCAGCGGCGGGGGCTGATCCAACAAAAGAGACCGCTTTGACATCGGGATGGCTGATCAGGCTCTCAGCCTGCTCTTTTCCGCCGTGGACCACATTCAGCAGGCCCTTGGGAAAGCCCGCTTTTTGAAACAGCTCCGCCAGCTTGACGGGAGTCATGGGATCCTGATCCGAGGGCTTGAGGACAAAGCTGTTTCCGCAGACAATGGCCAGGGGAAACATCCAGAGAGGGATCATGGCCGGAAAATTAAAAGGGGTGATTCCGGCGCACACGCCCAGGGGCTGCAGATAAGAGCGCGTGTCAACGGACCGGGACACATTTTCCACAGCCTCCCCCATCATGAGCGAAGGGGCCTGGCATGCCAGCTCAGCGACTTCAATCCCCCGCCAGACATCCCCCATGGCGTCCGGGAGGGTTTTGCCGTTTTCGGCGCTTAAAATTTTGGCCAGCCGGGCCTGGTTTTCCTTGAGGATTTTTTGGCACTCAAAAAACAGCCGCGCCCTTTCAGGGACAGGGACCTCCCTCCATTCCAGGAAAGCCGCTTTGGCTGCCTCCACAGCCTGACTGATCTCGCTTTTTGATGCAATGGGGGCCAGGCCCAGGACCTCCTGGGTGGATGGGTCCTTGACTTCTGTTGTTTTGGCGGAAGAGCCTGGAACAAAGCTCCCGCCGATAAGATGGGGAATCCGGGCGCTCATGGAAAAAAAACCTGGGCTGTTATTATTTTTTTTATCCGCGCGGCTTTATCTCAATCCGCAGTTAACACCATGCGCCGGGAGCCCGCGCCATGTCAAGATAAGGGCCGGCGCGTTTTGCCAGAATCAGTTATTGGGAGGGCCTCATGCCGATGGCTTGATTCCGCGGGAGGGCTTGTGATATGCTGTCTCAAGGCCGCAAAAGCCGGACGGAGCCATAAACAGGGCTGTAAATCAGGAGGGCTGCCCACATGCTTGTCAAGCGCCAGGACGCCGGAAAAATGAGCCATCTTCCCGCCATAATGGGGGGGATGCGGCTGACTTTGAAAAAATTTTTCACAAATCTTTTTTTCAAAAGCCGGCGGATGACCCTCAACTACCCTGAGGAGCATTATCAATACGGCCCCCGCTTTAAGGGCAATCATATTCTGACAGTCAAAAAAGACGGCTCGCTCCGCTGCACAGCCTGCATGCTCTGCGCCACAAACTGCCCCGCCCACTGCATAAAAATCACAGCCTCGGAGAGCGGGGATCCGGAAGTCGAAAAATTTCCCATTTCTTATGAGGTGGATATTCTCCGCTGCGTTTTCTGCGGCTTTTGCGAGGAGGCATGTCCTGTGGACGCCATTCGGATGGGGCCGGAATGGCAAACCCCCGGACTGGCGGGCAGCAGCTTTGTCTATGACATAAAAAAACTGGCCCGCCGCCGCGAACTGGGCGGCAGCGGGGTTTTGTCCGTTGTGGATGACAGGGAAAGGCTCAAGGCCGGCCTTTAGAATGCTGGTTATATTGGCATAATAACAGCGAAACAGGGGCTAAAGCGGTGGAAATCAATGATGAGCTTTTAAACAGGCTCTGCCGGCGGGCCGGGCTGCTTCTTTCTTCAGAGGAGCAGACGATCATAAAGGCCGATCTGAAAAAGGCGCTGTCTCATTTTGAGAAAATCAGGGAGATTGACACAGAGGGCGCCCCGGCTGCCGCCCATCCCCTGGATATCCCTTTGAGGCTGCGGGATGACAGGCCGGAGGATTTTCCAAAAAAAGACAGCCTGCTTGAGCTGGCGCCGGAGCGGCAGAGCCAGCTGTTTAAAGGCCCCCCCATCGGCGGAAAATCATGACATCTCTTTCCATTTCTCAAATTGCAAAATCTGTTCGGGAGAAAAACCTCTCTCCAAAGGAGGTTTTTCAGTTTTTCCTGTCCCGCGCCAAAAAGCTTGACCCCGCGCTGAACAGCTTTGTCTCCCTCAATGAGGCGGCTCTTGAAGAGAGCCTTCCTGAGTCCGGGCCGCTGGCCGGCGTCCCTCTGGGCATTAAGGACATGTTTTGCGCGGAGGGAATGAAAGCCAGCGCCGGCTCAAAGATGCTGAGGGATTTTGCCCCGCCGTATTCAGCCTCCGCTGTCCGCCGGCTGAAGCGGGCCGGAGCCATCATCCTTGGGAAAAACAACACGGATGAGTTTGCCATGGGGTCCACAGGGGAAAACTCTTTTTTTGGCCCGGCCAAAAACCCCTGGAAAAAAACTCATTCCCCCGGAGGCTCCAGCAGCGGAGGGGCGGCGGCTGTGGCGGCCCGGCTTTGCCCTGGGGCTTTGGGCACAGACACTGGCGGCTCTGTCCGCCTTCCCGCCCATCACTGCCATTTAACAGGCGTCAAGCCGTCTTACGGGCGAATCAGCCGCTATGGGATGATCGCCTACGCCTCAAGCTTGGATCAGGCGGGGGTTTTGACCCGGTCTGCCGCCGATGCCGCGCTGCTTTTGGACGCCATTATGGGGCCGGATCCTCTGGATTCCACAACAGCGGATTTGCCCCCGCCCCGGCTTCATGAAAACCTAAACCCCAGCATGAAAGGGAAAAAAGCGGGCTTTTTTGATTTAGAGGGCTTTTCGGTCTCCAAAGCCGCCGCCCGCGCCCTGAAAAAATCTTTGTCCGCGCTGACGGCCCGCGGCGCGGAGCTGGTGGAAAAAAAATGGCCGTTTTTTGACTATGGGGTTTCGGTCTATTACCTGATCTCCGCATCAGAGGCGGCCAGCAATCTGGCCCGCTATGACGGCGTCCGCTATGGATTCCGAAGCGAAAAGCCCTCAAAAAGCCTTGAGGAGTTTTACAGCCTGAGCCGCGGCGAAGGCTTTGGCCTTGAGACAAAGCGGCGGATTCTTATGGGAACTTTCTGCCTCTCAGAAGGCTATTACGAGGATTATTTTCACAAAGCCTGCCAGGCCAGGCAAAAAATCAGGCGGGCGTTTGAGGAGCTTTTTAAAGACTGCCAGGTTTTGCTCTCCCCGGTTTCAGCTGCCGCCGCGCCGAAGCTTGGGGAAAGCTCTGATCCCCTGCAGGCCTATTTAAATGATCAGTTTACAGTTTTTGCCAATTTGACAGGATTTCCGGCCATGAGCCTGCCCGCGGATTTTTCCGATGAGGGGCTGCCCGCGGGAGTCCAGCTGATGGCGCCGGCTTTTGGCGAGCAGAGCATGCTGAATGCCGCCTTGGCCATAGAGGAGGAGCTTCAGGTTTCCGGCCGCGGGCCGGAAGGCTATTGACGCCGGCGGGCCGCGGCTGCCGGATCCTTAGAGGATGCTGTTTATTAAGATGCCCGGCGCGCGATTATAAGAGGGGAAAATAAGAATGAACAACATTCATGCCTGTCACTCCGCTGAGACTCGGGAGCGGCCGGACGGCCGTCCAGATAAACAGCAAAGCCGCTATGAGCCGGTCATTGGCCTGGAAATCCATGCCCAGCTGAAAACCCGGAGCAAGATGTTTTCGCCGGAGGCCTGCGGATTCCAAGCCGGGGAAAACAAAAATATCCATCCGGTGAGCCTGGGCCTTCCGGGGACTCTGCCTGTCCTGAACAGGCAGGCCGCCCTCTATGCGCTGCGGACAGCAAAGGCTTTTTCGGGAAACATCCAGCCCCGGAGCCTGTTTGCCCGCAAACATTATTTTTATCCCGACCTGCCCAAAGGCTATCAGATATCCCAGAACCGCGAGCCTTTTTGCCTTGGCGGCCGCGCGGATTATCACTTTCAGGGGAAGGCTTATTCTGTCCCCCTGGAGAGGATTCACATGGAGGAGGACGCCGGCCAGGCCCTGCGGCGCGCCGGCAGCTCCCTTTTAAATTTCAACCGCGCCGGCCAGCCGCTTTTAGAAATTGTCACCAGGCCGGAAATCCGCAGCCCGGCCCATGCGGCAGCATGCGCCCGGGCCATCCGCCGCGCGCTCCGCTATATTGGGGTTTGCGACGGCAATTTAGAGGAGGGATCTATGCGCTGCGACTGCAATGTCAGTGTCCGGCCAAAAGGCTCCCGGGAGCTTGGAGTCAGAGCGGAGCTGAAAAACCTCAACTCCTTTCGGTTTATTGAAAACGCCCTTAAATATGAAATCTCCCGCCAGATCCGGCTCTTGGAGTCTGGAAATCCTGTGACTCAGGAAACCCGCCTGTATGACTCCAGCCGAAATGAGACCCGCCCCATGCGCTCCAAAGAGGAGGCCGGCGATTACCGGTATTTTCCGGATCCAGATCTGCCGGCGCTGCGCTTTAAAGATTCTGATCTAAGGGAAATCAGCCTGCCGGAGCTTCCCTTTGCGCGGGCGGAGCGCTTTCAAAAGGAATACGGCTTGAAAAGCGAAGCCATTGAGAGCCTTGTGGAGGACCCCCCTCTGGCTGATTACTTTGAGCGCGCGGCTGCCAAATCCGGGGACCCTCAGGCCGCCGGGCATTGGATTCTTGGAGACATCCAGGCAAGGCTCAAAGAAAGCAAGACTTTGATTAAAGGCTGTCCTGTCCCTCCAGAAGAGCTGGCGGAGCTGCTTTTGTTTGTCTCAAGAGGGGAAATTTCCAGAAAAATGGCGAAAGAGGTTTTAGGCATTATGTGGAGCGCGCCCGCCCCGGCCGCAAAAATTATAGAGGAAAAAGGCTTTCGGCAAATCTCTGATGAGAAAGAGCTGGAAGGCATTGTGGAGGCTGTTTTAAAGGAGCGCCCAAGGCAGCTTAAGGATTATGAGAAGGGCCGGACAAAAATTTTTGGCTTTTTTGCCGGCCAGGCCATGAAGGCCAGCGGGGGCCGCGCCAACCCGCAAAAAATTTCAGAGATCCTGAAGCGAAAGCTGCCCCGCCCCAAACCCCCGGAATCCAAAAAGCGGGACAAGGGCTTTTCACTTACAGAGCTTTTGACTGCGATAGGGATAATCTTTTTGATAGCGGGGGCGTCCTTTCCCTATTACAGCAAATACGCCGGGAAATCTTATGAGGCCTGGGCCAAATCGGAAATGGCGGAAATAGCCAGCCTGCTTTATTCAGCCAAAAGCATGGACGGAAATTATCATCAGTTCATCCATCAGCTGGGATACAGGCCCCAGGGGGTTTTGTTCGGGACTGTGGGGATTCCTGTTCAAGCCTCAACCTCCGGCTCCTGCTGCAGCCGTCATGGATCAGGCTGTTCGGCGGGGATGTATTACAACTGCAAGCCCTCAACAGCGCATTGTTCGGCCAGCCCGAAGCCTCTGGACTGTCTGACAGACAGCCGGACGATATGCGAAGCCTCAAACTACTCTGAAAGCTGCGAGATCAAAGACTCGGCTCCGGCCACAGGCAGCGCTCCGCTTTCCGGCTTCACCGCGGGAAATCTTGAATCTAGCTGCAAGGCCCGCAATGCCGCCGCGGACTGGTGCAGCTGCGATGAGTTTACCATAGCGGGGCTGACCGCTTATGGCGCGGGCGCCAATCCATCTGATATAAAAAAGAAAGGGTTTTTCACCTTAAATCACAGAAAAGTCATGTGCGCCTCAAAAAAATCCGACAAGCTGAAAGCTGATTAAAGGGGGCTGAGGCGCTGTGAATCAAAAAGAGACAGGCAAGCCCGGGGCGCGCCCCCCTTATGCCTTCAGCGATATCCCCTTTTCGGATATTGAGCGGGTGGGGCAGGCGAGCCTTCTCCACAGGGATTTGTTTTGCGTGAGCTGGCTTCTTGGCCGCTTCTGCAACTACAAATGCTCCTATTGCTGGCCTTACGCGCGCGCCTCCCGGCCGGATCACCGGCCCTTAAAGCTGCTTGTCAAAACCATGGATGAGATCAAAAAACAGGCCCGGGAAAGGGGCTTTAACTCCTTTCATTTTTCCTTCAGCGGGGGCGAGCCAACCCTTCATAAAGGCTATTTGGATCTTTTGAGGCATTATGCAGGCGGCGCCGCGGACAGCCATTACAGCTCCGTCCACATGACCAGCAACTTAAGCCCCGGCCTCAAATGGCTGGACAAATACGCGGCGGCCTGCCGCCCCCTTCACCGCGCCACAGTCACCGCCTCCTTTCACAGGGAGTTTGCCCAAAAGGAGAGCTTTGGGGACAAGATCAAGTTTCTTCAGGAGCGGGAGATTCGAGTCACTGTCAACATAGTCATGACTCCGAAAAACTTTGAGGCGCTTTGGAGGGACGCCGCTTACTTTCACAAAAGGGAGATCAATGTCACCTTAAAGCCCCAAAGCGATGAAAAAGCCCAAAAAGTTGTGGACGGCTACACGCCCGCCATGCTGAAAAAGCTTCGCGAGGGCCTTCCTCAAAGGGATTACGCGGGGGAGATGCTGCGGAAAAAAGGGCAAACATCCTTTCGCCCCAGAGCCAGGCTGAGCCTGCCGGCAAAACCATCCCCTTCAGGGCAGATTTTTCAGGTTGAGCTGGCCGACTCCAGTGGAAAAACATGGTTTATGGATCAGGCGGAGCGGTTTAACGCCTTTAATTTTAACCGCTTTAAGGGATGGGAATGCTCATCCGGCTATAGAAGCCTGATCATCAGAGAGCCGGACGGCTTTATCAAAAGGAGCTACAGCTGCCGCGACAAGCCTCTGGGCCATATTGAAACAGGCTTTCAGCTGTTTGAGAGGCCGATGCCCTGTGTCACCCCCGCCTGCGTCTCCAGCGCTGACAGCAAAATCCCCAAAAGAAAGCCAGGCTCCAAGCTGCCTCTCTGGCCTGAATAGCCTGTTTGATGGGACAGCCATTGAGGCTGTTCCCGCAGTTTGTGACAAAAAATCGGGTTTCGCCAGAGGAGCTTGTTTCGATGGACAGCCATTGAGGCTGTTCGCGGCTGTTTCCCGCAGATCCTGCCAGAAAAAAAAAACCGGCTGAAAAATTATTTCCCCTGACCGCCGGCGGGGGCTTGCGGCGCCTGCCGGCTGAGCAGTATTTTCAGTGTCTCTTTAATCTCCGCCTGGCCCTTTTCAAGCTCTTTCTGGCCCTTTTCAAGCTCTTTCTGGCCCTTTTCAAGCGGGCGGATCATGAACTTAAAGCAGGCAAACAAAAAAGAAAGCAGCGCCAAAACGGCAATCACTGACCCGGAGTCTATTCCATTTAGATCCATTATAAAATCCTCTGGTTTTTATTCCATCATGGATGATTATGCCTGTTTTTGCTTCAAAGTCAAGCTCTTTTTTTTTCCAGAAAAATTTTACATTCGGCAAACGCTTTTTTGCCTTTCAGGCAGAGGCGCGCGCGCCGCGGCGGCCAGGCCCATGGCCAAAACTTTTCTTGTGTCCGCGGGATCGATCAGGCCGTCATCCCAAAGCCGGGCTGTGGCGTAATAGGGGGAGCTTTCCCTTTCGTATTTTTCCAAAATAAAGCCTTTGGCTTTTTGCTCATCCAATGGGTTTTTTGCCCGTTTTTTTTTGAGGCTCCACATCACATCCGCCGCCTGTTCGCCCCCCATAACGGATATCCTGGCCGAAGGCCATGTCCATAAAAACCGGGGCTGATAGGCCCGGCCGCAAAGGCCGTAATTGCCGGCGCCAAAAGAGCCTCCCGCAATTACTGTGATCTTGGGGACCCGCGCAAGGCTCACAGCCCTCACCATTTTTGCCCCATGCTTGGCGATCCCCTTCCACTCAGCCTCCCTTCCCACCATAAAGCCCATAATGTTTTGAAAAAAAATGAGGGGGATTTCCCTCTGATCGCAGAGATCAATAAAATGCGCGCCCTTTAAGGCGCTTTCAGAAAACAATATCCCGTTATTGGCCACGATTCCCGCAAGCGAGCCGCAAATATGCCCCCATCCCGCAAGCAGAGTCGGGCCGTATTTTGGCTTAAACTCCTCAAAGCGGCTGCCATCCAGAATCCGGGCCAGAACATCTCTCATATCAAAAGGGGTTTTCAGGCTGCCGGGGATGGCGCCGTAAAGCTCTTCCGGCGGATACAGAGGCTGCTCTGGAGCCTGATGAAGAGGCGGCAGCGGCCGCGGCGGCTTCAGCCGGCTGATGATTTCTCTGGCCTTGGCCAGAGCCTCCTCCTCTGTCTCCGCCATGTGATCGCAGAGGCCGGAGCGGGCGCAGTGGGTTTCCGCTCCGCCCAGAGTTTCAGAATCAACTTTTTCGCCCGTGGCCGCCTCCACAAGCGGCGGGCCGCCCAAAAAAACCGCGCCCTGGTTTTTAACAATCACATTTTCATCAGCCATGGCGGGCGCGTAGGCGCCTCCCGCTGTACAGCTGCCTAAAACCACAGCGGTTTGGCTGATTCCCATGGCGGAAAGCCGCGCCTGATTGTAAAAAATCCGCCCAAAGTGATCCCTGTCGGGGAAAACCTCTGACTGAAGGGGCAAATAAGCGCCGCCGCTGTCCATCAAATAAATGCAGGGGAGATGATTTTCCATAGCGATCTCCTGAGCGCGGAGATGCTTTTTCACAGTGAGAGGAAAGTAAGCGCCGCCTTTGGCCATGGGGCTGCTGGCTGCAATAACGCATTCCCTGCCGCAGACTTGAGCCACCCCTGTCCAAATCCCCGCGCCGGGAGACTGATCCTCATAAATTCCATAAGCCGCCAGAGGGGAAAGCTCCAAAGCCTCTGTGCCGGGATCTTTCAGCCGCTCGATTCTTTTGCGGACAGGGAGCTTGCCGCCTTTCGCCTCCAGCCCCTTTGAGGCGGCTTTGGCGAGGCGCCGCTTCAGCTCCTGAACACGGGCCTTCATGCCGGCCTGCCGGCTTTGAAACTCCTTTGATCCCGCTGCGATGGAAGGCTTTAAAATCATTGTATGAGTTTGGCGCCAGACGGCAGAGCCATTCAATTCTCGTTTAGGCTTTTGAAGGGGGATAATACATGTCTGAGCGCTCTGTTTTGGTTTTCAAGGCTCAGGGCCGCCAAGGCCTCGTCCCTGCCGCTGAAGCCGTTTAGGGGCTGAAGAGCTTTTAAGCTTTTCTCTGTGAAATTTATCAGAAGATATCTTGCGCGCTGGGGGGATTCCAGGGGGGAATCTCCGTCTATAAGATCGTCTGCTATTTGATAGGCAAGCCCCAAGGCCCCGCTGTATTTTTGAAGGGCGGCGCGATCTGCCGGAGAGCAGCCCCAAAGAAGCAGAGGCCCCTCCACAGCCGCCTCAATCAGCGAGCCGGTTTTTAAGCGGACCATATCCAAAAAAGAGGATTCCCTGGCAGATTCTGAAAGAGGTTTTTTGTTTTTTTTCGCCGCCTTCAGGCTAAGCTCTAAATCCATGGCCTGGCCGCTCATAAGCCCCTGAAAGCCTGTCTTGGAGACAAACAGCCGCAAAAGGGCGCTCTGGCCAGCCTGCAGCAGGGGGTCAGAAAGCAGCGAAAAAGCCTCCACAAAAAGACAGGTCCCGGCCAGCAGCGCGATGTCCTCTCCAAAAACAAGATGGGCGCATTTTTTGCCGCGCCTTGACTGCCCGCTGTCCATAGAGGGGAGATCATCATGGAGAAGGCTTGCCGAGTGGGCCATCTCCACAGCCGCGGCCCAGGGAAAAATATGTTTTGGATCGGCGCCAAGGCTCTCAGCCGCCGCCTGAGCCAGCCGCGCCCGGAACAGCCCTGAGGGCGCGAACAGGCTGTAAAAAACCGCCTCTTTCAGATGTTTTTGCGCTTTATGGCGGCCGGAGGAAAAAACCTTCTCCATCCGGGATCTAAAAAATATCTCAAATGGACTCATAGCCCTTTAAAAGATGAGCCTAAAACAAGTCTTTCTGGCTGCTTGTTTTTTTGCTGCCGGAGGGAGGAGGTTTTTGTTCGCTCTCGTTTGAATGCCGGCCGCCGCCTCCGTTTTTTGCCGGGGTTTTTTCGGCCTCGCTTTTCCCTGCCATGCCCGGAGCTTTTGGTTTGTTTGCCTGGCGGCTTTCCGCGCCTGGCTTTGCGCGGGCGGCGGCTTCAGCGGATTCAAAAGGCTCGGTTTCCGGCTGGCCGCCTTCCCGAATCCTGACTAGTTTTTCCACGACCTGCTCCGCCTCGCCCAATTCCTTCCGGCAGCGGCGGACAATCTCCATTCCCTTTTTAAAAGCCGCAATGGATTCTGTGAGGCCCATCTGCCCGGCAGACATTTTTTCCGCAAGGGATTCCAGCTCTTTTAGGTTTTTTTCAAAGTCCATGCTCCTCCCCCCTTGGACACGCCCCCGTTTAACTGCAGGCTTTCGCCCCTGTTTAACTGCAGGCTGTCGCCTGACTTTAACTGCAGGCTGTCGCCTGACTTTAACTGCAGGCTGTCGCCTGACTTTAACTGCAGGCTGTCGCCTCTGTTTAACTGCAGGCTGTCGCCTCTGTTTAACTGCAGGCTTTCGCCTGACTTTAACTGCAGGCTTTCGCCTGACTTTAACTGCAGGCTTTCGCCCCCGTTTAACTGCAGGCTGTCGCCTGACTTTAACTGCAGGCTTTCGCCTGACTTTAACTGCAGGCTTTCGCCTGACTTTAACTGCAGGCTGTCGCCTGACATAACATCAAAAAGCGGCGGCTGTGACAAGCTTTAATTTTTCCGGCGCGCCGGCCGGACGCCTTATTTGTCATTTTTTTTGACCACAAGAGCTTCCGCCCCCCCCTTAAAAAACTCCAGAGAGATTTTATCCTCCAGGCTGATTTGCCGGGAATCCGTGATAAGCTCTGAATCTTTCCCTTTTGCGAGGCAAAAACCCTTGCGCATCAGCTGCCTTGGATTTAGAGACTGAAGAAGATTTTCCAGGCCCGCAAGCCGCTCCCTTTCCCTTTGAAGCATGTTTTTGGCGGCGCGATGCAGAGCGGCCGTCAGCTCGTCTGTCCGCTGGGCGCGGTCCCGAAGAAGCCTCTCCGGGCTGATGAGCCTCCGCTCCAGCCCCTGAATCCGCTCCCTGAGGAGTTTGAACTGCCAGTCCATGCCCTGAATCAGCTGTTTTTGGATTTTGGCGCAGCGCTCCAGAAGGCTTTCCGCGCTTTGGGCCACCAGCTCCGCTGCCGCTGATGGGGTTGGCGCCCGTAAATCCGCCACAAAGTCACAAATGGCAAAGTCTGTCTCATGCCCCACGGCGGAAATCACAGGGATCGGGGAGCGGGATATGGCGCGTGCCAGGCCCTCGTCGTTAAACGCCCACAGATCTTCCATGGAGCCGCCGCCGCGGCCAATAATCAATGTGTCAATGCCGGGCAGCTGCCAGGCTTTTTTCAGGCCGGCAATCAGCTGCGCGGGCGCCTCCGCCCCCTGCGCGAGGGAGGGAATGATGAGAATCCGCGCCCCGCTAAAGCGCCTTTTTAAAATTTGAAGCATGTCTTGGATGGCCGCCCCTGTGGGAGAGGTGATGATGGCGATTTGCCGGGGGAGCGGCGGGATGGGCTTTTTTCGCGCCTCGTCAAACAGGCCCTCGGCCCTCAGCTTCCGCTTCAGCTCCTCAAACTGAGCCTGGAGGGAGCCTGAGCCGGCCAGCTCCATCTCCTGGCAGAGGATTTGATAGGTCCCCCGCGGCGGATAGACGCTGATCCGCCCCCGAACCAGGAGCTCCATGCCATTTTCCGGGGAAAAATGGATTCTCTGATTGCTCCCCCGGAACATCACCCCGCGGATTTGCGCGCCCTCGTCTTTCAGGCTGAAATACCAGTGCCCGGAGCTGTGCGCGTTAAAGTTGGAAAGCTCCCCCTTCAGCCACAGAGAGGGGAAGGCTTCTTCCAGAGTTTGGGCAATGTCCTGATTGATCTCAGAAATTCTGAAAATCCGGCGGCCCTTATTTTGATCTTGTGTCATTTTTTGCTCTCCCGCGCCTTTTCAGCGTGGGGTTCGGGGGCTTTGCCCATCTCTATTGCCATTTCTGTCCGCATGATTTGCCTTCGCCTTTCAGCGGGGGGTTCGGGGGCTTTGCCCATCTCTATTGCCATTTCTGTCCGCATGATTTGCCTTCGCCTTTCAGCGGGGGGTTCGGGGGCTTTGCCCATCTCTATTGCCATTTCTGTCCGCATGATTTGCCTTCGCCTTTTCAGCGTGGGGTTCGGGGGCTTTGCCCATCTCTATTGCCATTTCTGTCCGCATGATTTGCCTTCGCCTTTCAGCGGGGGGTTCGGGGGGCCTGCCCCCGAAGACTGTTTCATTTTGAGGCGCTTTCCCCTTTTTTTTTAAATTTTTTTTAAGAATCCCGCCCCTTGTGGCTGATTTTATCCACAAAAAGCCCAAAAAAGGCAAAAAAAAATCAAAAAAAATATTTTTTTCTCAAAAAGCTTTAAGAGATGCGCTATAGTGGCCTTAAGGAGATCAAAAGGCGCGAGGGTTGAAAATGAACCCTAACAAGCAGATTAAAGGGGGAGGCCGCTGTCAGCGGCGAGCAAGCCGGTCTGTGAGCCGGAAGCCAAAAACTGTTATCGCCTTCACCCACCAGAAAACCTCGGGTTCATTTTATCCCGCGCCGCCCGATCTCTGCTTTTGCGCCTGGCGCGCCTGATGTTTTTAGATTTTTGCGCGCCGCTGCCTTTATTTCAGGCTGTGTCTAAAAAGTTTTTCCGGCCGGCGGGTTTTTTTTCCATTTCTGCCAGCCGCCCATGATTTTCCCAAGATTTTAAACAAACGGCCTGTATCAAAGCAAAGAGGGTATTTTCAGGCTGTGTTTGAAAACTTATATTTTTGCATGCGGGGATTTTCAAATCAAGCCGGCATAACAGCTTTTCAGACACATGCCCAAACAAGATCCCCAAAAAGCCATGAATCCGCAAGCCATCCGCGAGGCCTTTGCCTCTCAAAGCCAAAGCCTGAGTTCAGAGGCGGAGCGCCTTGTCCGGGAAGCCATCCAGGCGCTGGATCAGGGGCAAATCCGCGTTTGCGAAAAAAAAGGCTCCAAATGGCAGGTCAATGACTGGGTGAAAGAGGCGATCCTTCTGTATTTTAAGATAGAAAAAATGAGGCTTTTTGAGGCCGGGGATTTTCGCTTTTTTGATAAAATCCCTCTGAAAAAATGGAGCGGCAGAGAGGGGGTTCGGGCTGTCCCCCAGGCCCTTGTCCGGCAGGGGGCTTATGTGGGCCGGCGGACAGTTCTGATGCCCTCTTATGTGAATATCGGGGCTTATGTGGATGAGGGATCAATGATTGACACCTGGGCCACGGTGGGATCCTGCGCGCAGGTGGGAAAAAATGTCCATGTGTCAGGCGGCGCCGGGATTGGCGGGGTTTTAGAGCCTGTTCAGGCCCGGCCTGTTGTGATAGAGGATGATGTGTTTATTGGGAGCCGCGCGATTGTTGTGGAGGGGGTTTTGGTCAGGCGGGGCGCTGTGATAGGGGCGGGGGCTGTCCTCACCGCCAGCTCAAAAATCATAGATGTCTCTCAAGCCCCGGCAAAGGAATACAGGCGCGAAATTCCCGAAAACTCGGTTGTGATCCCCGGCTCCCGGAGAAAGCTCTTTCCCGGAGGCTTTTATCATGTCCCCTGCGCCATGATCATCGGAAAGCGATCGGAAAAAACAGACAAAAAAACCGCGCTCAACGAGGCTTTGAGAGCATTCGCTATCCCTGTTTAGGGGCTTAAAGCCGCCGCAAAAAAAAGGGGGGGGGCGCGCGCGCAAATATTGCAAAATATTCCAAAAGATCTTGACAAATAAAAAATCATAGGGCAGAATGTCCTCTGCATTTGGAGAAAAAACCGCGCGGAGGCTTGCCCCGCAAAATGTTTCTCTGGCTGTTTTGACAGATGCCGATGGGGCTGTTTTGCCGCCGGGGCGGGAAGGGCTGGAAAGGGCCACAGCCTAAAACGAGGGGGGGGGGGTTTTTTGGATCTTTCCGGCTGGGGCGGGCGAAAAAAAAACAGACACTTTTCAAAGCGCGCGTTATGGGGCGGTTAAAAATGTTCAAAATAAAGGAGGAGCCATGAATAAAAAATATAAGCGAAAAAAAAGCCAGTCATTCGGCGCGGGCGGCCCTGAAAAAAAAGCGGGCTCCCGCCTGGCGTTATTTTGCTGCCTGGTTTTTTTAGCTCAGATTTTTTTCAGCTCAGCTGTTTTCTCCGCCGATTATGAAAACTGCATGAACAGCTGCGCTGTTTTTTTCAGCAGCTCTGAAAAATGTCATGTATTTTGCAGAGACTGGCAGAACAAGCCTGGAGCGCTGAAGCGCCCCCGCCCGGCCGATCAAGCGGGCGCCCCGCAGGGGAGCGCCTCTGTCATGGAGCGCCCCGATAAAGCCAGTCATTGCGATCAGATATTTGAGGCCCATGCAAGCTGTCTGAAAGATCATTATGACTTTGATGACTTTGAGCGGAGGGAAACAGCTCAAACAGCGGGGATCGGCCGTTTCATAGGCCCTTTTTTGCGGCAGTCAGCGGCAGCAAGAAGATCCAGCTGTGTCAGCTCCTGCTTAAGCAGCAGCGGCAGCCTCTATGACGCGGGGGAGGTCAGCCTTGGGGGCCTTACAAATATTGTCAATAATATTTGTCTTATGCCCCATTTGAAAAGAGTTTTTCTGTCCTCTATCCAGACAAACGCTCTCTGCGAAAGCGAGCTGTCAGGCGGCCTGGAGAGTTTTTTAGACTGCAAGATTGGCTTTTTGCAGGAAAACATCTGCCGGCGCTGGCGGCCCGCCCGGCCCTTTTCAAACTGAAGCCTCCATGATCCCGCTCTAAAAGGGATGAGCCCCTTTAAAAGAGCCTTCTCTCCAAAGGCGGCCCATTTTGTCTCCATTTTTCATGAAGGCAGCGATTTGCCCATCATCTTTGACCCGCCTGATATTTGTATATCCATCCTTTTTTTCGAAACAAAACACCTCATCCAGCCGGGCGGCGTTTAAAAAATCCGGCGAATGCGTGGAGACAAAAACCTGCCCGCCCCGGTTTGCGTAAGAGCGAAACTCCTCGGCCAGCTCCTGAAGCAGGCTGTGATAAAGCTGGTTTTCCGGCTCCTCCACACAAAGAAGGGGATGAGGACTCGGATCATACAGCAAAACCAAATAGGCCAGCATTTTGATTGTCCCATCCGAAACATAGCGGGCCAAAAACGGATCCTCAAACTTCCCATCCTGAAATTTCAGCAAAATCCGCCCCTCCTCAGTCTGTTTGGACTGGACTTTGGCAATGCCGGGGACTCTTTTGCTCAGCCGGCGAATGATTTTATCTAAAATTTTTGGATGATTTTTATGAAGATACTCAATGACTAAAGACAGATTCTCGCCCGCGCGGGATAAATGCTCCGCATAACCCGCCTCCCGCTCTGGACGGGCTGCGCTGATATGAAAATCAGAAATATGCCAGCGCTCAATCAAATTGCCCAAAGCGGCCACAGCCGGAAACTTCTCAAACTGCGCCAGGCCCTTAATGGCCAAAAGATCCGGCGCCTTGAGCTTCTGATTTTCCCTTTGCAGCTGGCTCTCGTCCCGGACCTCCTCCACCTCATTTGTGACAGCCTCGCCGCTTCCATTGGAAAAATCCAGGAACTTCCAGGGCGCGCCTTTGCTCCCCCTGCGGTATTTCAAAATCTCCCGCTCCACCGCGGCGCGGCCATTCTGTTCGGAAATTTGCAGAGTGTAAGTGACTAGCTGGCTTTTGGGCTTTTCGCGGAATTTGATCTCTATTTCAATAGGGCCGTCAGCGCCCCGGCTCCGGACCTCGGAAAACCCGCGGCTCCCCCCCAGTCTGGCAAGAGCTGTTGTGACATTTGAGGCCATGGCGTCCCGCAGAAAGCCAAAAACAGAAAACAGGGTGGATTTTCCTGTCCCGTTGGCCCCCACAAAAACCGCAAAACGGGGGATATCCCCCAAAGCCACATCCTTAAAAGCTCTAAAGTTTTTCAGCCGTATTTGTGTGATTTGCATATTTTATGCCTCCCCTGGGTTTTTAAGATTTTCTGCGCCCATCGCGCCTGAATCTTCCAGATCGCTTTTGCCATGCATCCATCCCTATGCCATGGAATGCCATGCTGAAAACAGGCCGTCAAGCGCGAAATTTGCGCAGGCCCGGCCCCATCGGCCCCCCGCGCCCTGAATCTCTGTTTTCCCCGCAGCCCCGCCCGCGCCCGCCGGCGGGAGCAGCCTGGGGGCGCGGCTGAAAGGCCATCCCAATAAACAGGCCCTGTCCCCTGAAGCATGACTTAAGTCTTTGGCTGCCCCGGCTGAGGCAGCCAAAGCGGGACAAAATCAAATATCTCCAAAAAAACATCACAGCTGCGCCTGTTATTTTCTCATTATTGCATTGACTTTTCCAGAAAAAGGCCTGATTTTTATGAATCAAGGGTTTTTTTAAGCAAGGCTGGCCGAAGGAGAGCAAAAACAGAGGATCAGAAATCCAGATCCATAAAACCAGGAAAGCCGCGGAGCGGATGGAGCTTGTGTTTTAAAACGCTCAGGCGCCCGCAGCTTTTGGACAAAAAATTGCTGAAAAATCAAAGAGGCGCGCAAACAATGAGGATAAGGCATGGTTTTTTACTGGCGCTTTTGGCAGCCCTGGCAGCCGGAGGCATGGCTGCCTGCCGGCATCAGGCGGCGCTCCCGGCCGGGCCGGCAAAAACAAGCCAGCCTTCAGGCGGAGAGACGGCCCAGGCCGAAGCCTCAAAGACAGCCCAAACCGAGCAAAAACCCCTGAAGCTTTACTGGCTTATTCCCGACGGACTGCGGGCGGAGCCGGATCTCTTTAAAATTTTTCAATGGGCCAGAGAGGGCCGGCTCCCCCATCTAAAAAAACTTATGGAACAGGGCGCTTTTGGATATTCCCAGCCGGTTTTCCCCAGCCACACGCCAGTGAACTTTGCCACCCTGCTGACAGGGACAACCCCCGACCGCCATGGCGTGGCCGACGGCCCCATGCATACAGAGGGCCATAAGCTCTCAAAAGTCTCCGTTGGAGGGTTTAGCTCAACAGCCAGAAAAATCCCGGCCATCTGGAGCTACATTGATCAAAAGGGGTTTAAGTCAGCCATCATTTCTGTCCCCGGCTCCACCCCTCCAGAGATCACAAACGGCCTTGTGATTCGCGGGCGCTGGGGAGGCTGGGGCCGGGATATCGCGGCCATCAATTTTGAGCTGAAGACAAGCCAAAAGCGGATTGTGTCCCAGGGCCATGCCGCCCGGCTTTTTTACTTTGGCCCAAAGCTGACTCAGTTTATCGGCTTTTCCGGGGGGCAGGCTCTCAGGCCGGCCTCCCTCCTGCCGGCGAAACAGTTTAAAATGACAGCCTGGGGGAAAGACTTTTATGGAGCGGTCATTGATTCTGGCGGCGGAAAAATCCAGGGAGGCTATGGCAAAAGCAAATACAGCAGCCCCGGGGGCTATGACAGAATTGTTTTTGCCAGGGAAAAAGGCCGGATGGACGCCTCGCTCCGGCAGGGCGGATGGAGCCAATGGCTCCCCGTCCGGCTGAAGGTTAAAGGCCTTGGCTTGGATTCCGCGGTTAAGTTTCATGTGATTGCCCTCAGGCCTGACGGGTTTTTCAGAGTCCGGCTGCTGTTCAACAGCCTTAACAGGACTGTTGTTTTTCCCTCTCATGCAGCAGCGGATCTGAACAAAAATCTGGGGCCTATGACAGACTTTGCTGACAATTTTCCGCCGCAGCTTATTTATTTCAACGAGGACAAAAAGACTTTTTTAGATGAGCTGCATTTTTCATTTGACTGGCATGTCTCTCTCATTCCCTATCTGCGGCGCGCCAAAAATCCGGAGTTTGTCATTCACGACATTTACAGCCCCAATCAAATGCTTACAAGCCGCTGGTGGCTTGGCTCTGTAGATCCGGCAAGCCGCCATTACAGCAAAACTTCTGAAAAAGAGCGGAAAGAAGCCTGGGCGGACATCCTTGGAATGTATAAAAGAGTGGATGACATGCTGGGGGAAATCCTGAAAATCGCTGACAAAAACACAGTCATCGCCTTCAGCTCGGATCATGGCGCCGCGCCCTTGAATCAATGGGTTCATTTAAACAATCTTTTTGCCAGAGAGGGGCTTTTGAAGTTCAGCAAAGACCCTCAAACCGGCCTGAATGTGATTGACTGGCCCCGGACCAAGGCCGTCTACCTTAAAATGGACGGCGTGTTTATTCATCCCGAAGGGCTTGGCGGCCCCTGGAAAAGGGGCCATGGCCCTGAGTATGAGAAGCTGAGAAGCCGCATAGAGCGCCTTTTAAACAGCCTAAAAAACGAGCGGGGGGAGAAAATCATTGCAAAAATCGCGCGCCATGAGGATGCGGCAAAAACTTTTAAGCTGCCGCCTGACCGGACAGGCGATTTGATTATTGCCAACAAGCCCGGCTATGGATGGAGCGAGGCTGTCAGCGGGGATTTAAAAATATTTTCAGACCCTCTGAAGAGCGGCTACAAGCAGGCCATACTGCCCCATTCGGAAAAAAGCATGTGGACGCCTTTTGTCATCTCCGGCCCCGGCGTTAAAAAAGGCTTCCAGATAAAAAAGCCCTTAAGCCATGAAGATCAGCTGCCGGCCATCCTGAAGGCTTTGGACACAGATCTAAAAGTCAAAAATATCACGGGAAATCCCATAAATGAAATTTTTAACTGACATGCCAGCCCGGGCGGCGGCGCAAAAGCCCAAAATAAAAGCCGGCGGCTTTTTGCTCATCTCCGCCCTAAGCGCCGCGGCCGCGGCGGCGGCCGGCAGCGCCGCCGCAAGCGCAAAAACAGGCGCGGCCCTGGCTTATGGAAAAATAAAACACGAAGCGGTTTTTGTTAAAAAAACATTAAAGCGCGCCGGGTTTTCCGAGTTTGTGACAGAGGATGGAAAAATCCTCATTAAAGAGAAAAAGCTCAGCCGGAAAAAATTCCTTGACTGGATCCGGGAGGACAGGATTGTTTTTTTGTCGCAGTTTGATCCCAGCCCCTCCCCTTATGCGGGGGCTCTCTCAAATCAAATTGACTGCGCAAAAAGACGAAAGCCCCGGCCGATTTTTCCGGGAGGCCAAAAGCCCGCGCCCATTATAGAGGGCCTTGTTTATCAGTCAAACAGCCGGTTTGCCGCCATCAGCTGCGGCAGCGCGGACGGAGGCCCCGCGCATGACTCCGCCTATATTGCCATCCACTGCGGCGGCGGGTTCGGATACAAAATCGCCATTCACAAAAAAACAGGAGCGGGCAAAGCCGCCGGGGGTCCGGGGATGCGGGAGACAGCCGCCGGGTTTTTCTGCCAGCCGCCGCCGGAGAGCGCTGCAAAAACCCCGGCTTAAAATGTCTGGCTCAAAAACGGCTCAACGGCCTGCTTTTGGATTTTAAGCAGGGCCCGGGTGTTTTTTGGCCTTTTGGAATAGGGATGCCTTTCGGGGTTTATCCACTCCCACACAATCTCCCCCCGCGGAGTCACTTCAAAAGCCGCGCCGCCATAACTGACATGAGTCACCATGATATTTCCGTTTTCCAGAAACTGCGTCCACCCGCCGTAAGGGGAGACAAGCGAGGCTGAAGCTATAGGAGGGGAATACCGCCACAAAAGCTTTTTCGCCAGCGGATCAATAATATCCGCAGAAGACCTTTTGAAAGGGGTCAGAAGATAGGCGTCCGGGAGGGCAAACAAAAACTGCAGGCTGATCCCATCCAGGCTGAGCGCAAATTTGTTTTTTAAAAGCCCCCTTTTTTCTGAATTTGTCATGTCCCCGGAAAACTGATTGTTAAAATAAAGCATCCTCCCGGACTTTAATATGCGGGGGGAGTGAATGCTGTCTCCGCCTCCGGGATAAAAATAATGCCAGACAATTTTTCCGTCTTTCCGCCGAACAGCTATCGTCAAAGGCATGAAGTCAAGATGAAGCAAAAGATTTCCGGGCTGGAAGGCGGGGTTTTTGGGAAAAGCCCTGTTCTCTGGAATGATTTGAGCTGAGTTGATTTTGAACAGCCTGGATTTGGAGTCTTTGCTGATCGTCCGGCCATATTTTGCTGTGATTTTCTCCAGATCGCCTAAAGCGTCAAGGACTGTCCATTTAAAAATCAGCCGGCCTTTGTAATCCGCGACAGCCGCGCCATGATTGACAATAAAGCCGTGTTTTTTGGACTGCCGGCTTTCAGAAAAAACAACAGCGGCCTCCCGGCGGGGCGGGCTGATGTGAAGGTCATGGTGAATGCGCTCAAACTTGAGATTCCAGACAGGCTCCATGTTTTTATTGAACATATAAAGCCGGTGGTTAATGGCGCTGAAAAACCCGGCTGCGGGATCAAACCGGCACATGCCTCCGGGAAAATTTGCCTTAAACTTCCCGGAAACAGTCCAAAGCGAGCATTTGTCATAATCGGAGAGCAGAAAATACTCAGCGGGAAAGGCTTTTGATTTGCTGCGATAAATCACGCCGGAATCATGCTTTGAGGGAATGGCGGGAAAGCGCCGCGGGGGCGGCTGGCCCAGAGCGCTTTCCGGAGCTGCCAAGGCGCCCGGCCCGGCGGCCGCGCAGAAAAGCGCGGCGGCTTTGATCCGCAAAAGGGCTTGAGCGGTTTTTGTTTTCATTTTTTTTGCCCGCCTGGCTTTAAATGCCCGCTGCCGCTCCTGTTTGATGGCTCGCTGCCGCTCCTGTTTGATGGCTCGCTGCCGCTCCTGTTTGATGGCTCGCTGCCGCTCCTGTTTGATGGCTCGCTGCCGCTCCTGTTTGATGGCTCGCTGCCGCTCCTGTTTGATGGCCCGCTGCCGCTCCTGTTTGATGGCCCGCTGCCGCTCCTGTTTGATGGCTCGCTGCCGCTCCTGTTTGATGGCTCGCTGCCGCTCGGCTTTATCAAGCTTTATTGGAGGGCAGAAGGCTTTCAATCAGGAGAGCCAGATCCATTTGATCCCTCAGCAAAAAGGCGCCGTCATACAAAAGCTGAAGATTTCCCGTAAATGCGGGAGCCAGAGGCGGCCCCGGCAACGCCGCCACCGGAGTCCCATAATCCAAAGCGCTTTTGGCTGTCAGCATGGTCCCGCTCCGAATTTGCGCCTGCAAAACCACAACCAAAAGCGAATAACATGCCATCAGCCGGTTTCTGATATGAAAAAAAGACTTTTGCATCCTGGCCTCCGGCGGGAAGCAGCTGACAAAGCCCCCTCCCTGATCCACAATCTCTTTTTCCCATTCTTTTAGAGTTTGAGGGTAAAAATGCTCCAGCCCTGAGGGCAAAAAACAAAGCGCGGGGCGGCCCGCCCGAAGGGCCATTGAGTGGGCTTTTTGATCCAGGCCCCTGGCCCCTCCGCTGACCGCGCAAATATTCTTCTCCCGGATCAGCTGAGGCAGGTAAAAGTCCATCCAGTTTAAGACTGTCTCCTCAGGGCGGCGGCTCCCGACAAAAGTGACTGGCGGAAAGCGCGCGGGGTCCGGGATTTCGCCCAAATAACTGAGCAGAGGGGGATGGTCTAAAAATTTTAAAAAAGGCTGGGGATAGTTTTTTGATCCGGGGCGCGAAAGGCGCCAGCCCTTCCGGCTGCAAAGCTCATAGGCGCCCTCGGCCTGTTTTCGCCAGCCGGGGCTCCGGGCCAGAAAAGCCTTGGCCTCAGGGCTGGAAACCACAGAGCTTAAGCCCTCTGGAGATTTTATATCCGCCGCTTTGGCCTCAAGGGCGGCATAATCCGCAGCGGGAATCCGCAGGCCCTGCCATGTCAAAAGCGCCAGATAATCCGCCAAAACCATAAGGCTCTCCCCGTCAATTTTACAGCTTTTGCCGGCGCCGCGCAAAATGAAAGGCGAAGGCTGTCTCTCTTATGCGGCGAGCCGGCAAAATCCGGCAAAAATCTGAAAAAAAATATAGACAAAAGCCAAAAAAAACCTTATACAGGCAGGACTATGGCCATCAGAAAGCCCCGATTTAAAACACAAAGGCGCCTGGGCCTTGAGCTTCCCGGCCTCGGCAAGCCTGGAGCGCTGGAGCGCCGCCCCTACCCCCCCGGCGAGCGGGGCAACACGAGGAAAAAATTTTCCGATTACGCCCTGCGCCTGGAGGAAAAGCAAAAGCTTCGGAACAATTACGCCCTGAAGGAGCGGCAGCTGCGGCGCTTTATCGGCCATGCCAAGCGCGGGCAGTCAAGCCACTGGGTCAGCAAGCTGGCCTCTCTTTTAGAGGGGCGCCTGGACAATGTGGTCTTCCGCCTGGGCTTTGCTCCAAGCATACTCGCGGCAAGGCAGCTGGTCCGCCATGGCCATGCCTTGGTGGATGGAAAAAAAACAGACATCCCATCTTATACTCTAAAAAAAGGCCAGCAGGTCTCCCTCAAGGAAAAAGCCATGAAGAGCCAGATCGTTCTTCAGGGGCTTCAGCAGCCCCGGCTTGAGCTTCCCGATTATCTGCGAAAAGAGGAGCAAAAAGGAAAAATCGTCGGCGTCATTCAGGGCGCCCCTGGAACAGAGCACATTCCCTTTGATTTTAACTCCGGGCTTTTCGCCGAATATTATGCGGCGCGCAAAACCTAATCCGGGCTGATGAGTTCTGGAGACAAAAGGGCCTCCAGCCGGGCCGCGCCAGGCTCCAAAGCTCCTGGAAAATCCAAAAAAGCCAGGCTCCCTCTTCCGATCTTCACGGGGAGGCCGCTCTGGCCGGCAAGGGCTTGAGACGCCAGTTCGCCCAAAAAGGGCTGATGCCCCGTCACAGCGGCGGACGGGACATTATGGCCGGCGATGTCCTGAAAAAGCGCCTCAACCCCTCCAGATCCGGGCTTTAAGTTTTGGCTCGCCAAGCGGGTTTTGACTTCAAAATGGCGGCAGACAATATCCGCCGTCTGCCCCGCCCTTATAAAGGGGCTTTCCAAAAGCAGGCCAAACGACAAGTTAAGATGCTTGAGGCTCAGGCAAAGCCTCTCAAAGCTCTCCCGGCCCGCGGCTGTCAGCGCCCGATCCTCATCTTTTTGAAGGGGAGCCTGCGGCTCGGCATCGGCATGGCGGATGATCAGCAATCTCATTATCCTTAAGCATACCTTAAATCTCGAAAAAATCCCTTAACCTGCTCTCTTTTTAGGGAAAGCTCCCGCCACTCGTTTTGCAGAATGCTGCCTTTCACAATGCCCGCCCCGGAGTACAGGCGGGTTTCAGAGCCGCTCCATTCCAGGCCGCGGATGGCGGCAAGGCAAAACGCCCGGCTTTTGCCGTCAAAAAAGCCAAACGGCGCGCCAAAAAACCGGCGGCTTTGCTGCGAAGGCTCCCGCTTCAGCCAGGCAAAAGCTTTTTTAGGCGGCGAGCCGCCCAAGGCCCCCGTGGGATGAAGCCTCTGGCAAAAAAGCGAAAAGTCAAAAGGCGCCGCCAGCCCGCCCCGCATCTCCGAGCATATATGCTTTAAGGGGGGAAAGGGCCGCTCAAAGCGCCTGAAACTCTTCCATGAAACCAGCCCCTTTAAAGCCGTTTTGATGGATTCGGCGGCCAGAAGATGCTCTCTCATTTCTTTTTCGTCCTGAAGCAGCGGGGGGCCTGGATGGGGAGCTGTCCCCGCCAAAGCCATGGAAAAAACCTCCCTCCCCCTGAGGCTGAAAAGAATCTCCGGGGTTTTGCCGGCGATCCCGCTGTCTCCGATCCAGGCGCCATACAAAAACCCGCCGGACCGGGGAGATTTTTGCGCGTTTTGAAAAAGCCTTTTGAGAAGGCCCGGAAGATGGGGGCGGCCCCGCATGGCCTCGCAAAAAACAGGGACTGTTTTTTGCAGCGCCCCGGATTTGATCAGCCTCTGGCTTGCGCAAAAAACCTGCTGAAAGGCCGCAAAAGAGGGCCGGCTGATTTCAGAGGGCGGAGGGCGCCGATCGGAAAAGCCGCTCAAAAAAGCCTTCAGCCCGCGGCTGTCTGTTTTCCAGAGCGCGCGGGGAATGAGCCATGGCTTGGGCTCGCGCAAAAAAAAATCCGGGTGATAAAGCCCGCCGGCTGGCTGCGCGGCGCGGCGCAAAGGCCCCTGGCCCAAAAGAAAGCTGTCCTCCGCTGTCTGAAGAAGAAAGCCCTCCCTCAGCCAGAGCTTTCCATCCACAGCTGCATGGAGGCTTCCGCCATCTGGCGGAAGCGGCCGCCGGGGGCTGGCTGAAAAAATCGCGCCTGTCATATCTTTGCCAGAGGGCTTCCCCGCCATGCAGGCTCTCTCCTCAATTCTGCTGAAAAAGGCGCTCCCGCTATTTTTTGATTTTGATGGAAGAGACAAGCGCGTCCGGGGGGGATTTTTTGCCTGTATTTGGCGGAAAATTCATGGGGCTGAAAATATGATACTCAAGGTCTTTATGATTTTCAGTGACATATTTGATGATTTCCCGCGGGCGGGGATAAAAATTAAGGTTTAAATAAGCTGTCAGTCTGGCCTGGCCGCCGGGCGGGACAGGATAATGGTGGGAGGGCGAGCCTAAAAGAGCCCAAAACACCGAATCCAGCTTGCGCGGCGCGGCATTATGGGACACAAAGCTTATCCTTGTGATTTCCCCCGTCCGCCTGTTGAACAAATACCCCAGGGGGTTCTGGCCATAGTGGCGGAATTTTTTTGTTTTGCCTCCCTTGTTGAGCAAAAGGATCTCCCCCAGATCTGCGGAATAGCTTTTTGAAAAATCAAAGACAGCGGTTTTGTAAATATTGTATTGATAGACAAAATCCCCTCCGTCCGCCGCGGCGGCCGGGGCGGCGGCTGAGAAAAAGCTTTGCGCTCCGAAGAGGCCAATCAATGCGGGGGCGGCCCCCCGCAGCCAAAAGGATTTTTGCGGGGATCCGCTCTGGATGTTTTGGCTGGATGTTTCCGGCTCCATGATTTCCGGCTCCATGATTTTTTGCGCGGCCTTTTTTGCTCAAGGCCTTAAGAAACCTTATTGGCGCTTTCGGCGGCTTTGGCTTAAAAAGCCAGCAAAAGCCCAAAAACCGCCAGAGAGAAAAAAAAGCTTTTCAGCCAAAACAGCGCGAGAGCTTTCATATAAAACTTATCGGCAGGCTGCGCTTAAAAAAAGAGTCCCGCGCCTAAAAATTCCGCTCCAAGCCTCCAGCTCCCCCCTCAGCAAATGCCGGAAAGCTGCGGCGGCGGGGGCCAGCTAAAGCCCCCTTTTTTTTAAAGCCGGAAAGCCGGTTTGCGGGGGCGCGGCTCAGGGGCTAAAAGGCGCGGCTGGGGATTCGGAGCGAAACCCCGCTTCCATAAACCGGAACTGTGTCGGTCTTGTATTTTGGATTCAGCCGGCGGATTTCCTGATAAGAGACTCCGGCCGCCTGGGAGAGGCTTCGCAGGGACAGCGGCTTTTGAAACTCCACAATTTGATAGCTCAGGGGCTGCTGATATCTGACCTGAAGAAAGCCATAGCGCCAGGGGCGCGCGCTGATTCGCCTCATGGCAATGATTTTCGGCACATAATTGGCGGTTTCCCTTGGCAGCTTCCCCCTTTGGGCCAGATGCCAAAACCCTCCGCCGTATTTTTTGATCAAGGCGCCGATCCGGCCCTCGCCGGCGTTATAAGCAGCCAGCGCCAGAGGCCAGGTCCCAAACATCAGGCAAAGCTCCGAAAGGTATTTGCCCGCCGCCTGGGTTGATAAATAAAAATCCCGCCTTTCGTCGACATATTTGTCAATCCTCAGCCCATAGCGCCTTCCCGTGGAGGCGATAAACTGCCAGTAGCCGACAGCGTTTTGCGAGCTTCTGGCATGGCTTGAGTAGCCGGATTCCGCCATGGCCACATAAGCCAGCTCCCCTGTCAGCCCCTGTTTTTCCAGGATTGTCTCCATTAAAGGCAGATAGCGGGCGGATCTTTCCAAATACCTCTGCATGCTGGCCCTGCCGGAGCTTCTGGCGGTCAGCTTATGTATCCACTGCCTGACAGCGGGGCTGTTTTGGTTAAAAAAGCTTAAATCGCATGAGGCGGGGCCGCCCGCCTGGTATCGGCCGGGCGGATACGCGCCGCTTTGGGAAAAAGAGCCGCGCCCCCTCCGCCGGCTATTGTTAAAGCCGCTGCTTTCGTCATAAGTGTCCCAGCCGATAAAATTGTTGGCTGCGGCGGAGTCTTCGGGAATCGCCGCCTGAAAAGGCGTGCATGCCGGAAAAAGCAATACTGCGGCAAAACAGGAGGCAGAGCCTCTAAAGAGGCTGCTCTTAAAACCTGAAACAGCGGCAAAACAGGGCTTTAAGCAGGGCATTCCAGGTCCTTAATCGGTATTTTTTGTTTGGTTTTTAAGACCTTTGTCCCCAAGCCCTTTGGCGAAAAGGATAAAAAGCAGGCCCTCCAGCCAGGACACTGGCCGGGAAATTTGCCCTTGACAGCGAGTTTGGGGCTTGCCATTATAGGCTAAAGGCCTGAATTTGGAGGAAAGCGCTATGGCCGTGCCGAAAAAGAAAATCAGCCGCTCCCGGCGGGGGAAGCGGCGCTCTCAGAGGAAGCTTCAATTTCATGGGCTTGGCAAGTGCTCCAACTGCCGCGCTGATGTCCGCCCCCATCACATTTGCCTTGCCTGCGGCTGTTATAATGGCCGGCAGGTTCTTCTTGGCTGAATCGGGGGGGCTGCTGCCGCTGCGGCTGAAAGGCGCCTGTTTGATCTGGCTGGGCTGGCATGTTTGAGCTGGGCGCCCTCTTGAGCGGGATATGCTTGAAATGGACATGCCTGAGCGGCCTTGTTTGGGCTGGCCTGGCTGAATGAGGCATTTAAATTAAAAGGGATATTCTGAGGGGGGAGATCTGATGAGCGTCAAGGATCAGGTGATTGAGCTGATTTCCGATCAGCTCAGCCTCAAAAAAGAAGAAATTGCCCCGGGCAGCCGGCTTGTGGATGATTTAAAGGCTGACAGCCTTGATGTTGTGGAGCTTGTCATGTCCTTTGAGGAAAATTTTGACATGCAAATCCCGGATGAGGAGGCGGAGCAGCTGCAGACAGTGGAAGATATCATTGGGTATGTCAAAAAGCATAAAAACAGCTCTTCAAAAGCTTGAGCGTGTTTTTTGCGGAGGGGGGGGGCTTGCTGCCAAAGACGCCATTCAGGGAATATCAAATCCCTTATTCCCTGCCTCTTTTAACAGCCTCTGATCATGCCGGAAAGGCTTTAAAGGACAGGCTAAAGGCCCGCCGCCCAGGCCGGAACTGGCTGGATCTGGGGTCTTTTTCTGAAGAAAGAACAGATTATCCTGACTGGGCGGCAAAGCTCTGCGCCCGCCTTCAGCCGGGGCTTTTTGGAGTGTTGGTTTGCGGAAGCGGCCAGGGCATGGCCATAAAAGCCAACCGGCATCCCTGGGTCCGGGCAGCCCTTTGCTGGAGCGGGGACATTGCCCGCCTGGCCCGGGCTCACAACGACGCCAATGTTTTGTGCCTGCCGGGGCGCTTTCTCGCCCCTGGGGACGATCTGAGGATTTTGGATGTGTTTTTGGAGACAAAGTTTGAGGGCGGCCCCGTCTACAAAAGACGGCTCGCAAAGCTTTAAGCGGCTGCGCCCATAACATGAAGCCTCCGGTTAAAACAGGACAGAGGCGGCGGGGGCTTTTACGCGAAATCAATCATTCCCCCCCGGCATAAAAGCCATTTATGAGGTCAGGAAATAGCGTTAATCCCTTTGAAGCTGGCCGGCTCAGCCTGAAACATGCAGAGCTGAAAAAAGCGGGAAATCATAATGAGCAAGCTAAAAAGCCTGAAAACATCAGACCCGGAGCTTTATCAGTGGATGGAAAGCGAGCGGGCGCGCCAAAAAAACGGCCTGGAGATGATCGCCTCAGAAAACTATGTGTCTCCGGCGGTTCTGGAGGCGCAGGGCTCTGTTCTCACCAACAAATACGCTGAAGGCTATCCCGGCCGGCGCTATTACGGCGGCTGCGAGTTTGTGGATGAGTGTGAAAGGCTGGCCATCAGCCGGGCAAAAAAGCTGTTTGCCGCGCCGGGGGCGGAAGATCTTCATGCAAATGTTCAGCCCCATTCAGGCTCGCAGGCCAATATGGCTGTGTTTTTTTCGGAGCTGAAGCCGGGCGATAAAATCATGGGGCTTGATCTCTCCCATGGCGGGCATTTAACCCATGGCGCGCGGGTTAATTTTTCCGGGTTTTTGTTTGAGCCTGTGTTTTACCGGCTCAGCCCCAAAACAGAGCGGCTGGATTTTGATCTCATAGAGGATATCGCCCGCCGCGAAAAACCCAGGCTCATTGTGGCGGGCCACAGCGCCTATCCCCGAAAAATGGATTTTCAGCCTTTTCGCAGAATAGCTGATCAAATCGGAGCCAAACTGATGGCGGATATGGCCCATGTGGCCGGGCTTGTGGCGGCGGGGCTTCATCCCACACCCATCCCTTTTGCCCATTATGTGACATCCACAACCCACAAAACCCTGAGGGGGCCAAGGGGAGGGCTTGTTCTCTCAGCCGGACAGCGGGAGGGGAAGAAAACCAACTCCAGGGTTTTCCCCGGCATTCAGGGCGGCCCCCTGGAGCATGTGATTGCGGCCAAAGCTGTGGCTTTTGGAGAGGCGCTGCGCCCGGAGTTTAAAAAGTATGCGGCGCGGGTTATAAAAAACGCCAAAGCTCTGGCGGAGACTCTGCAAAACAAAGGCTTGAGGCTGGTTTCGGGGGGAACGGACAATCATTTGATTTTGGCAGATCTGTCTGATCTCAAAGTGACAGGCAAAGAGGCTGAAGCCGCTTTGGGCCGGGCGGGGATCACTGTCAACAAAAACACAGTTCCAAACGAAAAGCTCTCTCCCTTTGTGACGAGCGGCATTCGCCTGGGAACACCGGCGCTTTCCACCCGCGGCATGAAAGAGGCGGAGATGCGGCAAATCGGGGAATGGATTGGGCAGGCGCTCCGCGCGCCGGCTGACGAGTCCCTGCTTTCAGGGATTCAGCGGGAGGTTTCCGCCCTTTGCGCCAGGTTTCCTGTCTTTCAGATGGATTCTCAGCCCTGAATGGGCATTCGGATCGGCGCCGCGCGCGCAGGCTTGGGAAGCCGGACAGCCCTTTTTTCAATTTTCCGGAAAGAGGCGGGGGAGGGCGCAAGGCGGAGGCTCTTGGGAGGCTCAAAAAAGGCTTGACACAGGCGGCAAAGCGCTGTATGCTCCGCTCCATGAATCCAGCAAAAAGCGCTGTCATCACAGCGCGCTCTTTCTTTAATAAACACGCCGGATGGCTGAAAGATTTTTGCCGAAGGCTCAAGCCCGCCGGGGCGCTTCTGGCTTTGCTCCTGACTTTTTCGGCCAGCCTGCCGGCCTTCGGAAATTTTTATGAAGATCTGGGAGTTGAGCGCGATGTCTCTCCTGAAGACCTTAAATGGAGTTACCGCCGCATGGCCGCGGCTTTTCATCCAGACAGATATCCCTCTGGCTCTGAGGAGCAAAGGAAAGCGGCGGAAAAATTTAAAGAGCTGAAAAAGATATATGACATCCTTTTGGATCCCGAGATGAGGGAGAAATATGATGCATGGCTTGATTCCGGCGGGTATGAGGAGGCCATGCGCCGGGAAGAAGAGGAAAAATGGCGAAAAGCCGCTGAAACGGAGAGGGAGGAGGGGCAAAAAAGAGCTGCGGAAGAGCATCGCAGGGCCAGGGAAGAGGAAGAGAGAAAGAGGAGGGAGCGGCAAAAAGCCGCGGAAGAAAAACAAGAGCGGGAAAAACTGGGATCAACCCATTTGCATCAGCCCTTGCTCAATGACATTGATGAGTATGAGGCCGCCCGCATGGTCTCCGTCATTTTGAAAAGCGAGCCAGACTTGGACATAAACGCCCAAAACAGCCTGGGGAAAACCGCCCTTCATCTTGCCGCCGAAAAAAAGTTTGGCCTGGCGGCCAGAATCCTTCTTGAAAATGGCGCGGACCCCAATATTTCGGATTCTCAAGGCCTGTTTCCCATACATTATATAATGCTCGGCAGCCGATCCCCAAGAGGTGTCTGGGTCCCGAACATAATTGGTTATTTTTTAACAAGCGGGGCGGCAAATTTTAGCCGAAGAGATTCGCAAGGGAGAACAGCCCTTCAAATAACGGTTGAAAAAGCTAAAAAAACAGAAACTGCGGGGTGGATAGGCGTCGCGCGGAGGATAATGAAATTCAAAGGCTCGGCCTATCTTTCCAAGAGGGAGCGGGATCATATAGCCTCCATTTTTATTGAGCTGGGGGATGAGACGGCCCTTCAGCTTCTGCAGAAGTCATCAAAAGGGCCTGCGCTTCCCCATGCGGCGCGGGCGGCGGCGGTTTTTTTTCAGTCACGGGCGGCAAAGCTTGGCGCTTTTGGGTTTTTGACAGCTCTTTCCGCTTACGGCGCCGCTTTTTTTGGCGATCAGGCTTGGAATGATTCTTACAAGGGGTTGGGGGGCTTTGCAGAACTGACGTTTGATACATTTATGGCCATGGGAATGACAGCGGCCGCCTCATGGGGCTGCTACAGATCGTTTAAACCGGAAAAATGGCAGCAAAAGGGGGCCCGGCTCTATGATCGGCATCCATGGACGGGAGAATGGAAGAAAAACACCGTTTACAGCAGAATAGACAGGTGGCTGCCGCAATAAAAAGGCGAAAGGGGCGCATTGTCCGCCCAGCCTTATGAAATCCGCGTTTTTCCGCCTTGTCAGGCATGCGGCGCCTTAGCCTTAACTCGGCTGGGGGGGCAGACCCTGAAAAAGCCAGCCGCTTTGTAAAAATTGAAATCCGGCAGGCTGAATTTTGCGCCGCGCGCCAGATAAAGATTGTTTTTTGAAAGAAAAAAATGCGCTTGACAAAAAGCCAGGAAAGAAAAAATTTTAAGAGAATGTTTTCTCAAGAAAGCCTCAGATTCATCCCGCAGCCCTTTGCAGCATGAAAATTTTGGACGGAAAATCCCTGAGCGCGGAAATGGGCCGCCGGCTGAAGGCCGCCGCAGCGGAGATGAAAAGCCGGCGCGGGCGGCCTCCCGGACTGGCTGTGATTTTGGCCGGGGAGGATCCGGCAAGCCGCCTCTATGTGAGCCGAAAAATAAAATTCTGCCGGGAGCTGGGCTTTCACTCTGTCTTGAGGGAGTTTCCCGCCGGGGCGGAAGCCTCCAGCCTGACAAAACAAATTGAGGAATGGAACACCTGCCCGGAAATTCATGGAATTTTGATCCAGCTGCCTCTGCCGCGCCATATTCAGGAGGCGGAGATCTTTGCGCGGCTGAAGCCGGAAAAAGACCCTGACGGCCTGACTTTGGAAAACAGAGCCCTGCTTTGGGCCGGCGCGCCGCGGGTTGTCCCATGCACTCCCAAGGGAATCATAGCCCTGCTGAAGAGCTATGACATTCCCCTTGAGGGGCGCAGCGCTGTGGTTGTCGGCAGAAGCCAGATAGTGGGGCTTCCCATGGCGCGGCAGCTGCTGGCCCATAACGCCACTGTGACTGTCTGCCACTCCCGCACCAAGAGCTTGAAAGAGGCGGTTTGCCAGGGAGACATTGTGGTCGCCTGCGCGGGCCGCCGGGGGCTTTTGGGCAGGGAGGACTTTAAAAAGGGGGCGGCGGTTGTGGATGTGGGGATTCACCGTGTCAGCTCCGGCGGCAAAGTCCGCCTTGAGGGGGATGTTCGGACAGAGGGGCTTGAGGGGCATTTGTCCGCGCTTTCGCCTGTTCCGGGAGGGGCCGGCCCCATGACCATTGCCATGCTCCTGGACAACACATTTCATCTGGCGGAGCTTGCTTTTGAAGCGGGGCCTGCTCCCGGGAAAGCCTAAGCCATGAAAACAAGCCCAGCTTTTGAGGCGGCCAAAAGGGCCGGCGCCAAGTTTATTGATTTTGCCGGCTGGAGGATGCCCTTTTCCTACAGCTCCCCAAGAGGTGAGCATCTGGCCTGCCGCCGCGGCGCCGCGGTTTTTGATGTCTCCCACATGGGGGAGATCCGCATCCGGGGGAAAAACAGCCTTGCCTTTCTGCAAAGCCTGGTTCCCACTGACGCCGGGGGGCTTTCCGCGGGCCAGGCTCAGTACTCTGTTTTATGCAATGCGGCGGGGGGGCTGATTGATGATTTGCTGATCTATGCCATAGCGGCGGGGGAGGACTACATGCTCTGCGTCAATGCCGCCTTCAGGGAAAAAGACTGGCTCTGGATAAAGTTCCAAAGCCGCGGCTGGAGCGGCCTGGAGATCACAGACGAAAGCGCGCTTTGGGGGATGATTGCCGTCCAGGGGCCAAAGTCCTTTGAGCTGCTGAAGGCGGTTTTCCCCTCTGTGGCTTTTGATGAGATTGGCCGGTTTCATTTTGCTCTTGAAAAGGGGATGATTTTCGCCCGCGCGGGCTATACAGGGGAAAAGGGCTTTGAGATTTTTATCCCCTGGAGGGAGGCTGCAGCTGCCTGGGATCGCCTGCTGAAAGAGGGCGGGGAGCCGGCGGGCCTTGGCGCCAGAGACACTTTGAGGCTGGAGATGGGCTATCTGCTGGCGGGGCAGGATTTTGATGAGACAAAAACCCCCTGGCAGGCGGGGCTGGGCCGCCTGCTCAAAAATCCAAAGCCTGACATATATATAGGGAAAGAGGCGCTTTTAAAGCAGCCTCTCCCCCAGGGCGGCGGCGGGGAGCGGCTCAGAGGCTTTGTTCTAAAAGCGCCTTCTTCGGAAAAATCTTTAGATTCAGAAAAATTCTCTGCCCCCGGCGCGGCGGCGGCGGGCCAAAGCTCTCCTTTTGCCGGCGCTTCGGCCTCTCCCCCGGCTGTCCCCCGAACAGGCTCTGCTGTGTTTTCCACGGAGGGGGAGAGGATCGGGGCCGTCACAAGCGGCGCCAGATCCCCAAGCCTTGAAAGCATGATTGGCCTGGCATATATAAAAGGGCAGAGGGATTCTTTTTTTGTTGATATTCGCGGGCAAAAAGCGGAGGCTTATGTGGCGGCCCCTCCCTTTTTGCCTGCATGCAAGGAGAAAAAACCATGAGCGCGGAAACTGCCCGGCGGCTGATTGTCCCCGAAGACAACCGCTATTACACGAAAACCCATGAGTGGGTCTCTCTGGATGACAGAAATTCTGTCACCGTGGGGATCACTTATTACGCTCAAGACAATTTGGGCGAGATTGTCAGCTGGAAGCTCCCCAAAAAGGGCCAGTTTTTTGAAAAAGGACAGTCTTTTGGCTGGGTTGAAAGCAATAAAAGCGTAAGCGATGTTTATATGCCGATTTCCGGGGAGATCCTGGAGATCAACAGCGCTCTCAGCCCCGGCCTCATCAGCGATCATCCTATGGGCAAAGGCTGGCTGGTCCGCGCGGAGGTCGCCAAAGAGGGGGAGCTGAAGGCTCTCCTAAGCCCCGAAAACTACAAAAAAATCCTGGAGGAAGAGGTAAAAAGCCTGGATTAAGCTGGCGGCGCCTGCCGGCTGAGCAATATTTTCAGGGTCTCTTTAATCTCTGTCTGCCCCTTTTCAAGCGCTTTCACATTGCCCTGAAGCTCTCTTATGCCGCCCCGAAGCTCCAGCTGCCCCTTTTCGAGCGGGCGAATCAAGAGCTTAAAGCAGACAAACACAAAAGAAAGCAGCGCCAAAACAGCAATCACTGACGCCGCGTCTATGCCATTTAAATCCATTGAAGCTGCCAGAACAAAACCAGGCTGAGGATTATTTCCCCTGGCTGCCCGCGGGGGCTGGCGGCGCCTGCCGGCTGAGCAATATTTTCAGGGTCTCTTTAATCTCTGTCTGCCCCTTTTCAAGCGCTTTCACATTGCCCTGAAGCGCTTTCACATTGCCCTGAAGCTCTCTTATGTCGCCCCGAAGCTCCAGCTGCCCCTTTTCGAGCGGGCGAATCAAGAACTTAAAGCAGGCAAACAAAAAAGAAAGCAGCGCCAAAACAGCAATCACTGACGCCGCGTCTATGCCATTTAAATCCATGGAAACCTCCTGTCTTTATTATATCATGCCCTTAATTATGCCCTGCTTTTGATCCGAAGTCCAATTTTTCCTCCAAAAAAAGAAAGGGCTGCCCCCCTCCCCGCTGCCGGCAGCCGCCGCCCGGGGCCGGCAAAAAACAGGCTGCCAGACGGATTTTGCGGAAATGGAGCCGCCGAGCCGCTTTTTTTTGCCAAACAGGATGCGCCCGGCAGCCATCGGAGCCGGCTGATGGGCCGGCTGATGGCCGGCCGGCATTTTCCTTAAAATCTTGGATGCGCCGCGTTAAATATTCCATTTTGGAATATTCACATTCCATTTTGGAATATTTTTTCTTCAAAACCCCCCAAAAAGGGGGTTTTGGGGCTGTTTTTCCTGGAATCATTTTTGCATGACAATTTCTAAGCTGGTCCGGGGGCGCTTTTTGGGAGCGCCCAGGCCGGCTGGCCGGCTGGCCGGCAAACAGGCCGTCCGGCGAGTTCAACAACCAAAAAAGGAGAAAGTTATGAGACAGTTTTTCAAAACCCATCTTAAAAAGGCAGGCAAATTCAAGAAAACAAAGCTCTGGAGCCTTTTGGCCGGGCTCCGGCCTCTAAAAACGGCGGGAGCTATCCCTGAAAGGCTGAAGGAGGGGCTGAGGCGCCTGGCGCTGTTCGGGCGGCAGCGGCCGCGAATTGGGCAGAGACGGGGGCGCCGCGCCGGCCAGAGGGGGCAGGGCCTGATTGAGTATTTGATACTCGTTGCCCTTATGGGGGTGGCCACCATCGGCATCATCAGAACCCTGAACCAGACTGTCAAGTCGCGGTTTGCCAATGCCATCTATGCCCTTCAGGGGCGGAAGCAAAAGGCCAAAACCCATCAGCTCAAGAAGGAGGAATACCAAAGAAGCGACTTGAGCAATTTTATGACGGGGGCGGCCAGCGCGGATGACAAAAAAAGGAAGTCAAAAAAGTAGGCGCGGAAAGTTTAAGAAAGGGGCGGGGCAAAGGGTCCCGCCCCCTGGGACAGGTTATCAGGGATGGCAGGATTTATGGAGGCCGATCAAAAAAAACCAGGCCGGAAAAGCCAGGGAAAAAGCCAGGGGCAGGGCAGCATTGAGGCTCTAATCACAGCTGCTGTTTTGCTGGCCTTAGTCAAGGGCGCTTTGGTTTTGTTTTGGATCCTGGCCGGCTCCCTTTGGATTGAGCATCAGCTTTATCAGGCTTTGATTTGCGCGGCGGAGGGAAGGCCAAAGCCGCTTTGCCTTCAGAGAATGAGAAACAGGGTCCGGCGCCTGGATCCCATAGGAGAAATAAAGCGCGCGGAGATCAAAAGCCGGGGGCTAAAGCAATGGAGGGGGGAGGCGCTGTGGAAAATTTTCAAATCAAACAACTCAGCGGCTGGGCGGGAATTTCCCGGCCCCGCGCGCTCAAAGGAGGAGTCATGGAAAACTTTCAAATCAGACGATTTATCAAAACCCGGCGGCCCGGCCGCCGGGAGGCCGGCCGGCAGCCCGGCCGGGAGGCTGGCAGACAAGCAAATCAGCGGGCATTCAAGCCCCCCGGCGCGGGCAAAAAAACAGCGCCCGTCAGGCGGCGGATTCTCCCCTGGATTTTTTATGGGGGTTTTTCCAAAAACGCTGAGATTGAGGCAAGCGCTGTCTCTCCCTTAAAGGGGCGGGAGGGAGGCAGCCCCAGGCCTCTCAGATATCCCGCCTCTGCCGCTGCGGCCGGGCAAAGCGCCGCGGCCGGGCGGAAAAGCCAAAAAGGCTTTTTGATGGTTATGCTTTTGCCTTTGCTGGCCTTGATGATGACGGGGATTTTGGGCTTTTCGCTTCTCAGCCTGGGAATCAAAAACATCAGCTCGGCGCAAAAATTCTGCATTCTGACGGGGCTTGCCGGGCAGCGGGAGCTGAAGGCTGTTTTGGAGCGGCTGCTGGCGCTCAATAAAACAGTTGTGTCGCTTCACAGAAAAAGACAGGCGCTCCAAAAGGCTTATGAGGCTGCCGTCTCCACTGGGCTTCTTCATGCGGCGGCGGCCCTGCGAAAGAAAATCATGTTTTTAAAAATAAAACAAAAGGCTCTGGCCCTTAAGCAGCGCCGGCTTTTGAAATCAGGGGCTTTGGCCAAAAAGAAAACTCTGCAAAAGCTGAGGCAGAGGCTGCGGGGGATCAAAGCGAAAAACATCAGAGAGGACACATTCTATAAAAAAGCCCTTGCGGTTTTGAGAAAAAGGCTCGGCCCTCATGCGGAAACCTACCGCCCCATGCCGGATTTTCCGAACAGGCAAAAGACGGTGTTTTCATGGGATATGGGGCTGTTTTTTCCCATTCTGCGGGTTGAGGATTTTGGGCAGTCGGAGATTCAGAGGCCGGCCCGCTACAGCTGCGCGGCCACTTTGGAAAAGGGAGCGGGACAAATATGGCGGACCCGGCTGTCTCAGCCGGAGCCGGCGGGTTTTTTCCGAAAAGCCAAATGAAATATTTTAACATTTACAGAAAAAAAAGCCGGCGGCGAAAGCTCCGCAAAAAAAGATGGCTCAAGGAAAAGCTCCGCAAAAAAAGCGGCGCGCCTTTGCGGGCCTTTGCCGCAAAAGGCGCCCATAGAGGCCAGGCCTTGATTGAGGGGCTGTTTTTTATCTGCTGCATTTTTGTTTTTTTGCTTGGGCTGGGCTTTTTTGAAAAAACAGCCAGGCGCGAAATGAACAGGGCCAGGCTCCAGAAGAGTGAAAAGCCGCGGAGGAGCTTGTTTTCCGGGCGCGCCCCGGGCCAGCTTGCCTGGCCCTCTCCCCCCGCCAGGCGGGCAGCCCGGCCGCGAGGCCGGACAGCAAACAGGCCGGGAGGCCGGACAGCAAACAGGCCGGGAGGCCGGACAGCAAACAGGCCGCGAGGCCGGCAGGCAAACAGGCCGCGAGGCCGGCAGGCAAACAGGCGAAAAGCGGCATGGCGGCGGGCGCCTAAAAAAACAAGCCCCAAAAAGCGCCGCCTGCAGGGATGGGAAAAATGGAAAGAAAAACATTAAAAGACATCTTAAAAAAACCCCTTTGGGCAAAAATATGGGGCCAGATCCCCCGCCGCGGGGAAACCGCGCTTCTTATAGCCGGAGTTTTGGCTTTGTCTTTAATCTCTCATTTTCTGCCCGCGCTGAAAAAAGCGCCAAAGCCGGCGCCGCAGTCTTTGGACAGCCTCGCCCCGGAAGGCTTTGTTTTGGTTCCTGTGGAAATATCCAACGGGGAGGATATTGCCAGCATCATCGGGAGCTTTGGAGTGGCAGATCTTTACTCTTATTCGGCGCGCTCCGGGCTGCCTGAGGATCAGGCGGCCAAATCGCTGAAAATTATCTCGCCGGAGGCGCCAGATGGATCTTTTATTGTTTTGGCGCCGGAAAAACAAGCCCCTTATTTGTTTCAATACAGCGGGCCTTTTTATGCCGTCATTCAAAATCCCGGCAAAAAAGACCCGCAGATTTACAAAAAAAAGATCAGAAAAAAATTAAGGATCATAGAGGAGGATTTTTAAAGCGCCGCGCCAGCCGGCTTATTAAGGGGCGCGCGAATATTCCGCAATATTATGTCTAAAGTTTTGAAAAATTATTTTTTATGCAAAAAATGCTGTTTTATTTCTGTGTTATGATAATATGCGGGGGGGATGGGATCATTTGAGGAGAGGAAAAAACCCAGGCCGGCCCCGCTGCTGTTTAGAAGCGGATTGGCAAAATGGCTCAGGGAAGCCTCCGGCAATTTTGGCTTGTTATAAGCCGCCGCGCCCGGCTTATGATCTCATGATATACAGGAGTTTATAAATATATTCCAGCATTGAATAACATTTTTTAAAGAAGGCTTTATTAGAGAGTTCCAATAATTTTGTCAGAATATTTGTGGACTTCTTAATAACAGCCCCCTTAAATAATTTTGAGCCTTAAAATTTTTTTTTCTGCCGGATGGAAATTTCAAGAGTCCCGCTATGACAAGCAATTTTTTCTTTCGCGCGATTGTCAGCATGGCTATGGCTGTCCCTCCGGCGGCTGTTTTCCCCATAGCCATGCCTTTGGCGGCTTCCCCCGCCACAGCTTTTGCGCAAGCCCTGCCGCCCGCCGCCGGCAGCGCCCGCTTTTTGGCGAAAAGCCCAAAGGATCAGACGGGCTGGCGGACAGACAGCGCGGCGAACAGGAGGCAGGGCCAGGCCAGAATATGGATCAAGCCGCCTCAGGCCTCTTTTTCTGAGTTTGAGGCTTATATCAAAGCGCTTGGCCCGGGCAGCGCAAGCTATGCGGCCAGCCGCCTTGCGCGGGCCAGGCGCCAGGCCAAAGCTTTTTCCCTGAAGAAAAAAATCACTCAGGCTCAGGAGCTTTACCTTTCTGGACAGGGCGCCGCGGCCCAAAAAATGTTCAGGGACATCAGCCGGCTGGCTCATTCAGCGGACTGGGGCGGCGGGCAAAGGCGAATCATCTTTTACAGTTTTTTGCGGCAGGCGCAGGCTGAAAGCCATCCAGACAAAAGAAAATCCCTTTTGCTTTCCGCAGGCAATCTTGTTCTCTGGGATTTTTCCAGGGCTGGCGGCGCTTTTGGATCTGATGGATCGGATCGAAAGCTTTTTCCGCCGCCTCTGCTGAATGAGCTGGAGGGCCTTCGCCAGGGCCGCCCGCTTTTGTCTGTGGAGTGGCAAAAGGCATTTCCTCATCATGAGATTGTTTTGCTGAACGGCCGGCGGGCTGGCCGGGAGGGCCTTAGCCAAATTCCCGAAGGCGCCTATCGGGTGAGCGCCTTCAGCTCCTCGCGCGCGCCATGGCAAAAAACCCTGTCCCTGTCTTATCTTCTGGCCCGCCCGCCAAAAACCGAGGCTTTGACATCGGGCTACTGCCAGTCGCTCCGCATCAAACACAAATACCTCCGCAGCGGAGCCGGCAATGCCGGCAAAAAAACTGCAGCGGCAGCGGGGGCAGCGGGGGCAGCGGGCGGCGAAAATATTCTGCTTTTTCGCCCATCATCTGATGACTGCGGGAAAAACCTGATTTTCAGCAAGTCCGCCGAAGCGGGCGGAGAGCTTTCCGCCGCAGCGGCAGGCAAAGCCTCTCAGGGCCGCGCGAAGGGGCTTTTAGGGGAAAGCGCGCCTCATCTGACAGAGCCGCCTCAGGCCAAAAACCAAAAATGGATATGGCTGGCGGGGGCGGGCCTGATAGGGCTTATTGTTTTGTTTGCGGTTTTCAGCGGTGATGGGTCTGATGAGCCGCCGCCCTCTCAAGGCGCTTTTCACTATTAACCGCAAAATTTTATAAGAGCCTCTGCGGTTTTGACGGAGCGGGATCGGGAGGCGCTGTATCGCGTATTTGAACGCTCGCTTTCGCTCAACAATAAGGAGATATTTACAGTGGGTTTTGCAGTTTTAGAGGAATTATCCGCCAAGGGCGAGGTTCGGCGTCTGGAGAGGCTTCGGGGGAGGTGGCTCAGTGATTATGTGTCTGACATCAGCTATGCCGAGAAAAAAGGCATCCAGAAAGGCCATCGGGAAGGCCGCGAGGAAGGCCGCGGGGCCAGAGAAAAAGAGGTTTATTTTAAACATGCTCCTATGGAGCTCCTGTGGATGACCGCATTGTCAAGCAGAAAATTCAGGGTCCGAGACTTTTTTTATGAGCGCCATGGGTTTCAACCTCATATCCGCGTGTTGGTTAACGCATTAAGCTGATCCGAAATGATGTTATCCTCCATCTTCAGCCAGGCATTTTAGCCTATGCATGTTCCGAGGGTTTCATCATTTACATGGCTTAGCAAAATCTCTTCCCCTAAATTTCCTCCTTCTAAAGCCAACCTTCAAACCGTCTCAGAAGCCCCGCCCGCCCCCCCCTGTAAAAGGGGGGCGCAGGGAGCGGCGGGCAAAAAAACCTCAGCCCCCCGCCCTCAGAGCCGCCCAAATAAAGCCAAGCATCTCCCGAGCGCAGGCCGCCTTCGCCTTGTTTGACAGCTTGCCCCTTTGAATCAAATGAAGATAGCGCTTTCGCAAACGGCGAGAGCATTTTTCCGCTATATCCACAACCTCCTTGGGCATGCCCTGGCGAGCCTCTTTTAACCGGCGGCTCACTCCAGGCGGAAAGCCCAGTTGCTGACAAGCCTCCACAACAACCGTCCGAATGGCCTTGTTCCCCAGCTTGGTTATCCCAAACTTTTGCTCCCGGCCTCCAGAACTATACTCCCTCACATCAAAACCGGCATACGACGAAAGCTTGCTGGGATGGGGAAAACGCCTGATATCCGCTATCTCAACAGCCAAAGTCATGGCCGAAAGACGATCCAACCCCCGGAAACAGCATAAAAAATCACACATTTTCTTATACCTCCCGATCCTTGAAAGCCGGTCTATCCTCTCATTATAAGAGCTGATCCCCTGGCTAAAGCCCTCAAGCTGGCTCATCAGAAGAGCAATGTTGAGGCGCGCGCCGCCTCCCATCTCCTCCCCGTTTTTTCCACATAAGCCTGCTCCATGGAATGCTTTGTCGTCGACATCTAAGCCGATATAAAGTATATTTTTCATCGGATGACCTCCTTATTCTATGTCAAAGCTTGCCCCTCCTGCCCGTCAGAAGGTGGCGCTTCACATATTAGGGTAACCAACCCCCGAAGTTAAGGGCGGTCATCCATAGCTTCTTCAGGAAAAATTTGGAAAATTCCCTTAATTTCTGAGGTGACCGGCCTGCCAGAAGCCGAAATCATTAAGTTCAAAAACGGCGAGATCAAAAGCCGAGCGAAAGCGGGCAGTCAAAGCCGAGCGAAAGCGAGCAGTCAAAGCCGAGCGAAAGCGAGCAGTCAAAGCCGAGCGAAAGCGGGCAGTCAAAACCGAGCGAAAGCGGGCAGTCAAAACCGTCGGGTTGTCTTATTTTTTGAAACACCCCGACCCTCCCGGCAAGCCTAAAAATCCGGGCTGGGGCTTGTTTGCCGGGCCGGCCCGCGGGGGCTTTTTTGCGCAAATTTTGTAAAATCCGCTTTTTGCTTGAATTGAAGGCGAAAGCCTGCTATATTCCCCGCATAAACTAAAAAATAGGAGGTATTTGCCATGAAAAATCACTTAAAAACGGCTTTTTTTAGCGCTGTCCTGATTTTCGGGTTTTTCGCTGCTGCGGAAGACACTCCCTGCGGGAAAGGCATTGAGGGCGCTCTGCATACAAACCCCGATGATTCTAAAGGCGGCTTTGTGGCCTCCACGGCCTTTGTGGCCAAGACCGCTTTTTTGAAGCCTGATGCGGCTGTTTGCGAAAATGCGAAGGTTTATGACCATTCACAGGTTGCCGGCGATGCGCGGGTTGGCGGCGATGCGCATATTTACGGCCATGCGTGGATTTACGACGGCGCGCGGGTTGGCGGCGATGCAGTTGTTGGCAGCGATGCGCAGGTTTATGGCAGCGCGCAGGTTTACGGCAAGGCGCGTATTTGGAACGATGCGCGGGTTGGCGGCAATGCGCGGGTTGGCGGCAATGCGGTTGTTGCCGGCGATGCGATGCTTGCCGGCGATGCGCGGATTGGCGGCGATGCGTGGGTTGGCGGCAATGCGCGAGTCTCCAAAGGCCATTTAACAACCGGCGAGATCACTTCAGGGGAGCATTAAACCCGAAGAGATTCAACAGGGCCTGTAATGCTTTTGGCTCCCTGGACTGCCGCTTTGGACTAGGGAGCCGCTGACAAGCGCGGGATTGAGAAAGCCCTGCGCCGCGGCTCCTAAGATAGAATCCGCCACAGACATGCTGGTTTCGGCGGCCAGCCGGGCGCGCGCCAGGCGGCTGATGCCCATAAGAAAATCCGCGGAGTTGGCCAGATTGCGGATGCGCAGGATGGAATAGCCGGCTCCCCGGCGCTCCTGTTGGGTCTTTGGCGCCGATAGGCTGTCCAAACAAACGAGGCTGGCCCTCTGGAAAAGCCTGTGACACCGCAGAGACTCGGGAACAGCCGCCAGGCCGGCCCAACTAACAGGCCCCGCGGCTTGACTTTGCCGGAGCTTTCTGAAAGCCTAAGCAAGCCGCCGGTCCGGCGAAAGCCCAGCCACAAAACCCGCTTGCGCCGCAGGGGGAGAACGGGAACGGCCGATAGGCCGGCCAGACGAACAGGCGCGATAGGCCGGCCAGACGAACAGGCGCGATAGGCCGGCCAGATGAACAGGCAGGGCCGGCCAGAAAACAGGGGAGCCAGCCATGAAAGCCAAAAATCAGGGGAAATCCCCAAGCAAAAAGCCAGAGGCCCAAGCCGCCCGCCCGGCAAAGGCTCAGGCAAAAGGCCGGGACGGAGGAGGCCCCCAAGCCTCTTACATCAACCTCTGCCAGGATGCTATGTTCAAGGCCTTCTTCTCAAAAGACAAGCGGCTGCTGCGGTCCCTTGCTGATACCTTTGTTCGCTTTCCCGAAGGCAAAACTCTTGAATCGCTGAAAATCAAAGACAAAGACGGGAAAGACTGGATGCAGTCTGCCATGCTGGCCTTAAAAGACCCCGCCAAGCATCCCAAATTCCCCGGCGGCAAGGCCATTGTTTTGGATTTGCTGGCCGCCCTGGACACCGGGGAGTCTGTGAATATTGAGATGCAGACACTTCCTCATGCCCACTTTAAGGAGAGAACTCTTTACTACTGGTCGGATAATTACGGGGAGGATTTCAGGGCTGGGGCGGGGTATGAGGCCCTAAGGCCTTCCTATTCTCTGATTTTCACGCTGTTTTCTTTGTTTTCCCAGTCAAAAGCTTTAATCCATTCGTTTTCTATCCGATCGGACAAGCCGCCGCATTTTATGTTGACGAATCATTTAAGGATGAAGTTTGTGGATTTGAGTTATTTTTCCCTGGAGGCGGGCGGGCGTCTGGAGATGATAGTTGACATGGCTTCGGCCTGGCGCTATTTTATAAGAAACTCGGCGTTTTTGACGGATCGGGACTGGGCAGCGCTGTTTCGCATAAATAAGGAGATATTTGAAGTGGCTAAAGCGGTTTTGCGGGAAATATCTGCTGAGGGGGATGTTCGGCGTCTGGAGAGGCTTCGGGGGAGGTGGCTCAGTGATTATGTGTCTGACATCAGCTCTGCCGAGAAGAAAAGCCGGCAGGAAGGCCGGCAGGAAGGCCGGCAGGAAGGCCGGCAGGAAGGCCGGCAGGAAGGCCGCGAGGAAGGCCGCGAGGCCAGAGAAAAAGAGGTTATTTTAAACATGCTCCAGGAAAAGTTTGATATTTCCGCTATTTCCAGGGTGACCGGCCTGCCAGAAGCCGAAATCATCAAGCTCAAAAACGGCGAGATCAAAAGCCCCGCGGCAGCGGGTATTCAAAACGGCAAGGCTGACTGATAAGCTCCAGCCTGCCGGGGCTTGGTTTTTAGCCCAAAACAGAAAAATTCGCAGGGCCCGCCCAGGACTGAAATCCAGTTTTTCAATAAATTTTGCGTATTTGCCGCTTTGCGGCGCAAATCCAGCCATAAGTCCGGCTTATTTTCGGTTTTGTCTCATTTTTTGAGACACTTTGCTTCCCGGCAAGCCTAAAAATCCGGGCCAGGGCTTGTTTGCCGGGCCGGCCCGCGGGGGCTTTTTTGAGCGCTGTCCTGATTTTCGGGCTTTCCGCCGCCGCGGAAGATTGGCGGATTCTATATTTTTGGCCATGCGATCTTGGAGTGGCGGGCGGGGGGCTTTTCGGCGAAAGAATGCGGGGAGCATAAAAAAAAAGGGAGGGGGTTTTTGCCCCTCCCTTTTGAAGTTTCAGATTTTTTCAGGCTTTTTCTGTGGTTTGGCTTGTCTGGCGCTTTGCTCAGGGGCGGCGGGCAGCTTTTGCAGGTTTTTTTTGCTGGCTATTTTTGCCCGCTCTCTGTTTTATCTGCCGCCTCTCCTCTATGCCGCTCGCGCTGTAAAAGCCTCCCCTTGTCAGTTTATACAGGAACTGTTTGCTTGTGCAGGTGGTTTCTTACGGAGTTGTTACTGCGTATCGCCAGGGGCTGCTGGGTCTGATCCTGTTGCTGGGTCTGATCCTGTTGCTGGGTCTGATCCTGTTGCTGGGTTTGATCCTGCTGCTGGGTTTGATCCTGTTGCTGGGTTTGATCCTGCTGCTGGGTCTGATCCTGCTGCTGGGTTTGATCCTGCTGCTGGGTCTGATCCTGCTGCTGGGTCTGATCCTGCTGCTGGGTCTGATCCTGCTGCTGGCGGCGATTTACACCCAAGGGCGCTTTCCTCTACTTTGACAATGCTCCCCGCAGAAATTTCTCCGACATTATAGTGGCCGGCCTCTGATTTTTCGACACTTTTAGCGTTTTCTTCAGCCCCAGACACTTTGAAAGTCAGCGGAAAGTCGCCAAACAGCCACATGTCAGTAAACTCTTTCGCGCTGTTCTGGGCAATTTTTGTTCCGTTTACATCAATTTCGCTGCCAGACTGGTTGCAAACCTTGTAGCTGCTGCATCCCGCAAAGCCCAAAATTCCTAAAAACAATAAGATTTTTTTCATGGTTACCTCCATTGGTTTGTTAAGTATTTTTAACCCATATATCAGAAAAAAAGGGGAGTCAAGCCCCTTTCTTTCCCTTAAATTTATCCCTGAGGCCGGAAAAGTCAAGCTTTTGAAAGAAAAAAATTAAAAAAATTGCCGCGGGGCGTCAAAATTGGGGATTCAGGGGGGATCTGGGGGAGATTCAGGGGGCGGAGAGGCGGTTTTTGGCTGCGCGGGGGGGGGAAATCGGGGATTTTTTTTTTGGGGGGATTCAGCTCAAAGTCCTGTTTTTGGGGGGGGGCTGGCCCCCCCCAAGCCCCCCGCTTTGGGGAGAAAGCGCTGAAATGAGCTTGAGGGGGGAGATGCTTAAAAAAAAGCGGGGGAGAGGCCCCAGACCTCCGGCGCGGGAAGAGGCTCAGGCTGTGAAGCCAGATGGGGGGCTGGCACCCCCCCAAGCCCCCCGCTTTGGGGAGAAAGCGCTGGATTGCTGAGAAAAACCTTGAACTAGCCCCCAAGAACCCGCTGACGCGGCAGGGGAGGCCTGGCAGGGGAAGGGCGCAGCTCAAGGCCTGTTATTTTCCATTGCCTCCTGCCAGACAGCCAGATTTTTCCTGGCAGGGGAAGCGCTGCAGCTCAATGCCTGTCACAGCGGAAAATTCCGCCTTCAGGGCGGCCAGCCCCCGCCGGCTGGAGGCCTCAAACCTCATGCTCAGGACATTTTGGGTTTGCGAGCTTCGGAAAAGCGCCCAGCAGGAGCCTCCCTCCCAGCTCCTGGAAAGGCGGATGCCGTCCAGGCTGTTAAAATCCTCGCCCTTTTTGCTCAAATAAGCCCGGACAGATTCCAGAGCTTTCTGGATTTCAGCTTCGGAGAGGGTTTTTCTGATCTCCCCCGTCCTAAAGGAATTGATTTTGGGCAAAAGGGCGCTCAGAGCCTGGGAAAGGGCGCGGGGCCCCGAGAGGGCTGGCCTGACAGCCGCCGGGACAGCCGCCGGGGCAGCCGCCGGGGCAGCCGCCGGGACAGCCGCCGGGACAGCCGCCGGGCCGTCCGCCGGGACAGCCGCCGGGGCAGCCGCCGGGACAGCCGCCGGGGCAGCCGCCGGGGCAGCCGCCGGGACAGCCGCCGGGACAGCCGCGCTTAAGCCGGCATTTTGCCGGCTTAAGATTTCCACAAGGCGGAGGGCAGCGTAAAGCCCATCATCAAAGCCGCGGTCCGGGCGGTCATTAAAAAAAACATGGCCGCTGAACTCCACAGCAAAAATGGCTTTTTGCCGCTCCATTTCCTCCCGAATCAGGCTGTGGCCGCTTTTTGACATAAAGGCCCGGCCCCCATAATCCCAGATGGCGCGAAACAAATAGCCGGAGCACTTGACATCCGCAATAATCAGGGGCCGGCTGTCTGGCTGAGCGGGAGCTTCGGCAGCTCCGGCTGGCGAAACAGCCCCTCCCGCAGATCCGGTTTTTTGAGAAACCCCCGAAGCATCCCCCTGAGGCAGCCTGCTGGAAAGCAGCGAGGGCAGAAACAAAAATCCAAACTCATCGCCCAAAACTGTCCGGCCATCCCCCGTCACTGCGACAATCCGATCCCCGTCGCCGTCAAAAGCCGCGCCAAAAGCCGCGCCGGTTTCCCGGACCCGGGCTTTCAGGGCGGTCAGGTTTTCCTCTATCGTGGGGTCTGGATGATGATGGGGAAAGCGGCCGTCCGGCTCGCAAAACAAAAAGTCCGGCGAAAGCCCCAGGGCGGGGAGCGCCTTTTTCGCCAAAGGGCCCAGAGCGCCGCTCCCCGCATCAACCACAAAGGGGATGGGCTTTAGGAGACCCCCGCCAGGCGAAGAGCCTGCTCCAGGAGGCAGCCCCCCCTCCACATCCGAAGCCAAATCCGGCGGCCTGAAGCAAAACTCCCTTTTTAAAGAATCAATATAGGCTGCAAAAGGGTCTAAATGCCATTCAGAGCCTCTTCGGCGGCGGCGCGAAGCTCCCCCTTCGGCGCGAAAGCCCTCCGCCCTGCCGGAAGCCCGCGGCAGGCCCGCCTTCAGCTGATCCCGCATTATCTGGACCGGCCTGGGAATGTTGAATTTCCTGTTCAGCATGATCTTGAAGCCGTTGTATTCCGGCGGGTTGTGGCTGGCTGTGACAACAGCAGCGGCGCTCAGGTTTTGATTTTGAGCCAGAAAATAACAAAGCGGAGAGGGCGCCAGCCCAATGTTTGCCGTATCCATGCCCTCGCCCCTCAAACAGAGGGCCAGGGAGGCGGCGATCTCCGGGCTGCTCAGCCGCGCGTCATGGCCTATAAGAATCCGGGGCCTTTCAATCAAAAGCCGCCCGCAGAGCAGGCTCCGCAGGCTCCGAGCCAGCAGCCCGCAAAAGCTCAGGTCAAAGTCCCGGCCATAGACCCCGCGAATGTCGTTGGCCCGAAAAACAGACAAAATATTTGCGCTCATGCTTTCCTCTGTCCCAGGCAGCTCTGCCGGCAAAGGCTTCAAAACCGCTGCTGCCGGCAAAGGTTCAAAAACCGCTGCTGCCGGCAAAGGCCTCAAAACCGCTGCTGCCGGCAAAGGCTTCAAAACCGCTGCTGCCAAAAAACCAAAAGCCTCAGCCCTGAAACTCCCGGATCAGCCGCGCGGCCCTCCCTTAAAGCCATCAGCATGGAGGCTTCGGAAACCTCCGAGTCCTTTAAGCCGCTGCCGGTTCCATAAGCCGCCCCAAGCCTTAAAAACGGCAGGCCGATATTTATGGCCGCGCCGCCTGGAAAATGCGCGGCCTTAAAAGGAATAAGCCCCTGGTCATGATAAAGCGCCGCATAAAAGCTATAGCGGCCCCAGTTTTTTTTCAAAAAAGCGCTGTCAGGCGAAAGCGGCCCCTCAATTTGCCCTTTGGGAAAGCTTTTCAGAAGAGGCAGCAAAATATCCCGCTCCTCCCCTCCTGTAAGGCCCCCCTCCCCCGCGTGGGGGTTTAGCCCCAGAAGCCCCACAGGCTTTTGGCGGCGGGCGGGGGGCAAAAGCCTCCTGGCCTCCAGGGCCAGATCCAAAAACCGCCGCAATTTTTTTGGATCCAAAGAAATATTTTTTAGAGGGATATGATCAGTAAAAAGCAGAACATGAAAAAACCGGCCTAAAAAAGCCATAAACACATCCTCCGCGCGGCAAAGCGACTTCAGAATATGGGTTTGCCCCGGGGCGGGGAGCCGGCGGGCCTGGCTCTTGGCAGCAGGGGGGGCTTGCGGAGCCGCCGGAGCTGCTTGAGGGGGGGCTTGCGGAGCCGCCGGAGCTGCTTGAGAAGGGGCTTGCGGCGCCGCCGGAGCTACTTGAGAAGGGGCTTGCGGAGCTGCCGGAGCTGCTTGAGAAGAGGCTTGAAGCGCCGCCTCCTCAGGCAGCCACAGGGAGGATTTTCGCGCCGGGCCTGTAATCATGGCGGACAAATCGCCGCTGAGGCAGAGGCGGCCCGCCTCCTCCACCCAGCCGCCCGCCGGGGCGCCGGTTTTGATCTCCAAAAGATGGCCCTCGCAAAAAGGCCCGCTGAGGGCTTCCGCCGCTCTCCGAAAAACCTTTGTCCGAAGGCCCGGGATCTTTAAGGGCGGCGCGCCCGCTCCGGTCCAGACAAGAATCTGAAAGCCGTCTTGGCGGCCAAGCTTTTTGAGGGCTTTTCGCGCTGCGGCGGGGCCGGCCCCCTCGCCGGATGTCAGCCCCAGCCGGTTTTGTTTGGGGAAGGGGCCAAAACCCCCGCCGAAGGATTTTTTTAAGCGGGGGCTTGTTTCTATAAAAGAGGTCATAAATATTCCGGCATCATTATCATTAAGGAGTCCACAAATATTCTGACAAAATTATTGGAACTCTCTAATAAAGCCTTCTTTAAAAATGTTATTCAATGCTGGAATATATTTATGAACTCCTGTATATCATTCCAGAAAGCAGTCTAAGAGGGCTTTTTGAAAGACTGTTAATTGGGAATATCTGCAGCCAAAGCCGCCGGCGGATTTAAATCCAGGCGCGCAGGCCCTCCCGGTTTTGAGCCAGCCATTTTTTTAACTGCTTTTTCAGCTCCTCCTCAAACAGCAGCTCCTGAATGCGGGCCCGCTCCCGCTCCTCTAAGCGGCTCAGCAGGGGGGCTTTCCACTTTAGATGAAAAACATAAATCCGCCCGCCAATCCGCGCGGGGCTGGAGGACTGGGAGACAGACAGCCCTCTCAGGGCTTTTTTGATCTCCGCGCTCATTTCCGAATCCCTGAGGCGCGCCGCCCGCGCCTTCAGGCCGGCTTTGTCCGCCGCCTCCTCAAAAGAGGATCTGAGCAGCGCCCGGTGAAAAGCCTCAGCCTTTTTGCGGCCGCCAGGGCCTCCGGCAAAGGACACAGAGCTTAATTCATACTCAAAGTTTTTGGCGCTTTGGGAGCGGCCGGCTGTTCTCAAATAATGGCGGCTGATGTCGCTGTCTGAGACAAAGGCTTTTGAGGCGGCCTCCTGAGCCAAAACAAACTCGGCTTTTAAGGAGTCTCTGATCTCTTTGAGCAGGGATTTTGGAGCTGAGGCAGCGGAGGGGTTTTTAGCTCTCAGGGGCTTCAGGGGCTTTAGGGGCCTCTGCGGCTTCAGGGGCAAAAACCCATGCGCTTTTAGTTTTTTGTCAAAGGCTTTAGGGGAGAGCCGTCCCCTTAAGGCCGCCGCCGCGGCCAGAATCTGATCCCCGGAAGGCTCAAACTTTTTGGCTTCAGGCGATTCCTCCGCCCGCAGCCGGGCCGCCTCGCGGAAGGCCAGAAACTCCATCAAAAGGCCATCATCCCGCAGCAGCTGTTTTTTGGGGAAAACTTTAAACAAAATGGAGTCGGGGACAAGCCCGGCCCGCAGCTGGCGGCGAAAGCTCTGGATATCTAAAAGCGAGATCATCCGATCGCCGGCCTGGATGGCGGTTTTTTCAACCAGCAGGGCCCGCGCGGCGGGGAGGGGAAAAAGGGGCAGCAGCCCCCCCAGAGGCAGCAAAAACAAACAGGGCAAAGCCGCCGCGGCGGCTGCGAAACAGCGCGCGCCCGCCGCCCGGGCGGCTAAAGGTTTTTGGTTTTGCCTCATAACTGGTTTTGTCTCATGGCCTCAGGGCCTCAGAGCCTCAGAGCCTCAGGGCTGGCTTTGCCGCTCTAAATCTCCGCCAATGCCCGCGCTTAATCTTTATATCGGATGCGGATGCGGCTCAAGAGCTTTTTGTCAATAAAAACAGGGGTTTTCAGGGTTTCCTCCCTGAGCCAGGCCTGAAATTTCTCCCTTTGCGCCGGCTCTTTGAGCTTTTTTAAAATTTGCCCCTGGACTTCGGCAAAGGGCCTCCCCCGGCCGGGGCGCCGCGCGCCCGCGCGCAGAATGTGAAACCCATGCCGGCTCTCCCACAAAGGGCTGAGCGCGCCTTTTTCCAAAGCGCAGGCGCGGTCAAAGACCTTCAGCCCGCCGGCCTCCGTCCAGCCCGGATGGCCCTTTTCAGAATACAGCGCGGCCAGCCTGTCAAAATCCTCCCCCTCTCTCAGGCGCCGGAGCAGGCTTTTCCCCAGCCCTTTTGAGGAGACCAAAATCTGGCTCAAAAAACATGCCGGGGGCCGGTAAAAAGCCTTTTTGTTTTTCCGGTAAAAGCTTTTTTGCTCCTTGAGCGGGGGGTCCGGGATCTGAGTCAGCAGATGCTCCTCCAGCTTTTGCCGCAGGGCCTGCCGGCTTTTATGCGCCTCAAGGGCTGCAAGAGGCGCGCCGCGGCGCTGAAAGGCTTTTTGCTCTTCGGGCGAGATCCTGGGCCTGGGGATTTTCAGGCCGCGGCGGCCCGCCCACTCAGCGGCAAGAGCCTCAAAAATCAGCTCCTCCAGCGCGCTTTGCTTGAGATCTTCAAGCGCCTCGGCGCCGGGGCGGACTCTGGCGGCGCCCGGCAGGCGGCGGCTCAAAACCCCCTCAAACTCCTTTGCGGTCCATTGCCGGCCCCCCGCCTTTAAAATAACGGGAGAGCTTTTGCCCCGCGGAAAGCATCCGGCGCTCAGACAGCAAATCAAAAGGAGGCCGCCCAGAGGCCAGCCGCGGATTGTCAGGCCGGCTTTGCCGGCGCGTGTGATTAACGAAGCTGCGGGCATTCCGGCATTATGCCATTGTTCCAGAAAAAAAAACCAGTTAGATCGGCTGTCCGCTATATCATTCCAGGCGCTGTGAATTTCCCCGGGGGGCTGGTCAGCTTTTTGTAGGGGATGCCCCCGCAGGAGGGGGCCAGATGGCCCGCGACACTCTGATAGTCATTCAAAACATTTCTGGGGAAGCTGGCTGTTTCCCCGCGGACACGGTTTGCCAGCGAGTATTTTGAAAAGGTCTCCAAAAAATCCCCCGGCCCGATCCCATAAGGCTTTTTGGAAAAAATCTGCCCCAAATAATTTTTGCTCGTCCGGCCGCCGCCCCATATACGCGTCTTAATGTCATTCACATAGCTTTTGAACTTGTTTCTCGCATTCCCCGGCCCGCCGTTATAGCTCTGAAAGGCCAGGATCTGGGCCGCTGTCTCCTTGTCCTGAAGCAGCGAGATGCTTTCCTCCTTAACAATGTCATCTTTGCTGCGCCCGGGCCGGCTAAAATATTTTTCAAATTTTTCGCGGCTTTTAAAAATCAGGCGCTCTTTCGGCTTGCCTTTCATGGTCACAATCACAATATCCAAGTCATCAATCAGCTGTCTCGCTTTCTTTAAAGCCTGCATATAATAAACCGCCGAATACATCAGGCAGCTGTAGGGGTTGGAGTGGGCGGCGCATGTGGCTGTCCGGCTCCTTTTATGCCCTTTTGTTGGCAGGCGCTCAAAATGATTGTTGATGGCGCCGCAGCTTTTGGCGTCTTTCCCTCTGTATGGCAGAAACCTGCTGTTGACATCGGCGATGGCGATCCCTGTGAGCTGCCCGTAGCAGGAGGCCCCTGTGGCGCTGCGGGCGGTGATTTGAAACCGGGACTCCCGGTTAATGAGGGCGAAAAAATACTCCGGCTGCCGCATGCCAAGGCATTTTGCGACATCATAAAAAACACGGGCCGTCCCGCTGATGTATTTGCCTGAAAAGCATATCGGCTTTGAGGATTGTTTCTCTAATTTGTCTGGATCCCCGCCGGGGCAGATGCTGTGCCTTTGGATTGTCTGTTTGATGGAGCTTTGAAAGCAGGACAGCGCGGGGACTGAGGCAAAAGTTTTGGCTGCGGCCTGAAAGCTTTGGCTTTGAGAGGAGGGATCGGGGCAGTCAGGGCAAAAACCGCCCTCCAGCTGAAAGCGGTCAAAAGACACCTCATGCGAGTTTGAGGGGCATTGAGGGGGCGCCGCCCGCGCCGCCCAGGCCATTGTCAGGGCTGCCGCCCAGGCTATTCTTGGAGCTGAAGTCCTGATGGCTGTCATGCTGTTGTCCGCAGAGGCTTTGTTTGCTGGGCCGGCCCTGCGGCGCTTGTTTATCTGGACGGCCTGGCGGCCGCTCCCGCGGCGAGGCTGCCTGACGCAATTTTTGAGTCCGCTGCCTAAAAGCAGCTTTATGAGCTGCTGAAATCACCCGCAATGGCCTCAATGCTTCCCTTCCAGAACTTAAAAAACGGCTTTGTATCGTCATCCACACTTATAAAGTTTGTCAAAAACAGAGCGACAGCCACAGAAAGAACAATCAGCAGGATATACTCCAAAATGATTTGCCCCTGCTGGCCCTGCCGGGCCTGCTGATTCTGCCGCCAGCCTTGTGTCCAGCTCTGCCTCCGGCCTGGCTTCCAGCCATGGCGCGGGGGTTTAAGCTTAAAGCCGCTTTGCCAGACGAAAGCCTGGCTCAAAGCCCCCGCTGAAACCCCGATTGAGGCTTTGGCCGAAGCCCATGCGCCGCAAAGCCGCCCGGATAAAAACCTCTGCGGCCCAAACCGCCGGGGCCTCCAAAGCCGCGGCCAAAACATGCCTGATCCGCGCGCCATCTTTTTGATTTTACAATGGCGGACGGGAATTTAAAAGCCGGAAATCCATGCTGAGCCGCGCTGCAGACACCTCATGAAAAAAACCGGCGGAAAGACGCCAGGCGTTTGAAGCCGGCAGGTTAAATGCCGGCCGCGTCAAGGATGAAATTGCCTGTTTGCCGGGGCGCGCCGGCCCCCATCCATCTTGCTGAGCCGCGCTGCAGACACCTTGAAAAAAACCGGCGGAAAGACGCCAGGCGTTTGCTTATGCGCTTTTCAATAAACTCATTGTTTTGCCGGAGCTTGCGGTAGCGGCGGCTCATCATCATAAAGATATTTTCGTCAATGGATCCAACCTGGTCTCCGCCAGCTGTCAGCTCTTTGCCGGCAAAGCCCCTGCCTTTTTTGCCCTTTTTGCCAAAGCGGCGGCCCCGCGCCTTGGCCAAAAGGGCCTGGACCTGCTTGTCAATGCTGTCCTCCTCGGAGCCGCCCCCGCGCGAGCCGCGCCGGCTGCCGGCGCCGGCAGCAGCCCCAGAGGCTCCTCCGCCGCCCGAGGCTCCGCCCTGAAAGCTCTCGCCGGCGACCTTGCCGCTGCCCGCTGCCCCGGCGCCTTCAGAGTCGTCCTCCTCATCGTCCCCGCCGTCTTCAGAATCCGCGCTTGTCAGGGCCTGCATTTCAGCAACAGCCCCCGCATGTTTGGCCTTAACCCCAGCCATGGCTTTCGCAAACTTGGCTTTTTGCTTGGGGCTGAGCCGTTTCATAATGTCATCACTGGTTATTTTTCTTGGCCCCCCCACAAGGCTCGTGTCTTTCAGCTCATCGGGGACTATTTCATCATTCATCACTAAATCCCCGCCTGGACCAACCGTAAAGCACTTTGGATCCAGGCTGCACGACCCTTGGTTAAAAGGCTCAAGATCCTTCTTTTCCACCTTTGGTTTATTGTCTTTGGGAGAAGGAGTAGATTTCGGTGTGGGAAGAGGTTTTGGCTGCGGCGCTGGCTCTCCAGAGCAGCCAGCTGCCTGGCGAAGGGCGGGAGTGGAAATTGGACTTTCGCAAGCAGGGTTTGGATCGGAATCGGAGTCGGTCTCTAACTCAGGAGGGCCGCAATTGCTGTTTCCCGTGGCCCTGCAAAAATCATCCAGCTCGTTTTTTTTTCCAGCAGTTTCAGCAGCCTGCCCAAAGGCCATAGCGCCCAAGCCGCACCAGTGCCAGCAGGGAGACGGCGAACAAGAGAAGCACTGGGCAACAAGCGCCGCCCCCGCAGCCACGGTCAGGCCCGCGGAAAGCTTTAAAATCTTGGCCTGCTTTGCGGCCTTTTTTCTGGCCGCCTCCTGATGGGCCTCCATCTTCTGCCCATACTCGGCATATATCTCCATATTTCTTTTAGCGGTTTGTATTCCCCGTTCGGCTCTGTCAATCTTTCGCTGCGCTGCAGCTATCTGTTTTTCAAGCCTTCTGCATGTGCTTTGAATAACATTTTTGCTTTTTTCGCACTTTCTTTTGTATTTCTCCTCCCATTCTGATTTGTCTTTTTTGGCGTTTTTCCTGCTTGTCTCATATTCTTCAATTTGCCTCTCAAATTTGCGTGTGCTGGTTAGGCTGTCCGCTTCTTTTTCTGCGGCAGCGGGGCCTGCCAGAATGACTGCCGCCGCCAGAGCCGCCAGAAAAATCTTTGCTGCAGGCATATTCAGGCTGATCAATGAAACAGGCTTCAGCAGCCCCTTCAGCAGGCGCTTCAGACGAGCCGCCGCGGGCGCCAAAAGCCTGGCTTTGCGCATAAACATTGAAACCAGTTTTCCCAGCTTTGATTTTATTCGCATTTCAGCTCTCCCTCCTCGCAAAAAGCCTGAACAAGCCGGCTCATTTTATCAAAAATGCTCATGTGGCGGCCGCCCTGGGGCTTAAGGCTTCGCTTCATCTCTGAGGCCGGCTTTCTGCCCCCCCGCATGTTTTTTCTTATCCGGCTGCCGGCCCTGTCTCTTTCCGGCCAGCCAACTCTGCCAGAGCCTCTGCCGCCCCTTGACGAGCCGCCGGCAAAGCCGCCGCCCCTTGATCTCCGGCTGGACGCTCCATAGCCTCTGCCCTCCTCTTCCTCCTGCAAGCCATCCTTATCACCCCCCCCCGCGCGGGCAAAGCCGGCTTTCGCGCCGGCAAGGCCGCCGCCGGCGGCCGGTGTCTTTCCGCTGCCGGAGCTGCCCCCGGAAGGGCCTGCGCCCCGGCTAAAACTGCGGGGGCCTAACTGGGCAATGGCTTGTTTTTTCTCTGGATTCTCTTTATCCTCTTCAGCCGCGGCCGCAGCCGGAGACTCTTCGGAAGAATCCGCTCCGGCAAAAGAGCCAAAGCTTGGAGAGTTATAAGATTCCTTTTGTTCCTCTTCCTCTCCATATTGGTAATTCTGCCCGGAGCTGTCTCCAAGCCCGGAGGCTGTTAATGGCGTGGGCGCAAAAGTTTCTTTCTCCTCGTCCTCTTCCTCTTCCGGCTTTTCCGGCGCTTTTCCGCCGCCGCCCATCAGGTTGGCAATATAATTCTGGAGCGCCGCCTGGCTAAGGCCAATCGTCCCCTGCGCCAAAGCCGCAATGCAGCTATGGTTATGGCCTTTGCATTTGTCTATTATCCCTTCGTATTCTTTATTTTTTTCTTCAGCTTTATCGCAATTACTGGTGAAGACTCTATTTTTCCCACAAGGATCACATGAAATTGTATCACTAAAACCTTTATGCCCTTCATTAACCGGCTCACAAAACTCCTCATTCTTAATACCCTCAATAGCCTGATTGCATTGACTTTTGCATTTAGATATAGCCTTTAGGCATTGTGTTCCGGCGATCATGCTCATGCTGCCCACCGCGCCGCTGATGCCGGCCTGCGTCTTGTAGATGGTTTTGGCCGCCCTGGCGGTTTTGCCGTCAGCGTTTTGAGAGACACTGGCAGCCTGCGCGCCTGTGCCGGCCAGCTGCTGCATCATCATGGGGTTGGCCGCCGCCGCGCTCTGCCCCGAAGCCGCAGACGCCACTGCGCTTAAAAGCGACTCATCGCATGAGGCTGCGTCCTTTCCATCTTCATCATTATTGCTGTTGTCTGCATCAGGGCTATCGTCCTTATTGACGCCTTTAGCAACAGTCAGTCCCGCTCCGTCTAAACCGACATGCGAAAAAAAAACAAAAAAACCTGCCAAAAAAATAAAAGCTGCTCTGCTCATCTTGCTTCTCTCCATATTTCATCAGCTCCAGCCGGCCCGCTTCCATTTTTCAACAGAAAAAACCCCAAATAAAACCTGCCAAAAAAACAAAAGCTGCTCTGCTCATCTTGCTCCCCTATTACAGCTTGTCGGCAGGTCCAGGACCCGGCTAAAGCCCAAAATCCAAAAAAAACGCAAAAAATCCGAAAAAATTGCAGAAAAATGCGGGAAAACCAAAAAAAAACCCAAAAAGCGGAGCTTGAGCGCGCCCGGCCCCGCCGCCGGCGCCGTCTGGAACAGCGCTTGCAGAAACATCTGGAGGCAATGCCCCCCTGAGAAGCCCCGGCCGGGCCGCCCAGGGCTTTCCAGCCCCTTTCGCCTCTTGGTTGCTGGGCGCCGGCCTGGCGGCTGTTCCCGGCCCTCTGCGGAATGCAAAGCTGGGCCAGAGGCTTTTTTATTTGGCATTGCCTTTTTGCTGGGCCGGCTTGGCGGCTGCCCCGGCGGCTGCGAAATCTCCCATGCTATGCCAGGGGCGCTTGTTTGCTGGGCGCTGGCCTGGTGGCTGTTCCCGGCCCTCTGCGGAGTCACAGGCTTTTCCAGAGGCTTTTTTTATCTGGCATTGCCTGTTTGCTGGGCGCTGGCCTGGCGGCTGTTCCCGGTTCTCCGCGGAATGCAAAGCTGGGCCAGAGGCTTTTTTATCAGGCATTGCCTGTTTGCTGGGCGGGGGGCAGAGCTGCTCCTGCTTTAGGCTCAGCGCTGGGGCCAGCGAAAAGCGCGATCTCTTTTTAAAGGGAGCGCGCCGCGCCGCAATGCCGCGCTGAGATTTTTTGTCTGGCCGGCCTCCCAAGAGCCTGAGCCTTTGTCAAAAAACCCTTGGCTTAGAGCCTTCAGGATTCAGCAAAACCGCATTCTCCCCTTTAACCAAAATCATAAACATGCCCTTGTCAATTACATATTTAATGACATCTGGCGAAGTCCTCAAACAGGCCAGGCCCGCATACACAGTCAAATGGCTGAACTCAGGGCAATATTTCTTAAACTGGGCCATCGCCTTTAAAAACTTGTCAGCCTTTTTTTGATCCAAAGCGGACTTGGCCTCCACAACCACAATCTCCTTTCCGTTCAGGGCAATCAAATCATACTCCTTTATGCGGCCGTTTAAATGCCCTGTATAGCTGGGGACTGTCTTTTTTACATCCAAACCCCTGCTTTTGAGGGCTTCAATTAAATTCCCCTGTATCAAAGCCTCCACCAAATCCCCCCAGAGATTGCCGAACTTTCCATCCAATTTGTTGATCTGCCGCTCGGTTTTCTGCCACAGCTCCTCGCTCTCCCGCTTCATTGCGCTGAGAATGCGGGCGCTTTCCCGCTTCTGCCGCTCAGTTTCCCGCCTCATTTCATTGAGCGCGCGCTCGTTTTTTTCCCGGCTGGCCCGCATCCGGCGGTCAGACTCCCGCATCCGGCGGTCAGACTCCTTTTGGCTCAAGGACACCTCCCTTAAAATTTTCCAAATTTCATCGGGAGAGGGGACATGGCTTTTTTCAAAGGTTTTCCCAGGAGTTTTCCCAGGGGTTTTCCCAGAATCTGTGATTTTGCTCATTTGCGCGGCCTCCTTAAATTGTTATCACTGGCTTTGCAGCCGCTTTCCAAAAATCATCCAGCGGCTATACAGAGATTATAGCGCAAAATTTGCCCGCGCCGCAAGCCCTGTTTGCTGGGCCGGCCTGGCGGCCGTTCCCGGCCCTCCGTGGAATCACAGGCTTTTCCAGAGGCTTTTTTATCAGGCATTGCTTGTTTGCTGGGCGGGGGGCAGAGCTGCTCCTGTTTAGGCTCAGCGCTGGGGCCAGCGAAAAGCGCGATCTCTTTTTAAAGGGAGCGCGCCGCGCCGCAATGCCGCGCTGAGATTTTTTGTCTGGCCGGCCTCCCAAGAGCCTGAGCCTTTGTCAAAAAACCCTTGGCTTAGAGCCTTCAGGATTCAGCAAAACCGCATTCTCCCCTTTAACCAAAATCATAAACATGCCCTTGTCAATTACATATTTAATGACATCTGGCGAAGTCCTCAAACAGGCCAGGCCCGCATACACAGTCAAATGGCTGAACTCAGGGCAATATTTCTTAAACTGGGCCATCGCCTTTAAAAACTTGTCAGCCTTTTTTTGATCCAAAGCGGACTTGGCCTCCACAACCACAATCTCCTTTCCGTTCAGGGCAATCAAATCATACTCCTTTATGCGGCCGTTTAAATGCCCTGTATAGCTGGGGACTGTCTTTTTTACATCCAAACCCCTGCTTTTGAGGGCTTCAATTAAATTCCCCTGTATCAAAGCCTCCACCAAATCCCCCCAGAGATTGCCGAACTTTCCATCCAATTTGTTGATCTGCCGCTCGGTTTTCTGCCACAGCTCCTCGCTCTCCCGCTTCATTGCGCTGAGAATGCGGGCGCTTTCCCGCTTCTGCCGCTCAGTTTCCCGCCTCATTTCATTGAGCGCGCGCTCGTTTTTTTCCCGGCTGGCCCGCATCCGGCGGTCAGCCTTCTCCCGGCTGGCCCGCATCCGGCGGTCAGCCTTCTCCCGGCTGGCCCGCATCCGGCGGTCAGATTCCCGCATCCGGCGGTCAGACTCCTTTTGGCTCAAGGACACCTCCCTTAAAATTTTCCAAATTTCATCGGGAGAGGGGACATGGCTTTTTTCAAAGGTTTTCCCAGGGGTTTTCCCAGGGGTTTTCCCAGAATCTGTGATTTTGCTCATTTGCGCGGCCTCCTTAAATTGTTATCACTGGCTTTGCAGCCGCTTTCCAAAAATCATCCAGCGGCTATACAGAGATTATAGCGCAAAATTTGCCCGCGCCGCAAGCCCTGTTTGCTGGGCGCTGGCCTGGCGGCTGTTTCCGGTCCTCCGCGGAGTCACAGGCTTTTCCAGAGGCTTTTTTATCAGGCATTGCTTGTTTGCTGGGCGGGGGGCAGAGCTGCTCCTGTTTAGGCTCAGCGCTGGGGCCAGCGAAAAGCGCGATCTCTTTTTAAAGGGAGCGCGCCGCGCCGCAATGCCGCGCTGAGATTTTTTGTCTGGCCGGCCTCCCAAGAGCCTGAGCCTTTGTCAAAAAACCCTTGGCTTAGAGCCTTCAGGATTCAGCAAAACCGCATTCTCCCCTTTAACCAAAATCATAAACATGCCCTTGTCAATTACATATTTAATGACATCTGGCGAAGTCCTCAAACAGGCCAGGCCCGCATACACAGTCAAATGGCTGAACTCAGGGCAATATTTCTTAAACTGGGCCATCGCCTTTAAAAACTTGTCAGCCTTTTTTTGATCCAAAGCGGACTTGGCCTCCACAACCACAATCTCCTTTCCGTTCAGGGCAATCAAATCATACTCCTTTATGCGGCCGTTTAAATGCCCTGTATAGCTGGGGACTGTCTTTTTTACATCCAAACCCCTGCTTTTGAGGGCTTCAATTAAATTCCCCTGTATCAAAGCCTCCACCAAATCCCCCCAGAGATTGCCGAACTTTCCATCCAATTTGTTGATCTGCCGCTCGGTTTTCTGCCACAGCTCCTCGCTCTCCCGCTTCATTGCGCTGAGAATGCGGGCGCTTTCCCGCTTCTGCCGCTCAGTTTCCCGCCTCATTTCATTGAGCGCGCGCTCGTTTTTTTCCCGGCTGGCCCGCATCCGGCGGTCAGCCTTCTCCCGGCTGGCCCGCATCCGGCGGTCAGATTCCCGCATCCGGCGGTCAGATTCCCGCATCCGGCGGTCAGACTCCTTTTGGCTCAAGGACACCTCCCTTAAAATTTTCCAAATTTCATCGGGAGAGGGGACATGGCTTTTTTCAAAGGTTTTCCCAGGGGTTTTCCCAGGGGTTTTCCCAGAATCTGTGATTTTGCTCATTTGCGCGGCCTCCTTAAATTGTTATCACTGGCTTTGCAGCCGCTTTCCAAAAATCATCCAGCGGCTATACAGAGATTATAGCGCAAAATTTGCCCGCGCCGCAAGCCCTGTTTGCTGGGCTGGTCTGGCGGCTGTTCCCGGCGGCTGCGAAATCTCCCATGCTATGCCAGGGGCGCTTGTTTGCTGGGCGGGGGGCAGAGCTGCTCCTGCTTTAGGCTCAGCGCTGGGGCCAGCGAAAAGCGCGATCTCTTTTTAAAGGGAGCGCGCCGCGCCGCAGCGCAATGCCGCGCCGGGGCCAGAGACAGGCAGGCATATCCCCGCGAAAATCAAAAGGCTTGCATAGGCAGGGGATAATGCCTGTTGTGAGAGTTTTTTCCCTGTGTTAAAGAGAGAGAATCATGACAGAAAAAACAAAACCGCCAGCCCTGCCGGCAGCGGCAGCCATTCTGCCGCTTTGCCTTGCGGCTCTTGCTGCGGGCGGGGAAACTCAGAATTTCAAAAAAACACCCCCTCCGTTCGGCCTGGCGGCTCAAAAGCCTGCCGGCAGCCGGCTGAAGGCGCTGTTTTCCCCAAAATCCAGGGCCTCCGGCAAGGCGCGGCTCCGGCCCGTCTGGACAGCTGATCTCGCGCAGACAAAAACCCTGCGGGCGCCGCGGCTGAGCGGAAGCCCCGCCCTGCTCACAGATCAGCTGGTTATTCAGGCAAACAGCTGGAACGGGATCAAGGCCCTCACAAAAAAAAGAGGGCGGATGGTTTGGGAGTTTCATGTTGAGGGCGGAGTGTTCGGCGCCCCGGCCCATCACAGAAAAGCCCTTTACTTTGGCGGAAGCGATGGCTTTTTTTATAAAATCCATTCAGAGACAGGCCGCCTGATCTGGAAGTTTTGGACTGGCTCGGAAAACCTCGGCCCGCCCCTGATTCATGAAGGCGCCGTCTACTGGGCGGCAGCCAGTCAAAATCTCTACGCGCTCTCCCTTGAGGGCCGGCAGCTTTGGATCTTCCCCGGCCCCTCTCTCAACCGAAACAGGAAGGCGCGGGGGATGCCGCAGCCGGCCATCAGAGAGGGCCTTTTATATATGGGCTTTTACGATGGGACAGCGGCAGCCATTGAAACATCTTCCGGCCGCCTGAAGTGGAAAGCCAGGCTGCCGGGCGCCGCCGCCATAAACAGAGGGCTGGCCCTTGATGGCGCCTGTCTTTTCGCCCCGGCAGCCGGCTCCTATCTGTTTTGCCTGAACCCCCTGACCGGCGCCAGGCGCTGGCGGGCGGCGGGCGGCGGGGCTTTTGCGCTTTCCAAAGGGGATTACATCTACCATGGCGGAAAAAACTTTATAGAGGCTTTAAACAAAAAAACCGGCCGGCCCGCCTGGCGCCGCGCCCTGAAGGGCTGGCCCGCCCCGCCAGCTGAATACAAAAACAGCCTTGTTTATGGCTCGCTTTCCAGCGGGGAGCTGCATATCGCCAGCCAAAAAGACGGCAAACCCCTTGACAGCCTCTTGTTTGGCAGAGGGCTTGGGGGGCCTCTGACTGTGGATGAAAAAACGGGAGAGATATATTTGCTTTCAAGGGACGGATATCTGCATAAAATCCGGGCCGATCTCCCCCCTCTCTGACGCTCTGCGGCGCGGAGCTTTGACAAAAGCCTTTTTCCCCGCTCTTATAAAAACAAGCGGCAAAAAACAGGCGCCGCCAGCCCGCGGGGGACTCTGGCGGAGATATAACCGGCCTCTGCGGATATGCGCGGGCGCTCTGAAGCCGCTTGGCGCGGGGAAAGCATGATCAGCCTCTGTGAGTATATATGGATTGACGGAGCCTCTCCCACCCGAAAGCTCCGCTCAAAAACCAAAGCGGTTTCGTTTTCCAGGCCAAAATCAAGGGCGCTTGGAGATTTCCCTGAGTGGGGTTTTGACGGCTCCTCCACCTATCAGGCCAGGGGGAGTGACTCTGACCTTATCCTAAAGCCTGTGAATTTCGCCAAAGACCCTCTGCGCGGGGGCGCCAACTGCCTTGTCATGTGCGAGGTTCTGAATCCAGACCGGTCCCCTCATCCCTCCAACACAAGGGCCAGGCTGCGGCGGGTTTTGGAGGCGGGGGCGGCAAAGGAGGATCCCTGGTTTGGCGTGGAGCAGGAATACACTTTGTTTCGGAAGCGGACCCCCATGGGCTGGCCCAGCGGCGGATACCCCGCTCCGCAAGGCCCCTTTTACTGCGGCGTGGGGGCCGACGAGGTTTTTGGCCGCGAGTTAGTGGAAAAGCATGCCAAAATGACTGCCGCCGCCGGCCTGATGCTTTTCGGCGTGAATGCCGAAGTCATGCCCGGACAGTGGGAGTTTCAGATCGGCTATCGCGGAATTGAGGGGGATTCCCCCGATCCCCTTTCTGTGGGAGACCATGCCTGGATGGCGCGCTGGCTGCTTTACCGCATCGGCGAGGATTTTGGCATCATAGCCACTTTGGACCCCAAGCCTGTCCGCGGCGACTGGAACGGCGCCGGCCAGCACACAAACTTTTCCATAAAATCCATGAGAGATCCAAAAACAGGCGCCAAAGCCATTGAAAAGGCCATTTTGCTGCTGTCCAAAAAACACAAAGAGCATATTGCTGTCTATGGACACAGGCTTTCCGAGCGCCTGACAGGCCTGCATGAAACCTGCCATATTGATGAGTTTAAGCATGGGGTGGCCCACAGGGGCGCCTCCATCCGCATCCCCCTTCATGTTCACAAAAAAGGCTGCGGCTATCTGGAGGACCGGAGGCCGGGCGCCAATGCTGATCCTTACGAGGTTTCCGCCAGAATTTTGCAGACAATCTGCGAAGTTTAAGCGCGCTGCGGAGCGGCCCGCGCGCCCCTCCAAAAAGTATCCCCGGCTCCCGGCTTCGGCGCTTTCAAAAAAAAATCTGTGATTATAGCATTTTGCATGCATGCCCCCTGCCCATAAGCCGCGCAAGCGCGGGCTTTCCGGCTTTTTCAGGGGCAAAAAAAAGGGGGCCGCCTTTTTATAAGCGGCCCCCTTGGAAATTCAGTGATGAAAATTCAGCGCCGGACGCCGCGCGGACATCCGCGGACCCCGGCGGGGCAGCGCGCCAGATCTTTACTGGCGGGGCTGGTCGTAAACGGCTTCCTCTTTTATCAGGCCGTCTATAAGCTTCCTGGCTTTTTCAACTCCCACGGCTTCCACGATCCCGTCCAAAAGCCCCTGCAGCTCTTTCTCCTCCGACTGCAGCGGAGAGCAAAGATCCGCCCACCAGTCATCGCTTAAATCCCTGACTATTTGAAAATCTTGAGATCTCCAGTTTGCTTTATTGACATTGTTTGCTATAACGCCCTCAAGATAGATTTCAAGCTGTTCGAAGTCAAGCAGATCGTATGCTGTCCCCCTGTTTACAATGTTAAAATTAAACGCGTCGGCCGCGGCGCAGTAGTTGTTAAAGCACTGTCTGTTATCAACCGCGCATTCAGGGGAAGATATCAAAAAACCATGAACATAGTCAAAGGCTGGCTCATTGTTTCTTTTAGAGATGATGTCGAACAGGCCATACCCCCCTCTGTAAAGATTTTGGCCGACCCAGCCGCTGGAGCCAAGCAGTCCGGCGTTTTTAAACAGAGATTTTAAAATATCAAAGTCCATTCCGTCATGCTCATGGACGATTTCCGCCATTCGATCGCTTGCGGCTATCCAGGCCAGCATTTTTTTCGCTTCCCGGCGGTTATAATTTTCCGCCAGATCGATAAAAGGGCTGGGGCTGATTTCAAGAAAAAGCGACAAGTCCTCCAGAAAGTTTTGGTATTTGGCGCGGAAATATGATCTGCTGCCATCATAAGGAATGCTGGCCGGATTTTTGAGCGTTTCATACACATGCTGAAGCTTCGCAATCTTTTTAACAGACAGAAAATCGGAGCAGTCTTCCGCAGCTCTGCCATCATAGATTGTAACGCACTGCGCTTTTTTTTTGTATTCGCTGATGACTCTGTTCCTTTCCCCGCCTCTTCTTGCCTCGCGCTCCATGTCTGATGCTGGCTTTGGCCCCTCAGCTCTCTGCAGGCCGCCAGGCGCGTAAAACTCGGGGGCGGCAAATGCAAGCGGCAGGGCGCAGGCCAGGCCCGAAAAAACCGAAAAAACCGAAAAAATATTTTTTGTCTTCATGATTTTCTCCTTAATTGTTGTTTGCTGCGGCCCGGCTTGAACTATTCAAGGGGGCCTGTTTTTTTAGGAAAACATGGTTTTTTTCGGCGCGCAAAGCAAAAACATCTGTTTTTCTGAAAACTGGAAACAAGTCCTGAAAATTTAAGGGAATTTAAGAAAACAAGCTATGGGGGATTTTGCCCGCAAACTCCCCTAATCTTAAAAACTTTGCTTAAAAAGCAGGCGCCTTTTCTCCCCCCCATTCCCCGCAATCTAAAAAAACTTAAATTTTTACAGGCAAAAATTATGCAAAAAAACTTAAATTCTTAAAAGATTTTTTGATATTGTTAGGGGAGCATGCTCTCTTTTTATTTGTTTCGGAAGTATTTTTTCTCCCCCCGGTCAGTGTCTTTGATCAAGATAATTGCCTGGATATGCTTAAGCGGCCTGACTGTGAGCGTGGCGGCCCTGATCTTGATCATAAGCGTTATGGGGGGGTTTGGAGAGGCCATCAAGGGCCGCATTCTCTCTGAAGAGGCGCACCTGGTCATTAATTTTAAAAGCAGCCCTTTTTTGCCGGGGAAAGTTTTGCCGGCGGAAAGCCTTATGCCGCAAATGACGGAAGAGCAAAAATCAGGCATCAGGGACATTGTTGTTTTCGAGTCTCAGGACCTTATTATAAAGAGCCGGCTTGGCTTTCAGGGGGCGGAGGCCAGGGGTTATTCCAAAGAGCTGTTTCATAAAATGAGGGCGCGGCCCTGTTTCGATGGACGGCCTCAGGGCTGTTCCCCGCTCCATATAAACACGCCGCTTATGGACGGGCCCCAGGCGCCTGGCAAAGCTCCGGCTAACCCCCTGAATCTGCCCCATCAGGAGGCGGGCCTTCAGGCGCCCGGCCGGGGGCCAGGCCCCTGGCGCAATTCAGAGTCCAGCTCAAAGCGCGCTCAGGGGATTGGCGGCGCCCCGCAGCAGCCGTCGGGCGGGCAAAATGATGGCTTGCGGGAGATGCTGGCCGGGCCTGAGCTGTTTATGGAAATGGGCATTGAGGAATCCGAAAAAATCTCTCTCATTCCTCTTGGCTCGCTGCTGCTGCCGCCATCCTTTGCCCCTCCCGTCAAAAAAGCCGCGGCGAGGCTCCTTTCCCCCCAGGCCCCGCGGGCCGGACGGCCGCAGAATCAGGACAGCTTTTTGATCTTTTACCGGCAGGGCGCGCTTGACTTTGGAAGCTTTTCTGAAGTCCGATACGGCGCCGAAATCAATCTTCATGATCCAAGCCTCTACCCTCTTTACGAGCAAATATTCAAAGACTTTGGCGCGGAGAGCTGGGCCGGCAGAAACTCCACTCTTTTTTTCGCCCTGAAGCTGGAAAAATTCATCATGACGCTTTTTATTGCTTTGGCTTTTATTATTTCATGCTTTGGAATTTCGTCCGCCCTGTTTCTTCTGAGCGCGCAGAAGGCAAAGGACCTGGGCATGCTCCATGCCATGGGGCTTTCCAGGAAAAAGCTGGTCAGGGCTTTTTCCGGGGCGGGATTCTGCCTCTCTTTGTTTGGAATTTGTTTGGGCTTTTTAACAGGGGTTTTGAGCGCATGTTTTTTAAAATACAGCCAGATGAATATTCTGCCCAAAGGCTATCAGGACCGCGCCATCCCCGCCATATTTGACCCGGCGGGCTATCTGATGATTGCCGCGGGGGCTGTTGTTCTGGCATGGCTTGCCTGTAGTTTTCCCGCCCGCCGGCTGAGCCAAATCCCGCCGGCTGAGCTTTTAAAAATCACAGGCCGCTGAGGCTGGGCTTTTTAAAGCTCCGGCGCGGGGGGGTTCTAGTTGGAAAGAGCAGGCTCATCTTTATTCGGCATATCCATCCTGCGGATGGGCAGCGGCAGCCGGCGGCTTTGACTCTGGAAGCGCTTCCCTCTCCGCTGCTGAGGAGAGGCCCCGGCGGCGGGCATAGGCGCTGCTGTCTTCAAGAGTTTCATCCCGGCTTCTTTCTGAAATGATCAGCTCAGCGTCTCCAAAATCTATTGCGCGCCTTCCGGCTGCAAAGCGGCCTCCCTTTCTGCTGCTCTTGTCTAAGGCTTTTTTGCCGCTCAGTTTATCAAAATGCCGGCCAAACCTGTATTTTCCAGCCAGATCCCTCTCAATTTGATCCTGCCGCCCGCTGCTCAGGCTCAGGCTTTCTGACAGCGTGAGGGAGCGCGGCCTTCTGTCTTTTTCAAAAAAAGCCTTTGCCTTGCCGTGATTCCGCTTCTTGGCGGAAGAGGCGCAGCCTGTAGAGGCAAAAATCAGCAAAAACGGAAAAATCCGCCTCAACCCCCCCGCCAAGCCCTCAGCCGGCATATTCTGAATGCCGGGGGCCGGCCGCTTTTTGGAGCGTTCAGGGCCGGGCGCGGCCTGAGGGCCAACAGGCCGGGAGAGGCTGCCCGCAGGGCGGCCGGCCTGGCGGCCCGCTATGGATGGCCAATGCTTTCTCCAAAAGTCCATGCCGCCAGTATATCCCTGTTTTCAGAGCTTCAAGAAAAAAAACCTCAAAAAAACAAGCTTTTTTAGCCGGATCCGGCCAAGCGCCCTCTATAACAGGGGGGCCCCGCCCCGCGGGCCGGCCAGGCAAACAAGCCCTATAAAAAAACAAAAATTGAGAATTTTCCCCAGAAAACAGCTCTGCCCCCCCGCCCGCCCAACAACAAGTTTGTCATTCCTCGGAGGCCTGGGAGCGGCCGCTAGGCCGTCCCAGCGAACATGCAGAGGCTGGCCCTCTGGGCAAGTTTGTCATTCCTCGGAGGCCTGGGAGCGGCCGCTAGGCCGTCCCAGCGAACATGCAGAGGCTGGCCCTCTGGGCAAGTTTGTCATTCCTCGGAGGCCTGGGAGCGGCCGCTAGGCCGTCCCAGCGAACATGCAGAGGCTGGCCCTCTGGGCAAGTTTGTCATTCCTCGGAGGGCCGGGAACGGCCGCTAGGCCGTCCCAGCGAACAGGCAGAGGCTGGCCCTCTGGGCAAGTTTGTCATTCCTCGGAGGGCCGGGAACGGCCGCTAGGCCGTCCCAGCGAACAGGCAGAGGCTGGCCCTCTGGGCAAGTTTGTCATTCCTCGGAGGGCCGGGAACGGCCGCTAGGCCGTCCCAACAAACAGGCAGAGGCCGTCCCAGCGAACAGGCAGAGGCTGGCTTAATAAAAAAAGCTTGACAAAATCAAAAACCTGTGGCAGTATCCGTTTGCGCTCCCTGAAGGGGGCGTAAAAAAAGCGCCTTGCGCAAAAAGAAAATATACTGATCACAGCCGGAAGGCTCATAAGGGAGGCTCATAATGAAAAAAAGCTTTAATTCAAAAAATCCACAGCCACTGGCGGCCAGAAAAAGATTTGGATCGGGAGGCTTTTGGCGCATAGCAGCTTTTGCTGCCTGTCTCTTTGGCATTTTCCCAGGCATTTTCCCAGGCTTTTTGCCGGCAGCTGCTGGCGAAGAGCGGGAGAGCGCCCCCCCGGCAGCGGAAAGCGCCGCCGCAGCCTTAGAGTCTTTTCGCGCGGGCGGCCCGTCTTACCTTTCAAGGGCGGAGGCAGCCTGCCTTCAGATCATTCCCCACCAGCGCCTTTGCAGGGAAACAGCCAAAGCCATGTCCTTCAGCCTTCCATCGGAGGACGGCAAAAGCTCAAAAGACTATGTCCCCCATGATCTCAGAGGCATGATCCTGGCCTGCGCGGCCTTTGAGCCGCTTAACCGGCTGGCATGCCTTGAGTCTCTTGCCCGGCCGGAAATTTCCGCTGAGGGGATCAAAGCCTGCGGGCTGTTCAGCTCCGGCGGCGAAGCTTTGTGCCTTGAATCCCTTGGATCCATCCCCGCGCAAAAAATCAGGCTCTGCTCTTCGGAAAGAGGGCATAAGCCGGGCATTTACATAAACTACAAGGCCAGACAAAAATGGGATCCTGACAAAAATCAAAATGAGGCGGAAAGCCCCGGCGATTCCTTTTTTTGGGGGGCAGCGGCCCGGCGCGCAAACTGGAAAAAGCCGACAGCAAATGATGGGCTGCTTCCTGTTTCATATACAAAAGAAAATGAATCATTCTGCCTGAAGATGGCCGCCAGTCCAGAGGTTTCCGCTGAGGAGATTCAGGCCTGCGCCGCCTTTAATCCCGGGCAGCAGCCGGACTGCCTTCAAAAGGCCGCCGCGCTGGATCTGGATCCGGAAAAAACCCAGGCCTGCGGGTTTTATGAAGGCGAAGGCGGTCCAGCGGAATGCCTTAACATGACACATTTGACGAGTCACACTCCTGAGGAGATTTTTGCCTGCAGCGCGCTTGAAAATCAGAAGGTTTGCCTTCATTTGGCCAAGACGCCGGCAGGCGGTCCGGCAGGGGTGGCGCCAGAGCTGCGGGAGGCCTGTCAAAGCCTGAATGACAGCCAGAGCTGCCTCAATCAGATTGAGGAGTCTTTGGTCTCGGCAAAGGAGATCAAAGCCTGCGGGCTTTTAGACAGCTGGGCCGGACAATTTGTTTGTCTGGCGGAAGCCGCCACTCTCCATCTAAGCGCTGAAGAGATTCAGGCCTGCGGGCTTTCAGGCTTCAGCAGCCGGGGCCAGGCGCTTTGCCTTGAAAAAGCCGCATTGCCGGACCTGTCCGCCGCAGAGATCAAAGCCTGCGGAAAATATAACAGCAGAGAGGAAGTCCTTTGTTTGGAAATGGCAGGCCGCCCGGCTTTAACCTTAGAGGAAATCAGAGCCTGCGGCGCGGCGGATCTTGGGGACAGGGAAGCCGGCTTTTGCCTTGAAAGGGCCCTGAGGCCAAAGCTTGCCCTTGAGGACATTATAAAATGCGGGCGGCTTGTGGGGATTGATGAGGCAGCCTGCCTCCGCAAAGCTCAGGAGAGATTTTTGCTTTCCGCGGAGGAAAAAGAAGCCTGCGAAGAGCATTTTGAAGAGGAGGATTCCTGCCTGAGCGCGGCGGGGCTTTTTAACCCCGGTCTGGAAAAGCTCCGGGCCTGCGGCGCCTTTTACGATGGCGCGGGCGAAACTCTCTGTCTGAAAAAAGCCGCCGCGCCCTCTCTCACAGCAGAGGAGATCCAAGGCTGCGGCGCGGCGGATTTTTCCGCAGGCAGCGAGGCGCTTTGTCTTGAAAAAGCCCGGGAGCTGAGCTTTGACTCTGAAGCTCTCGCAATTTGCGGCGCGTTTTACTTTGAAAATGAAATCCCCTGCCTTGAAACCATCAGCCTTGCGAAAAATCCAGAGGCAAAAGCGGGGGCAAAAGCCTGCGCCGCTTACCGCGGGGCAAACGAAATGGCCTGCCTGGCGCTGGCCCTTAAGCTGGGCCGCGGCGGAAGCCCCGCGGCGCCCCTTGCAGAGCTGCGGGCCTGCGGGAGCTTGAGCTTTGGCGCGGAGAGCGAAAGGTTTTGCCTGGATGAGGCGCGCCGGCGGCCGCTTTCCCTGACAAAAGCCCAGGCCTGCGCCGGCGCGGCGGCTTCAAGCCAGTCTGCATGCCTGCGGGAGTCAGCCAATCCCGGCCTCTCGGCTGAAAAGATCCGGGCCTGCTCGGGCTTCCCGCCGGAGCATCAAGAAGCCTGTTTTGATCTGGCGGGCGGCAGCGCGGAGATCTTTCCTGAAAAAATCCAAAACTGCCAAAAAACCGGCAGCGCGCTGTTCTGCCTGCGCGAGGCGGAAAACCCCCGCCTTTCCTCATACAAAATCCTGCTCTGCTCTTTTCTTCCCTCAGATTCTGAACCGGCAGATCTTGAGCGGATCTGCCTGATGGAGGCCAGCCGGCTTTCCCCCAAAACAATCACGCTCTGCCAAAAACTTTTCGGCGGAGATCTTCTGCCGCTCTGCCTTAAAAGCGGGGCGGAGGCCTCTTTAAAAAAAATCAAGGCCTGCGGCGAAATCAATATTGCAGACAAAAAAACCTGCCTTGAGTCGATCCCTGAAGCAGATATTTCTGTCAGGAAAATTCAGCTCTGCGCCTCCCTGAGCGGCGGAGATCTCGAGGCTTTGTGCCTGAAAAACGCCCATCGCTTTGAGCTTGACGAAGACCTCACAGCCTGTCTTGAGGCCAAAACTGAGGACGAGCAAAAATACTGCCTTCAGTCACAAACCTGGCTGCCGGAGATTCTGCAAAATCTGCCATCCCTGAATATCCCGGAGAGCCTGGGATATGACCAAAAAAAGCCAGAAGGAGAAAAAACAAGATGAATATATCAGATCAAAAGCGGCCGGCTTTAACAGGGCGCCCAAACAGGCGGCTGAGCCTGCCGGCCCCGGCGGGGCTTTTTGCGGCGCTTTTTTCCTTTGCCGCTGCCGCTTACACGCCTGTTTTGCCAATATATCCGGAAACAGAGAAGCAAAAACTGCTCCCATCCGGAGTCCCAGATCTCTCAGGGGAATGGGTTTTCCCCTGCCAAAACCTGGGGACAGACGGCATGGTTTTTTCCCGGCTTGTTTGGGCGGCTTATATTGGCAGCCAGGCGGTTTTTTCTTATGCGGATTTTGAGGGGCCAAACTGCAAATGCGAAAACTTTCTTGAGGAATACAAAGAGCTTTGGCATTTTGAGCTTCTGGATGAGACAGAGATTTTTTCTGGAATCTATAAAATTGACTATTATGGGGAGCTGTCTGGCGATCTTGGCGCTTTGCTTTCTGACAGATTGTGGATGGCTCTTATAAAAAGAGAGGGCCAAAAGCTTTATTTCAGCTTTCCAGGCAGGGAGCCTTTAATCAGGCCGGAAGAGCTTGACAGGGAGCCTTACCTGTTTGCCCGGCATTTAACCGAAACCGCTGAAGACTACATGGCCAAAGGGGCCTGTCCTCTGGAAAAACCCTTTGCCGAAGCCCATGCTTTGTAAATAAAGATCGGCCCGCCCTGCGGAACAGGGGCGCCTTCCGCCGGCCCGCGCCGCCTCTCTCTCAGAGCATCCGCAGCCCTCAGCCGCTTACAATAAGCCGAAAAGAGAGGGAAAAATTAAAACTGTGGCCAGCATGCTGGAAATGCCAAGATCCAAAACAAAGACATCCAAACAAAAAAGAGCCAGGCATGCCCATAAAACCAGCGTTTTCCACCATGTCATATTTGCCTCCCCGCCGGGCGCGCGCTGCTGAAGCAAGCCTCAGCTAACTGTTAAAAATCTCCTCCAGCTCTGAGCGCCGCTCAGCCGGCAGCGGCCTTCTGTCTGAGGATCTAAAAAATCAATATACAGGCTGTTCCTTCTGCCGGCCATGCCCTAATATTTATACGGAAAATATTGGGCATGGCAAATATTTTTCCGCAAGCCGGGGGCGCTCCATTGGCTGTGGCGCAGGGGGCGCGGGGCTTGATGAGGGGGGGGCGCCGGGGAAAGCCGGCGGGAGAGGATACAGGCGCTTTCGGAGCTTTGCGGCGCCTCCGGCGGTGCGGCGCCTCCGGCGGCAAGCCCCCATGCGCTCCCGGCTGTTTTGTGATGCGGGCGGGGCAGCCTCCCCCCGCAGCCAGCCCTTGCGGCCCCGGCAGCGGCTGGCAAATATAGGGGGTTTTGCAGGCAAAAGCCGGGGCTGCGGGCGGGGAAAGCGCCGCTCAGGGGCGGCGCCCCGCCTTTTCTCTGAAAAACCGCTCAGGCGCGCCCCCCTGGACAGCGGTTTTTATTGACAGAAGCCAGTAAAATTTAGCAAAATTCAGCTTGTGGGCGGAAGATCCGCCGCATGACAGGCAAATATTCAGGGTGTTTTAACGATCTGGAGCGGGTTTAGGGGTTTTTTGATAAAAAAAGGAGCATGAATATGAAAAAAAGCGCCTCTGTTACTCCAAAGCTGAAATTTATCCTGGAAAGCGGGGAGGATTCCAGGACTGAGTTCAAAGAGCGGGCGGAAGCGGGGCTTGACAGGGAAATGACAGCTTTTGCCAATTCCAGCGGCGGGAGGATTTATATTGGAATTTCTGATGACGGCAAGGTCAAAGGCATTGAAATCACAAACCGGCTGAGAAGCCGGATAGAGGATATCGCCAAAAACTGTGATCCAAAAATCCCCGTTTTCCTAAAAGAGCTGAAAAAAGAAAAAGTCCTGACAGTGGATGTCCCGGAAAGCAAAAACAAGCCTCACAGATGCTCTTCAGGGTTTTATATCCGATCCGGAGCGTCTTCGCAAAAATTGAATACAGCGGAAATAAGAGATTTTATGGAAAACGAAGAGCTGTTAAATTTTGATAAAGTTCCCTGCCAAAAATTTGATTTTAAAAAAGACTTTGACAGGGAGAAGCTGTTTGCTTTTATGGACAGGACTGAAATAAAATACAGCCGGAGAAATTATATTCAAATATTGGAAAATTTAGGGGCCGCCGAGAGGCGGGGGTCAAAAGTTATTTTTAATAATTCAGGGGCGCTGTTTTTCTCTAAAAATTTAAACAAATTCTTTTCCCATGCGGAAATATCCTGCGCCCTTTTTAAAGGGACAGATAAATTTCATGATATAATTGACAGAAAAATATTTAATAAAGATATAATCAGCAATATTGAGGGATCAGCTGGCTTTTTAAAAAAACATCTGAGGCTGGAGTATCATTTTCCCAAAGGGCAGCTGCAGAGAAAAGAGATTTTGGAAATTCCGGAAGACGCGCTGAGAGAGGCTTTGGTCAATGCCGTAACTCATAGAAATTATTTAACTCAAGAGGCTTCTGTGACTGTTGAGATTTATGATGACAGGGTGGAAATTTATAATTTTGGAGGGCTGCATAAAAAGCTGAAGAAATCAGAGTTCGGCGCCAAAAGCGTCACAAGAAACAAGCTTATTGCAAGCCTTATGCTAAGAGCCAAATACATTGAAAGAATGGGAACAGGGATAAAAAAAATGAGGCGCCTGGTTAAAAAAGCGGGATTGGCGCCCATTAAGTTTAAATTTACTGATTTCACAACAGTAACATTTTACAGAAAACCGGTTGCAGGAGCAAGCGCTTTTGCCAAAGATGCTGAAACGATAAAAAGGGAGGATTTAAGAGAAAAACTCAGCTCCGCTCTTGGCATAAAAAACGATACAGCAAACAGATTGCTGCAAATGCTGGATCATATAGAGAAAGACAGCTTTTTCAAAAAATCTTTTGTAAAATCCTATAATGTGGCTATGAGGACTTTAAACAGGCGATTGACAATTTTAAAAAATCACAGCCTTATTGTATTTGAGGGGTCAAAAAAAACCGGAAAATATAAAGTGACTGAAAAATATAAACAGCTCAAAGCGAAAGAATAAATGGCATAATAAATGGCATAATAAATGGCATAATAAATGGCATAATAAATGGCGCAATAAATGGCATAATAAATGGCATAATAAATGGCATAATAAATGGCATAATAAATGGCATAATAAATGGCATAATAAATGGCATAATAAATGGCATAATAAATGGCATAATAAATGGCATAATAAATGGCATAATAAATGGCATAATAAATGGCGCAATAAATGGCATAATAAATGGCATAATAAATGGCATAATAAATGGCATAATAAATGGCATAATAAATGGCGCAATAAATGGCATAATAAATGGCATAATAAATGGCATAATAAATGGCATAATAAATGGCGCAATAAATGGCATAATAAATGGCATAATAAATGGCATAATAAATGGCATAATAAATGGCATAATAAATGGCATAATAAATGGCATAATAAATGGCATAATAAATGGCATAATAAATGGCGCAATAAATGGCATAATAAATGGCGCAATAAATGGCATAATAAATGGCGCAATAAATGGCATAATAAATGGCGATGCTTTGAGGAGTTATGAAAAAAGCGGCCCTTGACTACCACAAAAAAAACCCCAGAGGAAAGCTGGAGGTTCAGCCCACAAAAAAAATGGACTCTGACTGGGATCTCTCCCTTGCCTACAGCCCGGGGGTGGCTGAGCCATGCCGGGAGATCGCCAAAAACCAGGATCTGGCCTTTGACTACACGGCCAAAGGCAATCTTGTGGCGGTTGTCACAAACGGCAGCGCGGTCCTGGGCCTGGGAAACATCGGCCCGCTGGCGGGAAAGCCTGTCATGGAGGGCAAGGCCGCCCTCTTTAAAAAGTTTGCCGGCATAGACGCCTTTGACTTAGAGATCAAAGCGAAAACCGCCGAGGAGTTTGTCACAGTCTGCAAAAGCCTGGAGCCTTCTTTTGGAGGGATCAATCTGGAGGACATTGCCGCCCCGGCCTGCTTTGAGATTGAAACAGCCCTGGAGCGGGAAATGAGCATCCCGGTTTTCCATGACGATCAGCACGGCACGGCCATCATCACAGCGGCGGCTTTTTTGAACGCCTGTCATATCCAGGGGAAAAAACCCGAAGAGGCGCGGATTGTTTTCAGCGGCGCGGGGGCCGCGGGGATTGCCTGCGCAAAGCTGCTTTTGAATCTTGGGGCTCAAAAAAGCCATATCATTATCTGTGACTCCCTTGGAGTCATCCGCAAAGGCCGGCGCGAAAGGATGAATCCCCACAAAAAGGAGTTTGCCAGTGACACCCCCCATCGCTCCCTTGCGGAGGCTCTGAGGGGCGCGGACGCCTTTATCGGACTGAGCGCAAAGGGGATTTTAACCCCTGGCATGGTCAAATCCATGGCCCCCCGCCCCATTGTGTTCGCCATGGCCAACCCTGATCCGGAAATTCATCCTGAAGAGGCCAAAAAAGCCAGCCCTGAAGCAATCATAGCCACGGGCCGGACAGATTTTCCCAATCAGGTGAACAATGTTTTAGGCTTCCCTTTTATTTTTCGCGGCGCCCTGGATGTCCGCGCGACCCATATCAACGAAACAATGAAAATGGCGGCTGTCCATGCGCTGGCCCAGCTGGCCCGAAGCAGAGCGCCGCATCAGGTTTCCAAAGCTTATCAGGGCGAAACATTCCGATTCGGCCCGGATTACATCATTCCCAAGCCTTTTGACTTGAGGGCTTTGACCACAGTCGCGCCGGCTGTGGCGCGGGCCGCCATGGAAAGCGGCGCGGCGCGAAGGCCGATAAAGGATTTTAAAAAATACATTCAGGGGCTGGAGACCATGCAAAGCGAAAGCCGCGGCTTTGTCCGAACCGCCATCAACCGAATCAACGCTTATCAGTCGGGGGCGGGCGGGCCTGCCGCGGCAGCGGAGCTTAGGAGAAAAAACAGGCCCCGCCCCGGCGGAGAGCCTGGCAAAAACAAGCTGGGGCCGGCGCAGGCAAAAACCCTTCATCAGATCAAAAGCTCCCCCAGCCGCAAACAAGCCTCTGAGCAAGCTCCCAGAAACATTCCCAGAATATTTTTTCCCGAAGGGGAAAGCCAAAAAATTTTAACCGCCCTGAACGCTCTCATGCCGGAGAAAATCCTTGAGCCTGTCCTTTTGGGCGAAGAAAGCCGCATCCGGCGGGCCATTAAAAAGCTTGATCTTCCATATATGGACTCGGCGCGGATCATCTGCCCGCGCGAAGACGCTGGGCTTTCGGAGTATGCGGAGCTGTTTTGCGGGATAAAAAAAACAGGCGAAAAAGAGGCCCTCCAGCTTCTCAGCCGGCCTGATTATTTTGCCGCCATGGCTTTGCGGCAGGGCCGGGCGGCGGCCCTGGTCTCAGGCGCCACGGACACTTTCGCCAAAAGCATTTTGCCCTCGCTTCGGATTATTGGCTCCGGCCGGAGGGGGATTGTGGCGGGGGTGAATATAGCGCTTTTTAAGAGCCGGGTTTTGTTTTTTGCCGACACGGCATTTAACATTGATCCATCAGCGGAGCAAATCGCCCATATTGCCATTTATGCGGCGCAGGCGGCCCGGTATTTTTCGATTGAGCCGCGGATTGCCATGCTGAGCTTTGTAAATTTCAGCGATGGCAGCCGGAAAAGCCCTTTAAAAATGAAACAAGCCGCAGCTCTGGTTAAAAAATGGAAGCCCGATTTAAAAGTGGAGGGCGAGGTCCAGGCTGATATTGCCGTGAATGGGGACATTGCCGGAGAGATTTTTCCCCGATTCGCCTACAGCAAAGGCGCCAATGTTTTGATCTTTCCCAGCCTGGACGCCGGCAATATTGCTTACAAGCTGGTTCAGCAGCTGGGGCCTGGCGAGGTTCTTGGGCCCCTTTTAATGGGAATCAAAAAGCCTGTGAATATTGTCCAGAGGACCTGCTCGGTGGATGACGCCATCAACACCATTGTCCTGACGGCGCTTAAAGTTCATGCTTATGAGGATTTGGATATCTCCGGCGAGCCGCCGGCAAAGCCATTGCGGGCAGAATCAAAAAGAGGCTGATTTTATGAAAACCGCCGCTTTCGCTTTTTGCGCGCTTTTCTGGCTGGCCCTGCCGGGCTGCAATCCGCCGGAGCAGAAGCTGCTGCAAGACTCTGCCCGCCTTCGCTCAGACAGAAAAATTCTGGAGATTTTTGACTCGGGGGATTCATACCCTTTGTCGCGGGCCGCCTATGCTGGAGATGCGGAGGCTCTTGAGGGCCTGCTGAAAATCTCCAGCTTACAGCAAATGCTCAATGAAAGGGAAACCTCTGGGTCAGGCTCATACACTCCTCTTATGTTTGCCGCTATGAAGGGGCGGGCCGCCGCCATTTCCGTTCTTTTGGGCGCGGGCGCGGACCCCAACATAAAAGACAGCCAGGGCGCCGGAGCTTTGATTTGGGCGGCTTATAACGGAAGCGCCGGCGCCGTTGAAGCTCTTTTAAAGGCAGAGGGCATAAAAATTGATGAGCGGGACAGCGATGGACTGACTGCTCTCGCGCAGGCGGCCATAAAGGGGCGGGCTGCCGCCGTTTCCGCTCTTTTGGGCGCGGGCGCGGACCCCGACATAACAGACAATGAGGGAAGAAGCGCGATTTTTTATGCGGCGAAAAGCGGGCGCGCCGATATTATGGGCATGCTTTTGTCTGCGGGGGCCAGTCCAAACCTAACAGACAGCCTGGGGCGGACCCCATTGATGGCCGCCGCTTATGGGGGGGAAATTCCCGCTCTCAAAAAGCTTCTGGAAATCCCGGCCGCCACAGACAAAATCAATGAAAGGGGCAAAGACGGCAAAACCGCTTTTGATTTGGCCAAAGAGGAGGGGCATGCGGAGCTGGCCGGGATTCTTCAAGAGGCTGGAGGGGCCTCCGGCGCTGCGGGAGCGGGCGCTGTAATCTTTTGGAGCAGCATAAAAGGGGCCATTAAGAGCTTTCTGAAAAAGCGGGCGGAGTCTGAGCGCCGAATCATAGCGGCGGAAAAAGGCGCGGAAAGCGGCCGGGCCAAATCAAAAAAGACATCTGTTTTTCAAAAAATCGCTGATTTTTTCAAAAATCTGTTTTAGGAATTCGCGCAGGCGGCAATAAGGAGCGCTGCAGGCTCTCCGCGTCAATATTGTATTCCTTAAGCCGCCGGCAGAATGTGCTCGCCGGCATGCGCAAAGCCTTTGCCGACAGGCTTTGGTTTCCTTTGTATCGCCTTAAAGCCTTCGTGATGGCGGTTTTTTCGATGGATCTTAGATCATTCAGCAAACTGGCCTTTTTTGAACAGTCCGGCGATGGGGAGCTGCGCTTCTTTATTTGACTGAGCCTTTTCAGCTCCGCGGCTATGGCGGGATAGTTTGTTTCCCGATCAGGCTGCGGAAGGCCCTCCCCATGATTCAAGGCCAAAAGAGCTTTTTCTTTGTCTATAACCTCAGACGCAAACATGGCTTTGGCCCTGATGACTGTGTTTTTCAGCTCCCGGATGTTTCCGGGCCACTGGCAGTTTTTGAGAGTTTGCGCCGCTTCAGGGGAAAACACCGCGCTGGCTTCCCTGGCAAAGCTTTGAAGCAAAGGCTCAAAATCCTCCATTCGCTCTTTTAAAGCGGGGACCCGGATGGCCAGCACATTCAGGCGGTAGTAAAGGTCTTCTCTGAATTGGCCGCATTGCGCCTTGTCATGAAGATCCTGATGAGTGGCGGAGATGATTCGCGCGTTTGTTTTTAGCGGCATGTCCGCGCCCACAGGCTTTGCCTCGCCGCGCTCAATGGCGCGAAGCAGCTTAGGCTGCAGGCTGAGCGGCAAATCCCCGATTTCGTCCAAAAACAAAGTCCCATTATTGGCGGCCATAAAAGCCCCCTTTCTGCGGCTGGCGGCGCCTGTGTAGCTCCCCTTGACATGTCCAAACAGCTCGCTTTCCACAAGTGATTCAGTCAAAGCGCTGCAGTTCAGGCTGATTAAGGGGCCTTGATCCCTTTTGGACATTTTATGAATCAGCTGGGCCAAAATCTCCTTTCCAGATCCTGAAGGGCCAAGCAGCAAAACAGGACAGCCGCTTTGGGCGATATAGGGAAGGCGGCTGAGCTGTCTGTTCCAGCGCTCGTTCAGGCTGCGCGCGGCAAGATCATTCCGTTTATGGCTGTCCTTTTCAAAGGAAAAGCGGAACCGGGCGCCGCCAATGGCGATGGCGTCGTTATTTCTTAAAACAGCCTGATTGATCCGCGCGCCGTTTAAAAAAACTCCGTTTCGGCTGTTTAAATCCCTTATAATAAAAAAGCCGGCCCCCCACTGCCTGTCTGTCCGCCTCTCTATCCGCGCATGGCGGCGGGAGACATATAAATCCTCCACGATCAGCTTGTTGGCCTCATCCCTTCCGATGCTCAGGAAGTTTTTGACCTCCCTTTGCGCGGTTGATCCGCCGCTTTCCCAGAGCAGGAATCCGCTGCGGGCCGGACCGGGGAGTGGGGGGATTTTTTGTGTCAGCATATTGACCTCTATGGATGCCAGATTCAGCATACTTTTGGATGATTTTACATGATCTTAAATTTTCTTAAATTCAAGGGCTGTTCATAATTGCTGAGGGGAAACCCCAGCTTTTGCCGTTAAAACCTGGCGGCGGCGCGTTAATTTTTCAGAAAAGCTATCTTAGAGGCGCCTCAAAAAAAGGCGCAGTCTTTCTGACTGCCAGTCAGCCCTGCTTAATATTTAGGCAAAGGCCTGAAGTTTTCGGCGAGATCTCTCTGAACAAGCGCGCAGCTCCCTCAGAGGTCTGGGAACAGCCGCCAGGCTGTCCCAATGAACAAGCCCGCGGCGGCCCGGGAACGGCCGCCAGGCCGTCCCAATGAACAAGCCGCGGCGGAGCGGGAACGGCCGCCAGGCTGTCCCAATGAACAAGCCGCTGCGGACCGGGAATGGCCGCCAGGCCGTCCCAATGAACAAGCCGCTGCGGACCGGGAATGGCCGCCAGGCCGTCCCAATGAACAAGCCGCTGCGGAGCGGGAACGGCCGCCAGGCCGTCCCAACAAACAAGCGCTTGCCAATAAAACTCAATCCGCCGATGATCTTTTTGTGGGGGATTTTTTTTCGGCCGGCCGCCGCTTTTGCCGCTTTGTCTTTAAATGCCCGCCGGCGGCGGCTGCGCCGGCCGCCGGTTTTTTTCATGGCTTTCGGCCAGCTTTTTGCCCGGCCTTTTGTCTAGCTTTTTCTCTGGCTTTTTTTCTAAGCGCATGCCATGTGAAATACCCCCACAGCCCTGACCCCGAATCGCTTTTGGCCAGCGCGGATGATGAAAGCGGGCGCGGGGAAGATGAAGAGGAAGAGCTTTCCGCCCGAAGCCTCTGCCGCGACAGCTCGCTGCCCCAGTGCGGGGGAAGCTCCTCATGCGAAAAAATCTGCGATGACATATTTTCGGCCAAAAAAAAGGCAAACTGCTACCGCTCGCCGGAGCCTCTTGTGGAGAAATTCAAAGACACTTTGAAAATCATCAAAAACGAGGATTTTGAAGAGCTTGATTCCGGCGTTTTAGAATGCCTGCTCAAAATAGACAACAAGCAGTTTGCCAGAACTGTCGGCAATCTCAGCAAATCCGAAGCCAAAGAGTTTTTGCTGAAGGCCGCCGCTGATAAAACTTTCGCGCGCGTTTTAGAAAGCGGGGACAAAAAAAACTTCCGCATCCTGCAAGAGGCTCTTGAGGCCATATCAGCTGATGTGAAAAAAGGCATGAGAGAGAAAATCTACGGCTCTTTTAATCTTTTGACTTTGGCCGCAAGGCACAACAACCCGCATATCTACAACTGGCTGAATGATCTGATTTGGGAGGACTGCTCTGATAAAAAGCCCAGCTGCAATGTCATGAAGGATTACTATTGTGACGCTTTAACGGGTTTAACAGATTCGCAGCTGAGGAAATTTTTGCGCGCCCGGTTTTTTAAAGACGACTACAGCAGAATGGTTGAGAAGGGAACCTGCGGGAGCGGGCGCTGTGATTATGGCGATCCGGGGGATTTTAAAACATTTTGCGATGGCCTGTAAAAATTAGGGGCTCTTGAATTGAAAGGCGCCTCTCCGGCCCCCCGCGCAGGGGAAAAGCAGGGCTGCCGCGCCTTGGAGGCGGTTTTTCAGGGCCTTCGCCGGGGGGGAGAAGACATTATGGCTTGCCAAGCCAAGCAGAAACCAGACACAGCCTCAAAAGCAAAACAGCGAAAAAGCTCGCTAAAAGCGCTCCAGAAAATAAAACAGCCATTTGTCCGCCACAGGGACAAACAGGCAGATCAAAAGGCTCCCGTTCACCCAGAGGAAAAACCTCAGCCAGCGGGACTGGTTTTCGGCATAGCGCCAAAACTCATAAAAAATTTTGACTGCCAGAGGCGGCAAAAACAGCAGATACATCAGCCCGGCCTTTAAAAAAAGAGGGGAAATCAGGGCCATGCCTAAGTAGGCTGTGGTGTAAAAGCTCATTTCGCGGAGCGCGCTTTCCACCCCGCGGGCCGCCGGCAGAACAGGGACGCCGCCGCGGCGGTAGTCCTCCCGGCAGCGGATGGCAAGGCTCCAAAAATGCGGCATCTGCCACAAAAACATAAGGGCAAACAGGTAGATGCACTCCGGCGTGAACACCCCCCTCCCCCCAAGAGAATAGCCGATAACCGGCGGAAGCGCGCCGGGGATCGCGCCAGGCACAGCGCCATGGCTTAAGCGCTTTTTCCAAAGAAGCGTGTAAAATCCGTTATAAAGCAAAACAGCCAGGCCGGCCAAAGCCGCCGCCAGCGGATTCAAAATCAGCAGAAGAAAATGCCCAAACAGAAGCATCCCGGCCGCCAGGATATACCCCTGCAGGGGGGAGATTTTTCCTTTGGCAATGGGGCGGTTTCGGGCGCGGGCCATCCGCCGGTCCAGCCGCCACTCCTGCGCCTGATTTAAAACAAAGCTGCCGGCGGAGACAAAATAAAGCCCCGCCAAAAAACAAAAAAACGCCCCCCAGGAGATTGGCCCCGCCGCGCCCGCCCGGGGCGCTGAAAAATCAGGGGCCGCGCTCAGCGCCAAAAAATATCCGGCGCAGCCCGTCAGCAGAACAAAACCCGAAAGCCCTGATTTTGTGAGCTGGCTGTAAGACCTGAAAATTGATTTTGCTGTCATCTCTAACAAAAAGCCCCTTTATAAAGGGGGCGCCCCCTCCGCCCGCCGGCTGCCCGCAATCCAGAGACAATAATTTTGTGTCATAGAGAAAAGCCATGCGGGCAAAATGCCGGGTTTTGTCTGGAGGCTTCAAGCCTGCGGGCAAACGATCCGAAATCCAAATAAAGAAAACCATGCCTGAGGGCAAAAAGACAAACAAAAAAATAAAGGATTGACGAAACAGGCCGCGCTCTCTATGCTGTTTTTGAAATGATCCCCCCCTTCAGCCGGCTTTTCCGGGCCGCCCTGCCTTTTGCGGCCCTGCTTTTGGGCTTTCCGCTTTCTGAAAGGCGCGCTGCGGCTGATTTTTACATAGAGCCTTACACAGGATACAGCCTGGCGCTGGTCAATCCCAAAGCCGCTCCGCAGCCTGCCGAAGGCTCCCTAAAAACAGTCCGCAATGCCGCAGGCTACCTGCTTGACAGCAGGTATTATGCCGGCCCCATGCTGGGCGTTCGGGCGGGCTACAAATCCCTCGGCCTGGCGCTTGGCGCGGACGCCGCCGCGGGAATGTGGGGGGGGCTGGGCAGCGAGAGGGGCATGACGCCTTTTTTGGCCGGCCTGTTTGTCTCCTACAGGCTGCCGCTTTTGTTTCGGGTTTACGCCGCCCTGATGCCGGGGGTTTTTGTTCCCGGGCTGTCTTTTGCCAGGATTTCCGGGCCGGGGACAGAGGAGCGGGCTGTCTCCTGCCAGATCATGGGGGGCAAAATCGGGCTGAGTTATTTTTCCCTGCCGTTTTTGAGCCTCAATCTGGAGTATATGCCTCTTTATATCAAGGGCCGGAGCTGCGGCGCGCTTTCCCACACCGCCACAGCTTATCTCAGCTTTCCCTTTTAAATGTCTTTAAATGTCTCCGAAAAGGCGGATATGAACAGCATGACAGGCTTTGGGGCTGCTTCGGCGCAAAACAAAAGCTTCCGCCTGGAGCTTAGCGTGAAGTCAGTCAACTCCCGATTTTTGGATATAAAATTCTACACCCCCTCTTTTTATGCCCCCTTGGAGCCGGATCTTCAGAAGCTGATCTCTCAAAAGGGGCGGCGGGGGCTGTTTATTGTCCGCATGGACCGCTTCCCCTCCCGGCCGCCGCCGCGGCTGATTTTGCAGTGGAGCAGGGAGCATGCGCAAAAATGGAAAAATCTTTATCAAAAAGCCGCCCGCGCGATGAAGGCCAGCGCCGCCATCAGCATGGAAAGCCTGATGGAAAAAGAGGGCGTGGCGCAGGCGATCAAGCAGCCTTTGCCGCTGAGTCAGGGGGAGAGGAAAATTGTCCGGCTGGTTTTTCAAAAGGCTCTTCGGGCCTGCCTGCGGGAAAGATCCCGCGAGGGGGCCTCGCTCAAAAAAGATCTGCTGGTCCAGGCAAGATCCCTGCGGGCGATCATGAAAAAGGTCAAGGCGCTGAGCAAAAAGCAGGGCCAAAAGCAGATCCAAAAGCAGGGCAGGGAGCTGAAGAAAAAACAGGCCATTGCCAATTATTCAGAAAAAGCGCCCGGCGGCTGGCCGGATGAGCTTTCCGTCCGGGAAAAATTTGATCGCGAAAAATACGATATCAACGAGGAAATGGTCCGTGTGGAGGAGCACTTGAGGCATTTTCAGCAGCTCTCCGCCGCGGCGGAGCCTGTGGGCAAAAGGCTTGAGTTTTACGCTCAGGAGCTGGCCCGCGAGCTTAACACCATAGCCTCAAAGTCTCAACTGGGGGATCTAACCTTTCAGGCTGTCGAGGGCAAGGCAGCGGTCGAGAGAATCAGGGAGCAGGCCCAAAACATAGAGTGATCGGGCAGGGCAAAAGCCATGGCAAAAAAAGAGATCATAGTTGTCTCCGGCCCAAGCGGCGCGGGCAAAACCCTGTTTATAGAAAAAACTTTGGAGCTGTATCCTCAGTTCCAAAACACAGTCTCTTACACCACAAGGCCGCCCCGGAAGGGCGAAACTGCGCCGCCGCCGGCCGGAGAGCCTTTAAGCGCGGGGCCGGCGGGAGCGCGGACAGGCAAGGCGCTCCGCGGCGGCAAATTCTATTATTTTGTCTCTTCAGAGGAGTTTGACGGGCTGGAAAAACAGGGGAGGCTTGTTGAGCGGGCCTGGGTTCACGGGCATCGCTACGGGACAGCCTTTCATGAGCTGGAGAGGCTTTGGGGCGCGGGGAAGTCCATCATCAAGGATCTGGACATACAGGGCGCCCGCTCCATAAAAAAAGCCTTCCCCCAGGCAGTGACTGTTTTTATTTACCCCCCATCCATAGATGAGCTGAAAAGCCGGCTGATCAAGCGGGGGACAGAGGGCGAAAAAGCCCTGCGCCAAAGGCTTTCCGCGGCGGAGCGGGAAATGGCTGAAGGGCGATGGTTTGACTTCAAGATCACAAACGATGTTTTTAAGGAGGCATGGAGCGAGTTTCAGCGGATTTTGCCGCCGCAGCCCCCCTGATTTTAAGATTTTTTTTGGAGAAAATCCAAAAAAAACCTGAAATCAAGTTGTTTTTCCCCGCCTTTTTGTTATGCTCATGCGGCATAACCGCTTGATGCAAAAGCGCCTTTGCGCCTTTGCGGCAGGCCAGCGCGCAAACCAATAAGGAGGCCAATGAGCAAACCAATAAGCATGCCAGCAGGCGGAACAGCTGACGAGCAGCGCATTCAGCCGCGGCGGGCGGCAGCCGGCAGCCTGAGGCGCTGTCTGCGGCATGTCATCCGCGCCGGCCTGGCTTTGGCTTGTTCCGCGGCGCTTTCCGCTGCTGCCGCTTCGGAGGGCGCCTTTTCAGAGACAGCTCCAAAAAAAGACGGGAAAAAACATTCTGTCAGTTTCAGCGGCTCCTTTGACGAAGATTTTTTAATGGAAAGGGTTATGGTTTTTTCCGCCGCCCTTAAACTCTCCTACAAACTCACCAAGGCTCTAAGCCTCTCAGCGGAAAGCGGCTACCGGCATCCTCTCGACTGGGTTGGCGACCCCATCTATTACGGATGGACCAATCTGGCGCTTTCCGCCGCCCTGTCCATAGAGGCCATGAAAGGCTTGTTTGGCTCTGAATGGTCTGTGTCCGCCGGGGCTGGCCTCCCATTGTCCGCGGTAACCTACAAATCAGGAAAATACGGCTCTTTTTCCGCCAGCCTGAGCCAAAACACATTTCTGATTCCAGAAAAACTCTCCCTGAATCTCAGCCATTCGGTTTACTCGGGGTTTTTCAGATACCGGTCAAACAAAAGCGGCGCGGCGCATACCCCCGCCGCCATCTCCCACACCGCCAGGCTGAGTTTTCAGCTGGCGAAGAGGCTGAGCGTTTTTGGCAATATTTCCCCAAGATACGGCTTTTACACAGCGGACATGGACAGCGATCCAAAAATCTATAAGCCCAAGTGGCGCTTTAGGGGCCTGTGGAGCGGCGGGTTTGGGGCCTCCTATGAGATTTGGCCAAAATACAGGCTCCGCGCCCTGGCCCGGGCCTCTATGAGGGCGCCGATTGTCTCCCCCCTTCTAACAGGCTATCCCCCCCTCAACCTCAGATATTACGCTTACTCTTTTGGGCTGAGCGGCGGGATATAAGGCTGGCGCTCTATTGCATTATGGGGATCAGCCCTGCCCCCAGGCCCCGGCGCTGAACATGCTTCCACTTTGGAGCTTAAGGGCACTGGCCCGCGCTTCTCAGATGTTTGAAGAGGTTTTGGACCTCTTGGCTGCTTTCAGAATAGGACTGTATCAGCCCGCAGCTGTCCTCTGTGATGTTGGTGAGATTCCGCCAGACAGCGGCGGCCAGGCGGCGGCTCTCCCTGTCATCGTCAAACAAAAACATGGAAAACTCCCTTTGCAGAGCCGGATGAAACCAGTTCCAGCGGCTCAGCCTTCTTAAAAACTCTCTGCGGGTCTCCGCTTCCGGGCGCTTGTGAAAAAGCGCCATTCTGTAGTAAACCCCGATGTCTTTGGTCTTCATCCGCTCCAAAGTCTCTATGGCGGCAAAAGCCGGCGGCAAACTGCCGGCGTCATCCAAAAGATCATAAAAATATTCCACAACAAACAGCGGCGGGGACACTGAGCTTTGAAAGGCCCTTATCCCGGCCAAAAGCGCCTTTTCGCGCCTTTCCCTCTCTCTGCTGCCTTCCGGCGCTTCCGCGGCATAAGAGGCAAGGCCCCGGCAGTAAGTGATGATGTTTTCCGCCGCATCGGGGCTTTGGATATTCATGCGGCCCAAGGCCCATAAAATATTCCTGACAGGCATCCGGCTGTTTTTGTCCAGGCGCGGCCGGCCCTCTGTCAGAAGACGGCGGGAAATCATCTCTTGAATCCCCCCGTCCCCTGACCGCAAAAATCCCAGGGCGTCCAAAGCCTCTTTGGCAATATGGGGGTCAGGGCTGTCTAAAAAAGAGCTGATTTTTTTGTGGATCCCGCGGTCTGCGGAGCCGCTTTGCCCCAGCGCCCGCAGGCTGTAGTAGATCATCCCGCTGTCCGGGCTGTCCAAAAAGCGCAGGGCATGCCGCGCTGTTTCCTCAGAGGGCTTGATATGGGCCAGAGTGTTCAGAGCCTGATAGCACAAAACCGGCGGATCTTGTTTGAGATTTTTTTCGCAGAAATCCAAAATATCAGGCTGCCATTCAGGGGCCTCCGCCTGAAGCCGCTCCAAAATCAGCATGCTCCATATATTTTGGATGTAGTTTTTTGGGAGATCATCCCTTGAAAAATAAAACTCCCCCGGGCGGAGCCGGTTTTCCGCCACAAGCAAAAGGACGGAGACATAAGCCTCGCTGTCCGGCTTTCTGATCAGCTGAAGCAGGTCTTTTTTCTTTCTGTCCATTAAATCGGAAGGCTTGATCCACTGAAACTTTTTTAAAATGTTCAAATAAACCAGCTTGAGGTAGGGCAGATCAGAAAGATGGCTGTAAAAAGACTGAAACCGGCTGGAAAAGCCCTCGTTTTGCCTTATGGCGCGGAAAGCCGCGCCCTCCTCTTCAAAAACCCGCTCCATCTGCCTCTCCAAAAAATGGTCCAGGGCGAAAAACGCCGAGCCGGAGTTTCCGGTCTGAAAAATATCCGTCAAAGCGCCCATTTTTTCGGAAAGCGGGGCGCGCTCATCATAAAGCAGGCATTTGTCCTGAAAAAACGCGCGGGTTTTTTTGTCCTCCGCGGCGCGGGAGAGGCGCGCCTGGTTGAGGGTTGTATGGCTTAAGCTGGCAAAAAGCTCTGTGTTCCGGGGCCTCTCATAGCCTTTTTTGTCCATGTAGCTTTTATAGCTGCCAAACTCCCTGTTGATGGACTGGAAATACCGGCTCAAGGGCCCTTTAATGTGTTTGCCGAGCGGGCTCAGCTGATCAAAGCCGTAAATGGTTTTTGAGCCTTCAAAGACAAAGTTCATCCGGCGGTAAAACGGAGCCTCCAGGGGGGTGTAGCGGGCGGCGACCACTCTTTCGGCCATCTCCTTGGCCATGCCGTCGTCCAGAAGGACCTGCAAATACTCTCTGGAGCTCCGATTGTCCCTTTTTTTGCTGGCCAGCGTGTTGCAGCCAAAAAGAAATATCTCCTTTGCCTGGGATAAAATGCCCTGGCAGGATCGGCGGCAGGAGCGCTTTTCCATAAGCTCTGTGGGGAGGGAAAACCCAGACTCTCCAAAAAAAGTCCCTCCAAAATGGCCGGAAATGACCAAAATGTCGCATTTATAGGGCTTTTGGCAGGCTTCGTTAAACCAGTGAGAGTCATGTTTGGCGTAATGCCCTCTGTTTTTGGGCAGAAGCTCCACAAACTCAAAGCTTTCAGGGGACAAATGCTGTTTAAAAGCCCGGATCTCATCCGGCGAGTTGATGGTGATGGAGCAGACCTGATATTTGCCGGAGGCTGTGGGAGGAAAAGACAGCAAACAGGCGGCGGAAATCAGCAAAGCCGCGGCATGGCGCATGCCCTAAAGCTTATCGGAGGCTTTGCCAAAACATGAGCTGTTTCCCTTTTTGTCTTGTTTTTTTTGGACTTTGGGCTGGATTATGGAGCGGGATGGCCGGCGGGCTGGATTATGCGCCGCGCAAATTCTGAAAACATGGGCCGGCGGATTTGCTTTCAGCGGAATGCTGCGCAAAAATTAAACCTTATGGGGGCAAATTTTAACTGCCTTTGCCCAGCCGGCGCCCCGCAGCGAAATGGCCCCGCGCGGAAATTAAACCTTGCGGGAGCGGCATAGAGGCTCCCGGCCGCGGCGGCGCATGCCATAAAAAACCATCATGGACATCAGGACAGGCAAAACAGCTGGCGAAGACAGGCTTTTTCCCCCATCCTCCTCTTTTGCTGGAGATGAGCTTCGGGGCGGCGGGGGCGATTATGGAGTTTATGAAGGCGGGAGATCTGGCTTCCCGGAGAGCGCGGCTGCCGCCGCCCAAAGGCCCTCTCCAGAGCCATTCCGCTTAAAGCCGTCCGGGCCGGCTTTAGCCTGGCAAAACCAGGAACGGCCGAGAGGCTGTCCCGGCAAACAGACACAGCCGCCAGCCCGTCCCGGCAAACAGACACGGCCGGAAAAGCAGCCCCCTCAAAACCAAGCCAGCCAAATACAACCCCGGCCAGGCCGCCGGGCGGAGCGGCTGACAGGCCGTCCCGGCAAACCAGCCCTGCCCCCGGCGGCAAATTACGACATCATTGACTCGGAAGAGTTAACCCGCCTGTATCAAAAAAACACGAGGCTTCTCTCCCGCCTTTCCTCTTCAGGCCGGCAGAACGGCATCCTCCAGTCAGAGGTCTGCTCTCTGATAGAGCAAAAATCAAAACTGGGGGCGCAAAATCATTTTCTGGAAAACAAAGTCATGGGCCTGAGCGCAAAGCTGCTCCTGTTTTCAAAACAGCAGAGGCAGTTCAGCCAGCAGGCGTTTCATCTCAAAAAAGAGATCGGAAATTTAAAGCTCCGCCAGGGCCGCGGGGAGAGCCTTCAGGCCCGCCAGCTTAGAGGGCAAACCCAGGCTGCGGCCAAAAAGCTGGCTCATCACATCAAATACAGGCAAAGGGTTAAAAAAGCGCATCGGGGGATCAAAGAGCGCTTTGAGGAAAGGCAGCGGGAAATCAGCTGTCTAAAGCAGCGGGAGGCGGCTGGGCTGGAGCGGATCAAATCCCTGCAGGCTGAGCTGGAGCGGGCTGCGGAGCGGAGCGCTGCGGATCTTAAAAGCTTAATGGCCCGGCAGAAGGAAAGCGCCCGCAAAACCGAGCGGGAAATCCAAGAGGCGCAAGGGGATCTGGCCCGCCTGAATCTTCTGCTGGCGGAGGCGGAGGCAGCCCGGCAAAAGGAGGCCGGGCGCGCGGCAGAGCTTGCCAAAAAGCAAGCCGGCCTTATCAAAGAGCGCAGACAGGAGGCCGCTGGCGCAAAGCGGCTTGAGCGGCAGGCGGCGGCCAGTCAAAAAGAAAAAGCCAGGCTTTTAAAAAAGCTGGAATCGGCCCGCCAGGCCTTAAAGAAAAACAGCCAGTCTGTTTATAAGCTCTCGGCGCGGAGTCTGAAGGCGCGATGCGGGGGGCTGGAGCACGAAATCCAAAAGCTGGAAAACCAAAAGCGGCTTTTGGCGCAAATCATCCAGGACCTCAAATCCCAGGCAGAGCAGGCTCTGGAGGAAAAATCCCGGCTGAAGGCTGGCCTGGAGGGGCAGATAAAAACCCAAGCCATCCAGCTTGAGAAGCTTGACCTTCAGATGAAAAGCCGCGCCGCGGAAGCCCGCGGCCTTCTTCAAAAAGAGCGGCTGGCCTCTAACAAGCTCCTGGAGGAAAACAGCCTTTTAAGGGCTGGCCGGAAGAGCCTGCAAAAGGCGCTTTCCGCGCAGGAGGAGGGCTTTCAGTCCCTTATGCTCTCTTTCCGGAGGAAATACATAAAAAACAGCCAGAGCTTTAATGATCTAAGGGCCGCGCTCAAAAAAAGCCGGGCGGAGGCTGCAGCCCTGCAGAGGCAGGCGCATTCAATGCGCGCGGGCTTTCAGAGGGAAAAACAGTCCCTTCAGTCTGAGTGGGAGAAACAAGCAAAGATCCGCGAGGGCAGCCTTTCCGCGGAGCTGAAATCCGCCCATAAGAGGGCGGAGGGCTTGAGGGGGGAAATTCAAAGCCTCCGCGAAGAGCGCTCCGAGCGGGCGCGCAGCCGGGAGAGCGCTTTTGAAGAGGAAATCAAGCTCCTTAAGCTCAAGCTGCAAAATCTTGAGGCGCAAAAGCGCGAGGACCGCGAAAGGCATGCCCAGTCCCTGAAAAGCGATTATGAAAGCCGCATCAGCGGCTTAAACCGCTCTTATGACCGAAAGCTCCGGCACATTCGGACAGAGATGGAAAATGATCTCTGCGCGGAGAAGCGGCGCGGGGAGGCTTTTCAGTCTATGAAGGAAAAACAGCTGAAAGACATGGAATCCGCCCTTGAGGCCGCGCAAAAAGAGGCGCATAAGCTGAAAACAGCCAATTTTGCCCTGGAGAACTCTCAAAAAGAGGCTCTTAACAGGCTGAAAAAAGAAATTGCCGCCAGACAGGGGCTGGCGGATCAAAATAAACATTTGCAGGACTTGTGGCATTCCATGCAAAAAACATCAGAGGAAAAAGATCAAAAAATTCAGTCTCTTCAGTCTCTGAACAAAAGCCTGAGCCTTTCGCTGAGCGGCGGCGCGGATCCCGCTTTAGAGGAAGAGGCTTCTGTTTAGCGGGGCTGGCCCGCCCTTCAGATGAAATGTCTATTGAGCGGCCAGCCTGTTTGGAGGGCTTGCTTGAGGGAATGGCTCGCAGCGCTCTGTGTCTTCCCGCTCTGGATAAAAGGATCCAAGGTTATAGCTGATGTCATGCATGCCGATTTTTCGCGGCATGGCGTCTTTGATGAGGTAATTTCCAGGCGGGCAGCTTTCCTTGTCACAAAAATAGACCAAAGTTTTAAAAGATCCCGGGTTTGTGTAGGTGATGGAAAATTTTAATCCTTGAAATATAGATTTTCTTACTTTTATGCAGTCGCCCTTTTTTCGGAAGCGATAGATATGCGGTCCGGAAAGCGCATGAAAATCAATGAGCGGGGGCGGATCAAAATTCAGGGCGATAATATAGCTTGGGTTTTGCGCGGCAAACAGGGCAATGTCTTTGATATGCCGGCTGACGGCCTGCCTGGCGGCTTCGCCGGCGGCGGCTTTAAGGGCTTGACTGAGATCCTCTTCGGCGGCTGCTGCGGCAGCCTGCTCTGCGGCTGTTGCGGCGGCTGCCTCCGTTTTGGGCAGGATTTCAGATGTTAGCGCTTCAAAATCAGCCTGGGTTTTTTCAGCAATTTGCTTTTCTATCCCGGCTTTTGCTGAATCCATGGCTTCGGCGGCAGCCTGCTCTGCGGCTTTAATGGCTTGAGCAAGGATGTCCGCTGCAGAGGATTCCGAGATTTCCCGCGCGGTTTGCCCCGCGATCTCCGCGGCAGTTTGCTCTGCGGCTGCTGCGGCCTGCTCTGCGATCTCCGCGGCGGTTTGCTCCGCGGCTGCTGCGGCGGCTGCCTCCGTTTTGGGCAGGATTTCAGATGTTAGCGCTTCAAAACCAGCCTGGGTTTTTTCAGCAATTTGCTTTTTTATCCCGGCTTTTGCTGAATCCATGGCTTCGGCGGCAGCCTGCTCCGCGGCTTTAATGGCTTGAGCAAGGATGTCCGCTGCAGAGGATTCCGAGATTTCCCGCGCGGTTTGCCCCGCGATCTCCGCGGCGGTTTGCTCTGCAATGTCCGCTGCGGCCTGCTCTGCGGCCTCCCGCGCGGTTTGCCGCTCCTCGGCCTCTGCCGCAACAAGAGCGGCAGCCGCCGCTGCGGCCAATTCCATCTTAAAATGCTGAAACGCCTCTGGGCGGGCAGCAACAGGAGGCTCTTCTGTTCTTCCGCAGCCGGCCAGTAAAACCCCGCCAGCCAAAAAAGCTCCGCGGAAAACCAAAAGCCGCGCCCTGCCCATCATAAAGCTTTCCCGCAGCTTCAGATCAGCCCCGCAGCGCCTCAGGAGAGCTTAACAAGCTCTTAATTTAAAAGGACTCCTATGGCGCAAAATCGCTGACGCCCCTGATCTGTGTCTGGCCTGCCTCTGGGGCTGCCTCTATGGGGCAAGCCCTTAACCGCTGGCTGTCTCCGCCGCCCGCCTCCGCCCCCCTGGCCGCCGCTCTAAAGATTTTTCAGCCAAAAAGCCAAAAAGCTGAAAAGCGCAATGCGCGCCGCTAAAAAAAAACCTTTCCCGGCGGACAGTTAATCTTTGCTGTCTTTCTTTTTGTCTTTTTTGCTGCCTGTTTCCCCGCCCTTTTTGGCAAGCGCTTTTTTGATAAGGGTGTCAAGGCCAATATCCCTGGCGCTTACTCCATTCACATAAAAGGACGGCGTTCCCTGGACGCCCACTTCTTTCCCCTCATCCAAGTCGGCCTGAACAATTTTTTTTGCCGCCTCCATGTTTTCCTCGATTTTTTTGAGGGCGATTTTTTGTTTTTTCACAAGGGCATGCAGTTTCTTTTTGATTTCAGCTTCGCCTTTTACCCTGGCGTAAGATTCAAAGTCGTCAAAAATGCCATCGTGGAATTTTTTGGCCTTTTCATGATCGATCATGGCAATAGCCTCAAAATATTCCGCCGCCGGCTTGGCGAAGGGATGAAAGCTCAAAGGGAAATGCTTATAGACCACACGGACCTTGCCCTCGTATTTTTTGATGGCGGTTTTCATCCGCTTGCTGGCCCTGGCGCAGTAAGGGCACTGAAAGTCCGAAAATTCAACAATGGTCACGGGAGCGTCTTTTGGCCCGAAAGCCACACGGCCCTCTGTCTCGAGATCTTCAGGCTCTGCGAGTCTTTTTTCCAGCTCCTGCTTTTTTTTGGTTTCGGCGTATTTTTTCATCGCCTCCTGCAAAGCCTCCACAGTAACTGCGGGGTCTTTTTTGATCACTTCAGCAAGGTTTTCCGGCTTTAAGAGAACCATGTTAATTGAGAGAAAAACCGAAAGAATCAAAGTGACAATGGACGCCCCGACAACCAAAAGAACAATATGTGTGGTTTTCATCTTAATTTACCTCCAAGGTTTTTTGTTTTTTTTGAAAAACTCCAGGCAATGCGCCAGGCAATTCAAAGGCTATAACAGGTTTTTGCCGCAGGCAACAATATTTTTTCCGGCAAAGGTCCAGAAAATCCTCCCGGCCGCCGCTCAAAATATCTGCCTCTCTCCCCGCAGCGGCAGCCCCGCCCGCCGGAGGCGGCTCGCTGATCAAAAGCCGCCGCGGGGCCGGCTTTTTAAGCCTGTCTTAAAAAAAAGGAGGGGTTTGCGCTTTCGGCAAAAGCCGGCATAATAAACTGCGGCGGCGGGGTGACAGGCGGCTTTTTCCGCTGCCGGGGGCCATTCAGCTCATAGAAAACAGGCTCAGCGGCATGAAACTCGGCATTGTGGGCGCCACAGGGCTTGTGGGCCAGGCTTTTTTGAGGCATTTGAGGTCCTTTTTCGGGAGGGAGCTTTCGGAGCTGCGGCTTTTTTCCCGCTCCGGGGCGGAATGCCTGTTTGAGGGGAAAAGCCATAAGACCAGCCCCTTGAGGAAAGGCTGCTTCAAAGGCCTGGATATTTGCTTTTTTTCGGCTGGGGCCTCAGTCAGCTGCGAATGGGCTCCGCGCGCCGCCTGTGATGGCGCGATGGTTATTGACAACTCCTCCGCCTTTCGCCGGGATCCGGACGCCCCTCTGATTGTCCCAGAGATCAATGGACATCTTCTGCCTCCGCTTTCCCCTTTGCCGGCCAGGGGGCGGCGCATCATCTCCAACCCCAACTGCTCAACAATTCAGCTGGCCATGGCGCTTTATCCCCTGCATAAGACTTTTGGCCTAAATGAAGTTCGGGTTGTGAGCCTGCAGTCAGCCAGCGGCGCCGGGCGGCAGGCTCTTGATCGGCTGAGGTCTGGATCTATGGACATCCTCACCGGCAAAAAGCCTTATGAGATGGAGGCTCTGGAAACCGCCTTCAACTGTGTCCCTTATATTGGGGAGATCGGCCCGAATGGCTTTTGCGGGGAGGAGGAAAAAATCATCCATGAGAGCAGGAAAATCATGGGCGCCCCCGGCCTCAAAATCTCCGCCTTCACCGTCAGAGTCCCCTGCCTGAACTCCCACGGGGAAGCTGTCTGGCTTTCGCTGAAAAAGCCGGCCTCCCAGGGGCAGATAAATAAGGCTTTAGAGCCTTTCGTCCGGCTGCAAAAGGCTGGGGAGGGGCCGCCTCATGGGCGGCAGGCCTCGGGAAAGCGGGAGGTTTTTGCCGGGCGAATCCATAAGGACGGAATTTCAGAAAATTCTTTGGTTATGTGGCTTGCTGCTGATAACCTTTTAAAGGGGGCCAGCATAAATGGGTTGCAAATCGCTGAAGCGCTTTGGAAAAGGAGGTCCGGCAGGCCTGAGCCTGGCGGAGCCGCCAAAAAGGGGGGCCGCTCTCCGCAGCTCAGCCCGCTTTAGACAGCCCTCATGGACAGATCGCTTTCTGGAGCGCGCCAGAGGCCGTTATGGATTTTAAAAGTTTTTTTTTGGCAGGGGAAAACAGAAGCTCTGGCAGGGCTGCTCCCGCCAGCCGGCCTCCCGCATGCCTGAGGGCCGGGCTGAAAACAGCCGCCGCCGGGCTTGCCGCCCTGCTCTGTCTGCCGTCTTTTGGAGGAGCCATTCAATACAAATCCAAGGCCTCCCCCATCCGCTATGATCTGGCCGCCGGCTCTTTTGTCACAGCCTTCCCCTTTTCCTATAAGCCAAAAAGCGGAGAGGCTGTCTCTTTTTTTAATCCTTCGTTTGGCGCCAGCCTGTATTTTCCAGAGACAGACCGTTTTTTGCCTGAAAGCCTGCAAGAAAAATTTGTTTTTGGAGCGGCGGCGGGCGCTCAAGGGGGGCGCTTTGCCAATATCTGCGAGAGGCCAGCCAGGGCTGCTATATACCGCCTTGGCTTTAAGGGCAGATTTTTTTACAGCAGGCTGATTTCCCCTTCTGTGGAATACGGGCTGGCCAAAGCGGCCTGCGGCCTGCCATGGGAAAGCCCATCCTCCCTGAAATTAAAAAGCTATGTGTCCTTTGGGCTGAATCTCAGCTGGAAGGTTTTCAGCCCCTCTGAAGTTTATGGCCTGGATCAAGCTTACGGCCTGAACGACATCAGCTTCAGCGGCCAGTGCCTTTATTTTCCCAAGTCCGGCTGGCAAAGCGGGGGCGGGCGGCCGCTTTCTTTTTGCGAGGCGGGGCTGGCCTTTTTGTTTTAAGCGGGCTGGCCGCTCTCCGCCGCCGCCTGGGTCTGGCTGTTCGGGCGGCGGCCAAAAAAAGCCCCCGCCCCCCCGGGCTCTGGGCGGGGGGGCAAAAGCTCTTTACAGGCCCTGTTTTTTAATGCCCCTTTGAAGTGATTTTGCCTAGTTCCAGTCTGATGTTTGAAAATAATGAATTTCCAGAAACTTTTGCAGTTCCATGAATCACAGAGCGGCCGATAACCTTTGTATGGCCGGAAATCTCCGCATAGCCGGCAACCTGCGTGTGGCCGGAAATCCATGTATTTTCATAAACCCGCGCCTCGCCGCCAACCCACGCATTGCCTAAAACCCGCGCCGCGCCGCTAATCCAAGCATTGTCAGCAACTCTTGCATGGCCAGAAATCCGCGCATTTTCGGAAACTTGCGCATTGCCAAAAACCCTTGAATGATGGCCAACCCATGCATTGCCTAAAACCTTTGTATGGCCGCCAATCTCCGCATAGTCTCTAACACTCGCATAGCCGCCAATCTCCGCATTGTCTTTAACCAGCGCCCGGGTGGAAATCCGCGCGTAGTCATAAATCTTCGCCTGACCTTTAACCTGCGCCTCGCCGCAAACAGATGCCTTAGGCCCCACATAAGCGGTTTTGTCCACAGAAGCCGTGGCTGCCACAAATCCCCCGCCGTTTGGATGGGGGGCGCCTGAAACGGAGCCGCATGGCGCAGCCACCTCTGCGGCCTCTGCGGCGGCGGAAAAGCCGAAAATCAGGAAAGCGCTCAAAAAAGCCTTTTTAAAGTGATTGTTTTTCATGGAAATACCTCCTTTTTTTGGTTTATAGGCAAAATATACCGCGCAAAACAAAGTGAAAAAAGTGAAAAAAAGTGAAAAAGCCCCCCTGCTGTTATGCGGGGCGCTCGCCGCGCCAGGGCCGCATGGCGAGGCTGCCGGTTTTGTGGCCACAGCGCCGGGGGGGCATGTAAAAAGGGCGGCCCGCGCTGCCCGGCCTGCCGGCGGGGCAATCGGGCTTTAAATCCTGGAGCGCAGAAGGGCCTGCGGCTGTCCTTTATATAGGGCATTTGCGCGCCCTCAGAGCCAGCCCTCTGGAAAACCCTGCTGCTCCTCGGCGACGCGGGAACGGCCGCCAGCCCGGCCCAGCAAACAGGCCCAGCGCCGGGCTTTTTTGATTTTCCATCAGTTTAACTCACAGATTCTTTCAAAGAGCCGAAAAATCAATAAAAATCCCTGATGGACTTAGATCTGATCAGCGACAAATGCAGAGGCATGGCCTCAATAATATAGCTGGCATGCCCGCAGAGCATATATCCCAAAAAGCCGGCGCCGCTTTTCTCTATCAGCCCTTGAAGTGTTTTGGCATGTATTGAGAGTATGCCCTGCAAATTAGGGCCTTGGGACGCGTTTTCCCTCTGCGGCGGGGGGCTGGAGATAAAAAAGCAGGGGGTTTTTGCTTGAAAGGAGCGCTGAGCGGCAGCGCTCAGCCGCTTCCGCGCGCCCGGCCCGCAAGCCGGGAAGCCCTCTTTAAAAACCACTGATGAGGGAAAGCCCGGCGGCGCCGGCGCTATAGGCTTGGGAATCAGCTTTTTTTGATTGACCGCGGTCACAAAACAGCCGGGGCGCCCGTTTCTCTCAATCAAAATGGCCTTGCTCAGCGCGGCGCGGCCGCTTTTCAGCATTTGCTCCAGCTTCGCCTGGCCCTGGGCGCGTCTTTTTCTGGAGGGCGCGGCGGCGATTCCCCTAACTGGCTTTGGCGGCTTTAAAGAAAGCGCCTGTTTTTTCCCCTGCGAATTTCCGAACAGCGCGCAGCCGCCCGCAGCGGCTAAAAGGCAAAGCAGAAGCCCCGCTGCAGCCAGAGCTTTTTTTGGCGCTTTTAAACATCCCATATATGCTTCTTCAGGATAAACAAAGCTGGATGAGAAGTCAAGCTGTCTTTAGGCGGAGCATTGAGGGGCGCTCCTCTGCGCCATGAGGCTTTGCCGGAATGAGCCGGAAGTTTTGGAAAAGCTGAACAGCCGCCAGCCCGGCAAATATATCCCAGCGCTGAACCAGTCTGCCGGAGCGGCCGCCAGGCTGCCCCAATAAACAAGCCGCGGGAACGGCTGCGAGGCCAGCCAGTCAAACAAATGCCGCAAGGCTATTCCTCTGGAAAACCCTGTGACTCCGCAAAGGTTCGGGAACGGCTGCCAGACCGTCCCAGTAAACTGTTCAGATTTTAAACAGTTTGCGGCAAAATCAGGAGGCAGAGAGGCTAAAATTGAGCTTTTTGCTTGACTTTTGCGGGGTTTTTGGCATATACTGCTTTTGGTTTTGAGAGAAAACCGCCAACAGGAACGGCCGCGAGGCCGGCTCAATAAACAGGAACGGCTGCGAGGCCGGCCCAATAAACAGGCTGAGAAGGCCGGGAGCGCGCTATGGCAAAAACTGTAAAACAAAAGATCAAAGATCTTGTGAAACAGAAAGCGCTTTTTAAGGGAGGGAGCCTTTTCAGGCGGCTCTGCGGCGGCAAAGCCATGTTAAATTTCGCGGGCCGCGCAGCCCTTTGCTCTGTTTTTTTTTGATCTGCAGCGCCCGCGGCGCCCAGGACGCGGGATATCAGCCAGGCCTGAGCGCGGTGTTTGACAGTGGAAATCCGCCCGATGGCAATTGCAGCAGAGATTTATTTGTCACAGGCAAAACCAATGACGGGCGCAATGAGGGGGGCCTGTCTGGCGAAGACGCTGAAAAGCCCCGGGAATTATTTGATTTTCGCGCGGGCGATCTGGAAAGCCAGCTTAAAAATATCAGCCCCGGCTATTTTCAGCTGTATGCCGCGGGCAAAGAAATTCTTTTTAAAACAGCCTCTCATGCGGGCATTATCAGCAAAAAGGAAATTATGGCCGCGGCGCGGATTTCAGGCCTTCCCGCCCCATCAGAAATAAGCTCTTCTGATCTTATGGGCAGTGTTTCGCGGACTTTAGGAATAGCAGTCTGGTTTCCCGGGCGGCCAGCTAAAAACATAATCATTTCATCCGCTCATTCAAACGCCAGTCAGGAATGGTCTATAAAAATCTTCGAGACTGCTGGAGAATACCAAAAGGATGGCAGCAAACCCCTTCTTGAAGCCAGATTTAAACTGCATGGGCAGCTTGTGTCAGCAAAAATTTGGGAATACAGCTCTAAGGGAAATCTTTCCAGCAGGCTGTGGCTGAATCAAAAGGGAGAGATCACAAAAACTGTGTTTGCCAATAGGAGAATTTTTCCGCTGGAGGAAATTTACAGAGAAAGCGGCCCGCGGGGCGGCAAATCCATCGGGGAGATATTGTCTATAGCCGCAAGGGATGATCGGGTGGCGGTGGCTGTTTTAGACACTGGCGTTGATTACAACCACCCCGCTTTGGCATGGAAGATGCGCGGGCGGGAAGAATGGGCGGAAACGGCAAGTCAATGGGAGCGCCTGCTTCAGAAAAAAGAGGATCTCCAAAGCGGCTTGAGTTCCCTGAGCCTCTTTTCAAAGCCTTTGCGGATGTGGCAAATCAGCCAGATCAATAACGAAATGGAGAGTGTAAAAAACGAGTCTCAGGCCTGGGATTTTTCGGACAATGACCCCCTGCCTTACGACTATGATGAAAATCCGCCGCATTTTAGCCACGGAACTTCTGTCGCGGGGATTATCTCCCGCGGCTCAGACGACATTGCCCTGCTTCCCCTTCGCTTGCGCTCCACCGCAGAATCCCTAACACAATTCTATGAGGCTGTTCAATACGCATGGGATCGGGGCGCAAGAATTATAAATATCAGTTTCGGATACAAAGGAAACGCAGAAAAAGAAGAGCTGCTTAGCCGGACAATCAAAGATTTTCCAGATATGCTTTTTGTTGCAGCGGCGGGGAATAGGAGCATCAATATCGATCACTTTCCTGACTACCCTGCCTCTTTTGACTTCCCCAATATTATCACCGCGGCCTCAGTGGACAGCGGGGGAAATCTCTCTGTTTTTTCAAGTTATGGAAAGGAATCTGTGGATGTCGCGGCTTATGGGGAGCGTGTTTCTTCTTATAAGCCTGGGGGCGGCATAGACTGGCCATCCGGAACCTCAGCGGCCGCGCCTCAGGTTTCCCGGCTGGCCGCCGAAATCAAACACATCAGGCCAGAGCTAAGCCCGGAGCGGATTATAGAAATTATTGGCGCCTCTGTGGATCAAAAGGAGGGCCTGCGGGAAAAACTGAAATATGGCGGCATAATTAATGAGGGGCGCGCCTTGGAGCTTGCAAGAAGCGGCCTGCCCGGGGCTTAAGCTTTTGCGGCTGATGCTTCCGGGCCATAATGAATGCGGCTCCAGACTTGCTTTTCCCTTTCAAGGGAATAAAACATGGGGTCCCCTGTTTTTATATCCAGGAGCGCGATCTTCCTGTCAGGGATGTTTTCTATATGCTTGATGAGCGCTCTCAGGCTGTTTCCATGGGCGGCGATGAGGACAGGCCCCCGGTTTTTTTGGATTTTTGGCAGGATGCTTTGCTCCCAGAAAGGCAAAACCCTCGCCTGAGTGTCTTTCAGCGATTCGCCCAGGGGAAAGCGGCCAATGCCCTCATAGAGGCTGGGGTTTTGCGGCTGATCGGGCTGGGAGAGAAGCGGCGGGCGGACATCAAAGCCCCTTCTCCATTTAAAAAGCTGCTCTTCCCCATGCTTTTCCCTGACTTTGCTTTTGCTCTGCCCCTGAAGGGCGCCGTAATGCCGCTCATTCAGCTGCCAGGCTCTTGTAACGGGAAGGCCGCTCAGCCCGGCCTCCTCCAAAATGATATCCAAAGTCCGCATGGCCCGCTTCAGAACAGATGAAAACCCCCAGTAAAGCTTTAATCCGCGCGGCTCTAAAACCCGCCTCAGAAAGGCGCCGGCCTGGCGGGCCTCAGCCACTCCCCTCGCGCTCAGATCCGCGTCAATCCAGCCTGTAAAAAGATTTTTTTGATTCCAAAGGCTTTGTCCATGGCGGGCGAGGATCATATCTATCGGCTGATCCAAAGCCTGCTGGTTTTTCCCTGCCGCAGAGCGTTTTGGAGCGGGCTGTTTCGCCGCGCTTAAGCCGTCCCGCAGCTTTGAGACAATCCCTCCAAAGCCACCATTGCTCATCACAGCCAGCAAATCCCCCGCGCGGGTTAGATTTATGGCGGCCCGCGCCATATCATCCGGCCCCTCAAAACATGCGGCCCGCCGCCCTTCGGCCTGGAGATCAGCCGCAAGCCTCTCAGACGAAAGCCGCCGCTTTTTTGGAACAGACTCGGGGCGAAAGGGCTGGGACACAAAAACAATGTCGGCCTCCTTGAGCGCGGACACATATTTTTTTTGAAACGCGCTTGTCCGCGAGGTAAAAGACCGCGGCTCAAACAGGGCAATAAGCCTCCGCCCGGGATAAGCCTCTCTTAATCCCGAAAGCGAGGCTTTGACCTCTGTGGGATGGTGGGCAAAATCCTCAAACAAAAGCGCGCCCTGAAATTCGCATATTTTCTGAAGCCTCCTTTTGACTCCCAAAAACTTCCCCATGGCCTCCAGGATTTTGCCCAGAGGCCAGTTTAGATGATGGGCCAGGGCAAAAACGGCGGCGCTGTTCAGGGCGCCGCTCCATCCCAAAAGATTAATCGCCGCGGGGAAGACTCTCCCCTTGTGATGGATTTCAAAAAGCTGTCTTTTGATTTCAGAGGCGCCGGGGGCATTGGATCCTGACGGGGCGGGCAGACTCTCAATCCGCCGGTTTTTTGCCTGAAAATCCCCGGCTTCCAGCCCATAGCTGATGACCGGCGCTTTGCAGAAGGCGGCCGCCTCCATGGCCAAGGGGTTTTCCGCGCAGACAGTCAAACAGCCCTGCGGGGGGATTTTTTCTATCAGCGCCTTAAAGGCCGCTTTAACCTCTTTGATGTCTTTATAAATGTCGGCATGATCAAACTCAATGCCTGTCAGGATGACAGCAAAGGGCCTGCAGCGCAGAAATTTTGGGCTTTTCAAAAAAAAAGCGCAGTCATATTCATCCCCCTCCAAAATAAAATAAGAGGGGGGAGACTCTGGAGCGAAAAGAGGGTTTGCAAAATGCGGGGACGAGGCGCCTATAAAAAACCCGGGATCAAGCCCGGCCTCCCGCGCCGCAAAGGCCGCTAAAGCGGCTGTTGAGCTTTTTCCATGGGTCCCCGCAGCGATGATGCTTTTCGGGCCGCTTTGGCTTTTTGATCCGCTCAAAAAAGCCTGCTCCAAAAACTCCGGGAAGCTGATATAGGGGATGCGGAGCGCCTCAATGGCCAGAGCCTCTTTGTTTGTGGCGCGCGCCACATTGCCCACAACAGCGAGCTTGATTTTCGGGGAGACTGCGGAGGCGCTGAATTTTTTGACAGCAATCCCCCCCCGCATTAAGAGATCCGACATGGGAGGGTAAATGCCGCTGTCGCTCCCGGAAACCCTGAAGCCGGCCTGTTTTAAAAAGAGCGCCAAAGGCGCCATGGCTGTTCCGCACACCCCGATAAAATGAATCCGGCCTGGCGGCGCAAGCTTCAAGGGCTGAAACTCCGGGGCGGCCGGAGCGCCTTTTCTAACTTTTAGGGAATATGCCATTTTTTATGCTGATCGCGCTTGAGCTGTGTTTTCCATTGCATTGCATGGAAATGGAAGCTGTTTTTAATTGAGCGGCCCCTGAGGGCGAGATCAGCAGCTCCGCCGGGACTCCAAGGGGCAGCGCCCTGTGATTGGAGATATGGCCGCAGGGAAGGCCCGTCACAATGGGAATTTTTTGGCCCATCCCGGAAAGCTCCGCAAAGGATTTTAAAACCCGGCCTCTGAGCGCCCGCCCGCTCAGAGGGGGAAAAGGCCCCAAAACAAGCGCCTTAAGGCCCTTCAGGGCGCCGGCAAAAAACAAATGATGCAGGGCGCGGTCCACTCTGTAGCCCTCTTCATGGACATCCTCCAAAAACAAAATAGATGACTGAAAGGAGGGGAGCCATGGCGTTCCCAGAAAATTCTGGATCAAAGTCAGATTGCCTCCAGCAAGCGGGCCCTTTATCCGCCGGCTGTTTTTTGGCGGGGCCAGGCTTTTTAGCCTCGGGAAAACAATTTGCTTTGCTTCGCCAAACAATATTTTCCTCAAAAAAACAAGCTCTTTTTGCGGCAGCTGATGCAGCTGAGACACAAAAGGCGCGTGCAGGCTTGGGATTTTTGCCTTGTTCAGGCAAAGGTGCAGGGCGGTTGAGTCGCTAAACCCAATAAAAAGCTTTCCGGCGGCTTTTTTGGCGAAAGCCTTTGCCTGCAGCTTTTTGGCCAGCTGCGGCGCCAGTTTTTGCGCTCCATAGCCGCCTCTTAATGCCCAGACAGCTGCCGTCCGCGGATTCAGAAAGGCGCCCTCTAAAAGCCGCGCCCTGACGGGGCCGGCGGCGGCATGAAACAAATAAGGGGAGATGGCCTCTTTTGGCAGATGAGGCCGAAGGCCCCAGCTTTTCAGGATTTGCATGCCTTGGAGAATCGGGCGCTTTTTATGCGGGGGCGCGGAGGGCGCCGCAAGCTCCACAATGTCCCCTTTTTTTAAAGCCATTATTGTCCGCCTTGAGATCCTGCTGGGGGATTTTTAGAGGCGGTCAGCCGCTCCCTTAAAATGCGAAGCGTTTTTTCCTCAGTCATCCGGCCCAAAAGCTCGCCGTTTAGCTGAATGGCCGGGGCTTCGTCACAGGCGCCAAGGCACTCCACCAGCGAAAGAGTCCAGCTGCCGTCCGCGCTCCGCTCCCCCTCCCTGATTTGCAGGCGCCGGCAAATCCGCGCGGCCAGATCCCGCCCTCCGCGCAAAGAGCAGGAAATATTGCGGCAGACCTGAATATGAAATCTCCCCACAGGCTTTTTGTTAAACATGGTGTAGAAAGTCAAAACCTCATAGATCTGGGATTCCGGGATGCCGGTCCGCGCGCTCAGCCATGGGACGGCTTCCGGCGGGATCCAGCCCTTCTCTTTTTGGATTTGATAGAGGCAGGGGATCAGGCAGGAGCGCCTGATCTCATAGCGGGACATCTCGCTTTTGATCAGGGCCAGGCCCTCCTCTGAAAGCGAAAAAGGCTTTTTGCCGGGCGCTTTTGCCTCTTGATTTTTTTGCGGCTTCGCGGCTGGGGCGGCCCCGCGGAATGTTTGCCAGTCCGCGCGGGAAAGCTCCCATATCTCGCTCTCCGCAAACTCTGGGTTGAGGAACTTCTGCGCCCTCAGGCCAATATAGCGGCAGCCGGTTTTTTCCTTGACGCGGCGGGAAGCCAGGTTCTGGACCGCATTGTCAAATATCAGCTTTTCAAAGCCCAAAGCCTCAAAAGCATAGTCCAAAACAGGCTGGCAGGCTTCGGTCATAAGCCCTTTGCCCCAATGCTCTTCGGCCAGCCAAAAGCCGCGGTTTCCCGGATTGCCTTTGCGGCGCAGCTCAATGCAGCCAATCAGATCCTCCCGGCGGCTTTTTAAAAAAATCCCCCAGGACCACTGTCCCAGCCCCTGATTCGGGAGGACAGCGGTTTTTATCCAGGCCAAAGCGCCGCCTTTGGGATAAGGCCAGGGGCATGAGCGGCGGAGAAACTGAACAATCTCCCAGCGGGCGAAGCGCTTTTCATAGCTTTCGGCGTCCCTCAGCTGAAGCCCGCGGAGAAACAGCCGCCTGGTCTTAAATTCCGGGATGCTGTTTTGGCTCATAATGGGCTGGCCTTGGGCCGCCCCCGGCCGCCGGCTCTGATTCTGGGCCTGATTTTGGGCGGCGCGGCCCAGCTTATGGCATTCATTTATCCGATGATAGCTTTTGGCCCGCATTTTTGCAAGCCTGTCCGGGAGCCGCCAGGCAGATTTCCGCGCCCCTCCTTGAAAATGCCCCTGAAAAAGCCCCTTGACAGATTTGAAGGAGACAGCTTAAAATCATCAGGGGGCGGCGCTTGTTTGCTGGGCCGTTCCCGCGGCCGCTCCCGCGCCGCTGCGGAGCAGCTGGCTGAAAAGCATTCTCAAAAAAAAGAGGCGGCAAATGAAAGGCTTTTCGCTTGTCGAGCTTTTGACATCCATGGCCATTTTGACCGTTTTGGCGGTCATCTCTCTGCCTCAATATAAAAAATATTTGGAAAGAGGCGGGAAAACCGCTGTTTATAGACAGCTTAAAGATATTGCCGCGGCGACCCTTGTCTGCGCCGCAAACTCTTCCTTTAACAAATGCGACACCCTTGAAGAGCTGGGAATCCATGGCATGACAGGCATGCGCGCAGCCGCTGCCTCCAAAGTGTGTTATAGATTTGTGTCCAATATCGCCGGCAATGCGGCTCTAAGCTGTGTGTCAGTTGATGCCGGCGAGGGAACATACAAGATCATTCAAACCGGCCGATATTGCTTTCAACTGGCTCCAGATCCTTTAGATCCCAATAAGACCATCAAATTGCAGCCCAGCCCTCCTTTAATGTGCAGAAGGCATGGATCTGTGTCCCCGGACTGTTCCGCTGCTTTTCCCCGCTGCCAGCCTATAAGCAGCGCAAGATGCAGCTCAGCGGCGATATGCCAGTAAAAAGAGGCGGAAAATGAAAGGATTTTCGCTTGTCGAGCTTTTGACATCCATGGCCATTTTGGCCGTTTTGGTGGTCATCTCTCTGCCTCAATATAAAAAATATTTGGAAAGCGGCGGGAAAACCGCTGTTTATAGATATCTTAAAGATATTGCCACAGCAACCCTGGCCTGCGCTGCGAATTCCCCTTTTGACAAATGCGACACTCTTGGAGAGCTGGGAATCCAGCTGAGGATAAATGCCCGCGTCTCCGCCGGCTCCAAAGTGTGTTATAGGATTTTTCAGACAATCGCCGGCAGCTCCCGTGTACACTGCGTGTCAATTGACGCCGGAGAGGGAACCTACAAGATCGTTCAAGCCGGCAGATACTGCCACACAATCGGCCCAGATCCTTTAGATCCCAATCAGAACATCAGCTTGCAGCCCAGCCCGCCTTTAATGTGCAGAAGATATGGGACTATGTCCCCGGACTGCCCCGCTGCCTTTCCCCGCTGCTATCCCATAGGCGGCGGAAACTGCAGCTCAGCGGCGATATGCCAGTAAAGCGCCGCTCAAATCTCTCCCGGCGCTGAGCTTTTTAGGCTGCGCCTGCTTGCTGAAGTTTTGGATGAAAATTACGGGCATCCAGACTGCCGGAGGCGAATGGGAGCTGGAGAATTGCTGGCAGCGGCTGGGGCAAAAATTCCATTGCAAATTACCGCGTCTATAACTTTTAGATTCCTGTGAGAAATAATGGATGCCCGGCCGGAAACCCTTGAGGATCCAAGAATTTTTCCACTATTAATATACGCGCGGCCATAAATCCTGGCGCTTTGATACACACTCCCTCCGCTAACATGCGCCTGGCCGTAAACCCGCGCCTGATCATAAACACTTCCTCCGGTAACATGCGCGCGGTTGTAAATCTTCGCATCGCCATAAACCTTCGCTTTGTAGCCTTTAACATGCGCGCGGTTATAAACCTCCGCCCTGCCATAAACCCGGCTGCTGTAGGAAACTTTTGCCTGGTTTTTGATTTTCGCCTCGCCATAAACATCCGCTTCGCCAAAAATTTCCGCTCTGTCGCTAATCACCGCATCGCCAAAAACCCGGGCTGAGTGATAAATCTTGACTCCTCTGTTGAGGGTTGCGTATTCGTAAACCTTTGCATTGCCATAAACCTCGCCATAAACCATTGAGCGGCCATAAACCCTTGCGCGGCCATGGATTTTTCCGTCAGAAACTCTCGCGCTGTCATAGACATGCGCGCTGCCATAAACCTCTCCGCCGCCTGAGATCTTCGCGGAATCACTAACCTTCGCCTGGCCGTAAACCTTTGCCTGATTAAAAACCTGCGCGCTGTCTTTGATTTCCGCCTCGCCATAGACCTCCGCTGTATGCGCGATCCACGCATTGTCATAAACCCGCGCCTTGCCATGGACTTTTCCGCCCACAATCCGCGCGCTGCCGAAAATTCTTGCTGTATCCTCAATCCGCGCCGAGCTTTTAACTGTGGCTGTGTCACAGACAGCGGCGTCTGGCCCTATAAAGGCTGTTGCGTCAACATTTGCTTTTGCGGTGTCCGCCACAAATCCGCCTTTGGAGTTATCGGGGTTTGTGTGGTAATCCCCCGCCACTCCGGGTCCGCAGGGGTCCAGAACAGGCTCCCCGCTGCATTCAGTGACGCGATCGCCGGCTGGCAGAGCCGGCGGGCCGGCCTCTGCCGGCTTAGACTCAACCTTTATCCCGGAAAGCTCCCAAACAATGCTGGGATTTGATTTTTCCATAATGCCCTGAATGCTTGTCCCGGATGTTAAAACAATCCGGCCGGATCTGGGGCTTGCGCTTTCGTATATAAACTCCAGTTTTTTAAATTTGTCTATCCCGGCCTTTTTCAGCCCCTCTTTTGCAGCGCTGTTTGTTAACTCCCCTGAGATGGCGTCCCTGGAAAAATCCCACACAGCGCCTGGCGGGGACCCGCTGTCCTTGACAAGGGCAATTTCAAAGCTTCTTTTGGCGTCTCCAGCATTGCCGCTTAAGGGTATTCCCGCAAGCGTGTTTTTGCAGTCCCAGGCTCTGCCCATAAACATTTGCGATCCGTCCGCGCCCCGGCTGTTGACTTCAATCCGCGCAATCCGCTTCTCCAAAGCCAGAAGATTAACCCTTTGCTGGATAAAGCTTTGGGTTGTCCCCATCATCACAACCAGCCCAATGGCGGCTGCGGCCAAAACGCCCAAAAGGGAAAACCCCGCCTGCGCGGCGGAGGGATGGCATGTTTGATTTGCCGGGATTTTAAAAGCGGCCCTAAAGCGGGAGGCTGAGCCGCGGGCAAACCGAGAGAGAGAGAGAGAGAAGCGCTGCAGCTGAAGCGCCAAAACGCCGGCAGAGCATGACAAATAAAGAGATCATATTTTTCCCTGACAATAAGCCCAAATCCATGCGCCAAAAAATTTTGTCTGCCTGCCATCTTTCTGCCAGCCTTAAGGCGCCGGCTTTCTCCCCTCATTCCCAGGCTCACAGCTGATTCTCCCAATTTTGCGCTCATTTGTCAATCATTCCCCGCCAAAAAAAAAGCTTTTTTTGCCGGCCCGGCCGGCCTCTTCATTTCTTTCCGCCCGTAGCCTCCCACGCCCTCCCTGTTGCGCCGCATTAGAGGCAAAACCTGGGCGGGAAGCCGAAAATCCTCTCAAAACAGCTCCTGAAGCCGCTCTTTTATTTGCAGCTTTTCGGCGGCGGTCCTGTCTGGAGGGGGAGTCTTCAACAGCGCTGTCTGCTGGAGCCATAGAGCCAGCCTTTTCGGCGCCTGTCCCTGCTTGCCCTGAGCCGCCAGTCCCATGCGCGGGCCGTTCCGGCTGGAGCAGCTTGCCGGGATGTCCCCTTTCATCCGCTGCTCTTGATGCGCGGCTCAGAAATTGAGACCAGCTGGAGCAGCTTGCCGGGATCCTCCTGTCATACCTCTGTTGATAGAACACAGCTTTTTTTTGGCCCGGCAAGCCATCTCCCCCCGGTGAAGGTCCTGAAAAACCGCCTCCGAGGCGCTTTTCAGCCCGCTCATTTTTTTTGAACAGGGCGGCTCAAACAAAGAATGTTGAGTTTTCAAAATTTGATCTGTCCCCCTGTCTTTGACATAATAGCCTGAAACCGTTAAAAATCATAATAAGGAATCAGGGAATGGCGGCGGTTCCCCCTTTTGGCGGAAGGCGCCCCGGCGGAAGGCGCCCCCGGCAGCTACTCTGGCCGGGGAGCCGGAAAAGGCCGCAGCCCGCGCCCCGCCCGCCAGCGCCCGGCCCCGGCGGGATTTGCAGCCGCTGATTTTAGCTGCGGCATTGGCCGAGGAAGCTCAAGCCAGGGGAACAGGCCACAGCGGCGCCAGGCCTTAATAAAAGCTGGGGATTTTAAGGGGAGGGGATTATGGATCGGCTGAAATTGACGGAAGCGGAAAAAAAAGAGACCTCCCGGCTGCTGGCGGAAAACCGGCCTTTGCCGGACAAATACCGGTTTTTGCTGTTTCAGGACACAAAGCCGGCGGAGCTGATCTGGCCCGGCAAAATCACAGAGCGCTGGACCGGGGATTATGTGTTTGAAAACGAGTGGCAGCCCTTTCGGACCAAAAAGAGCCGCGCTCTGGAGTTCAAGACCCCCTTTCACAAGCTCTCCGGCAAGGCCTCTCAAATCGGGTTTAATTAAAAAAAAGGGGGAATAACACATGAAAGCGCCTGATCTGCCGGCTCAAGCCAGCCTGTTTAAGGATGCTGGGATAAAGCGCAAGGTTAGGCCTGGCGCCGGCCGCCCCCAGCTGTTTTTTGAGCATCCGGACGGCCAGCTTTTTCTTGGGGATTCTATAAAATTCTTAAAACTCCTGCCCCGCGGGCGGGCCGATATGATTTTTGCTGATCCGCCATATAATATAAAAAAGGCGGACTGGGACAATTTTAAATCTCAAGAGGATTACATTAAGTGGTCTGTTGAGTGGATCAGCGAGGCTGCCAAAGCTTTAAAGGCGGATGGCTCCCTTTATGTCTGCGGCTTCTCTGAGATTCTGGCGGATATAAAGCGCCCCGCAATGAAATATTTTAAATCCTGCAAATGGCTTGTTTGGTTTTATAAAAACAAGGCCAATTTGGGCAATGACTGGGGCCGGTCTCATGAGAGCGTCATTCATTTCAGAAAATCCAAAAAAACAAAGCTGAGCCTGGATTATATCAGGGTCCCCTATCAGCGGCACACTTTAAGATATCCTTTGCATCCCCAGGCGGACACAAGCCAATACGGCAGGAGGGAAAAAAGCGCCCAATGGCGCCCCAGCCCGCTGGGCGCCAAGCCCAGGGATGTCATAGAAGTTCCGGTTCTCTGCAACGGCATGGAAGAAAAAACCCCCCATCCGGCGCAAAAGCCGGAGGAGCTGGTCAGGAAGTTTGTTTTGGCCTCCTCCAGAAAGAGGGGCCTGGTTATTGATCCTTTTTCCGGCTCTGGAACAACTCTGGCGGCGGCGCAGCAGCTGGGCCGGAGATGGATGGGCTGTGATATTTCAGAAAAATACAGCAGCTGGGCTGTTGAAAGAATAAGGGCCGCCTGCAGCAGGCCGGAAAAAGACTGGTTTGAAATGGACAGAAAAAACCTGGAAAGAAGGGAGAGCATCCGTTGAGCGCGCTGACATTAAAAAACCTGCTTGAAACTGTCACGGACAAGAGCCGCTTCGGAAGCCTTGAGGATTTTTTTAAATTTTCCAGCGCTTTCCTGGAATTTATTGAAACCGGTTTGCAGGCGCGGATAATCGCGAAAAATGAAAACAATTATGTTTTCTTTCAATATAAAAAAGACGGGCAGTTTAATATTTCGCGGCCCATAAATTCCCATTTGTTTTTGCCGGCTGCCGCTTATAAATCAGCCTCCTTAAAAATCAAAGGCCTCTTGAAAGATGAGGATAATTTATTAAGGAGTCCACAAATATTCCGACAGAATTATTGGAAGTTTCTAACAAAGCCCTCTTTAAAAAATGCCATCCAATGTCAGAATATTTATGAACTCTTTAATAAAATGTCATTATATTGGAAAATTATGTATAAGAACAGGAGAGGAGCTTCACAAAAAGACTGCTCATTACTTAAAATCTTTGCAAAGAAAACCTGATATTATTAGAGGTTTCTTTTTAAAACCTTCTTTAAGATATATTATAAAATGAAGAAATATTTATGAACTCCTTAATAATATGAAAAATATTCAGGTTTTTAAATCTGTGAGAGAATTTTAAAATGGCAAAAATGAAAGCTCTTGTCACGCCTTCCGTTATCAAATGGGCAAGGGAAAGCGCCCATTATTCCCTTGAGGCTGCCGCCAAAAAAATTGGTGTCAAGCCAGAGAGGCTAAAAGAATGGGAGGGCGGCAAAAGCCTTCCTTCCATGGCGCAGGCGCGGAAAATGTCTATAATTTACAGAAGGCCGCTTGCCGCTTTTTACCTCCCGCAGCCGCCAAAGGATTTTCCCCTGCTCCAAGATTTTCGGACAGTGGGGGGGAAGCCAGTCCAATACAGCCCTCCCCTGGTTTTTCTTATGAGGCAAATTCAGGAAAGGCAGGCATGGCTCAGGGAATATTTAAAGGAGCAGGGGCAGGAGGAGCTGCGCTTTATCGGCTCAGGCAGTCTTCAATCCTCCCCGAAAGCGCTTTCAAAAAAAATAATAAAAACTCTTTGGGGCGGCGAAAAAGAGTATTCTCAAGCTGTCTCAAAAAACAAGACAGCCAAAGCGCTTTTAAACAGCTGGTTTGTCCAGTGTGAGGAAAAAGGGATTTTTATTTCAAGGGCAGGCAATTTAAACCCCCATAATGCGCTCCCTGTCCGGGAAGCGAGAGGCTTTGTAATTTCCGACAAATACGCCCCTTTTGTGTTTGTCAATTCAGGGGATTCTAAAGCCGCCCAGTTATTTACCCTTCTCCATGAGCTGGCTCATCTCTGGCTGGATGTTTCCGGGGTTCCGGATCATTTTCCGGCAGGCCGCAGAGCCAGAAAGCCATCCATAGAATTTCTCTGCAATCAAACCACTGCGGAAATCCTTATGCCTGAAGAAAAAATCAAAGATTTTCCAAAAATGACATGCATTCAGGAGATAAAGGGTTTTGTCGCTGAACAGGCTAAAAAATTTCCGGCAAGCCGGCTGGCCCTGCTTGTCCGGTTAAAGTCTTTTTCCCTTTTGAGCAATGCGGACTTTGAGAATCTAAAAGAGCAATACGGAAAAGAGCATGAGCAGCGCCGGGCAGAGCAGAAAAAGAAAATGAAGGAGTCAAAAGGCGGCCCTAACGCCAACTTGCTTAAAATTTATGCCAATGGAGAGAGCTTTACAAAAATTGTGGCTTATTCCTATAAAGAAGGCCTTATTTCCGGAAGAGAGGCTTCCGGCCTTTTGGATATGAAATTAAACCGCATGGAAAAAATCCTCCCCATGCTGGCATAGAATAAAAACCGGGGAAAGCTATGAAAAAATATTGCCTGGACACAAATATCTTTATAGAGCCTTGGAACAAGTTTTATTCCCCAGGATTCACAAAAGGATACTGGGAGATTTTGGCAGATCTGGCCCGAAAGGGCATTCTCTTTTCCACAACTGAGGTTAAAAGAGAAATAGAAAAAATTGACGATGGTTTGCTGAAATGGCTTAAAAACAAAAAGCTCTTTAAAAGCCCGAATGAGGATGTTCAAAGGCTAATGAGAGAGATTTTAAGCAAATATCCTAATTTGACAGATAATTCCAGAGGGCGGTCCATAGCCGATCCTTGGGTTATAGCCCATGCGCAATTTGAGAATGCTCTGGTTGTGACTTTGGAGCAAAAAGCTCGAAAATCCGGTCAAGTCAAAATTCCCGATGTATGCGCTGGAGAAGGGATTGAGTGTATTGATATTTACGATTTAATCAGGCAGCTGAATATAGAATTTACAGCTAAAATGAGGAAATAATAATGCCTCTTCATAAAGACTTTCCCGCCTCTCCGCATGCGATCTTAAAGCCTGAAGTCAGGTGGCTGCCCTCTGCTGATCGTTTAAGGGAATCCTCTTATGAAAAGCTGCTTCCGCCCCTGGTTCATAAGCTGAGGAAGGCGGTTTATAAATGGCGGGCGGAGGGCTATGCCGAAGCGGCAGAGACAAGCAAAGCTCTGCTTGACTGGTGGTTTAAAGAGGAGCATGTCCGGGAGTCCGGCGGCAGCCTAAAATATTTCCGGTATTATTTTGCCCAGAGGGAGGCCGTGGAGACTGTTATTTATCTGCATGATGTGGCTAAAATCAAGTCGCCGCAGGATTTGATGAAGTTTGACTCTTCCGGGGCCATATCCCATACAATGTTTCAGGAGGACTGGCGCCGCTTTGTGATCAAGATGGCCACCGGCTCCGGCAAAACAAAAGTCCTGAGCCTTCTTTTGGCTTGGTCTTATTTTCACAGGCTCTATGAGCCGGATTCTGATTTGTCCAGGAATTTTCTTTTGATTGCGCCAAACATTATTGTCCTGGACCGCCTGCGCGCGGATTTTGATGGCCTTAGGATTTTCCAAAACGATCCCGTCCTCCCAAGAAATGGCTGCAGAGAGAAAAGCTGGCAGGCGGATTTCCAGCCCGCCCTTCATATTCAGGATCAGCTCCGGCAGATCAGCCCTAAAGGGAATATCTTTTTGACAAACATTCACAGGGTTTATCCCGGCAATGGCGCATCCCCCTCTTTTGAAGATAAAAACAGGGAGAAATATTTTTTGGGCCCCGCCCCCGCCGGCAAAACCACAGACTCAAAAACAGACTTGGGGCTTCTTGTCCGTGATATTAAGGAGCTTGCGGTTTTTAATGACGAGGCCCATCACATTCATGACGAAAAACTGGCCTGGTTTGAAGCTGTTCGGGAGATAAGCGGCAAACTGCAGCTGAAGGGCCGGGCCGCCTGATTAGAAATCCCCCAGAAAAACATGGTTTTGCCGGGTTTTTGGCGCTGGCGGCGGGGAATCGGACTGCCAGGCAAGGGAGGGCCGGCGCCAGGCGCCGGGGCATAGAAGTCAATAAGAGCCTGCGGCGGAGGCCGGGCCGCCTGATTAGAAATCCCCCAGAAAAACATGGTTTTGCCGGGTTTTTGGTGCCCGCGGAGGGAGTCGAACCCCCACACCCTTTCGAGTACCAGATCCTAAGTCTGGCGCGTCTGCCAGTTCCGCCACGCGGGCATTGTTTTCAGCTTTTCATAATATACGGCAGAAGCCGGCAAAAGCAAGCAAAAAGCTTTTTTGCCTGCCGGCCCCCGCGCCGCCTTTTGCCCCCCCGCCGCCCCCCTGGTTGATGAGCTGGCTTCTGGCATTGAAAAAGAGCTTTCAAGCCCTCCCCTGGTTTTGCCAGAGGGCTTTTTTGTCTGGCCGGCCCCGCCGGCCGCTTCTGGCCGATCCCCATGGCCTCCCGCGCCTTCCCCCGCCGCCCGGCTAAAATTTTATTAAAAAAAAAGAGCTTTGGCCTTGCCCGCCAGGCCGCGGCGCGGCATAATCAGGCTGCCCCCCCGCGGATCAGAAGATAAAAAGACAATGAAAACCTTAATTTTTTCGGCTTTGCTGATTTTCGGCTGCTCAGCCGCGGGGGCAGCGCCATGCGGCCCCAGGGCAAAGGGCGCCCCGCATAGCAGAGGCGGGGGCTTTGTGGCCTCCACAGCCAAAGTGGACAGAGGCGCTTATGTGGCCAGAACCGCGGCTGTCTGCGAATCTGCGAATATTACTGGCGCGGCGCATGTTTCCGGCAAGGCAAGGATTGAAGGCCATGCAAGGATTTTCGGCGGGGCAAGGATTGAAGAAAATGCAAGGATTTCCGGCCATGCAAAGGTTTCCGGCCCTGTGACAATTTCCAGCAATGCATCCGTTTCTGGAAGGGCAGAGGTTTTAGACAAGGCAATTGTTTATGGCCATGCAAAAATTTCCGGGGACGCAAAGATTTCCGGCGAGGCGGAGGTTTCTGGCTTTGCATGGATTTCCGGCCATGCGCGGGTTTTTGGCAAAGCAAAAATTTCCGGGGACGCAAAGATTTCCGGCCATGCGAAGGTTTACGGCCATGCGAAAGCCGGCGGCTCGGCCTATGTTTATGGCTGGGGGCAGGTTTTTGGCCAAGTCCATGTATCCGGGGAAACAAAAATTTATGGGACAGCCAAAGTCTCCAAAGCCAGGCAGATCAAAACAGGCTCTTTTTCAAAAGGCTGGCATTAAACCTTAACTTTAGGGGAGTTTTTTTCAGAGCAGAAGATAGCGGTCAAGCGCATGGCTCATCTCCGCCGACAGAGCCTGCAGGTCTTTTTCCGCCATTTGAAAGCCGGCATGGCCTTTTAGGGGCAGGGCAAGGATTGCGCGGCATCCGGGGCTTGCCGGAAGCACCCCCTGAAGAAATAAAACTTTTGTCTGAAAAAACAGCTTTAAGAGATCAAGGCGGGGGGAGGCTTCCGCCTCTCCAAGGGCGCTGCCTAAAAGGTTAAACATCTCTTTTGAGTCGTTTGTCCCCTCCTGGCTGATTTCCGCCATAATCCGCAGAAAAAAAAGAGCCAGCTCAAGGCGGTCATAGCTTGTCCTCAATCCAGGGAAATCCTTTATCATCCAGGCCTGATTGAGGCCGCGCAGGCTTTTTTTTGAGGGGCGGTATTCCGCCTCAATAAAAGCGGAAGGCTCAAGAACAGAGCCTGGAAACCGCCTTTTGCTTTTTAAGGCGCCCCTGGCAATAAAAGACATTTGATTCCCGCCGCTGCCCAGCCCCCGGACAATCAAATCGGATTCCGAAAAAGGCATGGTTTTTAAAACAATCACTCGCGCCCGGCAGAGCGAGCGCCTCCCCTCCGATGAAAACCGCCTTGTTTTGACTGCCATAAGCCTCCCCCAAAAAAAATCAGCATGCATGCTGCAATGGCGCCATGGAGCGGCCGGCGGCCCGCCGCTGAAACCGCTTATGCCCGGCTGTCCGTCAGCCAAAACCCCGCCAAGCTTTTTCTATCCGCCTGACTGAAAGCTCCAGTAATGCTCGCAAAGGCTGTAATTGCAGGAGGGCTTGGGCGTCTTGATTCGCTGATTGGCGCCGTAAAACTCATAAGGGCTGTTGAACATAAAAATATAAGGCGCGTCTTCGGCAATCAGCCGGTAAAGCTTTCGGAAAGTTTTGATTCTCGCTTTTCGGTCCATCTGGCGGGAGCCTTTCTCCATCAGCCTGTCCGCTTCAGGATTGGAGTAGCTGATGTAGTTTGAGCCGCCTTTGCGGGCGCTTTCTGAATGCCAAATCTGCCGGGGGTCCAAATCAACCGCTCCGCCGCCCCATCCCAGCATGGCCGCGTCAAAGTCTTTATTGTCCAGCAGGCGGAGAAGCGATGCAAAGTCTATGTTTTTTAAGCTCATTTTGATTCCAGCCTTTTTCAAGTCCTCCTGATAAAGTGTCATGTATTTTTCATAGTCTTTTCGGGAAAAAACCAGGGTAAAGGCAAAACTGGCTGTTTTCCCGTTTATGACCCGCTCCAAAACCCCGTCCTGGTTTTGGTCCTCCCAGCCGGCAGCCTTCAAAAGCGCGGCGGCTTTTTTTGGATCAAAGGCAAAAGGCTTAACCGAGGGGCTGGCAAAATCGCTCCAGGAATACCAGGGGCCGGAGGCCGGCTGTCCATAGCCAAACAAAAACTTTTTGTTCATAAAATCCCGGTTCATCAGATGAGCCAGGGCCTGCCGGACTTTTCTGTCCTGAAAGATTGGCTTTTGAAGATTCAGCCCGACATAATGATAGCCTTTGGGCGTTTTGTTTTTGACTTTAACTTTGTTAATGGAGACTCCCCATGGCGGCTCATTGGTTTTCCCCTCAAAGGATTCCGCTGTTATTTTGCTGTAGTCCAGGTCATTTTTTTGCATTCGGAGCAGAATGTCGGCCTCCGCGCTGAGAAAGCGGAAAGCTATGTTTTGAAACAGCCATTTCCCCTGATTATGAGGCCTCTCCCGCCCCGTCCAAAGGGGGTTTTGCTCCAGAACAAGCATTTTGCCCCGGATATAGCGGGCAATTTTATAGGGGCCGGATCCAACAGCCGTCTTTGAAAGCTTTGTCTTGGGATCCTGATAGACATGCCTGGGGATAACATCCATCCATGCGGCGGACTGAAAATTCCCAAAATAAGGCTCTTTAACCTTAAAGGCGATGGTTCGCTCATCAATGATTTCCGCTGATTTTATTTTTTCATAGTAGGGAAGAATATGCGCCCCGCCGTATTCCGGGTTTTTATAGGCTTCCAGGCTGAATTTGACATCTTCGGCGGTCAGCGGCCTCCCGTCAGACCACTTTAGGCCCTTATAGAGATAAAAAGTGAAGGTTTGGCCGTCGGGGCTGACTTCCCATTTTTCCGCAAGCTGCGGCTCCCATTTGTAGGTTTCCGGGTTTCGATCAAGCAGCGATTCAAAAATATGCCCATGAACAATGGAGGCATAATAGTCTGAGCTTTTGATGGGGTGCAGGGTTGCCGGCTCTTTTCGCAGATTATTATAAAAAGTTTCAGATTTTTTAAATGAAAGGGCTGGCGGCGGCCCCCCGCCGCTTGTTTTAACAGCCTTTTTTTTAACATCGCCCGGCCCGCCTTTTTTGAGGCAGCCGCTGAAAAGCAGGCTGCCGGCTATTGGCAGAGCCATAAAAAACAGCCTGGCTTGTTTGTAGATTTTTAAATCAAAAAAGCGCAAAAACATGATTTTCCCCCTGCCGGTTATTTGGCCGGCTGTTTGTTTTGACTGGCCCGCTCTGGCTTTATTGGCTGGTTATTGGCCTCCATGCTGCTTTTTTCGGCCTTTTTGCCAGCTTATGCCGCTTTGCCCTAAACTTTCAAGCCTTAATTTAAGCAGAGGGGGGGGCTGGGCGCGGGAGCAGGCCAAAAGTCTTAAGCGGCAGCCGGGGGCGCCGGCTGTTTTTTTGCCGCTCCCTCCCCCCGGCAAAGCCCAGTCAAAAGCCGATCAAGGGCAGGAGGGGAGGGCTGCGGGGCATCAAGCCGGCTTTGCCCGCGCAGGTTAGCTCAAAACAGCCATAATTGTTGAGAGCAAGTTTTTTTAGCAAGCCCTGTTTTCCATGCTGTCTGTTAGCTTTTCTTTTTCCTGTATTTTGCGGGAAAAATCATAATGATAGAAAAAAAATTGACACATTGCGGCTTTTATGGATATGCTTGCTCATAACAAGAGGCTGCCGCCTCATGAAAATCGAGGCCCGCCGCAGGGCGGGCCATTGCGGGTCAAAAGATTAAAGGGGCTGCGCTGGAGAGGCAAATGCGGGGGGGAGCGGCATGGCTTTTGCTTTGCGCCCTAACGGCGGCCTGCGGCGGCTGTTTCAAAAAAAACAGCTCTGAGGCCGGGCCTGCGAAAGCCGGTCCGGCGGCAGCAAAGCCCTCAGCAAAATCCGGGGTGTTTTACCGCAACTTTCGGGTCCATCCAAAAACCCTTCATCCCATTACAGATGTTTTCACTCAGGATTTAATTGGCGGCTATGTGTTTGAATCCCTGGCCTCCCGGAATATTGACACCAATGAATGGGAGCCGGGCCTTGCGGAAAAATGGGAGGTCAGCTCTGACGGCCAAACCCTCGCTTTTTCTCTCTACAAGGGCTTGAAGTGGTCTGACGGCCGCCCGCTGGAGGCCTTGGACGCGCAGTTTAGCTTTGAAGCTTATAAAGATCCAAAATACGGATATTTGCAGCCTGGCAGGCTGCAAAACATAGAGTCTGCAAAAGCCATTGACGGGCGCCGGATTGTTTTTCGGGCCAGGGAGCCGCATTTTGCCAATTTTCGCCTCATCGCGGAGCTGCCCATCATCCCAAGGCATATTTACCAAAAAACCCCCTCTCAAACATCCGGCCCCGGGGCGGAAGGCCAGCCGCCCGCCGGCAGCAAAGCCCCCGCGGCTGAGCCTCCCCTTAAAGAGGCAAAAATTGCGGGCGGCGGCGGGGAGTTTGAAAGCGGGAGGAGGGCAATCATTGGATCCGGCCCCTACAAAGTGACAAAATGGATCAGGGGAAAGCTCCTTATGCTGGCTCAAAACCCCTATTGGAAATGGCGGAGCGGGCTTCCCCACAATCACGGAAAGTGGCTGTTTGAGCATGTCGCCTTCAGGTTTTTCTCCTCGGAAACAGATATTCTGCTCCGCCTTCAAAACGGAGAGCTGAGCTTCAGCCATATCAGGCCGGAGTCTTTCGCGCAAAGGGCAAACTCTCCGCCCTGGGGGGTTTCCGTTAAAAAAGTCAGGGCGGAAAACAAAGGCCACTCAACCACCTCATGTGTCGGGTTTAACTTCCAAAAACCGATCTTTCAAGACCGCCGGGTCCGCCTGGCGCTGGCCCATCTTTTAAACCGGGAGCTGATCATTAAAAAATTCTGGTCCGGCAATGCCCGCCGCGCCGCCGGCCCCTGGCATTCCTGGAGCGATTTTGCCGACCCTTCGGTTAAGCCGGTTGATTTTGATCCAGAAACAGCCAAAGCTCTTTTAAGCTCTGCCGGCTGGACGGACAGGGACGGAGACGGCATTTTGGAAAAGCCCATAGATGGAAAAACCCGGCGGCTGGAGTTTTCCCTGATTTATGCGGCCAAAATCATTGAAAAATATTTTACTGTCTATCAGGATGATCTGAAAAAAGCGGGGGTTAAAATGAGGCTGAAGTTTGTCGAGCCGGCCTCTTTTTTTAAGCTTATGGACAGTGGAGATTTTGATGCTGTTTTTTTGGGCATTCCCGGCCATGATGACATTGACCCGCGGGAATGGCATTCAAAAAGCGCCCGCAAAGGCGGCTCAAACTATATCAGATACTCCAGTCCCGCGGCGGACAGGCTGATTGAGAAAGGCGCCCGCCAGCTGAACAGAGCGGAGAGAATCAAAACCTTCCGAAAGCTTTACCGGCTGATTGCCGAAGACGCGCCCGCCGCTTTTTTTCTGAATTACCCTTACAGGTTTTATGGCGCGGACGCGAAAATCAAGCGGCCAAAGCCCAGCTTTCATTATGAAATAGGATACGAGTACTGGAGCTTTTAGGCGGCGGCGCCTGTCTGTTATAGGCGCCAGCCCCTGTCTGTTAAAAATCATCAGCCTTTATAATTGGGATCAGGAAGAAAAAGCGCGCCCGACAGCTCATACAAAGCTTTGGCGCGGTGGGAGATGCAGTCTTTCAGCTTCTGCGGCAGCTCTCCAAAGGTCTCCGTCATGCCCTCAGGGATAAAAACAGGGTCATAGCCAAAGCCGTTTTCCCCCCGCTCCTTAAGGGCTATCTTGCCCCTGCATTCTTCAAAAATCAGATAATTTTCCAGCTCCGGGAAAGACTTGCAGACAATAAAGCAGACATAGCGCGCCTCCCGGCTTTTGATTTTTTTTAAATTTTTAAGAAGCAAAAAATTGTTTTTTTTGTCGGTGGCGCCGGGGCCGCTGTATCTGGCGGATCGCAGCCCCGGCGCGTTTTTTAAAAAACTGACTTCAAGGCCGCTGTCCTCTCCAATAACCCAAACCTGGCGGGCCATTTCCTCAGGGCTTGGCGGATCTATACAATCGCCATCCTCTGGCTCATCCTCCTCCAAATCCCCGCTTTCAAGCTTAAGCTTCGCAGCCTGAATGGCTGGCTTCAGCTCTTTGGGCGCGTCTTTTTTTTTGGCGGCCTCATGCAAAAGGGAGCTTAAATAATCCGCTTTTATTTCAGCGTTTTGATTATAGCTTTCGCCAGTCTCAGGCGGCGGCTTATAAACTGCCGCCCCCTCCGGCAGATCTTCCGGGGTTCGGATGGCCTGGACATCTGGAAACCGGCGGAAAAATGTTTTTATCTCCTTGATTTTGCGGGGGTTTGATGTGGCCAGCCATAAAGTCATTTTTGTCTCCTCCTGGTTTTTTTATAAACTTGTTTTTTGCCCATTTTTTGCCAGGGGGCAGGCCAGCCTCTAACAAATACCGCTTTTATCAGGAAAGTCAATCAAAAAAAACAAGCCCTCTTGCCAGCCCCCCTGCCGGGACAGGGAGCAAGCCGAGGTCCGCCGCGCGCGCCGGAGACTTTTTGGCATGGCCTAAAAGGCCTGAATGCAGAATGAAACTTTTAATAAGAAAGCCCGCCGCCGGCGATTTTGCCTGGACTTAAGGACAGCTTCGGGGCTGTTTATGTAACATAATGAAGCTTATCGGCGGCTTGCGCCTTTTGTCCAGCCCTAACAAAGTAAAAAGGCGAAAAAATGAGACATTTTTAAGCCAAAAGTCCAGCAGCCAAGAAGATTTCTGCCCCCGCGGCCCTGGGCGGGGGCCTCTTTTATCCCTCTAAAGCCTTTTTCGGCTTTTTGCCGCCAAATCTGTCTCATTTTTTCGTTTCAATGGCTGGCCCCGCCTGTTGATCTGGCCGGCCATTGGGCCGTTCCCGAGCTGCCGAGGCATGGCAGGCTTGTCCAGAGGATGCCTGTTTGCTGGGCTGGCCTGGCGGCCGCTCCCGGTCCGCCAGGGAGCGGCAGGCCTGTTTGCTGGGACGGCCTTTCGGCTGTTCCCGGTTCGTTGCGGAGCAACAGGCCTGTCCAGAGGATGCCTGTTTGCTGGGACAGGGGCCATCCCCTCGCTGCCGGGGAGTCACAGGCATATTTGTCTGGACGGCCGCTCCTGTGGGAAAATCAGGGGTTCGGCGCCAAGGGCTAAAGCAGGTTCAGCGCTGGGATCTGCTTAAAGAGCTGGCTTTGCAGCCGCTCCTGCGGAAAAGCGCAGGTTCAGCGCTGGGATCTGCTTAAAGAGCCGGCTTTGCAGCTGCTCCTGCGGAAAAGCGCAGGCTCGGCGCTGGGATATGCCTGATTTTTTTGGCAAAAGCAAAAGATGCCGGAGAGAGCTTGGAGGGCCGCCCTTTTCAGGGGGAAATGACTGCTGTGAGGGAAGGCGCCTTTCAGCGCGGCAATGCGCCGCCTTTTTATTGTCAGCTGGCCCGGGCCAGTCCGAAGCGCGCGGCTCATTCAGCTTTGCCGTTTTGAGCGCCCGCTTTCGGCTGGCTTTTGAGCTTGCCGTTTTTGAACTTGATAATCTCAGTTTCTGGCAGGCCAGTTGCCCTGGAAATAGCGGAAATATCAAACTTTTCCTGGAGCATATTGAAAATGACTTCCTGCCGGCCTTCCTGCCGGCCTTCCTGCCGGTTTTTTTTGCCAACCTCTTCCATTGTGTCTATAAACTGCATAAAGTTTTTCCCTCCTGTGGCTTTTTGATCGATCTCCTTTAAAACCTTCCAGTTAAACCGCTCCGGATGAGCGCTGTGTGGGGCCAAGGCCAAAGCTCTTTTAATTGCCGGGCCGGCCCCGCCCGGGCCAGGCCTAAGCCGCGGCTTATTCAGCCTTGCCGTTTTGAGCGCCCGCTTTCGGCTGGCTTTTCAGCCCATTATCTTTGAATCTAATAATCTCGGCTTCTGGCAGGCCAGTCACCTCAGAAATCAGAGAAATTTCCAAATTTTTCTGGAGCATATTGAAAATGACCTCTCGCTCCCTTGTCTGCCGGCCCTCCTGCCGGCCCTCCTGCCGGCCTTTCCGCAGGTTTTTTTTGCCAACCTCTTCCATTGTGTCTATAAACTGCATAAAGTTTTTCCCTCCTGTGGCTTTTTGATCGATCTCCTTTAAAACCTTCCAGTTAAACCGCTCCGGATGAGCGCTGCAAATGTAATCAACTGCCTTGTTTATTAAAACCTTCCAGTCCTCAAGGCTTAAAGCGGCCCCCATGCGAAACAGCTTTTTAATAATCCGCTCAGCCCGCTCCCAGTCCCCCTTCAAATCCCATATATGTTTCAGGATAAACAATGCCGGATGAGAAGTCAAGCCCCTGGATTTTCCCTCATCTAAATCCCTCAAATTCAGCAGAAAATAACGGAAATTCAAAACATGCCCCTTTATTGCATCCCAAACCTCCGCCGCGGCCCTGGACTGGGCCGGCGAAAGCTGACTCTTAAAATCCCGCAGCAGCGAGCCATGAAAATCCAGCGGCTGAGTCCACTTTGGCCTTTTTCCGCTGTAGGGCACAATTGGGATGATGGGCATTTTCAAGGCCCGGTAAGCCGGAGTCTGATACTCCAGAAGAATCTGGTGGATGTCCTTTCCCTGGTGGCTCCGGTGCTCCAAAAGAAACAGCAGGCCCAGCCGTCCGCCGCCGTTTTTAATTTTCACAGAGCAGAGGATGTCGGTCCGCCTTTCTCTCATTTCCTCGCTTAGAAAGGTTTTCATTTCGACCTCCAGGGAGCTCCAGTCCAGCAGATTGTAGAGTTTTTCAGGGAGCGCAAGCTTAAAGATGTTGGGGGTGTATCTTTTTTTGGAAAAAACCTTGCGGAAGTAAGAGTCATGGGCTGAGGGCCCCCCGCGGGCTTGTTTGCCGGGGCGGCCTGGCGGCCGTTCATGGGCAGATCTGCTCCCTGATTTGTCATTTTTTCTATTTTTTCCCTTGCCGAAAATGTTTGCTTTCATGGCTGTCCCTCCTGTTTGGTTTTTGTCCGCTGCCTGCCCGCCCCCGCTAAAGCCTCTGCTTGGAGCTTTCGCGCGCAGACTTTACGAAACACCATGCAAAAACGATGTAAAATCTAGGTTTTTTGCAATTTTTTTTAAAAAATCTGAAAAAAACCTCCAAAAAACCTTAAAAAGCGCCTAAAAATCCCGAAAATCCCCAAATCTGAAAAAAAATCTCAAAAAGCGCTCAAATTTTAAGCAAATCTCTAAAAAAATCTGTTTAAGCTCAGGCGCAATCAAAAAACATCATGCAAAAAACGATCCAGCCAAAATGCCCTCAAAACCCCGGTTTTGGGGGGTTTTGAGAAAAAAACATTCCATTTTGGCGCGGCCTGTTTGTCTGGACAGCCTGGCGGCTGTTCCCGGTCCTCTGGCAGAGTCACGGGCTTTTCCAGAGGCAGCTTGGCGGCCTTGGCTGTTTCGATGGACAGCCTGGCGGCCGTTCCCGAGCCGCCGCAGTATAGACAGGCTTGTCCAGAGGATGACTGTTTGCTGGGCCGGCCATTGGGCCGTTCCCGGTCCTCTGAGAAACGGCGGGCTTGTCCAGAGGGATGGCTTTGCGGCTGTTCCCTTCAAGCGGGTTCGGCAGCGGCAAAGCAGCAAGGCAGAGGTTCAGCGCTGGGACCTGTTTAAGCTGCTGGCTCTGAGAGCGCGCAAATGTCCTTTATATAAGGACAGCCGCAGGCCCTGCTCCAGAATTTAAAGCCCGATTTTCCCCGCCTTTAGGCTGGGCAGCGCGGGCCGCCCCCTTTGGCCTGGCCCGGCCAAAGGCGCAAGCCGCCGATAAGCTTCATTATGTTACATTTTTTTGCTTTGCCGGCTGCGGGCCGGGCGGGGATTGCCCCCCGATTCGGCTGCGCGGCGCATGGCTGAAACAGCCATGCAGATGGCGGCAAAAGGCTGTGGCAGTTAACAGCGCCGGAAGGCCCATCCCTCCGGCGTATTTTGGCGGGGCATTGGCGGCTAAGGCCCGTTTCCAGCCGCAGCTGCCTCTCCCCCCGCTGATTTTTTGAGGCTGCCCGGCGATGGGCCGGGCTTTGGAGACTATCCATCCAGGAGGGATTCTCATGAAAACAATTAAAGCGGTTTTTCAAGCTCTTTTCCCGCAAAAAAGAGCGCGGCAGGGGCAAGCTGGATTTTCATTGATCGAGCTTTTGGTTGTGATCGGCATCATCGGGGTTTTGGCTGCTGTGGCCATCCCGGCTTATCAAAAATACACTTTAAGGGCTCAAAAAGGCTCATTAACACAAAGCATAAATGTAATCCAAAAATCCTTTGCAGGTTGTCTTGCTGTAGAAAATTTTGCAACCTGCGCAGACAATAACATAAATAACACGGTTAGAGCCCCCGCAGGGGTTTCCATAGATCAAGAGCAAGACACAGGAAACACAAAAACTTGCCTGGAAATTAAACTGCCAGGGGATGCTGACTATAATGCTTGTGTTCAGTTTGATAACAATAACACAGGGCTAGCCACAAAAACCCTTTATGGGGTTCCTGTGGGGACAGACTGCAAAGATATAGTTGTTTCGGCAGGTTGCTCTGCCCCAGCCACTTTTGATCAAGCGGGGGCCTGCCCTGCCGGCTGCACCTTTGATGTAGATGGGGACTCAAATGGGACAGCAGCATCTTGCGCGTCTAGTGTCCCTACTGTGGGAGACGCCGACTGCGGAACCACAGGAGTAAGCACAGCAGCAAGACAAGCGGACTGCTCGTCATCAACCGGTGAATGCTCCATATAATCAGATCTTAAATCTCAAGCCCCCGGATTGTCCGGGGGCTTTGCCTAAGGGGAAAGCATGACTTCAGAGCGCAAGCTGATTTTTGGGACTGTCGGCCTTCTCTATGCTTTTGTGGCTTTTACCTGGCTTGGCTGGAAAAGCTTTCTTAAGTTTAATGATTGCCAGGATCAGGCGCGGTCTATTGAAAGGGCCGCGGATGATCAAAGCGATCTGATCTTCTCTGTCTGGATTTTCGGGGACAGCATGCCGGCCAATAAGAAGGCGGCGGTAAAGTTTTACCTTGGAAAAGGCGAGCCGCGCTGGCAAAAGGCGATCGAGCGCTATGCGGCGGACTGCCGGGACCGGGCGGCAAAGGATCGGCTTGTCTTTATGCTGAAGGGCTTTGAGCTTTACCTGATCACTAAGCAGAATATTTACAAGGACACAGAGGCCCCCGGCCTGGACTGGATCCGCAAACACATGCCCATCGATGCCCTTCTTGAATAGGAGCCTGTTTTAACCAAAACCCAGAAGGCCATTATGGATAAAAAAATTCAGCCCGGCTGGCATAAATTTTAAGCCGGAGCTAAGACTTTTGTCTAAAAAACATCGCAGCCAAAAGGATGCTGTGGCAAAATAAAAAAGCCCTATTGCCGCTCCGTAGCAATATCCGCCGGGGTCCGAGGCCCTTATAATGCAGCGCCTTATCTGTATTGGCTTTTCGGACTTTAGTCTGTTAAAGGGGGGGGCATGCCTGTTTTTTTGAGGCTCTTTGGCGGTTTCAGTTCAAAAGGCTCTGCCGGGGGGCGGCTGCGCGGGGGAGGCGCCTGTTCAAGCTCAGGGGGGCGCGCGGGGGAAGAGGCGCCTGTTTGAGGCCTGCCGGGCGGGCAGCGGGCAAAAATCCGCTGCGGACATTGATTTATTTGCCGGCATTGCGGGATTCCAGATCGCCCTTGAGCGAAAGGGCCTGAAATGTGTCTTTTCGTCAGAAGTTGACAAACATGCGCGGGCTGTATACAAAAACAGGGGCGGGCAGGGCGCGGGAGGATTTGCTCCATAAATGGCCATGCCATCACTTTGTCCGCAAATGGCGGCAGGGGCGGAGGCAAGGCTTTAAAGCCTATAAAAGGGGAACATGCAAAACAATCTTCTTATAATGGAAAGGTCCTTAAAAGAAAAAGTGAAAAAAGCGCTTTTTTTTCAGGGATATTCCATCAAAAACCAGCGCATTTTGCCTTCCCTCTGCTGACAGGGAAAAAATAAGAGAAAAAATAAAAAAGATCCATAATTTCCCCAGAGCGGAAAAAATCAATAAAAATATTCATTTTATAGAAGATTTTATGCCTGAGGCAAAAAAGTTTATGAGGAGCGCTCATGAAATCAATATACAAAAAATCAAGCCAAGGCTGATTCAAGCCAAAGAAGGGGATCAGTCAGCTGATTTATTCAGGTGGTGGAATTTGACATGGTGGAGCCTGCCTTATGAAAAGTCTTACGGCAGGCAGATGAGATTTCTTGTTTGGGATGACTGTCATGAAGCTCCTATAGGATTGATTGGCCTGCAAAGCCCTATTCTCAAGTGGAGTGTAAGGGACAAATATCTCAATATAAATCCAAACAATATCAGCAATGGCAGTCCACTCTTCCCCACCATGCGGCCAATCCAAGGCTTTCCCAGGGCATTATGTTTCTAATGGAGCTTAGCATTTTGACAGGATCTGACAGAGAAATCAGAATCCTGGACGGCTCTCATGTGACCATGACACTCAAGCTGAACAGCCTTCTAAGCGCCAATGATCAAGATGCGGCGGATCAGCCTTATGTTGCGGCCCTGTCTGATTTTTTAAAAACCAGTTATGGGAAAATAATACCTGACATTCCTGATATGATAGAGCGGGCTTTTTCAAATGACGCTGTTATAAGCCTGACAAAATACTCTTCATCCCGTGAAATAATTGACAGCTATTTAAAAGATTTGAATATCAGGGCGGATGACAAAGCGGTTATGTCTAAAGTATTGAAGGAAAATGAATACACAAAGCCTTTGCCGGCCGGGCAAAGCCTTGCATCACATATCCCGGCCATAAGCCCTGCTTATTGCTGCCGCGCCTCGTTTTTTCGGCTGGCCTCAATGGCTTGAGACAGCCCGCCGCCTGGAGTCCTCCGAAAGGCCTGAAAATCCAGGGCGGGGGCTTGATCTGCCGGACCGGGCCGCGGTATAAACAGGCTGTCCCCGGCGGATCGGGGGCAAAAAACCAGCCATGGAGGGCTTGTCATGAAAAAACTGATTTTTTCGGCTTTGCTGATTTTTGGCTTTTCCGCTGGAGCAGCGGCCACAAAGCCGGAAGCCGCGCCATGCGGCCCTGGCATTGAGGGCGCGCCTCATAGCAATGGCGGGGGCTTTGTGGCGGCCGCAGCCACTGTGGCCAAGACCGCCTTTGTGGGCAAAAATGCGAGGGTTTGCGGCAGGGCAAAGGTTTCCGGCAATGCAAAAATTTCTCAAAATGCGTATGTTTCTGGCGGCGCATGGATTGCCGGCGCTGCAATAATTTCCGGCAATGCGAAAGTTTATGGCTCCTCGGCGCGGGTTTATGGCTCGGCGCGGGTTTATGGCGAAGCAGTGGTTGCTGAAAATCCACATATTTATGAATATGCCCGGGTTTTTGGCAATGCAAGGGTTTTTAACAATGCGCGGGTTTATGGCCATGCGCAGGTTAAGGGTGGCGCGAATGTTAGCAACAATGCGGAGATTTTTCATCATGCAATGGCTGCCGGCAAAGCATGGATTGCCGGCTCCGCAAAGGTTTTCGGCAATGCAAGTGTTTTTGACAAAGCAGGCGTTTCTGGCAATGCAAGGGTTTCTGGCAGCGCAAAGATTTATGGCATGGCGCGGGTTGGCGGCCTTGCGCGGGTTAGCGGCGCCGCAATGATTTCCGGCAGCGCGCGCGTCTCCAAAGCTCATCTGAAAACCGGCAAAATCACTTCAGGGGAGCATTAAACAGGGCCTGCTTTAGAGGATTTTGAAAGCCTGACGCCTGTCTCAAAGCAAGCCGGACGATACAAGCGAATCGATGGGCGGCGGGCTGTGTCCGGGAAATTTGACACTCAAATAAAGAGCGCGGGCGGAGGAATATGAGGCTGATCGCCCCGCCAGTGATAACGGAGGGCGTCAAATACAGCGGCTCCAAGCTGAGGCTTCTGCCATACATTTTGTCAGTCATTAAAGGCCTGCCTGTCCAAAAAGTTTTTGACGGGTTTTCAGGAACAACAAGAGTCAGCCAGGCTTTGGCAAAATGCGGATATCAGGTTATATCAAACGATTTGGCGGTCTGGTCAAAAATTTTTGGGGAGTGTTATTTAAAGGGGAAGGCGACAGCTGAACTGCGGGAAAAGATTGATTATTTGAATCATTTAAAGGGCCGGTCCGGCTGGTTTACAGAGCATTACGGCGGGCGCGCCAATGGAGGCCTGGCCGCGCAGCCCGATGGAGCAAAAAAGCTCTGGCAAATCCACAACACAAAAAAGCTGGACGCTATAAGGCCGGAGATAGATAAAATCTCTGAAAGCAAAATTGAAAAATCTGTTCTGCTGGCAAGCCTCATTCTCGCCCTGGACAAGGTGGACAATACTTTGGGGCATTACGCCTCTTATTTGAGGGAGTGGTCTCCCCGCTCTTTCAAAAAAATGAAGCTGAAAATGCCTTTGATAGAAAGGGGGAAAGGCCCGCATCAGGCAATAAGAGGGGATGTTTTTAAGGCCCTTCCGAAAGTCAAAGCGGATCTTTCTTATTTTGATCCGCCTTACGGCTCCAACAATGAGAAAATGCCGCCCTCCCGTGTCCGCTACGCCTCTTATTATCATATCTGGAAAACAGTGGCTTTAAACGATGAGCCGGAGCTTGCGGGCAAAGCCAATCGCCGGGCGGACTGCAATGATCGCGAGTCAGGCTCTGTTTTTGAGGAGTTTCGGAAAGATGGGGATGGCCGGTTTATTGCCGCAAAAGCCATTGAAAAATTGATCAGGGAATGCCGCTCCCCTTACATGCTGCTTTCCTACAGCAATGGGGGGAGGGCCGCAAAAAAGGAAATATGCAATGCGCTTGAAAGCCAGCGCGCAGGCGCCAAAGTTTTTTCCATTGACTGCAGGAGGAATGTCATGTCCGGCATGCGCTGGACTTATGACTGGACCAAAGAGAAAGAGGGAAAAAACACAGAATTTTTGTTTTTAATGAAAAAATATTAAAGAGCCGGCAGCTCAGCGCGGGGCCTTGCCAAAGGCTAAAGCAAAGGCTAAAGCCAGTTTTCCGCAGGCTTTGACAAAAAAGACTCCAGGCGCGGGCCATCGCCTCTGCCCACAATCAGTTTTTTTGCCGATGGATAGGCGGCGGAAAAAGCCGCCAGACCGGAAAGCTGGCGAATGCGGGCGCCGCGGCTCGCGCCTCCGGCGGAGAAGAGTCTTTGACTGCGGGCGGATGAATTTCAATTTGCTCATTGTACTGAGTAATTTTACTCAATACATTGAGCAAAATGCAAGAGGTTTTTTCCAGATTTTTAGCAAAGCGGCGGTTTTTTAGAGCTTGTTTGAGGGCAGAGCGCGCTCCGCCGCTTAGCGTCAAGCGCGCCTGGCATAAGATCAGTTCTAGCCTTTGGTCCATAGAGCATTGAAATCAGCAGGATGCTGTGGCAAAATAAAAAAGCCCTTAACGCCCCGCAACAATATCCGCGGGGGCCGAGACCCTTATAATGCTGCGCCTTATCTGTATTGGCTTTTCGGACTTTAGATCTGTTAAAAGGGGGGGAATGCCTGTTTTTTTGAAGCTCTTAGGGGGGCAGAAGGCTCTGCCGGGGGGCAGCTTGCGCCCGCGGGGGAGCCGCCTGAAGAGCCGCCGGCGGCAGGCAAACAAAGCAGGAACGGCCGCGAGGCCGGCCCAACAAACAGGCCAGGCAGCGGGCAAAAGCCTCAGCGGGCAAAATCTGCGGACATTGATTGCAGAAAAAATGGCTTTATGATTTTTTAAAAAAGGCCAGCATGGGGGGTCTGCCAGTGAGAGAGGATGGCAAAATGCAGCCGGCGCATAAAAGCGCTTTAGAGGATTTTGAAAGCCTGATGCTTGTCTCAAAGCAATCTGGACGATATAAGCGAATCGATGGGCGGCGGGCTGTGTCCGGGAAATTTTACACTCAAAAAGCGTCTTGGCTCACCGCGCCTGTGAGAGAATTTATTGAAAATCATACGAAAAAAAATAAATATGTCCTTGATCCTTTTGCGGGGGGAGGGGATCTTTTAAACAGCCTGTCTCAGCGATATAAAATTATTTGTGAAGGCTATGATCTGCCGGGCGGAAAATGGCCCGTTAATGACAGCCTTGTCCATATTCCCAATCCTCATGCTGCTCTTATCTGCGCAAACCCCCCTTATCTGGCGAAACACAGCGCGCAGCGCAAAGGAGTGTTTGAGAAAGTCCGCCGCCATTATGTTAAATATTATGATCTCTATGAGACGGCCATAGCGCGATGCATGGAGGCGGCAGAGGCTGCTGTTTTCATTATTCCTGAGACATTTTTGCATTCAGGTTTTCCAAAAAACCAGCTGAAAGCGGTTTCAGTTATTACAGACAATCCTTTTAACAGCACAGAAAATCCTGTCTGCGCCGCCTGCTTTGAATCTTCTGAGCGGGATGGGGCAAATAACGCGAAAATTTATATTGGAGATCAATATATCTGCGCTATGTCAGCGCTTCGCAGAAACAGAAAAAGCGGCGGCCGGAATAAAACAATTGTCTTCAATGATCCTTCCGGCAATATCGCGCTGAAAGCTGTTGATGGGGTTAATCCGCATGACAGAATACGGTTTGAAAAATCAGAGGGCTTTTATTATGGCAGGGAGAGGGTAAAAAGCTCCAGCAGGTTATTGACATATATCAGCATTAAAGATATAGATGGCAATAACATTGAGCGGCTTTTAAAAACCCTTAATCAGAATCTGGAAAAGGCGCGGGCTGAGACAGCGGATTTGCTGCTGTCTCCGTTTAAAGGAAACAATAAGGCTGGCAAAAGGCGGAGGCGGCTGGATTATTCTTTAGCCCGCCAGCTTATAGAGCAGTCTCTAAACAGGCAAATAGAGTTTCATTATGCTGCCGGATCCAAATAGCCTTTTTCTGGAATGTTTAAAAAATCCAGAGCCTTTGATTGACAAGGCTTATTGTTATGACAATCTGATTATTTCACAGAGCGCTCATTGTCAGCCAACAGAGATTATGGAGGCTCACCGGGCGGTTATAGAAAGAATTTGCGCCGCAAAAATAGCAAAAGATGAGGGAAAGCTTAATGAATATACAAATCATATTCAGGCATTAGACAAAATTTTAACTGAAAAGAAAGCAACTCAATTTCTTGAGTTAGCGTCTTTTTTTCCGGCAATAGACTTCAGTTTCTCAGCATATAAAAGCCTGCCTCCAAATATTCGTTATGAGCTTTTGAAAACCTTTCTAAAATATTACTTGGATCGCAGGCATAATGTTTACATGTCACATGGGTATTCTGTAACTGCAATACAGGTCAGAAAAGATTTTAGCAAACATAAAAGACAGGGAGGGGCTGCAAACCGAAAAATAAAGAATATTTGTGAAAAACTGGGATATGCGCAGGTTTCCAGAAATACAAAAATAAAAAAAGCCAAACAGAAATATTGTTTTATTGATCAAAAGCAGGGGCAGGCATTATTGCATGATTTAGAGGCGCAAGGGGAGTCCTGGTATAAAAAATGGTCACAAACTCATGGAGGGAAAAAAGCTGATGTTTTATTTTTTGGAAATGAGAATCAATATTTTATTTGTGAAGCAAAGCATATCAAGGAAAGCGGCGGCGGACAGGATAAACAAATGAATGAGCTTATCGCTTTTATAGATAATGAAAATCATGCGCATAAGCTCAGCGGCGTTTTTTATGTGGCTTTTTTGGATGGCGCGTATTTTAATAAATTTATTGAGGCAAATCTGCCGGATAAAATTAAAGCGCAAAAGAGGCGGATTGAAAAATGTTTGAGGAGCCGAAGCGCGAGGAGCTTTTTTGTGAATACCTATGGGCTGAACAAGCTTTTAAAGAGCGCGGGGAGCGGAATATGAGGCTGATCGCTCCGCCAGTGATAACAGAAGGCGTATCAGAAAAACTCCAGCGAGACAGAGGCAGGAGCCTGCTCTACTTGCGCCCTCAGGGCGCCCGGCGCCGCTTAGCGTCAAGAGCGCGGTCAGGCAGGCGCGCCTGGCATAAGATCAGTTCTAGCCTTTGGTCCATAGAGCATTGAAATCAGCAGGATGCTGTGGAAAAATAAAAAAAACCCTTAACGCCCCGCAACAATATCCGCGGGGGCCGAGACCCTTATAATGCGGCGCCTTATCTGTATTGGCTTTTCGGACTTTAGATCTGTTAAAAGGGGGGGAATGCCTGTTTTTTTGAAGCTCTTAGGGGGGCAGAAGGCTCTGCCGGGGGGCAGCCTGCGCCCGCTCTGGGGAGTTGCCTGAGGAGCCGCCGGCGGCAGGCAAACAAAGCAGGAACGGCCGCGAGGCCGGCCCAACAAACAGGCCAGGCAGCGGGCAAAAGCCACAGCAGGGAAAATCATGCAAACCTTTATTGATCTTTTTGCCGGCATCGGGGGCTTTCGGACCGCCCTGGAGCGAAAGGGCCTGAAGTGTGTCTTTTCATCAGAAGTTGACAAACATGCGCGGGCTGCATATAAACAGAATTTTGGAGAGGAGCCGGCGGGGGATATTACAAAGATATCGGAGGGGGAAATCCCGCCCCATGATATTTTGTGCGCGGGCTTCCCCTGCCAATCCTTCAGCATTTCTGGAAAGCAGAGAGGGCTGAAAGACGACAGAGGGAGGCTTTTTTATGAAGTTGTGAGAATAGCCGAGCATCACAAGCCGCGGGTTTTGCTTTTGGAAAATGTGAAAAACATACTCACAGTAAATAATGGCAAGGTCATTGACAGGATTGAAAAAAAACTGGATAAAGCGGGCTATAGAGTTTTTTACGATCCATTAAACGCCTCTCTGTTTGGCATCCCCCAAAAAAGGGAAAGAGTGTATTTTGTCTGCCTCAGAAAAAACATAACGGCAGATTACAAAGCGCCGGAGCCATCGCGAAAGCCAGTCTATTTGCGGGATATTCTGGAGGATGATGTTGATGACAGTCTTTTTATAGACAGAGATGATATTTCATCTATTGATGAAAAAAAAGCAGCTCAAAAGGATCTAAAGCCTGTCCGCATAGGCATCTTGAACAAGGGCGGGCAGGGTGAAAGAATTTACTCCACAAACGGCCATGCCATCACTTTGTCCGCAAACGGCGGCGGGGTGGGGGCGAGGGCGGGGCTGTATTGGACGCGCGGCAAAAACGGCGCGGGCGGAGCTGTCCGCAAGCTCTCCATAAATGAGCGCAAAAAACTGATGGGCTTTTCAGCAGATCATCATGTCAGCCCCGGCATTCAGGGCCACAAACAGCTGGGCAATGCCGTTATACCCTCAATGATTGAGGCGGTGTATGACAGCATAAAGATGACATGAGCAAAAACTCTCCAAAAAACAGAAACGCCTTTGCCGGCAGAAATGTTGAGCTTCTTTTTCGCAACAGCATTGAAAATAATCCAGCTGCGATACAGGCCATTCAAAAAGAGTTTAAGATATGCAGCAGCTATCGAACAAGCATTCACTCAGGAAGCCATGGCGAAAAATGCGATGTCAAAATGGAATTTGAATGCGGCCGGAACATAGATGTAAATATCAAAGCCTATAAGTCTCCTGGAGCAATGCTCAACCAAGCCAGCCGCTCCAGTTTAAGCAACTTTGGCAAGGCGCTCAATTTGCCTCCTGAGCTTGTCAAGGGCCTGCAGGGGGCATTTAAGCGCAAAGCTGAAAACCCCAGAGCTTTCCCCTTGATAAGAAAGGAGCATAGAGGTTTATGGGAACAAAAGCTGGGGCCATTTGCAAAACAAATTGTCAAACGGTCGCTCTCTTCACATCCAAGCCGGGAAATATTGGCCCTGTTTGATCGCGGGGAAAATGTGATGAGGCTTTATAAAATGTCAACCGTCCTATCCCAATTAAACTATGAGATAGGCTGGACGCCAAAAGGAAATATCAAAATAGGAGACTGCTTTCAGCTTCAGAGAAAAGGCGGAGACGGCAATATCACAACATATCCTAAAACAGATCCAAAACATCCCGGCAACAACATGCAAGTCAAGCTGGATATAAAATCTTTTCTAGAAAATTTTCAGCCGTTTGCGCAATACAGCGTTTAGCGCCCTCTGTTGCTGCCCTGACAGGAGTTTAAGGAGGCAGGGCCAGGCCCGACAGGCGGTAAATCAGCCGCGCCGCGACATTTCCGTTCCATTCGTTAAACCGCTCAATGGCCCCGGCGGCGGCGCCCAGGCCGGGATTTTTGCCGGCAGAGATTTCCACCGCATCAAAGCCGATGATTTGCTTTTTTTGCCTCTTCAGCTCTTGAAACAAAAACAGCGCCTGATTAAACGACAGCCCTCCGGGAACAGGAGTCCCTGTCCCCGGGGCGCACTCCCAGGAAAAAACATCCATATCCACAGAGACATAAACCAGGGGCGGAAGGCGTCCGGCGATTTCCCGGCAGACATCAGCCCAGGCCTCTCCCTTAAAAAGGCGCGCGGAAATATCCCCGTCAAAATAACAGACAATTCGCGGATCTTTTTGAATCAAGCTGTATTCCTCTTCGCAAAAATCCCGGACTCCAATCTGCAGCAATATTTCCGGCGGAAAGCGCTGATCCAAAACATTGCGCATCACAGAGGCATGGGAGCGCTGAAAGCCCTGATATGCCTTCCGCAAATCCGCATGGGCGTCAAGATGCAGGATCCCATATTTCCCTTTGTGGCGCTCTCCAAAAGCCTCCAGCATGCCCTCGCTGATGGAGTGCTCGCCCCCTATGGCGGCGGGAATTTTCCCCTGCCGGAGGGCTGTCTCCGCCGCGCCTCTGACCCGGCGGCTCAAAGCCCGGCAGAGCTGATTGGCCTGTTCCGCGATTTTCCGCTCCCCGGCCGGCAGGGTTTCGCCTTCTGTCCATTGGGATTTGATTTTTTCTGTCAGGGCGGAGGCCTCCCGGTTTAAGGAGATGATTTCCGGATCAGGATCTTGAAAATAAATCAAATGGTTAAAGGAGGCGCCTTTTTCGCGGCAAAAAAAATCCAGCTGAAAGGAGGCTTTGCGGACAAGCTCCGGCCCATGGCCCGCCCCCCCGCCATAAGAGGCTGTCGCCTCCCAGGGGACAGGGATCAAAACCAGTTTTGCCCGCTCCCGAGAAGGCTCCGCTCCAAAAGCCGCCGCCATTTTTTCCTCATTAATGTCCGCTTTGATATTTAAAGAGTTTTATGCGGCCGGCCCAAAACAGCTGAAAGCTCTGCAAGATCAATCCTGAATTTCATGGCTTTTTTAGCATACAGTCAGCTCCGGATTATAAGAATTTCATGGGATTTTTTTACATGGCCCTGGCTGTTTTTTATCCTGTTCAGGCCAATTCTGGTTTCGCCCTGCCCCATTGTATACTGCCATTTGATTTTCTGGATATCAAACCCCTTATACATTTCTCTTATCTCAGGGCAGTCATTGTAAGACAGAACAAACTTCCCCCTGCGCTTCAGCAAAATGTCTCTTAAAAGAATATGATTAAAATTATTATGATGAACAGGGAAGTTTCTCTGGGGGTATATCCCCTTAAACATTTTGCTGCCTCCGCCAAGATAATAGGGAGGGTCTAAATATAAAAAATTTTTCCGGTGCTTTGGAACTGTTTTTTCAAAAGATCCCTGAAAAACTTTTAGCTTTGGGCATTTAAAGTTTCGGACCTTGCTGAGCATGCTCATATATCTGGGTTTTTCCCGGTAAATTTTTGACATCCAGCCTAAAAAGCCGGGGCCATAGCTTAAATTGTGATTAAAATAATACAGCGCCGCCAGCCTTAAAGGCTCAAGCTTGACCTCTTTATTCCAGTGTTTTTTCAACTCCTCTTTCAGCTCTCTGTAAACTCTGTCTGTGTTTTCCATCTTGCAAAGCTCATTATAAAGGCTGGCCGGCCGCCTCAGCTGGACCTGCCAGTAATTGACCAAAATATCAAACACATCATATCCTATAACCTCAATCCCCAGCTCGTTGGCGCAGGCTATCTCAACGCTTCCGCCGCCAATAAAAGGGGAAATGATTTTTCTGAGATTTTTAGGAAAATATCCTATGATTTTTGCCGCGGCCCGGCTTTTGCCGCCGGCATATCTTAAAGGGGAGCCTAAATACCGCTTAGGCTTTTTTTTTGACAGCTCTAAAAAACCCGCTTTAGACTCCCTAAAGCCAAAGCTGAGCTGCTTGCGCCGCGCGTCATCTCTGAAAAGGGGGCTTGGGCCATGCATTGTTTTTCGCGGGGATTGAGCTAAAAAACCTGCTCCAAAGCCGGGCTGGCAGCGCTTCTGTCAGTCGTTTTCAAACAAAATCATAATCAGGGGGCCAGGGGCAAGGCAAGGATAATGCCAGCAAGCAAAAAAAACAGGACCATCGTCCAGGAAAACAAAGTGTGAAAAAGCAGCCATGCGGCGGGCAGCGCCGGCAGGATCTAAAAAGTGTTAGGGGCGGGGAGGAGAGCCTTGGCGAAACAAGAGCCGCCGCCGCGAGGGGCCGGCCCCCGGCAAACAAGCCGTCTGCAAACAAAACAGGCTGTCTGGCCCGGGATTTTTGCAGCCAGCCTCCGCCGGCAAACCCCGGCCCCCCCTTTGCAGGCAAAAACTAAAAGGCTTTTCTGGCCTGTCTTTCGCTTTCCTCTATCTCAGCGCCCTCTATGCTGAGCCTGGTCCAGGGGATTGAGCGAAGGCGGTTCGGCTCAATCAGATCGCTGGTTTTTTCGCACAAGCCGTAGTCCCCCTTTTCCATCCTGGCCAGAGCCATGGCGATCTGCTCCAGCAGCAGGATGTCCCGCTGTATCCTCCCCGTTTGCTGGGTTTCCTCCTGCAGGCGATTGACCTGATCGGCCTGATCGCCGCCGCGCTCATTCCCCAAAAGGGAAAGGGCCTGTTTGGCAGCTTGAGGGCTGTTCTGGACCTCCTGCCTTTTCCTGATGAGTTTTTCGTAAAGCTCCACAGCGGTTTTTTTTGTCAGCCGCTTAATGACTTCTCTGTGTATGGGATAATTATGCGCTTTAGCCATGGCCGCCTCCTAAAATTAAAAACTTTAAACTTTTACAAGATAAACAAAACAAAAGAGAATGCAAGCCCCAAACCAAAAAATTTAAGATTTTTTTCGCGCTGTGTAAAAAGTTTAGCGCCTTTGGGCGGGAAACAGGCTTGTTTTTCGGCGTTTTTTAAGATTATTCAAGCCGGACAAAAAATGACAAAAGCAAAACTTTTACCTGCTATTAGAATTTTTAATTTAAGATTTTAAAAAATCAGCGGGTTTTATGGTGATATTTTAAGCGCAATTAAAGGCTTAAATTTAAGATTTTGGCTCGCCGCCCTCAGCTGAGGGGGGGCGATAGTTTTTTCAAATTTTTAAGCGCGCTTTCTTTTTTCAAAAAATGATCCTGAGTTTGACGCGGAGCAGCGCGCTTTTCAGCATCGGCGCGCTCTGTCTGCTTGCTGGACCTTCAGCCATCTTTTGCGCCCCCAGCCTCAGAATCAGCCGGCTCCTTCAGCTCCATCATAATGGGGCAGTGGTCGGAGCCATGCTGGCCGCTAAAAATTTTGACGCCTTTCAGCAGAGGCTTCAGCCCCTCAGTCACAAATATATGGTCAATTCGCCAGCCTCTGTTTCGCCGGCGCGCGCCCTCCCTGTGGGACCACCATGTAAAGGCCTCCTCTTTTTCCGGGAAAAAATAACGGAACACATCAGTCCAGCCATCCTGAAGAAAGCGCCGCATCCAGAGCCTCTCTTCCGGGAGAAAGCCGCTTGTTTTCCCAAGGGTTTCAGGGGAAAAAACATCAATGTCAAGATAGGCCGCATTGTAGTCTCCGGCCACGACAAGCTCTTTTTTCGTCTGCCGGCGGATTTTTTGCAAAAAAGGCGGCAGCCGGCGCAGAAACTCCTGCTTAAACAAATGCCGCTCTTGAGTCATGGCGCCGTTGGGAAAATAAATATTCAGCAAAATAAACGGACCATGGTCTGAGGCGGCAATCCTCCCCTCATAATCAAATTTTTTGATTCCCATCTGCCCGCCGGCAAACTCAGAGGCGGGGCTGCGGCTGAAGGTGACAGTCCCTGAGTAGCCTTTTTTAACCCCGCATGAGGACCATGTCTGAAAAGGATAGCCTCCCAGGCTTTTGATCCGGCTGTCCGGCGGGCTGTTTAGCTGATCGGGATGGGTTTTGGTTTCCTGAAGGCAGAGAACATCCGGGGAGGCCTCCTCCACAAAAGCCTCAAGCTCCCCTTTCTGAAAGCAGGAGCGGACGCCATTCACATTCCAGGACGCGATCTTCATGTAATGGATGCCCTCCCCCCGCGGCGGGCCTGTCAGGCATTATTTTTTATGTCTTTTTCAGGGTCTTATTGTCAAGGGCAAAATGCCTCTCTGCCTTGTTCTGTCCAGGCGCTCAGCATTATTTAGGGGCTGACAGCCGAAAAGCATAATTCCTATATAATTGCCGCTTTTCTGGCCAATGGACTGGCTGGAGCCAGTAAAAAAAGAGAGTTTTTGACGCAAGGCAGCAAAAATTCTGGACTCAGAAACCTCCGCAGCGCTTCCTAAAAAACCCCCCAATCATTTATTTCTAGCGGCTGCCTGTCTTATGGGGCAGCCAGCCCGCGCCAAAAGCGGGGATTCAGAAAAAGCGCCGCCCGCTAAAAGACAGTCTTATTTACTGCTGCCGGCGCCAGCCCAGCGCGCGGAATTCAGAGATGGGATCGGCGCCAAACAAATATCCTCTCAAAACAGAAACATTTCTATAAGCTGTGTTTTTGCGCCCTTTAAAGATTTTGTCCGCCACCCGGCTTTGGCCCTCCGGCCCCATCCAGCCTTTGGGATAATGCTCCAAAAAATCCTCTATGAGAGAATGAAACTGGCTGACATATCCAAAAAAACACTTCCATCCAAACAGCTCCATCTCCTTTTCAGTCAAAACAGCCGAGGCATTTTGAAAAGCCTTTAGCATGGCTCCAGCAAAATGCTCTTCAGCAAACCGGGGATAGCCATCTGTCTGGCCGATGTATTCCCCTTTTGGGAAGCCATCGGGGTTAAGCAGCCTGCCCCTCATGGCGCGAAACAGCGCCGCCGGGCCATGAAATGCCTGCCAGCCAAACAGCTTTCTTTCCTTTTCAGTCAAAACAGCCGAGGCATTTTGAAAAGCCTTTAGCATGGCTCCAGCAAAATGCTCTTCAGCAAACCGGGGATAGCCATCTGTCTGGCCGATGTATTCCCCTTTTGGGGAGCCATCGGGGTTAAACAGCCTGCCCCTCATGGCGCGAAACAGCGCCACAGGGCCATTAAATGCCTGCCAGCCAAACAGCGCCCTTTCCTTTTCAGTCAAAACAGCCGAGGCATTTTTAAAAGCCTTTTCCATTTCTCCAGCAAAATGCTCTTCAGCAAATCGGGGATAGCCATCTGTCTGGCCGATGTATTCCTCTTTTGGGGAGCCATCGGGGTTAAGCAGCCTGCCTCTCATGGCGCGAAACAGCGCCGCCGGGCCATGAAATGCCTGCCAGCCAAACAGCTTCCTTTCCTTTTCAGTCAAAACAGCCGAGGCATTTTGAAAAGCCTGTTGCATGGCTCCAGCAAAATGCTCTTCAGCAAACCGGGGATAGCCCTCCATCTGGCCGATATATTCTCTTTTTGGGGAGCCATCGGGGTTAAGCAGCCTGCCCCTCATGGCGCGAAACAGCGCCGCCGGGCCATGAAATGCCTGCCAGCCAAGCAGCGCCCTTTCCTTTTCAGTCAAAACAGCCGAGGCATTTTCAAAAGCCCTTTTCATGACTCCAGAAAAATGCTCTTCAGCAAACCGGGGATAGCCATCTGTCTGGCCGATGTATTCCCCTTTTGGGGAGCCATCGGGGTTAAGCAGCTTGCCCCTCATGGCGCGAAACAGCGCCGCCGGGCCATGAAATGCCTGCCAGCCCAACAGCGCTCTTTCCTTTTCAGTCAAAACAGCCGAGGCATTCACAAAAGCCCTTTTCATGGCTCCAGCAAAATGCTCTTCAGCAAACCGGGGATAGCCCTCCATCTGGCCGATGTATTCCCCTTTTGGGAAGCCATCGGGGTTAAGCAGGATGCCTCTAATAAAAGCAGCCCTGCAGCTGGCGGAAGATTGCAATAAAGAATTGTCTTGAGGCGCCGGCTTCAGCTTGGAGGCCGAACAAAGCGCGGGCAGCAAAAGAACAAGCCAGGCAAGCTTCATAAATGCGGCCATTATATAGGCAATATGCTTGTTTGTCAAGTCTGCGGCAGGCCCCCGCCGGCAAAATCTGCGCGGCCCGCGGGGGCTTTTGGCCGCCGGCCTGGAATATCCGAGCCGGGAAACCACTGATTTTCAGATCCGCCGCGTGAAAACTTCGCGCCCCCGCCTGTGATAAGAGGGCGCCCCCCCGTCAATATGATTTCCCCCCTTAGGGCTAGTCCTATGGCTTGTTTTTGGGCGCCGCTGGTCCAGTCTTTTTTTGAGCTGTTTTGCCCTGTTTTGAGCTGTTTTTTGAGGGGGCTTCTTTTTTCTCCTCTGTGATCCAGGCTCCCCCGCTGGCCATGGGGATGGGGACAAAATTCTTTTCAGCTGTCAGCCCCCCTTGAGGCCCCGGACAAGCCGGATTTCCGCCTCTGCCCCTGGCCTGCGGGGGGGCGCCCTCAAGCAGCCCCATGGCCTTCAAATCAGCGATGGCCTGAGCGCGCAGCCGGACAAATGAGGGCCGGCCGGCTGCCTTGGATTTCCAGGCGGGCATAGTCAGCTGGACTCCGAAAAACTTCCCTTCAGCGGCTGGTCCGGCTAAGCTCTTGTATTGGGGGGCAGAATCTTTCCCTGGAGAGGCTCGGCCTGCCGCATTGCAAGAGACAGAGGGGCGCAGCCATGAATGAAATAAATATCCAGACAGAGCAAAACGGGCAAATTGCCCTTGTGGAGCTGAACCGCCCGGACAGGAGAAACAGCCTCAGCCTGAAAATGATCAGACAGCTCACAGAAATCTTTCGCCGCTTTGCCGGCGAGACAAAGGCCCGCGCCGTGATCCTCTCCGGCAGAGGGCCCTCTTTTTGCTCCGGGGCTGATTTGAGATGGATGGCCTTAAAGCCGGAATCCTCTGATTTTGAAAATTCAGGCGAGGCGCGCCAGCTGTTTCAAATGTTTCAGGCCATAGCCGCCTGCCCTCTGCCTGTTATTGGAAAAATCCATGGGAGCGCGCTTGGCGGCGGCATCGGGCTGGCCGCTGTCTGCGATATTGCCGCTGCCGAAGAAAAATCAAAATTTTGCTTCAGCGAGCTGAAGCTGGGGCTGATCCCCTCTGTGATTTCCCCTTTTGTTTTGGAAAAAATCCCTCTTTCCAAGGCAAGGGAGCTGATGCTGAGCGCCCGGGTTTTCGGGGCTGAAGAGGCTCTGTCCGCCGGGCTGATTCACTTTTCCGGAAGCTTTAAGGAGCGGGAGGGCTTTGCGCAAAGCATGGCGGACAGTTTTTTAAAATACGACAAGGCTGCCCTCAAGCAGCTGAAGCAGCTTTTGGCTGCGGTTCCCCAAATGCCCCTTAAGGAAGCCGGCGATTACTGCGCTCAGGCGCTGGCTGAGCGGCGGAAAAGCCCGGAGGTTTTGAAAAACATCAGCCGGTTTCTCAAGGCTCGGAAAAACAAAGGGCCGGGCTGACCCGCCGCGCTCAGGCGCCGGCCCCGCCGGCGGAAAAAACAGAGGCTGAAAGTGTCCGCAATTAAAAAAACGGCCATCCCCAATCGGGGGGAGATTGCCAAACGGATCATTCTTTCATGCCATCAAATGGGCATAAAAACCGCCCTTCTGCATGCCGCCGGCGATGTGGAGAGCGAGGCCTTTCGCCTGGCTGGAGAGGCCATTTGCATTGGCCCCGCAGATCCGGCTTTGTCTTATCTAAATGGCGAAGCTGTGGCGGAGGGCGCTCTGGCAGCCGGCGCGCAGGCCATTCATCCAGGCTATGGGTTTTTGTCGGAAAGCGCGGATTTTGCAAGGCTCTGCGCGGACCGCGGCCTCAGGTTTATTGGCCCCCCTCCGCCGGCCATGGAGATTTTTGGAGACAAAATCAAGGCGCGCGAATTATGCAAAAAAACAGGCATTCCTGTTTTGCCGGGCGCGCTGATAAAGCCGTCTCCAAAAGCGGATGCCGGCGCCTGGATTTCAAAGGCGCGGGACATAGGCTTTCCGCTGATGCTGAAGGCGGCAGCCGGCGGCGGCGGCCTCGGCTTGAGGGCTGTCCAGACAGAGGCAGAGCTGAAAGCCCTGATTCCCTCCGTCAGATCAGAGGCCCAAAAAGCCTTTCAAAATGATCAAATTTTTTTGGAAAAATACCTGCCTTCAGCCAGGCATACAGAGGTTCAGGTTTTTGTCTCCGCCGATGATGAAATTCATATCTTGGGGGACAGAGACTGCTCCGCCCAAAGGCGGCGGCAAAAAATTATTGAGGAGGCGCCATCCGCAGCGCCTGGGAAAATAAAACAGCGCCTCCGGGAGGCTGCGCTCAGCCTCTGCCGCGCTGTCAAATACCGCGGGGCCGGAACTGTGGAATTTCTGCTTCAAGGCGATGATTTTTATTTTCTGGAGATGAACGCGCGCCTTCAGGTGGAGCACACTGTTACAGAGATGATCTTTGGCCTGGATCTTGCGCGGGCGCAGATTTTAACCGCAATGAATCAGCCGGCTTTTCCGCCGGCTTTCCGCGCCGGGCGGAACTCCATGGAAAAAGGCCTGACTTCGCGGGGGCAGAGCATCCAGTGCCGGATTTGCGCGGAGGATCCCCGGCGCGGATTTCTCCCCTCCGCGGGGCGGCTGCTTTATTGCTCCTGGCCGCAGGGGCCTGGCCGGCGGGCGGACACCGGCTTTCAGCAGGGCGACAGAATATCCCCTTTATATGACTCCCTGATCGGAAAAGTGATTGTCTGGGACAGCAGCCGTGTCCGCGCGATAGAGAAAATGAAAAAAGCCCTTGAGGAGACAGTCATTTTTGGCGTCCCTGTGAATATTCCCTTTTTAAGGCATGTTTTGTCTCATCCGCTTTTTATTGGGGGAAGGCTGGCCGCGGATTCCATAGAGGCTCTGCATGCTGAATGGAGGCCGGAGCCATTTCCCCTTGATGAGGGCTTAATGGAAAAGGCATTCAAAGACTTTGATCAGGGAGAGGCTGCGGCCCCTAAAGCCGCTGCCGGCGGGCGGGGCTTTAACCCCTGGTCGGATTTTATTTCTGAATGAAAAGAGGCTTGCGGCTGGCTCCCAGGCCGGGGATTTTGTTTCTGAATGAAAAAATCTGTAAAATTTATAGAGACAGAGTGGAGGGGGAGGCGCCTGAGATTTTTGGCCCTCAAAGACGCCCGCAAAAACAGCCCCGGGGACAAGCAGGGCCTTTGGATTCACTTTCAGGGGCAAACCTGGTTTTGGAGCCGCGCGGCCCCTGGGGCCTCTGACAATTCAGAGAAAGCCCGCGGCGGCGCGGCCCCCTCAGGCTTGATTTTGTCTCCCATGCCCGGCCAGATTCAGGCCATCTCTGTCCAAAAAGGGGAAAAAATCAAAAAAGGGCAGGCTTTGCTGGTCATGTCGGCAATGAAAATGGAGTATGCTTTTCAGGCGGAGGCCAGCGGGCTTGTTCGGGAGATCTGCTGTCAGGAAGGCCAGCAGGCTGAGGCCCGCCAGATTTTGATGAGGATTGACTATGACTAAGGGGCTCATAATGGATGATGTGACGATCCTTGAGACTGGGCCGCGGGACGGCCTGCAAAGCGCGCCGGCCCCGCTGTCTTTGAGCTGCAGGCTTGAGTTTATCCAAAGGCTCAGCCGCGCGGGGCTGAAGAGAATCGAAATCGGCGCCTTTGTCTCTCCAAAAAAGATCCCCCAAATGAGCGGAACAACTGAGCTTGCGGCAATGGCTTTTGCCGCCCAGAAAGCGGGGCATATCCCGCCGGATGTCCGGTTTTCCGCTTTGATTCCCAACCAAAAGGGCCTTCGCATGGCCCTGGACTCCGGCATGCGGGAGGCGGCTGTTTTTGCAGCCTGCTCAGACACATTTTCAAAAAAAAACCTCAACCGCTCTGTGGAGGAAAGCCTTGTCATTTATAAATCAGTCTGCCGGGAGGCCCTCTCCCATGGCCTGAAGGTCCGCGCCTATTTGAGCGTTTGTTTTTTCTGCCCCTTTGAGGGGCCGATTCCCCCTGAGCGTGCGATTCGCCTGACAGAGAGGCTTCGGGATATGGGAGCCTATGAAGTCGCCATAAGCGATACAGCCGGGATGGCCTCCCCCTGCCAGGTTCAAGATCTCCTGGAGGGGCTTTCCAAAAAAATCAGCTGGAATCAAACAGCCTGTCATTTTCATGACCTCCATGGCCTTGGCATGGCCAATGTGTGGGCGGCTTATCAGGCCGGAGTCAGGTCCTTTGACGGCAGCGCGGGCGGCCTTGGCGGCTGCCCTTATGCCGGAGCTGTTGCGGGAAACACGCCCACAGAGGGGCTTTTGCTTCTTCTGCAGAGGGCAAAAGCCGGCGCCGGCGCGCAAGATCCGGCAGCCATCGCCGGACGGGTCATTGAAACAGCTCTGTGGCTGGAGGCAAAGCTGGGCTGCCGCCTGCCCTCACCCCTTCTCCGCTCCCCCTTTGGGAAACAGCTCAAAAAAACAGGCGGGGGAGTCTGATTGAGCCATTCGCCAAAACAGCCGGCTTTCGGCCAAAAGCTTTCCGCGCGGCAGGCCATGGCGCTGTCTCTCCGCGAGGCGGAGAAAGGCTTTGGCCGGGTCTCTCCCAACCCGCCGGCGGGCTGTGTCATCCTGGATCAAAAGGGAGGCTTTTTGTCCAGCGGCTTTCATGCCGCTTATGGAGCGCCGCATGCGGAAACCGCGGCTCTGAGAAAAATCAAAGACAAAAAGCTCCTCAAAGGCGCCCATTGCTATGTGACTTTGGAGCCTTGCGCCCATTATGGGAAAACTCCCCCCTGCGCCAATGAGCTGGCAAAGCATCCCTTTGCCCGCATCTTTTACGGGCGGGAAGATCCAAACCCCCAAACAAAAGGCCGGGGCTTAACCAAACTCAGAGACAAGGGCTTTCAAGTCAGAAAATACCCCCGCTTTTTTGATTCTCAGATTCAAAGCCTCTATGAGGCTTTTGCCTTCAACATGCGGGAGAAAAAAACCTTTATCGCCCTAAAGGCGGCTGTCTCTTTGGACGGCATGCTGGGTTTAAGCGATGGCTCCAGCCAGTGGATCACCTCTCAGGAGGCCAGGGATTATGGCGGATGGCTGCGGGGCCGCTATGACGGGGTTCTGACCGGCGCCGGCTCATTTTTGGAGGACAATCCCCGGCTGAACAGCCGCTGCCCCCAGTTTTCGGGCCATCCCGGCAAAGCGGTTATCTTGAATCCAAAAGGCGATTTGCTGGATTTGATTCCGCGCTCCCGGCTGGCCCAGGTTCGCCCCTTAAAGCATATTCTGGCCGTCACAAGGCCGCTCCCAAAGCTCAGAGGCGGCAGCTGGCCCTTTCAGAGAATCTGCTGCGCCTGGCGGGAGCCTTGCGGCCAGTTTGACCTTTCCGATTTAAAGTCAAAGCTCTGGCAAAGCCATGGCCTCAGCTCTCTTTTGGTTGAGGGGGGGGCGCTGACACTGTCCTCTTTTCTGGAGCAGGATCAGGCGCAGAAGCTGTATCAGTTTATCGCGCCCTGCGTTTTGGGAGGGGCTAAAGGCCGAAGCTGGGCGGAGAGCCTTTTGGCCTCATCCCTCAAGGAGAGAAAAAACCTGAGGCTTGAGGATCCCCGCCGCCTTGGCCCCGACATCCTCCTTATAGGAAGGTTCCATAAAGCGCCCCCTGATTAAGGGGGCCGGCTGTTCGGCATTAAGTTTTTTTCAAAAAAAGCCGATAAGCCCATTATGAAAAACGAATCAGGCCGGCTGCGGGCCCTCATCCTTGACGATGACAAAAGCTTTCTTCACATGCTGAAGCGAATGCTGGAGAAAAGGGGCTTTGACGCGGAGGCGCTTTCCGACCCGGACAAAGCGGCGGCCATGATTCTGCTCCGGCCCTTTCACCTTGTTTTTGTGGACTGTGTTCTTCGCGCAAGCCATGGAGCTGACTTTATCAGAAAAATCAGAAGCTATGTCGGCTCCTCTGTTGACGCGGTCATGGTGAGCGGGGTTGTAAACAAGCAGAGCGTATCCGCATTGCTGGAAAAGGAGCCGGGCCTGGTTTTTCTGTCAAAGCCTGTTCTGGCCTCTGATATTGATGAAGTTGTGGCTGAGGTCAGGGAAAGGCGCGCGCGCGGCGGCGGAAAAAACAGCCTCCTTTTGCAGCTTTTTGGCAGCCGGCTGAATCTGCGCCAGCTAAAAGCGCTTATCGCTTTGAAAAAGGCAAAGCCGGCAGACCTGCTTTTGATTATCGCCGGCCTTTTAAACTCCAAAGAGAGCGCGTTTGTCAAATTCTCGGCCGATGGGCAGACAAGCTGCGCGGTTTTTTTGCGGAAAGGCGAAATCACAGATTATGAAATCAGCCGCGCCGGCGCCAGGCTTCTAGGCGCTCTTGCCGCGCAAAACATCATTTCCCCGTCTGAAGTCAGGCGCTTTGAGGGGAAAAGCCTCAATCAAATTCTTATCGATTTGACAAAAGAATGCGCCATCAGCCCCTACCAGGAGTCGGAGCTGAAGCGCGGGTTTCTTTTTGAGGCCCTGAAAGCCATCCAGGCGAAGGCGGAGGTGTCTTTGAATATCAGGCTGTTCGCCTCCCTGGAAAAAAAGCGCTTTCAGATTGATCAAAGCGGCTTTTCTGAAACAGCCTTTCAGATTCTCAAAACCCTGCCTTCTGAGCGCCTTGCCGCCATGTTCGGCCCGGAAATTATGGAAAAATCCCTGGCATTTGCCGATCCGGGCCGGCAGCGCTTTCCAGAGGCGGAGGAGCTGGCGTCTGACTTAAAAAAAGGAGCGAGCCTGGAAGAGGCGCGGCAGAGGCGCGGGGGCGGGCCTGATTTTTACCCCCGCCTGCTGTATATTTTATGCAGAGGGGGGTTTGCTTTTGATGGCGGCGCGGCTGATTTTTCATATATGACTGAGCGGTACAGGCATTTAAGCCGGTTTTTAAAGACAGCGGATTCAGAGGAGATTTTTTCCGCAATAAGCGGTTTAGCCGGCGGAGGGGTCCGGATTAAAGACAGCTCATCTGTCAAAAAACTGTATAATTTGTTTGTGAAAAACAATCATCCCGACCTGTTTCCCTCTGAGATTCCAAATGATCTGAAAAAGCTGGTTAACACAGCGCATTACCACATCAAACAGCATTATTTGTTTTTTGCCTCAGCGGCGGACGGCTCAGACTCCCCGAAGAAAAAAGAGGAGAGGATCCAAAGGGAAATAGAGGTTGAGAAGCTGAAAAGAGCCTGCAAGTTTTTTCTGGAGCAGGGAAGGCGCCATGAGGCCGCCTCCTGTTTTCACTCTCTGCCTGCTGAAATTCTGGAGGAAAGCGCTGTGTTTCAAATGCTGTATCTTTGGCTCTGCTTTGTCTCGCCAGAGCTTGGCGATCAAAAGAAAAAGAAATATTATTTGAAAAAAGTCAATGAGCAGGGCATAACTCTAAAAAGAAACAGCCTGTATCATTATATCTGCGGCCTTTATTATGAGGAAAGGGGCCTGGCCAAACAGGCCGAGCGCAGCTTCAGAAAAGCGGAGATGATTGATCCCGCCTTCCTCTCCGCCTCTGCCGCTGTCAGAAAATACAAGCTCAAAGAGATACAGAGAAAAAAGTCCGGCAGCCTGCTGAACCAGCTCTCAAATATAAAAAGAAAAAGCGGCTGAGCGCGCCGCCCTGTTTATGCGCGTCCGGGGCCGGCCGCGCTTTCCGGCTCCGCTTTTTTGGCGCCGGGGCCCTCTCAGACAGAGCCTTTGTCAGTCCCGGCTTGAAAGCCCAAACACAATGCCGTCCGAGAGGATTTTTCGCGCCGCGGGGGGCGGAGGGGGGAAGGGGGCGGATTTTTCTATAGCCGCCAAAATCCGGCGGTCAAAAAAATCATTTAAGGACGAGGTGATCAGGCTTTTTGCGATAATCTCCCCATGGTCGCTGATTTTGATCTCCAGCTCGGCAAAAAGATTTTCATCCACAAGATATTTTGGCAGATTCCAATGGGACTTTATTTGTCTGATAATGGGATTCAAATAGGCAGCCAGAGCCTGCCTCTCCTCTTCTGAAAGCCCCTGTTTTTCAGCCGGCCGGCCGCTTTCGCCCCATCCTTCGGACAGCCGGTTTCCCTTTGCGGGCCCGCTTTCCGGCTCCGCTTCTTTGGCGCCGGGGTCCAGAGCCTCCCTTTGGGGCGGCTCAGGCTTTTTTTCCAGAGCTTTTGGCGGCGGCGGAGGGCTTTTTGCGCGCGGCTTGTCCAGAGGCTTTTTGGGGCGGCCTGCCGGAAACGCTTTTGCCTTTGGCTTTGGAGGATTTTTTTTTGCGGCTTTCGCCGGCTTTTTTTTCAGGGAGGGGAGATCTGGCAGCGCCACAAGATCCACTTTGGCGGCGATGATGAGCGCGGGCTTCCGGGCCGGGGCAAACAAATCAAAAAGCCCCATCAGAAACATCCCCCCAAACAGCAGCAAATGGGCTGAAAGCGAAAGAGACAGAAAAAAAGCAAAAGGCGGGCTTTTCAATGCGGCCTCCCCCGCGGCGCTGGTTATTTTGCTGCCGTCACAAGGCTTATTTCCGTCAGTCCGCTGGCCTTGATCTCTCCAAGAATTTTCGCCACAAAGCCATAAGGGACAGACTTGTCGGCCTGTATATAAACCGGCTCCCCCCCTCTATGCTCAAAGATGGCTTTCAGCTTTGGCGCAAGCTGATTCAATGGCAGCCGGCGGCCCTCTATATAGAGATTCCGGTCTTTTTTTATCTCCAGAATAAAAGATTCGCCTGTGATCCGCGCGGCTGATCTGGCGCCGGACGAGGCCTTTGCCTCCGGCAGCGAAAGGTCAAAGCTCTGCCGCAAAAGCGGGGCGGTCACCATAAATATAATCAACAGAACAAGCATGACATCCACAAAGGGAGTCACATTGATCTCGCTCAAAAGCGGGCCGCGGCCCCCGCCCCGCCCCTGCCGGCTCTGCCCCGCGCCTAAAGATCCCATGGCTTATGCCCTGTTTTAATGCCTTTCGTGAAAAAAGTTTCTTTTGGCTATGTTGATAAAATCTATGGAAAAATTGCCTCCCTCCCGATCCCATCTCCTGATATGGCCCAGAAAAATGTTGTAAAAAACAGAGGCGGGGATGGCGGCAAACAGGCCAAGCCCGGTGGCGATAAGGGCTTCAGCTATGCCGGGGGCGACAATATGAAGGCTTGCCGATCCCATGCGGGCGATTTCGTTAAAGGAGTTCATGATTCCAAAAACAGTCCCAAAAAGCCCGATAAACGGACAGCTGCTTCCTGCTGTGGCCAAAAACCCCAGGCCCTCCTCCATCATGGCCAGCTCGTTTTCCAGCCCCTTTCGCAAAGCCCGCTCCACATTGTCCAGGCTGCCGGCGATTTGCCGGGAATCGGCTTTTTTTGAGTCTTTTTTTGCGGCAGGCTCCGCTGCGGCCATCCCGGCTTTTATCTGGGGCTGAGCCAGCGCTTTTCGCATTTCATTGTATCCGCTGATAAAAATCCGGGCCAGAGGGCTTGTTTCATGGGAGCGGGCTGTGTTGTAAATGTCCTCAAAAGCCCCTGATTTCAGAAACACATCGTCCATAAAGGCGCTCTCCTCTTTAAGGCTTTTAAAGAGCGCCCATTTTTGGAATATGATGGCCCAGGAGACAACTGACATAAGCGCCAAAATAACAAGAGTGGCCTGAACAATAAAATGGGCCGAAAGGATGGCCTCCATAAAGCTTACATCAGCCCCCTGGGATTCCGGCAGGGGAGGGGCCGGATGAGGCGCCTCTTCCGCCAAAGCCCCTTTTGGCAAAAAAGCCGCCAGAAAGGCCGCCCCCGCCAGGCCCAAAAGAAGGGGGAGGCCCGCGGCCCGCGCCGAAAGCCAGCCCCCGGCCCCCCCCGCAGAGGCGCCTGGGCAGACAGCCAAAGGCTTTTTGAGAAAACTCATCATATTTATTAAAGCTGCCACATGCTTTTAAAGAAAAAAACTGTTTCTTTCTTTTTTTTTCAGCCTGGCCTTCCTGTCATAAGGGCTTTAGATGAAAAATCTGCTCGGCATAAGGGGCCTGATCCTTTTCCGCCCGGTTCAGCACAGGCCGCTTAAACTGATTCGCGGCGCGCATCCCCGCCCGCTCAGCAATCTCAGGATACAGGCGGAATTTGTCATTGGCCACAAGAAACACATCAAAATCATCAGCCATAAACCGGCGGCAGTTTCTCAGAGCCTGGGCTATTCCCTCCACATACAGCCTCCGCGCGGCAGCCCCGCGGCCGCGGAAAAGGGGGCCAATCTCCAGATCATCCGCCCGCTGAAGGCCCAAAAGCTTATAGGCATAAGCATGCTGCTCGTGATAGTCAATCTGCCCCACATAAGGCGGGGAGGCGCAAATGCCGCGGATTTTCCGCCTCTTCAGCAGCCTGCCAAAGCTTTTGTTTTGCCTCTGGACTTCGCTGAAAATATCCGCAGCTCTCGCATCCAGGGGGAGAACGGCAAACAAAGCGCCTGTTCTCAGGCGGGAAAACTCCTCTATCCGGAAAAGGCTGTCTTTAATGTACCGCTTCAGCCGCCCCCTGATTGAGAGCAGCGGCCGGCAGATTTTTTTGTGCTTCCAGCAGTAATAAGCCTCTGTCTGAGGCTCCTTAAGGGTTGCAAGATCAGAGTGGCTGGTGGCCCTGCAGGACCTGGCGGTCCGGCTTAAAAGCACAGACAGAATTTTTTTGATCTCCGGATCTTTTATTTTTTGAATTTCCCTCAGCGCAATGTCCAGCTCTTTTCTGATAATGGGAAGGTGCCATTTGTCCAGAAAACTCTCCGCCCGCGGACCGCCGCGGGGAGGGGGCGCTCTCTGGATTGTCAGGGCCATAGTTTGTTTTTTGATCAGGCGGCGGTATGTTTTTAAAAACTCTTTTTCCCTCGCCGCCCCATAATCCCTTTCGCTGATTTTCCCCTCCGCAAGCCGGCGCTTAAACTCAGGGCCGGGAAAATGTTTTTCGTTAAACTCTCTGAGAGAGGCTGAAAGCTCCCTTTCAAACAGGGCGAGAGGCAGCCCCCTTCCAAAATCCTCCACAGCATGCCGCAGCCGGGCGGCGCTCTCCCTGAGCAGGGAAATATCACAGCTCAAAAGCTTGGCCTCCGCTATCAGGCAGTTGAACCGGGAGATGTCAAGGCCAATGCCATGGATGCCCATCTCGGCGGCCTGGACAAGGGTTGTGCCGGAGCCGGAAAACGGATCAAGAACAATATCCCCAGGCTCAAAGCCGCCGCGGCTTAAAAGACTCTGGACCAGCTGGGGGATGAACTTTCCCTTATAGGGATGAAGCCTGTGGACATGCTTGGTTGTGGCTGTTTCCCTGAGATGATCAAAGGAAAGCCCCCAGTCAAGGTCCTGTCCAAGCTGTTTTTTCCAGCCCGCTTTTTGCGCGCTGAGACAGCTGTAATAGGCCATCAGATCCTTTTTGCCGATAAAAATGGACCGCCGGCCGCGGCTGTCTTGGGCGGCTTTAAAGCGCTTTTTGATTTTTCCATACTGTATCAGATAGGAAATGCTGGATTCGCTGACCTCCCTTTTTAGAAAATGGCTGGCCCAGCGGCTGGCCTCCTTAAGCGTCAAAAGCTGCTTTTCCCGGCCCATAAATGCCCTCTCCGCATATTTTTTAAAGCAGCGTTTTTTCTTCCATGCTCCAGGCTCCAGGGCGGCTTTTGGCTTAAAAGAGCGCCTTCTGGATGTCATGCCCGCTTGTTAAAGCGGCTGATGACCGCCTCAATGGCGGGGCCTTCCGCTTTTTTTGTATGGCTGCCCTCCCTTATAAAGCATTCGTTGTTCACATAGCTTGCCCTGGACTGCGGCTTAACGGCTATGCGGATAACGGAAAAGCCCCGGTAATTGACAGTGTCAATATCACTTAAAATATCCCTTTTTAGATCTTCCGAGACAGGGATTTTTTTAAACTCAGAGACAAACATATCAACATATTTCTCTACAGTTTTTCCCAATTTCCGGGCCTCCCTGTCAACGCCAACCACCCAATGGCTGTTTACTGGGACGGGCTCTATAGAGTCCAGCTCTTTTGCCCTGTCGGCGTCTTTTTTTTGATCCGCCACGCCGATCTGGATAAAGCCTCTGCTTTCAGGCCCGATGTTTGCCATGGCGCATGCGGTTTGCGCCAGCCTTTCAACCAGGCTTTTTTCAAACTGGCGGTTTTTGTCCAAAGAGAGAAATCCCTGCTTCATCTCATACCGCGGGGTTTCGATCCGGGACCGGCGAAGAGAGTTTTCAAAATCAATGGCCAGACCCGGGCCATGAAACAGCTGTGAAGGCTCTTTTTTTACAAAAAAATCCTGTATCAGCCCCTTGACTGTATTGATGTTTGCCTTCCTTTGCTCTGAAGTCGCATGATGCGTTTGGGTTTCCAGTTTTTTATTTAGATTCTGAAGAGCAGCTATGATTTTTCCGCTGCCGGCGCGGGGGAATTTGCTGTCCCCGGCCATCAGCTCATAAAACGCCATAAAGACAGAGTAAAACGGGGTTTTCGCTGAGCTGGCTGTTGTTCCCTCTCCCATAACCCGCTTCCGAAAAGCCCGCGGCTTCGGGCTGTATTTTTTTATTTCTGCGTCAATGTGGGACAACACAGCTATAACCTGCTCTTTTAGAAAATCAGTTTGATGCCGCCTCAAGCTGGCTTTTATTTTCTCCGCCATCTCATGATGAAGCGTGTAGATAGAGTCCAGGACCTCTTTGCTTCTGGCCAAAGGCCTTTCAAGCAGAATGCTGGCTAAAATATCCGCTATAAGATCTTCGTCCTCGCTTTGCCGCAGCTGTTTTGCGGCCAAAATCCCATGGCGGAGCCAGAAAGTCTCCTCCGCATTTATGCTATAACCCTGAGGTTTTTGCGCTGTGTCAATGCTGATGGAGGGCATGTCCTGAAGCTTGAGCTTTTTTCTGGAGGAATCGCCCCGGATTTCAGAGGATATGTCCCGCGTCAGATCGGAAAAAACCGACACTATGCCGGCCTGCCGCCTTTCCTGATTGCTGAGCTGCCGCCCGCCAGAGTTGATTCGGGAAAAAACCTCATTGATTTTTTCCTCATCCTGATCGGCAAACACGGTGAGGGGCATTTGATAATTCAAAAGCTTTGCGCAGCTCTCCCCCGGCAGTTTTTTGCAAGGCTCCGGCTGGGCCTGAAAGCGGCCCTTTTCCCCGGCCTGCCTCGCGCTGGCAAACTCTTTCAAATCAAAATACTCGCCGCTCTCCAGGGGGTAGCCGGTCTCTATAAAAGAGAATATGGCGTTCAGCCTCTGCATCCCGTCAATGATCTCATAGCCGGAGCCGTCCGCGCCGGCCAGAAGAATTAAAGGCAGGGGATAGCCGGAAAGAATGCTGTCAATCAGCTTTTGCTTTTCCGCCCGGGTCCAGACTAGCTTTCGCTGATAGCGGCGGTTGACCCAAAACAGCTCTTTGTCTCTGTGCCAGACATACAGCTCCTGTATGCTGGCCCCTCTTGGCGCTGCGCTCATGCTCCCTCCCTCCTAATGGCGCTTTATTTGAAAAATCCCGGCGTTTTGGCCAGCCCGCCGCCTCCCCCGTTAAAGCTTGGAGCCTCTTATCCATAAAAATAGGAGGTTTTTGAAAAGAAGTCAAGCCGGCCTGGGATGTTCGTTGGGACGGCCTGGCCTGTTCGTTGGGAGGGCCTGGCCTGTTCGTTGGGACGGCCTGGCGGCCGTTCCCGAAGCTCTGCAAAGTCACAGGCTTTTCCAGAGGAATAGCCTGGTCTGTTTGCTGGGACGGCCTGGCCTGTTCATTGGGGCGGCCTGGCCTGTTCGTTGGGACGGCCTGGCCTGTTCATTGGGACGGCCTCGCGGCCGTTCCCAGACCTCTGCGGAATGACAAGCTTGTCCAGAGGGAGGGTCTGTTTGCTGGGAGGGCCTGGCCTGTTCATTGGGGCGGCCTGGCCTGTTCGTTGGGACGGCCTGGCGGCCGTTCCCAGACCTCTGCGGAATGACAAGCTTGTCCAGAGGGAGGGTCTGTTCATTGGGACGGCCTGGCCTGTTCATTGGGACGGCCTGGCCTGTTCGTTGGGACGGCCTGGCCTGTTCGTTGGGACGGCCTGGCGGCCGTTCCCGGACCTCTGCGGAATGACAAGCTTGTCCAGAGGGAGGGTCTGTTCATTGGGACGGCCTGGCCTGTTCATTGGAACGGCCTCGCCTGTTCGTTGGGACGGCCTGGCGGCCGTTCCCGGACCTCTGTGGAATGACAAGCTTGTCCAGAGGAATAGCCTGGCCTGTTCGTTGGAACGGCCTGGCCTGTTCATTGGGACGGCCTAGCCTGTTCGTTGGGACGGCCTGGCGGCCGTTCCCGGACCTCTGCGGAATAACAAGCTTGTCCAGAGGGAGGGTCTGTTCATTGGGACGGCCTGGCGGCCGTTCCCAGACCTCTGCGGAGCGGCAAGCGTGTCCAGAGGCATCCATATATCCTGTCTTAATTAGGCTGGCCTGGCGGCCGTTCCCAGACCTCTGCGAAATGACAAGCTTGTCCAGAGGGAGGGCCGGCCGCCGGCTGTTTGCTGGGCCGGGGGCTGTTCCCGGCAGGTTTTCGCTTAAAAGCCTCTGTCTGGAAGCCTTTGGAAATAAAGAGCGAAAAAACAGCCAGGGGCTTGGCTTAGGGCTTGACTTGGGCCTGGAAACCCGGCAGAATCAGCTTATTGCATTGGATTTTCTTTGATTTTGGGGCGGGCGAAAAAGCGCTTTAAAAGCTCAATCTGATCGAAAAACATGCAGGGGGAGGGAGGGCCCCCCGGCGGCGGCGGGGCCATCCCGGCAAACAAGCGCCGAAAGGAGAGAACATGGATCTGGCTAAAAAAGATATCCCCAAAAAAAGCATTCCCAAAATGGGCATGGCTAAAAAGGATGCTCCCGCCTCCGGCGGAATATCTGAAAGAATCTCAAAAAAGCGGAAATACAAATACGGGTTTGTGAGCCAGATTCCCTCGCGGCGCTTCTCAAAAGGGCTGAGCGAGGGGGTTATTGAGGAGATCTCCCGCCACAAGGGCGAGCCGTCCTGGACGCTTGACCTGAGAATCAAAGCCTACAGATTCTGGCTCTCCATGAAAGAGCCTTCCTGGGCGGATCTGTCCTATCCTCCCATTGATTATCAGGGCATCAGCTATTACTCGGAGCCGAAGAGGAAGAAGAAGCTGGCAAGCCTTGAGGAGGCCGACCCGGAGCTTCTGAAGACTTTTGAAAAGCTGGGCGTTCCGCTTTCAGAGCAAAAGCGGCTGGCCGGGGTCGCTGTGGACGCTGTGTTTGACAGCGTGTCAGTGATAACAACCCACAAGGAGGCTTTGGAAAAGCATGGGGTGATTTTCTGCTCGTTTTCCGAAGCTGTCCAAAACCATCCAGACCTGGTAAAAAAATACCTTTGCTCTGTGGTCCCTTACAAAGACAATTATTTCGCCTGCCTGAACACGGCGGTTTTCACAGACGGCTCTTTCTGCTATATCCCCAAAGGGGTCAAATGCCCCCTGGATCTTTCAACCTATTTTCGCATCAATGAGGCTGAGACCGGGCAGTTTGAGAGGACTCTGGTGATTGCCGATGAAGGCTCTTTTGTGAATTATCTGGAGGGCTGCACGGCGCCGGCGCGGGATGAAAGCCAGCTCCACGCCGCTGTGGTGGAGCTTGCGGCCCTGGATCGGGCCGAAATCAAATACTCCACAGTGCAGAACTGGTATCCGGGCGACAGCCGGGGCCGGGGCGGCATTTATAACTTTGTGACAAAAAGAGGGCACTGCCTGGGAAAAGGCTCCAAAATCTCCTGGGTTCAGGTGGAGGCCGGCTCAGCCATTACATGGAAATACCCCAGCTGCTCCCTGATCGGAGATGACTCTGAGGGGCGGTTTTACTCTGTGGCCCTGACTCATGGCAAAATGCAGGCTGACACAGGGACAAAAATGCTGCATCTTGGAAAAAACACAAAAAGCTCCATCCTCTCCAAGGGCATTTCCTCCAATCAGTCAGTGAACGCCTACCGCGGGCAGGTGAAAATGGGCCCCCGCGCCGAAAAGGCGAGAAACTACTCCCAATGCGACTCGCTGCTTGTGGGAAGCCGCAGCCGGGCCAAAACCATCCCCGTCATTGAGGCGCAAAATCCCTCGGCTGTGGTGGAGCATGAAGCCTCAACATCCCGCCTGAGCGAGGAGCAGTTTGCCTACTTAGAATCCCGCGGCCTCGACAGGGAGCAGGCCATCTCCCTTATTGTCAATGGCTTTTGCAGCGAGGTTTTTAAGCAGCTGCCCCTGGAGTTTTCCGTTGAGGCTGTCAAGCTGATAGAGATGAAGCTGGAGGGCAGCATCGGCTGAGAGCCTGCAGCCCGGCCCGCCGGATGCGGATTTTCAGGGAAGCTCCTGGAAAACTCCCAGGAAAACTCCCCGGAAAATTCCCAGGAAAACTCCCCGGAACCCCCCCAGCAACCTCCAGGGAAGCTTATAAATAAAAAGCGCCTTTTGCATATATGCTGAAAATCAAGAGCTTAAAAACTTTTTTAAACGGGGCGCCTTTGCTGAAGGGAGTGTCTCTGGAGATTAAAGCCGGGGAAACCCATGCCCTTATGGGGCCTAACGGCTCTGGAAAAAGCACGCTGGCCAAAGTCATTGCCGGGGATCCGCAGTTTCCCGCAGCCGGAGGATCTGTCTCTTATGAAGTCAATTTTCAGGAAAAAGATCTGCTCTCCATGGATATGACGGAGAGGGCGAGGGAGGGGGTGTTTCTCGCCTTTCAGTATCCTGTCGAGATCCCCGGCCTCAGCAATCTGACTTTTCTGAAAACAGCTTTTGACTCCCACTGCCGGCATCAGGGCGCCCCTCTGATGGACGGGGCGGCTTTTGAGCGCTTTGCGAGGGAAAAAGCCGGCGAGCTTGGCATTGAAGAGAGTTTTTTGGGCCGAAACTTAAACGAGGGCTTTTCGGGCGGAGAAAAAAAGCAAAACGAGATCCTGCAAATGATGATTTTTTCGCCGCGGCTGGCGATCCTGGATGAAACAGACTCCGGCCTGGATGTAGACTCCCTGCAAAAAATAGCCCGCGGGATCAGCCGGTTTCGCGGAAGGGACAAGGCGCTGCTTTTGATCACCCATTATCACCGGCTTTTGGAGCTGGTCAGGCCGGACCGCGCGCATGTTTTAATTGACGGCCAGATCAAAAAAACAGGGGATTTTTCCCTTGCTGAGGAAATTGAAAGGAGAGGCTATGATTGGATTTCCAAAGAGCCGGTCTGAGGCGCAAGAGGCCCTGAGGCTCTGCCAAAGCCGCGGCGCGCTGCCCTCAAAAGGCCTGCTGGCCGGCGCGCTTCAAGATCAGATGGAGCGCTTTGCGCGGACAGGCCTCCCAGACAGAAAAACAGAGGGCTGGCGGCGCTTTCCCATTCAGGAGCTGAAAAAAGCCGGCTTCAGTTTTTTCCCGCAGCTGAAAAATCCGGAGGAAGCAAAGGCTCAGCCCCCGCCGGCGCCGCTTTTGCCTGACTCCCTTGTAATCTCTGTGGAGGGCGGCCGCCCCCGCGCGCTGTCCGGCCCGAAGGACGGAGTGAAAATTTTCTCCTGGAGCGAGATCCTGCGGGGCAAACCCGTTTTGGACTCTAAGCAGAGACAGCAGGTCATGCAGGCTCTCAGCCAAAAAAGAAACAGCTTTTGCGCCTTCAGCAGCGCGCTGTCCCTAAACGGCTGGGCCATTGTTGTGGAAAAGCCCCCTCAGCGCCGGGAAAATTTTATAGAGATCCAATACCTGCAAAGCGCCGCCCCTTTTGCCCAGGGCTTGAATCTTAGAAACTTTTTGTTTCTCCAGAAAAACAGCGGGGCGCGGATCATAGAGACCTTTTACGGACAGGGCGGCGGCCCGGCGGAAGCCCCCCTTTCAAAGCCGTTTTTTCTCAACTCGCAGACAGACTGCTTTCTTGGAGAAAACTCCCGGCTGGGCTTTTTCCGCATAGACCGGGCCGGCGCGGGGGACTTCCAGATCAACCAGCTGTTTGCTGAGGCGGAAAAAGGCGCCAGCGCCCGCTTCCTGAGCTTAAGCCTCTCTTCGGGAATCAGCCGCCATTTGACAGATATATCCCAAAGGGAAGGCTCATCTGCTGAGGCGCGGGGGCTGGCCCTTTTAGGCGGGCGCTGCCGGTCTGACCACAAGACCATTGTCCGCCACCAGGGAGAGAGGGGCTCCAGCCGCCAGATGCTTCTGGCCATTGTGTTTGACTCCGCGCAGTCTGTTTTTAACGGAGTCATAAAAATCGCGCGCGGCGCGCAAAAAACCTCCTCCAGCCAGCTGATCAAAAATTTAATTTTTGGAGAAAAAGCCCTGACCTTCAGCTGCCCGGAGCTGGATGTCGAGGCTGACGATGTCCAGGCCGCCCATGGGGCTTCCGTCTCCTCTTTGAGGGAAAACCGGGAGGCGCTGTTTTATCTGCGCTCCCGCGGCCTGGGGGATTTTGAGGCGCTGTCTCTGATTTTGTCCGGCCGGATCAAAGAGATTCTCTCTTTTATGGAGGGGGGGCTGAGAGCGCGCCTGGAAAGCCTGATTCAGAGCCGCCTTGAGGCTTTTCGGGATTCGGCCAGAGACATTTTGTCATAAGCGCGGCCGGCATCATACGGAAGTTTTTGCATGAAGCCTTTGGAATTGAGAAAGCTTTTTCCGCAAATCTCTTTTTTGGACAGCCGGGGGGAGGTCTATCTGGACAGCGCCGCCACAACCCTGAAGCTGGGCCTGATTTTTGATGTCTTAAAAAATTTTTACGAAAAAGAAGTCTCCAATGTTCACAGAGGCGAGCATCATTTAAGCCTCCAGGCCACCAAAAAATACGAGGAGGCAAGGGAAGAAACCGCCCGGTTCCTGAACGCTGAATCCCCGGAGGAGATTATCTTCACCCGCGGCTCCACCGAAGGCCTGAATTTTCTGGCCCAGAGCCTTGGCGGATCTTTGTCGGAGGGGGATGAAATTTTGATAACAGAGCTGGAGCATCACTCCAACATGCTCCCCTGGCGGGATCTGTCCAAAAAAAAAGGCTGCCGGATCCGCGCCCTCCCTGTGACAGATGATGGCGCGCTGGACATGGCGGCTCTGGATAAATTTCTCAGTCCAAAGACAAAAATCCTCTCCTTCAGCCATGTCTCAAATGTGACGGGCGCGGAGCAGCCGGCGGGGGAGATGATTCAAAAAGCCAGAGCCTGCGGCGCATGGACAGTTGTGGACGCCGCCCAGTCCGCAGCGCTCCTCAGGCCGGATGTCCGGCGGCTGGACTGTGATTTTCTGGTTTTCTCCGGCCATAAGGCTTTTTCCCCTTCGGGGATTGGCGCGCTTTACGGGAAAAAATCCGCGCTTTCCGGCCTCCCCCCCTGGCAGACAGGCGGCGGGACAATTTATGAGGCGGGCCTGGAGCATGTGGAGTGGGCCAGAGGCCCGCAAAAGTTTGAGGCGGGGACGCCCTTTATTGAGGGGGCTTTGGCCATGGGGGCGGTTCTGAGGTTTTTAAGGGAAAATGCGGATTTTTCGGAGGCTCTGAGGTTTGAAAGCGGGCTGGTTCAGGAGGCGGAGGCTGAATTGTCGCGGATTCCGGGGCTGCGGGCGATTGGCCCCTCTGGAAACAGAACAAACATCCTGTCTTTTGTCATAGAGGGCTTTCATTCCTCTGATTTGTCTTTTATTATGGCAAAGGAGCGGGTCGCCGCGCGGGCGGGCCACCACTGCTGCATGCCCTTGATGGAGCGCCTGAAGCTGGCCTCAGGAACAGTCAGAGCCTCTTTTTCGCTTTACAGCCGGAGAGAGGACATTCAGGCCCTTAAAGCCGCGGCGGAAAAGGCTGTCCATATTTTAAAAGCCGCCTGAGCCGGCCATTATGTTATGAATATCTCCCCCTCAGACATTCTTGTCCGCGCGATGAGGACGCCCAACCCCATGGCGCTTAAATTTGTTGTAAACTTTCCCTTGAAAAACCAGGGCAAGGCCTCTTTTCTCAAAGAGGATGAGGCCGGCGCGCCGCCCCTGATCCAAAGCCTGTTTGCCGCCATGGAGGATGTCCATCAGGTCCATGTTTTTGAAAACCAGCTGACTTTGAGCCATCAGGGCCATTTGTCTTTTGAGGAAATGGAGGAAAAAACCGCCGCTGTTATCAAAAAGCTGGCCGGGGGCCATGATCCCGGCTTTCAGCCGCTGCCGGCGGAAGAGGGCGAAAAAGCCCTTAAAGACAGGAGCCGGCTGCCGGAGCCCTGGCGGCGGGCGGAGGAGATTTTGGATCGGACCATCCGCCCCGGCCTTCAGGCGGATGGCGGAGATCTGGAAATCATCTCCTTTGAGGGAAACCGCATGGAGATTGCCTATCAGGGGGCCTGCGGCGGATGCCCCAGCTCCTATATGGGAACTTTGGAGGCCATAGAGAATATTCTCCGCTATGAGATGCAAAACGAGGAGCTGGAGGTTTTTCCGGTTTAAGGGGGCTGCTTTGAAAACATGGCGCGCTGCGGTTTTGTTTTTCGCGCTGCCTGGCGCGGCTGTTTTCGCTTTCGCGGAGCGCTACTCCGATCTTCAGCTTTTTGTCAGGGCGCTGACCCTTATAGAGGAGCATTATTATAAGCCTGTGAAGATGAGATCTTTGGTTTATGGGGCGGCGCGGGGGCTTTTAAGGGACACTGACCCTTATTACTATTTTCTCCCTCCCGGAGCGGCGAAAAAACTTAAAGAGCATGTCAAGGGAAGGTCTTATGGCATTGGAGTGGAGGTTGAAAAAAAGCGCGGGCGCCTGACAGTTATTTTTGTTTTGGATGGATCTCCGGCAGACCGGGCCGGCCTCAGGGAGGGCGATCAAATTCTCAAAATCAATGGAAAGGAGGCTGAGGGCCTTGCCTTGTGGGAGGTTTTTCGGATTGTAAAAAACAAGCGGAAAAACGGCGCGCGGCATGAGATTTTTGTCTCAAGGCCCGGAGTCAAAAAGCCTCTGGATTTTTTGATGCAGCCGGAGGAGCTTAAAACGCCATCTGTCCGGTCAGGGAGCCTCCCGGAGGGCTTTTTTTATGTCAGGATTCTTTATTTCTCCCGGACAACAATCCTGGAGCTGAATAAAACTTTGCGGAAGCGGGAGCCGCGGGGCCTGATCCTGGATTTGCGGAGCAATCCCGGAGGCGTGTTTGACCAGGCTGTTCAGGCCGCTGATTTGTTTTTGGATGAGGGGGTTATCGCCAGCTATAAGATAAAAGCGGATCCAAAGCCAAATGTCCGGCGCGCCAGCCTGTCAGACACTCTGCCGCCTTTTCCCATGGTTGTTTTAATTAATGAATATTCCGCCAGCGGCGCGGAAATTCTGGCTGGAGCCTTAAAGGATCACAGCCGGGCTTTCCTGATGGGCAGGAAAACTTTTGGAAAGGGGGTGATTCAGGACATATTTAATCTGCCGGGAGACTCAGCCTTGACAATGACTGTGGGGGAATACCAAACCCCCTCAGGGCGCTTTATTAATGAAAAAGGCATTGAGCCGCATGCTGTTATTAAAAAAAGGCCGCTGCCAGAGCATGATAACTCCAAACCCTATAAAAAAAGCCTGCTGGACAGCTTTGAAATCGCGCGGGCCTTTGAACAGCTGCAAAAAATGGCCAAAAAATAAACGGGGCGGGAGCCTGGGCTGCAAAAAATCATGAAACAGAAAAAATTTTTGGTGATCGGAGGCAGCCGCGGCCTCGGCCGGGAGATGGCCGCGCATTTTGGAGCGGACAGCCTGAGCCGCGCCACGGGCCATGACATCCGCAGCCTGGAAAGCCGGCGGGACATCGCCCGCAAAAGCCTGAGCTATGATGTGGTCATCAATCATGCCTACTGCGGGGATTTCAGCCAGATGGAGATGCTGAAAGAGCTTTGTTTTTTGTGGAGGGAAAAAGGCAAAAGCGGGTATATTATCCACACGGGGAGCATGTCCAGCTACAGGTTTAACGACAGAAAAAGCGAAAAATGGTGGCTTATGGCTGCGGCAAAATCCGCCTCTGATCAGTTTGTGAATTACTTAAGCCATGCCTCGGCCTGGCGGGAGGATGTGAAGTTTCGCGTCACAAATATTATCCCCGGCATGCTGGGATCGGAAAAAGACAGGCAAAAGCCCCATTTTAAGGCCGGGATCCCGGGGAGCGAATATTGCCGGCTGATAGAGTATTTGCTGTCTGTCCCGGAAAGCCTGATCATTTCCGAAGTGGTTTTGGAGGCGAGATGCCAAACAGCCTAAAGCCTCCGAAAATTGCCGGCCAGCAGATCTTTCACTGGCATTTGGAGCTGAGCAGCAAGTGCGCCCTCAAATGCCCGCGCTGCCCCCGGACCGAAAGGCCGGGGCAGTATAAAGTGACGGAGATGAGCCTGAATTTCATCAAAAAAATTTTTCCGCGGTCAAGGCTCGCCCATGTCAGAAGAATGCTTATGAGCGGCGGGCAGGGCGACGCCATTTACTGCTCTGAGTTTTTAAAAATCATCAGGCATCTGAAGGAGGCGAAGCCGGATCTTCAGCTTGTTCTGACCACAAACGGCAGCTGGAAAAAGGAGGCTTTCTGGCGCGAGGCGGCCGGAATTTTCAACAAAAGCGATATCGTCATATTCAGCGCGGACGGATGGGATCAGGAGAGCAATCAAAAATACCGGGCGGGCAGCAATTTTGAGAGCATGATCAATGGGATCAAAACCCTCCGCCGGCACAGTGATCAGCTGTATATGATCTGGAGCGCCATCCTTTTCCGGTTTAATCAGGACAAAATGGGGCGCATTCAAAGCCTGGCCAAAAGCCTTGGCTGCGACGCGCTCAATGTGGTCCAGAGCAGCCTGTTCGGCTCAATGGACCCCGCTTATATTGATCCTGATTTGGGCTATGATCCCCTTGAGCCTGACAAAAAGCTGCTGGGCCGGCCCGGCAACACTGACCGCGGCTGTTATATTGATTTCAAAACCCGCCGGAGCAGCCCCAAAGCCTTTGAGCCTTTTGCCCTCCGGCTGGGAGAGGATTGGCAGAAAGAGCATAAAGAGAGCTATATTTTTCCGCTGTGCCGCATAGGCGAAAGAGGGCTTTATGTGGACGCTGAGGGCATTCTTTACCCCTGCTCTTGGGTCAGCCATCCCTTCAGCGTCCGGCAAAGCGCGGCGCGGAAAAAATCCGTTTCCTGGGAAAAAAGCCTTTGGGTTGAGCATAAAGATGAATTTGATCTGAAGCGCCGCTCTTTGGAGGAGGCGCTTTCCAGCCCTTTTTGGAAGAAGCTCAGCTGCTCCTGGCAGAGCGCGGAAAAAGCTTTTGTGGAGTGCGAGAGCAAGTGCCTCAGATCAAAAAGCCTTTTGCGGGTGGGGCGGCTCAAGTCAAAAATATTTTACAGGCCGGGCCAGTTTGGCGGGGCGCCTGAGCTGGTTGAGCAATACAGGCGGGATGTCCAGTCCGCCGCCGGCAGGATTTTAAAATGAGGGCTTTTGTTTTCGCGGCAGCCTGCTTTTGGAGCGCGGGGGCGTTTGTTTCCTGCCGATCCGCGCAAAAGCCCATGTCCCCATCGGATCTTTCGCCGCGGCAGCTGGAGGCGATGGATCATGCCCTTGAGCATGTCAAAAGCCGAAAGTTTTTAGAGGCGGCGGCCATTTATGATGATCTGGCGCGGCAGCTGAAAGGCCGGCCGCCGGAGATCATGATGCTGTTTAATGCGGGCGGCAATTACCGCGAGGCCGGCCGGTGCGATTTGTCTGTCTCCCGCTTTCAGAGGCTTTTGGAGAGGTCTTTAAAAAACCAGGCTTTTAAGGCGCGCGGCCTTTTTGAGATCAGCTTCAGCTATGAGTGTCTTGGGGACCATCGGGCCAGCTTTCTCGCTCTGAAGGACGCTGAGGGCTTTAAGTCCAGCCTGCCATGGGAGATGAGCCGCCTCAGGCTGCCCGCCCGTCTGGGGATTGCGGCGGCCCGGCTAAAATTAAAAGATCAGGCGGACAACTACAAGTCTCTGGTTTTGACGGCTGTCCTTCAGTCCAGGGGCAGGCATTCCTCCGAAGCGGATCTTATAGAGAGCTTGGGCCGCTCTTTTTACCTGATGGGGAAATTCTACACGCCGGAGAGCCGGCTCAGCGCGGAGGCTTTTCTTTTGGCTTTTCCGCATCATCAGGGTTACCTTCTTCAGGCTGTTTTTTTGGGCGGCCAGTGGCGGCAGCTTGCGGAAAGGGAGCTGTTTTTGGGCTTTAAAAAACTCCGCCATGCCGTTTCCATCTCAAAAAACAAAAAAGCCGCAAAAAAACTGGCGCTTTCCGCGGCAAAAGAGGGCGCGGCCCTGGCAAACCGGGAGGGCCTTAAAAAATGGACGGGTTTTTATAAACGGCAGCTCAGGGACATCGCCTCGTGGCAATAAGGAGCAGCGCCTTTTTGAAAAATCAGTCATCAGACAGCCGCGGGCCGGCTGGCGGGTCCGGCGGGCGGGAGGGGTAAAATCATGCAGACAGGCGATTTTCGGATTCAGGCCCATAAAAAAATTGTTGAGAGCCTGAGCCGGGCGGAGGCCTGGTTTCAGGATCGGCTGGCCGGCAAAACCCTGCCCTTTTACTCCAGCTTTGACATCAGGGATTCCTCTTTTAAGGCGGCCTGCGTCGACGCCAATTTGTTTCCGGCGGGGTTTAACAATATCTGTGATATTGATCAGCAGCGGGCCTCCTCTTTAATGAGCGATTATTTGAAAGCCCATTACCCATCAGCCAAAAAAATTCTGCTGCTGGCCGAGGAGCACACCAAAAACCCTTACTACTGGGACAATATTTTCGTCATCAAGTCCCTTATTGAGCGGGGGGGGTATGAGGCGCGGGTCTGCTCTCCCGGGGAAAAAATCCCCGCGCCTCAGGAGATCATCTCCGCCTCAGGGCGCAAAATCCCGGTCAGCCCTTTGTGCGGGGAAACCGGAGACCTGATTATCAGCAACAACGATTTTTCCACCGATTATGCTCGGCCCTGGCAGGAGCTGTCCAAGGGGGCGCCCTGCATCCCCTGCGCGCGAATGGGCTGGCGGTTCAGAAAAAAAAGCGGGTTTTTCCGCGAATACAACTGGCTTGCCGCAGAGTTTGCCGATCTGACTGGCTTAGAGCCTTGGCGACTGACTGTTCAAACAGATCTGTTTTCGCCTTTTGACATCGAGTCAAAAGAGTCTGTCGCCCGGCTGAAGCTTAAAGCTGAAGCCGCTTTGTCCCGCCTTCAGGCCGCGCGGCTTCCCGGCGCCGGGGCGGAGCCTTACCTTTTTCTGAAAAACAGCTCCGGCACTTACGGCTTAGGCGTCATCACGATTGACCGGGCGGAGGATCTGGACAGCATGAGCGGGAAAATCAGAAAAAAGCTCAAAGCCTCAAAAGGGGGGGGCGCTGTCAGCGGGCTGATCATTCAGGAGGGCATCCCCACGGCCCTCAGCTCCCCGGAGGGGCAGAGCGCGGAGCCGGTGATCTATATGGCTGGCGCCCGGCTGGCGGGCGGATTTTTGCGGAGCCATCAAAAAAAAGACCGCAAAGCCAGCCTGAACAGCCCGGGCGCCGTTTATAAGCGGCTTTGCGTCAGTGATTTGGAAATCAGGATTAAAGGCCAGATTATGGAAAATGTTTATGGCTGGATTGGCAAAATAGGGCTTTTGGCCCTGGCTTTTGAGATAGAGCGCGCCGGCCTGAAATTTAAAGGGTATCAGCCTTAGGCTTTTATCTCTTCGGGCTGCGGCTGGACCTTGGGGGCTGGCGGGCGGAGGCTCTGCCGGCGAATCCGGCAGATGCAGGGGGCCGGCAGGGGAATTTTTTAAAAAATCTCTGGCTTGCGCTATGATTTAAGCATTGAGCGCCGGGAATGCGCCTGGCTGAAGAGCGTCCTGAATAAAAACCTGCAAAGCCGGGAGGGCAAATATCACATGGCAAAAAGCGCGCCGCAAACCTTTAAAGACAAACTGCTCAGGCATAAAAAAAAGGCGCTTCTTGGGTTTTTTTTCGCCTTGGGCGCGGCTGCGTTTTTTGGGGCGGGGGCCTTTTTTGGCATGCAGTCGTGGAGGGGCAGCCTTTACATTTCGCTCCGGGCGCCGGCGGAAGGCCGAAAAATCGCAAGCGCCGATGACTCTGCCCAGGGGATCCTTTCCCTTTCCATTGAGGAGATCGCCGCCTCCGCGCGGGACAAGCTCTTCGGAGGCGCGCGGGCTGACAAAAATGACTCCATGATTGAGTTTTATTTGGGGAGCTTTTTGGTCCGCAGCCCCTTTGACGAAAGCCCTCAGCTGATCTGCAATGCCTATTCGTTTGTGGAGATGACTTTTGCGGCCCGCGGCGCCCAGCTCAGCGGAGAAAGGGGGCTGATGCTGGTTCAGTCGCCATGCCGGCAAAAAGACCAGTCCTCAATCGGCCCGTTTTTGATTCCTGAGCGGGAGATCCTGGATCATCCGGATCAGCGGTCTTTTTCTATTCCCGAAGAGGAGATTTTGATTCGCTTTTACAATGCGGCGATCTCCCTAATGCCTGACTGGATTTTGACAGACGCGCGGTTTTTTAACTCCCCGGAGGAAGCGGGCTTTATTGTTCAGTTTGTCCCAGAGGAAAACCCCATTTTTGAATTAGAGATCAGCTCCGCCGCGGGGGAAGCGCCCGTTCCCAGAGAAAGCTCCCGCTTTTAAATTTCATGGCTGATCTTGCCTGCCCCGCAGCTCTTTGAAAGAATCTGCGGGCCAAAAGGCGGGCCTGTGGCTTTGCCAGGCAGCTCTGAGCGCCCCGAAAAAAGGCTGTAGACATATACTAAAACAGGACATAGTATATATTCAGAAAAAGATGGCAACTAACTTTTTGTTTTGGCCGGCTGCTCCGCAAACGGCGGGCTGTGAGCTTTGCCAGGCAGCTCTGAGCGCCCCAAAAAAAGGCTACAGACATATACTAAAATAGGATATAGTATATATTCAAAAAAAGATGGCAACTAACTTTTTATTTTGGCCGGCTGCTCCGCAAACGGCGGGCTGTGAGCTTTGCCAGGCAGCTCTGAGCGCCCCGAAAAAAGGCTGTAGACATATACTAAAACAGGACATAGTATATATTCAGAAAAAGATGGCAACTAACTTTTTGTTTTGGCCGGCTGCTCCGCAAACGGCGGGCTGTGAGCTTTGCCAGGCAGCTCTGAGCGCCCCAAAAAAAGGCTGTAGACATATACTAAAATAGGATATAGTATATATTCAGAAAAAGATGGCAACTAACTTTTTATTTTGGCCGGCTGCTCCGCAAACGGCGGGCCGGGAGCTTAAATGATGAATGTTGAGATTGGAAAAAACATCCGGCAGCCTGGCGGATTTTCCGCTTTCGCCCCCCATCCTTTTCCGCCAAAAGGCCTTTTTGACATCCCCTCGGGGATTCTTTTAAAGGCTGCGGAGGCCGGACGGCTGGTCGGAAAGCTGGATGGAGTCATTCACACCCTGCCGGATGTGGATTGCTTTCTGAAAATGTTTGTCCAAAAAGATATGGCTGCCTCGGCGCAAATTGAGGGGACAAAAGCAACCATAGTTGACGCTTTGGAGAAAGAGACAAATATAACCTCTCAAACAGCCGATGGCGCGGATGATATTCTCTATGGCGTTAAAGCGCTGCGCCATGGCCTGAAAAGGCTTAGTGAGGATGGTTTTCCCCTCGCGCTGCGGCTTTTGCGGGAAATCCACAGGGAGCTGATGACTGGCGCCCGCGCGACTCATTTTTCTGATCCCGGCGAGTTCCGAAAAAGCCAGAATTATATTGGAGGGACGGGGCCTGGCAGCGCGGTTTTTGTTCCGCCCTCTGTCCATGACATGAATAAAGCGCTGGGTGATTTTGAAAAATTCTTGCATGAAACAAGCATGCTCCCCTTGATTCATATAGGACTCGCCCATGCCCAGTTTGAGGCCATTCATCCCTTTCTTGATGGAAACGGAAGGACAGGCCGGCTTTTGATCACATTGCTTTTTTGCCACAGAAGGCTTTTAGAGCGCCCCGCGCTGTTTGTATCCTCTTTCTTTAAAAAGCATCAAAAAATGTATTATCAAAATCTAAACGATTATCACGGGGGCCGGCCGGCCAGCTGGATCTCATTTTTTCTGGAGGCGGTGATAAAAACAGCGGATGATTCCATAAGCGCCGCCAAACAAATAAGAAAGCTGCGGGACGGGGATATGGCAAAAATCCAGTCCCTCGCCAAAAGGGAGTCAGAAAGCGGAGTCCGGCTGCTGACCCATCTTTTCAGCTCCCCCATTGTCTCTGTCAGACATGTCATGGACTGGACCGGCTTTACAAGAAGCGGGGCGCAAAAAGCCATTGACCGGTTTGTCCGCCTTGGCGTCCTTAAGCAAAGCTCAAGGGAAGGCGCTTACGGCAAAACTTATATTTACAGGAAATATCTTGATATTTTTATGGAATAGCCGCTGCGTTTTCCTTTATTTGACCGGCCCAGCGGCCGGCTCTCCGTTTTTTGACTGATATTGGAAAGCGCCAGTCTGAATACCCCCTTAACCGCAGAGACAGCTCGCGCTTTTTTAGGCGCTGGCTGTTTGCGGGCCGCAGCCATTCCGCTCTTTCCCTTAACTGCGAAAAAAAAAGCGGTTTTTTTTTGCGGGAGGCTCAAATTAAGGGGAAGAGAGAGGATCCGGGCCGTATTTGTTCTCTCCTTTAGATCCTTTTATGAAAAAAAAGAGAATTATCAACGCAGCCTCAAAAACAAGCAGCGCCGGAGGAAAATAGCCCGCTGAGGGGCTGGATATGCTGAGCATGTCATGCAAGAGAGCTGCGCCTGTGTCTCCGGTGTCTTTTATCATTTCCGGCCAGCTTAAAAACAGATAAACAGCCGTGATGGGCAAAAACCACCAGCCGGAAAAATTCAGATCATGCAGCCTTCTAACATTGAGGGCGATAAGTCCTGTGACAGGAGCTAAGGCCAGAAAGATCATTGCTAAAATTAAAAGAGACAGAAATAAAATTTTCAAGTCCTGCGCCATGGCCTCCGGCTTTTTGGAATCAGAGCCTGCTGAGATGTCTTGCGCGGGGGCGGCGCCCTCATCCGGCGCGGTCTGGAGATCTGGAGCGGATTTCCCGGCAGATTCAAGGGTTTTTAATGCGGATTCAGCCTGCTCAACCGATTTGTCGGCTATTGTTATTGCCGCCATAAAAATTATTAGAATCAGGAAAAGGGCGCTCTGCCCCAAAAAATAGGGCTTTCTGTTCAGGCGCCCTTTGAAGCTCAGGAAAAATTTAAGTTGTTTTTTTATGCGCTCCATTTTCAGCCCCTTCGCATTTATTAAAAAAAGCCATAAGCATTCTGTTAAGCCTAAACGCGCATCCTCCGCCAAATGCAGACAAATTAGACACAAGTCCGGGGGATTCCCGCTAAAGCAGTAAATTTTTCAGCCTGTCTCCGCCAGGGAATAAACATGATTCAAGCGCGGGGCGTCTGGCGGCTTTCAGGCCAAAAGCGGCTATTCATAAGACCGGGCCAGCTCCACAAAAGTCCTGACCATAACCCCGGAAGCCATGCGCTCGGCGCAGTATTCCAGCCGGTTGTGAGTGTTCCAGGCTGTCCCCGCAATGTCAAAATGCGCCCATGGCAGGCCACTGCCCGCAAAATGCTCCAGAAACGCCGCAGCTGTGGAGCTTCCCGCCCCCTTTTGAGAGGACATGTTGGCCACATCGGCGACAGCGCTTTTCATGTCCTCTGTGTGCTCCTCCTTCAGCGGAAGCTGCCACATTCTTTCGCCGCTGATTTTTGAGGCTTTTTTGATCCTTTCAGCCAGCTTTTTGTCTTTTGTAAAAACCCCCGTAAAAATATTGCTCAAGGCGCCCACAACCGCGCCAGTCAAAGTGGCCGCGTCAAAAATCGCCAGGGGCTTTTGCTCGCTCGCATAAGAAAGCGCGTCAGCCAGAATCAGCCGCCCCTCAGCGTCAGTGTTCAAAACCTCCATGGTTTTTCCGTTTCGGGCTTTCAGGATATCCCCCGGCTTGTTGGCGGCCGGCCCCGGCATGTTTTCTGATGAGGGGACAAGGCCTAAAACATTGACCTTCAGCTTTAATTTTTCAATGGCCAGCATGGCGGCGATCACCGCAGCGCCCCCGCACATGTCAAATTTCATCTCCTCCATGCCGAGGCCGGGCTTGATGCTGATCCCTCCAGAGTCAAAGGTCAGGCCCTTTCCCACAAGGCAGACAGGCTTTTTTGAAGGCCCGGCCCCTTTGTATTCCATAATGATAAAGCGGGGCTCCTCAGAGCTTCCAAGGGAAACGCCTAAAAGCCCGCCCATTTTCTCTTTTTGGATCCGCTTTTTGTCCCAGACAGTGACCTTAACCCTGGAGTTTTGCGCCTCCTTTTGCGCGTATTTGGCCAGCAGGGAGGGGGTCATCAAATTGCCGGGGTAATTGGCAAGCTTTCTGGCAAAATTGACCGCTTCGCCCAGGATTCTCCCCTCCTCCAGGCCCTTTTGAGCCTGTTTTTGAAAATTTTTTGGGCAGGAAACTGCCAGGCTTGCGAGCTTGATTTTTTTCTCCTCAGGCTTTTCAGGGGGTTTTTTAAAATCCATGCACTCATAGCCGGCCATAAGGGCGCCCTCCGCCGCGGCGCGGGCCAGCATCCCATAGTCAGAGACAGAGCCGCGGAAAAGGCTTTCCAGGGACAGCTCCGCGGTTTTGCGGCTGCGGGCCTCCAGCCCCCTGACTGCCGAGGCGGCGGCCCGGCGGGCCCGCTCATAAGAAAAATCTTTTTCCTCCCCCGCGCCCACAAGAATCAGGCTGGGGAGGCTTTTTTGGCCCTCCGGGCTGAGCGGAAAGGGGACAAAGAGCGAGGATTTTTTCTCCCCCTTAAAAAGGTTTTCCCGAAAAAGCCTGGAAAGGCTTTCCCCATGCGGCTCAAGGCTTGGATGAAGTTTTTTGATGTCCTTTTTAAAAATAAAAAGCGCGAGCGGCGCGGGGGCCTGTTTTGCTCCGGCCTTTTCAGGGCCTGTTTTTATGCGAATATCCATGGGCCTGCCTCCTTAATTTTTTGGTTTATTGGTTTGCGCCGCAGATGGCTTTTTCAGGGGCTGCCCTCTGGCCGTCTGCCGCCGCGGCAAAAATCAGCATAAGCCAGCATAAGCGCTGCCCCCCGAAAATGCAAATATTTTTTTTTATTGGGACGGCCTCGCGGCCGTTCCCGAGACTCCGCGGAGAGACAGGCTTGTCCAGAGGATGGCCTGGCTTGTCTGGCCGGCCGGCTGTTCCCGCATGGGAAAGCTCCGCGGGGAGACACCCAGAGAAAAAAAGCCAAAAAAGCTTTTCAGCAGCGCGGCTTCCTGTCCGATGAAAGCATTAGAGCGGTTTTGAGCTTTGTCTCAAAAGGCCGGGCTTTTGGCTCCGGCGCTCAGGCTTTGCCTAACAATAAGGACAGGCTTTGCCTGATGAAACCGCTGAAAAGCGGCTGCGGGCCAGGGGCATTGCGGCGGGATCGCGGGGGCGCCCCCCGCCGGCTCAAAAAATGAGGGAGGCGGTTTTGTCTTTAATTCCCATCGTTATTGAGCAGACCTCAAGGGGGGAGCGAAGCTATGATATTTACTCCCGGCTGTTAAAAGATCGGATCATCATGCTGGGATCGCCAGTGGACGATCTTGTGGCCAACAGCATCGTGGCCCAGATGTTTTTTCTGGAAATGCAGGATTCCTCCAAAGACATCCACCTTTATATTAACTCTCCCGGGGGCGGCGTCCATTCCGGCCTCGCCATTTACGATATTATGCAGTTTGTCCGCTGCGATGTGGCCACCTACTGCTTTGGCCTGGCGGCCAGCATGGGCTCGCTGCTGCTCTGCGCGGGGGCAAAAGGCAAAAGATACGCCCTCCCCAATGCCCGTGTCATGGTCCATCAGCCCCATGTGGCGGGGTCGGGGATCGCCGGGCAGGTCAGCGATATTGAGATTCAAGCCAGAGAAATGTCCTTTACAAAAAAAACCCTTACTGATATTTATGCTAAACACACAGGGCGCGCCTCGGATCAGCTGACCAAAATGATGGACAGAGACCGCTACCTGGGGCCGGATGAGGCAAAAAAGCTGTCCCTGGTTGATCATATTGTGGAAAACCGGAAAAAATAAACCAGCCGGAGCAGCCCCCCGCGGGGGCCGGCCCTCAAAAAAAGGATTCTGAATATGCCAAAAAAGCCAAGAGAGGAATGCAGTTTTTGTGAAAAAAACTGCAAGGATGTCGAAAAGCTGATCGCCGGGCCGGAGGTTTATATCTGCAATGAGTGCGTGGACCTCTGCTCCGAAATGCTTGAGGAAGACCGAAAAAACCAGACAGATGGAAAAAAAGGCATCCGCCCCCCCCCCGCCACCCCGCAGGGAATCAAAGACGAGCTGGATAAATATGTGATCGGCCAGGAAAAGGCAAAAAAAACTATAGCCGTGGCGGTCCATAACCACTACAAGCGAATCAAAATTCTCAAAGCCTCAAAAAAAGCCGGCAATGATGATGTGGAGGTGGCAAAAAGCAATCTCCTGCTCATCGGCCCCACGGGATCTGGCAAGACGCTTTTGGCGCAGACCGTCGCCCGCATTTTGGATGTGCCGTTTGCCATGGCCGACGCCACCGCCCTTACAGAGGCGGGCTATGTGGGGGAGGATGTGGAGAATGTGATTTTAAGCCTGCTCCAGGCCTGCGACTTTAAAACGGAGAAGGCGCAAAAAGGCGTAATCTATATAGACGAAATTGACAAAATCACCCGCAAGGGGGAAAATGTCTCCATCACAAGGGATGTGAGCGGGGAGGGGGTTCAGCAGGCTCTCCTGAAAATCCTGGAGGGCGCTGTGGCCAATGTCCCCCAAAAGGGGGGCAGAAAGCATCCAGAGGCAAATTTTATCCAGGTTGACACCTCAAATATTTTATTCATCGTCGGGGGGGCTTTTGTCGGCCTTGAAAAAATTGTGGAGAGCCGCATTTCCAACAGATCCCTGGGAATTGCCGCTGACATAGAGACCCATGCGGAAAAAGCCGGCAAAGCGGCAGAGACATTGTCCCGCCTGGAGCCGGAGGACCTGGTCCGCTACGGGCTGATTCCTGAATTTATCGGGCGGCTGCCTGTAATTTCCACCCTGGAGGCTCCAGACAAGAAAACTTTGATCAAAATCCTGAAAGAGCCAAAAAACGCCCTCGCCAAACAGTATAAAAAGCTGTTTGAATACAATAATGTGAAGCTGGAGTTTGAAGACGCCGCCATAGAGGCTGTGGCTGACATAGCCCTTTCAAGCAAAACCGGCGCGAGGGGCTTGAGGAAGGTTTTGGAGGACTGCATGCTGGACATTATGTTTGATGTCCCGTCCAAAAAAGATATTGCGGCCTGCTCTGTCACAGCGGATGTGATCCGGAAAAAAGCCGGCCCAAAATATATCTATAAATCCGGCGGGAAAAAGAAATCATCCAAAAAGACCGCCTCTCCGCATTTAAAGCCGGCCAGAGAAAGCGCCTGATCCGCGCTTGACATCCCCGCTCCCCCCGCGTATAGTGGCTTTATGAGAAAATCCCGCTCGCCGCGGCAAAATGTCTGGCAGGGGCCTGGCCGGGGGCCGGCCCCCGCGCAAGCCTCTTTTTATTTCTGCCGGGCGCTTTTGATCAGGCGCGGCAGCAGCCGGCGGCGGCAAACCCCCTCCCGCTTAAGGGGGGCTTAAGGGGCAAAAAGCCATGAGCCAGTCATCAAAAAAGCAGCTCTCAGCAAGGCTTCCCCTTTTGCCTCTTCGGGATCTGGTGATCTTCCCCCACATGATGATCCCTATTTTCATCGGGAGGGAAAAAAGCATCAGAGCTTTGGAGAAGGCCATTTCCAGCAAGTCGGACATTATTCTGGCGGCCCAGAAAGAGGCCAAAATTAACGACCCCGCCCCTGAGCAAATCTATAATTTTGGCACTTTGGCCTCTGTGGTCCAGCATTTGAGGCTGCCCGACGGGACTGTAAAAACCATTTTGGAGGGCCGGCAGAGGGTTTTGATTAAAAATCATGTTGTGACGGAAAAGCGCATAATGGTGGAAGTGGAGCGCCTGGAGGAAAGCAGGGATCAGGAGCCTGAGGCGGAGGCCCTTCTCCGGGCTGTCTACGCCTCTGTGGAAAATTATGTAAAGCTGGAGCGGCGCATCCCTTCGGAGGTTGTGGCCAAGATATCCTCCATAACCAGCTGCGGGGAGCTGGCTGATGTGCTCGCCTCCCAGCTGAATTTGCGCTTTGAGGACAAGCAAAAAATTCTGGAGGAGATTAACCCGGTCCGCCGGCTGAGGGAGGTCCTGGCCCTGATCACAAAGGAGATACAGATTCTCAAAGTGGAGAGAAAAATCCGCACAAGAGTCAAGGAGCAGATGGAGCGCTCGCAAAAGGAATACTACCTGAACGAGCAGCTTCAGGCCATCCAAAAGGAGCTGGGCGACAAAGATGACTTCAACAAGGAAATCAAAGACATGGAGGAAAGGTCCGTCAGCAAAAAATGGGGCAAAGAGGTCAAAGAAAAATTTCAAAAAGAGATCCACAAGCTCAAGCTGATGTCGCCCATGAGCGCTGAAGCCACTGTGGTCAGAAATTACGCCGACTGGCTTTTAGACCTCCCGTGGAATGATTTTGCGCCGGAGAAGCGCGACATTCGGCAGGCCCAGAAAATTTTGGATGAAGACCACTGGGGGCTGAAAAAAGTCAAGGAGAGAATACTGGAGCATCTGGCCGTCCGCCGCCTGACAAAAGATTCAAAAGGCCCTGTGATTTGCTTCGTGGGGCCTCCCGGCGTGGGAAAAACCTCTCTCGCGCAGTCCATAGCGAGGTGCCTTGGCCGCCCCTTTTGCCGCATTTCCCTTGGCGGAGTTCAGGATGAGGCTGAGCTGCGCGGGCACCGGCGGACTTATGTGGGATCTATGCCGGGGAAGGTTATTCAGTCCCTGAAAAAAGTCAAAAAAGGCAACCCCGTTATGCTTTTTGACGAGGTCGACAAAATGGGGGGCGCGACTTTTCGCGGCGACCCCGCCTCCGCCCTTTTGGAGGTCCTTGATCCTGAGCAAAACTGCGCCTTTCAGGATCATTACCTGGAGCTGGACTATGATCTTTCCTCTGTGCTGTTTATCTGCACAGCCAACGCCCTGCACACCATGAGGGGGCCTTTGCTGGACCGCATGGAGGTCATAAAAATTGAAGGCTATATTGAGGAGGAGAAAATCAATATCGCCAGAAGGCATCTCATTCCAAGGCAGATGAAAAGGCATGGCATGAAGAGCTTTAAGCTGGATCTCCCGGAAGCTGTGTTAAAGGAAATCATCGGCTATTACACAAAAGAGGCCGGTGTCCGGCAGCTGGAAAGGTCTTTGGGAAAAATTCTCCGCAAAGTGGCCAGGGAGGTTGTTTTTGAAAGAACCCAGGCGGAGGCCCCTTCTTCCGCCCCTGCTGCGGGCGCCGCCGCCGCTGCTGCTGGCAGCGGGCGCAAAAAAAAGCCGGCAAAAAAAGAGGCCGCTTTCGCGCCCCAGCGGATCAGCATCAAGGAGCGCGTGACTTTGGAGAAATTTTTAGGCCCCAGGAAATACCGCTTCAGCCACAAGGAGGATGACAGCCTTTCGGGGCTGGCGACGGGGCTGGCCTGGACCGAGGCCGGCGGCGACACTTTGGCTGTGGAGACAGCTGTTGTGTCCGGCTCCGGGAAGTACACTTTGACGGGGCAGCTTGGCGATGTGATGAAGGAGTCCTGCTCAGCCTCTCTCAGCTATGTCAGATCCAGGGAGATGCTTTTCGGCCTGAAGAGGAAGTTTTTTAAAGAGCATGACTTTCATATTCATGTGCCTGAGGGGGCCATTCCAAAAGACGGGCCTTCCGCCGGCATAGCCATCGTTACCAGCCTGGTTTCCGCTATTTTGCGCATCCCCGCCAAAAGCTCGGTGGCCATGACTGGAGAGATCACGCTGCGGGGGCGGGTGCTGCCAATCGGCGGGCTGAAGGAGAAGATCCTGGCGGCGCGCCGCGCCAAAATCCAAACTGTAATTATCCCCAAAGACAACGAAAAAGACTTAAAAGATGTGCCTGAAAAGGCCTTAAAGGATCTGAGGGTTTTGCCGGTGACGGGCATTGATCAGGTTTTGGCTGAGGCTTTGGTCATTGATTCCGCGGATCAGGTGTTTAAATTTCCCCCCAGCTCCTGGCCGGCCCCCTGCTCTTCGCCGAAACCGCCCTCCGATCCGCAAAAATCCGGCGAAAAGCCCGGCGCTGCCCGCAGAAGGCGCAAGCCCGCCGCCCCTCCAGCTTAATCAAACAGCCCCCTGCCTGCAGGATTCCTCTGGAACAGCTTGAGAGGTTTTGCAGGCGCTGGCAAGGCCGCTAGGCCGTCCAGACAAAGCATCCTCTGGATAAGTCCGTCACTTCGCGAAGGCGCGGGAACGGCCGTCCAGACAAAGCATCCTCTGGATAAGTCCGTCACTTTGCGAAGGCGCGGGAACGGCCGCTAGGCCGTCCAGATAAACAATGCTGCCCCCAACAAACCAAACAAAATATTTTATATGGTATAAAATATTTTTATACATTATTGCTTTTTAGCCTTTCGGCCCGAATGCTTTCAGGCGGGGGGCTTTAAAAAACTGTAAAATTGTGATTTTAGGGGGTGACTTTTTGCTCAGGCCGCTGTAAGATTTTGTCACTTTTTAAGGAATTGGAGCTGGCCATGCCTGATGAAATTAGCGTTTTTCCCGAATCCGCCGCCGGGGAGGCTGTTTATAAAGAAAGCGAAGGCGCCGCCGCTGCGGAGCCGCGGGAGTTTTTTGCCAGCCGCTTTTCCCTGAGGCCGGCGTCTCCGGCTTTGGAAAAGCCCGCTTTCCACAGCTTTGAGCTGGGAGAGCTGTTTTTTCGATCGGGGAGTTTCCGAAAAAGCCTCCCCTATCTTGAAGCGGCGTTAAATCATTTTTTAAAAGAAAAGGATTTTGATTCTTATATTTCCTGCTATTCTATGCTGATGTTCGCCTATTATGAAATGGGGGAAAAAGCCCGCCTGGAAAGGCTGAACCTGGAGTTTGAGGAAAACAGCGCAAAATTCTCCCTGCGGAAATCAGCCCGGGCGCTTGGCATCTCCGCCTGCTGCCTTCTTTTTGACTGTCAGAAGAATTATCAAAGCGCGTTTCAAAAAGCAAAGGCCGCTTTGAATATGGCTCTTGACGAGCATGCTGAGGCTGTCAGCGCGCAGGATCCTCTGAGGGAAATGCATGCCAAAATTGATGTGGCCTACTGTCTTTTTGTCTATATAGACTGCTGCTATGTAATTAAAGACTATAAGAAATGCGCCGCCGAGCTGGCAAACTTAAAAATTCTTTTGGAGCATCTTTTTAACCTTAAAAAGGGCCTTCAGCTCCGCGATTCAAAAGCGGAAACCCCCCGGGAAGGCGCCCTGCGCCGCAGCATGCTGAAAGCGATTCAAAAAAACTTTCAGTTTATACAGAGAATCAAATTAATGGTTATGTCTTTTGAGACTTATATTGAGGCTTCCGCTGAAGGGGGGAGGCTCCGAAAAGACCGCGGAGAAATAGAAAAAATCCTGTGGCAGCGCTATGAGGAGGCCAGCAAAACAGGCAATGATCATATTCTGCCTTATATTTTTTGCGAGCTGGCCTATAACTGCTCTTTAAACGGCAATTTAGACCAGGCTTCTGTTTTTGTCCGGCTGGCGGAAAAAAGCGCCGACCCCGACCGCCGGGTTTTTTTCAGATGTCTGGAAAAATGCAAAAAAATCATTAGCAAAGCCGCAAAGGAAAAAGCGGAAAAATATGATATGATTGTTTTTATGGAAAACCGGTCAGTTGTTGAGCGCCACAAGGGGGCTGTCAGTTTCAACAATCAGTTTATTCTTATAAATTTGCTGAAGCGCCTGATTTCAAGCCAGGGAATTCCGCTGTCCAAGCAGCTTCTTGTTGAAAAAATATGGGGGGAGGAGTATTCCCCGGCGGTCCATGACAACAAAATCTATGTAACGATTAAAAGGCTTCGCGAGCTGGTAGAGCCGGATATGGGCCAGCCCCGCTATATATGCCGAAACAGCGGCGGCTATTATTTGCCGGAAACAATAAGGGTTTTGATCAAGTAAAAACAGAATTTGCCAAAAAAAGCCTGTTGCCTTATGCTTAAAAAGACTGTATTGTTTTGTTTAGAGGCCGGCAGCCCGCAAAATCCGCGGGTTCCGGCAAAAAGCGGAGGCCGCCTTCCGCAAAGCTTCCCCGGTAAAACCGGGGATCTGGCGGGGGGGGATATAAAAAGAGGCTCTGGCAGGAAAAACAGGCCGTTTTTGCGGGAGGCTGCGGGAGCAGCCGCGAGGCCGCCCAGAGCAAACAGGCCAAATAAGGAAGAGGTGTTAAAATGAGAGGCGCAAAAATAAAAAACTTGGCAAAATTATGCATGGCTCTGGCGGGATTTTTTTTCCCTGTCTTCCCGGATTCAAAAGTGTTCGCGGATCCGGATTTCAGCGCAGCCGCCCCTGAGGAGGCCGCTGAAGAGGCTGCGGCGCGTGTTTTTTCTGTCATTGTCCAGGAAATTGTTCATGATGTTCAGGGCCGGGATGAGCGAAAGCCCAGAGTGTACGATATTGTTTCACTGACGATGTCTAAAGACAGCTGGACATTTAAGCTGTCTTTGTCAAAGTTAAGCGCCTTTGATTTTAGAAACTCCTCTTGTTTGGGGATGAAAAAGCCCCAAAATTTGGGGGAAAGCGCGGCGTCTAAGCCTCTTGTTGTGTTCAGCTCCAGCTCCCGGCCCCCTCCATGGCCGATGCCCTCGCCTTTTGTCATTGCAGACAAAGGGATTCTGCCTCTTGAGCATCCTTTTGCGGCGGACAGCTGGACTTCTGAAATGTTTGCCGAGGCTCTTGAGAAAATAGCGCATGCCGAGGGCAAAATTATTCTCAAGTTCCCGGATCACAGCTCTTTGAACATCACGCCCGGCGCCATGGCGCCGGAGCCATATTTTAAATCCTCGCTTTGCGCGGATTATGACTTCAGCGCGGCTTTAAACTGAGCGGCGCGGGGGCTTTCAGGCCGGAGAGGCAGTTTTTTTTAGGCAATCCATCCTCCGCTTCCCTGCGGGGGATGATGGCAGGGGGCTAGCTCATCTGGCAGAGCGCCACTCTTACAAAGTGGAGGTGGCCGGTTCGAGGCCGGCGCCCCCTGCCAGCTCTTTTCCCGCCCTGCCTTTATTTTTGGCATAAGCTGCTGATCACTCTTTAGGGGGGCTGACAAGAGATTTTGAAATTTCAATGATTCTATTCCCGGAAGCAGCGGCTGGCTGGCTTTTTACAAAACCGGTGTCCTGCGGGCTGAACATGGCTTTTGCCAACTCCAGAAGAATGGCATCTGATATTTCTTTATCTGGCGCGCTTCCCGTTTTCTCTATGGCATCTGAAATGTTCTTGTGTGAGCTTAGGGCATTGTGTCTGTGCGTGTTCAAGGTGAATTGATGCCTGAGGGCCAAATATTCTTTTCTGATTAAGGATATTGCGAAAAGAATAACGGAAAATATAAAAATCTTATTTATCATATCGCCTTTTATAAGCAGCTCAGCAAAACTGCTTGTCTCTATATTCTGGTCAAATCTGAAAAGCCAGTGAGCAAAAACAATCGCCGCAATAGAACAGACAATGATCGCTATTCCAAATTTCTTTGACAATTTTTTGTTTTTTTCCGCCTCATCTTTAAAAAAATCGCCATATCTGGAAGCCTCCGATTTGACTGCCTGTTCCGCAAGCTGACTCTGTATTTGTTTAATTTTTGATATTTCTTTTTGCGTTTCTTTAAACAGCAAGCTTTCTTTATCTGTTGCTAAAGGCTCTGCAGGCTGAGACTTCTCATAAATGTCTAAAGCAGCAAACAAGGAGTGAAAATTTTCTGCAATATAAGATTTGAACAATGAGATATTGCTTACTATTTGCTGGTTCTGATTAGCGTCTTTATTATCTGCAATTTGATTTCTATGCTGAAGAAATGTCTGCAATAAATCCTGCAAAAGATTCTGGCAGTTTTGTGATTGAAGCAATGATCCTAAATAAGGGCTGTCAATAATTCTGTCAATAATTTTTTTTATAAAGTCCAAATGCGGCTCTATTTCTTTTAAATGATATTTTCCCAAATCCTCTTTTAGAAGAGCCTTCCAGTTTGTTTGCCTGTAATCTTCAATAAGGGTTTTTAGATGCTCATTCATAATTGTTTTTCTCCCAGTTATTAAAGTCTTCAATCATTTGATCCCGCGCCCCTTTCTTTCCTGCCAGTTCCTCATCTATTCCAGAAGGGCTTGAGCCTGCTCTTCTTTGAGGCAGGGAGCAGTCTCTCCAGCGCGCAAAAGACTTTTGAACAGCTTCGGAAACCTCAAACCATGCTGTGTTAAAAGACTCAATAAATTTCTGTTCCGCTATCATTTTTTCAGACCCATTATCATCTTTAATGCCATGCCACCGCTTAAAAGCCTGTATAAGATTATCCTTTTTAAGAGTGCTCTTTTTATAACAGGAAAACTGTCTGTTGATATGTGTATGGCCCAGCCAGACATCAGACACAATCCGGGCCTTATTGTTTCGCCAGTAAGGGACGACTCGGACAATGTTCCCCTCTTTCAGCCATTTGTTTAGCTCTTCCCCTGGCGCGCTGTCGCCAACCCCTTTCAGTTTGACAAACCAGGTGTCCTCTACTTCCAAAATATTTGGGTGTATCAGCTTGGTGATTTTATACCAGTCCGGCTTAAAATTTAAAACATCGCTCATGGCTAAAACCTCATTAAGCCGGCAGCGGAATCAGCCGCTTTCTTTAAACAGACTGCTGTTAAAATGCTCAAAAACTTTCTCATTGAATTTTCCGAAAGTAACTATTTCATTTCTGGGGATTGAAATTTCACAATCTTTCAGAGCGTCCTGTGGATAGAAAAGCCCCCATTTTACCTCTTTCGTGTTTCTATTCCTCCCTCCGCTTGCTAAAGGTATAATAGAAATTGTTTGAGATTCATGCCTTACTCTTGGATTTTCAGGATATTTTAATAAAATGCCTATATATGCTTTATCATTCCGAAGGCTTAATATAACAGGCAAATTTTCCCAATAGATACAATCTATGAGAAAAGAATCCTGCATATTAAAAAATATAATATTTGAAAGCTTGATAAATAATGGAGTTAAAATAAAAAAGATAATGCCAGAAATAACAGGTATCCAAAGATTCGCTGTTTTCTGCGGCTTGTCAAAAAAACTCAATCCGCCGGCAAGAATAATCTCAACAGACAGCCATATTATTGCCGTTATAAACAGGGATGCAAATAAATAAAGCCAGCTGGGCCATTTTATAATTTCACTTGAGGCAAGCGCCAAGGCGATGAAAAAAGCCAGAAGCCCTGAAACGGCTGGTGTGGCTAAAATTCCCCACTTTCCAAAAACATCTAATTTATCCTGAAAAAGAATCTCAACAGGTAGCCATATAAAAACCGCTACAATCACTAAAGAAAAAAGATAAGACCAGCCTGATAAATTGATACTGTCAACTGGCCTCCTCTTATTGTAAATATGAATAAAAATAACTCCAGGAATAACCCAGAGCAATTTATGCAGTTCCAGCATTATAGAGCCTCATTTTAACTCTTTTTGCTTTTAGCTTGATATGCGTCAAAAGCCTTTTGAACTTTTTTGATATCCTTTTTAACAGAATCATACTGTAAAACCTCTTTAGCTGTGGGCCAAGGCTCTGAAACAGTGCCTTTTCCATGAATCAGCCAGTCCCAAAAACTGGGTTTTTGGCTTTCTTTGTTTTTGCGCTCATCTTTTGTTGTTTCTTCCCTGTCTTTTATATGATCAGACATATCGTCCCTCCTTTTTGGTTTGATTGGCTGCGGCAGGGCTGGTTTTTTCATATCCCCAGGCTTTTTTGCCCCCGTTTTTGAAAGCGGCGGGCGGGGCAGGTTAAGCCCTCCAGCCTGTTTTTCAAAAAATCGGCCCGCTAAAAGCCCTAAACCCAGCGGTTTTTTTTTTGCGATGGGCCGTTTTTTGCCAAAATTACACCCCCTCAGCCTTGAATTGACTTCAGCTTGCCATGAGCATCACCTAAAAACAATCAAAAAAACGGAAAATCGCGCCTCAAACCCTCAAAAAACTGTTTTTGCGGGGATTTGTTTTGAGTTTTCCAGCCCTTTATAAAGGGAGGGGCCGGGGAGCGGCCGATAGGCCGGCCAGACAAACAGAAGCGGCCGCAAGGCTGTCCCGACAGAGCAAGCTCAGCGGGGAGGCGTATGCCGGCCTGGGCGGAGCAGCCGCAGCTCCGCCTCTGCCCCTGGCCTGCAGGGGGAGCGTTTCAGCCCTAAGCCCTGCCCCTGCCAGACAAACTGTCTCTAAAGTCTTGGCTTTTCCCGAGGGAAAAGATCCCCCCCGTCTGTGATTACAAGGCGCCTCCCTTTGCATGAGACACCCCCCTTATCCAAAGCTCAATGCCCTGCCCCGCCGCCGGAGGGGGCCGCTTTTTCACTTTTTTTCACTTTTTTTTTCTCAAGCGGGCGCTATATTCCCAGCATAAATAAAAAAAATGGAGGTATTTCTATGAAACACAATCACTTAAAATCAGCTTTTTTGAGCGCTTTCCTGATGTTCGGCTTTTCAGCCGCCGCGGAAGACAATCCCTGCGGCCCCGGCATAGTTGGCGCTCTGCATACAAACCTCGATGGCTCTGAAGGCGGGTTTGTGGCGGCCACAGCTTTTGTGGCCAAGATGGCTTTTGTTGAGTCTGATGCGGCTGTTTGCGATAATGCGCTGGTTTTTGGCAATGCGCGGGTTGGCGGCCATGCGCTGGTTGGCGCCTCCGCGCGGGTTGGCGGCCATGCGCTGGTTGGCGGCAATGCGCAGGTTGGCGGCCATGCGCGGGTTTATGGCAATGCGCAGGTTGGCGGCAATGCGCAGGTTGACGGCCGCGCGTGGGTTTACGGCGAGGCGCAGGTTTACGGCCATGCGCGGGTTGCCGGCAATGCGCAGGTTGACGGCCATGCGTGGGTTTACGGCGAGGCGCTGGTTAACTACAATGCGCGGGTTTATGGCAATGCGCAGGTTGGCGGCAATGCGTGGGTTTACGGCGAGGCGCAGGTTGGCGGCAATGCATGGGTTTACGGCGAGGCGCAGGTTTACGGCCATGCGCTGGTTGGCGGCGATGCGCGGGTGCGGGTTGGCGGCGATGCGCGGGTTGGCGGCGAGGCGCGGGTTTTCAGAGGCCTTCTGGAAAGCGGCGAGATCACTTCAGGGATTCATTAAACAGGGCCTGTAATGCTGCAGCCCCCCGCCCCAGCGCCGGGGGGCTGCCTGGGCTGCCTTCCAGGAATATCCGCCCTGGAAAAATCTAATCCTGCGCCCGCAATTTTCGGCAGGTTTAAGAGCTTCCCCCCCGGGGCCGCGGGGCCAGCCATCAAAAGCCCTTTATAAAGGGAAGGGCCGGGGAGCGGCCGCTTGGCTGCGGTGTTGCGGGGCCGCGGGGCCGCGGGGCTGCGGGGTTGAGAGGCCAAGGGGGAAAAGCAGAGGCTCGGCGGGGAGATGGCGGAAAATGCGCGCCCTGATCAGGCTCTGAGGGCAAAATTGCCAGGTTTTCCCGGGTTTTTTTGGCAAAATATAACTTCCGCTGTGTCAAGATTCCATTGTGTCAAGACAGAAGCAATAGCCTATATAATTTCCCCTTTCCACAGTTTTTTTAGAAAAAGCTCCCAGGGCAGTATTTTGATTCCGTCTTTTGTGGCGCGAGGCTCTTTGTCAAGCGAGACAGCAATGTATGTTTGAATAATGCCTTCCTCTTTCAGCAGCCGAAGCCCCTTGAGATGCTTGTCTTGTATCAGCTCCGCTGATTTAATTTCTATCGCGGTTTTGCCCCCAATGATGAGGTCTGCCTCCGCCGCTCCTGTTGAAAAGCGGGCTGAGGCGCGCCAATAGCGCATTTCCTCCCGCCGCCTCGCATAGCTCAAAAACGCCCTGACCTCCAAAATAATAAAATGCTCAAAAACCTGGCCAAAAAGCTCGCTTTTGCCCTTAACAGCGCCGCGGCGGCAGAGCGCGCCGGCAGCCCCCACATCAAACAGATAATATTTGGCCCTGGAGGCGCCTTTCCGCTTTTTTGTTTTTGTCCAGCCGTGAAGCTGAAAGCCAAGCAAAGTGTCGTTTAATATTTCAATATAGTTTTTTAAAGTGTTGGGGGAAACCTGCAAATCCCTTGAAAAACCCTCATAACTGATTTCCCGGCCGTTGGACAAAGCGATCAAATCCAAAAACTCCGCAAAGGCCGGGACATTTCTTGCAAGCGCCTCGTTTTGTATTTCCTCCCTCAGGTAAAGGCTGATATACGCGCTCAGCTCCTCCTCTGGCTCTGAGCTGTCATAGACGGAGGGCAGCCCGCCGCGGTTAAGATATTTGAGCAGGTCAAAGCGGGGGATTTCTGAATAGGAGAGAGGAAAAAGCGAAGCCTGCCATGCCCTTCCCGCAAGCAGATTCACTGGGCGCCTTTTCAGCTTTCTGGCGCTGCTTCCTGTAAGAAGAAACCGCTGCCCCCTATTCTGAATCAGCCTGTGAGCCTCATCTAAAAGGGAGGGAAGCTTTTGTATCTCATCAATCACAATCAGCCGGCCGGGAGAGCTGTTTTCCTCCTCCAGCAGCCGGGGCCGCTTTAAAAGCCTTCTGTATGCTTCATCATCCAAAAGATCATAAACCCTTGCCCCCCGCAGGGTTTGGCTTATCAGGGTTGTTTTTCCTGTGGCGCGGGGGCCAAAAAGAAAAAAAGACTTCTTTTTAAGAAGCCGGGCCAGATTCAGCTTTCTTTTATAGAGCATAGCTTCCCTTGATAGTTACAGGATATTTACAGCTTCAGGCTCTGACCAATTGATTCCTCTGACATGCCGGCAGGGCATGGTCCGTTTGTTCCCCCCTGCTTTGCGCCTCTCATGCGCCATGCGAGCCGGCATGCGCGCAAAATCCGCAGCGCCATTGCGGATTTTTGCTGTTTTTCCGCAACAGGGCTATAGAGCTTCACTATGGCCCTGCCGCCCCGGATCTGTCAAGAGGGAGTCTGGCCCCAGGTCTTGAGGGGGCCGCGGGGAACAGCGGAGGTTCGGTGGCGCGGAGGCTTCATGCGCCGGGCCATGGCGGAGCGGCCGCGAAGCCGGCCATCAAAACATATATGGACACAGCCGAAAGAAAAAAAGCGGTGGAGTGGAGTTTTCCACAAAAACCCCCGCGCCGCCAGGGAAAGCAGCTTTTTTAATCTCACCTGAAACAAGCATCGCCTTAAACAAAGGAGGCCAAAACAGCCCGCAAACCAAAAAACAGGATGAGACTGCAAACATATATCCGGCCTGTTAATGGGGCTTTTGCCCCTGGCCCTTATGAAATCCGCGCTTTTCCGCCTTATCAGGCAATCGGCGTCTTAATGCGCCCTGTTTACTCTCAGGCTCTGGAAAAGCCGGTCTTACCTGTTTTGTCATAATGCAAACTATGGCAATCTCCTTGGTTTATGCAATGCCTTTAATCACCGCTTTAACTGCCGCTTTTCAAAATCCTCCCGCTCTTATAGCTCTTTTCAAAGCGCAGGAGCGACCACATAACCCGCGCGTTCTTGTTCGCCAAAGCCACAACCGCCTTGTTGTGCCCCCGCCTCTTCTCCACCCCCGCAGCCCACCGGGAGCGGGGGTCCTTTTTCCGCAGAGCAGGCCTTAAAGCCGCCCGCGCCCCATGAATCAAAAGACTCCGCAAATAACAATCCCCCCTCTTGCTGATGCCCAAAAGCCGGACCTTCCCCCCGCTGCTGCTCTGGCGGGGAACCAAACCCAGCCAGGCGGCGCATTCCCGGCCATTCTTAAACACCCCCGCATTCTCCCCGCAGGCCGAAACAAAGGCCGTCGCCGTCAAAAGGCCGACACCCTCCACTTTCGCGAGGCGCTGGCAAGCCTCCGACTCTTGAAAAACAGCCCCTATCCGCTTGTCAAAGCCATCAATCCGCTTGTCAAGCTCAACAAGCTCGCTGTAAAGCTCCCGGAAGAAGTCCCGCGCGCGGGGGGAAAGCTTCTCCATGCCCTCCTCAGACTCAATGACGGGCATCAGCCGGCCCCTCACATTCTGTATGCTGCGGGGCAGAACTATCCCATATTCTCCAAGCAAGCCCCTGATCTCATTCACAAGAGCCGTCCGGCGCCGAACCTGCCTCCTCCTTATCCTGTGGAGCGACTGAATATCCTGCTGATAAACAGATTTTTGAGGGACAAAGCGCATGCCCGGCCGCTGAACGGCCTCGCATATCCCCTCCGCGTCATTTTTGTCGCTCTTGTTGGACTTAATGTAGGGCTTAATAAACTTTGCCGCCATGATCCTCACATCATGGCCCATCTTTTTCAGCTCCCTTGCCCAATAATGGGACCCGCCGCAAGCCTCCATGCCTATCAAACAGGGGGGAAGCTTGGCCATAAACTCTGGGAAACGGGCGCGGCGCAGGGCCTGGCTGAACACAGCCGCCCCCCTTTTGTCCGCCCCGTGGACATGAAATATATTTTTTGACAAATCTATGCCTAATGTTGTAACTTTCATCTTGGACCCTCCTTTTTTTTGTTGATTTTGATAATCATCATCATTATCATGGCTCTTTTTAGAAGCCGATCCTTTTAAAAGGCTGGGTCCATTTTATCAAGCCGCCTATGTAAGGGAGGAGCCGGGGAGCGGCCGCGGGGAAGATGCAGATTCAGCGGGGGGGCGTATGCCGGCCGGGGCAGAAATGGCCGCAAGGCCGCGGGGCCGCGGGGCCGCGGGGGAAAAGCAGAGGCTCGGCGGGGAGATGGCGGAAAATGCGCGCCCTGATCAGGATCTGAGGGCAAAACTGCCAGGTTTTCCCGGTTTTTTTGGAAAAAAACCAGGTTTTCGCCTATTTGCGCTCCTCGCCGCGCCAGCCTCAGAAGGAACAGCCGCGAGGGGGGGAACGGCCGTGAGGCCGGCCCAAACAAGCCTGTTGACTCCCCGCCTAAAAGGCTATATTTTTATATACAGGGGAGCAGCAAGCCTTAACGGGATTGCAGCAGTCTTGGAAGTCCCCAGAGGGGCCGCTCTCAGGCAGCTGATAGGCTGCAAGTCCTAACGGGATTGCAGCAATCCTGGAAGTTTGGCCTGGAAGTTTGGCTGACACAGCCTGGGATTTTGCCAAAAATTTAACGGGAGGGGGCATGTATGAATCATCCAAAGAAGAAGACTGAAAATTCTGATTTGAAACATATATCGGAAGAGAGGAAAAAAGAAGTTGAGCGGGTTTTCCAAAATTTTGGGATGCCGCATAAAGAAAATCTCCCTGACTGTTCTGAAGGTTATCATACTCCATTTAAACAGCTTTCTGTTTTAAAAAACGAAGAAATAATTGTTAGCAATTCTGGTTAATTATGCCCGGCTGGAATGATATTTTTAAAGAGATCCAAAGCGATCCAAATACAGATCCCTGCCGCAATATAAGGCAAAAATACATTCAAAAACTTTTTAAAAAGCGCAACAGGAATATCATTGCCTATTATTCTGGCTGGCTTCAAACAAAAGGCATAACAGGAACAGAAATTAATGATAACGATAAGAATGCTTTTATGGCGGTTATTCATGGCTTAAATCGTGACAAAGGATTAGATTTGATGCTTCACACCCCAGGAGGCGCAGTTGCCGCAACAGAATCTTTAATTGATTATTTGAAAAATGTTTGGCTCCAATATAGAAGTCTTTGTTCCTCAAATTGCCATGTCTGCAGGAACAGTGATTGCCTGCGCTTCAAGGCTTATACACATGGGAAAACAATCAAACTTAGGGCCAATTGATCCTCAAATCGGGGGGCTTCCGGCTGGAGCTATATTGGATGAATTTGAACAAGCGGCAAGAGAAATTAAAAAACAGCCGGAAAAAATTCCATTATGGCAGGTGATTGTCGGCAAATATCATCCCACTCTCATATTATCTTGTGAAAATGCCATTAAATGGTCAAAGGAAATAGCAGAAAAATATTTAAAAACAGGGATGTTTTTTAATGATAAAAAAACGGATATCAAAAAAATAGTGGACAAGCTTTCGGATTATAAGCAAATGAAAACTCATTTTCGGCATATCGGACTTAATGAAGCTCAAAAGATTGGGTTAAAAATCAGCCAGATTGAACATGACAATGAGCTTCAAGATATAGTTCTTGCCATTCATCATGCCTGTATACACACTCTCAATAGCACTCCTGCTATTAAAATTATAGAGAATCAAAATGGCATTGGACAGATACTAAGTTTGCCGGGCCGCCTTCCGAACCCATAATGCAATGTTTCAAAATACAGAGCTGACAAACTATTGCAAATTCTCAGTGATATAGAAAAACGAGGGAAGGGGTTCCAGAAGAATCCAAAAAATAAATATCAGGATAAATGCGCGGGGCCGCGGGGAAGATGCAGATTCAGCGGGGGGGCGTATGCCGGCCGGGGCAGAAATGGCCGCAAGGCCGCGGGGCTGCGGGGCCGCGGGGGAAAAGCAGAGGCTCGGCGGGGAGATGGCGGAGGGCGCGCGCCGGCTAGGGCATGCCCAGCTCTTTGCAAAAAGAGGCGAACGGAAGGATCCGCCCGTCCCCGGTCTCTATATCCCTCTTTTTTAAATGAACCTGATAAAACGCGGGGATGGGTGTTCTTTTTTTGAAATACCTGGCTGCGGGGGAAAGATTCTGATCCCCGGATTTGCATTCCACGGCAAACAGAGGCTTTTTGTTTTTCAAGACGACAAAATCAACCTCTCTTTTGTCTGTGTCTCTTAAAAAGCGAAGCTCCATTTTAGAGCCTTGCGTGTCCTCCAAAAAGTGGCAGTATTTCAGCAGCTGCGCCGCCATTAAATTTTCAAAGCGAATCTCTTTTCGATCTGACAGAAGCGACCAGTCAAACAAATACAGCTTTTGCTCTTTCCGGACAGCGCGGATGCGGGGCGCCCCAAACGGAGGAATGCGAAAACAAAAATAAAGCCTCTCTAAAACAGAAAGCCATTTTTCCACAGTTTTATGGGCTGTTCCCAAATCCCCCGCTAAATTTTGAACAGAGAGCGGCGATCCCACCCTGTCTGGCAGGGACATGGCAAGGGTTTCCATTAGACTAAGCTCTCTGACATTCTCTAAATCCCGTATGTCTTCATGAACAAGCAGCTCAATAAGGCTTTTATGCCATCGGTTTAAAGCCTTTTCTGAGCTTTTTAAAAACGGCTCAGGGAATCCGCCCCATTTCAAAAGAGCCTCCAAGTCAGAAAAAGAGGGGTTTTTATTGATCTCTCTAAGAGAAAGCGGGTGAAGGCGATACAGGTAATAACGGCCTAACAGGGAGTCTCCCCCCCGGCGGTAATGAGAAAACCGGGCGGAGCCTGTGGCCAGAAAAGACACTTTTCCCTTATGCTTGTCATAAAGCCCCTTGAGCAGGCCGCGCCAGCGGGCGCATTTGTGAATTTCATCAAAAACAATCAGTTTTTGCCCGCCGGGGATCTGGCTCTTTAATATAAGCTGCCTGTCATCAATATGATCATAATTCAAATAAGCCGGATGATGAGGGTCAAATCGATTCAAAAAAGACAGGGCCAAAGTGGTTTTGCCCGCCTGCCGCGGGCCATTGATAAAAACCATTTTGGACTTTAAATCCTCTTTGACAGCCGCCTGCAAATATCTTTTGATAAAATTCATGGCTTTAATTTATGAGCATTTTGGACAGCAGTCCAGTTTACTCATGAGCATTTTAGACTATTGTCCAGTTTACTCATTTTTTCCGCCGCTCAAGCCTGCCATTTATGGATGCCTCCTCCAGCTGGACTGGCCCTGAAAAAGATGGCATAGCTCTCACATGGAAGGAGCGGTTTGGCGCAAAGCCCGGCAGCGCCTCCTGCCGCAGCATGGCTTTGGACAGCCTTGGTTTTGAAAAGCTTAAGCTTTGTCTGATTTTATAAGCTGGTTAACTTGGCTAAGCTGGCGGGATTTCAGGCCCGCGCATGGCTTCCCGCAGGCGGCGGGGCCGGCCCCCGGTCCGCGTTCAGAAAGCTCTCTGGCCCAGACGGCTGGCTGATGAGAGCGGCCCGCCTCCGCGCGCTCAAAAAAACACGGCCTCTGTCAATTTATGAAAAAACATGGTATAACCGGCTGTGATGAGCAGCCTTCCCAAAGCCAAAACCCTCAAGCTGAAAATGGTCCAGCCCCCGGCTAAATCTCCAGCTCCGGCTGCAGCCAAAGCCGCAAACGCCGATCAGCCGAAGGCGCGGCCAAAAGCGCCCCGGAAAGCTACAGCCTCCAGGAGCTCTCAGCCAAAAAAGCCGCCATCCCGCTTGTCAGGCGGCAAAGGAGCGGCCAAAGCCCCAAAGCTAAGGGCGATCCAGCCCGAACGGCCGCGAGGCCGTCCAGATAAACAGGCGCCGCGAGGCCGTCCCGGCAAACAGGCGCCGCGAGGCCGTCCAGATAAACAGGCGCCGCGAGGCCATCCAGATAACCAGGCGCAGCCTGCCGCCAGGCCTGCGCCTAAAGCGGATCCCGGCGCAGCGGCGGGAATACATGCCCTGACAGAAAAAGTCAAAAAATACAGCCCAAAGGCCGGCAGCGGCGAAATCCTAAAAGCCTACAAATACGCGGAAAAAGCCCATGAAGGCCAAGTCCGCAAGGGCGGGGCGCCCTATATCACCCATCCTTTGGCTGTCGCTGACATTTTGGCCGATTTGCGCATGGATCAGGAAAGCCTGATAACCGCCCTTCTGCACGATGTTGTGGAGGACACTCCCCGCTCTCTTGAAGACATTAAAAAAGAGTTTGGCCCGGCCATTGCCTTTTTGGTGGACGGAGTCACCAAGATCTCAAAAACAGACTTTCGGAACATTCACCAAAAGCAAAGCGAAAACATCAGAAAAATGATTGTGGCCATGGGCAAAGATGTTCGCGTGATACTGGTCAAGCTGGCTGACCGCCTTCACAATCTGAGAACTCTCGGCTGCCTGCCTCCAAAAAAGCGGGCGCGCATCGCGAATGAGACTTTGGAGGTCTATGCCCCTCTGGCCTCGCGGCTGGGCATGGGCGAGCTGAAAACAGAGATGGAGGACTTGGCCTTTCAGCGCTCAAACCCTGAGACCTTTCGCTTTTTGCGGAAAAAAATGGCTGAGTTTAACAAAGACAGGGAGATCTACACAGACAAGGTCATCCGCATCCTGAAAACAAAACTTCAAAAAAACGGGATATGGGAATGCGAAGTCAGCGGGCGGAATAAAAACCTCTACTCCATTCACCGGAAAATGAGCCTGCAAAATCTGAACTTTGAGGAAATCCATGACCTTGTGGCTTTTCGGATATGCGCGCGGGACATTCACGAATGCTACGAGGCTCTGGGCCTGACTCATGCCCTCTGGCGGCCCGTCCCCCGCCGCTTCAAGGATTTTATCTCCATGCCGAAAAGCAACAACTATCAGAGCCTGCACACAACAGTCATTGGCCCTGACGGCCGGCAGATTGAGGTTCAAATCAGAACTTTTGACATGCATCTGACGGCGGAAAAGGGCATTGCCGCCCACTGGATGTATAAGCTGAAGGGCCGGAGCGAGAAAATTCAAGAGCAGAGCGCGGGGAAATTCAACTGGCTCAGGGACTTGGTTTCCTGGCACCAAAACTCTTTTGACTCCAGCGATTTTTTGGAAAATGTCAAGCTCGATCTTTTTGAGTCGGAGATTTATGTGTTTACGCCGGAAGGCGACATTAAAGAGTTTCCCATGGGCGCGACTCCCATTGATTTTGCCTATGCCATACACACCGGCCTTGGCGAAAAAATGTCCGGCGCCAAGGTCAACGGCCGGCAGGTTCCCCTGAAATACAAGCTTCAAAGCGGAGACACTGTGGAGGTTATTGCTTCTAAAAAGCAAACCCCCTCAAAAGACTGGCTGAAGATTTGCGTGACCTCCCGCGCCCGATCCAAAATCAGAAACTTTTTTAAAATTGAGGAAAGGAAAAAAGCCCTTGAAATTGGCCAAAAGCTGGCAGAAAAAGGCAGCCGCGAGTTTAAAATCCCGGAATCCAAATGGCTCTCCCACCCCAAGTTTGAATCTTTTTTAAAATCCGGCGGCATGGGCAAAGCCGAGGATTTTTATGTGGCCCTTGGCTTTGGAAAGCTGGCCTTCAAACAGCTGATAAGCTATTTGATCAGGCATGATCAGTCTTTTTCGCCGCAGCGGGACAGCTCATCCAAAGAGGCCGTCCGGCCGGCAGCCGAAGCGCCGGCCAGGCGCGCCGCCGGCTCGCCCCTTTTGGTGGAGGGGGCGGATCATGTGATGGTTCATTTTGCCAAGTGCTGCCGCCCTGTGGCCGGCGATCATATCAAGGGCTATTTGAGCCGAAAAAAAGGCATTGTCGCGCACCGGGCATGCTGCCGCGCGCTTTCGCAAATCTCCCCTGACCGGTTTATTGATGTGGACTGGAGAAAGGAAAAGCCCGGGGCCGCCAGCGAATATGACATTTCCCTTCATGTTGTGTGCGAGGACAGGCCCGGCGCGCTTTCACAAATGAGCGAGGCCTTTAATTTTTTCGGCCTGAATATTACAGAGGTCAAAGCCAAAAAGCTCAGCGGCTTTAAGGTTTCTGTTTTTTTCAGCGCGCGGGTGAAAAACATTGATCAGGTCAAGCTGCTCGCGGAAAAGCTGCGGCAGGTGGAAAGCGTCATCAGCGTCAGCCGAAAAACAGATTTTGACGAATCATAGCCGGGATCATGAGTCAGATTCAGCTGGAGGATTCATGGAAAAGCCGGCTGCTTGCGGAGTTCAGCAAGCCCTATATGCAAAGCTTAAAGGCTTTTCTCACAGAGGAGCTGAACAAAGGGAAAACCATATATCCCAGGGGCCGGGAGTATTTTCGCGCGCTGGATTTAACTCCTTTTGACAAGGTTAGATTAATCATTATCGGCCAGGATCCCTATCATGGCCCCGGCCAGGCCCACGGGCTTTGCTTTTCGGTTCGCGAGGGGATCCCGCCGCCGCCATCCCTTGTGAATATCTATAAAGAGCTGCAGTCTGACCTTGGCGTTCCCATAAGCTCCAGCGGCCTGCTGGAGGCCTGGGCCGGGCAGGGGGTTTTGCTTTTAAACAGCGTTCTGACTGTGGAGGCCGGAAGGCCTAACTCTCACAGGGGAAAGGGCTGGGAGGAGTTTACCGATCAGATCATTGCTCTTTTAAACAGGGAGCGGCAGCGCCTGGTTTTTTTGCTCTGGGGGCGGCATGCGGCGGAAAAAGCCAATTCAGTTGATCCCGAAAAGCATTTGATTCTCAAGGCGCCTCACCCCTCGCCCTTTTCGGCTGATCGGGGCTTTTTTGGCTGCCGGCATTTTTCCCGCGCGAATGACGGCCTAAAATCCCATGGGCTGGCGCCGATTGACTGGTCCGCCCATCTCAGGCCCGCTCCCGCCGCGCCGCAGCCGGCTGAAAATCAAAGCCTTAAGCCTTCAGATTTAAAGGCGGCCCGGATTGAGGCGGGGGAGCAGTTTGAGGAAGCCAAACAGCATGAAAAAAAATGCCGCGAAGATCTTGGCTCGCTCATTGAAAACAGCAAAAAGCCCGCTAATGCGGAATGGCGCAAATACAAAGAAACCGGAGCCCCCGCTTTTAAAACAGAGGCTGAAAAAAAATACAAGGAGGCGGAAAACCAGGAAAAGCGGCTTAAAGAGGAGTTAAAGCGGGCAGAGGAAGATCGAAGAGCTGCTGAGCGGGAATATATTAAATTGAGACAAAGCCGATCTTAAGGCGCTGGAAAGGGGAGGGGGCATAAAAAAACGCCCGGCTCCTTCACAACAGGCTCATCCAAAGGGAAGGGGCAAATGCCGGGACAGCTTTTTTCAGCTATTGATGTTGAAAAGACCCCCTCAGCTTGCAGGCCTGAAATTTTTAGGCCTGGCGCCGGCGATTTGCCTGGACTTAAGGACAGCTTCGGGGCTGTTTATGTAACATAATTAAGCTTATCGGCGGCTTGCGCCTTTTGTCCAGCCCTAACAAAGTAAAAAGGAAAAAAAATGAGACATTTTTAAGCCAAAAGTCCAGCAGCCAAGAAGATTTCTTCCCCCGCGGCCCTGGGCAGGGGCCTCTTTTATCCCTCTAAAGCCTTTTTCGGCTTTTTGCCGCCAAATCTGTCTCATTTTTTTGTTTCGATGGCCGGCCTCGCCTTTTGATCTGGACGGCCATTGGGCCGTTCCCGGTCCTCCGCGAAGCGGCAGGCTTGTCCAGAGGATGCCTGGTTGCTGGGACAGGGGCCGTCTCCTCGCCGCTGGGGAGTCACAGGCATATTTGTCTGGACGGCCGCTCCTGCGGGAAAATCAGGAGTTCGGCGCCGAGGGCTAAAACAGGTTCAGCGCTGGGATCTGGCTGATTGTTTTGGCAAAAATAAAAGATGCCGGAGAGAGCGCGGAGGGCCGCCCTTTTCAGGGGGAAATGACTGCTGCGAGGGGAGGCGCCTTTCAGCGCGGCAAGGCGCGCCGCCTTTTATTGCCGGACAGCCAGAACAGACCAAAGCGCGGCTCATTCAGCCTTGCCGTTTTGAGCGCCTGCTTTCGGCTGGCTTTTGAGCTTGCCGTTTTTGAACTTGATAATCTCAGTTTCTGGCAGGCCAGTTGCCCTGGAAATAGCGGAAATATCAAACTTTTTCTGGAGCATGTTGAAAATGACCGCCCGGCGCTCCTCCTGCCGGCCTTCTTGGCGGCCCTCCTGCCGGCCTTCCTGGCGACCCTCCAGCCGGCCTTTCTGCAGGCCTTTCTGCAGGCCTTTTTGCAGGTTTTTTTTGCCAACCTCTTCCATTGTGTCTATAAACTGCATAAAGTTTTTCCCTCCTGTGGCTTTTTTATCGATCTCCTTTAAAACCTCCCAGTTAAACCGCCTCGGATGAGCGCTGCAAATGTAATCAACAGCCTTGTTTATTAAAACCTTCCAGTCCTCAAGGCTTAAAGCGGCCCCCATGCGAAACAGCTTTTTAATAATCCGCTCAGCCCGCTCCCAATCCCCCTGCAAATCCCATATATACTGCAGAATAAACAATGCCGGATGAGAAGTCAAGCCCCTGGATTTTCCCTCATCTAAATCCCTCAAATTCAGCAGAAAATAACGGAAATTCAAAACATGCCCCTTTATTGCATCCCAAACCTCTGCCGCGGCCCTGGACTGGGCCGGCGAAAGCTGGCTCTTAAAATCGCGCAGCAGCGAGCCATGGAAATCCAGCGGCTGGGTCCACTTTGGCCTTTTTCCGCTGTAGGGAACAATTGGGATGATGGGCATCTTCAAGGCCCGGTAAGCCGGAGTCTGATACTCCAGAAGAATCTGGTGGATGTCCTTCCCCTGATGGCTCCGATGCTCTAAAAGAAACAGCAGGCCCAGCCGTCCGCCGCCGTTTTTAATTTTCACAGAGCAGAGGATGTCAGTCCGCCTTTCTCTCATTTCCTCGCTTAGAAAGGTTTTCATTTCGACCTCCAGGGAGATCCAGTCCAGCAGATTGTAGAGTTTTTCAGGGAGCGCAAGCTGAAAGATGTCGGGGGTGTATTTTTTTTTGGAAAAAACCTTGCGGAAGTAAGAGTCATGGACTGAAGCCCCCCTGCGGGTTTGTTTGCCGGGGCGGCCTCGCGGCCGTTCCCGATCCGCCGGGGAGTGGCGAGCTTGTCTAGAGAGCCGGCTTTTTGCTGTCCCAGCGGGGCGGCCTGCCCGGCCTCCGCCAGCGGGGCGGAGATCTTCTGGTTTGCCGGGGCGGCCTGGCGGCCGTTCATGGGCAGATCTGCCCCCTGATTTGTCCTTTTTTCTCTTTTTCCCTTTGCCGAAAATGTTTGTTTTCATGGCTGTCCCTCCTTTTTTTTGGTTTTTGTCCACTGCCTGCCCGCCTCCGCTAAAACCTCTGTTTGAAGCTTTTGCCGCAGACTTTGTGAAACAACATGCAAAAACGATGTAAAATCTAGTTTTTTTGCAATTTTTTTTAAAAAATCTGAAAAAAACCTCCAAAAAACCTTAAAAAGCGCCTAAAAATCCCGAAAATCCCCAAATCTGAAAAAAAACCTCAAAAAGCGCCAAAATTTTAAGCAAATCTCTAAAAAATCTGTTTAAGCTCAGGCGCAATCAAAGAACATCATGCAAAAAACGATCCAGCCAAAATGCCCTCAAAACCCCGGTTTTGGGGGGGTTTGAGAAAAAAACATTCCATTTTGGCGCAAAAATATTCCATTTTGGAATATTTGTTGCATTGCGTCAGGATTTTCTGGCAGCCCAGACTCAGCAAAAATTGGAACCGCCATGCGCCGGCCGGGTCGGGAACAGCCGACAAGACTCCTCTGGAAAATCCTGCTTCTCTGCAGCGGGCCGGGAACGACTGAGAGGCCGGCCCAAAAAAAGGTTCGGCGCTGGGATCTGTTTAAGCAGCTGGCTCTGAGGGCGCGCAAATGTCCTTTATAAAGAACAGCCGCAGGCCCTGCTCCAGGATTTAAAGCCCGATTTCCCCGTCTTTAGGCTGAGCGCCGCGGGCCGCCCTCTTTGGCCTAGCCCGGCGCAAGCCGCCGATAAGCTTAATTATGTTACATTTTTTGCCAGCCGCAGGGGCTGGCCGCCCCCCGCGGGGGCTTTAACCATCCATGGAGGGCTAAATTATGCAAAAATTAATTTTTTCGGCTTTACTGATTTTCGGTCTTTCCGCCGCCGCGGAAGACACTCCCTGCGGCCCCGGCATTGAGGGCGCCCCTCATAGCAACGGCGGGGGCTTTGTGGCGGCCACGGCTAAAGTGGGCAGGGCCGCTTTTGTGGGGCCTAAAGCGGCTGTTTGCGAAAATGCGCGGGTTAGCGGCAAAGCGCGGGTTAGCGGCAAGGCGCGGATTAGCGGCAAGGCGCGGGTTACCGGCAATGCGCGGGTTAGCGGCAAGGCGCGGATTTCCGGCAATGTGGGGATTTTCAATGTTGCGTCAGTTGGCGGCGATGCGTGGGTTATCGGCCAGGCACAGGTTTCTGGCGATGCGCGAATTTATGAATATGCGAGGGTTGCCGGCCATGCGCAGGTTTCCGGCCATGCGCAGGTTTCCGGCCATGCGCAGGTTGCCGGCTATGCGAAAGTGTGGAGCAATGCGACTGTTTCAGGCAACGCAAAGGTTTTCGGCAAGGCGATGGTTTTTGAAAACGCGCAAGTTGCCGGCAAAGCTCAGGTTTCCGGCAATGCGAGGGTTTATGGCAATGCGCGAGTCCACAAAGCCCATCTGAAAAAAGGCTATATATCTTCAGGAAATCATTAAAAAACAGGGCCTGTAATGCTGCCGCCCCCGCCCTGCGGGGCTATTTCAATCTCAAGTTAACCCCGACATCCGGCAACCCTTCTTCTGTTATGCATGGGAAGTCATCGGATATATTCAGTTCTGATCCATAGTTAAAAGAGAAATCCAGCCGGCCCTCATAAAGCGCTTGCTGGCCATCCTCCAGCATGGAAGTATTGAGGGTGATCGGCCCCACTTTCAGGAACCCCGGAAAGGCTTTGACTATGCTGCCTTCCGGAACTTCGGGCTTAATCTTTTTTAGAGCATCCTCAATGCCAATCATGAATTCATCATTAGCCCCCTGGCTGCTAAGCAAAATATGGCAAAGCTCCACTGGCTCCATAGGGTCTAAAGAGGCCACTCCAGCCCGGCAATGGACTATCAAATCAGTTTCGTGAACCATAGTTTCGCCGTCATGATGCCTTGAAGGAAAAGCCCCTTTTTGATCAATGGAGACAACGCCTAAAACGCCATAGGGCAAAGCCTCAGTATTTATCACATCCGAAAAGACAAACTTAAAGCCCTTCCGGCCATTCGCGGCCAAAGCCATTTGAAAATAGGCAGCATACAGCTGCAATTTTTTACGAATAAGATTGTCCATTTTGATCATCCATTTCTGGCTTTTTAATCTCTGCCTCTGCTATTTTTTCCTTTTCCGGCATGTCCATCTCCGGCCCGGCAAGGCGCGGAAGGCCAAGCATTTCTCTGCCCTCATTCTGGCTTATCAGGCCGTTCTTAAGCAGGGCAGCCAAATAGCTGGACTTTTCGCGTCCGTCCATTGACTGCATAATCTCCATCTCAAAGCAGAACTTCAGGCCGGCGGCGCGCTCCCTTTCCGATAGCAGGAAGGCGGTAAAGGCCCCGGCGCAATGCTCCAGCCAGGGCTTCAAGGTCACCGCCTGAAGGCTCCGGGCGGCCTCCTTGGCCCCGCTTTGGACATTCAGGCTTTCAGCCGTCACCCACTGAATGCCCATAATCCTGGCCAGCTCCTGATCGCTGGACTTTTTGCAAAAGGCAATATCAGCCTGCCTCATGTCCATATTTAAAGCGCTGATTTTCAAATCTCCGGGCAAAAGCAGGGCCGAACCCCGCTTGGCCGCCCCGCTTTGATAGAATTTCCTGATCGCCGCCTCGGCGGCTTTTTTTGATTTTTCGCTGCCGCTTTGGGCCAGGGAGCCGCTGATAAGCGCGGGATTGAGAAAGCCCCGCGCCAGCGGGCGATCAAAGCCGAGCGAAAGCGAGCAGTCAAAGCCGAGCGAAAGCGGACAGTCCAAACGGCAGGGCTGATTGACAAGCCCTGGCCCGGCGGGGGCTTTGGTTTTTAGCCAAAAATAGAAATATTTGCCGTGATTTTCCCCCCTTAAGGCCAGGACTGAAGTCCAGTTTTTTATAAATTCTGCGTAATTGCCGCTTTGTGTTAAAAATCTAGCCATAAGGCCGGCTTATTTTCGGTTTTTCTCATTTTTTGAGACAATTTGCCCCGCCGCCGGGCCTGGAAATCCGGGCCGGGGCTTGTTTTCCGGGCCGGGCTGCGGTATAAATAGGCTGTCCCCGGCGGATCGGGGGGGGGGGTTGCGCAAATTTTGCAAGGAGGTATTTTTATGAAACACAATCAATTAAAATCAGCTTTTTTGAGCATTTTCATGATTTTCGGCTTTTCCGCTACAGGGAAGGTTGCGCCAGATCCGGGCGCGGCGGAAATTGCTCCCTATGGCCGGGGGGGGGAAACACACAGACAGAATTCATGGCCGGTCCTTTTCGTGGAAATTCAAGGGGAATATTGCATTGCCCCTGTAAAGAAAGGGGACGACTTGAACAATTTAATAGACAAGATAAGAGTTTTGGAGGGGGGCGCTTTTCTTGAAAGCTTCAAACATCAGAGAGGTTTAAAATTTTGCCAGCCTGAAGTCACCCGGATGGCTTATGATTCTCTTGAAAGCAGAGAACTTGCAGCCGTCTTCACCGTTCCCATAGCCGCAGCCGGCGCGGTTTATATCGGTTTTTGCGCAGCTGCGGATTATGCAACAACTAAAAGGAATAAACAAGTAAAGATGTGGACACCACAGGACAGCCAGTATGAGGAAGCCGGCTTTGGGGAAAATCTTACAAGGGGGCTTTTGAGCATTAGCTGCGCTCCTCTTTATGTGACAGGCGCTATAATCCGATGGATTCAGGAATAACATCTTGCTTGAATGATCCAGGGATATATTAAACAGATCCTGTTAAGCTCTGGCCCCCGCCCGGCCCGGCGGGCGCCTATCTCAAGTTTATTTGAATATCTGGCAGGCCGGCTTCATCAACGCAAGGAAAGGATTTTGAGAAAGTCCTGGATAGTTTCCAGCGCAAAGAGAAATCCAGCCGGCCCTCATAAAGCAGCGTCTGGCCATCCTCCAGCATGGAAGTATTGAGGCTGATCAGCCCCTAAGATAGAATCCGCCGCGGACATAGCTGGTTTCGGCTGCCAGCCGGGCGCGCGTCAGGAAATGAGAGGCTAAAATGAATGCCGGACAAAGCAAAAGAGCGCAGCGCTTAGTTTTTTACAAAAAAACTCAAAATCTCCTTTTGGACTTTATCCCTTATATCTTTGATTTCCGGCGAGTGTTTGTGGTTTTCAGCCCCCTCCTTCAATACAGGCAGCAAACCCTCCAGGTATTTTTTTCTTTTATCCGGGTTTTTAATGCCGGCTTTTGCCCATCTCAGGCCCTGCGCGCCCAAAATATGATAGGGATATGGATCTAATTTGCCCCTTCTTTCAATCATCTGGATAATATTCCCATAAGCCTCCTCTGCCAGACGGAAAGAGCTTTCCAGGTTTGGGCTGGAAACGGCCTCTTTAAAATTCAAATGCTCCATGGACAAAATAACCAGAGAATCCGCGCTGTTCAGGCTTTGCGCCTGGCTTAAGTAATTTCTGGCTAAACTCAGCGAGCCGCGCTCCAGCTCAAAGCATCCCCTCTGGAGCCAAAAGTGATGATCGTTTTTTACAAGATCCTCTATTGATTCATACAGCCCCTGAGCCTCTGCCGGCTCAGAGCTGATTTTAAATAAAAAGTCATGATTTATCAGTTTTGTTAAAAGCCTCCTCATCCGCTTTTGCTCTGAGGTGGGATCTGCGGATTTAACCGCGGCGATATAGGCCAGACAGACATAGCAGGGCATCAGCTGCTTTTGCTGGGCCAGCCTTTCAGAGATCTTTTGGGCAATGACCCTGTGGCGGACTGTTAAGCCTCTGCGGACAGATTCCACAAGAAGCCCGCGGCGGACCATTTGATCTATAATGTTTAAAATATTGTTGCTTTTGTCCCCCCGCATTCCCAGCAAAATCTCCTCCCTTAAAAGATAATGATTTCTGGATGCGGCCGCAGCCGCCAGGCAATAAATCTGCTTTGAGACTCCCTCTAAATCCTCAAGCTCCCCGCATATTTTTTCTGTAAAGCTTTTGCCTGATGTGACCTCTATCATAGCCACAATCAGCTGCCTGTCTGACTTGTCTTTAAAAACAGCAGCCTGCTGCTGCCGGCTTTTTCCCTTCAGGCTTCCCAAAAGATTTTTGCCTTCAAGCAAGTCAAGAATCCTGTTTATTTCGCTGTCAGTCAGCCGGTAAGCGGAAAACTCCTCAAACGGGATGGATTTGTCAAACAAGGGGCTTTTGAAAAGGCGGTCAGCCTTGCTGCCCCGGACAGCCAAAAAGATGGATTTCAGCCGGCTTCTCAAAGACAGCTCTGAAATAACCTGGGGAATTGAAGGGCCATATACATCCGGCGTGTCTATAAACAAATGCTCCAAGCCTTCCGTGTTTTCCACAAGACTGAAAATTTTGTGGGGGGCTGTATTTGAATCTCTGTCAATCCATCCGGCGGTTTTGCCTTTGTTTGTCATTTGAGCGGCTATTCTCATGGCAATAGAGGTTTTGCCGTCTCCAGCTGTCCCTGTAAGGGCAAAAACAGGGGCGGGATTTTTGCCGCGGCGGCTCTGGCGGGCGGCGCTTATTTTATCCATCCATTCGCTCTCTTTGTCTCTTTCAGCTGAATGGGAGTATATGTCCCTCCAGGAAGGCTCTGAGCCAAGAAGATAATTTTTGGACGGCTGGCCCTTCTCCAAACTTATTAAGCGCGAAACCAAAGGGACAGACGCCGGCTCGGATTCTTTTGAAAGCTGCTTTATTTTTATAAGCCCTTTTTGGGATTCTGCCTTAAGAGGGGCGAGAAAGCGCGCGCAAAACTCCTTTCGGGTTAAGGGGATCCAGGTGATGTTATACTCTCTCAGAAGCTCCCGGCGGACAGGCGAAAGCTCGGGAATCACAAGAAGCGAGCTGGGGCGGAGCTCTCCGAAATCCCTTATAGATCCTTTTAATTTTCTCAGGCGGATATAGCGCCAAAACAGATCTTCGTCCAGCTGGCTTCCAAGAAACAAAAACGGATACTGAAGAATTTCCGAAGATAAAATGCTGTAATGGGAATCGGAAAAGCCTCTTTCAAAATACTGCTCATGAGAAAAAGTCACATGATCGGGGATATCCTCCAGCATTCCATGAAGGTGGACAGCTATAAGGTCTTTAGGGGACTGGGCGCGGGCGGGCTGGCCCGCCGCCCGGCCGGAAAGGCAAAAAATTCTTCGGTCAAAGTTAAATTTTGCCTGAGCGGCCTCAAACAGGCTGTCAACATTGACCGTATAGGCTTTATGCCAGGGCTGGCCGATGACTGTTTTGTATTCGCTGTCAAGAGAGCGGGGGTCTGCGGCCAGCCGCTCCTTTAAGAGCCTGCCGGCCTGCTTTTTCTTTTTGCGAACCGCCAGCTGAAAAATATCCTTTAAAGACTCGCCGGGGGAGTATTTTAAATCTATCAGATCGCAAAGCTCTTCAGCCAGCTCCCCGGACAGAGGCAGGTTTTTTCCGTTTTTGTCTTTTGCGTCTGCCGAAAAGCCGGCCCCTGTAAAAAGAATCATCACCCCCTCTGAAAGCTTTCTTCCGAGGTATTCTTTGATTCTTTTTTCCTCCTTTGGCTGCAGGATGGGCATTTAAGGCTCCAGACGCAGATGGTAAAATTTTTCAGCCCCGAACGGCGGCAGGCGGTAGCCTTTCAGCCGCGGCGAGGCGGCGGCAAATCCGTAGGCATGAGCCAGAGGCAGAAAGGGCAGAAACCGGCTGAAAACCTCTTGCGCCTGCTGATACAGCCTGTCCGATTTTTTGGGATTGTCAGTGGACAGCGCCATAGCCCGCGCCACCAGCTGGTCGTAAGTTTTATTGCACCAGCGGGAAAGATTGGCGCCCGAGGCCACAGACTGGCATGAAAGCAAAATATGCAAAAAGTTGCTGGGATCGCCTATGTCCGCCGCCCATCCCATCTGAATCAGCTCATGCTCCCCCCTGGCGCTTTTGGCAATATAAGAGGGCCAGTCATAAGTGACCAGGCGGGCCTCAATGCCTATTTTTTTCAGGTCGGCCTGCATCAGCTCGCCCATTTTTTTTCCGCTGGGATTGTAAGAGCGGGAGACAGGCAGGGTCCAGAGCTGGATTTTAAAGCCATTCTCATAGCCCGCTTTTTTCAAAAGCTCTCTGGCTTTTTTGATGTCATGCTCCGGGGTTCTGATTTTGCTGTTATGCCCATGCAGGGAGGGCGGAACCGGTGCGTGGGCAACCTCCGCCAGCCCCTTGTAAATGGCTTGAATGTAAAAAGGGCGGTTTAGCGCATGGGCTATGGCTTTTCGGACAAGGACACTGCTCAGCGGCGGGCGGGAGGTGTTCATCCCTAAGTAGGCCAGATTGTGAGTCATGCCCTCAATAACCTGAATGTTTTTATGCCGCCTCATGGCGGGGATGTCCAGAGGCTGGGGATTGGCGGCCAGGTGGCACTCGCCCCTTTTCAGCTTTTGAAACCGGACTGTGGGATCAGGGGTGATTGCGAAAATGATGTTTTTCAGCCGGGCCGGCCCCAGATAATAGCTCTCGTTTCTTGTGTAGCGGATCAGGCTTCCCTTGGCATATCTCTGCAAAACAAAAGGGCCTGTCCCCACAGGCTCAAAGTCGATTTTTTCCTCCCGCCCCTGTTTTAAAAGGTAATCGCCGTATTCAGCGGAGAGAATATTGGCAAACTCCATGGCTATATACTGAGGGAAAAGCGGCTGCGGATTTTTTAAAGTGAAGGAGACGGTCCGGCTGTCAATTTTTTTGACATAATCAATCAGATCCTGCAGCCCCAGGGACTTGAAAAACTTATAGCCGCCGCCATTGACCTGGTGAAAGGGATGGGTTTTGTCTTTCTGCCTGAGAAAAGTAAACAAAACATCGTCCGCGGAAAAGGGCCGCGAGGGCTTAAACCCGCCGCGGGGGGAAAACCAAACCCCCTCCCTCAAATAAAAAGTGTAGGTTTTTTTGTCTTTGGAGAGAATCCAGCCTTTGGCAAGCCCGGGAATCAGGCCCCCCTTTTTGATGTCAAATTCTAAAAGCCGGCTGTAGAGCAGGCTTCCGGCGTCAAAGGCCGCTCCGCTGAGAGACATTTGCGGATTGAAGTAATCCGGGCTGGCCTCTGAGCAGTAAATCAAAGTGTCGGATGCGGAGGCTGCCGCGCGGGCTGCGGGGGCTCCCGCCAGAGCGGCCATTCCCGCCAGGACTGCTGTTAAAGCCGCCAGAGGCGGCGCAAAGAGCCAAAAAAAAGCTTTCATTATTATTCCCTCCCGCCTGAGCGGCTGCATTTCAGGCTTGTTTGGCCTTAATTTATGCCATTGCGCTGATTTTGCTTGAATGTTCCTGGATTTCCCCTTTATTATGAAGCGCTTGAAAACTCAGCTGTGATCGGTATATCCTATTGAAGCGCTAAAAGTCAAGCCCATGTCCGCCGCGCGGTCAGGCGGGGGCTGTCAAAATTGGATCATCCGGCCGGCCGGGCCGGCTTGGGCAGTCAAGCCCTTAATTGGGGGCGCGGCCGGCTAAAAACAGGCGGGGGGGTTCTATGAAACTTCATCAGGCTTTCAAATATTGCAAGAATCTCAGAAAATCCAGCCGCGCCGCCGGCATTTTGGCTGTTTTGGCCATGGTGTCCATAGCGCCCGCGCCAGAAAAGCAGGCTGCCGCCGCCCCGGCGCCCTTGCAGCTGTATGTTCATCATGGCAAAAAGCAATGCGGAACATTTTTTATGGGAGATGAGTTTCGGGTTTGCGATCCGGCGGCGGGCTGGGTCCGGGCCGCAGATGGGAAATGCCCCTCCGGCTATGCTGATATCCAGAAGAACATTCCGCGTATAAATTGCCAGGAGACGGGCTGGCGCCCCATGACATGGCGGCATTTGCCCCCTGGCGGGGAGCAGCCGCAAGGCCATTCACCTGAACAGGCGCCGGGAGGCCATCCATCGAAAAAAATGGAGAAGCCGCAGCCCTCTCAGCAGCAGCCCGCCAGCGGCCCTCCAGCAGGGGAAAACAGCAGAGGCTTTGGCTGCGCCGCCGCTGCCGCCGGGTTTAATGCTCCCCGAAAATGAAAATGTCTTCTGTCAGATGGCTGCGGAATACTTTTGCATCGCCGCCAACTATCGCATTGCCGTCAACCTGCGCATTGCCGCCAACCCGCGCATTGCCGCCAACCCGCGCATAGTCAAAAACCCGCGCATTGCCGCCAACCCTCGCATCGCCAAAAACCAGCGCATGGCCGCCAACCTGCGCATGGCCTGCAACCATCGCATGGCCTGCAACCCACGCATTGCCCTTAACTATCGCATGGCCTGCAACCCTCGCCTGGCCGTTAACCAGCGCCGAGCCTTCAACCCGCGCATTTTCGCAAACAGCTGCATCAGGCTCCAAAAAAGCGGTCTTGGCCACAAAGGCCGCGGCCGCCACAAAGCCGCCTTCAGAGCCATCGGGGTTTGTATACAGAGCGCCCTCAATGCCGGGGCCGCAGGGAGTGTCTTCCGCGGCGGCGGAAAGCCCGAAAATCAGGAAAGCGCTCAAAAAAACTGTTTTTAAGTAATTTTTCATGGCAAATACCTCCATTTTTTTGGTTTTATGCGGGGGAATATAGCGGGCTTTTCGCCTTCAAGTCAAGCAAAAAAAAGCCCCCGCCGTTCGGATGCGGGGCGCCCTTAATGCCAGGGCCGCCAGCCGCGGCTGAAAAGCCAAAAATCAGGAAAGCGCTTAAAAAAGCCGTTTTTGTACTGGTTTTGTTTGAGCTTTCGCGCTTTTGCGCTTGTAAAGATCCCTGAAAACTCATATATGATCGGTATAATTAAAGCAATAAGGGAGGATATTGCCATGAAACATCTGTTTTTTGTATTTTTGGGCGCGGCTTGCTTTTTCAGCCTGCCGGCTCAGGGCTGGGAGTCAGGGGGAGAGTCAGCCAAGGCGCCAGCCGGGGAGTCAGCCAGGCCGCCAGCCGGGGAGTCAGCCAGGCCGCCCGCCGGGGAGTCAGCCAGGCCGCCAGCCGGGGAGTCAGCCAGGCCGCCCGCCGGGGAATCAGTCAGGCCGCAAGCCGGGGAGTCAGCCAGGCCGCCTGCCGGGGAGTCAGCTCTTGGCGGGGCCGGCAAAAGCCCTCAAAAGGCGGCGGCGGAAAAACCAAAGCATCGCGCCAGTTTTATTTCCATTCGCAGTGATGTTTCCTACCTGCCGGCCAAAAGCTGGCGCATGCATGGCTTTCCGGCAATATCCCTTAATTACGGGGGGAGCGTAACCCCGAAAAGCTTGATTTCCGTCGGACTGCAAAGCGCAAACAATTTTGGAATCATCCGATATGAGTATAATTTTTTTCAGCGCGGCATCTGGGTCCCCGGAGCGGAGGCCTCCTTTGCGGTTGGAGCAAGCTCTCCCTCTGATGATATCTCTAAGAATGAGCGGCGCGCGCTGTCAGCTCGCGCAAATCCGGCAATAAACAAAAAGCCCCCGGCCGCTGAGCAAAGCGGCAGCCGTGACTACAGCTCTTATCTCTCTTTTGGAGCGGGCGCGGGGTTTTTTTTGAAGGGCGAGTTTACGGACACAGTGTCCGCTTCCTTCAGGCTGGGCGCTAAAAGCGGGAATCTCAGAGTAAAAAATCCGGCAAAATTCAAAGACGCCTTTCAGGTTTATCTCGGCGTTGAGGCCAGATGGTATTTTGAAAAGCTTCTGTGATTTTATGCCGCGCGCAGCCGCTGAATTTTTGGCAGAAGATCCGGCAAAAAAGTCATGCAAACCCTTAAGGCAGGCGCAAAATCCGCGGCAGGCCCGCCGGCGGCTGAAGCCATTCAGCCTGTTTTTGACAGCCTGATTTTTCCCCGCCAGGCTCTTGTGTATGAGCGGGGGCGCTTTGAGCCGAAAACCGGCCTGGCCATTGGAGTCCGCGGCGGGCGAATCGCTTTTTTAGGCCCCGCCTCCCCAGAGCTTCAGGCCAAAGCCGTTTACAAGCTGGACCGCCATCTGCTCTGCCCGGGGCTGATCAACACCCATACCCACCTGCCGATGTCTTTGTTTCGGGGGCTGGCCGATGACCTGCCTCTGATGTCCTGGCTGGAGAATTACATTTTCCCTTTGGAGCGGGGCTTTTTGACCGAAGAAAGCGCTGTTTTCGGCGCCCGGCTTTCGGCTGTGGAGCTTGTCCGGTCGGGGACGACCTGTTTTTTTGACATGTATTTTTACAGTCAGGCGCTTGCTGAAGCCATGCATGAATCCGGCCTGCGCGGATTTGTCGGGCTGGGCGTCCCCAGTGTAGAAAAAGACTCCGCCGACTGGAGGCAAAAAACCCTGAGTCTGCGGGACCTCTGCAAAGGCTATGGGAAAATCCGCGCGGCCATTGCGCCGCACGCGCCTTACTCAGTCCCGCCGAAAACCCTCGCTGAAATCGCTGATTTTTCCAAAGAGGAGGCCATTCCGCTTTCCATTCATGTCTCGGAAAGCGCGTGGGAGCAGGCGGAAATTAAAAAAAAACATGGCGCAAGCCCGGTCCGGCATCTTCACAGCCTGGGCGCCACAGGCCCCGGCTCGCTGTTTGCCCATTGTGTTTATGCGGATGAGGCCGATCTGGAAATCATGGCTGAGACAAAAACCTCTCTCTCCCACAACCCGGAGAGCAACATGAAGATCCGAAACGGCATCGCCCCTGTTGCGGAGGCTTTGTCCAAGGGGGTTGCTGTGGGGCTTGGGACCGATGGCGCGGCCTCCAACAACAATCTGAATTTGTTTGGGGAGATGGACACCGCGGCCAAGCTGCAGGCGCTGAAATACGGGGAAAAATCTCCAGGCGCCATGGATATATTTAAAATGGCCACAATTGGCGGCGCCAAAGCGATTGGCCTGGAAAGCGAAATCGGCTTGATTGAAGAGGGCATGCAGGCGGATTTTATGGCTGTCCGCCTTGACACCCCGGCCTTTTCGCCGCCGCATAATTTCATCTCCGCTTTGGTTTACGCCGCGTCGGGAAGCGAAACGGATTTTGTGATGTGCGGCGGGGAGGTTTTGATGGAGCGGGGCGAGCTGAAAACCCTTGATGAGGAAAAAATCCTCAGGGAAAGCAGGCTTTGGGGCGAAAAGATCCAGCTTTTCTTAAAAAAAAGCCCATAAACAGCTGTGGCCAAAAGCAAATCTGTTTATATTTGCGAAAGCTGCGGCTGGGAGAGCCTGAAGTGGCAGGGGCAGTGCTCTGAGTGCAGGTCCTGGAACACGCTGGCAGAGGCGCCGCGGACAGCGCCCTCAGCCGAGGCGCCCGGCGGCGGGCGCCGGAGCCAGCTGTTTTCCTTAAGCGGGGAGGGCGCCGCGCCGCAGCCATTTTCTGAGCTGCCGGCAGATCCGCCGCCCCGGCGAAGCTCCGGGCTTCAGGAGTTTGACAAAGTTCTTGGCGGAGGGCTGGTCCCCGGAGCATTTATTCTGCTTGGCGGGGCGCCGGGGATAGGAAAAAGCACGCTTTTGCTTCAGGCCGCGGGCCATATCTCCCAAGCGGCAGAGGCTGGCAGCTCCAAAGCGGCGCGCCGGCCGGCAAAACCCGCAGCCCCCGCCGAAGCCAGCCCTCCGGGCCAGGGCGCCGCGGCGGAGCCTTCTGGCAGGCAAAAAGTTCTTTATATTTCCGCCGAGGAAAGCGCTTCCCAGACAGCTCTCCGGGCCCGCCGCCTTCAGGCCGCCGGAAGCCCCGGCCTTTTGTTTTTCAGCGAAAGCTCCCTGGAGGATATTTTGGGCCATGCGGCCCGGATCAAGCCCCCGGTTTTGATTATAGACTCCATTCAAACAGTTTATCTGAAATCCCTCCCCTCAGCCCCTGGAACAGTGTCCCAGGTCAGGGAGTGCGCCGCCATGCTGATGAATTTTGCAAAATCCTCAGGCGCGGCGGTTTTGGCTGTGGGGCACATCACAAAGGACGGGAGTCTGGCCGGGCCGCGGGTTTTGGAGCATTTAGTGGACACAGTCCTTTTGTTTGAGGGCGAGGATCATTACCCCTTTCGGATACTGCGGTCTCTGAAAAACCGCTTCGGGCCAGTGAGCGAGATCGCCGTGTTTGAAATGAGCGGCGCGGGGCTGGCCGAAGTTCTCAGCCCCTCTGAGTTTTTTCTCCGCGAAAAATCCGGGGACCGCATCGGATCCTCTGTGTTTGTGGCAAGAGAGGGGAGCCGCCCCCTGCTCTGCGAGATACAGTCCCTGACCCTGCCCTCTTTTTTGCCGTCCCCGCGGCGGACAGTCCTTGGACTGGACATCAACCGCATCCACATCATCGCGGCGGTTTTGGACAAATACATGGGGGCTGAGCTGGGGAAAAGAGATCTGTTTGTCAGTCTGGCCGGCGGCCTGAAGATCACAGAGCCGGCCTCTGACCTGGCGGCGGCGGTTTCGCTGCTTTCCTCCCGATACAGGAATCCTGTTGAAAGCCAGAGCTGTTTTTTTGGCGAGCTGGGCCTGACGGGCGAGCTGAGGGCCTGCCATTTTGCCAAAGAGCGGGCGCTGGAGGCCGGCAGGCTGGGATACCAAAGGCTTTACCTGCCGGGGAGCCTGAAGCCGCGGCTCAAGGGCGCCCGGCTGGGCCTTGAGCTTCGCTTTAAAGATCATATTGAGGAGTTTGGCTTTTTGAAAGGGGCTTGAGGCTTAAGCAGCCGCGGAGATTAAGAGGCCCGGCAAAATAGAAACAGAAGACAGGCTGCCGGAAGCAGCCGGATCTGGCCGATTCCGCCCATACAGGCCTAAAAACTTTTTTTGAAAACCTGGATTTTGGCCTTGTTTTTTGTCCCGCGCCGCGCGATAATCAGGCTGTTCCCCGCTGAGGATCATCTGAGGATCATCGTTGAGGATCATCAGGGGCGGCTCAAATTTAACCGCCGCTTTAGGGGTCTGTTTTAGCTTAACATAGAACAAGAAGGGAATCATGATTGAAGGTTTAGCTCCGCAGGCAATTATAGCTTTATGCGCCATGATGACCATCTTGGCGCTTATTGTCAATATGCTTTTAGCGCCTTTAAAGGGCAAGCAAAAAGAGCTGCAGGATGGGCAAGTCCGTTTTGAGGCGGAGCTGAAAGATCTGCAAAAGGGGCAGGCCCGTCTTGAAAGCAAGATTGATAAAATTGAAATGCTTTTAAGCGCGCAAATCCCAAAAACATAAAATAAGCCCCTGCTGCGCTCTGATGTCCGGCAGGCTTTCCCCTGTGACACAGGGGAAAGCTCTTGACAGACTCAAGCTCTGATCCATGTCATCTTGGCTTGGGCCGCCGCTAAGGGCGGGATTTCTTAAATTTAACTGCTTAAAAATTGATCTTTATTTTGGGCGCCAGTTAAGCCGCGCAGGCCTTTTTCCGGTTTTTCCGCCTGCCGCAAAAATGCCCTTGGCTGGCGGCTTTCGCAAAAAAACCTGATAAAATAAACAAAGAGGATTGAAGGCTGGTTTATTTGGCGCTAAGCTTTGCTTAAGGGGGGCTGTATCATAGGGGGGGCCGAAAGGGAAGAAGGGGCAAAAGCCCAAGCCTAAAACAGCCCGGTTTTTTAGCCAGACTGAAAAGTTTTTCGGGGGGATTCAGGACTTAAGGCTTATAAAGAGACAGGCTCAGGAGGGCAGGCCGGGGGGAGCAAACCCGGCAGGATTTTAATCTTTTTGGGTTTAATTGGATTCCCGCCCGCAAAGCGAGCGGCTGCCCTGCAGCCAGACAGGCAAAAAAGCCCGGCAAACAGCAAGCGGGGGAAACAGCAGGCTCAAAAAAGCGGGATCAGGGGATTTGAGCCAGGCTCAGCTGGCCTAAAGCCCTAAAAATTTTGCGCCTCATAAAGCTTAAAACCCCGCAGCCCGCGCCATTTTGCCGGCAAAGCCGCTAAAAGAAGCCCCCGCAGGCGCCGATAAAACAAACAGAGGCCGGCAAAACAGTTATGCTGCGTTTTAATTTTTTGAATCTCTTAGGGTTTAATATGTTTGCCGCGCGCAAAAAATCTTTTTTTCTGAAGGCTTTTCTTGGGGCCTGCTTTAAAGCCTGCTTTAAAGCCTGTTTTAAGCCTGGCGCTGCGGCCGCGGCGCTTTTTTTGCTTGCGCCGGCTTCGCCGCCCGCGCAGGCGCAAATCTGCCTCAGCCCTCTTGAGCTGGCGAGCATTCTTTCCTCCTCCTCATCCTCAAAGGGAAAGTCCAAGCTTAAGCAGCTGAAAAAAGAAAAGGACAAGCTTGTAAAAAAAATAGAAGACACAGAAGAAAAAATTGAAGAGGTTTTGGCTGATTTTGAGTCATCCCTCGACAAAAATAAGCTGGGTTATACGAGAAAACTTATTGCGCAAGGAGGGGCATATAAATTTGAAAAAGATGTCCCTATCACTCCTAAAGAGGCTGGTAAGAAAATCAATCAATATATAGAAGACAAAAAAGGAGACGAATTTTGGACGCGTGATAACAATTGTGACAAGACCATTAATCAAAATAATTCTAGAAGTCCGCAATCCGTCCGGCCTGTTGTTGCGCCTGTCTCAGCCTCTCCTGCAGCAAGCGGGGGCGCTGCATCTTCTTCCGCGTCAGCTGCTTCTGCAACAGGCAGTTCCTCAACAGTTGCTGCTATAACAAGTGGAGAAGATGCAACTGGTGCCAGCGCAAATTCCGGCGCGGGAACGGGGACTAGAGGAAGCGGATCTGCCGTTGCCGGCGTTGCTGGCGCTGGAGAATCTGACGAGGACGATGGAGCAGCTGCTGCCGCCGCAGCTGTTTCCCCGCCTTCTGTCTGGCCTGCCGCCGGCGCTGCTAAAGATAGCGCCTCAGAGAGCAAAAATGATCCTGAGGGCGGCAGTGATAAAGAGAGTGAAAGTAGCGCTCCACCACTGCTTGTTCCAGTAAGAGTTAATGAATCAAAAAACACAATCCCTAAAAATAAACACAGCCTGCTTTTAGCAAAACATGCCGCTGTCTTGGCTGGCAAAGCGCCAAATGTAATTTCCGAAGATAGAGCTGGCCGGCAGCAGCTGTATCCATCTGATTTAAAAGCGCGCATGCTAAAAACTCACAGACAAGCTCGCGATTTTAATTTGAAAAAACTTAAAAGCGGAAGCTTGGCAAAGGCGTGCGCCGGACTGCCGGCAAAAACAAAACTTCAAAGCCGCCCCGCGCCGGCAGGCAGCCAGCGCAGCCCCGCAGCAGCCGGCATTCAAAGTCTTGCGGCAGCGGGGCATCAAAACAGCCCCGCAGCATCAGGCGCCAAAAAACAAAAACTCAAAGCCCGCGCTTCAAAAGCGCTGAGAGCGCCAAGCCTTGGCAAGTCTCATTACAGGGGCGAAAGCGAGTCTTATAAGCCAGGCCTTAACGGACATCATTACAAAAGCTTTAACAAAATTCAAAAAACAGCTGCCGGCTTGCAAGAAGAAAAAGCGGGCGGAGGTCTTAAGCCAAAGCTCTCCGCGCGGCTGGCAAATTCCATGGCGGGCAAAAGCTCCGCCTGGCAGATGATTGCCGAAAACTTTGCGGCGCCGGCCGGCTGGCTGGATCTTCTTTTGCCTCAAGCTCAAGCTCAAGCTGCAGCGCCGCTGACTGAGGGAACAAAGGCAGAACATCAGTGCTTTGCTTGGACAAAAGATAATAGCGGCGGCTGGCCGGGCGGCGATGATTATTTTAGAAGCAAAGGAAAAATCAAAGAAAAAGCTTTTTGCGAAGCTTATGCTGCAGACGAAGGGGATTGCAAGAAAACATTAACAGGGCTTGCCCGTCTTCATAACACGCAAAAAGAGCGGGAGAAAAAGCTGGAGAGTCTTGAAGACAAAATATTTGACGAAGATATGAAAAAGTATAGCCTTGATGACGAAGACACCGAAGCCGAAGCCAACTGTGATGTCTGCGACCGCATGCAGGCCCTGAAGGAGCTTTATGAGCCGTCCTTTGCGCAAAAGCTGGGCAGCGTCCTGAGCATTGCCGGAGGCGCGGCGCTTTCCATTTACGGCCTGAGAGAGGCCCGCCGGGCCGACCGCGCCGCCAATGAGCTAAGAGCCTGGCAGGGCCTTGGGGCGGAAAACAATTTTGGCTACCGCATGGCCGGCTTAAGCGCGGGCTTCCCCTTTATCAATAACGGGCTGTATGGGCTGACAAGAGGGAACGCGCTTACAGGAGGCTACAGCTGCTCTCATGGCGCCGCCGGCCACAGACATGGCGGCTGGCACAGCTCTCCCTACGCTCATGCCCATGCGCATGGCCACTGGGGAGGCCACCAGGGCTGGAGCCCTTATGCGGCTATGGGGCCATGGGGCGCGGGAGCTTACGCCGGCGTTCAGTTTGGCGGAAACCCCTACGGCGGAAACCCCTGGGGCGGAGCTGGCCCCTGGGGAGGGGCCTCAGCCGGCATTCAGTTTGGCGGAAACCCCTGGGGCGGAAACCCCTATGGAGGGAACCCCTACGGAGGGAACCCATGGGGCGCGGGAGCTTACGCCGGGGTTCAGTTTGGCGGAAACCCCTATGGCGGAAACCCCTACGGAGGGAATCCATGGGGCGCGGGAGCTTACGCCGGCGTTCAGTTTGGCGGAAACCCCTACGGAGGGAACCCCTACGGAGGGAATCCATGGGGCGCGGGAGCTTATGCCGGGGTTCAGTTTGGCGGAAACCCCTATGGCGGAAACCCCTACGGCGGGGGAGGCGGTTATTGGGGCGCCGGCCCCCCCGGCGGCATGCCCAATTACGCAAACTTCCAGCATATGCAGCAAATGCAAATGCGGATGAAATGGCAGGAAATGCAAATGAATCTTTGGCAGCAGTCGCAGAAGGAGGCCTTTCAAAAACAGGCGGTTATATCTGATATGGTTCAGCAAATCCAGCAGCTGCAATACAATATCCAAATGGTTCAGATGGGGAGCGGCAGCTATGGCGCCGCCGGAGCTGCTGGAGCTTTGACAGGCGCCACAACCGGCCAGCAGCCTGTTGGACAGCAAACCACCGGCCAGCCCGCGCCAAACTTCCAGCCGCAGCAGACCCCTCCCCCCGGGACCGGCGGCAATACCGGCGATATGCCTGTTGTGGAAGATGTTTAGCTCAGGGCGAAAAAGCGTTTTTCATCTTGTGGATGTTTAGCCTTTTGCAGCCATTGTTGCGCCGAACGGCGCCTGCCGCCCGCCGGGAGGAGCGGCCCTTTCAAAAACACGGACTTTCTGGCTGAGCCTTTAGCTGGCGCAGACAGCTCCGGCAAAGTCAAGCCGCGGGGCCAGGCGGGGGCAAAAAGCCTCAATGGCTATTTTTTTTTTAGGGATGTCACTTTTTCTTTTAAAAGCAAGTTAATCTTGTTTTCAATGCGTATTTGCCCATTTTTCAGATCTTTTACTTCTGTTTTCAGATCTTTTACTTCTATTTTAAGGGTGGCTTGTGTTTCCCTCACAGTCTCTAAGCGCCAGTCAAAAACAAGCGCTAAGCCGCCAAGAAAGGCGAAGACAGCTATAATAGTTGCTGGATCTAAACCTCTAAGCATATTTTTAGTCATAATTTCCCTCCTTTGTTTCAGTTAAAAAAGCTCTCGATCCGCCGGGGGACAGCCTGTTTATAGCGCGGTCAGGCCCGGAAAACAAGCTCCGGCCCGGATTTCCAGGTCCGCCGGGGGGCAAAGTGTCTCAAAAAATGAGAAGCAGCCGAAAATAAGCCGGGCTTATGGCTGGATTTGCGCCGCAAAGCGGCAAATACGCAAAATTTATTGAAAAACTGGATTTCAGTCTTGGCATTAAAGGGGGGGGCGCCTGCGCGCCCTGGAAAATATTACTGTTTTTGGCTAAAAACCAAGGCCCCCGGCCCAGGCTGCGGCTTATTCAGCCTGACCGTTCTGAGCGCTGCTGCCGGCTTGGTTTAAAGTCTCCGCAGCCGCGGGGCTTTTGATCTCGCCGTTTTTGAATTTAATGATTTCGGCTTCAGGCAGGCCTGTTGCCCTGGAAATAACGGAAATATCAAACTTTTCCTTAAACATATTTGCAATAACCTTCCTGCGCTCTTCCTGGCGGCCTTCCACGCGGCCTTCCCGATGGCCTTTCCGTATGCCCCTTTCCTCAATTTCTTCCCGTATTGTCATATAACCTCCTTTTGGCAATAACCCACGGCGGACAGCTTCCCGCTCAGCCTCCGCCCATGCCTCTGCCCTCATTTTATACCCCTCAAACAAATAGTCAAGCATGCTGAGCGCAAAATCTGGATATTTCCTCAAAAAATCCCCCCCAAACATGCCCAAAACGCCCAAAACAAACTCAACATCCGCCCTGCGATCCCAAACATGCCGCAGCAAATACAGGCAGACGCCAATCTTAGACTTTGAATCCTTAAAAACCTCCTCAAGGCGCGGATCATGGAGGTCCAGCAAATACGGCTTAAATCCCGGCATGTTTTGCCGCGCCATCCGGCTTTTCGGGGAAATCGGATGGCCAAGGGCCTCCCGAAGGGAAAGCGGGCCTTTGTAAGGCCTCTTCCCCTGATGAATCAAAACAAGCAAAATCTCTGGCAGCATGCCATGCTTTTCAAACTGGTCGTTTGAAAACTGCATCTGATAGCGGTAGAACTGGGCATAAGTCTTCTTCGGCTCATGCTGCGATTTATGCTCAATCACGATGTAAGTCAAAACCCCCGGATCTGACAAAAAGGGGACCGCCACAACCAAGTCAGCCCTTTTGCCGTCATGAAAGCTGTCCTTTGCCAGCCGGCAGCGCGGCCAGTCAAAGAGCGCGAATATTTCCGGGGGAAGGGCCTCCCGGCAGAGGTCTGCGGCCGCCCCCGGCAGCTCGCAGGCTCTTTTGAAAAATCTGTCATGGATGCCGGAAGCTCTTGACGCGCCTGCTGGACTGGAAGCTGTTTTTTTTTGTCCTGCCATAATTCCCCCTTTAGTTTTTTTGGCTGGCTGCGCCGCATTCCCCTGTGTTTTCCCCTGCGGCGCCTCCACCCCTGGCTGAAGCCTGCTGCTGTCTGCCGCCGGGGCGGTCTTAAGCCCCCCATGGAGATATAAGCTTTCCTTTGATTTTTCTAAAACGCAAGCAAAAAATCCAGGCTCTGGAGAGGCGGCAAAAACAGCGGTGATTGAGAAAGCGAAAGGCTGCTCATTCTGCGAGCCGGAGCATGGAGGCAAAATGGCTCAAATCCACAAACTTCATCCTTAAATGGTTGAATAAAGAATTACTGTGAAAAGCCATAGAGCGCCCATCATGCCGCCAAACCAAGCCCAAAAGATTTTGTTGTTTTCGCTCGCCTGCTCTTGAGCTTCAGGCCTGATTTCATCAACTTTTGCCCGCTCCGCTGCTGTTTGAGGCAGGCGGCATCTGGGATTTATTGTTGGCATGATATAGGAATAAACTTGCCGGCCGGTTGAGCCAACAACAGTTTGAGAGCCATAAGATGAGCCGGCATAGACCTCCCCGATAAGGGCGCATTTTTGAATTCCTGTCAAAGGGGTGGCGCAGCCTGTCAGCAGGCCCAGGCTGAGAAATATGGCAAATCTGGATTTTTTCATCTAAAGATCTCTCTTTTTGTTTTAGCCAGCCAATTAAAACCTATCATAAAGTCAGGGCAGCCAAAAGGGTTTTTGCAAAAAAACCTCTCCAAGACCTTCGCGGCGCCCGGCCAAATGGCCGCCCCCTGCCGGCTTTCGGCCCGCTGCGGCAAAAGGCTCCCGCCCCCCGATGAGCCAAAAACAGACAAAGCGCTTCGGAGCAGGCCCCGGCGGAAAATTCCGCTTTTCAGACCCTGCTGAATGCTATATAAGATAAAGAATTATGAGCGCCGCCGGCTTGCGCGCCCCCGCTTCGCCGCAGCCGGCAAAGCGGGATCCTTCGGCGCGGCTGCCAGCAAAAAAACAGGAGCTTCAGAATCCCATAAAACCCCATAATGCCATGAACTCTCTGAACCCCAAACCAAAAAACCCTAAAACCCCTGCCGCGGCGCCTCAAAGAAAGCCGCCCTGGCTGAAAGCCAGACTGCCCTCTGGACCGGCTTATCAATCCATTAAGAGCCTGCTCAGGGGCCTGGGCCTTTCCACTGTCTGTGAGGAGGCCGCCTGCCCCAATATAGGGGAGTGCTGGGCGGGGGGGACGGCAACCATTATGCTCATGGGAGATGTCTGCTCAAGAGGCTGCCGCTTCTGCAATGTGAAAACAGGCCGCCCCAATGGCTGGCTGGATGAGCGCGAGCCGGAAAAAACCGCCTTTGCCATCTCCCGCCTCAATCTGAAGTATGTGGTTTTGACCAGCGTGAACAGGGACGATCTCCCCGACGAGGGCGCCGGGCATTTTGCAAAGTCTGTCTCTTGTGTCAAAGCCCTTTCTCCAGAAATTCTGGTTGAGGCCCTGACCCCTGATTTTTCCGGCCGGGAGGACTGCCTGCGCGCGCTTGTCCGCTCCGGGCTTGATGTGTTTGCTCATAATGTGGAGACTGTGGAGCGGCTGAGCAAAAAGGTCCGAGATCCAAGAGCCAGCAGCCGCCAGTCCCTGAAGGTTTTGGAGATGGCCAAGGCGCTGTTTAACTCTGAGCTTAAAGACAGCAAGCGGGAGCTTTACACAAAATCCTCCATTATGCTTGGATTGGGCGAAAAGGGGGCGGAGATCCGGGCCGCCATGCGGGATTTGCGCGCCGCCGGCTGCGATGTCCTTACTTTTGGACAGTATTTGCGGCCCAGCGGGAGGCATTTGCCTGTGGAAAGATACATCCCGCCAAAGGAGTTTGATTTTTGGAGGCGGGAGGCCGAGTCCATGGGCTTTCTCTATTGCGCCTCAGGCCCCTTTGTGAGAAGCTCTTACCGCGCCGGCGAGCTGTTTATGGACGCTTTTATAAGGGGCCGGCGGGCGGAAAACAGCGCTTGCCCCCAAAAAAAGCCGGCGTTTGCCTGAAGCAGCGGTTTTTTTTAGGGGCCGCTGTTTAACATATAACAAGGAGAGCGCTATGGCTCTTAAGCCTGTTTGTCTTCCAGACCTTGGCGAAGGGGTCACAGAAGGCGAAATCATCAAAATCAAAGCCGCGCCCGGCGATGTGATTTCTTTGGATCAGCCTCTTATGGAGGTGATGACCGACAAAGCCTCCATGGAAATTCCCTCCGCTGACGAAGGCATAGTGGAGGAGATAAAAGTCAAAGAGGGAGACATGATCCCTGTCGGCGCGGTTATGCTCACTTTGAGGGATCCCGTGAGGGATCCCGGGGAAAAGCCCGCGCCGGCAGAGCAGGCCTCCGCCGCTCAAGAGGCTAAAAACAAAAGCGCGCCGGCTTTGGAATCCGCAAAATCCGCAGAATCTGAGCCAAAAGCCAAAGCTCCAGCCAAAACGGGAGCGGAGCCTGCGGCAGCCGCGCCTTCAGCCAGCGCGCCGGCCGCGCCCCAGCCCCAAAACAGCCCTCCCCTGAGCCTGCCCTCCACACGCCGTCTGGCCGAAGAGTTTGGCGTCCCCCTGAAGTCTGTGACTCCCTCCGGCCCCAAAGGCGAAATCAAAAGGGAGGATTTGATTCGGCATATCAAAAGCATGTCCAAAGCCGCCATGCCCTCCGCCCCCCTTCCCTTTGGCGCGGAAGAGGAGCTGAAGAGGGAGCCTCTTACAGGAATCCGAAGGCTTATGTTTGAGTCCATGTCGCTTTCCCATGCCACAATCCCAAGCTTTTCCATTATTGAGGCGGCGCGCATGGACCGCCTGACAGACATCCGGAGCGGGATGAAGCGCCGGCTGGCAAGCCAAAACATCAAAATCACATACCTGCCGTTTTTTATGAAGGCGGCTGTGTCGGCGATGAGGCGGTTTCCCATTTTCAACAGCTGCCTTGATCCTGTGTCCCGCGAAGCGGTTTACAGAAAAAGCTGTCATGTGGGCTTTGCCGCGGACACTCCCAAAGGGCTTTTGGCTCCCGTAATCAAAAATGCCGAAAACAAAAGCCTCCTGGAAATAGCAAAGGAGCTTCAGTCCCTTGGAGAGCTTGCGCGGTCGGGCCGCATCCAAAGGGATGATCTGAAAGGCGCCTCCATGACTTTGACAAACATTGGGAGCATTGGCGGGCTTTCCGGCGCGCCTGTTATCAACCCTCCTGAACCGGCGATTTTGGGAATATACCGCATTTACAGGCAGCCGCTAAAGACAGCCGGCGGGGAATGGGGGGAGCGCGCTTTTGTCAATATCTCCATCACCTGCGACCACAGGCTGATTGATGGCGCCTCCGCGGCCAGATTTTTAAAGCATGTTGTTTCCCTGATTGAAGAGCCAGGCATGCTTCTTCTGGAATAACCGGAAATTTTAAATGTGACCCCAGATCGGTTTTTGCATAATGGAAACATGACATTTAAGCGGAGCCAGCCCTCTGGAAAAGCCTGTGACTTCACGGAACGGCCGTTAGGCCGTCCATCTAAACATATATGGACACAGCCGCAGGAAGAAGGCGATAGGGAGATAAACCGGATGAGACTCAGCAAAACCCCCGGCTTTGGGCGCGCCCCGCAAATCACAGGCCGGATTTTTTTTATTGCCATAGCCGCTCTGGCCGCCGCAGCCGCCGCCGATCAGCCCGCCCCCAAAACCGCAGCCCCGCCTTCAGTCCAGCCGCAGCCCTCCGCCCCCGCGCGGAAAAAACAAATACTGTTCCAAAGGGGGCCGGCCGCGGGCGGGGTCCCCTTTAAGGCGGAGATTGAAGCGGAGGGGCTTGGCGTTCCATGGGGCATGGCTTTCATCAGCGCGGAGGAGCTGCTTTTTACGGAAAGGCATGGCCGGCTGAGCCGGCTCCATCTCCCCACAGGCAAAATCACTCCCATTCCCGGCGCGCCAAAAGCTGCGGCCGGAGGCCAGGGCGGCCTTTTGGATCTGGCCCTTCACCCCGGCTTTAAACAAAACCGGCGGGTTTATTTTTCCTATTCCGCCGCCCTTGGCTGGAGAAAAAAAACAACCGCCATTGCCTTTGGGATATTAAAAGACAGGCAAATCAAAGGCCTGAAAACTGTTTTTACGGCGCGGCCGGGGTTTGCCTCAGAGCGGCATTTTGGCTCGCGGCTGGCCTTTGACAGCGAAGGGTTTTTGTTTGTGACAGTGGGGGATCGGGCGAACAAAAAAGAGGCGCAGGATCTAAGCTCGCACATGGGATCGGTTTTAAGGCTGACTGACGAAGGCGGGGCCGCCCCTGGAAACCCCTTTGCCAAAGTCAGGGGCGCTCTGCCGGAGATCTGGAGCTTTGGCCACCGAAACCCGCAGGGGCTGTTTTGGCATTCTGAGACAAAAAAGCTTTGGGCGATAGAGCATGGCCCAAAGGGCGGGGATGAGCTGAACCTCATCCGCCGCGGGAAAAACTACGGCTGGCCCCTGATCACCTACGGGCGGAGCTATGCCGGCTTTAAAATCGGAGAGGGGGCGCGAAAAAAAGGGATGGAGCAGCCGGCAAAATACTGGGTTCCGTCCATTTCACCCTGCGGGCTGATGATTTATTCAGGAAAAAAATTCCCCGCATGGAAGGGGCATTTTTTTGCGGGGGCGCTGTCGGGGCAGCATATCAGCCGGCTGAAAATCAATGGCGGCAGAGTTATAGAGGAGGAAAGGCTGCTTGGATCTTCCGGCCTCCGGTTTCGGAATGTCATTGAAGGGCCGGAGGGCTTTATTTACGCCTCTGCAGATCAAGGGCAGATTTTGAGGCTGGCGCCAAAGCGCCGCTTTGAGGGCGCGGGGAAGGATCGCAGTCAGTTGAGGCCGCAGACTTTGGCAAAATAAGGCAGCTGCCGCCCCTCGCTTTTGTAGTCTATGCCATAGCCCACAACAAAATCATCCTGAGAGGCCTGAAAGCCCTTAAAGTCAATGGCTGTGTTTTGAAGGGCGGCGGGCTTGGCCAAAAGGACCGCTGTGTGAACCGACTTGGGCTGCCTTTGCTGAACATGCTGCCTGATAAACTCTATGGTGTGCCCAAAGTCTGAAATGCAGTCAATGATCAAAACTTTTTTCCCTTTAATGGCCTGGGCAATGTCCAGCTCCAAAAAGGCCTCGGGAGAGGCCGTTATTGAGGAGCCGTAAAACGAAATCGCGCAAAAATCGCATATAATGTCCTGCTTCAGGCGCTTCAAAAGGTCAGCATAAAAAAAGAAGGCGCCCTTTAAAACGCCTATCGCCAAAATCTCCTCTTTGCCGTAAAATAAATTGATCTGCCGGGCCATTTCATCAACCTGCTTTTCTATTTGATCTTTTGAAAATAAAACTTCTGTTTTCAATTTCAGCCCCTCCTGTTTTTGTTGTGCCCCCTGCGGCGCGCGTTTTGCCCTTCCGATTCGCTCAAAAAAGCCCCTTCCCCGGCGGAAGATCTCAGCCCCCGCCGCCAGGGCCTTCCGCGCCGTCAATAGAATACCGCAAAGCGCTCTGCCGGAAAAGCAAAAAATATAAGGCCGGCTCAGCAAAATGAGGGAAGCTCTTTTTTAAGGGCGGCCATCAGGGCTTCAAGCCCCTCGCCTGTCCGCGAGGATATGCGGAACACAGGCAGATCGCCTGGGAGCCTGCTGGCGCCGCCGGGCCGATCAATTTTGCTTAAAACCAAAAATCTTTTTTTCGCGCTGAGCGGGCCGCCGGGCCAGGGAAACCTCTTATCAAAGGCTTTCAGCTCTTCCTCAATCTCCCGCCGGCTTTTTTGCGGCTCTGGATCTTTAGAGTCAATAAAATGCAGAAGGACCCGCGCCCTCTGTATGGAGCGCAGAAAGCAAAGCCCCCGCGCGGGGGACTTGTGGGCGCCTTTTTCGATCCCCGGGATGTCCATCAAAAGGCAGGGCCTCTGAAAGCCCTTGATGGCGCCAAGCCATGGCTCCAGGGTGGTGTAGGGATAGGGCGCCTCTTTGGAGCGGCCTCCGGTCACGCGGTTAAAAAAAGCGGATTTTCCCGCATTGACTTTGCCTGTCAGGGCGGCCTGTATCAGAGGCTTCATTTCCAAAAGGACTCGGGCCTCCCGGCCCGGCTCCCCTTTTTGGACATGTTTTGGAGCCTGACTCAAGCTGGTTTTAAAAAAGGCGTTTCCCCGCCCGCCGCGGCCGCCCTTTAAAAAAACAGATTTTTCTTTGGCTTCGCCTAAGTCGGTTAAAATCCCGCCCTGGAGGCTTTTAATGACAGTTCCGGGGGGGACATGAATGATCAAATCCCCCCCCCCCCGCCCTGATTTCAGCTGGCTCGCGCCCGGCCTGCCGGCGGCAGCCCGCCAGACAGGCTTTTTTTTCAGATGGCTGAAGCTGTTGATATCGGGGGAGGGCAGGAAAGCGACATCCCCGCCGCGGCCGCCATCCCCTCCGTCAGGGCCTCCGCGGGGGAGCTTTCGAGTCCGGGAAAAGCTTAGAGCGCCCGCGCCCCCCGCCCCAGAGATCAGTGTCAAAGGCATTTGATCTCTGTATAAAAACATCCCATTGCGCCGCGAAGCGGCGCGCTCCCTTCAGAAAACCCCCGCGCCATTTTTTGCCTGGATGCTGCGGCTTGTCCCAGCAAGCTTTCTCCTAAAAGAACAATTTGCCGGGCCGGTTGCTGCCGGCCAGCTGCCTCTCCTATTGGCTACGCTTATTTATTGGGACGGCCTGGCGGCCGTTCCCGCTGCCCCAGTTCCCGCTGCCCCAGGGCGGAAGCTAAGGGCCTTTTGCCTGAGAAAGGGGAATCACGCTGATTTTCTTTTTGCTTCGGCGGAATCTTTCAAACTTCACAGTCCCGGCAATGCGGGAGCTGATGGTAAAATCCCTTCCGAGAAGCGTGTTTTGCCCAGGCAGAAAGGCCATCCCCCTCTGGCGGACAATCACCGCTCCCGGCAGAACAGGCTCTCCGCCAAAGCGTTTCACGCCAAGGCGCCGGCCCTGGCTGTCGCGGCCGTTTCTGGTGCTTCCCGAAGCTTTTTTTGAGGCCATGTGGCTTGTCTCCCGCGGCGGCTGGCTTGTTATTTTTTTTCGCCGGCTTTTTGCTTGTTTTCTTCCGGCTGAGGGCTGGCAGCTGGAGCTGTCTCTCCGCTTTTGACAGCGCCTTCGCCCGGTTTCGCTGAGGGCTGGCTTTGCCGGCCGCCGGATTCGCTTTTTGAGCTGCTTAAGCTCTGGGCGGGGGCAGGCTCCAGAGAGGGGGATGAGCCGGGCATTGAGGCAACAGCCCCCTCAGGCTGCTTTTCCGCTTGGCCGCCGGATTCTTTTTTCGGCTTTTTTTTGAGCGCTTTTTTCAGGGAGTGTGTCCCTGAGGGGGCGGAAATCTCCACAACCTGCAGCTCAGTGAACTTTTGCCTGTGGCCTTTGGTCCGCCGATAGCCTTTCCGGCGCTTTTTTTTTAACACAAGCTCTTTTTTGGCCAGGCCATGCCCCGCCACCCTGACTTTGGCTGAGGCGCCCTTCAGCTGATCTTCGCTTATCAGGCAGCCGGAAGCGTCCTGCAGGGCTAAAATGGGAAGGCTTATCAGGGTTTCTTCCGCGGCGGCGGCCTCAGGCTTTGCCGCGGCGGGCGGATCGCCCCCCATAAACGGCGCGCGCAAAAAATCGCCCGTCCAAACCTTAAACTGCCGGTCTTTTACTTTCACAATGGCAAACATTTTTCCCCCTCTGGCTTATTTTCTGCCATTAATCAGAATTTGATCGACTTTTTTCTTCAGGCTGTTCATGTCCTCTTTCAGGGCGCCGAGCTCAATCCAGATCCTGCCTTGATCAATCAAAATTTTGGCCTGATTGGCTTTCAGGCTCTGCAGGTCAGATTTTATCGGGCTAAGCAGGGCGTTAAACCCCACGAGCAAAAAAGACAAAAACCCAATAAAAAATATCAGGGCCGTAAAAAGAGGCGAAAGCTTGCTCAAATAATCCAGTTTTGACTCATTCATATCAGCTCCATGCATATTACAGCCAAATTATAGCGCGCGGGCCTCGGGCTGGACAAGTTTTTTCTCAATTTGCCTGGCCCAAGCCCCTGGCCGCAGCCCAAATTATAGCGCGCCGCTTTCAGCGGATCAAGCCAACATTGCCTGATAAAATGGACCCAGCCTTTTAAAAGGATCGGCTTCTAAAAAGAGCCATGATAATGATGATGATTATCAAAATCAACAAAAAAAAGGAGGGTCCAAGATGAAAGTTACAACATTAGGCATAGATTTGTCAAAAAATATATTTCATGTCCACGGGGCGGACAAAAGGGGGGCGGCTGTGTTCAGCCAGGCCCTGCGCCGCGCCCGTTTCCCAGAGTTTATGGCCAAGCTTCCCCCCTGTTTGATAGGCATGGAGGCTTGCGGCGGGTCCCATTATTGGGCAAGGGAGCTGAAAAAGATGGGCCATGATGTGAGGATCATGGCGGCAAAGTTTATTAAGCCCTACATTAAGTCCAACAAGAGCGACAAAAATGACGCGGAGGGGATATGCGAGGCCGTTCAGCGGCCGGGCATGCGCTTTGTCCCTCAAAAATCTGTTTATCAGCAGGATATTCAGTCGCTCCACAGGATAAGGAGGAGGCAGGTTCGGCGCCGGACGGCTCTTGTGAATGAGATCAGGGGCTTGCTTGGAGAATATGGGATAGTTCTGCCCCGCAGCATACAGAATGTGAGGGGCCGGCTGATGCCCGTCATTGAGTCTGAGGAGGGCATGGAGAAGCTTTCCCCCCGCGCGCGGGACTTCTTCCGGGAGCTTTACAGCGAGCTTGTTGAGCTTGACAAGCGGATTGATGGCTTTGACAAGCGGATAGGGGCTGTTTTTCAAGAGTCGGAGGCTTGCCAGCGCCTCGCGAAAGTGGAGGGTGTCGGCCTTTTGACGGCGACGGCCTTTGTTTCGGCCTGCGGGGAGAATGCGGGGGTGTTTAAGAATGGCCGGGAATGCGCCGCCTGGCTGGGTTTGGTTCCCCGCCAGAGCAGCAGCGGGGGGAAGGTCCGGCTTTTGGGCATCAGCAAGAGGGGGGATTGTTATTTGCGGAGTCTTTTGATTCATGGGGCGCGGGCGGCTTTAAGGCCTGCTCTGCGGAAAAAGGACCCCCGCTCCCGGTGGGCTGCGGGGGTGGAGAAGAGGCGGGGGCACAACAAGGCGGTTGTGGCTTTGGCGAACAAGAACGCGCGGGTTATGTGGTCGCTCCTGCGCTTTGAAAAGAGCTATAAGAGCGGGAGGATTTTGAAAAGCGGCAGTTAAAGCGGTGATTAAAGGCATTGCATAAACCAAGGAGATTGCCATAGTTTGCATTATGACAAAACAGGTAAGACCGGCTTTTCCAGAGCCTGAGAGTAAACAGGGCGCATTAAGACGCCGATTGCCTGATAAGGCGGAAAAGCGCGGATTTCATAAGGGCCAGGGGCAAAAGCCCCATTAACAGGCCGGATATATGTTTGCAGTCTCATCCTGTTTTTTGGTTTGCGGGCTGTTTTGGCCTCCTTTGTTTAAGGCGATGCTTGTTTCAGGTGAGATTAAAAAAGCTGCTTTCCCTGGCGGCGCGGGGGTTTTTGTGGAAAACTCCACTCCACCGCTTTTTTTCTTTCGGCTGTGTCCATATATGAGCTTGACAAGCGGATTGATGGCTTTGACAAGCGGATAGGGGCTGTTTTTCAAGAGTCGGAGGCTTGCCAGCGCCTCGCGAAAGTGGAGGGTGTCGGCCTTTTGACGGCGACGGCCTTTGTTTCGGCCTGCGGGGAGAATGCGGGGGTGTTTAAGAATGGCCGGGAATGCGCCGCCTGGCTGGGTTTGGTTCCCCGCCAGAGCAGCAGCGGGGGGAAGGTCCGGCTTTTGGGCATCAGCAAGAGGGGGGATTGTTATTTGCGGAGTCTTTTGATTCATGGGGCGCGGGCGGCTTTAAGGCCTGCTCTGCGGAAAAAGGACCCCCGCTCCCGGTGGGCTGCGGGGGTGGAGAAGAGGCGGGGGCACAACAAGGCGGTTGTGGCTTTGGCGAACAAGAACGCGCGGGTTATGTGGTCGCTCCTGCGCTTTGAAAAGAGCTATAAGAGCGGGAGGATTTTGAAAAGCGGCAGTTAAAGCGGTGATTAAAGGCATTGCATAAACCAAGGAGATTGCCATAGTTTGCATTATGACAAAACAGGTAAGACCGGCTTTTCCAGAGCCTGAGAGTAAACAGGGCGCATTAAGACGCCGATTGCCTGATAAGGCGGAAAAGCGCGGATTTCATAAGGGCCAGGGGCAAAAGCCCCATTAACAGGCCGGATATATGTTTGCAGTCTCATCCTGTTTTTTGGTTTGCGGGCTGTTTTGGCCTCCTTTGTTTAAGGCGATGCTTGTTTCAGGTGAGATTAAAAAAGCTGCTTTCCCTGGCGGCGCGGGGGTTTTTGTGGAAAACTCCACTCCACCGCTTTTTTTCTTTCGGCTGTGTCCATATATGTTTGCTGGGCCGGCCTCGCGGCCGTTCCTGGCCTGTTTGCTGGGCCGGCCTCGCGGCCGTTCCTGAACCGCTGCGGAGCGGCAGGCTTTTCCAGAGGCGCCTGTTCCCGAACCTCCGGCCCTGCCGGCGGTCAGGTTTTTATCATGGCGATGACGAGGCAAAAGAGCACAAGAGACTCAATCATGGCCAAGCCCACCATAAAGGGCACAAACATGGATTTTGCGGCCTGAGGGTTCCGGGCAATCCCCTCCATGGCCGTGGCGGCAAGCTTTCCCTGTCCCAGGGCGCCGCCCAAGGCCCCAATGGCAATGGCCAAAGAAGCGGCCAGCGCCTTCAGCCCCTCGCTGCCCCCGGCAGACTCCGCCGCCTCAGCGGCAGCAGCAGCCCAGGGCGTAAAAACGATCAGCAAAAACATGAATTTTCGCATTTTTTTTTTCTCCTTATAATAAATGTTGCTTTTTAGACGGCCTCCGCCCTCTTAAAAGGCGGCGCTTCCCAAGGTTTTTCCAAAAACCGCCGCGCAAACCAGCGGTTTTCTTAAAAAGCTTGTATTTCAGCCGGAGGGCTTTGTCAAGCAAGGCGCTGTAAAAACCGGAGCTGGGGGAAAACAAAGGCTCATCGCGGGGCGGAGAGCTGCGGCCCGGCCGGCGAAAAAGCGGGGGGCCGCGCGCGGGGCGGGAGCGGGGCGGAGAGGCTTAGGCGCTGAGCGGGAGCGGGGCTTTGTCTGTGGCGAGCGGCAGCCTGATCCGGAAAACAGTCCCCTTGTCTGAGGTTTCCGCCTCTATTGATCCCTTGTGAAATCGGACAATTTTTTGGGCCTCCGCCAGGCCCAGCCCGCGAAGCTCATCAAAGCTTTTGCTGAACAGGGGGTCAAAAAGCTTTTTTTTGTCGTCCTCCAATATTCCATGGCCATTATCCCAAAACTCCAGAACCAGCCAGCCGCCCTCATTAAAGGCCCTGATATGTATTTTTGGCCGCAGCGGGCCTTTAAGCTTAACCGCCTGAAAAGCATTAATTAAAATATTCTCAAAGGCTTTTTCCAGCAGCTTTCCGCTGCCTTTGGCTTTCTCCCCGCCGCCGCAGTTCATGGAGATTTCAAGGTTTTTGGGCCGGTCGGGATGTTCATCCAGATGTTTCAATGCCTGGCTTAAAAGGCTTTTAATATGCAGGAGATGGGGCGGCCCGCCCGCCTCCTCAGGCTCGGCAAACTGAATAAAGCGCTCAATAAAGCCCTGCAGGCCCTGAAGCCTTTTTTTGCACTCCTCTGGCGAAAAAGCTGGGCCTTTCCCAAAAAAGCGGCTTTTTTTTGAAGAGTCCGGCCCTGAAGAATCCGGAAAATTGCGCGCCAGAAAATTCAGCGCCGGCTTTATTTTTTTTCGGGCCAGATTGAGAGACATCTCTATGCCCGGCGCCAGCGGGGAGCCGCTCGCCGCCGGCCCTCCGGCTTTTTCTGCCTCAGCGCCGCCCCATCCCAAAGGCCGCCCGGCGCCCGCCGCCCGCGCCAAAAGCCCGCCAAACAAAACCGCGGCGCCAAGCCCAAAATTCCAGAAAGCCAAAACCGCTTTCCACCGGTCGTTTTCGCCCGGCTCAAAGCCATGGAGCAGAAAAGCCAGCGGAATAAGCCCAGACAGCGAAAGCGCGAAAGCCGCTGCCCCCCGCCAGCCGCTGTAAAGGCTGAAGGCGGAAATCACAACAAAAGCCGCCGGCAAAATCATGGCGGCGGCGGCGGGGCCGAGAATAAGCGCCAGACAGAAAAAAAACAGCGCCTCCAAAACAAACAGCGCCTGGCGCGGCGCGCCAGGCCTGCCGCTTTCCTGAAGAAACAGCCAGAGCAGCCCGTCAGCCAGCAGCATAAAGGCGCAAAGGGAATAAAGGGAAACCGAAAGCTGCGGGCTGACAAACAGGGGAAAAAGAAACTGATGGATGACAAGCGCCGCCAGGGCGCCAAGATGAACAGCCCCCCTGAACAAATGAATCCCGGCCGGCTGAGCCAGAATTTTAAAGTCCGCCGGAAGATCTGCTGATAAAGATGGCATTTTTTGAAGCCCCGCGGCGAAAACCCCCTTCTGCGGAAAAATCTCTTTCAAGGGGGCTGCCGGCTGCCAGATTTTGTCCGGCGGAGCGTTTTTTGATCCGCCCGCCGCGGCGCCCGCTCAGCCGACAACATCCCCCATTTGAAACACCGGCAGATAAAGGGCCAAAATAATAATGCCGATGGCCCCTCCAAGAAAAACAATCAGTATCGGCTCAATCATTTTGATCAGCCCGGCGATTGTGTTGTTCAGGTCTTCCTCATAATAAACTGTCAGCTTTTCGTAAGTTTCGTCGATTTTTCCGCTCTCCTCGGCCACCTCTGTCATATTTACAATCAAATCGGGAAACATTTTGCTGTGCCTCAGCCCTTTTGCAAAGCCCTTTCCCTGAGAGATAAAGTTTTTTGCCGTGTTCAGCCCCCGCGTCAGGTCATTGTGCATGGCGATGTTTTTCGCCGCCTCCAAAGCGTCCAGAAAATTAACCCCCGCTTTCAGGAGGGAGAAAAAAGAGCGGCAAAACCGGGCCAGAGCGCTCTTGTAAAAAAGGCCGCTGAAAAGAGGCAGCATCTTGATCAGCGCGGCCTTTTGCGCATGGCCGGATTCTGTCCGAAAATACTGCCAGAGAAGAAAAGGAATCCCCGCAGCGGCAAAGGCAATCAGAAGCCACTGCTCTCTAAGCGCATGGCTCAAATTCACAAAAGCCTGAGTCAAAGCGGGAAGCTCCGCCCCCTTGCTGCTTGCGTAAAGAGATTCAAATTTCGGAACAATCACAACAATAATTCCTATGATAATGGAAAAGGAAATGGCCAGAACAATCGCCGGATACATCATAGCCGAGCGCACCTTTGACTTGACAGACTCTGATTTTTCTATATAGTCGGCCAGGTCCCCAAGCACTTTGTCCAGAAGCCCGGTCTCTTCGGCGCAGGCCACCATATTGACATAAAATCCGTCAAAGACATTGGGCTTTCTGTAAAGGGACCTGGAAAAGCTTTTTCCGCCCTCCACATCTTTTATCAGATCCTTCAAAACCGACTTGAGGCGCAGGTTGGCTGTCAGGTTTTCGCACATATTGAGAGCCTGGATCAGAGACACGCCGGAGGTGAGCAAAAAAGCCAGCTGCCTTGTGAAAAACAAAAGGTCTTTTGTTTTGACGCCCTTTCCTCCGCTGGCAAAAGCCATCAAAGACTTCTCCATGACATATATAGGCTCCATCCCCTGAGCTTTCAGCTTCATGTTGACCGCCTGAACGGTTGGCGCCTTCATTTTTCCCTTAATGATTTTTCCCTGGCTTTCCGCCTGATAATTATAAACTGGCATTTTTTTCCTCCCGCTGTTTTGTCTGTTTATGCCGGCCGCGCAAAATCAAGCGGCCAGCAGCCTTCTTTTTTTAAACAGCTGATAAAGCTCCTCTTTTTCCGGAGAGACCTTAAAGGCCTCTTTCTGGCTGACTGTCCCCGCGGAAACCAAATCCGTCAGATGGGCGTTCATGGTCATCATTCCCTGCTCCCTGTTTGTCTGCATAACGCTGTATATCTGGTAAACTTTCCCCTCGCGGATAAGATTTCTGACCGCGGGGTTGACCAAAAGCACTTCGGCCACAACCTGCCGCCCGCCCTGCTCCGTGGGAACCAGCCTCTGGGAGACAACAGCCTGCAGGACTGTGCTCAGCTGGTTTTGAATCATGTCCCTGTCGGACAGGTCAAAAACCCCCAGGATTCTGTCTATGCTTTTCGGCGCGGTGTTTGTGTGAAGGGTGGAAAAAACCAGGTGCCCGGTTTCCGCCAGCTTCAAAGTGGCCTCTATGGTCTCCCTGTCCCTCATCTCGCCGACCAGGCAGATATCAGGGTCAACGCGAAGGGCGCTTTTCAGGGCCTCTCCAAAGCTCCGGCAGTCCACGCCCAGCTCTCTCTGGTTGACGATGCAGCTGTTATGATGGTGAATGATCTCTATCGGATCCTCTATGGTCAAAATATGGCCCCGGCGCAGCTTGTTGATGCTGCTGATGCAGGCGGCCAGCGTGGTGCTTTTCCCTGATCCTGTGGGCCCTGTGATCAAAACAAGGCCGTAAGGGTAGTGGATCACATCCTGAACAGAGGGAGGCAGATCCAGATCCTCCAGTCTTGGAGCGGAAAAATTCAGCAGGCGGAACACGCCGGCCACAGAGGCTTTTTGATAAAACAGCGCGCCCCGGAAGCGGGCCAGGTTTTTTACAAAAAAGCTGAAGTCCAGATATTTTTCAGATTCAAACCGGGACTTTTGCTCGTCGGAGATAAGGGCGTAGCACAGGTTTTTTACCTGCTCTGAATTTAGCGGCGGGTTGTTTACGCGGAAAATCGAGCCATTGACCCGCAAAATCGGCGGGCTGTTGGCGGTCAGGTGGACATCCGAGGCTTTTTTCTCGGCAGCCAGCTTTAAAATTTGAACAATGGAAATCATATTCCCTCCTTTTTTTTTCTTATGCGGCCCGGCCCCCGGCAGGGCGTCCCGCGCCTCAAGCCCCCGCCCTTACTCCAGCACAGTGGCCCGGACAACCTCGTCTATGCTGGTCAAACCCTGTCTCAGCTTCAAAAGGGCGTTTTGCCGCAGGGTTTTCATGTTTCCCCTCTTGACGGCCCGCTCTTTCAGGGCCGCCGGCGAAAGAGACTCAAAAACCCCCTCTTTGATCTCAGGGGACATGGACATCATCTCATAAACAGCCACACGGCCCTTATAGCCAAGATCTCCGCACTGCGAGCAGCCCTGCCCCTTGTTATAGACATTCCCCTTGTAGAGGTGAATGTCCTCCTCCGCCGCGCCAATTTTTGTCAGCGTTTCAAGAGAATCCTCCGGGGCCGGCGAGCGGCATTTGACGCAAAGCCGGCGCAAAAGCCTTTGGGAGATGATCAGAGAAATATTGTCGGCGACGCTGTAGTTTGGAACCCCCATGCTCAAAAGCCTCGTGACAGTGGAGGCCGTGTCGTTTGTGTGAAGGGTGCTTAAAACCAGGTGGCCTGTGGCGGAGGCTTTGAAGGCGATCCCGGCGGTTTCCATATCCCTGATCTCCCCAACCAAAATCACATCCGGGTCCTGCCGCAAAAAAGCCCTCAAGGCGCTGGAAAAATCCAGCCCCACTTTTGGATTCATCTGGACCTGATTGATGCCGTGAATGCGAAACTCCACAGGATCCTCCGCTGTGGAGATGTTTCTCTCTGGCGTGTTCAGCTGCAAAAGCCCTGAGTAAATTGTGGTGGTTTTTCCAGATCCCGTGGGCCCTGTCATCAAAATCATCCCCTGCGGCTGCAGCAGCGCCTCTTTAAACATTGTCAGCTGATCAAACTCCATGCCCAGTTTTGACATGTCTGTCTGAAGGGAGGAGTTGTCAAGAATCCTCAGAACGATTTTTTCCCCATTCACTGTGGGCGTTGTGTTGACCCGCATGTTCAGCTCGGACTTGCCCATTCGCAGCTTCAGCCGGGCGTCCTGCGGCCGCCTTTTTTCGCTGATGTCCATATTGGATATGACTTTAATCCGGGAAATAATGGCCGAAGACATTTCTTTTGGGAGGCTGTGCTTTTCATACAGCATGCCATCGATGCGGTAGCGGATGCGGAATCCCTTTTCATAATTTTCCACATGGATGTCAGATGAGTTGAGCCGGATGGCGTCGGAAAAAATCAAATTCACAAAAGATATAATGGGCGAGGAGTCCGCGGCGGCTTTTTCCTTCTCCAGATCAATGGTGTCCTCCTCATCCAGGCTGATGTTTTCCATATCCATGTCGTAAAACAGGCTGTTTATGGTGTCTTTTTTGTCCAGAAGCTTGTTTAAAATCTCCCTGATGGCGGAGCGGGCGGCGACCGCCGGCTGAATTTTGCATCCGGTGATCAGGGAGAGATTGTCCCTGATATGGAAATTTGACGGGTCGGAAAAAACAACCACAAGGGTTTTGTCTATTTTTGTAAGGGGGACAAGCAAATGCTTTTCACAGATTTTTTGCGGGATCAGCTTTAAAATCTCAGGCTGGATTTTGTATTCATTCAGGTTGGAGATTCCCTCAATATTGTATTCCCTGGCAAAAATATCGACGATTTCATCCTCGCTCACATAGCCCTTTTCTATAAGGGTGTCGAGCGTTTTGGAGCGATCGCTGCCGTCGCCGCTCTGGCAGAGGCTTTTCAGAAAATCTTTTGAATCGGCGGATATCCTGGAAACCGCCGCGGATTTCTGGCGGACAATGGCCAGCTTTTTCTCCCGGCCATGACGGCCCAGGCTCTGTTTTTTCTTTAAAGCTGCTTTGGCGGCTCCCATATTTGACTTATCGGCGGGATATCAAAATATTTTAAGGGTTTCCTGAAGGTCTTTTTTGATCTGCCTTTTCAGCGCCTCCGGGCCGGCAAAAGCCCTTTCTTCGCGGAGGAAGCGGATCAGGTCCAGCTCCAGCTCCGCCCCGCGCAAATCACTGATGGCGGCGGGATCTGCGGATTCCCGGATGATGTGGGCCTCCGCCAGGGCCTCCGCCGGGCGGGCGCTGCGAAAGGTCGGGCGGCAGCCGATATTGACCGCTGCTTTTCTCCACAGGCCCAAAGGGCGCCCCCTCCCCCTTCCCCCCTTTTTGATGATTTGAGCTTTTGCGGCGTATACGCCCTTTTTGGGCAGAAATTTCCCTTTCAAACAAAGATTGGCCGTGGGAAAGCCGAGCCGGCTTCCCCGGCCTTCGCCCTTTTTGACCGGGCCGCGAATAGAAAACGGCCGCCCCAGCATGGCCGCCGCCAGCTCCATCCGGCCGAGAGTCAGGGCGCGGCGGATCCGGGAGCTGGAGACCGGCTCCTTTTTATAAAGGGCCGGCGGAATTTGCCGGGCCGAAATCCCCAGCTCCCGGCCCAGCCGTTTTAAAAGGCGGAAATCCCCGCTGCCGCCCGCGCCAAATGAAAAATCATGGCCCGCAATGATTTTTTTAGGCTTGAGCCGGGGCTTGACAAACAGCCGCAGAAAATCCTCCGGCGGCGTCTGGGAGAATTTCCGCGTGAAATTAATGATTCCAAAGTAATCCAGCCCCCAGGGCCGGAGCAGCGTTTCTGTTTCTTTAACGGCGCAAAGCCTTTGAAACCCTCCGCCCGGATTCAGCGTCTTTTGGGGGTGAGGATCCAGGAGGCAGAGGCAGGATTTTGCCTTAAGGCTTTGAGCCTCCGCTTTGAGCGCTCTGATCAGGCTTTGGTGCCCAAGATGAATGCCGTCAAAGCAGCCTATGGTCAGGACAAGGGGCGGCAGGGGCGGCAGGGGCGGCTTTGAGGGGGAGGCGGGGCTGATAATGAGCTTTTTCATGCCGCGCCGCCCGGCTTTCCGCCCCGCGGCTTCGCCGCCTGTTGTATTTTGTTTTTTTTTAGCCCCCAAAAAAAACAGGGGCCGCCGCGCCAAAAGCCCCGCGCGGCCAAAGCCGAGGCCCTTATTTGAGCCGCTTGTTGAGGAGCGACACCGCCCTGGCCGTCAGATCAGCGCCGGGGGAGACCCAGAGGATGTCTTTTCCGCCAGAATCGTAAATCACCTGATAGCCCTCTTTTTTCGCCAGCTCGCCAATCACAGCCTTCAGATTTTCAATGACAGGCCCCATGAGCCGCTTTTCCAGGGCCTGCAGCTTTCGCTGCCTGTCCTCCATTTTCTTTTGCGACTCGATCACCCTCTGCTGAAACTGCTGGATTTTTTGGGCTCTTGCCTTTTCCGAAAGCAGAGGGGCCTGTTTTTCCAGGCTCTCTTTTTCTTTTTTCAGGCTGTTTTCAATGTCCGCCATGCTTTTTTTCGCGCGCTCCAGCTCGCGCTCCAGCTGAGCCTTGACCCGCTTCCCATGCTTTGCGGTCTCAATGGCCTTGGGCGCGTTGACATATCCGATCTTGGCCTCCGCATTATGAGCCGCCGCGCCATGGCCGAAAACAATCCCCGGCAACAAGCCCAGCGCGGCCAAAGCCGCCATCCCGCGATGCCTCATATTCCGCTGTCTCTCCATTTTTGCCTCCCTATTTGCCTTTTTTGCCTTCCCCGGCTGTTTCCAGGCGGGCGCGGCAGAGCCAGCCCGCCCTTCTCCTCAAACTAAAGCTTTTTCCGCCGCGGTCAACTAAAAAGATCCCGGCGGCCTAAAACGGGCTTCCCATGCTGAAGTGAAACTCCAGATTTTTCTCTCCATACTCCTCTTTTATCTGGAAGGGGACCCCCCAGTCCAGCCGGACCGGCCCCATTGGAGAGGCCCAGCGAAGCCCAAATCCGGTGTTGGCCCGAAGCCCCCGGCTGGGATGAAAGCTCAGCTTGTCATTGGCCTCCCCCATATCAAAAAAAACCGCCCCCCGCAGCCGCGCCCTGGAAATCAGCGGGAACTCCAGCTCCCCGTTAAAATAAAACATCCGGCTCCCCCCGTAAGGCTGCTCCGCAAAGCGCCGGGGATGCTTAAAGCCCTCCTTCACAGCGTAATTGTAGGCGTCCTGGGAGTATTTTCTCGGCGCCACAGAGTTTATGGGAAAGCCCCGCAGGCTGTGGGAGCCGCCCAGCTTAAACAATTCAGTAAAAAGAGGCTTTTTGGCCCCGCCGGCGGGGAGCAGCGCGCCGTAATTCAAAGAGGTTTTTAAAACCAGCCCCCAAACAAGAGGCTGGTAGCGGCGGATCGCGGCATGGGCCTTTAAATAGTCAAAATCGCCTCCAAGCCCTGAATACTCCAAAGAGGCCCGCCCGTAATAGCCCTTTGAGGCGGACAGCCGGTCGTTTCGCCGGTCATACTCAAAAATGCCGGAAATTGAGCTGTTGATTCCCTCGCCCTCCTCCAGTGGAAAAATGTCATCAAAAATCGGAAGCCCGCTGCTGCCGGAGGCCTCTCCAAACAAAAACTGAAAAACCGGGCGCAAAAGGGGCAGCTTTCTGATAAACAAAAGGGAATCCCCCGAAAGGGACTGCCTCTGCAGCCGGTATTTTAAAAGCGCGTCAAAAAAAGGCGTCAGGCGCCGTCCAAAGGAGACGGAAAACCCGGTGTTGACCCGCGAGTAAGAGGAGTAAAACTCCTGCTGCTGGGAAAAGAAATTTGACTGCCCGGCATAGCCCAGGCCGCTCAGCTCGCTGTCGCCGGTGTTAAAAAGCTCAAAGCCGAAATTCCAGTCTGTGTCCAAAAAATAGGGATTTATATAGCGAAGGGACAGCATCTCCTGATAGCGGTTAAAGTTCATCTCCAGAAAAAGCGAATGGTCCAGGCCGAACAGGCTGTTGTTTTTCAGCCGGAGGCGGACAAACAGCTTGGAGTAAGTGTCATAGCCTCCGATGGCCTGAAACTCGCCCGTGGTTTCTTTTTCCCTGACTGTCAGCAGAAGGTCCGCCGCCGCCGGGCCTCCCTCAGCGGCCTTTCGCTTTTTCAGCGCCAGGTCCACAGACTCAAAGTAGCCTGTCTGCCGCAGAAGCGCCTCGGCCAGTTTTTTTTTGCTTTCGTCATAAATCTCCCCCTCCATCAGCCCCAGCCGCCGCAAAAGCGCCCTGTCCCTTATTTTGCTGTTGCCGCGGACAATGATCCGCCCTGTTTTGTAACGCTCCCCCTTTTTCGCCTCATAGATGACACGGACAGCGCTTTCCCTCAGGGGATCAGGGGAGATCCGGGGCCGGACCTCGGCAAAGGCATAGCCTTTTTGGCCATAGAGGCTTTTGACAAGCTCTAAATCTTTGTGGAGGCTGCCGAGGGAAAAAGGCTTCCCCTCTTTGAGGGAAAGGCGCCCGGCAGCCCGCTCCGCCGGGACAATTTCATCCCCTGGAAACTCCACAGCGGAGACTGTAAACTGAGGGCCTTCAGAGACCGCAATGCTGATATAAATCTCCCTTTGATCGGGGGATATGGAGATTTCCGGCTTTTCCAGCCGGACATTCAGAAAGCCCCTGTCCCGGTAATAATACTCAAGCGCCCGCAAATCCCTGTCCATGGCCTCAGGGCTGTAGCTGCCCGCCGCGCCTCCCAGCAGAGACAAAACATCCCTCTCTTTCAGGGCCATAAAGGCCTTTAGATCCTTTGAGGGGATTCTGCGGTTTCCGATAAAATTGACGCTCCGAACAATGATTTTGCTGTTTTCCTCTATCTCAATGACAAGCTTGGATTTTTTTTGGCGCCGCCCTCCCTCATCTTTTTCTTTTAAGGGGATGATTTTATAGGACACATCAGCCAGAAAATACCCCTCTTTTTTGTATTTTTCCCTGATGGCGGAAAGGGTTTCCCTAAGCGCGGAGGGGCTCAAAAACTCCGATTCGCTGATCTTGGAAAGCTCCCGCAAATCCTCTGGCTTGACATGCCTGCTGCCTTTAAACTCCAGCTTTTCCAGCATGGGCCGCTCTTTCAACTGGTAAATCACATGGATGGCGCCTCCGGGAAGAGGCTCCGCATGGACCTCAATATCCTCAAAAAAGCCCAGATCAAACAGCCGGCGGACATCCGCCCTGACAGTCTCAAGGCGAAAGGGCCGGCCGGCCTTCAGGCGGATATGGGGCCGGATCATGTCCTCTTTTAGAAACTGATGGCCCCTGACAGACACCTTTCCGGCTGCCGGATTTCCCTTAAGAAGGCGGGCCAGACCGATCGGGCGGGCGGCCGCGCCGGTTTGCTGGGCCGGCTTCTCGGCCATTCCGCTTTCGGCAGTTAGAAGGGCAGCCAGGGCCAGGGGCAAAACACAGCGAAAATTTTGTCTTCCCGCCGCGCGGCTTAGGAAGGCCGCAGCAGCATTCAAGGCCAGACAGAAGGGGTTTTTCATTTATGAATTTCCGCGCTAAAGGCTTAGCGCGGCCTCCTCTATGGCGCGGCTGTCCAGGCCAAAGCGGCGGTAAAGGCCCGCCGCCCGCAAGGCGCTGCGTCCAAACCCCCCATCAACCCCAAGAGCCTTCCATTTTGAGGGGAAAACCCCCTCCCTTGCGAGGGCGGAGATCAAAAGCGAGCCCATCCCCCCCTTGATCTGATGATCTTCAGCTGTTATGAGCCGCCCGCCGCTCTGCTCCAAGGCCCGCGCTATGGCTTTTGTGTCGGGGCTGCTGACCGAAGAGCTGTTGATCACTGTGGCGCCGCGGCCCTTGAGCTTCAGGCTCTCCGCCGCCTTCAGCGCCTCGCTTGTCAGGGGGCCGCAGCTCACAATCAAAACGGGAGCCTTTCCCTCAAAGCGAAAAGCCTGGGATTTGCCCAGCTTATAGGCTTCGGGCGGGAGCCTTCCAAGGCTTTCAGGAAAAACCTCCCGCCCAAAAAAGAAAATCCGCGCGCGGGGGATTTGCCCGGCTTTTCTTTCATGGGCAAAGCTTTCAATGGCCTGGGAGAGCAGGCAGTAAGCCTCCATGGCAGAGCTTAGGCAGTAAATGTCTGTCCGCGGGATGGCGCAGGTCTGGGCAATATAGGAAAGCGCCTGATGCGAGGCGCCGTCCGCCGCGTCCTGCAGGCCCGCATGCGAAAACAGCCCAATCACAGGCGCCTCCGACAGCGCGGCCATTAAAAGGGGGAGCGCGCCCTTGCTGACAGCAAACTGGGCAAAAGTGTCAGCCACAGGGATAAACCCCTGCAGCGAAAAGCCCGCTGCCGCGCTGATCATGTTGGCCTCAGCCACCCCCATGTCAAAAGAGCTTTCCGGGAAGCGTTTTCGGAAGGCGGCGGCGCCTGTGGAGCCTGGCAGGTCAGCGCTTATGGAGATCAAAGGCAGGCCTTTTTGCTTTTGCTCTGTCAGGGCGCGGGAGATCCCCTCCTGGACTTTTTTAAGCGGCGGGGATTTTTTTGGCTTTTGAGCGGCAGGGCCGGCTTTTGACTCAAGCTCTTTGATCCAGTCCGCGATCAGAGGCGGGGGGGCGGCCCCGCCATAAATTTCCTCCACAAAAGCCCTCAGGCCCATTGGATCTTTCAGCGGAAAGCCATGGCCGCCTGAGCGGGATGTTTCTGTGGCCCTGACTCCAAAGCCCTTGATGGTTTTGGCCGCGAGGGCTATGGGGGGGGCCTCCGCGGGCCGGCCCTTTTTCAGCAAATCTTGAAAGGCCTTTTGAATGCCCAGAAAAACCTCCCGCAAATTGTTTCCGCGGGGGATGACTCTTGTGTCCCAGCCCAGGCTTTTCAGGCTTTGGAAAACCGGCTGGAGGGAAAAACTGTCCCCGTCAATCGGGCCGCTCAGCTTGCGGTTGTTGTCGCTGATGATCATCAGAAAGGGGCTGATTTGCCCCCGCGCGGCCAGGCCGGGGATGGCGGCAAAGCTTTCCTTTGCCTCGCCCTCCATGCAGGCGCCGTCGCTTATCGTCAAAATGCAGAGCCTTTTGCGGCCAAGAAGCCTGTCGGCCATGGCCAGCCCCTGCGCCTGCGCCGCAGTGGATCCGAGCGGCCCGTTGCTTAAATAAACCCCTTTGGGGAAAACATGGCGCTCGCCATGGCCGGTGAGCCGGCTTTTCAGAGAGCGAAAATTCTTTAGATCTGCGAGCCGGATCCCGGCCATGCCATAATTGAATTTCAGGGCGTAAAGCCCGTTTTCGCAGTGGCCGGCGTCGTTGATGATGTGAAAGCGCTCAAAATAAGGGAGGCCGGCCCCTCCCGCTTCGTCAAAGGCAAGGCCAAACACGCCCGACATAATCTCCGCAAACCCCGCCGGGCCGCCCCAGTGGCTGGCGGCGCCGCCAATCGCGGCCTCCATATCCATGCAGGCCACAAGCGCGCGGACAGCCCGCGGATCGGAAAGGGCAAACTGTTTGCCCGAGTCGTCTGTCAGAGCCACAAAAAACTTTGGCGGCCCGGAAGGCTGCGGAGAGAGCCTGTTCAGGACAGGGAGCGGCGCGCCTTTGGCCGCCGCTTTGCTTTTGTCTGGGGGCTGCATTGGCTTTTTTGCGCGCCGGGGGGGTTGTTTCAGGCGCAAGGCTTTTGGCGCGGCAGCCTCTCTCTTAAACTGGTTTGGGGCCGCTGGTCAAGCTCCCTGTTTGTCTGGACGGCCATTGAGGCCGTTCCTGCCTGGAAAGCTCTTTTGGGCGGAGGAGGGCTTTTTCCGCCTCCTCTTTTTTTAGGCGGATGCAGGCCCCCTTTCGGAGCTTTCTCAGTTTCAGGCGGCCGATGGCTGTCCGCCGCAGCCTGCTGACCCGAAAGCCGATTTTTTGAAGCATCATCCGAATCTGCCGGTTTTTCCCCTCGGCTATGATGATTTTCAGCCATTCCCTGGAGGCGCCGGAGCGGGGGAGCGGCTTTATGTAAAGCGCGCGCCCGCGCCCCCCCGGCAGGCTTACACCTTTTAAAAGCCTGGCCCTCTGAGAGGGGGATGTCTTCCCCTGAATTTGCGCCAAATAGGTTTTTGCTGTTTGATGCCTGGGATGAAGGATTTTTTGGGCAAACTCCCCGTCGCTTGTGAGGAGCAAAAGCCCCTCAGAGTCCCAGTCCAGCCGCCCAACAGGGAACACCCGGCTTTTTTGCCGCCCGATAAAATCCATAACTGTCCGCCGCCCCTTATGATCTGTTGTGGAGGTCAGGGATTTTTCCGGCTTGTTGAGCATCAGATAAATGGGGGCTGCCGGCCCCGCCTTAACCTCCCGGCCCATAAGCTGGATTTTGTCCCGCCGGGGATCGATCAAAGCCCTCGGGGAATCGGCCCGGCGCCCGTTTATAAGGGCATGCCCCTCTGAAATCAGCCGCGCCGCCCGGCGGCGGGACACCCCCCCGCGCGCCGCCAGATGCCGGTCCAGCTTTATTTTTTCCGCCGGCTTTGCCGGCTGTTTAACCCGCCCCGCCGGCTTTTTGCCCGGCTTTTTAACCAGCCTTCCCAGCCTCCCTGGCTTTTTGCCCTTTTTTTTTGCCTTTTCCATTTGTAAGAAAATGTAAGAAAAAAAATCTTGACAGGATCTAACCCGGCCCTTTAATGTTGGTTTTGTTTAACACAACTATAAGGAGGTTTCTATGAAAAAGCTGATTTTTTGTTTAAGTTTTTTGTTTGTCGCCCCTGCAGGCCCCGCAGCGGCGGACGATGCCGCGCATTTTTTTAAGTTTTTTGAGCATTTTAACCCCCAAGAGAAAAAACAGGAAGTCTGCCAGGATATACAGCTAATCAAGACAGCCCTGGCATGCAGGCAGGAAAAAGAAAACGCCGCCGCGGGAGCGGAAGCGGATATTCGGGCAGAATGCTCCGCCTCTCCAGCCCCAGTCTCCAAAGACCCAGGCTCAACAGGCTCAATTGTGATGCTTTTGGCCGATGAGATATCCAGGCAGTCAAGGCCTGTTTTTGCGGTTTTTGAAAATGTTTCGGCTTTTGCCTGCTCTTTTGAGTGCTCTGCCGGAAAGGAAATGTGCAACGAGACCATTAACCCGGACAGAAAGCCGCTGGGCTTCCCCCCTTTTGTCGGTTTCCGCAGCTATGAATACGATGAATATTATCCCAAAGAATACGCTGACGCTCGCCCTTCCTCATCTTGCGGCGATATGATCAATCAAAGCGATTTTGAGGGCAGAGAGCCTGCAATTGAAACAGAAGTGATAACAGAGACAGACGAAGATGGGCATGAATACATTACAAGAATCACAAGGTATGAGGATGATCAATTCAGCTGCGAGGATCATGTCACACACCTGATAATTCATGACGCAGTCACCGGGGAGCGCGCTGAGCTGGAGGAATACTCTCCAGAATGGCATGCTTATATGGCTGAGTTTGAGAGGAAAAAAGCCCGCCAGAGATACAAAGACACTTGCTTCACCCCATCAGAAAAGGACTGCGCCGGCATCAAAGCGGAGCAAACCCAGTGCATGCTGGATATAGCGGAGCAGATCGATCAGGGAATATGCCGGAATCTGACAAACCCTCTCTGGCTTTACAGGGAGATCAAAAACATGGAAATCAACAAGATGGAAGGAAAAGCAACCTTTGATAAGCAAAACATGGAAGCCTATTATAATTATACAGATGAGATTGATGAAGCTGGCTGCAATCCAGCCAGAGACTTGGATTGCAGGACGGAATACAAGGAAAGAAAAGGAGGGGAATAACAGCGGCATCTGTTGAAAGGGCCGGCCCCGCTCTTGTTTGCTGGGCTGGGGCCGGCCTTTCGGCCGCTCCGCGGAAAGACAGGCTTTTCCAAGCGGCGCCTGTTCCCCCGCATTTTCAAAAGCGGTTGAATGGCCTGAATGGCGGCCCTGCCCCGGCGCCCTCTCCCAGCGGCCATGATAAGGGCGGAGGCAAAACTCTCTCAAGGGGGCTTAAAAAAAGCGCCCCTCCCAAAGCTCTGTTAAAAATGCCTTCCAATGCAGCTGGCGGACGCCGCTCGGAAATTTCATCTCCAGAGGGTCTCTGGAGACCAAAAGAAGCCGCTTCCATGCCTTCTCCTCCTTTAGAGCCAAAAGCCCTTTGTGATCCCGGGGTCCGGCCTTTCGGCCCGCTTTGACTTCTATGGCGGTTTCATCCCCTATAATAAAATCCGCCTCAAACCCGGACTTGGAGCGCCAGTATCTTAAAGGCAGGCGGCTTTTCCGATAGGAAAGGCATGCGCGCAGCTCGCCGGCGATAAACTGCTCAAAGGCCCGCCCAAAAAAATCGCCGGCAAGCTCCGCGTCCTGAATTTCCCAAAGCGCGCGGGCCACTCCCGCATCAAAAAAATAAAACTTTGCCGTTTGAATGGCTTTTCTTTTCAGGGATTTTGTCCAGGGGGGAACAGAAAAGCCCAGCAAGGTGTCCTCCAGGATCTGATAATAGCCCCGGACAGCGCCCGGCGAAAGCCCAGCGTCCGCCGCGGTTTTTGCATAGTTCAAAAGCCGCGAGCTGTTAATCGCGGCGCTTTGCAGAAACCTTGTGTAATTGGGCAGGCTTCGGACCAGAGCCTCTTCCTGGATCTCGCTTTTTAAATAAGTGTCTACATAATTATAAAGATACTCCTCCCCGTTTTTGCCGAGACAGGCCAGGGGCAGCCCTCCCAGCCGGAGATGCCGGCTCAGCTGAAACCTGCCGGCGCTTTCCAGCTCCCTCCATGTGAGGGGGAAAAGCCGGGACATAAAAGCCCGGCCGGCCAAAAGGTTGGCTTTGCCGCCCTTGAGCTTCCGGGCGCTGCTTCCGGTGAGCAAAAAGCGGCGGCCCCCGCTTTCAATCAGGCGGTGGGCCTCATTCAGCAGCTCTGGGATTCTCTGAATTTCATCAATAATGACAAACTTTTGTTTGGCCAGCGATCCGAGGAGCGAGGGATCGCTTTTCAGCCGCAGATAGACTTTTGAATCCAAAAGATCAATATAATCCGCGCGTTTCCGCCAGGCGGCTGTTTTCAGGCAGGACTTGATCAGGGCGCTTTTTCCCACAGCGCGCGGGCCCAGCAGAAAATGAGAGGAGGTTTTGAGCCTCTCCAGGGGGCTGAAATATCTGGAAATCATTTTTTTCCTCAGAGGTTTCTCGCATTATCAGGATAATCCGCGAAACCGCTGCGGGTCAAGCCTTAAGCGCTTTTTGAGAATTTGCGGCTGGACAGCCCCGCGCTGCTGCCGGGCGAAAAACCCAGCCATTAGTCCAATAGCTGGCCCAGGCGGCGCAAAAGAAACATCCGCTGCCGGCGCGAATCAGAGTAAAATGGCTTTGCCGCCCGCCTGAGAGATGGCTTTGCGGGCGGCGGGGGGCTGCCATGAGACAAAGAATCCTGCTTGCCGGCCTGGTTTTGGCCGCAGCGGGCCTGGCCCTTTTGGCCAAGAGCGCTTTTTTGCAGCTCCTGCCCCAGCCGCGCTTAAGCCGCCTGAAGGAGCGGCTTTTTGAGACAACAGTCAAAGTGACGCCGCGGCGGGGAAACATCTATGACCGGTCAGGGCGGGAGCTTGCGATCTCCATCCCCTCGCCTTCGCTTTTTGCTGATCCCCAAAGGCTTAAAGAGCCTTACTTTGCGGCCAAAAAGCTCTCAGAGGCGCTTCAAATCCCGCGGAGGCCGCTTTTAAGCCGGCTGCTGAACAAAAAAAAGCGCTTTGTCTATGTGAAGCGCCATCTGAGCGGGCGGGAGGAGCGGCTCGTCAAGTCTTTGCGCTTAAAAGGAGTTTACTTTCTTAAAGAGTCAAAAAGGTTTTATCCCCAGGGCCGCTCGCTCTCCCAGGTCCTTGGCTGGACAGACATTGACGGCCGGGGTCTGGAGGGGATTGAAAAACAGCATGACAAAATTCTCCGCGGCGAGGAGCAAAGATTTCTTTTAAAAAAAGACGCCAGAGGCCGCCCCTTGTTTGTGGACTTTGCGCCCTTTATCGAAAAAGGCCGCGGCTCTGACATTTATCTCAGCATAGACAGCGATCTCCAGTTTTATCTTGAGGCTGAGCTGCGGCAAATGATGAAAAAATCCCGGTCGGAATCCGCTCTGGGAGTGATCTTGGCTGCTAAAACCTCAGAAATCCTGGCTATGGCCAACCTGCCAAATTATGATCCCAACCAGCCTATGAAGGCGAAAGCGCCCCATCACCGGAGGAACCGCTCAGTGACGGATGTTTTTGAGCCGGGCAGCCCGCTGAAAACCTTTGCTGTGATCTCCGCGCTGAAAAACGGAATGGCGCCGGGAAAATCTTACCCAACCCTGGGAGGGCGGCTGAAAATAGGAAAAAAAATCATTACAGAGGCCGATGAGAAAAAAAAGCTGGCCCCTTTTTTGGATCTGTCCGGGATTTTGTCTTTTTCCTCCAATGTGGGGGCAGCGTCCCTGGCTCTTGAGCTTGGGGCGGGCAAATTGAGGCAAACTCTTTTGGATTTTGGCTTTGGAGAGAAAACCGGTCTTGGCTTTCCCGGAGAGGCCAGGGGGTTTTTGCGGGATTTGCCCTGGAGGCCGGTGGAAACCGCCACCATCAGCTTTGGCCATGGGGTGGCGGCGACAGCCTTGCAGGTGGCTGCCGCTTACTCAGCCATTGCAAACAGGGGGATTTTGAAAAAGCCCATTTTAATCAGGCGGGCCAAAAACCCATACAGCGGCCGGGAGGTTTTTTTTAAGGCCGGGGCTGTCCGCCGCGCCTTGAGCGAAAAAGACGCCCAAACCGCGGCCCTTATGCTGACGGCGGCGACCGAAGAGCGGGGAACCGGGTTTCAGGCTGCTGTGCCGGGGTATTTGAGCGCGGGAAAAACCGGAACAGCGCAAAAAGTTGATATAAAAAAAGGGGGCTACAAAAAAGGGGAGTATATCTCAAGCTTTGCGGGGTTTATCCCCGCGCAGGATCCGGAGTTTGTTATTTATGTGGCGTTTGACGGGCCGAAAGGGAATTTTTACGCCTCCTCCGTGGCTGCGCCGGTTTTTGCGCGAATGGCCTCTTACGCTGTCCGAAAGGCCGGGCTTTCTCCGGTTTTGCTTAAGGAGTCTCCGTTTTCAGATCCAAAAATCAGGGAGCGGCGAAGGACAGCGCGGGCGCCGGCGGCGGCGGGCCGGGTCCCTGACTTGAAGGGGCTTCACTTGAGAGAGGCTTTGCGCCGCGTTCAGGGGACGGGGATCAAGCTGAAAATTCATGGGGCGCGCCGCGCCGCGCGGACTTTGCCCAAAGCCGGGGAGCCTTTGCCGCCCGGCGGCGAGATCTCTGTTTTTTTGAACTGAGCGCTTTTATGAGGCCATGAAGGCAGACAAATATTTTTTTTCGGCTCTGCTTCTGGCCGCCGCGCTTTTTGCGCGCGGCTCAGGGGCTGAGGAGGCGGGCGCTCCGGCGGCATCAGAAACGCCTGCCGCAAAGGCGCCGGCGGCCCCGCCCGCGCCGCCCGCGCCGCCCGCGGAAACAAAATCAGGCGCTTCAGGGAAACCCGCCGCGCCATCTGAAGAGCCTGCTCCGCCGGAAAAATCAGCGGCGCCGGCTAAGGAGCCTGCTCTGCCGGAGACATCCGATCCGCCGGAAAAGCCAGAGCCTTCCGCTGCCTCAAAGAAGCCGCCGCTCCCGGAGTTTTCCATGCCTGAAGACAAAGAGTGGGAGGGCGGCAAAAAAAAAGCCAAAAAAAAGAAGCGCGCAAAAAAGCGGAAGCTCAAAAAAAAGAAGCGCAAGCCCAAAAAAAAATCATCCAAAAAAAAGCCGCGCCCCCTGCCCAAAAAAATCTCTCATGAAAAATACATACTAGGCAGCCTGGCTGCCCTGGCTCCCGGTTTTGGCGCGGGCCATGCCATTCAGGGGAGGTATTTTGAAAGGGGCTGGATTTTCACGGTGTCGGAGCTGACAGCGCTTTACGGCTGGCTGCAGGCTTACAGCTATGGGGGGCTTGACCCGATCGCCCCTTTTATAAGATTGAAGGGAAAAATAACAAAGGACAGCATGGAGAATCAGGACGCCGCTGTTTTTAAAGCCCTTCAGTATGTTTTTCTGGCCGCTTTTGCGGGGTTTAAGGCATGGGAGATGCTGGACGCATGGATTCTGCCCTCCCATTACAAAAAAGTCAGGGAGGAGTCCCCGCTCCCTCCAAAGCGGATGGAAAGGCTGTTCGCCAAAAAAGAGATAAAATACATTTCAAAAGAGGCTTATGTCACAGCCGGCGCGCTGGCTTTGATGCCCGGTTTTGGCGCGGGCCATGCCATTTTGGGAAAATACAGGCAAAAGGGGTGGATTTTTACAGCCTCTGAGGCGGCGGCTTTTGCCGGGCTGATTTTTGCCTACAGGATTCAGTTTGATGAAAAGGGCCAGGCCAGCCTTTGGGGCCATGCCGCGGCGCTCATTATGCAGACAGCTTTTATGGGGCTGAAAGTGTGGGAGGCTGCGGATGTCTGGAATCTGCCGCCGCATTACAAGGTTGTTCCCCATGTCCCGGATATGTCCCGCATGCAAATCCAGCCGGCGGGGTTAGGGCTGGCTTTAAGCTATAGGTTTTAAGGGCGCGGCGGCGGGGCTGATTTTCGGAGGCTTGGGCTTTGGCAAAGACAGGCTGTTTTTTGGCTGTTTCGCTTTGTCTGCTTTTGGCCGGCCCGGCCGGGCGCAGCGCCTCCGGCGCTGCCGAAAGCTTTTGCCTGTCACAGCGCCGGCCAATATGCGAGTATGATTTGATGACCGCGGCCTGCGGGGATTTGATCCTGACGCTCCGAATGGGGGCTGCGGGCAGCCTTCCAGCCTCTTTGAGCTTTTTGATTGAGAGGATCAAAAAAGAGGGCGGGATCATTTCCCGTCTGGACAAACAGGCCGGCAAAATAACAGTCTGCTATGGCGGAGATCCCAAAAGCCTGCGGCGGCGGAAGCGCCGGCTGGCAAAGCATCCCGCGGTCCTGCATGTCTCCTACAGATTTTTAAGCGGCTTTTAGCGCCCCTGGCTGGACTGCTTTGCCTGTTAAAGAGGCTCAAAAAGACAATCCCGCAAAAGGCCCATCTTTATCAAGAAGGATCTCCAGAGATTTTTCATGGCCATTCCGCGCCGCCCTTTTTAGGAAAGCGGCGGATTTTTCGAGGCTTTGCTCCACGCCATCGCCATGCAGATGCATCAGGCCCAGGTAATGCTGAGCCTGGGCATCGCCCTGCTCCGCCGCTTTCATTAGATAAAACGCCGCTTTTTTAAAGTCTGCCGGGGCGCCATGGCCAAGCAGATGCATCAGGCCCAGGTTATACTGAGCCTGGGCATCGCCCTGCTCCGCCGCTTTCATCAGATAAAACGCCGCTTTTTTAACATCTGCCGGGACGCCGCCATAGCCTGTCAGATGCATCAGGCCCAGGCGATTCTCAGACGGCGCATAGCCCTGCTCCGCTGCCTTCATCAGATAAAAAGCCGCTTTTTTAAAATCCCGCCGCGCGCCCTCGCCATGCAGATACATGGAGCCCAGGCGGTGCTGAGCCATGGCCATGCCCTGCTCCGCTGCTTTGCTTATCCAATAAACTGATTTGTTGAAGCTCTCCCCCTCCCCTGCATCAGCAGCGTCAGCGGGGCTTTGGCTTCTTGTATCAAGAAGATGCCGATAGCCCAGCATAAACTGGGCTGAAGCCTCCCCCGCTTTCGCTCTGTCCGAGGCGCGCCGCAGAGCCTCGTCTAAACATTTTTCGCGCGGAGCGCCTCCGCAGCGCGCGCCTGTTTCGCCGTCTAAAATGCTTTTCAGCCGATTCCATTTAGTAAAGGCGGCAAAATTTGCAGTAAATATATGAAATATCCCTAACACATGCCCCTTAGAATCCACTGCCGGGGCGCCGCTCAGGCCTGGCAGCGGATGGGAGTAGTTAACATGGAAATCCATAAAGCCCTCAAAGTTTTTGAGGGGCCCGGTTTTTTTCAAGACATGGAAACTGCCTCCAGGATAACCCAAAACAAACACATCATCATCAGCTGCGGCAAGAGGCTTTTCCCGCAGCGTCAAATAAAACGGCGCGGCCCTGTCTGTCTCCAAAACAGCTGTATCCTCAATGGCAGAGGCGGCAATAAGCCGGTTTATTCTCATCCCGCTCTTTTTGCCGTTTTGGCTCAAAACAATATCCTTAAGGGCCGCTCTGCCAAAACTTTCAAGAATATGAAAGTTTGTGACCAGCAGCCGGGGGCTTAGGAAAAAGCCGGTTCCCCCCACTGTTTGCCCGCTTTCTGGATTCCGGCCTTTCAGCAGCCATGCTGATTGGGCTGCGTTTTGAACAGCTAAAGGAGTCTCTAAAGCAAAGCCTCCTGGCGGCTGCTGGATGGCATGCTCCTGTTTCTGGCAGCAATCGCCTGCCGCAGCCTTAAAGCTTTCTGCTGCTCCCGCTGTCTGCAGAAAAACCGCAGCCCCCGCTAAAATCCCTGCCTGAAATAACATTTGCAAAGCCCTCCTTTTTTGCTGCCGGCCATCCAAAACCTGCAGGAATTATGCTGCAAAAAACCGGCAAAATCAAGAAAAAAAGAAAGCCTTGCGGAAAATTTTACAAAAATCGCGTGTTTGAAGCTCCCCGCAAAAGCCCGGCTTATAGCAGTTATAACGAGTGGCCGGGGGCTGGCAGCCGCAAGGCCGTCTGCGTGTTATCAGGAAGTTTGCGGGATGCAGCGGAGAAGATGATTCCTCTTTTTGGGAGAGGGCCGGTTTGAGCTGAAAGCTGTGATTGACGGGGAAACGCGCGGGAAGCTGGAGCGGTTAAAGTTTTTGCTTTCCCATAAGAATCCTTCTATGGGTTATGGGGAGTTGCTGGGGAATTTATTGGATTTAGGCTTAAAAAAGCATGATCCCAGCCTTCGCGGCAAAAAGCCTTCTCAAAAGCTGAGCGCAAGCGAACAGTCAGACAGAGGCGAAAGCGAGCAGTCAGACAGGAGATTGGGGGCAAAAATAAAAGCGCCCGCGCAGGCTTTGCGGCTGCGCCCGCAGTCAGGCTCAGCGCCAGGGTCAGGGAAAAACGCGGGTTCGGCGCTGGGATCTAAGGGAAAGCCAGCAGGCTCAGCGCTGGGCCTGGAGGAAAACAAATAGCCGCGAGGCCGGCTGTCCAGACAGACAGCCTTCCTCTGGACAAGCTTGCTGCTCTGTGGAGGTTCGGAGGGGGTTCGGGAACGGCCGATAGGCCGGCCCATCAAACAGTTCAGATTTTAAACAGTTGGCGGCAGAATCAAGCGGAAAGGCGCCAAAATTGATGTTTTTTTCTTGACTTTTGCGGGGGTTTTGGCATATACTGCTTTTGGTTTTGAGAGAAAGCCGCCAAAAAACAGGCGGCGCCGGAGGTTCGGGAACAGCCGCGAGGCCGTCCCAATAAACAAACCCTCTGGACAAGCTTGCTGCTCTGTGGAGGTTCGGGAACGGCCGATAGGCCGGCCCAATAAACAAACCTCTGGACAAGCTTGCTGCTCTGTGGAGGTTCGGGAACGGTTGCGAGGCCGGCCCAATAAAAAGGCCGAGAAGGCCGGGAGGGGGTTATGGCAAAAACTGCAACACAAAAAAAGTTTGTAAAACAAACAGCGCTGATGAATCAAAAAAAGCTTAAAAAGCTTGTGGAACAGGCAGATCGTGCGGGAAAAAGCAGCTTAAGCAAAAAAGCGGGCGGAGGGTCTGGCAAAGCCGGGAGAGGCTTTGGAAAAGCCGCTGGGAGCCTTAGTCAAGCGCTGTTTAAGGCGGGAATCCCTTTGGGGGCGCGGCGCGGGGCCTTGGCGGGCGCTTTGGCCCTGGCGGCGGGAGCTGCCATTGCGCTGCATGGCGCTGAGGCTGCCCAGAGAGGGAATTTAAGCTGCAGCCAGCCGCAGTACATCTATGAAAAGCTTTCCATACACGATGCCAGCGATAAAAGGGCAGGCGACCACGGCCCCGATTATGCCAATCTTTCTGTGGAGGCTGGCATGTGCCGCCTGGCGGAGGGGAAAGATGGCCTGGGCCTCAATAACCTGGAGAATGCCGTGGAACTGGGCGTTCCTTATGCGGCCTTTCTGCTTGCCATATATTATGAAACTGAAGGAACTTTTGAGAATGCCAGGTTTTTTCAGAAAGATCTGTTGCATGTTATCCAAAGGTATGAACAGGTTTGGGCCATGGTCAGCAGCCCTAATTATCCCTACGACAGGGATATGGTTCAGCAGCTGGATGAAAAGGGCGAGCTGATCAAGCTCACCACGGCCTATGAAATCTCTCTGCTTTATTTTTACCGGCACTTTCGGGCTGTTGTGGAGGATGACAATTCCCGCCGGGCCAGGTCCCCCTCCTGGCCGGCCGGTGAAGAGCGCCCTGTCAGCTATCATCCAGAAGATTTAGGAGCAGCCAAGGACAGCCTTCAAAAAATGTTCCGGTGGGCTTCAATCTGCAGGCAAATCCCGTATGATCCTAACTTGTGGAGCCGCTCCAATTATGACCATATTATGCGGGACTGCGGCGTTTTGCGGGAGGCGGCGGAGAAGATGATTCCCCTTGATCAGCAGAGGATGGAGGCTGCCCGCCACTGCGATGATATCTTGAAATGCCTGGATTACGACGAGATTTTAGGCCAGCTGGGCAATTTGCACATCGAGACAAGAAAGCGGCTGGTGGAATAGGGGGCGCGATGAGAAAAGCCGGAAGCAGCTTCCGCCTGATTTTTAAAAAATTTTGACAATTCAAAAAAGCGGCCCTTCAAAATACGCTGGAGGGCCGCTTTTTTTATATTTCAGTGGCGGCGGAAATTTCAAAATCCCCCCGCCGGCTTAGAATGATATCTTATTTTGAGACACATTTGCCGCATTGCTCCCAGGGGAAGACATAATTTTTTATACAAAGCGCCTTTTTGCCCTGCAGAGACAAGCCGCAGCCGATCCGGGCGCTCAAACACTCGCGGAGACAAAGTCCCTTATCAAAGCTTTTTCCAGAGGGCGGAGCCTTTTTTCAGCCCTCCCGCATAAAGGTTATAATGCGGCGCGTAAATTTCAGAAAAAAAAGCAAAATAAAGATTGAAAAAATATAGAAAAACTTGTTAAGATTCAAACAAATAATTTTTGCGCTTTTGAAAAGTTTTTGGGCTGCGCAAAAAAACAATAATAACAAAAAAGGAGAAACTGTTTATGCAAAATCAAAACGAGAGTTTTCAGCGGGCGCGCGCAGGCGCCGGGCATTGGGGCAAAGCCTGCAATAAAAAAGAGACAGCTGGTTTGAATGTTCGCTGTCGCTTAACGATGCCGGAAATCACAGAGCTTAGCGATCAGGCGCTGCTCTCCCAGACAAGGCTTTTGGTTCAAAAAGAGCGGAGCCTTCATGTTCAGGTTTTTCGCCATTTGCGGGAGATTGAGGCCCGGCAGCTGTATTTTTCTGAAGGCTATGCCAGCTTGTTTGACTATGCTGTCAGGGGCCTTGGATACAGCAAAGGGGCGGCCTTCCGCCGCATCAAGGCCATGAGGCTTTGCCGGGATGAGCCGGAAACTCTGGAGAAGATTAAATCCGGCCGGCTGAGCCTTTGCGCCGCAAGCCAGCTTCAGAGTTTTTTTGAAAAGCAAAAAAAAGAGGTTGTCCGTTTAAAAAATGATTTAAAAAAATCTTCTGAGTCTGGGCTGGCTGTTCAGTCTATAAAACAGCGGGGGGAGCTTGAATTGAAAGGCGCCGCAGGCTCAGCGCTGCGGGAAAAAAACAAAACCCTTGCGCCAGAACAGGGATGCTTGCAGTCAGGCTCAGCGCCAGGGCCAGACAAAAGCGGAGGTTCGGCGCTGGGATCTTTTGGGAGGGAGCGCGCCGCTCCGCAGAGCAATCGCGCGCCAGGCCCTGACGCCGCCATGCAAAAGCAGTTTATGGCTGAGGAGGCTTGGCGGGGGTCAGCCTTTGAGGCGGAAAAAACCCCGGCTCTGGAGAGGGAGAAAAAGCTGGCGCTGATTGAGAAGGCGGAAGGCTGCTCATCCCGCGAGACGGAGAGGCTGCTTTTGGAGGAGGCGCCGGATTCAAAGAGGCTTTTGCAAAAAGATCAGGTCCGTTTTTTGGGAGAGGGCCGGTTTGAGCTGAAAGCTGTGATTGACGGGGAAACGCGCGTGAAGCTGGAGCGGTTAAAGTTTTTGCTTTCCCATAAGAATCCTTCTATGGGTTATGGGGAGTTGCTGGGGAATTTATTGGATTTAGGCTTAAAAAAGCATGATCCCAGCCTGCGCGGCAAAAAGCCTTCTCAAAAGCTGAGCGCAAGCGAGCAGTCAGACAGGAGCGCAAGCGAGCAGTCAGACAGGAGCTTGGGGGCAAAAATAAAAGCGCCCGCGCAGGCTTTGCGGCTGCGCCCGCAGTCAGGCTCAGCGCCAGGCCCTGGGAATAGCAAAGGTTCAGCGCCGGGCCCTGAGGAAAACAAACCGCCGCAAGGAGGAACAATCAGGAGACCGGCTCAGCAAGGAACGGCCGCGAGGCCGGCCCAGCAAACAGGTTCAGCGCTGGGATTTAAGGGAAAGCCAGCAGGCTCGGCGCCTGGGTTAGGGAAAAACGCGGGTTCGGCGCCGGGCCCAGAGAAAACCAAATGTCCGCGAAGGGGAACGGCCGCGAGGCCGGCTCAACAAATGGGTTCGGCGCTGGGATCTAAGGGAAAGCCAGCAGGCTCGGCGCCTGGGTTAGGGAAAAACGCGGGTTCGGCGCCGGGCCCGAAGGAAAACAAACCGCCGCGAGGAGGAACGGCCGGGAGGCCGGCTCAGCAAACTGGTTCGGCGCCGGGATCTTTTGGGAGGGAGCGCGCTGCTCCGCAGCTCAAGCGCGCGCCGGGGCTGCCGGGGGGAAGCAGATATATCCCCGCGGAAGTCAAAAGGCTTGTATGGGCAAGAGATCAGGGCCGCTGCTCTTATGTCAATCCAAAAACAGGGCGGAGATGCGGATCCCGGTATATGATTCAAATGGATCATATAAAGCCTTTCGCTTTAGGGGGTCTGTCCACAAAAGAAAACATGAGATTGTTATGCGCCGGCCATAACAGGTTTCGGGCGCGGCAGACATTTCCTCAAAAAACAGCCCGCAGATTCCTTTAAAGAGGCAAAAAATGATTTTAAAAAAAAACTTCTGAACTGAACAACTGGAGAGCTTGGCAGCGGCAGAATCAGGGGAGAAAACAGAGGGCTTAGGCGCTGGGACAAGGGGGAAAGCTCAGGTTCAGCTCTGGGATCTAAGGGAAAGCCAGCAGGCTCAGCGCTGGGCCTGGAGGAAAACAAATAGCCGCGAGGCCGTCCCAATAAACTGTTCAGATTTTAAACAGTTGGCGGCAGAATCAAGCGGAAAGGCGCCAAAATTGATGTTTTTTTCTTGACTTTTGCGGGGGTTTTGGCATATACTGCTTTTGGTTTTGAGAGAAAGCCGCCAAAAAACAGGCGGCGCCGGAGGTTCGGGAACAGCCGCGAGGCCGTCCCAATAAACAAACCCTCTGGACAAGCTTGCTGCTCTGTGGAGGTTCGGGAACGGCCGATAGGCCGGCCCAATAAACAAACCTCTGGACAAGCTTGCTGCTCTGTGGAGGTTCGGGAACGGCTGCGAGGCCGGCCCAATAAAAAGGCCGAGAAGGCCGGGAGGGGGTTATGGCAAAAACTGCAACACAAAAAAAGTTTGTAAAACAAACAGCGCTGATGAATCAAAAAAAGCTTAAAAAGCTTGTGGAACAGGCAGATCTTGCGGGAAAAAGCAGCTTAAGCAAAAAAGCGGGCGGAGAGCTTGGCAAAGCCGGGAGAGGCTTTGGAAAAGCCGCTGGGAGCCTTAGTCAAGCGCTGTTTAAGGCGGGAATCCCTTTGGGGGCGCGGCGCGGGGCCTTGGCGGGCGCTTTGGCCCTGGCGGCGGGAGCTGCCATTGCGCTGCATGGCGCTGAGGCTGCCCAGAGAGGGAATTTAAGCTGCAGCCAGCCGCAGTACATCTATGAAAAGCTTTCCATACACGATGCCAGCGATAAAAGGGCAGGAGACCACGGCCCCGATTATGCCAACCTTTCTGTGGAGGCTGGCATGTGCCGCCTGGCGGAGGGGAAAGATGGCCTGGGCCTTAATAATCTGGAGAATGCCGTGGAACTGGGCGTTCCTTATGCGGCTCTTTTGATTGCCAAGTATTATTTGACCGAGGGGACATTTAGTGAAGCCAGGTTTTTTCAGAGGAATCTGTTGCGTGTTATCAGGCAATTTGAACAGGTTTGGGCCATGGTCAGCAGCCCTAATTATCCCTATGACAGGGATATGGTTCAGCAGCTGGACGAAAAGGGCCAGATGATCAAGCTTCTCACGCCCTATGAAATCTCTCTGCTTTATTTTTACCGGCACTTTCGGGCTGTTGTGGAGGATGACAATTCCCGCCGGGCCAGGTCCCTCTCCTGGCCGGCCGGTGAAGAGCGCCCTGTCAGCTATCATCCAGAAGATTTAGGAGCAGCCAAGGACAGCCTTCAAAAAATGTTCCGGTGGGCTTCAACCTGCAAACAAATCCCGTATGACCCTAACTTGTGGAGCCGCTCTAATTATGACCATATTATGCGGGACTGCGGCGTTTTGCGGGAGGCAGCGGAGAAGATGATTCCCCTTGATCAGCAGAGGAGGGAGGCTGCCCGCCGCTGCGATGACATCCTGAAATGCCCTGATTACGAGGAGACTTTAGGCCAGCTGGGCAATTTGCACATCGAGACAAGAAAGCGGCTGGTGGAATAGGGGGCGCGATGAGAAAAGCCGGAAGCAGCTTCCGCCTGATTTTTAAAAAATTTTGACAATTCAAAAAAGCGGCCCTTCAAAATACGCTGGAGGGCCGCTTTTTTTATATTTCAGGGGGGGCGGAAATTTCAAAATCCCCCCGCCGGCTTAGAATGATATCTTATTTTGAGACACATTTGCCGCATTGCTCCCAGGGGAAAATATAATTTTTATGAAAATTCAGGTTTTTCCAGAGATTCATTTTGCAGGCTGCTGATTTTGCGGTATTTTTATAAAAAGCGCTGCCTTTCAGGGGGCGAACATTTCAGCTCTCCCTGGGGCCCTCCCTGGGGAGGAAATTAGATATAAATGTCTTATTTTGAGATTTTTAAATATTTTTTTCAGATTCGCCGGGGGCCGGCCGATAAGCTCTATGCGATGAGGGTTTTTCCGCTTTTTTTGATTTTATTCCCGCTTTTTAGTTATGGGGGCGGACATAACCTTTTCAGAGGGTATGAGGGAAGTGAAGCTCCCGCTGCCCGCGAGCCAAGCCATTTTGCGGGGCAGCCCGACGAAGGAGACAGCCGGACCGGCAGGAGGGAGTTTCAGAGGCTGCAACCTCTTTTTGAGTGTCATGATTATGGCGGGACCGAAGAGATGATGGAGGGGGCCGGCTGCAGAATATTAAGGGTAAATGAAGAGGCATGTCCGGGTCTTAAGGGCAGAGTCTTTGGGCTATATGACAGGCTTGGCCACTTGGAGCAAAAGCTTAACAGAGGAGGCGATCACATGTTAAAGATGCGTATTGGAGGCGACCTCAAGAGCCTTCATCGCGCAATATACCAAAGCCTCTGCCGCTGCAGGCAGAATATAGAGACAAAATATGCCAATCTCCGGCAGGAGATTAACATGGCAGATCTGGCGGAGGCATACAAGCAAAAGGAAATCAGCAAGGTTATCAGCACCCATGAGCGGGACCAAAGCAAAGCGCATATTGTCTCTCTGGCCAAGCTTGCGGAGATAAAATTTAATCTTCTGAAGACGGAGCATGACAAATGCTTTGGCATCGCCGGGTCGCATGTTGACTGGCTGCGGGACAGCAGCTCTCCCTGCCGGGGAAGCGGCAGCGATTTTGACTTGTTCAAGCGAACAGCTGAACTGTCGGGAGACTGCGCTTATCTGAGCGCGGCCCATGAGAGCTATCTCAAAGCCCTGGACGAGTATAAGGCGGCAGCTGCGGAGCTTAACCAGTGCGATGAGCGGTCTCTGGCCTGCGCCGAAGACTTGGAGCAGTATATTGAAGGGTCAGGCGGCTACCTTGGGCTTTTTGAGATTTGCGGGGAGGGGTTTTCAACTGGCTTAAGCTGCTGCGGAAGCCTGGACTGCAGCGGCAGCCGGGAGCTTTCATCATTGCTGGATTCTCATATCAGAGGGAACGCCAGCTTTCAAAAAGCCTGCGGAGGGGATTCTGCCGCCTATCAGGAGGCTTTGGCCTCCGCCGCGCATGCGCAGCAAAAGCTTTGCCAAAAATCACAACCGGCCTGTGTTAACAAATGCGGGGAGGCGCTGAAACAGTTTCAGGAGCATTTTAAGGAATGCTTTGCCCCAGGCAAAAGCATTCGCGATTTTCTGCAGACGGCGAAAGCCGCCAGCGATAAAACTGACGCGACCCAGTGCCAGATCAGAGCCTTGGAGGTCAGCAATCTGTATCGCGAAGAGCTGGAAAAATTTCACAGAAAACAAGCCGCAGCGGCGGCAAACCTCCCCGGCCTGAGGCAAGAGGACCGCCAGCCGTTCCGGGATTTTCATGATAAAAAAAGCCGTCTTTCACACAACAAACTGAGCCTCTCAAACAATCTCAGCCATGAGCGCATCATAGACTGCGGCCTCATCAGACAAGCGCCTCAGGCTTTGGCAAATACAGCATCAGCAAACACAAACCGGGCAAACATGGCTGCGGCTGTTAACCGGATATGCAAAGAGCGCTATGGCGCCGGCGCCAGCCCATATCAAAATCAATACCCCGGCCAGAGCGCAGGGCAATACCCCGGGCAAAACAGCCAATACTCAGGACAAAACACAGGGCAATATTATTCAGGGGAGAGTTCCTCCACATCTTATGGCGGATCTTCAAGCCCCGGCAGCGGGGCCTCATCAAAAGCCAGCGCCCAGCCCTCCTCAGCCCTTGCCGGCTCAGCCAGCGATAAGCCAGTTTTTTCGCCCCCAGAGTTTCACGGCAATCAAGTTTCATCCCCTGATCTCTCAAAAAAGGGGCTTTTTCCGAACAGCAAAAACAGAGATCCGGCCTCAGACCCCGCAAATGGAGACCTCCCTGACGCTGGAGAGTTTGCCTCAGGCGAAGATGACGGCAGCGGCGCTTTTGGCGGCGCCGAATCAGATGCGGCAGCGGCGGCTGATCCTTCTGATGCTGGAGGCCTGGAAAGCATAGGCGATGAGGATGTGACTTTAGAGGAGAAAAGCATAATAAGCAAAACGAAGAGTCTTGCGGCGAAGGCCAAAGCCTGGGGGGCGGGCTTTGTCCGAAAAACCTCCAAAATCTTCCGGCCCAAACGATCAAAAAGAAACAGAGCGGGCGGGAAAGCTCCAGATTTGAAGTTTGATTTTGGGAGCAGTGATGCGGATTCAGAGGCGCGGTCTCCGGCATCCAGCAAGTCTCCGTCATACTGGAAGCCCGGGCAGACAATTTTTGAGCATCACAGCAGGATGTTAAGGCTTTATTTTGAAACAGAGGGGGATTTTGAAACAGAGGGAAATTTTGAAACAGAGGGGAATGTTGACACAGAGGAGGGCGCCTTTTAAGGAGGGCGAGGCCCCCGCCGCGCTCCAGACCGGCAAAAGAATACAGCCCTCCGCCCGCTGCGGCAAGCCGCGGGGAATGAAACTGATCATAATCAGCGCCGCCCGCATAAAAATTTGCGAACAAGCTCCGGCATAAAGCTCTCCCATTCAAAACAGCCATGGAAGCTTCAATCATTGGCGCGGGAAGGGTGGGGCTTTGCCTTGGCGCTGTTTTGGCAAGGTCAGGCTTTTCTGTTTTGCTTGCGGACCGCGGCCCGGAAGGCGGCCCCGCGCCCTCAGAAACATCCGGAGCGGCAGACTCAAGCTCCTCAAGCCCCCGCGCGCAAAACAAAAAAATCCCGCCGCCCCCGTTTTTTGAGCCGGGCCTGGAGCGCGCTTTAAAGCAAAACAGCTCCAATATCCGCTGGGCGCAAAACCGGCAGGAGGCCGCGGATTCTGAGCTTGTTTTTTTCACCTTAAGCGCGCCGGTTTTGAAAAACGGCGATCTAAACATGCGCGGGGTTTTTGAGTGGGCGCGGCTGATCGCCCAAAGAGCCGCCCTCAAGCCAGGGCAGCCAAAAACTCTCATCATCAAGAGCAGCTTTCCCATAGGAACAAACCGCCGGATTCAGCAAATCGCCCAAGGCCTGAAAGCGCCGCTCAATGTGGCAAGCTGCCCGGAGTTTTTGCGCGCGGGAAGCGCCATTCAGGATATCACCCGGCCCGCGCGCGCTGTGATCGGCTCGCGAACCCCCGAAGCGGGGCGGAGGGCCGAGGCGGTTTTCCGCCGTTTCGCCAAGGGCGCGCGGATCATCCATGCCAGCCCCGAAACAGCAGAGCTTTCCAAGCTGGCCTCAAACGCCTTCCTCAGCATGAAGATCAGCTTTGCGGGCGAAATATCTTTAATCTCTGAAGCCTGCGGCGGAAACATGCAAAAGCTCTCTGAGATTTTAAGCGCGGATCCAAGAATCGCCGCCGGCGGGCTGGAGCCGGGCCTGGGTTTCGGAGGCCCCTGCCTTCCAAAAGATCTCCAGCTGCTGATTTTCCAGGGCGAGAGCCTTCTTAAAAACCGGGAGCCAGCCAAAACCGCCAGAGAGCGATCGGCCATGCGGGTGTTGCGCGCCGCGCAGGCTGCAAACAGCTGGAGGCCGGAGCATGTTTTTCTTCAAATCCGGCAGAGGTTTGGGATCCTGCCGGGCAAAGCCCTTGCGTTTTGGGGGCTGTCTTTTAAAAGCGGCTCTGATGGGCTTTCGCATTCGCCGGCCCTTGCTCTCGCCAGGCGGCTTTTAAGGGCGGGGGCTGAGCTTCATATTGCCGATCCCTTTCTCACAGAAAAAGGCATGGGCGCCCTGCTCTCCAAAAAAGAGCGCGCAAAGGCGCGGTTTTGCGGCGGATATGGGGAAAGCCCCGCAAAAAAGCCGGGGAAAAGCTCAAGCCAAAAAGCTTTTCATTCAAGCCTGACAAAAAGCCTGGACGGCAAAGACGGCCTGATCATCGCCGCCGCCGGAGAGGCTTTTTCAGCCATAAGCCTGAAGGAGATCAAAAAAAGGCTGAAAACCCCCCTGATCATTCAGGGAAGAGGCATGTTTTCGCCGGAAGGCCTGGACCGCCATGGCTTTGTATGGTATGAGGCTGGCTATGATCCAGAATTTATAAACAGGGATCTATAAACAGGAAGGGGAAATAAAAGTTTTGCGCAAGGCTTGGGAGGGAAATGACAGAAGCCCGCGGAGGAGCCGTTTTTTTGGAGCGCTGGTTTTTGCCTCTGGCCGGAGTCACAGAGGCCGCAGCGCTTGCCTGCCTTCCCTTTGCCGGGCGGGGAGACCCCATGGCGGCGGACCGGGCGGCTGTGGACGCTATGCGGGCGGGCTTTCAGGCTCTGCCCATAGACATCCGCATTGTGATCGGAGAGGGGGAAAGAGACAAAGCCCCCCGCCTCTATGCAGGCGAGCGGCTGGGGGATCCCGGCTCTTCCCTCAAGCTGGACGCGGCTGTGGATCCTCTTGAGGGAACAGCAATTTGCGCGGAGGGGCGGGAAGGCTCTCTTTCAGTCATGGCGCTCTCCGAAAGGGGAGGGCTTTTTAAGGCGCCGGATATTTACATGAAGAAAATCGCCGCCGGCCCGGAGGCCAAAAGCGCGATTGATTTGCAGGCGCCGGCAGCGGACAATATTCACTCCGCGGCCAAAGCTCTCGGCAAAAAGCCGGAAAACATGACTGTGGGCGTTTTAAAGCGCTCCCGGCATGATGGCCTGACTGCCGATATTCGCCGAGCCGGCGCAAGAGTCCGGCTTGCCGGAGACGGGGATGTGGCGCTGGCTTTGGAGGCGGCGGGGGATTCTCCCGATTTGGACTTGCTTATGGGGACAGGCGGCGCGCCGGAAGGGGTTTTGGCCGCCGCCGCCTTAAAATGCCTTGGAGGCGGCTTTCAGGGGCAGCTGGTTTTTAAAAATGAGGGAGAGGAGAGGCGGGCGCGGGAAGCGGGGGTGGAGGATTTGCGGAAAATCCGAAGCCTTGAGGATTTGGCCTCCGGCAATGTGTTTTTCTGCGCCACAGCTGTCACAAGCGGTTTTTTCAGGGACAGTTTTTTTGATGGCGCTGGTCTTTCTGGATGCCTTGCAGGCGGAAAAGGGGCAGGCTCCAGCTCTTTGATTTTGACCGCTCAGGAAGAGCCGCCCGCTGCCGGCCGGCCCGCCCCGCCGCGCCGGTCAAAATTCATTTTGAAGCGGATGACATATTAAAGCCCGATTCAATCCTGAAATTTTTAAGCAAACAGCTTTGCGCCTGCCGGCCAGGCGCTCAGGTTTTTAAGCGCTGCTGTTCATTTTTTGAGCGCTTTAAAGGCTGATTTTTTAAAATAAGCCCCGCGCGGGTCAAAATAGTGTCACAATTTGAGAATTTGCCAAAAAGGGGGTTTTGTTTTTTTCCGCTTTGCCGATGAATAAATTAGGCGGAGGAAACGGCCGCATGGCCGCAGCATCAAAACAAGCTGTTTAAAAAAAGGGGAATTTAAAAATGTCTAAAGAAAAAACAATTCTTGATTTCCAGGAGGAGATTCGCAAAAGCCGGCTGGCCGCGGCAGCCATGCCCCAGGCCTTCCATTTAGAGGCCAGTTTGCGGAAAAGGCCTTATGCCGGGGAGAAAGAGGCGCTCTCCCTTAAAGAGGAAGAGCCGGTCATTATGTCGGATATCGTCTCTCTTCCTGAAAACTGTGTTCTCGCAAAGGATGGCCGGCTGATTTCTGTCACAAAACAGGGGCTGGCTTTTCAAGTGGAGGAGAAAAATATTTTGGTTCCCAAAAAATCCTCTCTAAAGATATTCTTAAACCGCCGCGTGGAGCTGTTTCTCTCAGGCTATGAGCTTTATTTGGAGGGGGTTGTCAAGGCTTTTTCCCTTGCGGGAGAGGGATCTTGTGAGGTGTTTGTCGGTTTTTCGGACAGCGCGCCGCCTTTTTACCGCGCGTGTGTGGCTGATTTGCTGAACTAGGCCTGTTTATTGGGACGGCCCCTGGCGGCTGTTCCCGGCCCTTTGCGGAGAGCCTGGCGCGGTTTATTGGATAGACGGCGCTGTGAGAGCGCGGCTCAGCTCATATTTCCCTTTTTTTCTGTTGTAAAAAACCAGGTTGATGCGGGGCAGAAAAAACCGGTCAAAAGCCGGCGCCGCAATCTCCATCTGCCCATCCCCCTCCTGATCCAAAACCGCCAGAGAGATTGTCTCATTAAAGTTTTGCCCCATGCGCTTTCCAGAATACTCAAAATATCCATTGCTTCGGCCTTCCAGCTGAATGCGGTCAGTCAGGGAGAGGCTGCCGGATTCAGAATACTCATATATCTCAAGATAAATCCGCCGGCCCCGCCGGACCTTCCGAATCCGCTTTTTGCCGTCCAAAAGATAAGCGTCCATAACAGCCAGAGTGGATATTCCCCCCAGGCCAAGCCATTTTCGCGCTTTGGCGGTGTTCAGCGCCTTCTGGGCTGTTTCCAGAGGATAAAGGAAAAGCAAAAAATTTGCGGACAGGAAAACGGCGGCCAGCGCCGCCAGGGGCAGGTTTTTCCGGGAGACAAGAGGCTTGAAGGTTTTCCAAAAATAGCGCCGCCAAAGCCGGCGCCTTGCCCCGGAGGCCATTTTCCTGAAAGCGCCTTCTGAAGGCGCGCGCGCGCGTTTCCCTTTGCTTTGCATGATTTTGGACCAGGAGGGGGGTTTTTTTGGCGGGCGGCGCCCGCAGATCACTTATCGGCGCGGGGGCTGAAAAATATTAGGATGGGCCAGCCGCCGCGCCGCCGCGGGGCGGGGATTTTCCCTCCTCCCAGAAATCCAGCTCAAGCAGCAGATCCTTTAAATCCAGCGGCCAGGGCCGGAAAAACTTTACCTCCCGCCCTGTCCCTGGATGAGCAAAGCCCAGAAGGCAGGCGTGGAGGGCGATTCGGCCCAGCCCCCCGCACAGCTCCCGCGCCCGCCTCCCCTTTATTGATTTCAGCCTCCGTTTTTTGCCATAGAGCCAGTCCCCGGCCAGAGGATGGCCAAAAGCGGAAAAATGGGCGCGGATCTGATGGGTCCTCCCCGTTTTTAGGCGGGCCTCCGCCCAGCAGAGGCCGCTGGAATGGGTTTTTAAGATTTTGTAGCTCGTAATTGCTTTTTTCGCCCCCGGCCGAAGCTCCTTTGTTGACAGAAATTTTTGCCGGCGGGCCGGATGGCGGCTCAGATAGCTCTCCCAAACCCCCTCCGCCGGCCGGGGCGCGCCAAGCGCCGCCGCCCAATAGACGCGCTGGACTGAGCGGGCCTTAAACTGGCTGACAAGGCTCTCTTCAGCAGCCTTTGTTTTGGCCAAAACCAGCAGGCCGCTGGCCTCTCTGTCCAGCCGGTGGACAATGCCGGGGCGGCTGGCGCCGGTTCCGGGAGACAGCGCTTTTTTTTGAAAAAAAACATTGACCAGAGTGTCTGTTTCATGGCCGGGGGCGGGATGCGCCGCCAGCCCCGCCGGCTTATTGACTGTTAAAATCTCCTCATCCTCATAAACCACCTCCACGGGGACATCATAGAGGGGGAAGCGCCCGTCAGTTTCTGAGCCGCTTTCAGGCAGGCATATCTCCAGCCCGTCCCCCGCTTTCAGCTTGAATGAGGCTTTCAGGGGCTGATTCTGGCGCCTGACCCAGCCTTGAGTGATAAGCCTCAGAGCCTGGGAGCGGCTTTTTGAAAAGCCCGCTTTTATCAGAAACTGGTCCAGCCGAAGGCCCTGGCTGGCTTTTGAAACAAAAACTTTCAACCTCCGCCCCCTCCCGCGCTTTTCCCAGCCCGGCAAAGCCTGCCACTCCGCGGAGGGCCGGGAGCGGCCGCCAGGCCGCCCAGATGAAAACAAGCTTCCTCCGGCAAAGCCTGCCACTCCGCGGAGGGCCGGGAGCGGCTGCCAGGCCGCCCAGATGAAAACAAGCTTCCTCCGGCAAAGCCTGCCACTCCGCGGAGGGCCGGGAGCGGCCGCCAGGCCGCCCAGATGAAAACAAGCTTCCTCCGGCAAAGCCTGCCACTCCGCGGAGGGCCGGGAGCGGCCGCCAGGCCGCCCAGATGAACAGGCCCGCCCCAATAAACAGGAATTATAACGCGGAGCATTAAATTTTGTAAAAATATTTCGTTTTTTATCAGGTTTTTATGTAAACTGAACAGGCTTGCATTGGTTTTTTTTAGGCCCCCCCCGCCGCCGCCAGGTTCCTCTGGCGCGGCAAAGCCAGGGCAAAGCCAGGAAAAAGCCAGGGAAAAGCCAGGAAACAAAACATGCCGGCCCGCCTCCGCGGCTTTGGCCTGCGGCAGCAGGGGCTGGCGGCAAAAACGGCTGATAAAAAAAACCGGGAGGGCTAGGGCATGGAGCTTTTAAAAAAAATTTCCGCAGAGATCAGCCGCCGCCTAAAGCCTCAGGGGCAGCTGCCGAAGATTCCTCTTTTGATCCTCATCCCCTTTTCTCTCATTTTGGCTGATCAGATAATAAAAAACCTGCTGCTGCAAATGATGCTGGAAGATCCGGGCGCGGGGGCGGATTCAAGTTTTTTGGGATTTTCTTTTGGAGTGTTTGAAAACCGCTCATGGCTGTTTGGCCTTGGCAAAACGCTGGCCCCGCCGTTTTCCATGTCTTTTGCCTCAGGGCTTATGGCCAACCTGATTTTTATTTATATCATTTTGATCTATTATCTGCCGGCATCCTTTCAGGCGGCTCTCTGGCCCTTAAGCCTGGTGTTTGCCGGATCGCTCAGCAATCTGTTTGACAAAGCCCTCAGCGGCTATGTTGTGGACACTATCGCCTGGAGGACAGACTTTGCCGGCGCCTACATCAATTTAGCCGATATTTTTCAAACCGCGGGGTGGATTTTGCTGGCCATCGCTCTTTTCAGGATTCGGAAAAAAATTTGGCGAAAATCAGAGCAGAGAAAGCGGTTTCTGGTAAAAAAGAAGTATCAAATTGAGCTTATAGCTTATGTCACTTTGATTTTGTTTATTGTATCGCTGTTTTTTGTTGTCCTGAACCATCAGTTTATGGAATACTTTCAGGAGCTTGGCTTTGAGGAGCAGGAGGAGGCGGCAGGCAGCTTTTTTCTTTACTCTGTGGCTATGCTTCTTCTGTTTCTTTTTCCCCTTCTTGCCGCGTCCCTTTATATTTCAAATAAAATTTACGGGCCGGTGTATGCCTTTGAAAGGCACATAAAATCCCTTCTGGATGACAAAAATCCGTCCAATCTTCAGCTTAGAAAAAACGATCACCTCAAGGAGCTGGAGGCGCTGTCCCTCAGCATAAAGACAAAAATCAGCCAGCTGAAAAGCTCCGGCAAAAAATAGCTTTTTACTGTTGCCGCAGCTCTTTTCTGACCAGGGGGATGGCCGCATGCAGAGAGGCTGACATCAGCGCATGGGTTATTTCCCCCCTTTTGATTAAATCCTCCCATTCAGCCAGCGGCAGCTGGCGGCATTCCATATCCTCAAAAGGCTCTGGGCTGGGCAGCTGCTTTTGCCGGCAGCCAAAGGCTATATAAACATGCAGCGCGTTGCTTTGAATGGCCGGGTTGGGGCGCAGGCTCAGGATCTTTCGCCACTTTTCAGACTGAAATCCGGTTTCCTCCAAAAGCTCTCTCTGGCAAGCCTCCAGCGGCCCCCTGTCTTTTGGATCTACGGCCCCTCCGGGAAACTCCCAAAACCACTCTTTAAGGGAATGGCGGTATTGCCTGAGCATAAGGACCTTTTTTTCAGCGGTCAGCGGAATCACCTGAACCCAGTGGGAAAAATCCATAACATAGTAAGAGGGCATAATCCGGCCGCTTCTCAGGCGGCAGGTTTCCCGCTTTAAAGAGAAAAAAGGCGCCGAAAACACCCGCTCGCTTTTAAGGGTTTCCCATTTTTTTGCCATGCCTGCCATGCCCCCCTCTTTTTCAGCTGCCGCGCCGCCGGGGCCAGCCCCCGCCCCCGCCCCCGCGCCTGCGGATTTTCTTATTTGCCCGCATATTGAAGAGCTTCAGGCTGCAGAGAGAGCAGCCTGACATGAAAGGGGTATCTTCCCAGGCCGCGGTCTCTGTATTTTCTTACAGCCTCCCCGTCTTTAAGATGAGAGCCTGCCGCGGCCATTCCCGCCAGCGCGGACAGATGATAGGGGTCGGACTGGAGAATTTCGCTCCAGGCGCTTTTGGCCATGACCCAGCTGCCCTCTCTCTCAAACAGGCGGGCTGCTAAAATGCGGGGAATGGCCGCCTTTTTTTTGCGGGTTTCCTCCATGGCCAGCTGCAGCGCGGCCTCCGCCCTTGAAAGCGCGCCTTCAGACATCAGGCTGTAAGCATAAACCGAAAGGATTAGGGGATCGTCCGGCGCCTGGTTTTTCGCCCTTTCAATATGAGGGAAGCTTTCATGAGGCTTCCCGGCCCTTAAAAGGCAAAATCCAAAAAAGCTGTTAAACACAGCTTTTTTGGGGCTGGACCGAAAAACCGCCTCGCAAAAGGGCAGCAGGCGCTCCCAGCTCAAAAGCCCAAGGGCTAAAAAAGGGCTGTATTTGCAGTCTTCGGAAAAAAAAGGGTCCTGATTCAGGGACTTGAATATGGCCCGCTCAGTTTCGGCGGCCTCCTGTTTTTGAGCATGCAGATAAGCGGAAAGGGCATGCAGCTCCTGATGATTCTCCGGCGTGATTTCAATAGCGTCCATAATGGCTTTTTTGACCTCCTCCGCCGGGGCCTGCATTTCCGCAAGATTTAAAGCTTTCAGATAAAAGCTGACCCCTCTTTCAAAACCCTTTTCTGTCAGGCGGCTCAAAAATTTTAATGAGCTTTTGTGATCCTTGAGCGCCCACTTCAGCAAAGCGAGATTGATCAGGCTGATTTTTGAGCTTTCCAAAAACGCCGGCCCCTCATCATGCGCCAAAGCTTTTTTGAAGGCGGATTCAGCCAGGGAAAAATCTTTTTCCCTGAGGGCTGTCAGGCCTCTTGCCAAATCCAGCCGCGGATCGCCGGCGCGGCCTTTTTGAGAAAGCTCCCCGGAGATTTCAAGCGCAAGGGCCTCCGCCCGCGCGCCGTCGCCTCTTTGGGCCAAAAGCCCGGCCAGCAGGATTTTTTCCTCTGTCTGCAAAACATTCGCCTTCAGGGCCTTTTCAAAATGCGGGAAGGCTCTGTCATAGCTTCCCGCTTTGTAAAAGGCCAGGCCGGCAGCTCTGGCATTTTGAGCGCTCTGCGCCGGATTCTTCCGCAAAACAGGGCTGACAAACAGCGAAAACACAATATAGGCGCCCAGCCCCATGGCCAGGGCGGCGGTCAGGCGCCAAAAAAACCTTATGGTTTTAGCGGTTTTGCGGCGGGCCTCTGCGGCGCGCTCCCGCTCTTCAGAGATCACAGGCTTGTATTTGGAGTCAAGAGGCGGAGGGCTTTCCGCGGCGCCGGCTTTTCCGCCGGCGATTTCAAACTCAATGTCCTCGGCTCTGGACAAATCGCTCTCAGAGGGAGGAGCCTCTTCAGTTTGCGGATCGGTGACTGTTTCTGTTTTTCCTCCAAAGCTTTTGAAGGTTTTTGATATGGTCATAAGCTTTTTGCCGCTGACATTTGTCAAAAGCTGGGCCAGGCGGGAGGGAATGTCCACAGATTTCATAAAGTCTTTAAAAACAGGATGATTTTCAAGGGGCAGCCAATAAGATCCGGGCGCCGCCGCCTCATCGCTTGTGTCAAGCGCCGCCTCTTTGACAAGATTCTTGACCTCTGCTTCCGAATAAGGCCCAAGAAGCTGGCTGGCTGATTTAACAAGATACAGCTTTTCCGGTTTTGTTTTTTCTTCAGACATAAAACCCCGCAAATTTATGCAGGCGCCGAGCTTTCTCTTTTTGCCTCTGCCGCTTTTTTTTGATTATAAAACAGAAAGTTTTTTTTGTCTTCCCAACCCCCCCCCGCCCTCAGCATTCAAGCAGCTGCCTGGCTGCCTCTCTGGACAGGCCTGCCGCTCCGCAGAACGGCCGCCCGGCCGGCCCGATAAACAGGCTGCGGGAGCGGCCGCCAGCCGTCCCAGCAAACAGCTGCCGCCGCTAATGCTTAAAATGCCTTTGGCCTGTCAGAACCATATTCAGGCCCAAAGCCCTGGCTTTTTTGATGACCTCTTGGTCTCTTATAGAGCCTCCCGGCTGTATCAGCCATTTTATCCCTCCTTTGGCGGCGATTTCCACAGAATCAGGAAAAGGGAAAAACGCCTCGCTGGCCAAAACCAATCCCTCTGTCTGGCCCGGATGAAACTGGTCACGGCTGGCGAGAGCTGATTTGACAGCCCCCGCGCGGCTGGCCTGCCCCCGGCCCAGGCCCAAAGTCTGGCTGTCTTTGGCGATGGCGATGGCGTTGCTGTTCAGGCGCGCGCAGATTTTCCATGAAAAAAGCAGGTCTTTTTTTGTTTTTTCAGAAGGGGGAGAGCCAATGATTTTCCATTTTTCGCTCCATTTGCCGGCCGGCCGGGCCTCCTCTTGAGTCAAAACCCCGCCCAAAATCTGCCGGAAGAGCTGAGCGGGGGGGGCTTTCATCAGATTCGGCCATCTTAAGACTCGCAGCTTTTTTTTCCGGCTTAGGGTTTGCAGGGCCTGCCGGGAAAAATCAGGGGCTATAACGCCCTCTAAAAAAACAGGCCGCATGGCTTCCGCCGCCGCCGCGCCCACAGGGCGGTTGACAGCCAAAACCCCGCCAAAAGCGCTGAGAGGGTCGGCGGCCAGGGCCTTGGCCACAGCGCCGGCGGCGCTTTTTGCGCAGGCCGCGCCGCAGGGGCTGTTGTGCTTGACAGCGACACAGCAGGGATCCTCAAACTCCACCAGGGCGGAAACCGCGCCGGAAAAATCCAAAAGATTGTTAAATGACAGCCGCCCGCCCTGAAGCATTTTGGCCTGATGAAGCCCCCAGCCGGCTCCCTCCAGCCGGCTCCAAAAGGCTTTTTGGCCGGGGTTTTCCCCATAGCGAAGCTCTTGAATCAGCTCTCCTTTTAAAACAAAAGGCTCCGGCTGTTTGTTTGAGGATTCAGCATGCGGCCCGCAGGCCTTTCGGCTGGCCAGCCCCGCGTCCGGCGACAGGCTTTCAGCAATCATCCCGTCATACTGGGACAGGCGGCGGAAAGCCTTTGCCGCCAGCTTTTTTCTCCATTTCAGGGATGAGCCGGCCAGCGCCTTTTTATAGTCCTCCGGGGAGCAGAGCGCTGTCACTGAAAAAAAATTTTTGGCCGCGGCCCGCAGCAAAGATGGCCCCCCGACATCAATCCACTCAGTTAGATTTTTATCGTCCGCGCTGTTTTTATGCTCTTCAAAGGGATAAAAATTGCAGGCCACCAGATCAAAAGGCTGAAGGCCGAGGGTTTTCAGCGCCTTCAGGTCGGAAGGCTCCCAGCCGCGGGCCAAAACAGGCATATAGATGCGGGGATGCAGGCTTTTCACCCGGCCGGAAAACATTTCAGGAAAGCCGGTCTGCTCCTCAAGAGCGGTGACAGCCAGCCCCTCTTTTCGCAAAAAACGGGCTGTTCCTCCGGTGGAGACGATCCTCATGCCTTTTTCCGCCAGAGGCCTTAAAAAATCCGTCAGGCCGGTTTTGTCCGAGACGCTGACCAAAGCGTTTTTGTATGCTGCGGCTTTCATGCAAAATCCAATCCTTTTATAAATATGCTCTTTGGACCCTGTCTCCCAGGCGGACAAACATTTCGTAGGGGATGGTTCCCGCCCATTCGGACTGCTCCTCCACAGACAAAAAGGCCTGGCCCTGCCGGCCAAAAATCACCGCCTCTTCGCCGGGGCGCGGCAGCGGCTGGCCGCCCTTCAGACATTCTGTGACATCAGCCATAAAAAAGTCCATGCAAACTCTGCCCGCAATGGGAACTCTCCGCCCGCGGAACAAGATCTGCCGGCCCCCCCCCTTTCCGCCTTGCCCGGCGGCCCGCAAAAACCCATCTCCATAGCCTATGGAGACAGCGATGATGACTGAGGGGCGGGGGGCTGTCCATTCCCCGGAATAGGAAACCCTGCCGCCCTTTTTCAGCCGGCGGACAGCCGCGACAAAGCTTTTTAAGCGGGAGGCCGGCTCAAGGCGCAGCCCGGCCGCTTTTTTTTTGGCCCTCTGGCTGGCAAAAGCCGCCGCCGGCTTGAGGCCATAAAGCCCAATGCCCGGCCGCGAGCCTGTATCGCAGCTCATATTGTGACTCCAGGCTGATATCAGCCCCGCAGTGTTGAGGGCATGAAAGGGAAGAGATGGAAAAATCCCCTTTAAAGCCAGAAAGCGCTCCAGCTGCCGCCGCGAGGGGCTTTTCTCAATTCCAGCCTCGCTGCCCTCAATCAGCTGAGAGGCCAGGCCTTCCAGACGGATTTGAGGGTTTTTGCTCAGGAAAGCTTTTAGCTTTTCCGCTTCAGACAGCTCAAAGCCCAGGCGGGAAAACCCTGTGTCAAACTTAAGGTGCGCGCGCCCCAGCCGCCCCCGAGTCCGGGCCTCTTTTGCCAGGGCCTCCAGCTCAATCCAGCTGCCCAGAACAAAAACCAGATGGTTTTCCATCCCCCAGGACAGATCCTCTTTGTTTAAGACAGGCCCGAAAACCAGAATGTCCAATGAATCAGGGCCGGGCTCGCGGCCGCGCCTGTTTGCTGGGCCGGCCTCGCGGCCGTTCCTGATTTGCCAGGCCTCAGAGACGGTGGCGACCCCGGCCTGCCTGACCCCCTCTTCAGTTAGGGCCTGGACCACGGGAGCCGCGCCATGGCCATAGCCGCCGGCTTTTGCCATGGGGCAAAAAAAAGCGCCTTCGGGCGCGAGCCGCCGAAGGGCCGCGCAGTTTTTTTTCAGCTTTCCCAGATCCAGCTCCAGGACCGCGCGGGCAGAGGCAGCTTCCCTTGCTGGCGGAGCCATAATCATAAGATGGCCTTCATTTTTTTCAGGCCTTAATCATGATCAGGAGAATATCCCATTATATAGCGCTTTCTAATGGCGGTTTTGTCCAGCTTGCGAAACTCATCATCGCTTATGGGCAGCAAAAGAAACCCAAATATCTCAGAAGATCTGACCATCTGAAAAAGCGCCGTATACTCCTGGCCGCTGCTGGTTTTAAATTTTATTCCTCTCTCCTGTCCGTCCGGCAGGTCAAAAAGGCCGGAGACAAAGGTCTTTGCATCTAATTCAATGATCTGAATAAACTCCTCGCTGCAGTCTTCAAAAGCCAGAGGCTTAAACAGCTCCTTTATGCCGGCTTCATGCAATTCGCCAAAGCCTTCTTTAACAGAGGCTGCTTTCTGGCAGTTCAAGACTTTAAAAAGCTGGCTGCCTATTTTAACGAGCATTGTATATACGCTTCCCATTTTCCCTCCTTTCTTTTTTATTATGCCGGCCTGATCTAAAATTTTCGGCTTTTTCCCCCAGACGCTCTCTTTCAATCCTGTTGTTTATGATGAGGGGGCCTCCGGCGCGGGGGCGGAGTCTCTTTTTTTTAGGCCGCCGCCATCATCGGGCTGGCTGGAGGCGGCAAATGAGGCGGACTTTAAGGATGGCTCCTTTAAGGCTGATTCCAAAGCGGTCCGCTTCAAAAAACACTTCATGGGAAGAAAAACCTGAACCTCAAGGCCGCCCCCCGCTGGAGAGGAGAAGCGGAGCCGGCCATCCTGCGCCCGAACAAGAGCATCCGCCACATTCAGGCCCGCGCCAAGCTGGGACTTTGTGGAATGATACAGCTGAAGCATTTTTCCCCACTCCTCTTTTGCCGCGCCCGGCCCGCAATCCCTGACAGAAAAAACAAACTGATCAGACTCAACCCGGCTGGAAACAGTGATTTTTTGGCTTTGCGAGCCTCCCATGGCCTCAATGGCGTTGAGAAAAAGCTCCCGCAAAATCATTTTCATGGAATGCTCAAACCCCCAGAGCCGGACATCTGAGCGAAAGCTCTCTTTCATCTCCAGCCCTGGATACTTGGGCTTAAGCTTTTCAGCCAGGCCCCTTGCGAGGCTTTGGAAAGAGGCGGTTTCATCAGCCTCCGCCGGCTTTGAAGGCTCCGCCGCGGAGCTTTTTTTTCTGTCTGAAAGCCACTGGCTGACCAAAATCCGCCAGTTTCCGTAAAAGGAGAGAAAAGGGTTTTTGCTCTTTTCCTGAAAAGGCGGAAGCCGGCCGGTTTTTCCGATATGGATGAAGGCGGACTTCATATAGCTGTAAGCGCCGGCCAGAGGGCGGGCGGTCAAAGACGCCATTAAAAAAATCAGCAGGGCGGCCAGCCCATGCGCCCCCCCCCATTCAAGAAGCCAGCGGCTGCCCTGAAAAACAAAAGGCCCGCGGCTCTGCTTTGCGGCCAAAAAACTCTCCCGCCCCGGCCACTTTTTTATATAAAACAGCTCTCTTTTGCCGTCCTTTTTTTTAATTTTCAGAAACCATGATCCCTCCCCCTTTCTGGCTTTTATGGATTTTAAAAGAGAGGATTTTAGCGGCATGGCCTCGTGGGCGCGGCGCGGATTGGTGTGAAAGACAAGCTGGCCCCATTTGTTGATAAGAAAAGCCTCTCCGGCTTTTTTGCCTTTCCTCCGCTTTGGGCCGCCCGCCAGGGCCGCCGCGGCCTGTCCGGCCTCCGCGGCTGAGAGCTGTTTCAGGCGCTTTCCTGCTGGATGGGGCATTGAAAGCGGCTGGCGGTCATGGCTGCTGCCCCTGGACAAGCCCCTGGACAAGGCAAAAAAGCTTTTGTCCTTTAGGAAAGCTATGGCTGTTTTTCCCCCGCCGGCCTGATCTTCGCTTTGAGATCCGGCCATAGAGAACACAGCTGCCGCTGTTTTTGAGGAGGGGAAAATATAAAACCGCTTAACCGTTAAATCAGGGCTTTCGCCATCTTTGGGAGCTGCTGTGTTTGAAGGCGCCGCCGGGCCAAAGGCAGCAGGCTCTATATGAATCTCGCTGGCCAGGCGGAAAAGGGTTTCCGCCGCCAGCTGCTGAAGCGGGGATTTTGTTTCAGCCCCCCCGCCATCGGCTGGGGCTTTTTTCCGGGCTTTTTTCTGAAGCGCGGCGGATCTGGCGCTTAGTTTGCCAGTTTTGGCAGCCGCCCGGCCGGCTTTTTTGAGGGGCTTTTTTAAGGCTGGATTTTCAGACAGCCGCAGCGCGGAAAGCGCCGCCTCAAAATTCAGGTAAATTGTTTCCGACCCTTTAGGGTTAGACAGGTTAGGGTTAGACAGGCTGGGGTTAGACAGGCTGGGGTTAGACAGGCTGGGGTTAGACAGGCTGGGGTTAGACAGGCTGGGGTTAGACTGGCTGGGGTTAGACTGGCTGGCTGCCGCTGCTGGCGCGGCGGAAGGCCCTTTGCCGGAAGATCCGGCGGCAGCCGGAGAGCTGCCTGAAGTCTGGCTCTTTGGCGGGGGGCCTAAAGCCATGGGCCAGGCTGCCGCCGGCGCCCCGCTGAGTTTTTTGGGCTTTCGGCGGCTGTCTTTCAGAATCAAGGCATAAAAGGGGCTTTCCCCCTGGATTTGCTTTTCCGCCAGAGCCTGCTCCGCCGATTTTTTCAGAAATAAGGCTTTTTCCTCTAAAATCTCAAAATAGCCGGCATGGACAGATTTTATGGATTTTTTCCATGCGGAAGCCTCAGAGCGCCTCTGAAAACCCTCCACAGAGCGAAAGCCCCAAAAGGCCAGAGCCGCCACAGGCAGAAAAACAGAGAGAAAAAGAAGAAACCAAAATTTAAAATTCATGCCCCTCCTGTTTATAGCAAGCCTCAGGCTAAATCATTATAAAAAACAAAAATCCGCAAAAAACAAGCTTTATCCCCGCCGGCCCCGCGGCGCCTGTTTGATGGGCAGCCTGGCGGCCGCGCCGCTGAGAGGCATGCCTGCCCGGAGGGCCGGCCTCAAACATCTTGCCGGCCGGGGGCAAAGCCTTATATGCTGAGGCTGTTATGAATTTGGAGTCCCGCTCTTTTGCCGGAAAGACCTTTCGGCCCCGGCCCGAAATCCTTTTAAACAGCGATTTGAATTTATTTGCCATAGCCACCCCCTGGGGGCCGGGATTTCAGACCAAAAATGTTTTGGAGTTTTTAAGCCAAAGCTGCGGGGCTTTTTCCTCTGACGAGGAGGCCACATCCGTTATCCCCAGGCTGAAATGCCTCACGCCGGAGGAAAACACCCTGAGATCCATGGCGCTCGCCTGCAATGAGCGGATATTCAAAGAGCAAAACGAGGCCAAAGAATACACTTTTGGCTATGAGCTGGTCTGCGGGCTTTTTTCTGGGGATTTTGACAGCGGCCCCGGCGCCGGAAAAATCTTGTTTGTTCAGGCCGGCCATCCCAGCATTTATCTGGATCGGGCGGGCTTTTCCCTGCAGCCTTTAGGCCATGTTTTGGATTTGTCGGGGGGTTTTTCCCGGCTGGAGGAAAAGCTGCCTCCGCTGCCTTCAAGGCTTTTGGGAATCCATGAGGACGCGCATTTTTCGGTCTTCAGCCTTCCGGTGAAAAGGGGCGACCGGCTGGTTTTTATCAGCCGCGCGGCTGTTCCCGGGGCGCTGCTTGAGGCGCCGCGGGAACAGCGAAACCTTCAGGATCTCTCCCTGATGCTCGCCGAAGACGACGAAAATATGGCTTTTTGGCTGAGCATTTTGGATTTTCAGAAAACAGCATAACCCCCCCCAGCTTCAGCTCGTCTCATCAGGGGAGCGGAGGGCGCTGCGCGGGGGGGCTTCGGAAAAAAACCTGTTGCTTTTCCGCAAAAAGCCGCTTAGGATTTTTATTCTATGCCTGCCCGCTCTGCCTGTTTTCTTGCCGCTTTTGCCCTGGCGGCCTTTTTGCTGCCGGCCCCCCGCTCATTGGGAGACAGCTGGGCGGACAAATTTGTTATCCACCCCTGTGAGAGCATGGCTTTTCTGAAAGCTCTGGAGTTTCAGCGTCGGCTGAAACAGAAGCGGGCATGGGAAACAGGCGCCTTTAAGGCCGGCGCGACAGTTTCTTTTAGAAGCTCTGGGGGCCAGACAGTCCGGCTGAAGGCGCTTCCATCTGGAGGGCTTGTGGCCGCCGCGGCCACAGTGGGCCCCGAAGCCAGAGTGGAAAAATACGGGATGGTTTTAAATCATGCAAAAATTCTTGGCCGCGCGCGGCTTGGCTCAAGCGGCATTATCGCCAACAGCGCGGTTATCTCAGAGCATGCCATCGTTGATGGCATTGTCTGCCAAAAAGGCAAAGTTTATGGCCATGCGGTCATTGGCCCCAAGATCATTGTGCATGATGAGGCGGAAGTTTTCGGCAGGACGAATCTTTCGGGGCATTTTCGGGTTGGCGGAAAAAGAAAACTCTCCCAGCCCTGACAAAGGCCAAACAACGCCAGCATATGAAATCCGCATTGGCAAAAAACTGGCGCCGAAGCCGCTATTGCGGGCGGCTGAGCGAGGAGGATCATGGCCGGGAGGCTGTTTTAAACGGATGGGCGCGGGGGATCCGGGATCATGGCCGGTTTGTGTTTGTTGATTTGTGGGACGAAAGCGGCCTGATTCAGGCGGTGTTTGATTCTCAGATGGCTGGCTCCCATCTAAAGGGAATCTCCCGGCCCGCGGAAGGGAAACATTCGCCGGGCGCGGATCAGCAGAGGCTGCCCGCCGCTCCGGAAACCCCAAAAGGATTCCGGCATAATGACATTCTTGCGGTTCGGGGAACCATCCGAAAGCGCCCGGAAAACATGCGCAACCCAAAGCTTGCCACAGGCGGGGTTGAGCTGGCGGCTGAAGAGTTTGTTTTTCTCTCCCGCGCCGCGCCCCAGCCCCTGCGCGGAGGGGACAAGGCTGGAGAGGACACAGCCCTCAAATACCGCTACTTGGATCTTCGCCGCCGCCCCGATCTGCGGCATAACCTGAAGATCCGCCACCAGGCCATAGAGATTATCAGAAGGGAGCTTTCCCGCGAGGGCTTTTGCGAGATAGAAACCCCCATTTTATACAAAGCCGCGCCGGAAGGCGCGCGGGATTATCTGGCCCCCTCCAGAAACCAAAAAGGCTTTTTTTACGCCCTTCCCCAAAGCCCGCAGATCCTCAAGCAGATTTTGATGCTTTCGGGCTGGGAAAAATATTTTCAGATAGCCCGCTGTTTTCGGGACGAAGACTTGCGGGCCGACCGCCAGCCGGAGTTTTCCCAGCTGGATCTGGAGATGAGCTTTGTTGAGGAGGAGGATGTCAAAGCCATTACAGAGCGGCTGATTCAAACCATCTGGAAAGAGATAAAAGGCCAGGAGGTTTCCGGCTTTCCCTCATTCAGCTTTCAAGAGGCGATGGACCGGTTTGGAACAGACAAGCCGGATTTGCGAAACCCCCTTGAGCTGAAAACCCTGCCGCCGGCGCTTATTAAAGAGGCCGGCCTGACATTTTTGCAGCCGGCGGATCGGCGGGCGGAGAGCCGGGCGCAAGCTCTTTTTGTCCCCGGCGCCGGGTTTTCCCGAAGCCGCCTTGACAGGCTGCGGAATGCGGCCGGCTCTGCGGGGGCCGGGGGCCTGCTGTGGATACAAAATGCCGGAGGGGAGTGGAAATCGCCCGTCAAAAAGCAGGCCGGCCCGGCCATGCTCCGCCGGCTGTTTGAGGCGGGCGGCGGCGCGGCGGAAACAGAGGGCTGCTGTCTGATCGCCGCCGGGCCGGGGCATGCTTCCGGGGCGGCGCTCTCCCGGCTGATCTCCGTTTTAGGAGAGGAGAGGAAGCTTATAGACACAGCCCGCGACCGCTTTGTCTGGATCACCGGCTTTCCCGCCTTTGAATATGATGCGGAGCAAAAGCGGTGGACGGCCCGGCATCACCCTTTTACCAGTCCAAGGGAGGAGGACCTGGCTCTTTTAGAGGAGGGGGGGGATTTGTCTTTCATCCAGGCCCGCTCTTATGATTTGGTCTGCAACGGCTCTGAGCTGGCGGGCGGCAGCATCCGCATTCACGACCCCGCCCTCCAGAGAAAAGCGCTTTCGCTTCTTGGACTGAGCGCGGAGGAGGCGGAAGAGCGCTTTGGGTTTTTTCTGGAGGCTTTAAGCTATGGGGCGCCCCCCCATGGCGGCATTGCCTGGGGGATTGAGCGCCTGATCATGCTTCTTGCGGGGGCCAAAAGCATTCGGGATGTTATGGCCTTTCCCAAAACAGCCAAAGCGGCCTGCTTGATGTCCGGCGCGCCATCAAAAGCCGATCCCAAAAGCCTGAAAGAGCTGGGCATTGCCCTCTCAGATAATGAGCCGGACATTAAGCCGGATAATGATGAGCGCTCATAAAGCTTAAAGAGGCGCAATGGAAAAAGAATCCGCGGAAGGATCTGAGCTGGCCTTAAAGACTGGATAGATGAAAAGCTGGCTGTTTAAAAACTCCAGAGAGCTTTTTTCTTTTTCTTCAATCCAGGATTTGACCTCCGCCCGGCAGGACACCTGAAACCGCTTTTTTTTGCGGAAAAATTTCACTTTAACAGGGCTTTGCATGGATTCCAGCTTGAGAAAAATCTCCTCTGCCACAGCTGCGGGGGTTTTTGTCCGCCCGGCTCCATCGCATGAAGGGCAGACATCTGTCATAAAGTGCGCAAGCGAGGGGCGGGATCTTTTTCTTGTGATTTGAACCAGGCCTAAATCGCTCATGGGAAAAATCCTCGCAAAGTTTCTGTCGTCCCGGAAGCCATCCCTCAGGCAGGCCACAGTTTTTTTTCCGTTTTCGGGGTTTTTCATGTCAATAAAATCCACAAGAATAATGCCGCCCAGATGCCTGAGGCGGATTTGCCGGGCAATCTCCCTTGCCGCCTCTTTGTTGATTGCCAGAATGGTGTCCTCCGTCCCCCTCCTTCCCTTATAGCTCCCGCTGTTGACATCAATCACAGTAAAAGCCTCCAGCTCCTCAAAAACCAGGCTGCCGCCGTTTTTTAAGGTCACTTTTCTTTGGCGCGCTCTGTGAATTTGGGATTCCAGCTGAAAGGCCTCAAACAGCGGCTTTGCCCCGGTGTATCTCCTGGCGCGCGGCAGCCAGTCCGGCCTCCGCTCCCTGAGCCATTTTGTGATTTTGGAGTAGGCCGCCCCCTCATCTATAAATAAGGCCTCCACATTGGCATGCAAGGCGTCTTTCAGATAGGAGAGAACAGGGTCCTCCCCTTTTTGTATCTCTCCCGGCCCCCTCATGCCCTCAAACTTCTGCCTGATGCTCCGCCATTCCGCCTTCAGGCTGTCCAGGTCTTTTTTTAAGCTCTCCCTGCTTTGATCTCTGGCAAATGTTCTGGCAATCAAATCCCCCGGCCCGTTAAAGCCTCTCAGGATTTTTGTCAGCCGCGCCCGCTCCTCCTCTGACTGAATTTTTCGGGAGATCGAGATTTTGCCGGGGCTGGCCGGCATATACACAAGATAGGCCCCCGGAAGGCCCGCGTTCATCGTCAGCCGCGCGCCCTTTCCCCTGGCAGGATCTGTTTTCACCTGAGCCAGGACATAGGATCCCAGCCGGAGGGCGCGATCCACAGTTCTGCCGCCAATCAGATCCTTTCCGTATAAAAAGCCCCCCTGCTCCAGCCCAAGATCGATAAAGGCAAAGTTAAGGCTTTTCATTATGCGGACAACTTTCCCTTTGTAAAAAGAGCCGGTTAAGGTGGGCGCGCCGGCCCTGTGGTAAAAAATGTCTTTTAGATTCCCCCCCTCGGCGCAGGCGATGCGTGTTTGATAGGGGCGGACATTAAGAAAAATTTGAAGACTCATTTACGGCGTTTTTTTAGCGGCGGGCATGGTTTTTTTATTTTTTGATTCCAGCCGGCGCGGCGCCCTCCTGCCCGCCTGGCTGATCCGGCCGGCTGATTCTGCGCTGGCTTTTGCCGGCGGGCGCGGAGGCTTGATTCCTTTTAGCGGCTGACATTTAAGATAGCAACAGTTTTTTTCTGTTTTTTTTTCCGGCCCCGCTGTGGCGGCAAAGCCTGGCGGAGATCCGGCTGCCGCCGGAAAGCCATTATGCCTCCGCAGCCTGCTCAAACGACGGGCTTGCGGCCCCTTTGTCAGGAATAGCCCTTCGGGAGCAGCAGGCCGGGCAGGATTTTTTTGCCCTCCGCCGCCAGCCGCCTCATTTTCAACAGAGAGGCGCCTTCTAAAGCCGCTTTCCGCCGGGCGGCGCGAGGGGCAAAGCTCAGGCTTTCCAGGCCCTCCATAAGGGCTTTCAGCCGCCGCCCGTATTTTTGGCGCATGCTGGGCGGAAGGCTTTTGATCAGCTCCTGCCAGTTTGCAGAGCCGCCCGCCTCCCCCCCTTTGCCCGCCTCGCTCAGAACAAAATAAATCAGGCTGATCAGGCGGACGGCCGCCCGCTGCCAGTCTTTTTTTTCAATCAGGCTGTCAATCAGCCGCCAGCGCTTTTCCATAAGCTCTCTGGCGGAAAGCCGGGTTTTTGAAACATGGCGGCCAAAGCAAAGCCATGCCATGGCGGCGGCGGCAGCGGCGTAAAAAGCCAGCCAAAACTTGAGAAGCGTTTTGCTGTCAAAAAATTCCGGCCAGATCTCCGCCAGCCTTGAGGCGGCAAAGCCTCCGAGCGCCGCGGACAGCTTTTGGCCTTCCGCCGGCCCGCCGGCGGACGAGCCGCCAAAAAAACGCTCGCCCTCATCCTCTTTGATATCCGCCTCGCTGACAGGGATGGAGAAAGAGGGGATGGCATGGGTGATGTAGGCCCCGCGCTCTGGATCAAAGCTTGTGATTTCAAAAGCGGGGATGTTTAAAACCCCCGGCTTTTCGGGCGCGATCAAAATCTCATACTGCTTCCAGCTCATGCCCTCAGGGGAAAACTTCAGCGCTTCGGTGGGAGGGTAGACGCGGACAGATTCGGGAAAAGGCAGCGGCGGGAGCTTAATGAACCGGGGATGCCCGCTTCCCTCAAACCTCAGGCGGTAAGTTAATGGCCGGCCCGCCTGAGCGGTTTTTTCCCTTAAAGAGGCCTCCACTTGAAATTTGCCGACAGCCCCGGAAAAAACCCCTTTTCCCTCCTCAGGGAGCGGCCTGGCCAGGACCTCTATAGGCTGAGAGCTGATGATCTCCTCATGAAAGCCGGGAAAGGCGCTGACCCTGGCCTCATACGCGGGTATGCTCAGCTCCCCTGTCTCCAGAGGGAACAAGATCATGGAGTCCATGAGAATTTTTTGGTAGAGGGCGCCGTCAATAACCTCTGTTCCAAGAAAGCTGCCCCGATTTTGCTGCGCGCCCTCCCGCCAAAAGCCTTTCAAAACAGGCCGTTTCTCCAGCCTTGGGCGCAGATTCTCGGAGCTGGAAAGCAGGATCCACTCCACCCCAAGCATTTCCCATTTGTAAACCGGGTTTTTATTTAAGTTTCCGCGGATTCGCGCCCGCGGCTTTAGGCCCCCCTGCGGCGGCTGATGGCGGGGGCCTTTAAACGGCAGCGGAAAAAAGGGATCGGGGGGCTGCAAAAAATGCAGAAAGGGGCTTGCCGCCGGCGGCGGCGGGGGCGGGGCGGCGGACGGCGCGGTCACAGAGATGGCGACGGGGTTGGTTTTATAAATGTTTCCATTGATCTCGACAGTCATAGGCTCTATGCGGAAAGATCCCTCAGATTTTGGCTGCAGGTAATAAACCGCCGTATAGGATCGGCTTTGCTGAAACTGGCCGCCGGATATGTTGAGGGAGACTGAGCTTCCTGTTGTCCGGCTCAGAACATCAAAGCCGGAGAGGGAGCTGTCAGACTCGCTGGGAAAAGCCGGAGGCCCTGGAAGGCTGCTTTTGGCTTTGACAGTTATGGTGAGCGCAAATGATCTGTTCAGCGCAACAGCAGGGCTTTCAGCTTCGGCTGTGACCTGAATGCCCGCGGCGGCCCGCGCCGCGGCAGGGCAAAAAGCGCCAGCGCCGGCGGAAAAAAGCGCAAAAACCGCTGCTGGCTTCATAATATATCAGGCCGGCCGCGCCGCGCCGCTCCGCGTCCGGCTGCGGCTTGTTTTGCCGCCAGCGATGGGGCCTGAGAACTTGCGCGTTTCATTTCGTTACCAGTCATATTTTGTTTTATCGCCAAAGGTTTTTCGGTTTTTAAATGTTTTGGCCCTGACCTTTACATCCTGCTTTTCTATCTCCTTTAAGATGGCCTCTTCGTTTTCCCCGCTCAGCGCGCTGTCCGCCCGCTGGCCTCCGGGAGAGCCTTCCCCGGCCGGCTGCTCCTCCGGCCTCTCTGGCTGTCCATTTGAATCCTGATTTTCGCCGCCGGGCCTTTGCGCGCCGCCCCCGTCATTTGACTGAGACAGCCGGCCTTGCGCGCCGTTTGGGCTCCCGGAGGCTCCGCCGTCCGCGCCTTTTGGCTTTTTGCCCGCGCCGCCGGCGCCGCCGGCGCCGCCTTCAGGCTGGCTGGATTTTTTCTGGCCCGGGCCGGCGGATTTTTGACTTTTGTTTTTCTGGCTTTCCCGGTTAAACAGCAGCTCAATGTTCTCTTTGATTTTTTGCCGCTCCCATTTGAAGGACAGGGCGGACTGATAGCTGCTCAGGGCCTCCTCAACAAGGCCAAGGCGCCCGCTCAGCTCTCCGCTGTTGAAATGCGCGCAGAATCCGGGAAATCCGGAAAACCGGGAGGAAATCAGCTTGTATGACACTAAAGATTTTAAAGGGGAATTCAGCTTGTCATGGGCAAGAGCGCTGTTTAAATGAGCGTAGGGATCTAGGGGGTTTTTTTCCAAATGGCGGAAGAAGGCCTCTTTGGCCGCCTCAAAATTTTTTCTCTTCATCTCTTTGATCCCTCTGGCGGCATCGGGATGGCTGGCCGCCCCCCGCAGCGCCAGCAGCGCGGCCATCAGCAGCAGGGGGGCGGCCAGCGGCGCAAAATCTTTAAGAACAAGAATTTTCTCTGAGCGCATGGTTTTTTTTCGCGCGGGATTTTTGCTTATGACTGGATTTTTCGCAGAGCGGCTGTGAGCCGGGGGACAATCTCAAAAAGATCTCCCGCCAGCCCGTAAGAGCAATGTTTGAAGATTGGCGCCTCCGGATCTTTATTGATGGCCGCGATCACACGGCTTCCCCGCATCCCCGCCAAGTGCTGAATGGCTCCGGAAATGCCGCAGGCTATATAAAGCCTTGGCGAAACTGTTTTGCCTGTCTGCCCCACCTGCCGGCTGTAAGGCTGCCAGCCGGCGTCAGTGACGGCGCGGGAGGCGCCCACCGCCGCGCCTGGCAGAGCGGCGGCCAGATCTTCCAAGATCTGAAAATTCTCCCCGTTTTGCATGCCTCTTCCGCCAGAGACAACTATGTCCGCCTCGGTCAAATCCCGCGTTTTTTTCTCCGGCCGCTGAAAGCCCCGATGCGCTATGGGGTTTTCGGGAATTGAAAACTCTATGGCGGCAGGCTCTCCGCCTGTCCGCCATTTTCCGCGGAGCTGATTGGGCTGGGCCAAAATCAAAGCGGGGGCTTTTGGGATCAAAAACTCCCCATGGATTTTCCCCGCGAAAAGGGGGCGGAGGACAGAAAGGCTTTTGCCGGCTGCCGCTTCCGGGGCTTTTGGGGGCGGCGGGATTTTGAGGCCAATGGCCTCATTCAGGCAGGCGGCCCCCAAATCAGCGGCAAGCCATGGGAAAAAATCTTTTGTCTTAAGGGAGGCTGTGGAGATTAAAAGGGAAAAGCCCTCCTTTTCCATAAGGGATTTTAAAATCAGGCCATAAGCCTGGGGATGATAGCGCCCCAGGCTTTCATGAAAAAGCGCATGCCTCAGCCGGGCGGGGGTTTGCTCCTTTGGGAGGCCCTTCGCCGGCTTTTCGCCTATGGCGGCGGCCGAAACATCAAGGCCCCGCTCCTCAAGGAAGCCCAAAAGCTCCTGATCGGCGGCTTTTAAGCCATCTTTTGAGCTGTCAATAAAAGCCAAAATTTTCATAGAGCCGCCCCTCCATCATTTTATCGCCATTTCCCGATCTCTATCAAAAATGCAGCCCATGCAGTCAAAGCCTTCGCCAGCTGCTTTCGCGGCGGAAAAGCCCAAAATCCCTCTGCCCGCGCCGGCCTTCGCCTTTAGGCTAAAGCAGCTTTTCCTCCTCCCTTAAAGCGCGGATCAGCTCCCTGGCCTGCTCGTCAGGAGAGCCTTGGATCATCCGGGGCGGGGATTTTTCTGGAGGGTATGAGAGGCCCAGAAGAGCTGTCCGCCCGCTGCCCGGCTCCACAGCCTCAGAATGAAAGGGCTTTTTTTTGGCCTTTATGATGCCCGAAAGCGAGGGGCAGCGCGGCTGGTTCAGGCCTTTGTCGGCGGAAAGCAGAAGCGGCGGCCGGGCAGCGAGAATCTCCTCTGCCCCGCCGCCGCATTCCCTGGCAAGCTGGAACTCGCCCTCCTTATAGTCCAGGCGGCTGATGTTTGTCACAAAAGGGAGGCCCAGCAGCCGGGCCAGCATTTGAGGGACGGCAAAATCATTGGAGTCGGCGGCCAGCTTTCCGCACAAAATCAGGGAGACTGAGGGGAGCTCCGCGATTTTCCCCTTCAAAAGCTCAGCCGCCAGCAGAGGATCTTGAACAGGCTTCTCTGTCTGAAGATGAAAAGCCTCATCAGCCCCCAGGGCGAGAGCTGAGCGGAGCGCCTCCGCTGCCCTTGCCGGGCCAAGGCTTATGGCAAAGATCTTTCCCCCCCCGCTGCTGCCGTCCGCTAAAAGCGGCTTCAGCCTGAGGGCCTCCTCCAGGGCAAACTCGTCATAAGGGCTGATGACCCATTTCAGCCCCTCCTCATCAATTGCTTTGGCCGGCCCGCTGTCCGCTGCCTTCCCCGGCGGCAGGCGGAGCCTTGCCCCTGTGTCGGGAACCTGCTTTATAAGAGCCGCAATATTCATAATGCGCCCTGCCATGATGAGGGTCCTGATGAGGCAGCGGCCTCATATTAGAGAAATCATATTCATAAAAGCCGCAAGGTGTCAATTTTGCTGTATCATTATAAGATAAAGCTTATAGAAATAGAAACAGGCGGGGAGACGCTCATTATGCCTGAAAGCTCTTATGCGGCGCGGAAAACATAAGGGGGCCCCCGGCGGGATTTTGCCGCAAAAAGCCCCTAAACAGCCGCGGGCAGGGGGGCGGCCGGCCGGCTGTCCCGGCAAACAGATCGTCTAAAAAGCCATGGCGGGCATGATTTTATTTTTGCGGAAAACCGCGGGCCAGAAGATGGCCATCGGCCTTTCGGGGCTGGGGCTTTGCGGATTCCTGCTTGTTCACATGCTGGGCAATCTTTTGATTTTGCGGGGGCCGGAAGCCTACAACCTTTACGCCCATAAAATCAGCGGGATGCTTTTCATAAAAATTTTGGAGATCGCGCTGCTTTTGTTTTTCGCCGCGCATATTCTCCTGTCTGTCCTGATCACCCTCAGAAACCGGAAAGCCGCCGGAGCGCCATACAAAAAGCCGGCCCTTTTCAGCAAAAAAAGAAGCCCTCTGGCTGACCGCTTTCTGGCCCTCCAGGGCCTGGCGCTGTTTGTGTTTCTTGCCATTCACCTTTTGACTTTTAAGTTTGGCGCCTATTACGAAACTGTCATCGGCGGAGAGCCTGCAAGGGACATCTACCGCCTCGCTGCGGAGACCCTGAAAAAGCCTCTTTATGCCGGAGGCTACAGCCTGATTTTCGCTGTTTTGGGCTTTCATCTGATTCATGGGCTGCCGGCAAGCTTCAAAAGCCTCGGCTTTTATCATCCGGCTCTGTCCCCATGGATCCAAAAACTGGGCTGGCTGTTCGGCCTAAGCATAGCTTTGGGCTTTTTTGCCCCTGTCTGCTATGTCTTTTTCTTTTTGTGAGGCGGCAAAATTCATGTCCGGCGGCAAATCCGCCGACAGAAGAGTTGTCAGGGGGGCTTTTCAAAGCCGTAAAAAAATGCGGAGGCAAAAAAGCGGAGCTGCCAGCTGCCTTGGGGAAAAAAACGATGCATGCTTTAAAACGGCCTTATTTAAACAAAAGCGCCGCGGCAGCCGCCTCAGCGGGGGCAGACCCTCTGAAGGATTTTTTTGAGGGCGCCTTTGAAATGGAGATTGAGCAGGACATTCAAAGCGCTCCCGGAGAAAGCCGGGTTCAAAGCTGGCTCAAACACACAGGCTATGAGGTTCCCCAAAAATATTTCATCAGGTCAAGAGGCATGGAGGCCGGCTCAATCGCTGAGCGGATGGAGGGCTGGATCCCCTATTCTCTCAGAAGGGCTTATCTGGGCGGCCGGCGCCCCTCTCATCTCACTGTTGAAAACAGCCTTGGCGAGCCGGTTTTGCGCCTCTTCAGGCCCTTTTCGCTTTTGGCCTCCACAATGTTTGTCAGGGACAGCCAGGGGCAGCTGTTAGGGATTGCGCGGGAAAAATTTGCCATTGTCCGCTCTCTGTATGAGCTGTTTGCGGCTGATTCAGGCGGGGCTGGCCCAGCCGGCTCCGGCCCGGCCGGCCCTCATCAGGGCTTAACTGGTCAGAAGCCGTTTGGCTTTATCAATGCCTCCGGCCTGCCCCGGCGCTTTCCGGTTAAAAGCCCCGGCAGCCGCGCTGTCATTGGGGAGATCAGGAAAAAATGGGGCGGAGCGGTTAAGGAGGCCATGACAAATGTCGACGCCTTCACCATTAGATGGAACAGCCGCCTGAGCCTGAATCAAAAAGCGGTTTTGTTTTCCACAGCCATCAGCATTGACTATGACTGCTTTGAGCGGTTTTAGCCTCAGGCTTTATGAGGGTTGATTCCGCAGCTGCGGGGGGAGGCGCCCCGCTTATTCAGCCGGAGGCTCAGAGGAGGGCGGCCCCGCGCTCCCGGCAGAGCCTTTTTGCCCGTTTTGAAGCCCAAGGGAGGCTAAAACCCCAAAATGATCAGAGGCTGTCAGCCCGGCGCTGTTCGGCTGGCTGGCAAACAGCGCGTAAGACTGAACTTCAATTTCCCGGGAGACAAAAATATAGTCTATCCGCCGCGGCCTTTTGTCATAGTTTTTGAAAAATTTTTCAACCTCAGCTTTGTCAAAAGCGGGGACAGAAATCCCATACCCTTCGGCATATTTGTGGTTTTTTTGGTTTTGCCCCGGATCCCATGTGTAGGGAGCGGGCGAGGGGCCGCCAGCCGTGTCTTTCAGCAGATGAGTCTCAGTGATTTTTTTGTAGGCGGGGGATTCCGGCGAGGCGTTAAAATCCCCCGCCAAAATCATCGGAAGCCCCTCATAATGAGCCTGGATTTCGCTGGCTTTTGAAAACAAATTGTCCAGCTCCTGGCCCCTTCTTATGTTGGATCTGTCAATCTCTCTTGTCAGCTCCTCCTTTTGAGAGAGGCTCAAAACCCCGGTTTTTTCCCAGGCGCCTATTTGCGCCCTGACCGCGGCGCTCCATTCCGCTCCATGATGCAGATGCGCGCCGGCCAGCAAAAAAGAGCCGTATTTCGGATGAAAGGCCAGGGCAAACAGCGCAAAGCGGAACTCGTCATACTGGAACGAAAATCCAGGGCCGCAAAATCCCGCCGGGCCGCTCAGTTTATGGCCAATGATTTTTTGCATTTTCAGAGGGGGCTTTGTCAAAATCGCGACCCCCATGTCCAGGTTTGCGGGGAGGCGCGCCCCAAACAGGGACATCCCGCAGTTTGTTCTCTGGAATACAGCTGTCATTCCCAAGGCTCCGGCGATTTCCTCAGAGCGGGAGCCGACAGGGTTCAGCTCCTGAAGGAACAAAATATCCGGGCTTTCCGCTTTTAAAAGCCTGATTTGCTCCTGAAAGCGGGCGGCGCGGCGCTCTTCCGGCTCCAGCTCCTCTCTTTTCCAAAAGCCCTGCCCCAGGCCATGCCAGGTGTTCCAGCTTATGACTTTTAAAGTCACAGGCTGCCTCTTCTCAGGAGGCTCAAAGGGATGGGGATAGCTGCCGCAGCCTCCATTGGCTAAGGCAAAAAGCGGCGGAAACAGCAAAAAGGCAAAAGCTTTTGTTTGCATGGCTAAAGCGGCGCAAAAAAGGCTGAAGGGGGATCAAATGGGGGGGCTGGGGCGGGATCAAGAGGATTCCGGCGCTTTTATGGCGGCTTTTAACATATAACAGGGATCAGCCGCAAGGTCAACTCCCCCGGCCCCGCCGCGGCGGGGATTATTCGCAGGCCAGGCCCTCTTTGATGTCTCTGTTATAGGCCCGCCGGGCGGGAATCAAAGAGGCCAAAACAATTACAAACAGGCTGGACAAAATCAGAGCAGCCGCGTCCAGAGGATCTGCTGAAATAACAATCTCATTGGCCTGATAGGCCTCTTCGGGGATAAAATGCCATTTGTTTTGGGCAAAGATCAAAGCGGCCACAATCCCCCAGCCCATGGCGGCGCCAAGGGAAAGCCCCAAAACTCCTGTCACCAGCCCCTCCAGAAGAAAAATGTTTCGGACTGTCTCCGGGGCGGCGCCCGCGGCCTTTAAGACACTGATGTCTCTTGCTCTTCTAAACACATGAACAAAAAGCGCGCTGGACACATTAAATCCGGCGGCAATGATCATAATAAACAAGACAAAAAAAATGATTTTTTTGTCCATTTCAATCATTTTAAAAAACCATCTGTCTGTGTCTTTCCAGTGGGCGATATGACAGCAGCCATATTTTTCAGCTCTCATTTGCCGGACAAGCTCCGCCGCGCGGTCCGGGCGCTTCAGCCAAAACCGCGCGCCGGAGACAAGCCCCTCCCGGCCCAGCAGAGCCTCCGCGGCGGAAAGGGGAATTAAAACATAGCGGGAGTTAAAATCATGCCGTCCAAAATCCGCCACCGCGCCAACGGGAAAGCTTTGCCGCTTTCGGGAGAAATAAAGGCTCTCCCCTTCAGGAAGCGCCACAACAGACACAAAAGAGCCTGGCCTTAGATTCAAGTCTTTGGCCATGGCGCGGCCGATGACGGCAAAAGGCTCTCCGCCGGGGAGGCCCTCAAGGCTCCCCTCCAAAATCCTCTGCCGCAAAAAAGGGTCTTTTTTAAAGCGCTCATCGTCCAGGCCCTCAAAAATGGCGCCCTTAAACCGGCCTTTGCTTAAAATCATGCCGGCGAAAGACAAAAAAGCCGCCTGATCCTGAACAAGCTCTTGATGGGGGAGCATGGGGAGAAACAGCTCCCCGCGCGGCGCCGGCTTTTTTGACAAAACCGACAGATCCCCTGTTTTGCCGATGATGGCGCGCTCTATGCTGGCGGAAAACCCGCTGACAACAAGCAGAGCCGCCGTCAAAGCGGCGGCCGCAAGGCTTAAGCCCGCGATGCTGAAAAGAGGCCGCGCCTCAAAAAGGCCTCTCCGGGACAGCAGAGTTCGCTTCAGCCACAGCCAGTAAAGCATGTTTTTCCGCCGGCCCCTTTTGACAAGCTGATGGGGGTTTTTATATGTTTTCGGTAATGTGCTGATAGACAGCCATGGCTGAGACTTTAAGCGCGTTGACAAGAGGTATGCTGATAAGCATGCCAATAACCCCCATAAACTGCGCGCCGGCCAAAATGATGACAATCACAGTCAGGGGGTGGAGGTTCACAATCCGCGCCAAAAGCAGAGGAATCAAAATCATGGAGTCAATCAGCTGCGCCCCAAAATAAACCCCCATAACCAAAAGCAGCTGATTTGTCTCGTAATCATTGACAAGGGCAACCAAAAGAACCGGGACGCTTCCCACAAGCGGGCCTATGTAGGGGACCAGATTGGTCAGGCTGCTGAGAACCCCCAGAAGCAGGGCAAAAGGAAAGTCCAGAAGGGTAAAGCCAATCCCCACAATCGCCCCCACAAAAGAGGCCTCCAGCAGCCGCCCGCGGATAAAAACCCCAATCTGCCGGCTGATTTTGTAATGCAGGCTCAAAAACATTTCAAAAACATTGTTGGGGACCAGAGGATAGAGCTTTCTTGTAAACCCCAGCTCGTTTTTGATCATAAAATAAGCAAAAAACGGCGCCAGCAGCAGGATGGTAAAGGACTGTGTCAGGGTTGAGGGCAGATCCTGAAAAAAGGCCGATCCCAGTGAAGACAAAAGCCCTTCAAGGCTGGTGGACATGTCCAGATCCTCCAGAGGAAAAAAATTGTCTTCAAAGCGCTCCTGCCAGCCCCGGATCATGCTGCTGGCTTTTTGAATATAGGAGGGAAACTCTGTTTTCAGGTTGTCTGTCTGCTGCGAGAGGAAGGGAATGGCTTTAAAAATCAGCCGCCCCAAAGCTCCAAAAACCCCAAAAAACACCAGGGGGACCGCCGCGGCGCGCGGGCATCCCCGGCGCCTCAGAAAATTCACGGCGGGGAGCAGGGCAAAGCTGATCACAAAGGCCAGAAGAACAGTGACAAAAAGCCCTCTAATGGCTGTCAAAGCGGCCAGAAGAAGGGAAAAAAACAGAAGAAAAAACCCCAGCCGGAACAGGTTGAGGCGGCGGATTCTTTTTTTCTTTTCAGCGGATGAGATCATTATGCCGCCCCCCGCTCCCAGATGATGCTTTTCAGCGCGGTTACTGGACAGATTTGGTTAAGGAGTCAGCCTGAAGAATTTTCTGCTCCGCCTTGCAGAGCCGGCGGCTTAAAATTTCGCAAAGCGGCTTGAGGATTTTTACGCCCATGACGGGGCGGTTTTCCAAAAGAAACTGCAGGTCCGGCTGGAAAAACCCAAGCAGCTGGGAATCTGAGGCCGACTGGGCAAAAACCCCTCTGTATCCCTGGCTTTGGATCAGCGCCAGCTCTCCAAAAAAATCCCCCGGCTTGAGCGCGGACACAAGGGCCGGGTCCTCTTGGGATTCTGGAGAGCCTTGGAGGATATTCACCTGGCCCTTGAGGATGATATACATCCCTATCCCTGAGGAGGGCTTGAAGATGATCTCCTCATCGGCGTAGATCCTCTTGTGGAGGAGTTTTCTCAAAAACCGGGTTTCGCCAGCGCTCAGGGAGGCAAACAGCGGACACTTTTTGATGAACTTCAGCTCGCTCTCGCCGCTCTCCCCCTTGAAAAAATTTTTCCAGAAAACTTCCAGCATGAAAACAATACTAAGCCTCTTCGCCGCCGGAGGCAATTCATTTTGCGGCAGATCTGGCCTTTTGTCGGTTATGATGGCGCTCAGAGGGGTTAATGCTTTAGGGTGATAAAAAGATCCTCCTTGGGAGTCCAGCCAATGATGGCGCGCTCTCCATCCGCCCTGGCTTTCACTTTAAGCCAGCTGCTGTTTTTGTCTTGGAGCATGCGCAAAACCAGAAGCTCCGCCCCAGCCGGAAACTCCCTCAGAGGCAAAGCCTCCGCAAACGGCGCTGTCAAAATTTTTGTTTGTTTCGCGGCGGAGGCTCTGGTCTGAAGGGCAAAAAACCCCCCGGCGGCCAGAGCCAAAAGCCCGGCCCCCCAAACCGCCGCCAGCCTGTATTTGATTTTGTCTTCCAGGGGGGCTGCGGACGAAGCCCTCCCCGAAAAAATCAGGCGCGCCAAGACAATCAGCGAAAAAACCCCAAACAAAAACGCGCTTAGATGCCATATTAAAGGGGCGGCTGATGGCGGCGGGGCGCCTAAAGCTCTGAGGGGCCTGGCGGCTGGAAAAAACAGCTTTTGATAAAACAGCTTTTGCAGAGAGAGCCGGGCCTCATTGAGGCGTTTCCGCTGCTTTTCCGCCTGGCTTTCCCGCAGAAGCTTTAAGGCCAGACCCCGAAGCTCCTGGAAGGAGGCCTTCTGGGCCGCCCGCCCCCGCTCTGGAGATTCCCGGCCGGCGGAAGGGGCTTCCGCCGGAATGTTTTCCGGCAGCTCCCGATAAAGAGGGGGGGGTCCGCCCGCGCCGGCGGCTTCAGACAAAGCGGCGCCTGAAGGGCTGAGCCGCGCCGCCAAAAACACGGCCCCCGCCGCCGCCGCCAAGCTCAGCAAGCTGTTTATCTGGACGGCCTCTCGGCCGTTCCCCTTTTGGGCTGGCGGGAACATAAAGCTTAAAATCCTGCCCTTATTTATAATCTCTTTGGGAAGGCTCTGCCCGCTCAAAAACCAGCGGCTCGCGCCGCTCTGTCCAGGCAAGCTGCCTCTGGCTTTTGCCCGGGGAGCTTTTATCCGCGGGAGGCCTCCACTCCCAGGCGGAAACATGGGCAAAGCCTTTGTCATTTCGCCGGGCCTCATGCTCCTTTGTCTGATGCTCCTCGCGGAAATGGCAGCCGCAGGATTCCTCTCTTGTCAAAGCGTCCTGGACTATCAGCTCCGCCAGCTCCAAAAAGTCAGACAGCCGGCCGGCCTTTTCCAGCTCCTGATTTTTTTCGCTTCCGGAGCCGGGGACCCGCGCCTCCGCCCAAAACTCCTCCCTCAAGCTCTGGATCTCCCCGCGCGCCTTCAGCAGGCCCCCGCGCGAGCGAATCATCCCCGCCTTATCCCACAATATTTTGCCCAGCTTTCTGTGAATTTGATCCACAGTTTGCGGGCCTTTGAGGCTCAAAAGCCTTTTCAGGCTCTCCGCCGCAGAATCTTGCGCCTCCTGAAAATCCCGCTCCCGGCCATCAGTCTCCGCCCCGCGCCGCGCCAGGAAATGTCCCATGGCGGCGGGCAAAATAAAATATCCGTCCGCCAGGCCCTGCATCAAAGCCGAGGCGCCAAGCCTGTTGGCCCCATGGTCGGAAAAATTAGCCTCTCCCAGAACAAAAAGCCCCGGCAGGCTGCTCTGCAGCTCATAATCGACCCAAAGCCCCCCCATGGTGTAATGGACGGCGGGGGAGATCTTCATAGGGGTTTTATAGGGATCTTCCCCCGTGATCCGCTGATACATGCTGAACAGGTTGCCGTATTTTTCTGAAACCAGCCGCTTCCCCTGTTTTTTTAAAGTGTCCCGGAAATCCAAATAAACCGCCCGGCCCCCAAGGCCAGCCCCCTTCCCCTGGTCCATCTGAAACTTGGCCTGCCGGGAGGCCACATCCCTTGGAACCAGGTTGCCAAAACTGGGGTAAATCCTCTCAAGATAATAATCCCTCTCCGCTTCGGGAATCTCCTCGGGGGGGCGCCGATCCCCTTTTTTCATGGGCGCCCAAATCCGCCCCTCGTTTCTGAGAGATTCTGACATCAGAGTCAGCTTGGACTGATGCTCCGCGCTCTGGGGGATGCATGTGGGGTGTATCTGAACAAAACAGGGGTTGGCAAACAGGGCGCCTTTTTTATGGCATCTCCAGCCGGCCGTCACATTGGAATGCATGGCGTTGGTTGAAAGGCAGAAAACATTCCCATACCCCCCTGAGCAGAGGACAACAGCATGAGCCTTATAGCTTTTCACTTCGCCGGTGATGAGGTTTCTGGCCGCAATGCCCGCCGCCCGGCCATCGCAGACAATAATGTCCAGCATTTCATGGTTCGGATAGAGGGAAACAGTCTTGCTTTCCGCCTGCCGCATCAGGGCGCCGTAAGCCCCCAGCAGCAGCTGCTGCCCTGTCTGGCCCCGCGCGTAAAAGGTCCGGGACACCTGCGCGCCGCCAAACGACCGGTTGGCCAAAAGCCCGCCGTAGTCTCTGGCAAAGGGGACCCCCTGGGCCGCGCACTGATCGATAATGTTTCCTGAAAGCTGGGCCAGGCGGTAGACATTGGCCTCCCGCGAGCGGAAATCCCCCCCCTTGATGGTGTCATAAAAAAGCCGGGCCTCAGAATCTCCGTCATTCCTGTAGTTTTTGGCGGCATTGATCCCCCCCTGGGCCGCTATGGAGTGCGCCCTGCGGGGGCTGTCATGAAAGACAAAAACCTGAACATTATAGCCAAGCTCTCCAAGGCTGGCCGCCGCGGAGGCCCCGGCCAGGCCCGCTCCGACAACAATGATCCGGTATTTTTTTCTGTTTGCGGGGCTGACAAGCTTCATGGAGAGCTTGAAATTGTCCCACTTGTCCTCCAGGGCGCCCTCTGGGATTCTTGCCGGCGGGGCTGCGCCCGCCTCCGCGGCCTTTGGCCCCCCCCGGATGTCTGAATTGTCTGGCGCATTCATGATTTTTTTTGGCCTCTTAAGCTTGGGCTTTGGCCCGCAGCCCCCCCGGCCTTTCAAAAAGTTATTGCGGGGCTTCAGCTGTTTATTATACCAGCCGGGGCCGGCCTTTGTCAGGGCTTTTGTCAGGTTTTTATCCGCGGGCGGCAAATTGAAGGGGCTGGCGCGGGCTCAGATTTGCTGCAAAAAAGAAGGCCAATATTAAGGATGGACAAATCAGGGATAAAGCCGGGCGGCTTCAGAAAAAGGGATTGAGCGCAGTCAGCCGCAGAAGCGCTTTTTTCAGCCAAAACGGCCGCGGGGACTCCAGAATCAGGCTGATTTTTCGGGCTTTTTTGTCCGATGGGCTGTTTTTCCTGTTTGAGAGAAAGGCCAGGGCCTTATGCTCCGCGGCGCTCATCCGCGGGGGCCGCCGGGGCAGGGGGGCGGGGGCCTGAAAGACCTCTTTAAAAAGCCGGTCCCAGTCAAAAAGCCGGCCGGGGTCGGATTTGCCCCGAAAGCCGGCAATATGCTCATGCCCCAGGATCCGCTCCGGATCCCGGAGCGCGGGGTAAACCCCCTTTAAATGATTCAGAGCCGCGAAAAGCGCCTTGTATTGGCTGTCTGTGTAAGGGCAAAAGTTTCCGTTCCAGCTGATCAGCTCAATGCCCACAGAAAAATCATTAAAGCCCCGCCAGCTGCGGCCATTGGCGTCTGTCCATGCGCTTTGCCCCGCATGCCATGCCCTGCGGCGCTCCCCATCCCAGCAGGGGACCAGCTCAAAAACCCCCCCCTCCCTGTCAATCAGCAGGTGGCAGGAAAGCTTTGGCCCCCCTGGATTGAGAAAAATCCTCAGGCTTTCCGAAAAGCTTTGCGCCGTGTAATGGAGGACGGCAAAATGAACGGGGATTTTAACCGGATCAAAATGGGGCGAGCGGAAAGCGCGCTGCGGCGCCGCCGCGGGGGATCTATAATGTTTCATTATGAGAAATATAATCCGGGGCGGGAGATTTCGCCAGTTTTTCTGTTATTTTGCGCAATTTATTCATTTTAATGGCTTTTTCGCTTGCTTTGCGCCGGCAAACCCTGTAAAAAATCAGGGCTATGAAAGCAAAAACCAATGTTAGAGCTGTCCGGCCCGCCCTGAAAATCCTGCTCCTGGCAGGATTTTGCGCCGCGCTCAGCTCCTGTTTTTTGAGGCGGCCCCCGCGGCCCTCTCAGGCGCTGGAGGGGAATGTCATCCCCATAGGCGATTCTTCAAGCGGCCTTTTGGGGCTTAAATGCAGCCTGATGACCGGAGAGCCAATTAACGGGGGCGGCAGGGCGCCCTGGACACATGCCGAAGATGTCAAAATAGAGAAAAAAATATCCAAAGGCATATACAAGCCTTTGGGGGAAAATGGCAGCCTTGTTTATAAGCGCGCCAGCTATAGGGAGGAGCCGCAGGAGGGGGCGCCCTCTGTTTACAGGGACAGCAGCGATCCGTCCGGCAAAAAGCCTGTCTATAGAAGCGATAAAGACTACATCAATGATTTCAGGCTGGTTCGGGTCGCGTCCATCAGGGATAAAGCCAAAAACCGGTTTCTCTCCCCTAAAAGCGGCCCCGCGGCGGAGGGCTTAAGCTGCGCGGCCCTTTTAAGCCCTGACGAGCTGCCAAGCATCTACGCCAAAGCCAGCCACACCTACGATGTGAGATTTCAGATTTTCGGCAGTTATTTGCGGGCGCTTCTTGTGGCCCCCGCGGAAGACCTGCCTTTTCATGCCCTGCCTTATTCTATAAAGGTCCGCAGCGGCAAAGACATCTATGCCATGCCTCTTGGCGGCTACTCCGCGCAGGCCGGCGCCTTGACAGAAACTGAAAATGCGGACTTTGAGGCCACGAGGGTCTTGACTTTTCTGCCCATGCCCGCCGTCGCCAAAAGCGGCCTTCAGGCCAGGCCTGTTGATGGGATTCCCTCTGTTTATATCAGATCATGCTCTGGATGCGCGAAAGCCGCCGCCGGCTGCCCCAGAATATGCGTGGAGAAGCCTCATCTCCGCCCCTCGCATATTCAGCTTGCGGGGGAGTTTGCCTCTTTTAAAGATCTTCGCAGCAAGACAGACGCCTATCCAAAACGGCTGTTTGAGGGGGAGTGGCATTATGTTCGCACGGGAGTGAGCGAGAATATTCAGCGCAGAGCCTGGGGATTCAAAGGCATGCAGCAGCATGCCTCTATGGACACAAAAATAAAGGTTGAGTTTCGGAAAAATCATCTTGTGGGCTACAGCTTAAATACAGAAAGCGCAAACACAGGCAGAGGGGGGGAGGGCATACATGCCAGCCGGCCGATTTTTTCAATCCCCGTTGAGCATGCGGACTATCATTTTCCTGACTTAAGGGATCAAATCGCGCGCAAAGCTGCGCTGGCGGAAATTGAAAACAATGACAAGGCTTATCAGGCCAAGCCTTTTGTGAAGATTGATTTTTCAAAAATAAAGCTTCACAAAGATCGCTGGGCTAACCGCTTGTTTTTAGATTATCAAAATTTTGGGGATACTACAGAGCTGTTTGAGCTGACATTCAGCGAGGACTACTTCAGCTTTGTTCTGGAGCAGGGAGACAAAACAAAACTCCGCTTTTCCTTTTTGAGGCCGGAGCGGGATTCTTCCTATGAGCCTCTGTATTTATCTGAAAGGGGATGGGATCTCTTCCCCGCCTTTTGGATAGACAAAAGAGTGGAGCAGGAAGATCGGGCAACCTATTCTGAAGACTGGCGGAAAAGCCGGCTGATCATGCGGCTGCATATCCGCCCTGACAAGCCGGTCATTTACCGGTTTACGAGCCTCACGCCCAAAGACGAAGATGACTGCCCCGGCAGTCAGGGCAAAAAAGCCTGTCTCCCCATCCGCGACATTGGCCGGGAGGTTATTAACCTGTGGAATCAGGTGTTTGAGAAAGCGGACATCCCCTGCCCCGAAGAAGGCTGCTTTGCCTTAAAAGAAGACTACGACGCTGAGCTGGGGGATCCGCGCTACCATGCCCAGAACTTTATATCGCCGGATGAGGTTAACCGGGGCGGCGGAGGCGGATTGGGCCCGTCTATTGCTGATTTTGAGACAGGGGAGATTTTGTCCGCCACAAGCAACAACTACACTGAAGGCGTATTTTCCGCCTCAAAAAGCCGTGTCTATAGCTATATTATGGCCAAAATGGGCCTGGACCCCTCCTTCAGAAGAATGCACTTTCAAACAGCCTGGAATCCCGAAGAGGGCCGATCGCGGGGCGGCATGGCTGATTTGTTAGAGCGCCATCTTTCCGGCTCTTTAATGGGCCTGCCTGTTTCAAAAAGCTTTTTGGACTGGATAGCCGCCGGCCGCTCCGCCGCCGGCCTTCAATCCCTTTTTAACACAAGCTTCCGGCCGGACGCCCTGCTTTTTGGCTTTGATTTTAATAATAAGGCGGGGGAGCTTCAGCCTCTGACAGTGGATGAGGGGGAGCTTGACCGCAAATATGAGGAGCTGTTTGGAAAGCCGCCCGCCGAAGATTTCAGCGTTCAGGACAAATACAAAAAGATTTCCGAAGGCGGCGGCCATGCTTTTGGCTGCGCCGCCGGCGCGTTTGCGGGCATGGATGGCGCGGGCCCGGTTTTCAGCCCTGGCGGCCGGCTCAGCAAAATGTCCAGCGCCATCTACCATTTAATAGATGAAATCTGCGATCTGCGGATTTTTTACGAAAACGGAGGGCAGAGCGCGCGCGATATTCGATCTGAGGTTTTGCTGGAAAAGTCCCCGCATGAAAAACTGGAATGGCTGAGGGACGAAGTCTCCAGCCTGGAAAGAGCGGCCCGCGACAGCATCATTGATGAATGCGCGAGAAAAATTTACCCCATTTTGGCGCTTGACACAGCCATTCATGAAACAGGGCATAATCTGCCTATGCTGCACAATTTTGCCGGCACTTACGACAAGCGCAACTTTCTTAAGCCTTTTGAGGATTTTGAGCATAAGTTTATTTTTAATCATCTGACAGCTAATGAGAGGGGGAAAATGCGCCTGCTTGATGTGGCCTCAGCCCCCGCCTCCTCCACAGCAATGGATTATGCGGGGCCGCAGCGCCTTGTTCTGGCCCCGGGAGGCTATGATGTGGGCTTTGCCCGGTTTATTTACGGCTCTCAGCTTGAGGGGCCGGCGCTGGAGGAAGAGGCCGTTTCAGAAAGCGGGGAGGCCGTTTATCAGGAAAGCGCGGAGATTTTCACAGTGGACCCTTACTCTTTGACGAGGGCCGGCGCTGATGGAAGTTTTGAGAAGGTGAATGACGGGGATTTGCGGCCGTATAGAAGATGCTGGGAGCGTTCCATTTTTTATAATAAAGATCCTTACTGTCAACAGGGGGATATGGGCGTTTCGGCGGCGGAGATCGCTCAAAACCACTATAACTATCATGTGGGCGAGAATGACAGCCCCTTTGGGTTTTTTATTGCCATGCTTCCCCTTTATCATGAGTGGCGGGCGCGGCTCAAAGATCATTTGAACAGCGGCAGGGACACTGGATATCTGACTGACTTTGGCGCGGAGTATTATTTGGACAGCGCTGAAGGCCCCTCTCCCAGCTTTTTGAGTGACTTCAATTTAGAGAGGCATAAAGGGGCTTTGGGCAATATATGCGCCTTGACTGGCGAAACCGGCGAAATTTCCCCCATTGCTGATCTGTGCGCCGCCCGGGACATTCTTTTCAACGGCCTTTTTGATTATTTGTTCCACGAAAAAGATCATTACTGCCTTCTTAAACATGGCTATTCAGATAATATTCAAAGGCTGGTTTCTTTCCGGGATCTTCAAACCGCCGCAGCTGATGAGCGGGACTACAGCAGCGGAGGCTGGTATTCCTCTCCAGGGCCGTTTTCCTCATGCTATGATTTGGAAGGAATGTCGCCCATTACCTGGAAGATTGCCGGGGAGTTCGGCCGGCCGCTGTTTGATGTTGAATATGCCTCGGGCAGAAATAACTACACAACACTGGGCCGGAAGGGATCCATAGAGGGCCGGCTTCTCAGCGGGCTGGCTTTTTTGCTCCCGCATCTGCGGCCAAATTTCGCTGACAGATCTTCTGACTTTTTGCCTCTGCGCCTTTTAGATGAGCCGGACGCGCGGGCCCGCATTGTTGAGGCTCTGGCCAGCCGCCTGGCTGATGGAGAGAGCTTTAAGAGCGGCGCGGCTTATGCTGAAAAAACCCCTGAAACCAGCCAGCAGCCCGCAAAAATAACCAAAAAAAGCCTTGATGAAACAGTTCAAACGGGCGCTCTGAACACAAGGAATTTCAGCAGCGAGCAGCTCTTATGGCGCTGGCTGGCCCCGCCGCTTTTTATGCATTCAATGCCAAACCCTTACGCTTATAAAGGTTTCACCATTCAGCTGGCATTGAATAATTTGGCGCGCATGGGGCCGCTCCAGCCATTCAATCCGCGGCTCTTGGTTCAGATGCAAAGGATCCTCCTGGATCAGCCGGCTCTCTATATAGAAGGCGGAAGCAAAGAGCTTAGCGCGGAGGAAGCGGCCGCAGCGCCCATTTTCATAGAGCCTTTTCCCTCCGGCAGCAGCCATGTTTTCGATCTGATTAACAGCTTAAAAAAGAATGACTGGACAAAAAGCTCATTAAAGCTGGCGAGGAAGTTTCGGGAGGTCATTCAGGATGAAAATGAAAGCATTTTCTCCAACACATACAAACAGGCCGGGGATAATAAAACCTGCATTTCTGAGCCATTTGACTGTCAGATCGGCCAGTTCAGGAGCTTTATTCAGGACACCGGCCATGCCATGTCCGCCCTGCTTGCCCATCCAAGGCCTTATGTCAATGCGCTCGCTGTATCCCTGGTCTATGATTATCTGGAGAAAGGGGAGTTTATTGAAGGCCCGGACGGCCTGCCCCGGCGCCCGCAGGTTTTTATTTCTGATTTTTTTGCCAGCTTTCTGCAAAACGGCTGGGCGCTTCATTTTGAAATGTCTCTGGCTTTTAAGGAAAAATGCAGGGATGATGGCATACCTGAAGAGGGCTGCGCGCGGACCCGCCTGCTTCCTTATTTGCAGGCAGCTATGGACAAGCGCGAAGACCTGGCCGCCTTTGACGCAATAATCAGAGACAAATTAAAAGGCGGCGGCAAAGCTGATGCCGCCGGCCCTGAGAGCTTCATGGACAAAGCCGTTTACAGGCTGGACAGCGGCCGGGAAGAGAAGGGCGCGCCAATGGAGGAGCTGGAGCTATGGGAGTATAATCCATTTAAGCCCCGCTTAGAGCTTCTTGTGGAGTATTTTAAAGAAAATCCTGAAGAGCTGGTTAAGCGCAGAAGGCTTATTTTTGACCTCAATGCAATGGAGGCCTTTCGATCCGAAAAGCATGAAAACTCTGAGGTTAGGGCGGCGCTGAGGGGGCTTTTTTCTGAGCTGAAAGCTTTGGCTGATTCTCTCCCAGAGCTGATGAGACAGCAGATTCTTGAGGAGATAGGCATTGAGGAGAAAACCATTAGCGCGATTCAAGCTGCGATTGCGCATGTGAGAAATTTAAGGCATTTTCCCAACAGCCATGCCCTGCAGCTGATTTTTGTTCGGGACCTGCGGCGGAAATCTACAATAGAGGCAGCCAAGATTTCCAGTCTGGACGATCAAATTCCAGATATTTCTGAGGGCGGCGGGACCCTTGAGGAGGAGGTTTATGAGTTTTTAAGCTTGAAAAATCCTGTTACATTCACTTTGCTGCAAATGCAGAAAGCGGATGTGAGCGTCCCTCCCATTTTTCATGTTGATGAGCTGGACCAAGCCAGCATTAATCTCTTTAAGGATGTTCAGTCGCGCGCGAACCGCGCCAGCGCCGAGATTCATTTTCACTTTGACTATGAGGACACAAAAAGGCTGTTTAGGGAGTATCAAAAAAGGTTTAAGGGCGGATGGCTGCGATACAGCCAGGCTGAAAGGCTTGGGCTTAAAATTGAGGACTCCGAAGAGCCATGGTTTAAAGACTGGCTGCATTTAGCGGATTCCCCGGCTGATCAGAAAAAGCCGGGGGGGGGCGCGGCGATGCTCAACCCCCTTCTGCCATCGCCGGTCCAGCCGACTCCTTTGAGCGCGCTGTTACATAACGCCTGGCCCTTATTTTATGATAATTATGAGTGGGGCTCTGAAAAGGAAGAGCAGAAGGTTTCAGTTTCTGAAAGGACTGTTGACCGCCTGCTGCTTAAAGAGCTGGACTCCCAGAGGCTGCTGATCATCAATGCTATTGCCGGGCGGTTTTTCTATGACGGCGGCAGCGGCTATTCAGAGCCGGTGGGCTTATCTGACATGCCTCTGCTGGGGGAGCGGGATCTTGCAGATCTGGTTATACAGGGCTGCGAGCGGAGGAAAGGCTGCCTCTTGAGCCTTCCGGCTGTCCGCAAATGGCTGGACAGCGCCCCGAAAAACTCCCTTTCCATTAAAAAATGAGCGCTTTCCGGCAGCCGGGTTTTCGTTTTTTTTCTGTTTTTTCTGTTTTCGCCGCGGCCGCGGCCCTCAGCTCCTGCCTGAAGCGCAAGTCCAGCCCCTATACAGGCTATGATCTGGCCTCTGTTTTGCGGCATCCCATTGAGTCAGAGCCTCCCGCTTTGGACTGGAGCAAAAGCTCTGACACCACATCAGCCCTTGTGATCTCCAATATTATGGAGGGGCTGGCGCGGTATGATTTTTCCGGCGGGGGGGTTAAGGCCCGCCCCGCGCTGGCGAGCCGCTGGCAGGCCTCCGCGGACAAAAAAACATGGCGCTTTTATCTTCGGGCTGGAGTGTTTTGGAGCGATGGCCGGCCCTTGTCCGCCAGGCACTTTATTGACAGCTGGGAGCGCCTTTTAAATCCCGCCACAGGCTCGGAATACAGCTACTTTTTGTTTGCTGTCCAGGGGGCGCGGGATTACAATGCCGGCAAAATCAGGGATTTTCGGAAGGTCGGCCTTAAGGAGGGCCCTTCCGGCGAGCTGATTGTCCGCCTGGAAAAAGGGCTTTCGCATTTCCCCTATCTGATGACTCACACATCAACTTTTCCCATTCGGAAGGATGTCATTGAGAGCAAAAAATCCCTTTGGACCCGCCCGGAAAACATCATCACCCTGGGTCCCTACCGGCTGAGCCGCTGGGATCACGGCAAAGCGCTCATTCTCACAGAAAACAAAACCTACCACAATCCAAAGCCGCCGGACGCGCGGAAAGTCATTCTCTATATCATCCCCGAAGAGACAGCTGTTTTGAACCTGTTTGACTCCGGCCGGCTGGATGTGGCGCGGGTTCCCTCAAGGGAGCTGCCTTTCAGAAAAAAAAGAAAAGAATACAAAAGCTATGACATTTTGAGCCTGTATTATTACGGCTTTAATGTTCAGGCCGGGGCTTTGAAAAGCCCGCTCGCGCGGAAGGCTCTGATTCATGCTGTGGACCGGAAAAAGATCATCCGCCTGCTGAACGGGGCGCATGCCCCTGTAAAGAGCTGGATTCCCAAGGGGCTTTTCGGCCATAATCCTGACATTGGCCTTGGCTTTGACCCGGAAAAGGCGCGCCGGCTTTTGAGCGCGGCCGGCTTCCCCGGCGGCGCCGGGCTTCCCAAAATCCAGCTGTTTTACAATACAAATGCCGATCACAAAATCATAGCGGAGAGCGCGCAGGCCCAGCTGAAAAAAAACCTGAATATTGAAGTTGAGCTGAACAATCAGGAATGGAAAACCTATCTTCAAAGGCTGAAAACAAAAGATGTGGAGATCTTCCGCCTGGGCTGGCAGGCTGACTATCCGGATCCGAACAACTTTATGGATTTGATGGCCTCTTTTTCCGAAAACAACCACACCGGATGGGGGAGCCTTGAGTTTGACCGGCTGATTTTGCGGGCCATGGGAGCCCCGGACGGCCCGCAGAGGCAGTCCCTTTACGACCGGGCGCAAAAAATTCTTTTAGAGGAGGCCGCCGCGGTTTTTCCCATTTACTCGGGGAAGGGGCATATTCTTGTCTCGCCCCGGGTAAAGCATTACCCTGTGAATGTCATGTCAGAGGTTTTGTTCAGGAATGTCCGTCTGGCGGGCGCGGAAGGCGCATGACCGGCGCGGCCCAAACGGCTTTTAAGCTCTCGCTCCCGGCTGCTTTTCTGCTGCTGGCGGGGATCAGCTTTTTTCATTATGAGATTCCGCCTTTTTTGTGGGGGTTTTTCTGGATCAGCCTGTTGGGGGGGTTTTCCGTTTATGTGGCCAAAAAAAAGCTTTTGCTTTATGTCCTGGGCCGCCTGCTGGAGGCCGCTGCCGCCCTTTTTGCGGTGGCCAGCATCACATTTATCCTTCTGCGCGCCCTGCCCGGCGGGCCGTTTGATCAGGAAAAAGCCCTTCCGCCGGAAATCATGGCCAATATCAATGCAAAATACCACTTGGACCGGCCGGCTCTTGAGCAGTATTTTCGGTATATGTCAGGGCTGTTCAGGGGGTATTTGGGAGAGTCCTACAAATACACAGACCGGACAGTCACTGACATTCTGAAAGACTCTCTTCCTGTTTCCATTCAGCTGGGGGTGTATGCGCTGATTCTGGCTTTTTTGACAGGGATTCCCCTTGGGCTTTTTGCCGCCCGGCGGGCGGGGGGGCTTTCGGACAGCGCGGCTATGGCCCTCAGCATTTCCGGGGTTTCGCTTCCCAGCTTTGTGATCGCCCCGGTTTTTATCCTGCTGTTTGCCTTTCAGCTTGGCTGGCTGGAGGCGGCCCTCTGGGAGGGCCCCTCGTTTTATATTCTGCCCGCTGTGGTTTTGGGGCTTCGCCCGGCCTCTATGATTGCGCGCCTGACAAGATCCAGCGCCCTGGATGTCATTGGGAGCGATTATGTGAGAACGGCAAGGGCCAAAGGGCTTCGCCCGGCAGCGGTTTTTTACAGGCATATTCTGAAAAGCGCCTTTCTGCCGGTCCTGACTTATTCCGCCCCCCTGACAGCGGGGATTTTGACCGGCTCTTTTATTATAGAGCGGATTTTCACCATCCCCGGCCTGGGCGAGCATTTTATAAACAGCGTCACCAACAGGGATTACCCTCTGATTTTGGGGACTTTGCTGGTCTACAGCTCGCTTTTGATTGCGGCCAATTTGATGGCCGATCTGCTTTACGCGTGGATTGATCCCAGAATCAAAGTTTCTTAGGCTTTAAGGGGAAGATATGAAAAGAAAGCCTGTCTGGAAAAAAATCATTGAAAAAAAAGTCTGCCTTTATTGCGGGGCTTTTATTCTCTGCGCCGGCTTTATGGCTTTGTTTGCCGGCCAGCTTGCGCCCTATCCCTTTTATGAGCAGTTCCCGGACAGAATCCTCCAGCCGCCCTCGCGCGCCCACTGGCTGGGAACAGATCACTTAGGCAGGGATTTGCTGTCCCGCATCATTTACGGCTCGCGGATGTCCATGGCGATCGGCGTTTTTACCGCTTTGATCGCGGCGGTTTTTGGCCTGTTTTGGGGGGTTGTTTCAGGCTGGGCCGGGGGGGCCGCAGACCGGATAATGATGCGGCTCATAGATATCATGTATTCCGTGCCCACTTTGGTTTTGCTGATTTTGGTGAAAGTGGTTTTTGATTCTTTTGCGCAAATCACCCATCCGGAGCTTCGGGCTCTGATGGGGACTTTGGCGGCCTTAAGCCTGGTGAGCTGGGCCTCTCTGGCGCGGATCGCGCGGGGGCAGGTTTTGCAGGTTAAGGAGAATCTGTATGTGGAGGCCGCCCGCGCCGCCGGGGCCGGATCCGCGCGGATCATTGTCTTTTATGTTTTGCCAAACATTATGACCTCTGTGATCATCCTTTTGACTTTTCAAATCCCCGCCAATATTTTGTTTGAAAGCATGCTGAGCTTTTTGGGGCTTGGGCTTCAGCCCCCCTACAGCAGCTGGGGGGTTTTGGTTGATGAGGGCTGGCGCTCGCTCAGCTCTTACCCGCGGCTGACTGTGGCCCCGGGGCTGATGCTTTTTTCCGCCATGCTGGCGTTTAACCTGTTTGGAGATGGCTTAAGGGATGTTTTGGACCCCAAAATGGAGAGCCAGCTGTCTGTCCGCTAAAAAGCCCCCCGCCGCAGGCTTTCATGGGGCTGTTTTTTTTGAGGCGCCGCCGCGGGATGTTTTCCTCAGCCCTTGCCAGGGGGCGCCTCATGCGCGAAAATTCAGCATAGATTGGGGGGCGGGGCTTTGCGGACAGGCGGTTTTTCTGTTTTTCTGGGTTTTTTGTTTTTGGCCTCCTGCCAGACAGGGGAAAAGCGGCGGAAAAAAGCCAGCCATCACCATGCCCTCGCGGTTTCGCTTATGTCAGAGTGCAGCAGCCGGAGGGCCTTGAGCCATCTTTTAAAGGCCGCCGCGCTGAATCCGCAGAGCTTTTTGGCGCGGCACACCCTGGCCTCTGTGTATTTTGTTTTGGGGCGGCATGATTTGGCGGTCAGGGAGTTTAGCAAAATTTTAAAGATGAAGCCGGGCTTTACAGAGGCCCGTGTCAATCTGGCCAAAATTTATATTGACACAGGCCGGCCGGGCCAGGCTCTTGAGGAAATGAAGAGGGCGGAGCGGGACTTGACTTATGCCAGCCGCTGGAAAATCATAAGCCAGAAAGGCCAGGCTTATTTCAAAAGGGGGGAGTTTTTAAAGGCGCGGCGGCAGTTTGCCGAGGCGGCCTCCATCCCCCCGGCAAAAAACTGCTTCAACACGGTTTACCTCGGCCGGGCTGAAATGGCCCTGAATCAGCTGGAGCGGGCGGAGAAGACCCTGACACAGGCCCTGCCCCTCTGTCAAAGGGAGCCTGCCCCTTTATGCCGGGAAAAGCTTTATCAGGAGCATTTTTTTTTAGGCCTGCTGTATGTCAAAAAAAGGAACAAAAGAAAAGCCTCTTATCATCTGAATATTTTTTTAAAGCGCGCCGCGCGGGGGAATCCCTATATCCCCCAAGCTAAAAAACTGTTAGAGTCTTTGTCAGAGTCTAAAAAATCCGGCGCCCGGGCGCGCCTGAGGCCGCGGATGGAGCCGGCGCAAAGGGCGGCCGGGCGCATGCGGGGGCGCAAGGGGGCGGACAATCATTAGTTTGCTGCGCGAGCCGGCGGCGCGCTTAAACATCTGAAAAGCCATGCGCGGGCGGCAGAAGGGGAATCAGACTGTGGGCGGGACGGAGGGAAATAAAAAAACAGGCGCCCTGCTAAAAGCCAGGCGGGAAAAAAGCGGGCTGAGCTTTGAGCAGATCTATGAGCTGACCCGCATACAGCCTGAGATTTTAAAGGGCATTGAGGAGGGCCGCGCCAAAGCCGCCCCTGTTTTTTTAAAGGGCTTTATAAAAACCTACGCCCGCGCTCTGGGGATTAAAGAGGGGGAGCTGCAAACAGAGGGGCTGGCTGAGCCTCGCCGGGAGCCTTCCGGCGGCAAAGAGGCAAAAAAAGCCGCCGGGAGGCCGGCAGCCAGCCAAAAGCCTGAAAACCCATCGCCCCCAAAAAAAACCGCCTCTTCCTCCCATGGCGGGGGCGCCAGCTCTTTTGCTTCGGCAAAAAAACTGGCCGCTGTTTTTGGCGCGGGCGCTGCGGGAGCGGCTCTGGCGGTTTTTCTGTTTCAGGCGGATTTTAAGGGATCTGAGAGCCGGCCCCCCTCATTAAATGCCGGCCAAAAAAGCCATAAAAAAATCCCGGGCGGCGATGGCGCGCCTGCGGGCTTTCAGATGGCCGATTCCCAAAAGCCGGCAGCGGGCGCGATCCGGCAGCCAAAGCCTGAAGCCCTGCCGCCGGGCGCCTTGCCGGCGGCGCGAAAAGAGCCTGGCTTTTTGTCGCAGGTCCGGCAAAACGCCTTTCAGAGAGAAATTCTGATCCGCGCCAAAACCGCTCCTTTAAAAATTTATTTCAGAGCGGATTCCGGCTCCATTGTCATCAAGGGCTTAGAGCCTCTCCAATGGTACAGCATAAAAGCTGTTGAGAGGATCTATCTCCGCTTTGATGGAGATTCCTCCGCCGCGGACCTGTTTTACAATGGCCGGGAAGTCCAGCGAAAAAACAGCTTTTTTGAAAAATCTTTCGGGGGAGGCTGAGACAGAGGCTGAAGCCTCTTGATAAGTCCTCAAAAATCAGCATAATAAAAAGCGCTGTGCTGAGCTGTTTTTTCCCTGGCTTCCCCCCTCTCAGGGTTTTTTTGACTGGCGGCTTTTTTCTGCTCTCTGCGGGGCTTGCGGCGGAGGGATCCCGCCCTTTGTCTGGCGATTTTGAGCCCAGGCGCCCATCAATTTTGTTTAAAGCGCCCGCGGCTTTCGGCAGCGCCAAATATTTCCCCTCATCATCCAGGCCTTTGTCTGAAGCCGCTGTTAAAGCCCCCGCCAAAACCTCTTTTGGCCGCAGCCTTTTGGCCTCAGCCGGCGGGGCGGCCCCTTCCCCCAAGCCTTCAGGCCGGGCGGGCGGGAAAGCCGCCGCAAAGGGGGAGATTTCAGACGCCATTGCGGAAAAATGGATCGGCCGGCTGCGGCGCGATAAAAAAAAGCTCAGCGCCAAAAATTTCCCCAGTATTTTGAAGGAGGGGGTCTGCCGCTATTTAAGCCGGCTGGGCCGCCAGCCCGCGGCGATCAGCCCCATGCAGGAGCAGGCTCTTTTTAAGGAGGTTTTTAAAATCTACGGGCAGGTCCTGGACCATACGCTGGAGCATAACTATTTCTACTGCCTTTACAGTTATTTTGGCTTCCCCGGCCATCCAAAAATCATGGAGTTTGGGCAAATGGCCCTGCCTCCAAAAAAGCGGGAGGCGCTTTTGGACAGGCTGGAGACCTGTCATCGGGAGGAGACAGAGGGAAATGGGGACAGCCCGCCGCCCGGCGGCTTTCACGGCGCGGCGCTGGAGACATCTAAAAAGCCCCGCCGCGGGGCGGACAGCTTGAAATTGCTTTCATTGGCGTCTTATAAAAAAATGCCTTACTGGATGCGGAGGCAGTATTCAAACAGCCTGCGGAGGGCCTATCTGGCATTGGAGGGCGGCTCCAGGGGAGCTGTTCAGACAGCCTCGGCGGGCCGCCTCAATCAAGCCCTCCCCTTTTTGAAAGCCCTGCTCTTTCCCTTTTACCCTTTGCCGGCGGAGGCCGCGCTTAAGGGCGTGTCGTATTGTCTGATGGGCGGTGTTTACCGGAAGGCTGTTCTCCGGGGCGGCAAGTATGTCTGCACATCTCACAACAATCCCTGCGCGGGCTATAAGGACGGATTTAAGTGCGGCGCTGTTTTTGGCGAAAAATGCATCCCGCGGCTTCCTTGGGACACCATTTCTGAGCGCTGCCATGAGGCGGCAAAGGGCGAGGCCATTCCCCTGGATGAATACGAATCCTTTAAGAGCGGGGCGCGGTCAGACATTGACGCCTACTGCTCTGTCAGGGAAAGGTGGGACTCCTGCGGGCGCTACCTGGAGAGGATCGATCAGCTGGACCGGCATTTTTCCGAAAAAATTGAAATTGCTGAAAAAAAGACGCTGGCGCAAACCGAAATTCTGACCGAGGGGCAGGCCCAGTGCTCTGAATGCGCGGAGGGGGCGGAGACAGCTGATCAAACCGCTGCGGCGCTCGCTCAATTTTCAGAGCAAACCGCAGACAAATCCCTGTCAATGACAAATTATCTGTCAGATACGGTTTTTGACCTGACTTCATGCGCAGAGTGCCATCCGGGAAACGATCTCTGCACAAGGGGATGCGGCAAAGAGAATGACGACACCCCTGGGGTGTCAGACTGTATTGAGGGAAAGGATGATAAAGGGAATCGAATATATCCTCCAAGAACCAAATCGCAGGACAGCTGCATGGCCTTTGTCAACAGCTCAATTATGAGGACAATTCATGAGTTTATTGGAAAACACTGCCTCAATTACCCCTTTGACCGGAACGAATGTGTGGCCGTCGCAGATGGCGAAAAGCCGGCGCCCAAAGAAGAAAGCGGGATCCCTTTTTGCGGAAAGGGGTTTGTGTTTCCCTCAGCCCTTTGCGCCCTCAACCTTGATGGGGGGGACAGGTATGATCAAATTAAAGACACTAAGCCCAAGCCCTATAGACATGTAGATAAAAAGACGGGCAAGGCAGAGATGAGGATGACCACACCCGTCTTAAAAAGATGCCAGGATTGGGCAAAGGGCAATCAAGAGCTGACAACAGTGTCCATCCCGGATGGCCAGGGGGGGCTTAAAACAGTTCCCCTCTTTCAGAAAGTTGAAATGCCAGACGATCCTGAAGATCTGCCTGAAGGCTCCATAGTGGTCATGAACACTCGCAGCCGGCATGGCCATGTGGAGATCAAAACCAATAAAAAAGAGTGCGGCGGGGGCGGCGATGTTTGTTTTTGCAGCGATCACTGCGCCTCCCGCAAGGGAGGCTATAAGCATCCTTTTGAGCCTCTTGCCGCTTTCCAGTGGAACCCGGAAGTCCTCAAGCATTTTGGGGAGAATTTTTAAAAGATTTTGCCGCTGGCGGCGCGCCACAGCCCCAGCGGCTGAATCTCCGCTTTTGCCCAGTCCCAGCGGGATCAGAGTCCCGCGCCGCAAAGCCTGAAACATCAGGCGGCTGGGCTGAAATTTGCAAAAAAAAAGCTTGCAAAAATCTGAAGGGGCATGTAAAAAGCAGATTCTGGCCCCGCCTGAGCGGCCCCGCCCCGCGTGGCGGCCCTGAGGCGCCCTGAGACAGGCAGCATATAGCCGGCCAGAGGCAAAAAGCCGGGGAGTCAAACAAGAGCGATGGGGAAAAGCCGGAGATTATCAGGAAAACAGGACAAAAAAGGGCATTGAGCCGCTTGCAGACATAACCGTTCAGGGAAAGCCGGAGGCTGTCAGGAAAACAGGACAAAAAAGGGGAGGCGCTGTGGTTGTTATCAGATTGGCCAGAACAGGGGTCAAAAACCGGCCCGCATACAGGGTGGTTGTCGCCGATTCCCGAAAAAAGCTCAAAGGCCGCTTTATTGAAATCATCGGGCATTATTCCCCGCTGAAAAACAAAGAGGCGAAAATCAATATGGAGAGATACAAAAGCTGGCTTGGCAGGGGCGCCCAGCCCAGCCAAAGGGTAAAGAGTCTGGCCGCGAAAATGTGAAACCGAAACAGAGGAGGCAAAAGCAATGGAGCCAAATTTCAAGGAAATTGTGGAGAGCCTGATCAAGCGGCTTGTGGATGAGCCGGACAAGGTCCAGGTGACTGAAAATCAGGGCGAGCAGGTTGTTGTTCTGGAGGCGCGGGTGGCGCAGCCGGACATGGGCAAGATCATCGGCCGCAAGGGCAAGACCATAGAGGCTTTGCGGACGATTGTCAGCGCCTGCGGGGCCAAGCAGAAAAAGCGCTGCATTTTTCAAATCATTGAAGACGACTGAGCAGAGCCTTCTGAAAGTCGGGGCTGTTGTCAGGGCGCATGGCATCAGGGGGGAGGTTTTTGTCCGCCCCTTAAGCGGCAGTCCAGACTGGCCATCCCCTTTGAGGGAGATTTTTATAGGCTCCCGCCGCTATGCTGTCAGCAGCTGCCGGCCCCACAAAGGCGGCTTTATTTTTCAGCTTAAGGGCCTGACAAGCCGGAGCCAGGGCGGGGCTTTATCTGGCTCAGAGTGCTTTTTGCCCAGAGCGCTGTTTCAAAGCGCGCCGGGCGAAATGGCCTATATGTCGGAGTTTTTGGGCTTTGCCGCGGAGGCGGAGGGCTATGGAGCTTTAGGCCATGTCGCTTCTTTTCAGTCAGCGGGGCCTCAGGATTTTTTGGAGATTAAGCGGGCGGGCGCGGCAGAGCCTTTTTTGATTCCCTTTGCTGCTGAATATATTGAAAGCGCGGATTTTTCCGCCCGGCGGCTGAAGCTAAAGCTGCCCCCGGGCTTCCCCGGCTTAGATGAAAAGCCTGACTGACAAACAGAGGCTGGGGCGGCGGCTGTTTTTTTGAAGATGAAATTCCGAAGATGAAGTTCCAGGTTATAAGCCTTTTCCCTGAGTATTTTGAATCCCCCCTGCAAGCGGGCCTTTTAGGCCGCGCCATCAGGCAGGGGCTGATTCAGGTCGAGATCATTCCGCTCAGGAGCTTTGCCCAAAACCGCAGCGGGAGGGTTGATGATTATCCCTTCGGGGGGGGCGACAGCATGATCATTGCTTACGGCCCTCTGCGGCGGGCTGTGGAATCTCTGGCGGAGAGCGGGCATGTGATTTATCTTTCGCCAAGAGGCTTGAGGTGGAGCGCCAGAAAAGCCAGAGAGCATGCGGCCCTTCCAAAACCCCTCACTGTGGTTTGCGGGCGGTATGGCGGGGTGGACGAGCGGTTTGTCCGCGAATTTGCCGATGAGGAGATTTCCCTTGGGGATTATGTGCTGAATGGGGGGGAGGCGGCCTTTTTGGCTTTGCTGGAATCGGTTTCGCGGTTTGTCCCGGGGGTTTTGGGCAATAAGGAATCCCCCCATAAGGAAAGCTTTGAGGGAAAGGGCCTTCTGGAAGCTCCCCAGTGGACCCGCCCAAGAGAGGCGGGGAGGCATAAAATCCCCTCGCCCCTTTTGAGCGGGAGCCATGCCGGGATTGAGAGATTTCGGCTCGCTGCCGCCCTTGTTTTGACAGCGCTGCGCCGCCCCGATCTTTTGGGCGGCCGGCAGGAGCTTTTGCAGCAGATTCCAGAGGCCAAAAAAGAGCTTTCGCGGCTGAGCGCGGAGGAGCTGCAGTCCATGGGGATCGCTCGGGAGGATTTATTATAGCGCCAAAGGCTGAGGGGCTGCCGGCCGCGCTGCCGGAGGCGTTTGCGGCGGCTCTTTCAGGCTGCCGGGGGGAGGCCGCCGGCTGAGGCTGAGCAAAAAATCCTTGCTTTATAAGGGCAGACAAGATAAAACAGGCAGAATACAGGCGCGCGCGGCCGGCTTTTAAGAGGGATTTTGTTTCTGATTAAAGGCTGCGGGGCGCGGAGGCAAAACATGGATATTGTTCGCGAGATCACTTTAAAGCGGCATCCCCTGCGGCACCCGGCTCTCCGCCCGGGCGACACTGTCAAGGTTTCCATCCGCGTCCGCGAGGGTGAAAAAGAGAGAATCCAGATTTTTGAGGGAGTTGTTTTGAAAGTTCAGGGGAGCGATTACTGCCGCTCGCTCACGGTCCGAAAAATCTCTCACGGGATAGGGGTGGAAAAAACCATTCCCCTGGCCAGCCCCAACATAGCCAATATAGAGATTGTCTCACATGCCAAAGTCCGGCGGGCAAGGCTTTATTACCTCCGCCAGCTGAAAGGCCGCGCCGCGCGGCTGAAGGCCAAAGGGTTTTCCAGCCTGGCCGCTCCGCCTCCTCTAAAATCTGAGGAGACAGCGGCAGCCTCAGATTCAGAACCGGCTTCCGGCGAGGCGGTTTCTGACAAGCCGGCTTCCGGCGGGCCGGTTTCTGACAAGGCGGTTTCTGACAAGGCGGCTTCCGGCGGCCCGGCTTCCGGCGGACCGGCTTCTGACAAGACAGCTTCTGGCGAGGCGGCTTCTGACAAGCCGGCTTCTGACAAGCCGGCTTCCGGCGAGGCGGCTTCTGGCGAGGCGGTTTCTGACAAGACAGCTTCTGGCGAGGCGGCTTATGACAAGCCGGCTTCCGGCGGACCGGCTTCCGGCGGGCCGGTTTCTGACAAGACAGCTTCTGGCGAGGCGGCTTCTGACAAGCCGGCTTCCGGCGAGGCGGTTTCCGGCGAGGCGGTTTCCGGCGGGCCGGTTTCTGACAAGACAGCTTCTGGCGAGGCGGCTTCTGACAAGCCGGCTTCTGGCGAGGCGGTTTCCGCCGCGGCAGCCTCTGACAGTCCAGACACTAAAAAGCCAGCCGGAGAGCATGAAAAAACCCAAGCTTGACTACAAATCCTCTGGCGTGGATATCAAAAAAGCCGATCATTTGATTGCCTGGATCAAAAAAACAAGCTCTGCAAAAACCAGCCGGCTCCCGGCGGACCGGCTCCCGGCGGACCGGCGGGCCATGCCAGCCCCCCTCTTGACGGGGAGCGATTACGCCTCTTTGCTTCCTTTTCCGGTCCGCGGCTTTAAAAACCCGGTTTTAGCGGCTTCCGCTGACGGGGTGGGGACCAAGCTGAAGCTTGCGGCTTATTTTTCTGACTGGCGGGGCATAGGCCGGGATTTGGCGGCCATGTGCCTCAATGATCTGCTGTGCGCCGGCGCCCGGCCGCTTTTTTTTCTGGATTATTATGCCTGCGGGTCTTTGGATCTCGAGCAAGCCAAAAGCTTTCTCAAAGGTTTGCAAAAAGCCTGCAGTGAGGCAGCCTGCCCTTTAATTGGCGGCGAAACCGCCGAGATGCCCGGCCTGTATCAAGGCTCCGACATGGACTGCGCCGGCTTTGCTGTCGGGGTTGTGGAGCGCGGCAAAATCCCTGGCCCCCAAAAAGTCAGAGAGGGGGACGAGATCATTGCCCTGCCCAGCTCCGGGTTTCACAGCAACGGCTATTCCCTTCTGAGGCAGATATACAAAACCCCTGAGGATTTAAAAAGCCGGCGGCAAATTCTTATGAGGCCGGCAAGGCTTTACACTTTTCTGACTCCGTTTTTGGATCAAATAAAGGGCTTGAGGGCTATGGCGCATATCACAGGCGGCGGGCTGGACAATATATCCCGGATCATTCCGCCGGGCCTGAGGGCGGAGCTTCAGCCCTGGAAAATCCCCCCCATGTTTTTGGAAGTCAAAGAGCGGGCCAGGCTCTCCTGGGACAGCCTTTTGCGGACATTTAACTGCGGCCTGGGGCTTGTTTTGATCATTAAAGACAGCCGCGAGCTTTTGAGGGCCGGCGCTGTCCGCCGGCGGGGAATGCTGCGCCTGGGGCGGGTGGCTTCGGAGAGCGGCGCTTTGGGCCGAAAGGCCCGCTCTCCTCATTCAGCCGGCGGCCGCTGGATTTTGGACAAATCAGCCCTTCAGAAAAAAAACCGGAAAGCGCGCCGCCGCGGGGCAGAGGGGGGCCGCCAAAAGGCCGCAAAAAAGGCTTAAGCGCGGGATCTTCCCCAGGGATATATTAAAGAATCCGGAAATTTTTAATATATGCCTGGCAATATGTTAAAGGTGTTAATGTATGCCTGTTAATATATTAAAAAATCTGGAAATTTTTAATATATGCCTGGCAATATGTTAAAGGTGTTAATGTATGCCTGTTAATATATTAAAAAATCTGGAAATTTTTAATATATGCTTGTCAATATGTTAAAGATGTTAATATATGCCTGTTGATATATTAAAGAATCCGGAAATTTTTAATATATATTCGGCAATATATTAAAGAATCTGGAAAATGTTAATATATGCCTGGCAATATATTAAAGAATCTGGAAAATGTTAATATATGCCTGGCAATATATTAAAGAATCTGGAAAATGTTAATATATGCCTGGCAATATATTAAAGAATCTGGAAAATGTTAATATATGCCTGGCAATATATTAAAGAATCTGGAAAATGTTAATATATGCCTGGCAATATATTAAAGAATTTGGAAAATGTTAATATATGCCTGGCAATATATTAAAGAATCCAGAAAATGTTAATATATCCCTGGCAATATATTAAAGAATCTGGAAAATGTTAATATATGCCTGGCAATATATTAAAGAATCTGGAAAATGTTAATATATCCCTGGCAATATGTTAAAGAATCTGGAAAATGTTAATATATCCCTGGCAATATGTTAAAAAATCTGGAAAATGTTAATATATCCCTGGCAATATGTTAAAAAATCTGGAAAATGTTAATATATCCCTGGCAATATGTTAAAAAATCTGGAAAATGTTAATATATTAAATGGCCGCATTTGATCCAAACCATCCTTTTGATCTTCCCCCCCTTCCCCCTGATTTGCGAGAGGAGGATTTGATTGAGCCGGAGCTAACGCGGCTTGTCATAACGGCGAACCGGACTATAGGCGAGCTGAATGGCCTTTGCCGCGCCATTCCCAGGGCTTATCCTGTTTTGCTGAATATCCCTGTTTTGCAGGAGGCTGTGTCCAGCTCTGCCATAGAGGGCATTCACACAACTGTTGAGACTCTTCTGGAAGCCCAGGTAAAAATGGAGCAGGAGCAGGATCCTGCCAGCAAGGAGGCATTCCGATACAGGGAGGCCATCCATGCCGGCTTTGAATCCTTAAAAAAATACAAATCGCTTTCAACCAGGGTTATTTTGGATATACACCGCCAGCTTATGCCAGACGGCGGCGGGCGCTTTAAGGGGCAGGCAAATAAAATTGCAAAAGGGCAGCGGATTATATACACGCCGCCGGCGCCCGCGCAAACAAACAGCCTAATGGGCAACTGGGAAAACTATGTCAATTCCCCAGTTGCTGCAGATAAAACAGACAGCTTGATTAAAACAGCTCTCAGCCACTATCAGTTTGAGGCCATACACCCCTTTTTAGACGGCAATGGCAGAACAGGAAGGATATTGATGGTTCTGCAGCTGGCTCTCTATGAGCTGCTGGACTGGCCTGTTTTATACATCAGCGGCTATCTCATCAAAAACCGAAGCCAGTATTATTCCTCTCTTTTGGAGATCACAAAGTCAGGCCGCTGGCTTCAATTCATCAAGTTTATGATAAAAGCCTTCCACATGCAGGCTCAGGCCACCAGAGAGGTTATTCTGCATATTATCAGAGAGCGGGATAAAGTGAAGAAAACATTAAAGTCAAAATACAGCTCTCTCTACAGCCAGGAGCTTTTGGATCATATTTTTTCCTATCCTGTAACTTATCCCAAATTTATGGGGGACAAGCTTAAAATTACTTATCAGACGGCCAGCAAGTATTTGTCTGTTTTGGAAACTGCGGGAATTTTAGAAAAAAAGCGCTCAGGAACATACAAGCTTTATTATCATTCCGGGCTGCTGGCCTGCCTGAAGGTCAAGCCGCGGAAAAAAAACAGCGGTTTTTCTTGAAAAGCTTATGAGCAATATCCCTGCATTCTCCGCGATGGAGACGCGGCCGCAAGGCCGCCCATCGAAACAGGCGCCGCAAGGCCGCCCATCGAAACCAGCCCCGCAAGGCCGCCCATCGAAACCAGCCCCGCAAGGCCGCCCATCGAAACCAGCCCCGCAGGGCCGCTTAGATAAACAAGCGCCTGGAAAGCCAAAGCGCCTTGGCAGACAGCAGCGCAAAAGCCATGCATAATGTTTGACGCTGTTGCGCTTGCGCCCTGGCCAGGGGGCGCTCTTTTTGCGAAAAAGCTTTCCGGGCGGGGGAAAAAGCTCTGCCATGTTGAGCTTGCCGGCGCCGGCAGAGGCGGCAGCCTCTCATTTTCTGACAGGAGCGGCAGCCCCTTTCCCTGCCTGACCGCCGCCCGCCAGGCTGAGGAAAAATCCTTTCTGGAATCTATAGGCTTTTTGTTCCGGCAGGAGGGCGGGTTTTGGCTTTTGAGCCGGGAGGGGAACTGGCCCCTTCAGAGCCTGTCCCATGAAATGCCCCTGAGGCCGGGCGCCGCGCCGCCGGCATTGAGCCGTCTTTTCCAGAAGGCCAAAGGGGGGGAATCCCCGCCGCCGCCGTCCGGCAGCGGGAGTCTCAGTTTTTCTGGCTTGCAAGATCTGGACTTTCAAAGCGAATGGATTTCGCTTTTGGCGGCGGGCCTGGGCGCGCGGATTTTTGAGGACAATGTGTTCAGGCTCTCCGGCAGCCGGCCTTCATCAGCCGGCTCCCGTCATGAAAACAGTTTTTCAGAGCCGCTTGATTTTCTCTCTGACTGTTTTTTGTTTGAGCCTTCCCTGAAAAAAAAGCGCTTTTTTCAGGAAAAGCATTCTGATATTTCATGGCGGCGGGCGCCGCTTTCCGGCATAAACTATCAAGACGGCCGTCTCTTTATAAGCGGCGAAGAGCTTCCCGCCGGGGAGATCTTCTGGTTTGGCGGGGAGCTTGAGGCGCGCAAAGTTTTCCCCTCCTTAAAGGGGCCGGATCCGGAGTGGGAGTGGATATCTTTTGAGTTTAAAGGGGATTTAGGCGGTTATGAGGACATTGTTCCGAAGCATTTTGTGTCTGTGGGGCATGAGGGCCTGCCCTGGACCCATGACAATCTTCTAAGCGTTTTTCGGCGCGGCGGAATTTGGGAGGTCTGGCTCAGGCGGCCCTTTTCTTCGTCCAGCTCCTCCCGCAGCGGGGGGAGCGGAGCTTTGGCCGCAGCGGCTGCTGCCCATCTGAGCCGCAGGTTTCCGAATCTCAGGCTGATCCTGCAAACAGAGGCAGACAAAGACTCAAACAGCGCCGGGGGCCTTTCCGCTCCGGCCGCCGGCTGCCCGGGCCAAAGCCAAAAAACAGGCTTTTTGATCTATGGGCCGGAGGCTTTGAGCCGGCCCGCGCGGGGCGCTCCGCCGCAGGTTTTTTTGGAGGATTTAAGGGAGTCTCCTAAAGGGGACATAATGAGCCGGCTGGGCTGGGAGCTGCGGCTTTCTTCGGAACGCTCCGCCAGGGATCGGAAAGCCGCCCGCCAAAAAGCCTGACATTTCCGCTTGACAGGGGGAGCATTCATAATTTACAGCAAAGACAATAAAATTGCCAATAAAGATGTTTTAAATGAAATTCAAAAGGAAATAACCCGGCTGGCAAAAGAAAAATAACATTATGAGAACACAGCATAAGCTGTTTTTGTCAGATTCTGGACACATGCCGCAGATCAGGGATGAATCCATTGATCTGATTGTCACATCTCCGCCTTACCCCATGATCAAAATGTGGGACAGCTTTTTCAGCAAAAAAAATCCGCGGATAGGGCGCGCTCTTTTGGAGGAAAACGGCAAAAAAGCCTTTAAGCTGATGCATCGGGAATTAGACAAAACATGGCTTGAGAGCTTTCGCGCTTTAAAGCCTGGCGGCATCGCCTGCGTCAATATCGGCGATGCGGTTAGAACCCTCAAGGGCCGGTTTCAGCTTTACTCCAATCACTCCCGCATTGTTCATGTTTTTGATTCTATGGGATTTCAGGCGCTTCCCATGATTTTATGGCATAAAAAAACAAACGCCCCCAATAAATTTATGGGGTCCGGCATGCTGCCAGCCGCGGCTTATGTGACCTTGGAGCATGAGGCGATCCTGCTGTTTCGCAAAAAAGGGAAAAGGTCTTTTAAAACAAAAAAAGAGAAGTCTTTAAGGCGGCAAAGCGCTTTTTTTTGGGAGGAAAGAAACAAATGGTTCTCTGATATATGGTTTGATCTTCCCGGCGCGCCTCAAAATACAGGCCGGCCGGGGCTCCGAATCCGCCCGGCGGCTTTTCCTCTGGAGCTGCCTTTCCGGATGATCTGCATGCATTCCGCGCAAATGGACACAGTTCTGGATCCTTTTGGAGGGGCCGGGACGGCGGCGCTTGCCGCGATGGCTCTGGGAAGAAACAGCGTTTCTGTTGAAATTGAAAGCTCCCTTCAAAAATATGCCCTTGAGCGCCTGACAAAAGCAAAAGACGGGCTGAACAGGAGAATCTTGCAGAGGCTTGCCGATCATGCGCGGTTTGCGGAGGATTATGTTTTGAAAAAAGGCCCCATGCGCCACAAGAGCTTGAGTTATGGCTTTCCGGTAATGACAGCGCATGAGACAGCAATTCAGCTTCCGTTTTTAAAATCTGTCAGGCCGGCCGGCAAAAACCGTGTTTCAGCCGGGCATTCCTTGAAAATCCCGGCTGCGCTTTTGTTTGAGGAGGAGGGCGAAAAAGCTTTTTTCAGCCGCCGGCCGCCGGCCGCCGGCTGCCGCGCCGGAGGGCGGCCGAAACAGCCGCTTTTTGAGCGGGCCGGCGTAAAACAGGCATAAGCCCGTCTAAGGGGAGGATCGCAAATGGCGCAAAAAGGCAGGCTGCTTTATGAGGGGAAGGGAAAAAAGATCTATGCCGCTGAGGGCCTGGCGGATCAGGTCATCCTTTTTTTTAAAGATGATTTGACCGCCTGGCAGGGGAAAAAAAAGTCCTCCTTCCCCGGCAAGGGGAACATCTGCCGCGCGGTTTCCTCCCTGGTTTTTCAGCATTTAAAAGGGCAGGGGATCCCCGTCCATTGGATCCGGGATATAAGCGCTTCGGAAAGCCTGTGCCGGAAAGTTCAGATCATTCCCCTGGAGGCGGTTGCGCGAAACCGCCTGGCCGGCAGCACGGCAAAAAGGCTTGGCTTTTCTGAAGGGGCGCGGATCAAAGCCCCTCTTCTGGAGTTTTACTGGAAAAAAGACGAGCTGGACGACCCCTTTGTCAGCTCCGAGCAGATCATTCAGCTGGGCTTGATTGAAGAGGCCCTGGCCGGCCATTCCCATCTTCTGAGCGCCCGCCGCGGCGCAAAACCCTCCGCTGCCGGCGCCTCCGGAGCCTCTGAAACCCGGCCTGAAACCCGGCCTGAGGCCCGGCAGATCTTGAGCCTGATCAAAGAGCAGGCTCTGCTGGTCAATCAAAAGCTGAAACTGTTTTTTGCGGAGGCTGATCTGGAGCTTGTTGATTTCAAGATGGAGTTTGGGATAAGCGGCGGCGGGCTGCTTCTCGCCGATGATATCAGCCCCGACAGCTGCCGGCTGTGGGACATGGAGACCGGCTATCGCTTTGACAAAGACCGCTTTCGCCATGGCTGGGGCGCCGTGGAGGAGGGCTACCGCTCTATAGAGGGGCGCCTGAGGGAAAAATTTGGGCCGGGCTGAAAAGCGCTTGACAGCGCCTGAAAAACAAATTACAATGCCTGAAAAATTTAATGGTTAAAACAAAGGAGGTTTTCGTTATGAAAAATTTTTTTCCATGCCATTGTTTCTCAGGCTCTCAGGCTTTTTGGCCCGCGGTTTTTATGGCGCTTGTTTTTGGATCGCCCGCGCCGGGGGATTTGGCTGTCCAGGCCAAGGCTGCCGGCGGGGCGGCGGGGGCGGCGGGGGCGGCGGCCCCCAGAGGATCAGAGGAGCTTTCCCCTCCCGTCCTGGCCCAGCTGACAGCTCCGCTTGCGGTTTGGAGGCTCCAGAGGGGAAACGGACGCTCAGGGACAGGTTTTTTTGTCTCCCCCAGCCTTATGCTCACCAATGCCCATGTTCTTTTTGGTCTTTCGGACGATCCTGAAAGCTTTGATGAAAAAAGCATCAGGCTCCAAAGGCCGGGCGCCGCTGTTTTAGGGCTTTCCGGCCCCCCGGAGAGAGAAATCAAAAGCGTCCGCGCGGTTTCCTTTTCTCTGGACCTGGCGCTTTTGGAGATGGAGTTTGAGTCTCCGTTTTATTTGACTTTCAGAGAGAGCGATTTGTCTGAAGAGGAGGATTTGCGCGTCACCGGCTATCCCGGCGCGGCTTTTGAGCTTGCCAGCATGAGAAAAATCAACAAGCTCCAGCGCTATGATGGCGCCGCGCTGAGCTTTCTGGTGGATCATTCTGATATTCCAGGGGCCAGCGGAAGCCCGGTGATAGACAGCCATGGCCGGGCCGCGGGCATTGTGTTAAGCTCTGGAGGCAGAAATTCTGTCGTTGCGCTGCCGGCGCGCTCAGCGCGGGCTTTTTTAGAGGGCAAAAGCGGAGAGATCTGCTCCGGCAGCTTAAAGAAATGCCTTAGGGAGGCCAGGGCGCAAAACCTTAAAGAGGCGGAAGAGGGCGGCCGCCTGGCGCAATATTATCTGGCCCACAGGCTGCGGGCAAAGGGCAGCCCGCAAAGCCTGGCAGAGGCGGCCTTGTGGCATGAGCGCTCTGCCGAAAACGGCTTTTTTATGTCGCAGGCCAATCTGGCTGATATGTATAATGATGGCGATGGGGTGGAGCAAAATTTTGAGAAGGCGGTCTTTTGGTGGAGGCGCTCCGCTGATCAGGGGGATTCTATGTCGCAGTTCAATTTATGCGTCAAATATTACGAGGGCCTCGCGGTGGAGCAGAGCTTTCAGAAGGCGTTTTCGTGGTGCCGGCGGGCAGCCAGTCAGGGTGACGCGCTGGCGCAATACAATCTGGCCAGCATGTATTATTATGGCCATGGGGTTCAGAAGAGCTTTAAAGAGGCGGCCCGGTGGTTTCAGCGGGCGGCGGATATGGGGAGCGCGGACTCGCAAAGCGCTTTAGCCTGGATATATTACCAGGGCGGCTGGGGGCTGGAGCAGGATTTTGAGAAAGCTGCTTTTTGGTGGAGGCGCTCCGCCGAGCTTGGACTGGCTGTATCCCAGTTTTATTTGGGCCGGATTTATCAACGAGGCGAAGGCCTGGAGCAGGATATGGAGGCCGCTTCTGTGTGGCTGGAGCGGGCCGCCATGCAGGGCCATGCCGCAGCCGCTGCCGCCCTAAACAAGGACTTTGGCATGGACATAAAGATCAGGGAGGAGGGGGATTCCACTGTGATCGAAAAAACCATTTACAGGGAGAGGGGGGAAAACTCCAGCATGGCTGAATCAGCCATCCGCATTGAGAGGGGAGACATCATTGTGATTGAAAGAACCATTTACACTCAATAATGATTGAGCGCTACAGTTTGCGGGAGATGGCCCGGCTCTGGACTCTTGAAAGCCGGTTTGCCTATATGCTCAAAGTGGAGCGGGCCGCCGCAAAGGCGCAGGGCGAAATGGGGATCATTCCCAAAGCCGCGGCCCGGGCGATCGCCTCCCAAAAAATCACTCTCTCCCTGAAGGGAATCCAAAAAAGAGAAAAAGCCTCCCGCCACGATGTTGCGGCTTTTGTGGATGAGGCGGCGCAGCAGCTTGGCCGGCATGGCGGCTGGCTTCATTACGGACTGACCTCCTCCGATGTTCTGGACACAGCGCTTGCCCTTCAGATCAGAGACGCCGGCCTTGTCCTGGAATCCCCTCTGAAAGACCTGAAAAAAATCCTGAAGGGCCTTGTCAGATCCCATGCCGGATCGCTTTGCTGCGGAAGAACCCATGGCCAGCATGCCGAGCCGACAACTTTTGGCTTCAAGATGCTTGGCTTTTTGAGCGAGCTGTCGCGGGCGGAGGCCGGCTTTAAGGCCGCCCTAAACCAGTGCCTTGCGGGAAAACTAAGCGGAGCTGTCGGCGCCTATTCCGCCCTGCCTCCTGAGCTGGAGCGGAAGGTCTGCCGCTCGCTGAGCCTGCAGCCGGAGCCGGCAGCCACACAAGTTATCCCGCGGGACCGCCATGCGCGGCTGATTTTTTGCTTGAGCCTTATAGGCGCTTTTTTGGAGAGGCTGTCTGTGGAGCTTAGGCATCTTCAAAGATCTGAAGTCGGAGAGGTTTTTGAGATGTTTGCCAAAGGGCAGCGGGGGTCCAGCGCCATGCCCCACAAAAAAAACCCCATTTCAGCTGAAAACCTGACAGGCGTTTCCCGCCTGCTCCGCTCTTTCGCGGCGCCGGCCATGGAGAACATTCCCCTGTGGCACGAAAGGGACATCAGCCATTCCTCTGTGGAGCGGGTTATTTTTCCCGACAGCTTTATTTTGGCGCATTACGGCTTAAGCCGCATGGCCTTGCTCTTAAAGAGCCTGAGAGTAGACACAGGTCGGATGGAGGAGAATTTAAAATCCTCAGGCGGGGCGGCGCTTTCCTCCCTCGCTTTAAACGCCCTTGTGGCAAAAGGGCTGCCGAGGCAAAAAGCCTACCCTCTTGTTCAAAAATTAAGCCAAAGCCGGTTTTTGGCGGCCCGGGCGGCCCGGCCAAAAGTCCGGCCGGCGGCGAATAAAAAACAGGGGGCGGAAAGCGGCGGGGGGCGGAAAGCGGCGGGCAAAAAACGGAAGAGTTTGAGCGGGAGCCTTCAGGCGGCAGCGCCGCCTGGCCTTCCTGGACTTCAGGCCGCCCTGGCAAAACACCCGCTGGCGGCAAAATATTTGAGCCTTGGCGATTTGAAAAGCGTTTTTTCCCTTGAAGGGCGCCGGGCCGCCATTGACAGGCATGTCCGGGAAGCTTTAAAAAAGCTTTAAAGAGATCTGTTTTTATCAGGCGGGGCTGGCTTTTTGCTTGCATTTAACAGGAAAACAGCTCAAATAAAAGAAAGCGCCTGCGAGAGGATGAGATGATGAGGCTCCGTTTTTTTGCTGCTGTTTTATGGCTGGCTTTGGCAGCCTCTGCCGGCGCCGAGGCTCAAACCGCTGGCGCGGAAACCGCCGGCCCCCGCGCTTTGAAAAGCTATTTTTCCGGGACAGGCGGTTTGGGGGAGCCGGCCCGCGCTTTGACTCAGAAGCTTTTTCTTTATGGCGGGGTTTCGGTTTACAGAGAGGTCAAAGAGAAAGCCATGCCCCCTTTCTCCTCTTTTGTTTTTGCCTTTGAGCAGAGGTTAAGGGAGTTCCCCAAGATAGGGGATTTGAGCCTGCAAATTGGAGTCCATTCCGCAAAGCTTTTGGCTGGCGGGCGGGCAACAGCTGTTGAGCTGGGCCCCAGGTTTTCCCTGCCCAGCGGGAAAAACAGCTTTCCCTTTTACACAGGGGCCGGGATGGGTTTGGGGGTTTTCCCCCGGCATATTATCAAAAGCAAGCCGGCGCTCTCCTTTAATTTTCAGATGTTTGCGGGGCTTCGCTTTGCCGATTTGTATGAAAACCTTGGCTGCCTTTTTGAGCTGAATCTGCAAATGCGCGCCCCCTTCAGCGATCTGCAAATATATCTGGACGCGCTGCTTCTGGGCGGCCTGCTTTTCAGCTTTTAAAAGTTTTTTTGGCTTTCAGCTCAGCTTTTTCAGTTTGGTTTTCAGCCAGCCGCTTCAGGGGCCTTTATATGCCAGCCAGAAGGCGAAAAGCCAGAGAGTTTGCCTTAAAGGCGCTTTATCAGAATGCGGCGCATGCTTCAGCCTCTGAAAAAGAGCCTGCCGGCCTAGTCCCCTTTGCGGACAGTTTTTTTGGGCCGTCTGAGTATGAGGCCAAAGAGCGGGAATACGGCCTGGGGATACTCAGCGATTTTGAGCGGCGCCGGGCGGACATTGACCGGATCATCAGAGACTGCAGCCAAAACTGGAAATGGGAGCGGATCTCCCTTGTGGATTTAAGCATCATGAGGGTTGCTGTTTTGGAGATATTTTGCCGCCCGGATGTTCCCGGCAAAGCCGCCATAAACGAGGCTTTGGAGCTGGCAAAGGAGTTTGGCGGAGAGGATTCTGCCAGGTTTATCAACGGGATATTGGACAAAGCGTTTCAGGAAAGCCAAAAAGCCGCCGCCTCCGCGCCGCCGAAAAAACTCTGACTGGCATAAAGCATAATGCAGGCGCTTTCTGTTTATCAGGCCTTCAGCTCCGGGGCCGATCTGTGGCTTCTCCCCTTTGAGCCGGAATCCCCCCTGTTTAAAAAAATCAACTGGCGGCTGGGCTTTCTGCTGCATCCGCTTTCAGGGCTGCCGCAGAGGGAAGGCGCCGCCTGCGGGGGGCTGGGCAAATCCCCGGCTGTCCCGGAGCCTCCGCCGCCGGCTGCTGACAGCCAAACCAGCCCTCCGAATCGCTTTGGCGGCAAAAGCCATGCCTGTCTGGCGCCTATAGACAGGGTTTTCCCGGGGAAGCTGCTGCTCTGCCTTGCCGCTGAGCCGGGCCTCTATATAGCTGAAGGCCACAGGCGCTGGGCCGGCCTGGGCCGGCCGCCCCTTCGGGTCTTTCTGCCGCGCGGCATGGACGGGCGCGGCTTTCAAAGCGGGTGGCCCGAACCCCCCCCCGCCGGCAAAATCACCCTCTGCCCCGCCTCCTCCTGACCGCCGCCCCGCCCTTGGGGGAAAGTGTCTTGTTTTGCGGGAATTTGCCGCGCGGCCCGGGGCATGTTATGCTTGATTTATGGGATATGCTTCGCGGATTTGCCAGCAATGCCGCGGTCATTTTAAGATTCGCGGCCACTTTGCCAAGTTTGCAAAATATTGCTCGGTTGCCTGCCACAGCCGGGCGGTGATGGCCCGCCGGAAGGCCGGGCAGCAGCGGATTGAGAGCCCGCAGAACCCGCCCCAAAAGGGCCAAAAAAAACTCTTTTGATTTGCTCCGCCCCGCAGCGCCGGCCTTTTTTTGGCCCGATTAAAATGCGGCTTATTGAAACAGACAAGTTTGATTTTGCATTCCTCTCCCGGCTTGCGGAGCGGGAAAGCTGGCGGAAAGAAATCCACCGCCCTGTTTATTATCTTCATAAATGGTGGGCGAAAAGGCTGGGATCTGTTTTTCGGGGCATTCTTCTTGGCAGCCTGCTCCCGGAAAAAGAAAATCTGTCTGATAATTTTTACTCCGCGCCAAGCTTTCCAAATACAAGTGTTTTTGATCCATTCATGGGCTCCGGGGTAACCTTGGGGGAGGCTCATAAACTGGGCCTGACCGCTTTGGGGAGGGACATTAACCCCGTGGCCGCTGAATCCGCAAGGATTGCTTTTGGCCCTATGGACAAAAAACAAATAGACAGCGCAATGGAGAATTTAAAAAAAACCGCTGGACAAAAAATTCTCAAGCTGTATCGCTCTCTTGACGCCAAAGGCTCCCCCTGTGACACGCTGTATTATTTTTGGGTCATGCGGGCGGACTGTCCAAAATGCCTTGAATCTGTTGATTTGTTTTCCTCCCGCATTATTGCAAAAAATGTTTATTCCAGTTTAAAGCCAATAGCGCAAATCCTCTGCCCCGGCTGCGGCAGCATATTTCCCGGCGTTAAAGACTCAGAGAAAGCTATATGCTCCGCCTGTCATGCGGTTTTTTCGCCAAAGGAGGGGAATGTTAACCGCTCAAAGGCAATATGCCGCTCCTGCCATTATGTTTTCCCTGTAATCTCCGCCTTTGGAAAAAACAAAAAGCCAAAATACAGGCTTTATGGAAAGCTGGCTGCATAAGTCAATCACCTGTATTAAAGACAAGCCTGTCCGCGATTTGTTTCTTTTGTCTTTTTCAGGCGCGCTTGAATTTAACAATATGTTTTCATTTTATAAGGGCGAGGGCGCGGGAGCGGTCCGGCATATATTTTCTCATCATATCCTTAAACCAGAGCGAACGCCGGTTGAGGCCAATATATGGGGAACGGCTAAAAGCTCCGGCGCGTTTTTTAACTTGCTCCAAAACAGAGCGCAAAGAGCTGCGGCTTACCGCAGGCAGCCGAAAGAAATATATCCTGTCAGCGGCTTTAAAAGCTTAGAGCCATCTTCCGCATTTTCCGGCAAGGTCAATAAAAAATGGCCGGCAAAAAAGATCCTTCTGTCCAGAAAAATTTATCTGTCCGCTGGGGATTCCTCCAGAAGCCGCCTGCCGGAAAAAAGCCTTGACCTTATTGTCACCGATTGCAGCTCTGAGTTTTTGCCGCGCGGCGCGAAATTTGCGAAAAAATGTTGACTTCATGGGGGCCGGCGGCTTATTTTCATGCCTGCAGGCCGTTTTTTTGGCAAAAATAAGGCAAAAAAGGCGGCATTTTTAAGGTTTTTCAAAAAAAAGGGGGGCGCCATGGCTCGTGTGACAGTTGAGGACTGCCTGAAAAAAACACCGGACCGGTTTGAACTGGCCATCATGGTGTCTAAAAGGGTTAAACAGCTTTTGCGGGGGGACCAGCCCCTTGTTCCCGCAAAAAACAAGCATATTGTGAATGCTTTAAGGGAAGCGGCTGCCGGCAAAATTTACTTTAAATCAGAAGATGGCCCCTCAGGCTTCTCTGAATGAGGCGGCGCCCGCCCGCCGCCCCGCCTGTCTGCCGCCCTGGCCAGCCGCCTTGGTTAAAGGGGTAATGGGCTGAGGCCGGCAGCGGGAGAGTTTTCCATGTCCCTGACCTTTTATAATGCGCAAGACCAGGCCCCGGATGTGGCCAAAGAGCGGATCAAGCCCCAGCCCCCCATTGATCTTGTGGGCATCCAGGGGCTGAAGATGCCGGTCCGCCTCACAGAAAAACTGACTGTCCCCTCGGTTTTAGAGGCGGCTGTCTCCCTGGATGATCCAAAAACCCGCGGAATCCACATGTCGCGGATGTATCTGACCCTCCATGATTTTTTTTCCAGAAAAGTGGCTGATTTTGCCGGCCTGAAAAAAATTTTGCTGAAAATCATCCGCGATCAGGGCGGAATCTCCCAGTCCGGGCGGCTCCGGCTGGCCTCTGAATGGCCTGTTCAAAGAAAATCCCTCAAAAGCTCCGCCCGGGGCTGGCGGGTGTATCCGTTTTTCGCGGAGGTCAGCTTTTTCAAAACAGACAGCCAGTTTCAGTTTGTCATGGGCGGCGAGGCTCTTTATTCCTCAACCTGCCCCTGCTCGGCCTCTCTGGCGCGGCAAATCATAAAGCGGGCGTTTGAAAAGCAGTTTCCCAGGGCCGGCAGCTTAAAAAGGGAGCAGGCCCTCAAATGGCTCGCGAGCGGCAGCTCTCTGGCCGCTGTCCCCCATGCGCAAAAAAGCGCGGCCTCTTTTAAAATCCGCCTGAGCGAGCGGGCAAAAGACAAAGTGTCTTTTTTAGATTTTGTGGAGGAGGTGGAGCAGGCCCTTGGAACCCCCGTTCAGACGGCGGTCAAGCGGAGGGATGAGGCTGAGTTTGCCCGGCTGAGCGCCAATAACCTGATGTTTTGCGAGGACGCTGTCCGGCGGATCGCCCGGCGCTTCAAGGGCAAAAAAAATATCCTGGATTATTTGATTCAGGTCCGCCATTATGAGAGCCTGCATCCTTTTTCTGTGGAGAGCGCCATTGCCAAAGGGGCGCCCGGCGGCTGGAGGGTTTAAGTTTTATGGCCGGCCGCGCGCGAAAAGCCAAAAGCCCCGCCGCCCTCCCGGCCGCCCCGGACGGCGCGGGGGCGCCAGAGGCGGAAAGCCAAACCCCCGCCCCCCGGCAAAATTCAGACGGCGTCCAGGTCATTGGCGCGCGCGAAAACAACCTGAAAGCCCTGAATGTTTTTATCCCCCGAAACAAAATCACAGTCATTACCGGGCTGAGCGGCAGCGGCAAATCCACCCTGGCCTTTGACACCATCTACGGCGAGGGCCAGAGGCGCTTTTTGGAAAGCCTTTCCGTCCATGCAAGATATTTTATTGATCAGATGAAGCGGGCCAAAGTGGATATGGTTTACGGGCTGTCTCCGAGCATTGCCATCAGCCAGAAGACCGTGTCGTTTAACCCCCGCTCCACTGTGGGCACTGTAACAGAAGCCTACGATTTTCTCCGCCTTTTGTATGCCCGGCTGGGCGAGGCGCTCTGCCCCGCTCACAAAATGCCGCTTCAAAGCCAGAGCGGGGGGGAAATCCTGCATGAAATTCTCAAATCCCCGGCTGCCGAGCCTGTCATGATCCTCAGCCCCATAGCCCGCGGCAAAAAAGGCTCCTTTGCCAAAGAGCTGAGCCACTGCCTCTCGCTGGGGTTTGACAGGGCGCGGATTGACGGCCAGTGGAAAGATCTGGGCGGCTTCCTCAGCATTGAGCCGAAAAAAGAGCACAACATTGAGGTTCTTTTGGACCATCTGACCGCCTCCCCCAAGCATCAAAAAAGAATCCAAAAAGCCATGGAGACAGCCCTTTCGCTCAGCGAGGGGCGCGCGCAAATTGAAACCCAAAGCGGGAGCCTCCGAAAAAGCTTCTCCCTGCATCTTTCCTGTCCAAAGTGCGATTACTCCTTCCTGGACATGGATCCCAAGCTGTTCAGCTTCAACAGCCCGCAGGGCGCCTGCGGCGCCTGCAACGGGACAGGCCTGGCCGGCCTGGACGGGGAGGAAAAGGCGGATGAGGATGAGGCAAAAAAAATCTGCCGGGAGTGCCATGGCGCCCGGCTCTGCGGCGATGCTCTTCAGGTGAGGATCCAGGGCCGGAATATCGCCGAAGTCAGCGCCATGCCCTCAGAGGATTTGCGCCGCTTTTTTAAATCCCTGAAATTCACAGGCATAAAACAGAAGATTTTTGAGCAAATCGCCGCGCCGCTTTTGGATCAGCTGTCTTTTCTCAAAGAGCTGAGCCTTGGCTATTTAAGCCTGGACAGGGCGCTTTCCAGCCTGTCCGGAGGGGAGGCGCAAAGGCTGCGGCTGGTCTCCCAGCTGTCTTCGCCGCTTATCGGCGCCCTGTATGTTTTAGATGAGCCGAGCATTGGCCTGCACCCCAAAGATCACAGCCGCATTTTGGACACTCTAAAAAGCATCCGGGACCGCGGCAACACTGTTGTCCTTGTGGAGCATGACGAGGAAAGCATAAGCCGGGCTGACAAAATCATCGATCTGGGGCCGGGGGCGGGCGTCCATGGCGGCTTTGTGGTGGCGGAGGGCGCGCCCTCAGAAATCAAAAAAAACCCCAAAAGCCTGACGGGCGCCTATATGTCGCGCAAAAAAACCATTCCTTATTATGAAAGCTCTTACACAGGCCGCGAGCCTGTCCTCAGCTTAAAAGGGGCCAGCCTGAACAACCTGAAAAACATCAATGTCAATATTCCCCTGGGATGCCTTGTGGGCATAAGCGGCGTTTCCGGAAGCGGCAAAAGCACTCTGATCACTGACACTGTCTATCCCATTTTAGAGGCCAGCTTAAGAGAGGGGTCCCGCTTTTTTAAGGGCCGCGGCCCGCGCGGCGGGGGGGGAAACAGCGCCTCTGGCAAAACCGCGCCTCTGGCGGGGCTTTGCCAGGCGGTCAGCGGCCTGGAGCATATTGAGCGGGCCCTTAAAATCAGCCAAAAGCCCATTGGGAAAAGCCCCCGGTCAAATCCTGTGACCTATATGGGAATTTTTCACATGATAAGGTCTCTTTTTGCGCAGACAGCGGAGGCGCGGGCGCGGGGATACGGCGCGGGGCATTTCAGCTTCAATATACATGGCGGGCGCTGCGAGCCATGCATGGGCACAGGCTTTAACAAGCTGGAGATGCGGTTTCTGCCCGATGTGTTTACTGTCTGCGAGTTTTGCGGGGGAAAAAGATTCCAGCCGGAGATCCTGGCCGTCACTTACAGAGGGAAAAGCATTTCCGATATTATGGAGATGACTGTGGCGGAAAGCGAGGAGTTTTTTAAAAACCACATTCATATTCATTACCGGCTGAAGTTTTTGAAAAACATGGGCCTGGGGTATTTGACTTTGGGGCAGGGTTCAAACACGCTTTCCGGCGGGGAGGCCCAAAGGCTCAAGCTGGCCAAAGAGCTGGCCAAAAAAAACAAGGGCCACACGCTTTACATTTTGGATGAGCCGACCACAGGGCTTCATTTTCATGATGTGGCCCGCTTGATTGAGATCCTGCGGGAGCTGAAGAGGCAGGGGCACTCAATTTTGGTCATAGAGCACAATCTGGACGCGCTGAAATCCTGTGATTATCTGATTGACTTGGGCCCTGAGGCTGGCGAAAGGGGCGGGAGCATTGCAGCCGAAGGGACGCCAAGGCAGGTTTCAAAAAACTCCAAAAGCCATACCGGGCGGTATTTGAAAAGCTTTTTTGAAAGCGGGGCTGCGGGCCGGCCGGCCCCGAAAAAGACAGAGCTTTTGCTTCTGGACATTCCCTCTGCGGAAGAGGGAGCCGCCGCCGCCATTGGCCAGAGCCAAAAGCCGCCTTCAAAAGCGGGAAGCCCAGATACAAAATCCCGGCTTAAAAAAGCCCGTCCTAAAAAAGCCAGTTCTAAAGGCTCCCGTCTCAAGAAAGCCCGTTCTAAAAAATCCCGTTCTAAAGGCTCCCGTCTCAAGAAAGCTCAGTCCAAAAAAGCCAGTTCTAAAGGCTCCCGTCTCAAGAAAGCCCGTCTTAAAAAAGCCAGTCCTAAAGGCTCCCGTCTCAAGAAAGCCCGTCTCAAGAAAGCTCAGTCCAAAAAAGCCAGTTCTAAAGCTTCCCGTCTCAAAAAATCCCGTCTCAAAAAAGCCGGTCCTAAAGCTTCCCGTCTCAAGAAGGCTCAGTCCAAAAAAGCCCGTCTTAAAAAAGCCAGGCCTCAAAAAAAACCTTCGCTAAAAAAAACCTCCCGAAAGGCAAAAGCCTCCGCCCGGCTCCCCGCGCGGCTCAAAGCAGCCTCCAAAAAAAAGCTTCGCGGCGGAAAAACCCTCCTGGCAAAATCCAGAGCAAAGTCCAGCCGGAAAATGCGGCCGGCCCCCAAAAACCGAAAAAAAAAGCGCTTATAATATTTGCGCCCGCGCTTCATATATGCGGCAGCGCCGGTCAGGGATTTAAATAAGTATACTGGCTTAGGCTTTCCTCAAATTTTTGGAGAAGAAAGCCGGCCTCTTTCCGCGAAAGCCTGTTTTTTTTCACACCCTCCTCCGCGCGCCGCCTCATCCGGCCCAAAAGATCCTTTCTGTGAAACTCCACATACTCCAAAACCTCTGAAATGGAATCCCCGTCCACCAAATGCTCCACAGAGTAGCCGCCGCCATCCTCCAGCCGGATATGCGCTGCGTCTGTGTCCCCAAACAGGTTATGCAGATCGCCCAAAATCTCCTGATAGGCGCCCGTCAAAAAGATCCCTATAAGATAGCTCTCGCCGGGGCGGAGCTTATGGACAGGCAGATGCGGCTCCGCTTTCCATGTTGTGTAATCAATAATGTTTGATATCTGCCCGTCTGAATCGCAGGTCAGATCCGCAAGCCGGGCCCGGCGGCCGGGCTTTTCATTCAGGCGGAGCAGAGGCATGACCGGAAATATATACGACAAAGCCCAGGAATCCGGCAGGCTCTGAAAAACAGAAAAATTGCAGAAATAGGTTTCAGCCGAAAGCTGCTTCAGAGGCTCAAAAATATCCTCAAAATCCTCTTTGCCCTCTGTCAGATCTTTCAGATCGCGGACAGCCTGCCAGTAAATTTTTTCGGCTTCGGCCAGCTCTTTCAGAGACAAAACCCCATAAACAAAAAGCTGCTGCATCTCCTTTCTTTTTCCGACCAGGTCGTTAAAGCTCTCATTATATGATATGGCCGGAATGTTTTTGCAAATATCGCAAAGCTCCCTTAAAAAGGGATGGCTGTTTTTTGGCGCCAGGGATCTCCGCCCGCTTTTTGGCGCGCTGCTGTCCAAAACATCGCAGATAAGCAGAGAGCTTTGCGCCACCAAAAACCTCCCGGATTCAGAGATAATGTGAGGATGGGGGATGGACTTTTCGTCACAGACGCTTTGGATTCCAAACACAATGTCATTGGCGTATTCCTGAACATCGTAATTTGTGGAGCTTCTGGCGCTGCCTGATCCGTCATAATCCACGCCCAGCCCGCCGCCGACATCCATATACTCTATGGGGCACCCCATAAGATAAAGCTCTGTCATCAGGCGGGCAGCCTCTTTGATGGCGGACTTAATGGACTGAATAGAGGGGATTTGAGAGCCAATATGAAAATGCGCCAGCCTGGCGCAGTCCAGGCTGTTTTCTTTTTTCAGATATTTTACAGCGGCAATCAGCTCAGAGGAGCTGAGGCCAAACTTGGATCCGCTGCCTCCGCTTTTTTCCCAAAAGCCCTCTGCCCGCGCCTGAAGCTTCAGCCGAAAGCCAGTCTGCGGGCGGACCCCGATTTTGGCGGCCATCTCAAAAATCATGCTCAGCTCCCGCAGCCTTTCAACGACAATAAAAATGTTTTTGCCGGCCTTTTGCGAAAGCAGGGCCAGCTCCACATAGCTTTTGTCCTTAAAGCCGTTGCAGATGATCATCGCCTTTGGATTGTCCATAAGGGCAAGGGCTATCAAAAGCTCCGGGCGGCTTCCCGCCTCAAGGCCGAACTGGCGGTCCTGGCCGGCCCGGACAATGTCTTCTATAATATGCCTCTGCTGATTGACTTTGATGGGGAACACGCCGTAATATTTGCCTTTGTAGGACTGCTCCCGAGCGGCTTTTTCAAAGCGCTGGCGCAGCTCCCGCATTTGCGCGCGGATAATGTCCGGGAACCGCAGCAGCAGGGGAAGGCGGGCGCCTCTTTCCCGCAGCTCTCTTGTGATTTTCAGCAAATCCAGAGCGGGCGATCCGGCGCCTTTGGGATGGACCTGGGCATGGCCAAAATTGTTAATGCTGAAATAGGGGCGGCCCCAAAAGTCAATGCCGTAAAGGCTGGCGCTTTTGACAATGTCCCAGTCTGGCCGGCGGCTGCCGGCGGCGGGTTTTGGCTGGCTTTCAGGCATTGCGCGGCCCCCCTAAAATAACAAGGTCAAAAAACAATTTCCCGGACATCTTTGGCAATTTTCAAATCCCCCTCTGTGGCCGCGGCGGCCTCATTGGCGGTCGCGCCGGGGGCCAGCTCTCTCAAAAGAAACCCCTCAGGAATGATATCAAAAACCCCCAAGTCCGTGACAATTCTATGGACGCAGCGGACCCCTGTCAGCGGCAAATCGCATTTGGCCTTCAGCTTGGAGCGGCCGTTTTTGTCCCTGTGGAGCATGGCGGCAATCACTTTTTTTGCCCCCGCCACAAGATCCATGGCGCCGCCCATGCCCTTGACCATTTTGCCCGGGACCATCCAGTTTGCGATTGAGCCTTCCTGATCCGCCTGCAGGGCGCCCAGAACGCTCAAATCCACATGGCCGCCGCGGATCATGGCAAAGCTCTCGGCTGAGGAGAAAAAGCTGGCCCCGCGGACAGCGGTCACAGTCTGCTTGCCCGCATTGATGAGGTCAGGATCCTCCTCCCCCTTTAAAGGGAAAGGCCCCAGCCCCAGCAGGCCGTTTTCGCTCTGGAGCAGAATGTTTTCCCTGCCGGAGATGTAATTCCCGGCCAGCGTGGGGATCCCTATGCCTAAGTTCACAACAAAGCCAGGCTGAATCTCCCTGGCAATTCTGCGGGCGATTTGATGGCGGTCCATCGGCATGCTTATCCCCTCCAAAAACAAAGGCTCATGAACCAAGTTATACTGGTTTTGTTAAAAAAAATCCCGCTTTTTTTTTGCTTGAGCCGGAAATTTCCGCCGCGCTCAGCGCAACATCCGCCGCTGAGCCGGCGCTGAATGCTTTTTTCTTTATAAACAGCTGATTCAGGATGTTGAATGGCATTCAGCCGGGCAGAGGGCTGAAAAATGGTATAATGATTGCGGGGGCGGCGGCTCAGAAGGAGCTTCATGGAATTTTCATTTTTTGAAGACATCGGCAAAAAAGGCATGGACAAAAAAGCCCAGAGCCAAATCCGCCGCCCGGTTTTTTTGGGCGGCTCAGGCCGGGCGCTGAAGGCGGGCGCTTTTTGCCTTTTGGCTGGTTTGCTTCTTGGTCTCTCCGCTGTGTGGAGGGGCGGTTTTTGGCAGGCGGAGAGAGGGCCAGCCATGCCCAGTCAGCGCCAGGGCGGCCATCTGGCCATTGATGAATATCTGGGGGATGCAAAAGCTTTGGATCTGCCGGCTCAGCGCCTGGCTCAGGAAGCCTTAGCCGGGGAGCGGGCCTCTCCGGCTGTTTCGCGCTGCGGCGGGCGGGGCCGTTTAAAACACATCTTGGCGTCCAGGGGATGCGCCCGGCGGCCTGACGCGAAAGCCGCCCGGGATCAAGGCGCCGCCAAAGCGGGCATTCTAAAAGAGCTCAAGGAGATTTTTGCCGGGAGCCGGCAAATCAGGGAGCCCCTTTATGCCGCCTTTGCCCAAAAGCTGAAGCCTTTAAAAACAAAAAACCCCGCGCTTTATCAAAAAGCCGCTGAGGAGCTGAAAAAAGCCGCCGCCCCCTCCCGCCCCCCGTGGGTTCGGACAGCGGCTTATCTGATGGCCGGCGATTTGGGCGATCCAGAGTTTCTTCCTCTGATGCGGGAGCGGCTTGAGGCCGGGATTGAGGAGGCCATTGCCCGCCCTCCCCGCGACCCGCATAGTCTGGAGCATGGGCTTGAGCCTCCCTTTGTCCGGGCGGCCATCATTCAAGGCGCCTCGCGGATGGGGGAGCTGGCGCTTCCTATTCTGGAGCTGGGCGCAAAAGACCCTCATTATTACGCCCGCGGGCAGGTCATGTTTGCCGCCCCTGGCATCGGCCCGCCGGCCTTTCCCCTTTTGCTGGCCGGCATGGAGGACCCTGAAAACTATGTGTTTGCCCTCGCGCTTGATGGAATTGAAAAGGCCGCCCGCTCAGAAAGCGGGGCGGCGCGCGCCAGGCTGCAGACAGCCGCCATAAACAAAGCCCCTGGCCTGACAGAGGAAAGAGGGCTTGAGGTTTTGGAGCGGTTTCACAGGGACAGCCTGCCGGAAACAAGGGCGCTTGCAGCCGATACAGCCAAAAAAATAAAGGGCGGGATGGAGATATTAAAAAAGATGGAAAATGACGCGGACAAATCTGTCAGGATGCGCATTGCTTATTCCGCCGCGGAGTCAGGAGATCCAGAGGGGCTGGAGCTGCTTAAAAGATACGCGGATCATGAAGATTCAGAGATGCGGGCTCATGCCGCCCGGGCCCTGGCGGGATTAAAGCCTCAGCTTCGCCGCCGGGGATATGATTTGCTGGAGCATATCGAAAAAACCGGGGATTCAGAGGCGCGGAAAGCTGTTGTCATCACAGCCTTTGAGCTTGCCGAAAGCGCGCCAGCCAGAGCGCGGGCGATTTTGGAGAGGCTGAAAAACTCCTCCAGCCGGGAGGTCAGCGCCCTGGCCGCGGCCCGGCTGAAAGATTTATAAAGCCATTGGCTCTTCTGAAGCTCCCCCCCGCGCCCGCCGAAAAATCATCATTATATTTATACATTCTGGCTTTTAAGGTTTTTTAAGATTTTTTTAAGAAACCGCTTGACAGCAGCCTGCCTGTCAATTATTTATGCGGGGCCTTGCCTGATTTTTCAGGCTCTGTTGGCGCGCTTAATGCTTTCAGTTTGCCGTCAAAAGGCTGAGGTTTAGGGGCCGGCGCCTGAAGTTTCAAGCCGGCGTTAAAACAGCCAATGCTGTCCGGGGGCATATAAATAAGGAGAAAAAAATGAAGACGCGCCTGTTTTTTGCCATTTGGCTTGTCCCGGCGGCCTTCGGCGCTGAGCCTGTTGATTTTAAAAACCCGCGCGCCGCCGGCTTAACAGATTTTGCCGCTCCAGGCGCCTTAAGCTCCAGGGCCGTTTCTTTTTTAGAAAATCCCGGCGCTTCAGGCCTGCCGGGCCTGGCAGAGCAGCATCTGTCAGATCCTTACTCAGTTCTTGGAATCTCGAAAGGCGCCTCTTTAAATGAGGCGAGAAAGGCTTACATAAAAAAGAGTTTTCAGTGGCACCCTGACCGCAACCCCTCTCCTGAGGCAGGAGCTGTGTTCTTTCTGATAAAAACCGCTTATGAGGCTGTGAAAGCGGAAATAGAGGGCGGCCGCGCAAATCCAGATCCAGATATTTTGCATCAGGCGATTCGAGGCGCGCTTGTCTCCATTGTCCATGGACAGCAGCTGTTCACAGCAGACCGGGAGCTTGGGAAAACGCTTGAGCTGCTGCTTCGGGATCCAAAAATCAGACAATCCATAAATAACGCGCAAAGCGCCTCCGCGCCAGGCGGCCCGCCCCCTGTTTACAGCCACAGGGGAACTCCCCTGCAAATGGCTCTTTATCTGCCGGAAAGCGCCGCGCTTTTGCTGAAAAACGGCGCTGACCCTGAGGCTTCCGGCCCCGATCTCCTGCCGCCGGCTGAGATGCTTCTCCAGCAGAGATCAGCCTTCTTCCCGGTTCAGCTCCGCTCCCGATCGCAGCCATGGCGGCCGGATAACTTTGCGGCTTTCAGCATGCTCCGCAGGCATGGGAAAATTAATTTGAACAGGACAAGCTCCACAGGAAAGACATTGCTCTGGATGATTTTTGATATAATAACCAGCCTTGAGGCGCAGTCATGGCGGAATCCTTGGGCGGGGCCGTTTGGGCAGCATGATATGTCCCGCGGACCCCGAACATGCCCTCCAGAAAAGCGCTGCGCTGCGCAAAAAACGAGGCGGGTTTATTGCCATTCCTGCGACAGCGCCAAAGAAGCCAAAAAATGGAAAAAACTGTTTTTTCAGCTGATTGAAGAGGGCGCTGATTTAAACGCGCAAAACTCTAAAGGGCAAACAATTTTGGCTGCTGCCATAATGAGACGAAACGCAATAAGCCAAGGCCTGATTAGCCGATGGGGATCGTCTATTGACTGGGATCGCGAAGACAGCGCGGGCCGAACCTGCCTTCATCTGGCAATAGACGCCGGTGATGAAAAAACAGCTCTAAACGCTGCCAGAGCCGGCGGGGCGGATATGTCCTATCGAAACCGGCATGGACAGTCTTATCTGGAATTGGCCGTTGACTCTGACTTTCGAAAATTAGCTGATTTTTTAGAGCAAAATGAAGGGTTTTTGCGCCTAAAGCCAAATGAGAGGGAGCGCGTTATATCTCTGGCCGCAAAGCGGCGCAATTATCCTTTTCTGAAAAAAATTCAGCCTCTTATAAGCGGAGACAGCGCGCCGAAAAAACAGCTCCCCGGCCGGCCAAAACTTCTGACTCTCTCCAGCCAGCCGAAAAGGGAGTCTGGACCTGTCTTCGCAAACTGGCTGAGAAAATGCCGGCAAGCTGTTTTCCTGATTAAAGCGCAAATTATGGGGCGGCCGGCAGGTGGGGAGAAGCCATGAAAAAAGCAAAAAACCAGAGACAGCGCCCTCCAGAATTTAAACAGCAGCCTGTGGAGGGGTTTTGGCCGCGGCTCAGGGCGCCGCGGCTCCCGGGGCATGATTTTTTGCTCCGCAGCCGGGATTTTTCTTCCAGACACGCGCCCCGCGCGGGCAGGCGGTTTTTTTACAGGCAAAAAATTTTTGTTGACATGCGGCAGGGCGTTTTGTATTTTTGTTTGCCAGTAAAGAGGCGATTATGAGGAAAATCCTGTTTTTTTTCATGCTGCTGTTTTTTTCGGCGGAAGGCGGGGCAGCCCCCCCTTCCAGTGAATTTTCCAGTGATTTTTACAAGATTCTTGGCGTTTTTCCCAGAGCGTCTTCTGAGGATCTGAATCGAGCGGGCCAGCGCGTCATAAAAAGGCTGCGCTCCAGCTCCAGCCGGGAATCCAGGCAAAGGCTTGAGGAGGCGGAGCGGGCGCTCGAAGCGCTTCAGGACCCTCGTCTCCGGGCCAGATATGACAGCTGGCTGAAAGAGGCTGGCTTCAAGGAGGAGCCAAATTTTTACAAGCTCTTTGGCGTTCCGTCAGACAGCCCGGCCGCGGCGATCACGAAGGCTTATCAGGAGATTCGCAAAAACCTTCATCCAGACAAAAACCCCGGGGATCCGGAAGAGGCGAAGAGGAGATTTCAGGAGCTTCAGAAGGCTCACGAGGCCCTCTCAAATCCAAGCCTTCGGCTAATTCATGATCACAAGCTGAGAGTTTCGGAGGGAAATTTTTTAGAGAGCTTTGAAGCTCGCGGGGCCGCCGCCGGGGCCGCTCCGCAGCCGCCAGACGCGCGGGCTGCTGAAAAAGACGCCGCATCCAGGTTTCAAAGCCTCTCGGCGAAGCTGAAAGAAGAGGAATCTTTGGACGCTTTATTGTTTAATGAGCAGGTTTTTGATCTGGCTAAGGAGCTGGAAGCGGCCGGCGGAGAGGCGAATATTCAGGAGGCTGTTTACTGGTACAGGCATTTGGCTGTGAAGGGGCATATTGAAGCCGCCCGGCGGCTGGCGCCTCTTTTAGAGATGGCTGGCGATATGGAGGAGGCATTGTATCGCTATCGCCAGGGGGCCGGCGATGATTCTGACAGGGAGTTTTCCCGCGCTGCGGCTTTTCGCCAGGCTCAGATATACCTGAAGGGCGCCTATGACGGAAGCGGCAGCGCCGTTATTCCAAGGAATCCGGCCAGGGCCCGGGCGCTGTTTCGGCGGGCTTTTGAACTGGGCGCGTCCCGAGAGGCTGTTGCCGAAGAGTATGAGCTAATTCGCGATTATGAGAAAGCTATGGAGTGGCGGCTCATGGAAAGGGGCGGCGCGCAAATCAGCGGAGTCATCAGCGGAGTCAAAAAATTAGAGGGCAAAACAGCAGCCAGCCAAACTGCTGAGGGCGGCGCGCTGTCTGCGGAGCTGTCTGCGGAGCTGTCTGACTCTCCGATTCATCAAGCGATAATGATGCCTGCGGAAGTAGAATACTACTCAGAAATCGGGGACATGGCTCTTGACAGAAAGCATGACAAATCTATTGTGAGAATGCTGAAATTATTTGAAGAAACCGGCGGCGCGGCAGACTGGAGCGCTTACAGCGGAAAGGGGAGAACCCCCCTGTCTTTGGCGGCGGAAAGGTTTCGGCCCCGTGTGATTGAATTTCTGATCAGCAGGGGGGCTGATCAGACAATCCCTGATGCGGATGGCTTGTTCCCCATACATCGGGCTCTTTTAACTGACAGGCGTCAAATCGCTTATCGTTTGATGGAGGATATGTTTGACTTATTTGACCAGACATGGACTGCCCGGACGGAAGGAGACGGCCATGGAAAAACCCCCCTGGAAATGGCTCTGGAACAATTTCATGCTAAAGGCAAATGGAGCTCAGCAACTGAGGAGTATTTGCGTTTTGCCCAAGAGGCAGTCAGAAAAAAAGGCGCTGGTTATCTTTCGGATGAGGAGTTTAACCGGATAGTTGGCAAAGCGATGCAGGCAGGCGACAAAGCTGCGGACCTGGTTTCTTTGTTAATGAGCGAGCGAAAAAAAAGCGCCTCCGCAGATCCCGCCGCAGATAAAAAACCAGCCTCTGTTGAAGCTAAGCCGGGCTTCTCAAATGGGCTGATCCGTTTTTGGCAGAGCCGTTTGCTGGGCAGAAAAAAATGCCGCGAGGCGGTTCTCCCCGATTAAGGGGCTGAAAAATCCCGGCCCTGGGCGCGGCGCCTGGTTTTTTTTTAAGACTGCTTGATCTGCCGGTGGAAAAATTGTCTAATTTGCGGGGGAGCTATGGGGGGCGGCCCTGGGGTGTCTGGGGGGAAGAGGCAAAAAAAAAACAGGACAACTCAAATAAAACCAGTATATAATAAAAAAGGGGGGCCATTCATGGCAAAACAAATAAAACAGCTCAAACAGCTGATTCTTGCGGCGGCGGCAGCTTTCTCCCCCGTTTTTCCGCTTCAGGCTTTTTCAGCCCCCGCAGATCCGGCTCTGACTGCCGCCGCCGCCCCGCGGCTGGCCGCGCCCTCGCTGATAAGCCCCAGGGAGAGCCGGAGCCGGCTTATCTCCATGACCGTCATCACAGAGGAGGACATCAAAAGATGCCCCGGCTGTGATCTGCCTGATATTTTGGAGCGGGCGGGGGTTCAGGTCCGCCGCTATCATTGGGATTCCCCTGAGTCCTCCGACACTGACGCCGCCTTTCCCGCTTTGCGGGGCGCCACAGACGCTCAAACCGATCTGTTTGTGGACGGCATCCGGCAGGAGGACGCCATGCTGGCGGAGCCGGTCTATGGATTTATCCCTGTCCATCACATCAAAAGGATCGAAATCATCAAGGGGCCTTCCATCATGCATGGCTCGCCCATTGGCGGCCTGATTCACATTTTTACAAAAAAAGCGGACTGTCCGCCGGAAAAGCTTGTCTGCTTTGAGGCTCTTTCGGAAATCTCCAATGAATCCAATACCGGGAAAACAGGCATGGTCAGCGGGCATGTCCGCTCAGAATCCGGCCTCTCAGGGGTCCGGATCTCCGCGCAGGGGGATCACAGCGCGGACGCGGCGGAAAAATCAGGAAGCCACCGGGAGAAATTTTTAGCCCTGAATGCCAGCCACATGCCGGAAGGCAGAAACTGGCTTCTGGAAGGCTCCGCGTCCTTTTATGACAGCGGAAGCAGCGGAGTTCCAAAACTGAGCGAGCCGGGCGGGGGATTTGATCTTATCAGCCTTGGAAGCTCTTACTATGTGTCCCCAAACCTGCTGTTTCAGCTCATCACGGGCTATGACAGCGAAAGCCAGACTTACTCGGATAACAGGGATGAGTTTGAGGAAAAATACACAAGCCGCCGCATCAGCATTAAAGCTCTTGGCCAATACACATTTGACTTTCATGGGGATTCTTATGAACTGACCGCCGGCCTGGAGAGCCAGAGGGAGAGCATCAGCTCTCATCCGGGGATCAATGAGGACGGGTCGCCTGAATACCCTCTCAGGAAGCGAATCTCCCGAGCGGCTTTTTCTCAGATGGAGGGCGGCTATGGGCCTTTGGCCTATCAGGTCTCCGCGCGGGCTGACGACTTGTCCGGCGACATTTATGAGGGGATTTGGACCTGGAGCGGCGCCGCCTCCTGGCAGGTGGCGAAAATCAGCTCCAATGATATTTTTATCAGAACCGGCGCGGGAACAGGCTTTCGCGCCCCCGGCTTTGACGAGCAATACCTTTGGTTTGATCCTGACCTGGAGCTGGAAAAATCCAAAACTTATGAGTTTGGGCTCCGGATTGAAAAAGGCAGCCTTTATTTTATTGATGTGGCTGTTTATGAGACTGATTTGGAAAACACTGTCAGCTATGGCGAGGCTGTCCAGCCCATGGATGGGGGAAAAATCTCCGGGCTGGGGTTTCAGGCGGGCCTAAATCTTGGCCGGTGGAGCAGCCGGGCAAACTACACTTACACTGACGCGCAAAACATGCGGTTTGCCAGGGGCCACAACCCTGTCCGGCATCTCGCCTCAGCCGGGGCGGATTATTCTGTGACTCCAAAACTGGCTCTTGGCGCTGATTTCACACACAGGGGAGTCCGGGAGGTCAAGCTCGGGGACAGCGTGAATCTGGTTGATGTCCGGTCATCCTACAATGCGGCAAAAGGCGTCCGCCTTGGGATTTCTGTGAGAAATCTAATGGATGAAAAATATGACTTGGGCTTTAACACCCTTGGCCCCAGCCGGACTGTGTGGCTGACCTTTGAGTTTAGCAATTTTTAGCGCTTTTTGGAAAAGCTCTCAGTTTGCCGCGGACTGTTGTTTGGCGGCAGCCCTGATGATTTTCAGATAGGACTGAACGGTGTGTTTCAGTCCATGCTCCAGGGCTTCGGCAATCAGCGCCTGGCCGATGGAGACCTCTTTGATCTCTGGGATTTCATGCAAAATGCGGGGCAGATTTTTTTGATTTAAGTCATGCCCCGCATTGACCTCTATGCCCATCTCAAGGGCTTTTTCAGCGGCGCCTTTGTAGGCCAAAATCACCCGCTCCGGCTCTGCGGCTTGTTTTTTTTGCCCGCCAGCTGCCGGGCGGCGGCGGCTCAGGGAGCCGGCGAGGCTCAGGGTTAGGGCTTCGGTGTAAAGCTCAATGCGGTCGGGGCGAAGGGCGGAAAGCGCCTCCCATTCCCCGCGGCTCATGCTTAGAGGCTCTAAAAACAGGCTGGCGCGGATGTTCCGCTCCCTCAGCCTCTTCAGGGCGCCCTCCAGCAAGCGGAGATTTTTATGAAGCCGCCAGCCGGCATTGGAGGTTAAAACATAGGGGGGGTCGGGGACCAGAGAGCACTGATCAGGCCGGACCTCCGCCACAAGATCTAAAAAATTTTTTGAGGGAAAGCCCTCAATATTCAGCTCCCTGCCTTTATAGCTCTGGACAATTTTTTTGAGATCGGGGACATCGCTTTTTCGGATATGCCTTTCGTCCGGCCGGGGATGCGCCGTGAGGCCATCAGCCCCTGATTTTAGAATAAGCCGCGACATGGCCCTCAAACAGGGAACATTCCCTCCCCTTGCATTGCGGAGGGTGGCGATCTTGTTGACATTGACGCTTAATTTTGCGGCTTGAGGCATGGGCGGCATTTGTTTTGCCAGGAAATTTTAACATGCGCCCAGCAAAATTGCCATAGAGCAAAAGATGTGGGCCATGCTAAAAGGTTTGTCAGAAGGCGCCTGGAGCATTTGGCTGAAAAGCGGCTGATTCCCGGCGCGAAAGACGCCTCTGGACAGGCTTTGCTTCTCTGCGGAGGCGCGCGAACAGCCGGGAACAGCCGCGAACGGCCGGGAACGGCCGGGAACGGCCGCGAGGCCGTCCAGACAAACAGGCCGTCCAGACAAACAGGCCGCGGGGAACATGCCAAAAAAAGCCTTGACAGGCGGGCGGCCCTCGCGCTACACTCAGCGCAAAATTCAGATAGTTTCAGCCCGGGGCCGCGCCTTATTGAGAGGCCCCCGCGCGGCAAAAAGACAAAAAAAAAGGGGGGGCATATACAGGGATATTCAAATCAGGAGGTTTAAAATGACAAAAAATCTGTTTTTCATATTTTTCATGATTTTTGTTTTGGCGGGGCCGGCGCCTTTTTCTCTGGCCTCAGACCAGCCGGAAGCTTCAGACCAGCCGGAAGCCTCAGACAAGCCGGCGGCATCAGACCAGCCGGCCTCTGCCGGCCCGGCTCATTTAGAGGAGAGATATTTGAATGTGATAGATATGGCTCTGGCCCCGGACACAGATCCGCTGGACCGGGAGTATATCATACAGGCGCTTTCCCCATGGCCGGACATGCTGGAAAAATTGCGGCAGGCTCCGCCATTGGGAGAGCATATATTGCAGATTTTAAAAGAGCGGCCCGAGGACGCGGCCGCGCTGCTGGACGCGGCGGATGGGCCATCTGCCAGGGAGCGGATGATAGCGGAGCTTCAGTCAGAGGGGGAGGCTGGCGAAAAAGAGGCGGAGCGGCTGGTCTATGGACAAATGAAGATCTTGATGTGGGCAATGATTTCAGGAACTGTCCGCGAGGCGCTGGCGGATGGCTTTGGGGAAAAATCAGTCTCAGACAGCTCTGGCGGCAGCCGGTCCGCCCGCCTGCCTCCGCTTCCCATTGAAAAAGAAAGCTTGATGCTGGAGGCGGCCTTAAGCGAGGCTCCCGGCCGGCGCCGCGCGGCAAAAGCTGTTTTCTCCCGCCTTCAGGCTGTCTCTGGAGCCTCAATCATGAAAGTCCTAAGCGATGGCAGGCTGTCAGATGCGCTTCTTTTTGACTTTGACCCGGAGACCCCTGAATACATTTACAGAGACGGCATTTTTCGTCAGTTTGCGGAGGCGGCGCTCCGCTCGCTGGAGCCGCGCAAAAATCAAGCGGTCTATGATTTTCCGCCCTACCCCTGGAGCGGGGTTTACCGCGTGTCAATTCGCCCCGGAAATGAGGCCGGCTATAAAATACTTGAATTTTTTGCGGAGCGCCAGCGGCTCGGCGGCATAGACTTTGGGCTTGAGACTTCAAACAGCCTGGAATTTGTTTTTGGCCCGGAATCTTCACCCAGCCCCGTTTTGGAGCGCAAAAAGATCCTCGCTGTGGAGTTTCTGGCTTTGGCAAAGCCTGACAAAAAGGTTTTGGACATAATGGAAACGGCTCTGGCCGATCCCAGCCCCGGCGTCCGCGAGGCAGCTGCGCATTCTTTCAAACAGCTCAGAAAGGCCACAAAGGATCTGGACCTGTTTGACAGGGAGCGCCGGGCCAACAGCTTTGACTCCCTTATAGATCCGCCCCATCCAACAATAAGCCCCATAATCACCGAAAGATTGGGGAAGATGCGGGTGGAGCTTATAACAAGACAATGCAGGGAATCCATGCATGATTTAAGAAGCGGCCGGGTCCCGGGGCCGGTTCGGGCGGGAGGGCGCAAGCTGCTGCAAGAGCTGAAGTTCATGTTTTGGGAATGAGGCCAGGGCTTTTTCCCTGAAAGCCTGCGGGCAGCGGGGCAGCGGCGGGCCGGCCTTTGCCGGGGCCAGCGAAAACAGCATAGATTAAAAAGGGATGGCATTGCCTAAACCTCAAGCGCTTCCTGTCCAGTAATCTGTTCAATTATAAGGGGGGCTTCAGTCCATTGCTTAAAATCATCTTGATTGAGGATCCCCGCCTCCGGCGGGATCTTTTGGCCGATTTGCAGCCGGACAGAGACTGCCTGCTGGTCCCGGACATCAAAACAAAGCTTTCGGCGGAAAAATTTCTGCTTCAAAACAGGCTCCGCCTTCCCGGAGCCTCTGTCCTTAGAATCCAGGAGTTTTTCAAGGAGCTGTTTTATCAGCTGCCGCCAAAAAAGGAGCTGGTTTCCGACTTGTTTTTTGCGGAGCTGTTTGCGGGCTTTGCCCAAAGCCATCCCGATCCCTTTGCGCAAAACCTTCAAAACTCCCCTCAGTTTTTGTCGTTCTTCAGCCGGTTCCTGCCGATTTTGCTCCATCCCCAAGGCTCTGAGCTGATGGAGGAGTGGTTTCAGGCAAAGGGCCGGTCCGCCGCCGCCCGCTGGAAGCCCTGGCTTCTTCTGTCCCGGGATTTTTTTCAGCATGCTGTGCAGCGGCGAAGCCTTATTCATGAGTCCGGCGTAAAGGGGCTTTTATCGCATGAGGCTTCCTCTCTTTCATCTCCGCCCCTTGGCGGAAGAAAAATCACAGCTGATCTGGGCATGAGCTGTGATCCCTGCGAGCAGTTTATTTTAAAAGAGCTTTCCCGGAAGGCTGAAGTCAGGCTGCTGATCCCCCGCCTTCGCCAGCCGGAGTTTTTTTCATCGGCGGAGGATATCTACAGCCAGATTCTCAGCGCGGCGCCCCCGCAGGCGGTTTCCCTTTATGGCGGCGCGCCGGGCGGGCCGGCGCGGCAGCCCTCCGAATCCTCAAAAAAAGAAGGCCCGGTTTTTTTCCGCAAAACCTGCCTCTCGCAGCTTGAGGAGGCGCGGACAGCGGCCGCCATGGCGCGGGCCTGGCTGGAGCGCGGCGTCCGCGAAAAAGACATAGCCATTTTGGCCCCTGATATGGAGATTTACTGGCCATGCCTGAAGCCGCATTTAAACAGAGAGGGCATAAGGGCGGAAAAAAGCTCCTTTTCGCGCTTTCAGGATTTTCCCGCCGCGCGGCATTGGCTGGCGGCCATGAGGATTCATCAGTCCTCTTTCCGCTTTTCCGACCTGGAGCATTACTCATTTTATAAGAGGCCCAGGGCTGATTTTGCGGAATTTCAGAAGCTGTATTTTGAGGTTCCGGAAAGGGAGCTTTCCAAAAAGCTCATAGCCAGCCCCCGCATGACAAGGGACAAGAGCAAAAAAGCGCGGGGAAGGGAGTTTATTGAGTGGGCCTTGTCGTTTTGGCCGCCGCCGCCGGACAGCGCGCTGGAAAGCTCGGGCAGCCGGGGTTTGGCGGACAGCTTGGACATGGCGCTTAAGGCGCTTCAGTCTCTGCCGCCTGAGGGGGAGCTTTCATGGGGCGCCTGGCTCCGCCTTCTGGAAAAAACCGCCGCCTCCCTGAAAAAAGAGACAATTCGGGAAACTCATGAAGGCATTTCCTGCCTGAGCTTTAACGCGATCCACTCAGCGGACGGCAGCCATATCATCATCATGGGGCTGGACGAAGATTCTCTGAAGCCGCCCATCCCCCCGGCTTTGGCCTGGGAAGACCGCCAGAGCCTTGTCTCAGATCTGGGCTTTCATCTGCCCTTCCCCCATCCAGAGGAGACTGTTCGCGGGCTTCTTTATTTGCTTCAGTCTTCCCGTTTGGAGGAGGCTGTTTTTGCCTTTGCCAAAACTGACTTTTTGGGGCGGGAGCAAAACCCCTCCCTGTTTTTTGCCTCCCTTGAGGGCCTGCTCCCGGTTTCAGAGCTGCCGCCCCGCCGCCTGACTGTCTGGGAAAGCCAAAAGCGGCAGGATACGATAGAGGGCATTTTGGCCGGCTCCCCGAAGGAGGGGGGGCCGGCCCCAGCGAAGTCTCTGAAGGCTGCCCTTGCAAAAAGCCCAAAACCGTTTTTTCAAAAGGAAGCGATCAGGCTTTCCGCCGGGCGGCTTCAATACTGCAGCGACTGCGGCTTTCGCTATGCCGCAAAGTATATTTTTGGCGCCGAGCGGGAGCCTTCTGTCGGCAGAGATCTTTCCCCTTTGGCATTCGGGGGCCTTATCCATGAGTGCTTTGGGGAGTTTTTAAGGGAGGGGAGGAGCTTGGACAGCTCTGAAAAGGAGATAGAGGAGTTTGTGGAGCGCTTCAGGCCGGAGGAAAAGCTTCTTGCGAGGGAGGGCCAGTGGCCTGTCGTCAAATCCTCTTTAATTTCGCTGATGATGAGATTTCTTGAAAAAGAAAAGGCGCGCCGGGCCGGGGCCGCCCCCTCTTACAGGCCTTTTGGGATGGAAAAAGAGATCAATGCCTTTTGGAATAAAAAAACCGGCCAGCTGGAGCGCGGGGGCGATTATCCTTTTTCCGGGAGGCTGGACCGGGCTGACCGCAGCGGGGAGGACGGGAGTTATTTTCTGATAGATTATAAGCTGAGCGACTCAAACTCCCTGACCAATATAAAAAGCTGGATGACAGAGGCCAAAAATAATCTGCAGCTGAGCCTGTATGCCCATGCTCTGGAGAAGGGGCTGGCTGAAGATATGCCCGCCGCCCCTGTAAAGGCCCTGGCCTATTACAGCTGCAAAGATTTTGTTTTCAAGGGCTATGTTGAAAAGGGCAGCTGTCTGGAGGATAATTTTGGCCGGCGCTCCTCGGCCCGGCAGGGCGAAGAGGCTTTGAGGGAGGCCATTGAGGCGGCCTGCCGGCAGGTTCAGGAGACTGTTGAATCTATAGAGCGGGGGGAGTTTTTTGCCCGGCCAAGGGACCCGAAGACCTGCGCAAAATGCTTTGCCCGCAGGTGGTGCCGCGCCCCGCACTTGGGCTGACCGCGCCCCGGATATGGGCTGGCTTGCGCAAAATGCTTTGCCCGCAGGCGGCGCCGCGCCCCGGATAGGGGCTGACCGCGCCTCGGATATGGGCTGGCTTGCGCAAAATGCTTTGCCCGCAGGCGGCGCCGCGCCCCGCACTTGGGCTGACCGCGCCTCGGATATGGGCTGGCTTGCGCAAAATGCTTTGCCCGCAGGCGGCGCCGCGCCCCGGATAGGGGCTGACCGCGCCGCGCCTGGGGAGGAAAATGAGCGAAAAAAAGAAAAAAAAGCGGCTGAATATTCACCTGCTCTCTGATGGAACGGGCGAAACAGCTCTTGCTGTTTTGAAGGCGGCCCTGATCCAGTATGAGCATGAGGGGCGGACCCGGATCTTCCGCCACAGAACCATCAGATCCAGAGAGCAAATGGAAAGGCTTTTTGAGAAAATCAGCCCCAAAGCCCCAAAGCCTCTGCCTGAGGCCAGCCGGCCGGCAGCTGGACCGGCGGCGGCAGAGCAAAAAAACCTTCTGGTCTACACCTTGATCGAGGCCGGCAGCCGGCGCGCCCTGAAAAGCCTCTGCCGGGAGCGCCGGGTTGAGGCGGTTGATCTGCTTGGCAGCCTGATCGCTGTTCTAGACCGCTCCCTGACAAGCAAAAAGAAAAGGGCGGGAACCTTAAGAAAAGTCAATGAGGGTTATTTTCAGCGGATTGAGGCCATGGACTTTTTTTTAAAGCACGATGACGGCCAGATGATTGAGGACATAGAGGAAGCTGACATTGTTCTCGTGGGGGTCAGCCGGACCAGCAAGACCCCGCTGTCGCTGTTTTTAAGCAACAAGGGCTGGAAGGTGGCCAATATTCCCCTTATGTATAACATCCCCCCGCCGGAAAAGCTCTTTCAGCTGAATCAGAAAAAAATTGTGGCCCTGACCATCAACCCGGACTACCTTCTGAAAATCAGGAGAAGCCGGCTGGAGAAATTTGGCTGCGATTCCTCCGGCGATTATGCCGACAGGGAGAGGGTCTACAGGGAAGTGGCCGAAATCCAAAGCCTTTTCCAAAAAAGGCGCTGGCCGGTTTTGAATGTGACGGAGCGGGCTTTGGAGGAGACAGCGGGGGAGATCATCAGAATCATCTCCGCAAGGATGCGGCTCCCCATAAAAATCATCTAAGAAGCGGCTGGCGCCATCTAAAACACAGCCCCGGGGATCTGCTTTTTAAGCAGCAGCGCCAGAGTCTGGATGATTTTTTCTTTTTTGGGATTCCCGCCCTTATGGTAAAGGTTGATATCCACGGAGTAATTGAAGCCCTCAATTTGTATCACTTTCAGGCGCTCCAGCCGCAGCTGCTTTCGGACGCTGTGCGCGGGGACAAAGCCGCAGCCCAGGCCGGATTCAATAACCCTTTTGACTGTTCCCACATTATTGCACTGAAAGCTGGGGTTCAGGCTGAGGCCGCGCTCCTTCAGCCGGCTCATCAGCAGATTTTGAAAAGAGGGGTAATGGCTTTCAACCTGAGCAATCCTGTATTTGCCGATATCCTTAAAAGAGATGCTTTTTGGCAGGCTCATGTCCCTCCCTGATCCTATAAAATAAATAGGCTCTTTAAACAAAAGGCTTTTTTTAAACCGGGGGAACTCCTTTCCATACTCCTTTCTGAGGTCTGGCATGATGAGGGCGTCCGCATCGCCTTTTTGCGCGAGCCGGACAACATCCTCCCCCGATCCGTAAAAAAGGGAGAGCCTCATGTCATTTTTCAGCTTGAGAAAATTGCCTACCAGCGGCGAAATCAAATACAGGCCAATGGAGTTCAGGGTGGCGACATTGATTTTTTCTCCAGAGAGGTTGAGGGAAAGGGCCTGAATGGAGTTTTTGGTCTGCTGGAGGAGGCTCAAAATTCTGTTGGAGTTTTCAAACAGAATCTGCCCCTGCGGCGTGGGCATGAATTTCCGGCCGTGGCGGGCCAGCAGCTTGACTCCGCCAAAGCTTTTTTCCAGCTGCTTGATTTGCTGGCTGACAGCGGGCTGCGTGATGGAGAGCTTCGCGGCGGCGGCGGTCATGCTGCCTTCAGATATGACCGCGCAAAAGGCCTTGAGATTTTGCATTTCCATTATTATTTTCCTCTCCGATATAAAAAAAATAATAAAAAACAGCAAAAATAGCAATTTTTTTCCTTAATTCTGTTGATTCATGCCAGTTTTTGTTTATGATTTAAGGGAATATAAGATTTTTGGGCTGCGGGGATCCAGATCAAAAAGAGGCTTAAAATCAAAAACCGGACCGGCGGGCGCTGGATGCCCGCGGCAGGCCCTGCCCCCCTCGCGGGCAGGGGGTGAGCTGGGAGGGAGCAATGTTCAAAAGACTTTCATTTTCCGCTGCCGCGGCGGTTTCCCTGGCGGTTTCCCTGGCGATTCCCATGATATTTCCCAGAAGCGCCGGCGCGAAGCCCTTTCGCAATTCATACGTCAGTTTTGATATCCCGGACAAATGGGCATGCAAGCCCTTTAAGGCTGACTGGGTCTGCCACAGCGCCTTGATCAAAAAAGGGGAGAAAAAACGCGCCGCCATCCTTGTGACGGCCAAAGTGGCCGGGGCTATGGACAATCTTCAAACCTACCGGTCCTTTTTAAACGAGCCGAGAACCCGCCTCAGAAAAAGCGCCGGCGGGCGAAGCTCTGTTTCCAAGAGCATGCATTCAAAACAGGTTTTCATCAACAGCCATCCCTGGGTGGACAGCCTCCACAAGGCCAGCGAGATTCCCTTTTATTTTACCCGCTATCTGGGCACGATCTGCTGCGAGAAAAGCCCCCAGAAACTGGGAATCCTTGTGACCTACTCAGCCCACGAAGACGAATACACAAAATACGCCGGCGATTTTCTGAAATCCATTAACAGCCTGAGGGTTTTGAACATCAAAAAAGCCATTTCCGAGATGGAGGCTTTAGGGCATGCGGACGGCATGAGCGGCGCCGGCGCCTATATGGAAGAGATTCTGGGGGGGGATGACCTTGATGGCGAAGGCGGCGGCGGGCTGGGCCAATTGTCGCCCATGCAGATGGGCGGCCTGGGGGCGGCGGGCTTGGGCGCCCTGTCTGTCCTTTACTTTATAAGAAGGCTCAGAAGCCAAAAAAAAGGCTCATCCGGATCTGGCGGCGGCAAAAAGGCGCGGCGGCGCCGCCGGCGAAAAAAATAAATCAGGAACGGCCGCGAGGCCGGCCCAGCAAACAGGAACGGCCGCGAGGCCGGCCCAGCAAACAGGAACGGCCGCGAGGCCGGCCCAGCAAACAGGAACGGCCGCGAGGCCGGCCCAGCAAACAGGAACGGCCGCGAGGCCGGCCCAGCAAACAGGAACGGCCGCGAGGCCGGCCCAGCAAACAGGAACGGCCGCGAGGCCGGCCCAGCAAACAGGCGCCGCCGCGAGGCCGGCCCAGCAAACAGGAACGGCCGCGAGGCCAGCCCAGCAAACAGGAACGGCCGCGAGGCCAGCCCCCCAGTCAAGCCCCGCCTTCCCCTCCGCAGCTCTGCCAGCCGCTAATGGAGCGCCGGCCCCCCGCCATTGGCATTTTCTCCGCGGCCCTCCCCGGAATTTTTTCTTAGAATCCTCAGGCGCCGCCGGTTTTTTCCCGCTTTTTTTGCCCTGAAGCGGAAAAACAGCTTGGGGCGGCCATCCAGGCTCTCCGCTGCCAGCCTCTGGCTGATTTTCCAGATCTTTAAAAAAGCCAGGCCTGAAGCCAGGCCGCCCAAGTGGGCCAGATTGGCCACTGGGCCGCCAAAGCCGCTGTCAAGGGCGCTGAAAAGCTCTATAGCAGCCACCAGGATCACAAAATTTCTGGCTTTTATGGGAAAAATCCCCATCAAATAAACAACCCTCTCGCTGAAAATCAATCCGTAGGCCAAAAGCAGGCCAAACGCAGCCCCTGAAAATCCGATCACGGGCTGATAAAGCAGCTGGGGATTTAGGCCAAAGGCAAGCGCCAAAACTCCTGAGCATAGCAGATAGATCAGGGCCGCTCCGGCGCCGCAGCTGAGTCCATACAGCAGAAAAAGCCTTGATCCCCAAAATCTTTCCAGCTCTGAGCCAAACATCCAAAGTATCAGCATATTCAGCAGGATGTGAAAAACCCCGCCGGAATGAACAAACATATAGGTGAAGATCTGCCATATCCAGAGCTGCTCAAAAACTCTTGCCGGAACTAGGCCGAGAATTTGAAAAACCAGCGGCTCATCCAGAAAGATCTTTTGAACAATCATCACAAGAAAAAACCACACAGCCGCATTGGCTGCAAGGAGGCCTTTGACTGCGGGGGGAAGGGGGCCGGCGCTGAAGGAGATATGGCGCATGTTTAAATGCCGCGCTGTTTCAAGGGCCGCCCCGCGGGTCCAGGTTATTTTGGCGGGCTATTTTGCGGAAAGGTAGGAGGGCAGCAAAAAAAGAGGCTGCCCGGAAAAGGACCGCAGGGGGAGGAATTTCAGGAAAATTTTTTCAAAAGAGGGCGGCTTGAGAAGGCTGTCCAGATGCTGAAAAAACGGGGGCTCGTCAGTTGGCGAAAAAAGCTTGGGATCTGATCCCAAGCCTGTCATTTTGCCGATCTCCCGGACAGCGGCGTTAAAGGGGCCCAAAACATCGGCGAGGCCCAGATCCACAGCCTCCGCTCCGGGAATGATCCGCCCGTCGGCGATTCTGTCCACGGCTTTGGCCTCCAGGCTTCTGCCCTTTGCTATGGCGTCTTTAAACTGATCCAGAGCGGTCTCCAAAAGGTTTTCAAACAGCTCCCGCTCCCTTAAAGTCATTTGCCTGAAGGGGTTTCCGCTGTCTTTAAACTCCCCCGCCTTTAAGTGGTAAATGTCCATTTTTGCCCAGCGAATCAGCTCGCTGACATTTTGAAACTGCATCAAAACCCCTATGGAGCCAAACAGTGTGCCTGGATTGAGAAAAATCTGATTCGCGGACATGATCGCATACACCCCGCCGCTGGCCACAATGTCTCCGCCGCTCACCACAACAGGCTTTTTGTAAAACTCCCTGACTTCCTTTATTGTGGCGTTGATTTCCTGGCTGGCGCCCACGGTCCCTCCAGGCGTGTCCACCCGCAGCAAAACCCCTTTGATTTCATCTTTCCCGGCGTAATCCCTGACATAGCCCATAAACTCTTCGGCAATCTCATTGGTTAAAAGCCCCTGGATCTTAATGGAAAGGATGGAATCCTCTTTGACCTCTTTTTTGCTCATCTGAATATTGAAGCAGCCGGCCAAAGGCCAGAAGGCCAAAAACAGCCAAAGCGCGCATGTCTGGCGGGAGGTTTTTTTTGAATGGGCAGAGGGGGTTTTCATGCGCTTTTTTGTCTCTTTTTGTTAGTTTTCTCCGTTTTCTTTTTTTTCAGGCTTTTCCTCTGGCTGCGGGGCAGCGGCCGGCTTGGATTCAGCAGGCTTTTCCTCCGGCTGCGGGGCAGCGGCCGGCTTGGATTCAGCAGGCTTTTCCTCCGGCTGCGGGGCAGCGGCTTCCTTATCCTCTTTGATGGATTTTTTTAAAGCCTTTGCAAAAATATTGTCCATAAGGCCTCCAGGCTTGGCCGCCTTTTCGCTTGTTTTCGGCGGAGCGCCCTGAGGCTTTTCCTTTTCGGATTCCTCCCGGGCCTGCGGGCCGCCGGCGGCTGCGCCGGCGCCGGCCTGGCTTTCAGATGAGCTTGAGCGGCCTAACTGTTTCTGATCAGAATCGCCTTTGGATTCGCCCGATTTGCCAGCCTCCCCGGCTGGCTCCTCCGGCCGGGACGGCTCTGAATCAATCAGGCGGATGCTCAGGCCGATTTTTTTGGAATCTTTGTCAATATTAATGATTTCCGCCTGGACCTTGTCCCCCAGCTTTATGACATCGCTGGGATGCTTGATTCTTTCCCGGCTCAGCTCGCTGATATGTATCAGCCCCTCAATGTCATTTTGGATTCTCACAAAAACCCCAAAATCCACAATATTCACAGCCTCCACCTCATGGCGGGAGCCTACGGGAAACCTCTCCTCCGCTGTTTCCCATGGATTTTCCCGCAGCTGCTTCAGGCCCAGGCTGAATTTTTCGTCTTCCGGATTGATGTCAAGGATCTTGGCTTTGACCATATCCCCAGGCTTGAATGTTTCAAAAGGCTTTATGTTTTCAGTCCAGGACAGATCTGACACATGGATCAATCCGTCAATATTGTCGCTGACCTTTACAAACAGCCCGAAGTCGCTGATGGAGACTATGGGAAGCTCCACAACCTGCCCCACAGAATATGTTTCCATAATTTGTGTCCATGGGCTGGGGCCGGCCTGTTTGATGCTGAGGCTGATTTTGCGGCTTTCTTTTAAAATGTCCAGGATTTTGACCTGGACTTCGTCCCCCGCGCTTAGAGTTTGCCGGGGGTTTTGCGCTTTTCTTGTCCATGAAATTTCATGGACATGGACAAGGCCCTCCAGGCCATCCTCAAGAGCGACAAAGGCTCCGTAATCCACAAGGCTCGTCACCCGGCCCTTCACAATCTCGCCGATTTTATAGCGGGCGGCGGCCTCCTCCCATTTGGCTTCATTGAGCTGCTTGATGCCCAGGCCAATGCGGTTTTTTTCCGGGTCGCATTTGAGGATTTTCACATCAATTGTCTGCCCAACCTGAAGAATATCCGAGGGGCGCTCCACCCGCGACCAGCTCATGTCTGTGACATGAAGCAGCCCGTCAATCCCCCCCAGATCGACAAAAGCCCCGTATTCTGTGAGGTTTTTCACGAGGCCTTTGACAACGGACCCTTTTTTAAAGCTCTCCAGGCCGGGGAAGTTTTCCCTCTCTTTTTCCAGAAGCGCCCGGCGGGACAGAACAATATTTCCCCTTCTGTGATTGACTTTAATGACTTTGAAATCATACTCGTTTCCCACATAAGCCTCCAGGCTGCGGATGGGATAAGTGTCCATCTGGCTGCCTGGAAGAAAAGCCTTGACCCCTATATCAACGCTCAAGCCCCCTTTGACCAGCGCAATCACTTTGCCGCGGACGGTTTCGTTGTTTTCCACGGCGCGGGTAATGTCCCGCCATGCCTTTTTGATGTCCGCCTTGTCCTTAGAGAGCGCCACCATGCCTTTTTCGTCCTCAATTCTCTCAATGCAGACATCAATTTCCCGCCCCGGCTCAATCTCCTCCTCCCCTTTGGCCATGCGGAACTCCGACTTGGGGATAAGCCCCTCGCTTTTGTAGCTGATGTCCACAACCACAAAATCGCCCTTCGCGCCGATGATCCGGCCCTTTACAATCGCTCCAGCTGTAAACTCCTGATCGAGGGAGGCCTGAAAAAGCCTCTCAAACTCGCTCCGCTCTTTTGGAGCGGCTGAACCCCCGCCTTTGCCGTCAAAATCCCTGTCCCCCGCATCCAGAGACGCCAGGACATCAGCTTTTCGCGGCTTTTGGACCGGTTTTTTTTCGCTTTCGCTTTTAAATAAAGGCATTTTTTCCCTGTTTTGCCGGGACAGCCTGCCGGCTGTTTCCGGCTGGCTGTCTTCTGTTTCTGTTTTGCGCTGTTTTATGCTTTATGCCCTTTTCGCCGCCGCCCGTCAAGCCTCTTTTTTTGCGGCCCTCCGGCGCCGCGGGGCTTTGTTAAGGCGCGTTTTTTGGCTGGATCCCGCCTTCAGGGCTGATTTTGCGGCCCCTCCCAGCTGCTTTTCAAGCTAAAGTTAAAACTCTACCCCATGCCGGCCCTGAAGGCAAGCCTTATCATTTTTTTGCGGTTTGGGGGGAAAAGCGCTTTTGGGCCTCAGAATACACGATATCGGCTATTTCCTCAGGCCCCTGGCTTTCGGAGTTTAAAAGAATGCTGCCTTTGGGGCGGAGCGCCGGCGCAAAATCCCGCCCCCTGTCCCTTTTGTCCCGCTCTTTTTGGGCCTTCAGGATTTGGCCTTTTTTTTGGCTTCTTTCTCTGGCTCTCCGCTCCGCCCTCTGATTTTCCCCCGCTTCAAGAAAAACCTTTAAAGGCGCGTCGGGAAATATCACGCTTCCGCAGTCCCTTCCCTCCAGAATCAGGCCTTTTTCTGATTTGGGGTCAAAAAAGCCCCTCTGAAACGGGATGAGCGCTTTTCGGAAAGCCTTGTTGGCGCTGAAAAAACTGGCCCGCTCGTCTGTTTTTTCCTCATAGATTTTCTCTGTAATGTTTTCCCCTTTATAAATGAAGGCGGTTTTAGAGGGGCTGAGCCGGACCTCCCAGTTTCCCGATGAGATAAAAGACAGGCTTTCGGCCTCTGTCAGCCGCTCTTTGTGGCTGATATATGCCAGCCCGCGGTAAATAACCCCGGTGGAAAGCCAGCGCCAGCCCAGCTTTTTGGCCAGATTTCTGCTGAGAGAGCTTTTGCCGGAGGCCGAAAGCCCATCAATAGTGATGATTTTTTTCATAACTGTCTTACTGCCGGTTTTCCGCTGGCCGGGTTTTTGCCGGCGGCCGGAGGCTTGTCAGCAGCGCTGATTTTTTTCATAACTGTCTTACTGCCGGTTTTCCGCTGGCCGGGTTTTTGCCGGCGGCTGGAGGCTTGTCAGCAGCGCTGATTTTTTTCATAACTGTTTATGCCGCTTTTTTATCTCTAAAAGCGCTTTGGGATCAATATTTCCGCCGGAAATCACGGCAGCGCATTTGCCGCCCAAATCCCATGCGGATTTTTGCTTTAAAACCCCGGCCAGGGCCGCCGCCCCTGAGCCTTCCGCCACCTGGCCCTCGCTTTCGGCCAGGCTGGCTATGGCTTTTGAGATATCCCCCTCGCTGACACAGATCATGCCATCCACAAAAGGCGCGCAAAAATCAAGCATTTTTTTTTGAGCTTCCCTGACAGCAATGCCGTCGGTCAAGCCGCTTTTGGATTCCCGCAGGGGGGGCTTTGCCGGCCCGCAGCTGCAGGGGGGCTTGTTTTTCAGCTCCTGAAATTTGCGGCAAAAGGCGGGGGTTCCCTCCCAGACCACCCCATAGACGCGGCATGCCGGCTTCAGGGTTTTGAGCGCCAGGGACACACCCGCAAGCATCCCCCCTCCGCCCACAGCCACAGCCGCGGAGCTGATCTCCGGCAGGTCCCGCGCCAGCTCCAATCCGATGGTTCCCTGCCCGGCAATCACAAGGGGGTCGGCAAAGGGATGGATAAAAATGGAGTCCCCTTGAATGGCCTGGGCATGGGCATAGCTTTCGTCATAAGTTTTCCCTTTGAGGATCACTTGGGCGCCCAGTTTTTTGGCTGCCTGGATTTTCACCTGCGAGGCGGTCTCCATCATGACCACCCGGGCCGAGGCCCCGGAGCAGCGGGCGGCAAAAGCCACTCCCTGCGCGTGATTCCCCGCAGAGGCGGCTGTCAGCCCGCGCTTTTTCTCATCCTCTGTGAGAGAGAGAATTTTGTTCAGCGCGCCGCGGATCTTGAAGCTTTTGATTTCCTGCTCGCTTTCGTATTTCAGAAAAATCTCCCGTCCGGCGGCGCGGCTGAAAAACCCAGATCTCCTTAAAGGGGTTTTTTTGATCCAGGGGGCCAGCCGCTCCGCCGCCCGCTCAATGTCAGAAAAAGAGGCTTTAAGCTCCGCCATGCCCAGCTCCCCCGATTATTTTAGACAGTTATTTTAGAATTTGATCGAAAATTCGGGCCTCCCCGGAAATCTGATGATCCCCGGAGATTTTTGCCCGGCCAAACACCTGCGCTTTGCCGAAGATTTTTGCCCGGCCAAAAACAGCGGCCCGGCCGAAAACCCGCGCCTGCTCATAGACCTGCGCTTTGCCAAAAACGGAAGCTCCCTTTTCCTGAGGATGGGAGGCCTCGCCATAAATCCGCGCCTGGCCATAGATCCGCGCCTCGCCCGCAATATGCGCTTTTTGATAGACCATGGCTTGGCCATAAATCTGGGATGTTTCAGTAACTTCAGCGTCTCCAAAAACCCTCGCGCGGCCATAGACCCGCGCGCTGCCGGCGATAACCGCGCGGTCATGAACCCGCGCGCGGCCATAGACCCGCGCTCTTGCGGCAATTATCGCCTCGCCGGACACTTGCGCCTCTTCGGAGATTTTTGCCTGTCCGGAAATAACCGCATCGCCCGAAACCGAAGCCTTGTCACAGACCAAGGCGGTTTTGCCGATGAAGGCCGAAGGGGCGGCGCTGGCTGAATCAGCCACAAAGCCTCCGCCGTTTGCATGGCGGCGGCCGTTTTGGCCTCCGCACGGGAGGTTTTTTGCGGCTTCTGGATTTTGTTGCCGGGGCGTTTCCGCGGGGGCGCTGCCTGGAGTTTTCTGGGGCTTTTTTGCGGGGGCGGCGCTGTCTGAGAGCTTTGCCGGGGCTTTGGCCCGGCCTGTTTTCTCTGTGATTTTTTGGACGGGGCGCTTTGCTGCTGAAAGCGCCGGCGCCGCGCTCAGCCAGCCTCCGAAAAGCGCGGAAAGCAAAATCGCGGGGGCGGCGGGCCGCATTCAGCCGGCCTCCCGCGGTTTTGGCAGCCCTCCATCATAAAGGCAGCGCTCAAACTCGCTCCGAAATTTTTTAACAAAGCTCAGGGCCGGCATGGCCGCAGCGTCCGAAAGCGCGCAGATGGTCCGGCCCATCATGTTTTCGGCAATTTTTTGGATCAGCTCATAATCGCTGTTTTGCCCTTCGCCATGGCAGACCCCATGAACAATTTTGCTCAGCCAGCCGGTCCCCTCGCGGCAGGGGGTACACTGCCCGCAGGACTCATGATGATAAAACTCTAAAATTATGGAGAGAATCTGCATCATGGAGCGGGAATCATCCATGACAATCACCGCGCCTGAGCCGAGAAAAGTCCCCATCTCATTCAGGCTCTCATAGTCCAGCCTGGCCTGGGCGCATTCCTCAGCGGTCAAAACAGGGACAGAGGAGCCGCCGGGGATAACCGCCTTCAGAGAGCGGCCGCTCCGAAGCCCGCCCCCCAGATTGTAAATCAAGTCATTCAGGGAATATCCGAGCGGCAGCTCATAGTTTCCAGGCTTAAGGACATCTCCGCTGAGGGAAAAAATCTTGGTTCCCGGGGATTTTTCCGTTCCAATGGCGCGGTAGGCTTTGGCCCCGTCTCTGATGATGGGGACCGCCGCGGCCAGGGTCTCCACATTGTTTACAATGGTTGGCTTCCCCAGGTAGCCTCTGACCGCGGGAAAGGGCGGCTTTAGCTTGGGCTGGCCTTTTTTGCCCTCAAGAGAGGAAATCATCCCGGTCTCCTCGCCGCAGATATAGGCGCCGGCCCCGAGGTAAATGTCCATTTCGTGGCAAAAGCCGGATTCAAGCAGGTTTTTCCCCAGGAGGCCGGCCCTCCGGGCCTCTTCCAGAGCCTGCTGCAGGATGCGGAAGGCTTTTTGATACTCGCCCCGCAGATAAATATAGGATTTTTTTGACTGAATGGCGAAGGCGGAGATCAGCATCCCCTCAATCAGCTGGTGGGGGGCTTTTTCCATCATCATGCGGTCTTTGAAGGTTCCCGGCTCCCCCTCGTCGGCATTGCAGAGCAGGTAGCGCGGCTCTCCGTTTTCCGGGAGGAAGCTCCACTTGACTCCTGTGGGGAAGCCGGCGCCGCCCCGGCCCCTGAGGCCGGACGCTTTGACTTCCGCAGCAACCTCTTCAGGCTTTAAAGACAGCGCTTTTTTGAGGGCCTGATACCCGCCGCGCTTTTTATAGCCTTCAAGGGTTTTGTAGTCTTCCCTGTGATAGTGCTCAGTTAAAAGCTTATGCTCCATTTAGCCTCCGCTGACGCTCCCTGCCGCTCCAATGCGCCGCGCTATTGCCGCCGCGCGGCGGCGGGCGCGCCTCCCTCTAAAATTTTTGCTTTTCCCTTTGTCCCCCTCCAATGCGCTGCGGACTGAATCTCCATTTTTGCCAGATCCCAGCGCCTGTTTGTTGGGCCGGCCTCGCGGCCGTTCCCGGCAGTCTTTCACAAGGACAGACTGTTCGCCGGGCCGGCCCCGCAGCTGTTTCCCCCCCGCTGTTATACAGGAGTTCATAAATATATTCCAGCATTGAATAACATTTTTAAAGAAGGCTTTATTAGAGAGTTCCAATAATTTTGTCAGAATATTTGTGGACTCCTTAATAAATCTAAACTCATATCCCTTATAAATGCAAACAAGCAGCTCTAAACAGCTAAAAAAAAGAGGGGGCGCCGGCGGTTATTTCCCTAAAATCTCTTCAATAATTTCATGGACCATGCCTCCGGCTGGATCTTGAGAGATTTTAAAATGCCAGTTTTTCTTTAAGCTCCCGGAGACAGCTCTAGCCCAGTTTTCCATAAAATCCCATTTTTGAATATCCCGGCTTTTTTGGATTCCCTTGACTTCCAAAATCAAATGATCCCCATTTGAGAGCCGGGCAATAAAATCGGGGGTGTATGGCCGCATCCTTCCTTTTTCATCAATATAGCCGATTTCAAAGCCCAGGTGATCATTTTTAACCCATGCCCGGACATTTTTGTTTCTGTCCAGCTCTCTTGCATGGGTGTATTCCCAGGGGCTGTCTGTCACGCATTGATTGATATGGGTTTTTTTAAAAATCGCTGTATTCTTCTTAGTCCACCACTCCCCAGACTCTTTTGTTGAGGAAAATTTTGAGTCTTTGTCATATATGACAGAAAACTCCTCCGCGGAATCCTTTTGTATCAGGCTGAGCGCCCTGTTTACAATCTCATTCATTTTCATCATTACAGCCAGGCCTTTTCTTTTCTCTTCATAGGCCGGCTTGATCTGAAACTTCGGGGAATTGATAAATTCCTTTGTCAGCTGAAAAATCATTCTGAGAGCATGACGCTTCAAAACCCCCTTTTTCCATTCAGGGCTGATCCTGTCATAAATCTTGTTTGCCGCTTTTAAAATTAAAGTCTGCATGCGGTCCGGCTCAAACTCCTTTTCAAAAAACTCCTGAAGGCTTGTTGACTCTATATCCTCATATCTTGGCTTTCCGTCAATAACGGGGGCCAGCTCCGCCAGATTTGGAATGCTTGAAACATCCACAATGCAGGGGGGCATGCCGGCAAAATCAATGGTCAGCTCCGGCCGCAGCTGACAGTCAATCCTTTCCACATTGGGCCAGGTGATTTCATATTGAGACCTTTCAGGCTCGGGAAAAATGCAGCTTCTTGGATCCTCTTCCGGCCTTCCAGTGTCGCTCCCCTCCTGGGGAAGGTAAGCAAACGGAACCCCCAGGACATGCGCATACTCCGGCTCAAACATTCCATCATTGTTTAACTCATAAGACATCCGCCTCAAGCCCCGGCCGATTGTCTGCTCGCACAGCAGCTGGCTTGAAAAAGCCCTCAAGCCCATAATATGGGTCACAGTCCGGCAGTTCCAGCCTTCAGAGAGCATTTGAACGGCAATCACATGATGAACAGATTGCCCGCCAGATCTGATTTTTCCCACAGCGGAAAGCCTTTCCCGCATGCCTTCATCATCTTCCATGCCGGAGTAAACTTTAAGCGTTTTCTCCGCCCCTTTAAAAAGCCTGGCGGCGGGAATGTCATTTTCCCTCAGCCCATGCTCCACCCTGTCCGCTGTTTCCTTTCTGTTCACAACAGAAATCATCACTGGCGGAACAAACTCCTTTTGATTTTTGCAATGCTTTTTCCATTTTTCATATTTTTTGCTCCAGCTGTGGGAAAGATGCGTGTAAGCTGATTTCACTATATCCGGCAGGGATTCCGCCGCCCCGGCTTTTCTGTTTAAATCAGGCTGAGCCTCCTCGTTTTCGTAAATATGATACAGCTGCGGCTTTAGCCTTTTGGCGCTGGCTGAGGCGTCGTCTCCGACAGCAAATCTTGGGGTCTTGACAATGCCGGCCTCAATGGCGTCTGTCAGGCCAAAATCGCTTACAATCCACTCAAAGAGACTTCTCTCATCAGCTGTTTTCCCTGTGGGGGCATAAGGGGTGGCTGAAAAATCAAAAACCTGCCGGATGCCGGCTGTCCGGCTCAGGCGGTCCAGCCCCTCAATCCATTTTGTGGCCATTTCCAGATCGTCTTTTGTAATATCGCGCGCCTTTTGTATTTGCAGATCTGCCGGCTTTCGCCAGGCGTGATGAGCCTCATCATTTAAAACAATTATATTTTTTGACTTGGCGATATCCTCTAAAACCTCCCTTGTGTAAGCTGTGTCGCTTTTTGCCCCCCTTTTGTCTGGCCCATTTCTTGCTTGAATTTTCTCTTCTGTCTCCCACTGAAGCTGATGCCAGTTTTTTATAATGATTTTTCCCTGCCGGATCTTGTCCCGCCATTCACCGGGAACAATTTTATACTCCTGATAGCAGCTGCCGCCGCCTGAGAGCTTTAGAGTCTGGAGCCGGTCCCTGACTGTTAAATTTGGGGTGACAATAAAAATATTTTTTGAAAACCTTGCGTCTCTTGGATATGTAACCTTGTTAAGAATCTGCCAGGCAATGGTCATAGCCATAACAGCTGTTTTGCCCGATCCTGTGGCCATTTTGCAGCAAAGCCTGCTCAGCCCCTCGTCCGGCGGGATATTCAGCCCTGTTTTCATATCCTCCCGGCCCTCTGTCAAAAAAATAAAAGTTTCAATGGCTTCCAGCTGGCAGAAAAAGAAGTCATGTTTCCGGCCTGAGGCCTCTCTGCCCCCATTCCAAAACTCCAAAAGCCTGCGGGTGACTCCGGTGGCGCCGGAATAACCGCTTTTTTTCCATTCCCGCAGCCGCCCCCTGATGTCATTGACAAGGGGGATCTCCTTAACCAGCCCGAACTCATCGTAAGACCTGGACCTTCCGCCTGAAATAATATAGCTTGCGGGCCTCCGGCCTTGTTTAAGCTCAAACTCTTTGATGGTTTTGTTGAATTTCCAATGCCGGTCCGGCTCCCGGAAAGGGGAATTAATGATCAGCTTTTTGATGGGCTTTGGCATAGCTTAATGTCCATGACTATATTATTTTTCTCACTAATGAAGCCTTTGCTTGTATACACAATAATTAAACATCCTAATAAAGCATATTTAAGAATATCATAAATCGCATTTTCCCTGCATTTTGTTTTAAATGCTTTTATAAGCTCATAAGAAAATAATAATATAATCTTTATAGTTTTTCTTAACCAGGAAAAACTTAATTTAAATTTAAAAATGTTTTCTTGATTTGACACTATGAAGGATCCATTTTATTTTATTGACACTTCATCTAAGAGTTTATGGACAGGCGTCTCTGGTTAAAAGATGCTCATGTTTTTTGTTTTGATAAATGTTTCCGTTTAAGATTTGTTTAAAATCATGATGCAGATCCGTATCCTTTGAGCAAAGGATCTTTGCTTTAGCGGTTTTTGCCAGGCCCAATATATGAATGTCATTTGATTTGAATCTGTTGTCTTTGTTTTTCCTTAAGCTGATTATCGTTCGCTCAACTTGCTCTTTAGGAAAAAAGCGGGCCTTTCCTGACTGATTATATCTTTCCAAAGCTTTTTTCTGTCTCTGGGTCAGCTCTCTTTGAAGCGGCTCATGATCGGAATAAATCAATTTTCCGTTTCGTTTTTCCATCCATTTATGAACAGGCAGCATGCTTTCCTCTTGTTTGAAAAAAATCCGGCCGCATATTGACATCCAGCATCATGCGCATGGCTTAGCCCTCAAACTCCAAAAGACGATTAAAAAATCCGGCCGCATATTGACATCCAGCATCATGCGCATGGCTTAGCCCTCAAACTCCAAAAGACGATTAAAAAATCCGGCCGCATATTGACATCCAGCATCATGCGCATGGCTTAGCCCTCAAACCCCAAAAGACGATTAAAAAATCCGGCCGCATATTGACATCCAGCATCATGCGCATGGCTTAGCCCTCAAAGCCCAAAAGGCGGTTGGTTTCTTTGGTAAAAAAGCTTCTGTATCCCGCAGGCGCTCCAATAAGATTGCCCTGTTTGTCAACAGACATATTATGCGATTTGACTCCGTCTTTTACAGGCTCAAAATATATTATGGAAACCAGATCGGGATCAATCTCCCCTTTGCGGACCTCAATCCTTGTCCTGTCCAAAAGAAAGTCGCTGTGCGTTTCAATTAAAAAAGAATTGTCTGCTTTTGCGCTTTGAACAAACAATGAAGCCAGCTCCGCGCGGGCTGCTGGATGCAAATGAACCTCCGGCTGCTGGACTAGGAGCCAAGCCCCTCTTTTTTTCAAGGTCAGGCCGCTTTGAGCGCCGGAGGCGAAAAGACGAGCCAAAAGCGGAAGAATTTGACTCAAGCCATAGCCGGTGTCTATAATATTGGATTTAACCCCTCTTATTTGAAACCGCAGCTGAAAAGGATCTCCTTTGGTTTCTCCAAATTTTCTAACTTCAATATCAGAAAACAGGCCGGATGCTTTGCCAAAATCAATTAAGCTTTTGTGGATTTTTTTCCAATCCCCTGTTTTTCCTCTTAAGTTAGAGAGAAGAACAGGGATCTCGCTGCCTTCCGGGCTGGGAGATTCCTTAACAGGGTTATATGTTCTTTGAGGCTTTGAGCGGACAGGAGCCATGTTGAATATGCTTTTTGCAAATAATGTTCTTCTCCAAGAGCGCAAAAGCTTTAATTTTTCATAAAAAACATCCTGCTTGTTTCTATTAGAGGGAGATTTTCGGGGAATGCAAGGGTCTAGAATATGCCAGGCCAGAGAAATATCATCATTGAAAAAAAAATGCTTATTTTCTTTAATTTTTTTATTGCTTTTATTGTCTTTTGCGGTAAAAAGAATTTTCCTCCCGCTCTCTTCACAGCAAAATGAAACATCCTTAACGCTTGCGCCCGCCCGCTTTATGACAGGCTCAGCGCCGGCCTTCTTTTCTTTAAAACAAAAATTGTATTTGATGTCATTATTGTGGCTGATGCCAATTTCAAAGTTTTGCATGATGCTTTTCTTTCTCCCTGTCTTTGATCTGCTGACGATATCCACAAAAGCTCCCATAGAGTAAGGCTCTTTGTTAAAATCAGGATAACGGAAGCCTCCATGAGATATAAAGCTGTAAATTGTGGAAAAACAGCTCATAACAGTTGTCTTTCCCGAGCTGTTTGGCCCTATTAAAAAAGTCAGGGGGCGAATATCAAAATGCTGCTCTGTCGCAAAACATCTGACATTTTTTATTGTTAATTTGAAGCTTCTTTCCTGGCTGGCCATCGCGCTCTCCTGTGTTTTCCCTTTATCTGCTCTCAAGTATTTTTAATATGTCGCTGAATTTTCTTTCCGCTTTTGACAAAACCTCTGAATAGCTCATTAAGAAGATGCCAGCCTTCTCCTGGTCCTTTTTGATTGCCCTGACAGAATCATCATATTTTTTTCCTATCACAAAAACAGCTGTATTGGAAATGCCGGGCATTTGTTTTTGCATCAAGCCCTTATAGCCAAGAACTTGAGTTAAATCCTGTGTTGAAACAGCCCTTTCAGGGCGCTTAAATTCTATAATAACAGCGTCAGAATTGCTGCTCAGGCAAACCAAATCCGGCCGCAGATATTGTTGTTTGCCAAACTCTTTGTCTAAGTTTTTTCCAAGGATGGTTTTTAAAGACTTGTTGGATTCCCACAGCTTGTATTTGTCATCCAGAAGCCACAGATTTTTTTCAAAAAGCCTGTGAACCTGCTTTTCCTTAGTTTCCGGCTTATTAACAAGCTCTTCCAGTTTTTTGATTATTTGAACATGCTGGCGGATAAGGCTTGCAACACCGGCGACATCCCTTACTCCCCATTCAGAGATAAGATCCGCAAGCTTTTCCACATCATTTGAATCAGCCTTTAGAATGCTGTCCAGAAGCTCTTTAAGAACATTGGACTCAAAATACTGCAAAATAAGCCCGGCAAACTCAATAATTTCATGATCCTCCCTCTCTTTCATTTTTGCCGCCAAAGCTGAGATAACCTCTTTGGCTTTTTTTCTGACAGGAGACGGCAATTCCCTCAGACGGCCCTCAATAGTTTTTGTTTTTAATATCTTGGCTGTTTGCCCGGCAAGCTGTTTTTGGCCTTCTTCTTTAAGGACTTTTTTTAAAAAACTTTTTGCCCAGGCGTTAAATTTTTCCACAGTTTTGTTCTCTTCAATAAATCCCGTTCTTGAGGTGTTGATCAGGGATTGGAACTTTCCATTTCCCTCATCTAAAAAGTCAGCATGCAATTCTCCTGTTAATTTTTTGCTGATATATCCTGTGAAAGAATCAAGAGGCAGATTAAAAAAGCCCGGCTTGGTCACGAGCCTTCCTCTGACTCGGACGGCCAGGCCCGGCTCAGCCTGATTGGCGTTCGCAATGATATAGTATCCTGTGACAGGCTTGCCCAGGATTTCTATTGTCTCATTGATATCATGCTTTTCTCCGCGTATGTCTCTCACAGCGCATTCAATATTGTCCACAAATATTTTAAAATTTTCATATTTTGGCAGGTTATTTCTTAAATATCGTCTTAGAAAGGTTTTGTCTGGAACTGATAAATCCTGTTTCAAATCTTTAAGAATGATTTTTGTTCCCTCTTCTTTTAAAGAAGCTTTTTTTAACTGATAAGTTTCAATATCAAACTTTGTGTCCTTCAAATCCTTATTATTGTCAAAATCCGCTCTTTTAAGATTGGCAGCTGTCATAATGCCGCCTTTATAAGTTTCAACTCTTATAAGCCCGGCAATTCCAAAACCGGCCAGCTTGCCTATGCCCTTGTTTCCTATAATTTTTCTGCCGCCGGGGCTGGTGTCAATTGCCTGCTCTTGCCGTCTGTCTCTTCCGATTTGCAGGTAATGCTCCTGAAATTCTTTTGTTGACATTCCCATGCCATTATCCTCCAAAATGATCTCGCTGTTTTTCTCTATTTGATCCGGCAAAGATATATGAACTTCCGCCGCGTCAGCGTCATAAGAGTTGGATGCTAATTCAACCAATGATTTGTTAATGGAAGCATACGCCTGTATTCCAAAATGATCCAATATCCTTGGAGAGACAGAAAACCCCCCTTTGATAATGTTTAAAGCTTTTGCAGCTTTCTTTGCAGCGCTTTTTAAAAAATTCATATTGTTTTTTTCTCCTTTTGTTTTTTGTATCGGCTTTTATGGGCGTTTAGCTCAGGGGTTTTATGACAAGGCTTTCAATGCCGCGGTCATCAATGATTTTGACGGCGATTTTTTTGTGATTTTCCGGCTTAAAGGGCAGGGATTCTGTTCCTTTAAATTTGTCCATCAGAGCTTCATTGATTTCCGAGCGCAGGGCTTTTTTCAGCCTCTCCCAGCCGCCGCTGCCGCCCGCCAGGGGAAAGAAAACCTGCCGGGGGTAAAGGGACCTCCCGTCATAATCGGTGTCCAGCATCCAGAAGGCAATGTTTTTTTTGCCGCCTGTTTGAACGCTGTTTGTTTTTGTGTCGTAATAGTCAAAGCCCTCAACGCTGGCAGTGTATTTGCCTTTATGCTCCCCTTTGGAGATTTTTTTTAATGAGACATCCGGCTGCCCCACAAGCCAAAAGCTCTCCTCTCCTTTGGCGCTTTTTTTAAGGTCTTCTGTGAAAAGATCGCTGTTCATCTGAACTTTCAGGGCCTTTGTCCATTTTAGATCCAATTCATCCACTTCTTTTCCGGCCTCCGGATCAAACTGAAAGGCGCAAAAAATCACAATATCAGGGCGAAAGGGCCTGGCCTCTTTAAGGGCCAGCTCAATCTGCCTTTGCTCCATGGGGGCGTATTCAGAGCCAAAGCAGACAATCGCCCTTTTTCCGTCAGCCTTTGTCTCCCCTTCGGCGAAAATGTATTTTGTGTCATTCATTATCTCCAGCCTGGAAAATTCTATGTCTTGGGAAAGGCCCTTTTTCCCTTTAATGCCGCGCTCTTTAAGGTAAAAAAGCCAGTCCTGTTTTACGGGGCTGTCCGCCCCGTTAAGAACTTCGCCGGACAAAGTCTCCACCCGGACGGCGGGGACAGCCTCCACAGTAAAGGGGCCGGACACCCGGAGTTTGTTTTTATCTATAAAAGGCTGATCATAAAGGGTTTCTTTGGGGGCATGGCGGGCGACAGCCGCTTCAATTTCTTTTTTGCTCATGCCATCTTTAATGTCTGGATTATTGGCAATGGATTTTAAAGTGATATGAGGAGCCTCTTTGCAGTTAAATCCCTCATTGATTCCCTTTTTCTCGTCTTTCAGCTTATAGTAGTCAAAATTTGCTGTCATAAGCCGCTGCCTGGCCAGGGCTATGGCGACCCGCGAGGTGTCGCAGGTTATCCAGCGGCGGCCCCATTTTTCCGCCGCATAAGCTGCTGTTCCGCTCCCGCAGGTTGGATCAAGAACCAGGTCTCCCGGCTTTGTGGTCATTAAAATGCATCTTTCTATCACTTCTGTATGTGTCTGCACTGCATACAGTTTGTCTTTTGCTCCAATCGTATCATTCCAATTAGCGAGAATTTTACTAACTGGATAATCTTTTAAAAAATATCTATAAGTTAAGCGATTTCCTTCAATTTGCAGTCTTCCCGCAATATCAAGATTTTTCATTCCTTTTTCAGTAGTTCCATAGCCCTGATGGGGATGTTGATAAATACGGTTATTGAATTTATAATCAAACAGCCCGCTTGGATTTTTTCCCGAAGCGACTAATGATTTCAGAAGATATAAATTGTTTCTCCCTTCTTTTGGCAAAAGGGAGTGATTATTTGTCTGCTCTTTGCTCATCAGAACATGTGAGCCGTTTTTTCTTAAATACCACTTGTAGTGAAAGTCACCCTCTGTTTTCTTTTGTTCAAAAAGCGAATGATATTTTAGATGTGATTTGTTTTTTGCGTGCCATATAATATAGTCACACATTTGTTCTATATATTTCGCTCTTAATGGCATAGTTTTTTTTCTAAAATTGATCAATGAAACAAAATTCTCTTTCCCAAAAACCTCATCCATAAGATTGCGGACAAGGTGAACATTTTCATCGGAGATTTGGACAAAGCATGAGCCGCTGTCTGTCAAAAGCTCTCTTGCAAGCAAAAGTCTGTCCCTTAAATAAGAGAGGTAAGAGTGAATCCCAAGCTCCCATGTGTCGCGAAAGGCTTTTATGGTTTCCGGCTCTGCCGTTAAATCCTCGTCTTTGTCTTTGACTTCCCGCTTGTTTGTGAAAGGCTGAAAATTGGAGCCGTATTTAATCCCATAGGGCGGGTCAATATAAACGCACTGGACCTTGCCCCCCATCCCCTCTTTTTCCAGCAGGGAGTTCATCACCGCAAGGGAATCGCCGGCAATCAGGCGGTTGCTCCAAAGCTTTTCGTGTTTGTAAAACTCAATTTCTTTTTCCAGGGGGCGCTTTTCTGATTTCTCGTGAAACAGGGACAGCTGCTCATAATCCACGGCATTTCTGCGCCGGACCGTCTCAATGACGCTCCGGGGATCGATTTTTTCGTGAATATGGAGGGGGATTGTCGGGGCTTCAAAGGACAGCCTTTCGGCCTTTCCGGCCCATTGAAGCTCTGGATCCAGATGAGGATCGTATTTGTATTGTTTGGTCTGGACCTGGGGATTGTCCCTTTCGGCGGTCACAATCCCGGCCTGGGGGTTGTTTTTCCGTTTTTGCTCTTTGTGCTTGTAAATTTCAATCGGCTTTTTGCCGCGATCTCTTTTTTTTGTCATAATGCAGCCCTCCCAATACGAGTGTTATGCCTGTTTTGTTTGAATGTTCCCGGCTGTTCCCCTTAATAAAGCTCTCTGAAACCTCATATATAATCAGCGGATTATGCTGGCTTGATTTTGAAAATTCCCTCCTTATCTATTCTGCCTTGACTGGAATTTTTATTACCCCCGCGCGGAAGACTTTTCGCAAAAAAGAATCCTGAAAACTTAAAACACGATCAGCGCAAACAGCTGATTTTTTCGGCAGTTTTATATGCGGCGCGGCACATTTGCGCCGTCTTTTTGGCGCCCAGCGCGTCAAAACCGGCTCAGCCCCCGCTTACAGCTCAGCCGCCTGCATATAGCTTTCCAGCTTGTCAATGGCCGTCCGCTTTTTGCGGGCGGCGGCATCAGCCCCCTCCTCCGCATACATTTTTTCAGATCGTTTCAGCCGCTTCAGGATATGACTGACTGTCGGATTTTGCGCCCTCTGGATATGGCCGTAAGCAAAATCCACATGATCCCTCAGCTCCCAGGGGAGATCCCTGTATTTTATTTTAAAAATTTTGCCTTTTTTTGCCATAATGCCCCCCGAAAAGCAGGCCCTTCGCCCGCCAGACATTATTTTTATGCCTCTCCAGGCTTTTATTGTCAAGAGCAAAAACTGGCCTGTTTGCCGTGACGGTCTTTTGGCCGTTCCCGAGCCTCCGCGGAGCGGCGGGCTTGTCCAGAGGGCTGGCCTGTTTGCCGGGCCGGCCCCGCCCTCACAGCTGTTCCCTGGCCTGAAACTTCGGTTCCGCCCTTGGTCCTGCCGATAAGCCCTCTGTTTTTGCGCGGCCCCGGCGCGCTCCTTCCCGAAACATCCGCTGCTGAGCCTCTGTTTTCCCTCCGGCCGGCCGCGCTGAACCGCTTATTTTTGCCAGATCCCAGTGCTGAGCTCCTTTATTGGGCCGGCCTCGCAGCCGTTCCCGAGCCTCCGCGGAGTCACAAGCTTTTCCAGAGGGCTGGCCTCGCGGCTGTCCCTGCCGCTGGCTGTTTTCCCCAGGAGGCCAGCCAGATCCCAGCGCTGAACTTGTTTGCTGGGCCGGCCTCGCGGCCGTTCCCAAGCCTCCGCGGAGTCACAAGCTTTTCCAGAGGGCTGGCCTCGCGGCTGTCCCTGCCATGCCCCAGCGGCTCCCCCCTTGAGAGGATCTTTCGGAGCAGCGGGCCGGCCTCACGGGCGCTTCCCCTCTTGGCTGGCTGTTTTCCCCTGGCCCCGGCGCCTTTAGCCAGGGAAAAAGACCTGATGCTGCCTGTTCTCATATCCACGGGGCAAGCCTGGAGGGGGCCATTGGATTTTCAGGGGAGCTTGCGGGGGCTGGTTCCCAAACAGCTGAAGCTGTTTGGAGAGGCGGATGTAAATTTTCGCCCAGTGATTTTGAATGCTCCGGCATAGCCGCCCTCCCGCCACTCATAAACCGCCTTCCTCAGCTTATGAACCAGTGGGGGGAGCAGTTTTTCATAAGAAAATTCCCGCAGAAGATCATCTGAGGGCAGCCATCTGATTTCCAGCTTTAAAATAAGATACGGGGAAGAGGGGAAGTTTTTTTGCAGCGCCATTATATCCGCCTCATTGGCATAAATGCGGCTGATTTGTTTTTTTGAGACTTTTGCCGGTATTAGATTTTTCTGAACAGCGTCTGTATGAACTTTATAATTGGCTTTGACTAAAAATCTCTTGGCAGACCAGCCCAGTTTATTCCTTTCCCGCTCTTCCTGTTTTAACCTTTGAAACTCTTTGATGATATAAAGTTTGAACTCTGCCAAAATCCAAGAGGCAAACTCAAAGGCAATGTCTTTATGGGCAAAAGTTCCGCCTCCATAGCGTCCAGCTTTTGAAACAAGGCCGGCAGCGCCTGTAGCCTTTATCCATTTTTGAGGTGTTAAAACAAAGGAGTTGCTCCCAGACTCATTTTTAAAGGTGTCGAATTCGACACGGTTAAAATCAGGGTTGTTGATTGTCTCCCAGAGACCAAGAAATTCCACCGCTGAGCGGGTTTTCATCCAGTTTTGAACAACAAATCTTGGATCGTCTGAATTTTTATATTGCGCTATATCGGTAAGAGATATAAAATCCTCGTTCCTTACAGAAACGAATCGGATATTTATCTCTTTGACAGTTAGTGATTTTTTCATATTTTAACCTCTTTGACTCACATGGTGTCGTTGCCGAAGATGTCCATCACTTTGACGGTGATTTTGACTGTATCCAGGCCTGTTTGATTTTTTGGATGGCGCTGCGGATTTTTGAGGGGCTTTGCCGCCGGAAAGCTTATGGAAAGGGGCTTTAAAATCCAAAGCGCGCCTTTTTTTGCCATAATGCCCCCCGAAAAGCAGGCCCTTCGCCCGCCAGACATTATTTTTATGCCTCTCCAGGCTTTTATTGTCAAGAGCAAAAACTGGCCTGTTTGCCGGGCCGGCCTCGCGGCCGTTCCCGAGCCTCCGCGGAGTCACAAGCTTTTTCAGAGGGCTGGCCTCGCGGCTGTCCCTGCCATGCCTCAGCGGCCCGCCCCTTGAGAGGACCCTTCGGAGCAGCGGGCCGGCCTCACGGGCGCTCCCCCTCTTGGCTGGCTGTTTTCCCCCGGCCCCGGCGCCATATATGCTTTTGCGAAGGCAGGGGGGGAAGTGATGAGAGAAAAATGCCGCAGCGCGGCGCCTTTAGCCGCGGCTGTTCAGTTTTTTCAAAGCTTCCGGCTCATATTGGCCGGCAAAGCCTCATGGCATTGGCGCGGCGGAAGGCCGGCCCCCTAAGGACAGTTTGGCTGATTGGCGGCTGGCCCTCTTGTGTGTGTTCCAGAGCAAACCTTTGTTGTTCCTTTAACCACAGAAAAGCCAGACACATGCGCCTGGCCGGAAACCTGCGCATTGCCGGAAACCTGGCCGCCAGTAACTTTTGCTATTCCAAAAACCCGCGCATGGCCGCGAACTTTCGCCCATCCGGAAACCCGCGCCTGGCCGGAAACCTGCGCATGGCCGCGAACTTTCGCCCATCCGGAAATCCGCGCATGGCCGAAAACCCGCGCATGGCCGCGAACTTTCGCCCATCCGGAAACCCGCGCATTGCCGAAAACCCGCGCATGGCCGCGAACTTTCGCCCAGCTGGAAATCCGCGCCTGGCCGGAAACCTTTGCCTTTTGGCAAACAGCTGCGGTTTTGCCCACAAAGGCGGTTTTTGCCACAGAGGCGGTATTGGCCACAAAGCCGCCGCCGTTTCTATGCGGAGCGCCCTTGACTCTGGCGCCGCATGTCTGGGCTGCCGGACTATAAAGGGCTTCAAAGTATTGATTGTCCGCGGAGAGTCCCATGTTTTTGCCCTCGCTTTGCAGTTTTTCAAGCGCAGCAGCTTTGCATTCTTTTTCAGACAGAATTTTGGAGTCTTTGCATTCTCTTTCGTCCAGCCTAATTTTTTCTGCCAGCTGGTGAAAGTGATCCTTCCTCTTTGTTGCCTCTTTAATACCCTCATCAATACTCATAGAAATAATCAGCCAAAGCGCAAAAACAGCGGTTAAAACAACTGTTAAAAGTCCGATTAGCCCCCAAAAAATTGCTTTTTTCATAATTAAGCCCTCCTTGGCTGGTTAAAGCCCCCGCGGTCTGGGCGCGGGGGGAATTTTCAGGCTCTGAAATCATCTCCCCCCACAATAATCGCCCCGGCCCGGCAGATCAAGCCCCGCGGCCAGCCCCCCTGGGGGAAAGTGTCTCATTGCCTGGGACTCCAGGGCATTTTATGCTTGGGGCATGCCCCCTGCCTCGCTTGTCTGCCAGCAATGCCGCCGCCGCTTCAAGGCGCGGGGGCAGCCCGCCAAGCCCGCCAGGCATTGCCCGGCGGACTGCCGCAGCCGGGCGGTGATGGCCCGCCGGCTGGCCAAGCGCCAGGGCTGTCAAAAATCCTTCAACCCCCCGATTCCAGCCAAAAATTTTTTTAAAAATCTAAATCTTAGTCCTGAAATTGCCCTGGAATTTCGTTAAATGCGCATAAACAGCCGGGCCTCCAAAAAAACAGCCTTGACTGTTTTGGAATGTGGCATAAAATAGCCATTATGAGGCGATCTCTTGAGCCATTGATTTTAAAAGATCTCTCCAGAAAAATGGTTTTTCTCGGCGGCCCCCGGCAGGCGGGAAAGACCACTCTGGCCCGGCAGATTTTAAAAAAATTCCCCTATAAAAAATCAAAATCGGGGCTGTATTTGAACTGGGATTTTGACGAAGACCGGCGGGCCATTCTTGAGAGGCTTTGGGATGAAGGCCATCAGCTGATTGTTTTTGACGAGCTTCATAAATACAGCCGCTGGAAAAACTGGATCAAGGGGATTTACGATAAAACCGGGCATCAGCATCAGTTTTTGGTGACCGGCAGCGCCCGCATGAATGTCTATCGCAGGGGAGGGGACTCTCTTCTGGGGCGCTATCATTACTGGAGGCTTCATCCCATAACCTTGGACGAGCTGCCGCCGGGAATGCCGCTCAAAGAGGGCTTTCGCCGGCTGATGACAGTGGGAGGCTTCCCAGAGCCTTTTTTGGACGGAGGCGAGGGGGAGGCCAGAAGATGGCGCCGGGACCGCTTTGAAAGAGTTTTAAAAGAGGACATCCGGGATCTGGAGTCCATTAAAAAAATCCAGGACCTCAGCCTGTTTGTGGACATTTTGCGTCGCCGCGGCGGACAGCTGGCTGTTCTTTCAAATATCGCGGGAGATCTGCAAATATCGCCAAAAACAGCCAAGCTGTGGCTGGAGGCTTTAAACAGAATGTATATTTGTTTTTCGGTCCGCCCTTACACAGCAAGAATGCCAAGAGCCATCCAAAAGCCGCCAAAAGTTTATTTTTTTGACAATGGGGATTTGATTTGCGGGGCTGACGAAGGCCCAAGGTTTGAAAACCTTGTGGCCGCCCATCTTCTGAAAAAAATCCATTTTTTTGAGGACAGCCGCGGCCTCTTTCTTGAGCTGAGATACATCAGGGACAAAGAGTCCCGCGAGGTGGACTTTGTCATTTTAAAGGACAGCCGCCCTTTTGCCCTTATAGAGGCCAAGCTTTCGGAGAGTAAAATCTCCCGCTCCCTGCAATATTATTCTGAAAAGCTGAAGCCCAGGCATTCCCTTCAGGCGGCCGCTTATTTAAAGAGGGAATACAGCCAGGGCGGCTCCCGGCTGGTTTCGCTTCCAACAGCCCTCAGAATCCTGTCTGAGAGCTTAAGCTCTTTTTGAGCCGCGGGTTTTTGATGTCTGCCCTCCCGCCGGCCGCGCTGCCCGCCGGAGCAGGCTGAGAAGGCGGGTTAAGGGGGCAGGATTTCATGGCTCCAGAGCTTTTTTAAAAAAGCCTCCCAATGCATGCTGGCAATGCCGCCCCATTTAGCTGGAATTTTGTCCCGGCTCACAATCAAAAGGCTTTTGAAGGCGCGCTCTTCAGACAGCGCCCTCAGCCCCTTTAGATCGGCTTTTGAGATTCTTTTTGAGGATTTGACCTCTATGGCCGTGTGATCCCCAATCACAAAGTCCGCCTCCCGCCCCTGCATGGACCGCCAAAAGGCAAAAGGCTCCCGCCTTCTGGAATAGCTGAGATAAGCCCGGATCTCGCAGGCGATAAAATGCTCAAAGCTTTTCCCATACAGGTCAGAATGCTCATTTAAGGAGCGGACGCCGCATAAGCTGTTGGCCAGCCCCGTGTCAAAAAAATAAAACTTTGACTTGCTGACAGCTTTTCGCTTTCGGGACTTTTGCCAGGGCGGCAGCAGAAAGCCCAAAAGCAGATCCTGCAGAGCCTGATAATAGTCCCTGACAGAGCTGGGCGGCAGCCCGCAGCCGTTTCCCAGTTTTGAAAAATTTAAAACCTGCCCATTGCTTAAAGCCGCCCCCCTTAAAAAGCTGTGAAAGCTGGAAAGCCGCCTCGCCAGCCCCTCTGTTTGAACCTCCAGCATCAGGTAATTGGCAATATAAGCGGCAAGCTCCTCAAGAGGCTCGCCGCTCAAATATATATATGGAAGCGAGCCATGCAAAAGCCTGTTTTTAAGGGAAAATTCAGGGATCTCGATATAGGAAAGCGGAAACAGCTCCGCATTCCAGGCTCTGCCCGCCAGCAAATTGATGTTTTTTCTTTTTAGCTTTCTTGAGCTGCTGCCGGTCAGAAGAAAACGGATGTTTTCCTCCTCAATCAAAAGATGGACAAGATCCAAAAGCTCTGGAATTTTTTGGATTTCATCTATGACAATGTATTTTTGCGCCTTTGTCCGCCCCCTGGCCAGCGCTTTTAAATAGGAGGGGTTTTGCTGAAGCCTCAAGCTCATTTCCGGATCCAGGAGATTGATGATCAGGGAGCAGCCGCTGAGCTGCTGCCGGATAAGGTAGCTTTTTCCGGTTTGTCTTGGCCCAAACAGAAAAAAAGACTTTTTTTTCAGCAGAGCCTTTAAATCCAAAACGCGCTTTATGTCCATAGCTCCCTTAAGCCTTCAAGGCCGTTTTTTTTTGCCCGCTTTGCTTAAGCCTCACAGAGGCGCCGGACTTTCCGGCTGCCCGCCCCCGCGCCCCCTCGCCCCCTCGCCGCCGGCCAAAGCGGGCGCTTCTATAACCCCCCAGGTTTAAGCCGGCCTGTTTTTGAGGGGAATTTTGCAAAAACAGCGGCTCTTCCGCTGATTTTAGCGCAAAACTGGCGGCAGATCCGCTGGTTTTCAAAAAAAAGCGGATTTTTTTTTTCCCGCCTCGCAGCCCTTGCCTTAAGGGCGGCAGCTGGCTTAAGGGCCTGATTTCAATTAGGCCATGCTCAAAAGCCCTGAGGCGGCCGCCGCGCCCGGGGAAGGCGCGGCTCTGTTTCCAAAAAAACAGGAGCAGGCTTTGGGGAAATTTTTATTGTGAAAGCCACAGCTTGTCTAATCTGGGCAAATATGGCAAAAGCTCCCGCACAGGCAGGCATAAAGCGGCTATGTAGCTGTTTTTGATTTTAACAGCGGCAATGCAGGCGCCAAAATATATAACTCCCGAAGCAAGCATAACGCCGCCAAGGCCGGCATGCTTGTTTGGAGCCAGAGCCTGGGCCGGATCTGCAGCCGGATCTTGGGCTAAAGCTTGTCCCAAATATCTGGCTAAATCTTGGGCCGGGCGGCATGCGCCCCCGCCGCAGATAATGCCTTCAGAGCAGATATTGAACTTTTGCCAGCGCAGAGGCAGCTCTTTAAAATCGCCTGAGAGCTGGAGGAGCGCCTGGGACATCTCAAGGGACATCTCAGGGGGCATCTCAAGGGGCATCTCAGGGGGCAGATCAGGCTCCAGGAGCTTGGCCGGCGCCCTCTCAAAAGCAAAACCAGGCGCTGTGGAAAAGCCTGGCATGCGGCCTTTCAGGGCCGGAAAGCCCCCGCGCGGGGGCTGCTCTAAGGGCAGGGCGCATGTGTCTCCGCCGCTTTTCAGCAGAAAAAGAGGCAGGGGATGCTTCAGAGAATAAACCCCAAGGGGCGGCAGGCCCTCAGAAAGCGGGGACAGCGGTTTTTCAAAAATGTCCCTGCCGGCGGCCTCCGGCAAATGCCTGATATTAGCTCCCGCCCGCAGGCCCGCCGCGGCAAACAAAACCGCGCCCAAAGCCGCAAGCATTGCCGCCGCAGGCGGCAGCCTGAGGCCTTGCCTCCGCTTTGGCCGGCTTTCTCCGCAGCTGTTTATCTGGAACAGAGGCTTTTTCGCTGTCTTTCCCATAATTTTTCCAGTGAGTTTGCCGGCTCAGGCCGGCTTGCTTCATTAAAAATGCCACAAGGCCTCATGTTTTGCAAGCCGGCGGGCAGAGGCCGCGCTCCGCCCCTCTCCCTATCTTGCGGACATGGAGCAGTCCCGTCTCATGCGGCGGATCAAAAAGCCCTCCTCTTTCAGCATGCCCAGCAAATGGTCATCCTTTATAAAGTGCCCGACTCCAGCTGCGGCAAAAACTGTTTTTCCGCTCTCCATCTCAGCTTTAAGCTTTTCCAGCCAGAGCCTGTTTCTCTCCTCAAGCAGAATCTGACTGAAGACTGCGTCTGTTGGGTCAGACAGATCAAGAAGCCCTGTTAGTTTTTGACTGTCTCCGGATTTGTAAGTCTCATACAAAGATTTCACAAACGCCCCTTTTGTTTTTTCCAGATTTTCCCTGTTTGCCCGCGCAGCTATAAATTCCTCTAAAATCCCGCGGCTGATAATTATCCTGCCTTCATTTGGAAGCAGTTTTTCAATAATCTTCTCAACAGACCGAAGGCCATCGCCAATCTCTTCCAGAGGCTTTAACTCTATCCCCCCGGCCTTGGCCAAAGCGGCGATTTCCACATCCAGCGATCCTTTAGAAAGCTGCCTGATGTCAAATTCCAATTCCGCCTTGGTTTTCAGGTAAAAAAAATAATCAAAATAATTCCACTGCCTGTCTGCCCCCTCGCTTATTAAGATGTCTCTGGCGGCCTGGCTCAAGCTTTTAAAATCCCCCTCATCGTTTTCATAAAATAATCTCGAAAAAGCCTTTCTTCTTAGGGATAGATGCTCTTTGAAAAAATCCCTCATTTTAGAAGACAGCCCTGAAAGAATTTTCTCATATTCCTCCTCTGAGCCGGTGAGAAAGGCTAAAGCCAGTCTGGCCCTGTTATTTATTTCCGCCAGCTGATTTTCAACAAACACAGTGTCGCTTTTTAGAGCCTGAGCCTGTATTTGCTTAGAGCACCTCAAGTCCTCTAAAGACACCCCATGATGAATTGTGCCCAGCATGAACATGCTCCAGCCGGCTTTTTCCGCTGACCAGAAAAAAGGCCCGTTTGCGGGCAGCTCTGTCAAAGGCGCCTCTGAAACAGCTCCAGAGCTGTCATAACTGTCCGCAAATGAGGCGGCCAGAGGCGCGCAGAGCAGCATGGCCAAAACACCTGATATAAATTTCATTCGGGCGGGTGTAGCGCGGCTTTTCGGTTTTGTCAACTTTTTTTCTGTTTATAGCCCCGCAATTTTTGCGATTTTCCGCAATTTTGAAAAATTTTCCCGCTTTTTTGTTGTTTTCCCCCGCCTCAAAGCTGTATTTTTATGGAATGGGGGCGCGGCGGGCCGCTCGCTGCGGGGCCGGCCCCTGGGTGATTTGCGGGGATTTTTCTGGAGATTCCCCCGTGGGTTCTTCTGGGGGATTGTTCTGGGGGATTCCCCCTGGGGATTCCCCTTGTGGATTCCTCTGGATTTGCAGATCATTTCAGATATAAATTATGGAGGGAAAAGCCATGAGCGGCAAAATCAAATGTCCAGAGTGCGGCGCCCTGTTTCCCGCGGAGACAGCGCAAAAACAGGCTTTTGAGGAGCGGGAAAAAGAGCTGGCCCGCCGCCAAAAAATCTTTGAGCAGGCCGCCCGGCAGCGGGCCGCCAAAGAGGCCGCGGAAAAATCCAGTCTGGAGGTAAAGGCCCTGCAGGGCCAGCTGAAGGAGCGCGAGGCCCGCTTGGAGGAGGCCCGCCAAACGGAGCTGGACCTGCGGCGGCGCGAGAAGGCTTTGGAGGACCAGAAAAAAGAGATTGATCTGGAGCTGGCCCGCCGGCAAAAAGGCATTGAGGAGGCCGCCCGGCAGCAGGCCGCCAAAGAGGCCGAGGAAAAATCCAGCTTGGAGGTAAAGGCCCTGCAGACCCAGCTGAAGGAGCGGGAGGCCCGGCTGGAGGAGGCCCGCCGAACGGAGCTGGATCTTCGCCAGCGCGAGAAGGCTTTGGAGGATCAGAAAAAAGAGATTGATCTGGAGCTGGCCCGCCGGCAAAAAGGCATTGAGGAGGCCGCCCGGCAGCAGGCCGCCAAAGAGGCCGAGGCAAAATCCAGTCTGGAGGTAAAGGCCCTGCAGACCCAGCTGAAGGAGCGGGAGGCCCGCCTGGAGGAGGCCCGCCGAACGGAGCTGGATCTTCGCCAGCGCGAGAAGGCTTTGGAGGATCAGAAAAAAGAGATTGATCTGGAGCTGGCCCGCCGCCAAAAAGGCATTGAGGAGGCTGCGGAAAAAAAGGCCCTGGAAAGGCGCCGCATGAAAGAGGCGGAACAAGACAAAACCATTTCTGATCTGAAAAAGCAGATCGGGGACTGGCAGAGGCGGGCGGAGCAGGGTTCGCAAAAAACACAGGGCGCGGCTCAGGAGCTGGAGCTGGAAAAAGACCTGAGGCGGCTGTTTCCCTTTGATAATATTCGTCCGGTGCCTTCAGGCATGAGAGGGGCTGACTTGATTCAGGAGGTCCGGTCTTCAAGCGGGAGTCTCTGCGGCAAAATTATATGGGAATCCAAGCGGACAAAAAACTGGAGCAATGAGTGGCTGTCCAAGCTGAGGGAAGACCAGCAGGAGGCCCGCGCGGAGGCGGCTGTGATTGTGACTCAGGCCCTTCCCAAAGAGGTCAAACACTTTGGATTGAGTGAAAAAATCCTGATAAGCGATTACACAAGCTTTCCGGGCCTTGCCGCTATACTGAGGCAAAATCTTATTGAGGTTTTTTCTGTAAAAAGGCTTGCGGAAAACAGAGAGGGGAAAACAGCCCTGCTTTTTGAATACATCACAAGCCCGGAGTTTCGGCAAAAAATAGAGTCTGTGATGGGCTTTCTCTCAAACATAAAAGAGGAAACTGAAAAAGAAAAGCGGTACTTCCAGCGGCGCTGGGCCAAACAGGAAAAGCAGCTTGAAGCCGTGGTTCGGAAATTGACAGGAATGAGCGGAGATATTGAGGGCCTGGCAGGCCCTTCGGCGCAGCTCCTCCCCCCTCTTGAGATTGATGATGAGTCTGGAGAGGCCGCTCCCGGCAGCCGGGAGGAATAATTTTTTTTTGGAGCGCATGCCTGCCTGCGCCTGCCGGCATGCGCCGTTAAATGAGTGGCGGGCCGCCCGCGCGCCGGGGGCTTTGCTCTCATCCGGCGCGCCACCGGCGGCAAAGCTGCCGCATGGGGCGCCGCTTAACGGAGCAGCCCCTCTTTCCAGAGTTTTTTGAGAAACACCCGCCAGGGGAGAACAGAAATCCCGCCCGGCAGCTCTCTCGGCTCAGACTCCAGGCAGACAATGATCAGATGCCGGGCGCCGCCATTCTCTTTCAGAGCCTTCAGGCCTTTTAAATGGCCGGCATGAATGCGGGCAGAGGCTTTAACCTCAATGGCGGCCAGCCTGTCGCCGCAAATAAAATCCACCTCCCGGCCGGAGGATGTTCTCCAGTAATGAAGCTCCAGCTCCGGATCCCGGTATTTTTTATAGCTCATCAGCTCCATAAAAATAAAATGCTCAAAGCTTTTTCCAAAGACGCTGCTGCCGGGAACAGGATGCCTTCCAGCCAGATAATTGGCCGCCCCCACATCAAAAAAGTAAAACTTGTCTGTCAGAGTCATTCGCCTTTTTTTTGAGGCTCTCCAGGGCTTGAGCCGGCAGCCTAAAAAAGTGTCATCCAAAGTCTCAAAATACCCGCGAACAGCCTTTGCGCTTATCCCTGTCTCTCTTGCTATGTTTGTCCAGCTCAGCATTTCCGAGCTGGGCAGCGCGGCGACTCTTAAAAACTCCGCAAAATCGGGGATGTTGCCGCGGCGGATTCAGAGGCAATTTCCTCCTTGAGATAGTCCGACACATAAGACCGCAAATCCCTCAAGGGAAAAGAGGATAAAAAATGAGGGGGCAGCAGGCCTGTCCAAAGGGCTTTTTGCAGGTCAAAGCCCTGTGTTTCGTAAAAAGAAAGCGGCGCCATTTCAAAGCGCCATGCCCTCCCGGCCAAAAGATTGGAATGGCCCCGGCGGAGCTTGCGCGCGCTTGAGCCGGTCAGCAAAAAAGAGGCTCGTTTGTTTTCAATCAGCCAGTGTATTTCATCCAGGAGCGCGGGGGCTTTTTGAATCTCGTCAATCACTGTGAGCTGTCTTTTCCAGCGCTCCCGCAAAAGGGAGGGGCGGCGGGCGTAATCAGCAAAAACATTTGTTTTCAGCAGGTCAATAAAGCGGGCTGATTTGCGGGATTTTAAAAAAAGGCTGGAAGAAGAGCGCGGAAAAACTGAGGGATGATTTTTGCCGAAGTTTTTCGAGCTGTTCTTCAAAAACTTTCTCTGGCCTGCCCGGCTTTTCCTGTGGGCCAAAAAATGCGCTTATCGTTCATCCCTTTTGGAGCAGAAAAGCAGAAGAAGGCTTGCTGGCTGAGGCAAAAGCCAGCGCCTCCGAAACAGAAAAAATCTGCTATATTGACACCTTTAATTTATTGCGGCGGCCCGGCTATGTTTACAAGGTTATTTTAAACACTTCATAAATATGAAGTTTTGGTTTTTTTGTTGGCGCAAAGCGGCTTTTTTCCAAAAAAGAAAAATCAGAAAGAGAGCGGCTCCTTGGCTGGCAGCAGCAAGCCCTCGCCTTTCAGCGCGTCAATGCAGCCTTTTGGCTGTGGCCTGTCGGCCATTCCGATTTAGAGGGTCTGTTTTAAGATCCGGCTTACGAGAGCTTGTCTTGAGGGCCGGCCTCGCGGCTGTTCCGGCAGGCGGGTTCAGCGCCAGGGGCTGGGGAAGAGTGGAGATATGGCGGCGGGGGCTGGGAAAATGGGGCGCGCCTCTGGGCGGCATAGTGGCTCATTGAGGCCAGGGGTGAAGCGCTGGTTCGGCGCCGGGACTGGGGTGCTTGTTTTGAGGGCCAGCTTCGCGGCTGTTCCTGCAGGCGGGTTCAGCGCCAGGGGCTGGGGAAGAGTGGAGATATGGCGGCGGGGGCTGGGAAAATGGGGCGCGCCTCTGGGCGGCATAATGGCTCATTGAGGCCAGGGGTGAAGCGCTGGTTCCGGCGCTGAGATCAGGGAAAACAGAGGTTCAGCGCTGGGGGCCGGGGGGAGTGGAGATTTGACAGCGAGGCGCCTCCCTCTGTCAGGGGGGGAGGCTCAGGGGCTGGCTGAGTTTTTGCCGCGGCCCGGAGCCGCCCGCCCCCTTTGTTAGGGGTTTCAGCTGATTTTCTGTGGGGGGAAAGCTCTCCATTACCCCCCTTTATTATGCGCTGCGTCTTAGGGGCATTAAGGGGGGAAAAGGGAGCAGGAGGCTTTTATTTTTTCGTTTTTTGCTTGTTTTCCCGCCCAAGGGCTGTATTTTATGGATAGAAGTCCTTAAAAATTCTGACAGGTTTTTGCGGCGCCGGCTTCAAAGCCAGTCATAAGAAAATCCCCCCAGTTAACAAACAAAACTAAGGAGGCCATTATGGATGCAAAGCCAGCGGCTCAAAAACAGCCCAACCCGCATGACAGTTTTTTTAAGAGGCTTTTCGGCCATCCTCAAATAACGCCAGAGCTTTTGATGCTGGCTCTGCCTGAGCAGGACCTTCTCTGCCTTGATCTTAAGCGCGCCAGGCTCGACAAAGACACCTTTCCCGATGGAAAAATGGCAGATTTGCTGCTTGCTGTCCCAATCAAGGGCGCTCCAGAGGATTGCCCCTGGCTTTCTGTTTTAGTTGAGCACAAGGCGGAGAAGATTGGCCGCAAGGCTGTCTGGCAGCTGAGAGGCTATCAGAACAGCTTTATAGAGGATTATTTCAAAAAGCGCGGGCGGCTTCCCGGCATTTTGTCTGTTTTTGCCCATCAGGGGCGGGAGCCTTATGCTCCGCCAGCGGATTTGAAGCGGGCCGGGGGCGAGCCTGCGGGCAGGACCGGTCCCCCGGCTGTTCCCGCAGCCGGGTATCGCGAATGTCTTGAGGAGGATTTTTTTGCAAAAAACCCCTTGACTGTCTGGGATTTTATGATAGATTTTAAGATGCTGGTTTTGGATTTTATCCGCGGGGAGCGAGTTCTGTCGGCGCTTAGGGAGGGCGCTTTAAACTGCTGTCCGGGGCTGCTTTTGCTAAGTAGTATCCATGAGCCGCGGGCGGATGATGCCGCGTTTGTGTATAAGTTTTTTTCTTCGCTCAATGATTGTTTCAAGAGTGATGAAGGTTTGATGCTGGGAGTTTCTTTGTATTTGGAGCATGGTTATGGGATTTCTCCAGAGGTTTTGAAGGCTGCGGAGGAGAGAGCAGTCAGAGATGGCATATTGCCAAAAGGAGGTTATATGAATGTAAGAGAGGAAATTGCAGTAAGGAATCGCCAGGAAGGCCGTCAGGAAGGCCGTCAGGAAGGCCGCCAGGAAGGCCATAAAGAAGTGGCTCTAAATCTGCTTCAGAAAAATTTGAAAATTCCCTTTATTTCTGAAGTGACTGGCCTGCCTGAAGAGGAAATTCACCAGCTGAAAAACGGCGAGATCAAAAGCCCCGCGCCAGCGGGCGATCAAAACGGCAAGGCTGAGTAAGCCGCGCTTATTGTTAGGCCGGCTTGGCGGCTATTCTCGCGGCCTGTTTGTTGGCTGGCCTTTTGGCCGTTCTGCGGAGTGACAAGGCTATCGCCTGGCGGCCTGGACTGGACAGCAATAAAAACTCGTGGCTGGTGTTTTTGACGCGGCGCCAAGATCCAGCTGTTTTGAAGGCTGCGGAGGAGAGAGCAGTCAGAGATGGCATATTGCCAAAAGGAGGTTATATGAATGTAAGAGAAGAAATTGCAGTAAGGAATCGCCAGGAAGGCCGTCAGGAAGGCCGTCAGGAAGGCCGTCAGGAAGGCCGTCAGGAAGGCCATAAAGAAGTGGCTCTAAATCTGCTTCAGAAAAATTTGAAAATTCCCTTTATTTCTGAAGTGACTGGCCTGCCTGAAGAGGAAATTCACCAGCTGAAAAACGGCGAGATCAAAAGCCCCGCGCCAGCGGGCGATCAAAACGGCAAGGCTGAGTAAGCCGCGCTTATTGTTAGGCCGGCCTGGCGGCTATTCTCGCGGCCTGTTTGTTGGCTGGCCTTTTGGCCGTTCTGCGGAGTGACAAGGCTATCGCCTGGCGGCCTGGACTGGACAGCAATAAAAACTCGTGGCTGGTGTTTTTGACGCGGCGCCAAGATCCAGCTGTTTTGAAGGCTGCGGAGGAGAGAGCAGTCAGAGATGGCATATTGCCAAAAGGAGGTTATATGAATGTAAGAGAGGAAATTGCAACAAGGAATCGCCAGGAAGGCCGCCAGGAAGGCCGTCAGGAAGGCCGTCAGGAAGGCCGCCAGGAAGGCCATAAAGAAGTGGCTCTAAATCTGCTTCAGAAAAATTTGAAAATTCCCTTTATTTCTGAAGTGACTGGCCTGCCTGAAGAGGAAATTCACCAGCTGAAAAACGGCGAGATCAAAAGCCCTGCCCCCGCGGGCGCTCAAAGCCAGCCGAAAGCGGGCGATCAAAACGGCAAGGCTGAGTAAGCCGCGCTTATTGTTAGGCCGGCCTGGCGGCTATTCTCGCGGCCTGTTTGTTGGCTGGCCTTTTGGCCGTTCTGCGGAGTGACAAGGCTATCGCCTGGCGGCCTGGACTGGACAGCAATAAAAACTCGTGGCTGGTGTTTTTGACGCGGCGCCAAGATCCAGCTGTTTTGAAGGCTGCGGAGGAGAGAGCAGTCAGAGATGGCATATTGCCAAAAGGAGGTTATATGAATGTAAGAGAGGAAATTGCAGTAAGGAAGCATCAGGAAGGCCGTCAGGAAGGCCGCCAGGAAGGCCGCCAGGCGAGGGATCGAGAGATCATTTTGAACATGCTTAAGAAAAAAGTGGAAATTCCATTTATTTCTGAGGTGACTGGCCTGCCTGAAGCTGAGATCATCAAGTTCAAAAACGGCGAGATCAAAAACCCTGTGCCAGCGGGCGATCAAAACGGCAAGGCTGAGTAAGCTGCGCTTTTGGCCTGCCGCGCGTTGCCTTGGCTTGCAGCAGGGATCCCCGCCTTTCGGCGTTTGTTTGTTGGGCCGGCTTGGCGGCCGTTCCCGGCGGCTTTTCACAGAAACGGGGGCCTGATATTTGGCTGTCCCCGCGCAGCTTGTTTAAGGGCAGCCTCTCAGCCGTTCCCGCCGGCAGACTCCGCGCCGGGAGCCTGTTTGCCGGGCTGGCCTGCCGGCCATTCCAGCAGGTCGGGCAGAGACCGGGACAGAGGGGGCTTGTTTTGAAGGCCGGCCTCACGGCCATTTCCCCCTGTCGGCGCCTGAGGGCTGGCTTCGTGGCTGTTTCCGCAGGTGGGTTCGGGGCCCGCCGGGGGCACGGGGGGAGCTGGCAGCAGGGATCCTTCTGTCAGGGGGGAGGCTCAGGCGGGCCGTCGAAGCGCAGCCAAGGAGGCGGGAGCCTCCCTGCCAAGAGGGAGGCTCAGGGGCTGGCTGAGTTTTTGCCATGGCCTGGAGCCGCCCGCCTGCTTTTTTAGGGGTTTCAGCTGGTTTTCTGTGGGGGGGGGAGCCGTCATTCCCCCTCTTTTATTTTGCGGCGCGTCGCCTGGGGGGATAAGGGGGGAGGCTTTTATTTTTTCGATTTTTTGTTGACTCCCTTTAGGCTGTGTTTTACGAATGGAAGTCCTTAAATTCTAACGGATTTGCGGGCAAACTCCCTTTTTGGCAGTGTTCAGCCAGGGAGAGCAGGAGGACAGCTGGAAAAGCCTGAATCATAACGAAAGCCCTCCCGATAGGCTGCAAGGTCGTTGCTGGAATGCCTGCCACTGGTGGAAAAGCTTAAATTATGACGAAGGCCCTGATTCTGTGGCTGTTTCGCATTTCCGAAACCTTGGCAGCGACAGACTTTTTCGGCTCATGGGAGTGGCGGTTTCAGGCTGAGGGAACTGATTTTTTTATAAATGAAATCTCCCCTTCGGCAAGCAGCGGGCTATCAAGCAAGCTGGCTTCGCCGGCATAGGCTGACGCAAAATTGACATATTGTGTTTTTTATGGATATATTTGCTCAGGAGAAATGCGGCAGCAAGCCGCGGGGAATTAAACCTAAAGCGATTAAAAAAACCTCTAAAAAGGCGAGGTTTAATCAATTCCAGGAAGAAAAAAACAAAAGCTTAAAATAAAGATATTTCAACATTTATGCCCTTTTATAGCGAAAACGAGACAATCAAATGTTAAAAAACAAGTATTTTGTAAAATTCTGCCAGGGGTTTTGCTTTCTGTCTGGGGCATTATTCTGTTCATTTATTGCATTTTTTGCCCTTAAACATTTTGTGGGCTGGAACAGAATAGAAAGCTTTAAAAACTCTTTTTTTATTGCCCCTCAATTAAGCGGCAAAGAGATGGAAAAAATAAAAGACTTGATAGAAGCGGGAAAAGTTATTTCTTTTGATTCATTATTTACCCAGACTTTAGCTTATTATGACACTATTATAACTGTCTTAATTGGCGTCCTTGGCATTTTTGTGGCCGGATCGTTTATTTACATAAAAGTTGGCTCAGAGGAAAAAAACAAGGAGCATGCAAAACAGCATATTGACAGCTTTTTAAAAACTAAAGCATTCCATGATAGCATTAAAAAAGATATCAGTAATAAAGTTAACGAATGGGGAGAAGATATAAGCGGTGAATTTGATAAAATAGGAAAATTAGAGAAAAGAGTTTTCTCTTTAGAAGAGAGCGCAAAGAAAGGCGCGGATGAAACAATAGGAGAGCAAAAGAATGGCGACGATTTATCCTGAAAAGCGCGGATTTCCTGCCAGTCAAATAGCTGACTCTCATGACCTTCTGATTCCAAGAGCTGATGCGGATTATCCTTTGGATATTGAAAAAATTATAAAAAGCCGCGGCATTGAAATTTGTAAAGAAGATATGGATTATGATATTTCCGGGTATATTGAAAAACGAGAGACAAAATGGATTATTGGAGTTAACAAATATCACAGCAGGCAAAGGCAGAGATTTACATTGGCGCATGAATTCGCCCATTATATTTTGCATAGACATAAAATTCAGAATCAAAAACATGAAGATATGGCTTTATTTAGGGCTAATGAGGTTGATTCTATTGAAATAGAAGCCAATAATTATGCGGGGGAATTGTTAATTCCCAATGAAAAATTCAAAAAATATCTTGATAGAGGCATTACAAAAATTGGAGATTTAGCTGATAAATTTGATGTTTCAATCAGCGCTATTCGCTATAAGGCTTACAAAATGGGATATTTGAATCGTGTCTAAAAAATTTTATTACTTTCCAATACTAAAAACCACAGATGCTGAATTAAAAGCATACAGACTTTTAGATCCTTCAGTAAAAGACAATATTCTTCCTGTTTTTGAGCTAACAAAATCGCGAAAAACAAAACAAAACCTGGAAAGCAAATTAGAAAAGAAATTGGAGAAGCTGGATGAAGCGGTTAATAAAAGGCCTTTTATTGTTGATCTAACCACAGAAACCTCTTATTCCAACAAAGAAATAGAAAGGATGATTTATGATGGAAGCAAAGGGTATGAAAAATGGGTTAATTTTTTAAAGAGGATGAAGGAGAAGTTTCCCTCTATTATTCCAATGGCAAATTACCATCCTCACAAGACAGGAGATGTGAAGAAACAAATTATATCTCTGGGAAAATCTTTTGATTATTTAGCATTCAGGGCAGATGTTTTTCAAGATGCAACTTTTAAATATATAAACGACTTCCTTTCTTTTTGCAGGGAGCTGCGGCCGCATAATAAAATAATCATTATTTTAGACGGAAAATTTATACCGGTTTACAATAACAATAAGCTTAATAAATTTAAAGAAAGCGTAAAAAAAATAAATGATGATTTAACAGATGATAAGATACATGCTTTCGTGTATGCTTTTTCAAGTTTTCCAAAATCTGTTATGGATAAAGGATATAACGGAGAAGACTCTTATGGCGCGTTTAAAATTACAGAGAGCGAGTTTCAAAATTTTTTCTCCCATTCAGAAAAAATTTATCATGGAGATTATGGCTCAATTCATCCGGCAAGGTATGATACAGGAGGAGGGGGCTGGATTCCAAGAATTGATGCTGTGTCATCAGATGAAAAAACTTTTTTCTATCATCGTTATAGAAGAGATGACGGCTCTTATGATTTATGCGCGGTAAAAATTCTTCAAGATAAAAAATATCAAAAAATAACTCAGGCTGCCGCATGGGGAGATAAAGAAATACAGCATGCCAGTCAAGGCAGTCCCAGAGGGAAAAATCCTTCACACTGGATAGCCGTTCGATCTAATTTATATATGACAAAACAGTACTTCAGGTTAAAAAAAATTAACAAATGTCTGTCTCTTTTTTTGTAAGCACATTTATTTCCGAAAAATGTGTTCTATCGCTTTTTTCCTTTAAAAACAATTTAAACCGATCAGCATATCTTCTTTTCAGAGCTGTTAATGCTAAATTGTGAATAAATTTTGCTGTGCTGGATTTAATAATTCTGTCTCTTGTCAAATCAATAGATTCATTGTGTCTTCGCAAATTGACCGGCATATCTTGTTTCCAAAGAAAGCAGCTTAAGTTTTTTTTAGATAAGCGCGTCTTTTTTTTAGATTTTCGTTTCAGAATAATCTTTTCTTTATCAGGATCAACCCAAAAATATCCTATATTTTTTGGCAAATCTTTATGCTGTCCCGCAAACTTTTTTGATAAAATAACATAAATTTCGTTAAAAGTGTCTGCGTAATCAGCCAGCTGCTCTTTCAATTTAATAAGCGAGTCTAAGTCACTTTTTATTTCATAGGCTGCAAGCGCGTTTTCTTTAATTTCTAAAATATCCGCCCATCTTTTTCCTCCTAAAAAAGGAGCTTCTGAGCATATTATATGCCCTTCCCCCTTTTCTATAAGGTAATCAATCAGAAGAGCTTTAATTTTCTTTTCATCCCATTTTTTAGTCATAATTATTCCTTTTTTTCTAAGGCAGGCGTCAGCTGCAGGCATGATCTGTCTTGAGGGCGCATGCTTAGCGTTATTTTTGCATGTTTCACCGAGCTTTTATTGTCAAGGGGGGGGGGATGTATCTGCCTTGAATTGTAAAAGCCCTCAATATAATCAAAACATTTTTTTTTTAGAAAATCAAGCCTGATTTCGGAAAAATGCCTCCATTTTGATCTGATTCATCCTGTTTGTGAGAAGTTTCCGGCTCTAAACCCCCTGTTTTTGAAAAAAATGTCCCCATTTTGGGGAATGGAGGCAGGTTCAGCGCTGGGAACGGGAAAAGCAGAGGAAGTGAGCTGTGCTGGACAGGGCATTGGCTTAGCAGGGAAGCAGCTTTCGGGGCGTCAATGCGCTGGGGCCGCGGGAAAAGCCGCGGTTCGGCGCTGGGATCTGGAAAAAGCGGAGAGAGCCGGCGGGCGGCTGGGCAGCGCTTTGGCTGGAGCGGGGAGAGGTCTTTTGGCGCGGTGAGGGGCAAAAGGGGTTTTGTCAGGGAGGGAGAGCAGAGAGAGGCGGGGGCTGGAGGAAGCGCTGGCTCCGGCGCTGGGAGCGGGGGAAACGGAGGTTCAGCGCTGGGAACGGGGGAACATGGAGGGAGCGGGGATTTGGAGAGAGCGGGTTTGGCACTGGGACTGGGAAGGCTTGTTTCGCTGGCCGGTCTCGCGGCTATTCCCCTCTGTTGGTGGCGGAGGGCTGGCCTCGCGGCTGTTTCCGCAGGCGGGTTCAGCGCCCGCCGGGGGCACGGGGGGAGTGGAGTTCTGGCGGCAGGTGGCCTTCCTGTCAGGGGGGCAGTCCAGGGGCTGGCTGAGTTTTTGCTGTGGCCCGGAGCCGCCCGCTCCCCTTTTTAGGGGCTTCAGCTGGTTTTCGGCGGGGAGAAAGCCCTCCATCACCCCCCTTTATTATGCGCTGCATCTTAGGGGCATTAAGGGAGGAGAAGGGAGCAGGAGGCTTTTATTTTTTTCGTTTTTTGCTTGTTTTCCCGCTCAAGGGCTGTATTTTATGGATAGAAGTCCTTAAAAATTCTGACAGGTTTTTGCGGCGCCGGCTTCAAAGCCAGTCATAAGAAAATCCCCCCAGTTAACAAACAAAACTAAGGAGGCCATTATGGATGCAAAGCCAGCGGCTCAAAAACAGCCCAACCCGCATGACATGTTTTTTAAGAGGCTTTTCGGCCATCCTCAAATAACGCCAGAGCTTTTGATGCTGGCTCTGCCTGAGCAGGACCTTCTCTGCCTTGATCTTAAGCGCGCCAGGCTCGACAAAGACACCTTTCCCGATGGAAAAATGGCAGATCTGCTGCTTGCTGTTCCAATCAAGGGCGCTCCAGAGGATTGCCCCTGGCTTTCTGTGTTATTAAGGAGTTCATAAATATTCTCTCATTTTATAATATATCTTAAAGAAGGTTTTAAAAAGAAACCTCTAATAATATCAGGTTTTCTTTGCAAAGATTTTAAGTAATGAGTAGTCTTTTTCTGAAGCTCCTCTCCTGTTCTTATACATAATTTTCCAATATAATGACATTTTAAATGATTCCAAACCAATTCATCTGGATTCAAATCAGGAGCATATGGCGGAAGATAAAATAACTTCAGCATGCCCTCCGTCGATTCCACAAACTCACGCACCCTCTTTGACTTATGCACAGGATGACCATCCACAATCAAATAAACAGGCCCGCTCACATCCAAAATCAGCCGCTTTAAAAATGAAATAAACACCTTCCCCGTAACACCGCCCCTTACAGTCATAAATCTCATGCCGCCTTTAGAAGAAATAGCTGAAATCATATTTAAGCTAAAACGCCTGCCCGTACTCTTCACCACCGGAGTCCTCCCTTTAGGAGCCCAAGTCGTCCCGCTATGATAATCTGACCGCAAACCAGACTCATCGCCAAAATAAATTTGCGCCCCCTCCCTTTTAGCTAACTTCTTTATATTTGGAAATTCTTTTTTCTGCCACTTCTTGACAAGAGATGGGTTTTGCTCATAAGCCTTGCGCAGCGGCTTCTGACAAGTCAAACCCAAAAGGCTCATTACACGGCCCACAGTTGTAATGCTAACCTCAGTCCCATATTTCAATTTTATAGCCTCCTGAACCCGCCTCCGAGTCCATAAAGCAAAAGGAAACTTTAATTGTTGAGGGTCTTTGGTTACTGTTTCATAAATCCACTTCAATTGATGCGTTTTAAGAATAGGAGGGCGGCCTGGAGCTTTTCTTCTTTTTAAATTATCCCAGCCGCCATTCGCATATCTAGCCATCCATTCATCTACTGTTCTCCGGGAAACACCCAAAAGCTTAGCCACTTCCTTCGGTTTCACATCTGAATGAATAGCCTTCACTCCACGAATCCGCAAAGTCTCTTGTGACTGCCGATCTAATTTTCTCGCGTCATTTTCTTTCATAAAACCACATTATCATAACATAAAAATAAAACAACACTTTTTTTTTCATAACATAAAAAAAAATATTTTTTTATACCTTAGTCCTAATATTGGAGAATATTTGTGGACTCCTTAATAATTGAGCATAAGGCGGAGAAGATTGGCCGCAAGGCTGTCTGGCAGCTGAGAGGCTATCAGAACAGCTTTATAGAGGATTATTTCAAAAAGCGCGGGCGGATTCCCGGCATTTTGTCTGTTTTTGCCCATCAGGGGCGGGAGCCTTATGCTCCGCCAGCGGATTTGAAGCGGGCCGGGGGCGGATCTGCGGACAGGGCCGGCCCGCCGGCTGTTCCCGCAGCCGGGTATCGCGAATGTCTTGAGGAGGATTTTTTTGCAAAAAACCCCTTGACTGTCTGGGATTTTATGATAGATTTTAAGATGCTGGTTTTGGATTTTATCCGCGGGGAGCGTGTTCTGGCGGCGCTTAGGGAGGGCGCTTTAAACTGCTGTCCGGGGCTGCTTTTGCTAGGCTGTGTCTGAAAAGTTTCCCTCTTGACAAGCGAGGTTTTTTTATTATTTAACAGCTGTAGGGTTAATTCCGCGGTTTGCCGCGGGGAGGCTTCATTAAACAAATAACCAGACGAAAATCAGGGGAGGGCAGCATGAAAAAAGAAAGACACACATTAACAGACGCTCAATGGGAAAAAATAAAGGGGATGCTTCCGAAGAGAAAAAGAATGGGCCGCCCGCCCAGGAATAATCGGGAGATTGTCAACGGCATTTTATGGATACTCAAAAGATGTTATCCCTGGGAAGAGGAATAGCCGGGCGGCAGTTTCTTTTAACAAGAGAGTTTATAAAAGGAGGAATGTTATTGAGCGCTGTATAGGCTGGCTGAAGGAGTCAAGGAGGATTGCCACCCGCTATGAAAAATCAGCCTCTCATTATCTTGGAATGGTTAAATTGGGAATGATTTTGAGGTATTTATGACTTTTCAGACACAGCCTAAGTAATATCCATGAGCCGCGGGCGGATGATGCCGCGTTTGTTGACAGGTTTTTTGCTTCGCTCAATGATTGTTTCAAGAGCGATGAAGATTTGATGCTGGGAGCTTCTTTGTATTTGGAGCATGGTTATGGGATTTCTCTAGCGGTTTTGAAGGCTGCGGAGGAGAGAGCAGTCAGAGATGGCATATTGCCAAAAGGAGGTTATATGAATGTAAGAGAGGAAATTGCAGAAAGGAACATACAGGTTGGCATCAAGAGAGGTGTCAAGAAAGGCCGTCAGGAAGGCCGTCAGGAAGAGCGCCGGGCAGTCATTTTAAACATGCTGCAGAAAAATTTGGAAATTCCCTTTATTTCTGAGGTGACTGGCCTGCCTGAAGCTGAGATCGTCAAATTCAAAAACGGCGAGATCAAAAGCCCCGCGCCCGCGGGCGCTCAAAGCCAGCTGAAAGCGGGCGATCAAAACGGCAAGGCTGAGTAAGCTGCCCTTTTGGCCTGCCGCGCGTTGCCTTGGCTGAAAACTTGAGCCGCCTTTCGGCGCTTCAATGCGGGCCGGGTTTAGCCGGCCCCGCGGCATTTGTTTTGAGGGCCGGCCTCGCAGCCATTCCAGCCTGGCGAGGCAGAGACCAGGACAGAGGGGACTTGTTTTGAAGGCCGGCCTCGCAGCCATTCCCCCCTGTCGGCGCCTGAGGACTGACTTCGCGGCTGTTTCCGCCGGTGGGTTCAATGCTGGGGACAGGGGGGATCTGGCAGCAGGGATCCTTCTGTCAGGAGGGAAAGCCGTCATTCCCTCATTTTTTCCAGACATTTTGCTTTGTTTGGCCACAGATTCCCACTGGCATGGCAGGACAAAAAGCTGCCATTTCCCGTTTTTATTTCGCGCCGCATTATAGAGGGATTAAGGGGGGAGGCTTTTATTTTTTCGTTTTTTGCTTGTTTTCCCGCCCAAGGGCTGTATTTTATGGATAGAAGTCCTTAAAAATTCTGACAGGTTTTTGCGGCGCCGGCTTCAAAGCCAGTCATAAGAAAATCCCCCCAGTTAACAAACAAAACTAAGGAGGCCATTATGGAGGCAAAGCCAGCGGCTCAAAAACAGCCCAACCCGCATGACAGTTTTTTTAAAAGGCTTTTCGGCCATCCTCAAATAACGCCGGAGCTTTTGATGCTGGCTCTGCCTGAGCAGGACCTTCTCTGCCTTGATCTTAAGCGCGCCAGGCTCGACAAAGACACCTTTCCCGATGGAAAAATGGCAGATCTGCTGCTTGCTGTTCCAATCAAGGGCGCTCCAGAGGATTGCCCCTGGCTTTCTGTGTTAATTGAGCATAAGGCGGAGAAGATTGGCCGCAAGGCTGTCTGGCAGCTGAGAGGCTATCAGAACAGCTTTATAGAGGATTATTTCAAAAAGCGCGGGCGGATTCCCGGCATTTTGTCTGTTTTTGCCCATCAGGGGCGGGAGCCTTATGCTCCGCCAGCGGATTTGAAGCGGGCCGGGGGCGGATCTGCGGACAGGGCCGGCCCGCCGGCTGTTCCCGCAGCCGGGTATCGCGAATGTCTTGAGGAGGATTTTTTTGCAAAAAACCCCTTGACTGTCTGGGATTTTATGATAGATTTTAAGATGCTGGTTTTGGATTTTATCCGCGGGGAGCGTGTTCTGGCGGCGCTTAGGGAGGGCGCTTTAAACTGCTGTCCGGGGCTGCTTTTGCTAAGTAATATCCATGAGCCGCGGGCGGATGATGCCGCGTTTGTTGACAGGTTTTTTGCTTCGCTCAATGATTGTTTCAAGAGCGATGAAGATTTGATGCTGGGAGCTTCTTTGTATTTGGAGCATGGTTATGGGATTTCTCTAGCGGTTTTGAAGGCTGCGGAGGAGAGAGCAGTCAGAGATGGCATATTGCCAAAAGGAGGTTATATGAATGTAAGAGAAGAAATTGCAGAAAGGAACATACAGGTTGGCATCAAGAGAGGTGTCAAGAAAGGCCGTCAGGAAGGCCGTCAGGAAGGCCATAAAGAAGTGGCTCTAAATCTGCTTCAGAAAAATTTGAAAATTCCCTTTATTTCTGAAGTGACTGGCCTGCCTGAAGCGGAAATTCACCAGCTGAAAAACGGCGAGATCAAAAGCCCTGCCCCCGCGGGCGCTCAAAGCCAGCCGAAAGCGGGCGCTCAAAGCGGCAAGGCTGAGTAAGCTGCGCTTATTATTGGGACGGCCTGGCGGCTATTCTCGCGGCCTGTTTGTTGGCTGGCCTTTTGGCCGTTCTGCGGAGTGACAAGGCTATCGCCTGGCGGCCTGGACTGGACAGCAATAAAAACTCGTGGCTGGTGTTTTTGACGCGGCGCCAAGATCCAGAGGTTTTGAAGGCTGCGGAGGAGAGAGCAGTCAGAGATGGCATATTGCCAAAAGGAGGTTATATGAATGTAAGAGAGGAAATTGCAGTAAGGAATCGCCAGGAAGGCCGTCAGGAAGGCCGTCAGGAAGGCCGTCAGGAAGAGCGCCGGGCAGTCATTTTAAACATGCTGCAGAAAAATTTGGAAATTCCATTTATTTCTGAGGTGACTGGCCTGCCTGAAGCTGAGATCATCAAGTTCAAAAACGGCGAGATCAAAAGCCCCGCGCCAGCGGGCGATCAAAGCCGAGCGAAAGCGAGCAATCAAAATAGCAAGGCTGAGTAAGCTGCCCTTTTGGCCTGCCGCGCGTTGCCTTGGCTGAAAACTTGAGCCGCCTTTCGGCGCTTCAATGCGGCCGGGTTTAGCCGGCCCCGCGGCATTTGTTTTGAAGGCCGGCCTCGCAGCCATTCCCCCTTGTCGGCGCCTGAGGACTGACTTCGCGGCTGTTTCCGCCGGTGGGTTCAATGCTGGGGACAGGGGGAGAGCTGGCAGCAGGGATTCTTCTGTCAGGGGGGAGGCTCGGGCGGGCCGGCGGAAGCGCTGCCAAGGAGGCGGGAGCTTCCCTGTCAGGGGGGAGGCTCAGGGGCTGGCTGAGTTTTTGCCGCCATGCGGCATGCCCTGGCTGCCGGCCTTTTTTAGCAGCTTCAGCCGGTTTTCCGTGGGGAGGGGAGGAAAGCCCTCCATTCCCGCTTTTTCCCAGGCATTTTGCTTTGTTTGGCCACAGATTCCCCCTGGAATGGCAGGACAAAAAGCTGCCATTTCCCGTTTTTATTTCGCGCCGCATTATAGAGGGATTAAGGGGGGAGGCTTTTATTTTTTCGTTTTTTGCTTGTTTTCCCGCCCAAGGGCTGTTTTTATGGATAGAAGTCCTTAAAAATTCTGACAGGTTTTTGCGGCGCCGGCTTCAAAGCCAGTCATAAGAAAATCCCCCCAGTTAACAAACAAAACTAAGGAGGCCATTATGGATGCAAAGCCAGCGGCTCAAAAACAGCCCAACCCGCATGACAGTTTTTTTAAAAGGCTTTTCGGCCATCCTCAAATAACGCCGGAGCTTTTGATGCTGGCTCTGCCTGAGCAGGACCTTCTCTGCCTTGATCTTAAGCGCGCCAGGCTCGACAAAGACACCTTTCCCGATGGAAAAATGGCAGATCTGCTGCTTGCTGTTCCAATCAAGGGCGCTCCAGAGAATTGCCCCTGGCTTTCTGTGTTAATTGAGCATAAGGCGGAGAAGATTGGCCGCAAGGCTGTCTGGCAGCTGAGAGGCTATCAGAACAGCTTTATAGAGGATTATTTCAAAAAGCGCGGGCGGCTTCCCGGCATTTTGTCTGTTTTTGCCCATCAGGGGCAGAAGCCTTTTGCCCCGCCAGCGGGCTTGAAGCGGGCCGGGGGCGGATCTGCGGACAGGGCCGGCCCGCCGGCTGTTCCCGCAGCCGGGTATCGCGAATGTCTTGAGGAGGATTTTTTTGCAAAAAACCCCTTGACTGTCTGGGATTTTATGATAGATTTTAAGATGCTGGTTTTGGATTTTATCCGCGGGGAGCGAGTTCTGTCGGCGCTTAGGGAGGGCGCTTTAAACTGCTGTCCAGGGTTGCTTTTGTTGCGCGATATCCATGAGCCGCGGGCGGATGATGCCGCGTTTGTTGACAGGTTTTTTGCTTCGCTCAATGATTGTTTCAAGAGCGATGAAGATTTGATGCTGGGAGCTTCTTTGTATTTGGAGCATGGTTATGGGATTTCTCTAGCGGTTTTGAAGGCTGCGGAGGAGAGAGCTGTCAGAGATGGCATATTGCCAAAAGGAGGTTATATGAATGTAAGAGAGGAAATTGCAGTAAGGAATCGCCAGGAAGGCCGTCAGGAAGGCCGTCAGGAAGAGCGCCGGGCAGTCATTTTAAACATGCTGCAGAAAAATTTGGAAATTCCATTTATTTCTGAGGTGACTGGCCTGCCTGAAGCTGAGATCATCAAGTTCAAAAACGGCGAGATCAAAAGCCCCGCGCCAGCGGGCGATCAAAGCCGAGCGAAAGCGAGCAATCAAAATAGCAAGGCTGAGTAAGCTGCCCTTTTGGCCTGCCGCGCGTTGCCTTGGCTGAAAACTTGAGCCGCCTTTCGGCGCTTCAATGCGGGCCGGGTTTAGCCGGCCCCGCGGCATTTGTTTTGAAGGCCGGCCTCGCAGCCATTCCCCCTTGTCGGCGCCTGAGGACTGACTTCGCGGCTGTTTCCACCGGCGGGTTCAATGCTGGGGACAGGGGGAGAGCTGGCAGCAGGGATTCTTCTGTCAGGGGGGAGGCTCGGGCGGGCCGGCGGAAGCGCTGCCAAGGAGGCGGGAGCTTCCCTGTCAGGGGGGAGGCTCAGGGGCTGGCTGAGTTTTTGCCGCCATGCGGCATGCCCTGGCTGCCGGCCTTTTTTAGCAGCTTCAGCCGGTTTTCCGTGGGGAGGGGAGGAAAGCCCTCCATTCCCGCTTTTTTCCAGGCATTTTGCTTTGTTTGGCCACAGATTCCCACTGGCATGGCAGGACAAAAAGCTGCCATTTCCCGTTTTTATTTCGCGCCGCATTATAGAGGGATTAAGGGGGGAGGCTTTTATTTTTTCGTTTTTTGCTTGTTTTCCCGCCCAAGGGCTGTTTTTATGGATAGAAGTCCTTAAAAATTCTGACAGGTTTTTGCGGCGCCGGCTTCAAAGCCAGTCATAAGAAAATCCCCCCAGTTAACAAACAAAACTAAGGAGGCCATTATGGATGCAAAGCCAGCGGCTCAAAAACAGCCCAACCCGCATGACAGTTTTTTTAAAAGGCTTTTCGGCCATCCTCAAATAACGCCGGAGCTTTTGATGCTGGCTCTGCCTGAGCAGGACCTTCTCTGCCTTGATCTTAAGCGCGCCAGACTCGACAAAGACACCTTTCCCGATGGAAAAATGGCAGATCTGCTGCTTGCTGTTCCAATCAAGGGCGCTCCAGAGAATTGCCCCTGGCTTTCTGTGTTAATTGAGCATAAGGCGGAGAAGATTGGCCGCAAGGCTGTCTGGCAGCTGAGAGGCTATCAGAACAGCTTTATAGAGGATTATTTCAAAAAGCGCGGGCGGATTCCCGGCATTTTGTCTGTTTTTGCCCATCATGGGCGGGAGCCTTATGCTCCGCCAGCGGGTCTGAAGCGGGCCGGGGGCGAGCCTGCGGACAAGGCTGGTCCCCCGGCTGTTCCCGCAGCCGGGTATCGCGAATGTCTTGAGGAGGATTTTTTTGCAAAAAACCCCTTGACTGTCTGGGATTTTATGATAGATTTTAAGATGCTGGTTTTGGATTTTATCCGCGGGGAGCGAGTTCTGTCGGCGCTTAGGGAGGGCGCTTTAAACTGCTGTCCGGGTTTGCTTTTGCTGCGCGATATCCATGAGCCGCGGGCGGATGATGCCGCGTTTGTTGACAGGTTTTTTGCTTCGCTCAATGATTGTTTCAAGAGCGATGAAGATTTGATGCTGGGAGCTTCTTTGTATTTGGAGCATGGTTATGGGATTTCTCTAGCGGTTTTGAAGGCTGCGGAGGAGAGAGCAGTCAGAGATGGCATATTGCCAAAAGGAGGTTATATGAATGTAAGAGAAGAAATTGCAGAAAGGAACATACAGGTTGGCATCAAGAGAGGTGTCAAGAAAGGCCGTCAGGAAGAGCGCCGGGCAGTCATTTTAAACATGCTGCAGGAAAAGCTGGACGCTTCCCTGATAGCCAAGGTGACTGGCCTGCCTGAAGCTGAGATCGTCAAATTCAAAAACGGCGAGATTAAAAGCCCCGCGCCAGCGGGCGATCAAAACGGCAAGGCTGAGTAAGCCGCGCTTATTGTTAGGCCGGCTTGGCGGCTATTCTCGCGGCCTGTTTGTTGGCTGGCCTTTTGGCCGTTCTGCGGAGTGACAAGGCTATCGCCTGGCGGCCTGGACTGGGCAGCAATAAAAACTCGTGGCTGGTGTTTTTGACGCGGCGCCAAGATCCAGCTGTTTTGAAGGCTGCGGAGGAGAGAGCTGTCAGAGATGGCATATTGCCAAAAGGAGGTTATATGAATGTAAGAGAGGAAATTGCAGTAAGGAATCGCCAGGAAGGCCGTCAGGAAGGCCGCCAGGAAGGCCGTCAGGAAGAGCGCCGGGCAGTCATTTTAAACATGCTGCAGGAAAAGCTGGACGCTTCCCTGATAGCCAAGGTGACTGGCCTGCCTGAAGCTGAAATCATCAAGTTCAAAAACGGCGAGATCAAAAGCCCTGCGGCAGCGGGCGCTCAAAGCCAGCTGAAAGCGAGTGATCAAAACGGCAAGGCTGAGTAAGCCTCGCTTATTGTTGGGCCAGCCTCGCTGCCGCCGTTCCCGGCGGCTTTTCACAGAAACGGGGGCCTGATATTTAGCTGTCCCCGCGCAGCTTGTTTAAGGGCAGCCTCTCAGCCGTTCCCGCCGGCAGACTCCGCGCCGGAAGCCTGTTTGCCGGGCTGGCCTATCAGCCATTCCAGCATGGCAGGCAGAGATCGGGACTGAGGGGGCTTGTTTTGAAGGCCGGCCTCGCGGCTATTCCCGCAGGCAGGTTCAGCGCTGGGGCCGGGGGAAAAGCCACGGTTCGGTGTTGGAATCTGGGGGAAAGTGGAGAGGGCAGGCTGCTGGGCGGCGTATTAGCCGTGCTGGAATCAGGAGAGAAGGCATAGGGAGGAGGCCAAAGGCCAGCGGAGCTTTTAGGCCGGCATGAGATGCCATGCAACCATTTTTTGGGAGATTCAGCTGGTTTTCGGCGGGGGAAGAAGGCCCTCTATCCCGCATCAATGTCGGAGGGATGGCTAAAGAGCCAGCTGAGCTTTTATTGTGCGGCGCGGTATGGCTGTGGCCCCTATTTAAGGATTTTTGGCTGGTTTTTCGATTTTTTGCTTGACTTGCTTGACTGAGTTTTTGCTGTGGTCCGCCGTGGCCTGTCCCCTTTTTAGAGGCTTTGGCTGATTTTCTGTGAGGGGAAAGCCGGCATCCCCCCCTTTTTAAGGCTTTTCTGCTTTGTTTGGCCATAGATTCCCCCCGCTATGGCGGGGGAAAAATCTCCCCTTATCCTCCATTTTTTAAGAATTTTTTCCGCTTTTTTGTTGTTTTTCTGCCAAAAAGCGGTTTTTATGGATAAGAGGGCATCAAATTCTGATGGATTTGCGGACAAGCTCTGCAAACAGGACATAAATTGATTTTATGGAGAAAACGAAATGAATGGAAAAGAGTTTGACGATTTTATACATTTTTCTGATCAAAAAAATCATATAAACAGCCATTTATGGAACAAAGAATGGATCACTGTTTATCAAAAAAAAGATTCAGAAAAAAACGGATATAGAGATGATATATGCTTTTATTCTTGTCTTGTTAGCAAAGAAAAGAAAGACAAGACTCAGCATAGAGGCTCCGGCTGGATTCATTCTATGGATTCTGGAAGACCTGGAATCGTAGAATATGATAAGCCTTTGAATTTTATAAGCCGTATAAAACAGAAATTGTTTTCAAAATTTTTGAATAAGATTCATATATCTAATTTTTTATGGATTCCTGAACAGTTAAAAAAACAAGACACAAAAGCATTTAAAATTAAAAATTTCCTATATAACCGTCTTTATTTTTTAACAAAATACAAAATAGAGATGGTTAAGAAATACGCGCGATTTTATGAAGATGGAATAGAGCCTTTGATACACATACGCTGTTTTGAACTGGGCAACTATCCTTCTTATATAGAGATATCAGAGGAGTTTCGCCACTATTTTAATTTGTATGAACAAACACATGAAAGCCATAAAAATAAAGTGTTTTTATCTGCTGATGAAAGCTCAAACCCTATAGAGGTTATCAAAATTATCGACAATGACTATAAAGACAGAGAGGTAAAGATCAAAAAAAAATATCTTAATGAGTTCCTTTATGTTAAAAAAATGTGGCTTTGCATTCAGTTTGACAATAGAAGATGGATCACTGCCTCAGAATTAGGCCAGAAAATAACAGAATCTTTTTGTTCAAAATGCGGTGATTATCTATATTCTTTAAATAGCGGAAATATAGGATATGGAGATGAAACTTTTATAAACTTTAGAGGGAGAAAATTTATTCCATATAAAAATATTGATTTTTTGCACTATGAGCCAGAGAAAAAATATCAGGAATTTTCTTTTATAGATAAAAATGGGGAGGAGAAGCCCTGGACTTGTGAAGAGGATAAATTGGCAAATTTTTTTGGCAAAAATTCAGAGGCTCCAAACTATCTAACCCCTATATCTTTTAATAAAGATGTCTTAAAAAAATACTATGACAAGCCAAGGCAATATTCTGTGGAAGACGGGCATTTAAAATGCGCTGGCGCCTGGATGATGGAAGTGGATGTCCAAGACGATCGAGTGGTTGTATTTTTGGGAGACCTTTCAAAACTTCCTTACTCAGAGCAAAATCACTGGAAAAGCTGCAATATCACAGAGAGAGCCAAAATAAGCAAAGTTAATTTTGAAAGGAGCTTTGAATGCAAATGGACAGAGACAGATCGCCCAGATTTTCTCTTTAAAAAATATTATGAAACATTTAATAAAAAATGGAAAGAAAAATATGGCTGGTCATTTTTTAAGCCTTTATCTGATGAAGATAAATATTGCTTTGATGCTTTAAGAATTCCTTTAAATGAGGAACAGTCAGAATTTGACAGTCAAGTAATGAGTTTAGTCAAAGTATTTATAGAATCTATAAACACAGAGGAAATAACAAAAGAGTTTTTGAAAGAATGTGGACGAAACAGAAAGCCTATAGATGTTTTAGAAATGTTTCTGAAATCACAAAAAGTTGAGTATGTTCAAATGTTGGAGTTTTTAACAAAATTGCAAAAACTTCGCTCTACAGGCTCAGCTCATATAAAAAGCAGAGGTTATGAACAAACATTAAGCTATTTCAAAAAATTTAAAGGTATTCAAAATCAGAAAAGCAAAATCCAAATATTTTTTCAAATTATAGTCAGATGTATATGGACAATCAATTCATTAAAGCGCTGGTTTTTATCTCTCCCCTCTGACTCAAAAAGGAATGTGAAATCTGAATGCCTTAAAGAAAATAAGAGAATGACATAAAAGAAATCGGTTTGTTTTTTTGCCTCCAGTGTTCGTTTCTGTTTCTGTATCTGTTTGTCTGCTTTGTTGAGTTTTCTGAATCAGACAAAGAGAGAAAAGCGCGAATTTTCAAATAAAACTGAGCTGAGGGGATTGGAGAGGCGAACAGGTTCGGCGCAGTGGTCTGTGAAAAAGTTGTGAGAAGACGGCTTTTGGCGTGGCGAGGGGCAAAAGGGGTTTTGTCAGGGAGAGGGAACGGGTTCGGCATTGAGACCAGGGGAAAACGGAGCGGGTGGCTGGGCGGCGCTTTGGCTGGAGCGGGGAGATGTCTTTTGCCGCGGTAATAGGCGAAGCAGGGGGGTTGTTAGGGGAGGGAGAGCAGAGAGAGGCAGGGGCAGGGGCAGGGGGAAGCGCTGGCCCCGGCGCTGAGAGCGGGGAAAACAGGGGTTCAGGCTGGGAGCGGGAAAAAACAGAGGTTCGGCGTTGGGACCAAGACGAAATGGAGATTTGGCGCTGGGAGCGGGGATTTGGAGAGAGCAGGTTTGGCACTGGGACTGGTAGGGCTTGTTTCGCTGGCCGGTCTCGCGGCTGTTCTCCTCTGTCGGAGCCGGAGGGCTGGCCTCGCGGCTGTTTCCGCAGGCGGGTTTAGCACTGGGGCTGAGGGGCCTGTCTTGAGGACCAGCCTCGTAGCCATTCTGGCAGGGTGATAGAGATCGGGGCAGAGGAGGCTTTGTTGGGCTGGCTTCGCGGCTGTTTCCACAGGCAGATTTAGCGCCGGGGGCACGGGGGGAGTGGAGTTCTGGCGGCAGGGAGCCTCCCTGTCAGGGAGGAGGCTCGGGCGGGCCGGCGAAGCACTGTCAAGGAGGCGGGGGCCTCCCTGTCAGGGGGAGGCTCAGGGGCTGGCTGAGTTTTTGCCGCGGCGCGGTGCCGCCCGCCTGCTTTTTTAGGGTCTTCAGCTGGTTTTCTGTGGGGGGAAAGCCCTCCATTCCCGTTTTTATTGCGCGGCGCGTCGCCTGGGGGATAAGGGGGGAGGCTTTTATTTTTTTCGCTTTTTTGTTGACTCCCCTTAGGCTATGTTTTATGAATGGAAGTCCTTAAATTCTAACGGATTTGCGGGCAAACTCTTTTTTTGGCTGTTTTTAGCCAAGGAGAGAAGGAGGAATCACTGCCGGAAAAGCTTGAATCATGACAAAAGCCCCCCTGATAGGCTCCAAGGTCGTTGCTGGAATGCCTGCCGCTGGCGGACAAGCTTAAATTATGACAAAGGTCCTGATTCTGCGCTGGCCCCGCCCTCCCGAAACCTTGGAAGTGGCAGGCTCTCCAATTCCTGAGGCGGCTTCTGCCTGGAGTAATTGATATTTTTAGCGCTTTTCATACTCTTCATAGGGGGGTGACTTAGATTTTTAAAAAAAATATAGACTATCCTTAAAAATTAAACTTATGATTGGAGAATACGATGAATCACCTATCAGATCAGCTTTTTAAACAATTTTTACAGAGTATCCAAAAAGATAAAGATATTCCTGCAGATTTTAAGAAAAAAATTGATTCTCTGTATTCAAATAAAAAACTCAGCAAAGGAAGTCATTTAAAGGAATTATTAAAAGGATTTGAATCTCAAAAACAGGCTGAAAATGAAAATTCAGAAAATTAAAATATCTTCTTTTAGAGGAATCCCTGATCATTTTGAAAGGGAATTAAAATGCAATTCTCTTGTAGTCACAGGGGATAATGGAACGGGAAAAAGCGGCCTTATAGATGCAGCTGACTTTCTTTTGACAGGCAAAATTAAAAGGCTTTCAGGTGAAGGAACAAAAGGCATATCTCAAGAAAAATACGGACATCATATAGATAAAGATAAAGAAGATGCCAAAGTAGAAGCTGAAATTAAATTTCAAGGAAAAAGCTTAACTATTGAGAGACACCTGAAATACCCTGCAAAACTTCAGAGATTAAAGGGAAATAGTGATATTTTTAATGATTTAAAAGTCTTTTTAGATACAGGCCAGTTTTCTCTTTCAAGGAGAGAGCTGTTAAAGTTTATAATATGCACTGATCAGGATCGCTCCAAAGCTATTCAGGAGTTATTGGATATTTCTGAAATTGATAAAGTGAGAAAATCCATAGATCAATCGTGTAAAATATCTGAAAAAGAAAGAGAAGATTTAAAAAACAGCATTCGAAATGAAAATGCTGATATTAGGCAAAAACTGAATTTAGAGTCTTCCGCTCAATCAGATGACATTAGAGAAAAAATTAATGAATGCCGAGAAAAATTAAAAGCTGAAAAAATCATTCAATGGGAACAAAATACTGATATTTTAAAAGGCATCAATTTTGTTGAAAGAGTATCTTCTAATGTGATATTGACAAAAACAAAGTTTAAGCAAAAAACAGACTTATTGACACAGTCAAATGAGCCGATACAATCAATAAAGAAAGAAAAAACGACTCTGGCTGAAACAATCAAGAGAATTCTTAAAACAGAATCTTTTGCAGAGCTAACAAAAACAAATAATCTTGTTGAGTTAGGAATGAAACTGCTAACAGATAATACCTGCCCCCTTTGTGACACAGATTGGAAAGAAGAAAATCTTCTTGAGTATTTAAAAAAGAAATTAGAGCAGGCTAAAAATGCTATTCAATTAAAAAAGAATTTTCAGCTCTCTTCTGAAAAAATTCAATCTTATTTGGAAAAATATTTGTCTAATTTGGAGAATCTATTGCAGACTATTCAGAAATCATCATGCAAAGAATTAAACAAAGAGCTGAAAAGTTCAGCTGCCTTTGTGAAAAATCGTATAAATTTATATAAAGACATCTCTAAAAGAGATGAAATTCTTAAAGAAATTGAAAAGGAATCAAATCTCATAGATTTGCCAAACTGGCCTTCTTTAAAACAGGAAATGGATTCATTTTTAAATAATCTCCCAGAAGAAAGTGAACAAGAGAAAATATACCAAAATCTAACACATATAAGGGACAAGAAAATAAGCATTCAGGAAAGCAAAATAAAATTAAAAAAGAATAATTTTGATTTAGTGAAAAAAGTCAAAAATCATTTTGAAAAAAATGCAGACTCATTTTTTAGAAATTTATATCAAGAAATTGAAAATGATTTTATCAATTATTATAAATATTTAAATGAAGATGAGGCAGGTTTTTCCGCAAACATGAAGCAGCGAAAAGGCTCTGTTGATTTGAAGGTTGATTTTTATGATAGAGGGGAGCACCCTCCTCATGCTTTGCATAGCGAAGGGCATCAAGACAGCATGGGAATATGTCTTTTTCTTGCCTTGATGAAAAAAATTAAAGGAGAGGGCTTCTCCATTGCTTTTTTAGATGATGTAATGATGTCTGTAGATATTGGGCATAGAAGAAAGCTTGCTCAGTTATTAAAGGAGAAATTTCCGACAACTCAATTTTTAATCACCACTCATGATTCTATATGGGCAAGAGAATTGAAAAATTTAAAAATAGTAGACGCAAACAGTATACTTAAGTTTCATAATTGGTCACTTGATGGCGGCCCTTCATATCAAATTGATGATCCTTGGCGTCAATGTGAAGAATATGCAGAAAGAGGAGAGGCAAGATTAAGCGCAAAAATTTTAAGGGAGGCCCTTGAGGGGGAATTTCAAGACATTTGTTCAAATTTAAAAGCTCAAGCGCCTTTTAAAAAAGAGGGGAATTGGACTTTAGGAGAATTGCGCGATAGCTCTTTGAAAGCCTTTAAAGACATTCTTGAAAAAGCAAAAAAAGGGACGACTAACAATGAGATCAATCTGCAACAAATAAAAGAAATAGAAAACATATTCAATCAAGCCAAGAAAAAAGCCGATATTGAGCAGTGGATTTTGAATCCCATGAATCATTATAATGAATGGGCAAAGTTGTCCAAAGATGAGATGAAAACTCTTATTAAAAGCATGAAAGAGCTTTGCGCAGCCTTTTCCTTTGAAAACGAGCCATTTATAATATCTTCTCATAACCATAAATTGAAAGCGCTTACAACAATTTCTGGTAAAGTTTCCTTTCCTTTGAAATCTTGATTTTTTTTTTATTTTGACATAAAAAAACCTCCCATAGACTGGACTAATGGGCTGTTTTCCCCATGCCGAAAAGGGCACCTATCGCCTTTGCCCCCCCTTAAAAACTTTGGGAATCTGGACTTTTTCAGAGCCGCAGATCTGGAATAAAAAGCTTCTGGAGAGGCTGCCGGCTTGTGGCCACAAAACCTCCTCGGCGGGCTAACCAAGAACCCGCCGGCAAACAGACCATAAAGGCCGCGGTTAACTCTCTTTTTCAGCGCTTATAGCGTCTGTTTTTTTACCCTTCGGCTACTTCTTCAAGGCTTTTGCAGATTTTTTGAAAGTTTATGACTATGGTTGAAAGCAATGCAATGTTCTGCAAGCGCGCATGATCAAAAGTTTTAAAATCGCCTTCAATTTGTTTTTTTTAGTTCATAAAAAGCAGCCAGCTCAAACAACAGAAACTGTTTCCTTACGCCTTTTTCCTCTTTTATCTCCATAAATTACCTCTTTTTGAAATGGTCCCCGGCCAATCCCACAGGGGGTTATCCCTGGACCATTCCAGGGATACTCCCTTAAATATGGGGCAGACTGGGCTTTTGTCAAGCTTAGCCATCACAGAAAGCGAAAAAAGCCGCGGGGCAGATTGATCGCCTTGGGGAGCGGGTCGCTGGGCGGCGTAACGGAGTGTTTAGGCTAAGACGAAACGGGGTTTCGGTGTCGGAGCTGGGGAAAAGCCGCGGTTCGACGTTGGGATCTGGGAAGAAGCGGAGAGGGCAGGCAACTGAGATCGGGGAAAACGGAGGTTTGGCGCTGGGAACGTGGCAAATGGAGGTTCAGCGTTGGGATCTGGGGGAAAGCGGAGGTTCAGCGCTGGGACCAAGACGAAATGGAGGTTTAGCGCTGAAAGCGGGGAGCTTGTTTCCGATGGACAGCCTTGTGCCATCCCCCCCTGTCGGCGCTTGAGGGCTGGCCTCGCGGCTGTTTCCGCAGGCGGGTTTAGCGCTGGGGCTGAGGGGCTTGTCTTGAGGATCAGCCTCGTAGCCATTCTGGCAGGGTGATAGAGATCGGGGCAGAGGGGGCTTTGTTGGGCTGGCCTCGCGGCTGTTTCCGCAGGCGGGTTCAGCGCCGGGGGCGCGGGGGGAGTGGAGTTCTGGCGGCAGGGAGCCTCCCTGTCAGGGGGGGAGGCTCAGGGGCTGGCTGAGTTTTTGCCGCGGCCCGGAGCCGCCCGCCTGCTTTTTTAGGGGCTTCAGTTGGTTTTCTGTGGGGGGGAAAGCCGTCATTCCCCCCCCCTTTTTTATTGTGCGGCGCGTCGCCTGGGGGTTAAGGGGGGAGGCTTTTATTTTTTTTCGCTTTTTTGTTGACTCCCTTTAGGCTGTATTTTATGAATGGAAGTCCTTAAATTTTAATGGATTTAAGGGCAAGCCTTGGACAGGAAGGGAGGGAAGAGATATAAGATAAGGTTTTCAGCCGTATGATGCTTGAGATTGAGACGGTTTTTATAATAAAGAGAGCAGTTTAAAAAAAATCTAGAAGGCATGGGGCCAATATTTTCAACAAAACTAAGCATCGCGAAGATGCTTTTGGAGGAGCAAGATGGATCAAATACCTAAATTACCTGTTGGCGCTGTAGAGGCTGTTTCCAAATTGCTGAAGGAATGCGCGACAAGAACAGAGATCACAAATTTTTTAAAAACTAAAGGCATTGATAATGATTCTGGAGGATCCAGCAAGTGGAAGCTCCTTAATTCAATATTTAATAAACTTCAAGAAGAAGATGGATTTGCAAATAGATTGCTGGATATTTGCGAAACAATTCTTGACCCTGCCCGGTTTATTGACAAGACAGGTGAATTTGAAGAACGCAGACAAGAATTAAACAAGATTTTAGCTTTTTCAGGTTTAGAATATGGAAAAAACGGAAAATTTAGAAAATGCGAGCAGGCGCAGTCTTTGGATGAGGCGGAGAGGAGAGCTCAAACAATTCAATCAAAATTTAGAGGAAGAAATATTCATCCAGAAGTATTGAAGTATTGCAAAGCTGAGCTTATGCGGGAGAACCTGTTTCATGCTGTTTTTGAAGCCACTAAGGGCTTGATGCAAAGCATCAGAGACAAATCAGGAATAAAAGATAAAGATGGCGCCGCTCTTGTGGACAAAGTCTTTTCAATAAATCAGCCCCTTCTTGCATTCAACAAATCAAACTGAAACTGAAAGGAGCGAACACAAGGGGTTTTCATCTTTATTGAAGGGATGTTTTTCAGCTGTCAGGAATCCATTGGCCCATCAGCCGAAGATACTTTGGAAAGGAGAGGATGATATAATAGATTATTTCTCCCTTATTTCTTTCCTTCATAGAAAATTGGATGATTGTTATCCAACACATCTATAAAGGCATAAAAAAGAAATAAGAAGTTGTCCGTATTTCCGTTAGGGTTTGAAAAGGGGACTCCCCCAGGGTAGACTGGGTCTAAACCTGGGGTTTAAGCAAACAAAACATATATGGACACAGCCGAAAGAAAAAAAGCGGTGGAGTGGAGTTTTCCACAAAAAACCCCGCGCCGCCAGGGAAAGCGGCTTTTTTAACCTCATCTGAAACAGCATCGCCTTAAACAAAGAAGGCCAAAACAGCCCGCAAACCAAAAAAACAGGATGAGACTGCAAACATATATCCGGCCTGTTAACGGGGCATCAGCCCCTGGCCCTTATGAAATCCGCGCTTTTCCGCCTTATCAAGTGATCGGCGTCTTAATGCGCCCTGTTTTGTTCCAGGCTCTGGAAAAGCCGGTCTTACCTGTTTTGTCATAATGCAAACTATGGCAATCTCCTTGGTTTATGCAATGCCTTTAATAACCGCTTTAACTGCCGCTTTTCAAAATCCTCCCGCTCTTATAGCTCTTTTCAAAGCGCAGGAGCGACCACATAACCCGCGCGTTCTTGTTCGCCAAAGCCACAACCGCCTTGTTGTGCCCCCGCCTCTTCTCCACCCCCGCAGCCCACCGGGAGCGGGGGTCCTTTTTCCGCAGAGCAGGCCTTAAAGCCGCCCGCGCCCCATGAATCAAAAGACTCCGCAAATAACAATCCCCCCTCTTGCTGATGCCCAAAAGCCGGACCTTCCCCCCGCTGCTGCTCTGGCGGGGAACCAAACCCAGCCAGGCGGCGCATTCCCGGCCATTCTTAAACACCCCCGCATTCTCCCCGCAGGCCGAAACAAAGGCCGTCGCCGTCAAAAGGCCGACACCCTCCACTTTCGCGAGGCGCTGGCAAGCCTCCGACGCTTGAAAAACAGCCCCTATCCGCTTGTCAAAGCCATCAATCCGCTTGTCAAGCTCAACAAGCTCGCTGTAAAGCTCCCGGAAGAAGTCCCGCGCGCGGGGGGAAAGCTTCTCCATGCCCTCCTCAGACTCAATGACAGGCATCAGCCGGCCCCTCACATTCTGTATGCTGCGGGGCAGAACTATCCCATATTCTCCAAGCAAGCCCCTGATCTCATTCACAAGAGCCGTCCGGCGCCGAACCTGCCTCCTCCTTATCCTGTGGAGCGACTGAATATCCTGCTGATAAACAGATTTTTGAGGGACAAAGCGCATGCCCGGCCGCTGAACGGCCTCGCATATCCCCTCCGCGTCATTTTTGTCGCTCTTGTTGGACTTAATGTAGGGCTTAATAAACTTTGCCGCCATGATCCTCACATCATGGCCCATCTTTTTCAGCTCCCTTGCCCAATAATGGGACCCGCCGCAAGCCTCCATGCCTATCAAACAGGGGGGAAGCTTGGCCATAAACTCTGGGAAACGGGCGCGGCGCAGGGCCTGGCTGAACACAGCCGCCCCCCTTTTGTCCGCCCCGTGGACATGAAATATATTTTTTGACAAATCTATGCCTAATGTTGTAACTTTCATCTTGGACCCTCCTTTTTTTTGTTGATTTTGATAATCATCATCATTATCATGGCTCTTTTTAGAAGCCGATCCTTTTAAAAGGCTGGGTCCATTTTATCAAAGGAGTCCCTTATGAAAAAAAATAACAAACATTTTTGGAGGCCGCAAGGCCTGTCTGTCCAGCAGCAAAGTATATTGGATGCCTTTCAAAGCAATCTGAGAGCTGCGGCCATAGTCCTGGTCACTGATCTCTTCCTTCAGGAGGTGGAGGCTCTCTGCGGCGCTCTCTTCCAGCATAAAAAGGGAGGGCTTTGCCGCCGCGGGGGGAGCGAGAAGGGAAGCGTGATGCTCCAGGGCCAGCGCCTTTCTGTGAGGCGGCCCCGTGTCCGGCGCGGCGGCGGGGAAGTCCCCCTGGCCAGCTATCAAGCCCTCCGGCGGTTTGATTTGCTGAGCGAGCGGGTGGCGCCGTTTTTGCTGAGCGGCGTTTCAACCCGCAATTACGATGGCCTTTTAGATGAGTGGTCACAAGGCCTTGGCCTGCGCCGCAGCTCAGTCAGCAAGGCTTTTAAGCGGGGGTCTCTGAAGGCTTTGGATGAGCTGAATGGGAGGGATTTAAGCGCTTATCGCTTTGTGAATGTGATGATTGACGGAATAGAGTTTGGAGGCCGCATGGCTGTCTGCGGCCTGGGGATAACGGAAGAGGGGGAGAAGGTTGTTTTGGGGCTGAGGCAGGGGGACACGGAGAACAGCGGGGTTTGCGCGGATTTTCTTCAGTCTTTGCTGGAGCGCGGCTTGTCCCGCGGGCCTTTTCTCTGGACAATAGACGGCTCCAAGGCTTTGAGGAAGGCGGTCTGCCGCGTTTTTGGCCAGGAGGCTCTGGTTCAAAGATGCGTCCGCCACAAGGAGCGAAACATTGAGGGTTATTTGCCAAAAGCGCATCATCAGGAGTTTCGCCGCCGGTGGAAGCTTTTGCATGGGAGCGCGGATTTTCAGGGCGCCCGGCGCGAGCATGAGTGTTTGCGGTCTTGGCTGGGGAGAAGGAATTTGGAGGCGAAAAGGAGCCTTGAGGAGGCTGGAGGAGAGACTTTGACAGCCATTCAGCTCAAATGCCCCGCTTTGCTGAGGAGGACTTTGATGTCGACGAACCCGATTGAATCAGCCTTTTCCATGGTGAGGGAGAGAACAGGCCGGGTAAAGAACTGGAAGTCTGGCCCCAATCAGGCTGCGCGGTGGGCGGCCGCCGCTCTTTTGGAGGCGGAAAAGAGATTTCAGACAGTCAGGGGGTTTAAGGAGATTCCCCTGTTTGTCAAAGAGCTGAATCGTTTTTCAAAGAAAGCCGCCCTAAAAGCCAGGCCGCCCCGGAGGCAGCCCAAGAAAGCGGGCTGATTTAACAGCCTCCGGCCGCCGCGCGGGGGGAGGGGGGTGAGAAGCCCCCGCCGGCTTTATTGCTCCCCCTGCCGCGCCGCCGCCTCAAGGCTGCCCCCCTCCCCGGCGCATTCTGGGGGTTTTGCCGGCGAAAGCCGCATCCCCGCCGCATTTTTGCCTCAAAAAGCCGGCAGCCGCCTCTGTTTTCCACATTTTTTTAGGTCTTTTCTGTTTTGGGGCGGAAATAAAGAGATTTTTTTGTTTGTCCGCCCTTTTTCCCCCGCCGCGGCGGGGGAAAAAGGGGATTCTTTTATTTTAGGGGTTGACTTCTGTTTGAACAGCTGTATCTTAGCGCATGGGAGTCCTAAACCCTAACGGGATTGCGGACAAGCTCCTCATTATAGATTGGGTGAGAACGGAGAAAAAATGTCATGATGCTTAAATTGGTTGTAGTTTTGCCGTCTCATCGGCCGGCTTAAGTCATAGTCACAATTCACCCTGTCTTTAAATGTAATATCAATAAGGTATTTTAATATGATTGGATTGGCAATTTTATCCCAGTTAGTGACAGATATTCCTGTTTTATAATTATCAATAATTCTGTCTGGCATATAAGGATAAATTTGCTTATAATCTCTCTGTATTTTAACAGGAGACCACGACAGAATTGCTGGATAGATTTCTTCTTCCTCTTCTCCATGAGCTGCAACAAAATAATTGTTTTGAATCTGTGGCAGGTTAACAACTAAAAGCCCTGATTTTTTATTCACTTTTCCATCATACATGCTGGAATAAATCTCCCAGTCAATATGTTTGCGGTATTTTGTTTCAGTTCCCACAAGCAGGATTGTCACTGTGGAATCCTGCAAATACTCATCTCTGATTTTTTGCCGAATATTCTCATCAGACAGATTCTCTGATATATCTCCTGTGTCTACAGACTTGTCAATAAATATAGGATTGCCATACAGCTGCCTGCAGCTGTCATTTATTTCTAAAAGCTTTTCTTTATAAAATTGATCGTTTTGATGATGATAGCTAATGAAAACTTTGCGCATTGCTTTCCTCCTTATTTGTTTGATGAATTTTTGCCCTCAAGCTCTGTCAAATCTTCCACTCCAGCCATGTCAGCAAGCATTTTCGCATAAATGCAAAGCTGTTTTTGCAGCTGCAGCAGCTCTCTGCGAAAATCTTCGCAGATATTTTCGTCCTTAAACCCCTTTTTAAGAGAAATTTTATGCCATTTCGCTGTAAATGGCCTGATAATCTGGTTGAGAACAATAATGGCTATTTTTGTAAATTCAGCGCAGTTTCTTTTATGTGATTTGATTATGCCTCTTGTGAGGCCAAAAATGGAATATATGCTGTCCAAAGCTGTTTGTTCATCTCCATGTTTCATCGGCAAGGGTTGAGTGGTTATTCTGGTCAGCAACTCAATATAAAGCTCCCAAGCGGCATCTCTGTCTGAATCTTGGGGCTTCCACTCCATTTGGAGATAAGGGAGGGAAATTTTCAAGGAGCTCATGCTCCATTTTGCAAGCCATGTATTCCAAGATATTTTTTTGGGTTTATTTTTTCTGTTTTGAGACATGCTGTTTTCCTGTTTTTTATGGCTTTTGCGGGGCTATACAAACAACTATGAGGTTATTTTCTAAAGTGTCAAGGCGCAATTAGCGATTTTTTTGTTAAAAAGAGCAGAAAATCAGCAAAAACCCCTTTTTTTCACAAAAAGGGAGTGTTTTTTCTCTAATCTGCCTCAAACAGCATTCAGTCCGGTCTAAAATGCCACATTGTTTGTCCCCCAGGAATTTTTTCCCCTTCAAATCCTCTGCCTGCTGGACTAGGAGCTTTAAATGCCGGAAATCTCGATCTCCGCTCAGCATAAATCCAGCTTAAACTATAATTAAACCTTATAGTTTTTATCCGCCAAAGTGGACTGGACCCCCTGAAGTTGGACGGATTCTGTTAAAAGTTTGGATAGATTTACCAATCTCCTCCGAAACTTGAAAAAAAACAGGTTTTTCAGACTTTCTTATAAACATATATGGACACAGCCGAAAGAAAAAAAGCGGTGGAGGGGAGTTTTCCACAAAAAAACCCTCAGCCGCCAAGGAAAGCGGGAGGCGGTAGCCAGTGAGGGGATTTTTGGCATGTCAATGGGCGGAAAGTTTTTTTGTCAGGGAGGGGGGGGAAACAGAGAGATGTGGTGGTTGAGGGAAAGTACTGTTTCCGGCACTGAGAGCGGGGAAAATACAGAGGTTCGGCACTGGGATCTGAGGGAAAGCGGAGGGAGCTGGCCGCTGGCGGCATAATGGCGGCGGGGGCTGGGGAAAAGCCGCGGCGTTCGGCGTTGGGATCTGGGGGAAAACGGAGGTTCAGCACTGGGATCTGGGGGAAAGCAGAGGTTCAGCGCTGGGAGCGGGGAGCTTGTTTCCGATGGACGGCCTTGTGGCCGTTCCCCCATGTCGGAGCTGGAGGGCTGGCCTCGCGGCTGTTTCCGCAGGCGGGTTCGGCGCCCGCTGGGGGCCGGGGGAGGAGATCTGGCGGCAGGTGGCCTTCCTGTCAGGGGGGAGGATCGGGCGGGCCGGCGGAAGCCTGCCAAGGAGGCGGGGAGCCTCCCTGTCAGGGGGGAGGCTCGGGCGGGTCGGCGGAAGCGTGCCAAGGAGGCGGGAGCCTCACTGTCAGGGGGGAGGCCCAGGGGCTGGCTGAGTTTTTGCCATGGCCTGGAGCCGCCCGCCTCCTTTGTTAGGGGCTTCAGGTGATTTTCTGTGGGGGGGAAAAGCCCTCTATCCCTCCCTTTTTAAGGCTTTTCTGCTTTTTGGTTGTTTTTCTGTCAAAAAGCGGTTTTTATGGATAAGAGGGCATCAAATTCTGGTGGATTTGCGACGATCTCATTATGGTTAAACCAATGAAAAAATATGTAAATACCCCCGCTTCAGGCGAGCAAAGAGCTGTTTCAGGCTACAATTTTCAGTATGAGGTCTCAGCCTGTTTGATACTGAAAGCCTTAAAAGATAGAAGTCTGAAATGGGTAAAATTTATTGATCCAAAAGCTGGAAGATTGGATGATTTTCAAATTAATGTCTCTGGAACAATCAAGGCTTATCAAATCAAGAAAAGCGATTCTGAAAATTATATTTCATTCAATCAAACAGTCTCCTCATCTCAAGGCCAAAGCATAATAAATCAGCTTGCCAATGGCTGGAAGAGTTTAAAAAGCGAGCATAGAGAGAATATCAAAGCCTGCTTCCTGACAAATATGTCTCCTTCAAAAAATGACAGCTTGCCTGGAAAAGGCAGCAGAAAATCTTTTAAAAACTTTATTGACAGTCAATGGAAAAATAGAGCCTCTTTTTCTATAACAAGCGCTGATGAAGAATGGAAGCCGGCATGGAAAAAAATACAGGATGAAAGCGAATTGTCAGATGAGGAGTTTCAAGAGTTTATTAGGAATTGTGAACTGATCTGTTCATTTAAACTGCCTTCGGAAGAATATAGCTTGCCTTCTGAAGATTTTAGGACATTTAATCGAGATATTAAAAAATTGAAATATTTTATTTCCAATTCTGTTTCTCAGGCTAAAAACTTGCAGTTGCAATTCACTGCTCAAGAACTGCTGCAAAAACTAGGATGGCAGGGGCGGGTTGGATATAGAAATATACACAGCTTCCCCGTTGATAAAGTATATGAGCTGATACAAATAACCAAAGAGAATCTTCTCAAATCAATTAACAGAATAGACTCTGGATATATTATACTGCAAGGCTCTCCCGGCTCAGGAAAATCCAGTTTATTGGAAAAAGAGTTAATTGATACAGATAAAATAAAAACAATAAAATATTTTTCTTATATTCCTGATGATAGAAGTTTTTCTGCATCAAGAGGTGAGTCAGTAAACTTTTTTCATGACATTTCCAAGAGCTTGGAAAATATTGGCTATAAGTCTGGAATCAGCCTTAGATCTTCTGACTTGTCTTTTTTACAAGAAAGGCTAAAAAATCAATTTCAAGAAATTGAAAAAGAATTTGATAAATCTGGAAGAAAAACAGTTATTGTAGCAGATGGTTTGGACCATATTGCAAGAGAAATGAATCCAGAAAGATCCTTTCTTCTTGATCTGCCTTTGCCAGAATCTCTTCCAAAAGGGGTTATTTTTCTTATTAGCAGCCAGATGGATCAGCTGGAGAGCCTGCCTCCAAAAATTGAAGAGCAAATCAGAATGAGAGGCAGAAAAATAGTAATGGAAAAGCTGTCCAAAGATTCTGTTTTGAGAATTGCTGATAAATCAAATTTAAAAATACCATTGAATGGCAAACAGAAAGACATCCTTTTTGAAAAAAGCGAAGGGCATCCTTTGGCTCTGAAATTGATATTAAAGCAAATATCCCCTTGTGACAGCAGCAAAAGCTTAAGCGCCATTCTTCAGAATATAGACAAATATCATGAATCAATAGAGAGAGCCTATTATTCTCATTGGAAAAAAATCGCAGAAAACACAAAATTAACAAGACTGTTAGTGCTTGTGTCCCGCTTGACGGAAGGAATAGATTGGGATTGGATATCTCAGTGGCAGGATCAAGATCAGGACACAATAGATCTTTTTAAAACAGAGTTTTGGCATTACTTTGATGAAGAAAATGAAAAATGGCATTTTTTTCACAACAGCTTCCGCATTTTTATAGAGAGAAAGACTATAGAAAAGCCTCATGGAGGTCTTGATCAGAGAAAAGACAAAGAATTTCACAAGAGCCTTGCTGAAAAAATCCAAGCCACTTCTGAAAAATTTGGAGAGATTTTTCATCTTTATAAGGCAGAAGAATATCAAAAAATCATTGAAATCTCCACTCAAAGTTATTTTAAAAAACAAATTGACGCTTTTTGCCCTCCAAGCAGTGTTTTGAATGACATTAAATTTTCAATTTCAGCTGCGGGAAAACAAAAGAATCTTAATCATATTTTTAATTTAATTCTCAGCGGCGCCACTGTAAATTTGATAGAATCTTATGTATTTGAAGAGAAGATTGATGAGCTGATAAATCTTCTTTTGTCTTTAGACAAATATGAGTTAGTCAGGGGTTATATCAGAAACAGAAAGACTCTTTTAATTTCCAGAGAAAAAGCAATGAGCCTTGTAAGCGGTTTTTTATATTTTGGAAAATGTAAGGAGGCAAAAACATTATTTGAACTGTCCGAGCCTCTTGACTTGTTTCACAAAGGAAAATATATAGAACAAAATGATTTATTTGAAAAAAGAGATGCGCTTAAAAACTGGGCGTCAAATGCGCCGTATTTTTATAAAGCAAATAGAATTTGCTTTATGATACTTTCTTTAAAAGTAAAAGAGTATCATCCATTCAATGATACAGAGAATGATTTAAAGGCTGGACTTTTGTATAATGCCGGAAAAACCTTAATTGAAAAAGATGACTTAAACAGCCTGGAAACTGTTTTTATTCATTTAGAAAAATTAAATCATGAATGTTATTTTTATCTGTTATTAGACTGCTGCAAATTCTTAATACGGGAAAAAAATGATAAGAAAAAAGCTGAAAGATATTTTAAAAAAGCAGAAGAATTTCGCCAGTTTTATATGAGTTTTCCAGATCAGACAAAAAGAGAAAGATTTGAACATCCAAACAAAAAGAGCATAAGAGATAGAAATGATGATTTTTCTCTCTTAGCTGCGGAAGCCTGGTTTTTTTATTTTGAAAATAAAAATCAGGCTAAAAAAATAATTAAGAGAATAAAATATCCAGAACATCATGTAAGCCCTCTAAGTCATGATGATATTGCCCCTTATGAGTACAGGTTTAGATTGATCAGGCTTATGGCTGCCTTAGATATTCCAGTTTCTCTGGAAACTTTAATTCCTGATCCAAAAGAAGAAAAGAATCGCGGACTGGTTATATTGGAAAGAAATTTTGGCAAACTGGGCGCTCTTTGGGGGAATTTTTTATCCGGCTGGAGGATATCCTCTGAGACATTAAAAAGTGAAATATTTCCCCTTATCAGATTTTACAACAGAGATTTTTCCCAACGAATAGGCTGGATAAATTTTTATGGCATATCTCAATCAAAGGACGCTTTTTTTAGAGTTTTAATATCTTTTGTAAAAATTTCTTATCCAGAGGAGCTGACTAATATTTTTAATTTATTTAAATCTCAATGGAATAAAGAAGAAAACAAAGATTATTGGAATAATGAAATAAAACAAAAAATCATCTCAGATTTTTTTGATGCTGGATGCTTGAATTCAGAACCAAATAATGAATTACAAACAGAATTGAATAATGAATTACAAAGATTGCAAATAAATAGATCTGACAGCATGGATGAAATAATTAAAGACCGTTTTGGTTATGCAAGTTTTTTAATAAAATTTAACAAAAAAAAAGAGACAGAGAGAGCGCTAAAAGAGCTGATACAAAAATCAATAAATATAGGCTGGAGAAAAGACTCTCAATTAATAACATGGCTGGACTGGCTGGCTTTGTTTAATAAAGAAAAACCTGAAAACGCTAAAAAAAGAATAGAGCAATTTGCAAGATATATAAAAATTGCAAGCGCAACAACAGAAAGAAGCGGCGCTTATACCGCTTTTGAAAAGCTGATTCATGCTGCGGCTGAAATTTCCTCTTCTTATGCTCTGGCATTAAGCAAATGGCTTTTAGACAATAGCTGTATATCATTTTCAAACTATATTGACTGTTTAACTTCAGCTCTGTTAAAGACTGGCCATATATCCATTGATGAAGGCATTGCTATAATAAAACATATCTTATTGCCTGTATCTGATGACAGAGATATTACTGCTTTAGAGACCGCAGTCAGAAAACTGCAAGGAGCTTCAGAAAATGAAATAAAGAAAAAAGCGCTGGATTTGATTGAATGTATAAATTGCCACTCCATTCCCTCAAATCAGCATAATCAAAGGAGAGATGTTGTTTTTGCTCTTGATGAAATAAAATTTAACTGGCTGACATTAGGGGTTAAATGGGATGATGTCAGGGATCCTCATTCCTCTTCAGACTCTTATGAGATTAAGATTAATGAGGAAACGGTAAATTTTTTTGAGCTGAAAAACAAAATAAAATCCATATCTGATCTTTTAAAGTTTAAAAAAGCGTCTGCTGACTCATTTTATAAATGGCGCAAGCTGATTGAAAACAAAAAGCATTTAATTTCACCAGATGATTTGCTGGCCTTGGAGAAAGAATTTAAACAAACCTCTGATTGGAATAGCATTTTGCATATATTATCCGATCATTTCTATAAATCTGGAGAGAGAGAAATTTCTTTGAAATTAGCGAAAGAGCTAAGGGAAAATTCCCGCCCTGATGGATGGATGCGCTTCTTTGAGGAAACACGCATCAAAGCTTTTAAATCTCTTAAAAACCACAAGCGCCCAGAAGATTTTAAGAATGAGCTTATTGACACCTTGATAAAAGACTTGCAGGGTTTTGATCACTCATATTTAGCTATTGCCCAAGGATTTGATCAAATATTTCAGCTGATATATGATAAAATTCCTATAAAGTCTGTATGGCCTTTTGTTGATGAGTTTTTGAAAAGACTGTTTTCATCTTATAATGAAACAGATTTTCCATTGCCTGACATCAATGAGACAAAAAGCGGCCTTCCCGCAGCGCTTCAAATTTTGCTGCCGCTTCTTTTGCATCCCGTCAATTTAATATCTCAAGGCGCATATTCCGCTATATACAATTTGCTTCATAAGATAGATGACCACTCTCTAACAGAGGAGATGATAAACAGATCCAATGAAGAGCAAAAAATTCTTTTATTGAATATATTAAAAGGCATTATTTTTTATGATTCAAATAAAAAATATCTTATCACAGAAGAGATTTTGGGGCGAATCTCATCTGATAATTTTTATACAAGAATTTTGGCTCAGGATTTGCTGAAAGAATTAAACCCCTCTTATCATCCCGCGCATATTAACAAAAAATCTAAAACATCGGGTCAGCTTCTATATGAATTGGCGCTTCCTGAGCCAAAAGAGTCCCGATTGCATGGAATTGAACAGTACACTCCATATCGGGCATTGCCGGATACCAATAACCCACTGGAAACTGTTAATCTATACAAAAAACATATTAATATTCTTTCAAAATTATCAGGCATCCCTTTAATAAATTTGGCTGCAAGAGCTGTTCAAATAATGGATACATTATCCGGCGGGAGCTATGGGTATAGTTCTGATAAAAAAATACAGTCAACTTTAAGATCTCAATATTTAAAAATGCCCTTTACAAGGCCGCGAGGCCGAATAGCCCGGCAGGCTGTTTGCCATCTTATTTCAGAACTTCTGGATTTAAACAAAATAAATGAAAAAGCGGCCTTGATGATTATGGATGATTTATCATATATAGATCCTCTGCTGGCCTGTGTAAAATGGCATCCAAAGCCGGATTTGATTCAATATGATTTGCCAAAAGACGCTGTTTTAGATGACTGGATTGGCGGTGCAATCACAGAGAGCCAGCTAATTGTTGGAAAAACAATAGAATCAATGATTGTCGCTGGTGAAATGCGATATGTAAAATCTATGGATTCTTTATCCTTTGAGGAGATGCAATCTGCTCTTTCATTTTCAAAACAGCCGATTCAGCTTAACAGAAAGCGGTTATATAAGGACTATTTTAAAATATCAGATGCGCATGATATTTTATACCTGAATGAAGGGTTCAAATTTGATACAGAAAAGTCAAACTGGCTGGCAATGCATCCCTCTCTTATGAAAAAATATGGAATGACATTATCCGAACATAATCCTTTCGTTTGGCTGTCAAGCAAAAAAGAAACCATGTCCAAAATCATATATTGGAAAAATGGCTCTGTAGAACACGGTTCTTCTTATATTGGTCAATGCGGAAATGGAGTATTGTGTCTGTTAGATAAAAATCTTTTGGATAAAATTTTACTTGAAAACACAGTGTATTTAAAAACCCAAAGAACAAGAACTTGTTTGAAATATAGAAAGGAAAAATCTGTCACTTTTTGTAAGCGCTTTTCATAATGTTGGCCTTCTAATCTCTTTAATAACTTTCTTTGTTATGGGGGAGATCAGAGGGCTTGAGAAGCAGGTTCAGCGCTGGGATCTGGGGGAAAGCGGAGAGAGCCGGCGGGCGGCTGTGGGCAGCGCTTTGGCTGGAGCGGGGAGAGGTTTTTTGGCGCGGCGAGGGGTGAAAGAGGTTTTGTCAGAGAGGGGAGATCAGAGAGTGCCGAGGCTGGGGGATGCGCTGGCTTCGGCGGCTGAGAGCAGGGAAAACGGAGGTTCAGCGTTGGGATCTGGAAAAAGCAGAGGTTTAGCGCTGAGAGCGGGAAATACAGAGGTTCGGCGCTGGGAGCGGGAAAAAGCAGAGAGCGGGTGCGGTGGCTGGGTGGCGTTTTGGCTGGAGCGGGGGAAAGCGGAGGTTTAGCGCTGGGAGCGGGGGAAAAGCTGAGAGCGGGCGGCTGTGGGCAACGCTTTGGCTGGAGCAGGGAGAGGTCTTTTGGCGCGGTGATGGGCAAAATGAGGTTTTTATCAAAAGGGGAAGGTTCAGAAAGCGGGCAGAGGCTTCATAACTTCTTTCTGTTGTGAGAAGCTCCAAAGAGAGTGTTGGGATGTCCCATTTATCAGGGGGAAAATACAGAGGTTCAGCACTGGGATCTGGGGGAAAGCGGAGGTTTAGCGTTGGGATCTGGGGGAAAGCAGAGGTTCAGCGCTGGGACTGGGGAGCTTTCAATGGATGGCCTTGTGCCATCCCCCCTGTCGGCGCTTGAGGGCTGGCCTCGCGGCTGTTTCCACAGGCAGGTTCGGCGATGGGGGTCGGGGGGGGCTGGCGGCAGGGAGCCTCCCTGTCAGGGGGGAGGCTCGGGCGGGCCGGCGAAGTGCTGCCAAGGAGGCGGGAGCCTCCCTGTCAGGGGGAGGCCCAGGGATGGCTGAGTATTTGCTGTGGTCTGGAGCCGCCTGCCTCCTTTTTTAGGGGCTTCAACTGGTTTTTGGCAGGGGGGGAAAGCTGTCATTCCCCCTCTTTTATTGCGCAGTGCGTCGCCTGGGGGTTAAGGGGGGGGAGCGTTTATTTTCTTTGGTTTTTTGCTTGACTTCCTGCCTAACCTGTTTTACATGTAAAAATCCTGTAAATCCTGACGGATTTTGCGGATGATCTCCCTTTTTGGCAGTGTTCAGCCACGGAGGGAAGGAGAGGACTGCCGGAAAAGCCTGAATCATGATAAAAGCCGCCCTGATAGGCCGCTAAGCCGTTTCTGGAATGCCTGCTATTGGGGAAAAAACTTGAGCCATGACGAAGGTCCTGATTTTGTGGCCATTTCACCCTCCTGAAACCTTTGCAGCGTCTGGCGGATTTTTTGGCTCATGGAAGATGTCTTAAGAGGCTGGGGAATTGAGTTTTCAGACACTGTTTTTATTTCAGCTTGTTTCCAGATTATCACGAACAGACTGAAGTCTTCATAATAAGGAGAGTTTAGAGGGATTAAATGCAGGAATTTTCAAATCAAACCAGCACAATGGAAATCAATCAAAAAAACAGAAGAAGAAATAAAAAAGAGGCTTCTTTATGAATAAAAATATTAAAAATAAAGGCTCAGAATGGAATATATGGGACCTGCATATACATACTCCAGCTTCTTTTCACTGGGGCAGCGGTGGTTCTGGGCTTCAAAAAATGGATGAAGAAAGCATAAAATCAATCATCAAAAAGATAAATTCATCAGAGCCAATCGCATTTTCAGTTGTAGATTATTTTACTTTTGACGGAATACTGAAAATTAGAGAATTTTTACAACAGAAGCCACAAGATTTTTTGAAAAAAACAATATTTCCAGGGATAGAGCTGCGGCTTGAAGCTCCAACAGATTTTAGGCTCAATGTCCAGGTGATTTTTTCGGAAGATATCACAGATCAACAGCTGAAAGATTTTAAGAGCGCATTAAAAATACTTGGAACTAAAAAATCGCTTTCTAAAGAGGCAATAATAGAGGAGGCAAAGAAATTAACTCCAGATAAAGCTCAAGAACACATTGGAAATCAAGATTATAAAAAAGATAATGCAGCAGCTTACAATCTTGGATGCAAAACCATCGTAATAACCAGGGGTTCTTTTGAAGAAGCTGTAAAAAACTTGGGAAAAGATAAATGTCTTACCATACTTCCCTATGAAACTTCTGATGGAATTTACAAGTTAGACTGGAAAAAGCATCCAAGAGAAGACATGTATTATCTTGGTTTTGCTGATTTTTTTGAATCAAGAAAGCCAGAAAATATAGATCTTTTTTTAGGGCGGAAAACAGAAAAAAATGAAAGATTTTTTGATAATTTTCAACAAGCTATAGGTGGCAGGCCAAAACCTGTTTTGTCTGGCTCAGACGCGCATAAGATAGAAGATTACGGGCAATTCCCGCATGACAAAAAAACATGGTTAAAAGCTGAGCCGACTTTTAAAGGGTTGCATCAGGTTATTGCAGAGCCTAAAGCAAGATGTTTTATTGGAGAAAAGCCTGAAAGATTAAAGATTATCAAATCCAAAGCTACAAAGTTTATATCCAAAATGAAGATCGAAAAAAAGCAAGGAGATGATTTCCCTGAAAAATGGTTTGACAATGAGGTATACTTCAATTCTGAATTGGCGGCAATTATAGGAAACAAAGGTTCTGGAAAAAGCGCTTTGACTGATATTTTGGGGCTTCTTGGCGGCTCAAAACAGCATGGTTCTTTCTCTTTTTTGAATAAGAATAAATTTTTAAGCAAAAATGGAGAAAAAGCCAAACATTTTCAAGCTGCTCTATATTGGGAAAATCAAGAGAGCTGCCAAAAAAGTTTAAATGACACAGTTAGTTCAACTGACATAGAAAAGATAAGATATATACCTCAGTCCTATTTGGAGAAATTGTGCAATGAAATTGGCTCTCAAAACAATTTATTTGACAAAGAATTAAAAAAAGTAATTTTTTCTCATATATCTTCTGAGAAGAGCTTAGGACATGACAGCTTTGATTCTTTATTGCAATATAAGACAGAGGAAATAAATCAGGAAATAGCTAATTTCAGGGCAGATCTGAAAATCATAACGAAAAATATTTTAGACAGCAGGAAAAAAATAACCGAAGAATATAAAACGGAGCTTGCAAACAAGCTGTCAGCAAAACAGAAGGAGCTTGAAGCTGTTAAAAATTCAAAACCTAAAAAGGTTTTAAAACCAGAAACTGACAGCAACAATCCAGCTGTAAAAGAAAAGATAGAAAAATTAGAACAACTAAAATCACAGGAAAAAAGCATAAATGTCAAAATTGATTCATTAAAGAATGAGATTAATTCTCTTGAAAAAAAGAAAGCCGCTTTGGATAAAGCAGTCGATCAAATTAAACTTTTAGAGCAAGATGTTATAAAAAGATCGCGTGAAATAAAAATGCTGTTGGACAGCATAGGATATAATGATCCTGATTTTATCAAATTCAATTCAAAAATTACAAAATTAGAGGAGCTGTCTAATACATGGAGCCAGGAGCTGACAGACAAGAAAGGATTGATTGATATTTCCTTAAACTCTAAAGAAAACAATTTGGAATTTAAGAAACAGAAAATCCAGGATGAGATAAAAAAGATTTCTGAAGAAATTGATGAGCCAAATAAAAAATTCCAAAAATACCTATCAGACCTTGAAAGCTGGAAGCAAAAAGCAAGTTTTATTCAAGGAGATGAAAATACACCTGATACTGTGAGCTATTTAAATGCAAAATTGAGTGAAATCAACAGTATCCCAACAAAAATAACTGATCTTGAAAAGCAAAGAAATGATCTGGCCCAGAAAATTTATGGCAAAATAAGCAAGTTATCTCAAGTTTATAGAGAGTTTTATGATCCTGTTCAAAATTTTATTTCAAAGAGGCATTTTGAAAAGGATATATTTAACATTTCTTTTAATGTGGAAATTAAAGATAATGGTTTTAAGGATTTATTTTTTAACTTAATCAATAGAAACAAATCAGGAACATTTTATGGAATTGATAACAGTGAAAAAAGGATAAGTCATTTGCTTGATTCCTTTGATTTCAATAAGTTAGAGGATGTGATGAAATT